>NZ_KB911257.1:38557-666181 GCF_000383415.1 Hyphomicrobium zavarzinii ATCC 27496 | reverse complement strand
TCCTTCAAGATCGCGTTGTCGAGCATCGTCTCGGCGAGCAGCTTCTTCAGCTTCGCATTCTCGTCCTCGAGTGAGCGCAGCCGCTTGGCGTCCGAGACGTCCATGCCGCCGAACTTCGACTTCCACTTGTAGAAGGTGCCGCCGCTGATCCCGTGCTTACGGCAGACGTCCGCCGTCGGCCTACCCGCCTCCTGCTCCCGCAGGATGCCGATGATCTGCTCTTCCGAAAACCTACTCTTACGCATCGTCCGTCTCCTCTCTGGAGGTTACGGACTCTACCCAAATCTGGAGGAAATCGAGGGTCTCAGGTCAAGATACATGAGCTTCCCCAATGCGCGGCGTCATTATCAATTATATCTGAATGCGGAGCAATGGTGCGAAGCACGATTATTGCGTGACTCTCTTAAGGAGGGCCTTCAAGGCGACGCGGTCTGCTGGAATCAGGCTGAACCACTGCGACGGATATGTGCTGTTGAGTGCCTTGCTCACGCGCCGGTCGTCTACTTCCGCAATGATGAGGGCAATTGGTGGGTTGAATCTGCGGAGCGGCCATCCAATGGCGGCATGGACTGCAGCTACATTGACGTCATCGGGACCTGCCAAGACAATTTCGGTCAAGGTGGCTGTGTCTTCGATGGGGGTTCCTGCTATTGCAAGGGCGTCGAAGGCAAAAAACAAATCGACTGTCGGCCGAATGCGAGGAAGCGACTGGCCCATGTAGCTCGTCGTGGTCACCAAGCCGTCTGCCTCCAATTCGGCTATTGCCATTGCCGTTTCGTTGGACTCGCCGAATTCGGCAACCAGGGCTTCGTGATTGACTGGGGTGGTGCCTCCGTCAGTCGAATTCTTTGCAATCCAAACGCCGATGCGCTGCGCGAGATCCAAGGCATGCTCCTTTGGGGTGGGGCTACCCTCTTGGGTCGAAGGTACCGCTTTGACATCGATGAAGGGTGACGGACTGCCGACCAACCAAGTGTCCAGTCGGTCAATGACGCTCTGCGCTATGGCAGCGAAACGACGGATGTCTTCTCCGACCAAGCTCACGGTCTCGCCGAGCTTAGCGTGCTCCGCATGGGCAGTGAACCTTTCGTCCACCACGCCGAGGTTATGCCCAATGATATGACGAATCTGGATGTTCAGAGCCAGCGCTGTTTTGTCGGCAGCGGATAGATGTTCGAAGGGGTCGAAGTCGAGTTCCTTGAAGCGATGGGTTGCGATATCGAGGTTCTGAAAGTGGTTCTTCACCGGTTTTACGGGCACATCTGGTCGACGGACTGCCATGCCATGAAGGTAGACAGCCTTGAGCGTCGCTTCGAATGCGGTCAGCACATCTTCATGTGCGTTTCCGAGAAGTCGGTAAGCCAGCTCATCGCCGTCAACACCATCGGCGAGGTCAACTTGGGCACTGACGAGCTCGGCTTCTCTTGCGAAGTGAAGTCTCACGTTTGGTGCACCGCAGTCCGGACAGTACAGGGCGATTGCATAGACCCCATAATCCCTGCTGCAGTGGTCGCAAACGAGTTCGCGTAAGAGGTCGCGACGGGAAAAGTGCGGCTTCGGTCGACGCCGCGCGGCGTAATGCCCTTCGAATTTTATGAAGCGTGAGGTGCGGTTGAAGTCTTTGAACATCTTTGAGAATGCATTGTGGATATCAGCCATGGCAGCATGACTGACAATCTCAATGGCGGCCTTAGCGTCGTCGGGATGAGCAAAATCCGCGTCATCCGCAATCTGCCCGCTATACGGACAAACAGTCTGATGTGAGCGGGGCTGGAGCTTCATGCGGGCTCGCGTAGCGTCGCTTGGCTCGAATGCGATATCGCCGTCGCCAATCACAAAATGCCGAGGATGTGCGTCTATGTTCGGAGAGAAGCGATAGACGCGACCACTAAGCGTCCTTGGCGGCGGTATGGCAAGTTTCATGTCTCTGGCAGTCCCGCCCACCCGATAGCGAGCGAGGTTCTTGAATTTCATGGCAAGCCCGTCTGCAATTATTTCGAACGAATCAACCTGGATCAGGACTTCACAACATGTAGTCACGTTATGACGACTTCAGCATCAAACCAATGCCACCCCCTTGCGCATTGCGCGTTATCGCACAACAATATCTGCATAAGGAAAGTTGTGGGAGTAAACTTATGTCTCGGAATACATTGGGATGAGCATCTCGATGAATTCGTGCTGTTGTCACGCAGATGACGTCAACGACGTAAGGTCCTGTCCAATCTATTCGCGCCGATATTACCCGTTGCTGCGATAGCCTGGAAATGTTTCAGCGTATTCCCGAACCCCTGCTCCGCCGCCGCCCCTAAACACCAACCGGTCGTTTGGTACCCCTCGGCCGATGAACAAATAGTCTCCAATGTCGTCACAAGTCGACTGGTGGAACTCCCACCAATGGTCGTGGGTATCAAAGTGCGTGCGGAGAGCTTCCACGTCTTGGTACCAAGTAGTCACTACGGCACGCTGCCCCACATCCAGGGCATGCCTCAAGCGCAGCGCCTTAATCTCGAAAAACATCGTCGTCTCAAAAAATGCATTCCACCATCGTGCTTCATAGATCTGGTATAGTCTGCCTGACCAGAAAACGCGTTTCTCCTGCCATGGAAAGTACTGTCTCGCCGACACTTTCGCACCTCAGGTTATGATTCGTTCGATATCGTGGCTGAGTTAGAGGTTGAGTCAATGCCGTCGGGCATCAGACAGGTATGGCGATGAGGCACGCCGGGCGATGCGCGCCATCGTTCACAAGCGACCCTTGGCTAGCTCCGAATACGGCTGTTGATGATCGTGTCTGCACCTGAAGCGGAACGCCTCACGCTTTGAGGGGTTTATCAAGACACGACCGGCGCTGGTCGCACTTCCTCCGACTTCCCGCGCGCACCTGCTCCTTCCCGTGTTTTGCGGCTTTTCCGCATCGACCTGACATCGCACCGCCGACACGCTGAGCCCGAACGAGCGCATTGGCGCACAGCGAGGCGAGGCCGTCATGTCGACCAGATTTCATCCCCTTCAGATCTCGATGGCGTTGGGCGTGTCCATCGCCGCGATGTGGATCGCGACCCAGTGGACGGCCGCGATGTTCCTCTACCAACCCGCGCTCGGCACTGCCTGGCTCGAGTTCGCGAGCATCAGGATCTATGCGCCGTGGCAGCTTTTCTCCTGGTGGTTGGCGTTCGACAACCAAGCGCCGGACGTGTTCGCGCGCGCGGGCGCCCTTGCTGCAGCCGGGGGGCTGCTCAGCGGCGCGCTCGCGTTCGGGGGAGCCGCCTGGCGGGCGAGCCATAGGACACCGTCGACGACCTATGGTTCTGCCCGCTGGGCGGACGTATCCGATGTCATGCGCGCAGACTTGCTCGGCGACACCGGCGTGGTTCTCGGCCTCTACGACGAGCGATACTTGCGCCATGACGGCCCGGAGCACGTCCTCGCGGTTGCGCCGACGCGATCTGGCAAAGGCGTCGGCCTCGTGCTTCCGACTCTCCTGAGCTGGACCGGCTCCGCCGTCATCCACGACATCAAGGGCGAGAACTGGACGCTTACTGCAGGCTGGCGGTCGCGCTTCTCGCACTGCCTGCGTTTCGATCCAACCGATCCGCAATCTGCCCGCTTCAACCCGTTGCTTGAGGTGCGCAAAGGCACGCACGAGGTCCGCGACGTACAGAACATCGCCGACATCCTGGTCGATCCGGAAGGCGCGCGCGAGCGCCGCGATCACTGGGAGAAAACGGCCCACGCGCTACTGACCGGCGCCATCCTGCACGTCCTTTACGCAGAAGAAGAAAAGACCCTGGAGCGCGTCGCCAACTTCCTGGCTGACCCCGCGCGGTCCATCATGCGTACCCTCAAGATCATGCTCACGACCAACCACCTCGGCACCGAGGCGGAACCGATGGCGCATCCGGTCGTCGCCTCGATCGCACGCGAGCTCCTCGATAAGTCCGAGAACGAGCGCTCCGGCGTCGTCTCCACCGCCATGACCTATCTGGCGCTCTACCGGGATCCGCTCATTGCCACCAACACCGCCCACTCGGACTGGCGCATCGCCGACCTGCTTCAGACGGAGAAGCCTATCTCGCTCTACCTGGTCGTGCCGCCGTCGGACATCTCCCGAACCAAGCCGCTGGTGCGGCTGATCCTCAACCAGATCGCTCGCCGCCTGACCGAGACATTGCCCGATCCCAACAAGAAACCGAGCCGTCGGCTTCTGCTAATGCTCGACGAGTTCCCGGCGCTCGGCCGCCTCGACTTCTTCGAGTCCTCGCTCGCATTTTTAGCCGGTTACGGTGCGCGCGCCTTCCTCGTGGCCCAGTCGCTCCACCAGATCGACAAGGCCTACGGTCCCAATCACGCCATCCTCGACAACTGTCACGTTCGCATCGCCTTCGCCCCCAACGACGAACGCACCGCCCGGCGCCTATCCGATGCGCTCGGAACCGCGACCGAGCTACGCGCGCAAACCAACCTTTCCGGAAAGCGCTTCGCGGCCTGGCTGTCGCATACGTCCGTCTCCGAGCAGGAAACGCCGCGTCCTCTCCTGACACCGGGCGAAGTGCTTCAGCTCCCGCACGACGACGCGCTGGTCTTTGTTTCCGGCGTGCCGCCGATCCGCGCGCGAAAGCTCCGCTACTACGACGATCGCAATTTCCTGGAGCGGTGTTTGCCGGCGCCGGAGGTGGCCGGCAGAGAGAACGGCGACGGTCCGACGCGACCGCACGCCTGGACGGATCGTATCCGCAGTCCCGATCCCCGCCTCGACAAGGCTTGGTCAGACCTCGTGACCTCGAGCGCGGGCGATACAGATCCTCCGCCCCGCACGCGAGAGATCGCACGCCGCAAGACCATCAAAGCCGAGCGGCCCGTCGGCGACCTGCCTCTCTTCGCGGCCCAATTGACGGAGCCGACGCCGGAAATCGGAACCGTGCCGGCCGACGACAGTCAGAACGAAATCATCCAGTTCCCGGGGCTGCGTCTCTGACATGAGCAAGAAGCGCTACACTCTTTATATATCGCGCCCGCTCGCCCGGCGGTTCGATTTGATCGCGCAGCAGCGCAACGGCGCCAAATCCGCCCTGGTCGAGGAAGCGCTGCGAGCAGCCCTGCAGCCGCAACAGCATGCCGGCCTCGATGAGGGGCTTGCCCGCCGGCTCAACGAGCTCAACCGCGTCGTCGCCGGACTCCGGCGCGAGATGGCGGTTGCCACCGAAACGCTGGCGATCTTCGTCCGCTACTTCCTGACCGTAACTCCGCCGCTACCGCAGGACGAACAGGAGCCCGCGCGCCTGCTCGGGAGGGAGCGTTACCACGTGCTCCTGACCGAGGTCGGCCGCCGCGTCGCCGAGAACGAACGTCTCGTCGCCGAAGTGATCGCGACCGTTCCCGTGGCGCAGACCGATCTCTTCGCGAAGCCGCCGGACGACACACCGATCACTGCCCATCCCACAGATCGTAACGGCCACGCGTCCAGCGCACATCACGACGAGGAGACCGATCATGGCTGACCTCCTATCCCTGCCGGCCGCTGAGGAAGCGCAAGGCCGGCGCCGCCAGATGTTGCGCACCGCCTTCGGCGCCACGATTGCAGCGGCGCTGGCCGATCCGACCGTGATCGAGGTCATGGTCAATCCCGACGGGAAGCTCTGGATCGAACGCGCCAGCGTTGGCCGCCAGGACACCGGCGAGCGGCTCGGCAGCACCGAAGTCGAACGCATCATCCGCCTGGTTGCCGCTCACGTCCGCCGCGAGGTCCACGCGCATGCGCCGATCGTCTCCGCCGAGTTGCCTGAGACCGGAGAGCGCTTCGAGGGCATCATGCCGCCCGTCGCCATGGCACCGTGTTTTGCCGTGCGCAAACCTGCAAACGTCCTCTATCGCCTACCGGACTACGTGGCCGCCCGCATCATCTCCCCATTGCAGGCCGATGCCTTGCAGGCCGCAATCCGTGACCGCAAGAACATCCTCGTCGTCGGCGGCACGTCGTCCGGCAAGACCACGCTGGTCAATGCGCTCCTAGCAGAGGTGGCCGACTGCAACGAGCGCATCCTCATCCTCGAGGACACCCGCGAACTCAGGTGCGACGCCACCGACTGCGTTGCGCTGCGGACCAAGCCCGGCGTGGCGTCGCTCGCCGACCTCGTCCGCTCAACGCTGCGCCTTCGGCCCGACCGCATCATCGTCGGCGAGGTGCGTGGCCCCGAGGCGCTCGACATGCTCAAGGCCTGGAACACCGGACACCCCGGGGGCATCACCACGCTCCATGCCAACTCGGCCGAGGCCGGCCTCTACCGCCTCGAACAGTTGATCCAAGAAACCGTGGTCACTGTCCCCCGCGACCTCATCGTCCAGGCCATCGACATCATCGTGTTCATCGCCGGCCGCGGCAACGCACGACGCATCGAAACGCTGCTCGAGCTCACCGGCCTCGATGATGACGGCAACTACCAAGTGACGCCGATCGGGCGGCCCACCCTACACACCATCTGATGAGAGGCGCACATGATTCGATCCAAAGCCCGGTTCCTGGTGGCATTGACCACCCAGGTCAGCCACGTCGCCGTGTTGAGCACCGCCGCATACGCCGCGGGTTCCGGCATGCCTTGGGAAGCCCCACTTCAGCGCATCCTCGAGTCGATCGAAGGCCCGGTCGCCAAGGTCATCGCCGTCGTCATCATCATCGTCACGGGTTTGAGCCTCGCTTTTGGTGACATGGGCGGCGGAATGCGCAGGCTGATCCAAATCGTATTCGGCCTCTCCATCGCCTTCGCCGCCACCTCGTTCTTCCTATCGTTCTTCTCCTTTGCCGGCGGCGCCCTCATCCACTGATCAAGGAAACCGCCTCATGCGTCACCCATCGAATCTCGTACCTGGCTACGAGGTCGTCCTGCATCGCTCTCTGACCGAGCCGATCCTGCTCGCCGGCGCCCCGCGCAGCTTCGCGATCCTCAACGGCACCATGGCCGCTGCGATCGGGCTCGGACTCCGGCTGTGGATTGCCGGGCTCCTGATCTGGCTCGCCGGCCACGCCGCCACCGTCTGGATCACCCGCAAGGACCCAGCATTCCTCACCGTCCTGTCCCGTCACGCCCGTCACAAGGGAGCCCTCTCATGCTGAACCTTGCCGAGTACCGCAAGCAGACGACTAGCCTCTCCGACTACCTCCCGTGGGCGTGTTTGGTCGCGCCCGGCGTCGTGTTGAACAAAGACGGATCATTTCAGCGGACGATCCGCTATCGCGGACCGGATCTCGACAGCGCCACGCAGGCCGAGCTCGTCTCGGTCACGGCGCGGCTCAACAACATCCTGAAGCGGTTCGGCTCCGGATGGGCGCTCTTCTTCGAGGCAGAACGGGTTCCCGCCAACCAATATCCGGGAGCGCGGTTTGAGGACGCCGCATCCTGGCTGGTAGACCAAGAGCGTCATGCCGCCTTCAGCGCTGATGGCATGCATTTCGAGAGCCGATACTACCTCACGTTCCTCTACCTGCCGCCGCCGGAGCGCGAAGCCCGCGCCGAGCGGCTCCTGTACGAACGCAGCGCCGAGGCGACCATCGAGACGACGCCCCACGCGCAGCTCGCCTGGTTCATCACCGAAACAGACCGCGCCCTACAAATGCTTGCGACTATTCTTCCCGAGGCCGAAGCGCTCGACGACATGGGAACGCTGACCTACCTGCATGGCACGATCTCCGACACGCGCCATCCCGTGGCCGTTCCGGACATCCCGGCTCACCTCGACGCCATCATCTGCGATCGGCAGTTTCTCGGCGGTGTCGATCCGAAACTCGGCAGTCAGCACCTGCGCATCCTGAGCGTGCTCGGCTTCCCGAACGCGACCGTGCCGGGGCTGCTCGACGCTCTGAACGACCTCGGCTTCTCCTACCGCTGGACCACGCGCTGGATCGGGATCGATAAGACCGAAGCCGCACGCAACTTGTCTCGGCTCAGGCGTCAGTGGTTTGCCAAGCGCAAGTCCGTCGCCGCCGTGCTCCGCGAGGTCATGTTCAACCGCGAGACGGCCCTCGTCGATACCGACGCCGACAACAAGGCCATGGATGCCGACGAGGCCTTGCAGGAGCTCGGCGCTGACGACGTTGCCTTTGGCTACATCACCACGGCGATCGTGATCGCCGACGCCGACCTGCAGCTCGCCAACGAAAAGCTGCTTGCGGTCGAGCGCATCATCAACACCCGTGGCTTCGCCACCATTCGCGAGACCTTGAACGCCGTCGAAGCCTGGCTCGGCTCCCTTCCTGGCAACCCCTACGCCAACATCCGCCAGCCGATCGTGCATACGATCAACCTCGCGCACATGATGCCGGTCTCAGCCGTCTGGGCCGGACCAACCATGAACCGGCACCTCAACGCACCGCCACTGATGGTGACGGAGGCACGCGGCAGCACACCGTTCCGGCTCGATCTCCATATCGACGATGTCGGCCACACGCTCGTGGTCGGTCCCACCGGATCGGGCAAGTCCGTACTGCTGTCTCTACTCACTCTACAATTCCGCCGCTTCATCGGCGCCCAGGTCATCATGTTCGACCGCGGCCGCTCCGCACGCGCCGCCACGCTGGCCATGGGCGGAGCCACCGTCGAGCTCGGCCTCGAGGGATCGCTGTCCTTGCAGCCGCTGTCCCGCATAGACGAGCCCGGCGAGATTGCCTTCGCCCTGCAGTGGGTGACGGCTCTGCTCACAGCCGAAGGCGTGCGCGTGACGCCGGACGTGAAGGATGCCGTGTGGACAGCGCTGCAAAGTCTCGCCTCGGCGCCCAAGGCCGAGCGTACGCTGACCGGCCTTGCCGTGCTGATCCAATCGGCGCCCTTAGTGGCCGCCCTGTCACCGTACGCGCTGGAAGGCGCCTACGGCCGGCTCTTGGATGGCGCTTCCGAACAAATCGCCGCCGCTGATGTTCTGCACATCGAGCTCGAGGCGCTGATGGGACATAAGGCGCTGATCCCGCCTGTCCTCACCTACTTATTCCATCGCTTGGAGGAGCGCTTCGACGGCAGGCCAACGCTTCTGGTCCTCGACGAAGCTTGGACCTTCCTCGACGATGCGTTGTTCGCAGCTCGCATCCGAGAGTGGCTGAAGACGCTGCGCAAGAAGAACGTCTCCGTCGTGTTCGCTACCCAATCCCTAGCCGACGTCGAGCGTTCGACGATTGCACCGGCACTCATCGAAAGCTGCCCGACACGCATCTTTCTACCCAACGATCGCGCCCGCGAGCCACAAGCACGAGCGGTGTACGAGCGCTTCGGTCTCAACGACCGACAGATCGAGATCCTCTCCGTCGCGGCTCCCAAGCGCGACTACTACGCCCATACAGCACGCGGCAACCGCCTGTTCGAACTCGGCCTCGGCCCTGTCGCGCTGGCGCTCTGCAGCGCCTCCTCGCCCGACGACCAGAAGCTCGTCGACCACTGCATGCAGGAGGATCCCACCATCGGGTTCGCGGCACGGTTTTTGATGGCGAAAGGTCTCGCTTGGGCCGCCGACCTGATCCAGCAGTGGCAGCCGCCGGCAACGCCGCCGCCTCTCTCGGCATCACTTGCCGCACGGAACCCAGCCCCGTCCGTTAGACCGCCAGCGGAAGCAGCCAATGCCGGCGACCACGAGCTGCCGGCATTGGCGATTGATCAGACGCCGCTCCCGGGGCTGCCGGGAGGTCCGCCCATGCCCCAACGCCTCTCTCCCTTCCGGGCTGTGCCCAGCAAATCAAGGAGGAACAATCGATGAAGCCCGTCCGCAAGGTTCTCGCCCCCATACCGATCGCGCTCGGACTGATGGCGAGCTTCCCACCACCATTGCTCGCGCAATACACGGTCTTCGACCCCAGCAACTACAGTCAGAACTTGCTGTCGGCAGCGCGAGCCCTCGAGCAGATCAACAATCAGATCCGCACCCTTCAGAACGAAGCGCAGATGATCCTGCGCATGGATCAGAACCTCATGCGCCTTCAAGGTACGCTGTCGCCCGACCTTCAGCGATCACTCACGGACATCCAAGCCCAGCTTCGTGCCGGCGAGGGCATTACGATGCGGCTGCGGGAAACGCAGAACAACTACCAGCAGATGTTTCCGAAGGAGGCATCGACTGCGCTGACCTACGACGATGCCCTGCGCAATGCGCGCTCACGATGGGAAGAGAGCTACGCTGCCTTCCAGCGCACCGCTCTCCTGCAAGGCCAGATCGCCGACGGGATCGAGAACGACACGCACGTGTTGGGCGACGCCTTGAGCCGTTCGCGCGACGCGGCCGGTGCGCTGGAGGCAACGCAAGCCGGAAACGAGCTCACGGGACTCGGGATCAAACAGTCGCTCGCACTCCAAGGCCTGGTTGCGGCTCAGGCGAGAGCCGAGACCATCGAGCGCGCACGAGAGCTCGCGACCGAGGACGAAGGCCGGCAAAGGTTCAAGTCGTTTGTCGGAACCGGAACAGGATATGCGTCAAGCAAATAAGCGTCCCAAAGTCAGGATAGCCAGCGCCGTTGTGGAACAGGCCAGATATCGACGCAAAGCCGAGATTTGCGGATCAGAAACCCGATGGAGCCAATTCCTGCTGAAGAACGACTGGCAGTCTGCATTGCCTTGCCAGCGGACATCGACCTTACTCCGCGCCTGATTCATGTTTGTTGAGTTAGGCCGAACTACCTTCGCCGGGGCCAGTCGAGATAGATGCGCAGGCACGCACAGACGAGATTGGCGACAATGAGAAGACCGCCGGCAATGAGGACGATCTGCGTGGCGAGGCTGACAAGGAAATCCATATTGCCCTCCTGGTTGTCGGGCGATGAAGGTGTGATTTGTTGCTTGGGGTCAAACGCACCGCGCGGAAGGATTTTGCCCTAAGTCAAGGGCGAAATGGATTTGCGCAAGCTAGGGCGGATGGATTTTCCAGTAGTCTAGTCGTGAGGGGCAACGTCGGAAATTCCGTTCTTATTTTCTAGGTGTAGAACGATACCTTCGACACATGGCCGGATCAGCTGCACACGCTCGCCGAGAGCGCGGCTTTCGCCCTTCTTGATCGCAAATCGAGAAGCGTACGTGCATAGGCTTATCCGTGGGCCGGGGTCGCCATTGCAACGCGGCAGTTGACGCTGGCCATGAAGCCGTTGAGCCTGACCTTGGGTTTGACCTTGGGCCGCAGCGGCGACGGACTTTGCCCATCGATCAAGACTGCGGCTTCGCCGGACCGGAAGCGAAGGCTTCCTTCGTGATTGGCAAGCCCGCGGAAGAGGTCTTTGAACCCATTGCCGCGGAGCGGGTCGAGGAAGCGACTACAGCCCTCTTGCAGTACCATCGGCAGCGCCTCCCTGTCGGTGGCGAGATCCTTGAGATTCGGATTGGTCCTGAGAGTCGCTAGCGCACCGACGCCGGAATCGGCGACGACGAACTCGAACAGGCCGTGCGTGCCCCGATACGCCACGATGCCGGTTTCGGGCGCTTGGGAATGTTCGTAGATGTTGGAGGCCAACTCGCCAATGGCGGCGGAGAGCTGGGCAGCGATCCGGTCAGCGAAGCCGGCCACCACGGCCGCGCGCTTGGTGTGGAGCGAGAGCCGGGTCCACTCGGTTCCCACCATGGGATCGGCTGAAAGCTTGAGGGTGCCGGCGTGATCGCCCAGCGCGACCAGGCGATTGGGCGGGCCGTCTCCGATCGCGCGCATGTAGACCGTGTCCAACCCGGACTGGATGGCAGGAACGGCGCCCTGGGCGGCGAGCAGGGCGAACTCGATCTGCGGTCCGAGGGCTGCCGGCTCAAAACTGAGAGGCTGACGCGAATTGGCGGGCGCGCAGGAGAAGGCGTAGTCGTCCACCAAGGCAAAACTCAGCGCCGGGCCTTTCATGACGGGACCCGGCATCGCGGTCATGCGGCGATCCGCATGTTGAAATAGGCTTCGTTTTCGGTGGCGTTGTGCGCCAGAAGCTCGTGCAGGGAAGAGCGCGCCGGCGTTTGGATGCTCTTCCATGCGAGGCGGTTGTTGCTGATGCGCGTGGCGCGGCGCCGGTTGATAGTCTTCATGAACGTGCTCGTGTCGATCCAGGTGACCTCGGCGAACGCCGTCTTCAACGGTGCAACCACACGCATGTCGCCAAAGGCGACAAGATGGAGCGGGCGCCCGGCGCTGGCGGCAAGAGAGCACAGCCAACCTATGTGCTGGTCCCGGCGCTCGCCGTGCGCGGCACCCGTCGTGAATTCGTAGGCGAGGTGCGTGATCGCAGGATTGAGCAGCAGGACTTCACCCCAACGCTCGAAATCGTGCGGGCTACGCCCGTTGACATGGAGCGCCGTGGGTAAGCCGCCTTCCATCATTTCGGCGGCGCAGAGCAAGATCCGCTTCATGGCGAAGAGGTCGCTGGTCCGCGGCCAATTCAGGCTGAGCGTGTAGTTCGGCGTTGTGGCAATGCCGACCTTCATGTCGACGAGGTGGGCGATCAGGCGCCGCCGGGCCGAGCGGCCGATCCGCCACCAGCGCTCGATGACCGGATCCTTGTCGACGCCAGTGATGATGAGGCTCGCGGTGTCGGCGATCATGAAGACGCGGTTGAGCTCGGCGCGCGAGGCGAACAGCGGCGCACCGGTGCGCTTGTCAAAGAGCTGCGAGAGCTTGATCGCGACGCACGGAGCCTCGAACGGCTCGGTGCGCCGGGAGCCGTGATAGATCTGGATGGCGAGCCCCGGCAGCTGCGGCGGGGCGGGAGTGGCTTTCAGAGCGACGTTGGTGAGAGAAAATCCGCCGATCTCCTGCACCTGCTGCCGGAAGTGCGGATTGCTCCGGCATACCCACTTGCAAGCGCCTGGATCGCCGCAACAATGGATTGAGCAATCGAGGAGGCCGCTCTCGGAGTTGATACCGCCGCAGCGCTCCCGATCGATGCAAGTGGCGCATCCAGGCGCACGGAAGTAGCGGCTTTCGTCATGATAGAGGTTGCGAGCCTTCCAGGGAACCTGGGGCGTTGCGGCAGATTTCATTCGATGATCTCGATGTCAGCAACGCGCGCACTCTGGTGAATTTCATCGACGCGGCCGCCGACGATGCCGTACTGATCGAGCATCGCAGAGAGGGCCTTACAGGGGTTTTCGATCTTCCCGACAATGCGGTCACCGACGACCGCTACGACTTCATCGGCATGGACTTCAATATTGACCTCGTCGCCCTGAGCGAGCGATTGGCCGGGCTCGAGCTTCAGCAGTTCATATTGAGCGGCGCGCTCGATGCAGCGGGCGAACAGATCGCCGTGAGCGAGGGCCGCGAGTTCCCGGTCGCGTGCGATGGCGATGGTGTTGCCGATCTTCTGCAAAAAATCGACGCCCATGGTCTCATCCTTCTCAAATGACGGGGCGGTACCGCTTCGAGCGCCCATGCGGGATTTCGATCAGCGCGCCAAGCTCCACGAGTTTGGCGAGCCGGTTGTTCCAGGCGGTTTGCACGATGGGCGCGCTACCCGGCCTGGCATCGGTCAGCTCCTTGAGCTCCTTGGCGTCGGTCTCGCCGCGCTCGGCAACGAGATCGAAGGTTGCCTGCAAGTGGGCATCGAGGTCGCCGATGAGTTCGAAGTCGTTGAGCTTTCCCTCGCTGTCGCGCGTGCAGGACAAGATCGCCGATTGTGCGGTCTTGAGCGTCAGCGCCAGATCCTCCCGCACGTCGGGGTTGGCGTTGACGATGACGGGGACGAGGTTGGAGCGTTGCGCGCGCAGCAGGGCGCGAATGGACACAAAGCTTTCGCGGGCGAAGCTCGGGGAGACCACCTCCACCCCTTGCATATTCCATAGCCAGCCGGTGGGGATCGAGGGCCCGCTGCGGGCAAGGGCCGCCAGCTTGGTGAACAGGGCCTGTCCGGGCAGGGCTCCTCCCAGCACGGTCGAGCCGCTCAGTTCAGCGATATCGGTCTGCATCGTCACCACCCTCATGAACGTCAGTGAGATTGGTGAAGAATCGAGGACTCGTCAAGGGGTAGGAGGCGCCGGCACGGGGGAATTGGTGCATTACGCTCGCAAATTCTGTGGAAAAGCGCTCCTATTAGGGGTGTTACAAGGCCCTGCCGCCCGCAAAAGCTATCGAATCGGCGGGTGGGCATGGAAACATGGAGGTAGTTCCTTCTTTGTTCTAGCGTGGCCCTTGGAGTGGAACCATGGATCGACTGCACTTGAGTGCCCCCGACAGTATTGCCAATGCCGTCTCGCCGCTCTTGGAGCTCGGCGCCTATGAGGCGTTGTGGGACCAGGAGGGGGCTTCGTTCAAGACGCTGTCCGAGAAGTTCGAAAAGGAGCCCGGCGCGCTGCCGTCCGACTTTGTTTCGCGCGCCAAGGCCGAGGAGTATGCCGACTATGTTGTCCGCCGGTTCAAGGAGAAGGGCGTGACGCACTATGGCGTCAGGGTGCATAGCGCCGGGGAATACCCTCAAAAGCTCCGTGATGCCGATCATCCGGTCGAGCTGCTCTACTACCGGGGCTATTGGGATCTGGTCTATTCGCGTTGCGTTGCCATCGTCGGAACCCGCCATCCCAGTCCCGAGGGCTTGGCGCGCACGCGCACTCTCGTGCGCAAGCTCGTCGCCGACGGCTTCACCATCGTTTCAGGCCTGGCGGCCGGTATCGATACGCAGGCGCATGAAACTGCGCTCGATGAAGGCGGCCGTACGATTGCGGTGATCGGCACGCCGCTTTCCTTTGCCTATCCTCGCACTAACGCTCCTTTGCAGGAACGCATCGGGCAGGATTTCCTGGTGATCAGCCAGGTACCGGTGAAGCGGTGGGAGAAGCAGGATCATCGTTGGAACCGGGCGTTCTTTCCGGCCCGCAATGTCACAATGTCGGCGCTGACCGAAGCGACGGTCATCGTCGAAGCGGGCGAGACTTCCGGGACGCTAATCCAGGCGCGCGCTGCGCTTAAGCAGGGCCGTAAGCTGTTCATCCTCGACAGCAATTTCGGCCGGAAAGAAATAACTTGGCCGAAGAAATTTGAAGACATGGGCGCCATTCGGGTGCGGACATACAGCGATGTCAAACGGCACCTTTCCGAAGCTTCTAACTGAGATCGATGAGCTCACGCTCCCTCAGCACAGCTATCTGACCGCGGAGGATAAATGCTACTTCTTCGGCGAATACACGGCGCGGGCTGGATATGCCGCCGGCCCAACGAATGATCTGATTCATAACTTCAAGAAGGGAACGGATCGAAAGGGCAAGGCGGAGTGGAAGTATAAGGAGCGAAGCATTTCGGAGGCTGCCGCCGCGCTGTCGAAGGCGCTCAATCCGAAATTCCTGGAGAAGGCAACCCTCGTTCCGATGCCGCCTTCCAAAGGGAAAGGCGATCCCCGCTACGATGATCGTCTCGTTCGGATGCTGCGGCAGATGGACGGGGCCGACAAGCTCGACATTCGAGAGGTTCTACTGCAGACAGCCACACGCGAAGCGGCGGCGCATGACGGGCAACGGCTCGGTCCCGACGAACTGGGCAAGCTTTATGTTGTCGATAAAGGGCTTGTGGCACCTGCGCCTTCAGCGATCGGCATCTTCGACGATCTTCTGGTGACAGGCGCGAGTTTCGTCGCTGCCAAGCGCGTTCTCGCCGCGCAATTCCCCAACGCGAAGATCTACGGGATCTTTCTTGCCCGGCGTGCGCTGCCCGATCCCGAGCAGTTTTTCGATATCGAGTTTTAGGTCTGGCGCGACAACGCGCTGTCGAGCCTATGAATGTCGAGCTTAGGCAGGCCGCGAACGATCTTCATCGTCTCCAAGCTGACGGTGACGCCCTGCATCCGCACGCCTCCGCACAAGTACGAGGGCTCGCTCTCGGCGAGGCGGCCCGTCTCGGGAGCGGTTGTAAATGACCGTTGCGTATTCGCTCGCCGCGCTTAGCCCGTTTGTTCGTCAAGGCCAGTGCCAGCATGAAGTTGACTAGGACGACGGGTTCTCGCCGAGCAAGGCGAAGTCGAGGCCACATCAGTGAAGGATCGATCAATGGATTTGCTGGGTACGTCGAAAAATCGTCATACTTGCTCGAACCACTGGATTGTAGAAGAATCATCACGCAGATCGCGCTAGCGAAACAATGGTCATCAGGCATGATCGATGAGGAACGCGCTTGGGCAATCAAGCACATATTGTTCGACTACGTCAAAAGCCCATCACTGAAACACATCCGCGATCCGCACTCCATCACAAAGCTCGCACGCGAAATCGTGCGCAGGCTCGATCGCGGTAACATCATCTGGACCAAGTGGACGGAGCATCGAGAGATGTTGCTGAAATCAGCAGTGGGTTGTTGGGTTCCCATCGCTGACTTACGAACGTTTCTCAACGCGATGCCCGGGACCCCACTAACGATGACGGATGTCGATCAGCGCCTGAAAGACTTCGAGCTGGAGAGCCGCATCTGGGCCAATGAGGAGTTGAAGGACGACTGTCTGGCCATTTACGCAGAAGAACGAGAAGCCGGCACAGATATGCCGGCAATTCTGGGCAGGTTACGTGAGCACGTTGAACACGAAGAAACAAGGCTGCGCGATGAGCAACGAGCGCAATGGCAGAAGGTAAGTGAAGAAGCACAAGTGGCGCGCGAACAGCGCCTCCTATCCGGCGCCGACTGTAAGTGGACCCAGATCCGAGGATCTAAGCACTGGTACTTCCGGACAAATGGCCGGACGTACCGGCTGTCACCAACTGACGACAAGAAATGGAACTTTATATCGTGTCGACGCCGTCAAAGATGATGAGAACGGAGATTTGGTTGGCCGATACCGGGGGCGAGGTGATGCGACCAAGGTGATTGCCGAGATGGCATACAAACCGGAGCCGCGGTGGCGTTAGCCACAACCCGCGCGCAGCCTTCGGAAAGTTGGCCGTGAGCGATCAGGACCTAGCGTCGAGGTGACGTTTGTCGCCGGACAACGCAAAGTGCCCTTGAACGATCACGCCGAGAGTTGATCCACAATGCCTTTCAGCCAAGGCCGAGCGACGTTCTGCGGTAGCTCCTCGGACGAGGCATCGTGCAGACCGCGCTCTCCCACCATTTGCGCATTGCACGCCAGCATTTGCGTCATCAGCAGCTTCGAACCATTGTTGAACGTCTCCCCGAATGAGCGATCGCCAAGGCCGAAGATGGCGAAGCGAATACAACTGAGGTCAGGCTTGCGCTCTTCCAGAGTTTCAAGAAACGACTGGGCGCTATCTGGCACCTGGCCGCTCCCGAAGGTCGCGCTGACCAGAACGTAGAATGTATCCCCGTCAAGATCGGTTGGATCGACCTCGTCCAGGCTCGAGACCTCACCGTCGAAACCATCGCTCAAGCTGTCCATCATGTGGTCACACAGGATTTCAGCGGTGCCGCTTTGGCTGCCGTAGAGAAAGTGGATTTTCATGTGCTCTTATTCAGTTCGCTGCTTGGAGGCCGGGGACTCTGGCGCGTGCGAGGGCATCACGCGCACATTCAGTGCCGGAACAGTTGCCGCGCGCACATGCGATGGCTGATCCGATTGCTTAGGCTTAGTTCAGGTGCATCGGATGCCGTTGCCGTGCGTTTGAACCAAGCTCCTGCAAGCTTTCATGACGATTGCACACCGCACCGAGCGTACGGGCAGCAACGATGAGTCGGGACGGATTACTGGTTGTCGCAACTTCACAAGCAGCATCCATCAAATGCGTATCATCGCACTGCAGGCAGCTTCCGGCCCGGACCAGCGTCATCAAATCTTGTTCCTCCTCGGAAATGTGAGGGCATTCCGTCGTCATGTAGCCAAAGCCGCAAGCGCGCTCGGCACGAAGAGCGCGCAGTAGTGACACGCAGCCCGATACGAGCACGGGGCCGTCGATCGCGCCAAGGCGCTCGTCCGCGGTATCGAAAGCGCGTATCCAATACGCCAACCGACTGTGCGCGAGTCCTGCACAGAGTGTTCTCAAGATGTCCAGGATCAAGCGTTCGATCGGCCTAAGGTCCAGCTCAGACAAAAGCGGCAACTCGGAATGCTGGCACTCAGTCAAAGTCCTTGTCCTTTTTCGATAGCCAGAACCCATGAGGTTCTTCACAGGATATGGTCCTCGTCCAAGACGCGAGGTCTCGCCTAAACCGACAGGACGAAAACCCAACCCCTAATATACTGTACAATAATATTCAAGATTATGGGGCATGCAGTTGGGTAGCTGAGGTCCCTCACGGATTCCTGTGTTCTACCTAGAACTCCCGCTCGCTCCCGCGAATTGCGCCGTTTCCTCATTCACTCAGGATCAACCTCTTGAGCATCATGGCCTTGCCCGATCGCCTCTGCATCGGGTGGCGCCGGAACAGTGATGCTCGCCTGACCCGCCGCCCTGATCTTCTCTCGCTGATGTCCCCAACGGCCAACGTTGCTGCGCCGATGGCGGAGCCTTGCCGATAGCACGGGGCACGCGCAGACATGGACGACCTGGCGATCATCGACCGCTTCACGGAGACCTTCAGCCGCTACATTGACAGCGGCTTCGGTCTCCTGGCCGGCGACGTCGCATTCCTGACCAGCATCCTGATCGCAATCGACATCACGCTCGCCGGATTGTTCTGGGCTTTGATGGGCGAGGACAACGTCATCGCCCAGCTTATCCGCAAGGTGCTCTACGTCGGCTTCTTCGCGCTGCTCCTCTCCAACTTCCAGGGCCTCGCCGACATCGTCTTCCAGTCCTTCGCCGGGTTGGGCTTGAAGGCTTCAGGCGCCTCGCTGACGGCCGCCGATCTCATGCGGCCGGGGTTCGTCGCCTCAACGGGCTTCACCGCCTCGAAACCTCTGCTCGAAAAAGCCGGCGAGTTGATCGGTTTCACGACGTTCTTCTCGAACTTCGTCACCATCGTGGTCCTGATGTTGGCTTGGTTGATCGTCCTGCTCGCCTTCTTCGTGCTCTCGGTCCAACTCTTCATCACCATCATCGAGTTCAAGCTCACCGTGCTCGCCGGCTTCGTGCTGGTACCGTTCGCTTTGTTCGGACAGACGGCCTTCCTGGCCGAGCGCGTTCTTGGCAACGTCATCTCGTCCGGCATCAAGCTCATGGTGCTGGCCATCGTGGTCGGCATCGGCGCCTCGCTGTTCGGAACCGTGATCCGTCCAACCGGCGAGGTGACGCTGACGCAGGCCGCCTCCTGCATCCTGGCCGCGATCGCCGTGTTCGGCCTCGCCATCTACGTGCCCGCCATTGCCGCCGGGCTGATCTCCGGTGCGCCACAACTCGGTGCCGGCGCGGCGGTCGCCACGACCGCAGCGCTCGGAGGCGCAGGCGTCGCCGGCGGATTGGCTGCCAGTGGTGCTGCGCGCTTGGCTGGCAACGCGGCCGGCAGCGGAACCAGAGCCGCAGCCTCGCTCGCGGGGCGTGTTGGCGCGGCCTATGAGACCGGCGGCATGGCCGGCGTCGCACGTACGACCATGGCCGCACCGGCATCCAGGATGGCCGCCGCATTCGCGGCACCTGTGACGACGGCCTTCCGGCAAGGCGCCGCGCAAGGATACCGGGATGCCGCTGCCCGCTCGGGCTCCGATAGCTCGGGACGCGGCAGCGACGCAGCAGCGGCAATTACTGCTGCCTCCAGCCCGCCCGCCTGGGCCCAAAGCCTCGCCCGCCGCCAGCGTGCGACCCAAGCCGGCCTCATGGCGGCACACGCTCTTCGCGACGGCGATCGCCCAGCGAGCGGCGGCGGCCCCGATCTCAAGAATAAGAGCTAGAAGGAGACGTCGACCATGGTGTTCAAACGATCGGCCTTGCGCTACGGCGAGACACCGGAGCCGGTCACGCCCTATCAGAAGGCGGCCCAAGCCTGGGACGAGCGGATCGGCAGCGCCCGCGTCCAGGCACACAACTGGCGCCTGATGGCACTCGGCAATCTGGGCATGTCTCTGCTGCTGGCTGGCATCCTGTTCTGGGTGGGGCGCACCGGCGGCGTTGTGCCCTATATCGTCGAAGTCGACTCCCGCGGCGGCGCCCGCACCGTCGGACCCGCCGACGAGAGCTACAAACCCAGCGACGCGCAGATCGCCTATCATCTGGCGCGCTTCGTCGACAACGTGCGCGCGCTGTCGATCGATCCCGTGGTTGTGCGGCAGAACTGGCTCAAGGCCTACGACTTCGTCACCGACAAGGCGGCAGTCACGCTCAACGAATACGCCCGCGACAACGATCCCTTCGCCCGTATCGGCCGCCAGACCGTGGCCGTCGAGGTCACGAGCGTTGTGCGAGCTTCCGACACCTCGTTCCAGGTCCGCTGGACCGAGCGCACGTTCGAGGGCGGCGCGCTTAAGGATACCAAGCGCCTCACCGGCCTCTTCTCCATCGCGCTCACCCCACCAAGAACCGTCGACGCCGTGCGCAAAAACCCGCTCGGCATCTACGTGCACGCCTTCAACTGGTCACAGGACGTCACCACCGGAGAGTCCAAATGAGTACCCACCGCACCCTCGTCGCCCTCCTCATGACATCGAGCGGGCTTGGCGCCTGCGCCACCAACATCAGGGTCCCCGAGATCCCGATCTTCGACAATCCCGCGATGGCAGCTCATCGCGAGCCAGATCCCAAGCTTCCGGTCCGCTACGTCGAGGTTCCAACACCCCTTCCTCTTCCCGGCCAACTCAAGCCAATCGGCAAGGAGGCCGGCAAGAAGAAGGACACACGGCCACCCGCGGATCGCGTGACCGGAGCCAACGAGGCTGCGCGCCTCGAGCCGGTCAAGGACGGCTATATCAATGCTATCCAGGTCTACCCCTACACCAAGGGTGCCCTCTATCAGCTCTACGCTGCCGTCAACCAGGTCACGGACATCGCACTCGAGGCGGGCGAGAAGCTGGTCTCGGTCTCTGCCGGCGACACTGTGCGGTGGGTGGTCGGAGATACGAGCAGCGGCGAGGGCAAGGATGCCCAGGTCCACATCCTGGTGAAGCCGGTTGGCGCCGACCTCGAGACCAACATCGTCATCACCACCGACCGGCGCACCTACCACCTCGAGATGCGCTCCTCCGAGGCAACGTACATGGCCTCTGTGTCGTGGACCTACCCCGCTGCCGAGCTCGTGTCTCTGCGCAAGCAAAGCGAGGAAGCCGCCTTCGCCGTAGCCGCGATCGCCGATGGCGGCGTCAACATCGACGAGTTGCGCTTCCGCTACCGCATCGAAGGCGAGGCGCCATGGAAGCCACGGCAGGTCTTCGACGACGGCAACAAAGTCTATATCCAGTTCCCATCCGGAATATCCAAGAGCGAAGCCCCGCCGCTGTTCATCATCGGCCCTGACGGCAAGTCGGCCCTCGTCAACTACCGTGTCCGCGGCACCACTTACATCGTCGACAGGCTGTTCGCCGCCGCAGAGCTGAGGCTTGGCACCGAGCCGCAGCGGGTCGTTCGCATTGTCCGAACGGATGCGATCTGGCGGGAGACACGCTCATGAGCGACACCGACCAAGACCAAGAACCGGAAAAGAAGAAGGCAGCACCCGAGACGCTGGAACTGCGTGCGCGCCCGCAGCCGGTGACACGCATCAACCGCAAGGTACTGATCGGCGGCGCGGCGGTGTTCCTGATACTGCTCTCGGGGATCGTGCTCGTGGCCCTGAAGCCGCCAAGTCTCAAGGTCGCGGAGCGGCAGGAGCTGATCAACGTCGACAACAAGCCGATCACTGACGGGCTCAGCAAACTGCCGGCCACCTACGAAGGCGTGCAGCCGGCCAACCCCGCGCCCCAGAGCACGACGCCGGCTGCGCCCAAGCTCATCCTGCCCGATACCGGCTCGCCGCTCGATGATGCCGAGAGCGCGGAGAAGGCACGCCTTGCCCGCATGGCTGGGCAGGCCCGGGAATCGCAGGTGTTCTTTCGTCTGCAGCTCAAGCAGCCGCCCCAGGACTCGACGTCGAGCGCTGCGCAATCCGAATCGACGCCGCGCTCGAGCACGACCACAGCCGATGGGGGACTCGCCACGCTCTCCCTGCTGCGCGCCACGGAGCGGGCACAAGCGCTCACAACAGGCGAGCTCGAATACACCGGCACTGATGCAACCGAGGCAACGCGTAAGCTCACATTTCTCAAGTCGGGACCGGACAAAGACATCTACAATCCGCACAGCCTGCAGACGCCGGCCTCGCCCTATCAGTTGATGGCTGGAACCGTCATTGCCGCGAGCCTCGTCACCGGGCTTAACTCCGATCTCCCCGGATTCGTTATCGCCCAAGTGACGGAGAACATCTACGACACCGTCTCCGGCCGATTCCTGCTGATCCCCCAAGGGGCGAGACTGATCGGCAAGTACGATAATGTCGTCGCTTTCGGTCAGGAACGGGCGCTCGTCGTCTGGCAGCGCATTCTCCTCCCCGATGGCAGCTCAGTGGTCATCGACAATCTCCCCGCGTCCGACACCGGCGGCTACGCAGGCCTCGCCGACGAAGTTGATCTGCACACCTGGAAGCTCCTCAAGGGGGTGGCGCTGGCCACCGTGCTTGGCGTCGGCAGCGAGCTCGCCTTCGGCTCATCGGACAGCGATCTCATCCGCGCCCTGCAGCTTTCGACGCAGACGACCACGAACCGCGCTGGCCAGCGGCTCATCGAGCGCAATCTCAACGTCCAGCCGACCATCACCGTGCGTCCTGGCTGGCCGCTCCGCGTCATCGTTCACAAGGACATCGTCCTCCGACCCTACCGCGCTGCCGTTATGGACTGATCAGGGCCATTCGCCATCGAGACAGACGCATATCGCACAGGAGCTCAGCCACCATGCCAGTCATAGGAACCTTCTCAGCAGTCAAGGACGGATACGCCGGCACAATTCGCACGCTCATGATCAACGCCAAAGTCTTGATCATGGCCAACGACCGGAAGGAAGGGGACAGCGGTCCTGATTTCCGCATCACGACCGGCACCAACGAGATTGGCGTCGCCTGGCGGCGCAAGCGCAACGGGACCGAGGAGACCTACCTGCGCATCAAAATCGACGATCCAACGCTGCCCCGGCCAATCTGGGGAGCGTTGATCGAAGGTGGAGACGATGGCGACGCGCGCTTGCTTTGGCGACGAGATAGAAAGGAGGACACCCAGTGAAGAAACACGCCAGACCTATATTCGATGATCTGACGTGGCGGACGAACGAGTATCGAATTGTTCTTGCTTCAGATAGGTATTCCACTCTTCGAGAACGCAGAACAACTCGTTCGAATTCTCTCCTGTCGGGCGCGCCACGTTTCCTGGAACTTCCTTTTAGATCCCGCAGATTCTCAGGTCTCTCAACGCATTCGCAGCCATTCGGGATACGCCGTCGACAAACGGTACTGTCGAAGGCAAGGCGATTCACGATCTCAGGAAGAGGAAGCGGCCGGCGGAATGCGTGGAAAAGTGTGTCACGGCGTTGTTCAAACCGGAACGCTCCATGACGCGAGTCTGGAATCCGCGATAGTCCCGCTCAAGGTCTGAGAACGCTGTGACTTCGCCGACCTTTTGGAATTTCAGCTCCCAGTGTGTCCCTTCTTCGTCGGTTTGCGCGGTTGCTGCCGATATCACCGAATAGGCTATGAAAAGAGCGCCGAGTGGGAAGACATTGAAATAATGACAGGGGGCGGCCTCACCCGGTAGATCGGGAACGGGACCGGTAGAAAACCTGACATATCCATCCTTGAGATCGCCTTGCAGGAAGCCCAAGAATTGATCGACGTCCTCCTGACTGTCGAGGAGCTCCACCCATGTGATGGCGACAGCGTCTATAGCGGCAAGCTCCAGAACGCGGCAAATGCGCTGCGCCAGGGCTTCGATTTGACGGTGATCCCGGGTAAGAATCGAGCCCTCGGCACCATTGTTGCGGAACTCAAGCGGCGGAAGTTCCTCGGTCTGAAGCTGGAGGACAGCGCCTGGCTCCGCGAGAAAACACAGCATCCGGAAAAAATGAAGCCACGTTTGCGGAGGGTGCGTGCCCTTCCACCCCGTCTCGCTTCCCTTGAGGGTGAAGCGCCTCTCGCTGGAGAACGGCACAATCATATCAAAGAGTGGATGGCGGAAGAGCATCCGAAGATGTTCGGGCGGTAGGCCGGGGATGCCCGGCAACCTGATTTCTCCATCGAGTGTTGCCGGCGTATCGGCGGTCCCGTTGCGGCAAATGAGGCGGCAGGGCTTGGGCTGGGTCGGGGTGATTGTCATCTCTCCGGTCTGGCCGCTGAGATCCAGCACAGGAAGGGTGATCCCGAACCGCGTCTCGGAATGCTCCATTTTGGAGAATCCGATCGGCCGCATACCGAGAAAGGCCTCGACCAACTCGTCGATGTGTGCGGCTTTGAACGTGACGTTGGCCGTGTAGGAAGCGCCGCTGAAGCCGAGCGCGGCCAGCTCATCGCGTTTGCGCGCGATGTAGTCGCGCAGCGCAAGAGGGCCACCAACAGCTCTCTCTATCGCGGACTTGAGCGCTCTGCCCGTCGTGTCGATCTCCGAGGCCAGGGAAAGGTGGAGGCTGATGAACTTCTTGTTGATGGCCGCAGGACCACCCGCTTTCTGATGTTCCTTGCGCAGGCGCCTCAGAATCTTTCCGAGCTACTCTTTGGTGAGATGAATGAGGAAGGCGGCTTCAAGCGAGAGATCGGGCCTAACAGCAAGCACATAGATGAATGAGGGTTTCGGATCTTTGGCCAGACGCTCTGCTGAGGAGAGCCGCAGCGAGACGCTGCGTTTGTCCGCCCATATGGTTTTGACCTGTACGTGGCAGGATATTGGTGCCGGCCTCTTGTCGAGCGATGCGGTGCGGGCCTCCGGCAGAGGAAATTCTACGATACGGTCCCAGCCTGTACGATCGCGATTGGACGCGTTGCAGACGAGCTTGGCGTCTGCGCAAATCCCGTCGAAGAAGGCCTCGCCTTTTGCGCCAAGCTCATCGCTATTGAGCGGTCTGTTGCTCATCGGCTCCCTCGCAACCGATGCCCTGCCGAGACCGTTCGCTGCAAGCGGCAAGCATGTGGCGCAGTGAGAGCGGTCGCATTCCCTCAGGCGCCAAGGAACGACCGCATCGCGTTGTGCTGCACGTTGAGGGGAGGGCCGAACCTGGAGATCAGACGACGCTCGGCGTCCTCAAACCCAATGCGGTCGCGCGGGCCGGGGATGTGCACAAGGAGATGGGCCGCGCCGAGCATGATGGCCTCCGACAGCCTCTCGTGACCGGTCAGGCGTTCGCTCAAGATTTCTGCGCGGCCGATATAAAGCGGCTCATAGGCCTGTGCCGACTGTCGCGCAAACACATAGACAGCATTCACGCCAGACGGCCTGTCATAGATTCCGTAGACATCGAACCGGTACCTGGTGTCGATGCCGTCGGAACCGGTTACGGTTGCAAGGGGGATCGGCGCGAGCCCAAAGAGGCCTAGAAGACTGTTGGCCGGCGGCCTATTACTCAGCATCGCTTTTCTCCAACTTTGAGAGGTGCCCCTCAGCCCTTGGGCGGGTAGGGGTCCTTGCCGTAGGTGTTGCGCTCACGGATCTGGCCGTTCTGGCCATGGACAAACATCTCCGTGCCCTGACCGATGGCGGACTGGCGGGCGGCCTCAATCGCTTCGCGCTGCGTGGGATGGACGGAGGAGGCACGCTGATTTCCTTCGCCCTTCACGGCCCAACCCGACTCGTGCGGGACGACGTGCTGATTTTTCCTCGACATTTCAATGTCTTTCCTAGGTGATCACTTGACGCCACATGGTGCATTGGTTTACAATTTATAGGAACAAAGATAAAACGTCAACTGGCGCGGAGGCAGCCATGCTTGGAAACCGATTGAAGATTGCCCGGAAGAAGGCGGGGCTATCTCTGCGTGCGCTCGCCGAGCAGGTTGATCCCCCCGTGAGCGCCCAGGCGTTGAGCAAATACGAATCGAACCAGATGGTGCCCAGTTCGCGCGTCCTCGTGGGGCTGGCCAAGGCGCTCGGCACTTCACTCGACTATCTGATGAGCGGCCAAGTTGCGGAACTCGAAGGCGTGGAGTTTCGCAAGCACTCCGGAACTTCCGCTCAGGATCGGGCACGTGTCGAGGCGATCGTCACCGAGAGGCTGGAGCGGTATTTCGCGGTCGAGGATGTGCTCGGGCTGCCAGACGAGGCCGATCCCTTCGCCAGGGTTCGCACCGATCGCGTTGCATCGCTGGAGGAGGCCGAATGCCTTGCCGATCAAGTCCGCGACGACTGGGATCTCGGCAATGATGCCATTCCGAGCATGTGCGGCCTCCTCGAGGACAAGGGAATCAAGGTCATCGAGGCGGACCTTCCGGAGCGCGTGTCGGGAATGGCGTGCCACGTTCGTCGCAGCGGCAGGGACAATGCTATTCCGCTGGTCGTCGTTTCGAGCAGCATCAACACCGAGCGCAAGCGGTTCACTCTGGCGCACGAGCTCGGCCATCGCGTGATCAGGGGAACCGCCTCGGACGAGCTGAAGCTTGAGAAGGCGATCGACCGCTTTGCCGGCGCGTTCCTCGTCCCGGCCGATCATCTGCGCCAGGAAATCGGCGAGTGCCGTCACGGCGTGGCCTATCAGGAGATCAAGCGCCTCAAGCACTATTACGGAGTGTCCGCGAGCTCGATGCTGATGCGATTGCTGCAAGTCGGCATCCTCTCGGAAAGCGTTGTCGCATATGCGTTCCGGACTACCGCGCGAAGCTGGCGGACCGAGGAGCCTGACCCGATCAAGGATGGCATCGGTCTCGGTGACTTTGAGAAACCGCGGCGGTTCGAGCGGCTCGTCTATCGCGCCCTTGCGGAGAAGCTCATCTCACCGATCCGAGCGGCAGAGCTGATCTCCAAGCCATTGTCCGAAGTGGAGATTGGTTTGAGAGGGCCGCAAGGGTCGTGACCAGGGTCATTGTCAACGACGCGTCGTGTCTGATCGACTTAAGAAAGGGACGGCTTCTGCACGCCATGCTGTCCCTTCCGTTTCAGTTTGTAATTCCGTTTCCGGTACGGGCTTCAGAACTCCTCGATTTCACGCCGCAGGAGTGGCAGACGCTCGATGACAGCGGGGTTGAGACTTACGATCTTGAGCCGGACGCCGTCGCCGATGCCCTGCGAATCAAGACCGAGCATCCTGCACTCTCAGCCAATGATTGCTTCTGCCTTGTTGCGACGCTTCGCCGGGAAGAGGCCGTCCTTCTGACCGGAGATGGGCAACTGCGTCGCGCCGCTGAGCTGCGGCAGGTTGAGGTCCACGGCGTGCTCTGGATCATAGACCTACTGGACGCGGGCAACCTCGCGCCGAAAGCACTCTTGCGCGCGGCGCTGGAAATCTGGCGTGATGACCCGAGCGTGTTTGTGCCTGACGCCGAGATTGAGCTGCGCCTGCAGCGCATCGGATAACATCAGCACCGGGGCAGCACTTCATGGCTTGGGATAAAACCTCTCTAGAGACGCAATATACCAACGGCACGTTAGTAGCCGTCATTCTGGATCATGGAGTCGACGACGAGGACGGAGCTGAGCTTCTTCAAGAATGCATTGATCTGCACAATAGCGCACGTGGAGACATTCTAAATTTGATCGACAGCCCGAGCTTCGACGACCTCTCGGGTCACGAGTTCTTCGTAGCGCAGCGCTTCATATGCAGGCTCATCCCGAGCCTCGAAGGCGTATCCGCGGAACGAATGATGCGCTACGTAGCAAAGCTTGTCGCTAAGGGTGGGAACGATCTTCTTGCTAACCAGCCCAATTCGGCCTTTCGGGCATGGTGCGAGGTCGACAGCAAACGAGCAGAAGCCGTAATCGAAGCGGCGCGCTCTGATGAGACATTAGCCATCGATCATTTGACCTTCGCACTCGAAGCCACAAAGGATCTCCAGATTGCGCGCCAGATCGCGCTAGAATTTGACGGACAACGGCGTCTGTCCGCATTGACCGCACTATCTCGAATTCCGCATCAGGACGTACACACTCGAGCAGATACCGTTCTGGCGCTTTCATCCTTACTTGATGCCGAGCCTGATGACGCGCTGAAAGCGCACGTGCTTGCGGCCGCAGTTTATCCCTTCGAGAGGGCAGGAGAGGAGTTGACGCCGGCGGCACTTGCTCTCGTGAGCAGGGCCCTCTCTGACCCCGGTGAGGGTACCGTCCACGTTGCGGCGCAAGTGCTGTTCCGCGCCAAAGAATGCTGCTCGCGCGCTCTGACGACACTGCTGCTGGACGCCCTCCGTTGGGTCAAGCCTGATAGTCGTGGAACACTTGAGGAGATCGACGTCGGCTTATCGCACGTGCTCAAGGTCGGACAGGGAGATTTGGTGGTTGATTATCTAACCCACGTTCTGACGAAGAAGACTGATGCGCTCACTATGAAGCCTTTCGACAGTCTGGCCAGAGAGCTAGCTAAGGCTCATCTGACACTCGTATCGAATACAATCGTAGCGTGGTTGGCGACGGGCAAACGCGAGCTGTGTCAAGGAGCCGAAGAGTTAATCTCAGAAGGTCAGCTAGACAACACGCCGCTTGAACCGGCATTGACTAGTGAGACGATTGCGGACCGGGACGTTTATTTCACTTGCCGGAAGGCAGTTGGCTACCTCTTTACGCACCCCGTGGTGGCGGCCTCAATCCTTATATCAAAGCTGCGCTCAGCCAACGCCACGCTGGGTCGGATGATCAAAGATTTGCTGTTCGATCCGCTCATGGTCAACTTTGGGGGATCTGTGCGGGATTACCTTTCGAAAATACCCGAAACGGATCCTGCCTTTCCGCATGCTACGGAGTTATTGGCTCGCGCCGAGGCGTACCTTTCTGGTCTCAGTACCATTGGCGTAGTGAAGGAGCTTCATCCTTCAGAGCACCGCCGCCAGCTTGAGCGGATTCGCCAGGCGGACTTCAACCGCGAGGTCATGAAGAAGGCCGAGAAATTATCGGTGTTCCATGATCTTGTTCACCGGTCTGTATTGCTCCACGGAAGCCACTCGGTCACATACGTCCAAGATGCCGACGGTGCGCGGCGTCCCGTGGAGATGAAGCTACAGCATCATACGATGACGACCGAGTGGCCTCGCATGGAAACGATCGACCCAGCAAGGCTGGACTTGATGTTGCTCGTGTTTCGCGCGGAGCAGATCAAGCCATGAAGCTGATATTACGGGAATACCTGTCGTCCTTGCGGGAGCGCGAAGAACTAGATGCAATCTTGCCCGACCTCCTGAGCGAGCTGGGCTATGCCGTTTACTCACGCCCGCAGCGGGGAACGACGCAGAACGGCGTGGACGTGGCAGCGATCAGCCCGGACAATGCTCAAGAGCGCAAGGTGTGCCTGTTCTCGATTAAAAGGGGGGACCTGACGCGCCAGGATTGGGATGGCACGCCCCAGGCACTGAGAAGTTCGCTCAATGAGATCCTAGATGCCTATATCCCGACCCGAATTCCCACCGAACACCGGGGGCTTCGCATCGTTGTCTGCATTTGTCTGGGCGGCGATATTCAAGAGCAGGTTCGGGCCAATTTCGAGGGCTTTATCAAAGCCCACACGACGGACACGATAACTTTTGAGGAGTGGAACGGAGACAAGCTTGCGAGTCTTCTCTTGGAGGGAGTCCTCAGAGAGGATCTACTACCAAAGCCGCTGCGCTCTCATTTCCAGAAGGCGGTCGCCCTCCTTGATGAGCCTGACGTTTCTTACCGGCATTTCTCGAAGCTTGCAGAGCAGCTTCGGACCAATGCCGCGATGAATGCCAGGAGTCGTGTGCGTGCGGCGCGCCAGCTCTACATCTGCTTGTGGATTCTTTACGTTTGGGGGCGCGATATCGACAATATCGAAGCCCCTTATCTGGCCAGCGAGCTGTGCATACTGAATGCGTGGGAACTACTGCGACCAAATGATCGGCATTGAAAATGCAGATCACCTTGCACTCGCGCGTGTGCTGGACGAGCTTATCAAGCTTCACTTGATCATTGCCGATCAATTCATTGCAAGAAGAATTGCGCCGGGGGCCCAGGCGCGAGACGCGCTTGCCATGGCGGTCAACTCTCGGACGTCGGTGGATGTCAATACAAAGCTGTTCGACATCATCGGCCGCATCGCAATGACGGGCTTCTGGGTCATTTGGCTCGCTGAGCAGCAACAAGGCGTGCGCACGGACGCTATCGCATCGAGCTTGGGTCAGTTTTTCGAAATCGGCATGTCGATCATCGAGAATAATGGCGCGCTTAGACTGCCTGTGAGCGATGATCAAACGACCGACATAGCGCTCTTTGGATTGTTCTGTTTGCATGGTGCTCCCGATGGGCGCCGTCTGACGTCGTGGTTGACGAGCATGGTGGAGCGGTATGATCTTAGTATTCGAAGTCGAAGCAGGTACCCCACCTCATTTTCTGAGTACGCTGATTTGGTTGCTCATCCGCGACATAAGTCTGATGAATATTTCAAGGAGGCGACAGCTGGCAGCACGCTGGTGCCGTTTCTCGCGAGCTGGGCTGTGGGACTTGGATGTCTGGACCTCGCAACACGACTGGCAACACTGAGGTCAGATAAGCTTCAGCATTGCACCATGCAGCTTTGGACGCCGGGCGAGGACTCCGAAGAGCACCTCTACATCAATTCAGATATTCACGGGAGGGCGATTTGTGACTTACCCATTTTAGATGAAGGCAAGGATCTGCTGGAAACCATTGCAGATGCCTGTACCGACGAGCGTGGATTTCAAGCTCTGTCTGCAGCTCGCACCTCGATGTGGCCCATAATTCTTCTGGCATGTCGTCACTGGCGCCTACCCGTACCGCCAAACTTTTACATTGAGAGCTTGCGCACCTTCTTCGCGCAAAACAACGGTGCGGGCCGTGGTGACGAACCAAGCCAACCTGCTGATGGCCTGCGGGAAGCTAAAGAATAAGTAAGTCCGCAGTCCTGGCGCCTCCCTCAAATCCCCGCTTCTTCCTGGATTTTGCAGGGTTTCCCAATTTTCAAGACGCGAAGGCATTCAGTACTATCCAGACACTCAAGTCTAGACGCATTAGTTGGTGAAGCGACAAAGCAAGGACTGCAGTCAGGAAACGTCGGTGTTCGATGCGTTGATGATAAGAGTATGCTGCGTGCATAACTGTTGGAACCCTAGCACCGCGCATGACCACATCTTAGCGGATATGATCAGCTCTGTGTAATTCTACTGGCATCACTCATAGACGGGCTCAACCGATACACTGCCGGATTAATCCTCTCTTGCTGCAGATAGCTGTTCCACTCCTCGAGAACGCAGAACAACCCGTTCGAATACACTCCCTTCGGGTGCGCCATTCTTCGTTTTCAGCATTGATTTCATTAATTTTTGCGCCGGTTTTTCCCAAGCCGCCAAACCGGTTTGGCACTTTGATTGCGTGTGGCGCACCCGTAAGGCGGTCGATAGCAGACCATGCGAGCCGCTTCTGTTCCGCAGCGCGTGTATATTGAGCAACCTGCCGCCTGGCGCAGCGCGCGGACTGACGGTCGAGCTGAGCATTGAGGGCTTCACCGACCGCGCGGCGGTGAGGGAGGCCTCCCGGAACGGTTCTGCCACGCGCCTGTCCGGAGCGTCACATCAACGATGATGGCTCCTTCTGCCTTTGCCACCCCACGCCAACCATTCGGTCCATGGACGAGGCTAAGGTCTGGTGGCAATTGCTACACCGCCATCTTTCGTTGCAACGGGCGTCGCGCGAACCGGGCAGTGGCCGGCGCAGCAGTGGCTGTCACACGGTGAAGCGGGTCCACATCATCAACGTGCACTGGAGGCGGCCAAGAGGCCAGGATTCGAAGACCTCTACCACAGGAACCTCTACGAGGAGCAGGCAACTGTGTTTACGGCAGTTTCTGGGACCGACCGACGATCACGCCCGGCGCGACGGATTGATGTCACGATGGTCCCAAGCCGTCCATAAACTATCGGAGTTTAGGTCAGAAGCTGCCATCAACGGTTTGGCGTCAGATGCGTCGCATAAATGCGGTCCGTCCCAATAGCGGCGATCGGCGTCCCCATGGTCGGCGAGGCCAAGGCCGTCGCCAACCACGTCTGCTTATTGAGGGTATCGCGTCAGATGTCGATCTTCTCGGCGATCGCGATGGCCCGGTGCGCTGGTAGATCAACACCGCCTTGGTACGTCGCAAGGAGTGCGTTCCGAATTTCGCCGGTGAACGAGCCGGGCGTACTGCCCGTCGTCATTCCGTGGGAGATATCGCCTCGGCTTGCGAATAGGAACTGACCCGGCTTTCTCCCGGCCCAGCGGCTCAAAGGCAGTCACTAAATTTCTGCATTCGATATGAGAATGAAGTGGAAGCGATAATCAGTGTTAGGGATTGTCGTTGCATCGAAGAATGTATATTTAGCGCTGCGATTGGCAGGAGAGAAAGGCAATGGCAGTTGAGGGGCTGGCAGGTGCAGTGCAAATGGGCGCCAAGCTTCGCCAGTTTCGCCTCGCGAAACGCCTAACCCTCAAAGAGGTGGCAAGCAGGGCCGATTGCTCGGAAAGTATGCTCTCAAAAGTCGAAAATGACCGCATTACGCCATCGATCGGTTTGCTGCATCGGCTCGTCGCCAGTCTAGGAACGAATATGACGGCCCTATTTGAGCCGAGTGCCGCCCGAGTGGTTACGCGACAAGGGGAGCGTCCATTCATCGTTCGGAACGCTGGCGCGGAAGGAAGCGACGTTTCGCTGGAATTGCTGACCCCGTCTCCGGGTCCGGTGTTGTTCCAGGCTAATATTCATACGGTACCTCCGCGCTGCCGGAGCGATGGCAGGATTGTCCATAAGGGTGAGGATTTCGGATACGTGCTGGAGGGCACGCTGGAGCTTTCAGTGGGGGATCAGATTTATGCGCTGAAAGCCGGCGATACCTTCTATTTTCCGTCAGAGCTTCCGCATGGCTATCGGAACGCCGGTAAGACTACGTTGAGGGTGCTTTGGTTCAACACCCCGGCGACATTCTGAGGGGGGCAGTCACCTCGGGATATTGAGCTTTCTGCTTGCTTGATCAGCTTGCGATGGCGGTGGGCGATGCCGTGACGACGAGGTCGGCATCCTCAATGGCGCGGAACGTGGCCTGTGCCTCTTGATCGGCGTCTTTCGGGTTGGCGACTACCGCGATCTGCTTCCAAAGCGTTGACACATCGACGACCGATGTCTCGGTTTCCACGCGATCGCCGACAGCGGCCCCGATGGCTAACGCCAAGGTGCGCGTTCGAGAAGGAGCGCGGACGCCAGCGGACACCCCTGCGACTTTGAATGAACCTTTCAGACGACGGCATGAGTTGGCGACCATGGAAGCCTCTGCTTGCGCCGCAAAACGACGCGGCTCGTCTTGTAGACGGCGGGCGCGGCTCCTGTGGTGGATACTTAACCTGGGGGACAGCGGGCAAATACGAAAAATTCATTAGCTTTTTTCAGACGTAAAAAGTCAAGCCGTTTGAGTGCAATTCAAGTGGCTTGATTTTCTTATCACAAATACGACGTTGTTTTGAATTGAGCGCTCGTTAGAAGCCTGGGTCGAAGAATTGCTCACCTGCGGCTTTCAGCGATGCTAACACCAATCATCAACTCCTGGTTTTTGCCGACGCATAGAGACAGCCGCTCGCTCAGCGTCGATGTCAGCGGACGCGAGCCCGATGTTACATATCTCGAGCAGGTCGTTCTGGCGGCTGATGCTCTCGGGCATGAGGGCGTACTCGTTCCCACCGGCACGAGCCGCGAAGACCCGTGGATCGTATCGGCATTCGCCGGCTCCGTTACCGAGCGGCTGAAGTTCCTCCTTGCCCGGAGCTCGGGATCAAGGGCCTCCGATCCGTCGCGGCCACGGGCACGCGGAAGTACGGGGAGGCGGTCGTTGACCAGGACGCGGGAGCGCGCCGTTGGCGCAATCGCCACTCCTCAGGCAACTTTTGGCCATTTCAGACAAGGTGAGAAAGCCGATGCAGGTTGACTTGCAAGGTCTGCCGCTGACTGGCGCGGACGCCAATTCAGCCGCGCTCTATAGGCAGGGCGTCGACGAGCTGGTGCTGTTCAAGACCACTGTCTTCGACACGCTAGATCAAGCTATTTCGGCAACGCCGAATTTTCCGATGGCGTCCTTCGCTAAGGCCTACCTGCATTTGTTCATGACCGAGCCTGCCTCGACGGCATTGGCTGTCGAGACGATCGCGAACTTGAAGACGCATGCTCCCGCATCGTCTTGGTCGGACCGCGAGCGGGCGCACGCCGAAGCGATCGATGCCTGGATTGGCGGCGATATGCGAAAGGCGGCCCGTGTTCTCGACAGGTTGGGGATCGACGAACCGCGCGACATTCTCGGTCTTCGCATAGGGCACGAGCTCGACTTCTTCTCGGGCAACACGCGAAACCTGAAAGATCGTGTCGCGCGACAGATCGGACAGTGGCACCGCAGCGATGCCCAGTATGGTGTTGTCCATGGCTGCTATGCGTTCGGCCTCGAGGAAAACGGCGAATATGAGCGGGCGGAACACCATGGCCGTCTCGCGCTCGATTATCGGCCTGATGACGTGTGGGCGATCCATGCAGTGACGCATTCTCTTGAAATGCGCGGCGCGATCGGGGCCGGGCTTTCGTTCCTGAACGCGCGCAAGGACAGTTGGGCGGCCGGCAATCTCTTCAGCGCCCATAACTGGTGGCACAAGGGCCTATTCCATCTGGATCTTGGCGACTATGGGCGCGCACTCGAGGTTTACGACCGGGCGCTCTTTCATGACGACAGCCCGAAAATAGCGCTCGTCTTGCTCGATGCGTCGGCTTTGTTATGGCGGGCCCATCTTGAAGGTGTGGACGTTCGCTCGCGCTTTGAGACACTTTCTGCCGCGTGGGAGACCGTTCTTCCCGATGTGTCGCACTACGTCTTTAACGACGTGCACGCTGTGATGGCCCACGTGGGCGCAGAAAACCTAGGGGAAGCGCGCCGCGTCTTAGCCAACCTCGAAGCTTTCGTCGCGTCGGATGGTGCGGAGACGAACAACCGGGCCAACGGTCAACGTGTCGGCATCCCTCTCGCGAAGGCGTTTCTCGCGTTCGGGGAGCAACGCTATCGCGACGCCGCGGAGGAAATACTCAACGCGCGGGGCCATGCAGTGGAGTTCGGCGGTTCGGCCGCGCAGCGCGACGTTCTCGATCGTACGCTTATCGAAGCAGCCATCCGCTCCGATTGGACGAATCTCGCGACCGCTCTTGCGTCGGAACGCATCACGGCGCGCCCGGAGAATCCCTACGGCTGGATCAAATCGGCGGTGGCGCTTGAGAAAGCCCGCAAGACGATCGCGGCCGCAAGCGCGCGCGAAACAGGCGAGCGTCTGAAAACTCGGGTGCATGGCCCGGCGTGCAACACTCCCGATCCTTCATTCGCCTGAGCGTGCAGCAGCCAAACTGTTGCACGCGAACTGTTCGCTTCATGAGGACTACAACGTGTCAAACTCGACGACGAAAAACGGAACGAAGACGAAGTTTCACCTTGGGTGGTTCACCAACTTCACGGCCGACGAATGGAACGGTCCGTTCTCCAACGGCGGCAACAGCTGGGACGGCAGCTTTCACATCGACATGGCGCGCGCGCTCGACCGCGCTGGTTTCGATTTCATCATGCTCGAGGACAAGCTGGCCATTCCCGAAGCCTACGGCGGCAGTTTCGAGAGCTACCTGAAGCTCGGCCTCGGCATGGCGCCGAAACACGATCCAGTGCCCTTGGCCACTCTGATGGCGGCACACACGAAGGGTCTCGGTGTCGTGGCGACGATGTCCACGCTTGGATATCCGCCGTACCTGCTCGCTCGCCTTGCGTCTACCGTAGACCATCTCACCAACGGTAGGTTCGCCTGGAACATCGTGACCAGCGCGGAAAACGCTGCCGCGCAGAACTTCGGTCTCGACGAGCTTCCGCCGCGCGAGAAGCGTTATGAGGTGGCCCACGAGTACATGGATCTCTTTTACCAACTGATCGATTCATGGGATGAGGGCGCGCTCGTCCGGGATCGTGAGACCGGAACCTACGTGGATCACACAAAGGTCCGGACGATTGATTTCCAGGGCAAGTATTTCAAATGCCGCGGGCCGCTGAACACGCTCCGGTCTCCACAAGGGCGTCCGACGTTGTTGCAGGCGGGTGGATCTCCGACGGGCCGTGACTTTGCGGCCAAGCACGCCGACGCAATCATCGCTGTCGAAAACGGCATCGAAGGCATGAAGGCCTATCGTGACGACATCCGCGCGCGCGCGGCGAAGCATGGACGCAATCCGGATGATGTCAAAGTCCTGTTCCTGATCACGCCGGTTCTCGGCGAGACGGACGCTGAGGCGCAGGCGCAGTACGAACGGACCGCGCATAACGCGACCTTCATCGAACAGAACCTGGCTCTGATCTCTGCCATCACTGACATCAACTTCAAGGCTTTCGATCTCGACAAGCCCTTGCCGGAGAAGCTCACCACGAACGGTGAGCAGGGATCGCTCGACAAGTTCCAGCAGTGGGGGAAAAACAAGACGCTCCGGCAACTCGTCATCGAAGCCTCCGGCGGAATCTGCGCGTCGATCGAACTCGTCGGCACGCCTGACACTGTGGCGGACAAGATGGAAGCCGCGATGGAGGAGGTCGGCGGAGACGGCTTCCTCATCACCACGCCCGCGCTTTCGACCAATCGCCGGCACGTAATTTCGGTGACCGACGGTCTGGTGCCTGCACTGCAGCGGCGCGGGCTGGTGCGAACCGAATACACGCACAAGACGCTGAGAGAAAACCTCCTGGCGTTCTGATCGCTGACTGAAGCTATCCTTTTACAATCGGAGTTGAAGATGAAGAATGCGCGACTTTTTGCGATGCTGATCGCATCGCTTGCGGCAGTGGCAATGTCCATAGGCGGGGCTACGGCGGCAGACAAACCCACTTTCCGCTTCGGCTGGATCGTATTCACGCCGTGGATGCCGTGGAGCTATGCCCAGCAGAGCGGCATTCTAAAAAAGTGGGCTGACAAGTACGACGTCAATATCGAGCTGGTTCAGCTCAACGACTATGTCGAATCCGTGAACCAGTATTCGGCAGGCGGCCTTGATGGCGTTTTAGCAAGCATTGCAGATGTCTACTCCATCCCCGTAGCCAACGGCGTCGATACGACAATCTTCCCCATCGACTACTCCAACGGGGCAGACGCCATCGTGCTCAAAGGCAAGGACAAGCTTGCCGATATCAAGGGGCAGACGGCCCATTTGGTCGAGTATTCAGTCTCCCACTACCTTCTTGATCGCGCGCTCGAGACTGCGAATATTCCCTTCGATGACATAAAGCGGATCAATATTGGCGACGCAGATTTCGTCGCCGCCTACAAGGCTCCCGAGCTTTCGGCGCTGGTCGCCTGGCAACCACAGATCGACCAGATCAAGCAGAGCGGCGATGCACACATCGTGTTCGATTCGTCGAATATTCCGGGTGAGGTGTTCGAGTCGATCATCATCCGAACCAGCAAGCTCAAGGAAAACCCGAACTACGCAAAGGCCCTGCTTGGTGCCTGGTACGAGGTGGCCGCGATCATCAACAACAAGGCAGATCCCAAGCGCCCGGAAGTGATCAAGGCGCTGGCCGAGGCTTCCGCGACCGACCCGGCGACCTACGAGCAGCAGCTGACGTCTGTCGGCCTATTCTCGAACGGTGCAGATGCTCTGGCCTTCGCGGATCGCGCGCAGACGAAAGAGACCTTGGTTCGTGTTCGCGATTTCGCGCACCGCTATCAGCTTCTCGGCAAGGACGTAAAGGAAGCCGACTCAATCGGCATCCAACTCCCCACCGGCGAGGTCGTGGGAAGCAAGGACAACGTTCTGCTTCGCTTCGATCGTGACCTCATCGCGCAAGCGGCGGCCGGCAAGCTGTGAGCAAGACGCGTCTCGTCAACGCAAGGCCGTCCCGTAGAGCCACACTGGCTCTCGGGGCGGTCCCGTTTGTCGTAGCTGCGATAGCCTATGCGAGCGCGTCCGCATCGCGGCTTGCCGAGAACGCGCGCGAAAATCTGTTGCCATCCGCTTTTGCCATGTACGAGGGTGTGAAGCGGATCGGTGGCGCGATTGATCCCCACTCGGGGTTGAGTGTGTTTGCCGCAGATACCTTTTCGAGTCTGGAGCGGCTCGTCATTGGGCTAGGACTTGCAGCGTTGATCGGCTTAGCCGTCGGCATCGCCCTCGGTCTGTTTCCCTTTATCCGCGCAATGTTCTCGCCGTTTGTTGCAGTCGTCTCGATCATTCCGCCCTTCGCGCTACTTCCGATTATTCTCATCACGATGGGACTAGGGGAAGCTTCGAAGATTTTCCTGATCGTGTTAGGCATCGCTCCATTCATTGCGCGCGACATCGCGACACGAACGCAGGAAATCCCGGTTGAGGTGCTGATCAAGGCGCAGACGCTTGGGGCGTCCACGCATCTTATTGTGAGTACCATCGTGCTGCCGCAGATGCTGCCGCGCCTTCTCGAAAGCGTTCGGGTGGGTCTTGGCTCGGCGTGGTTGTTTTTGCTGGCAGGAGAAGCGATCGCCGCGCAGAGCGGCCTCGGTTATCGCATCTTTCTGGTGCGCCGCTACATGGCGATGGATGTCATCATCCCGTACGTCCTTTGGATCACGCTCATTGCGTTCACGCTTGATTACGTCCTCAAGCGCGGCGCCGAATACATGGGGCCTTGGATCTATGCGAGCAGGGCCACCCCATGAGTGCGATCGATGTGCAGGGCGTCGGCGTCCAGGCTGGAAATCAGTGGGTCCTGCGGGGCGTCGATCTCACAGTTGAAAAGGGGAGCTTCTGCGCGATCACGGGACCGTCGGGGAGCGGCAAATCAACATTCGTGCGGCTTCTTCTCGGCCAGCTCCGGCCCACAGAGGGCCGGGTGCTGCTCGAGGGTGCGCCGATGCCGGACCACCCGACGCCGGACCGCGGCATCGTATTCCAGAACTACTCGGTCTTCGCACACAAGACGGCTCTGGATAATGTCCTTCTAGGTTTGAAATTCAAGCATGCGCCACGGACGGGATGGGTATTCGGGCACGCACTGAAAGTCCTCCGCGAAAGAGCCATGCAAGCGCTCGCAGACGTCGGTCTAGAGACAGCGGCACGGAAATATCCGCACGAACTCTCTGGCGGAATGTGCCAGCGCCTCGCGATTGCTCAGGCTATGATCGCCCGGCCGAAATTGCTGTTGCTTGATGAGCCGTTCGGTGCGCTGGATCCGACCAATCGAACTCAGCTCCAGCGGTTGGTGCGCACGCTGTGGCGTGATACTGGCGCGACAATTGTCATGGTGACCCATGACGAAGCTGAAGCTAAAGCGCTGGCAACGAAGCTGCTGCGGTTCGAGCCGTGTCGCGAAACGGGACATACCCGCATCCGGGTACAAGCGCCTCCAAGCGTTTCGACCGGCTCCCCGAGCATGCGAACCCTGGAGCGAGGAGCGATCACGCCCAAGCCTGGCAAGCAAAAGCGCAAGGCGTGCAATCGCCGTTGATCTATGGCGGACGGAACATTGCGCTATCGGGCCGGTGGGGTGCGCAGTCGACATGGCTCCCTAGTCGACCTCACACAGCTCCACGACTGATCTGTCCCGGAAGCGGATGTAGAGGTCGTCTGAGTCGAACTCATCTGACATTCCCATCGATGTCTGCAGTTGGAATAATTACTGCCATGCCCGTGACCATCGCACCCTATCCACGAAGGCGGGATATCGCGAATCATCAAGTTGCCCTGGAGCATTTGAATGTCCCATGACCCCGTCATCGAACCCGCTGCCGTGCCGTTGCTCGGCGTCTACCGCCTGCTCGACGTGCGATCGCCAGACGCCTTCGACTCTGGCCATGCAGCGCACGCTATGCGGGTGCCCATCGAGGAGTGGGAGGCGGCCGCAAAGGCCGGCGAGACTTCCTTTGAGAACGTCACTTATTGGGAGCACCAGATCGCCGCTCTCGGCGTGGACGGACAACGACCTGTCGTCATCTACGACGACGGCCGGATGACTGAGGCGGCCCGCGTCTGGTTCATCCTGCAGTACTTCGGCGCCAAGGCGTTCATCTTAAACGGCGGATGGCCCGCGCTCGAAGGAGGCGCGCTATTGCCCGTATCGGCCGCGAAGCCGAGGGATTCCACGACGTTTCGGGCGCGCCCCGGAAGCGGGCCCGTCGGGCTTGCCGACCGGACGACGCTCAAGGCCGAGCTTGGCGCTGACGTTCGCGTCTTCGATGCCCGCACGGTCGGCGAATACACGGGAACGGATCTGCGGCGTAATGCACGCGGCGGCCATCTGCCGGGCGCGCGGCTGATCCCCCATTCTGACCTGCTCGACGACGGCCGTCTAAAGCCCGCCGGCCACTTGCGCGGCCTGCTGGCTGATGCCGGTTTCCAATCCGGAGACCATATCGTGACCCATTGCGACGGCGGAGGCCGCGCCGCGCTGGCCGCTGTCGCTGCCGTTCGGGCCGGCTGTGATGATGTGCGTGTCTACTACCTCAGCTTCTCCGATTGGGCGAAAGACGGGAGTTGCCCGATAGTCGGGTAACGGGACGCTACGGCTCGTCCGCCGGACCTGCTGCCCATGGACGAGCCATTCGGGGCACTCGGCGCGCTGACGCGCATGATGATGGAGAGGCACTTTCTGAACATCTAGGCCCGCGTGACACGACCGTCGTGTTCGCCACGCTACGCATGAAAATTCATATGAGAAAATCGTCTAAGCGGCCTGCAAACTAATTGCTTCAACTGGCCGCGCCTTATCCTTCAAGGATTTCCAAAGCGATGTGCGGCAACAGGCGGACGCCAATCCGCCTGCTCAAGCGCGCATGGAGGTTGGGGGTGTAGATTCCATGACAGATCTAACTGCCGGTGCGGCCGGCGAGGCGGCCACGTTTCATCTCTGGGTGTTCTCGGATGCCCACGCAGCGACCGATCGCGCCGTCTCGGCCGCCATCCGCAACGGCATGGGCTTCATTCCGCCCGCCGGCTACCCCGAAAGCCTCGCCAATGCGCTGCGCCAGTCGGAAGAAGGCGGCGAGCTCGGCGGGCCGTCGTTCCGCTGGGACATTGCGCTCGACCTCGGCGACAACGCAGGTCTTTGGGATCTCCCGGACGATACCCAGGGCGCAGAAGTGGTGCGCCAGCTCGGCGTCCTGAAGCAACACCGGCGCGAGCAGATCTATCCGGTCGCCGGCAATCACGACGGCTCGCCCGGAGACGCCGCGTCGAGCCTGGGCAAGCCCGCCAACTGGTGGTTCCGCAAGTGGATCGATCCGCTGGGGGAGCATCCTGAGACGTCGGGCGTCGACCCTGCCAAGCGGCCCTACCCGGTCGATGGCGTGTGGGATCGCTATACGTTCAAGGTCGGCAACATCCGCTTTCTCATGATGAGCGACCGCAACGACCTGCCGTATCCGGTGGGGCGGCGTGAATCCGGCGGCGGCTCACCGGCCGGCGCGGTAACGGGCGAGACGTGGGAGTGGTGGCGGCAGAAGGTCGAAGCCGCCCGCGAAGCGGGCGAGATCGTCGTGAGCTGTCACCATCACATGCTGCGTGAGACGACGGTTGGCTCTGGCGATTTCGAGGGCGTTTCGCGCTATCCCGATGGACGTTATCGCCACGGGCGCTACCACGGCGTCGACGGCGTACCGGAAGGCGCCTCGTATCTGTATTTCGTTGACGACGAGCCCAAGGCGCAGCGGTTCGAGCGTTACCTCGAAGCCAACCCGGGTGCTGTTGACATCTGGCTCGGCGGACACACGCATACGCATCCGGACGACATCCTCAGCGGACGCAGCCACGTGGAACGCCGCTGGAACACAAACTTCGTCAACTGCGCGCAGCTCTCCAAGTACCACTCGTTCGTCACGTGTCCGCCGATGAGCCGGCATTTCACCTTCACGGCCGGCTCACGCCTCGTGCGCGTGCGCCTCTACCTGCACGACGACAGCCACGCGCCGCAGGGCTGGTATCGCCCGGCAGAGCGCGTGCTCGAAATTTCGACGCCTTTCCTGCCGGGGTGAGCGCAGATCGCTCCCAAGCAAAGAGCGCCGAGCCTCATATCGATCCAATAAATTATTCGTTCGCCAGACTTTTGGGGGCTCGTATTCGTTGACGATTGGGGACTTTCACATCGGGGCATCGAGCAAAGTGGCGGGGATTGTCCACCAGCAGTCTTTGCGGGACCTTGCAGGCGCGCCTGCGGGGGCTTCCGCACAGGCTACGGAGGCGCCTCCGAGCTTGCGGCTTGTCGCGGGCGCAAGCGCCGATGGATCGGCCACCGACAACATTCTCGCCAAGCCGCGCTTGCGCCTCGAGCACGTGACGATCAACTACGGACGCAGCCGGCCGGCCGTCGACGACGTCTCGCTCTCGATCGGAGCGGGCGAGTTCGTCGCCCTACTGGGACCGAGTGGGTGCGGAAAATCCACTTTGCTCAACGTCTTTGCGGGATTTCGCTCGCCGGATCGCGGCCGCGTTCTTCTCGACGAGCAGCCGCACCTAGGTCCTTCGGCGCGCTGCGGGATCGTTTTCCAGAAGCATGCGCTTTTTCCCTGGATGAGCGTGATCGAGAACGTGGCCTTCGGACCGCGGCGGCTCGGGCTGGACAGGCCCTTGGAACGCGCGCATGCGCTTCTCGACTTGGTCGGCCTCAAGGACGTGGCGCATGCGTGGCCGTCGAGCCTTTCTGGCGGCATGCAGCAGCGCGTCGGCATCGCTCGCGCGCTCGCGACGCGCCCGCCCGTGCTGCTCATGGACGAGCCGTTCGGTGCGCTCGACGCACAGACCCGCTCTCTCATGCAGGAGGAACTGCTCGCGATCTGGGACAAGCTCAAGCCCACCGTTGTGTTCGTGACCCACGACATCGAGGAGGCCCTCTTCCTTGCGGGCCGCGTGATCGTGATGGAATCGCTCCCGGGGCGCGTCGCTCGAGAAATTTCGATCCCGTTTCCGCGCCCGCGCGCGCACGCCATCATGGACCAGCCGGCATTCATCGAGCACCGCCGCGAGATCGCGGATGTGATCCGCATCGAAGCACGGAAGGCATTCCGATGAACCGGCGCGACCACAGGCTTGACCGGATCCGGCAGGCCGCCTTGACGATCGGGCTCGGCGCGGCGGGGCTCGCCATTTTTCTCGCGATCTGGACACTCGCCTCGCTCAAGCTCGACAACGACGTTCTCCTGCCGCCGCCGGCCGATGTTCTCACGACCTACGGCGAGTTGATTGCCGACGGCTCGCTCGCGGGCGACGTCAAGGCCAGCATCGTCCGCGTGTTCGCCGGCTTTTTCGCCGCTGCAAGCCTCGCGGTGCCGCTGGCGCTCGTGCTGGCTTATTCGCGCATCCTACGCGCGCTGGTGATGCCGCTCATCGCGCTCATACGGCCGATTCCGCCGATCGCGTGGATCCCGCTCGCCATTCTGTGGATGGGCCTCGGCGACCCGCCTAGCTATTTCATCACCGCGATCGCCGCGTTCTTCCCAATCTTCATCAATGCGTTCGCAGGCGGCACCTCGCTCGTGGAGGAGCACGTCAATGCGGCCCGCTCGCTCGGCGCCTCGCCGCTCGCGCTGCTCACAACCGTCATGCTGCCGTCCGCGCTGCCGTCGATCGCAACGGGCCTGCGCATCGGGCTCGGGCAGGCCTGGATGGCGGTCGTCACGGCCGAGTTGGTCGCTGCCCAATCGGGGCTCGGCTACATGATCCAGATCAGCCGGCTCAGCCTCGAGACCTCCCGCGTGCTCGTCGGCATGACCGTCATCGGTCTTCTCGGCGCTCTCATGATCGGCTCGCTCGGCGTGCTCGAGCGGCGCGTCATCGTCCCCTGGCACTATCCACGTTAGAAAAGGAAAAGGACCTTTCAGATGTCTCGCTCACTCCTTCGTGTAATCGCTCTGGCAGCCGTCGGCCTCTTGAGCCTTCAGGGACAATCGCAAGCGGAGAATGCCAAGATCCGCATCGGCTATCCGAGCGGCATGAACGGTCAGGTTCCAGTTGTCCTGCAGAAGGCGGGGCTGGCCGCAAAGCACGATCTCGATGCGGAGTTCACGGGCTTCCAGTTCGGTCCGCCGCTGATGGAGGGCCTCGCGTCTGGTCAGCTCGACGCTGTCGTGACGAGCTTCATCCCGCCTTTCAACCTCGCGCTAAAATCGCCAGGGTCGATCAAGTTCGTCGCAAGCCTCGGTCAATCTAGCCACTCGCTGCTCGTGCCGAAGGACAGCCAGGCCAAGACAATCGAGGATCTCAAGGGCAAGAAGATCGGGCTTTCGCTCAATACCGAGTCCCATCTCGACCTCCTGATCCTGCTCAAGGATAAGGGCATCGACAAGGATGCGTTCGAGTACGTCAATTTGCAGCCCAACGAGCTTCCGGGCGCTATCGAGACCGGCCTCGTCGATGCGGTGCTGATCCGCCAGCCGCAGACGCAGCGGCTCGAGACGAAGCTCGGCGCGAAGCGCGTGCACACCTGGCCCTTCTATTTTACCGCGCTCGTGCGCTCAGAATATCTGGCGAGCAACCCAAAGGCCGTCGACGCCTTCGTCGAGGCGTTGAAGGACGCCGTGTTCTACATCGCAACCAAGCCGGACGAATCCGCCGCGTGGTTCGCCGAGACTCAGCGGCTCGACGCCTCGGTGGTGAAGAGCCTCGCCGGCGAGAACCCGCTTTACGGGGTCAAATCGCGCGACGACGTCAAGATCACGATCGACGACGGTTTCAAGAAGCTTCTGGCCGAGCGTCTCGACGCGGGCACCAGCTTCGGCTTCGTCAAAGGCAAGCTCGATCCGGCCACGCTGGTTCCCTGACGGGGGACGCTGGCACGCAGTCCAGGCGGCCTCCCCGCTGGCCGCTTGGACTGCAGCTTTCGCGTCTCTGCCGTTGGAATAATCAGCAGTTCTTCTTCGTTTGCAGGGCCGACCGCGGCGGATAGCGTCGGGCTTGATTTAGATCAAAAGTGGAGATCCACATCATGACGCCTTCGTTCAAGAGCCTGGCGCGCGCCGCGCTCTCGCTTGCCGTCACGGCGGCGCTGCCGGCGCTGGCCTCCGCCCAGGAGAAGCTTTCCGAAATCAAGATCGACTGGGCGACCTACAATCCCGTGTCGATCGCGCTCAAGAACCAGGGCCTGCTCGAGAAGGAATTCGAGAAGGATGGTATCAAGATTACGTGGGTGCAGTCGCTCGGCTCCAACAAAGCGCTCGAGTTTCTGAACGCGAGTTCGCTCGAATTCGGGTCGACGGCGGGAGCAGCCGCCCTCGTCGGCAAGATCAACGGCAATCCGATCAAGTCGATCTACGTCTATTCCCGGCCCGAGTGGGCGACGCTCGTCACGCGCCCCGACACCGGCATCAAGACAGTTGCCGACCTCAAGGGCAAGCGCGTTGCGGCTACCCGCGGCACCGACCCGCACATCTTCCTCATTCGCGCCCTTCAGGAAGCGGGCCTGTCGGAGAAAGACATCACGCTTGTTCTCCTGCAGCACGGCGACGGAAAGGCCGCACTCCTGCGCGGCGACGTCGACGCCTGGGCCGGCCTCGACCCCTTGACCGCCTCGGCCGAGATCGAGAATGGCGCCATCCTGTTCCACCGCAACAAGGAGGCGAACAGCTGGGGCGTTCTCAACGTTCGCGAAGCGTTCGCCAAGCAGCACGCCGACGTGGTGAAACGCGTACTCGCCGCCTATGAGCAGGCACGCGAATGGTCGATTGCGCACCCGGAAGATCTCAAGAAGCAGCTCGTCGAAGTGACCAAGCTTCCCGACGCCGTCATCGAGCGCCAGCTCAAGGAGCGCACGGACCTCTCCCACTCGAAGATCGGCCAGCAGCAGAAGGATACGATCCTCGCAGCAGGCCTCGCACTTCAGAAGGCCGGCGTCATCAAGGAGGACGTCAACATCCAGGCAGTGGTCGATCAGTTGATCGACGGCACCTTCACCACGGCCGCGAAATAAGGCGGGATCGCGCATGCCCGCAGACGGCAGTCTCGCCATCGAGGCAAGAAGCGAAATTTCGGCGCTCCGGCGAACCTCGCGGTTCGCCGGAGCCTATCCGTTTGTCGCGGGGCTCCTGCTGCCTGTCGCGCTTGGCGCGGTCTGGGAGGCGCTGGTCTATTTCGGCCTCGCGAACGGCCGGCTGGTTCCGCCGCCGTCGGCGATCTTCCGCACGCTCGCCGAGCTTTCCTCCACGGGTGAGCTTTACGTGCATATCCGTGCGACGCTGCTGCGCGTGCTGGCGGGATTCGCGGCAGGGGCCGTCGCCGGCACGCTCGTGGGAGCGCTGATCGGTTATTTCCGCCGCTTCCGGCAGCTGCTCGACCCGTCGCTGCAGGGGCTCAGGGCCGTGCCGTCGATCGCCTGGGTTCCTCTTTTCATCCTCTGGTTCGGAATCTTCGAGCTCTCGAAGATCACGCTGATCGCAGTCGGCGTCTTCTTTCCCGTCTACCTCGGCGTGCTTGGCGCCATCGAGGCCGTGGATCGCAAGACCGTCGAGGTGGGGCGCGCTTTCCGCCTCTCGCCGCTCGGCCTCGTGAGACGCATCCTGCTGCCGTCCATCCTGCCCGCCTACGTGGTGGCGCTGCGCCAGGGGCTCGGGCTTGGCTGGATGTTCGTGGTAGCGGCGGAGTTCATGGGGGCTTCGGAGGGGCTGGGCTATCTCCTCGTCGACGGACAGCAGCTCGGCAAACCGCAGCAGATCGTCGCCGCCATTCTCGTCTTCGCCGTATTGGGCCAGATCACGGACTGGATACTTTCCCTGCTCACGGCTCCGTTTCTCAGGTGGCAGGATTCCTTCGCCAGAGCCCGTTGAGGTGCCATGCTCTCCATCAGAAACATCGGCAAAACCTACCCTAACGGCACGGCTGCGCTGCGCGAAATCACGCTCGATGTAGGGGCGGGCGAGATCGTGGCCGTCGTTGGTGGCTCCGGCTCGGGCAAGAGCACGCTGCTCCGCCTCATCTCCGGGCTCGACCATCCGACGAGCGGCACCATCGACGTCGACGGCACGCGCATCGTCGCGCCACATCCTGCCGTCGGCATCGTCTTCCAGGAGCCCCGCCTCCTGCCGTGGCTTACGGTCGAGGGCAATGTAGGCTTCGGTCTCGCCCACCTGTCGCGGCCCGAGCGACGCCACCGCGTCCACCAGGCGCTGAAGCGCGTCGGCCTCGCCGACTATGCGCTAAGATGGCCGCGTGAGCTTTCCGGCGGGCAGAGCCAGCGCGTCGCGATCGCACGCGCGCTGGTGGCGCGTCCGAGCGTCATCCTTCTCGACGAGCCGTTCTCGGCGCTCGATGCTTTCACCCGCGTCGAGCTGCAGGATCATCTTCTCGAGATCTGGGCCGATACGCGTCCGACGCTCGTACTGGTGACGCACGACATCGAGGAAGCCGTGGCGCTTGCATCCCGCGTCGTGGTGTTGCGGCCGTTCCCAGGACGCGTCGCCCAGGTCTCCGATGTCAAGCTCGCGCGTCCGCGCGACCGGCTCTCGCATTCCTTCGACGACGAGAAGCGCGCCATCCTTTCTGCTCTCGACACGACGCTCGCGCGGCGCGCGCCGCCGGCGGCCTGACATGGCTGCGCCAAGCGCAGGAGAGATAACGGAGCCCGCACAGATCGACGTAGCCATCATAGACGGCGCTTCTCCGGCGCGGCTGTGGCCTATCACCTCGCACGGCTCGCGGCGCGGTGCTTCGATCGCAATCCTTCGAGCCGCGCGCAAACCTCGGCGACGAGTTCGCCGACGTACGATCAACGACCCGACCCATCGCATCAACGTGCCCGCCAAGCGCATATCGCTTCTGCGAGGAGCATTGCACCGCTCGTAAGGGATGGTCACGTGCGAACGAGCCAATCGGTTCGCGCATCCGCTTACTTCCCGATGAGCCTCCAGCCGAGCGAGACCAAGCAGAAGCCCGCCGCGCCTTTGAGAAATGTTCCGCAATGGTGATCGCGACTATGTCCGCACATGCAGAAGCATCTCAATCTCTACCGGCGCATCGAACGCGAGCCCGGCCACGCTGACGACGGCGCGCGCGTGAGATCCCCGCTCCTCGCCGAACACCTCGACGAGCAAGTCGGAGGCCCCGTTCACGACCCACGGTCCCTGGTTGTACCCGTAGACGGCATTGACATAGCCGTTGACCTTGACGATGCGCGCAACCCGATCGAGGTTCCCAAGCACCATCTTTATCCAGGCGAGCTGGTTGATCGCGCATTGACGTGCCGATTGATAGCCCTGCTCAAGACTGATCTGCTCTCCGACCTTGCCAGGGGTCGCAATAACGTCGCGGTCCTCGGCGTCGACGATGGTGCCGAGGGTTCCGGACATCCAGAGCAGATCGTTGACCACCACACCCGGAACGAAGTTTGCCGGCACGCGGCGCGGCCGTGGCAGCGCGATACCAAGCTCACGCAACCGATCTTCAATCGACATATTTGCCTCCCGCATCTTGGTCAGTGTCAGCTCGGGGACTAGGCACCGGCCACTGCCCCATCCCTCCGCCGATCAGCGACACCGCGATAAGTTCCGTCCGGCGCGATCTGGATTGCCTTCACAGATCCGAAGAACGGCGTAGCCCGTGTCGGCCGGTAAACCGAGACACCACATGCAGCAACCGCGGAAACGACGTCATCGGAAAGACCGGCCTCCACGATTACACGCTGATCGAGGTCGTAGGACCAGCGCGGACGCGCGATCGCGGTTTCGAGATCGAGCCCGGCACCAATGTGGCCGTCGATAATCTGAACCAGCGTGGGCGTCTGTCCGAGACCACCCGGAGTCGCCAGCACGAGACGCAGCCGCCCGTCTCTGAGCATCATCATCGGGCTCAGCGTGTGCGCCGGCCGCTTTCCGGCAGCGACCACATTGGGATGCGAAGGATCGAGGCTGAAACCGCGCATGCGGTTGTTGAGAAGAATGCCGGTTTCGGCATCGAAGACACCGCTGCCGAACAGCGTGAATATGCTCTGCACGATCAGAGCCGCGTTTCCGTCGCGGTCAATGGCCATCGCAACCGCGGTTCCGCCGGGGCTGGAGCCGATCCGCGCCGCAGACGCATTGGGTATGGGGCTGGCCAGGAGCGAGCGGAGATCCGCGCCGGTGATCCCGGTCGCATCCGGATCGGCAAGATAGCCGGCGCCCGTCACGAACGCCCGCTCGGCCGCAGCGACCTGCGCCACCAGCCTAGCCCCGGGCAATTCGCGGCCGTGATCGTGGGAATCGAGCTCCTTGAGTTGCAGTAGCCCGAGCAGTCCGAAGGAATTCGGCGGAACCGTCGCGACCATATGGCCGCGATAGTCGACCGAGATTGGCGCCACCCAATCGGTCGCGCTGCCCGCAAAATCATCCACATTGAGCAAACCACCGCCCTGTGCGATACGCGTGGCGAGCGAACGCGCGACGGGCCCTTGATAGAAGGCAGCCGCACCGCCTCGCGCGATGGTACGAAAGCACTCTGCCAACTGCGGCTGGAGAAGAAGGTCGCCTTCGACCAACGACCGGCCGCTCGGGATCAGCAGCGCCGCCAGCCCCGCGTCGCGCGCGATGAGCGCCTCGTGCTGCATGATCGCCGACGCCAGAATACGCGACACCGGAACGCCGTGATCGGCGGCCGCAATCGCCGCCGCGAACAGCTCTGACCAGGCTAGCTTTCCAAACCTGCGATGCGCCGCCTCCCAACCGAGAACCAACGCCGGAACCGTCGGCGAAAGCGCGCCGTGTTCGAGATCGGATCGTTGCAATCGATCGGGCACAAGCGCGCGAGAGGCGCGCCCGCTGGCATTCAGTCCATGGACCGTCGCATCCGCGGCTTGGTAGAACAGCCCGAACGCGTCGCCTCCGAGCGTAACCGCCTGGGGCAGCACTACGCACAGCGTCGCGGCCGATGCGATCAGCGCGTCCGTCGCGCTCCCGCCCGCGGCGAGCGCCTCGCGCCCGGCCTCGGCCGCAAGCGGGTGTCCGGCAACCACCACTCCAGCCTTGCTGTGGACGGGATCCTGAGCGCCGCTCATGGTTGCGCAGCGTCGCGATCGAGGACCAGAACTTCCCCCGTGCACGGCGAAACCCGAACGCGATCACCGGACTTCAGTACCGACGTGATATCCGCCTCGAACCGGTCGATCAGAGGAAGGCCCGCGAACGCCGCGCCCTGCGCCAGGATCGGATTAGCGAAATTGAGTAGAAGCGCGGATGGCCCGAGTTGTCTCGCCTGCATCTCGCGCAGCATCCAGGCGGTCGCGACTCCACCCTTCGCGGCATTGAGCACCAGTATCCGCCCGACGTAGGACTGCCCGTAAAGCGCATGAGAGCGCCGCGAGAACACGCCGTTGATCCGATCTAGATCGTAGCGCGCCGAGAAATTGTCAGAAGCGACGAGCGCGATGCCCTCCACCTGGTCGCCGATCCCGGGCCGTCCCTTGACGAGGCGCAGGCTCACGCGACGATCCTCCCGGCGACTGCACTCTCCACACACGCCTCCATCGAACCCAGCACGGTCTCGTAGTTGTAGCCGCCGAGAATGTTGACCAGCTTGGCGCTGTTCGACATCAGCCGCCGCCAGCCGTTGGCTTCTCCGATCTCGCGCGCGTGCATTTGGTAGAAGCACACGCCCTGAAGCAGGATACCGCCGGCGCCGTCGATTTTCCGCGTGATGTCGAGCCGATCGGCGGCGGACTTGATCTCGGGGCTAGTGGTCGCGATCAGGCTGACTGAGGGATGAACTGTCCGGCCGTCTAGCAGCGTCCCCAACTGCTGCAGCTCGATCAGAGATAATTGCGGAGCGGCAAATACGACGACATGGAGCGTGTCATCCACCGGCGTCAGCGAGGTGCGATAGGCGGCGAGGTCCGCGTCCGTTATCGAAATCGCCGGCGCGCGGTCGTCGATCACGTCGGAGAGCCGCCCCGCCTCGGGCGTGACGCCCACCATATGAAACAACGGCGTCGATCCGTAGCTCGCGAGTGCCGCCCCGAAATGCTTGATCTGGTCCGAGGTCGGTGCCGACGCGATGCCCTCGACGACCGGCACCTCGAAGTACGAGCGCATGCGCCGGCCGATCACGGCGCCAAGCGCACCCCAGTCGGAGTAGTCCGCGAGCCGGGCCTCGACCGCGAACCGCGTCGTCCCTCGCCGGTGTTCATCGAGATGAAAGCCGTAGCGCGGAACCCGGCCGGTGAGCGCCGCGGACAGCGCCGACGGCCCGCCCTCGAAATTTGTCCGCGCGCCCAGCACCGAGTTGGCGTAGATCGTCGATCCGGTATCGCCAAACGCCAGATGCTCGCCCTTAACCGGCGGCAGGATGGTTTGATAATTGATGCAGGTATCGGTCATGAGAATGCCGAGCGAACGCAAAGCGTCCGCGGCGCGCTTCTCCAACGCGACGAATTCCTCTTTCTGCCTGATGCGCCGGTAGGCGGCGAAATCGGCGCCGCGCGGGTCGGTCACCGTCGGCACCCGAACCCGGCGCTCCGCCTCTGGATAGGCGGCAATACCCTCGAGAAAGCGAATACCCTCCTCGCCCAGCGCTTCGGTGTCCGCCATAAGGTGCACCTGCGAGACCTTGACTAGGTCTTTGGCGTCGAAGAACCGGCCGACCTGGATCAGCTGCTGCATGGCCCACTGGCGCGCACGACCTTCCACTCCGGCGAGCATGGCTTGTTCATGATCGTCTAATCTCAACATTCCGCGGTTCCCAACCTCATTCGACGATCACCTCATCCCGCTTGCGCCGCACGCGCGGCAACAGCAGCACCGACAGCAACGCCAGCGTCACCGCCAGCAACCCCGCGCTGATCGGCTGCTCGACGAAGATCGCGAGGCTGCCGCGCGACATGATCAGAGCTTGTCTGAACTTCTCCTCCATCATGTCGCCGATGACAAAGCCGAGCAGCAGCGGAGTCGGCTCGAACCCGAGCTTGATCAGCACGTAGCCGCCAATCGCGAAGAAGCCGGCCAGCGCCACGTCGAACGGCTCGTTGCGCATCGAGTAGGCGCCGATCGCGCAGAACACGACGATCGACGGCATCAGGATGCGGAACGGCACCTTGAGCAGCTTCACCCAGATGCCGATCATCGGCAGGTTGATGACCAGCAGCATGAGGTTGCCGATCCACATCGAGGCGATCATGCCCCAGAAGAACTCCGGGCTGCGCTCGATCACCTGCGGACCGGCGACGATGCCGTTCATGGTCATGGCACCGAGCATCAGCGCCATCACCGCGTTGGCGGGCACGCCGAGCGTCAAGAGTGGGATGAACGAGGTCTGCGCCGCTGCGTTGTTGGCGGACTCCGGCCCGGCCACGCCTTCGATGGCGCCTCTTCCGAAACGCTGGGGCTCTTTCGCCAGATGCTTTTCAACGCCGTAGGACGCAACCGGCCCCAGCAGCGCGCCGTTACCCGGCAGCACCCCGAGCAAGCCTCCGAGCGCGGTGCCGCGCAGGATCGGCGCTACGGATTGCCTGAGCTCCGAAAGACTCGGCAGCAGCCCTCCGATCTGCTTGGAGATCACATCGCGGTTTTCCGGCGTTTCCAGTGATCGGCCTAGTTCGGCCAGGCCGAACGCACCCATCGCCAGCACCGCGAACGGGATCTGCTCCATCAGTTGCGGATAGCCCAGCGTCAAGCGCGGCGCCGCGGTCTCGAGATCCATGCCGACTGTCGCGAGCAGCATTCCGAGCAGGATCATCGCAATGGATTTGCTGACCGCGCCGCGATTGAGCAGCGCCGAGGCCAGCACCCCCAACAGAAGGAGTGAGAAATAGTCGGCGGGACCGAACTCCAGCGCCACCCGCGTCAGCGGTATCGCGAGCGCCGCGATGAACACGGTGGCGATCGTACCGGCGATGAACGACCCGATCGCCGAGATGCCGAGCGCCGCGCCTGCCCGCCCCTGCCGCGCCATTTGATGACCGTCGATCGCCGTGATGATCGCGGTCGCCTCGCCCGGGACATTCACGAGAATGGAGGCGGTGGACCCGCCGTACTGGGCGCCATAGTAGATACCCGCCAGCATGATCAGCGAGCCGACCGGATCGAGGCTGTATGTCAGTGGCAACAGCATCGAGATGGTGGCGATGCTGCCGATCCCCGGCAGAACCCCGATCAGCGTTCCGAGAAAACACCCCGCAAGGCACAGAAACACGTTGGTGGGCGACACTGCGACCGCGAGCCCGAACACCAGATGGTCGAGCAGCTCGGTCATTTCCACAACGCCGCAAACGCCGCCGCCGACCCGCTCGGTCCAACAGGGATGCTGAGTGTCAGCAGGTATCCGAACACCGCGATGCACGCGACCGTCAATACCGCAGCGAGAACGACGATTTCACGCCACTGCGTCTCGGCACTGGCAAAGCCAGCCAACCCGACAGTGATCGGAACCGCGCCTAGCAAGCCTAGCGGTTTGATCGTCAGCGCGAACGCCATCAATGCAGCGAAGATGAAGATCGGCGGCCGCAGATTGACAAATCCCAGTTGCTCCCCCGGACGTGTGAAATCCAGCAGGATGATCAGGACGCCCATGAAGACGATCCCGAACGCTAGGCCGCGCGGCAGTAGCCCAGGACCGACCGCGTTCAGCGAGCCCGCCGGCAGGCTCGCGCCTTGATAGAGCGCGAAGCCCCCGAGCGCGAGCAGAGCGATACCAGCAGCAAAGTCCTGGGTCGGAACCCAGGACTTTGCTTCGGTTGCACCATTTTCTGGAACGGATGACGTGTCTTTATTTGGCAAAACGCTGCCCATGCCGTCTCAGTTCGTCGGGCTCAGGTTGGCGGCCTTAATGACCGGCGCCCACTTTGCGATTTCCCTGCCGATGTAGGCTTCGAACTCCTCCGGCGTGCTGGCGATCACGTCGTAGCCCTGGCTCGCGAGCTTGGTCGAAACCTCAGGCGACTTGAGTGCCTCGACATAGGCCGCGTTGAGCTTCGCGATCACCGCCGGCGGAGTCTTGGCCGGCGCGGCCACACCCCACCAGCCGTAGGTTTCGAAATCCTGGAGCCCGGCTTCGGCCACCGTCGGAATTTCGGGCGCCAGCGGCGAGCGCTTGGAGCTGGTGATGGCCAGGGCTTTGAGCTTACCGGCCTGAACGTGGGGAAGAGCGGTCGACACGTTGTCGAAGAACACCTGCACGCGGCCGGCGATCAGGTCGAGCAATGCCGGCGCGCTCGATTTGTAGGGCACGTGCACGAGATCGACACCGGCCTTGATCTTGAAGTATTCGGCCGCGAGATGAAGCGGGCTGCCGACGCCGGCGGACGCGAAGTTGAGCTTGCCGGGGTTCTTCTTGGCGTAGTCGATCAGTTCGGCCAGCGTATTGATTCCGAGATCGGGGTTGACCAGCACGAAGTGCGGCTGCGAGGCGATCAGCGTCACAGGCTTGAAGTCCTTAACCGGATCGTAAGAGAGGTTGGTGAACAGCGTCGGGGTAACGGCGTGGGTCGCGAAGTTCGCGAACAGCAGCGTCTGACCATTGGGCTCTGACTGCGCGACCACCGCGGACGCGAGCGACCCGCCCGCACCGGGACGGTTCTCGATGACGATCGGCTGTCCGAATTTGGTTTCGACAGGACCCGACGAAATGCGGGCAAGGTTGTCCGTGGCGCCACCTGCCCCAAGCGGAAGAACGAGCTTGATTGGAGCGCTCGGATAGGTGTCTGCCGACTGAGCGAAAGCCGCGGTTGCGGCGATAGCGACGGCACCAGCCGTCAACACGATATGGCGAAGTGCCGGTCTCATTGAAATCCCCCCGAGAAGTTTAGCGGCAATGGAGCTCGTAAGAATGCCGAGGCGATGATGCCGTGTGCGCCGTCTCGACGCTGGAGGCTTAGACAAAATCAACACGCGACCAAGAAACTAAAAATGAGAAGCTTATTCAGTGCGGCCGGAGATCAAGCGCAGCAGAAAAATAAAGCAACTAATTGCACTCCACGACGAAGCAACTCGTCGCTCTCGAGATACCGGGGATGTCTAAGGATGGTCAGTCGTGGTCTTCCGCGGCAGCTCGTCGAGCCACGACTGGCGGCAGTGCGTACACGGATGCACTTCCGTGAGAAGCGCAATGAAATCCTCGCCATCGACTGACCGTCCGCAAACTCGGCATATGCGACATCGTCCAAGCTGAAACCAGATCAAACGAGTTTGGGAATCCGTCGCGAAAACCTATGAAAACATAGGCTCGAGGATGACCGAAGTTGGCGAAATAACCATCTGAATCATCATCGCCATCGCCGTACTTTCGGGCGCGCCATTCGACCTTTGGGCCGACAGCATACCACCAATAGGCTGTTCGGAATGCGGTCAACCTGGCGACCGGTGCCGAGTGCTCGGTGGCGTCTCGATACCGCTGCGCAGATTGGAATTGGCGAGCAGAGTGGAAGGCGGCTGCTAGCAGGCAAACTTGCTGCCAAAAGCGTATCCCCCTGCGCCTAACCCCGCGCATTTGCCTTTCCCAACATGGCGGTGCGGAACACTGCTCTCGAATGACGCGCGCCGCTGGCACGCCCCCTTCGCGCAGTGGCCAAAGCCCGTGATGCGCGCGGCCCCATTGCTCCACGGGATCTCATGGGCCGAGGCCGGGCCTCCGAAGGCGATCAGCGCGCCCGCGAGGGTAGCAAACACGAATTGTCTCATGACTGGTCCTCTCTTTCCTTCGTGTTGTCAGTGCGTATGCGTTCGGGCGGCGTTGCACGAGGCGGATACCCGCCTGCACCTGTCGGCGGCTTCATTTTCCGAAGGAAATCGATCCGTGCGCCGCCCTGCTTCAGGGCCCAAACGGCAATCGCCCATGCGGCTCCCGAGGTGAGCAGCGGCAGGATCAGTGCCGTGAGAGGGTACGCGCTGGCGGATACGATCATGGTGCCGCTCCCGACGGCCCGGACTGCGACTCGCTGCCCTCCACCAGACGGCCGACCTCGATGACAGGCTCGATCCAGTAGGCCATGTGCGGTACCGGCAGCGCCTTGCGGACGGATTCGAGCAGGAGGGACGCGTTCCGTCGCGGCATCACCGCCACGAGCACGCCTCGCTCGACGCGGCCGCGCACCCGCTCGCTGATGCTTGCGCGCGAGAAATCGAAGCCGTGGCCCTCCGCTTTGAAGGTCGTGAAACCACCGACTGCAGGCTTTGAAGACATAATCAGCTCGATGAGGTCATTTGCGGCGCTGATCGGGTAGACGAGCGTGAGCTTGCAAAGGGATTGATCCATTGGGGACTCCGGATTTCTTTGCTGTCCCTGTCGCCACTCAACCCGAAGCGGCGGAAGAGAATGGGCAGAAGCAGCAGGGTGAGAGCGGTCGAGGTGACGAGACCGCCGATTACGACGATCGCGAGCGGCCGCTGGATCTCCGACCCGGGCCCTGTGGCGAACAGGAGCGGCACGAGGCCGAACGCGGCGATGCTTGCAGTCATCATCACCGGACGTAGACGCCGGACGGCACCATCGAACACGACTTGCCCAATGGGCATGCCGCTTGCGGCCAGCTGGTTGAAGTGGGTGACGAGGACGAGCCCGTTGAGCACCGCGATGCCGAGCAGCGCGATGAAGCCGACGGAGGCCGGCACCGACAGATACTCGCCAGAGATCCAGAGTGAGAGCACGCCGCCCACCAACGCGAAGGGCACGTTGGCGAGAATGAGCAGGGATTGACGCATCGAACGCAGCGTCGCAAACAGAACGCCGAAGATGAGCAGCAGCGCGATGGGCACGACGACCGAAAGCCGGGTAGCAGCGCGGCGCTGATTTTCGAACTGGCCACCCCATACGAGGCGGTAGCCCGGCGGCAGTTCCACCTTCTCGGCTACGGCACGCTGGGCGTCCTCGACAAAGCCGACGAGATCCCGCCCCGTCACGTATGCCTGCACGATGGCGAAACGGGAGGCATTCTCTCGCTCGATCTTGACTGGCCCGCTCACGCGCTCGAGTTTTGCGATGTCGCCCGCGCGCACCACGCCGCCGTCGCCTGCTGCGATCTGGGTCGATGTGAAGGCCTGAGGATTATCGCGGATATCCTCGGCACCGCGAACAACGATCTCCGTGCGCCGGCCGGGCTCCGAGACGAGACCGGCAGGCGCCCCTTCGAGCATCGCCCGGAGTTCGTCCTCGACGCGCGTGACAGCGAGACCCGTTCGGCCTGCAGCAAGACGGTCGAGATCGATTTGAAGGTACTCGACGTTGTCGTTGGCGACGGTCGAGACCTCGGATGCGCCGGTGACGCTCTGAAGCGCGCCCTGGATCTTGCCGGCGAGGCCGGAAAGCGTCGCGAGGTCGGGGCCGAAGATCTTGATGGCAAGATCGCCCCGCGCACCCGTCAGCATTTCGGCGGTGCGCATCTCAATCGGCTGCGTGAACGCGAACTCGACGCCCGGCATATCGGCCATGGATTGGCGCAATTGCTCAATCAGCCACTCCTTGTTCGGTACGCGCCATTGATCTTTGGGCTTCAGGACGAGGAAAGTATCCGTCTCGTTGAGACCCATGGGGTCGAGACCCAGCTCGTCCGATCCGACGCGCGCGACGATGCGCTCGACCTCCGGCACCTTCTCCTTCAAGAGCCTCTGGATGCGAAGATCGCCCTCGATGCTGGCCTTGAGATTGATGGAGGGCAGCTTGGTGATCTGCATGATCACGGAGCCTTCGTCCATGGTGGGCATGAACGATTTGCCGACGGCGCCGTAGGCAAAGACCACTGCGACGATCCCGGCTGCGGCCACAAGATACGCGGCGATCGGAAAGGCCAGGCATCCCTTGAGGAGTGTTCTGTAGCCACGCGCGAGAATGCGCATCAGCAGCGGCTCGCCGTGACTGCCGCCGCGAAGCAGGTAAGAGGACAGCACCGGAATGAGCGTGAGCGAAAGAATGAGCGAGGCGCCGAGCGCGAAGATGATGGTAAGCGCGACCGGGGCGAACAGCTTGCCTTCGAGGCCCTGAAGTGACAGCAGAGGCAGAAACACGAGGCAGATGATAAGTATTCCCGAGGCCACCGGCATCGCCACCTCGCCTGCCGCGCGGTAAACTTTGTGGAGGAGAGGAATGTCGCTGTCCCCCTCGTGGTGGAGCCGCTCGACCGTGTTCTCGACGACAACGACGGCCGCATCGACAATGAGTCCGATGGCAATCGCCAGTCCGCCGAGCGACATGAGGTTCGCGGACATGCCGAAAGCCTTCATCATGACGAAGGTGGCGAGAGCGGCGAACGGCAGCGTCAAAGCCACGACGATGGCGGCCCGCAGGTTGCCGAGGAAGAGGAGCAGCAGCACGACGACGAGCACTGTCGCCTCGATGAGTGCCTTGCTCACTGTGCCGACGGCCTTTTCGATCAGGTCCGAGCGGTCGTAGAAGACGTTGATTTTCACGCCTTCCGGCAGGCTCGGCTTCAACTCGTCGAGGCGCGCCCTTACAGCTGCCACGATTGCGCTTGCATCGGCTCCCCGTAGAGAAAGCACCAGCCCCTGAACTGCCTCGGCTTGCCCGTCCATGGTTACCGCGCCATAGCGGGTGAGGCTTCCAATTCCGATGTTCGCAACATCACCGAGGCGCAAGACATACTCACCTTCGGTCTTGAGAACGATCTGCTCGAGATCCTGTGGCCTCTGAATAGCGCCGGCAGCACGCACGACGAGAGCCTTCTCTCCCTCGCTCAGCCGCCCCGCGCCGTCGTTGCGGTTGGCCTCGTCGATGGCTTTCAGGATATCTTCGACGCCGAGGCGGGCCCCTGCGAGCGCTTTTGCGTCAGGGATGACCTCGAACGTGCGGACCATACCGCCGAGCGCGTTCACGTCCGCGACGCCCGGAAGGGTGCGCAGCGCCGGGCGAATGGTCCAGTCGAGCAGGCTGCGCCGCTCTTCCAGCGAGAGGTTGCCGCCATCGATGGTGAACATGAAGACGTCGGAGAGCGGCGTCGACACCGGGGCGAGGCCGCCCGAAATGTTCGACGGCAATTGATCTCGCACGCCGTTGAGACGCTCGGCGACCTGCTGACGCGCCCAATAGATGTCGGTGCCGTCCTCGAAGTCGAGCGTGATGTCGGCGATGGCGTATTTGGCCGCCGAACGAAGGATGGTCTGCTTCGGGATGCCGAGCAGCTCCATCTCGATTGGGGTGATGACGCGCGTCTCGACCTCTTCCGGCGTCATGCCGGGTGCCTTGAGGATCATCTTGACCTGAACAGGCGAGATATTGGGAAAGGCGTCGATCGGAATTGTGCGAAAGGCCCACGCCCCGGCCACGGCCGCAGCAACCGCAGACAGCAGGATGAAGACGCGTTGCGTCAGAGAAAAACTGATCAGGCGGTCGAGCATGTGGGCTATTCCGCCCCCAGCATCTGCTCGAGCTGCGGCAGGCCGCTCGCTGCGACCGCGGCGCCCTTGGGCAGGTTGCCGAGCACCGTTGCCGCCGCGGGTGAGCGCCCTGCGACCTCGACCGGCACGAGCGTGAAGCCCGTGTCGTTGCGTACGAACACGCCTTCAACCCCGTTGATACGAGCCACCGCGCTTGCGGGAACCGAGAGCGCGCCCGTCACGGCTTTCTGGACGATGCTGAGAGTCACCATCTGCCCCGGCAGAAGACCGCTCTCGGAAGGGACGCTCGCGATCAGCTTGGTCGAGCGCGTCAGCTTGTCGAGCGACCCGCCCACCGAAACAACTTTGCCTTCCGGGCCGTCCATGACCTTGATGCGGTCTCCAGGCGCGATACGGCTCACGAGGTTGGCGGGCAGCTGCGCCTCGATCCATAGCTCATCACTCGTATCGATCGTGACCGCGGGAGCCATGGCTTCGATCTTGTCGCCGGGCGTGACGCTGGCCTCAACGACGCGCCCTGCTTCCGGTGCCTTGATGGTATACTGGCCTGGGCTCGTGCTGCTGATGCCGCCGAGAACCAGCATTCGCTTGTGCTGCTCAATGACGGCCTTGATCTTGGTGACCTGTGCCTCGGCCTCTTCGGCCATGGTGGGACTCTGGATGTTCTTCTCGGCAAGATCCCGCCGTCGGCGAGCAACGGCTTCGGCGGCTTGAAGCTCCGCTTCCGCCTGAGCGAGGTTCGAAGCCGCTTCCAGCAATTCGCGGCTGGATACTGTGGCCAGATCCTGGCCCTTGCTGACGCGCTCGCCCGGCAGCACGTGGAGCTGCGCGACCGTGCCGCCAAAAGGCGCGGCTGCGACGATCCGGGCATTGAGCGCCGGGATGACTGTTCCCGGCAGCAGCGCTACAACCTGCTCGGCTGTCGGTGTCGCAGGCTCGATTTCAATTGCCATGCGCTCGATCTGGGTCGGCGAGACGGCAAGATCGCGGGCTGGTGCGGGCAAGGATGCGCTCACGGCAACGCCCGCGGAATGGAGCGAGATGGCCGCTGCCATTATCAAAGTCCTGCGCATTTCGAACTCCCCGATCCGACTACAATTCCTGACCCAGGATGTGCTGTGCCAAGCTGAAATCGGCCTGAACCGAAGCTGCGGGCTGGCTGAACGACCGGTCTTTTAAGCGCCAGTTCAGGAGGGCTGTGCTATCAACCTCGCGATAGAGATCGCCAAAGGAGTGCGCCATTCGCATTCTCCTCATCGAGGATGACCCGGAAATAGCCAAACGCCTCGCAGAAGGGCTGGATTCGGCGGGATTTGCCGTCGAACGAGCCGACAACGGCGCCGACGGCTACATCATGGGAACGGAAGAGACGTATGATGCCGTTGTTTTGGATCTCGGACTTCCGCAGATGTCGGGGCTCGATGTTCTGCGCAAATGGCGCGCCGGCGGCCACAAGATGCCGGTCCTCGTCCTGACGGCACGCGGCTCTTGGCCTGAGAAAGTGGATGGCCTCAACGCTGGCGCCGACGATTACATCACCAAGCCGTTCCACATCCCCGAGGTGGCCGCGCGTCTCAATGCTCTCATAAGGCGTTCCGCGGGTCTGGCGAGCGCCACGCTCACGCACAGGGGAATCACGCTCGATACCGGTGCAGGAATGGCCCTGCTCGACGGACAGCCGATCGAACTCACGGCCAAGGAGCTGCGCATGCTGAACTACTTCATGCATCGAATAGGTCGCGTTGTCTCCCAGGCAGAGCTTACCGAGCACCTGTACAGCCTCGGCGAGAGCCGCGAGTCGAACACGATAGAAGTTTACGTGAGCCGTCTGCGCCGCAAGTTCGGGGCCGATCTGATCAAGACGATCCGCGGCCTTGGCTACCGAATGGACTAGGTGATGAAGGAACCTGCCAGCCTCAAAAATCGGCTCATCGTTGCCGCCACCGCGTGGATCGCGTTCGGCATGGTGCTTGCGTGGTTGATCCTCTCGAACGTCTTCCGGACCCACGTGACGCAGCAGTTCTACGACGAGCTGTTCGTGCACCTTTCGGAGCTAAAGCGTCTCGCGCATACAGAGAACGGCCAAACGGTTCTGCGTGCTCCGCTGAGCGACCCGCGCTACGATGTCGAGAACTCGGGTTACTATTGGGAGATCCAGCAGAAAGGCAAGGTGCTGGCGCGCTCTCCCTCCATGAAGGCGGCCCCGCTCACCACCCCGCCCGACGGGCGCTCCGATGTCGGTGTCCACACACATCACATTAAAGGCCCAACTGGCGAGTTGCTTGTGGCGGAGAGCCTCGAGTGGAAGAATCCCGGTGAGCCGCCTGTCCAATTCATCATTGGCACGGACAAACGCCATCTCGAAAGCGTTGTGACCAGTTTCAATGACACGCTGTCGTGGTCATTGACGGCCTTGGGAGTGGCGATGGCTGCAGCCGCCGCACTCTTGATCCTTTATGCAATGCGCCCGCTCGGACAGCTGAATGTTGCGCTACTAAAGATGCGGTCGGCAAATCTGAAGTGCTTGCCCGGAAACTATCCATCCGAGGTGCAGCCACTTGTCGACAATCTCAATTACATGTTCGCGTCGACAACAGAGTTGGTGCAAAGGGCTAGAACGCAGGCCGGAAACATCGCGCACGGGCTCAGGACACCGTTGGCAATTTTGACAGATGAAGCCTATCGGCTCAAATCTTGCGGCTGCGGCGCAAGCGCGGACACTATCCTCGCTCAGTGCCGAAAGATGGAAGCTCAGATAAATCACCAAACAACTCGCGCTCGCGTTGTCGCGAACCGCCTGTCCCCGGGAGCATCGTCAGAAGTCGCGAGCGTTGTATCCGATGTGATAGCGGCTCTGTCGCGCATCTACGCGCATAAACAGTTGCACTTCGATGTCGACGTGCCCCCCGCTATTCGCGCTGCGTGCGAAGCTCAGGATCTTCAAGAAATTCTTGGCAATATTATCGACAATGCCGGAAAATTTGCCCACTCTCGCGTGCGCATCGCGGCAAACGAAACCAAAAGCGGATCAGTTGAAATCTTAGTTGATGATGACGGCCCAGGCTTGCCTCCTGAGGCGCACGAAGTCGTCTTTAACGTCGGAGAACGCTGGGATACGCAAGCAGCTGGCTCGGGACTCGGCCTTGCTATCGTACGCGATCTCGTGGTGCTCTATAATGGCGAAATTCAGCTCGACACGTCGCCTCTCGATGGCTTGCGTGTTTCAATCCGATTGCCTTCTGCCTAAAGCCTGCGGCGCAGAGCAGAAGAAGCGCCTGAAGCTGAGGCTTCGATGACGAGTTGCCGGCGATCCCTGCTCACCGTTCGTGGTGAGCTTCTCCGGCAAGGGCTGTCAGTGATGGCAGAGATCAGAGCCAGGGTCTGTTCGATGAAGGTCGCGTTATGCGCGGTCCGCTCGTACTGCGCCTCAGCGTTCGTCTCGCCGAGAACCGGCGTGAGGGTGCCGCCGAGCTTGCCACCAGCATCCACTTGCCCCCTCTCTCGAGAGCAAACAGCAGTGACGCTTCCAAATCCCAGCTCTTGCTATTCGTCAGGGAGAGACCCGTGGCCAGCTAGCCGGGCAAACCGCTGTTGTCGAGCGACGCGGCGCCCGCCGTAAAGCCGGGACCGCGGCGCTAAGGTGACACCGGAAAGCGTCTTGCCCCGCACGAAGCGCGGCGTTGATGCCAGGGTTTCCGCAAACAAGCCCCGGACGGCGCGTCCAAGGCGAGGAACTGCGTGTCCTAAAGAGCACATCAAAATCGGTCGTCCGCTAAGCCAGCCTTAATTTTGCTCCGCCAAACTTGATTCGTGCCGTGCAAGGCTGGCATCAAAAGGGGGAGCATTGCGTGTTGAGTTGGTTGACGATGACTCAAAAATCCAGTCGGTATCTACTGCTTCCGGCAATTTCAGCACTGGCGGCCATTGCCGCTATGACTGTACTGAGCGACGCCGCCAGCGCCAACCGTCCCCCCCGCGCTGCAGAGGAGGCAGCGCCGCGCGATGCCGGCGAGCCGATCATGGCGATCGTGTCGATCAAGTCCCAGCAGATCACATTCTATGACGCGGACGGCTGGATCCTGAAGGCGCCGGTTTCGACCGGCACGAAGGGACGCGAAACGCCGGCCGGCGTGTTTGCCGTTCTCCAGAAGAATGCGGATCACCGCTCGAACCTCTACGACGACGCCCATATGCCGCACATGCAGCGTCTCACCTGGAATGGGATCGCGATGCACGGCGGCCCGCTTCCGGGCTATGCCGCCTCGCACGGTTGCGTGCGGTTGCCATTCGGCTTTGCGGAGAAGCTGTTCGACACGACGCGCATCGGGATGCGCGTGATTATTTCCCCGTACGACGCAACGCCCGCGGCATTTTCTCATCCAGCGCTGCTGGTTCCGAACGCCGACGCCGTCGCGGCGGCTCCTGAGCGCGCCGAAAAACTGGCGCGGGAAGCCGACGAGGCAGCAAAAGCCGCCGAAGTTTCCAAGAAATCCGCCGCGAAAGCGGCACGCGAGGCGGCATCGTCCAAGGCGGCACTTCGCAAACTCGAAGGCCTCAAGTCCGCGGCCGACGCCGCGCTTGCGCGCGCCGAAAAGGCTCTCGCCACCGCAAAAGCCGATCAGGCCAGGGCGGGTGCCGAGGAACAGAGGCTGAAGGCTGCAACTAAGGTCGCGGAAGCGACAGCGAAACTCGAAACGGCGAAAGCCGACGCGACGCTGAAGTCCGATGCCGCGGCCCGCGCACAAGAGGCCGCCAAGGAGGCCGCCGCCAAGAAGCCCGAGGCCGCCAAAGCAGCGGCCGAGGCAAAGCTCGCGCTCGAGCCGGTCTCGATCTACATCAGCCGCGCGACGCAAAAGCTCTATGTGCGGCGGAACACGCGCAAGGCGTGGCCGGACGGCGGCGAGGTCTTCGACACCACCATCGAGGCACCAGTCACGATCCGCGATGCCGACATGCCCATCGGAACGCATGTGTTCACGGCGATGGCGTCCGACGGACCGGGTCTGCGTTGGAGCGCGGTCTCGATCGACACCGGTGACGACGCCAAGAACGCGCTCGACCGCATCAACATCCCGAGCGACGTGCTCGAGCGCATCGCGCCGACCGCGCTGCCGCGATCCTCGATCATCGTCTCCGACGAGCCATTGAGCAAAGAAACCAACTATCGCACCGAGTTCGTTGCGGTGTTGAGCAATCAGCCACAGGGAGGCTTCAAGACGCGCCGGCCGACGCCGCCCGCTCCTCCGGCTTACAAGCCCTGGGAAGGCGGCGGCTTCTTCAGCTTCTTCGACCAGCCGAGCCCGCCCCCGCCTGACAACAACCGTCGGCGCACCCGCACCAAACAGGTGCAATCGCAATGGTTCTGGTAGGGGCGGCGCCTTCGCCCTTGCTCACGTTAGCGTCGCAAAGCGAGCCCGAACGGTCCAGGTGGATCTATGCGGGGCTGCGCTTCAGGGGCAGGGCGGGATACGCCTAGCGGCAACCGGCGACCACCGATCCATCGCATTCCCAGCGCGCGTCAGAGGGTCATGCGCTCAGGATCGTAGTTCATTCCAAACCGGATGAGCCGCTCGATCAGCTCCGGATATTCGATGCCTGCGGCTTCGGCCGCGCTTGCGAAATCCTCGTCCGAGGCGATCTGCGGATTGGGATTGGCTTCCAGAAGATAAGCTTCCTCGTTGTCCGTGACGCGGAAGTCCAGCCGCGCATAGCCGCTGAGGCCAAGCAGCCGATAGATGTCGCGTGACAGCTTCTGCAGTTTTGCAGCAAGCTTCTCGCTGATCTCGGCCGGCCCTGTCATCACGCCGGCCTGATCCTGATAATCCGGATCCCATTTGCCCCGGCCCGTCGCGATCAAGGGAGATCCCGCGGGCCTGTTCTCAACGAAGAACTCCCAAGGCGGCAGCACGGTGACGCGCTCGTTGCCCATCATGCTGACATAGATTTCCCGCCCTTCGATGTATTCCTCGGCCAGCGCCGCCGACGACGCGGTGCGATGTATGAAATCCACCCGCTCCATCAGTTTGACGTCGTCGCGCACGATCGATGCGCCCGAGATCCCGATCGATCCCTCTTCGGTCAGCGATTTGACGAACAGCGGAAAGCCCAAGGTGCTGGGGCGCTTTGTGTTGCGCTTCATCGGGAAGATGGCGAACTCCGGCACCTTCATCCCGTCGTAAGCGAGGATCTTCTTGGTCAAAGCCTTGTCACGGGCAATCGTGAGCCCGCGGGGATTGCAGCCGGTATAAGGCTGACGAAGCATCTCCAGGAAGCTGACGACGTGCTGATCGAAGTGTCCAATGTGATTGAACTCCTCGGCCAGGTTGAAGACGATGTCCGGCTTGTGGGCTTCGAGCGCATCGGTGATCGTCGAGAGATTGTTCGAGATACCGACCGGAACGAGCGTATGACCCAGCGCCTCGATGGCGTTCTTGACGTCGTATTCGGTCTTCCGGAGCATCCGCTCCTTGCCGCTGAGCTCAGTCAGGTCTCCCGTCGGCAGCAATCGCTCGTCCGCCAGAAGGATAACCGTGAGCTTCTTCTTTAACCTTGTCATAGCGGCAGTCTTGGGCTGTTCCGGATGATTGAGACAGTCGCACGGGAAACGAGGCGCGACACCTTGCTGACCGTTTCCGCCTTGGGGCGTGCTTGTCTGAGCTTCAGGATGCGGGCGCGCTGCACGAGCTGCCGCAAGACCTGATCGACGACGTAGGCGGGCACCCCGAGCGGCTTGGCCGTGCGCCGCCTGAGACGTGTCCTGTACTCCGCAAGCAACGCCGCGGCCGACATGTTCCCGCGCGAGCGGCTTGCTGTTCCATTGCTCGGCTCGAAAATCCGCAGCAGCGAGCCGTCGAACTCGTCTTCGGCGTCGATCGCGTAGAACTCGCGCTTTTCCTCGTAGTGCTCGCCGAGCGTTCGCGTCGAATCCCGCAGCTCGTTTGCAATCCGCTTCGGCTTGATCTGGGGCTCGACATCGCGCAGATCGCGCATCCAGGTGTCGACCGCCATCAATTTTTCATAGGCCGGCCAATCGCGATATTTCCGCCGCCAGCCGTTCTTGGAACGAAGCCACACGGCGAATGTCTCGGCAAAATCCTCGACCGGATGCGATTGCGCATACCAGGCATTGAGATGCTGGACGAAATCGCGGCTGTCCGAGTCCGCCACATAGTCCGTCGGATAGGCCCGATGCGGCGAACCGAACACCTTGCGGTACTCGCGCATCTTGCGAAGCTGAAAGGCCTCGTCGACGGCATGTCCGGTTTCATGCCGCACGATGCTCAGGGCTTCATTCAACGACGCGCCTTCGGCTTCCAGCATCATCTTGCGCTCGAGACGGATCAGTCGCGGGTGAAGCAGATAGAACGGAACGGCGAATCCAACGACCTCGTCGGGATTGTACCACTGTTCGGAGATCCAGAGAGTCGGGCGGAAGCGGATACCGCGCGCGGTCAGATCGTCGAACACGGACTGCGCCCGCTGCTCGATCACGGAGCCCTTCAGGCGGAGCGGAAGGTCGCAAAACCGCACGCGCAGCAGCTCGCTGTCCGGCATCTGATCTAGGCGCGACGCTCGTGTGGTCATGCTGCTCCAAAAAGTGGCTCGGCCGGTCAGTGAAATCACCGAACGCAGGTGCTTTGGACCCGTTAAACCACGAACACATCCCGCCGCGCAAAAAAATGCGGGGAGCCAAATAAATACACTATATTTCAATGGCTTAAATGTGGCTCCACGAGTTGGAGCGGCAAGCAGGGGCCTCACAGGAGGCGACAGTCTTCGTCGAGCCGTCAAAAGAGTCCGGCAGCCCTTGGGAACCCAGGGCGGGCCCGGGAGAGAACGCGGTGGTTTCCGCCCCGGCCGGCCGGCGAGGTCTGGGCGTGAAATTTGGCGAAGACCGGCCGCAGACGACAGCGTCCGCCTGCCGCCCACACCGAGCCGCCACGCCGTTCGCACCGAAGCGCCGGCAGATCTCGCGCCACGCCGATCCAACGCACGCGCCTAGGACAACATCTCGCCGCCTGCCATCGCCTGCCGGCGAGGAGAGGCGGCATTCGCCTCGACCAATCCGAGCGCCGCACGCACGATCTCAGCCTTGCCAGGCCGCAGCGCGTCCTCGAGCGGTGGCGAGAACGGCATCGCCACGTCCCCCACCGTGACGCGGCACACCGGCGCCTTGAGGGCCGCGAACGCGCGCTCTCCGGCGATCGCCGAGATATAGCTCGCCGCGCCGCAGGTGTTGTGCGATTCGTCTGCGATCACGAGCCGTCCCGTCCGCGAGACAGAGCGCAGGATCGCATCCTCGTCGAGCGGAAACAGGGTGCGCGGATCGATCACCTCGGCCTCGATCCCCTGCGATGCGAGCTCGTGAGCCGCCAGCAGCGCCTGCTTCACCATGCTGCCGATGGCGACGATCGTGAGATCGCGCCCCTCGCGCTTCACCGCCGCCTGGCCGAGTGGCAGCACATAGTCCTCATCATCCGGCACGGGATACTGTTCGCGGCTGCGCCCCGCCGCCTGCAGGAACACGACGGGATTGTCGTCGCGGATTGCCGCCTTGAGCAGGCCTTTGGCATCGCCGGGATCCGACGCCACCACGACCTTCAATCCGCCGAGGTTCATGAGCGCCGGATAGATGCAATCCGAATGCTGTGCGGCCGTCGCTTTCCCGCCGCCGATGACACCCATGTACACGAGCGGAAGCTTGACCTGACCGCCGGTCATGTAGCGAAACTTCGCCGCCTGGTTCGCGATCGCGTCGAAGCCCGTGTAGATGAAATTGCCGTACATCAGATGGCACACCGGACGATATCCCGCGGCCGCAGCCCCCACTGCCATGCCGCTGAGAAGCGCTTCCGAGATCGGCGTATTGCGGACGCGGGAAGCACCGAAGCGCTCGGATAGGCCGGCCGTCTCGCCGAACATGCTCGCCTCCACATCCTCGCCAAACACGAGAACGCGGGCATCCCGCTCCATCTCCTCCGCCAGCGCCTCCTGGATGGCCTGCACCATGCGTCTTCTGGACATGCGCAAACTCTCCCTCACGCAAACATGAAATCTTTGGCGCCCGTCACATCGGGCCACGGCGCCGCCTTGGCCGCTTGCTTCGCCCGAACGACTTCGTCCTGCACTTCGCCCTCGAGATCGTCGAGGTCTGCGGCCGTCGCAAAACGATGCGCGATCAGCGCTTCGCGGAACCGGCGGATCGGGTCGGCGGACCTCCTCTCTTCAACCTCCGCGTTCGTACGGTAGGTCTTGCTGAGGAAGGCCATCTCCTGCTCCATGTGGCCGCGAAGCCGGTAGGTCTCGAACTCGAGCAGAATCGGCCCGCCACCGCCGCGCGCATGAGCCACCGCCTCTTCCGCCGCGAGCCACACCGCTTCGAGATTGTTGCCGTCCACCGTGCGATGCGCCACGCCGAACGGCACAGCACGCTCCGCGATCCGTCCCGAGGTCACCGTCGCACTCGGCGAGAACTCGGCGAATCCGTTGTTCTCGCACACGAGGATGAGAGGCAGCTTCCAAAGCGACGAGAGATTGAGCGTCTCCATCAGCACGCCCTGGTTAGCCGCGCCGTCACCGAAGAACGCGACCGCGATGCGGCCCGTGCCTTCGAGTTGCGCGGCCCACGCCGCGCCTGCGGCAAGCGCGAGGCCGCCCGCCACGATCCCATTCGCGCCGATGATGCCACGCGAGAAATCGGCGACGTGCATCGAGCCGCCGCGCCCGCGGCAGATGCCCGTTTCGCGGCCGAATACTTCCGCAACCAGGGCCGCCGTATCGCCCCCCTTGGCAAGAAAATGCCCGTGGCCGCGATGCGTGCTCGCAATCCAGTCTGTCTCCGCGAGGTGATCGCAGACGCCCACCGCGATGGCCTCTTGCCCCACATAGAGATGTACCGGCCCCGGCAGCTCCGCGGCGAGCGAGGCGTTGCCGAGCATTTCCTCGACCTTCCGGATGAGCAGCATCTTGCGGTAGAGGGCGAGTTGCTTGTCGATCCCGAAAATGGGCTTCTGGCACGCCACAAAACTCTGAGAGCGGGTTAGCTGCATTGCATATCATCCGGAACAAAAACCTTTTTCGGATGTACACGCGGAGCAGCAGCCCAACTTGCCCCAGGTCAAATTAAACGACGGAAAGTCGTTTGCGTTAGGGCGTTAAAGACAAGCTCCGTTTACATTCTTTTTCTGCGACGTTTGATTTCTGTACGGACTTGCCCCCAAATCATTCCCAGTCATCGAAGGTTTGGTGGGCCATGAGGAATATTGCCGGCTGGCGGATACAGGTGAGCCCTCAGTATTGCTACGACAGCCTTACGCCTCTTCAGTTCTTTGACGTGCCGGTGAGCGACGACGCAGCCGCCATCTCATTCATCCGGAATAGACCCGACGCTTCCCCCGGCGAGCGCGTCTATGCGGTGCGGCCGCTGACGCCCGACGAGCTTGCATCGCGCGCCGGGCAGGGTACCTCTCTCAAGACTTCATCCTGAATTGAGCCGCGCGGCTGATTTCGCGAAGCGATCCTTAGTGCCCCGCTTTTGCCCGCTGGAGCGCGAGCCATGGGCATAGTATACTGATCGGTACACATGAGAAGAGACCGGCCGGAGCGAACCCGGCCGGCTTTGGTGTGCCAAAACTCAAGCTGTGACCTTTGCGGCCATAACGTCGACTTTCTCGATCTTCGGAGCCACCGCCAGCAGCTTGTCCGCATTCGCAAGCAACGCGGCCGCGATAGGGCCGTTGAGGTGCTCGAGCCGGCCATGGTCACACTCGAACGTATCGAAAATGCCGAACGTGGAGGAGTCGAATTGAAGAGCGAACCAAGTCTTGGTGAAAGACTCTTTTTCGGCCAACGGCAACGCGCTTTCCAGGAACGACTTGAGTTCAGCCTCCATGCCGGGTTTGGCTTCGAGGCGGACGAAGATTGCTTTCTTGCTCATGGTGTCTCCAGCTTTCTGAGATGGGAATACCCGAGATTGATAGGCCTCGCCCCGCACCCGCGGAATTGCGGAACCGGACATATTCGATGGGTCCACGGCCATGCGAATTGATCTGTTCGTTCTCGATGGCGTCTTCGACACCGGGCTCGCCGCCCTGCACGACACCCTGCAACTGGCGCGGGATCTGGCCCGCGAGAACGCAGCGCCTCTCCCGGGAGGCGATCTTCAGGTTCGCCGGATCGGCATAGCGGAAAGCGCCAAAACTGCAGCCGGCTTGATTGTACCGACCGAGGCGGCAGAGAGCATCGAACCGCCGGACGTTGCGATCGTCCCCGCCATAAGAGCGACCTCGCGCGAGGCGATCGACGACGTTCTCAAGCGCCCTGATGTAAGCGAAGCCGGAACCCTGCTACGCCAATGGCACACCGCAGGCACGACAGTCGCCGCCGCCTGCACGGGCACCTTCGTTCTGGCGGAAGCGCGGCTTCTGGACGGACTGCCCGCCACCACGAGCTGGTGGCTGACCGACTGCTTCCGAACGCGCTATCCGCGCGTCAGGCTCGTTGAAAACAGCATGGTGTTGGATGCAGGCGCGGTGATAACCGCCGGCGCCGCGTTGGCGCACTTCGACCTCGCCCTGTCCTTGATCCGCCGCAGCAGCCGCACACTGGCTTCGGCGGTAGCCCGCTATCTCAGCATCGAGGATTTGCGCTCGACCCACGCCGCTTTCGTCATGCCCGATCAGGTCCGCAACCACGATCCCGTCGTCGAGCGCTTCGAAAGCTGGGCGCACGACAATCTCGCTTCCGGCTTCTCCCTGTCTCGAGCCGCAAGCGCCACCGGCACGAGCCCGCGCACCCTCACACGAAAGCTCAGGAGCGCGCTCGGAAAATCACCCCTCGAAGCGTTTCAGGACGCGAGAATGGCGCGCGCACTCTTCCTCCTCAAGATGACGAGGACGAACGTCGATGAAATCGCCGCCGAGGTCGGTTATGCCGATAGCGTTTCATTGCGTCTTCTCCTCAGGCGCAAGCTCGGTTGCAGCATTGCCGATCTTCGTAAAAACGGCGCGTCCAAATAGCATCCGCACCCCATCGAGAAAAAAAGAATGCCCGGCCAGAAGGCCGGGCATCCGAGTGTCGCGTAAGAGGAGGAACAACTCACGCGACATCATCCCAAGTTCCCGGCGTCTTTTGACCGGTCCACAAATACGGAGTTGTGAGACCCGTCCCGAACACCAGGGGAAACACGAGCGACCAGTTCACGCCCATGTAGGCGTAGGTCAACAGCTCTTCCATGCTCGAAAACACAGGGCCGACAAGCCGCACCAGAAGGCTTGCGACGATCACGTCGAGCACGAGATAGAACACGCACGCCAGCAGGCCGCCCCACGGCATCGCTATCTTCGAGAAGGGCCAGTTGTGCGTGATAATCGGCAACGCATAGTTGATCGACGTCGCCGTCATGAAGCAGAGCAGCCAGAAGCTGTCATCGGTGAAATGACCCATCGACCAGAAGGCCGAGATCGGCGACTTGGTGAAATCCCAGTAGCCGGCGGCGGCCGAGATCATGAACACCAGCGCAGCGGTCGAGAACAGCATCGACATGATGACAACCGCCTTGCCCGGCTGCGGCAAGCCGCGCGCGAGATAGCTCACGGTTCCGGTTCCAAGACCGACGAGCAGGAACGGGAACCACCACGCCGGAACCCATTTCACGGCCGAATGCGTGATGAGATAGGTGAGCCCCGTGAACAGGATGAGGTGAATGAAGAACTGGCGCGCTGGAGGTAGCGAGGCGACGAGGAAGTTTGCGCCCGCAAAGCAGAAGAACGCCATCAGGAACCACGTGGTGCCAACCAGCGGAAAGATGCCGTCGCCACCCGGTCCAATGAGGTGAATGAGCTTGGCGCTCCACCAGCCCAAAAACCACGAGACCGCGACCACCACGATGCCGCGCGTAACGGGACTCTCGATGAAGTTGAAGGGCCAGAACGAGGAGACGACAAAAAAACAGACCCACCATGCGGCGAAGATCTGCCACGTTACGTTATCGAGCCAGAACGACTTGGCGATCTCCTCGCCTTGCCAAGGCCCGATCGGATAGTTGGTGACCCAGAGGTTCACCAAGAAGCACGAGATGATCGAGGCGGCATAGATCCATACGAAGCCGCTTAAGGCCTCTTTGGGCCGATACGGCGCAACTTCCGCGGACATTACGTTTCCTTCCCAATATGATTTTATTCGCCGCGCCCATCTTCGGAGCGCATGCAGACGCGTGTCCTCGACGGTGCAGATGCGCCGACATCCACCTCTCGCGAAGATTTGAGCTGATTGCCGATGGCGAAGACGCACGTACTTCGTCTTCCCGGGTCACCATCGGCAGGTGCGCAGGTCCCAGCCCGCATCGACCACTTGTGTATCGACCGGTACATATTGAGCGAAGGACGCGCAATGATCAAGAAAAATGGCGCATGCAGAGAGCCCGCATGCGCCATTTTTTTTTGAAACCGTAACCTGGCAGGCCGGCTAGCGGCGCCCCTGCGCGATCTTCTCCGCCTGAGGCAAACGGCGGAGCGCGAGCATCGCGATGGTGCCGATGATCGGGCCGGGAACGAGCAAGACGAAGGCCCACTGCCATCCACCGAGATAGTCGGCGAAGCTCGGCAGGGCCCGAATGGCAATGACGGTTAGCGCAAACCCCAGCCCGAGTTGGAGAGCAAGGCTGGTTCCGACGAAAGAGGAATCGCCGACCTCCGTGACGATCGCGGAAAACTGCGCGGAATCGCCGATCACGCTGATGCCCCACACGATCGAGATCGCGAGCAGTATCCACAACGGCCCGGCGAACGCGAAGCCGATGAGCAAGGCACACGTGCCGGACGTAGCCATCATGATGGAGGTCGTGGCGGTGCGTCCGATGCGATCGGCCATGACCCCGCCGACGACACACCCGATGAACCCTGAAGCAATCACGAGAAACGTCGTCATCGACGCCGCCGATGCGCCGAGCCCATGCGGTTCGAGAGCCGCGTGAATGAAGGCGAGGAACCACCCCCACATCGCATAGAGCTCCCACATGTGCCCGAAGTACCCGATGTTTGCGAGCATCACAGGCTTGTTTCGGAGCACATCTCCGAGCTGACGCGGGTTGAACGTGGCCTTGGGATACGCGGACGGGCCTTCACGGGCGAAGAGCGCCATGAGAGCAGCCCCGACCAGCGTCATCACCGACGTGCCAACGACCACGACCTGCCAGTGCAGTCCCGTCGTCGTGGCGCGAAGAAGGTGCGGAAATGCCGATCCCAGCGTCAGCGCGCCGATGACGATGCCGAGCGCCAATCCGCGTCCCCTGATGAACCACGTCGAAATCAGCTTGAGCGCGGGTGGATAGATCCCGGCCAGCGCCACACCGGTCAGAAAACGCAGTGCGATGGCCGCTTCCGCACTAGGTGCCGCAAGAAGCAAGAGGTTCGCCCCTGCCGCGATCGCGGCCGACGTCGCCATCAGCGTCCGCGCGGCGACGAGATCCGGCAAATTGACAAAGCTCGCCCCGAGCGCCCCCGCGACGAATCCGATCTGTACCGCATTCGTGAGCCAGGTCGCCGAGTCGTCGGTGAGCGACCAGACCGCCTTGAGCTCGCCCACGATGGCCGTTGCCGAAAACCACGTCGTCATCGAGAGCACGATCGCGAGGCTCAGGATCGCAAGAACGCGCCAGGGACTGCCGGCTTGTACCGGGGGCCGTGTGTCGGTGGAGGTCAGCACTTACGAGCCCCGTTGTTATCGGCTGCGGAGGCGGCTGCGATGTCCTTCAGCGCCGCGACATAGACCGTTGCCGTGCCCGAGAGGCACACGTTTCCCTGTTCGTCGAAGATCCGGGTCGCAAGCTCGCAGATGGGCTTGTCGTCGCGAGCGGCCGTGACCTCGACCTCCGCCGTAATCTCTTCGCCAACGCCGACTGCGCGCGAAAAACGCCAGTTTACGCTGAGAAACACCGTTCCGGGGCCTGGCAGGTCTTCCGCGACGATGGCGTTGAGCAGTCCCGAGGTAACGCCACCTTGCACAATAATCTTTCCGAACACGGATTTAGCGGCCGCCGCTTCATCGTAGTGAAGAGGATTGTAGTCACCGGTCATCTCGGAGAAGCGGGAAATGTCGGCACGCTCCGTTCGCCTTGAACGGCGGGCAACGGCTCCCACTGCGGGCTTGCCCTTGATTGTGTGCTCCCAGACGGATGAGATCGTCGTCGTCAAGCAGCAACCTCCCAGATTTGTGTGCTTGTTGTTCTTAAGTTTGTACCGGCCTGGACCACGCATGCGGACTCAGCCGAAATTCAGGTATGCTCCGAACGTGATTGGCGTGGGCGTCGTGTACCGCCTCTGCATCTTCACGGGGGGTTTCTAGCTTCCCGGACGTTGCCGAACGGTCCATGGTCAATTACGAAGTTTGAACGAACCGCGCTCGGCCACCTGCTTAAGGAACATCCTGTGTCTCGCTCAGACCTGAAAACTCCCAAAAAGCGCGGCCAAGCCGCTAAAGAACCAACTATCATGAATGTACCGACTAGTCCACACACAGAGGCGGACGATACCGAGGGAGTCGGGGGAGACAAAGGTCGTAAAAATTCAGGCGCCCAGCAATTCGAGCGCATCAAGCGGATCGCCGCTGAATTGTTTGCCACCCGGGGCTATCGCGCGGTCGGCGTCGCGGAAATTGGCGATGCCGTCAAATTGGGGCGCGGCGCGCTTTACTATCATATCAGCAGCAAGGAAGACCTGCTCTTCAGTATCGTAGTGCGATACATCGAGGATTTGGTCATCAAGGGCCGCGAAGCCATCGAAACGGAGCCGGATCCCGCGAAGCGGATTTACATTCTGAGCCGGCAGCTGATGACCACGATTTTCGCAAATCTTCCCGAAATGACGGTCTGTTTCCGCGAGGCGGACTGCCTGACAGGACAGCGCCACAGAATAGTCTCGGACCTCCACCAGTCCTACCAGGACGTCTGGGCCGCGACTCTGCGGGAAGGCGAGAAAAAAGGGCGGTTTCGCCATCTCCCGAGCATCGCCATCAAGGGCGTGCTCGGCATGTACTTCTACAGCTTCCTATGGCTGAAGCCCGGCGGGCGTCAATCGGCGATCGAGATCGCGGACACGTTTGCCGACATGACCTTGGCAATCGCCGAAGGGCGGCCGAAGAAGCCCTTCAAACCGTAGCGACTTCATTTTCAGATATCGTGAGACATTCTTTTCCGTTTGGTGCGAATGTAGCGCTCGTTGTACCGGTTTGATGCGCTTTTGAGAGGCGCACACTTATTTACCTGTATTCCGTTTTTGACGAGCGCGGATTTCTTGAGCGGATTTCCGGAAAGCAGCGTCACGGTCCGAAATCCGATGTCTCTTAAAACCCACGCAGCGAACTCGTAATCGCGGGCATCGACGGGCACGCCGATCTCGACATTCGCCTCGATCGTATCCGCCCCGCGATCCTGACGGCCATACGCCAGGAGCTTCTTGTAAAGACCGATGCCGCGCCCTTCCTGATAGGGGAGGTACACGATCGCCCCAAGCGGGGCGGTACAGATCGCATCCAGGGCGAGTTGAAGCTGCTGATAGCAATCGCACCGGAGGGAATGGAACACATCTCCCGTCACGCAACCGGAGTGGAGTCTGACGATCGGCACCACGTCCGGGTCCGCCTCTGGGCTGCGATGGATGAGCGCCAGTATTTGCTCATGCTCGTTATTGCCCTGATAGGCATAGGCATCGAGCAGAACCTGCCGTCCCCGATGATCGATCGGAAGCGTGGTGACGGCAGGTCCCTGAATGAGCCGCGTGGACATGGGCTGGGACGGATGCGCTACTTGTCGGCACCGGCGCGATAGATCCTGAGATCAGGACCCGATCCGTCGTAGAAGCCGTTGGCGTTCGGCATGACGACCTTGGAGAGCGTCTCCGCATCCATGCGCACGTCCTGGCCCACGATTTTCCCTTCCGCGAGGATATAGGCGACGAGGGAATAGACTTCGTCGGCCGTCAGCGATCCCGGCTGATCGAACGGCATGGCGCGCCAGATGTAGTCGAACAGCGTGCTGGCCTGTGGCCAATAGCTTTCGACAGTCTTGAGAGGCTTCTCGCTTGCGAGCGTTCCCCGCCCCCCGGCCAGCGGAGGCCCCGCCATATCGCGATTGCCTTCGAGCTTCTCGCCATGACAGTAGAAGCACCGCTGATTGTAGACCTCGCGCCCATGAGCGACCGTACCCGAGCCGGCCGGCAGCCCGATCCCTCCCGGCTGAATGGAGAAGAACGGCTTCAGGTCTTCCGCGGAAACAGGCGTACCGATCTCGTGGCTGCGCTCCTGCGCCAGCGCGGGAGAAGCGAGGGTACAAGCGGCAACGACGGCCGCGGCGAGCCTAGATGTGTACATTCGAAACGCTCCCGTCGGCGCCGATCGCCCAGCTTTGGATGGCGTTGTAATGGTAGATCGCATTCTCTCCCCTGAGCGGGATGAGCTCTGCGCGGGTCGGCTGCACGTAGCCGGTTTCATCGGTACAGCGGCTTTGCAGAACCACCGGCTTCCCGTCCCAATGCCAGGGGAAGCTGAAACGCACGGTGCACATCGGCTCGGGAACATTATCGATGCGGGCGGGCAGCCACGTCGCACCCTTGTCGAGCGAGATGTCGACGGCATGAACGCGGCCCCGTCCCGTCCAGGCAAAGCCCTGGATCATGTACTGGCCGGGCTTCGGAAGCATCATCTCCCCGGACGGGAAGGTGATCACCGACTTCGCATCCATCGCGAGCGTATAGAGTTTCGCGCGGCCGTCCTTCATGAGGTCGGTGTACGCGGAAGTCTCTTCGCGCGTCATGAACGGACGGTCGCTGACCTGTAACCGCCTGAGCCACTTGATATGCGTATTGCCCTCGAAGCCGGGAAGAACGAGGCGGAGCGGATATCCCTGCTCCGGCCGCAATGCCTCTCCGTTCTGCCCGTAGACAATGAGCGCATCCGACAGCATCTTCCCGATCGGGATGCTGCGCGTCATGACGGCGGCATCGGCACCCTCGGCCAGAACCCACGCCGCGTTGTCCTTGAGGCCAACGGCGCGCGCGAGCGTCGCGAACGGAACACCCGTCCACTCCGAGGTGCTGAGCAATCCGTGCGTGAATTGAACGTTCTTGCCCTTCGGTTTCGACCACTCGCTCAGCGTGTTGCCGGAGCATTCGATGAAATATTTGCGCGTGACTGACGGAAGACGCTTCAGCTCCGCGACCGAGAACTTCTTCGCCACATCGACGAGCCCGTGCAGGAATAGATCGTGCCGATCCGGATCGATGACCGGAATGCCGCCGTGATGGCGCTCGAAGTGAAGGCCCGAGGGCGTGAGATTGCCGATCGTCGATGCGAGCGGCGTGAACGTCCAGGACGTGATGTCGCTCGGATTGTCGGCCTTGACGCGCACTTCCTTCTCGAACTGCGAGCGCGTGCCGTAGCCATGATCCTCATGCACGCCGCGTCCCGGCACCTTCGTCGAATCCTCGGGAACATCGTAGAGCGCCGCACCGGGCGGCGCCTTCGTATCGGCCGCGGCGCGGCTGCCGATCAGGCCGGTTGCCGCCGTGGCGGCAGCTCCCGCAAAAAGAAGTTTTCGGCGGCCAAGATCCACACTCGGACGCATACCCTCCTGACATGGGCACGGCTCGGCCGCGGCAGCCTGCTCATGTTGCAAACGATCTCGCGTCACCGCGCTCCCTCCTGGCTATTCTTCATGTACCGCTCGGTACATACTTATCGCAAAACAACCCGGGGTTCAATCGATCTTGAGATCGAAAGCAGCCCCGGATCACGACGCCGGAGAGGAATCTAAAGGCTTGGCGATGCCCGGGAAGGCAACGGCGCGCTCAGCACGCAGCAACCTCGATGCCCTCGCGAAGAAGCTCGCGAGCCATCCTGCAGTCGGTTGCCATCTGCTCTTTGAGCGCGTCCACGCTGACGAATTTCATCTCGGGCCGCTGAAACGCGACAAAGGCCACGTTCATCGACGCCCCGTAGATGTCGTGATCGAAATCGAACAGATGAACCTCGAGGCGCGGCGCGCCGTCGTCGAACTGCGGCCGTGTGCCGAAGCAGGCAACCCCTTCGTGACACGCTCCCCGCACCGTGGCCCGGACGGCATAGACGCCATGCGCGAGAGGAGTATCGGGGCTAAGCACGAGATTTGCCGTCGCAAATCCGAGCGCCCGTCCTCGCTTGTCCCCGTGCACCACCGTTGCGGTGATACCCCAAGGCTGCCCAAGCAGAAGCGTCGCGCCGGTCACATCGCCACGCTGCAGGCGCGCTCGTACCATGTCGGGCATGGCCAGCGCGTTCGCGCAAGCCATGCCCTCCGCACGAGCGTCGTGTCCAGGTCTCGTTTGATTTCGTTCTGACATCGCCACACTCTCAGCGCCGGCAGTAAGCCGGCCGAACTCCGTTTCGATGGTTGCGTGGCACACGGGCTAGATGTGGGCCACCTGACCGTAGCGTGCATCGTGATAGACCAGCGGCGGCGTCTCCTCGGTTCCCGTCCCGAGCACACGCCCCACGAAGATGGTATGCGTCCCCACACTCATCTTTTCGACGATCTTGCACTCGATCTGCGCAGAAGCGCCGTTGATCAGCGGAACGCCGCTGTTCGTCACGCTGTGATCGACGGTCGCGAACTGATCCTCGCCCTTCCCTGCAAAGTGCTCGGCGATATGTTTCTGGCTGTCGGCCAGAACGTTCACGCCAAAGTAGCCTTTGCGATCGATGTGCGGATGCGTCCGCGTCGACTTGTTGACGACGATCAGGATGGTGGGAGGGGTCGCGCACACGCTGCAGACGGCGGTTGCGGTGAACCCGTGAAGCTTCCCTTCCCCCTCAGTCGTGATCACGGTCACGGAGCCCGCGAGTTGGCGCATGACCGAGCGAAAGGAGTCGGCGTCAACCCCGCCCTCGCCACCGCTGACGAGGTTGCGCACGAAGTTCGTAATCATAAAGAGTTTCTCCGTTGGAAGGTGACGCTCCCATCGTCACATCTGCTCTTGTCCCACGACGTTCAGTCCGTAGCCCTCGATGCTCACCAGCGTCTGCTCCCGGTTGGACAGCAGGATCAGGTCGCGAATGCCGACATCTCGCAGGATCTGCGCACCCACGCCGTACTCACGCAGTTCCGGCCCCGGCCGCGAGTGCGGGCTACCGTTGAGTATTCGCTGAGAGAGTGCCGTCGGGCGCCCATCATTGATGATGACGATCGCCCCCCGGCCACGCTTGAGAATGCGATGCATCGCGCTGCTCAAGCCTTCGCCATCCCGCCCCAGGATGGCATCGCCCACGAGATCGTGGCGATGCAGACACACCATCGTAGGTCCGGGCTTCTTGAGATCGCCCTTCACCAGCAGCACGTGCTCTCCGTGCTCGACGGTGTCGCGGTAGACGTGGAGTTGCCATTCTCCGAACGCGGGATGATGGATGCCCGAAGCGGCCACATGCTGGATGAGCCGCTCCGTGCGCAGGCGATAGGCGATCAGATCCGCGATGGTGCCGAGCTTGATCTGATGCTGGCGCGCGAACTTCTTGAGATCGGGCAAACGCGCCATCGTCCCGTCGTCGTTCATCACCTCGCAGATGACACCCGCGGGGTTGAGGCCCGCGATCCGCGCCACGTCAACCGCTGCTTCGGTGTGACCGGCGCGGACCAGCGTACCGCCCTCACGCGCAATCAATGGAAAGATGTGACCCGGGCTCACGATATCGCGCGCCTGACACTCGGGGTTGATCGCGACCGCGATGGTGCGCGCGCGATCGGCCGCAGAAATTCCCGTGGTGACCCCGTTACGGGCCTCGATCGAAAGCGTGAACGCTGTCTGCAGACCGGGACCGGGAGACTGAACCATCGCGGAAAGCTTGAGCTCCGCGACCCGCTGAGGCGTCAGCGCCAGACAGATGAGGCCGCGCGCATGCTTGGCCATGAAGTTCACGACTTCCGACGTCGCAAACTGGGCCGGGATGACGATGTCGCCTTCGTTTTCTCGGTTCTCGTCGTCCACGAGTATGAAGCAGCGGCCGGCACGTGCTTCTTCGATGATCTCCTGGGCTGAGCTGATCTCGTCGCCGCGAGCGTTTGGATGCGTGATCATGAAGTTCATAAGGGGTGTACCCTTCTCAGCAGAACCGATGCCTTCCGAGTTCAGTTTTACGGACGTCTTCTGCATAACGCGCTTCCCGTCCTCGCCCCCGGTCACAATGCGATATCGAGTGGACCGGGCGGATCCGCAAGCTCGAGCTCCCGGACCAGAGGAATAATACGCTCCCCGAAGAAGCGCGTCTCCTCATGAAAATGCAAGAAACCGCATAGGATCATATCGACGCCATTCTTGCGAAGCTTGTGTATTTTCCGGGCAATCTGCTCCGGCGTGCCGACGAGGTTGGTCCGGAAGCCGTCATTGTATTGAACGAGGTCGCGCTCGGTCGAATCCGCCCACATGCCCTTGCGTTCGGGGCTCGCGAGCCCGGCCTCCTTCACGTCGTCCTTGAAGCTTGCGATCGCGACGTTGTCCGCCGCCGCGATGACCCTGTCGAGCTCGCTGCGCGCCTCGGCTTCCGTCTCCCGCGCGATGATGAATGCGTTGACGCCGAACTTCACGCGGCGCCCGGCCGCGAGCGCCATCCGCGTCACGTTCTGGATCTGCGCGCGGTGAGCCTGCACCGTGTTGCCGTTCATAAAATACCAGTCGGATACGGCCGCAGCCATCCGTTGCGCGGCGAGCGAATTGCCGCCTTGGAAGATCTCGGGCATGGGGCGGCCGGGAAGCATGAGAGGCTTCGGCTTGATCGTGTAATCACTGATCGTCCAGTGCTTCCCCTTGTAGGAGAACCCGTCCTTCGACCAGACGCCGCGCAGGATCTCCACGAACTCCTGAGAGCGCTCGTAACGCTCGTCATGGGGAATCCACGGCACGCCGAGCGCGTCGAATTCCTTGCGATACCACCCGCTGGCAACATGAAGCGACCAGCGTCCGTTGAAGATCTGATCGGCAGTGGCACCGTGCTTGGCCATCACGCCGGGATGAAAAATTCCGGGCAGAACGGCGGTGATGATGTTGAGGCGTTCCGTGCTGGCCAGCAACGCGGCCGAGAACATCACCGAATCGTGCTGATACTCGGCGCCATAGCTCCCCATGAAACGGATCTGCGTCAACGCGTAGTCGAAGCCGACCTCTTCCGCGATTTTGACCAGGCGAACGTTATAGTCGAGGCTCCAATCCGTCCGCTGAGGCAGCTTGCTCACCACGAGCCCGCCGCTCACGTTCGGCACCCAATGCGCGAATTTCATTGGCGTGACATCAGTCTTACGCATTGCGTTTCCCTAAGCGAATTTCAACAGGCCGCACCGGTATCGTCGAACGACGGGCGCAGCCGCACCACAGTGCGCTATGTCCTAACGCTCAACTTGCCTGAGAGAGTTGGCGGCGGTCCGCACTACCAAACAGTCCAACGACTTCATGGACGACACGGTCGATTCGCGCGCGAAGCAGCTCGTTCGCGATTGCGCCGTCCCGCACATCGTCACCCACGCCATAAAGCGTGGTCGGCACCGTAAGCATGGAGAAGAAACTCATCAGCGGGCGAAGCTGATGCTCGAGCACCAGCGCGTGCATCGCGCTTCCGCCCGTTGCGCAGAGCACGACCTTGCAACCCTTCATCGCTTCGATATCGACGAGATCGAAGAAATGCTTGAGCAGACCCGTGTAGCTTGCACGAAAGATGGGTGTTCCAACGATCAGAAGGTCGGCGCGCTCTGCAAGCTCGAGCGCCTTCGCTCCTTCGTTGGAAATATCCGAGCGGGTGAGCCCGCTCATGATGTCCTTGCCCGCGAGAGATAAAGAGACCTTGTTGTCCTCCACCGGCAGCGCACGCGCGATCGCGTCTCCCACCGCATCGACGAGAACGCCCGTGCGCGACTGCGCTCTCGGACTCCCGTTAATCCTCACCATGGAGAGCATCGGCATTTTCTCCCAGAACTTCTTCGGTCTCTCACATTCGAGGCGGAGACATTGTTTGTATCGATCGGTCCATAATGATGCCATTTCGACGATGAAGCAAGAGGGAACAGGACAGTTCGACGCAGATTCACCATCATTCGATGCGCTCCCCACACAAGCGCCCAAGCAACGGGCACCTTCACATACGTGCTCAAAAAAAAGCCCCGCCGTGCGAATGCACGACAGGGCTGCCGCAGTGGGAGCTAGGTGCGACTAGAAGTTGATGAAGCCACCGAAAACCACGGTCGACATGTTTTCGGTTTGGACACCGGGGACGTCGACTTCGTGTTCGCGATAACGGAGCCAAACGGACATGGCGGCTGCATCGATTTCCTGAACGACGCCGAGGCCCCAGAATGTCGCCTCCGAGCCGCGCGCGACGCGGCCCACGTCGTCCGTGGCATCGCCGGGCGTGCCGCCATCGTTCACGATGAAGGCACTGTCGTTAGCGTGCAGATACTCGCCATAGGGAATGGTGGCGCCGATCGAGGTCGGATGAAGACGAATGCCGCTCTTGATATACCAGGTATCCGTGGCCGGATTGTTGAGCGGATTGACGTCCTGATCGAGATGACCCCAGGCACCGTGCGCGAACCAGCCCGACGGGTTGTGCTGCAAGTAGATGCTCGCCTGCGTGTACTCGAGATTGCCGCCCGGAGGCGCGCCCTTCGCAGCGTCCGTCGTTTCCGAGTAGGTCGCGAGGGCCTTGAAGGTGAATTCGTGGAAGTTGGAGTTGATGTAACGGAGCGCAACCGCCCAGTTGTCATCCGCACCCCACGACGCGCTCGCCGAGAACCCGCCGATGGTCGGCGAATCGTAGCGCACCACGTTGAGCGGAACGCCGTTGCAATCGCCGGGTCCACCGCCGTAACCACGGCACGATGACGCGTTACCCCAGATCAGCGAGTCGCCCGCGGCGAAGTTGCCGCGCACGAAGAAACCGAACACGTCATACGCCACCCAATAGCCCGCCTGCAGAGTGCCCGAGCTGTCGAGTGCGACGACAGCGCTGTCATCCGCGGGCGACTGCATGCCGACGCTCAAGCGGCCAAGCTGCTCGCTCTTCGCAAACCAATACGAATAGAGCACCTGCAGCGAGTTGGGACCACCACCCGAAAGGGCCGCGCCACCGCTGCTGACGTTCTGATTAGTCGTGTAGACGTCGCTCGTGATGAGCTCGACGTGCAGCACGTAACCCACCGAGAAGTCTTTCGTGACTTGGGCGCTGCCGGTGAAATTGACGTTGCTGGCGTAGGCTGTGCCGAGACCAGTGACGTAGGTGTTGGACTCGACGCCATCGTCCCAATGAACGATCTGCTCCGTCACCCAACCCGAGATTTTCAGAGAAACCTTACGGTTTCCCTTTTTTGCCGTTGTCGCTTCCAGCTCTGCAATGCGCTCTTCCAAGTCCGCACAGCAATTCTGGCCCAAATCCGCCGCACGAGCAGAAGAAACGCCAAGCAGGCAGCCCAGTCCGGCTGCAACAGCCGTTAGTGTCTTAGTTTTCGTCATAACCTCCCCCAAACGAATCTCCACGATTCGATCAGGATCATAATCAATTATACCGATCGGTCCATCCGCGATTGCGAGGAGGGCCGGTCAGGATGCCCGCCACGATTTCCGCATCGCCTGGCCCCACCCCGGGGCGGCTCATAAATCGCGCGACATACAATTGATATTTATATATTATTTTAACAACGTCGACGCAGGACGCGGCCCCGCTGCCCTTGTGCATAGACGCGCAAAACACCCTCAAAATTCGCCTCTCCGGGAGAGGACATTGGCCGCGTTTGACGTCCAAGTGTGGCCGCCGCGCATCAAGCAGGCGACCCCGAGCCTTGAGACTGCGAAGCGGAAGGAGACCGAAACAAAGAGACAATAAGGAAGCTTTCGAAGAGCGAATTCGCACCCTTTCTCCTAGCTCGATTCATTTGCCGAATTCCGTTTCAAACCCATTCGTCAATTTCCCGCCCCTGACGCATCGAGCGCCCCGCAGGCGCTCGCGAAACCGCACATCGCCCCTTGCGCTTCTCCGCTAACGCGGCTAAATGGACCGGTCGGTACATCAAGATCGGACCGCACGATGGACGGGCATGAGAGACCTCACGTCTCTCGGTGGCGCGCACAGACTGCGTTGGATGGAGAGCCGGCGCAGCCTCGGGCAATGGACCGTACGGCCCCGTGGATTGGGCGGTCGGCTCAGAGGCTGCGGACAAGCAAAAACAAGAAGGCGCGACATTCGCGAGCGCCTTCACGGCAAAGCGAAACCACTACGCACCGAGGAAACGCAATGAAGAAGCGGATTATTTTGAACTGTTTCGATATGACGTGTGTGAGCCACCAGGCGGCTGGCACGTGGCGTCACCCGTCGAGCCAGGCGTGGGACTACAACACCATCGACTACTGGACGAACCTCGCGAAGGAGCTCGAGCGCGGCTGCTTCGACACGCTCTTCATCGCCGACGTCGTCGGCGTCTACGACGTCTACCGCGGATCGGCTGAGGCAGCTCTGAAGGACGCCGCCCAGGTTCCCGTAAACGACCCCTTCGGCGCCATCTCCGCCATGGCAGCCGTGACCGATCACGTCGGCTTCGGCGTCACCGCAGCCGTGACGTTCGAGCATCCCTACCTGCTGGCCCGCCGTCTCTCGACGCTGGATCACCTCACCAAGGGCCGCGTGGCCTGGAACGTCGTGTCTTCCTACCTGAACAGCGCCGCTCTCAACATCGGCATGGACAAGCAGATCGCTCACGACGAGCGCTACGACATGGCCGAAGAGTACATGGAGGTCATGTACAAGCTCTGGGAGGGCTCGTGGGAGACCGGTGCCGTTCACCGCAACAAGGAGACGGGCGTCTTCACTGACGGATCGAAGGTTCACCCGATCCGCCACGAAGGAAAATACTACAAGGTTCCGGGCTTCCACCTTTGCGAGCCGTCGCCGCAGCGCACCCCTGTCATCTTCCAGGCCGGCGCATCCGGCCGCGGACGCCGCTTCGCCGCGCGTCACGCGGAAGGCATGTTCATCCTCGCCACCAGCGTCGAGCAGGCTCGGGCTATGACGAAGGACATCCGCGATCTCGCGGAGAAGGAGGGCCGCCCGCGCGACTCCGTCAAGATCTTCATGCTCTACACCGTCATCACCGGCGCAACGGACGAAGCGGCTCAGCGCAAGTACGAGGAATACCTCTCTTACGCGAGCCCCGAGGGCATGCTTGCGCTGTACGGCGGCTGGACCGGCCTCGACTTCTCGCAGCTCGAGCTCGACGAGCCGCTGCGCGCAATCGAGAACGACAGCCTCCGCACGACGCTCGAATCGCTCACGGGCGGCGACGGCGGCAAGCCGTGGACCGTTCGCGAGGTCATCAGAAACCGCTGCATCGGCGGCCTCGGCCCGGTATTCGTTGGCGGACCGAAGAAGGTTGCCGACGAGTTGGAGCGTTGGGTGGACGAAGGCGGCATCGACGGCTTCAACCTCGCCTACGCTGTGACCCCCGGCACGACGACGGACTTCATCGACTACGTCGTTCCCGAGCTGCGCAAGCGTGGCCGCGTCCAGACGTCGTACAAGGATGGCACGTTCCGTCAGAAGCTGGTTGGAACGCCCGACGCCTACGTCGAGCCGAGCCATCCGGCCGCGAACTATCGCGGTGCTTACGCCGGCAAGGAGAGCGTCGCGAGCAGCACGATTGCCTCGAAGCACAAAACACCCGTTCCGGCGGAGTGACGCTTCAGCGTGAGTAGGAGGGGGTTGCCTCGCCCCCTCCTGCGAATACCGCTGCTTAAGAACCCGTCCCCGATGAAGCAGCGGTAAAGCTGCTAAGCCCAGGCGCTCTCCCAATCGCCTGGGCTTAGTCTTTGTTCACGACGGTCTTGGATGAGGCGCGCGGCGCGCGCAGGCTACTTTTTGTGCTCGAGCAGCACCTGTCCCTTGGACTTGATGGCGTCCTGGATCGCTTCGGCGAAACGCTGCAGCAGCCAGGGCAGCGTGATCTCGATCCGGACGTCCTTCTCCGCGACGTCGACCGACCCGAATGCCTGCTGCCCCATGGCGCTCATGCGAAAGGTCATGGTGTCGCCCGTCCAGACCTCCTCGTCGAGCTTCAGCATCGGCAGCGTCGACGTCGCCTTGGTCAAGCCGTTCTTGAGCCGGTTGGTGGCTTCCTCCTTTCCGAGGCTGTGGGGAATGGTCACCAAAAGCGGCCGGGACATGCAATCTCTCCATCGGACATCGGCATTCTGATAACGCTTCACTAGGCATAGCGTTCAATGGCGGCAAGCCCAATTGCAGGCGCCCCTGCCCGCTTACTCGCAGTAGCCGCGCCCGCGCCGGGAAATGAGATCGAGGTGGAAGTGGTTGCGGTGGGGATCGTTGGCCTCCGGGCCCATCACCGTGCCGAACTCACCGCACGCGCCACCATGGATCGAGCGCAGGAATTGCGCCTCCTTGGTCGGCTTCTGAGCCTCTGCCGGCTTCTCCGCGGGCTCCGCCGCAACAGCGGACTTCTTCTGCGCCAAGAGAGGCTTCTGAGGTATCGGCGTCAAAGAGGCCTGGGTCACCTGCTTCGCGAGCTTTTCACGGCGCCCGGGAACCGCCTCCGTAGCCGCCGTATCCTTCGCCTCGGCTACCGTACTCTTGGATGACGCCTGCTCCTTGTCGCCGACCTTGGCTTTGTCCTTCCTCTTTGCCTCGGCTTCAGCCTTCGCCTTGGCGCGCTTGGCCGCCGCCTGGATATCGCGAACCGTGGGGCCCCATCCTTTGAGCACCGAAATGTAGCGTCCGTTCGCAAGCCCGAACCCGCCGATGTCGATCGCATTGGCGAGCGCGTGCTGGCTCAGCCGCGCATTGGGAAGATTGTAGATGTTGCGGCACGAGTACCCCGACGCGCCGACCACGCGGGTCACGGACGAACTGAAACGCGCCCGCGCATTCGGCTGCAACGTTGTCTTCGCCCACTTGCCGAGCGCCGCCACCATGCGGCAGTTCACCTGCACCGGCGGATCGAACACGACTTTCGGGTCCGAGCCGATGCTCTTGAGGAGCACGGGAGCCGGCAAGCCGCACTCGCCTTTCTTGATGGACTCCATCATCTCGAACTCTGCGGCCATTCCGGAGAGGAGATGCATGCACTGCTCGCGGCCGCGAACCACCTCCTCCTGCGGCCACTCGTCCTTGACGTCCGCAGTCTCGACCGCGGGAGACGGCTCTGCGGCGGACGAAGCAGGCTGAGGCGCTCCCGGCGAGACGACCGCAGGAGAAGAGGGAGCGGGAGCGGCAACGGGGGGAGGAACGGGGGATAGCTCGCGCAGGGACGGATGCCCCGGAAGCGCCACGAGCAGAAAGACGCCGGTCAGCATCAAATGCGACAGGCCAGCCGACAGGGCCGGAATAGGTTCTTCTCTTCGTGTCATGGCCATCCGATTGCCAGTTCCGAAAAGATTGCCGCCGTAAAGCCCCGCACGAGCAACGAACTTACACCCAGAGCATCTAAAGATCCGTTAGAGCGGACGAAATAGTCTTAGATATGTCAACACCCTATCTCGCAGGCGCGCCCGCGCCTCGGCGGGCGGGGATATCCCACGGAAACCAGAGCATTTTCCGCCCCTTCGCGGGGGTCCTGGCGAGCACGCCTGCGAGGCCCCGCATCCGCCTCCGTCGAGAGGCGGCCATCGCTTTAAGCAGGAAATGGCAAAGTCGTTGCGAACTCTCCGCCCCCGTTGCTCTAGTCGGCAAAAGTGAAGTTCGGGGCCAAGCAAGAAAAAGCGGCCGAATAATTCCGGTTACTTTCGGCCCCCGCGAAAAGCCCGACGACAAAAACTCAGACCATGCAAAAGCGATCGAGGGGAGCATGAACGTTCTCAAGGTAGCAGCCGTCAACGTGCTGGTGCTGTTGCTCGGCCTCGTCGTGGTCGAGCTGGTCTTCGGAACGTGGTTCTCCGAGGTGCACGCGCTTCACCAGTTCACGAAGCCGCGCAACGTCCACCTCGTTCACAAGAACCCGCTCTCCGACACGCCGCCTGAGATCCGCTACACGCGCGACGACAACGGCTTCCGCGGCCTCGACACGTCGGTCGACAAGATCGACCTCATCACCGTCGGCGGCAGCACAACGGACCAGCGATGGATCGACGACAGCGAAACCTTCCAGGCCGTACTTAAATCCCAGTTCAAGAAGGACGGAAAAGACATTCACGTCGCGAACGCCGGCATCGACGGCCAATCGACCTTCGGCCACATCCACAATTTCTCGTCTTGGCTGAAAAACATCGACGGATTGAAGACGCGCTACATCCTCTACTACGTCGGCATCAACGACATCATGAAGACCAACCCCGACGGCACGTTTGACACCATTGCCGCCGACAACTCGCGCCTCAAGCTCCAGCTCTTCATCCGCGAGAAATCCGCGCTCTATCAGTTGTATCTGATTTCGCGCCGCATTCTCGTTCCCGACAAATACGATCACTCCCTCGACCGCCGGAACATCGCGACGGACGGCCCGTTCACCACCAAGGGAAATATCAGGGACTACAATCTGCCGGAATTCACCGCGAGCCTGAAGGCGCTCGATGAGCGCATCACGGAGCTTGCCTCCCTCACGCGGGCGCTCGGCGCGAAGCCGATTTTCGTCACTCAGCGCAGCGCGCGCTGGAAGTCGGCCAACGGCGAGATCGTGGGCATCAGCGACTACAAGCCGGACTTTCACGAGGAAGCCTTCAGGAAGTTCGGCTCCGTCAACGGCGTCGATATCTACAACATCGAGCGGCGCATCGCGGATACCGTCCTGACGGCCTGCGGGAATGCCGGCGCCATCTGCCTCGACCTCATGTCCGAGATTCAATTCGATATCGGACAGGATTTCTATGATCCGATCCACACGACGCCCGCAGGTTCACGCGTGATCGGAGAATATCTCCACGAGCGGCTGAAGCCCCTCCTCTAGCGTTGCGCGCAAGCCTCCGAGGAAGCCCCGCCAGGCGATCCCCACTTTTTCGATTTCACAGCAAGGATCGGAGTGCCGAAAGGCGAGCGACGTCCTAATCTTCCGGAATGCGAACCAAGGACGCCCCGGAAATGGTCACCACGCGCAGCAAACGCTCCCCGGAACCGGCAGCAGACCAGAGCGAAGCTCGCTTCTGGCAAGCCGTGACCGCGCGCGACAGGGCCTATGACGGAACGTTCTACTACTCCGTGGCGACGACCGGCGTGTACTGCCGCCCCTCCTGCCCCGCCCGTCGCGCGAACCGCGAGAACGTCCGCTTCCATGCCACGTGTGAGGAGGCGGAGGAGGCGGGCTTTCGTCCCTGCAAGCGATGCAGGCCCAGGGAAGCCTCGCTACACGAGATCCACGCCGCGAAGGTCGCGGCCGCCTGCAGGCTCATTGAGGAGGCTGACGAGACGCCCTCGCTCGACGAGCTGGCCCGGGCGAGCGGTCTCAGCCCCTATCACTTCCACCGCGTCTTCAAAGCCGCAGTGGGCATCACACCCAAAGCCTACGCCGCAGCCCATCGCCAGAAGCGCGTCCGCGACAGCCTGCAAGGGAGCAGCTCCGTGACCGAAGCCATCCACAAATCCGGTTTCAATTCGTCTGGCCGGTTCTACGCCAACTCCAGTGATCTACTCGGCATGACGCCCTCGAGCTTCCGCGCTGGCGGCGCCAATGCCGAGATGCGCTTCGCGGTCGGTCAATGCTCGCTTGGCGCGATCCTTGTTGCCGCGAGTGCAAAGGGCGTCACCGCCATTCTGATGGGCGACGACCCCGCGGGCCTCGTCCGCAGCCTGGAGGACATGTTTCCGAACGCCACCTTGGTCGGCGCAGATAAGGCTTTCGAAGACGTCGTCGCCAAGGTGGTGGGGTTCGTGGAGAAACCCGGCTCGAGGCTCGACCTGCCTCTCGACGTGCGCGGCACCGCGTTCCAGCATCGCGTGTGGCAAGCCCTTCGCCAGATCCCTTCAGGCGAGACCGTGAGCTACGCCGAACTCGCCCAGCGCATCGGCAAACCGAAAGCCGTCCGGGCCGTCGCGTCTGCCTGTGCGGCCAACACCATCGCCGTCGCCATTCCCTGCCATCGCGTGGTGCGCACCGGCGGCAGCCTCTCCGGCTACCGCTGGGGCGTCGAGCGCAAGCGGAAGCTCATTGCGCGGGAGGCGAAGCAGAAAACGAAATAGGGTAGGATCATCGCATCGAAGCCGGCAGAAAAGACCGGCGCGAGATGGAGGCCGCCCATGGAAAGCCTGCTCGTTGTCCTGACGTGGCTATCGGCCCTGGGCTGCGCGCTGGTGGCGGGCGTGTTCTTCGCGTTCTCCGCTTTCGTGATGAGGGCGCTCGCGCAACGGCCTGCGCCAGAAGCGATCGCAACCATGCAGGCCATCAACGTCGTCGTCGTGCAGTCGGCCTTCATCGCCGTGTTCGTCGGCACAACCGCGACATCGGCATTTCTGGTGCTTATGGCGGTGCTGAAGAGCGGCGACTCGCGCGCGCCCTGGTGGCTCGCAGGCGGACTTCTCTACGTGGCCGGAACCTTCGTCCTCACAATCGCGCGCAACGTTCCGCTCAACGACGCCCTCGCCCGCTGTGATCCTCCATCCGCCAAGGCGGTGGACCTCTGGTCCCGCTATCTCAAAGAGTGGACGTGGTGGAACCACGTGCGCGCCGCTGCCTCCCTCGCCGCGACAGCAGCCTTCGTTCAGGCGCTCAAATAAACGGTTCGCCCGCTTCGCCTGACAGTCCAAGCCATACCGCGCGCTCAGCTTTCGCGTCGCACAACGCACAGGTGTCAGCGAGCTGTCAGAATTCCCTTGTTATTGCCTGATAATCCCGAATAACTCGGGACAATTTCCCCATTAAGGGATGCGTAGGGGAGCGATGCGACCAGAGAGATTAGCCACGTGTGCCCTCATTGCGAGCGGCATGTCGCTCGCGAGCTGGCCCAGTTTCGCCGGTCCTGCGGTCGGGCAGTTCGAGGTCAAGACCTTGAACTCCGAGCCCGGCGAGATCGAGTTTCAGAGCCAGAATGCGTACGCTTTCGGCAACCCCCGGCGCAAGGTGGTACGCGACGCCAGCGGCGAGCTCGAAGCCGACCACAACTCCCTCTCCCGCCAGCGCAACGCACTCGAGCTCGAATTCGGCCTTACTCCGTTCCTGAAAACGCGTATAGGCGTCGAGTACGAGAAGGAGCGGCGCGAAGACCCCGAGACGCTTCGCCACGCGGAAGGCTACGAGAACCTCAAGCTCGACGAATACGCCGCCGAGGTCATCTGGATCATGATCCCGCGCCGCGGCGACGGCTTCAGTCTCGGCGTCGTCGTCGAGTACGAGCAATCCGCTGAAAGCGGCAGCTCGCGCACGATCAATGCCGGTCCGATCCTCGAATATGCGAGCGGCCCGTGGCACCTGAGCCTGAACCCCACGCTCATCAAGTTCCTCGGCGGCGAGCGTAACGACGCCGGCGAGAAGGACGAGAAGATCGACTTCGGATACGCCACACAGCTCAAATACCACTGGTCCGACAGCGTCGAGCTTGCACTGGAAGCCTATGGCACCGTGGATCGCATCGGCGGAAGCGGCGGGCCCAGTGAGGAAGCGGCCTCGTTCGGCGACTTCGACCAGCATCGCATCGGACCGGTCGTCTACTGGTCTTTGGGCCCCGACTTCTGCGCCACGCGAGACACCACGGAGAAGAGGGACGACGACGAAGGCTCCGAGGTCGTGCTCGGCATCGGCGCCTTGTTCGGCCTCAACAGCACGACGCCGGACACCACGCTGAAAGTCAGCTTGGAAGCGACCTTCTGAGATCGCGTAACGTCCTACCTGAGCTTTTCCTTGCCTGCCGAGAAGGCCCAGTCGAGCCAGGGCGTGAGCGCTACGAGATCACCCGTCTCCACCGTGGCACCCGTCCAGATCCTGAGACCCGGCGGCGCATCGCGATAGGAGCCGATGTCGAAGGCCACGCCTTCCGCCTCGAGCCGCAGTGCCAGCGCCTTCACGAAGGCCGCCTGCTCGGCAGCGGGAAGCGCCAGGACCTCGGGATCGACGATCTTGAGGCAGACTGACGTGTTGGACCGCGTTGCCGGATCGATCGCCAGATTGGCGACCCACGGCGTCCGCGCGATCCAGTCGAACAGCACACCTGCATTGGCGTTTGCCCGCGCCATCAAGCCCTGCAGGCCGCCAACGGTTTCGGCCCAGGCCAGCGCATCCAGATAATCCTCGACGCATAGCATCGATGGCGTGTTGATCGTCTCGCCCTCGAAGATCGCCGCATCGACCTTACCCTTCTTCACGAGGCGGAACAGCTTCGGCAGCGGCCAGGCTGGCGTATGGCTCTCAAGCCGCGCAACGGCGCGCGGGCTCAGGATCAGCATGCCGTGCGCACCTTCCCCGCCCAGCACCTTCTGCCAGGAATAGGTGACCACGTCCGCCTTCGCCCAATCGATCGGCTGCGCGAAGATCGCGCTCGTCGCGTCGATCAGCGTCAACCCTTCGCGATTATCCGCAATCCAGCGGCCATCGGGAACGCGCACGCCGGACGTCGTCCCGTTCCAGGTGAACACGACATCGCGCGAAAAATCGACCGCGCCGAGATCGGGAAGCGCGCCATAGTCCGCCTCGATCACGCGCACGTCCTCGACGCGAAGATGCTTGACGATGTCGGTGACCCAACCTTTGCCGAAGCTCTCCCATGCCAGCACATCCACGCCCCGCGCGCCCAAGAGCGACCACAGCGCCGCTTCGAACGCACCCGTATCGGAGCCCGGCATGATGCCGATGTGATAGTCGGCCGGCAGGCCCAGCAGCTCGCGCGTTTTGCTGATCGCGAGCTTGAGGCGCGCCTTGCCCTCCTTCGAGCGATGAGATCGGCCCAGAAACGCATCCCCGATCGCGTCCGGATTCCACCCGGGACGCTTGGCACAAGGCCCTGAGGAGAAACGCGGGTTCGAGGGGCGCTGAGAAGGCTTCGAAAGCGTCATGAGGCAAGCGATCCGGTTTCGATGAAAATCTGGAGGCAGCGAACGATCAAAGCTCGAAGGTTACGACCTGCGCCACCGCTGGCAATGCCTGAATCTCGGCAAGCGCTGCGTCCGCAAGCGGCGCCGAGATGCTGATGAGCGCGATGGCGTGGTCCTGCCCTCCGGCGCCGGCCCCGTCGATACCCACATGCATACGCGAGATATTGATCGCCTCACGCGCCAGAATGCCGCCGAGCGCGCCCACCACACCCGGCCGGTCCAGGTGACGTGTGAAGATGAAATGTCCCTTTGGCACGGCCTCGACATCGTAGGCATCGATCCGCACGAGGCGCGGCAGCCGCCCGCCGAGTAGCGTGCCCGCAACCGTCGTCGTCGCCGTCTTGGTCACGGCGCTGATTTCCACGAGCGACACGTAATCCCGGGCAAGCTCCGAGCGCGACTCCCGCACCTCGATGCCCTGCGCGCGGGCAAGATGCGTGGCATTCACCCGATTGACTGGCCCCGCGAGGCGCTTGTCGAGCAGTCCGACGAGCGCTTCCGCCGTAATGGGGCGCGCATCGAGCTCCGCCACACTACCATAGAGCCGCACCACCAGCTCACTGATGGGTCCGTGGCTGAGCGAGCCCACGAGCCGGCCTAGCGCATGCGCCAACTCCTGATAGGGCCGCGTGCGGTTGAACTGCTCGCTCGAGATGCGCGGCAGGTTGACGGCCGTCTCGGCGGCCCCGCTCGTCAGGAAGCGGGCGATGTCCTCCGCGATCTTGACGCTCACGGCCTGTTGCGCCTCCTCGGTCGACGCGCCGAGATGCGGCGTAACGACCACGCTGTCGAGGCTGAGCAACGGCGAATCCTTCGGCGGCTCCTTCACGAACACGTCGAGCGCCGCGCCTGCCAGATGCCCGCTCTGCAAGGCTTCGAACAGCGCCGTCTCGTCGACCAGCCCGCCCCGTGCGCAATTGATAAGGCGTGCGCCGTGCTTCATCTTCGCGATGCGGCTCTGATCGATGAGATTGCGCGTCTTATCGATCAACGGACAATGCAGTGTCACGTAGTCCGCGCCCGAGAGCAAGGCGTCGAGCTCCCGCGGCTCCGCACCCGACTGCGCCAGGATTTCCGGAGAAACGAACGGGTCGTAGGCCCACACCTGCATCTTGAGGCCCGAGCATCGCGCCGCAACCAGCCGCCCGATGGTGCCAAAACCGATGACGCCGATAGTCTTGCCTGCAAGCTCCGCGCCGACATAGCGCGTGGGCTGCCACTCACCGCGCCGCACGGAGCGATCGGCTTGCGGCAAATGACGGCTGAGCGAAAGAAGATGAGCGATGGTCAGCTCTGCGGTCGTCGTCGCGTTGGCGTCGGGTGTGTTGAATACAACGATGCCGCGTTCCGTCGCGGCAGGCACATCGATGTTGTCGACGCCGATACCAGCTCGCCCGATCACCTTGAGCGAAGTTCCAGCCGCAATGACCGGCGCTGTGACGCGCGTTTTTGAGCGTACGATAAGCGCATCGTAACGCCCGATGCAGGCGATGAGCCCGGCCTCGTCGAGCCCGGTTGCGACATTGACGGAAAGCTTGTCGCTCGACTCGAGCAGCTTGCGCCCGTCCTCGTGAATCGGATCCGCGATGAGCACACGAAAGGTCTCTGTCATTCGTTCCGGCCTCGTATCCAAGATGTGAATCGAGCGGCCATCTGACGATGGCGTCACGCCGCTACGTTTGGCGGTCTACGGAGCGGAGAGCAACATCAAAACCGGCACCCTAGACCAAAGCAGCGAGTCGCCTCGGAAGAGCAGGCGCAAGCTCAGGCGGAACCGAACCGCAAAGCCGATGTTCTTGATGAGCGTCTGTGGCCATGGAGGACATCATGCCGCAAGGAGACAAGAGCAAGTATACCGTCAAGCAGGAGCGCAAGGCTGACCACATCGCCAAGGGATACGAGAAGCGGGGCGTGAAGAAGAAGGAAGCCGAGCGCCGCGCGTGGGCAACCGTCAACAAGGACGACGGCGGCGACAAGAAACCCGGCGGCTCGGGCCGCGGCCGATCGACCGGAAATCCCGCGGCCCACAAGGGCGGAAAGCTCGGCGGCAAAGCATCAGCCGCGCGCCCGGCAGCCGCAAGATCGGCCTCTGCCCGTAAGGCCGCGGCAACGCGCAAGCGCCGCGGATGAAAGAGATCTTCTGAGACCGGGCTCCGGCGGTCCGATGCCGCCGGAGCAAACCATATCCGCGGACTTCAGTCGCGATAGCCCTTCAGGATCTCGCCGGTCGCCGGATGAACGTGCGCTTCCACCCGAACGCCGTCTGCGTTGGTGCCTTCGAACTCGTAGGCGCCGTCGTCCGCCTCGATCTCGTGCACCTTGTAGCCCTGCCCCTCGATCTTCTTGATCACGTCCGAGATCGAAAGCCACTGATCACGCGGCACATTCAGCGGCCCGGTGTAGTCGTCGCCGGCGAACGCGGGTGCGGCGAGAGCGAGAGACAGGGCCGACACGGCCAACAGCTTCTTCATAGGATCATCTCCGTTTATGTTGTATGCGACCGGACGCAGATGTCGTCCGGTCGACGCATCCTCGCTCAACCCCGCTGATCCCTCGCTGATGGCCGCTGTCAGCGGTTTGTCAGCAGAAAACGTGCATAAATCGCCCCTATGAGACTGTCTCGAACCACACCCTCTCACGCGCTATTTTTGGCGCTGTCCCTCGTCGTAGCGGCCCCAGCGGCCCACGCCGACAACGACGCGCGCGATCAGGCCCTGGCCCGCAAGGCTCTGCTCGAAGGCCGTATCAAATCCCTGTCCGACATAACGGAGCAGGTGAAACCGAAGCTGCCGGGCAAGATCCTGGGCGTCGAGCTGGACGTCGAGAAGGGCGGCCGCTTCGTCTATGAATTCGACGTCATCGATTCCGCCGGACGGCTGAAGGAAGTCGACGTCGATGCAGCGACCGGCGAGATCCTGAGCATCGAGGACGACGACTGATGCGTATTCTCGTGGTCGAGGACGAGCCGCAGATCGCATCCGGCATTTCCGCCGCGCTCGCGGCTTCCGGCTATCAGCCACGCATCGCGGCCGACGGAGAGGAAGCCTGGTTTCTGGGCGACACCGAGGACTTTGATCTCGTGGTGCTCGACCTCGGCCTCCCCAAGATGGACGGCCTCGCGGTCCTCAAGCGCTGGCGCACCGCCGGGCGGCAGATGCCGGTGCTGATCCTCACCGCGCGGGGCGCTTGGCCGGAGCGCGTGGAGGGCATCGACGCCGGCGCCGACGATTACCTCGCAAAGCCGTTTCAGATCGAGGAGCTGATGGCGCGCGTGCGTGCCCTCATCCGCCGCGCGGCCGGCCACGCGTCGCCGGTCATCGAGTCGGGTCCGATCTCCATCGACACGCGCCAGATGCGCGTCCTCGTGAACGGCACGAACGTCGCGATCTCTCCGCTCGAATATCGCCTCGTCGCTTACCTGCTGCATCACAAGGGACGCGTCGTCTCCCCCGGTGAGCTGATCGAGCACCTCTACGGCGACGACGACGCACGAGACGCCAACGCGCTCGAAGCCGTCGTCACGCGCCTGCGCAAGAAGCTCGGCGCAGACGTCATCCAGACACGGCGCGGGTTCGGCTACATGGTTGCAGGCGCCCCCGAATGAGACTCGGCTCGCTGCGCCTCAGGCTTCTGCTGGCGGGCGCCGTCTCGACCGCTATCGCGCTCGCGCTCGCTGCCTACGGCCTGACCGTTCTCTTCGAACGGCACGTCGAGCGGCGCATCGACGCCGAGCTGACCGTCTACCTCAACCAGCTCACCGCGCATCTCGAGCCCGCGCCCGAAGGCGGCATCCGGCTTCAGACGTCTCCCGCCGATCCTCGCTTCGACGTCCCCCTCTCCGGCCTCTATTGGCAGATCGTGCACGAAGAGAGCGGAACAGTGCTCCGCTCACGCTCGCTGTGGGATTCGGAGCTGGCGCTTCCCGCGGAGCCGAACGTCGACGACCAGATCCACCATCACCACATCGTCGGCCCCGCGAAAGCCCAGCTCTACCTCCTGCAACGCCGTATCGAGCTTCCTCCGCGCATGGGCGGCGGCACGGCACGCATCGCGGTGGCCTGGGACGCGGCGGAGATCTCCAACGCCGTCCGCGAGTTTGCCGTCGATCTCACGCCCCTCCTGGCTATCATCGGCGCGCTTCTCCTCGCCGCGACCTGGATCTGGGTGACCATCGGATTGAAGCCCCTAGCCGCAGTCCGCACGCAACTTGCCGCCATCCGCTCCGGTAAGAGCAAGCGCCTCGGATCGAGCTTTCCCGACGAGGTTCGCCCGCTCGCCCACGAGATCGACGATCTGATCGACGCGCGCGACGCCGAGCTCGCCCGCGCCAAGAGCCGAGCCGGAGACTTGGCCCACGGCCTCAGAACGCCGCTGCAGGTTCTGCAGACTGAAATCGAGCGCTTGGCCAAAGGCGGACAGACGGACGTCGCTCTCAATCTCTCGACGGTCACCCGCACCATGCAGAGAACCGTCGAGCGTGAATTGGCGCGCGCGCGCCTCGCTGCCCCCAACCGGAGCGCGGAGACCAGCGTCGCGACAGCCATCGAGCAGGTGATCCGCGTCGTCCAGCGCACCCCCGACGGCGAGCGCCTCGACTGGATCGTGGACGTCCCTGCCGGCCTCAACGCGCCCATCGATCGCGACGACCTGTCGGAAGCCATGGGCAACCTGATCGAGAATGCCGCGCGCCACGCACGCCACGCCGTCACCATAACCGCCCGCCGCGACGGCACCTGCATTACCCTTTCGGTCACCGACGACGGGCAAGGCATCCCCGAGGGGCACTTGGCCGAAGCGCTCCGCCGCGGTGGACGCCTCGACGAGCGCGGATCGGGCGCGGGCCTCGGCCTCGCCATCGTGACGGACATCGTCGACTCCTGGGGCGGCACGCTGACCCTGAAAAACGCAAATCCGGGCCTCACGGCGACCCTGAGCTTCGAAACCGCCCCGCGCAGATCCTGACCTCCGCACCGGCCTCGGCAAGTCCATCGACATCCGCCTGACAATTCGCTGACAGAGCCCATCAGGGGGCCGTCAGGGGCGATCTCCTAGTTTGTGTCTGTCGAAAACGTCGTGCGCGGTTTCTGAGGCTTCCCAACCGCACGCGGCCAAACGCCAACGTTTGAAGAGAAAGAGATTGAATATGCAGAAATTGATGCTGGCCCTCGCAGTGCCCGCCCTCGCCACGGCAGCGCTTGCCTCTTCCGCTTCCGCCGGCGACCGCCCGCCGAACCCTGCCGAGCGCGCCCGCGTCGAGGCCGTCCTCAGCGCCAACGGCTTCGTCTCCTGGCGCAAGATCGAGCGCGATGACGGAAAGTGGGAGGTCGACGATGCCCGCCATGCCAACGGCCGCGTCTATGACGTCGATATCCGCGGCGGCCACATCGTGAAGCGCGAGCTCGAGGACTAAGCCTCGGACGCTCCTGAAGGCCTCTCCGCGCCCCTGGCAAAAGCCGGAAATTCATGGAGCCGATTTCAGACTCTGGCGGGCCGTCTCACAAGGACGCCCGCCCTTTTTGTTTCACCCGCCGCGAACGCAAGAAAAGCAGAGGCCTCAAACGCACTGCTTCTTCGCGGCGAGAGCATGAAGCGCGTCGCTCTCGGCGGTGGCGCGCTGGAAATCACTCGTCGCCTTGAGCCCGTCACCCGGCCCGCCGAACATGCGGCCAAGCGCGGCGCCCACCGTCGTCGGCCGGCTCCGTTCTTCCACCGCCGCCCTGGCGGGTAAGCTCTTGATCTGAAGGCTCAGGATGTCGAGGCGATCCTTGATCTGCCGGCACGCCAGCTTCTCTTCGTCCTCGCTCACCAGATAGGTTCCGTCGGGTTGATACCCGGCGCGGGGAATACCGGCGAGATCCTGCATCGATGCGCAACCGCCGAGCGCGACCAACGCGCACGGGGCCAGCAGCCGAAAGCATATCCTGCCGATGTTTGAGAGCATCCCGCCCGTTTCCCCCTGTTGGCGCGACGATCAACGGCTGCGCGACCCTTCAAAGAGACCCAGCAAGATCTATTTGAACCGCGGAATGCGCGCAACCGTAGGTGCCCAATCGCCCCCTGAAACCTCATCCTCTCCCGACAAAGGGCATCTTTGTGGCCATCAGCGTCATGAATTGAACGTTGGCATCGAGCGGAAGGCTGGCCATGTAGACGACCGCATCGGCCACATGGGCGAGATCGAACCGCGGCTCTGGCTTCACGCTGCCGTCGGCCTGAAACACACCGCGCGCCATCGGCTCCGTCATCTCGGTTTCCGCATTCCCGATATCGATCTGCGAGCAGGCGATATCGAAAGCGCGCCCGTCGAGCGAGAGAGACTTGGTGAGCCCCGTGATCGCGTGCTTGGTCGAGGTATAGGGCGCGGAGAAGGGGCGTGGCGTCACCGCCGAGATCGAGCCGTTGTTGATGATGCGCCCGCCCCGCGGCATCTGCCGCCGCATCATTCGAAACGCCGCTTGCGCGCAGAGGAAGGCCCCGGTCAGATTGACGCCGACAACCGCTTTCCATCTCTCAAAAGGAAGCTCGTCGATGGTAACGGCCGGCGCCGAGATGCCGGCATTGTTGAACAGCACATCGACCCGCCCGAAGGCCTCTTCGGTTTTTTGGAAGAGGCGCAGGACGGCCGCTTCATCGGCGACGTCCGTGGCGACCGCGAGCTTGCGTCCCGGGCGGGCGGTGCACGCATCGAGCGTCTCGTCGAGCGCGGCTTGACGGCGCCCGGCGAGCACCACGTCGAAGCCCGCGTTGAACAGCGCGACGGCAACCGCACGGCCGATGCCGCTTCCGGCGCCGGTCACCACCGCCACTTTCCCCGCCTGTGTCATGGCGAATGCCCGCGCGGATCAGCGCGTCGGAACCGGCTTCTCGCCGCGATAGTCGTAGAACCCGCGGTTCGTCTTGCGGCCGAGCCAGCCTGCCTCGACATACTTCACGAGCAGCGGACAGGGACGATACTTGGAGTCCGACAGCCCTTCGTACAGCACCTGCATCACCGCGAGGCACGTGTCGAGGCCGATGAAGTCGGCCAGCTCGAGCGGCCCCATGGGATGGTGCGCGCCAAGCCGCATCGCCTTGTCGATCCCCTCGACCGTGCCGACGCCTTCATACAGCGTGTAGACGGCCTCGTTGATCATCGGCAGCAGAATGCGATTGACGATGAACGCCGGGAAATCTTCGGAGACGGCCGTGGTCTTGCCCAGGCTCTCCACGAACGTGCGCGCCACGCCGAACACGTCGTCCTCGGTGGCAATGCCGCGGATCAGCTCCACAAGCTCCATCAGCGGCACCGGATTCATGAAATGCATGCCGATAAAGTGCTCGGGCCGGTCCGTGGTGGAGGCGAGCCGCGTGATCGAAAGCGACGACGTGTTGGTCGCAAGCAGCGCGGACGGCTTCAGCTTCGGGCACAACTCCTGGAAGATGCGCCGCTTGACCGACTCATCCTCCGTGGCCGCCTCGATCACGAGATCGCAGTCGCCGAGCGCGTCGAGGTTCGGCGCGAACTGGATACGACCGAGCGCCGCCTTCATGTCGGCTTCGTTGACGACGCCCTTGGCCACCTGACGGCCAAGATTCTTCTCGATCGTCGAGATCGCCTTGTCGACCGCTTCCTTGCGGACATCGGTCAGCAGCACATCGTACTTTCCGAGCGCGATGACGTGCGTGATGCCGCTGCCCATCTGGCCCGCGCCGATCACACCGACCTGCTTGATGACCGGGACCGGTCTAACGGCCGGCTTGGCTTTGACTGCAACATCCATGGTGAATGTCCTTCTTGTCCCGGGCCCGCCGGAGCACATCCTGCGGAGCCTGTCCCGGCATCATGTCGGGGCCACGCTGCGCATGAAAATCCGGCATACGCACCGGTTCGTCGTAGAAAACGCGACGCCAAAACTGTAGGGCGCCCGATCTTTCGATCAAACGCCCCCTGATCTTAAAGTCCGGCCTTGCCGAGTTCCGCGTCGAGTTCCGGCAGGGCTTGAAAGAGATCCGCAACGAGACCGTAGTCGGCGACCTGGAAGATCGGGGCTTCGGCGTCTTTGTTGATCGCGACGATGACCTTCGAGTCTTTCATGCCGGCGAGATGCTGGATCGCGCCCGAGATGCCGACGGCCACATAGAGCTCGGGAGCGACCACCTTGCCGGTCTGGCCGACCTGCAGATCGTTCGGCACGAAGCCCGCATCGACCGCTGCGCGCGAGGCACCCATCGCCGCGCCGAGACGCGTCGCGATCGGCTCGATGTAGGTCTTGAAATTCTCACCGTTGCCCATGCCGCGGCCGCCGGAGATGACGATCTTGGCGGCAGTGAGTTCGGGCCGGTCCGACTTCGTGAGCTCCGCGCCGACGAAAGAGGAAATGCCGACGGCGGGTGCAGCCGAAACGCTCTCGATGGGAGCCGAGCCGCCTTCGGATGCCGCCGCGAACGCAGCCGTCCGCACCGTGATCACCTTCTTGGCTTCCGTCGACTGCACCGTCTGGATGGCGTTGCCGGCATAGATGGGCCGCTCGAACGTATCCGGCGAAACCACCTTGATGATGTCGGAGATCTGCATCACGTCGAGCAGAGCAGCCACGCGCGGCAGCACGTTCTTGCCCGAGGCCGTGGCCGGCGCGATGATCGTGTCGTAGTTGCCCGCGAGCGAGACTACGGTCGCCGCGATTTCCTCGGCGAGACCGTTGGCGAGATGCGGGGCGTCCGCCACCAGCACCTTGGCAACGCCGTCGAGCTTGGAAGCAGCTTCCGCAGCCGCCTGCGCGGCGTGGCCAGCGATCAGCACGTGCACGTCGCCGCCGATGGCCTTGGCGGCCGTCAGCGCCTTCCCGGTGCTGGCGCCGAGCGCCGAGTTGGAATGATCCGCAACAAGAAGAATAGCCATTAGATCACCCCCGCCTCGGTCTTGAGACGGCGCACCAGCTCAGCCACATCCGCCACCTTCACGCCGGCCTTACGCACCGGCGGCTCCGTGGTCTTGAGCACTTTGAGACGCTGGGCGACATCGACGCCGTAATCGGCGGGCTTCTTCACATCGAGCGGCTTCTTCTTCGCCTTCATGATGTTGGGAAGCGAAGGATAGCGCGGCTCGTTCAAGCGCAGGTCCGTGGTGACGATCGCGGGAAGCGTGAGCTTCACCGTTTCAAGACCGCCGTCCACCTCTCGCGTCACGTTCACGGCGCCGCCTTCGGGAACGACCTTGGATGCGAACGTACCCTGAGCCCAGCCGAGCAGCGCAGCGAGCATCTGGCCCGTCTGATTGCTGTCGTCGTCAATGGCCTGCTTGCCGAGAACGACGAGGTCGGGCTTCTCCTGCTCGACGACAGCCCGCAGAAGCTTGGCGACCGCGAGCGGCTCGACCGGCGTATCGTCAGCCGTCTCGACGAGGATCGCGCGATCGGCGCCGATGGCGAGCGCGGTCCGCAGCGTCTCCTGTGATTTCGTGGTTCCGATCGACACCGCGACGACTTCAGTCGCAGGATCTTTTTCCTTGATCCGGACAGCCTCCTCGACGGCGATCTCGTCGAAGGGGTTCATGGACATTTTGACGTTGGCCAGCTCGATCCCTGATCCATCCGCCTTGACGCGGATCTTGACCGCGTAATCGACAACTCGTTTCACCGCGACGAGGATCTTCATGATGCGCGGCGCTCCCCGGCGCACTGCCTTGTTCTGGTCATTGCTTTCCTGGTTTTTTACGTTCCGAAATTTGCCCGCGGGAGAACGAACTCGCGGCCCACCTGCGCTGCCCGTCTCCCTTCGATGTCACCGGCGCCAGCCCCATGGCATAAACTCGAGTGACCTCTGACTTTACAAGCCCTTCGCAAGTGCGAGAGAGGAAACTACGAGCCGCCAGGGTTCAAGTCAATGCGGCCAGCAGAAGGACTTCTGCCGCCCGAATTGGCAGGACACGGATCAGCTTCCGTAACCATACCCCCTGTCGAACAGCGGCACACCCGGACGGCGCAGAAAAACCACCAGCACCGCACCCGCAATCAGCCCGCCGATATGCGCCCACCAGGCCACCGGTCCCACCTGCGGCAGCAGCACCATGACGACCTGGATGAGGATCCACAGCCCCAGCGCGAAAGCAGCCGAGATCCGGAGCGGAATGGCCTTGAGGGCCAGCACCCACACCCGGACCCGGGGATGCAGAACGAGATAGGCGGCGATCACGCCCGCCACCGCCCCGCTGGCCCCTATCAAGGGGCTTTCCGAGCCGGGCTCGACCCAGGCGTGCAGCAAGCCGCCCGCCACGCCACATGCCAAGTAGAAGAAGAGAAACTTGAGATGCCCCATGGCATCTTCGACGTTGTCGCCGAAGACCCAAAGAAAAAGCATGTTACCGGCAAGATGAAGCACATCGCCGTGGAAGAACATGTAGGTCAGCAGCGTCAGCCGCTCGGGCACCGCCGGCCCCATGGACTCGGTCGGGATCGGCAGCAGGCTGGTATCGAACAACTCCCTGGGAACAATGGCGAAACTGGCGATCGCCACCTCCTCGAGCCGCGTCACCTCGAACAGGTACACGATCACGTTGATCGCGATCAGCATGATCGTCACATACTGAAAGCGGATCGATTTCAGGGAGTTCTCGTCGTGTAGCGGAACAAACATGGCTCGGTCCCCCTCGGCTCGATCCACAAGCAGCTTTTAGCGGTTTTGCCCTGGCACCCACAGCACGTCGCTGCGGCCCCGGTCGTTCACGTAGCGCCCCGCCACGAAAAGGAAATCGGAAAGACGATTGATATACTTGAGGGCCGCGGCGCTCACAGGCTCGTCCTCCTGGGCCGCCAGCGCCACCATCTCACGCTCCGCGCGCCGGCACACCGTCCGCGCCACATGCAGGGCCGCCGATGCCGGAGATCCGCCAGGAAGAACAAAGGATTTCAGTGGTTTAAGCTCTGAGTTCATCTCGTCGATCTCGGCTTCGAGGCGCGTGACCTGATCGTCCGAGACGCGCAGCGCCTCGAACCCCAGCGCCTTCCCCCGGTCCGGCACGCAGAGATCCGCACCGAGATCGAACAGGTCGTTCTGCACCCGGCCGAGCTTGGCATCGAGGCCCGGATGCCCCGCGAGATGGATGCGCACCATGCCGAGCGTGGCGTTGGTTTCGTCCACCGTGCCGTAGGCCGCGATCCGCAGCGCATCCTTGCGCACGCGTTCCCCTGTGCCGAGGCCCGTGGTGCCGGCATCGCCCGTCTTCGTGTAGATCTTGTTGAGTTTGACCATCGTGAAGCAAATCCCCCAATCGGCGCTCACACTAGATTGCTTGCGTCAAAGTGGGAACCGCTTTCCGACGCGAAAAAGAGCCATTGAGACCCGTCACATGTGCTGTTTGACGTAGACGTACGCGACGATCATCACGATGGCGGCGAACTGCAGGCCGACACGCCAGCGCATCAGCTTTTGGCTGAGGTTGGGGCTACGCCCCCGGGTCATGACCCACAGTCCCATCAGAAGCACGATCAGGACCGCGAACACCGCGCCTGTCGACAGGTAGTACATTGCGGATTGCATACGAAAAAGCCTCGATTTTCGGGACGTCGGTATCCTAACGTAAGGTTAGCTCGCTTCAAATACCATGCGGCCCTCTCGGCGCAATCCGGCGCCGCTCGCCCCCGTACGTTGTTCAAACTTTGTTTGCGCTCCCGTGCCCTAATTCTAACCACTTATCCGGGCGTTGTAGGTTCGGCTGCGCCCCCTCGGGAAGGGACGCGTGGCAAGGGTTGCTCCGGAGTGTTTGTTCCGGCGCGATCGTAGGTTAAACAGCGCCCTTGGGATGAGGCCGCGGCGTGGGGATGCCGAGGGGCCGCTCGCTGGGGAAATCGAACGCAAAGCGCGCGTCCGGCCGGTGCGCCGGAACGCGGACACGAAAGTTGATCGATCGCGGGGCGCCGAGCCGGCATCCCGCCGAATGTCAGATTTATGAGACCATGAAGACCAGGGTCGGTGGTGCGGCGTACGGCACGGGTCATCTCAGTCGGGCCAGATGGGCTAGGGTGTGAGCCGAACCAGGATTGCGACCTCCAGCGAAAAGCAACGCGCCCGCCGCATCGCGGCGGCGCTGACGCTTGCGATGGCCGCTTCCGGCGCTGTGATGTCCGCCGCGCCAGCCCAAACACCCCAATCGACGGACGACGCGACAAGGAAGCTCGAGAACCAGAAAAGCGAGCTTGCCGCAAAGGAAGCCCGTGATCGCGAGCTTCAGAAGGATCTGGTCAGCATTGCCGACGAGCGGCGCGAGATCAACGCGCGCCTGGTCGAGACCGCCGCGCTCGTCCAGAAGAGCGAAGAGCAGATGACGGCGATCGAGAACCGCCTCGCCGGCTTCGAGAAGCAGGAGCAGGCCGTCCGCGCCTCCCTTGCCAAGGAGCACAGCAAGATCTCGGGAATCCTCGCAGCCCTCCAGCGCATGGGGCGCAACCCGCCGCCGGTGATCATCACCCAGCGCGAGGATGCGCTCGAGATGGTGCGAAGCGCCATGCTGCTCGGCATTGCCTTCCCGGGGCTGCGCGAGGAAGCCCGCGTGCTCACCACCAAGCTCAACGAGCTGGTGGGCATCATGAACAACATCCGCCGCGAAGGCGACAACCTGCGCGCCGAACGCGACCGGCTGAACGCCACTCAGACACGCCTTGCGAGCTTGCTCGAAACCAAGAAGCAATCGCTGGCCGACCGTCAGGCCGAGCTGAAGCAGGTGCGCGAGGCCACCGCCGAGATCTCGAAAAACGTCAGCGACTTGAGCGAGCTGATCGCCCGGCTGAGCCAGCAGGTGAACACCACCCCAACGCTGTCGCCCCCGGAGAAGCCGGAAGACCAGCAGGTTGTCGCCATGCTGCCGCCTGCCACTCCGCCGAAAGCGCCCGCGGGCTCCGAAGCCGTCCCCGCCGCCCGCACCATCGCGCCGGATACCGCCGTGGACAGCGCCCCGCCGGCCCCCCCCCAGCGGGCCGAGGAAGTGGCGATGATGACCCCGCCGCCGGCGCGCGAGAAACCCTCCTCGATCGTCGAGCTGGCCCCGTCCACGACCGCCTTGATGCCCGGAAAGCCGGACCGGATCACGCCCGCCATCCAGTTCCAGCACGCGAAAGGCAAGCTGCCTCTCCCCGCGCGCGGGCGCAGGGCCTTGGGTTTTGGCGACAAAACCCAATATGGAGGAACGTCCAAGGGTCTCGTCCTGGAAACCCGGTTCGGCGCCAGGGTGACCTCACCCTGCGACGGCTGGATCGTGTACGCCGGAGAATTTAGAAGCTACGGGCAACTCTTGATCATCAACGCCGGCGGCGGGTATCATGTGCTGGTGGCCGGATTGTCACAAATGGATGTCGGCCCCGGACAGTTTGTATTGGCCGCCGAGCCGATCGGGACGATGAGTAGCGCACCTCGCACAGCACAATTGGCGTCCGAAAAGACGGGAATGGGCCAAGCGGCGCCGCAAGCCAGCGCGCCCGTTCTCTACATCGAGTTTCGCAAGGACGGGCAACCCATAGATTCGGATCCATGGTGGGCCGCCTCTGATCAGAAGGTACAGGAATAATGCGCAAGACCGATCTGGTGTTCTGGACGTTTTTGACGATGACGGGTCTCGCCGGCGCCACCACCGTGCTGAACGTCTCGCAAACGTACTCGGCCAATTCGCCGAACTCGGAACTCTATCGCCAGCTCGATCTCTTCGGTGACGTGTTCGAGCGCGTCCGCTCCGACTACGTCGAGAAGCCGGACGACACCATGCTGATCGAGAGCGCGATCAACGGCATGCTGGCCGCCCTCGACCCGCACTCCTCTTACATGAGCCCGAAGAACTACCGCGACATGCAGGTGCAGACGCGCGGCGAGTTCGGCGGCCTCGGCATCGAGGTCACGATGGAGAACGGCGTCGTCAAGGTCGTCTCGCCGATCGACGACACACCCGCCTCCAAGGCCGGCATCCAGGCCAACGACCTCATCACCCATCTCGACAGCGAGCAGATCTCGGGCCTCACGCTCGAACAGGCCGTCGAGAAGATGCGCGGCCCGGTCAACACGCCGATCACGCTGACCGTCGTGCGCAAAGGCAAGGACGAGCCATTCGACGTGAAGATCGTCCGCGACTTCATCCGCATCAACGCCGTCAAGGCCCGCGCCGAGGGAGACATCGCCTATCTCAAGGTCACCACCTTCAACGAGCAGACGCACGCCAACCTCGTGAAGTCGATGGACGCCCTCAAGAAGGAGATCGGTCCCAAGCTGCGCGGCTTCGTCATCGATCTGCGCAACAACCCCGGCGGCCTTCTCGATCAGGCCATCGCCGTGTCCGACGACTTCCTGGAGCGCGGCGCCATCGTGCTGACCAAGGGCCGCAACAACGAGGAGACGCAGCGCGCCCAGGCTCGCCCCGGCGACACGGCCGAAGGCAAGCCCATCGTCGTGCTGATCAACGGCGGCTCTGCCTCCGCGTCGGAGATCGTGGCCGGCGCCCTCAAGGACCACAAGCGCGCCACCATCATCGGCACGCGCTCGTTCGGAAAGGGCTCGGTGCAGACCATCATCCCGCTCGGCGCCAACGGCGCGATCCGTCTCACCACGGCTCGCTACTACACGCCGTCGAACCGCTCGATCCAGGCGAAGGGCATCGATCCGGATATCGTCATCGAGCAGGAGCTTCCCGAGGAGCTGAAGGGCAAGACCACCGAGAAGCCCCGCGGCGAGGCGAGCTTGCGCGGACACCTCAAGGGCGAGGATGCGCTCAAGGCCGAGCAGGCTGAGAAGAACGCCGAAAAGGAAAAGACCGAGGCCGGTAAGGAAGAACCCAAGGAAGAGCCGAAGGAGGAATCGGGATCGTCGGCTTACGTGCCGAAGGAGCCCGAGAAGGACACCCAGCTCCAGTACGCCCTGAGCTTCCTGCGCGGAACCGCGACCGGTGAGACGGTTGCCAAGCCCGCCCAGCCGCCGTCCACCCCGGGCGCTAACGAAAAGAGCACGGTTCCGAACTGACACCGGTTGCTCGCATGAGATCGCGCCGAGAGCTTCGGCTCCGGCGCGGAAACCTGAACCGGCATTGCCCCTGCGGCATAGTGACCGGATGAGACCATGAGATGGGCGCTGATCGGCGCCCATCGCCGTTTCCACGCCAAACAGCCCGCCAACAGAACGAGCCTTCCGCATGAGCACGCCCAAGCCGGATCCCGCGACCCTCAGCTATCGCCCCTGCGTCGGCATCATGGTGCTGAACCGCGAGGGACGTATCTGGGTGGGCCAGCGCGCCGACATGCCGGGCGATGCCGAAGGACAGGGAACCTGGTGGCAGATGCCCCAAGGCGGCATTGATGAGAACGAAGACCCGCGCCTAGCGGCCTTGCGCGAGCTGCGCGAGGAAACCGCCATCAAAACCGTTGAGATTATTGCGGAAACACCGAGCTGGCTGACCTACGATCTGCCACCTCATCTGATCGGCGTCGCCTGGGGCGGCCGCTACCGCGGCCAGCGTCAGAAGTGGTTCGCCGCCCGCTTCCTCGGCGCAGAATCCGAGATCGATCTCGGCATCCCCGGCACCCCGAACGCCGAGTTCGTCACATGGCGGTGGGCCTCAGCCGAGGAGCTTCCGGCCGCCATCGTCCCCTTCAAGCGGGACGTGTACCTGGAGGTGCTCCGCATCTTCGAGCCCCTCCTCGGCAAGCCTGCCGGCTAACCCACCGATATTCCGCACGGCACAGACGGGCTGACAAAAACTCGCTAACTTCGCGGGTATGATGTCGTTTGAATAGTTCGGCGCCACGCGGGCCCGGAACCATGATTCCCGTTCGAACCCTATCGAAGGCGGGACAATCGTGACCCCGGCTCAGGCGCCGGTTCCGCACGCGAACGCCGGTCCGCCCACACCCATGAAGCACACAGAGCTAAGCCACATCTCCAAATCCCGCGAGCTTCCCTACAGGCCTTGCGTCGGCATCATGCTTCTAAACAAGACCGGCCGCGTCTGGACCGGCCGCCGCCTGCCGAAGTGGAGCGGAGACAAATCCGGCTACATCTGGCAGATGCCGCAGGGCGGTATCGACAAGGGTGAGGAACCGATCGAGGCAGCCTATCGCGAGTTGCGCGAGGAGACGGGAATCACCAGCGCCGACGTCATCGCCGAAATTCCCCAATGGCTGACTTATGACCTGCCCGAGCCGCTCGTCGGCGTTGCCCTCAAGGGCAAGTACCGCGGCCAGCGCCAACGCTGGTTCGCCATGCGGTTCTGGGGCGACGACAGCGAGATCGACATCCGCCCGCGCAATGGCAAAGCCGAGTTCGACCGATGGAGCTGGCGCGAGATGTCGGAGCTTCCCGACCTCATCGTCTCGTTCAAGCGGCCCGTTTACCAAACCGTCGTAGAGAGATTTGCCTATCTCGCCCAAAGCTGAAATGAAAGAGCGATCGAACACGGATCAAATCTGATTCCGATCAATCTGGTCACCCAGCCTGCTGGCTATACGAATTTGATAATCCAACGGCTCTCGCCCCGGCGGAGCTGAACCGATTGTTGTATTCCCACGTTCCCTCAAGATCCGCCGCCCGCCGTTTTAAACGCAGACCCGCCGAGTTCAGCACATGTCCACACGCACCTTGACGAGAACGCTGCCCCCCTTCAACGATGGCGCGAACTACCAGACCGGCCAGCCATTCGATCAGGCCGAATACGATCGCATCAAGGAGCTTTGGCTCGATCACATCGCCGCCGAGCATCGCGGCGACATCCCCGGCCTCCTCGCCACCCTCACCGAAGACTGCGTCTACACCATCCTGAACAACGGCAAGGTCTGGAACGGCCACGAGGGCGCGGCCAAGTTCTACGACGGCTTCCTAAAGGCGTTTCCGGAGAACTGCTTCTCCGTGGTCAACGTCTTCATCGGCCCCCAGGGCGTGGTCGAGGAAGCGCACTTCAACGGCGTCCACCACGGCGATCTCATGGGCCTGCCTTCCACCGGCCAGCCGATCGAGTTCGACGTTGTTCTGCTCTTCCCGTGGGATGCGGAGAAAAAGAAGTTCAAAGGCGAGCGCATCTACTTCGCCATCGAGCACAACCTGCTCGCAAACGTCGGTCAGCTCCTCCGCCGCATGGGCCGCAAGCTGGACTTGGCGGAGCAGAAGTAGCCGTTCCCTTTTTTCAACGTGTGCGTATCTGGATCCCGGCCTGCGCCGGGATAACGGCCCTGTTGTGGGAAACGCCTGCCACGAATGTCTCGTCACCCCGACGTCATGGCGAAGCCATGCTCCGCATGGGCGGTCGGGGCCCAGACACGTCACGATGCAAGTCCAGGATCGGACACGAGGCGCGCTTCAAAGCAAAAGCGCCCGGACAACGCCGGGCGCTTTTCAATTTCACAACCGAAAAGGCGCTTAAGCCTTGAGCGCCGAGAGCGCAGCGATTGCCTGGTTGGCAACGAGACGCTGCTCGTCGGTCTTGGCCTGAGCCAGCTCGGCCTCGGCCTCGGAAAGCTGCGTCGAGATCGCCGAAGCGTTCAGCTCCGCGACGTCGTAAGCCTTCTCGGCGAGCACCGTCAGACGATCGGGCTCCACCTGTGCGAACGCCTGCCGCACGTAGACCCGCGACTTGCCGCCGGCGAGCACCACGTCGATCACACCAGGCCGCAGCGTGGAAATCAGCGGAGAATGGCCGGGGAGAATGGTCATGTCGCCCTCGGCGCCCGGGAGCTGAACCTGCTCTGCCTCGCCCGAAAGAAGAACCTTCTCGGGGCTGACCAGCTCGAATGTGAACGTCTGAGCCATTGGCTTCTCTTCCTCAAATTCTGAACCGGCCCGCGCACCCGTGCGATCCGCAGGCCGCGGAAGGCGACGGCGCGCTTACGCGTCGTCGTCCTCGTCGTCACCCGCCTTCGCCCTGACCTCGTCAGGCGTCTGCACGCCCTTGCCACAGAACGGGCAGAAGAAAATCGGATGATCGACCATGCCCGGCTCTTCGTCCTCGAGCTCCACGAGCCCGACGGACATGTAGAGCACGCCGTCGTCACCGACCGTGATCAGCGGCTCGAACTCCTCGCCGCTCATCGCCTCTTTCAGTTCTTCGCAGCAAGAGCCAAAGCTCTGAGCGTCTCCACCTGCCATCTCAACCCCCGCTCCGTCGCCTTGCGACCGGATTTCACTTCTAGACAGACGCAAACGCGAGATCGCCCGGCCGGTGCCGGCCGGACGACTCTAGGACTCTATCAGGCGGCCTCAGCCAGCTTCTCGGCCTTAGCGATGGCCTCGTCGATCGAGCCCACCATGTAGAACGCCGGCTCCGGCAGATGGTCGTAGTCGCCCTCGCAGAGACCCTTGAAGCCCTTGATGGTGTCGGCGAGCGACACGAGCTTGCCGGGCGAGCCCGTGAACACTTCCGCGACCGTGAACGGCTGGGACATGAAGCGCTCGATCTTGCGGGCGCGGGCCACGGCCAGCTTGTCCTCTTCCGAGAGCTCGTCCATGCCGAGAATGGCGATGATGTCCTGCAGCGCCTTGTAGCGCTGGAGGATCGACTGCACCTTACGGGCAACCTGGTAGTGCTCCTCGCCGACGATGCGCGGATCGAGCATGCGCGAGGTCGAGTCGAGCGGGTCGACTGCCGGGTAGATGCCCTTTTCTGCGATGGTACGCGAAAGCACCGTCGTCGCGTCCAAGTGAGCAAACGAGGTGGCGGGCGCGGGATCGGTCAAGTCGTCGGCGGGCACGTAAATGGCCTGCACCGAGGTGATCGAACCCTTCTGCGTGGTGGTGATGCGCTCCTGGAGAGCACCCATGTCGGTGGCGAGCGTCGGCTGATAGCCCACCGCCGAAGGAATACGTCCGAGCAGAGCGGACACTTCCGAGCCGGCCTGCGTGAAGCGGAAGATGTTGTCCACGAAGAACAGCACGTCCTGGCCCTTGTCGCGGAAGTCCTCGGCGACCGTGAGGCCCGAGAGAGCGACGCGCATACGAGCGCCCGGCGGCTCGTTCATCTGGCCGTACACGAGGGCGCACTTGGAGCCCTTGGTCGAGCCGTTGTTCTTCTTCGGGTCGATGTTGACCTTCGACTCGATCATCTCATGATAGAGGTCGTTGCCCTCACGCGTACGCTCACCGACGCCCGCGAACACGGAGTAGCCGCCGTGTGCCTTCGCGATGTTGTTGATGAGCTCCATGATGAGAACGGTCTTGCCCACGCCGGCGCCGCCGAACAGGCCGATCTTACCGCCCTTGGCGTACGGAGCGAGCAGGTCGACGACCTTGATGCCCGTCACGAGGATCTGCGCTTCCGTCGCCTGATCGGCGAACTGCGGAGCGGGCTGGTGGATGGCGCGCGTAGCGTTGGTCTTCACCGGGCCTGCTTCGTCCACCGGCTCGCCGATGACGTTGATGATGCGGCCCAGGGTCTCCTCGCCGACCGGAACCGAGATCGGCGCGCCGGTGTCCTCGACGCTCTGGCCGCGCACGAGACCTTCGGTCGAGTCCATGGCGATGGTGCGCACGGTATTCTCGCCGAGATGCTGCGCAACCTCGAGAACGAGGCGGTTGCCCTGGTTCTTGGTTTCGAGGGCGTTCAGAATTTCCGGCAGATGGCCGTCGAACTGCACGTCGACGACAGCGCCCATAACCTGACGAACCTTACCAACCTTGCTTGCCATTTTCCTCTCCAGCCAAAATGCTCAGACCATGATCGCTTCGGACCCTTTTAGTCCGAAGCGTGACTCATCGGTCTCACTATGCGATCGACAGCGTCACGGGGATGTTTCCGCGCGTCGCCTTTGAATAGGGACAAATCTGATGGGCCTCCTCGACCAGCGCTTGCAGCGCGGCCGGATCGGCACCGGGAAGCGAAACCTTGAGATCGACGGCGAGCGAGAAGCCGTCCGTGGTGTTGAGCGTCACATCGGCCGTCACGCGCGCCGCCTGGCCATCGAGCCCGTGCTTCTTTGCAAGCACGAGGATCGCCTGGCCGAAGCAGGCCGAATACCCAAGCGCGAAGAGCTGCTCGGGATTGTGGCCTTCGCCCGATCCGCCGAGCTCCTTGGGAAGCGACATGGCGAGAGCGAGCTTGCCGTCGGCGAGGACCGCTCGGCCGTCACGGCCGCCCTTCGTCGTTGCTGTCGTTCTATATGCCATTGTCAACTCCTCGACGCTCTACCAGCCGGGACCTGCACACGATTGCCCTAGAGCGCTTCCGCGCCCGAGATGATTTCGATGAGTTCCTTGGTGATGTTCGCCTGACGCTGACGGTTGTACTTCACGGTCAGCTTGTTGATCATCTCGCCAGCGTTGCGCGTGGCGTTGTCCATGGCGCTCATGCGTGCGCCCTGCTCGGACGCGGCATTCTCGAGCAGACCGCGGAAGATCTGCGTGGCGATGTTGCGCGTGAGCAGGTAGCCGAGGATCGCATCCTCGTCGGGCTCGTAGTCGACGACCGACTGTCCAGCCCCCGCCTTGGCATCGTCTGCGGCGCTCGTCTCCGGCAGCTTGGCCGGGATGAGCTGAAGCGCGGTCGGCTTCTGCGCGATGACGCTCTTGAACTCGGCGAAATAAAGCGTCGCAACGTCGAACTCACCGGCCTCGAACATGGCGAGCACCTTGTTGGCGATCTCTTCCGCGTTCGAGAAGCCGAGCTGGCGCACGCCACGCAGGTCGTGACGCTCGACGATGTTGCGGCCGAGATCGCGGCGCAGGTTGTCCGCGCCCTTGCGGCCCACCGTGAGGATCTTCACCGTCTTGCCGGCCGCGATCAGCCTCTGGGCATCAGCGCGTGCAAGCTTCGAGATGTTGTTGTTGAAGCCGCCGCAGAGACCGCGCTCGGCCGTCATCACGATCAGAAGATGAACCTGATCCTTGCCCGTGCCGACGAGGAGAGGCGAGGCCCCTTCACGGCTCGCGCGCTGGTTCAGCGCGGCCAGAACCGCGTCCATGCGCTCGGCGTAAGGACGGGCGGCAGTTGCGGATTCCTGCGCACGGCGAAGCTTCGCCGCGGCCACCATCTGCATGGCCTTCGTGATCTTACGCGTCGCCTTCACGGAGGCGATGCGGTTTCTGAGATCTTTTAAGCTCGGCATTCGAGCGTCCTCGAGAGTTCGGCCCTAGCCCTCCCGCGAAGCACCGGATCGTATCCGGCTTCGCGGAACGGGCATTGCTGACTTAAGCGACGAAGGTCTTGGCGAAGCCGTCGAGCAGGTCGACCAGCTTCTTCTCGGCGTCGGCAGAAAGAGCCTTCTCGGCGGCGACCGATGCGAGAATCGACTTCTCGTCGCGGAGCGCTGCAAGCAGGCTCTGCTCGAACTTGCCGACGGCCGAGACCGGCAGCGGATCGAGATAGCCGCGCGTGCCGGCGAAGATCACCGCAACCTGCTCTTCCATCTTGAGCGGAGAGAACTGCGGCTGCTTGAGAAGCTCGGTGAGGCGTGCGCCGCGTGCGAGCAGCTTCTGCGTGGCGGCGTCGAGATCCGAGCCGAACTGCGCGAAGGCCGCCATTTCGCGGTACTGGGCGAGCTCGCCCTTGATCTTGCCGGCAACCTGCTTCATCGCCTTCGTCTGTGCCGACGAGCCGACTCGCGACACCGAGAGACCGACGTTCACGGCCGGACGGATGCCCTGATAGAAGAGGTCCGTCTCGAGGAAGATCTGGCCGTCGGTGATCGAGATCACGTTGGTCGGAATGTAGGCCGACACGTCGTTGGCCTGCGTCTCGATGACGGGGAGCGCGGTGAGCGAGCCCTTGCCGGCGGCGTCGCCGAGCTTGGCGGCGCGCTCGAGCAGACGAGAGTGCAGATAGAAAACGTCGCCCGGATAGGCTTCACGGCCCGGCGGACGACGCAGCAGAAGCGACATCTGGCGATAAGCGACGGCCTGCTTGGAGAGGTCGTCGTAGGCGATCACGGCGTGCATGCCGTTGTCGCGGAAGTACTCGCCCATGGTGCAGCCGGTGAACGGCGCGAGGTACTGCATGGGAGCCGGGTCGGAGGCCGTGGCGGCGATGACGATGGAGTATTCGAGGGCGCCGCGCTCTTCGAGAACCTTGACGAACTGAGCGACGGTAGAGCGCTTCTGGCCGACGGCGACGTACACGCAATAGAGCTTTGCGCCTTCGTCGGTGCCGGCGTTGACGGACTTCTGGTTCAGGAAGGTGTCCAGAATGATCGCCGTCTTGCCGGTCTGGCGGTCACCGATGATGAGCTCGCGCTGGCCGCGGCCGACGGGGATGAGAGCGTCCACCGCCTTGAGACCGGTTGCCATCGGCTCATGCACCGACTTGCGGGGCAGAATGCCGGGCGCCTTCACGTCGACGCGCATCTTCTTGTCGGACTGGATCGGACCCTTGCCGTCGATCGGGTTGCCGAGGCCGTCGACCACGCGGCCGAGCAGACCCCTGCCGACCGGAACTTCCACGATGGCACCGGTCCGCTTGACGGTGTCGCCTTCGCGAATCGTGCGGTCGTCGCCGAAGATAACGACGCCGACGTTGTCGGCTTCGAGGTTGAGAGCCATGCCGCGAATGCCGCCCGGGAACTCGACCATCTCGCCGGCCTGAACATTGTCGAGACCGTAGACGCGCGCAATGCCGTCACCGACCGACAGCACTTGGCCGATCTCGGAAACTTCAGCTTCCTTACCGAAATTCTTGATCTGATCTTTCAGGATCGAGGTGATCTCTGCAGCCCGGATGTCCATCACTTGACCTCGTCTCTTGGGGCGTTTTCTCTATGTGTTCTGATCTTGTGAGCGCGCCTGTTCGGCAGGCTCTGAAACGTACGTGGGGAAGGCAGGGCGCAAGGCCGAAAGCCTGGCGTCAATGGCCTCCCTTGAGCGAAAGCGTGAGATTGGAAAGCTTCGTCTTGAGCGACGAATCAACCATGCGGCTGCCGAGCTTCACGACGAGACCGCCGATCAGCGAAGGATCGACCTTCGTCGCGAGCGTCACGTCCTTGCCGACAGTGGCCTTGAGAGCAGCCTTGAGGGCTTCGGCCTGAGCATCGGTCAGCGGATGGGCGCTGGCCACTTCCGCCGTGACCTCGCCGCGCGACTTGGCCGCGAGCGCCTTGAAGGCGCGCGCCATGTCGGGAGCCGCGAACAGCCTGCGATTACGAGCCACCAGGTTGAAGAAATTGCGCGTCAGGGTGCCGACGCCCGCCTTATCCAGCAGAATGCCGAGCGCACGGGCCTGGTCTTCGCTTGCGATGACCGGGCTACGGATGAGCCGAACCAGATCGGGGCTCATGTCGTAAAGCTGCTCGAATTTTGCGAGATCCTGCTCGACCTCGGCCACATTTTTCTGCTCGACTGCAAGATCGAACAGGGCCGCCGCATAGCGTCCGGCCACTCCGCCTACGATTGGTTCTTCTGTCGCCACGTCAAGAAATCTCGCGCGCTCAAGGGGTTGGAGGAGCCCCGCGGCCGAAGCCACAGCCCTTTTTCATGATGATGACGTTGCAGACAGGACAAACCGCACCGCTGAGTTGCGCTGTACCCCGTCTGAAGCCCGCGGTTCTGTATCATGTGCGTCACGGCGCATCAACCGGCCTAACGCGTCTCTAACGCGGCATTTCCGCGGCCATTCAGCACTCCGCCCGGCCCTCTCCGAGAAAATAATCCTCAGCCCCCGGCCAATCGGTGTGATTCCTTCGCGCAGACCCCACATCCTTAGGTAACGGCCCGAGCGCCTTCCACGTGGCCCAGTCGCGTGGTGCAAACCAAACTAAGGAGCATAAGGCATGAAAACAGCGAGACTACTGGCCGTCGCGGCCCTGGCGGCCCTTCCGTTGGGCGCAGCGCCAGCCGCAGCAGCGCCAGCCGCGCCCGGCCCCGCGAGAGCGCTGTCGAACGACACCACGAGAGCGCCCGTCATCAACGTCCGTAAGGATGGCGGCGGAGGAGGTATGAGGGCAGGCGGAGGTTTTCGCAGTATCGGGCCCGCCTCGAGAGGCGGCGGCCCTGCCTTCAAGCCCGCAGGCCCTGGCTCGATCCCGAGATCTCTCGGCGGCGGAAATCCTGGTTTCCGCGCCGGACAACACCGGCCCGGTCCTCCGGCGTTCCGAGGTCCGCGTCCCGGCCCCAACTACGCATGGCGCGGTGGCAAGCACCATCACCACGGCTACCCGCATCGCCGCTTCCCGCGCGGCTATTACGGCGGCTATCCGTACTTCTATGATTACGGACCTTCCTACTACGACAGCTATTATTACGACGACGACTACGATGACGACGCCGTCGTCTATGCCAACGACGGTGACGCCGTTGCGCGGTGCGAGTCCCGTTACCGCTCGTTCGACCGGGCCACGGGAACCTTCCTCGCCAACGACGGCAAGCGCAAGCTCTGCCCCTACCTCAAATAGCTGAGCCGCGCTGAACCAGCAGAAGATCGAAAACCCGCGCCGGCAGCTCGAAAAAGCTGACCGGCGCGTTGTTTACGCATCTCCAACGAAGATGAACGGAAGCTGCAAGCATCGTTCAACACGAGTTCAGAGTGTCCCCGCTATCAAGGATCTCAACGTGCCGGGACAGTCCCGGCGCAAGGATCGGGACGAAGGGGACACGATATGTCGTTCAAGAAATTCGCCACCAGCGCTGCCGTCATCACGAGCTTGCTCGCCGCCAACATGGGTCCGCTCGCGACCGCCGCCAGCGCCCATGACAGATGGAACGGATATGAAGGCCGCGGCTATTCGCGCCACTATGATGGCCCGCGCGATTACTACGGCCCGCGCCATCGCTACGCCTACAAGCGCCACCGCGACAACCGCGGTAAAGACATCGCGAAGGGCATCGCCATCGGCCTCGGCGTGCTCGCAGTCGGCACGATCCTCTCGTCGGGCCACCATCGCTAAGCCGCGCTTGGCGTAGACACAGACGGCCCTAGAGAAAGTTGTAGGGATCGATATCGACGGTGAGGCGCAGATCACCTCCGATTTTCGGAAGCGCCTCACCCCATGCCCTCAGGAAGGCCTGGATGTTCTTGTCGCGGGGCGCCTTCACCAGCAGCCGCCAGCGATGCCGCCCGCGCACGATCGAGATCGGCGCCTCGGCGGGACCCAGCACTTCGATCTGCTCCGCACGTGGCGCGCGCCGCGCAACCTCACGCGCGAACGTTTCCGCCAGATCCTTGTCGCGCGCCGAGATGACGAGCGCGGCAAGCCTGCCAAACGGCGGCAGCACGCCGCGCCGTCGCATGTCGATCTCCCGGTCGAGGAAGCTCTCGCGATCGCCTGAGATGATGGCTTCCATCACCGGATGCTCCGGCATGTGCGTTTGAATGAAGCCGCGGCCCTTGGTCAGAGCGCGCCCGGCACGCCCCGTCACCTGATGCAGAAGCTGGAACGTCCGCTCGCCGGCCCGCGGATCGGCGCCCATCGACAAGCCCAGATCGCCATCGACGATACCAACCGTGGCCAGCAGCGGAAAGTTGTGGCCCTTGGCCACGATCTGCGTCCCGATGATGATGTCCACCTCACCGCTCTCGATCGAGCCGATGATGCGGCGCATCTCCTCGAGCCCCGGAATGAGGTCCGATGACAACAGCGCAAGGCGCGCGTCCGGAAAGCGCTCCCGCACCTCCTCCGCCACGCGCTCGACACCCGGTCCGCACGCGACGAGCGATCCTTCCTCGCCGCACTTGGGACACGTCTCCGGCATGGGCAGCGAGAAACCGCAATGGTGGCAATTGAGACGCCGCCGGAACCGGTGCTCCACGAGCCATGCCGTGCACTGCGGGCATTCGAAACGATGACCGCAGCTGCGGCACAACGTCAGCGGCGCATACCCGCGCCGGTTCAGGAACAGGAGAGACTGCTGCCGCTCCGCGAGCGTGGCGGCGACCGCCTCCACCAGCACCGGCGAGAGCCATTGCCCCTTTTCCGGCGGATGCGTGCGCATGTCGATCGGCTTGACGTCCGGCAGCTCAGCGCCCGTGAAACGTCCCGGCAGGATGATATGCCGGTAGCGCCCGGTCCGCGCGTTGACATGGCTTTCGATCGACGGCGTTGCCGAGGCGAGCACCACGGGAAACTTCCCGAGGCTGCCGCGCACGACACTCATGTCGCGCGCTTGATAGTGCACCCGGTCATCCTGCTTGAAACCAGGATCGTGCTCCTCGTCGACCACCACGAGACCGAGCTCGGTGAACGGCAGGAACAGCGCACTGCGCGCGCCAACGACCACGCGCGCCTCGCCCGTCGCCGCCGCGCGCCACACGCGTCCGCGCTCGGCAGGCGACAAGGCCGAATGCCATTCTGCGGGCGCGCATCCGAAGCGCGCGACGAACCGGCTCATGAACTGCCCGGTGAGCGCGATCTCGGGCAGCATGATCAGGGCCTGCCGCCCCTTGCGCAGCGTTTCCGCAACCGCCTCGTAGTAAACCTCCGTTTTGCCCGAGCCCGTCACGCCGTCGAGCAGCGATACCGAGAAGCTGCCGCCGTCGACGGCCGAGACCAGCGCGTGCACCGCCTCCGCCTGTTCGCGCGTGAACTCCGTTTGCCGGTGGTCCGCATTGGGTAGCGGAAAACGCCGCTCGGGAATGACGACTTCGACCAGATTTCCGGACGCGACGAGACCATCCACCACGCCCGTGCTGCATTCGGCTTCCTGGGCGAGCGCGGACTTCGCGCGGATCGAGCCGTCGCGCGCGAGATCGAGCGCGCGCCGGCGCGCCGGCGTCATGCGCGGCGGGTCAGGCGCATCCGCCACCGCACGCACGCCGAAACGCGGCTTCACCGGCTCGAACGCGGCTTGCGCGCTCATCATCATCCGCACCACCATGCCGAGCGGCGAAAGCGTGTAGCCCGCGATCCACTCTGCGAACCTGAGCGACGTCAACGGCAGCGGCGGAACATCGAGCCGCTCGGTCAGCGTCTTCATCTTCTTGGGATCGACCGGACGATCGGAGCCGCCGAGCGGTCCGTCCCACACCACGCCGATGCGCGTCTGCGGCCCGAACGGGACGAGAACAAAGGCGCCCGGCTCGATGGCAAGCCCCGGCGGAACCAGATAGTCGTAGGTCTGGTCAAGCGGGGCCCCCGGCATCAGCACCGGAACCAGCGTCCGCGCCGCGCCTTCACCCTTTTCATTAATGCCAAGAAGGCTATCCAAGTGTCCCGCTACCGGATTAGAAGCTACCAAGCTTGAAAGCGATAGCTTATGCGGAGAGATAGGGCGAGCTGACGGCCATGGACAAGGCCGCGCACCTCTCTCAACTTGAAGGATGCCCACGAGGGGCAGCACAAAGGACCGAGAATGAAGTTTTTCGTCGATACTGCTGATGTCAGCGAAATCAAGGAGCTGGCCGCAACCGGACTTCTCGATGGCGTGACCACCAACCCGTCGCTGATTGCAAAATCCGGCCGCGACTTCAAGCAGACAATCGCCGAGATCTGCGCTGTCGTCCCCGGCCCGGTCTCGGCCGAGGTGGCCGCCATCGACTATGCCGGCATGATGCGCGAAGCCGAGGTGCTGCGGAAGATCGCCACCAACGTCACCATCAAGGTGCCGCTCACGCTCGACGGCCTCAAGGCCTGCAAGGCGCTGACGTCGGAAGGCACCATGGTCAATGTCACGCTCTGCTTTTCGGCAAACCAAGCCCTCCTGGCTGCGAAGGCCGGCGCCACGTTCGTCTCTCCATTCATCGGCCGACTCGACGACATCGGCCTCAACGGCATGGACCTCATCCGCGAGATCCGCGCTATCTACGACAACTATCAGGATCTCGAGACCGACATCCTCGCCGCCTCGATCCGCACGGTGAACCACGTAAAGGAAGCCGCCCTCATCGGCGCCGATGTGGCGACAATTCCGCCCGCCATCCTCAAGGCTCTCGTCAAGCATCCGTTGACGGATTCGGGTCTCGCGCAATTCGTGGCTGACTGGAAGAAGACCGGCCAGACCATCTAGCCAGCCGTCGCTTCCTCGAAGTCAAAATGAACAAGGCGAGCGGCCGGGATACCGGCCTGCTCGCCTTTTTCATTCGCACCGGGCACACCGGACCATGCCTGCTTCGAACGAGGGCGTCCGAAGCAAAGCACCGATCCCGGTAATGCTTAGATCTGCTCTTTCAGATCCTTGGCAGCGCGGAAGGCAACCTTCTTGCTGGCCTTGATCTTGATCTGCTCGCCGGTAGCCGGGTTGCGGCCGAGACGGGCGGGACGCTTGCGAACCTGAAGGATGCCGAGGCCGCCGATGCGGATGCGGTCGCCCTTCTTGAGGTGCTTCGTGACGAGAGCGACGAAATCCTCGAGCACGGCGTTGGCCTGCTTCTTCGGAAGATCATGCGTCTCGGAGATTGCCGTGCCGATGTGGCGAAGCGTGACGGTGCTCACTGCTGCCTTGCTGGCAGCCTTGGCGGCCGGCTTCGGAGCGGCTTTGGTCTTTGCAACGGATTTGGTGGCGGCTTTAGCCATGAGAGTTTCCCCAGAAATGGAATCAATGACCGCGAAACCATACATTAAGAATGAATTTCCGCGGCTATGGATTTAAAAAGACTGCGCTTTTTTGCCCTAGATTGGAGTTTTGGTCACGCTTGCACGCGCAACGGAGCTCAGAATCGCCCGTAAACACGCTATTTGCGTGCATGAGAAGCGCGTGCAGCGTCACAGTTGCATAGCATTTACGCGGTTTTCTGCGCAATCGCGCACATCGAGATGAGTGACGATTCGCAGCGATTCGTCGTGCGCATCTCTCCTTCGCACCGCGCGCGAGGCACGGCCGCAATCTCCGGATGCGCAATTTGTACCCGTAAAACGTGGCCTTCGCGCAAGGTGTCACGCATACGGTGCAAATCACCTACGATGCTCGAACACTGAAAACGGATTGCTCGCCCGCATGACGCGCGACACCATCGATAGCCTTCTCGAAGCCGATGGCGAGCTGCCTCTCGCCAGCGATCTCCGTCGCGCGACGGCGGATTGGTTTGCCCATCTCACACACGAACGCGGCTATTCCAATGCGACGCTGGCCTCCTACGAGCGCGACCTTCGACAGTTCATCGTGTTCCTGAAACACGACCTCGGCCACCCCCCTTGCCTCAACGATCTCGCCCGCCTGGACGTGAAGGCTGTCCGCCGCTTCCTCGCCGCGCGACGGCGGCAGGGCACCGCAAGCCGCTCTCTATCGCGAGCCATTTCAGCACTTCGCACCTTCTATCGTTGGCTCGAGAACGAGAACCTCGTCGCCAACCGGGCGCTGGCTCAGGTCGCGATGCCGCGCATCCCCCATACGGTGCCGAAGCCGCTGACAGTCGACAAAGCAGCGGCCCTCGTCGATGAAGAGGGCGCGGAGGACGACTGGATCCGCGCGCGCGACGTCGCGGTGATGCTACTTCTCTACGGCGCCGGCCTGCGCATTTCCGAAGCCCTCGGCCTCGCGCGCCGCGACGCGCCCGTCTCGGGACGCGACGTGCTGCGCATCACCGGCAAAGGCGGGAAGGAGCGCCTGGTCCCCGTTCTCCCTGTCACCCAGCGTGCCGTCGAGCGCTACATCGCCCTCTGTCCCTATCCCTTGGACCCGCAATCGCCGCTGTTCGTCGGCGCCAAAGGCGGGGCTCTTTCGCCGCGCCTCATCCAGCTCGCCATCGCCCGCATGCGCGACGAGCTCTCGCTTCCGGAAACGGCCACGCCCCACGCCCTGCGCCATTCCTTCGCGACGCATCTTCTCGCCGCGGGTGCCGATCTCCGCCAGATCCAGGAACTTTTGGGCCACGCCTCGCTTTCGACAACGCAGGTCTATACGGAGGTCGATCGCGAGCGCATCCTGGCGGTCTACGACAAGGCCCACCCGCGACGTTGAACGCCTTCGCAAGTCAGGTTCCAATGTCGGCTACAAAGGACCCAAAGGAGCGAACGTTGCGGAACTCGGCCCGGCTGACCACGGCTCTGATCGTTTTGACAACGTTCGGCTCCTTGGCTGCCGAGGCAGCCGGACATGCCCGGCCTGGCAAACTATGCGAGGGCAAGAGCTTGCTTCAGGAGTTCGCCGCCGCCGACCCCCTCGTCTACTCCCGCATCCTGCGCGATGCCGAGACGATCGAGAACGGCCGCGCCGTTCTCTGGAAGCTCGAGCGTCCCGGCTTTCAGACGTCCTATCTTTTCGGCACGGTCCATTTGACCGACGACCGCGTTACGCGCCTCACGGACGCGACCCGCACCGCTCTTTCCGAAGCCAAGACGCTTCTGATCGAGAACGCCAGCCAGCAGCAGGAAGCAACCAACGGCGTCTATTCTGCAGCCACGAAACAGGCCGTGTTCAGTGACGGCCGGTCCCTCGATAAGCTGCTCACCAAAGACGAGTTCGCGAAAGTGCGCAGATCCATCGAGGGCGTCGGCGTGCCGGCGGCGGCCGCGCATATCTACAAGCCCTGGATGATCACGATGCTGCTCGCGGCCTCCGAGTGCGAGCGCCGCCGCGTCCAGAAAGGATACCTCGTTCTCGACATGGTAGTGGCCGAGCAGGCCCGGAGCCTCGGCATGCCCGTCGAAGGCATGGAAACGACGGAGGAGCAGCTCCTGGCGCTCGCCTCGGTTCCGGAGGACGAGCAGTTGGGAATGCTCCGCGCCAACCTCGCCCTCGTCGACAAGACGGACGATCTCCTGGAAACGATGGTCCAGCTCTACCTGGAACGGCGTATCTCAGCCCTCTGGGACCTGCAGATCGCGCTCGCACGGCGCGCAGGTGTCGCCCCTGACGCGTTTGCGTCGTTCGAGCGGACGCTGGTGGTCGAGCGCAATCGCAAAATGCGCGACGTGGCCATCTCCCACATGGAGAAGGGACCGATCTTCATCGCCACCGGCGCCCTGCACCTGCCGGGCAAGACCGGCCTCGTCGCCCTGATGCGCGAAGCCGGATTCACCGTGACCGCCATCGAATAGCGTTCAGTCCCGTCCGGAGCCAATTCGTTCGGCGCGAGAACGCTCCGCGTCTCACATATGGATAGCGCGCTTGGCGACTGCGAGCGCGGCTTCCTTCACCGCCTCCGACAGCGTCGGATGGGCATGGCACGTCCGCGCAAGATCCTCTGCCGATCCGCCGAACTCCATGATCACAGCGGCTTCCGCGATCAGCTCGCTGGCGTTCGCGCCGATGATGTGCACGCCCAGGATGCGATCTGTCGCCGCGTCCGCAAGCACCTTCACGAACCCATCGGTGGTTCTGTTGACCTTCGCGCGCCCGTTGGCGAGGAACGGGAACTTGCCCACCGTATAGTCGACGCCCTTCGCCTTCAGCTCCTCCTCCGTCTTGCCGACTGAGGCCACTTCCGGCGTGGTGTAGATGACGTTCGGGATGACGTCGTGGTTCACGTGCCCGGCTTGGCCAGCCAGAATCTCGGCCACGGCGATCCCTTCGTCTTCCGCTTTGTGCGCCAGCATCGGCCCCGCGATGACGTCGCCGATGGCATAGATGCCCGTCACGTTGGTCTCGAACTGCCCGTTGACGACCACCCGCTTGCGCTCGTCGCGCAAAACGCCCACGTCGTCCAGCCCCAGCCCGTCCGTGTAGGGCACGCGGCCGATGGCAACCAGCACCACGTCCGCCTCGATATGATCCTGCGCGCCGCCGTTGGCTGGCTCCAGCGTCACGTCCAGCCCGCCGTCTTTGCGCGCGACCGACACCACCTTCGTTCCGAGCCGGAACGACAGACCCTGCTTGATGAAGAGGCGTTCGAGAGACTTCGCCACGTCGCCGTCCATACCAGGCAGGATGCGATCGAGATATTCCACGACCGTCACGCTTGAGCCGAGGCGGCGCCACACCGAGCCGAGTTCCAGCCCGATGACGCCCGCGCCCACCACCAGCAGCCGCTCGGGCACGTTCGGAAGTGACAGCGCACCCGTCGAGGAGACGATCTCGGTCTCGTCGATCTCGATACCCGGCAGCCGCGCCACGTCCGAGCCCGTTGCGATCACGATCGAGCGCGTTTCGAGCACCTGCCGCTCGCCACCCGGCGCCGTCACCTCGACTTTGCCCGGCGCCGCGATGCGGCCCGTGCCGTGATAGGGATCGATCTTGTTCTTCTTGAGCAGGAACGCCACGCCATCGACGTTCCCCTTCACGCCCTCGTCCTTGAAGGCGAGCATCCGCGAAAGATCCAGCTCCGGAGAGACCTTGATGCCCATACGCGCAAAGCTATGCCCGGCCTCCTCGTAAAGCTCGGAGGCGTGCAGCAGTGCCTTGGACGGTATGCACCCCACGTTGAGGCAGGTGCCGCCGTGCGTGGCGCGCTTTTCCACGATGGCCGTCTTGAGCCCGAGCTGCGCGGCGCGAATGGCACACACATAGCCACCCGGCCCACTGCCGATAACAATGAGATCGTAGGGTCCAGCCATCACGAAAACCTTTGCTAGGTGTCAGCGCCCTCTTGCGCGCGGCACAGATCGAGGGCGGCCTTGGGAGGGAAAAATCAAAGCTCCAGGATGAAGCGCTGCGGATCTTCGAGGCACTCCTTCACGCGTACCAGGAACGTCACCGCTTCCTTGCCGTCGACAAGGCGGTGATCGTAGGACAGCGCGAGATACATCATCGGACGCGCGACGATCTGGCCGTTCTTCACCACCGGCCGCTCCTCAATGCGATGCATGCCGAGGATGCCCGCCTGCGGCGCGTTGAGGATGGGCGTCGAAAGCATCGAGCCATAGACGCCGCCGTTCGAGATGGTGAAGGTGCCGCCCTGCATCTCCGCGATCGAGAGCCTGCCCTCGCGCGCGCGCTTGCCGAACTCGGCGATCTTGCCTTCGATCTCCGCGATCGACATACGGTCGGCTTCCCGAAGCACCGGCACCACGAGCCCGCGGTCCGTGCCGACGGCAACGCCGATGTGGTAGTAATTCTTGAAGACGATATCCTCGCCGTCGATCTCGGCGTTGACCGCCGGAATTTCGCGCAGCGCCTGGATGCACGCCTTCACGAAGAAGCCCATGAAGCCGAGCTTCACGCCGTGGCGCTTCTCGAACAGGTCCTTGTATTGCGCGCGCATGGCGATCACGGCCGACATGTCCACGTCGTTGAACGTGGTGAGCATCGCCGCCGTGTTCTGGGCTTCCTTGAGACGCATGGCGATCGTCTGGCGAAGCCGCGTCATACGCACGCGCTCCTCACGGCCCGCTTCGCTCACCGCCGTCGGCACGCGGATATCGGGAGTCGAGATCTCGTGCGGGGTTTGAGGAACGGGAACGCGCGCAGGGGCAGGGGCCGGAGAAGGAGCGGCCGCCTCGCGCTGCGGCTGCGGCGCGGGCTTCTGGCGCGCGGCCGCGGCCTGAGCAACAGCCGCCACGACATCTTCCTTGAGCACCTGACCGCGCCGCCCCGATCCGGCGACGTCATCGGATGAAAGGCCGGCTTCCGCGAGATGCTTGCGAGCCGCCGGGCTCGGCGGCGCACCGCGGGCAGGCGCTGCGGCGGGTGCTTCCGCCTTCGGTGCGGCCGGTTGCGGAGCCGCAGTCTTCGCATGGGCCTGTGCCCCGCCGCCTTCCGCAAGCGCGCCGAGCACTGCTCCGATTGCGACCGTCGCGCCTTCCGAGACCAGGATCTCCGAAAGCAGCCCCGCCGCGGGTGCCGGCACCTCGACCGTGACCTTGTCGGTCTCGAGCTCGACGAGCGGCTCGTCGGCCTTCACCACATCGCCCTGCTTCTTAAGCCACTTTCCGACCGTCGCCTCGGCGACCGACTCGCCGAGAGTCGGTACGCGGATCTCAATCGTCATCGCAGTCTCGCCCCTTGCTGACCGGCCGCCGAGGCGACCGGCATCCCGCGTTCTGCAGAAGCCTCCTGGCTTCAGCTCTTCAATGCATCCGCCACGAGCGATTTCTGCTCGTGGATGTGTTTGCTCATGAGACCGGTCGCCGTGGATGCCGACGCGGCGCGGCCCGTATAGCGCACGCGCCGTCCCGCCGGATTGATGCGATCGGCCACCCAGTTGATGTTCGGCTCGACGAAGCTCCAGGCGCCCATGTTCTTGGGCTCCTCCTGGCACCACACCAGCTCCGCGCCGGGGAAGCGGCTCAGCTCGTGAATGAGCGCGCGCGCCGGGAACGGATAAAGCTGCTCGAGCCGCAGGATATAGACGTCGTCCAGTCCCTCCGCATCGCGCGCATCCGCGATGTCGTAGTAGACCTTGCCCGAGCACAGCACCACGCGCTTGATCTCGGCATCGGGACGCCGCAGCGTATCGTCCCACAGAACGCGATGGAACGTCGTGCCGGGCCCCATCTCGTCGAGCCGCGAGACCACGCGCTTGTGGCGCAGCAGCGACTTCGGCGTCATCAGGATCAGCGGCTTTCGGAAGTTGCGATGAAGCTGGCGGCGCAGGATGTGGAAGTAGTTGGCGGGCGTCGTGCAGTTTGCGACCTGCCAGTTGTCCTCGGCGCAAAGCTGAAGGAAGCGTTCGAGACGCGCGGAGGAATGCTCCGGCCCCTGACCTTCATAGCCGTGCGGCAGAAGGCACACGAGGCCCGACATACGCAGCCACTTGCGCTCGCCCGAAGAGATGAACTGGTCGAACACCACCTGTGCGCCGTTCGCGAAGTCGCCGAACTGCGCCTCCCAGGCGACCAGCGCGTTGGGCTCAGCCAGCGAGTAGCCATACTCGAACCCGAGAACGGCCTCCTCCGACAGCATCGAGTTGATGACCTCGAAGCGCGCCTGCGTGGGAGAAATGTGCCGCAACGGCGTGTAGCGCCGCTCCGTCTCCTGGTCGATCAGCACCGAATGACGCTGCGAGAACGTTCCGCGCTCGCAATCCTGGCCCGACAAGCGAACCGGATAGCCCTCGTTGACGAGCGTGCCGAAGGCCAGATGCTCGGCCATCGCCCAGTCGATGCCTTCGCCCTTCGAGATCATCTCGCGCCGCCGCTCGAGCAGCCGCACGATCGTCTTGTGGGCGTTGAAGTCGGACGGAATGGTGGTGAGCCGCTTGCCCACTTCCCGCAGCGCTTCGAGCGAAACGCCGGTATTGCCACGCCGCTCGTCATCGTCAGCAAGCGTAACGCCGCTCCACCGTCCGTCGAGCCAATCGGCCTTGTTCGGTTTGAAGGCATCCGCGGCCGCAAGCTCCGTCTCGAGGAACGAGCGGAACTCGCCCTTCATCGCCTCGACGTCCTCGGACTTGAGCACGCCCTCATCGATGAGCGTCTTCGAGTAGATCTCGACCGCGGTCGGATGCTTGCGAATGCGATCGTACATCAACGGCTGCGTGAACGCCGGCTCGTCGGTCTCGTTGTGACCGAAACGGCGATAGCAGAACATGTCGATCACGACCGGCTTCTGGAACTTCTGCCGGAACTCCGTCGCGATCTTGGCGACATGCACCACTGCTTCCGGATCGTCGCCGTTCACGTGGAAGATCGGCGCCTCGATCATGCGCGCCACGTCCGAGCAATAGGGCGAAGAGCGCGAATGGCGCGGATTGGTAGTGAAGCCGATCTGATTGTTGATGATGAAGTGAATGGACCCGCCGGTGCGATGGCCCTTGAGGCCCGAGAGCCCGAAGCACTCCGCCACGACGCCCTGTCCCGCGAACGCGGCATCGCCGTGCAGCAGCAGCGGCAGCACCGGCGTCCGGTCGCTCGGCTCGCACTTGAGCTGATCCTGCTTGGCGCGCACCTTGCCGAGCACCACCGGATCGACGATCTCGAGATGCGACGGGTTCGCGGTGAGCGAGAGGTGCACGTTGTTGCCGTCGAACTGCCGGTCGGAAGACGCACCCAAATGGTATTTGACGTCGCCCGAGCCTTCGACGTCGTCCGGCTTCCAGGAGCCGCCCTTGAACTCGTTGAAAATGGCGCGGAACGGTTTCGCCATCACGTTCGACAGCACGTTGAGGCGCCCGCGATGCGCCATGCCGATGACGATCTCTTTCACGCCGAGCTGGCCGCCGCGCTTGATGATCTGCTCGAGCGCCGGGATCATCGCCTCGCCGCCGTCGAGACCGAACCGCTTGGTGCCCGTGTATTTGATGTCGGCGAAGCGCTCGAACATCTCCGCTTCGATCAGCTTGCGGAGAATGGCGCGCTTGCCGTTCTCGGTGAAGCGGATGTCCTTCTCCTCGCCCTCGATCCGGTGCTGGATCCACGACTTCTGCGCGGGCGACGTAATGTGCATGAACTGGTAGCCGATCTTGCGGCAGTAGGTCCGCCGCAGGATGCGCACCACCTGCCGGATCGACGCCGTGTCGAGCCCCAGGTAGCGGTCCATGAAGATCGGCCGGTCGAGATCGGCCTCCGTGAAGCCGTAGGTCTCGGGCTTGAGCTCCTTGTGGATCTTGCGCTCGGCAAGCCCGAGCGGATCGAGATCCGCAGCAAGGTGGCCCATCACGCGATAGGCGCGGATCAGCATGATCGCGCGAACGCTGTCCTGGATCGCGCGGAACGAGGCGGCCGGCGTGATTTCGAAACCGCTGCCGAACGCCTTCGCCTGGATCTTGTCGCGCAAACCGCGCTCGACGTCGCCGTAGTCGCCGGTGAGCGCGGAGACGAGCTCGGTGGGAGCGCCCTGGAGCTGCGAGAGCGGCAGGCTCCAGGACGGATCCCGGGCGCTGCCGTCTTCTTGTCCGTCGGCAGATCCCCGCCCCTGCTGATCCCGCATGCTCTCGAAGAAGAGCCGCCACTCATCGGTGACGGAACCGGGATTCTTCTCGTATTGGCTCTGCAGCTCCTCGATGTAAGGAGCGTTGACACCATTCAGAAAAGAGGTGCGAAGAAACTGCTCGTTAAGCGCGTGCCGTGACATGCGAAACCCCGCCATTTATTCCGGCTTGCGCCGGAGATGAGGTGACCATCTCTCCCCAGGATTTAGGCGATTCTCGGCGCTATCGATGACACTCTTATACGCGTAACCCGACTTAGCCCTTTAGAACTTTGGTCAAAGTTGTTCCAAGCGACGCCGGGCTGTCCGCAATGGCGATGCCGGCACGGCGCATGGCCTCGACTTTGTCCTCTGCACGGCCTTGTCCGCCGGAGATGATAGCACCGGCGTGGCCCATGCGCCGCCCCGGAGGTGCGGTCATGCCTGCGATGAAGCCTGCCATTGGCTTCTTGCGGCCTTTCTTGGCCTCGCTGATCAAAAATTCGGCAGCTTCTTCCTCGGCGGAACCGCCGATCTCGCCGATCATGATGATCGAATGCGTATCGGGATCAGCCAGGAACAATTCCAGCACATCGATGTGCTCCGTTCCCTTTACGGGATCACCACCGATGCCGACAGCGGTGGACTGGCCGAGGCCCGCATCCGTCGTCTGCTTCACCGCTTCATAGGTGAGCGTACCGGAGCGCGACACGATACCGACAGTTCCCTTACGGAAGATATTGCCGGGCATGATGCCGATCTTGCAGGCGTTGGGCGTCAGCACGCCGGGGCAGTTGGGTCCGATGAGACGCGATTTGGAGCCCTGCAGCGCCCGCTTCACGCGCACCATGTCGAGCACCGGAATGCCCTCGGTGATGCAGACGATCAGCGGCATTTCCGCGTCGATCGCTTCGAGGATGGCGTCGGCCGCGAACGGCGGCGGAACGTAGATGGCGGTCGCCGTGGCGCCGGTCTTGGCCTTGGCCTCGATCACCGTATTGAACAGCGGAAGATCCGCGAGCTCCGGATCGGAATGCTTCGTGCCGCCCTTGCCGGGCGTCACGCCGCCTCCCACCTTGGAGCCGTAGCTGCGTGCCTGTTTGGTGTGGAACGTTCCCTGGCTGCCGGTCAGGCCCTGGCAGATGGTGATGGTCGACTTGTCGACGAGAATTGCCATGTCGTGTCTCTTGCCCAGACGAATTCGAATGAAAGCGGAAGAGCGGTTACGCTCTTAAGCGGCGGCTTTGATCGCTGATGTGATTTTGGCGGCGGCGTCCGCAAGGTCGTCGGCCGGCACGATCTTCAAGCCGCTCTTGGCGAGAATCTCCTTGCCGAGATCGACGTTGGTGCCCTCGAGGCGCACGACCAGCGGCACATTGATCGCCATCTCGCGCGCGGCCGCAACGATGCCCTCCGCGATGATGTCGCAACGCATGATGCCGCCGAAAATATTGACCAGGATGCCCTTCACCGATGGGTCGGACAGAATGATCTGGAACGCCGACTTCACCTTTTCCTTGGAGGCACCGCCGCCAACGTCGAGGAAGTTCGCGGGCTCGGCTCCATAGAGCTTGATGATGTCCATGGTCGCCATCGCGAGACCGGCGCCGTTCACCATGCAGCCGATCGAGCCGTCGAGCTTCACGTAGCTGAGCTCGTGACGCGCCGCCTCGATCTCCATCGGATCTTCCTCGGTCTCGTCGCGCAGGGCGACGATGTCGGGATGGCGGAAGAGTGCGTTGCTGTCGAAGGAGATCTTGGCGTCGAGCGCCGTGAGATGCCCTTCCTTCGTCACCACCAGGGGATTGATCTCGAGGAGGCTCACGTCCTTCTCGAGCACGAGACGGTAGAGACCTTCCACCATCTTCGCGCACTCTTTCACCTGGTCGCCCTTGAGGCCCAGCGCGAAGGCGATCTTGCGCGTGTGGAAGGGCTGCAGCCCGGTCGCCGGATCGACGGTCAGCGTCAGGATCTTGTCCGGCGTCTCGTGGGCGACCTTCTCGATGTCCATGCCGCCTTCCGTCGAGGCGATGAAGGCGACGCGCGAGCTGGCACGATCGACGAGCGCGGAGAGATAGAGTTCGCGGCCGATGTCGGCGGCTTCCGTAAGATAGATGCGACGGACGACGCGGCCAGCAGGCCCGGTCTGAATGGTGACGAGCGTCTTGCCCAGCATCTGGCTAGCAAGCTCGCGCGCCTCGGCCGGCGACTTGGCGAAGCGAACGCCGCCCTTCTCGCCCGCTTCCTTCTCCTTGAAGTGGCCCTTGCCGCGGCCGCCAGCATGGATCTGCGCCTTGACGACGCGAACCTCGGTCTCGATCCCAGCCGCGATCTTCTCGGCTTCTTCAGGCGTGAACGCAACGCCGCCGCCGGAGGTCGGCACGCCGTATTGCCGCAACAGATCTTTGGCTTGGTGCTCGTGAATATTCATGGTTCCGCGTAATCCCTCGAGGAAACGAATGATGGGAGCGCGGCACAGACGGCGTGTGGCCACAGGGGGGCGGCCACACAAAAGAGGAGAGAACCCGTCCGTACCCCGCGTCGGCTGGCGTTTGGCTCGGTGCCTAGGCGCCGAGCTGTGGGTTGATCTTGATGCAGGCGTCGATCAAACCCTTCACGGATTCGATCGACTTCATGAGCATAGAGCGCTCGGCCGAGTTCAGGTCGATTTCGACGACCCGCTCCGTTCCGCCCGCTCCGATAATCGTCGGCACGCCGACGTACAATCCTTTAACACCGTATTCCCCGTTGAGATACGCGGCGCATGGCAGCACGCGCTTCTTGTCCTTGAGGAAGCTCTCGGCCATCGCGATCGCGGAAGCAGCCGGTGCGTAGTAGGCCGAGCCGGTCTTGAGGAGACCCACGATCTCGCCACCGCCCTTGCGCGTGCGGTCCACGATCTGGTCGAGGCGCTCCTGGCGGATCCAGCCCATTTTCACGAGGTCCGGCAACGGAATACCGCCAACGGACGAGTAGCGGACCAAGGGAACCATGTCGTCGCCATGGCCACCGAGAACGAAAGCCGACACATCCTCGACCGAGACCCGGAACTCCTCGGCCAGGAAGTGCCGGAAGCGGGCCGTATCGAGAACGCCCGCCATGCCGATCACCATGTTGCGCGGCAGGCCCGAGGCCTTCTGGAGCGCCCAAACCATGGCGTCGAGCGGGTTGGTAATGACGATGACGAAGGCATTCGGCGCATACTTGCGGATGCCGGCGCCGACCTGCTCCATGACCTTGAGGTTGATGCCAATCAGGTCATCGCGGCTCATGCCGGGCTTGCGCGGCACGCCGGCGGTGACGATGCAGACGCTGGCGCCCTCGATGTCCGCGTAGGCATTGGTGCCCTTGAGGGTGCAGTCGAATCCCTCCACCGCGCCCGACTGGGCGATATCCAGCGCCTTGCCCTGGGGGATGCCCTCCGCGATGTCGAAAATCACGACGTCGCCGAGCTCCTTGAGACCGATCAGGTGGGCAAGCGTGCCACCGATCATTCCGCCGCCGATCAACGCGATTTTCGTCCGCGCCATTAGACCATTCTCCCTGGAGACAGAGGCCCTTCGCTGAGGCCCTGGTTGCTGAGGTGGATACGTGTCCTCATGAAATATGCGCCCGATCGTGTCGGGGATCAAAAACTCCGGCCTTGGTATGACGAAAAGACTAGGGGCTCAAGCCCGCGCGAGCCCAAAACGGACGCATTCGACCAAAGCAGCCCAATCTGCTTGTCGATCATCAGCCCGATGCATGAACTATAGTCTCCTTATATGGGCCTGGAGGCGGCCCCGCGCGCGAGATAGGCCTCGCTGCGCATCTCCATGAGGCGGGATGCCGTCCGCTCGAAGAGCTGCACCCCGTCTCCCTCGGTATAGAGCTGGTCGGGCTCCGCTTCCGCCGAGACGATCAGGCAGTTGCGGTTGTCGTAGAGGGTATCGATGAGATGAATGAGCCGCCGGGCCTCGTTGCGCCGTTGGGCGCCGAGCACCGGGATGCCCTCGATGACGATCGTATGGAAGGCGTGCGCGATGTGGAGATAGTCGAGCGCGCCGAGCGGCTTCTCGCAGAGGTCGGCAAAGCCGAACCGGGCAACCCCCATCGATGCCAGCGGCACCCGGACCTGCCGGCCCTTCACGTCCACGAGAACCGGCGCCCCCGGGTGCTGGCCCGTAAGCCTAGCCCAGTGCTCCTCCACCCCGGCCGCGGCCTTTGCATCGCACGGACTGAAATAGAGCTGCCGCCCCGCGAGCTTGTCGAGACGAAAATCCTTGGCGGAAAGAAGCTCCACCACATCCACCTGCTCCCTCAGGAGATCGATGAACGGTAGGAAGAGCTGCCGGTTGAGGCCATTCCAATAGAGACGATCTGGCGCCGCGTTGGAGGTCGCGACCACCACCAGCCCGCGCTCGAACAGCGCCTTGAACAGACGCCCGAGGATCATCGCGTCCGCAATGTCCGTAATGGTGAGCTCGTCGAAGCACAGCAGCCCCGCCTCGGCCGCGATCTCTGCCGCCACAAACGGAATGGGATCGCCGTCCGTGGTCGCCCGCCCCCGCTGGATGCGGTCGTGCACCTCGGCCATGAACTCGTGGAAGTGCAGCCGGCGTTTCGGCGTGAAGGCGACCGCTTCGTAGAAGAGGTCCATCAGCATGGTCTTGCCCCGTCCGACCGCGCCGTGGAGATAGAGGCCCTTGGGAGGAGGAGCCGCGCGCGAGCGGAAGAAGGAGGAGAGAAGACCGCTGCGGCCGGGCGGCCGCCAGACTTCCAGCGTTCGAGCGAGCTGATCGAGCCTCGCCGCGGCTTCCCGCTGAGCGGCATCCGGCTCTATCTCGCCGAGCGCCAGCCGCCGCTCGTAAAGCTTGAGAACTGTTCCCGCCATCATGATCCCGCCTGCGCCGGCCGCGCGCGAAACTGCCAGAAAATGCAGCATGACGCGACGGAAACGATGCTCAACTTGGCCACGCCTTCTTACACGCCTGCGCCAGGCGCAATGCTGCCCGTCGATTTTTGCGGCGCAACATAGGCAAAAACCCCACAGCTACAGGGAAACGGTAAAACACCGCATCTTTCGTCACGTATTTGGCGCATTGTGCAACGCACAACAAGCTCTATATCGGTGAGCGGCGCCTGGAATAAGTCAGGGCGCCGAATCACAGCGGAGGTTAGCCGGAGCTCCTGTGAGCCCGAAAGTCACGATCGATTGCCCCGCTGCGATTCAATCTGGAGGATTGACGCAATGAGTGAGCGACGGAGTGCGAGCGGCACATTCCGCAAGCTCTGGCCGCAGGAACAAGCGATGTTTCGCGACCACCTGCTGCGACTGGACAAGGCGAGCCGGACCATGCGCTTCGCGCACGGAGTTTCCGACGCCTTCATCGAAGACTATGCAGCCCACATGACTGACGCGGGCTCGACCGTGTTCGCCTACATCGAGGACGGCGAGGTGCGCGCTGCAGCCGAGTTGAAGAAACTTGGCGACACCTGGGGACGCGAAGCGGAAGCCGCGTTCTCGGTCGAAGCGGCCTTCCAGGAGCAGGGCATCGGATCCGAGCTCATGGGCCGCGTCATCCGCGCAGCGCGCAACCGCGGTGTGCACCTCATCTACATGAGCTGCCTCGCCTCTAACGCGAAGATGCAGGCCATCGCACGCAAGCACGAAGCCGATCTGCGCTTCGAGTTGGGCGAGGTGATCGGCGAGATCGTCCCTCAGGAAGCGAACTATTTCTCGCTCCTCGCAGAGGCGGTGGAGGATCGCGTCGGCTTCATGATGGCGGTTCTCGATCTGCAGCGCCGTGTCGTCAAAGCGGCGTGAGCGCGTCGCGTGATGCAGGTTTCGGAGTCGAAATCCGCTTTCACGCGATGCGAAAATTGGATTTCAGATTCCGAAATTTGCCGAGCGCAGCTGATACGAGATCGAGAATGACGGCGTAGTCTCTTAGAATGTCGACCATTTTGTTGAATTCACGCAACACTTTCAGCCGAATACGAATAAATCGGCAGGCTGAATCCACTTTCCATGTCAACAAAATGATCGAACTTGCTCATGATTTTTTTGTTCGAAATGATTCGAACTCTAGAGGGAGAGACTACTATGGCTAAAGCTGCTGTTAAGAAGACCACCGCTCGCAAGGCTGCTAAGAAGCCGGCCGCTCGTAAGGCTGCTGCGAAGCCCGCCGCTCGCAAGGCTGTGAAGAAGCCGGCTGCGCGCAAGCCTGCTGCGAAGAAGCGGAAGGCCGCCTAACTGGCGGACCGCTGGACCCGCTCCTGTCTGGGCAACAGGCGCGGCGACGGCGGCTCAATTTCCCAACTTGAAGACCGATGGCAGCGAGACGCGCCATCGGTCTTGTTATTTCTGGGGTCCGCAAAAAACGGAAATTCCGCTCGCGAAACGCAATCGTTTGCGGCGAACGATATAATCGAAAACGAGTATGGCCGCCGCCAAAAGCGGCAAAAAGACTCTCAATCGTCTTCAGGCAGATGACTGACGGCCTCGATATTGTGCCCGTCGGGATCGATGACGAAAGCCCCGTAATAATTGGCGTGATAATGAGGCCGGAGGCCGGGCGCGCCGTTGTCGCGCGCACCAGCCGCGATCGCCGCCTCGTAAAAGGCCCGCACCTGAGCCCGATCCTTCGCTGCGAAGGCGACGTGCAGCCGACCCGTCAACGGCTTCCCCGTTCCGATCCAGAACTGAGGCCGCTCCGCGCCGAACCCGGCATAGCCCGCAGGCCCGCCTTCGTCGGAGAGATCCATGTCCATCAGCAGGCGCATGCCGAGCGAAGCCAGCACCGTCTCGTAGAACGCCTTGGACCTCTGATAGTCCGAAACCGGGAAACCGATATGGTCGAGCACGCGGACCCCTTCCTGTTGAAGCGCAGCGGGCGATCGCTCCGCTTATGATGAGCGTGCCATGACCCATCCGCCGACGGCGACGGAACGCGCGACAGACCTCTTGAGCAGTCCGCCCGCCGGCACATGGATATCATCATACCGAAGTGCGCCGGGGTCCAGACACGTCCCGGAGGCGGCGCTAGACCCGCCGCTGCACCATCAGCTTCTTGAGCTCGGCGATCGCCTTGGCGGGGCTCAGCCCCTTGGGGCATGCCTTCGCGCAGTTCATGATCGTGTGGCAGCGGTAAAGGCGGAAGGGATCCTCGAGATTGTCGAGCCGTTCGCCCGTGGCCTCGTCGCGGCTGTCGATGACCCAGCGATAGGCCTGCAGCAGGGCGGCCGGACCCAGATAGCGATCCGAGTTCCACCAGTAGCTCGGGCACGAGGTCGAGCAACAGGCGCAGAGAATGCACTCGTAGAGACCGTCGAGCTTCTCGCGGTCCTCACGCGACTGCCTCCACTCCTTGGGCGGAGCAGCCGTATCCGTCTTGAGCCACGGCTCGATCGAGCGGTGCTGGGCGTAGAAGTTCGTGAGATCCGGCACCAGATCCTTGACCACCTTCATGTGCGGCAGCGGGTAGATCTTGACCGCACCCTTGACCTCGTCGAGGCCCTTGAGACAGGCGAGGTCGTTCGTGCCGTCGATATTCATGGCACACGAGCCGCAAATCCCCTCACGGCAGGAACGGCGGAACGTCAGCGTCGGATCGATCTCGTTTTTGATCTTGATGAGCGCGTCGAGCACCATCGGCCCGCACTGCTCCTCGTTCACCCAGTAGGTGTCGATGCGAGGATTTTCCTCATCGTCCGGGTTCCAGCGATAGATCCGGAACTCGCGCCATTTTCCCTTGATGTCGGGGGCATTCCACGTCTTGCCCGTCTGGATCTTCGAGTTTTTGGGAAGCGTGAGCTGAACCATGGAGAGCCGGCCCTCTTGGTCGAACAAGGTAAAATGAGGAAGGTCTCTTCTCATGAGACCCGGATCGGACCCTGTCAACGCTTTGCCGCAATTGCGCCGTGCGACCTTTGACTGCGACCGCCAGGCACCGACTTTGGAAAGGTGCCGTCGCCACTGTCACAATAGACAGCCCGCGGAGCGCCCGAGCCATATCGCCAGTCCGACCGGCGCGGACTTTCCGCAGATTCCAGATAATTAAAATAAATCATTATAAATCAATATATTAGACTGTCATAAATCCACAGTCTCCCGCCGCTAGTAAAAGAGCGCCGGGGCAACAGCTTCGGGAAGCAGAACGCAGGCGGAGGGCCGCGTTCGTTGCATAGTCCACGAGACAATGGAGATTAGCGTGAACAGCAAGTTCATCGCCATCACGACGGCCACCGCCGTCGGAATGGGCGCGTTTGCCTGTGCGGCTTTGGCGCGCGACCAGGTCAAGGTTGCAGGATCATCGACGGTTCTGCCGTATGCAAACATCGTTGCCGAGCAGTTCGGCAAGACGTTCTCCAATCTCAAGACCCCCGTCATCGAGTCCGGCGGCTCGTCGGCTGGCCTCAAGCAGTTCTGCGCCGGCGTCGGCGAGGACAAGATCGACATCGCCAACTCCTCGCGCAAGATCAAGCCTGCCGAGCAGGAAGAGTGCGCCAAGGCTGGCGTTGCCGACATCGTCGAGGTGAAGTTCGGCTATGACGGCATCGTATTCGCCGTCGACTCGGGCGCCGGCGAATGGAAGCTCGAGCCCAAGGATCTCTACCTCGCGCTCGCCGCTGAGGTTCCGAAGGACGGCGCTCTCGTCGCCAACCCCTTCAAGACCTGGAAGGAAGTGAACGCGACCCTCCCCGACTTCCCGATCGCCGCCTTCATCCCCGGTGAGAAGCACGGCACGCGCGAAGTGTTCGAGGAGAAGGTTCTCCACGCTGGCTGCAAGGCCACCGGCGGCGACAAGCTCCAGCTCGCCAAGGCCGAAGGCAAGGACGACGAAGCCAAGAAGAAGGCCGCCGACAAGGCCTGCAACAAGGTCCGCAAGGACGGCGCCGCAGTCGACATCGACGGCGACTACACCGAGACGCTCGCTCGCATCCAGTCCAACAAGCAGGGCGTGGGCGTGTTCGGTCTCTCGTTCTACGAGAACAACAAGGACAAGCTGAAGGTCGCCACCATCAACGGCGTCGAGCCCTCGCTCGAGACCGTCGCCTCCGGCAAGTACCCGGTTTCGCGTCCGCTCTACTTCTACGTGAAGAAGGCGCACCTCGGCGTGATCCCCGGCCTCAAGGAGTACGTCGAGTTCTTCACCTCGGACAAGATCCTCTCGGCTGACGGCCCGCTCGTCGAGTACGGCCTGGTTCCGCTTCCGGACGCAGAGCGCAAGGAAGTCCAGGAGCTCGTGAAGAGCGGCAAGACGCTGGCGACGGCTGCGAAGTAAGCCCGCCGCGATCACTTCGACTGACTGACGACGACCAAAGGAGTATGAGAAGGGGGAGCCGGTGATCGTGTTTTACCGCTCTCCCTTCTCGTCTCCTGCGACCCACTCCAAGCGGCGCGCGAGCCTCGTCTTCCGACGCTCCCAACGGGCCGGCGACCTCAGACACGAAAAGCACGAGCCCAGTGCACGGTCACACGAAAAGCGAGCCTGACACGGGCGCCCGAAAGGCCCGTGTGACCGTGCCCTGGGTTCAAACTCTGAAATCGAAATAGGGATCAGCCCGGTGTCGACGACCATTCTGGTTTTGATAATTCTCGCCCTCGGCGTTGTTGGATGGGTGCTGGGCAACTGGCGCGCGCGGACATCGGTGAACGGCAAGACCTCGGCCCTCCATTCGCGGCCGGGGTACTACGGCGCCTACGTTCTGCTGTGGACCACGCTGCCTGCCCTGCTTCTCCTCATCCTCTGGTCCGCGATCTCGCCGACGGTCGTATCGTCCATGGTCTCGTCGCGGCTTCCGGAGACTGTTCTGGCCGGCCCCGAGCAGACCCGCGCGCTGACGATGTCCACCATCGGCATGATCGAGAAGGGCCTGTCCCGGCTTTCGAGCGAGGAGCTCGACAAGACTGCCGACCCGGCGACCGACGTCAAGGCACTCCTCCTCAGCAAGGGTGTTCCGCTCGCCGTCAACCCGGAGCCCTTCGCCGTCGACGCGGCCCGTTTCCAGCTCGCCGTCAAGAATTCGAGCCAGCTCCTGCTCACAGCTTCCGCGCTCGGCCTCTCGCTCTTCTGTATGGCCTTCGGCTTCTTCCAGGTCGGCCCCAAGCTGCGCTCCCGCAACGCCGTCGAATCCGTGGCTCTCGCCGGTCTCCTCGGCTGCTCGATGGTCGCCATCCTGACGACCCTCGGCATCGTCCTCTCGATGCTGTTCGAGAGCATCCACTTCTTCAGCATGGTGCCGATCACGGACTTCCTGTTCGGAACCGTCTGGGACCCGCGCTTCTCCGCAGCCGGCGCCACCAACGAAGCCGGTGGACAGTTCGGCCTTCTCCCGCTGCTCTGGGGCACGCTCTATATCTCGCTCGTCGCACTCCTGGTTGCGGTTCCGGTCGGCCTCTTCAGCGCCGTCTACATGTCGGAATACGCTTCCAGCAAGATCCGCCTCACCACCAAGCCGCTGCTCGAGATCCTCGCTGGCATCCCCACCATCGTGTACGGCTTCTTCGCCCTCATCACCTTCGGTCCCCTGCTGCGTGACGCAGGCGCCCTCGCGGGCCTCTCGATCTCGGCAACGAGCGTGCTGACGGCGGGCCTCATCATGGGCGTGATGCTGATCCCGTTCGTCTCCTCTCTGTCGGACGACATCATCAACGCAGTGCCGCAGTCCCTGCGCGAGGGCTCCTACGGCCTCGGCGCCACCCAGTCCGAGACGATCAAGCGGGTCATTCTCCCCGCCGCGCTCCCCGGCATCGTCGGCGCCATCCTGCTGGCAGCCTCCCGCGCCATCGGCGAAACCATGATCGTGGTGCTCGCCGCGGGCATTGCGCCGAACCTCACGCTGAACCCCTTCGAGCCGGTCACTACGATCACCGTGAAGATCGTGAGCCAGCTCACCGGCGACCTCGAATTCAACTCTCCTCAGACGCTCGTCGCCTTCGCCCTTGGCCTAACCCTGTTCGTCTTCACTCTCGCCCTCAACATTTACGCGCTCTATATCGTGCGCAAATATAGGGAGCAGTACGAATAATGACTGTGGAAACAGCTCCTATGGCAACCGGAACTCTGATCGCCTCCCGCTCCAAGCAGGACATCCAGGCTCGTATCGCCAAGCGCTATGCCGCCGAGAGGCGGTTCAGGGCCTACGGCGTGTCCGCGATCCTGTTCGGCATCCTCTTTCTCGTCGCTCTGTTCTCGACCATCCTGGTGCGCGGCTATTCCGCATTCACGCAGTCTGCCTTCACGCTCGACGTGAACCTCGACGCTGGCGCCTTCGGCTCATCCTCGCCGCCGACGGAGAGCGATCTGCTGATGGCCGACTACACCAAGCTCGCCAACCGCGCGCTGTTCCAGGTGCTCGGCGTGGATCCCGCCAACCGCGCCGACGCGAAGGCCGCCGCGGCGCTGCTTTCGGCCAACGCCGACACGCAGATCCGCAAGGCCGTGCTGGCTGATCCGTCTCTGATCGGCAAATCGGTGCAGCTCACCCTTCTGGCACACGGCAACGTCGACAGCCTCATGAAAGGCCAGTTCGACCGGAACATTCCCGAAGGCCGCCGCCAGCTCTCCGACAAGCAGCTCGCCTGGCTCGACAAGGCCGCCGAGGCCGGCTTCCTCGCCAAGCACTTCAACACCGGCCTCTTCACCTACGGTGCATCGAGCAAGCCCGAGACTGCGGGCGTCGGCGTCGCACTCGTCGGCTCGCTCTACATGATGCTGATCGTGCTGCTGTTCGCGGTGCCGCTCGGCGTCGCCGCCGCCGTCTACCTCGAGGAGTTCGCCCCGAAGAACTTCCTGACCGACACCATCGAGGTCAACATCAACAATCTGGCGGCCGTCCCGTCCATCGTGTTCGGTCTTCTCGGTCTCGCGATCTTCATCAACTTCATGGGCATCCCGCGCTCGGCCTCTCTCGTCGGCGGCCTGGTGCTCGCACTCATGACGCTGCCGACCATCATCATCGCGACCCGCGCAGCCATCAGCGCCGTGCCGCCGTCCATCCGCGAAGCAGCCCTTGGCGTCGGCGCCTCGAAGATGCAGTCGATTACCCATCACGTGCTGCCGCTCGCGGTGCCCGGCATCCTGACCGGCACCATCATCGGCCTCGCCAAGGCGCTCGGTGAAACGGCGCCGCTGCTGATGATCGGCATGGTCGCCTTCGTCGTCGAGTATCCGAAGACGCCCATCGACGCGGCGACGGCTCTGCCGGTGCAGATCTACATGTGGGCGACGGCCGCCGAGCGCGGCTTCGTCGAACGCACCGCGGGCGCCACCCTCATCCTGCTCGCATTCCTGGTGTGCATGAACGTCACCGCCGTCATTCTCCGCCGCCGTTACGAGCGGCGCTGGTAGTCCCCAATTTGATCCTGGAGTTAGAGATGCTCAACGTGCAGACCTCTGAGATAGAAAACCGCGCCGTTAAACTCGGCACCACGGATGGCACCAAGGTCCACGCCAAGGACGTCAACGTCTACTACGGCGACAAGCGCGCCCTCTTCGACGTGACCGTGAACATCCCCGATCGCAGCGTGACGGCCTTCATCGGCCCCTCGGGTTGCGGCAAGTCCACGTTCCTGCGCTGCATCAACCGCATGAACGATACCATTCCAATCTGCCGCGTCACCGGCAAGATCACCATCGACAACGAGGACATCTACGATCCGTCCCTCGACGTCGTTCAACTCCGTGCCCGCGTCGGCATGGTGTTCCAGAAGCCGAACCCGTTCCCCAAGTCGATCTACGAGAACGTGGCCTACGGTCCCCGCATCCACGGTCTCGCCGGCACCAAGGCCGAGCTTGACCACATCGTGCAGACCAGCCTCGAGAAGGCCGCGCTCTGGAAAGAGGTCAAGGACCGCCTGAACGATCCGGGCACCGGCCTTTCCGGCGGCCAGCAGCAGCGCCTCTGCATCGCCCGCGCCGTCGCCGTTGGCCCCGAGGTGATCCTGATGGACGAGCCGTGCTCGGCACTCGACCCCATCGCCACCGCCAAGGTCGAGGAGCTCATCGACGAATTGAAGCAGAACTTCTGCATCATCATCGTCACACACTCGATGCAGCAGGCAGCCCGCGTCTCGCAGCGCACCGCGTTCTTCCATCTCGGCATCCTTGTCGAGGAAGGCGCGACCAACGACATCTTCACCAACCCGACGGACAAGCGCACGCAGGATTACATCACCGGCCGCTTCGGCTGACGCATCGCCTCAGTCAGGACCCTGTCCGATGACGACCGAACGAAAATCCCTGCTGAGCGGCTTCATGCCGTGGCGCGCCTCGAGGTCGGAGGCACCCGCCGTCACGAGCAAAGCCGCCGGGCCCCAAGGGGCCAAAGGAGACCTTATGAACGAGCACATCGTGAAATCGTACGAGGAAGAGCTCGCTCTCCTCGACAAGAAGATCGCCCACATGGGCGGCCTGGCAGAGCACATCCTCGGGCAGTCGTTCGACGCCCTCGAGCGCCGCGATCCCAAGCTCGCCGAGCAGGTCGTCAAGACGGACAAGCAGATCGACCAGCTCGAGCGTGACATCGAGGAGCAGGTGATCTCCATGATCGCCCGCCGCCAGCCGCTCGCCAACGACCTGCGTCACGTCATGGCGGCGCTGCGCATCACGGGCGACCTTGAGCGCATCGGCGATCTCGCGAAAAACATCGCCAAGCGCGCGCTCGCCATTGCCCACGAGTCGCACCCGAAGCCCCTCATGACCGGCCTGCGCCACATGGGCGAGCTGGCGCTCTCGCAGCTCAAGGAGGTTCTCGACGCCTATGCCGCGCGTGACGCCGACCGGGCGCTCGCCGTGTGGCGCGACGACGAGAACATCGACTCCATGTACAATTCGCTGTTCCGCGAGCTCTTGACCTACATGATGGAAGATCCGCGCAACATCGGTCTCTCCACCCATCTGCTGTTCGGCGCCAAGAACATCGAACGTGTTGGCGACCACACCACCAACATCGCCGAAACAGTGCACTTCCTCGTGCGTGGCGTGAATATCATCGACGACCGCCCGAAGAGCGACGACACCAGCTCCACCCTGTTCTCGCAGGGTTGAGCCTCGCATTTTTTAGGATGAGCGATAAACGATGACGGCCAAGATTCTTCTTATCGAGGACGAGGCGCCTCTGGCGGAGATGCTTCGTTACAACCTCGAAGCGGAAGGGTTCCGCGTCTCCCACGCCGAGAACGGCGAAGAGGCGGAGATCCTTGTTGCGGAGGAGAAACCTGACCTCCTGGTTCTCGACTGGATGCTTCCGGGCGTCTCGGGAATCGAGATCTGCCGGCGCATGCGGGCGCGAATGGAGACGAAATCCATTCCGATCGTCATGCTCACCGCACGCGGCGAGGAAGGAGACCGCATCCGCGGCCTCTCGACCGGCGCCGACGACTACGTGGTGAAGCCGTTCTCTCTTCCCGAGCTGATGGCCCGCGTGAAAGCCATCCTGCGCCGGGCTTCTCCGGACCGTCTGGCGGACGTGCTGCGTTTCGCCGACATCGAGCTGGATCGCCCGGCCCACAAGGTCACGCGCGGCCTGCGCGAGGTGCATCTCGGCCCCACCGAATTCCGCCTTCTCGAGTTCCTGATGGAAAGCCCGGGCCGTGTGCTCTCGCGCTCCCAGCTTCTCGATGGCGTCTGGGGCCGCGATGCCTACGTTGACGAGCGCACCGTGGACGTGCACGTCGGCCGCCTGCGCAAGGCGCTCATCCGCGGCAAGGAGCGCGACCCGATCCGCACCGTTCGTGGCTCCGGCTACGTCTTTGGCGAGCGCAACAGCGGCTGAGAAGCAAGGCAACGGGCAACAGGCAGCCGGCAGCTAGGGAGGTTACCTCCTTGGTGAAGGTCCTGCCGACGCCCTGTCGCCCGCATGAGTTCCTGTACCCTGCTCGGACATACCCACATCCAGCCGTCGTCCGTGCGCGGCACCGCTTTGCCGTGTCGCCGGGATGCGGATGGAGTGAGGGAGTGACTTCCAAATGCAACGTCATCCCGGCGTAGGCCGGGATCCAGCCACATCGTGATCTGGCAGCTCCCTCCCTACTGCCTACTGCCTACTGCCTACTGCCTACTGCCTACTGCCTACTGCCTACTGCCTACTGCCTACTGCCTACTGCCGCTCACTGCCAACTTCCGACACGCGGCAGCCCCACTCGCGACAAAAACCCGTTTTATTCAGATCCCGGATCACGAGATGCCGGGGGTTGATCGGCTTTATCGCGTATTGCGCTCGCAGAGGGACCGTCAGAGTTTTCCTGCAAGCCTCTAAGACAGGTCGACACCCATGGTGTACGCGCCGGATTCGGGGCGTTCGCGCGGATATTTTGCGCGCTCCTTCAAGCTCGGACTTCTCCCCGACGCGACAGGCGGCGACGCCGACCCCGTTGCTCCGCGCGACCTCAAGAAGCTTGTCCTGATCATCGGCCTCGGCACCCTGTCGTGGGTGGCGACCTACGTCGGCATGTTGGAGCTGATCGAGGCCAACATGGGCGACCTGCCGCTCATTCATAAGGTGATCATCGGCTTCTCCGTGGCCATGCTGATGACCATGATCGTCTGGCTCTTGGACCAGATGTTCGCCCCCGTGGGCACCATGACGCGCCTCGCCTACATCGCGGGCTACCTGTTCCTCTCCATCATCTCGGTCGGCTTCGGGTTCGGCTTCTACTGGAAGGTTCTCGAAAGCCGCGCCGAAAGCTCGCGCTCGGCGGAATCGGCTGTCACCGCCGTGCAGAGCTCCCTCAATGCCGCCTCGACGCGCCTCGAGCAGTTGAACGCCACCCTTGTCCAGCTCGCCACCGTCTCGCGCGCGAAGGCCGAGACCGAGCGCGCCAAGGGCACCTCCTGCCCCAACAGCAAGCCGGGCGATGGCCCCCGCCGCCGCATGCGGGACGAGGACGCCGCCCGCTTCTCCTTCGCATCCGAGTTCGTCGCCGGCCGCGTTGCCGCCGTGAAGACGGACATGGCCGCTCTCGACGGCGACCTCGCCAGGATCGCAGCCAACGATCCCGCGATCATCGATCCCAAGTCCGGCACCCGCAACGAGTTCATGAAGTCCTTGAGTCGCAAGCTCGACATGACGGTCTCGGGCTTCAATGCGCTGCGCACGGACCCGCAGTTGAAGCAGATGCGCCAGGACCTCGCCGAGCGCGCCGACAAATCCACCTTCGGAGACCCCAAGAACGGAGGCTTCGTCTGCCCCGATACGGAGCTCGCCCAGGCTCTGCGCGGCGCTGCACGCGCCATCAACGAGCTGCCGGTCCTGGAAAAACCCACCATCGCCGCCGTCGAAGGCTCGGAAGCCACCATCGAGGCCTTCCGCCGTCTCACCACCACCTTCTACGGGCTCCTCTCCTTCAAGCTCCCGCCCTCGGCGGACGAGCTGCGCGAGCTGCAGAAGAAGGCGATGCAGTCGGTCGAGGCCGGCCCCGCGGCGACCGTCGTCACGGAGGAAGGCGGTCTCTCGAAACGAGATTACGTCCCGCTCGCGGTGGCCATCTTCGTCGACATCTGCCTGTTCCTGGTTTCCATCGGCCGGCCAGCCCACCGCCTGCACGGCCTCATGCCGAAGATGCGCGAAGCCGAACGCGGCCCGGTCATCGAAATTCTCTCGCGCTTCAACGATATCCATCGCGATCCCGAGATCCGCGAAAGCTTCGAGCTGTTCCGCCACGTCGTCTTCGACCTGCACGGCGCCTACTACGTCGCGGTTCCTCTCGATGCGCCACCCCACGTAGGCGCGGCGGAGCGCGAGGAGTTGCGCACTGAGGCCCAGCTTCTCTCTAACCTCTTCACGAGCTTCGAGAAGGACAAGATCTTCCGCCGCACCTGGACGCCGTTCGCCGGGGTCGTACGCAAGAAGCTCGCGAAGCAAGGATCCAAGTTTGCAGGCTCCGAGGCGTTCCGCGTCTACCGATTCCGCGATGGCGCCTGGTCCGAGATCATCCTCGGCGCCGTGATGGGTGCCGCCCGCCGCGTCGAGGCCGAAGCCCAGCGCCGCCGCATCGAGCGCGATCTTCTACGCCCCATGGAGCCGCGGTTCGCGCAAAATTTCGGGAAGGAGCAGAGACCGGAGTTCGGCTCCGGGTTCGGCCCTGCCATGCCGCACCGCGCCGATGCCGAGCCGGCCTTCGCCCCGCAGCCGGCTGAAACCGCCGTTCCCCCGGCTGTCGAGCCCGCCGCTCCTACTCGGGCCGAGAGCTGGACCGCCGCGTGGACGCCCGCGCGCCCCGCGCCTCCCAAAGCAAAGCCCGCCACACCGAGAGTTTCGACGTCGGACGATTTCGGCCCCTACGCGCGAAGCGCCAAGGCCGAGCTGAGCGCCGAGCCGGAAGCCTTCGACGACGAGCCCCTCGCGGAACCCGCGAACTCGAACACGGTCCCGAGCCATCAGCCCGACATCGTCGAGGCACGGAGAGCGGCAGCGCCGGAGGCACCCCGTCCGCGCGTGGATGTCGTCCTGAAGCGCGAGACCGCAACTCTCACCCTGCCCCTCGATGCAGCCGACGGTCCCGGCGGTTTGATCGGCCGCCTCGGTCAGGCCCTTGAGGGCATCGAGCAGGACAACGAAAAAATTCCCGCACCCCGACAAATTTCCGCGACTGAGGTGAACGCGCATCAGTCAACGGGCGTCGCGCCGGAGGTCGCAGCAAATCGAACGGACGAGCTTTCGGAATCATTTGAAGCGCTTGACGTGATCGACGAAAGCGATCCCTCAGCCGACGATGTCGTCGCCATCGCGGGCCGCTTGCGTCCCGCGATCGCCAACACGTGATCGCGGACGAAAGTCGAGCCGCGCACGGGTCACCGCTCAACACTTGCTTAACCGTCTTGGCGCCTAAATGGCCCCACAACTACACGACGGGAAATTACGGACGTCGCTCCGCTTCCCAAATAAGGACAAAAACGAATGCGCTTCGGTCCAAAAGCTCGCATGAACGTCGTCACCAAGGAGGAAAAGGAAGCCCGGCTGAAAGCATTCATCACCCGCCATCTCGAAGCGCAGCGCGCATCCGGCGCTCCGGCGGGAGAAATCAAATACCGGCTTCTCGCGCTCTCCGCAGAAAGCCCTGCCGCCGCCGCCCTCTCGCAACTCGCTCCCGAACTCGCCGCCGCCGGCATCGCCGTCGAAGCGCTGCTTGCCCGCCGCGCATCCGGCGTGACGCTCGAAGGCGCCGAGTGCCGGTTCGTGACCGACGTTCGCCTCCTCGATGCCCATGAGCAGCTCGTGCTCGATTCCACCACCGTCTGGATTGGCGACTGCATGCGCCGCGATCCGCTGAAGCGGGATTCCTACGAGCTTTACTCGGATACCTGCCCGGCCACCGCCGGCCGCGCGGTCCGCTCCTTTGCCCAGATCTGGCGTGCCGCCGGCCCCTCCGGCAGCCTCACCGCCGAGCGCCGCTGGGCTGGCCCCCGCCAGCCGGCTCTGTTCGACCCCTCGCTTCTTGCCGGGGCCGAAGCTCCTATGCCGGCGGCCCTGCTGCGCCACTAACCCCACACTGCCGTCTCCTGACGCCCCCCAAAGGCCGGTTGCCATCCCCCCCAGGCAGCCGGCCTTTTCCCGTTTGCGCCCCCCGGGTGAAAGATCCGCATCGAGCGGAACTTGCCGGTAAATTCTATCTTGCTGCCAACGTTTGATCATTCAGGTCTGATGGGCTCACGCGTGCGGGCAACACGATGATAGTGTCCGCACACGAAATTTGGCCGCCGGCCAAGTGCGTCTGACGCGCTCCTGCGCTGTTCCCTGGAGAACAGCGACCAGCCTCCCGATCCCCGATAGGGAGCGCAGCAGATAAGTGATCCAAGGGTGAAGGGCTATGCGCTTTCTTCAAAGCATTCTTGCGTGTGTTTTCATTCTGGCCGGCTTCGCGGCCGCCGGAGCCGAGGAGAGGCCTTTCGCGCACAAAGGCGTGGCCAAGGATGCGGACCGCTACGAGACCTACATCAAGGACACGTGGAAAGGAGACGGCCGCAAGCCCGGCGACCTGAGGCTCGCCGCCGAGCGCGTCCTCGCCCAGGACCCGCGCGCAGCCTCCCGCACCTACGCCATCGCGGTTGCTTCGGACGCCAAGAGCCCCGAGAACTGGATCGGCCTCGCCAAGGCGCTGCTCGCCATCAAGCCCGATCCCAACAAGGGCTCGGAAACCTACGATCTTCCCGTCAACGCATCGGGCGCCGCCTACCGCGCCTACAAGCTTGCCTCCGACCCGGCCATGAAAGCCCGCGCCCTCGCCGTGCTGGGCGAGGCCATGCAGCGCCGCTCCTACTGGCGCCCGGCCATCGAAGCCCTGAAGTCCAGCCTCTCCATCGCCGAAGTGGCCAACGTGCGCGAAGCCTATGAAAAGCTGCGCGCCGAGCACGGCTTCCGCATGACCGACTATTCGACCGACAGCGATGCCGCCACGCCCCGCGTCTGCATCCAGTTCTCCGAGAACCTGTCGCGCGGACAGGTGGACTTCGCGAAGTTCGTCTCCGTCAACGGCCGTGACCCCCAGTCGGTGACCGCCGAAGGCAGCCAGCTCTGCATCGACGGCGTCGAGCACGGCCAGCGATACGAGATCCAGATCCGCTCCGGCCTTCCCTCCGACGTGAACGAGCCGCTTCCGAAGCAGGTGACGCTCGCCGTCTACGTTCCCGACCGCAAGCCCACCGTTCACTTCACCGGCAAGAGCTACGTGCTGCCGAGCCGCGGCCAGCAGGGCATCCCGCTCGTCGCCATCAACACCGGCAAGGTCGAGGTCGAGGTCTATCGCATCGGTGACCGCAATCTCGCCAACGCCCTCGCGAACGGCAATCTCGATCGCCAGCTCCAGGGCTACGAGCTCGACGGCCTGAAGAACAACACCGGCAGCCTCGTCTACAAGGGCGAGCTGGAAGTGCCGACCAAGCTCAACTCCGAGGTGACCGCGGCCTTCCCCGTGAGCGAAGCCATCGGCGAATTGAAGCCCGGCGCCTACGCCATGATCGCCCGCCCCGCCGACGTGACCCAGGACACCTGGCGCGAGCAGGCGACCCAGTGGTTCATCGTCTCGGATCTCGGCCTCACCGCGTTCTCCGGCGATGACGGCGTGCACGCGTTCGTCCGCTCGCTCGCGAGCGCCGACGCCATCGCGAACGCCAGCGTGCGCCTCGTCGCCCGCAACAACGAGGTGCTCGCCACCGCGACCACCGACAAGAACGGCTACGTGCGCTTCGAGCCCGGCCAGTCCAAGGGCGAAGGCGGCAATGCGCCCGCCATCCTGGTGGCCGAGAACGGCAACGGCGAGTATGCCTTCCTAGACTTGACGACTAACGCCTTCGATCTTTCGGACCGCGGCGTGAAGGGCCGCGACGCACCCGGCCCGCTCGACGGCTATCTCTACACCGAGCGCGGCGTCTATCGCCCCGGCGAGGAGGTGAACGTCACCGCCCTCGTCCGCGACTCGACCGGCGCGGCCGCATCCCTCCCCGTCACCCTCATCGTCGTCCGTCCGGATGGCGTCGAGTACGGCCGCTATCCGCTCTCTGAGCAGGAGCTTGGCGCACGCTCGCTTCGCCTCGCGCTCGGCGGCGGCGCAATGACCGGCACCTGGCGCGCACGTCTCCACGCCGACCCGAAAGCAGACGCCATCACGCAGGTCTCCTTCCTGGTGGAGGACTATGTTCCCGAACGTCTCGATCTCACGCTGAAGGAGGGTGAGGGCAAGCTCGCCCCCGACGAGACCAAGACCATCGACGTCTCCGGCCGCTATCTCTACGGTCCTCCGGCCGCGGGCCTCGACATTGAAGGCGATATCGTCGTCAAGGCTTCCAGCAAGGATCTCGACGGGTATGCCGGCTATCGCTTCGGCGAGGCGGACGAGACCGTGAGCCCCGTTCGTCAGCCACTCGAGGAAGTCGTCGAGACTGACGCCGACGGCAAAGCCGCTCTCTCCGTGAAGCTCCCGGCCGTCACCAAGACCGCCCGCCCGCTCGAAGCCAATGTCATCGTGCGCTTGCGCGAGAGCGGCGGCCGCTCCGTCGAGCGCTCGATCACGCTGCCAGTGAGCCTCGGTGACCCGCGCATCGGCATCAAGCCGCTGTTCTCCACCTCCGCGCTCGGCGAAGGCGAGAAGGCGAACTTCGAGGTCGTGCTTCTCGACGGCGACGGCAAGCCCACGGCAGCCAGCCTCGACTGGCAGCTCGTCCGCCTCGACAGCTCCTGGCAGTGGTATCGCCGCGACGGCTACTGGGCCTACGAGAGCCAGACCATCACGCGCAAGATCGCGAGCGGCAAGGCCGACGCCACGGCAACGACGCCCGCGTCCATCTCCGCGGATGTCGACTACGGCCGCTACCGTCTCGAGGTCAGCTCGTCGGCGACCTCCGGCACGCTCTCGAGCGTCGTCTTCAACGCGGGCTGGTACAATGCCGGCGATACGGCCGACAGCCCCGAGATGCTCGACGTCGCCCTCGACAAGGAAACCTATCAGCCCGGCGAGACCGCGAAGCTCCGCATCGCCTCGAAGCAGGGCGGCAAGGCGCTCGTGACCGTGCTCGGCCGCGGCCTGCTCTCCACCAAGGAGGTCGAGATCGCCAAAGGCGGCAGCGACGTGGAAATTCCGGTCGGCGAGGACTGGGGTCCCGGCGCTTACGCAACGGCTCTGCTCTACCGGCCCATGGACGAGGCGGCCAAGCGCATGCCGAGCCGCGCCATCGGCGTCCGCTGGATCGGCGTCGATCAGTCGAAGCGCACACTCAAGGTTGCGATCCCCACGGAAGCCAAGGTGAAGGGTGCTTCCGAGCTCACCATTCCGGTCAAGGTGGAAGGCCTCGACGCCGGAGAGGAAGCGCGCATCACGGTCGCCGCCGTCGATGTCGGCATCCTCAACCTCACCCGCTACCAGGTTCCGGCACCGGAGCTGCACTTCTACGCCCAGCGCAAGCTCGCCCTCGAGCTGCGCGACTTCTACGGCCGCCTCATCGACGGCATGCGCGCCGAGCGCGGCAAGCTCCGCTCCGGTGGTGACGGCATGGAAGGCACGGGCCTGCAAGGCAGCCCGCCTGTCGAGGAAACCGTCTCCTACTACTCCGGCATCGTGACCGTCGGCGCCGACGGAACCGCGAACGTGAGCTTCCCGCTCCCGAGCTTCAACGGCACCGTGCGTGTCATGGCCGTGGCCTGGTCGAAGACCAAGCTCGGCCACGGCACCAGCGACGTGATCGTGCGTGACGAGGTGGCGCTCACGGCTTCGGCCCCACGCTTCCTCACCCTCGGCGACGAAGCCCGTGTCGATCTCTCGCTTCACAACGTCGATGGGCCGGACGGCACCTACACCGCCAATCTCGTCGACCAGACCGAGGGTGAAACCGCGCTGGCCGAACAGGCCGTCGCCCTCAAGAACGGCGAGCGCAAGTCGCAGCAGGTCACCTTCAAGCCCTCCGACGTGGGTCTGCGTACCTACGACGTCCGCGTCTCGGGTCCCGGCGGCATCGCTCTCTCGCGCCGCCTGACGCTCGACGTGAAGCCGCCCGCAGGCGACATCAAGCGCACCACGGTGAGCGCACTCGCACCCAACGGCGGCAAGCTCACACTCTCTAAGGACCTGCTCGCTGGCCTCATCAGAAATCGCACCAAGGTGAACCTCTCGGTCGGCCCCACCGCCAACATGGACGTTCCCGGCCTGCTGACCGCGCTCGACCGCTACCCCTATGGCTGCGCCGAGCAAACTGTCTCGCGTGCTCTTCCCTTGCTCTACGCCAACGCCGTCGCCGCCCGCGTCGGCATCGGCACCGACAAGGCCCTGAAGGAGCGCGTGCAGGGTGCGGTTGCCCGCGTGTTCGAGATGCAGGACAGCTCCGGCGCGTTCGGAAGCTGGGGTCCCGGCAGCGGCGACCTCTGGCTCACGAGTTACGTGACGGACTTCCTCACCCGTGCCCGCGAGTCCGGCTACGACGTGCGCCAGCTTCCCTTCAACCAGGCGCTCGACCGTCTCCAGAACTTCGCCTTGAACGGTGAGGATTTCTCGGAAGGCGGCGAGGAGCGTGCCTACGCCCTCTACGTGCTGGCCCGCAACGGCCGCGCACCGGTGGGTGAGCTCCGCTACTACGTCGATACCAAGCTCGACAAGTTCACGACGCCGCTCGGCAAGGCGCAGCTCGGCGCTGCCCTCGCCATGGTGGGCGACAAGGAGCGCGCGGAAACGGCCTTCAAGGCGGCCCTCACCACGTTCTCCTCGGATGACAAGCAGAACGTCGCCCGCTCGGACTACGGTTCGGACATCCGCGACGGCGCCGCTCTCGTCACGCTCGCCTCCGAGACCGGCATTGTGAAATCGGAGACGCCGCGTCTCGTGAACGTCATCGCCAAGGCGTATGTCGCCCGCAACTACACTTCCACACAGGAACAGGCGTGGATGTTGCTGGCCGCCCATGCCCTCGGCGAGCAGACCAAGTCCGCCAAGCTCCTCGTGGACGGCGCGCCGGTGAACGGATCGATCATCCGCGCCGTCACGCCGGAAGAGCTGGAGAAGGGCATCACCGTCACCAACGACGGCGATGCGTCTACAGACGCGGTGGTCACCGTGATCGGCGCCAGCCTGACGACGGAGCCCGCCATCTCCAAGGGCTTCGAGATCGAGCGCGCCTACTACACGCTCGACGGCAAGAAGGTCGATCTAGAGAGCGCTACCGGCGGCAAGAGCGAGCTTGCGCAGAACGAGCGTCTCGTTGCGGTGCTCAAGATCACGAGCGACGAGGCCGCTGGCCGCGTGCTGCTCGTGGACCGGCTGCCAGCCGGCCTCGATATCGAGAACCCGCGCCTCGTCGACAGCGGCGACATCAAGACGCTCGACTGGCTGAAAACGACGCTGCGGCCTGACCACACGGAGTTCCGTGACGACCGCTTCGTCGCGGCCTTCAACCTCTGGGGAACGTCCAACCCTTCGTCGAGCAGCGACAACGAGGAGGAGAGCAACAGCGACAGCAACGGCTCGGCGGAGGCTCCGGCGAACCCGAGCGCGGCCAAGGAGCCCGCGGCCTCGGCCACCGTCGCCTACATCGTTCGCGCCGTGACACCGGGCACGTTCGTCCACCCCGCTGCCACCATTGAGGACATGTATCGTCCGGAGCGCTACGCCCGCTCCGGTGCCGGCACCCTCATCGTGAAACCCAAGAGCTAGGGCCGGGAACATGAGCTTCCCGTTCCTCAAGAAACGGCGCGCCGCGGAAGCGGCCTTGTCCTCTCCCCCCGGTCGCACATCGCGATGGACAAGGCCTCTCCCCCGCTCTCTGCGGCTCGCCGTCCTTTCTGTCGCGGCGGTGGCCTTCGTGGCCGCCGCCGCGATGGCGACCTTGGAGATCGTCAAGCACCAGATCGGTCCGCTCCCGCTCGAAGCCGCCAACGAAATGTCGGTGACGGTGCTCGATCGTGACAACAAGCTGCTGCGCGCCTTCACCACCAAGGACGGGCGCTGGCGCCTGCCCGTCGACGTGAGCGAGGTCGATCCGCGCTATCTCGCGATCCTCATGGCTTTCGAGGACAAGCGCTATTACAGCCACGGCGGCGTGGACATGCTGGCCTTCCTGCGCGCGGGCTATCTGCTGCTGCGTCACGGCCAGATCGTCTCCGGCGGCTCCACGCTCACCATGCAGGTTGCGCGCCTGCTCGACGGCAAGCACGAGCGCACCGGCGCCGGCAAGCTGCGCCAGGTCGCCCGCGCGCTTCAGCTCGAGGAGCGCCTCTCGAAGGACGACATTCTGCGGCTTTACCTGCGTCTCGCACCCTTCGGCGGCAACATCGAAGGCGTGCGCGCAGCCTCTCTCGCTTACTTCGGCAAAGAGCCGCGCCACCTCTCCGCGGGTGAAGCCGCCCTTCTCGTCGCCCTTCCCCAATCGCCCGAGACCCGCCGCCCGGACCGCTACAGCGAGCGCGCCCGCCGTGCCCGTGACCGCGTGCTGGATCGCGCCGTCGAGGAAGGCGTGCTGCCGAAAGCCGAGGCCGAGCGTGCGAAAGATGAGCGCGTTCCGAAACAGCGCCTCGAGTTCCTGAAACTCGCCCCGCACCTCTCGGAAGCCGAGGTCGCGGCGAAACCGGCCAAGACCATCCATCGCCTTACGCTCGACCGCGAGCTGCAATCGGCCGTCGAGAAGCTCGCCGCCGAGGAAACGAAACTCCTCGGGCCCAAACTGTCGAGCGCCGTCATCGTCATCGATCACAACACGGGCGAGGTGCTGGCCCACGTAGGATCGGCCGGCTACCTCGACAACGATCGCCAGGGCGCCATCGACATGACGGCGGCCATCCGCTCGCCCGGCTCGACCCTCAAGCCCTTCATCTATGGTCTCGCCTTCGAGGCGGGCCTCGCACATCCCGAGACGCTGATCGAGGATCGCCGCACGCGCTTCGGCACCTACACGCCCGAGAACTTCGACGAGGATTTCCACGGCACCGTCACCGTCCGCGAGGCGCTCGGCAACTCGCTCAACGTGCCAGCCGTCAAGGTGCTCGCCGCCGTCGGCCCCGGCCGCCTCATCGGCCGCTTCCGCCGCGCAGGCATCGAGCCCGCGCTGCCGCGCGATACACAGCCTTCGCTCGCCATCGCCCTCGGCGGGCTCGGCATGACGCTGCGGGACCTCGTCGCGCTTTACGGCGGACTTGCGCACGGCGGAGAGCCGATCAGCCTGTCCTGGACCCGCGACGGAGAAGGCAAGGCAAAGCCGGCCGCGAACCCGCGCCGTCGCCTGCTGTCTCCCGTGTCCTCCTGGTACGTAACCGACATCCTGAAGGACGCCCCGCCCCCGCCGAACGTCAAAGGCGGCGCCATCGCCTACAAGACCGGCACGTCCTACGGCTATCGCGACGCCTGGGCCATCGGCTACGACGGCCGCCACGTCGTCGGCGTGTGGGTCGGCCGTCCGGATGGCGCCTCGACGCCGGGCCTGATGGGCCGCATGGCCGCCGCACCCATTCTCTTCGATACCTTCGCGCGTATCGCCGAACGGCCGGCGCCGTTCCGGTCTGCCCCCGCTGGCGTGATCAAAGCCACCGGCGCAAGCCTGCCGCCCCCGCTCAAGCGCTTCCGCGAGCCCGGCGACAGCCAGATTGCCACCGGCCCGTTCCTGGAGCCACCGGTGCTCATCTCCTTCCCGCCGGACCGGTCCGAGCTCGACGTCGAGGAACGCGAAGCCGAGCCGCTGATCCTCAAGGCTGAAGGCGGCGCCCTTCCCCTCACGTGGCTCGTCGACGGCACGCCCGTACAGTCGGACCCCTTCCGCCGCGAGGTCGAATGGCAGCCGGACGGGCGCGGCTTCGCCAAGCTGACCGTGATCGACGCCAAGGGCTACGTGGACCGCGTCACCGTGCGCCTCCGCTGAGGATCACGTGTAAGCTCTGCGGCTGGCGGGATTTTTGCCTAGGCCGGCGCATTGGCGGAACGGCGTTTCACGCGCTACTGTGGGGCCGAGCGCCGAGCGCGCGACACCGATCGCCTGACACGACAGGATGAGACCAGTGCAACGACGCTATGCCACGACACGCGCGCTTTTCGGCGTCCTCGCCCTGTTCCTCGCCTCGGCTTCCGGCCACGCCGAAGATGCGATCGTCGAGTTGCCGGCCCTCGCGGCCAACATCTCCGAGACGTCCGTGTCCGGCATTTCCTCCGGCGCCTACATGGCCGGCCAGTTTCAGATCGCTCATTCCAAGATCGTCTCGGGCGCGGCCATCATCGCGGGCGGCCCCTACGGCTGCGCCGAGAGCGCGTTCTCCGATCTCATGCCCGGCCCCGGCGCGGCCTTTCTCAATCTCTCCAAAGCCATCAACGGCTGCATGTTGAATGCGCTCGCCGTCTGGGGCATCCCGGATGTCGACCTCCTCGTGGAGAAAACCAAAAAGCTCGCAGACACCGGCCGTATCGATCCGCTGGCGAGCTTGATGGAGGACCGGGTCTACCTGTTCTCGGGCTCCAACGATCGCACCGTTGTCCCTGCCATCGTCGCCTCGGCCTACGAGTTCTACAAGCGCCTCGGCCTGAAAGAGGCCAACCTCGTCTATGTGTCGGACAAGCCGGCCGGGCACGCCTTCGTCACGTCGGACCAGGGGCTTGCGTGCGAGGACACCGCCAAGCCCTACGTCGTCGATTGCGACTACGACCAGGCCGGCGAGGTGCTGAAGCACATCTACGGCAATCTCGCGCCCCGCGTCGAAACGCCGGGCGGCACCTTCATCGAGTTCGACCAGCGCCCGTTCTTCGCCGATGAGCCTAACCACGGCATGGAGAAGCGCGGCGTCGCCTACATTCCCAAATCCTGCGCCGAGACCACCACCTGCCGCGTTCACATCGCCTTCCACGGCTGCGCTCAGAACCGAACCAACACCGGCGAGACCTTCATCCGCGAGTCGGGCTACGCCAATTGGGCCGACAACAACGCGTTCATCGTGCTGTTTCCCCAAGCCTCATCCTCGCCCATCAACCCGCAAGGCTGCTGGGATTGGTGGGGTTACACCGGACACGACTATCTGACGCGGGAAGCCCCCCAGATCGACATTGTGTTCAAGATGCTGGGCCGCCTCAGCCAGCCGCGATCTTGAAGCTGAAAAACCCTGAGGTATTGAGCGGACTGCCGCAATCCGCTACTTGGTCCGGCAGCCAGATTCCAAGCCGGCAGAGGGAACAGAATGCGGATCTTGACGGGCGCCACCTGGACGTTGGAGCAGCCGCGCCGCCCCGCCCCGCAAATGGGCACCCGACGCATCGAGGCCTTGTCGAGCCTGTTCGCCATCGCCGCGCTCGCCGTCGTTGCCGCTCCGATCGTGATGGAGCAGAGCACCGATGGCACCTCCTCGGATCGCGCCGCCGCCCCAGCCGGCGCGCCTTCAGCCTACGCGCCCGCGGGCGGCGAGTTCATGTTCGCCGGCTACTCGGGCGTCCCCTACACCTACCCGAGCGACGTCTCGATCAAGAAGACCGGCGTCCACGACTTCACGGTCAAAGAGGTCGAGTGGGAAGGCAAGCCGTTCGTCAATCCGATCTACTACGGCGCCCGCATCGTGCGCTGGCTCGGCACCGGCCGCATCGGAACGATGCTCGATTTCACCCACTCGAAGACCATCTCGCGCTTCGACCAGGAGGCAGCCTTCACCGGCACCATCGACAGCGCGCCCGCTCCCGAGAAGGCCGTCATCCGTAGCGTTTTCCGCAAACTTGAAGCGAGCCACGGGCACAACATGCTGACGCTGAACGGCCTCTTCCGGCTGCCGAGCTTCACGCCCCGCATTTATCCTTACGTCGGCCTCGGCGCGGGCGTCTCGCTGCCTCACTCGGAAGTGCAGATGGCGAACTCGGAGAAGCGCACTTACGAGTACCAGATGGCAGGCGCCGTCGGGCAGGCGCTCGTCGGCATTGAGCTGCGCACCGCACGTGTCTCGTACTTCTTCGAATACAAGTTCACCCTTGCGCCGTATCTGATGCCGCTGTCCGAGCGCGACGGCAGCCTGCTGTTCTACGATCTCTGGCGCCAGTTCAGCGATTGGCTCTCGGGCGAAGAGCCGCCGGGCGGCCGCCTCACCACCAATCTCGTGAGCCATCAGGTGGTCGGCGGCCTCGGCATCCGCTCCGCCCCCGCCGTTGCCGCACCTTAGAGCCTGATCTTATCCGGACGCGAGCGAGGCGGCGCGAAAGCATCCGCACCGCACACCATCCGAAAATCATGAGACGAGCTTGAGAGGCGCACCGCGTCAGAAGCGGCGAAGCAGGCGCTCCAGGTAATCCAGCTCCACGGGCGCGCGCGTGGCATCGCCGAGACGGCGGCGCAGCTCCTCGAGAATCTCACGCGCCCGCTGGATGTCGATCTGATCCGGCACCTTCACCGAGGTGCCGAGATCCGGCCCCTGCGATCGTTGCGGACGGCCCAGCGGATCACGCGGCGTATCGCCGGACTGGCCATAGCGCTGAGGCATGTTGCGCATCATCTCCTGCGCCATCGACTGCGCACCCTGGCGCATCTGATCGAGCGCGCGTGACTGCTGCTCGGTCGCCTCGTCGAGATCGCCGCGCTGGAGAGCATCCTCCGCGCTTTCCATCGCACGCTCTGCGTCCTTGAGCTGCTGGCTCGACCCGGCGCCCTTCCCACGCATATCCCGCTGCAACTGACCGAGGCGATCCCTCAGCTCGCGCTGCCGCTGCGTCAGATCGGAGAGGCCGCCCTGGCGCGGATTGCCCTGCCCGAGCTGGTTGCCCTGACCCTGCTGCGCTTGTCCGCCCGGCTGCTCGCCACCGCGCTGACCGCGGCCGCGCTGCGGCTCACCCGCCATGCCCGGCGGCGCCCCGGCTCCGCCTTCGCGGCCCTCCTGGCCCATGCCCTTCATGCCGGGAGGCGGTTGCTGCTGGCCGTTGCGTCCGCCCTCCTGGTTGCCGTCTTCCTCGCGGCGCTCGCCGAAGGTGTCATCCATCAGCTTCTGCTGGTCGCCGACCATGTCGCCCAGCTCTTCCATCATTTTCATCATCTCTTGGTTCTTCTGCGCCTGGGCCTGGTCCTGCCGGCCCGATTGCAGACGTTCCATGAGATCCTGCATCTCCGAGAGAAGCTGCTGCGCCTGCTCGCGCGAGCCGCTCTTTGCCATCTCCTCGAGATTGCGCATCATCCGCTCGAGATCCTGCTGGGCGAGCGTCTGCTGATCCTGGTTCTGCCCTTCCTGCTGCTGCCCGCCCTCGTTCTGCTGCGCAAGCTGGTTCATGAAATCGTTGAGCGCCTGCCGCAGCTCCTGCATGAGCTGCTTGATCTCTTCCTCCGATGCGCCGTTCTCCAGAGCCTTGGCCAGCTTGTCCTGCGCGTCCTTGAGCGCACGCTCCGCATCCGACAGGTTGCCGTCCTCGATACGGAGCGCGATCTGCCAGAGCTGATCGATCACGCTCGAAAGGCCGGCGCGCGAGCGATCGTTCTTGAGGCGGTGGAATACCGTCCTGAGACCGAGATAGACCTTGGTGTCGTCGATGAAGCCATCGGGCTCGAGCGTCAGCGCATCGAGCGCGGTCAGCACCACCGGACGATAGCGGCTATCCTCCAGCAGCTTCTTGCGCTGCTCGACGATGGCGCGCGCGAGCGGCTTGGTGAAGTGGCGCTCCGGAAGGATCATCTCGAAGCCCGGGCTCTTGCCCACCTGCCCCGCCACGTCCTTGGCTTCGAGCGTCATGATCACCTTGCGTCCTGCCCAGGGGTGCGACGCCATCTCGAAATAGGTGTGCGCTTCCGCTGACGTCGCGTTCGCTTTCGGCAGACGCAGTTCGAGCTTCGGCGGACGCATGAGCGGTGGACGCGGCCCGCGCGGCGCTTCCGGCTGCGCCCAGGCCCGCTTCGGATCGCGCGGCGGATCGGCGAGCTTCTTGAGCTGCACGCCGGCCGACGCCACGCCGTAGTCGTCTTCCACCTTGTAGGTGAGCTTGAGCGAGCCGCGCGGCGTCAGCTCCGGCGGACGCGACAGCGAGATCTTTGGCAAAGCATCGGGCGTGACCGAGATCTGCCACGATGCTAGCTCGCTGCGTCCGGCAAGCGCGCGAACGGTGGCGGAACGCTTCATCTCGAAGCGCACCTCCTTGAGATCGCCCGTATCCTGCTCCGACTTCGCTTCCACGCGCTCGACCAAGGGCTTCTCGCCCTCGGCCACCGTCGGCACGACTTCAATGGACAGCGGAGCATCACCCATGCCACCGGCACGAACGATCAGAAGGCTCTTTATGGGAACCTCGTGCACCGCAGGCCGCGCATCTCCCTCGGCAGCCGCCGGCTGCGCCTTCGCGCCCCCGGCTCCGTCCGCCAGCATGACGGGAGCACGGCCGGTGTATGACGGCGGCGTGAGCCATGCATCGAGGCGCGCTTCCGTATGCGCGGACGCGGCGCCGAACGTGAACGCCGCCCGCACCCGCTCGAACGCAGTCGGTCCCATGAGCCCGGTTAGCCCGGCGACGCCGAGCACCAAAGCGGCGCGGACGGCGAAGGGATCGAACCGGTCTGTTCTCGGATGGGGCTTGCCGGGCTTGAGCTTGGCAAGCATCGCCGCCATGCGCGCGCGATGCGCCTGCCAGATGGCAAGCGTCGCCGGGTCGGACGACGGCGCGCTGAGTGTATCTTCATAGGAGGTCGCCGGCCTGTGCGGCACGCCGGACGCGCGCTCGATCCGCCTTATCGCGTCGTCGCGCGTCGGCCACGTCACCCGCGCGAGCGATGCCAGCGCCACGAGCAGTGCCACGCCGAACGCGCCGAGCAGGCCCGCGTGAACGACAGGCGGCAGATAGGCCCAGAGGCCCGCGTAGGACACCAGCAGAAAGACCGCGACGACGGCGAGCACGAGCCAAAGCTTGAGCCAGAGCTGCTCGAACGCGCCCACGACGCGGGCACGCCAGATCTTACGCTCGAACACGCGATCGGATGTTCGGGAACTCTGGTCCATCTCCATGGCCCGAAACCTAGCACGGCCCCCAGGGCGCCTTCATTAAAAAGCGCTAACGTTCGAGGCCCCGTCCTTGGATTGCAGGGGGCCAATGAACGCCGTGAGCACCGAGCCGCGACAACGGACAAGCTGCCCCGCCTGCCATACCCGCAGCCAAGATCCGGCCTTACGCCAGCCAGGGCGGCAGCCGGTCGAGGCCGATCAGCTCATCGTAGGACGGACGGGGCCGCACCACGGCATAGGTCTCGCCGTTGACGAGCACCTCCGGCACGAGGAGGCGCGTATTGTAGGTCGACGACATCACCGCCCCGTAGGCGCCCGCGGTCATCACCGCCAGGAGATCGTTGGGCTCGAACGGCGGCAGAGTTCGGTCGATCGCCAGATAGTCGCCCGTCTCGCACACCGGCCCCACGATGTCCTGCAGCACGGACGGCTCGGACGCACGCGCCTCCGCAACCGGCCACACCTCGTGAAAGGCCTCGTACAGAGTGGGGCGGATCAGGTCGTTCATCGCGCCGTCAACGATGGTGAAGCGCTTGTTCGCTCCCTCTTTCACGTAGGTCACGCGCGCAACGAGAACCCCTGCATTGCCGACGATCATGCGGCCGGGCTCGAGGTAGATCTTCGCACCGAGATCACCGAGCGAAGCCTTGACCAGCGCGGCGTACTCGTCCGGATGCGGCGGCACCTCGTTCGAGCCGCGGTAGGGAACGCCCAGGCCGCCGCCGATATCGAGATGATGAATGTCGTGCCCCTCGCGCCTGAGCTCCAGCGTGAGGTCGCGCATCAGCCTGAAGGCATCGCGGAACGGCGCGAGATCGGTGATCTGGCTGCCGATGTGCATATGAATTCCCTGCACGGCGAGCGCAGGCAGCCGCCGCGCTTCCGCATAGAGCGCCACAGCCTTGAGATAGGGGATGCCGAACTTGTTCTCGGACTTGCCGGTCGAGATCTTGGCATGGGTTTTCGCGTCCACGTCCGGATTGACCCGGATCGCCACCCGCGCCTTGACACCGAGGCCCGCCGCCACCTCCGACAGCGCCTCGAGTTCGGGCTCGCTCTCCACGTTGAAGCTGAAAATGCCCTCGCGAAGCGCGTAGGCCATTTCATCCCGGGTCTTGCCGACGCCCGCGAAGATGATCTTGTCGGCCGGAACGCCCGCAGCCCGCGCGCGCCTCAGCTCGCCTTCCGAGACGACATCCATCCCCGCGCCCAGACGCGCCATCGTAGCGAGCACCGCCTGGTTGGAGTTCGCCTTCACGGCGAAGCAGATCACCGCGTCCTGGCCTGCAAAGGCTTGATCCAGCACACGATAGTGCCGCTCGAGCGTGGCGGTCGAATAGCAGTAGAACGGCGTCCCGACCTCCGATGCGAGCCGGGCGAGGCTGACGTCCTCGGCGTGAAGCACGCCGCCTTTGTAGCTGAAATGATGCATGGGAGTGGAAGCGGTCCGATCGATTTGTGACCGCACCTATAGCGGGAGCCGGGGTTCCCGGAAAAGCGGAAACGGAAAGACCGGGAAGCGGCTTAGCGCAGGAGGCCGTCGAGGATGAAGCCCTTGTGGGGCTTGGGAGCCGCGCCTTCGGGCTTGCCCTGGCCCGATTGGGCCTCGGCGGTAGCGTCGGCTTTGGCTTCCGCCGGCGTTTCCAGGGATCCGCGCACACCGCACCCACCGAGCGCGAGCGCCAGTGCGGACACGGTCAGAAGTGCGCGAAACCAACTCGTCATCTCGATCAAGCCCTCGAAGCCCGCCGGAATTCTGGAAACCCTAAAACGGAACTGGGGCGGAGTTTAGCGCCCCCCGCCGTCCTTTTCCAAGCGCCGCGCCCAGGCTCGCGCCATTTTCGCGACGTTCTGTGGCGAAGTTCCCCCATAGCTCTTGCGGGACTTTACGGAATTCTCCACGGAAAGAACAGAGTAAACGCCGTTCGATATCCGCGGCTCGATGGCCTGCATCACGGCCAGCGGCACGTTTTCGAGCTCGAGCCCCTTGTCCTCGGCAGCCTTCACGATGGCCCCCGTGACGTGATGGGCATCGCGGAACGGCATCTTGAGCTCCCGCACCAGCCAGTCGGCGAGATCGGTGGCCGTGGAGTAGCCGCGCCCGGCCGCCGCGCGCATGGTCTCCTCGACAGGCTCCAGGTCTCCCACCATGCCGGTCATGGCCAGAAGGGCGAGACGCAGCGAGGCGATGGCGTCGAACGTCGCCTCCTTGTCCTCCTGCATGTCCTTGGAATACGCCAGCGGAAGTCCCTTCATCACCGTCAGCAGGCTGTAGAACGCCCCCGAGATGCGTCCCACCTTGGCGCGTACCAGCTCCGCCGCGTCCGGATTGCGCTTCTGCGGCATGATGGAGGACCCGGTCGTGAAGCGATCCGACAGCTTGATGAACCCGAACTGCGGGGTCATCCAAATCACGATCTCCTCGGCGAGCCGCGAGAGATGAACCGCCGCGATCGAGGACGCCGCGAGAACTTCGAGCGCGAAATCCCGGTCCGACACGCCATCGAGCGAGTTCGCCATCGGCCGGTCGAAGCCCAGCTCCTCGGCTGTCTTGGCCCGATCGATCGGGAACGACGTGCCGGCGAGCGCCGCCGACCCGAGCGGGCACTCGTTGAGCCGCCGCCGCGCATCCACGAACCGGCTGCGGTCGCGCCCGAGCATTTCGACATAGGCGAGCAGATGATGGCCGAACGTCACCGGCTGCGCGGGCTGGAGATGCGTGAACCCCGGCATCACGGTTGCCGCGTGCGCTTCCGCCTTCTTCACCAGCACGAGCTGGAGATCGGCGATGGCCCGTATGATTGCGTCGGCAGAATCCCGGATGAACAGACGGAAGTCGGTCGCCACCTGGTCGTTGCGCGAGCGCGCCGTGTGCAACCGCCCGGCGGGCGCACCAATCAGTTCCTTCAGCCGGCTCTCCACGTTCATATGAACGTCCTCGAGCGAGCGCGAGAACTTGAACGTGCCACCTTCGATCTCAGCCGCCACCTGATCGAGCCCGCGCAGGATCTCGCGCGCATCGCTCTTGGTGATGATGCCGGTTTCGCCTAGCATCGCCGCGTGCGCCTTCGAGCCGCGGATATCCTGCGGCGCCAAAACCTTGTCGAAGGAGATGGAGGCATTTATCTCCTCCATGATCTCGGCAGGCGAGGCAGCGAAGCGGCCGCCCCACATCTTGTTGGCGTTTTTATCTGTCACGGAACGGGCCCTCCGTGAGACCCACTTCGATGGAAGCAATCATGAACAACGGCACCACCTCCCGCGCACCTCAAAAAAGCTACGCAGCAGTGGTGGCCATGGCCGCAGTTGCGGCTCTTGTCGGCTTTGCGGCGGTATACGGCACGCTTGGCCGGCCTGACAACATCGGCTTGGGCGATTACGAGGAGCAATCGGGAGAAAAGGCCGCGACCGATGTGCAGAAGCGCGCTGCCGGGATGCCCGCCTTCGTCTTCAAGAAGACGCTCGAGCCGCTGGCGGACGTGAGCTTCACGGACGGCGACGGCAACCCCAAGACCCTCAAGGACTTCCGTGGAAAGACGGTTCTCCTGAACCTCTGGGCGACGTGGTGTGCGCCGTGCCGCGAGGAAATGCCCTCCCTCGACCGCCTTCAGACCGCCTTGGGCTCCGGCACCTTCGAGGTGGTTGCACTCGCCGTGGACCGCACCGGCGTGCAGTCCGTCAAGAAATTTCTCGACGAGACAGGGGTTAAGTCTCTGAAGCTCTATATAGATACGACGACGCGTAGCGGATCGGCACTAAAAGCGATCGGCATGCCGACGACCATCCTGATCGATCCGGAAGGGCGCGAGATCGGCCGCCTCCCGGGCCCGGCCGAATGGGATTCGGCCGACGCCAAACGACTGGTCGAATCCGCCTTGCGCTAGGCCTTAGACGAGACGCAGCGTCATCGATGCCAGAGCCCCGATGACGCAAACAGTCGCCATCACCCCGGTGAAGCGAGGCCACCCAGCGAAGGAAATCTTGCGGGACTTCGGAGCCGACAACTCGGAGAGCTTGCGGTCGATGGCCGCCAGCGTCTTGTAGGTGAGACCGTGGTAGTCGGCGCGCGGACCTTCGATGGCCTCGATCCTCCCGCGCAGCTCCTTGGCCAGCCGGATCGTCTCATCCAGCTTATAATCTCTTGAATTTCTGAGGCTTTCTGCGAGCGCCTGGAACCGGCCAGCCTGCTGGGTATGCTCCACCAGCTCCGCCACCTTGGCGTTCAGCGCTTCTTCGCGCCGCTCGAGCCGCTCGATCTTCGCCGTCAGCCTGTCGATGATGACCGCCGTCTCGGCAATGTAGCTGTCCCGTGCGATCCACGGACCTGCCGTCACAACGCCGCCCGGGCCTCTCGCACCGAGCTCTTGGGTTCCAAGCACGCGAACCTCCCGCCTACGCATTACAAAATCCGACACAGGTGCCCGGCGCGCCGCGTGTCCTGAGCCTGCGAGCACAGCCGTTCCCTAAAAATAGAGCAATGGCGTTAACGCCGAGTTTGCCGAGACACTGTCCGCTCGGGAAAAACCCGAAATTCCTCCAGCATTGACAGACCCCGGCAGAGCCCGCATGAACGCCCCCAAGACGATTAAGAATGGGGCAGAGACGAGCATGAGCGACCTTCAGAAGACGATCGAGACGGCCTGGGAGACGCGCGATAGCGTGAACTCCGCAACCAAGGGCGCCGTGCGCGATGCCGTCGAATCCGCGCTCGCGCTGCTCGACAAGGGCGAGGCCCGCGTCGCCGAGAAGAAGGGCGGCGAATGGGTCGTCAACCAGTGGCTCAAGAAGGCGGTTCTCCTGTCCTTCCGCCTGAACGACATGGGCCTCATCGCCGGCGGCCCCGCAGGCTCCTCCTACTGGGACAAGGTGGCCCCGAAGTTCCAGGGCTGGACCGAAGAGGACTTCAAGAAGGGCGGCTTCCGCGTCCTGCCCGGCGCCTTCGTGCGCCGCTCGGCCTACATCGCTCCCGGCGTCGTGCTGCTCCCCTCCTTCGTCAACCTCGGTGCCTACGTCGACAGCGGCACCATGGTGGACACCTGGGCGACCGTGGGCTCGTGTGCCCAGATCGGCAAGAACTGCCACATCTCGGGCGGCGCCGGCATCGGCGGCGTGCTGGAGCCGCTCCAGGCCGGCCCCGTGATCATCGAGGACAACTGCTTCATCGGCGCGCGTGCCGAGGTTGCTGAAGGCGTCATCGTGGGCGAGGGCTCGGTGCTCTCCATGGGCGTCTACCTCGGCGCCTCCACCACCATCATCGACCGCGCGACGGGCGAGAAGTTCTTCGGCCGCGTCCCGCCTTACTCTGTGGTCGTGTCCGGCGCGATGCCCGGCAAGCCGCTCCCCTCCGGCGAGCCCGGCCCGAACCTCTACTGCGCCGTCATCGTCAAGCGCGTGGATGAGAAAACCCGCTCGAAGACCTCCATCAACGAGCTGCTGCGCGACTGAGCCGGTCACGGCTCGGGATACACGGCCGGCGGCCTGTGCTAGGTAGGAAACACCTTTCGAAACGCCGTCCGGCCGATGTACCGCTCTCTCGATTCCACCAAGATCATCGATACGCTCCTCACGCTCCAGAAGCGTATCGAGCAGCGCTTCCCGGGCTCGGGCCTCAGCCGCGTCTGTAGCGAGGTCGTGGGCCTGGCCCAGCAGACCTCGGAACGGATCGTCGCCGTCTCGCAGCCGATCTGGGGGCTCCGCCTTTCGCTGCTCGCGCTGCTCGCAATTGTGCTCGCCCTCGCCGCACTCTTCGCCATCGAGGCTTCTGCGCTCAAGACCTCCGATGACCTCTCGGAAATGATGCAGGGCGTCGATGCGGGCGTGAACCTCGTCATCGTGCTCGGCGGCGCGGCCTATTTTCTCGCTTCCCTCGAAACGCGGTGGAAACGCGACCGCGCGCTTAAGGCGCTGCACGAGCTGCGGTCGATCATCCACGTCATCGACATGCACCAGTTGACGAAGGACCCGAGCATGCTCGGCCACCTCCGCACGGCGAGCTCGCCGGACCGGCCCATGACGCCATTTGAGCTGATCCGCTACCTCGACTACTGCTCCGAAATGCTGTCGCTCACCGCGAAATGCGCCGCCCTCTACGCGGAGAAGCTCAGCGACCCGGTCGTGGTCGAGACCGTGGGCGACATCGAGCTTCTGACCTCGGACCTGTCGAACAAGATCTGGCAGAAGATCACGATCATAGAAACGCTGCCCGGCGACCACGCTCCTCATCCGCCCGCGCGCACACAGAAGCCGAGCCCGACATGAGCCTCGATCCCAGAGATCCGATCGCGCTGACGCAGGCGCTCGTCCGCTGCGAGAGCGTCACGCCCGCCGAAGGCGGCGCCCTCACCCTGCTCGAAAGCGTGCTGCGCCCTGCGGGCTTCACTTGCCACCGCATGACCTTCAGCGAGCCCGGCACGCCGGACGTCGAAAACCTCTACGCGCGTTTCGGAACCGCCGAGCCCCACATCTGCTTCGCGGGCCACACCGACGTCGTCCCGCCGGGCAATCTCGAAGCCTGGAGCGTTCCGCCGTTCGCGGGCGAGATCAAGGACGGGATCCTCTACGGGCGCGGCACGGTGGACATGAAGGGCGGTGTCGCCTGCTTCGCCGCCGCCGCGTTGCGGCACCTCGCGGCCAGCGGCGGAAAGATCGGCGGCTCGATCTCCTTCCTCATCACCGGCGACGAGGAAGGCCCTTCCATCAACGGCACCATGAAGGTGCTGGAGTGGCTGCGCGAGCGCGGCGAAGTGGTGAGCGACTGCATCGTCGGAGAGCCCTCGAACCCCGAAGCGCTCGGCGACGAGATCAAGGTCGGACGTCGCGGATCGCTTACCGTCGAGATCGTCGTGCACGGCAAGCAAGGTCATGCCGCCTATCCGCAGAAAGCCGAGAACCCGCTGCCCAAGCTCGTTCGCATTCTCGACCGGCTCTCGTCCGCCGAGATCGACGGCGGCACGCGCCACTTCGAGCCCTCGAACCTTCAGGCAACCGTCATCTCGGTGCCGAACCGCGCCGCCAATGTCATCCCGGCCGAGGCCCGCGCCACCTTCAACATTCGCTACAACGACACTTGGCGCCGGCCCACCATCGAAGCGTGGGTGCGCGATCAGTGCGCGGCAGCGGCGGCGACAGTCGACGCCCGCTACGACCTCGCGTTCGCCGGAACGGGAGACGTGTTCCTGACAAGCCCCGGCGTGCTCGTCGACACGCTCTCAGCGGCGGTCCAGGCGGAGACCGGACGCACGCCCGCGCTCACCACCGGCGGCGGCACGTCTGACGCCCGCTTCATCAAGGACCTCTGCCCCGTGGTGGAGTTCGGCCTCGTCAATAAGACGATCCACGCCGTCGACGAGCACGTGCCCGTCTCCGACCTCGTGACGCTCACCGCCATCTACGAGCGCTTCCTCGCGCGCTATTTCGCGGGCTCATGAAAGAAAAATGCCCCGGCTCAGGTGAGGGAGTGCAGGGGTTTGCGCGTGCCTCTGGGGGAGGCCAGGGATAGCCCGCACGCGCGTTCACTCCATCACCCGGTCGTTGCGGAGGAAGGATCCGCCGACTGCCGGGGCAAGCTCGATGTCCGTCTACGTCAGATGGTCAGCGCCGCGCCGCCGGAGACATAGACGGTCTGTCCCGTGACCCAGCGCGCATCGAGGCTCGCGAGGAAGCCGACGGCATCCGCGATATCCTCCGGCTGGCCGATCCGCTTCAGCGCCTGCTGGCTCTTGAGATGCTCCGCGATGGCCGGGTCCTTGACGAGTGCGGCCGCCATGTCCGTGTCGATCGCACCGGGCGCCACCGCGTTGACCGTGATCGACCGCGCGCCGAGCACCACGGCCAGCGACTGCGTGAGGTTGTTGATCACCGCCTTGAGCGCCGAATAGGCGATAAGGTCCGGAGAGGGCGTGCGCGCGACGACGCTCGACACGTTGACGACACGCCCGCCGTCCCGCAGCCGCTTCGACGCCTCCTGCGCCACGAAGAACACAGACTTGACGTTCACCGCGTAGATCTCGTCGAGGATCGCCTCGGTGGTGTCCGCGAAGTTTGCGAACGGCGCGATGCCCGCATTGTTGACCAGGATGTCGAACTGGCTCGCCCCGGTCCGCGCCTTGAGTTCGTCGTCGAGCGCCGCGAACAGGGTCTTCACGCCATCCTTGGCGGCCAGGTCCGCCCCGACTGCGAACGCCGTGCCGCCCTGAGCCGTGATGGACGAGACCGTTTCGACAGCGGCCTGCCGGTTCTTGCCGTAGTGGACCGCGACCAGCGCGCCATCAGCGGCCAAACGCTCCGCGACGGCTCTGCCAATGCCGCGGCTGCCGCCCGTAACCAGAGCGATTTTGCCTTCAAGGGGACGTACCATGGAAATTTCTCCATAAATTTCATATGCATAGTCAGAAACCTTGGTAGCGCCGACCACCACCTTGGCCCCGGCTGCACCCAGACATATGAACGGCAATCCCGTAGTTCAAGATTATCGAACTATTGAATTTTAAGAATCTTGGGCCATATCTGAAGGCGTGCAGAGACCGTTCCTACATCCCCCGGCTGAAGCCATCCGCTTGGAAAGCGTGCTCTACGCGCTCGCCGATCCGGTCCGGCTCGAGATCGTGCGCCGCCTGGTGACGGGCGATTGCCCGCTCAACTGCTCGACGGCCGCACCTGCGCACCTGCCGAAGTCGACGCAGTCGCATCACTTTCAGATTTTGCGGGAAGCGGGCCTGATCCAGTCCGAGCGCCGCGGCACCGAGGTCGTGAACAGCCTGCGTCTCGACGAGATCGAGGCGAAGTTTCCGGGCGTAGTCGCCGCTATCCTCAAGGCCGCGAAACCCCTCAAATGCCCGGACGCCGAAAAGAGCGGCAGCTAGAGCCAAGCCCGGCCACGGAGGTAATGGGTGGGCACCGGACACACGGCCGGAAAACGTCCCCCTGTGTGAAACGCTCCTGGCCCCCGATCTTCATCGGGGTGACGGGGAGTCTGGGCTGCCGGGTCCCACAAAACAAACGTCATCCCGGCGAAGGCCGGGATCCAGACACGCCGCCGATTGCATGAAGGCCGCCCAACGGCACGGAGGCGGCATTCTCCAAACACACCCATGACCGCCCTCATAGCGGAGCGATGCTTCGCATCGACAGGCGGTCATCCAGGGCCGCTTGTCCGAACGGAAGAATGCCTCGCCCCTGGATGGCCGGGTCAAGCCCGGCCATGGAGGTGATGGAGGGCACCGGACACCGGCCCGAGCGTCCCCTGTGTGAACGCGTCTGGACCCCGATCTCCATCGGGGTGACGGTGAGTCTGGGCTGCCGGGTCCCACAAAACAAACGTCATCCCGGCGAAGGCCGGGATCCAGACACACCGCCGATTGACCGCCGATTGCATGAAGGCCGCCCAACGGCACGGAGGCGGCATTCTCCAAACACACCCATGACCGCCCTCATCGCGGAGCGATGCTTCGCATCGACAGGCGGTCATCCAGGGCCGCTTGTCCGAACGGAAGAATGCCTGACCCCTGAATGGCCGAGCCAAGCCCGGCCATAGAGGTGATGGGTGGGCACCGGACACCGGCCCGAGCGTCCCCTGTGTGAAACGCGTCTGGACCCCGATCTCCATCGGGGTGACGGTGAGTTTGGGCTGCCGGGTTCCCACAAAACAAACGTCATCCCGGCGGAGGCCGGGATCCAGACACCGTGGAGAAAAGCGCATCTCTTCCACGAACGTATCCCGGCATCATAACAGAGCGATGCTCCGCGTCGGGGAGACGTCGTGCTCCGCCCGGACGACGGCCGGGATCCAGCCGCATCTCCGCATCGCCTCCGAACCGGAGACGCGGGTGCGAACGCAATGCACTCTACTTGAAATGCTTGGAGAGCTTCAGCCCCTGCGCCTGGTAGTGGCTCCCCAGATCGCGGCCGTAGAGCGTTTCCGGAAGCGCCATCATCCGCTCGTAGACGAGCCGCCCGATGATCTGCCCGTCCTCCAGAATGAACGGCACCGTATGCGAGCGCACTTCCAGCACCACGCGCGAGCCGCTGCCGCCCGCCGCCGAATGGCCGAAGCCCGGGTCCATGAAGCCCGCATAGTGCACGCGGAACTCGCCGACCAGCGGATTGAACGGCATCATCTCGGCCGCGTGGGTGGGAGGAATGTGCACGGCCTCCTTCGAAGCCAGAATGTAGAACTGGTCCGGATCGAGGATCAGGCGGCGCTGACTGTCGGCGCGCACCGGCTCCCAATAATCCGCGATCGCGCAGGCCCCAGGCGCGTCCACATCCACCACGCCCGTATGCCGCTTGGCCCGGTAGCCGACGAGCCCGTCGCGGTCGCCCGCAAGATCCACCGAGAGCGCGATGCCGTCGTGAATGTCGGCGCGCGCGCCTGAGACCAGCGTCTCCGCCGCGTGCAGCCGCTGAAGCCCTTCGTCCGTCTCGCGCGGATCGCCATGACGGAAGCGAAGCTGCGTGAGCTTCGAGCCCTTGCGCACCACAATAGGAAACGTCTGCGGACAGATCTCGGCGTAGAGCGGCCCCTTGTATCCCGCCGGAATGAGGTCGAACGCGGAGACCCCATCCGCGATCACGCGCGTGAACACGTCGAGGCGGCCCGTCGAGCTTTTCGGATTGGCAGAAGCGGCAATGCTCTCCGGCAACGCGAGACTTTCGAGCAGCGGCACCACATAGACGCACCCCGTCTCGAGCACCGCGCCATTCTCGATGTCGAACTCGTGCAGCTTGAGATCGGAAAGCTTGTCCGCGACCACCCCGCCCGGCCCCGGCAGGAAGCTCGCCCGCACGCGATAGGCGCGCGGCCCGAGCCGCAGGTCCACGCTGGCGGGCTGAATCTGGCCGGTCTCGAACGGCTGCGCCGCCGTGAGACCGCCCGCCGAGATCAGCGCCCGGATGGTCTGCACCGGAAAGATGCCGTCGGACACGGCCGCCCCAAGCGGAAAATCCGGCTCCGGCTCGGCGATTTTCGGATCTTGCGGCATCGGGTTAACTCCTGTCCCTGCACGCTCTAGACGAAGCGCCCCTTGACGCCAAGAGCCCGGAGGGTCTAATCCCGCTCAAATCCGCCCGCCAAGCCTGTGCTTACGGGCGGATCGTGGTGATTTGGCCGGCCGGCTTGCAGCCACGTTAAACAACTCGCTAAAGAGGGCCCATGCGCGAGACCCGGCTTGAGGTCCGCCCTGGCTCATGGCAGCGGGGAGGATAGCCGGGTTTTTTCATGGCCGTGATCGTGCCGGGCCAATCGGATCGGCGCGCCGTCATCGGCCTCCAATCGAGCGGGTGCAACGCCCGCCGCGCGCGAAGGACACTCCCATGGCAAACAAGAAGACGCCGATCACCGCCGATCCCGAGAGCTGGAGCCCCGAAACGCAACTCGTTCACGGCGGCGTGCTCCGCTCGCAGTTCGGTGAAACGTCCGAAGCCCTCTTCCTCACGCAGGGCTTCGTCTATGCCTCTGCCGAGCAGGCCGAGGCCCGCTTCAAGAACGAAGACCCCGGCTTCCAGTATTCGCGCTTCGGCAACCCCACGGTCGCCATGTTCGAGGAGCGCATCCGCCTGCTCGAAGGCGCCGAGGTCGCCCGCGCCACCGCCACCGGCATGGCCGCCGTCACCGCGGGCCTGCTCTCGTTCCTCAAAGCCGGCGACCACGTGGTTGCCGCCCGCGCCATGTTCGGCTCCTGCCGCTACATCGTCGAGACCCTGTGCCCGCGCTTCGGCATCGCCGCGACCCTGATCGACGGACGCGACATCGAAGCCTGGAAGGCGGCGCTGCGCCCCAACACCAAGGCCTTCTTCTTCGAGACGCCCGCCAACCCCACGCTCGACCTCGTGGACATCGAGGCGGTCTCCACCATCGCCCGCAAGGCCGGGGTCACGACCGTGGTCGACAATGTCTTCGCCACCCCGATGCTGCAGCGCCCCCTCGCCCACGGTGCCGATGTCGTCGTCTACTCGGCGACCAAGCACATCGACGGGCAGGGCCGCTGCCTCGGCGGCGCGGTGCTCTGCTCGAACAAGTTCCTGACCGACCACCTGCAGGACTTCATCCGCCAGACCGGCCCGTCTTTGAGCCCCTTCAACGCCTGGGTGATGCTCAAGGGCCTGGAAACGCTCCCGTTGCGCGTCAAGGCGCAGAGCAGCTCGGCTGCCGTGATCGCCGATCAGCTCGCCGGAACGAAAGGCGTGAGCCGCGTGATCTACTGCGGCCGCGACGACCATCCCCAGGCCGCCCTCGCCAAGAAACAGATGACGGGCGGCGGACAGATGATCGCGTTCGAGGTGGAAGGCGGCAAGGAAGCCGCGTTCCGCCTTCAGAACGCACTGAAAATCATCAAAATTTCGAACAACCTGGGCGACGCCAAGAGCATCATCACCCACCCGCCGACCACCACCCACTACCGCATCGGCCCGGAGGCGCGTGCCGAACTCGGCATCACCGACGGCATGCTGCGTCTCTCGGTCGGCCTCGAGAACGAGCAGGATCTGCTGGCAGACCTCGATCAGGCCGTGAAAGCTGCACGCGGAGGCTGAGGGGGGCGTCAGACAAACAGGAACGCGGCACCGGCTCGATGACGCCGGCCGCGCTCCGGCGCGCGCGCCTAAACTCGTTGACGCAAACGCCGCCTGCCATGGTAAAGCTCAGCCAAACAAAAGGCGGACCCGTCTTGTGACCGATGAGACCCCATACGAGCAGGTGACGCACGGCATCCGCGTCCGCGTCACGCCCGAATATTCGGACGATCAGTCGACACCCGACGAGAGCTACTTCTTCTGGGTCTACACGATCGAGATCGCCAACGAGAGCGCACACACGGTGCAGCTCAAGAGCCGCATCTGGCGCATCACCGATGCGCGCGGCAAGACGGACGAGGTGCGCGGCCCCGGCGTCGTCGGGCAGACGCCCGTCATTCCGCCGGGCCAGTCCTTCACGTATTCCTCCGGCTGCCCGCTTTCGACGCCGTCCGGCATCATGGTCGGCAGCTACCAGATGACCGACGAAAACGGACGCCTGTTCGACGTGGCCATTCCCGCCTTTTCGCTCGACAGCCCCTACGCGACGCGCAGCGTCAACTGACCCTGCCCGTCCTCGCCACCCCGATAACACCGCAACCTGACGCTCCCCCATGCCAATCGCCGCGCCTCTTTCCTCCGCCATCGATCTCACCACGCGCCTCGTGGCTTTCGACACCACCAGCCACAAATCGAACCGCGCCCTGATCGCCTTCGTCGAGAGCTATCTCGCCGGGCACGGCGTCACCTCGCATCTGGTGCCGACCGAGGACGGCGAGAAAGCCTCCCTGTTCGCGACCGTCGGCCCCGAGGGTGTGGCTGGCATCGGCCTCTCGGGCCACACCGACGTGGTTCCCGCCGATCCCGCAGCCTGGACCAGCGATCCCTTCACCGTGCGCCAGGAGAACGGCCGGCTCTACGGGCGGGGCACCGCCGACATGAAAGGCTTCCTCGCCTGCGTGCTGGCGATGGTGCCGGACTTCAAGCGCCGCAAGCTGAAGGTGCCGCTCCACATCGTCTTTTCTTACGACGAGGAGGTGGGCTGCACCGGCGTCCGTCCGATGATCGCAGAGCTAGGGGATCGCCTCACGAAGCCGCGCGCCGTGATCGTGGGCGAGCCGACCTCAATGGATGTGGTCGATGGCCACAAAGGCCCCGTCCGCTGGGCCGTGGAGATCACCGGCCGCGCCGCGCACTCGAGCATGGCGCACCTCGGCGTCAACGCCATCTCCGTCGCGGGACGCCTCATCGGCGAGCTAGGTGCGATCGAGAAGGAGCTGATGGCGCTCCCGCCCGATACGCGTTACGTGCCGCCTTATCCCACCTTGCAGGTGACGGAGATCACAGGCGGCATCGCCTCGAACATCGTGCCCGCCACCTGCCGCTTCGGCTTCGAGGTGCGCGCCATGCCCGGCCTCGATGTCGATGGCATCGAGAAGCGTATCGTCGCGTTTGCCGAGAAGGAGTGCCTGCCGGAGATGCGCCGTCTCGCTCCGGAAGCCAACATCGTCATTCGCCAGTCGAACCGCGTTCCCCCCTTCGCCGCCGACACCGAGTCCGAGGTCGTCGCGCTCGCGCTCAAGCTTGCGGGACAGAACGAGACGCGCGCCGTCTCCTACGCCACAGAGGCGGGGCTGTTCCAGGGCGCCAAGGTTCCCTCCGTCGTCTGCGGCCCCGGCGACATCGCCCAGGCTCACACGGCCGACGAGTGGATCGCGATCTCCGAGATCGAGCGCTGCCTCGCCTTCCTCGACCGCCTGGCGGACTGGGCCGAAGGCTGACCCTCACGCTCGGAAGCAGGCATGAAAAAAGGCCGCTTTGGGGTGCGGCCAAGGGTAGTGTTGGTTCTAGGCAATGATCAGTGAAGAGTAGATCGGACGTCCGAACTCATGAGACAGAACGCTTTCGCGACTTCGTTGAACACCAGTTGCTGACGTAACATGGACTCGACGTGAGGAACCCGAAGCAGGTCCTCCATGAGGGCCATCTGCGCTTCGACGGTGGACGACACCGCGGAGAGGCCCAACGCACACCATTGCGTAACCCAGGACGGATGGGCATCGGGGCTTGCGGCCGGAATGGCCTCCGCGAGTGCCCCGGTGCCCAAAGCCGCCGGCCGGCGAACCGAAACCGGCGAATGCGAGGAGTGGGCTTCCAAAAGCTCGGCCGGGCGATGGACCACGGGAGATTCCCGTTCGCCGCCGTTCGAAGCGCCACCTTGAATGTCTGACAATTTGAGCTTGTCCCTGAGACGACGGATGGTCGAAGGATCGGAGACGCCGATAGCCTTGATAGCGGTCGTCGGCCTCAGATTCGGGTCCGCCTCCAGCAGCTCGACGATACGCCGAAGCTGGACACGGTCATCGAGGCCGCTGCCTCTTGGCCGGCCGCGACGGGCATAGTCGGAAGGCATGCGGGCGATCCATCCATCCACGATTCGATGGAGGGAATCTTGAAGAATTTCTCCCTGATTTGCCAAGGAGAAAATTAAGCAGAACCAATAAGAAGTCGTGTCGGGCTGATAATTGTTGCGAAAATGAATCCTCGACTTGTATGTCTGCGGAACAAACCGGGTAAGTCTCGGCACCGCGAAAACCCCCGGCACTCCGTCCCGCTCGCGCCTCAGCCAATCAGCCCCCGCATCCGCCCAAGATGCGCGAGCTTCACCTCCGGCCGCGCGCCCATCTGCCCAATGATCTCGGCCGCCGCGAAACTGCCGAGCTTACCCGCCATCGGCAGCTCGTACCCGCGCGCGAGACCATAGAGGAAACCCGCGGCATAGAGATCGCCCGCACCCGTTGTATCGATCACCTTTTTCACCGGCTCGGCCGGGACCAGGATCGGCGTGCCATCTGACACGATGACCGAGCCCTTCTCGCTGCGCGTCAGCACCGCGAGCTTGGTATCGCGCGCCACGTGCTTCACGGCCTCGTCGAAGTCCGACGTCTCATAGAGCGAGAGGATCTCGCTCTCGTTGGCGAACAGGATGCCGATGCCGGAACGGATGAGGGCCAGGAACTCTGCCCGGTGACGGTCGACGCAGAACGAATCCGAGAGCGTGAGCGCCACGCGCCGACCTGCGCCGTTCGCGATCTCCACGGCCTGCCGGAAGGCCGCCTTGGCCTCGTCGCGATCGAACAGATAGCCCTCGAGATAGACGATGGACGCAGCCTTGATGACCTCGGGGTCCACCTCGCCCTGATCGAGATCGGTGCTGATGCCGAGGAACGTGTTCATCGTGCGCTGCCCGTCGGGCGTGACGAGGATGAGCGAGCGCGAGGTTGCCCGGCCCGTATCGACCACCGCGGGCGTGTTGAAGCTCACGCCGGAGGCGCGAATGTCGTGGCGGAAGATGCGGCCAAACTCGTCCTCGGCCACCTTACCGATGAACGCCGAGCGCCCGCCGAACGAGGCCACGCCGACCACGGTGTTCGCCGCCGAACCGCCCGAGATTTCGATCGCCGGTCCCATGGTCTCGTAGATCTTCCCGATCGTCTCCGGCTCCACGAGCCGCATATGACCCTTGGGCGCCCCATGCCGGTCGAGGAAGCTGTCGTCGCAGCGGCCGATGATATCGACGATCGCATTGCCGATCGCGACCACATCGAATTGCGTGCCAGGCATAACGTCTCTCCCCCGAGTATCCGAAAAAACGCGCACTATAGGCTTTGCGACCCGGCGCGCAACGCGCGTGCTCAAGTTTGACGGGCTCGTCCCTGTCCGGCGCCGTCCCGCACCATCATGGCGAGCCCCAGGACCAGCCGTTCAGAGAACGCCTCCTCGAGCGACCCCGCAAGGCGGGCGGATTTGGCGGCCGCCGAAATGCGCGACAGCGCATCCGACAAGCGAGGCCCGGTCCAAAGGCGGCATTGCGCGGCAAAGGCGTCCTTCTGCTTGAAATGCAGGGGCGGGCGCATCTGACGCAGCGCATCCTCCATCGAGGTGCCCCGGTCGAGAGCACTCCGCACGCGATGCAACTTCTGGAAATGCCGCTGTGTCGCGGCAATGATCGATTGCGGGCTCTCGCCCGAGGAGACGGCGCGCCCGCATTCTACCAGCGCGCGCGCAACCTGCCCGGACGCGGCGGCGAAGGTGATCCGCTCGAGCGCCAGCTCCGACACATCGCCGACGACTGCTTCCACATCGTCGACACTGATCTCCGCTCCGCCATCGACGTAGAGCAGCAGCTTCTCGATCTCGCCGCGCGAGAGGGCCCGGTCCGCCCCGAGCCGCTCCACCAGCGCCTGACGCGCATCGGATGAGATCGTGATGCCAGCCTCCCGCACCATTTCGCGGATCAGCGCATCGAGATCCTGCGCCGCATCGGCGTAGCACGCGATCGCCGCCGCCGACGGCGCCTTCTCGAAGAGCGCGCGCAGGGAATCCTCGGGCTTGAGATTGCCGGCCTCGACGATCAGCACGCCTTCGAGTGCTCCGCCTTCGACCAGAGGCTTGAGTGCGGCCGCGTTCACGCGCCGGCTCGCCGTCGTGCGAATGATCTTGGGTCCGCCGAACATGGGCACCGTCCCGAGTTCCACCACCAGCCGGTCCGGATCGGAGTCGAGGTCTGCATCGTCGAGACGAAGCAATTCGCCGGGAGGATCGAAGCGTCGCGCGGCGGCCTTCGCCAGCACCTGCGCCCGCTCGCTCACGAGGCCCGCATCCGAGCCGAAGAACAGCACCGCGCGGATCTTGGGATCCGGAGAGGCGAGAAACGCCTGAGCCTGATGCGCCTTCACCGCAACCATGGAGAGCGCCTCGAAAACCGATCTTCTGACATGAGCAATTCCGCTCTCATACGCGAGAGAGCGCGGCTGCGCCACCAATTGGATCTCATGAGAGGAAGCGCTAGGCGCCGGCGAGATGCGCCGAGAGGCGCGACTTGAGGTCTTCGCCCACAACCTTGGCGGCGCGGTTCTCGGCATCCTCGCGCGCGCGTACGTTGGAGAAGATCGACTTGTTGCGCTCGAAGCTGGCGCGGCCGTAGCTCGTGCCGGAGAGCACCACCGACTTGTCGGAGATCCGGACGAGCTGGAACTTGGCTTCGATGCTGTAGACCTGCCCGCTCGAGTCACCGTCGATAAGGACGAGAGTGGAGGTCACGCTTTCGCGGATCGCAACATCGAGCTTGAACTCGGGGTTCTGCACCTCGCCGCCGCCGCCAGTCGCCTGGAAGATCAGCTCGTTGCGGATCTGCTGGCCTACGCGGCCCGGAATGGTGGAAACGGAAACTTTGGCGAGCCTCGCGTCGGCAGCCGCGCCGCCGAGCGACGTCGAGCCGTAGAGCGGACGGAAGCCGCCGTTGCCACAAGCTGCGAGAAGGGGCGTAACCACGACGGCAGCGAACACCAGCCGCGAAACCGCGCGCCAGCTGACAGCACCGCCCTTAGCGTTCCGGTTTTCAACGCTCGAACGCATAATCCCGCCTGCCAGAGTCCCGCCTGCCCCTAGCCATGACCGCCTCGAACCGAACCGGCCCGAATAAGGAGATCATGGCTCCACTCAAAGACCCGGGGCGTCAGACGCCCTAGGCAACGACATTCACAATCCTTTGCGGCACGACGATGATCTTCTTGGGCGACCGCCCCTCGAGAGCCCGCACCACGGGTTCGAGCGCGAGCGCAGCCGCTTTGACCTCGTCTTCCGCAGCGTCACGGGCGATCAGAAGCTCGTCGCGACGCTTGCCATTCACCTGTACGGCAATGGTGATCTTATCGTCAACGAGCAACGCCGCCTCGACCGCGGGCCAGGGCTGATTGGCCAGCAAAGTGTTGTATCCAAGCCGCGCCCAGCATTCTTCGCCCAGGTGTGGCATCATCGGGCCGATCATCTGGATAAATAGTTCGCCGGCTTCCCGGAACACCCATGCAAAATCTTCGCTGATCTTTCCGCCTGCACCGAACTTGGCGAGAGATGCAGACAAGATGTTGGTAAACTCATAGATCTGGGCGACGGCAACGTTGAAGCGCAGCGCTTCGATGCTCTGCGCCACGGAATGGGCCGCCTTGTGGGCCGCGCGCCGCAGCGCCAGCGCATCGGGAGAGAGCGTCTCGGGCTTCGCGGTCCCGCGCGGAGCCGCCTTCTCGGCCAGATCGTCCACCACGCGCCAGGCGCGCTGGATGAAACGGCCCGCGCCCTGGATGCCGGCTTCGGTCCACACCACATCGCGCTCGGGCGGACTGTCCGACAGCATGAACCAGCGGGCGCAGTCCGCACCCCACCCCTCGATGATGTCATCGGGGTCGACCAGGTTCTTCTTGGACTTCGACATCTTCTCGATGGAGCCGATCACCGCGGGCTTGCCCGTGGCCAGCTCTACCGCGCTCCGCCCCTCGCCTTCCCCTTCGAAACGGATCTCGCTCGGCAAGAGCCAGGCGCCGGTCTGGGACTTGTAGGTTTCGTGGGTCACCATGCCCTGGGTGAACAGCGCGGCGAACGGCTCGCGCAGGTTCTTGGACCCGTGCCCCGCATCCGAGATCGCTCGATAGAAGAAGCGTGAATAGAGAAGATGCAGGATCGCGTGCTCGATGCCACCAATGTATTGATCGACCGGCAGCCAGTAGTTTGCGGCGTCCGTGTCCACAGGCACGTCCGCATGGGGCGCCGTGAAGCGCACGAAATACCAGGAGCTGTCGACGAACGTGTCCATGGTGTCCGTCTCGCGCCGCGCGGGCTTGGCGCACTTCGGGCACGGCACGTGCTTCCACGTCGGATGCCGGTCGAGCGGGTTACCGGGCTTGTCGAAGGTGGCGTCGTCCGGCAGCCTCACCGGCAGATCCTTTGCAGGAACCGGAACGATGCCGCAGTCGTCGCAATGGACGACCGGGATCGGACACCCCCAATAGCGCTGCCGCGAGATGCCCCAGTCACGAAGCCTGTAGTTCACCTTGCGCTGGCCGGTAGGCTTTCCGCCGAGCGTCGCGCCTTCGAGCCGCTTCGCCGCCTCCTCGAACGCCGCCTCCGTCGAGAGCCCATCGAGGAAGCGCGAGTTGATCATCGTGCCGTCGCCGTCGACGGCCGTCTCGCCAACCGTGAAGCCTTCGGCCTTCGCGCCCGGCGGCAGGATCACGGGGATCACCGGCAGATTGTAGGCGCGTGCGAAATCGAGGTCGCGCTGATCGCCCGCGGGGCAGCCGAAGATCGCGCCCGTGCCGTAGTCCATCAGAATGAAGTTCGCCACGTAGACCGGGATCGTCCAGTCCGGATCGAACGGATGCACCGCGCGGATGCCGGTATCGAAGCCGCGCTTGTCCGCCGTTTCGAGATCAGCAACGGACGTGCCCATGCGCCGGCACTCGTCGGAGAAGGCGGCGAGCTCCGGATTGGTCTCGGCCGCGGCCCGCGCCAGCGGATGGTCAGGGGCGATCGCCATGAACGACGCGCCGAACAGCGTGTCCGGCCGGGTCGTATAGATTTCGAGCTCCGAATGCCCCTTGGGCGCCGTCGCCGTGTCCAGCGCCCAGCGCACCAGCATGCCCTCGGAGCGGCCGATCCAGTTGGCCTGCATGAGGCGCACCTTTTCCGGCCACTTGTCGAGCGTTCCGAGCGCTTCGAGCAGCTCGTCCGAATACTGGGTGATCTTGAAAAACCACTGTGTCAGCTCGCGCTGCTCGACGAGCGCGCCCGAGCGCCAGCCGCGGCCGTCAATCACCTGCTCGTTGGCGAGCACCGTATGATCGACCGGGTCCCAGTTGACCTTCGACGACTTCCGGTAGGCGAGCCCCTTCTTGTAGAGGTCGAGGAACAGCCTCTGCTGTTGAGCATAGTACTCCGGGCTGCAGGTCGCGATCTCGCGGCTCCAGTCGAGCGAGAGACCCATGGACTTGAGCTGGGTCTTCATCGTCTCGATATTGGCATAGGTCCACGTCGCCGGATGCGTCTTGCGCTCGATGGCGGCGTTCTCGGCCGGCATGCCGAAGGCGTCCCATCCCATCGGATGCAGCACGTTGAAGCCCTTGGCCCGCTTGAAGCGCGCCACCACGTCGCCCATCGCATAGTTGCGCACATGCCCCATGTGGATGCGCCCCGACGGATAGGGGAACATCTCGAGCACATAGCATTTGGGCTGCGAACGGTCGTCGGACGCGCGAAAAATCTCGCCCTCCTCCCAGACCTTCTGCCAATGCTTCTCTCGTGCGGGCGCGTTGTAACGTTCGGTTGCCATGGAAGGGTAAACTCGCGGGGCGTTAAGAATGGCGCGTACTCAGCCCGAAAGGGGGGGCCGGGTCAAGGAAGCGGTTGCGCGCGCTTGTGGTTTGGACATGCGCCTATTTGGCGGCCCGGCGAACACGTCCCGCCGGATGCGTCCATCTCGTGAACACATCTGGCCTCATATGTTCACCAACATACTTTTTGTATACATATCCGGCTAAACGTGTTCGTTTGATAGACCTGTCCCGCCAAATATGTTCACAAATTCTCATTACGCGAACATATAAGCCTTGATAAGGTCCTCGAATGCGCATATCCCCTCCCATATGTTCACGAACTATGACTTCGTGAACATAAACCGCAAAAACACACGCCACACCGAGAGGCCGCGTGATGGAAGACCTTGGACCCAAATACTCAGGCTGGCCGCCGCCGGGCATCCCCATCGATCCGAGCAAGCCCTTCAACGACCTGCCCAGGCTGCCGCCGGCATTCGAGCTCGACTCCAAACAGATTCTGAAGGCCACGATGCCTGCGCGCATCGCCGTGGCCGAGCTTCGTCTCGCCGGACGCGACATCCCCGATCAGTCGGTGCTGATCAACACGATCCCCCTGCTCGAAGCCAAGGACAGCTCCGAGATCGAGAACATCGTCACCACCAACGACGCCCTGTTCCGCGAAGCCAGTCACGCCGACGACGGCAACGACCTCGCCGCCAAGGAGGCGTTGCGCTATCGCGCGGCGATCTACCATGGCGCCGAATCTTTGAAATCGCGGCCCCTCACCGCGCGCACGGCAATCGAGATATGCAGCCACATCAAGGGCGTTGACCTCGACGTGCGTGCAACGCCGGGCACGACGCTTCGCAACTCGTTCACCGGAGAGGTCATCTACACACCGCCGGAAGGCGTTGACACGCTGCGCGCGCTGCTCGCCAACTGGGAGCAGTATGCGAACACCGCCGACGACATCGATCCGCTCGTGCGCATGGCCGTGCTGCACTACCAGTTCGAGGCCATTCACCCCTTCATCGACGGCAATGGCCGCACCGGCCGCATCCTGAACATCCTGGTGTTGCTCCAGGCCGGACTGCTCGACATTCCGACGCTCTATCTCAGCCGCCATATCGTGCGCACCAAAGGGCAATACTACGCCTTGCTGCAAGGCGTGACCCAGCGCGGCGAATGGGAACCGTGGGTGCTCTACATGCTCACCGCGGTCGAGACCACAGCGAGATGGACCAACATGCGCATCCGCGCCATCCGCGACCTGATGACGGATACGGCGGCTTATGTGAGCGCCAATGCCAGCAGCATCTATTCGTGGGAGCTGATCCAGACGATCTTCGCGCAGCCGTACACGCGCATCGGTCACCTCGTGGATCGCGGCGTCGCCAAGCGCGTTGCGGCGTCCCGATACTTGAAACAGCTCGCCGCAATCGGCGTGCTCCACGAGGAGAAGGTCGGCCGCGACAAGCTCTTCATCCACCGCAAGTACATGAAGCTCCTAGGCTCGGACGATCATGCGTTCGAGCCTTATCCCGCGAAGGCACCATGACCGACACTCACTCCCCTGCCGCTGCTCTCGCCGGCGTGAAAGCCCGCCTTGACGCCGCCGCCCGCGAGGCTGGCCGCGACCCGGCCTCCGTCCACCTCATCGCGGTCTCGAAAACTTTCGGCCGGGACGCAATCCTCCCGGTGCTGGAAGCGGGCCAACGCCTGTTCGGCGAAAACCGCGTGCAGGAAGCCAAGGCCAAATGGCCGGAGCTGCGCGCGCTCTACGCCGATCTCGAGCTGCACCTCATCGGTCCCCTCCAGTCCAATAAGACGCGTGAGGCCGTGGAGCTGTTCGACGCCATCCACACCATCGACCGGCCAAAGATCGCCAAAGCCATTGCGGACGAGCAGCAGCGCCAGGGCAAGCGCCTGAAGCTCTTCATCGAGGTGAACACGGGAGAGGAGCCGCAGAAGGCGGGCATCGTTCCAAAAGAGACGGCCGCCTTCCTCGCCCATTGCCGGCGCGATCTCGGCCTCGAGATCTCCGGCCTCATGTGCATCCCTCCGGTTGAGGAGGAAGCCGCCGTGCACTTCGCGTTCCTCGCGAAGCTCGCGGGCGACCTCGGGCTTCCCGAGCTCAGCATGGGCATGAGCAGCGATTTCGAAACGGCCGCGAGCTTCGGCGCCACCTATGTCCGCGTCGGCTCGGCCATTTTCGGAGCACGCTAGGCCCCCTATTCCGTGGCTACCCACAGCTTTTGCCGTCGCTTTTCCACGCCGCCGTCGGCCTTAGACGGCCGCGAGTGCTAGCCTTTTGCGAAGTACGTGATTCGCTTCAACGAAGGAGACCCGGCATGACAGCATCCGCCCTCAAGGTGGCCGACGCCAGCGCAGACGCCGCGGCCGCCGATGCCGCGCGCGACGCACGCGCCGAAGCCGCGAAGCAAGCGGCTGCCGAGGAGCGGACGCGCAACACGGCGAAAAAGAAGCCTACGAAAAAGGTGTCCGACGGCTGGGACCGCTTCCTGGTCGACATCTGGATTACCGATCTCAACTTCACGGAGTTCGGTCTTTACAAGCGCACGCGCAACCGCGCGAAGTCCCGCCAGTTCACCTCCGACATGGATATCTTCGGAGAGATCATCGAGAACGGCGAGCGCACCGGCCTCTTCGGCTACCGCGAGGAGCTTTGGAAGAAGGCGCAGGGCATGGACAAGCGCCTCGTCTTCAAGCTCTTCACCGAGAACCTCAACTGGCGCGCCACCATGGATCTCATGATCGGGCGCTCGCTTCAGCAGACCATCGGCGCTCGTGGCCTGCCGGTAATGACCTATTCGATCAACACCGATGACGATAACTACATCATCTATCTGGAGCGCTCGGCCAACAAGTGGCCGTTCATGCCGGAGAACTTCTCGTTCTTCATCATCGACAACAAGGGCAAGCCCGAATTCTACCGGTTGAAGCGCGATTTCATCAATCTGGGCGGCGACTATTCGCTGATCGATCAGACCGGCAGCACCATCGGCTACATCGACGGCAAGGTGTTTTCCATCGGCGGCAAGTGGAAAGGCCGCCTGCGCACGGGCACGGACAAGCGCATCATGACAGTGATGAAGCTGTTCGGCGCGATGATGGTCTTCAACGGCGACTGCCGCCGTCACATGAAGCGGCTCTACAAGGGTATGCTCGCAGGCAAGATCAAGCCGGAGCTCGATCGCCAGGAAGCCGATCTCTACATGAACCCGCGCCGCGTTCGCTAAGGGATTTATCCGCACGGTGGATGCCGCTTCATAAGCAGGCGAGCAAAAACCTGGAGCGCGCGCACCGCAAGGCTCACACCAAACGTATCTGGATCCCGGCCGCTCGTGCGAAGCGCGACTTCGTCACGACGCCGGGATGACGTTGACGCATAGCCAGTCTGCCCGCCTTATTTGAGCGTCATCCCGATGAAGATCGGGATCCAGCCGCACGAGACATGTTCGAGGCGAGAGCGACCTTCACGCCGCTCAATGAAGCGCGACTGCACTCGCCGCTTGAGAGGCGGCCGCATCCGCTGCGGCCAGCACAGGAGTGCCGCTGATCTCCGCGAGCGAGCGGTCGATGTCCCTGAGCCCCTCGACGAACGAGGAGAGCCGCCCCGAGATCTTCTCGATGAAATGATCGGCCAGCGTAGGATCGGCCGTCATGTGCGCGAGCATTTCCGAACGCGTGATACGCAGCGCTCGCACAGGCGTCTTCGCCACCACGGTCGACGTGCACTCGGTCTCGATCAGCATCGTCATTTCCGAGATGAGCGCACCTGCGGGAATAGCCTCCCCGCTGCCGGCTTCGAGCCCCGGGCCTTCTGTGCGCACCGCCTCGCCCGAAACGACGAGCACGGCCGCATCTGTTTCCGCGTGCGCCGTGACGATCACGTCACCCGGCTTGTACACGATGCGATCCGCGCGCCGCGCGATCTCGGTGAGCTGCAGCGGCTTCAGGCCCTGAAATAAGGGCACGTTGAGAAGAGGAAGAACGAGTGCATCGATAGCCATAAAACAACCCCCGCAACAAAACCCGCACGATCGGCACACCGCACGCGTGCCGAAACATGGAAGCGGACTGGGCGTCACCCTCTGGCGCGAGACGCCCTTACGCTCGCCACGAGGGAAAGCTCGGGCGATTCGGCCCCTTGGGTCCAGGCCCGCCCGGAGCCCTGTTGATGGCTGAGGAATAACCTGTTTACGCCGAAAGCTTGTAGCCGCCGGTCTCCGTCACCAGGATCTCGGCATTCGAGGGATCTTTCTCGATCTTCTGACGCAGACGATAGATATGCGTTTCGAGCGTGTGCGTCGTCACGCCGGCGTTGTAACCCCACACCTCGTGCAGCAGCGTCTCGCGCGAGACCACCTTGTCGCCCGTGCGGTAGAGATACTTGAGGATCGCCGTTTCCTTCTCGGTGAGGCGGATCTTTCCGCCCTTCTCGTCGAGCAGGAGCTTGGAAGCGGGTTTGAACGTGTAGGGCCCGATGGTGAAAACCGCGTCCTCGCTCTGCTCGTGCTGGCGCAGTTGCGCGCGAATGCGCGCCAGCAGCACGGCGAACTTGAACGGCTTGGTGACGTAGTCGTTCGCGCCCGCATCGAGGCCGAGAATCTGATCGGCATCGCTGTCGTTCGCGGTCAGCATGATGATGGGGCTCTTGAAGCCCGTCTTGCGCAACAGGCGCACCGCCTCGCGCCCGTCCATGTCGGGAAGGCCAACGTCGAACACGACGAGATCGTGATGCCCCGTCTTGGCCGCCTCGATGCCCTTGCCCGCCGTCCCCGCCACCGACACGTCGAACTCGTCGTGCAGCGCCAGTTGATCCTGAAGGGACCCGCGGAGATCCTCGTCGTCGTCGACAAGCAGGATCTTGCGTGCAGCGCTCATGATCGGCGGCTCCAGTTCAAAAGTTGCAGCTAACGTATAAAGGATTTCGGGTACGAAGCCGACACGTCCGTACCAGCCCACCCTGGACGCATCCTCTTAGCATCTGCTTCCCGCCTGAGGTAGGGTGCCGTGGCCCGGAGGGTTATCGAACCGGCCGACCGGTGGAAAAGGGGATCTGCCATCACCGTCCGTAACATCATCGTGAGGAGCCTCACGCCCCGCAGCACGGTGGGCAGGCTGACATGCGGCAGCCTCACGCTCAAATGTGCCTTGGGCCGAAGCGGAATTCGCACCGCCAAGCGCGAAGGCGATGGCGCGACGCCGCGCGGCAGGTTTGGATTCGAAAGCGCCTATTACCGCCGCGACCAGTTGCGTCGCCCTGTCACGCCCCTCGCCGTGCGCGAGACCAGACCCGATGACGGATGGTGCGACGCAACAGAAGATCGCAACTATAACCGCTTCGTAAAGCACCCCTATCCGGCGAGTGCGGAGCGTCTGTGGCGCCGCGACAGGCTTTACGACATCGTGGTCGTGGTCGGCTACAATCGCCGCCCGCGCTATCGCGCGAAGGGCAGCGCGATCTTCATGCACGTGGCCGAGGCGAGCTACCGCCCAACCGAGGGATGCGTGGCGCTCGCGCGGCAGGATCTTCTCAAGGTGCTTGCCGCCATCGGCCCCCGGACCCGCCTGATCGTCATCTGACAAAAAAAGAACCCGGAGCGCGAAGCCCCGGGTCGAGTTTAGAGCACGTCTAGGGGAGACGCGTGCTCGGGAGCCTAGCGATCGGAAGAAACCTGCCGGGCGGAGGGCCGGCAGGCTCCCGAGGAGGCGAGCCTTAGTGGTTGTAGGCCCGCTCGCCGTGATCGACGATGTCGAGACCCTGGCGCTCGTAGTCCGTACCCGGACGCAGACCGATCAGGATGTCGACGATCTTGAACAGGATGGCCGAGAGGATGCCGGTCCACAGCAGCGTGAAGCCGACGGCCTTCGCCTGGATGATCACCTGGGTGACCATGTCGTAGGAGCCGGGCGCAAGCTCGCCGGGCTTCGAGATGTAGTCGGCAAGACCCGACCCGCCGAGCTCCGGGCTCACCAGGATGCCCGTGGCGATCGCGCCGATCATGCCGCCGACGGCGTGCACGCCGAACACGTCGAGGCTGTCGTCGTAGCGGAGCAGGTTCTTCACGCCCGTGCAGAACATGAAGCACACCGCGCCGGCAACGAAGCCGAGCACGATCGCGCCCATCGGACCGGCGAAGCCAGCGGCCGGCGTGACGGCCACGAGACCGGCGACCACGCCCGACGCCAGGCCAAGCAGCGAGGGCCGGCCCTTGACCAGCCACTCGACGGCGATCCACGAGAGACCGGCCGCCGCCGTTGCAACGAACGTGTTGATCATCGCCATCGCAGCCGTGGCGTTGATCTCGAGGTTCGAGCCGCAGTTGAAGCCGAACCAGCCGAACCACAGCAGCGCGGCGCCGACCATCGTGAGCGTCAGCGAATGCGGAGCCATCTGCTCGCGGCCATAACCGACGCGCTTGCCGATCATGAGCGCGCCCACGAGACCCGCGACACCGGCGTTGATATGCACCACCGTGCCGCCCGCGAAGTCGATCGCACCCCACTTGAAGAGCAGGCCCGCATCGTTCAGCACTTCCGAGAGCTTCGGCTCACCGGCCTTAGCGGCTTCCGCGAACACGTCGGGCCCGCCCCAGTACCAGACCATGTGCGCCATCGGGAAATAGACGAACGTCACCCACAGCGCGACGAACAGCATGATCGCCGAGAACTTCACGCGCTCGGCGAGCGAGCCGATGATGAGCGCGGGCGTGATGCACGCGAACGTCATCTGGAAGGCGACGAACGACAGCTCGGGAATATAGACGCCGTTGGAGAACGTGGCGGCAAGCGTCGTTGCATCGACGCCTGCGAGGAACATCTTGGAGAAGCCGCCGACGTAATCGTTGAGGATGCCGCCGTTGGTGAAGGCCATGCTGTAGCCGTAGGTCACCCAGATCAGCGACACCATGCACGTGATGGCCAGCACCTGCATGAGAACGGAGAGCATGTTCTTGGAGCGCACCAGGCCGCCGTAGAAGAGCGCGAGCCCCGGAACGGTCATGAGCAGCACGATGATGGTCGACAGAAACATGAAGGCGGTATCGCCCTTGTCGACGGTCGGCGTCTGTGCGAGCGCCGCACCGGCCGAGCCCAGCGTGAGCGTCAGGGCTGCTGCGCAGCCCGCGACGCGCTTGAGTAGTGTTGGTGTCATGGTCCCAAACTCCCTCGTGTTGACCCCTCGAGTGGCACGTGAGCACCGCGCCAGTTTCGGAGTAGATCCGCCGAACGTGCCCCCGGGCAGCCGTGTGCCTTGATGCGCGGGCCTGTCGCGCCCGCCAGACGACTTCGTGCTTGAAGGATGTGATGAGTGCCGGATCAGCTTCATGAAACGCCCCCGGTATGTCTGCCCCGGGGAGAGCAGCCATACCGGCAAGGCGAATATCAAAACTCATGCCAATCGCTCGGCGTTCGCCAACGCGTTGAAACGCTTGCGAGATATGAAGAAGCCCACTCCCGACATGAGCGAACGGCGCTCATCCGAGGCCCGAATTTCAGGCAGATTCTCGATCGAGCCCATTATTTGTGCGGCACGGCCGCTGCCGATACGCGCTGAAGCGCGTGACGACCACGCACGCAAGAAAAACGGCCCCGAAGCTTGCGCTCCGGCGCCGCGAGAGAGAAAGAGCCGATCGGCCGGCGGCGCAGACCGCCGGCCGAGTGGTCTTACTGCACGGTCTCGCCGTGGAGACCTGCATCGAGGCCTTCGACCTCGACGGCCTCCGACACGCGCAGACCCATCACGATGCGGATCACGAGCAGGATCACGAACGTCGCGACCGCGCACCATGCGATGGTGGCAAGCACGCCGTAGACCTGCGTCCAGACTTGGCCGACGTTGCCCTCGAGAGCACCCGCCGTGCCGCCGATAGCTTCCTTCGCGAACACGCCCGTAAGCACTGCGCCGACGATGCCGCCGACGCCATGGACGCCGAACACGTCGAGGCTGTCGTCATAGCCGAGCGCGCGCTTCACAGCCGTCGAGGCGATGTAGCAGATCACGCCGGCAGCCAGGCCGATGAAGATCGCGCCGATCGGATCGACGAAGCCGCAAGCAGGCGTGATGGCGACGAGGCCGGCGATGGCGCCGGAGCAGATGCCGAGAATGGTCGGCTTGCGATGCACGATCCATTCGACGACCATCCACGCGAGCGCAGCGGCAGCCGTGGCGACCTGGGTCGAGAGAGCGACCATGGCAGCCGACGAGTTCGCGGCAACGGCCGAGCCGGCGTTGAAGCCGTACCAGCCGACCCACAGCAGCGAGGTGCCGATCAGCGTCAGGACGAGGTTGTGCGGAGCGAGGTTCTCGACACCGTAGCCCTTGCGGCGGCCGAGCATGATCGACGCGACGAGGCCAGCGATACCGGCGTTGATGTGCACCACGGTGCCGCCTGCGAAGTCGAGCACGCCGTCCTTGGAGAGGAAGCCGCCGCCCCAGACCCAATGGCAGACCGGGATGTAGACGATCACGGACCACAGCGCCATGAAGACGAGCAGGCTTGAGAACTTCATGCGATCGACGACCGAGCCGATGATCAGCGCCGGGGTGATGGCGAAGAACGTCATCTGGAAGAAGACGAACAGCGACTCGGGGATGGTGCCCTGCAGGCTGTCCTTGGTCACACCGGCGAGCAAAGCCTTGGAGAGGCCGCCGATGTAGGCCTGCAGATCGCCGCCGTCCGTGAAGGCGAGCGAGTAGCCGAACAAGGTCCAGACGATCGAGAGCAAGCAGACGGTGGCGAACACCATCGCGCAGGTGTTGAGCACGTTCTTCTTGCGGACCATGCCGCCGTAGAACAGTGCGAGGCCCGGAACGGCCATCATGAGCACGATGACGGACGAGACGAGCATCCACGCCGTGTCGCCAGAGTCGAGCGTCGGCGCCGGCGCCGCTGCATCCTGCGCAAACGCCGGCAGAGCGGCGAGCGAGAGCGCGGCAGCGGTCGCGAGGACCCCGGTCGCACGTGTGAACAAGTTAGACTTCATTTCGTGAACTCCCCTGTCTTTCAAGCTATGTGCATCCCGCATGTTCAGAGCGCCGCGTCGTCGGATTCACCCGTGCGGATGCGCAGGGTGTGCTCGATCGAGGAGACGAAGATCTTGCCGTCGCCGATTTGGCCGGTCTTGGCGGCTTTCACGATCGCTTCGACCGCCTTGTTGACCAGCGCGTCGGCCACAACGACCTCGATTTTGATCTTGGGCAGGAAGCTCACGGCGTACTCAGCGCCGCGGTAGACCTCGGTGTGACCCTTCTGGCGGCCGTAACCTTTGACCTCGGTGACGGTCATGCCCTGAAGGCCGATGTCGGTCAGATTCGACCGCACCTCCTCCAGCTTGAAGGGCTTGATGACTGCAGTGATAAGCTTCATGGAGAGCACCCCTTGAGTTTCGTCCCCGCTCCGTTGGAAGGCGTGAGACAGGCCTCCGACATGCCGCCAGCAACTGCGCTGGCAACAATCGACGGAGAGAGAGTCAAGAGCTGTGCCAAGTCCGGGCATCCCCCGTAGAGGATTGAATCAATTCATATTTTTGAAACGAAGGCCCACAAAATAGGCAAGGGGACAGCGCGAAGCTGCCCAAGCTTTATGCACTGAACGGCGTTTGCTGATTATTTAATCAGGAAAGCTGTCTGCCGCTTCCGGATCAGCCCTTCCTGCGCCGTGGAGGCGACGAGCCGGCCGTCACGCGTGAAGAACGATCCCCGGCAGAAGCCGCGGGCGCCGGACGCATTGGGACTGTCCTGCGCATAGAGCAGCCAGTCGTCCACGCGGAACGCACGATGGAACCACACGGCGTGGTCCAGGCTCGCAAGCTGGATGTCGGTATCGAACAGCAGCTTGCCGTGCCCGATCAGGGCGGTGTCGAGCAGCGTGAAATCGGAAGCGTAGGCGAGCACGCACTGGTGGAGCCGTGCATCGTCCGGCAGCGGCCCATTGGCCTTGAGCCAGATGTGCTGCTGCACGGGGCGCTGCGGATCCCGGCTGAGGTAGCGCGAGACGTCCACCGGCCTCAGCTCGATCGGGTTCTCGCGCTGCCAATAGCTGCGCATGTTTTCCGGCAGCGTGTCGATGAGCTGCGCCATCAGCTCCTTGACGGAGGGCAGAGCCTCGGGCGGCGGCACGTCCGGCATGGTGAGCGCATGCTCATAGCCCTCCTCGTCCTTGTGGAAGGAAACGCTCATGGTGAAGATCGCCTGCCCGTGCTGGATCGCCTTCACCCGCCGGGTGGTGAAGCTGCCGCCGTCACGCGTCCGCTCGACCTCGTAGAGGATCGGATGGGAGGGGTCTCCCGCCAGCAGGAAGTCGCCGTGCAGAGAGTGGATCGACCGCGCCTCGGCCACGGTACGCCCTGCCGCGACCAGCGCCTGCCCGAGCACCTGCCCGCCATAGACGCGCCGCCACCCCACCTGCGGCGTGAACCCGCGAAACAGATTGAGCTCCAGCGGCTCGAGATTGAGAATGTCGAGCAGGCCGGCAAGCGCACGGCACGGTTGCTCTTGACCTGCAGACATGGAGACTCCCCGCAAAAGATGCTAACCACGGCGGGACGGACGATGGGCTGCCGGACCGGATGGGTCAAGGCAACCAACTGTAGCAGGCTGGCCCTCCGCCCGCCTCACAACCCCGCGGGGGCCAATGGCCGAAACGCACGCGACACGACGTTTTGACATTGTGATCTCCGGCGCGAGCTTCGCTGGCCTCGCCTTCGCGCGCACGTTGCTCTCCGCGCTTGGAAACGAAATTCGCATCGCCATCGTCGATCGCACAGCTCGCACCGGCACGCCTCTGCCCGACGCCCGCGCCTTCGCCCTGTCCGCAGGCGCACAGCGCATGCTCGACACGCTCGGCATCTGGAAAGACGTGGCTGCTGCCGCGCAACCCGTGAGCGAGATCGAGATCACGGACTCGAGCCTCGAGGCCGGCATCCGCCCCGTGCTGCTGAAATACGACAACCACCTCGATCAGGCGCGCGGGACCGGCAGCGCCGAGCCCGCGAGCTACATTGTCCCCGCGACGGCGCTCGAGCAGGCGCTCTATCGCTCCGTCGCATCCGACCCCAGCCTGACCTTTATCGTGCCAGGCGAGATTGCGAGCTTCACCGATACGGGCAGCGCCGTCGCCGTCACACTCCGCGATGGAAGCACGATCGCCGCCGCGCTGCTCGTCGGCGCTGAAGGACGCCGTTCCGCCTCCCGTGACGGCGCAGGCATCAAAACCATCGGCTGGCGTTATGGCCAGACGGCAATCGTCACCACCATTGCCCATGAGCGCCCGCACAACGGCCATGCCGTGCAGCACTTCCTGCCGGGCGGTCCGTTTGCGATTTTGCCGCTTCCTGGAAACCGCGCCTGCCTCACCTGGAGCGAGGAGGAGAACGAGGCCAAGCGCATCCTGGCGCTCGACGACGAGGGCTTTCTCGCCGAGATCGAGACGCGCGTCGCCGGCCGCCTTGGCAAGCTTTCGCTTGCGGGACCGCGCCAGGCATGGCCGCTCGAAATGCACCTCGCACGCGCTTACGTGGCGCCGCGCTTCGCGCTGCTCGGTGATGCCGCCCATGGAGTTCATCCGATCGCTGGGCAGGGCGTGAACCTCGCCTTCCGCGATGTCGCCGCCTTGAGCGAGATCGTCGTCGATACGCTCCGCATCGGACTGGATCCGGGCAACCTGGAAACGCTCGGCCGCTACGAGCGCTGGCGCCGGTTCGACTCGGCCCTCTCCGCCGCGGCTTTCGATGGCCTGAACCGTCTGTTCTCGAACGACGCGCTTCTGGTGCGGGCCGCCCGCGACTTTGGCCTCGGCCTCGTGGACCGGATGCCGGCCCTCAAGCGCCGTCTCGTGTCGGAAGCGGCTGGCCTCACTGGCGATCTGCCACGGCTCTTCAAATCCGAGCGGCTGTGACGCGCACGTTACGCGTCCTCCTGCCCCTCTCCCTCGTTCGCTTCCGCGGCCCCTTCATCGCCAGCATTCACCTCTTCGGGAGGTGACAGCACGATGGTGCCGCCGTCGAGATCCACGCGCAGCACGACTTGCTCGGTCATCGGATAGAGCTCTGTGCGGCTCTTGCCTTCGGGGCGAACCTCGAGAATGTCACCAGCCCCAAAATTGAGAACCGCCACCACCGTGCCCAGCGCAGCGCCTTGCTCCGTCACAGCGGCCAGCCCGACGAGGTCGGCGTAGTAGTATTCGCCCTCCTCCGCGGGTGGCAGCCGGTCGCGCGGAACGTAGAGCGAGACGCCCTTGAGCTTCTCGGCGGCCGTGCGGTCTTTCACGCCGTCGATGCGGCAGATGAGACCCTTCTGCGTGCCGCCCTCGACCGTAAGCACGAACCGCGCATTGCCGTCCTCGCTCTCGAGCGGACCATAGTCGCCGATCGCTTCGGGGTCGCCCGTATGGCTGCGCACCAGCACCGCGCCCCGAATCCCGTGAGCGCCCATCACATGCCCGAGCAGCACGCGCCGCACCGATTTGCGCTCACCCGCGCCGCCGTCCTGCGTCATCGATCAATGCCGTTATCTGTTTTCAACGCTTGAGAGGGCCGACGAACCGCAGTTCGACCGCCATGGGAACGCCGGACACGTCCACCACTGCGGACGAGACCGGCCTGGGCGGCTGGAAGCGCCCCGACACATCGACGAAGGCCCCCTCGGGCCCTGCTTCGAGCCCCGTAAGCAGCACCCCGTTCGGAGGAACCGCCAGCCGCACCTCGACGAGCGCCTCGCCGCGAACGGCATCATACCGGTAGCATCCCTTGAAGACACCCCCGTAGCGATCGGAGCCGAGAATCTGTCCGCCGCGAAGAACGGCGAGCCCGTCGCCGCAGGCGCTCAGGCCTGCTCCAGCGTCGCCTTCGCTTGGGAGAAGATCGAAACGCAATCCGTAAACGCCTTCGTCGAGCATCGCGTCAGCCCAACAAATTGCTGCTCGTTATTCGTGCCGGAATGAATGCGAAACGCTGCCGCGCCCGCGCGCCTGACAAATGTCAGACGGCCGATTGTCTCGGCGAGACTTAAACTACCACGGATTGCAGGCGCGAGAGCCATCACCTCCTCGCATCCTTAAATCGCGAGGAGCGACGCCAAGGCTGGCAAGGGAAAACCCGGATGGGCTATTGCAGCCGCTCGATCCGGTTGCCGATCGCGAGCGCGTAGAGCCAGAGCCGCCGCTCTTTCCTCGTCCACGTATCGGTGTCGGGCTTCTCACTCATAAGGGCGGTCCCCTGGACCAGCACCTCGTTACGCCGATCCCACCAGGCCGCCTCGGCCTCGCTGAGATTGGATCTCAATGTCATCGAAAAAGTCCCCGAATGTTTCGCAGAAACACCCGGTTTTCCGGACTTGCGCCGGCCAACCGGCCGCCCCTGCCCCCAAGAGCCTTTGCCGCACAGACGGGCCGCCGACCCACCTCGACCACGACGGCCTTGATCTCAAAACTATGACAATTCGCGCTTCCCTGCGACACCCAGGCGGGTAGGGACCCGCAACAAGTTCGTCACTGATGCTGAATTGCAGCGGCAGCTTTGGGCCCGTGGGCCAGCAAAACGCACACGGGCGCCCGGCCCATACGGCCGGACGCCCGTGCTGAAGATATCGGCGCTAAGACGGTGCCGTCTCTTACGCGTCGCCGCCCGCAGCAGCGGCGGCAGCTTCCTCGGCGGCCTTCGCCTTGGCGGCAGCGCGCTCCTGAGCCTTCTTCTTCGGCTGCGACTTCTGCGGGTTGTTGCGAGCTTCGCGCTTCAGAAGCCCGGCGCCGTCGAACAGGCGCTCGACGCGGTCGGTCGGCTGCGCGCCAACCGAGATCCAGTGCTTGCAGCGGTCGAGGTTCAGCTTCACCCGCTCCGGGTTGTCCTTCTTGAGCATCGGATCGAAGGTGCCGATCTGCTCGATGTAGCGCCCATCGCGCGGAGAGGCGCTGTGCGCGACGACGATGTAGTAGTAGGGCCGCTTCTTGGCGCCACCGCGCGAAAGACGGATCCTGGCTGACATGGAATGAAGTCCTTTCTTCTTTCGTATCGAGTTTTGGTTTGGCAGCTCGCCGGCGCCTCGGATGAAAATCCGGAGCCCGTGGTCGCTGCCGGATTCGCTATTTCTTCTTCCCCGGGAAACCGGGGAATTTCGGAAGCTGCCCGCCAAGTCCGGGCAAACCGCCACCAAGACCCGGCAGCCGCGGAACACCGCCGCCTCCAAGCCCTGGCAATCCTTTCGGCAATGCATCCTTGAGATCGGCCGGCAACTGCTCGAGCGCCTTCGGATCGAGCTTGGCGAGCTCGCCCTGCATTTGAGCGATCTCGGCCTCGGACGGCCCGCCACCGCCGCCCATGCCGAACATGCGCGACATCATCCCCCGGTTCTTGCCCATGGCCTTCATCATGTCGGCCATCTGCCGGTGCTGCTTCAGCAGCTTGTTGATGTCCTCGACCCTGGTGCCGGACCCGGCCGCGATGCGCCGCTTGCGCTTGGCATCCAGAACCTTGGGCTGGCGGCGCTCCTTCGGCGTCATCGACGAGATGATCGCGCGCTGGCGCTTGAGATCCTTTTCGAGACCGGCTTCATTGATCTGCGCCTTCATCTTGCCGATGCCGGGCAGCATGCCGAGCACGCCACCCATGCCGCCGATCTTCTCCATCTGCGCGAGCTGCTCGGCGAGATCCTCGAGATCGAACTCGCCCTTCTTCATCTTCTGGGCGATCGACTTCGCTTTCTCGACGTCGATCGTCTGCGCCGCCTTCTCGACGAGGCCGACGATGTCGCCCATGCCGAGGATGCGGCCGGCAACACGCTGCGGATCGAAGTCTTCGAGCGCGTCCCACTTTTCGCCGGTACCGAGCAGCTTGATCGGCTTGCCGGTGACAGCGCGCATCGAAAGCGCCGCGCCGCCGCGGCCATCGCCGTCGGCGCGCGTCAGCACGGTGCCGGTGATTCCGAGACGGCTGTCGAAGGCCTTGGCCGTGTTGACGGCGTCCTGGCCGGTGAGGCTGTCGAGCACGAGCAGGATCTCGTGCGGCTGCGTGGCGGCTTTGACCTCCGCCACCTCGACCATCAGCTCCTCGTCGAGCGTGGTGCGGCCAGCGGTGTCGAGCAGCACCACGTCATAGCCGCCGAGACGCGCCGCCTCCATCGCACGCTTGGCGATCTGGATCGGCGTCTGCCCGGCGATGATCGGCAGCGTGGGAACCTCGGTCTGCTCGCCGAGCACGCGAAGCTGCTCCTGCGCCGCGGGACGGCGCGTGTCGAGCGACGCCATCAGCACTTTCTTCTTGTCGCGGTTCTTGAGCCGCCAGGCGATCTTGGCCGTGGTGGTCGTCTTGCCGGAACCCTGCAGACCGGCCATCAGAATGGCAACCGGCGGGGCGGCATGAAGATCGATCGGCTGCGCATCCGAGCCCAGCGTCCGCACCAGCTCGTCGTTGACGATCTTGACGACCATCTGGCCGGGCGTGACCGAGCGCAGAACCTCCTGGCCGATAGCTTTGGTCTTCACCCGATCGATGAAATCGCGGACCACGTCGAGTGCCACGTCGGCCTCGATCAGCGAGCGGCGCACTTCTCGCATCGCCTCGGAGACGTCGTTCTCGGTCAGCGCACCGCGTTTGGTGAGCTTCTCGAAAACTTGACCCAGCCGGTCTGACAGCGATTGAAACATCGAAACCTTTCTGCAAAACGGGAAACGCACCCGAGGGCGCGACGCGCTGTCGGGTGTGGACCCCCCTGCCTCCCGGCTCCTTTGGACCAAGATCGCGCCGAACCTCGGGGTCCGGACCGGATCGTAAGTCCCAAAAGTGGGCCATGTGCAGGGCGGCGGCTCTGAAAAACAGGGCCATCGGAATTTGGCGGCACCATCACCGATCAGGCGCCCACTGTCAACGCTCAGTCCATTAACCGGTGGACGGCGGCCCGGCGCGACGCCTTGCCTCACCGACTCGGCCTTAAAATGTGGGCACGGGACCCTGACGGATTGTCAGGGGGACCGCGGGCAAACCATAATTCCGCACAGATCTAAGCCCAGGGAAGACGAATTCCCGGGGATACGGGGCCGGGAACCCCCAGGGGGAGGACTCATATGTTGCAGAGACGCGCTTTAAGCGCGCTATCGGGCTTGGCTCTGGCATCGGCCGTCGCGGCCGGTGGTTGCGCCTCAGGCGGCAATCCGTTCGCCAAGACCAACGATTTCGACCGCACGTTCATCGGCGCGGCGCAGACCTGGGACCTCGACAAGAACGGAACCGTCACCTGCGAGGAGTGGACCCAGTACATCACCACCTCGTTCCGAGAGGCCGACGCCAACGGTGACGGCGCCCTCGACGCCCAGGAATATCAAACGCTGGTCAAAAGCGACCGTCTCTTCGAGATCGCCAATATCGCCTACTACGACGCCAACGGCGATGGCCGGGTGACGCTCGAGGAAATGACGGGCAAGCCCAACGTCGCCTTCAAGCTCCTCGACCGCAACCAGGACTGTCAGATCGACCGCACCGAGACCGTGCAGGTGCACGGCATCGACAAGGTGAAGCCCAAGGACGACGGCGGCACCTCGGATCAGACCATCCCGCGCCGCTAAAAATGAAGGGCAGCGCCACCGCTGCCCTTCCGGCCTCCCATGAGGAAAAAGACCGCCTACTTCGGCTCGATGCGCACGAGGCGTCCGTTGGAATCGTCCGTCAGCACATAGACGGCGCCCTCCGGCCCCTGCCGCACGTCGCGCACCCGCTCGCCGATGTCATCGGCCAGCACCTCGTGTGCGATCACCTCGCCGTCCTTCAGCACGAGACGCTGCACCTGCATGAACTTGAGGCTGCCAACGAGCAGGTTGCCCTTCCACTCCGGAAAGAGATCGCCCGTGTAGAGCGCAAGACCCGACACCGCGATCGACGGGTCCCAGTAGTACACGGGCTGCTCCATCCCCGGCTTCGACGTGCCCTCGCCGATCTTCTCGCCCGAGTAATCCTTGCCGTAGGTGATGACGGCCCACCCATAGTTCTTTCCGGCCTCAGGATGATTGAGCTCATCGCCGCCCTGCGCCCCGTGCTCGATCGTCCAGAGCCGCTTGGCCGCCGCGTCATAGGTGGCGCCCTGCATGTTGCGATGGCCGATGGACCACACCTTCGGGTCCCATCCATCCTTCACGGGCTTTTCGGAAACCGGCGCGCCGTCGGCGGTGATGTGAACCACCTTGCCCACGGTGCTCGCGGGATTCTGCGCTTCCGGCCGTGCCTTGAAGCGATCGCCTGTCGTGACGAACAGCGTGCCCTCCGGCGTGACCACGATGCGCGAGCCGAAGTGATTGGGGCTCACGATGGCCGGCTCCTGCCGGAAGATCACCGTGACGTCCTGCAGTTCGCCACCTTCGGGACCGAGAACGAGCTTGGCGCGCGCCACGCTGGTGCCCGCCTTTCCTTCACCCCTGGGCTCCGCATAGGAGAGAAAGAGGCGGCCGCTTTCGGCAAAATCGGACGCGAGCGCCACGTCGAGCAGGCCGCCCTGGCCCTGGGCATAGACTTCCGGCACACCTTTGATTGGCGGACTGAGCTTTCCGTCCTTCTCGACCACTCTCAACCGCCCCGGCCGCTCGGTGACCAGATACCGGCCATCGGGAAGAAACTGGAGACCCCACGGGTTCTCGAGCCCCTCGGCCACTGTCGTGAGCTTGATGGGAGTCTTTGACGCTTCAGGAGAATTGGTCTGCACGGCAAACACAGGCGTGGCCATCAGGAACAAAAGGGGAGCGGAAACGGCCAGTCGAAAGCTCATGAACACCTCTTAGGAATTCGAAACGGGTATCCGCCCTATTTAGGAAGCCGACACGGGATGCCGAAGGGGTCGGAGCCGCATTTGTCACGCCGCACGCCCGCCACGTGCCCGCATCAATTGTCTTTTGACGCCGCTTCGCCCATATAGTCGGCCCATGAGCGCGCCAACTCCCCACCGCTATGTAAAGATGAACGGACTCGGCAACGAGATCGTCGTTCTCGATCTTCGCGATGGGGCTTCGAGCCTGAAGCCCGCCGAGATCAAGGCTGTCGCGGAAAACCCGAAGACCGCCTTTGACCAGATGATGGTGCTCTATCCCCCGCGCACCGCGGATACGGAAGCCTACGTGTTGATTTTCAACACGGACGGATCCGAATCCTCCGCCTGCGGCAACGGCACTCGCTGCATCGGCTGGCTGGAGCGCGGGCTCAGCGGCAAGACGCACTTCAACTTCGAGACGCGCGCCGGAATCCTCGCCGTGTCCGTGAAGGACATGAGCGCAATCACGGTGGACATGGGCGAGCCGCGTTTCGGCTGGGACGAGATTCCGCTCGCGGAGAAGTTCCACGACACCCGCGCCATCGAGCTGCAGATCGGCCCGATCGAGAAGCCGGTCCTGCATTCCCCTTCGGTGGTGAACGTCGGGAATCCCCACGTGGTATTCTGGGTCGATCGGCCGGTAGAGACTTACGATCTCGGCCGTTTCGGCCCGCTGATCGAAAACCACCCCCTCTTCCCCGAGCGGGTGAACGTGAGTCTCGCCGAGGTCACCTCTCCCACCACGATGAAGATCCGCACCTGGGAGCGCGGCACCGGCCTGACGCGCGCCTGCGGCACCGCCGCCTGCGCCTCCGCCGTTTCCGCCATGCGCAAGAAGCTGACCGAGCGCAAGGTCACCGTCACCCTGCCCGGCGGCCCATTGACCATAGAATGGGCCCCGAACAACCACATTCTCATGACAGGTCCGGTGGAGATGGAGCACGAGGGCATCCTGGAAGCCGAGCTTGCCGCAGCGGCTAAGGGGCAGCCCTGCCTTGTTCCCGAAGGCCGTTTGCCCTAATCAGCCCAGAAGCTTCAGTGCCAAAGCTCCCATAACGTGATGCCCGAACCCCTGATCGTTACGCTTGGCTGCCGCCTCAACGCCTACGAGTCCGAAGTCATGCGCCGCCACGCTGCCGCGGCCGGCCTCGGCGAGTGCGTGATCGTCAACACGTGCGCAGTCACGGGCGAGGCCGTGAGCCAAGCGAAGCAGACGATCCGCAAGCTGCGCCGCGATCATCCCGAGGCGCGCCTCATCGTCACCGGCTGCGCCGCCCAGATCGAGCCCGAGCGCTTTGCCGAGATCGAGGGCGTGGACCACGTCGTCGGCAATGCCGAGAAGCTCGACGCCAACACCTTCCATGCGCTCGCAACGGACGCGCTGGAGCAGGTCGCCGTCAACGACATCATGAGCGTGAAGGACACCGCGCTCCACATGATTGACCGCTTCGGCTCGCGCGCCCACGCCTTCGTGCAGATTCAGAACGGCTGCGATCACCGCTGCACATTCTGCATCATTCCCATGGGACGCGGCCCGTCCCGCTCGGTCCCGGCAGGTGAGGTCGTCGCCCAGGTCCGCAAGCTGGTCGAAGCCGGGTACCCCGAGATCGTCCTCACCGGCGTCGACATAACCTCCTACGGCGCCGACCTTCCCGGGCGCATGTCGCTCGGCCGCCTGGTGAAGCAGGTGCTCACGCACGTGCCGGAGCTGCGCCGCCTCCGCCTCTCCTCCATCGATCAGATCGAAGCCGACGAGCATTTGCTCGACGCCATCGCCACCGAGCCGCGGCTCATGCCCTATCTTCATCTCTCGCTGCAGGCCGGAGACGATCTCATCCTGAAGCGCATGAAGCGCCGTCACTTGCGCGACGATGCGATCCGCTTCTGCGAGGAAGCGCGCCGCTTGAGGCCCGACATGGTATTCGGCGCCGATCTCATCGCCGGCTTTCCGACCGAGACCGAGCCCATGTTCGAAAACACGCTCGATCTCGTGGCGGACTGCGGCCTCACGTATCTCCACGTATTTCCTTTCTCGCCACGCAAGGGCACACCTGCGGCTCGCATGCCGCAGGTCGATCGCGCGGCAGTCAAAGAGCGCGCCGCGCGCCTGCGCCGGGAGGGAGAGCGCGCTCACGCCCGCTTTCTCGATCGCCAGCAGGGCGAGCGCATTGAAATTCTCATGGAGCGCAGCGACACCGGGCGCACGCCGCAGTATGCGGAGGTGCGCGTCGATCGCGAAGCGCCGATCGGCACCTTTCATTGGGCCACGCTTGGTCCAAACGATGGGCGCCGCCTGACTGGAATGGTCCTCTCGTGAGCACGAACGAACCGAAGAAGAAGGGCTTTTTTGGCCGCTGGCTGGGCGGCTCCTCGAACGAGCCTTCTCCGCCGCCCTCCGACGAACAGGCGAGCGAGGCCACGGCCCGCGCGGAGCCCGCACCTGCGCCGGAAGAGAAGAGCGAACCACCCGTCGCCGCCGTCACCCCCGAGCCGCCTCAGCGCAAGGGCTGGTTCGAGCGCCTGAAATCGGGCCTTTCCAAAACGTCCTCACGCCTCACCGAAAGCATCACCGGCCTCGTCACGAAGCGGAAGCTCGACCAGGACACGCTCGACGAGCTCGAGGAAGTCCTGCTCGCCGCAGACCTCGGCATCGAAACATCGAGCCGGATCACCACCGCGCTCGCCAAGGGCCGTTTCGACAAGGAGATCTCGAGCGAGGAGATCCGCGAGACCCTGGCCGAGGAAGTCGCGCGTGTGCTGGAGCCCGTGGCCCGTCCGCTCGTCATTGACGAGACGCGCAAACCTCACGTCGTGCTCGTGCTCGGCGTGAACGGCAGCGGCAAGACGACCACCATCGGCAAGCTCGCCGCGAAGCTCACCCGCGAGGGGCGCCGCGTTATGCTGGCCGCCGGCGACACCTTCCGCGCCGCCGCGATCGACCAGCTCAAGGTCTGGGGCGAGCGCACCGGCGTGCCCGTGCTCGCCCGCGATGTGGGATCGGATGCCTCCGGCCTCGCCTTCGACGCCCTGAAAGACGCGCAGGAAGGCAAGTTCGACGTGCTTCTCGTCGACACCGCCGGGCGGCTTCAGAATAAGGAAGGCCTCATGGCCGAGCTGGAGAAGGTGGTCCGCGTCATGCGCAAGGTGGATCCCACCGCGCCCCATGACGTCATCCTGGTGCTTGACGCCACCACCGGCCAGAACGCCATGCAACAGGTCGAGGTGTTCCGCGATCGGGCAGGCGTCACCGGCCTCGTAATGACCAAGCTGGACGGCACCGCCCGCGGTGGCATCCTGGTCGCCATTGCCGCCAAGCACGCCCTGCCCGTTCACGCGATCGGCGTCGGCGAAGGTGTCGACGATTTGCAATCTTTCTCTGCCAAGGACTATGCACGCGCCATTGCCGAAATTTGAAACTTGAGCTGCAACGGCCGGGAGCAATGCGCCTGGCGATGTGGCACTAAGAAAATAAACCGAAGGTCACCGAGCGATCATGAGCCCCCGCAAGCGCCTCTATCCGTTCAACGCCGAGCAGACCGTCAACATCCTGAGCGAGTTCGGACCACTCGTGACGATGTTCGTGGTCAACGCGGCCTACGGCATCAACGCGGGCACCTGGGCCCTGATCCTCACCACGCTGCTCGCCATCGTGGCCATGATCTACATGTTCCGCAGGCCGCCGATTTTCCCGCTGATCGCCTCGACGGTCACGATCGTCTTCGGCGCCCTGACGCTGATCACGCACGATCCCATGTGGGTGCAGATCAAGGTCACCATCTTCAACGCACTGTTCGCGGGCTTCCTGTTCATCGGCCTTTGGACGAACCGCAATTTCTTCCAGTACGTGTTCGAGAAGACGTTCCACTACACCAAGGAAGGGTGGGACACCTTCACCCGCAGCTTCGCCTGGTTCTTCCTGTTCACGGCGGTGCTGAACGAGGTGGTGCGCGTCAGCTTCAAGGACGATCACGTCTATACGATCTTCGGTCACGCCATGAACGGCGTGGACATCTGGATCGCCTTCAAGCTTTTCATCGTTTTGCCGATGAGCGGCCTCTACGCGTGGCTACTGACCAAGTGGATGAGCAAGCACCACCTTTGAGCGGCGCGCAGACCGGCGACAGGTCCGGAGCGGCCAGCGTTTCTTTTGCCACCATGGCCGTCTATGGTCACACGAGTGAAACCTGCGAGCGGACAGCGGACTGAGAGTCATGAGCCAGACGGAAATGAAGACCGGAACACAGGAAAGCGGCTCTCAGCAGCTCATGAAGTTCCTCGTCGAGCTCGGCCCGCTCGTGGTGTTTTTCATCGTCAATTCGCGGGCCGGAATCTTCTGGGGCACCGGCTGCTTCATCGCGGCCACGGCAGCATCCCTCATCGCCTCGCGCTTCCTGTTCGGCCGCGTTCCGGTGATGCCTCTGGTCTCCGGCGTGGTGGTGCTCGTGTTCGGCGGCCTCACGCTCTGGCTGCAGGATGAGCTTTTCATCAAGCTCAAGCCGACCATCGTGAACAGCATCTTCGCCGCCGTCCTGTTCGGCGGCCTCTTCTTCAAGAAATCCCTGCTCAGCTACCTGTTCGGAGACGTGTTCTCGCTCGATGACGAAGGCTGGAGGAAGCTCACCTTTCGCTGGGCCTGCTTCTTCGTGTTCCTCGCCATCCTGAACGAGTTCGCGTGGCGCCTGCTGACCACCGACCAATGGGTGACGTTCAAGGTCTTCGGCATCATGCCGATCACAATGGCCTTCGCCATCTCGCAGGTCGGGCTCCTTCAACGCCACGCGCTGAACAAGGACACGGCGGGCGAATAGCCCAGCGCCTCCGCGCACACCTCGCTCATCCTCGCAAGTTCGAAAACACAAAGGGCGCGCGGATCACTCCACGCGCCCTTGGCAGTTCTGAAACGACCCGAACCTGCTCAGGCGGCGGCCTTCAGCAGATTGCGGCTGATCAGCGTCTCGGCAATCTGCACTGCGTTGAGCGCGGCGCCCTTGAGCAGGTTGTCCGCAACGATCCAAAGCGCGAGACCGTTCTCGACGGTGGTGTCCTCGCGGATGCGCGACACGTAGGTGGCATACTCGCCGGCAGCTTCGACCGGCGTCACGTAGCCGCCAGGCTCGCGCTTGTCGACCACCAGCACGCCCGGCGCATCACGCAGGATCTCGCGCGCTTCGTCAGCCGAGATCGGACGCTCGAACTCGATGTTGACCGACTCCGAATGACCGACGAACACCGGCACGCGCACGCACGTGGCCGTGAGCTTGATCTTCGGGTCCATGATCTTCTTGGTCTCGGCGACCATCTTCCATTCCTCTTTCGTGAACCCGTCTTCCATGAAGACGTCGATATGAGGAATGCAGTTGAAGGCGATCTGCTTGGGGAACTTGTTCGGCTCCACGTCCTGGCCGGGCACGTACTTGGCCTTGGTCTGCGCCCACAGCTCGTCCATCGCATCCTTGCCGGCGCCCGACACGGACTGGTAGGTCGAAACCACAACGCGCTTGATCTTGGCGGCATCGTGCAGCGGCTTCAGCGCCACCACCATCTGCGCGGTCGAGCAGTTGGGGTTGGCGATGATATTCTTCTTGGCGAAGCCGGAAATCGCGTCGGCGTTCACTTCGGGCACGATCAGCGGCACGTCCTGGTCATAGCGCCAGTACGATGAGTTATCGATCACCACGGCGCCCTTGGCGCCGATCTTCGGGCTCCACTCCTTGGACACGGCGGAGCCGGCCGACATCAGGCAGATGTCGACTTTCGAGAAATCGAACTGCTCGAGATCCTGGCATTTGAGCGTCTGGTCGCCGCACGAAACTTCGGTGCCGAGCGAGCGGCGCGACGCGATCGCAAAGATCTCGTCAGCCGGAAACCGGCGCTCGGTGAGCACGTTCATCATCTCGCGGCCGACGTTACCGGTCGCACCCACGACAGCAACTTTGTAGCCCATGGCTCAGGAGTCCCTATTGAACCGCCGGAGGGTCGACGACGACAAATTCCGGCGGTGGCTTGAGAACGCGTCGGAAAAAATCCGACGGCGGGCTTCACTTACGCGCGCCAGCCCCCCCTTTCAAGGACCATTTCGTCGTAATGGCGGCCGCCTCGGAAGTGTTTGCTCAGTTCCTGATGTCTCTGGCTCCTGGCCGCCCCGCGAAACTTAGCTCCGTCCCAGCGCCAGGATGATGTTCCAATAAGGAGACCGGTTGCCCCAAACCTGCGTCACACCGGCGGAGGCCGGCGCTCAGACAGGCTCACGGATTGCAGCGGCACACGCCAAATCCGCCACCGGACGGGAAAACCCACACCGTTCTTTGACACGAGGGCGAGCATCGCCTTAGGTCGGAACCCGTCGCCATCAAAAGGTTGCCCGTGCCGCCCCACTCGCCAGCCCTGATCCCCGATCCCGCCGATGCTGGTCTCTGGCCGGAAGGCATCACCCCGACCGACGAGTACCGCACCGCGCTAGCGTTCGTGCGCGAGGACAGCGGCCACCTGTTCGTCACCGGCCGCGCCGGAACCGGAAAATCCACGCTGCTGCGGGGACTTCGCAACGCCGTCGACTCCGAGATGGTGGTGCTGGCCCCCACCGGGCTCGCCGCCGTCAACGTCGGCGGGCAGACCATTCATTCCTTCTTCGGCCTGCCGCCCCGCCTCCTCCGCCTCGAGGACATCCGGCGGAGCCGGAACGGCACCATCATGCGCAAGCTCAAGTATCTCGTCATCGACGAGGTCTCGATGGTCCGCTCGGACTTGATGTGGGCCATCGACCAGTCTTTGCGCGTCAACCGCGGGCGCCCCCGCGAGCCCTTCGGCGGCGTGCGCCTCATACTGTTCGGCGACTTGCATCAGCTTCCGCCGGTCGTGCAGGAGGTGGAGGTCGCCCAGCATCTCGAGTCGGAGTTCGGAGGTCCTTTCTTCTTCTCGGTCCCGGCCTTGAACGAAGGCGCGGGCACCACCCGCCTCGAGCTCACTCAGGTGTTCCGCCAGAGTGATGAAGGCCTCATCTCCGTCTTGAACCGCATCCGCGATGGCGAGGCCGACGAGGACGACCTCTCCCAACTGAACGAGCGCGTGGCTCCCATACGCACCCTGAGCGAGGGAGAAAAATTCGTCATCCTCACCCCGACGAACGCGGCCGCCCATCGCATCAATACCGCCTATCTCGACGCGCTTCCCGGCAGGGCGCACACCTATGACGCTGGAATAACAGGAGATTTCACGCAGGCGTCACAACCGACCGACACCGCGCTCACTCTCAAGGCCGGCGCAAAGATTATTCTCCTCCGCAACGACCCCGACCGCCGCTGGGTGAACGGGACCATCGCGCGCATTTCCCGCCTCGAGGAGAAAAAAGTCTTCATCGAGGTCGGCGGCCGGGAGCACGAGCTGGAGCCCGCGAGCTGGGAGCAGCGCCGCTACGCCTACGACAAGGATCAGGAGAAGATCGTCGGCACCGTAGCCGGTACGTTCAAACAGTTCCCCGTGCGGCTCGCCTGGGCGCTCACAATCCACAAGGCGCAGGGTCTCACTCTCGAAAACGTGTATATCGATCTCGGCCGGGGCACCTTCGCCCACGGACAAGCCTATGTCGCTTTGTCGCGGTGCCGGTCGTTGGAGGGGCTCGCGCTGGCCCGCAAGCTGGAGCCCCGCGACATTCTCTTCGATCGCGCCGCCATGGGGTACCGCGACCTTTTCCCAAGCCTTTAGCGCCTAAGAGAATGAACCGTCACGAATATTTCGCATGTGCGAAACAATCCCTGACTCCGCCGCTTTCCTTAACGCCGTGCGGACCGCGTTAACCCAAGCCAGATATGGGTCAGAGGCGCTTACTGCGAAGCAACATTTTTTCATGTTGCACTGCAATAATTCTCTGCTATGTTACGCATCACAAGCTTGGACGCACCGGTTCGCACATTCATTTTTCGCAGTCCGATCCGGCCGCGCCCTGACTCGCAATTAGCCGCATACATTTTCCCATAGGAGCCCCCCGTGAACGATTTCGCCCGCCAGACCCAAGAGTTCTTCTCTGCCGCCAAGGAAGCCCGCATCCCGGACCAGGTCCAGGCCATCGCCGAGGACAGCGTTTCCAAGGCCCGCGAGACCTACGGCAAGTTCAACACCGTCGCGAAGGACGGCGTGAAGGTCATCGAGGAAGTGATCGTCACTGCCCAGGCCGGCGCCAAGTCGCTCAGCGACAAGGTCCTCAAGAACACCGAGACCAACACGGAAGCTGTCTTCCAGGCCGCCGAGGCTCTCGCTCGCGCCAAGACGCTGCCCGAGTTCCTTCGTCTTCAGACGGTGTTCGTGCAGCAGCAGTTCACCACTGCCGGCGCCCAGTCGAAGGAGCTGTTCGAGCTCTCGACCAAGGTTGCACAGCAGACCCTCGACAGCCTGAACTCGGCTGCCACGAAGACCTTCGAGCAGATCAAGAAGGCCGGCTGATCTTCGGATCGGCTCGTGCTGATCGCAGCACGCAGAAGACGGTTGAGACATGAGCAACGCCCGGCGATTTCGATCGCCGGGCGTTTTGCTGGCGCCTTCTGGTTTTTTTCTGAACCTCACCCCGGATAGCCTTCCGCCCTCCGAAATAAGCGCTATAGTGAAGGGATGTTAGGGTCGCGTTCCGATATCAAGATCCGGAAAGGCAAGCTCGCCGACGCCACGTCCGTCGCCGAGACTTTCTCGCAATCTTGGCAGCAGGCCTATCGCGGGATCATCCCGCATCTCCACCTCGAAAACATGATCCGCCGCCGCGGTGCCGAATGGTGGACGAGCGTCATTCGCAGTGGCGACAGCCTCATCGTGCTTGAAAAGTCCGGAGCCATCGTCGGCTATGCCACGCTCGGCTTCTCGCGCACACGCGGCCCCTATCAAGGCGAGATCTACGAGCTCTATATCGCGCCGGTCCATCAAGGATTGGGCCTCGGCGAGCATCTGTTCGAGGCCTGCCGTCACAGCCTCGATCAACGGCGTCTCAAAGGTCTAATCGTCTGGGCTCTCGCTCAGAACACCATGGCGACGGATTTTTACTGGCGCCGGGGCGGACGCCCCGTGAAGCAGGCCTTCGAGACAATCGGCGACCAGAAGCTCGAAAAGATCGCGTTCGCCTGGTCCTCCTGACCGCTCCTCACATCGGGCTGCGCCCCGTAAGCCCTTGTACCGAAGGTTCCGCCGGACAGGTTCCGGACCGCGCTTTCGTATCGGCGATCTTGCGCGCGAGCACGATCGCATCCGGCGTCGCCAGCGCATCCACATAGGCGATGTGGCAGGTTTCGCGCTCCGTCACCCGCGCGACCACCAGCACCTCGCCCGCGCCACCCGTGCCTTGCGTGAAGTAACGGACGATCGTCGCGTACGGCACCGGTTTCTCGTTGCGCACGACAAAGCGCCACTCCACCGTCGAGCGGTTGCCGCTCTTGTCCGACAAAGTATTGAAAGCTTTCAGCGTTTGTTGAGCGGCGCGCCGCTCGGCCGCATTTGGCCCGACACTGAGATAGACGCCCCGTTTGCCCTCCGCCACATAGACCGGATAGCCGGGCAGCCCCTCGCAAAGCCGCGCCGGCTTGTGGCGCGCGCCCGCAACCGTTCGGCACGCCGCGAGGTCAATTGCGGTGTAGAGACTTTTCACTTGCTGCACGGCATGAGCCCCACCGTACCAAAGTACGATGATCGATATGGTCAGACAGGCCGGGCGGAAGGCCATCTTAACCCCGTGGGCTGACAAACCTGGAAGTCCCCCGTTCTACACGCCATCATGGCCAAAATCCGGGACAAAATGGCGAAGACGCCCCTTCCGCGGTTGCCGGACCTCTGCCGCAGTTGAGAACCTGCCCCCGACACAAGAGCCGCACTTCCTCTCAGCCCCCTCCATTGCTATATCGGCGCCCAATCGAACCCGCGAGGTTGTGATGAGCGAGATCAAAATCGCCGTGACGGGAGTGGCCGGCCGCATGGGCCGCGAGCTCGTCCGCGTGGTCTCTGCCACCCCGGGCTGCATCGTGAGCGCCGGCACCGAACCCCCAGGCTCTCCCCACATCGGATCCGACGTCGGCACACTCGCCGGACTTGCGCCATTGGGCGTGGCCGTCTCCTCCGATCCGTTGGAGGCCGCCGCCAAGAGCGACGCCGTGATCGACTTCACGATTCCCGCCGCCACCATCGAGATGGCCGGGCTCGCCGCGAACGCCCGCATCGTGCACGTCATCGGCACCACAGGCCTCAGCGAAAGCGATGAAGCCGCGATAAAAGCGGCCGCCCGCCACGCTACGGTCATCAAGGCAGGCAACATGAGCCTCGGCGTCAATCTGCTGACGGCCATCACGCGGCGCATCTCGGAAGCCCTCGACGCTGATTTCGACATCGAGATCGTCGAGATGCATCACCGCCAGAAGGTCGACGCCCCATCCGGCACGGCTTTGATGCTGGGGGCCGCAGCGGCCGAAGGGCGAGGAATCGATCTCAAGACACACAGCGTAAGATCGAGGGACGGCCACACCGGCCCGCGCCGCCGTGGCGACATCGGTTTCGCCACCCTGCGCGGCGGCACCGTAGTCGGCGATCATACGGTGGTATTTGCCGGCGAAGGCGAGCGGATAGAGATCACGCATCGCGCCGCCGACCGTAGCATTTTCGCGCGTGGCGCCGTCAAGGCGGCGCTCTGGGGCCAGGGCAAAGGTCCGGGCCTGTTCAACATGAGCGATGTATTGGGGCTTTAGACGAAATGTCGACGCTGCAAAGAACGAAACGGATTGGGTCCATGACGAACCGACTTGTGCTCGTGCGGCATGGCGAAAGCGAATGGAACAAGAAGAACATTTTCACCGGAATTCGTAATCCGGATCTGACGGACAAGGGCGTGATCGAAGCCTGCTGGGCCGGTCGCGTTCTGAAGTCCGAAGGACTTCGCTTCGACATCGCCTTCACCAGCAAGCTGAAACGCGCTCAGCATACGCTGGATATCATCCTGGGTGAGATCGGCGGGCCGACACCGGAAGTGATCGAGGACGCCGCTCTCAACGAGCGCGACTACGGCGAGCTGTCCGGCCTCAACAAGGAAGAAGCCCGCGCCAAGTGGGGCGAAGAGCAGGTGCTCGCCTGGCGCCGCAGCTACGACACGCCCCCGCCGGGCGGCGAGAGCCTCAAGGACACGGCAGCCCGCGTGCAGCCTTACTATCGCAATGTGATCTGGCCGCACGTCGCCGCCGGCAAGAACGTCATTATCGCCGCGCACGGAAATTCTCTGCGCGCCCTGATCATGCACCTCGAAAAGCTGGACGAGCACCAGATCCTCGATCGCGAGCTTGCAACGGCCGCCCCGCAGGTCTACCGCATGACCGATACCGGCGACGTCGCGGAGTATCGTGAGCTCGTTCGCTCGGAGGGCCGCGATAGTGGTCTGGGATGATCTCGGCCGCGAAGCAGGCGACGAAAATCAGCGCGACCGCGACCGTTGGATTGGCGTCTACATCGGCGTTCTCGCCGTAATTCTCGCCATCTGTTCCATGGGCGGCGGCAACGCATCCAAGGAAGCGACCCTCAAGAACATCGAGGCGACCAATGTCTGGGGCTTCTTCCAGGCGAAGAACATGCGCCGCCACACCTTGCGTCTCGAGGTTGACCAGCTCGAGCTGACGGTGCTGAGCAATCCCGCGCTCACGGCCGAGGCACGCGCCGCCATCGAAGCAAAGATCGCCGACTACAAGAAGATCGACGCAGAGCTCACCTCGAATCCCAAGACCAACGAAGGGCTCGACGAGCTGTTCAACCGCGGCAAGGCGCTCGAAGCCGAGCGAGACGTTGCCATGCGCCAGGATCCCTATTTCGACTATGGCGAGGCGTTGCTGCAGATCGCCATCGTGCTGGGCGGTGTAGCCATCATCTCCGGTGGCTCGACGCTGCTGATCACGAGCGCGGTGATGGGTGCTCTCGGCACCTTCATGACCATCAACGGCTTTTCCCTTTTTCTCGACATTCCCTTCATCGGCTGAGACCCCTCGCATCCTGCTCGATGTCTGTCCGGGCGCGAGGGTTAATGACCGCCCCCCGCATGTGCGGCTTGCCGCCTATCCGCCATCGCGCTAGTACCGCGCCAGCGAAATCCCACCTTTTTGACGGAACCTCTTTCATCATGACGACGCACAAGCTGCTTCTTCTCCCGGGTGACGGCATCGGCATCGAGACCATGGCCGAGGTCGAGCGCATCATCGCGTTCTTCAACAAGACGAGCAGCAAGCACAAGTTCGAGACCCAGAGCGACCTCGTCGGCGGCTCGGCCTACGACAAGCACGGCGTCGCCGTCACCGACGACTGCATCGCCAAGGCCAAAGCCTCCGATGCCGTGATCTTCGGCGCCGTGGGCGGCCCCAAGTGGGACAAGGTTCCCTATGCCGTCCGCCCCGAGGCTGGCCTGCTCCGTCTCCGCAAGGATCTGGATCTCTTCGCCAATCTCCGCCCTGCGATCTGCTATCCGGCGCTTGCCGATGCCTCCTCCCTCAAGCGCGAGCTGGTGGAAGGCCTCGACATCATGATCGTGCGCGAGCTGACCGGCGGCGTCTATTTCGGCGAGCCGAAGGAGATCGTCACTCTTGAGGACGGCCAGAAGCGCGCCGTCGACACCCAGCTCTACACGACGCGCGAGATCGAGCGCATCGCGAAGGTCGCCTTCGACCTCGCCCGCAAGCGCTCGAACAAGGTCCATTCCGCAGAGAAGCGCAACGTGATGAAGACCGGCGTGCTCTGGAACGAGGTGGTGACCGCCACCCACAAGTCTTACGCCCCGGACGTAAAGCTCGAGCACATCCTGGCCGACAACTGCGCCATGCAGCTCATCCGCAATCCGAAGCAGTTCGACGTCATCGTCACCGACAATCTGTTCGGCGACGTGCTGTCGGACGAAGCCGCCATGATGACCGGCTCGCTCGGGATGCTGCCGTCCGCGTCCCTCGGCGCCGCCGACGAGAAGACCGGCAAGCGCCTCGCTCTCTATGAGCCGGTCCACGGCTCGGCCCCTGACATCGCCGGCAAGGGCCTTGCGAACCCGATCGCCACCATCGCGAGCTTCGGCATGGCGCTCCGCTACTCGTGCGGAATGTCCGATGAAGCCGACCTCATCGATAAGGCCATCGCCGCCGTGCTCTCAGACGGCTATCGCACCGGCGACATCATGCAGCCCAGCATGCGCCAGGTCGGCACCTCGGAAATGGGCGCCGCGATCCTGGGCAAGCTCGAAACTCTTACGGCCTGATCGAAGCCGCAGAGCAGCGTGATCCGCAAATAAAAAGGGCGCCTCTTCAAGGAGAGGCGCCCTTTGAATTCAGTCGAAGGGACGTATTAGTCCTTCGTGATCACGAATACCTTGAAGTCCTTGTCGAGACGGAAGTCGTACTGACCCTGCTTGCACTTCACGTCCTCGGCCTCGAACACACCCGTGCCCTCGGTCTCCTTTTCGTACTCGCCGCCTTCGCAGCCCCAATCGGCAACGGCGGCCTTGATCTTTGCGGCCTCGTCGGCAGTCGGCTTGTCGTCGGCGAGAGCAGCGCCCGAGCAAAGGGCGAGAGCGGCTGCGGCAGCGAGAATGCGCTTCATAGTGTGTCTCCTTGTGAGCTAAGAACCGAGAAACTTTCCCTTATTTTGTTGCTGCGACGCAGCAAGTCTAGAGGGAAAACTTCCCGATTTAGGTCGGGAGCCCTCAAGTCGCGGGCACACGGGGACATTTTTCTCGAAAAATAGCGTAGGCAAACGGTCCGTAGCCCAATGTTTAGGCGTGCGGACATCCACTATCGCAATGCAACAGCGGCAAAAGAGCGCGAATCATCTCGGGCATCAGAGCTTCCGAAGCGCCACCGTACTGACGCTGTGATCTTGCGATTTGCGCAGAATCAGCCGGGCCCGCGGCCGCGTCGGCAGGATATTCTCGGAGAGGTTCTTGAGGTTGATCGAGCGCCAAATCTCGAGCGCCCGCGCCACGGCGTTGTCGTGCGTGAGCGTGACGTAGCGATGGAAAAAGGAAGCTGGATCGCGAAACGCCGTGCTCCGGAGCCGCATGAAGCGCTCCAGGTACCATGTCTCGATTAGGCTCGGATCCGCATCGATGAAGATCGAGAAGTCGATGAAATCCGAAACATAAGGACCCGCCTCACTGCCCCGCTCGAACGTGGCGGGCTGCAGCACGTTAAGCCCCTCGACGATCAGGATATCCGGACGCTCGACTACGATCTTCTGACCGGAGATGATGTCGTAGTGGAAATGCGAGTAGACCGGCGCCTCGATGCGCTCCTTGCCGCTCTTCACATCCGCCAGGAACTTCAACAGCCGCGTGGTATCGAAGCTCTCCGGAAAGCCTTTCCGGTTCATCAGATCTCGCGCTTCCAACTCTTTGTTGGGAAACAGAAATCCATCTGTCGTGATAAGGTCGACGCGCGGATGGTCCGGCCAGCGCGCGAGCAGCGCCTTGAGCACGCGGGCGGTCGTGCTCTTACCGACCGCAACCGACCCCGCCACACCGATGATGAAGGGCACTTTGCAGTCGGTCCGGCCGAGAAACGTCGAGCTGACCGCATGAAGCTTCTGCGCCGCCGCCACGTAGAGATTGAGGAGGCGGGAGAGGGGAAGATAAATCGTCTCCACCTCTTCAACGCTGAGCTCCTCGAGCAGACCCGACAGAAGCTCGAGCTCCTGGGGCGCCAGCGTCATGGGCGTGTCGGCGCGAAGCCTGGCCCACTCCTCGCGGGTAAAAACACGATAAGGAGAGAATTGGATGTCTTTTCCGGGCGCCCCGACGAGCTCGAGGCGCCCCGTCTCTCGTGCCGCCGCAGTATCCCGCGCCATACTCATTTGCGGATCACCAGGAAGCCTTGCGGCTTCTCCAAAGAATTCTGAAGGCAGGACAACACTCACGAAGAATTTCTGGATGCTTTTTCAGCAAGTCCAGACTGGACGGTGCGGCTTTGCAGAACGGCCAGGACATCTTCAAGAGCAACGCCGCGCGCTTCGAGCAACACCAGCAAGTGATAAAGCAAATCGGCTGCTTCCGCACGCAGCGCTTCGTCGCTTTGGCTAACGCCCGCGATAACGGTCTCGACCGCTTCCTCGCCGAGCTTCTTGGCGCAACGCTCAGGCCCGGCCAGCAGGAGCTGGCGCGTGTAGGATTTTTCCGCGGATTCGGAACGGCGGGCGCGGATCGTCTCCGCCAGCCGGAAAAGAATATCGGTGCTCATGGCGAAGAACCCCAGAGCATTTCAGGATCGAAATCAAGAGGTTCGAGCCCGGAAATGCGAAATAGGAAAACGCCGGGCCACGGCCCGAGAAGAACTGCCACGCTCCACCGCAACAAGTCTGCCGTCGCAGCCGCCCAATTTGGACCTAGTCCCGCGGCCGACCTCGACGTCACGGCTCAACCGCCCGGCATGCCTATCAGGCGCATACGAATATAGTCGAGCTGGTCGAAGTTGCCGTACTTGATGACCAGATTTCCGCTCTCGCCCGAGCCGCGCTTGACCTCCACCTTGAGCCCAAGGGAGTCCGCCAGCTCTTTCTCGAAGGCTTTTGTATCCGGATCCTTCTCTCGAACCTTCTTCGCACCCGTATTGCCCGGCACGCCAATCGGCCCGGCCTGAACCAGCGCTTCCGCTTCGCGGACGTTGAGGTCCTGTTCCAAAATCCGCTGGGCGAGCGCCTCGGCGTCGTCCCGGCCCACGAGGGCGCGGGCATGCCCGGCAGTGAGCTTTCCCTCCTGCACGTAAGCCTGAACTGAATCCGGAAGCCTGAGCAGCCGCAACGTGTTGGCCACGTGGCTCCGGCTCTTGCCGATGATTTCGGACACCTGCTCCTGGCTGTAGTCGAACCGCTCGATCAGCTCGCGATAGCCGTTCGCCTCTTCGATGGCGTTGAGATCCGCGCGCTGGACATTTTCGATAATCGCAAGTTCGAGAACCTCGCGGTCCGAAAGATCCCGCACAATGATCGGGACCATATGCAGGCCGGCCTTCTGCGACGCGCGCCAGCGCCGCTCGCCGGCCACGATCTCGAAAGCCTGCATGTCCTCGGGGTGCGGTCGCACGACAATCGGCTGAACCAAGCCCTTGGTTCGGATCGATTCAGCGAGTTCCGCCAGATCCTGCTCGGCGAAATCCTTGCGCGGATTGAACCGCCCGCTCCGAAGCTGTTCAACCGGCGCAAGCCGCTGCTCGCCCTCAGCAGGCAAACGCGGATGCGCCTGCGGCGATTCCCCAATGAGAGAGGCCAACCCCCGGCCCAGCCGGCTTTTCGGTAGCGCTGAATTCATGACCTGACCTGTTTTCTCCCGGGTGCTTTCCGTACCGCTCCCGACTACACAGTACGAAGCACGACGAAAAACTTATGTTTTAGAGGCCATTACGCGGCTTTGGTTTGACGTTCGCGCTCGATGATCTCGGTCGCGAGACGGATATAGGCTTGGCTCCCGGCGCAATCGTAATCGTAAAGCAGGATCGGCTTGCCGTGCGACGGGGCCTCCGCGACCCGCGTATTTCGCGGAATCACGGATTCGTAGACCTTGGGGCCGAAGAAGGCCCGGACTTCGTCCGCGACTTCGCGCGAAAGCGTGGTCCGCGCGTCATGCATGGTCAGCACGACGCCTTGGATTTCCAGGCTCGGATTGAGCGTCGCGCGGATCTGGTCGATCGTGTCCTTGAGCTGAGAAATACCTTCCAGCGCGAAAAATTCGCACTGCACGGGTACCAAAACGGCATCCGCGGCAGCCAGCGCGTTCAAAGTCAGGATGTTGAGCGAGGGCGGACAGTCGATCAGTACGTATTTGAAGGCCTGATCGGCCGGCTTGCCGCGAGATTGCGCGGCCAGCGCTGCCACCGCGTCGCGAAGCTTGTAAGCACGGCTCACATCGCCCGAGAGATCCGATTCGAGACCCACTAGGTCCGAGTTCGCCGGAACGACAAAAAGTCCAGGAATTGCAGTCTGAACCGCCGCTTCCGAGAGGCTAACCGTGCCCATTACGGCATCATAAGATGTCCGCGTCCGCGCTTCCGGCGGCACGCCGAGGCCGGTCGAGGCGTTTCCCTGCGGATCGAGGTCGATAACAAGCACGCGCTCGCCGATCGCGGCCAGCGCCGTGCCCAAATTGATCGCTGTCGTGGTCTTGCCGACGCCGCCCTTCTGATTGGCGACCGCCAGCGCCCTAAGTTTCGTACCGAGGCCAGTCACGGGTCTAACCCTCCGTCCTCAAAGCCAAATTTCGCACTATCACAATGCGCGCCTGAGCGTCCGTCAGGCTCGGAGCAAGCGTGTAATCGAAGGCGAACTGCCGTTCTGCCTCGCTGACTTCCGCCTCCGCGTCCCGGCCTTTAGGAAACAAGGCCACGGTCTGGGGAGAAAAAAACGGCTGAACGAGCCCCAGAAGCTTCGGCAAAGGCGCCAGCGCACGCGCCGTGATCACGTCTTTTATCTGAGACTTAGCCTGAGTCGCGGACTTTTCGATCCGCTCCCCGCGAATCTCCACAGCAAGCCCCGTTTTCCGGGCCACCTCGCCGAGGAAAGCCGCCTTGCGCGTATCGGACTCGACCAGGGTCATTCGGGCGTCGGAATTTTTCTCCGCGAGCAAAATTGCCAGCACGAGACCCGGAAAGCCGCCGCCCGAGCCCAGATCGAGCCAGTTTTTTGCTCCCTCGGGCGCGAACGCCAGAAGCTGGGCCGAATCCACAAAATGCCGGTGCCAGATTTCGTCCAGGGTCGTAGGCGAAACCAGATTGATGACTTTTTGCCAGCTCCTGAGCAGCGCCTCGTAGGTGCGAAGCCGGTCTATCGTTTCACGTGAAACGGCAAAGGCGCCCTGAAACGCCTCCGCCGTGTCGATCCGGCCGGAAGCCCCCGAAGCCGCTGTCATGACGCGCGTTTCCGCGGAATTTGCTTCTTGAGCGTGGCCAGAATGAGCATGAGCGCAGCCGGCGTCATGCCCTCGATCTTTCCGGCCTGGGCCAGCGTAGCCGGCCGCTGCGCTTCGAGCTTCGCCCGAAGCTCTGCCTTGAGACTCGGCAGAGTTGCATAATCAAAAGACGCCGGAATGGCGATGGCCTCGTCCTTTTTGAGCGCCGCCACGTCCGCCTCCTGCCGGCGCACATAGGAGTCGTACCGAGCGTCAATTTCTGTCTGAGCCGCAAGCGCCGGATCGAAATTCGCCAGCTCAGGCCAAATCTCAGCCAAGCGGCAGAAAGTCATGTCAGGATAAGAGAGAAGCTCGAACGCGTTTCGCCGCCTTCCGTCCTTGTTGATTTCGATTCCGTTTCGTTCCGCTTCTGTCGGTGTGAGCGTTTTTTGAGAAAGAACATTAGCTATTTCTGATAACATCTTGTTTTTATTGGAATACGACCGTGAACGTAACGAGGTCACACAGCCGATTTGTTCGCCCATTGGCGTAAGTCGTTGATCTGCATTGTCTGCGCGAAGCCGCAAACGATACTCGGCCCGCGACGTGAACATGCGATAGGGCTCGGTGACCCCCCGCGTGACGAGATCGTCGATCATGACGCCCAGATAGGCATCCGCGCGCGACACGACGAACGTACGCACGCCCCCTGCCGCAACGAGCGCAGCATTGATGCCGGCGGCCAAGCCTTGCGCGCCCGCCTCCTCATATCCCGTCGTGCCGTTGATCTGCCCCGCAAGGAAAAGTCGCTTGAGCCGCTTGGTCTCGAGAGTCGGCAGAAGCTCGCGGGGATCGACGTAGTCGTACTCGATCGCATAGCCTGGACGCTTGAGGACAACCTTCTCAAGTCCCGGAAGTGTCTTGAGAAAAGCCTCCTGAACATCGGCTGGAAGCGACGTCGAGACCCCGTTCGGATAGACGGTGTCGTCATCGAGGCCTTCCGGCTCCAGGAACACTTGATGCGCGCTGCGGTCGGCGAACCGCACCACCTTGTCCTCGATCGACGGGCAATAGCGGGGACCGCGCGAGGCGATTTGCCCGGAGTACATGGGCGAACGCGCGAGATTGGCGCGTATGATCGCGTGCGTCGCCTCGCTGGTTGTGGTGATCGCGCACGTCACTTGCGGATTGGTGATTGCGTTCGTCAGAAAAGAGAACGGCACCGGATCGGCATCCGCCTCCTGCTGCGGAAGACCATCCCAGTCGATCGACCGGCGATCGAGCCGCGCTGGCGTGCCGGTCTTGAGACGGCCCATCTTGAGCCCCAGCCCATAGAGGCGCTCGGAGAGCTTCAGCGCGGGCGCGTCACCCACCCGTCCAGCCGGATGAGTCTGATCTCCTAAGTGGATGAGACCATTGAGAAATGTTCCAGTCGTCAACACCACGGAACCGGCCAGCATTCGCTCGCCCGTCTGGGTGATGATCCCGCCGACCACATCGCCAGTCACCACCAGGTCCTCGACCGCGCCTTCGATGACCACAAGACCACCGGTCTCCCGGATTGCCTGCTGCATCGCCGCCCGATAGAGCGCCCGGTCGGCCTGCGCGCGCGGCCCCTGCACCGCCGGTCCCTTCGAACGATTGAGAAGGCGGAATTGAATGCCTGCCGCGTCCGCGACGCGCCCCATGAGCCCGTCGAGCGCATCGATCTCCCGCACGAGATGACCTTTGCCGAGACCGCCGATAGCCGGATTGCACGACATCTCGCCGATGGTCTCGAAACGGTGGGTGACGAGCGCCACCGAGGCGCCCATGCGCGCGGCCGCAGCCGCGGCTTCCACACCCGCGTGGCCGCCACCGACAACGATCACGTCGAAGCTTCTCTCGGCCATCTGCCGATCACCCAATCCTGCGCGCCTGCAACAATGGCGGAGAGATACAGGAGGGTGGCTCCACGGTCAAAGCGACCCGCATCCCTGTCGCAGGCTCCCTTCTCCGAACGCCTCCGCCCCATTTCATGTGGATACGGAGGACAACGCACAGGTCTATGCCGCACCGATCTTGCCGGCGCCACTTTGTCACCCGCAGGCTAGCCCCGTCGCGATTGTCGGGGGGCTATCGATGTCGAAGTACCAAGCGGGAAGCATTGCGTTGCTCACCCTCACGCTCGGCGCCTGCGCCGGGCGCGCACCGCAGATCCCGCCCCTCTTCCATGCCACCGACCGCAGCATAGCTTGCGACCAGATCGCGGCAGAGACCAAGGTCAACAACCAGAAGATCTCCGATCTGGCCACCGAGCAGCAGTGGAAGTTCGGGCAGAACGTCACCGCCGGGATCGTCGGCTTCATGGCCTGGCCCGCCTGGCTCGGCCTCGACTTTCAGGACGCAGCGGGACAGGAGGCGCGCGCACTCTCCCAGCGCAACGAATACCTCCTCACTCTGGCGAAGGAGCGCTGCCAGCCAAAGGGACAGATCGCCCGCACCGCCCCGGCCGCCGAGGAGGACCCGGGCATGTCGGCGCTGGCATCCAACTCCGAAATCATGTCCGGCCTCGTCAGCCGATAGAGCCGTTTCGATGATTCACGTGAAACATCGCGTGCCGCATGTCGGCGCGAAACGCGCAATTTTGGATTCACGTGAAACATTGGATGCCGTTTCGCCGGAAAAATGGATTCACGTGAAACAAATTATGCCGGACGAAGCATCCGGCGGCACGACAAACAGCAACCGCGTCTCCGATGCGCGTGCACGATCCGGCAGCGCGCACGCGCTCAAGCCCGGACGGACGGACGGACGGATTCACGTGAAACATTCCGTGCCGAAAATCCATCACCACCGGAAATTCCGGACCAAATGCTCCGGCATCGACGCGCCTTTCTGAACCGTCCACCGGATATTCATTATCCGGAACCGGAGGATTCACGTGAAACACTTCATGCCGAAATGCGCGCTCATTTCCCGATACAGAAACGGCCGAAGATGTGATCCAGCACGTCCTCCACGTCCACCCGTCCGGTGATGCGCCCCAGCGCATCCGCCGCACGGCGCAGATCCTCCGCGCGAAGCTCAACCTCATCCGGTGAACCCAGCAGGAACGCATCGAGATTGTCCCGGCACGCCTCGACGAGCTTCCGGTGACGGACCTGTGTGAGCGCGGGCTCCTCCTGGTGACCGATCCGCTCGCGAGCGATCACCGTAAGGCGCTCGATGAGCTCCGTGACACCCGCGCCCGTCTCCACCGAAAGCGGCACCATGTCGTCGGGCAAGGCAGGCGCCTCACCGCCAGGCAGGAGATCGATCTTGTTGAGCACGAGCAGCGTCCGGTCGGCTACGGCCGCGAGGTCCGGCGGCAGCAAGGTCTGCGGCTCGGTCGCATCGGTCAGCCACAGCACCAGGTCGGCCGCCTCCGCCACCGCCTTGCTCCGCCGCATGCCTTCCCGCTCGATGGCCCCCTCCGCATCCCGGAAGCCCGCCGTATCCGAGACGATCACAGGGAGGCCGCCGAGATCGAGCCGCGCTTCGACGACGTCGCGGGTCGTCCCGGCTTCGGCAGAAACGATCGCCACGTCGCGCCGCGCCAGCGCATTCAGGAGACTCGACTTCCCGGCGTTGGGCGGGCCCGTGAGCGCCACCCGAAACCCGTGGCGCAGGATCTCTCCGCGATGACCATCCTCGAGGTGATGGTTCACCGAACGCGCGAGCACCTGGATGATGGCTCGTGCATCGGTGAACGTCTTGGCGCCGATGTCGCCTTCATCGGCGAAATCGAGCCCTGCTTCGATGAGACCAAGCGCCTCGATCAGGCTGGCGCGCCACCCGTCGTAGAGATCCGACAGCACACCCGAGGCCTGGGCGAGAGCCTGCCGGCGTTGCCCCTCCGTCTCGGCATCGATGAGATCGGCAAGCCCCTCCACCTCCGCGAGATCGAGCTTCCCCGCCTCGAACGCGCGGCGCGCAAACTCGCCGGGCTCGGCCATCCGCAATCCCGGCATGATGGACAGCGCCGAGAGCACCGCGTCCACCACCGCCCGTCCGCCGTGCAGGTGAAGCTCCGCCACATCCTCGCCGGTGAAGCTCTTGGGTCCGGGTAACCAGATCACCACGCCGCGGTCCAGCTTCTCGCCGCTTTCAGGATGACGGACGAAGCGCCCCACGGCGCGGCGCGCTTCCGCGCGCGGACCGGCCATGAAGTCGATCACCCGCCCGGCACCGCTCCCGGAGATGCGCACCACCGCGACCCCCGCACGCCCCGGTGCGCTGGCCAGCGCGAAAATGGTTGGCTCTGAGGATTGGGCCATGGCTAGTCTCGGCACCGTAAGAAATGAATCGGAACGTCTTCGTGCTGTGCGCGCTCATCTGAGACACAGGACAAGAAGCGACAGGACCCTACCATGAGCCGCAACCGCCTTTCCGAAGAGAGCAGCCCCTATCTTCTTCAACACGCGGAGAACCCTGTCCACTGGTGGGCATGGGGACCGGAAGCCCTGGCCGAGGCCAAGCGCACCGGCAAGCCGATCCTGCTCTCCGTCGGATATTCGGCCTGCCACTGGTGCCATGTGATGGCTCACGAGAGCTTCGAGGACGAGGTGACGGCTCGCGTGATGAACGATCACTTCGTGAACATCAAGGTCGATCGGGAGGAGCGCCCGGACATCGACGCCATCTACATGGGCGCCCTTCACCGCCTCGGCCAGCAAGGCGGATGGCCGCTGACCATGTTCCTCGACAGCGACGCGCGCCCCTTTTGGGGCGGCACCTACTTCCCGAAGTTCGCAGCCTACGGTCGCCCCTCCTTCGTGGACGTGCTCGAGCGCATATCCGGCATCTACCGCAACGAGCCGGAGAAGGTGGCGGGTAATGCCGAGGCGCTCGTTCACGCCCTCTCCCAGCGAAGCGGCGAGATCGACGGATCGGCGGTGACCGATCCCCTTCTTCGCGAGATCACCCAGCGCCTCACCCGCGCGGTCGATTCCATTCGGGGCGGCATCGAAGGCGCACCCAAGTTTCCGCAATGGAGTTTCTTCTGGCTCCTCTGGCGCGGCGCGATCCGCTACCGCCACGAGCCTGCCAAGGCGGCCGTCGTCACCACGCTGGAGCGCATGTGCCAGGGCGGCATCTACGATCATCTGGGCGGCGGCTTCGCGCGCTACTCGGTGGACGAGCTCTGGCTCGTCCCTCACTTCGAGAAGATGCTCTACGACAACGCGCTGCTGATCGACCTGATGACGGAGGTGTGGCGCGAGACCAGGAGCCCCCTGCTCGCGAAACGCATCGAGGAGACGGTCGCCTGGATCGCCCGCGAGATGGTGGTGGAGGGCGGCGGCTTCGCCTCGGCCCTCGACGCGGACTCGGAGGGAGAGGAAGGCAAGTTCTACGTCTGGACGGCGGAGGAGATCCTCACCGTGCTCGGTGCCGAGGACGCCGCGATCTTCAACGCCGCCTATGACGTCACCCCGGAGGGGAACTGGGAAGGCCACACCATCCTGAACCGGCTGAAGGACAAGGGGCTCGAAGCGCCGGCCGAGGAGGAGAAGCTCGCAGCACTCCGCGAAAAGCTTCTCGAGGTCCGCGCCAAACGTATCCGCCCGGGCTGGGACGACAAGGTTCTGGCCGACTGGAACGGGTTGATGATCGCAGCGCTCGCCCGTGCAGGCTCCGTATTCGATCGGTCAGACTGGGTGACGATGGCAAAACAAGCCTTCACCTTCGTCGAGAAAAAGATGACGGTCTCCAGTCGCCTCGTTCACGCGGTGCGCCACGGTCAGGGCCGGGCGCCGGCAACGGCCAGTGATTACGCCAACATGATCTGGGCAGCCCTCCGCCTCTATCAGGCGACGGGCGACGGAGGCTACCTGACCAGCGCCACGGCATGGACCGATGTGCTCGATAGACACTACTGGGCCGATGACGGCGGGGGCTACTTTACGGCCGCCGACGATACCCGGGATGTGATCGTCCGGCTCAAATCTTCCGGAGACGATGCCACCCCGTCGGCCAACGGGGTGATGGTCTCCAATCTGGTCCACCTCGGAACCCTGACCGGCAACACGCGTTACGTTCAACGGGCCGAGCAGATCATGCGCACTTTCTCGGCTGACATCGCGCGCAATCTCGCCGGCCACACGGGCCTTCTGGCCGCGGCAATAGACCTCTTGTCTCCACAACTCATTGTATTAGTAAGGGGCCAGAACGATCCCAGTACCGATCTACGATCCGTCGTTCACAGTCTGTCCGTGCCCGGAGCACTCGAGATCGAAGTCTCCGGCACCGTGGGTGAGGTCGGCCCGCCAGCCCTCCACGGAAAATCGGCAGTCGACGGAAGATCAACCGCCTATACGTGTCTCGGTCCCCAGTGCTCCCGGCCCGTATCGACTGAGTCCGATCTGCGACACCTTGTCTACGAGTTGCGCTCAATTGCGTAAGATCAAGTTTTCTTACGAGTACAATGACAAAAAATGGTGTGAAATCCGCGTTTACCACAGTTAGGCTTCATACAAGCCACGCGTACTGTTGCAAGCGTATGAAATGCCGGAAGGATTGATGACGAGGTTCCAATGACGTCTGGATTTCTACGTAATCTGGTGCGGTACGGGTATTTCCCGTTCATGTTCTTCGGTCTGAACGGCGCCGCCTATTACGTCGTGACCAACGGACATTCCTACGCGTGGATCGCGCTTCTGATGCTGATCGCGATCGGTGCCGCCTTTGTCGCGGAGCGTATTCTTCCCTGGTACGACGAGTGGAACGAGTCGCACGGTGACGAGAAGACCAACGTCATCCATGCCATCGTTTACGAGATGCAGAACCTCAACGGCATCCTCACCATTCCGCTGATGGGCTGGCTATTCTCGGGCGGCCTCAACGCCGGTATCTGGCCGCGGGATTGGCCGGTGTGGGCGCAGCTTCTGATGGCCATGGTGCTGGCAGACTTCGCCCTGATGTTCCTGCACTACCTGAGCCACCGCTTCTCATTCCTCTGGCGTCTGCATGCGGTGCATCACGGTGTCTCCCGCCTCTATGGCTTCAATGGCCTGGTTCGCCACCCGTTGCACCAGGTCGTGGACCTCGTGCTGGGTACGGCTCCGCTCGCCATCGCCGGTATGCCGGTCCACGTGGCGCTCCTGCTCGGCTTTGCCATCTCGGTGCAGCTCATCATCCAGCACTCGAATGTGGCCTACGCGTTGGGACCGTTCCGCAACCACCTCTCGATCGGCCAGATCCACCACCTGCATCACGTGAACTGGGGCAAGGAGGGCGACTGCAACTTCGGGCTGTTCCTCACCATCTGGGATCGCATGCTCGGCACCTTCCATGCGGAGCCGCCGCGTCCGATCACCGCGAAGGACATGGGCATCGACGAGGTGCCGGAGTTCCCCAAGGGCTACATGGAGCAGGTTCTGTTTCCGATCCACTACAAGCCCGGCAACGGCCAGCCTCAGCGGCCGGTGACGGCCGCCGCACAGGCCCGCGCCATCCACGACGCCGCCGAGTAGCGGTCGATATACAAGTCCGCAATGCAGAAAGGGCCGCTTCGAGAGCGGCCCTTTTTCATGAAAGATCGGAGCAGACCGACAAAAAAGGCCGCGGAAACCGCGGCCTTTGCATCTCACGTATTCATCGACTGGAAGAACTCGCCGTTGGTCTTCGTCGAGCGCAGCTTGTCGATGAGGAACTCGATGGCGTCCATCGTGCCCATCGGGTTGAGAATGCGCCGGAGCACATACACCTTCTTGAGCTGATCCTTCGGAACGAGCAGATCTTCCTTGCGGGTGCCGGAACGTGCCACGTCGATCGACGGGAACACGCGCTTGTCGGAGACCTTGCGGTCGAGAATGATTTCCGAGTTGCCGGTACCCTTGAACTCTTCGAAGATCACCTCGTCCATGCGGCTGCCGGTATCGATCAGCGCGGTCGCGATGATGGTGAGCGAACCGCCCTCCTCGATGTTGCGGGCCGCACCGAAGAAGCGCTTCGGACGCTGCAGAGCATTGGAGTCGACGCCGCCCGTGAGCACCTTGCCGGAGGACGGAACCACCGTGTTATAGGCACGTCCGAGGCGCGTGATGCTGTCGAGCAGGATCACCACGTCTCGCTTGTGCTCGACCAGGCGCTTGGCCTTCTCGATCACCATCTCGGACACCTGCACGTGGCGCGAAGCCGGCTCGTCGAAGGTCGAGGAGATCACCTCGCCCTTCACCGAGCGCTGCATGTCGGTGACTTCCTCGGGACGCTCGTCGATCAGAAGAACGATCAAGTAGCACTCGGGGTGATTGGCGGTGATCGAGTGCGCGATGTTCTGAAGCAGCACCGTCTTACCGGTGCGCGGCGGCGCGACGATCAGGGCACGCTGGCCTTTGCCGAGCGGCACGACGATGTCGATCACACGGGCCGACAGATCTTTGATGGTGGGATCTTCGATTTCCATCTTGAGCCAGCTCGTAGGATAGAGTGGCGTCAAGTTATCGAAATGAATTTTATGCTTGGTCGCTTCGGGATCTTCGAAGTTGATCCGGTTGACCTTGAGTAGAGCGAAGTAGCGCTCGCCTTCCTTCGGGCTTCTGATCTGGCCCTCGACTGTATCGCCGGTGCGCAAGGCGAAGCGGCGGATCTGGGAGGGCGAGATATAGATATCGTCAGGGCCGGGCAGATAGTTGGCATCCGGCGAGCGCAGGAAGCCGAAGCCGTCCTGCAGCACTTCGACGACTCCAACGCCGGTGATTTCGATGTCTTTCGCCGCAAGCTGCTTCAGCGTCGCGAACATCAGCTCCTGCTTGCGCATCGTGCTGGCATTCTCGACGCCGACTTCCTCGGCAAAGCTTAAGAGCTCGGTAGGGGACTTGAGCTTGAGGTCCTCGAGCTTCATCTCGGTCATGAAACCGCTCCATGGCGGCCACGGCAGACAAGGTGGGAGAGGGCAGTGCCGGGCCTGGGGTGGGGAATGTGGGTGGTGGCTGGGAGAGCCGCGCCGTTTGGCGACAGCGAGGTGCGCTGTGCAGCCTACTCTCTGGCCGGAGAGACCAGGAGCCGATTCGATCTAACCCCTATATAGCAAACGAATTCGACAAGCGGAAGGTCCCGAGTGAAACGCAAAAATCCTAAAACGGTTTCACGATCACCAGAATGACAATACCGATCATCAGTACTGTCGGCACTTCGTTCCACATCCGCCACTGGCGCGCCGTCACCGTGTTGCGATCCTCGGCAAACCTGCGCACGGCGGCAGAAAAGTAACCATGAACCCCGGAAAGCCCCAGCGCCAGCGCCAGTTTGGCGTGTAGCCAGCCCGACTGGAAAAACCCACCCTGCCAGGCGAGCCAAAGGCCGATCACCCAGGCGATGATCATGGCCGGATTGATGATGATCCTGAGCAGCCGCCGCTCCATCACCTTGAACGTCTCCGACATCTGCGAGCCGGGCTGCGCATCGCAGTGGTAGATGAAGAGGCGCGGCAGGTAGAGCATGCCGGCCATCCAGGAAATGATGGCAATCACATGCACCGCCTTCAGCCAGAGATAGGCCGCCGGCCCGGCGATCACCGCTGCCGCGACACCAAGCGCCGCCGTAACGACCAGCGCCACCGCCGCCCGCATTCCGGGAGAAGCATCCTGTCTGCTGGCTTCAACCATCACCACCCGCAATTTAGAGATAAATCAAAACCTTAACGTTTCGCCCGCACGCGCTCGACCAGCCGCCCGACGTTTTCCGGCGGCGTTTGTGGCACGATTCCATGGCCCAGGTTGAAGATGAATCTCTTGTCCCGCATGAGATCAAGGATCTCATCCACACGCTCGTCGAGCCGCTCGCCGCCCGCGACCAGAAGCAGGGGATCGAGGTTGCCCTGGATCACCACGTCCTCCTCGTCGAACGCCTCGCTCATCACGAACGGCGGCGTCGCCGTGTCGCACCCGATGCCGTCCACCCCTGTCTCCGACACGTACCAAACCGCCGTCGCACCCGCCCCGCGCGGGAAGCCGATCACCGGAATATCGGGATGTAGATCCTTGATCGCCTCGCGGATCGCGCGCGTCGGCGCCACCACCCAGCGGTCGAACTCATCATCCGGCAGCGCGCCCGCCCAGGTATCGAAAATCTGCAGGCAATCGGCACCCGCCTTAACTTGTTGATCGAGATAGTCGATCGAGGCCGTCACCAAGAGGTCGATCAATTGCTCGAACCCCTCTGGATCGCGATAGGCCCAGAGCCGCGCTTCCGCCTGATCCGTCGAGCCTTCCCCCTGCACCATGTAGGTCGCGACCGTCCAGGGAGCGCCGCAGAACCCGATCAGCGCCGTCTCGGCCGGCAAATCCTGCCGCAGCCGGGCAACCGTTTCGCAAACGAGGCTGAATTTCGAAGATGTCGCCGCAAGATCGAGCCGCTTCAGATCTCCGGCCGAGCGCACAGGATCGAGCTTCGGCCCCTCGCCCTCCTCGAACCGCACACCCTGGCCCAGCGCATCCGGCACCACCAGAATATCCGAGAACAGAATGGCCGCATCGAACCCGTAGCGCCGGATCGGCTGCAACGTCACCTCGGCCGCCAGCTTCGGCGTATAGCAGAGCTTGAGAAAACTCCCCGCTTCCGCGCGCGTGGCCTTGTACTCCGGAAGATAGCGCCCTGCCTGTCGCATGAGCCAGATCGGAGGAACGTCGAGCACCTCTCCCTTGAACGGTTTCAGAAACCGCCGCTCGGCAACCGCCTTCGTCCCACGCTCCGCGCTGTCGGCCATAACCTTCCCTTCAATAAATAACTAAGAGTCTTCTAGTTGTTGTTATTGCTATTAGGGGCGTGAGTTTCGGGCATGGCGGCCTTGTCCCACGTCTGTCCCCTGCCTTTTGCCCCAGGAACGAACGACCACGCAATCTGTTGCGTGCCGCGGGGACAGGGTGCCACTAGGCCCGGAACACGCGATGAGAGTCAACCACTTGCCCCGGCGCCATTGCTCCCGTGCGCTGGGGATACCGTGTTGATTACGAATGAGGGAGTGTCGAAGACACGGCAATCAACAGCCGGCCTGGACTCGTGAGAAAAACAGTTCACATCGCGCATATTCGGGGTATCCCCGTGGACAACTCGCCCCGAACCCACAGCGACAGCCGAGCCGCCTCCCGACCCACAGAACAAGAAGGCTCTTGATCCACAGATGGCCAACAGCCAGCCGAGCTACTTCCATCTTCATCTCGTCTCGGATTCGACCGGTGAGACGCTGACTACCATCGCCAAGGCCGCGTCCGTCCAGTATGCGCAGATCCGCCCCATCGAGCACGTGCATCCGCTGGTGCGCAACGCGCGGCAGTTGAAGCGCGTGTTGCAGGAGATCGAGCAGGCGCCGGGCATCGTTCTCTATACGATCGTGAACCTCACGCTGATCGCGGAGCTCGAGCAGCGCTGCAAGGAGCTGAAGGTTCCCTGCCTCGCCGTGCTGCAGCCCATCATGCAGGTGTTCGAGTCTTACCTGGGCGCGCCTCAGACGCCGACGGTCGCGGGCCAGCACGTCCTCGACGCCGACTACTTCCGCCGCATCGACGCGCTCAACTTTACGATGGCGCACGACGACGGCCGTCTGCCGACGGATCTCAACGAGGCGGACATCATCCTGCTCGGCATCTCGCGCACCTCGAAAACGCCGACCAGCATCTATCTCGCCCAGCGCGGATACAAGACGGCCAACGTTCCGATCGTGCCGTCGCTTCCCTTCCCGGAGGAGATCGCGGGCCAGCATTCCGCTTTCGTGGTCTGCCTGATCGCGAGCCCGGATCGCATCGCCGAGGTTCGCCGCAACCGCGCGCTCCTCCTCGCGGACCGGGATCTCGACGACTATGTGGACCGAAGCCGAATCGCCGCCGAGATCGCCCACACCCGGAAGATCTGCGCCAAGCATGGGTGGCCGGTGATCGATGTCACCCGCCGTTCGGTGGAGGAAACGGCCGCCACCATCATCCGCCTCCTGCAGGATAAGAAAGCAGGCGAGCTCGAGGTGAACTCCGACGACGCGACCGCTGAATCGAGCGCCGGATCGAACCATGACAGCTGATAAGCCGAGGCTTGTCCTCGCATCCGGCAGCGCCACACGACGCGCACTTCTGGCGTCGGCCGGCGTAGATTTCGAGGTCCGCGCCGCGGATGTGGACGAAGCGGCCATTCGCGGCCGTCTGCTCGCCGCGGTCCCGGCCGTCTCCCACGAAGAGATCGCGCTCACGCTCGCTGAGCAAAAGGCGTTAGCGGTGAGCATGCAAGATCCGGGTGCGCTCGTAATCGGTGCCGACCAGGTTCTCTCGTTCGAAGGCGTGGTGTTCGAGAAGCCAAAGTCGATTGCCGAGGCCCGCGATTGCCTGCGCGCGCTTCGCGGAAAGACGCACGCCCTGCACTCGGCGACCGCCTTGGCCGCGAACGGCGTGGTGCTCTGGAAGGATGTCGAGACCGCGCATTTGACGATGCGCGCCTTCAGCGAAGCCGCCCTCGACAGCTACCTCGCGCGCGCTGGCGGCGTGGTGCTCACCTCTGTCGGCGCCTATCAGATCGAGGGACCGGCAGTGCAACTGTTCGAAAACGTCGAGGGTGACCACAGCACCATCTTGGGCCTTCCGCTGCTGCCCGTGTTGCACGAGTTGCGGCGCCGGGGGATGCTCGCCACATGAAACACGCATGCGTCATCGGCTGGCCCATCGAGCATTCGCGCTCGCCCATCATCCATGGCTATTGGCTGAAGCACTACGGGATTGACGGCACCTACACCAAGCGCGCGGTGTCTCCCGGCGAAATCGAAGCGTTCCTCAACGGGCTCGCAGCCGAAGGGCTGGCTGGCTGCAATGTCACCATTCCTCATAAGGAAGCCGCTTTCCGTCTCGCAGCCAACCGCGATGCGTCCGCGATCGCTGTCGGCGCCGCCAACACGCTGTGGCTCGAAGACGGCTGTCTCTGCGCCGCCAACACCGACACCTATGGCTACATGACCTATCTCGGACGTGAAGCCGAAGACTGGGGCCGTCGCGACGCGCCGGTTTCCATTCTGGGAGCCGGTGGCGCCGCCCGCGCCATCGTCTACGGATTTCTCGAGGCTGGCGTGCCGGAAGTCCGCATCTTCAATAGGTCTGTCGAACGCGCCGAAGCCCTCGCGCAGACTTTCGGACCGCGCGTGAAAGTTCTGCCGTGGGACCAGCGCTCCCGCGCGTCAACGGAGGCCGCCGTTTTGGTCAACACGACCTCTGTCGGTCTCAAGGGCGCTGGCAGCCTGGACATGGACTTCACCGATTTTCACCCTGATTGCATCGTGTCCGACATCGTCTACGTTCCGCTCGAGACCGCTTTCATTCGTGAGGCGCGCCGCCATGGACTGCGCACGGTCGATGGTCTCGGCATGCTCTTGCACCAGGCCGTGCCGGGATTCGAAAAATGGTTTGGCTTGCGCCCGGAGGTCACTGACGAGCTCTATGATCTGATCGCCGCCGACATTGAGGCCGTGTGATGCAGATCCTCGGCCTCACAGGATCCATCGGCATGGGTAAATCCACGATCGCGGCCATGTTCCGCGAGCGGGGGATAGCGGTGTTCGATGCGGACGCGGAGGTCCATCGCCTCTATGCGGGCGAGGCGGTTTCCAGGATCGAGGCGGCGTTCCCCGGCACGACTGCCGATGGCCGCGTCGACAGGGCGCGCCTTGCGGCCGTGCTCGCCAACAATGCGGAGCGCTTTCGCATCCTGGAGAAGATCGTGCACCCGCTCGTTCGCAAGGGGGAGCAGGATTTCCTCCGGGCCGCGGCTGCCCGGGGCGACAAGGTGGCCGTACTGGAAATCCCCCTGCTCCTCGAAACGGAGCTGGATGCACAGGTGGATGCGGTCGTCGTGGTTTCGGCGCCCGGGCATCTTCAGCGAGCCCGCGTTCTCGAACGCCCCGGCATGACGGACGAACGGCTTGACGCTCTGCTCGAGCGGCAGATGCCGGATTCCATGAAGCGGCATCGGGCCGATTTCGTTGTGGATACGGGGGGCACCCTTGCCGACAGCGAGGCCCAGGTCGATGCTATTCTCTCCGCATTGCGCTCGATGCCGGCCGACGCCTACGCGCGCCATTGGCGATAAGCATCATCGCCACGCCAGGCGTCGCCTGAAAGGCCCCGAGCCGGACAAGCGAATTTATGTATTCGGTCATCCCAGTCTCGCGTTCGATGTGAAAGCTCCTCAATGCTCCGCGAGATTGTTCTCGATACCGAAACCACCGGCCTCGATCCGCGCAAGGGCGACCGTCTCATCGAGATCGGCTGCATCGAGCTGGTCAACCGCATCCCGACCGGGCAGGAGTTCCATCGCTTCATCAATCCCGAGCGCTCCGTTCCGGCGGAGGCCGAGGCAGTGCATGGCATCTCGACCGCGTTTCTGGTCGATAAGCCGGTCTTCTCGAAGGTAGCTGGCGAGTTCCTCGAGTTCATCGGCCAGGATGCTCTCGTCATTCACAATGCGACCTTCGACGTGGGCTTCCTGAACATGGAGCTCGAGCGTCTGAAACACCCGGCCATCTCGATGAGCCGCGTGGTCGATACGCTTCAGCTCGCTAGGCGCAAGCATCCCGCCGGCCCCAACAGCCTCGATGCGCTCTGCAAGCGCTATGGTATCGACAACTCGAAGCGCATCAAGCACGGCGCCTTGATGGACTCCCTGCTGCTGGCCGAGGTCTATGTCGAGCTGTTGGGTGAGCGGCAGGCGAGCTTCGGACTGCAAGCCGAAAGAGGCCGTGCCGGTCGCGGGGCGCAAGTGAACGGTGTGGCCATACGCGGCCCGCGGCCCGTGCCGCTGGAGCCGCGGCTCACGGCGGAGCTGATCGCCGCCCATCGGGCCTTCGTCGAGACGCTGGGTCCCAAGGCCCTCTGGAAGCGCTATTTCGCCCCGGACGACGCGGCGAAATCCTGAGCAGGCGCTTCAGACCCTTTCGGGCCTGAAGCGGAAAGATCTGGGTCAGCAGATCTAGATCAGTTCGGCTTGCCGGAGGCCGACGCCGCCATCTCCTGCTTGCGGCGCACGAAGAGCTGCGCGAAATCGATGGGGTCGAGCAGCAGAGGCGGGAAACCGCCCTCGCGCGTGATGTCGGCCACGAGACGGCGCAGGAACGGGAAGATCAGCGTCGGGCAGTTGATCAGCAGAAACGGCTCCAGCGCCTGCTCCGGGATGTTCCGGAGCCGGAACAGGCCCGCATAGACGATTTCGAGATCGTAGATCGTACCGTCCTTGGTGGAGGCGACGGCCTTGAAGTCGATGGCGCTCTCGTAGAGTTCGGGCTGCTGCAGCCGCTTGGCGGCGACGTTGATCTCGAGCTTGATGTTCGGGGTCTCGGAGGGGCCCTCCAGAAGCTTGCCGATGCTCGGGTTCTCGAACGAGAGATCCTTGATGAACTGGCCGACGACCTGGGCCTCGATCGGCTGTTGTGCCTGCTGATCGCCGCCATCGGAGGCTGGAGGACTGCCTTTGGTCTTGTCTGCCATAGTCGGTAAGCTTTCGATTTATGTTGAGGGCGTGCCGATCCGGGCGGGGACCCGCGCCGTTCTGACACAAGGGATATCGTGAACGGCAAGCTGGCTATCACGGAGAGGGCGGCGCGGCAATCGGCCAATGTCCCGAACTTGGCCCTCTCACGTGGTTCTGACCGCAAGAATGTTGGCTTCTCCCACGTTGTGGCCTAAGTTGAGCGACATGATGAGTGTGCCTCCGCCTGCGGTTTTCCTCGCGGCCCGGATTTGGCACGCCTGGACGAACTTCAAGAGCGATCTTACATCAGGGCAAACGCCCCATGTTGCGTGGGCCTTGCCAGGAAGCTGCAGATAATGAATGGCGAAATCAATCTTCTGACGCTTCTCTCCCTCATCGTTGCCATTGTCGCGATCGTGAAGCTGAGGAGCGTTCTCGGCCGCAAGACCGGTGACGAGGATACGCGGATCGAGCAGCGCAGGCGCGAAGCCAGCATGCAGAAAACCGCGGCTCAATCGCAGTCCGACAAGGTGGTGACGTTGCCCCGCCGCGATCGGGACGTGGAGCCGGCGGATGCCGCCGTCTCCGTGGCCGAGGTCGAGGCCCGCATCAAGTCGTTCGCCGGCGAGGATACCGCGCTCGCCACCCGGATGATGGACATCCTGAAGCTCGATCCGAAGTTCGATCCGGACCACTTCCTGCGCGGCGCGCGTCAGGCCTACGAGATGATCGTCACGGCCTTCGCCGAGGGCAACCGGCGCATGTTGCGTGATCTCCTGAGCGCGGACGTTCTGGATAGCTTCAACCGGGCGATCACCGAGCGTGAGCAGCGCGGACAGGTTATCGACCAGAGCTTCGTCGGCATCAACAAGGCAGACATCCTGGAAGCCGAGGTGAGCCCCAAGGGCGTCGCCAGCATCACGGTGCGCTTCGTGAGCCAGCTGATCAGCGCCACGCGCGACAAGGCTGGCACCATCATCGACGGGGACGACTCCCGCATCAAGGACGTCACCGACATCTGGACGTTCTCCCGCGACATCTCCACGAAGGATGCCCGGAGAAATCTGAACTGGAAGCTGGTCGGCACCCAGGCGCCGAATTGATCCCGCGAATCTGAACGACGTCCGTCTGAGCCGAACGACCGACCATGCCGCTTGGAGCACAATCGTCTGAGCAGGCCTTGCCGGATTTGCGGCTCGTGCCCCTCCGCTTTTCGGATCTGCCGGGCTGGGAGGCGGATGATCACCTGGCGGCGTTCAAGGCGTTCATCCGGTCCGCAAAGGCTTTCGAGCGGCCGGCCGGCGTTGCATCCGGCAAGACCAGGACAGCCGATGAAGCGCTTGTCGCCGCCGTCCGCCGGGCCGCGGATCGTGCCGCCGGCATTACGACAGCGGCCGGGGCTCGTGCCTTCTTCGAAGAGAGCTTCGTCCCCCACCGGGTCGAGCACCGCGGGGCCGGGGGGTTGCTCACCGGCTATTATGAGCCGGTCCTTCCGGGCTCACGAACCCGAACCGAGGCGTTCTCCATTCCCGTCTATCGCCGCCCGCCCGATCTGGTGAACCTCGTGGGCGAAGCCGAGCGCGGCGCGCTCGCAGACGGCCTCACCCATGCGCGCAAGACGGCGAGCGGCATCGAGCCCTACGCGACGCGGGCCGAGATCGAAGGCGGCGCGCTCGAAGGCCAGGGGCTGGAGCTGGTCTGGCTTTCGGATCCTGTCGACACATTCTTCATGCACATTCAGGGCTCGGGCCGCATCCGCTTTCCGGACGGCACGACCGTGCGCATCACTTACGACGGCAAGAACGGTCATCCCTATACCTCCGTCGGACGCCACCTCATCGACGCGGGTCAGTTCACGGCGGACCAGATGTCGCTCGATGCGCTCAAGGTGTGGCTTTCGGCCGATGCGGAGCGCGGCCGCCGCGTCATGCAGGAGAACCGGTCCTTCATTTTCTTCCGCGAACTCGAGAACGAGGACGACGGCCCCCTCGGCGCGCTCGAGATCCCGCTGTCGAGCGGCCGGAGCCTCGCCGTCGACACCGGCTTCCACGCCATCGGCACGCCGGTGTTCGTTACGGCGCCCGACTTGAAGCCCTGGGGAGGAGAGGAAGGTTTTGCGCGCCTCATGATCGCCCAGGACGTGGGCTCGGCCATCAGGGGCCCAGAGCGCGGCGACATCTATTTCGGTTCCGGGACGGAGGCGGGCGCGCTTGCGGGCACGACCAAGCATGCGGGCCGCTTTTTCGTGCTGCTGCCGCACGAGCAGCCGCTCCCATGAAGAAGCCGACGCATCCGCCGCGCCGGCGCCATCTTACGAAGGAGGACGAAGCCTTCTGGGAGCACACCGCCTCGAGTCTAGAGCCTTTGAAGGTGAAGAAGCAGCGCCACCTCGCGGATGCGGTGTTCGATCCGGACGCCTTTGAGCTGTTCGAGCCCAAAGGCAAGGCTGCAAAGAAATCTCACGCAGAACCCCACACCGCTGGCGCGAAACACGCCGCCACATCTGCGTCGCCGCCCGCGCCATCCCGCTCCCCGCCGGAGCTGATGACGTTCGATCGCAAGTCGGCACGCCGTCTGCGCCAAGGGCAAATCGAGATCGAAGCGCGCATCGACTTGCATGGCATGCGCCAGAACGAGGCGCATGTCGCGCTCCGCCACTTTCTCATGTCGGCATACAGGCGCGGGCTGCGCTGGGTGCTGGTCATCACCGGCAAAGGCGGACCGCGGGCCCAGCGCGATGACGATATTTTCGGATCGTCCGAGCGCGGCGTGCTGCGCCGCAACGTTCCGATGTGGCTCGGAGAGCCCGAGCTGCGCGCCGTGGTGGTGAGCTTTACGACTGCCGCCATCCCCCACGGCGGCGAAGGCGCGATCTACGTGCAGCTCCGCAATCCGGATCGCGTGCGCTAGACCATGATCGCTTCGGACCCTATCAGTCCGAAGCGTGAATCATTGGTCTCATGAAAGCCCTGGAGCGCAGGCCTCACGGACACGCCGATGCGATCGCCTGGAGAGCCTGACCGAGCCCGCTGAGAGAATAGGTGTCCGTCGTCTGCGTGCCTTTGCTGGACGTTGCCTGAACGACGAGCTTCGATCCCTTCTTCATGGCTTCGATCAGCTTCAGCTCCTCCGTGGCGTCGGAGACGTAGGCCCGATCTTCCTCGGCGAAAAGCTGGAACGAATCCGTGCCGACCGTCACCGCGACCGGACTGTCCGGCTTGATGCGATAGCCGAGCTTGATCGAGACCTCTGACTTTACGCCTTCCTTGGGCCAGGCGGAAACATAGAGCACGATCTTGGCCCGGTTGGCGCCGGCGGGTTCTTTGATCCTGGGCTGTGTGGCGGCAAAGCAGATCTTCGGGCCATCGCCGGCATTGCGATGCACGATCCAGTCGCCGAACTTTCCTGTTTCGAGCGCGCCTTCGGTCGCGGTTTGCGCACCGGCCGGAAGAGCCCACAAAAGCAGCAGACCGGAGAGGAGCGTCGGGATCGTATGAGACGATGTCATGCGCGGATCGACAGCCCCCTATTCTGACGAATCTGGCCTCTTATACGAGTTGAGGCGCCACCCTGTCACCCGTCCGTCCGTCCCTTTCGGTGACCATCCGTCCGAACCGATCCGGAGACTGCGGAGGGTCCGCCTTCTGAGACCGGCCGCTCCGCGAAGTGCGCCATGCTCTTCACGCGGTCGTACATCACGATCGCCCCGGCCATCGCCACGTTGACGCAAAAGCTGGTCGGGATCTTGACGGTGAAATCGCACCGCTCGAGAACCTCCGCGGACAGCGAGCCGCGTTCCGGCCCGAGAATATAGGCGGCCTGCAGCGGATGACGGAAGCTCGGCAGAGCCACCGCCTCGTCCAGAAGCTCGATCCCCACGAGTTTGCAGCCCTTGGGTAGCACCATCTCGCCCGCAGTCTGCCAGTTGTAGTGCGGCAGGTGCCAATGTCCCTTCGAGGTGTCGGCGCGTGCCTCGAGTGCCTGGTATTGCGCCCCGATCGTGAACGTGAAGTGTGCCCCGAACGCGTGCGCCGAGCGCATCAGGTTGCCGAGGTTCAGGGCCTTGGACGAACGTTCGGCGCCGATGGCGAAATAGCCGCGGGATTTGGGGGGCCAGGCAGGGGTGGTCATGAAGAGGCTCGCCTTGAAAGAGGTCTCCGGTTAGAGATCCTCGGAATTTCGTTCCGGGAGGTCACACATGAAGGCGGCCCTTTGCAAGAGCCTAGACGGCCCCGAGGCCCTGGTCGTGGAGGAGATTGCCGATCCGGAGGCCGGCCCCGGCGAAGTCGTGGTGCGTGTCCACGCCGCCGCGCTCAATTTCTTCGACACCTTGATCACCCGGGGAAAATACCAGACCAAGCCCGCCCTTCCCTTCTCGCCCTCGGGTGAGATCGCGGGCGTGGTGGAGCGCGTGGGGCCGGGTGTGACCGGCGTCGTGGCCGGCGAACGTGTCGCGGCTGCGGTCAGCTATGGCGGCGCGCGCGAGAAGATCGTGATCGCGGCCGAAAGCCTGATCCCGGTTCCCGCATCCGTCTCCTTTCCCGTCGCCTCGGCCGTGAGCGTCACCTTCGGCACGGCCATTCACGGCCTCAAGGATCGCGGCCGTGTGAAGCCCGGCGAGACCGTCGCGATCCTCGGCGCTTCGGGCGGCGCGGGACAAGCCGCGATAGAGGTCGCCAAGCTCTTGGGCGCGCGTGTCATCGCCGCTGCGTCCTCCGACGACAAGCTCGAAATCTGCAAGGCTCTCGGCGCCGACGACGTAGTGAACTACGACGCGGTCGATCTGAAGCAGGCATTGAAGGATCTGACCGGCGGTCGCGGCGTGGACGTGGTCTACGACTGCGTCGGCGGCAAGTATGCGGAGCCCGCGATCCGCGCGCTCGCATGGCAGGGGCGTTTTCTCGTCGTCGGCTTTGCGGCCGGTGACATCCCGAAGATCCCGCTCAATCTGCTGATGCTGAAGGGAGCCGACGCCATTGGCGTATTCTGGGGCGAGGCCGTGCGCCGCCACCCGGAGCGTCATCGCGCCAACATGATCGAGGTTCTGCGCTGGGTCGCGGAGGGCAAGCTCGATCCGCGCATTCAAGCCACCTACCCGCTGGAAAAGATCCGCGAAGCCATCGGAATACTCGACCGCCGCGAGGCAGTTGGAAAAATCGTGCTGACCCTCGACTGAGATGCGCGTTTTAACGGCGCCCGCCGGATCAGTTTGCGTCCAGCACGATGAGGTGATCGGGCAGCTCGTTGGCATCGCACGACCCGGGCGGAAAGTGCGTGGCGAGATGCCCGCCCACGTCCTCGATGGCCGCAATGAAGCCCTCCGCGTGGCGATTAGCCGTGAACGCAGCCGTGAGGCGCGTGACGATCTCCTGCCACGTTCCTTTCGGCACGCGCGCCTCGATGCCCGCGTCGGCGAGAATTTCTGCGTGCCGCTCGGCAACCGAGATGAAGATCAGAACGCCGGTGCGCCCCGCGGTCGTATGCAGGTTTTGCGCGACGAACTGCTCGAGCGCGCGCCGGTGCGCGCGAAGCCGCTTGATGCGCCGCGGCACCAGCCAGTAGCGAACGGGACGCGGCAGCGCGACGGCGAGCACGAGGGCGAAGGCCGCGACCTGCGCGAGATAGATCCAGGCGGAGGGCCACCACGTCCAGAGAATGAGCGGCCACGGCACGAGGAGCGCGATGACGGATGCCCACAGGAACGGCGCGTAGAGATACGTGCTGCTCTCGGATGCCACCACCGCCACGATCTCGCCGGACGTCTGCCGCTCGGCACGCGTGATGGCTTCCGCGATGCGATGCTCGTCCGTCTCAGAAAACAGAAGTCCCATCGGACCCGATCCTTGCTCTACCAGCTTCCCGAACCGCCGCCGCCGCCGAAATCACCACCGCCGCCCGACCAGCCGCCACCGCCACCTCCGGACCATCCGCCGCCCCAGGAGTCGGAAGCGCCGCCCGGGAATATGACGATCCCGCCGTCTTGGCCGCGCCGCGCGCGCCGCCGCTGGTCGCGGCCGAGCGTCTGCGGGGCCTGCGCCGCGTAGCGGGATTGCGCGTAGACGATGTAGATGAAGATCGCGATCCAGAACGCGATGATCAGCAAGCCGAGCCAGTCGGGCCCATCGCCCTTGTCGAGCCCGCGCGCGCGCGCCTTCACTTCCTCCGCATCGCCCAGCAGCGTGTCCTTGATGTCGCGAACGCCGGCGCGAATGCCCGCGCCGAAGTTACCGCGGCGAAACTCCGGCACGATCGCGTTCTCGATGATGATCTTGCTCATGAGGTCGGTCATGAGCGGTTCGAGGCCGCGGCCGACCTCTATCCTCACCTTGCGATCGTTCGGCGCGACGATCAGCAGAACGCCGTTGTCCTTGCCCTTCTGCCCGATGCCCCAGTGACGCCCGAGCTGATAGCCGAACTCCTCGATCTCGTAGCCCTGGAGCGACGGCACCGTCACCACCACGAGCTGGTCGGTCGATTTTTCCTCGAGTGCCTTGAGCTCGGCTTCGAGCGCGCTGCGATCCTCGGCCGAAAGGATCCCAGCTTCGTCGACGATGCGTCCGGTGAGTTGCGGGAAGGTGGGAGCGCCGTAAGCGGCCACGCACAGAAGCACGCTCACGGCGAGCGCTGAAAGCGCCGCCGTGAACGAAGCGATCAGGGGCCGGGCAGCTCTTGCGCTCACTTGCTCGTGCCGAAATCGACCTTAGGCGCCTTCTGTTCTTCCGCCGGAATGTCGAACGTCGCCATCACGGCAGCCGAAGGATAGAGGAACGACTTCCACAGGCGGCCCGGGAAAGTCGTGATCTCGGTGTTGTACTGGCGGACGGCCTGGATGTAGTCGCGCCGCGCGATTGCGATGCGGTTCTCGGTGCCCTCGAGCTGGCTCTGCAGCGCCAGGAAGTTCTGCCCCGACTTGATGTCCGGATAGCGCTCGACCACGGCGAGGAGCTGACGCAGCGCGCCGCCCAGCGTGTTCTGCGCATCCTGGAATTGCTTCATCGCGTCCGGGTTGGTGAGGATGTCGGCGGGCACCTGCACGCTGACGGCCTTCGCGCGGGCTTCCGTCACGTCGGTCAGCACCTTGCGCTCCTGCTCGGCGAAGCCCTTCACGCTCTCCACGAGGTTCGGGATGAGATCGCTGCGCCGCTTGTACTGGTTCAGCACCTCCGACCACGCGGCCTTGGCGCTCTGCTCGTAGGTGGGAATGTTGTTGATGCCGCAGCCGGCCAGCGTGAGCGCCATGAGTGTGGCAGTCAGCAGGGCCAGCGGGCGGGAGATGCGGGAAGCGAGGGCGGGGGTCATGACTGGAACCTCGTCAGGGTGGGGTACATCGCTACAAGGATTAGCAGATGGCGCGGCGCCGGGAAATCGACAGCACGGGTCCGATCTCTTCAAACTGATTAAAACCGCTACGTTCTCAGGGTGTTGCACTTAACCAATCGAAGACCTTGGACGCGGTCGCCGCGCCTGGATCGGTTACAATGGTGGCTCCCACCCCTGGAGCCTTTCTCTCATGTCATTGCGTAGCACTGCGGCCGTCACCTTCGTTGTCACCCTTGCGTCTCTCGCTTCCCCCGCCCTCGCCTGCCGCGGCGGCGGCGAATGCTACGACAAGGTGCGCCTGCCGGATGTCTATCGCACCGTGGAGCGGGATGTGGTTGTGCAACCCGGCTATCGCCGCGTGGTGGAAACCGAGCCCGTGGTCGTCGTGCGGCCCGAGCGCGTGATGATCGCACCAGGACGTGTCAGCTATGAGATGACGCCGCCCGTCACGCGCACCGTGATGCAGGAGATCGTCGTTCGCCCCGCGGGCTATCGCTGGGAATCGACCTACGGCCCCTACGGAGAGCGCCGCTGCAAGGTGCCGGTTCCGGCGGAGGTGAAGCTCGTGCCGCGCGAGGTGCTCGTGCGTCCCGGCCGCCGCGTGCGCGTTGTGTCGCCGCCGGTCTACGGCGTACGCCAGCGCGCAATCGAGGTGCGGCCCGCAGAGCGCTATGTGGTGGCCTATCCGCCTGTCGTGGCGCGTGAGCGCGCACGCGTTCTCGTGAGAGAAGGCGGCACGGCGTGGGTGCGCGCCGGTACCCGCTGGTAAGTGATCAACTCTTGACGAAAGAGGCTGGCAGTTTGGTATCACAGGTCTGCCCGTGCGGGGCGCCGGTGAGAAAATCCGCCGTGCTTCGCGAGGCTGCCACATTCCCGACGCACATCGGACGATGCGGGGATGTCGACGCGACTATCTGAGGCAGGGGAGGCCTCTCTTCGTCATGCGCAATACGATCGCTGTGATGAACACGAAGGGCGGCGTCGGCAAGTCGACCCTTGTGCTCGCTTTGGCCGAAACGCTGTCGGCCTATCACGGCAAGAATGTGCTGGTGATCGATAGCGATTCCCAGGCTTCCGTCTCCAGCATGCTGATGACGATTCCCAATCTGCATCGCTTGCAGCAGAACGGGCTCACCATCGTCGATTTCCTCGTGGCGCGGGTGCTGCAGGATGCGCAGGCCGACTGGCCGCGCTTCGTCGTGAGGAACGTGTCGGATGTCGATGACGCGCGCACGGTCTATCTCGTCCCGAGCGACATGCAGCTCACGTTGTTCGAGCGCGAGGTGTCGAAGGAGAGCCTGCACGGACGCTTGCGCAAGGTGATCGGCGCGCTGCTCGCAGAAGCGCGCTCCGTGTTCGACATCATTCTCATCGACTGCCCGCCGGGCCTTTCCGTGTTGACGGAAAGCTGGCTACGCGAAGCGGACTATCACATATCGCCCACCAAGGCCGACTACGTGTCGGTGTGCGGGCTCGAGGTCTTCCGCCGCTTCAAGGCGCTGAACCCTGAGATGGGTTTTGCCGAGAACATGGGCGTGCTCGTCAACATGAAGGATGTCGGCTCTCCTACCGAGGAGGACTACCACGCCTGGCTGATCAGCAATCCGGACAACCGTTGCTTCGATCAGGTCGTGCCGCGCGCCGTCGCGTTGCAGGAGGCTGCCCGCTTTCACGCTCCCGACCGGTCCTACTTCGCGAAGTATCCGGGCGAGACCGGCAAGGCCTTGCGCAAGCTCTGCGAGGAGGTGCTGGCGCGCATGGGCATTCCAACGGGCGCGACCTCTCAGCCGTCCTCGCCTCCGGTCATTCCGCAGGCAGGAACGCCCGAAGGCCCCGTCTCGGTCGCCCCGTGACGGCCGGCCGCACGAACGCCGTCCGCCCAGGCGATCAGCCTGGGAGCTTCAAAGTCAGCAAATCTGGAAGAATGGAGCGGGCGATGAGATTCGAACTCACGACCCTCACGTTGGCAACGTGATGCTCTACCCCTGAGCTACGCCCGCGTCCGAAATGGGGTAAATCGCGCCTCGAAGCGAGGCGCCCGGTCTTATTGCCTAACCGAAGCGCCTTTGCAAGCGTCTTCCAGCGAAATCTCGGTCTCGGCCGAAAAATGGGCGTCCCGGCCGAGCGAAGGACGGAAAAAGGGCCTTGGACATTGCGCGGCGGGCGCAATTGCGGTTCAGTCCGCGGCGAGAGCGGGGCCGGGGTCGCAAGTCGTCGTGCCGCTTACCATATTGTCAGGCTGAAACGCGGCTGCGAAGCTCTTGGGAGCGCCCGCATGATCTCTGAGGAGTGAAGGAATGGATTTGGGAGCACTGAAGCCCGGCGGGGCTTCGCCGGCCGCTCGCGATCTGATCAAGGACGGAACTTCGGCAAGCTTCGGCAAGGACGTGATCGAAGCGTCGCGCGAGGCGCTGGTGCTGGTCGATTTCTGGGCTGCCTGGTGCGGCCCCTGCAAGCAGCTCACCCCCATCATCGAGAAGGTGGTGACGAGCTACGCCGGCAAGGTGCGTCTGGTGAAGATCAACACCGACGAGCATCCGGCCATTGCGGGCCAGCTCCGCATTCAATCGCTGCCGACGGTTTATGCGTTCCGTGACGGCCGCCCGCTCGACGGCTTCATGGGCGCCCAGCCCGAGAGCGCCGTGCGGGCCTTCATCGAGCGTCTTCTGGGCGAGGATGCCGAGGCCGACATCGCGGGCGTGCTCGAAGCAGCCGAAGCTGCGCTCGAAGCCGGTGATCTGCAAAGCGCCGCCGAGGCTTTCGCGGCCGTGCTTCAGGAGGACCAGCAGAACGCGCAGGCCCTCGCAGGCCTTGCCCGCTGCTATCTGAAGAGCGGCGACGTGGACCGCGCCGCCCAGACGCTGACGCTCGTGCCCCCCGACAAGCAGGGCAGCGCGCCTGTGCAGAGCGCCCGCGCGGCGCTCGAACTCGCTAGGATGGCCGACAAGTCCGACAACAGCGCCGAGCTGGAGCAGCGCCTCGCTGCCAATCCCGCCGACCATCAGACGCGGTTCGATCTGGCGGTGGCTCTCGCCGCACGCGGCAAGAAGCCGGAAGCGCTGGAGCACCTCCTGGATCTCGTTCGCCGCGATCGCAACTGGAACGACCAGGCTGCCCGCAAGCAGCTCGTTCAGTTGTTCGATGCGTGGGGACCCAAGGACGAGCACACCCTCGAGGGCCGCCGCCGCCTTTCGTCGATCCTGTTCAGTTAGATCCGGATCGCGCCGGGCCGCGCAGGCCCGGATGCGGAAATCATCGGTCTTGCCAAAACACTCGGAATGCCTTCGGAATCTCTCCCTACCTGAAGCGTCTCGCCCTGAGACCCGAGTCCCTAGAAGTCGAGGAGCCCGTTTCGTGGCCTTTGCCGATCAATACCGGCACCCTGCCGATCTCCCCTCACGCCTGCCGTTGTTTCCACTGCGGGGGGCCATTCTGCTGCCGGGGTCGATCCTGCCGCTCAGCATTTTCGAGCCGCGCTACCTCGAGATGATCGACGACGTGATGAGCGGCTCGCGCATCCTCGGCATCGTCCAGCCGTCGGGCGGAGATTCGGACGAGAGCCCGCCAGGCAAGACGGTCGAGCTGCGCCGCATCGGCGGAGCCGGACGCATCACGAGCTATCAGGAGCTGGAGGACGGCCGCCTCGCCATCGCCATCACCGGCATCTCCCGCTTCGAGATTGTGGGCGAGGCGGAGACGGGCAAGTCCTATCGCGCGGCCACGGTGAGCTACGACCGCTTCGCAGGCGATCTCACACGCGGCCTCGGCGAGGAGCAGATCGACCGCGCCCGCCTCATCGGCGCTTTGAAATCCTATCTTGCGCGCAACAACCTCAAGACCGACTGGTCCGTGATCGAGCGCGCGCCGAGCGAGTTCCTCATCAACGCGCTGTGCGTGATGTGCCCCTACGGGCCGGAGGAAAAGCAGGCGCTTCTCGAGGCCGCCGATCTCAAGACGAGGGCTGACGTGCTGGTGGCGCTGGCTGAGATGGAGCAGGCCATGCGCGGCGGCTCCGGAACGCTGCAGTGAGGATGCCATGAGCGACGAAACGTCCATCGAGGCCGCGAGCGGGGAGCCCGATCCCAAGCTGCTCGAGCTGCTTGTCTGCCCTCTCACCAAGGGCCCTCTCACCTACGATCGTGCCGCGCGAGAGCTGATTAGCGCCAAGGCCAATCTGGCGTTTCCGATCCGCCATGGCGTGCCGCTGATGACGGTCGAAGCCGCTCGCTCGCTGGATGAGCCGGCTCCGAGGAGCCCTCCGCACTCCTCCTGATCCGGCCCATTCGTCGCAAAATTGTCTCCGATTCGTGCTTGAGTGACCGCGCCGACGACATGCCGGCCCCGATCTTGGACGGAACCCCCATGAGCATCGAACGACAGGCCAGGATGCGTCACATCACGAAGCGCATCGCCGGACGTTTGCAGGACAATCCCCTCTTCACTGCGGCGCCTCGTGGTCTGCTGGCCCTCCGGGCCCTGAACGAGAAAGCCCGCTCCAAAGCGCTTCCCTTCGTCCGCAAGCCGCAAGCGAAAGTCTATGGCCGCATCGGTAACCTCGAAGTCCGGCTCGCCCAGGGCCGCAAGGACATCCTGCGCGCCCAGCGGCTGCGCTTCGAGGTGTTCTACGAGGAAATGTCCGCGACACCGAGCGTGATCGCCGGAATGCGCCGCCTCGACCAGGATCCCTATGACGCGGTGTGCGACCATCTGCTCGTCGAGGATCGTTCGACCGACACCATGGCCGGCGAAACCTGGACGCGAACGCGCCGCCCGCACGTGGTCGGCACCTATCGCGTGCTTCGCCAGGAGGTGGCTCAGCGGAGCCTCGGGTTCTACACCGCCAGCGAATACGACATCGATCCCCTCATCGCCGCCAAGTCGCCGCGCTACCGGTTCATGGAGCTCGGCCGCTCGTGCGTGCTGAGGCCCTACCGCACCAAGCGCTCGGTGGAGCTGCTTTGGCATGGCCTCTGGACCTACATTCGCGAGCACAAAGTCGACGTGATGATCGGCTGCGCGAGCTTCGAGGGCACTGATCCCGGCGCCCATGCGATGGCCTTGAGCTTCCTTCATCACCACGCCCTCGCCCCGCCCGAGTGGCGCTGCCGGGCTCACGATCAGCTGTACGTGCCGATGGATCGCATTCCGCGCGATAAGGTGGACGCCAAGCAGGCGCTGAAGGCGCTGCCGCCTCTCATCAAGGGGTATCTGCGGCTGGGCGCGTTCGTGGGCGACGGCGCCGTGATCGATCGCCAGTTCGGCACCACGGACGTCTTCGTCATCCTGCCGGTCGAGAACATCGATCCTAGGTATTTCGATCACTTCGGCGCGCCGGACGAGCTGAAAAGCCGCATTGCCGCCGAGGTTTAGGCTCCCTTCCCAGCCACGGTCCCCACGAAATTCCTCCCGCGCCGCCGCGCGGGGTTTCCAATCTCGCGCGCAACCGGCTATCCGTTGGCCGGGAACGGCTTTGGCGCTTGGGGATTGGCGACGTCGGCATGGCGGGTCGAAGACGACATCGGGACGACATCGAGCAGGCAGGTGCCGGGCCGGCGGAGATCCGCGGGGATGCAGGCGCAGAGGCTGCGCCATCCCCCGCCCCGCGTGAGGACGCGACGCTTCCCGCGGCCGCCGCCATCGGCGAGGCCACGCCCTCCATGGCCCAGTTCCTCGAGATCAAGACGGCCAATCCGGACAGCATCCTCTGGTACCGGATGGGCGATTTCTACGAGCTGTTCTTCGACGACGCCGTGGTCGCTTCTCAGGCGCTGGGCATCGTGCTCACCAAGCGCGGCAAGCATCTCGGCCAGGACATTCCCATGTGCGGGGTGCCGATCCATCGCGCCGACGAATATCTCCAGCGTCTGATCCGGCTCGGCTTCCGCGTCGCGGTCTGCGAGCAGCTCGAGGACCCGGCGGAAGCGAGGAAGCGCGGGGCGAAGGCCGTCGTGCGCCGCGACGTCGTGCGCCTGGTCACGCCGGGCACGCTGACGGAGGATACGCTTCTCGATGCGCGCTCCCGCAACTATCTGACCGCCCTGTTCCGGGCGCCGGGCGCCGATGCGGAGGAGCCCCTCATCGGGTCCGATGCGCTCGTCGCCATCGCCTCGCTCGATATTTCGACGGGCGAGTTCGAGGTGGGAGAGTCCAGCGGACGCGACCTGCCGGGCGAGCTCGTGCGGCTCGCACCGGGCGAGGTGATCGCCGCGGATGGCCTGATGGCGGACGCCGAGGTAAAAGCCTGGATCGGACGCGCGGGTGCCGCGGCGACCCCCGTCCCGGCCGCCTCTTTCGACAGCCTCGCGGGCGAGCGCGATCTCAAGGCGCGGCTCGGCGTGTCCGACCTCGGCGCGTTCGGGTCCTTCACGCGACCCGAGCTGGCTGCCATCGGAGCCGTCCTGCGCTATGTGGAGCTGACGCAGATCGGCAAGAAGCCGGTGGTACGCGCGCCTCGCCGCATGGGCACCGGCGCAACCCTCACCATCGACGCCGCGAGCCGCGCGAGCTTGGAACTGGTGCGCTCGACATCGGGCGACAAGTCCGGAAGCCTGCTCGATGCCATCGACCGCACGGTGACAGGCGCCGGCGCGCGTGAGCTGGCCGCGCGCTTGGCCGCGCCGCTCTCCGATCCGCGCGCCATCGAGCAGCGGCTCGATGCGGTCGCGTTTTTCGTAGAGGACGAGCCGGTGCGTGAGGCCGTGCGCGATGCCCTCAAAGGCGCGCCGGATCTGGCGCGCGCCGTCTCGCGCCTCGCCTTCGGCCGCGGCGGACCGCGCGATCTGGCGAGCATCGGCCAGGGCCTTGCATCAGCCGAAGAGGCCGCGTCTCATCTGCGGACCAAGGCCGGCGCCATCGGCCTTCCCGACGAGATCGCGCGTCTCCTGAAGCGCATCGATGGAAAGGGCGCCGATCTCCTGGCGCTTCTCACGGCCGCGCTCGTCGACGAGCCGCCGCATCTGCGCCGCGACGGCGGCTTCGTGCGCCCGGGCTTTCGCGCGAGCCTGGACGAGGCGCAGAAGCTCCGCGACGACAGCCGCCGCGTGATGGCGGAGCTGGAAGCCCGCTACGTTGATCTCTCGGGCGTCAAGACGCTCAAGGTCCGCCACAACAACATTCTCGGCTACTTCATCGAGGTCACGCAGGCCAACGCCAAGCCGCTCACGGAGCCGCCGTTGAGCGGTACGTTCCGTCATCGCCAGACCATGGCCAACGCCGTCCGCTTCACGACAGCCGAGCTGACGGAGATCGAAGGCCGCATCGCCTCCGCCGCCGATCGCGCCTTGGCTATCGAGCAGGACGTGTTCAACGAGCTGGCGGCTGCGGTGGCCAAGGAGGAGCGGACGCTCTCCGACATCGCGGCGGCGCTTGCCGAGCTGGACCATACCGCAGCCCTCGCCCACCTCGCCCACAACGAGCGTTACGTTCGCCCTAAAGTGGACGACGGAACGGCCTTCGAGATTTTGGGTGGGCGCCATCCCGTCGTGGAGCAGGCGCTGAAACGCGCACGCGGCGGCCCCTTCGTCGCCAATGATTGCCGTCTCGGCCGCGCTGGTGCCGAGCGCCCGCCGGGGTTCGACGAGATGCCGGACGCGCGCATTTGGCTCGTCACGGGGCCGAACATGGCGGGCAAGTCCACGTTCCTGCGCCAGAACGCCCTGATCGCCATCCTCGCGCAGATGGGCTCGTTCGTGCCGGCGAGCGAGGCGCACATCGGCGTCGTCGATCGCGTCTTCAGCCGCGTGGGTGCGGCCGACGATCTCGCACGCGGCCGCTCCACGTTCATGGTCGAGATGGTGGAGACGGCCGCTATCCTCAATCAGGCCACGTCGCGGTCGCTCGTGATCCTCGATGAAATCGGGCGCGGCACCGCGACTTTTGACGGCCTGTCGATTGCCTGGGCCGCCGTCGAGTTCCTGCACGAGGAAACGCGCGCCCGCGTCCTCTTCGCGACCCACTACCACGAGCTGACCGCGCTCGCCGGGCGCCTCGCCTCCGTCGCCAACGTCACAATGGACGTGAAGGAATGGCAGGACGACATCGTGTTCCTGCACCGTGTGAAGGCGGGGGCGGCCGATCGTTCCTATGGCATCCAGGTCGCGAAGCTCGCGGGATTACCCGCGCCCGTCATCTCCCGGGCGCGCGAGGTGCTGGCGCTGCTCGAAAAGTCGGACCGACGTCGCGGGCAAGGGAACGGCCCGCTGGAGGAGCTGCCGCTGTTCGCCGCCGCCCGCCCGGCGAGCGAGGCGGCGCGCCGCGGACCTTCGCGCCTGGATGTTGCGCTCGACGACCTGAACCCTGATGAGCTATCCCCAAAGGCGGCGCTCGAGGCGCTCTACCGCCTCAAGCAGCTTCGATCCGAAGAGCCCCGCCAATGACTGTATCTCAGTTTCCGCCCGCCCCCTATTTCGACACGCAGGAGCTGCGCCATACGCTGACGGCGCTGTTCAACGCCCACGGCAGTGCGTCGGAAGCCCGGCCCGCGGTGCTCGACCGGCTGAAGCTTCTGGTGAAGGCCGCGCGCGGCACGGCGCGCCTTCAGCTCGAGGCGGACGGCAATGGCCGCCGCTGCGCCATGGGCCTCGCGCGCTTCCAGGACGAGCTGGTGCGGTTGCTCTACGACTACACCGTCGCCCACGTTTATCGCGCCACCAATCCCTCCGACGCCGAGCGCATGGCGGTAGTCGCGACCGGCGGCTACGGCCGTGAGCTGCTGGCCCCGGGCTCCGACATCGATCTCCTGTTCCTGCTGCCTTACAAGCAGACGCCGTGGGGCGAGAGTGTCGCCGAGTACATGCTCTACATGCTGTGGGACCTCGGCTTCAAAGTGGGCCACGCCACGCGCACGGTGGACCAGTGCCTCAAGATGGCGCAGGCCGACACCACCATTCGCACTTCCCTGCTCGACATGTGGCTGATCCAGGGCGACGAGCAGCTTTTCTCAGAGCTTGAGCAGCGGTTTCGCAACGAGGTGATCAAGGGGTCGGAGCGAGCCTTCATCGACGCCAAGATGGCCGAGCGCTCCGAGCGCCACCGCCGCGCAGGCGAAAGCCGCTATAAGGTCGAGCCCAACATCAAGGATGGGAAAGGTGGCCTGCGCGACCTGCACACGCTGCATTGGCTCTCGAAATATCTCCTGGGTCATGAGGTCGGCCCCACCAGCGTAGCCAAGGGCATCTTCACCGAGAAAGAGGTCGCGACCTTCCGCCAGTGCGAGGACTTCCTCTGGACCGTGCGTTGCTTCCTTCACTTCTACACCGGCCGCGCCGAGGAGCTTCTGAGCTTCGAGATCCAGCCCGTTCTCGCCGAGCGCCTCGGCTACAAGGACAAGAGCGGCCTGCGCGCGGTGGAGCGTTTCATGAAGCACTACTTCCTCGTCGCGAAGGAAGTGGGTGATCTCACCACCATTCTCTGCGCCGCGCTCGAAATGCAGCAGTTGAAGAGCTCGCCGATGTTCGACGGCTTGCTCAATCCCATGACCTGGAAGCTCAGACGCCAGATTCGCGAGAAGACGGATTTCCGCATCGACAACGGCCGCATGAACATCGCCGATCCCGGCGTTTTCAAGCGCGATCCCGTGAACCTGATCCGCTTCTTCGCCCAGGCGGAGAACACGAACACGTTCCTGCATCCCAACGCCATTCGCGAGCTGCGCCGCTCCTACAGCTACATCGACGACAAACTGCGCGAGGATCCCGAGGCGAACCGCATCTTCATGAAGCTGCTCACCGGCCACGTGAGTCCGGAGGCGACGCTCAGGCGGATGAACGAGGCGGGCGTGCTCGGCCGCTTCATTCCGGAGTTCGGCAAAGTCGTCGCGATGATGCAGTTCAACATGTATCATCACTACACGGTGGACGAGCATCTGATCCGCACCGTGGGCATGCTGACGGACATCGAGCGTGGCGGATCGGCGGGCGAGCTCCCCCTCTCCACCGAGCTGATCAAGACCATTCAGAACCGCCGCGTGCTCTATATCGCCGCGTTCCTGCACGACATCGGCAAGGGCCGCGTCGAGGACCACTCACTCGTCGGCGCGCGCATCGCCCGCAAGCTGTGCCCGCGTCTCGGCCTTTCGGCTGCCGAGACCGACACTGTCGTCTGGCTCATCGAGCAGCATCTCACCATGAGCAACGTGGCTCAGAGCCGCGACATCTCGGATCCCAAGACGGTGCGCGACTTCGCCGACATCGTGCAAAGCCCGGAGCGGCTGAAGCTGCTGCTTCTCCTGTCGGTCGCGGACATTCGCGCCGTCGGCCCCGGCGTGTGGAACGGCTGGAAGGGCCAGCTTCTCCGCACCCTCTACTACGAGACCGAGCCGTTGCTCTCAGGCGGGCACACGCAGGTGCCGCGCGACACGATCGTCGCCGACGCGCAGGCGGAGCTGCGTGCCGCGCTCAAGGACTGGCCAGCCGAAGACGTGGATCGCTTCATCGGCCGGCACTATCCGGACTATTGGTTGCGCACGGAGCCCAAGCGGCAGATCTATCACGCGCGCCTGTTGAGGCGGGCGGAGAGCGAGGGCAAGACGTTCGCGGCGGAGCACGCGACGGATGCCTTCACCGCCATCACCGAGCTCACGGTGTTCGCGCCCAACCACCCGCGGCTCTTGTCCCTGTTCGCGGGTGCGTGTGCGGCCAACGGCGCCAATATCGCGGGCGCCCACATCACCACCACGCGCGACGGCTTCGCGCTCGACACCTTCCTGCTCGCGCGCGAGATGGACCAGGACGAGGACGAGCTGCGCCGCGCAACCCGCATCGAGGAGACCATCGAGCGCTTGCTGCGCGGAGAGACCTGGGTGCGCGCCCTGTTGGAGAAGCGCCGCCCCGCCCCGCCTCGCGTCGAAGCCTTCACCGTCGCGCCGGAAGTCTACGTCAACAACGCGCTCTCCGATGCCTTCACGGTGATCGAAGTGACGGGGCGCGACCGCACGGGTCTTCTCTACGAGCTGACCAACGCGCTCTCCGACCTTTCGCTGGATATTGCCTCCGCCCACATCACCACCTTCGGCGAGAAAGCGGTGGACGTATTCTATGTCACCGATCTTACGGGCAAGAAGATCGAGAGTGACAACCGCCAGCAATCGATCAAGGACCGCCTGACCACGATCCTCGAGGGGCCTGCTTCCGGCTCATCGCCCGCGGAAGCTGGATAATCACCTCAACTCCCCGTTCGAAGACACGAAAATCAGTAGGTCTCCCGAGCGATATCCGCTGGGCCAAAACTGATGCCCGAGCTTGGATCTAACAGGTCGCTCCATTCTGGGTTCATCGTCTCAATGACCCGGAACCTTCGAGGCACGGCGCCAATCCTTCAGCCGCTTTTCTCTTTTGATTGCATCGGCCATCCGATGTTTGAGGTCGCTCATAATACCCACGTCACCCCGACGAAGGTCGGGGTCCACGCAAGTAGAAGTTGTCGCGATCGCGGACGCCCCCGCCCCCGGATGACAACGCCGAGAGCTAATGCGCGGCTTCCCAGTTCGCGGCGGCTTTCGCGTCCACGTGGATCGGCACCGAGAAGTGCACGGCTGGCTCCGCAGCTTTTTCCATCACGCGGCGCGCCACGCCGATCAGCCGGTCCGCCTCGCCTGCCACCACCTCGAAGATCAGTTCGTCATGCACCTGCAGCAGCATCCGCGCCGATGACAGCTTGGCGGCGTCGAGGGCGCCCTCCATGCGGATCATAGCCCGGCGAATGATATCGGCTGCGCTGCCCTGGATCGGCGCGTTGATAGCCGCTCGCTCGAGGAACCCGCGCACCGACGGGTTCTTGGTGTTGACCTCGGGATAGTGAATGCGCCGCCCGAAGATCGTCTCCACGAAACCCGTGTCGTGGACCTGCTTCTTCGTGGCCTCCATGTAATCGCGGATGCCGGGGAAGCGTTCGAAGTAGGTCTTGATGTAGGCGCCCGCCTCCTCGCGCGAGATGCCGAGCTGGTTGGCGAGGCCGAAAGCGGAGATGCCGTAGATGATGCCGAAGTTGATCGCCTTCGCGCGCCGGCGCACTTCCGCCGGCATTCCCTGCACCGGCACGCCGAACATTTCCGACGCCGTCATCGCGTGAATGTCGAGGCCTTCCGCGAAGGCGCGCTTCAACTGCGGAATATCCGCGATGTGGGCGAGCACGCGCAGCTCGATCTGCGAATAGTCCGCCGATACCAGCGTATTCCCCGTCTCCGCGATGAAGGCGGTGCGGATCTCGCGCCCTTCCTTGGTGCGGATGGGGATGTTCTGCAGGTTGGGATCGGACGAGGCGAGCCGTCCCGTCGTGGTGGAGGCGAGCGCATAGCTCGTGTGAATGCGCCCCGTATCGCTATGGATGAACGCGGGCAGCGCATCCGTATAGGTGGAGCGCAGCTTCGAGAGCTGGCGCCATTCGAGCATCTTGTTGATCAGCCCGCGTGCCTCCTCCGGCACGTCCTCGTTCGCCGCCAGATCGTCGAGCAGGCTCGCGCGCGTCTCCCACTGGCCGCTCTTGGTGCGCTTGCCGCCGGGAAGCTGGAGACGGTCGAACAACAGCTCGCCGAGCTGTTTCGGAGAGCCGAGGTTGAACTTGTGCCCGACGAGATCGTTGATCTCCTCCTCGAGCCGGGCGAGCGTCTGGGCGAAGGTTGAGGAGAGCCGCGAGAGCACGCTGCGGTCCACATGGATGCCGTGATGCTCCATGCCGACGATGACCGGCACCAGCGGGCGTTCCAGCGTCTCGTAGACGGTGGCGAGATGCTCGGCCGCAAGCCGCGGCTTGAGCTTGTGCCAGAGCCGCAGCGTCACGTCCGCATCCTCGGCGGCGTATTCGGTCGCTTTGTCGATCGGCACCTGCGCGAACGTCTTCTCCGCCTTTTTGGCGCCGGGCGCATGCTCGAGCACCTTGTCGAACGAGAGGCAGGTGTGTCCGAGGTGGCGCAAGGCGAGATCGTCCATGCCGTGACCGCCCCGGCCCGCATCGAGCACGTAGGAGATCAGCATGGTGTCGTCGATGGCCGCCACGCGGATACCGTGCCGCTTCATCACCAGGCAATCGAACTTGATGTTCTGGCCGATCTTGAGAACGGCCGGATCTTCGAGCAGCGGCTTGATGAGTGCGAGCGCTTCGCGCAGAGGAGCCTGGACAAGCCCCCCGCCGTCGCCGAAATCGAAGCCGCCCGTCGCGGCGCGGTGACCGACCGGCACATAGCAGGCCTTCCCCGGCGCAACCGCCAGCGAGAAGCCCACGAGATCGCACGTCATGCAGTCGAGCGCGGTGGTCTCGATGTCGAAAGCGACCCGGCCAGCCTCGCGGGCCGCGGCGATCCACCAGGCGAGCCGGTCGAGCGTGACGACGGTCTCGTATTGGGAGCGGTTGAACGGCACCTTGACGATGCGCGCCGAATGAATAGCAGCGCCTGCGGCGGGCGTCCCGGGGCCATGATCCTCGGGGCTGGCGCCGTCCTTACCGGCGGCCGGAGTAGCCGCGCCGCGCGCAGACTTCGCGGGCGCCACGGCCTCGCCGGCGGGTGCGGCGGGCACCTCCACGCCGAGCTTCTCGGAAATCCGCTTGGTGAGCGTCGAGAACTCCATCTTGCGCAGGAAGCCGAGCAAGGCATCGGGCTTCGGATCCTGCACGCCGGTCTGCTCCACGGGAACGGTCACCGGCACGTCGTCCTTGAGGGTGACGAGGGCGCGCGAGATGCGGGCCTGCTCGGCGAACTCGATCAGCTTCTCGCGCCGCTTCGGCTGCTTGATCGAGCCGGCGGCTGCGAGCAGCGAGTCGAGGTCGCCGTATGAGGTGATGAGCTCCGCCGCCGTCTTCACGCCGATGCCCGGTACGCCCGGCACGTTGTCGGTGGAGTCGCCCGCCAGCGCCTGCACGTCCACAACTTTCTCCGGCGCCACCCCGAACTTCTCGAACACCTCGTCGCGGCCGATCTTCTTGTTCTTCATGCCGTCCCACATGACGACACCGGGCCGCACGAGCTGCATCAGGTCCTTGTCGGACGAGACGATGGTGACATCGCCCCCCGCGTCCACCACCTGCTTGGCGTAGGTCGCGATCAGGTCGTCCGCCTCGTAGCCGAGCTGCTCGATGCAGGCCACGTTGAAGGCCCCCACGGCCTCGCGGATCAGCGGGAACTGCGGCACCAGCTCCTCCGGCGCGGGCGGGCGGTGCGCCTTGTACTCCTGGTAGATCTCGTTGCGGAACGTCTTCTCCGAGGCGTCGAAGATGACGGCGAGATGGGTCGGGGCCTCCGCGGCCTTGGTCTCGACCAGGAGTTTCCACAGCATGGCTGCGAAGCCGTGCACCGCGCCCACCGGCAGGCCGTCCGAGGGCCGCGTGAGGGGCGGCAGCGCGTGGAAGGCGCGGAAAATGTAGCCGGAGCCGTCCACGAGGTAGACGTGGCTACCCTTGACGATCGGCACGGGCTCGCCCTCGGGAACGGAGCAGACGGCGGCGCGGGGAGTTTTGGAGGAGTTTTCGCTCATGGCGGGGCAATATAGGGGGTAAGAGGGGGCTGGTCAGCACCCTGGGCATGAACTTCCCCGGCCTGCCAAGAGGCCGTTTGCCCCACGTCCCGGAATGCGCTATCAGGAGCCTCCCGGCGCCCCTGCGGCACCGGTCGACGCGCTGCACCCGTAGCTCAGCTGGATAGAGTGCTGCCCTCCGAAGGCAGAGGTCACAGGTTCGAATCCTGTCGGGTGCGCCATCCGGCCCTTGGGGCTGCAGACTACTTTCCCCTCAAACCGTGATCTGGACGGCAGAAGTTCGGCTCTTCGACCGACAGCGGCAGCGCTAGCAAATTCTGTGTGGGTCCGCTTCGGGCCAGCAGCGGAAGTCAAGAGGCATCCAACTCCGACTTTTTCAGATTACTCGTCGAGAATCAGCTACTCAAAATTAAGATCATGAACACTGCTTAGTGAGCGCACATTTTATTAAGGCGCCCATAAGAAAATCAAAATACGGCGAATACATACGGGCGCTATCGCCCGATTTTTTATATGAGTTAAGACCAAACACGTAGCCAAGCTGACCCTGCGGATTATTTCCGACCCAAGGCCCTCCGCTCGACCCTTTGGTCATATCCGAGTAGATAGACGCCGTAAGTAGATCGTTTGGGTCCGGGCTGCCAGGCTCGACCGGGAAAACGAAATACATGCGATTCCCCGGGAACGGTCGCTCTGCTGGATAGCCAAACTGACCGCCTGGCAAGACCCACGATGGGTTAGGCCGAAGTACCACTCCGTAGTGCTCAGCGAAGCTGCCCTGCACGCGCATCAGTGCCTGATCTGTGTATCCGTATCCAGAGTCGAGCCAATCTCCGGGCACAATAATCTCGGAAACGACGAACCGCCGACCTGCCGATGTCGGTGAATACTGCTGCACGAATAGCACATTCGTTGAGTACGCTTTGGTGTCACGGTGGTAGCCGCAGTGGGCAGCCGTGACAATAAGTTCTCGGTGCACAGCAGCTGCGGAACACACCCAATTCTTACCTCCATTGACGTAGAAAAGTTTTCCGTTCGGAGAAGCGATCGTCACAGAGGGGTCGGCCACAGGCTGGGCATTGCGGGCTCGCTTCGGATGAAGCTTCGCCATTCCCCTGCTCGGCTCAAGTACAACGAGCGGAGGCCCGCCCGGCTTCTCAGAGCTCTTCTGAGCGACGGGAGGCGGATTGGGAAATGGGGTCGGTTCCGCGCTCCTCATGCGGTCTTCTGTCCAGTATTCTGAAACTCCGGCTAGATCCTGATCCTGGCTCTTAACCCCTCGATGGTTTGACTGCTGCGCCCATAAAGCACCTGTTGAAGCAATTTCCCAGACGATTGCGACCGCACAAAGAGCAAATCTTCTCATCATGGCTCCCCCCCCCTTTTCGCATTCGATCCTATTTACTCTCCTTATGGCTAGTAAATCCATTACCCTTGTGCTGGCTGCGGACCGCGCAGCATCAGCGCGATATGTTGCAAGACGGCACGGTTGCCCATTCGATCATCAGCAGTCTCGCGCGTGCAGATGTCCGCTCCGGGTCAACAGCCGCCATTCACCCCACTTCGCAGAGCTTCAGCATTTCCCGCGCAAGCCGACTTACTTTCACCTGACGGTCGGTTGTCGGTCTTCGTAGCTTCGCTCTACTGCGAAACCGCCCGCGCTCACCCCAACCCCATCAGCGCCTTGAGCTCGGCTGACGACATCACGTGGCAGTAGATCATGTTCATGATCTCGAGCTCCTTGTGATGGAGCTCGTCGGTTCCCGCCGCGCAGCAGTCTTCCACCACGACGACGTTGAAGCTCTCGTCCGCGAGGCTGCGCACGGTCGAGGAGACGCACTGGTCGGTGAAGATCCCGCAGCACACCACGGTCTTGATGCCGAGGTTCGTGAGGATCAGCCGGAGATTGGTGCCGGTGAGCGCGCTGTCGGTGGTCTTGGTGACGACGATCTCGTCACCAGCCGGCGCGAGGCTCTTCGGGATCTGCGACGGCTCCTCGTCCTTGGGCAGCAGCAGATTGTTCCAGCCCGGCATCTTCTGCGACAGCGAGCGGTCACGGCCGTCCTTGGTGTGGCACGCGATCCGCGCGAACAGGCATTCGATGCCGGCCGCGCGGAAGGATTGAAGCAGGTCGCGCGTGCGCGGCAGCACGATGCCGTTCATCCGGTCGTGAAACGGCGTCCACGCGTCGTAGCGGGCCTGCTCCTCGGCGGAGAGCGAGGCGCGCTCAGGACGCGCGAGATACACGTTCTGCACGTCGATCACGAGCAGCGCGGTGTGGGCTTTGTCGAGATCGGGATCGGCGGGCTCCGGCGCACCTTGATAGTAGAAGGAGCGATACGCGGTCTTCCAGCTCATGCGCGGTCCCGAACGTTGCCAGCAATTGAACGGCTAGCAGTGCACTTCGCCTCTGCAAAAGCAAGCGAGACTGCGGGCTCCCCAGAACTCCGCACGTCGAACCCAAGACGCCGACGCGCAAACGCTTACGTCTGAGCAATCTCCGAGCGATGTGAAGCCCCTGCGCCGCATTGGCGCGCGCGTGGCGCATAGCTCGCCTTCCCAGAGTGCGATTGAAACATTTGCCATCGCCAATACGTTGCATCGCAACATGGATGGCCGCCGCACCGGTCAGCGCAGACGAGCACAGTCTCAGGGATCGAGCAATGACGGCATGGTTTCGGCGAGCGTTTCAGGATGCCGATCGCGGGATGGGCATCGGCGCCGCAGCCCCGCCCACCGGAAGCGTCTCTCCCGATGCGCCCCCGGTCCACGCGGCGCTCGTTCTGTTCGCCTTGGCCATGGGCGGCTTCGCGATCGGCACCACCGAGTTCGCGGCCATGAGCCTCGTGCCCTATTTTGCTCCGAGCCTCGGCATTGACGAGCCGACCGCCGGTCATGTCATCAGCGTCTATGCGCTCGGTGTCGTCGTGGGCGCGCCGGTCATCGCGGTGCTCGCCGCGAAGTTCGAGCGGCGCGCGCTCTTGATCGGCTTGATGCTGGTGTTCGCGGTCGCCAACGCTCTGAGCGCGCTCGCCCCGGACTACCGCACGATGCTGGCCTTCCGCTTTCTGAGCGGCCTCCCGCACGGCGCCTATTTCGGCGTCGCCTCGCTCATGGCGGCCTCGCTCGTCCCCGTGAACCGGCGGGCGCAGGCCGTCGCGCGCATGATGCTGGGCTTGACGGTCGCGACCATCGTCGGCGTTCCCCTGGCGAATGGCGTGGGGCAGGTCATGGGCTGGCGCTGGGGGTTCGCCGTCGTAGCGGTCCTCGCACTTCTTACCGCCTGGCTGCTCTACGCATTTGCACCGCTGAGCAGGCCGCAGCCGGGCGCGAGCCCCCTGCGCGAGCTTGGCGCGCTCTGGCGGCTTCAGGTCTGGCTGACGCTCGGCATTGGCGCCATCGGCTTCGGCGGCCTGTTCGCGGTGTATACCTATCTCGCATCGACGCTGATGGAGGTGACGCACGCGGCACCTTCCACCGTGCCGGTCGTGCTTAGCGTCTTCGGCGTCGGCATGACCGCGGGTACGCTCGTGTGCGCGCGTTTCGCTGACCGGGCAGTGATGCCAACCATAGGCGGCACGCTGCTGTGGAGCGCGGGAGCCCTCGCGCTCTATCCTTTCGCGCTCGGCCATGTGGGAACGGCGATGGTGGCGGTCTTTCTTGTCGGGTGCGGCGGTGGCCTCGGAACGGTGCTGCAGACGCGCCTCATGGACGTGGCGGAGGATGCGCAAACGCTGGCTGCGGCGCTCAACCATTCGGCCTTCAATGCCGCGAACGCGTTGGGCCCCTGGCTGGGCGGCCTCGCCATCGCGGCGGGCTATGGATGGACGTCCACGGGATGGGTCGGCGTGGCACTCGCGCTCGGCGGCTTCGTCATATGGCTGGCGTCGCTCGCCGGTATGCATGTGCGTCAGCGTCACGCGTGAGGCAAGGGGGCCGGGCTGCGCCCGCGCGGACGAGACGAGGCCCGTCCGGCTTTATGCTTCCAGTCTTCTGACCCCGCGAACAGAGACTCCCACCCGAGTGGCTGTTGTTTCGCGCGAAGACCGGCCCCCGCCTCACCCAACGCAGACATTCAGGCGAGACCTTGGCGCACGCCCCGCCTTTCGAAAAGACGGCGCGGCCTGTTGCAGAGGCGCTACGCCCGCTGTGCGAGCCACGCGCGCCACCCGCCATAGGCGGTGATGTCGGTAGCGTCGCCGACGGCGTGATGCTCGCAAAGGAACCCCTTCACCAGGCTTCCGTCCGCCAGTGCGAGCGTGCCGATGCCGAGCGGCGGCGGAATGAGCGCGACGAACGAGCCGAACGCCGCCTCGTCCATGTCCCAGATCTCGACCTCGATGTGGCCCGCGCCCCGGTTGTCGCGTACGAGCCCGGGCTTAGCCGGTTTCGTTCCGGCCAATGCATAGAAGCTGTATCCCGCAGCGGTCCGTGTAGTCCGAACCAGGCGGGCCGAGCGTTCATGAAGCTGAACGTTGAGCGGCTGGCCCGAAAGATGCGCGCCGACCACGGCAACGGAGACGCGGCCGGTAGGTGGCGCAGCCGCGACCGCAGGCGTCTCATTCAGCGTCGCGGCGGTTGCACCCAGCCGGAGATTGTCCAGCTTGCGGTGTAAGCCGTCGCCGATGGCGGCAAGACGCCCATCCTCGAACGCGCGCCCGATCAGCGTCACGCCGAATGGCAAGCCGTTCGAGCGGAAGCCAGCCGGAATGGCAAGCGCGGAGAGATCCATGAGGTTCACGAAATTCGTGTAGAGCCCGAGGTTGGAATTGAGACGAAGGGGATCGGCCAGCACGTCCCCGATCTTGTACGTCGTCCCCGTTGTCGGCAGCAGAAGCACATCCATCGCGCGCCATTGCGCCTCCGCCTCACGAACGAGCGCGGCGAGCTCATAGAACCCGGCGAAGGCGTCGGCGGCCGTGAGAGACGCGCTGTTTCGAATAATGCCGCCGACGATCGGATCGAGCGCGCCGGGATTGCCATCGGCAAAAGCCCGGATCGCCGCGAGCCGTTCCGCCACCCAGGGACCCGCGTAGAGCAGGCGCGCGGCCTTCTGAAACGGCGTGAAATCGATCTCGACGATCTCGGCACCCATCTCGGCGAGACGATCCACGCTCGCCCGGTAGAGCCGCGCGGCTTCGCTGTCTCCGAAGAATTCGAGACCGCTCTTCGGAATGCCCGCGCGCAAAGATCCCGCATGGGCTTCGAGTGCGAACGGACGCGGAGCGCGCCGCGAATAGGCGTCGTCGTTGTCATAGGCGACAGCAGCGGCCGTCACCGCAGCCGCATCCGCCACGGTGAGGGCGAATATCGAGACGGTATCCTGGGTCCGGCAAGCCGGCACCACCCCTCGCGCCGAGAGCAGGCCCTTGGTGGGCTTCAATCCCACGATGTTGTTGAAGGCAGCGGGCACGCGCCCCGAGCCTGCCGTGTCGGTTCCAAGTGCGAAAGAGACGAGACCGCCCGCGACGGCGACGGCCGAGCCGGAGCTCGATCCGCCGGAGATGTAGTCCGGATCGAAGACGCTTGTGGGAATGCCGTAAGGCGAGCGCGTGCCGACCAGCCCCGTTGCGAACTGATCGAGGTTTGTCTTGCCGATCACGATCGCGCCGGCTGCTTCGAGCCGCTCGACCACTGTCGCCGATCGCGCGGGAACATAGGCGAAATCCGGACACGCGCATGTGGTCGGCAATCCCGCCACGTCGATGTTGTCCTTGACCGCGAAGGGAATGCCGGAGAGCGGACCCTTCGCGGCGTCCTCCGCGCGGGCAAGCGCCGCCTCACGCGGAACGAGCGAGATCCAGGTGGGCCGCTCGCCCGCCGCACCGATGCGCCGGTAGACTTCATCGACCACGTCGCGAGGAGTAAAAGCGCCTGCGTCATAGGATGCCTTCAAGGTTGCGAGGTCGAGCGAAAGCGAGGAAAGCGCCGAGGTCATTGCGCAGCCTCCGAAGCATCTTCGGCAAGAACGATCAATGTCTGCCCGAGAGCGACCGGCCGGCCCTCTGCGCAGCGGATCTCGCTCACGGTTCCGTCTGCGGGCGCGTGCACTGACATTTCCATTTTCATCGACTCGACCACGACGAGAACGTCGCCCTCTTTGACGCGCGCTCCCTTGCTCACCTCGATCTTCCACACCGCGCCGGGGACCGGGCTCGCCACCGCGAGCGAGCCCGCTGGCAGGTCGTCTTCTGCGCTGGTATCGGAGCCGGCATCGCTGACGGCCGCGCCAGATTGATCGCTCGCCTGCCACCGCGATCGCTCCGCTTCGAAGGCCGCCTGCTGGCTCTGCTTGAAACGGGCGATGTCGTCCCCGTTGTCGGCAAGGAAACGGCGATAGTCCGAAAGCTTGAATGTCGTGGGCTCGATCTTGAGACCCGCTTTGCCTTGCAGGAAGCCGTCGCGGAACGAGAGCAACTCGTCCGCGCCCATGGGATAGAAGCGGATCTGATCGAAGAACCGCAGCAGCCAGGGTTTGTCCGCTTCGAACTCCGCCGTCACCCGGTGTGTGTTCCACACCTGGCTGGTGCGCCCGATGAACTGATAGCCGCCCGGCCCTTCCATACCGTAGATGCAGAGGTAGGCTCCTCCGATGCCGACGGCGTTCTCGGGAGTCCAGGTGCGTGCCGGGTTGTACTTCGTCGTCACAAGGCGATGGCGCGGATCTATCGGCGTCGCCACCGGTGCGCCGAGGTAGACGTCACCGAGGCCCAGCACGAGATAGCTCGCGCCATAGGCGATACGCTTGACGTCCTCCACGCTCTCGAGCCCGTTGATGCGGCGGATGAACTCGATGTTCGACGGGCACCACGGCGCATCCGCGCGGACGGACTGCATGTATTTGGAGACCGCGAGCTGCGTCGCCGCGTCATCCCAGGAAAGCGGCATGTGCACGATGCGGCTCGGCACCTCGATATCGCCGATGTCGCCCATCGCCTCCTCGATGGCAGCCAGCTCCGTGAGCAGCGTTTTGAGCGGCAGCGTCCGGCTGTCGTAGTGGATCTGAAGCGAGCGGATGCCGGGCGTGAGGTCGATGATGCCGGGGACTGCCAGGGCTTCGAGCTTGCTCATCAGCACATGCGCGCGGAAGCGCAGCTCAAAATCGAGAACGATCGGCCCGTACTCGACGAGCAGGTATTTGTCGCCCGCGCGCCGGTAGACCACACGCGGCAGCGCGCCCTCTTCCGGATGCTCGCCGACGATGCAGCCGTCCGCGCCGACGAGATCCGGATCGACGGCCGCTGGGCTGGCCGCGACGGCCAATGTGGCGATCTCACTGTCCTGCCTGATTTCGAGCGCGCACGCCTCCGATGGCGTGAGGCGCTTGAAGACCACTTTGTCGCCCGGACGAAGCTGGCCGAGCTTCCACAGCTCGGCTTGGACGATGGTGGCCGGACAAACGAAGCCGCCGAGGGAAGGCCCGTCCGGCCCCAGGATCACCGGCATGTCTCCGGTGAAATCGACCGCGCCGATGGCATAGGCGTTGTCGTGGATGTTGCTCGGATGCAGACCCGCCTCGCCGCCGTCCGAGCGCGCCCAGGCGGGTTTGGGACCGATGAGACGCACGCCAGTGCGGTTGGAATTGTAGTGCACCTCCCAGGACGCGGCGAAAAACGTGGCGATGTCGTCCTCAGTGAAGAAGTCCGGCGCGCCGTGGGGGCCGTAGAGAACACCGATCTCCCAGCAGCGCGCGAGGGAGGGACGGAGTTCGGTCGCGAGCGGCGCGGCAACGCCGCCGTTCGCTCCGTGCCGTGCGATGTGCACCACGTCTCCGGTCAGCAGCGCCCGTCCGCCGTGCCCGCCGAACTTTCCGAGCGTGAACGTCGCCCGGCTTCCGAGATAGGAGGGCACATCGAAGCCGCCGCGCACGGCGAGATAGGCGCGCGCCCCGGCGCCGGTGACGCTGCCGAGCGTCAGCACGTCTCCCTTCGAAACGGCCACAGGCTCCCAGAACGGTACGGCGCGCCCGCCGATCTTGGCGCTCATATCCGCGCCCGTAAGGCAGATGACACTGTCGCAATTGAACTGAAGCGTCGGCCCGGAAAGCGTGAGCTCTAGGGCGGGCGTTCCTTCCGCGTTGCCCACGAGCCGGTTCGCGAGACGAAACGACAGGTGGTCCATCGGCCCGGACGGCGGCACGCCGACGGCCCAATAGCCTATACGCCCTGGCCAGTCCTGGATCGTGGTCTGGGTGCCGGGCACCAGCACCTCGATCGTCGCAGCTTCGTAATCGAAGGTCGCGAGCGTGCGCGTCAGCATTTGCCCGTTCGCCAGCACGTCCGACACCGCGAGCTGCCGCAGATAGTCGAGATTGGTCTCGAGTCCGCCGATCGTGGTGGCCGCAAGCGCGTCCTGGAGCCGGGAGAGAGCAGCGGCCCGCGTGTCGGCCTTCACGATGATCTTCGCGAGCATCGGATCATAGAACGGAGAGACCTCCGCACCGCTCTCCACCCATGTCTCGACCCGCGCGTCGTCCGGCCAGCTCACATGCGAAAGCTGCCCTGAGCTCGGACGGAAATCGCGCCCTGGATCTTCCGCATAGAGCCGCACTTGGATCGACGCCCCTTTGGGCGCGATGCGCTCCTGATCGAGCGGCAGCGTCTCGCCGGCCGCCTGGCGGACCATCCACTCCACGAGATCGACGCCATGCACCTCCTCGGTGACGCCGTGCTCCACCTGCAGGCGCGTATTGACTTCGAGGAAGTAGAACGCGTCCGTATCGCTGTCGTAAAGGAATTCCACCGTCCCGGCGCTCTCGTAGGACACCGATTGCCCGAGCTGCCGGGCTGTCTCCCACAGGGCGGCGCGCGTTGTGTCTGAGAGCCCCGGCGCGGGGGTCTCCTCAATGACTTTCTGGTTGCGCCGCTGCGCGGAGCAATCCCGCTCTCCGAGCGCGATCACGCGTCCGCGTCCGTCGCCGAAAATCTGCACTTCGATATGCCGCCCCCGCGAGACGTACTTCTCGAGGAACAGACCCGGGTCCTTGAAGTTGTTGCGGGCGAGCCGCTCGACCCTCTCGTAGAGCGGGGCCAGCTCCGCCGCGGAGGAGACAAGCTGAAGCCCGATGCCGCCGCCCCCCGCCGTGCTCTTCAGCATCACCGGATAGCCGATGCGCTGAGCCTCGGCCTTCGCGTTGTCGAGGTTGGCGATCAGCCCGGATCCCGGCGCAAGCGGAACGCCCGCCGCGAGCGCCAGCTCGCGAGCGCGGTGCTTGAGGCCGAAAGCCCGCATCTGATCCGGTTTCGGCCCGATGAAGGTGATTCCCGCTGCCGCGCAGGCATCCGCGAAGTCCGGGTTCTCGGACAGGAACCCGTAGCCGGGGTGAATGGCTTCCGCGCCGGTAGCTCTTGCAGCTTCAAGGATGGCCTCGGTCTTGAGGTAGCTTTGCGCCGCCGCCGCCGGACCTATCGCCACGGCTTCGCCAGCCTGTGCCACATGCATGGAATGACGGTCCGCGTCCGAATAGACGGCGACGCTGCCGACGCCCATGCGGTCGAGCGTGCGAATGATCCGGCAGGCGATGGCGCCGCGATTTGCAATCAGGACTTTCTTGAACACGTCACGCGCCCTCCGGCCAGATCAGCACCGCGATGGGTGTGGGGTTGTAGGCATTGCAGGGGTTGTTGAGCTGCGGGCAGTTGGAGATGAGGACGATCACGTTCATCTCTGCGCGCATCTCCACGTATTTGCCCGGCCCTGAGACGCCGTCGGCAAACGTGAGGCCGCCGTCGGGCGTCACCGGCACGTTCATGAAAAAGTTGATGTTATGGGCGATGTCGCGCTTGGTGAGCCCGTAGTGCTCGTTCTCGACGACAGCCAGGAGATAGCTGTCGCGGCAGGCGTGCATGCTCTTCTTTTCGAGCGCGTAGCGCACCGTGTTGCTCTCGGTGGCGCACGCCCCGCCGAGCGTGTCGTGGCGTCCCACCGTGTCTGCCGTGATCGTGAGCATAGGACGGCACAGATCGGACAGCAGCACGGATCCCGCGCCAAGGTAGACGTTTCCCTGCTCGCGGATGGTGTCGCAGGCCGAATAGCGCTCGTGCGGATCGTCGGCGTTGAAGAAGAGCGTGTCCGCGGCTTGGTTGCCTTCGAGGTCGACGATGCGGAGCGTCTCGCCACGCCTGACGACATGCATCCAGTAGCCGCCTGCCGGAACCGTCTCCCGATAGGCCGCGGTGCCTGAGGAGAGAGAGCTGTCCTTGATCATGATGCGCCTCCTCACCCGCAGCCGCATCCGGCATGGAACAGCCGGTTGTTCTCGAAACCGCGGCCGTTCTCGGGCGCCGAGGTGCGGCACGCGTCGTCGGCCCGTGCCTCTGGCCCCTCCAGGATTTCGAAGCGGACAGGTTTCCTCGGACAAGTGGCACTGGGATCGAGCGGATGCGGGCAGGTATGGAACAGAACGAGCGTGTCCATCTCGAAGCGCAGCTCGATGTCCGCCCCGGCTTTTGCCGCGCGTGTGTCGAACGACAACGCCCCGCTCGCATCGGTCGAGACCTTGCTGAACCAATTTATGTTGGCGGCGAGATCGCGACGCCCCATGCCGTATTTCGCTGCTTCGACGAGGAAGCTGTCGCGTCCGTTCTGCTGCCAGTCGTTGCGCTGCGCCTGGTAGCTCGTTTCACCCCACTTCCCGATCACGTGCGCCTTCGTGCTGTTGCCGCACACGGTGTCGTGCCAGCCGTGCGTATCCGCAACGATGGAGCAGAAGATGCGCCCCATATCGGAGTAGAGGCAGTGGCCGGACGTGAGCTTGAACGTGTGCTGGCACTTGAGCGTATCGGGCGCGTTGTAGCGCTCGAGCAGGTTGGCCGGATTGTAGAACAGCATCCCGCAGTTCGCCCCGCCCTCCACGTCCGTGAGACGCAGGCGAAGAGTGCGCCGCAGGACCATGGACCAATGCTTCCCGCCCGGAAGCACATCGCTGTAGATGAGTTCGCTCACGCCGCTGCTCCTCTCTGCGGGCTGCCAGCCCGCTATGCTGGTCCGGGCCGTCCCGGGATGAGAAGGAAGCCGCGCGGGGTCGTCCCCGCCGGTTGTCGTGGCGCGGCCTAGCTGGCCGCGGGGTTGTCGTTGCTGGTCGCGAGCTTGAGGTCGAGTTGTGTGCCCGCGTCGGACTCGCCGAGGGGGCTCGCGATCTTCTTGGGCCAGACCTCGAAATCGCGTGTGATCGACGCGCCGGCTTGCGTCTGCGCCGCGAGATCGTCGCCGAGCGTCGCGCCGTAGCGCTCGAGCTCCTCCGGGCGATTGCGGGGACGCTCGAACGCGATGACGCGGGTTCCGAGCCGGAAGGCCTCGCTGAGATCGTGCGTCACCATCACGACGGTGAGATCGTTCTCGTTCCAGATCTTGCGGATGAGCACATGGATGTCCGCGCGAATGCCAGGATCGAGCGCGCCGAACGGCTCGTCGAGAAGAAGGATCTTCGGCTTGCGGTTGAGGGCCTGCGCAAGGGCGAGCCGTTGTTGCATGCCGCCGGAAAGAGCGGCCGGGTATTTCGTTTCATGACCGGCGAGGCCCACCGCGTCGAGCAGGGTACGCGCTTCGGTCTCCGCCGCACGCCGCTTCGCCCCCAACAGCTTGCCGAGAAAGCGCGAGTGCTCGAACTCGCGGCCGATCATCACGTTCTGCAGCACGGTGAGATGGGGAAACACCGAGTAGCGCTGGAACACCACGCCGCGATCCGCGCCCGGCTCCACCTTGAGGGGGGCGCCCCCTACGAGGATCTGCCCGCGCGTGGGCGCCTCCTCGCCGAGCAGCATCCTGAGAAACGTCGTCTTTCCGCATCCCGACGGGCCGACCAGCGCCACGAACGAGCGCGGTGCAATGGTGATGTCGATCCGCTCGAGCACGACATGATCGCCGTACTCCTTCCAGACCTTGTCGAAGACGATCCCGGTCATGCGGTGCGCGCTCCCGCAAACCAGGGGAACGCCTTGCGCTGGAGGAGGCGGAGCCCGAGATCCATCAGGAAGGCGAGTAGCGTGATCCAGATGACGTAGGGAATGATCACGTCCATCGCCAAGTAGCGCCTGACGAGGAAGATGCGATAGCCGAGGCCGGAGTCGGCCGCGATCGCCTCCGCTGCGATCAGAAACAGCCAAGCCGGCCCGATCTCGAGCCGCACGCTGTCGATCAGGCGCGGAAGCATCTGGGGTAGCACGACGCGGAGCGCGATCTGCCACGTAGAGGCCCCGAGCGTCTGCGCCTTGATCAGAAGCTCGGACGGAATGTCCTTCACCCGCAACGCCATGTCGCGGATGAGCTTCAGCGTTGTGCCGATGACGATCAGCGCGATCTTGGCCCCGTCGCCCAGGCCCAGCACGATGAACAGGATCGGCAGCAGAGCCAGCGGCGGCACCATGGAGGCCACCGCCACCACCGGCCCGAACGTGGTACCGGCGATCGGCAGAAGTCCGATCAGAATGCCGAACACGAGCGCGATGAACGTGGAGATGGCGAGGGCCGTGAGGAGAAGCGACAGGCTCGAAAGCGTATCGCTCCACATCAGATAGTTGCCGCTCCTGGGGTCCGGCGTCAGCGCCATGTGCCGGAAGGCATCCAGCATGGCGTTGAAGCTCGGAAGCAGCTTGTCGTTCGGATTTTCGGCGAGCCGCATCCCCGACCCGATCAGATAGGCCCCGATCAGGGCGGCGAACGGCAAGGCCGCGAGCGCGAAGCTCCACGTGCGATCAGGCTTGATGTTCAACAGGCGCATCGGCTGTCTCGCGGCCTCCCGGTGTCTGAAAGGGATCGAGCCGTTCGATCAGAGCTTTCCGTCCGCGGCGGCCTGCATGAAGGTCGCGTCGTAGCGCAGCTTCACGTTCGCCTTGTCGCCGAACACGCTCTTGTCGGGAAACTCGACGCCGATGGCTCCGGCCGACTTGGCATCCTTGCCGAGAAGCGCCTTGTCGAAGAGGAACGTCGAGACACGCTCGGTGGTGGTCTTGAGCTCCGCGCCGTTGACGAACGCGAGAGCATCCTTGGGCTCGTAGAACATCTTCGTCGTGCCTAGCATCTCGTCGAAGCCCGCGACGTCCGTGCCCGAGGCTTTCGCCATGTGCTCTTTGGCGGCGGCATCGGAGGCGAGGGCCTTCATCGTGTCGTACCAGATGCCGACGAGCGCCTTGCCGAACGAAGGATTGTCCTTGAGCACGGTGGTATTGGCGACCATGAGGTCGATGATCTCGCCCGGGATCTGTGAGCTGTCGAACACCTTTCTCGCATCGGGAGATTCGAGAATCGTCGAGACGATCGGCTTCCAGGTGACGACGGCGGTCACGTCCGGGGTTTTGTAGGCGGAGGCCATGTCGGCATCGGAGGTGTTGACGACCTTCACGTCCTTCTCCGCAAGCTTCACGCTTTCGAGGGCGCGGGCGAGCAGATAGTGCGAGACTGAGAACTCGACGAGGTTGACGGTCTGGCCTTTGATGTCGGCAAGCTTGTCCTTGCCCTTGAGGATGACGGCGTCATTTCCGTTCGAGAAGTCGCCGACGATCACCGCCGTGGTGTCGACGCCGCCGGCGGCCGGAATGGAAAGGCCATCCATGTTGGTGAGCGTCACGGCATCGAACGCGCCGGCCGTGTATTGATTGATGGATTCGACGTAGTCGTTGAACTGCTTCACCTCGATGGTGATGCCGTACTTGTCCGCCCACTTCTTCACGATGCCGCTGTCGGCCGCATAACCCCATGGCATCCAACCGACGTAGATCGACCAGGCGACCTTGAAGTCCTTCTTCTCGGCGCCTTGAGCGGAAGGGAGCGCGAGAGCGAGCATCGCGGCCGCCGCGGCGGCGCCGGTGAGAAGTCTGGAGACGGTTCGGTTCATGAGGTTCACCCCTGTGCTGACACCAACTGTCGATCGCAAGGGGCTGAGGCGAACGGGAGCGCAAGACGCACACGAGGAGGCCTTCCGTTCGAGAGCCAAAGCTCCTTGCGGTGTAGGTCTCCCGGGCTTTTATCCCGCCGTGGCTTCGCCCGGGCGCGGCCTGGGCGAGAGCGCCTCTCTCGGACCAGCGTTGCCCCGCACGCGCGGCAACCGGAACCCTAGAGGCATTATGCGGATAGAAGCTGCATAGGCCGTGCCAAACGAAAGATGCCGCAAACAGCGGGCCTTTCGGCGGATCGCGCGGTGCGGCGTGCTCTCTTTTTTGCCAGTTGCATAGTTGAGAGGCAATCAGGAGGCCGTCGGGGGAACCTGGCCACGCGAGCGCCAGAACCAATCGCTTGCAGCCCCTGCCGCGATTGACGAAACGCTCCTCTCGGCAGAGCCTGGACACATCGAGCGAGAGTGAGGCGGCGCGACGAGAGTGCTGGAAAAAATCATGAAGCGTATCCTCTGCTATCTACGCGCGGCGCTGATCGCGCGCACGGATGCCATCGGTCCACTCGCCCGGAAGCAGGATGCGAAACATTAGCGGCAGAAGGTCTCACGCCGTAACGGGGGGTGCGGATTTGGCGGTCTCGGCCACAAGGCGGCGCACCTCAGGCAGGCACGACCCGCAGTTCGTTCCGGCTTTGAGTTCCGCCCCGACATCCTCCGCAGAGCAGCCCCGTCCACTGGCAATCACTTTGCAGATCTGAGCGCGGCCCACGCCGAAGCAGGCGCAGACGATTGGCCCGTGATCGGCGCCTGCGTCAGCCGCACGGCCTGCCAGCAACGCGCGGCGCGCGGCATCGGAGAGCGCCGGCGCGGCAAGCTGCTGCTTCAGCCATTCCCAGCTCGGAAGCGCATGAGGCGTCGTCGCAAGAAACAGGCACGACATAAGCCGGCCGTCTTGGACGATGGCAGCGCGATAGCAGCCCTGGCCGTCGTCCAGCAGTTGAGCACGGCAAACGCTCTCTCCGATGAGGCGTTTCGCGATGCCGGACCAATGGCCGCCGATCGCAGGCGCGGCGATCCGGTATCCCACGCCGCCCTCCACGGTCGAGCGCGCCCACCAGACGCCGTCCGGGATCGCAACCGCGCCACGCGCGAGGAGAAAGCCGTAGGCCGCATAGAGCGCTGGCGCGAGTGTCGCCTGCGTAGCCTTGAGCTCGGGTTGTCCCGAGATCGGATCGCAAGCAGGTTGGACAAGTGCCCCCACTCGCGCATCGGAGGCCGTGGCCCCGTTCCAATGAATGGGAGCAAAAATTTCTCCGCGCCGCTGTGCAGGCGTTACGGAGACGCGCAGCACGGCGCTGCCATGGAGCGTGAGGACGCGGGCCAGCTCGCCGTCCGCGACGCCGAAGCTCCGCGCATCGTCAGGATGAACCGACACCTGCGGCTCGTCGATGTGCGCACCGAGACGCGGCGATTTTCCGGTTCGGGTCATCGTATGCCAGTGGTCGCGCACGCGGCCGGTATTGAGGAGCAGCGGGAGATAGCGCTCGTTTGAGATGGAGAGCGCGGGGTTCTCGACCGCGACGAAGCGCGCGCGCTGGTCTACGGTATGGAAACGGCCATCGTCGAACACCCGCTTGCGTCCAGTCGGGGAAGCTTTGTCGACCGGCCATTGCGTAGGGACCAGCTCCTCGTAAGCCAGCCCCGAAAGCGCGGAGAGGCCCGAGGCATCGAAGCCGCGCGTGCCGTTGGCCTCGAATGCGGAGAGCGCGCAATGCTCGGCGAAGATCTCGGCGGCGGACGCATAGGAAAATGCGCTCCCGAAACCCATCCGCGTCGCCACCTGCGAGATGATCCACCAATCGGGCTTGGCATCCCCGGGCGGCGGCAGAAACGCGCGCTGCCGCGAGATGCGCCGCTCCGAGTTCGTCACCGTGCCGTCTTTCTCGCCCCATCCGGAGGCGGGCAGCACCACATGCGCCCCGGCGGTTATGGTGTCGGTGTTGGCGACGATGTCCGACACCACGAGCAGGTCGAGCTGCCGCAAAACGGTGCGGACGGCGTCCGCACGTGGCAGGCTCACCGCGGGATTGGTCGCCATCACCCAAAGCGCCTTGATACGCCGCTCCGCAACGGCCTCGAACAGGTCCACGGCCTTGAGGCCGGCCCGCTCGGCAACATGGGGTGCGTTCCAGAAGCGGCGTACCCGGTCGACGTTCTCCGGAGAGAAGTCCATGTGCGCCGCGAGCTGGTTCGCGAGCCCCCCCACCTCGCGCCCCCCCATGGCGTTCGGCTGCCCGGTGAGCGAGAACGGACCCATCCCCGCTTTGCCGATGCGGCCCGTCGCCAGATGGCAGTTGATGATGGCGTTGACCTTGTCGGTTCCCTGCGCCGATTGGTTCACGCCTTGCGAGTACAGAGTAACGGCCTTCTCCGTTGCGGAGAACCAGGCGTAGAACGTCTCGACGCACGCGGGCGCCACCTGGCACCGCTCCGCGACCGCCTCCACGCTCGGCGCGAGGTGGCGCGCGCGTGCCAGCGCGTCGGCAAATCCCGAGGTGTGGCCGTGTATGAAAGCCGTATCGAGCTGTCCGTGCTCGGCGAGATGCACGAGAAGGCCCGAGAACAGCACAGCGTCCATGCCCGGCGCGATCTGGATCATCAGGTCAGCTTCGTCCGAGGTCGAGGTCGCCCTCGGATCGATGACGACGATGCGCGCGCCTCGCTCGCGCTTGTTCTTGAGCATCCTCTGATAGAGAACCGGATGACACCAGGCCGCGTTGGAGCCGGTGAGCACCAGGAGATCAGCGTCGTCAAGATCCTCGTAGCAGCCGGGCACGGTGTCGCTGCCGAATGCGCGCCGGTGCCCCGCAACCGACGACGCCATGCACAAGCGGGAGTTAGTGTCGATATTGGCCGAGCCGATGAAGCCCTTCATCAGTTTGTTGGCGACGTAGTAATCCTCGGTCAGCAGCTGGCCCGAAACATAGAACGCGACCGAGTCCGGGCCGTGCTTCGCGATCGTCTCCTGGAAGCCGCGCGCAACGCTATCCAGCGCAGCACCCCACGAGGCGGGTTCCAGCATGTCTGAGCCGCCGCGCATCATCGGAGAGAGCAGGCGGCCATTGAGAGACAGCGTCTCTCCCAGGGCGGAGCCTTTGGAGCACAGACGCCCGAAGTTCGCCGGATGCTCCGGATCGCCCTGCACTTGAGCCCCGCCGAAACCATCCGGCTTCGCGAGCACGCCGCACCCGACGCCGCAATAGGGACACGTGGTTCGAATGGCAGGAGCGGAAGAAGGCGCATTCATCGTGGTGGCCCTCAATACACGTCCGCCTGATAGCGGCCGACCTTCTTCAGCGCAGAGATGTAGGCGGCGGCGTCTTCGGCCGAGACCTTGCCGTGAAGCGCCACGGCGTCCGTGAGCGCGGCCTCCACGTCCTTCGCCATGCGCTTGGCGTCCCCACAGATGTAGAAATGCGCGCCTTTCTCCAGCCAAGCGAACAGCTCGGCGCCCTCTTCACGCATCCGGTCCTGCACGTAGACTTTTTTGCCGCCGTCGCGAGACCACGCGAGCGAGAGCTTGGTCAGCGTTCCGGCCTCTTGGAGAACGCCGAGCTCCGCCTCGTAGAAGAAATCCGCACTTCGCCGCTGATGGCCGAAGAACAGCCACGCCGGCCCTTGCGCCTTCGTGGCATGGCGCTCCTGCAGGAAGGAGCGGAAGGGTGCCACTCCCGTGCCAGGTCCCACCATGATGATCGGTGTTGCGTCATCCTTCGGCAGCGCGAAGCCGTGCGCTTTCTGCACGTAGGCGCGCAGCGTCGCGCCGGGCTCAATGCGATCGGCGAGAAAGGTGGACGCGGCGCCGAGCCGCTCCCGCTCGCCGATCGTGTAGCGCACCGCATCCACCGTGAGCGAAACCCGTCCCGGATTGGCTTTGATCGACGAGGAGATGGAGTAGAGGCGCGGCTGCATGGGCTCCAGCACCTCATAGAACGCCTCGGGGTCAGGATGAATCCCGGGAAATTTTTCGAGCGCGGCCAGAACGTCGAGGGTCGCGGCATCCCCGTCGGGATCCTGCCCTTTTGCGAGAGCCTGTGCCTTGCGCTTCCGCTCCCCGCCCGTGAGATAGGAGATGAGCTGGAAGAGCGAGTCGGGCGCGGGCGAGAGTGACGTGTCCTCGATCAGCGCGTCCCGCAGCGTTTTCTCCCCGATCGGGAAATCCGCAGGCGCGCCGATGGTGGTCAGGATGGCATCCACGAGCCTCGGATCGTTGTTGGGCACGATGCCGAAGCTGTCGCCCGGCTCGTAGTCGAGCCCGCATTCGGAAAGATCGATCTCGATGTGGTTCGTCGTCTTCTCCGATCCCGCTCCATTGAGCTTCTGGCGCGAGACGAAGCGGGCGAGCACAGGGGCCTCCCGCGAGCGGCCGGGCCGCACGTCGCTCGTTTTGTCCGGCTTGGCACTGTCTTTCGCCGCCTTCTCGTCGGGATCGAGAACGCCGCCTCCCATCTCCTCGACGAGCGATTTCAGCATGCGCGCCGTGGCTTTGCCGCCCGGAACGCAGAGATTGAGCCGCGGCTCCGCCTGCTCGCTGATGGCGTTCGCGTAGTCCTCGCAATTGTATCCGCACTGGCCGCAGTCCTGCTGCGCCATCGCTGCCATCATGCGCCGGCGAAGCGGGCGGCCCTCGGAAAGCTGCATCCGTTCGCCGATCTCCATCGCGGGGTCGTGCCAGGGTGCGGATCCGTCGTCACCGTCGCCGGACGGAATGACCGCGTTCGCCGCGTCGAGATCGGTCAGCGTGGCCGGCTTCACGCCGGGATCGAGCGAGAGCACGCCCGCAAAAAATCCGTTGAGCCAAGCGCGCTGCTCGGCCGAGAACGGCGCCGTCTCCGGAATGAGAGCGGTCGCCGGTGATGGAGATTGAATGGTCATCCTTGCTGCTCCTCGGCGAGCCGCTTCAGCGTGTCGGTGTCGTGGCGATTGGCAAAAGTGAAGAAGGTCTCGCTGCGATCGGCACGGTGCGCGAGATAGGCGCTGAGAAGGCGCGCGACGGCCGCCGGGCAGTCCTCGCTTTTGACGTCGCGCCAGAGTTCGCGCGCGATCTTCGCATCCGCGCCGGAGCCTCCGCCGACGAGGATGTGGAAGCCCTCCACCGTGTCGCCGTCGTCGTTGACCGGAACCTTGGCGCCGATCAGCCCGATGTCGCCGATGTAGTGCTGCGCGCAGGAGTGATGGCAGCCGGTCAAGTGGATGTTCACCGGCAGATCGAGCGTGAGATGCCGCTCAACGTGCGCCGCGATCAGCTCGGCCGTGCCCTTGGTGTCGGCCGCGGCGAACTTGCAGCCCGTACTGCCTGTGCAGGCTACGAGACCCGCGCGAACCGCAGCCGCCTCGGCGGAGAGCCCCATCGCCGCGATGCGCGTGAGCGCCTCCGTTACGTCGGCATCTGCAACGCCGGAGACGAGCAGGTTCTGCCAGACGGTGAGGCGAAGATCGCCGTCGCCGAGATCGCGGGCGAGCGACGCGACGCCCCGCATCTGCTCCGCCGTGAGCTTGCCGACGGGAAGCACGAGGCCGATCCAGTTGAACCCCGCTTGCTTCTGGGGATGCACGCCGATGTGCGCCAAGCGGTCCGGCGCACGGCGCGGCTTGACATGTTGTCCGTCGATACGGATCAGCGGGTGGCCGAGCTTGGCTTCGACCGCGAAGAGAAATTTGTCGAAGCCCCAATCGTCCAGCACGTACTTGAGCCGCGCCTTGTTGCGATTGGTGCGATCGCCGCTGTCGATGAACACGCGAACGATAGCGTCTGCAACCCGTGTCGCGTCGCGAGGCGCGAGAATGACGCCCGTATCGCGTGCAAAGTCCTTGTGTCCCGTGATGCCGCCGAGCACGAGCCGGAAGTAAACGCCGGCCGCAACCGGCGCGCCCTCCGCCACCTCGACGGCCTGGAAGCCGATATCGTTCGTCTCTTCGAGGGCGGCTATGGAGCCCGCTCCGTCGAAGGCGACATTGAACTTGCGCGGCAGGCCCGTGAGAGACCGGTCGTTCAGAACGTGGAAGTGCCACGCGCGCGCGAAGGGTCGCGTATCCAGCAGCTCGTGCGGGTCGATGCCGGCGGTCGGCGTGCCAGTGACGTTGCGAATGTTGTCGGCACCGGAGCCGCGCGAGGTGAGGCCGAGATCCTGCACCGCCTCGACGACGTCGACGGCATGGGTGGCTTCGATCTCGCGAATTTGAAGATTGGCGCGCGTCGTCACATGCGCGTAGCCGCCGCCGTTAGCCTCGGCCGTGTCGGCCAGCCCGGCCAGTTGCCAGTGCGTGAGGATGCCGTTCGGGATGCGCAACCGGCACATGTAGCTGTTCTGCGCGGGGGCCACGTAGAAGAGCCCATAGTAGCGCCAGCGGAAATTGTCCTGCGGCTTGGGATACTCGCCCGCCTCGGCCTGCGCCTTGAGCCGCGGATAGGCATCGAACGGATGCTCCTCCCGCTTCCAGGTCTCCTGGTCCACGAGCTTCCTGCCCTTGGCCCTGGTGGCATCCTGCGCCTTCATGTGCGCGGCGTCCGGCCCCATGGGCGCTGGTGCTGCGGACGCGCCATCCGCACCGATCGGCTTAAGGCCTTGCGCGGTGCGTCCGGCCTGCACGCCAGACACGAAGCCTTCGAGATAACGTTTCTGCTCTATGGAAAAGTCCGCTGTCATGGGGCTTCCCTCGCTCATGCGGCCCGGGCCTGGACGTGGGCCTGCGGCTCGGCGAACGCGCGGCCGAACACGAGATCGGCCCGCAGTTTCTCGACCGGCCGTCCCGTGCGGATGAGGTCCAGGTACCAGAGCGCATCGCCGGTATCGCCGACGAGCACCGCACCCGTCAGCCGGCCGCCGCTCAAGACGAGCTTGCGATAGCATTTGCGGTCCGGATCCGTGAGCACGATGGGCTCCGATCCCGGCGCGCCGAGGAAATCGCCGGCCGAGAATACGTTCACGCCCGAGACCTTGAGATTGGTGGACAGCAGCGAGCCCGCGTAGTGGGACTGCGCACCCGCCAGCGTGCGCGCGAGCACGCGGGCCTGCTCGTAGGCTGGCTCCACCAGGCCGTAGCAGACGCCGCGATGCTCGGCGCATTCGCCGATGGCGTAGACGCTCGGGTCGCTGGTTTGCAGATCGTCGGCGACGACGATGCCGCGTTTGACCGCGAGCCCGGCTTCGCGCGCGAGGCCGGTGTTGGGGCGAATGCCGACGGCCATCACGACGAGATCGGCCGGAAGAACGCGCCCATCCTTGAGCCGCAGCCCCGTCACCCGGCCCTGCCCTTCGATCACGTCGCTCTCGGCGTTGAGCACCACGTCGATGCTCCGCTCTTCGAGCGCCGCTTTGAGCAGCCCTGCGGCATGGCTGTCGAGCTGCCGCTCCATCAGCCGCTCCATGAGATGCACCACGGACACGTGCGCACCCGCCTTCATCAGCCCGTAAGCCGCTTCGAGGCCAAGAAGGCCGCCGCCGATGACGACGGCGCGGGCGCCCGGCCGGGCGAGCGACAGCATGCGCGCGACATCCGCCTTGTCGCGGAAGGTCACGACACCGGGAAGATCGGCTCCGGGAAGCGGCAACCGCACAGCTTCGGACCCGGTGGCCAGCACCAGCTTTCCATAGCCGAGCGTCAGTCCGTCCTGCAGATGAAGCTGCTTCGCACCCCTATCGATCGAAACGGCGCGGCGGCCATAGACGAGCGTTACGCCGCGGCTGCGCCACCACTTGGCAGTCTTCAGCTCAACCGCATCCTCGTCGATCTCGCGCGCGAGCAGCGACGACAGCAGCACGCGGTTGTATGAGAGCGAAGGCTCATCGCCGACGACGGCGATCGAAAAACGGCCCGGCGCGATCGTCGTCAGCTCGTCCACGAGCCGCGTGGCCGCCATGCCATTTCCGACGATGACGAGTGGCTCGCCCATATCAAGCCGCCTCCACATAGCGATGGCGCTCGTAGAGGAACTTGAGCACGGCCTCGCGCGCGTGGATGTAGTGCGGGTCCGACACCAGCTCCAGCCGGTTGCGCGGGCGCGGCAGCTTCACGTCCAGCACCTCCCCGATACGGGCCGACGGTCCGTTGGTCATCATCACGATGCGGTCCGAGAGCAGCACGGCTTCGTCCACGTCGTGCGTGATCATGATCGCGGTGTTGCCGAGGCGCCCGTGGATCTGCATCACGGAGTCCTGCAGGTGCGCGCGCGTCAGCGCGTCGAGCGCGCCGAACGGCTCGTCCATCAGCAGCACTTTGGGCTCCATGGCGAGCGCCCGCGCGATGCCCACGCGCTGCTTCATGCCGCCCGAGATCTCCGATGGCCGCTTGTCCTTCGCGTGGCCCATCTGCACGAGATCGAGATTGTGCAGCGTCCAGGCGTGGCGCTCCGCCCGGCTTTTGGTCTTGGCGAACACCTTGTCCACCGCGATCCGCACATTGTCGTAGACCGTGAGCCAGGGCAGCAGCGAGTGGTTCTGGAACACCACCGCACGCTCGGGGCCGGGCTCGTTGACCTCGTGCTGCTCCAGCAGAACGGCACCGGTCGTGACGGTGGTGAGCCCGGCGATGAGATTGAGCAGCGTGGACTTGCCGCAACCCGAATGTCCGATGATCGAGATGAATTCGCCATTGGCGATGTCGAGGCTGATGTCGTGGAGAACTTCCGTCTCGGCGCCACCGCGGCGGAAGGTCTTGGAGATCGATTGCAGTTGGAGGAAAGGCTTGTTGGCTGGTGCGATCATGATGCGGTCTCCTCAGGCGCTGGTGCCGTGCGTTGCGATGCGGCCCGCGAGCGCGACCAGCCGGTCGAGCACGAAGCCGACGACGCCGATGTAGATGAGCGCCACGACGATGTCGGAGAGGCGCGACGAGTTCCACGCGTCCCAGATGAAGAAGCCGATGCCGACGCCGCCCGTGAGCATTTCCGCCGCAACGATCGCGAGCCAGGAAAGGCCAATGCCGATGCGCAGCCCGGTGAAGATGTAGGGCGCGGCCGCGGGGATCATGATCCGCCAGAAGTATTCGAGGGGGTTCAGCCGCAGCACGTCCGCCACGTTGCGATAGTCCTGGGGAATGTTGCGGATGCCGACGGCCGTGTTGATGATCACCGGCCACACCGCCGTGATGAAGATCACGAACACGGCCGAGGGGCCGCTGTCGCGGAAGGCGGCGAGCGAGATCGGCAGCCACGCGAGCGGCGGCACGGTTCTCAGCACCTGGAAGATCGGATCGAGCCCGCGCATCGCCCAGACGCTTTGCCCGATGACGGCACCGATCACCACGCCCACCGCCGCGGCGAGGCCGAACCCATAGAACACGCGCTCGAGGCTCGTGATCACGCGCCAGCCGAGGCCGATGTCCTGTGATCCGTTGACGAAGAACGGCGAGACGATGAGATCGTTGGACTCCGTCCAGATCTTAGTGGGCGAGGGCAGCGCAGCGTCGGGACCGGAGGTCGCGAGCTGCCACACGAGCAGCAGCACCGCCAGCACGAGGAGAGGCGGAATGGTGGCCGACGCGATCTCGCTTCCGATCGACATCAGCTGCGTAGATCTCCTCCCGCGCGGTGTCTTGAGCGGTAAGATCTTCGTCTCCGCGATAGCCGGAGCCGAGGGAGGAGCGGCGGCGATCGCACGTCCGGCGGACGTGTCGACCAGCACGGGCCGTGCAGGGAGAGCGTTCATGCGCGTTGAAACTCCGGTTGAGAGATCGGGCTCAGGCGGCGAGCCGGGTAATCGCGAGGGACGCGAGGTAGGCCGTGGGATTGTCGGGATCGAAAACCTTGCCGTCGAAGAAGGTCTCCTTGCCGCGTGAGGTGCTGGCCGGCGCCGTGACGCCGAGGGCCGTTGCAGCTTCGCGCCAGATGTCCTCGCGGTTGACCTTGTCGACGAGGGCCTTCACGTCGGTGCCGGGCTCGAATTTGCCCCACCGGATATCTTCGGTGACGAACCAGGCGTCATGGCTCTTGAAGGGATAGGAGACCGCGCCGTCCTCCCAGAACTTCATCAAAAGATTGGTGCCCGCTTCCTTGCGCCCACGCCCGTAGTTGATGTCGCCCTTGATGCGGCCGATGATGTCGGCGGGCGGCACGTTGAACCACTGGCGCTTGCCGAGAATGGCGGCCAGCTCGGCCTTGTTCTCCAGCTTCTCGCACCATTGCTGCGCGTCCATCACCGCCATCAGCAGCGCGCGGGCAGCAGCGGGGTTCTTGTCGACCCAGGCCGCGCGCATCCCGAGCGCTTTCTCGGGATGTCGCGACCAGATCTCCCCCGTGGTGCAGGCCGTGAAGCCGATGCCTTGATTGACGAGCTGCTCGTTCCACGGCTCGCCCACGCAGAAGGCATCCATGTTGCCCACCTTCATGTTCGCCACCATCTGCGGAGGAGGAACGACGATCGTGGAGACGTCCTTGTCGGGATCGATGCCGCCGGCCGCGAGCCAATAGCGCAGCCACAGGTCGTGCGTGCCGCCGGGGAAGGTCATGGCGACCTTCACGTCCTTGCCTTCGGCTTTCTTCCTCGCGAAAGCCTCCTTCAGCGCCGAGGCGTCGGCACCGATCTTGAGGCCCTCGTACTCCTTCGCCACCGAGATGCCTTGGCAGTCGTAGTTGAGGCGCGCCAGGATGTGCATCGGAACCGGGACGTTGTTCTGCGTGACCTTGCCGACCGACATGAGATACGGCATCGGCGTCAGGATATGCGCGCCGTCGATCCCGTTGGCGTCCGAGCCCAGCACGAGATTGTCGCGCGTTGCGCCCCACGAGGCTTGCTTGGCGACCTCCACGTCCGGCAGTCCGTACTTGGCGAACAGCCCCTTCTCCTTGGCCACGATTAGGGGCGCGGCATCGGTGAGCGCGATGTAGCCGAGCACGGCCTTGGTCGTTTCAGGCCCTGCGGCCCACGCGACGCTGGCGCCACCCGGCACAAGAGATTTCGCAGCGGCCAGAAGGGCCGCCGTCGCGCTTCCCTTGAGCAGCGAGCGGCGCGTCACGCCGGGCTGCTGCAACTTTGCTCCACGTTTTGAAGCCGTCATCCGATCCTCCGCCCTGGGCGCCCCGAACGGGTCGCGCCTGCCAGAAACAAAAAACGCTGCATCGAAGACACGCGGACCGCACATCGGTCCCGTCTCGTCGAGGCAGCGTTGCCCTGTGGTGCGGCTCGCCGTTGAGCCGCGATGTCGAAATTCGAGCAGCCCGTGCCGCCCGTCTCGAAAGAGATAAGATCAAGGATCGTGCCAACTCAGAAAAACGCAAATCAGCGAGCGTTATTCGAGAGATGGCGAAAGTCTGGATAGCTGTGCGAGCGCGGTTCATGCGCGAAGTTTGTGCAGCGCACGCAAAAAATGCTGAGGCGTTTGGCAGAAGGGCCTCCGGGGGAGAGCCTCTGAGGCGCCTACGAGTTCACGGACGCGAAGGCTTCGAGATCGGCGCCGGAATTGCGGATGTCGAGCGCGCTGAGATAGGCGAGCGCCGCTTCCGGATCGAAGGTATCGCCGCCGAAGAACGCGCCGGGTTCGGTCGCCGCCACGCCCTCGCGCTTGCTGTCAGAAGGCGGCAGGGGCACGTCCGATCCGGCGACGGCCTCGCGATAGAGGTCTGTGCGGAACACGCGCTGGGCCAGCGCCGAGAGATCGAACGGCTCGCGGATCTGCCCCCAGCGGATCATCTGGGTCATCAGCCACACCGCATGCGAGTGCCAAGGAAAGTTGGCGAACCCGCGATGGAACACCACCAGATCCGGATCGCGATCCTGTCTCTGCTCGCCGCCCCGGATGAGCTCTCCCGAGAGCGGCCGCAGCAGAATGTCTGCCGCGACGCCGACATACTGGGGCTGAGAAAGAATGCGCGCGGCCTCGCCTCTGTTTGCAGGCTCATCGAGCCAGCGCCCGGCGGCGACCAGGGTGCGCACGAGATCAGCGACGAGCGCGCGGTTTCGCTCGGCCCAGGCTTCGCGAACGCCGAGCACTTTCTCGGGGCTGCGCGCCCAAAGCTCGCTCTTTGTTGCGACGATCACGCCATTGCCCTGTTCCACGGCGACACTGTTCCAGGGTTGTCCCACGCAGAAGCCGTCGATGCGCCCCGCCTTCAAGGTGTCGGCGATCAACGGAGGCGGCACCACCACGAGATTGACGTCGTTGTCGGCATCGACGCCGGCCGCCGCCAGCCAGTAGCGCAGATCGTAGTTGTGGCAGGAGAACGGATAGACCATGCCGAAGGTCGGCGGCTCGAGCCCTGCCGTCTGTCGCGACCGCACGACGGCAGCCACTGCCTTCGCCGCCGCCATGCCCCCCGCGCGCGTCGCGATCGCGTCGTGCTCCAGCATGGCCGAATAGAGCGGCAGGGACACGGTGATCGCATTGCCGTTTAGGCTGAGCGCCATCGGCGCGATGATGGGCTCCGTCGCGCGGCCGAGCCCGAGTTGCGCGGCGATCGGCATCGGCGCAAGCATGTGCGCGCAATCGAACGCGCCGATCTCGAGCTTGTCGCGGATGTTCGCCCACGACACCTCGCGATGAAGCACGAGAGAGAGGCCGTGCTGGCGATCGAAGCCGAGCTCGGAGGCGATGACCAGCGGCGCGCAGTCCACGAGCGGAATGAACCCCGCGGTCACCTCGCGAAGCTTGCTCCCTCCCCGATCGTTCGCCGTCGCCGTCATGCCTGCCTCTACTCCTTGAGAAGATCCACCGAGCTGACGAGCGCCTGCGCCACGTCGGCAATGCGCTTGCCTTGCGACATGGCCGTCTTTCTCAAAAGCTCGTAAGCCTTGTCCTCGTCGATACCCCGGCTCTTCATGAGGATGCCCTTGGCCTTCTCTACGATCTTCCGGTCCTTCAGCGCGCTCTTAACCTCATCGAGCTCGGCGCGCAGGCGATTGAAGGCGTGAAAGCGCGACACCGTCATATCGAGGATCGGCTTCACCCGCTCCTTCTTGAGACCGTCGACGATGTACGCCGACACGCCGGCCTCGATGGCGGCTTCAATCTCGCTCTTGTCGCTGCGGTCGACGAACATCGCGATCGGACGGCGCACCACGCGCGACACCTGAAACATCTGCTCGAGCACGTCGCGGCTCGGATTTTCGAGGTCGATCAGAACGACATCGGGATCGAGATTGTAGATGTGATCGATCAGCCGCGTGGTGTTCGAGAGCACCGTCACGGCTTTGAAGCCTGCATCCGCGAGCCCGGACTCGATGATGGCGCGCCGGATCGGATTCTCGTCGATGAGGAGAATCTTGATGGCGGAATCGGAGTCGGATGCGCTCAAGGGAAAGGCCTGCGGACGGCTGCCGGGATGTCCGCATTACTCGCGCGTTAGCCGGGGCCGCGCAACGGGAGACCGCGTCGCGCCCGCGGCAGCAACAACTTTCGTTCGCGCCAAATGCCTATGGAACGGGCAGCGTGTTGACCTTTAGGGCATCACGCCGGATCGCGGATAGCTGCGCACCACGTCCCAGGCCACTTTCTGCATCTTGGCCGCGAGTGCTTCAGAGGGAGCCTGATAGTCCCCGCCCCACTCGTTCTTGAGCGCGCGCGGTAAGCCCTCCGGGCTTTGGCCGGTGAGCGCCGCGTAGTGCACCATGGCGATGAAATAGCGCCCAAGGTCGTTTGGGTGGATGTCGTCGCTGAAGAGATCCCGGATGTCGTGCACGTCCGGCACCCGGCCGGCGGCGATCTCGTCGTGAAGCTTGGCCATTGCCTGCCCGGCGGGGACGAGAAGCATCTCGGGGCTGCCTGCGGGACGCGCCGCGTTGACGTGATCGGCGATGCCTTCCCAGAGCGAAAGATCCAGGTCGAGACGCTTGCGCCAGGGAATGCCGCCGTCCCCGTCATAAGGGACTTCGGCGCCTGTGCCGCTTTTGAGGCTGTGCCATGTCTCGTAGAGGTAGACGCGCGCTTTGGGGTTGGAGGCGTGCGCAAGGTTGAACCAGCGCAAGGCCGCGCCGTTCGAATCCTCCCACTCGATCGTGCCTTTCAGCGGAACGCGCTCGGTGAGGACGACCGCGTCGTAGCGCTTCGCGGAAAGCGCCGCGCGCCCGTCGATCCCTTCCGCCGAGGCCGAGTTCTCCCAGTTCCACTTGAGGGGCGCGCCGTTGATGATCTGGTACTCCACCCGCCCATCGCGCCCCGAAGCCTTGAGCACGTCTTCGAGCATCAAGGGAAGCGTGGGGCTCACCAGGCTGTGTCCGACAAACAGGAAGGCAAAGGTGAGTCCGAGAAGTGCCATGGGCTCGGCCGCACTCCTAAAAACGCGAGGAGGATGATGCGGAGACTTTGGCCATCCGCGCCGGGGCGTGTCCATGCCGTCCGGCAATTATACTGAATTCTCCGTCCCCTAAGGATGCGCGTGCGGATTGTGTGCAGCCGCACACCGGGCGTGTTTCAGGGATCTGCGAACTCAAGTATCGTCGCGAAGTCTGTCGGCGCGGGTCAAGGCCCGCACAGGCAGGGTGTTCGAGAGCCTGAAACGTCCGTTTTGCGTCATGTCAAACCGGAGGAATACACATGGCTTTGGAAGGCATCATCATTTGGCTCATCATCGGAGCCATCGCCGGCTGGTTGGCCGGTCAGATCATCAAAGGCGGCGGCTTCGGCCTCGTCGGTAATATCGTGCTCGGCATCGTGGGTGCTGTTGTTGCCGGATGGCTTCTGCCGAGGCTTGGCCTTTATATCGGCGGCGGGTTGTTGGGAGACATCATCAACGCAACTATCGGCGCACTTCTGGTCATATTCATCATTAGGCTCGTCGCGCGCTGACGGGCGAGAGAAGCTGGGCATGGCGAGACGGTTGTCGCCATGCCTTATCGAACGCCGCCAAGCTCTGAAGGCGGCATGGGCGATGCCACTTTCGTTCGCCGCGCTGTTCGCAGGCGGCCCTCTCCGGATCGCGTTTGCCGAGAAAGTCCCTCCCGTTCTCGATCTCTCCTACGCCGTCGCTCTCGTTCTGGCCGGCTGGTCGATGTCGCGCTTGGCGCGGCAACCTGGGTGATCGCCCCCGCCGTCTCTGCCCAAAACGCAGTCTCGGATGACCGGTCCGCGGGCAGAAAAATGATCATCTGGCCGCAATCAGCGACGCGCTTTCCATGCGCGAATCGGCTCAAATAGAACAGCGACTCACTTCACTCTCGAGAAAGACAGATGATTTCGGAGCGCTCGACGCGATGACGCAAGAGACGACAGCCTTTTCGGCCGACGACTTCCTGAGGAGCATCGGCGTGAGAATCGACGGCTTCATGTATCGCGGCCAGAACAGCAACGACTACGCCATGGTCTGGTTGTCCGAGGGCTTCAGCCGTCTCACCGGCTACGATCGCGACACTTTCATTCGTGAGCGGACCGGATTTGCCTCTTTGATCGTGAAGGATGACCTGCCGAAGGTCGATGCCGCAGTTGCAGAGGCGCTCTCGCGCGGTGGCAACTGGCAGGTGAGCTATCGCATCCGCCATCGCGAAGGCAAAATCCTCTACGTGCACGAGACCGGCGGCGCTTCATCGACCATCGATCCCGACACCAACGCGCCGGCTTACCTCGACGGCATCATCCTCGAAGCAGGCGCCCTGTCGCGCCTCGCCGAGCGTCTCGCACAAGGCGCCACTGCGTTGAGCAAGGTCGACGTCGCTGCCGAGGACATCCGCACGACGCTCAAGACGTTGCGTCTGCTCGCGCTCAACGCGCGCATTGAGGCAGCGCGTGCCATGGAGCACGGCGCAGGCTTCGGCGTTGTCGCGCAGGAAATGACCAGCCTGGCCGACCGCGGCGAGGCGGTGACCAGCCGCATGACGACGGAGCTCACCCAGCTCCGCAGCACCATCGTTCTCTGATAGCCTCCGAGCGAGCCGAGCCCCTCACGTGACTTCCGCGATGTCGGAGGTCGCTGCGACGCCTTCGCGATCATACCGTTCGCGCGCTTTCCGGATCTCCGCGTGATGCGCATCCGCCCATCGGATCAATTCCGAAAGCGGCGCGAGCAGTGATTGCCCGAGCGGCGTCAGCCGATACTCGACGCTCGGCGGCAGCGTCGGGAATACGTGGCGGCTCACCAAGCCGTCCCGCTGTAGATCGCGGAGCGTCTGCGTCAGCATCCTCTGCGAAATATCGGGAATGGCCCGGCGCAGCTCTCCGAACCGGTAAGGCCGCTCCCCCAGCACGCACACGATGAGCGTGCTCCACTTGTCTCCAATGCGATCGAGCACGCCCCGGACCGGACAGGCGGCGGGGTCTTCCTGCGCATCGCGACTGACCTTGCTGGCGTCCATGGGCGGTTACCTCGACGTGCCTATCTCCCGAAAAACTGCCGTCTTTACGGACAGTAAGTCTCCATCTTAGACGTGGTCTCTAAATGAGACAACATCACAAAGGAGAACCAAAGTGTCCGATACATTGCTTGTGACGGGCGCGTCCGGCCAGCTCGGCCGACGTGTGCTGGCGCATCTGCTCGACACCTGCGCCGTGCCGCCAGCCCGCCTGATCGCCGTGACGCGCGACCCGGCCAAGCTGGCAGATTTCGCGGCGCGCGGGGTCGAGGTGAGGCGCGGCGACTTCGACGATCCCGGCTCGCTCGGGGAGGCCTTCAAAGGCGCGGGCCGCCTTCTTCTCATTTCGACGGACGCGCTCGACACGCCGGGCCGCAGGCTGGCGCAGCACCAGGCTGCGATCGCGGCGGCCAAGACCGCCGGCGTCCGGCACATCGTCTACACCTCGATGCCAAATCCGGACGGCTCTCCCATTCCGTTCGCGCCGGATCACCTGGGTACCGAGCAGGCGCTCGCCCTGAGCGGCCGCGGCTGGACCATCTTGAGAAACGCTTGGTATTTCGAGAACCTCGCCTTTTCGCTGCCGGGCGCCTTGGCGAGCGGAAAATGGTTCACCGCCTCGGGTGACGGACGCATCGCCCACCTTTCGCGAAACGACTGCGCCCGCGCCGCCGCCTTCGCCCTTGCGGCCGAGCCCGGGGGGAATACGATTTATGACATTACCGGGCCGGTGGCGGAGACCACAGCCGAGATCGCAGCCCTCGTCAGCCAGGCGCTGGGCAAGCCGATCGAGGTCGTGCAGGTCTCGGACGACGACCTCGTGCGTGGCATGGTTGCGGCCGGCGTGCCCGAGCCCATGGCCGCCATCCTGGCGTCGCTCGACACCAACACCCGCCTCGGGCGGGCCGCAAACGTCAGCGATGCGATCGAGAAGCTGACTGGACGAAAACCCGAAACGCTACGCAGCTACCTGGCCGCCAACAGCCAGACTTTCTTGCCCGACCATGGAGCGCACACATGACGACGGAGAAAAAGCCCATCGATCCCGGCACGCGGATTGGGCACGTGCACTTGAAGGTGGCCGATCTTGAGCGCGCCTTGGGATTTTACCGCGATGTGCTGGGCTTCGAGCTGACGCAGCGTTATGGCAGCCAGGCGGCGTTCGTCTCGGCAGGCGGATATCACCACCACATCGGCCTCAACACCTGGGAGAGCCGTGGCGGCTCTCCCCCGCCGCGCGGAACGACCGGGCTCTACCATGTGGCCATTCTCTATCCCACGCGGGCCGCCCTCGCGGATGCGCTACGCCGCGTCGTGGCGGCCGGCATCGAGATCGAGGGCGCAAGCGACCATGGAGTGAGCGAGGCGATCTACCTGCGCGATCCGGACGGCAACGGGATCGAGCTTTATCGGGACCGCCCCGAGGCGGAATGGCCTCGCCAGCCCGACGGGAGCCTCGATATGACCACCGGGCGCCTCGATCTCGGCGAGCTGATCTCGGCCTAGACCATGATCGCTTCGGACCCTATCAGTCCGAAGCGTGAATCATCGGTCTCACTGAAGTCCCATGATCGCTTCGGACCCTATCAGTCCGAAGCGTGAATCACCGGTCTCGTTAAAGCCCGGTACCGTGATCCTGGTTCAATGCTGGCCGACACGAAAAAATGCGCCACGCCGGTTTCCGGCGGGCGCATTTTGAATTTCGAAGCCTGGGGCTGAGCCTTAGGCTGCCTTCTCGGCCTTTGCCTTGGCGATCTCGCGCTTCAGCTTGAGGCAGTCGGGCGACAGCTCCTCGTTGTCGGCCTTGGCCAGGAAGGCGTCGAGACCGCCGCGATGCTCCACCGACTTCAGCGCATGAGCGGTGATGCGGAGCTTCACCTGGCGATCGAGCGTCTCGCTGATCAGGGTGACATTAACGAGGTTGGGACGGAACTTGCGCTTCGTCTTGTTCTCGGCATGGCTTCTGAGCTGGCCCGAAAGCGGCAGCTTGCCCGTCAACTCACAGCGCCTGGTCATCTGACTATCCTTCGTTCGGTCGAGCCCCACGTCCGACCGCCCGCCCCGAGGACGGACCCGAAATCACGGGGAAAATCAATGAAAATAGCCCGCAGATACAGATCTGCGGGACAGTCGGGGCTTTCTATACGCGAGCCGCCGCAAGAACGTCAAGCGTATGAGGCCATTCCGCCGCGCTGAAAAGGCACTCCGGGCAAAAATTCGGGCCGGGAACGGAATAGATGATTTGGGGATTAAACGGGCTGAGCGCCGTGCCAATCCGGCGCGACCGTGAGCGAATTGTTAAGCCTTACGGGGCAGAATGTGTCCTACGAAGTCGTATCGTAAACCCGTTTTAGTCCCTTTTCGCTGAGAGTCGCGGCGAGAAGGGTTGGTGAGTATGATCATGTACCAGGTACAGTCTCGTCGCGTGCGTGGATGCGTTTTGGCGCTTGGCTCGGCAGCTCTTGCCGCTCTGGTGCCGCTTTCGCCACTGGCCACGGCCGCCCCGTCGCCTACAGGCGTTTCCCCGGTCCGGGTCGACGCCAGCTACAAGATCACCCTCAACGGGTTCGATCTCGGCACCTTCCGCTTCAAATCCAACGTCGGCCGCACGAGCTACACGCTCGATACGGATGTGCAGATTTCCGCACTTCTCGGCGTCTTCCATTGGAAGGGCGTGACCCACAGCTCGGGCACCCTCAAGGCCAAGGCCCCCAAGCCCGCCGATTTCCGCTTTGATTATGAAAGCTCCGTGCGCAACGGCTCCGTTACCATGGGCTTCGATCAGAACGGCATCGATCGCCTCACCGTTCTTCCGGTTACCCTGGAAGCGCCGGATACGGTGCCCCTCACCCGCTCGCACCTCAACAACGTATTTGATCCCCTGAGTGCCATCATGGCGATCACGCACACCGATGCGCCCTCGCCTTGCGGCCGCAAGGTGGCGATTTTCGACGGCAAGCAGCGCTTCGACATCGATCTGCGATATGCCCGGGAGATCCCAGTGGAAGGCGTGAAGGGCGAGACGGCCACCGTCTGCCGCGTCAAATATACGCCCATCGCCGGATACCGTCCGACCGAGGAAACGCGCCAGCTCGCCGCCACGAATGATATCGAGATCGCTTTCCGCGTCGTGCCTGCTGCCAAGCTGATGCTGCCCCAGTCGGTGTCGGTCCCCACGGCCGCCGGCGAAGCCCGCATTAACCTCGAGCGCGTGAACATCGAGCTTCCCGAGCGCGGTCAGGTCGCCTCGGCCAACTAGGGTCGCTTTTCCGTCATAGTCCGACATCTGCAGAGGGCATCGCGGCTTCCCCGCGGTGCCCTCGGGCATTTCCGGCGTCGTGGCACGTTCTCGACGGCGGCGGGAACGACGCATTTTGCAGGCGAGCAGACGCGAGTCAGCTTTAGAAGAATTCCACCGGGATGGACGCCTTTCCCCCGCGTAATCAAATAGCTTGATCTCGAACCCTCGCAATGCAATGCCAAGGGCTCTTCCAAAGGAGATCTCGCGTATGGCCAGCGATCTGGAAACGCGCATCCGCAACGTCACTGCGGTACTCGGCCCCACCAACACCGGCAAGACCCATCTCGCGATCGAGCGCATGCTCGGTCATGAGAGCGGCATGATCGGTCTGCCGCTGCGGCTGCTCGCGCGCGAGGTCTACGACAAGATCTCCGCCCGCATCGGCGCCGACAAGGTCGCCCTCATCACCGGTGAGGAAAAGATCAAGCCCGAGCGTGCACGCTATTGGGTGGCGACCGTCGAGGCGATGCCGCGAGACGTGGACGTGGACTTCCTCGCCATCGACGAGATCCAGCTCGCCGGTGACCCTGAGCGCGGCCATGTCTTCACCGACCGCCTGCTTCATGCGCGGGGCCGTGCCGAAACCCTGCTGCTCGGCGCGCAGACCATGCGCGATGCCATCCAGGACCTGATCCCCGGCGCGAACTTCATCTCGCGCCCGCGCCTCTCGCGCCTCACCTATGCGGGCGAGAAAAAGATCACGCGCTTGCCGGGCCGCTCGGCCGTCGTCGCCTTCTCGGCCAACGAGGTCTACGCCATCGCCGAGCTCATCCGCCGCCAGCGCGGCGGCACGGCCGTGGTGCTCGGCGCCCTCTCGCCGCGCACGCGCAATGCGCAGGTCGCGCTCTATCAGTCCGGCGACGTCGACTTCCTCGTCGCCACCGATGCAATCGGCATGGGCCTCAATCTCGATGTGGATCACGTCGCGTTCTCCGCCGTGCGCAAGTTCGACGGTCAGAACTTCCGCAATCTCACGGCCAACGAGATCGGACAGATCGCAGGCCGCGCGGGCCGCCACATGAACGACGGCACCTTCGGCGTGACGGGCAACTGCGAGCCGTTCGATGCGGATCTCGTGGAGCGGCTGGAAACGCACACCTTCGACAATGTGCGCGTGCTTCAGTGGCGTAACCGCCGCCTCGAATTCTCGTCCCTCGATCGCCTCCGCGACAGCCTTCGCGAGATGCCGAACGAGCAGCGCCTGACGCGCGCGCGCATGGCCGATGACGTGATCGCCCTCGAGACGCTGGCCAACGATCGCGAAATCGCCGGATACGCAACGACATCCGCCGCCGTTCAGCGGCTCTGGGAAGTCTGCCAGATCCCGGACTACCGCAAGATCTCTTCGCAAAACCACGCCGAGCTGATCGGAACGATCTACGGCTACCTCATGGGCCCCGAAGGCCGCGTGCCCGAGGATTGGTTCGCCAAGCAGGTCGCCTTCGCCGACCGCACCGACGGCGACATCGATACGCTCGCAAACCGCATCGCGCACATTCGCACCTGGACCTTCGTCTCCAATCGCGCGGACTGGTTGAAGGACCCCGGTCATTGGCAGGCCCGCACGCGCGCCATTGAGGATGCGCTGTCTGACGCGCTCCACGAGCAGTTGACGCAGCGCTTCGTCGACCGGCGCACCAGCGCCCTGATGAAGGGCCTGCGCGACAAGGAGGAGCTCAACGCCGAAATCGGCGAGGACGGCGCCATCCGCGTCGAGAACCACTATGTGGGAAGCCTCAAGGGGTTTCGTTTCTCGCCCGAGACCCAGAGCGGCGACGGCATCCACGGCAAGGCCGCCCGCAGTGCCGCTGCGCAGGTATTGTCGCGCGAGCTTGGCATGCGCGCCCGCCGCGTCGCTGCGGCCAAGGCCGACGCTTTCAAAGTCAATCGTTCGGGCCGCATCCTGTGGCGCGACGAGGAGATCGCCGCGCTCGAACCCGCGGAAGATCCCCTGAAGCCGCAGATCAACTTGCTGGCCGATGAGCACCTGACCGGCCCCGACCGCGAGAAGGTCCAGGCCCGCCTCGAAGCCTGGCGTGACGAGGTCATCGCCGAGCGGCTGAAACCGCTGGTCGATATCGCCAAGGCGGAGGATCTCACGGGCCTCGCCCGCGGCATCGCCTTCCGCCTCACCGAGAGCTTCGGCATGGTGAAGCGCGAGCTGATCGCCGACATGATGAAGCACCTCGATCAGGAGGCGCGCGCGCAGCTCCGCAAGTACGGCGTTCGCTTCGGCGCGTTCAACATCTACTTCCCGACTCTCTTGAAGCCCGCTCCTGCCGAGCTCGCCGTCACGCTCTGGGCGCTGAAGCATGCCCCCGCGCACGGCCTCACGCTCGAGACGCTGCCGGAGCTTCCGCGCGCCGGTCTCACGTCGGCCGCCGTCCAGACCACAGCCCCGGAAGCGCTCTATCGCGCCTATGGCTTCCATGTGTGCGGTCCGCGCGCCGTGCGCCTCGACATCCTCGAGCGTCTGGCTGATCTGATCCGTCCGCTGCTCGCCTACCGGGCATCGCCCGAGAACGCGACAGCCCCGCCCAAGGGATCCACCGGCGATGGCGGCTTCATCGTGACGCCGGAGATGATGTCGATCCTCGGCTGCTCGCCGGACGAACTGAGCAACGTGTTGAAGGCCCTCGGCTTCCGGCTTGATCGCAAGACCGTGCCGAAGCCTGTCGAGCCCGCCCGCGCCGATGCGGCTCAGGTTGCCGATCCGGCGTCCGGTGCGCCAGAGGCCTCGCAACCCGCGCCCGAAACGGCGGAGGCGGAGGCGAGCGCTGCTCCGCAGGACGCCGCGCCCGTGCCCGCCGAGGCGGAACCCGCCGCGCAGGCGGAGGCAACTCCCGCTGCGGAAGCAGCCACGGAAGCTCAGGCCGACGAAACCATCGTCATCGACGTTTGGCGCCCGCGCCGCCATCGCGACGAGCGCCCTCAGCGCCGCGAGGAAGGCCGCCGCGAAGGTCAGGGCCGCGAGCACAGGGACCGCCATCACGGTCGCCGTCGAGGCGGTGGAGAGGGACGCGGTCACGCGCCGGCTGCTGCCGCTCCCGCCGACGCCGCCGCGTCTCAGCAGAGCGAGGCCTCGGCCAACGCGGGCGACGCGCAGTCTCAGGTCAATGCGTCCGAGGCACCTCAGCGTCACCGCGGTGACCGGGAGCGCGGCAGAGACCGCGACCGCACGCAGCGCGATCAGGACCGGAACCGCCCGCGGCCCCAGCAGCGTCATCGCGACGGCGGACACGGAGAACGCCGCCGCGATGAGCGGCGCGGCGATGATCGCCGCCGTCACGAGGATCGGCAAGCGCCGGTCATGCGCTCGGCGAGCCCGCCAGCCAAGAAGGGCGGGCCCGATCCCGATTCACCCTTTGCCTCGCTCGGCGCCCTGCGCGATGCGTTGGCCAAGCAGGCCCGGGAAAAGAACTCCACATGACGAAACCCGCCGCGAGCCCTGCCGCCGCCGAGACCGGACATCAGCGTCTCGACAAGTGGCTGTGGTTTGCGCGGGTGGCCAAATCCCGGACGCTGGCGGCGACCGCCGTCACCGAGGGCAAGATCAAGGTCAACCGCGTGAAGGCCGAGAAGGCCAGCCAGGCGATCAAGATCGGCGATGTTGTCACCTCCCGCCTTCACCGCAATGTCCGGGTGCTCAAGGTGCTGGGGCTGGGAGAGCGCCGGGGACCAGCGGCCGAGGCACAGCTGCTCTATGAGGACTTGACGCCGCGCGCGCCGCCCGCCGGGGCGGCGGCCGACACGGCCGAGCCCATGGCCTGGGGCGAGCGGGCTCCCGGGGCCGGACGGCCGACCAAGCGGGAGCGCCGGCAGATTGACGAGCTCAAACGATCCACCTGACGAACGTCAAATGGCGCGGCTGTGACGTTGCGGGGCTTGCTATGGGGTCCGGCATTTGGCACATCCCGAGATCAAGCGAACGCACCTTCAGAAGATCCGGACACCTCCGACATGACCTACGTCGTCAACGACAAGTGCATTAAGTGCAAGTACACCGATTGTGTGGAGGTGTGCCCCGTCGATTGCTTCTACGAGGGTGACAATATGTTGGTGATCCACCCCGACGAGTGCATCGATTGCGGGGTGTGCGAGCCGGAATGCCCTGTCGATGCCATCAAACCGGACACGGAGCCAGGCCAGGAGCGCTGGCTCGAGGTCAATCGCGAATACGCAGACAAATGGCCGAATATTACTTCGAAGAAGCCCCCGTTACCGGAGGCCGAGCAGTACAGGGATGAAAAAGACAAGTTCGATAAATATTTTTCTTCCGAACCTGGCCAAGGCGACTAAGTGGAGACTGCGTAAAATAGCGTAGTCGTCGTCCGTGCGTGCGTCGCAGCAACTCGAAGACTTAATCAAGTTCTTTAAGCCCTAGATCACCTATATTCCTTATCGCGCTTCAATTTTCATGAAATTTGTGTTACAAGTATATCCTTGGACAGATTAGAACCGAACAGGAACGAAGACGGCCCAACGTAGCACTTGCCGCGAGCTTTTCGGAGCTTTGTGGCCGATTGCTGCGCCGAATGTGGGCGCCCATCTGAGATCTGTGACTTATCGTCCAACTGAGAGTAAGCGGGTAGCTATTTCGGCTCGGCAACCCGACATGCTGGGGAGGTCCTGGAACGGCGGCAAAGGCGACCTGCCGACGTCCGGGTCTATGTGTGACTGCACGGTCTACGGGCTCAACAAGACCCGGTTGCAGAGAAGAGTACGGCTCGACCCATTCGGGGCCGAGCGTTGTGATACGAGAGAGTGAGACGAAGTCTATGGCTCAGAAGAACAAAGCGCACGCCAAGGCTAGGACATCCAAGCCCGCTGCGTCCAAGACCGCTGCCCGGCCCTCCCAGACCAAATCTGCTGCTGCCAAGCCCGGCGCGAAGAAAACCGCCGCCGCCGTCTCCGCAAGTCATGCCAAGAAGCCGAGCCCTGTCAAGGCTTCCGTCGCCAAGTCGCCTGTTGCCAAGTCACCCGTTGCAAAATCAGTCGTGAAAGGACCCGAGATGAAGAAGGCGGTTACCGCAGCCAACGCAGGGAAGAAGCCCGCATTGAAGGCGGTTGTCGCTCCTCAGTCTCAGCCTGCGGCCGCCAAGGCGGCCGCTCCGGCAAAGTCCGTTGCCGCGCCCGCTGCGGCGGCTACTGTCGCCGGCCATCAGGCCGTCACGCCGGCCCGCGCCGCTGCTGCGCTCGCCAAGTCTGGCGGCCAGAAGCTGACGGCCCCCGTTCAGCCGGCCACTCCGAAGGAGATCGCCGAGAAGGCCGCGGCCGCCCGTCAGGTCATGGCGGCGCAGAGCGCGGCTCAGAAGAAGTCCGTCAGCCAGCGCCACGGCTTCAAGACCAACGAGTTCATCGTTTACCCGGCTCACGGCGTCGGCCGCATCGTCGGCATCGAGGAGCAGGAGATCGCGGGCATGTCGCTCGAGCTCTTCGTCATTACTTTCGACAAGGAGAAGCTCACGCTCCGCGTTCCCACCGGCAAGCTCGACAGCGTCGGCATGCGCAAGCTCGCCGATGACGGCATCGTCAAGAAGGCTATGGAGACGCTGAAGGGCCGCGCCCGCGTGAAGCGCACCATGTGGAGCCGCCGCGCGCAGGAGTACGTCGCGAAGATCAACTCCGGTGATCTGGTTTCGATCGCCGAGGTCGTTCGCGATCTCTACCGTTCCGAGGCCCAGCCTGAGCAGTCCTACTCCGAGCGTCAGCTCTACGAGGACGCGCTCGATCGCATGGCACGCGAGATCGCAGCCGTCGAGAAGCTCGATGAGCGCGGCGCCGTGCAGCGCATCACCGAGGTGCTCTCCAAGAGCGCCCGCGGCCGCCGTATGGCGGATGGCACGGATGCCGAGGTGAAGGCCGCATAAGCAGCCTTACACAGCCACCCAGAATTGCGACACCCCGCTGCCCGTCAGCGGGGTGTTGTCGTATCTGGGGGCGGCGTCGCGGACTTAGTGTCGGCGGCCGCTTTGGATCCGGGCGGCGGCGCACCTTCATTCCCGTTTAGCGTTTCGATCTCGTCGAACGAGCCAAGCACGATCATCGGCCCGTTGCGCCGCTCGATCCATCCCCGCACGCGGATCTCCTTTCCAGCAAGCGCGCTGAGACGCGTCGCGCCATCCGGGCTCCGGTCGACCAGGGAGCTCGCGATGCTGGCGGTGAAATCACGGCGCCAATCCGAGCCGAAGTTGATGTAGGTGGTCCGTTGCGTGCGCGCGACCTGCGACACGCGCCCGCTGACCAGAACGAACCGGCCGGCGAGACGCAGCAACGCATCCACCTCGGAAGCCTCGCGCACGCGATAGGTCGTGCGGCTCCAGAGTCCGCGCTGCGCGGTGCGGGGTTCCTCTTCCGCGCCGAGAAGCGCGCGAAGGCAGCCCGAATTTCCAGGTAGCGCATAGGCCCGCGCATGGCCGTCTGCGATCAGGCGCCGCTGCACCCACTCGGGTCCGCTCACCCCCGCGACGTAGAGCTGCGCCAACTCACGTCCATAGCGATCGCGCTTGCGGCCCTCGTAGCGCAAGGTGACTGCGCGACCGGAGACCAGTGTTTCGAGCGCGCGGAGAGCTTCGCGCTCGGGTGGCCAGGCATCCGGCGTGGCGGCGATGGCATCCGCCTTTGGAGCCAGCGCGCCGATCAGGCGAACCTCCCGCCCATCGTCGAGAAGCACGGTCTCGCTATCGATCACCCGCACCACATCGTGCGAAGACCCCGCATCTGTGGCGCACGTTTCGTCGGCCCGTGATGCAACGGCGAGACCCCAGCACGCTGCGATGGCGGCCGAGGCCATGGTGGCCACGCGTTTCGTTTGGATGCAGATCCTGAGCACGGGCGGCTTTGAGGCTCCATGAGAAGAGCAAGAAGTCTCACACCGTATCAGCCTGCGCGCGAAAATCATCGCCCGGTTGCGCGTTAGCCGGCGTTCTGCAGCGCGCTTATCGCGTCGCCCGCGCCGAATACCGGATAGTCGTGGCAGAGCACGTCGTCGAAAGTATCCAGACAGAAGATGCTGGCGCTCAGAAAATCGAGCGAAGGATCGGCCATCAGGATGGGCGCCGAAAGGTCGTACGCGTCGTCTTGGGCGGGGAGCGGCCCGGACACCAGCAAGGCGCCATCCGCTTCGTCGGCAAGCGCAAGGGGACGGTCGAGATCGATGCCGAGCGCTCCATTCTTGAAGTTGAGGAGGCGGACCAAACTGCTCCGCTGATGGGCCTCGCTCGGAAAGAGATGAACGACGAGCTCGCGCGAGCGGACATCATAAGCCGCCGCCATGTGCGATGGCGTCCACGTCACTGCGAGGCGATCCTCCGGTGCGGCATCGGAGATCACCAGCGACGCGCCGGGCGACGCGATCACGAACCGGTCCTCGTGCGGGCTCGCGATCATCCGCTCGGCACCTGAAACACGGAGGCCGCCGGATCCTGCTCTGTCGCCTGTGCGGCCGTCGAGATGCAGCTCGGCGTCGGCATGCGCCGTGATGCGGAAGCCGACATCGGAGTGCGAGAGATCGAGCACACCCCCGCCTCCCGCGCCGCCGTTGCGATTGAACTCCACCTTGAGCGGGCTCGGCGATAGCCCGACCCCTTTTCCGATCGTGAGCCGGTCGCCCGTACCGTCCCACACCACCTCCTCGATCGAGAGCAGGTGATCCTGACCGGCGCGGTAGGTCGCGATGAAGTCGGGCTGATGGTGCGGCTCACGCGCGAAGGGCGCCTCGAGCGTCACATCGCCGGCCCCTGTGTAGACGATGGTGTCGCGGCCGTCCTCGTCGTAGGTGAGGCCCGGTTGTCCGCCGTGGACGATGTTGAGGCCCGCCGACCAATGGAACGTATCGTCCCCCCGGCCACCATACAGCTTGTCGATCTGGCCCGAGATGTCGTTGCCCGAGAGATCGTCCGCGCCCTTGCCGCCGAGGAGGGCGGTGAAGCCGTTTCCGGTCCGGAGTTTGTCGTCCCGCGACGTTCCGAGCAGCGTCGAGGTGCCCGGCGAGAAGCGCACCCCAGCGGGCAGGGCGGCCTCCACGTCGATCCCGGTGTGATGGAGCAGCGAAGCAATGAGCGATGACGAGTTGAGCGTCGGCAACGCGGACCCCGGTAATGCAAGCGCGATGTAGGGAAAGCGCTGGAGTTCGATGTCGGTCGCGAAGGACGCGAGGCTCGCCCACAGCTCGATGGCCGCGCTTCCTTCGACGATGTCGCGGCCGCCGCGGCTTTCGGGGGTGCCGATCTTGAGAGCGAGCGCATCGTCCCTGAGATTGGCGTTCGCCTCCGAAAGCGTGGTGCCGCCGTGCCAGCCCTCGACGCCGAGGCGCACGCCCGCGTCGTCGGCCTCCCGGAGGCCTTCGATGACGAACCAATCGTCCTGGCGTACGGGGCGGCCGGGATCCTGGAAATCACTCCGGCACACGATCTGCAGGTGGTCGAAGCCGAGCAGGCCCAACCCCATTGTCCGCACAGGCAGCCTCTCCACGCGAATACCCGGCATCGGTCGCTCCCTGCATTGGGTTCGACGACATATATCAACCATAGATTGAATATTAGTTGAGTATCGCGCAAAAGATGAACGCAAACGCCGGGCGACTCTGCCGTGCCACTTCTGGCGGATCAGGCCTTCCAACATCCCCCGAAGCGGTCAATACTGCCTAAAAAAGAAGCGGAACGCTCGATTCATCATAGCTCAGGAGGGGAAAAGGTCATGGAGGGAACGTCTTTTAAGAGCCTCGTGCTCGGCTTCATCGCGGGGGCGATCGCGCTGGTCACGGTGCACGAGCTGATTGGTCTCTGGCTTTACAACTCGGGATATGCGACGCGCCTGCCGTGGTCCATGGAACCGTCGTTGATGACCGGCTATCCGCAGATCGCAACCGATGCGGTGTGGGGTGGCGTCTGGGGCGCGGTCTTCGCCCTCATTCTCGGAAGCGTGCCGCGGGGCTCGATGACCTTTCGGGGCGCTCTGCTCGGGCTCATTGGCCCGGCGCTGGTCGGTACCCTGGTTCTGATCCCGCTGATCAGGAGCGAGCCGCCGTTTCTGGGGAACGACATCAACCTGATCTGGCCGGTGCTGGCCACGGGGGCCGGGTTCGGCGCGGCCACCGCTTGGCTCTACGGCTTCCTCACGTCCGGCTGCCGTCTGCCCTGACCCGGAAACCGGACCATATTTCACGTGAATCGGGCTCCAGCCACATGGGTTGGAGCCCGATTTTCTTGCCCACCGGTGTCGTCTTTCGGACCCTGACCGCTCTCAGGACTGCTTGCCGTTGAGGGTGGCCAGGTAGTCCGCCCCGGACGTGGTGATCTTGGGATCGATAGCCCCGATCGCGTCCTTGTTCTTGCCCGCATAGTCCAGCGCCAAGAGGATCACGCGCATGGCTTCGAGGCGCGCGCGCCGCTGATCGTTGGCGTTGATCACGGTCCACGGGCTGACGGCAGTGTGGGTGAAGCGCAGCATGTCGGCCTCGGCCCGCGTGTAATCGTCGTATTTGCCGATGGCCGCGCGGTCGATTTCGGTCACCTTCCATTGCTTGAACGGATCATGACGCCGCTCGTGGAAGCGCTTGAGCTGCATTTCGCGCCCCACCGTCAGGTAAATCTTGAAGAAGCGGATGTTGTCGCGAACCAGAAGCGCCTCGAACTCGGGCGCGTCGCGAAGAAAACGCGCCACCTCATCCTCGCTGCAGAACCCCATCACGCGCTCGACGCCCGCGCGATTGTACCAGCTCCGGTCGAACAGAACCATGTCGCCGCGCGTCGGCAAATGGCTGATGTAGCGCTGAAAATACCATTGCCCGCGCTCCGCTTCGGTGGGTTTCGAAAGCGCGACGGAGCGGGAGTGGCGGGGGTTAACCCGCTCCAGGATACGCGCGATGCAGCCGCCTTTGCCCGACGTGTCGCGTCCCTCGAACACGACCACGACCCGCTCGCCTTGGGCCTGCACATGGTCCTGCAACTTGATCAGCTCGAGTTGCAGCTGCTGGAGCTGATCCTCGTAGACTTTCCGCTTGAGCTTGTCGTCGTAGGGATACCCGCCTGACTTGAGCGCGCGCTCTTCGAGCTGCGGGGGGAAGGTGGGATTGTCGAGGTCGAACCCCGGATAGGCTTGCGGCACCCCCGAGCTTTCCTTCTCGGTCTTGCCGTTCTTCGATTTTCCCATGGTTTCCGTCCTCGTCCCTCGAGCGCTGCCCAGCCTGCTTGCCGGGATAGAGGAACGTTGAAGCAATTCAATGAAAAGCGAAAGCGCCTCGGGGCGCAGATGAACTGTCACACAAGTGTTGTTTATCAGGAAGCCGAATTGCGGACATCGCCCGCGGAGGAGCTTCGCTTTGAAAACCATAAACACCCAACCGGTCCGGCGGGTGCGCCGTGAGGGTTGAGCCCATGCTGCGGATCGAGGCAATATGGGCGCCCATGACGGAGCCCCGGTGGCTGACCCGATACCTGTCAGCACTCACAACGAAGATCGAGCCTTTGCGGGCAGGCCTGCGCGGATTTCGCAGTCGCCTGTGCAGCCGCCTCTGGGCCGTTGCCGTCGCGGCGTTTCTGTTCGTCGGGCTGGCCGTGGCCGGAAGCATCTCCTGGCAACTGGCCGTCGCTGCTTTTGCTGTGATGGCGATGGCCATCGGCGGGCAAGGCCCTTCCGACGGCGAAAACGGCGATGACGCCTCTGCCGGGGATCGCGAGCGCTTCGTGCGCGGGCCGACATTGAACGAAAAGGAGGCCGCGAGCTGGCGGCTTCTGCTCGACGCCATTCCCGACGCCGTGCTCGCCCTCGATCATAATTTCAACGTTCTGCACTTCAACGCGCTCTTTCAGGACCTGTTTCCGAAGGTGCGGCCGGGACAGCCGCTGAGCCACGTCTCGCGCAATCCGGAGCTGAACGAGGCGGTGGAGAAGGCGGCCGTTTCAAACGAGCCCGTCGTCGTCGATCTGTTCGAGCGTGTTCCGGTCGAGCGGCGCATCTCGGCGACCGTCTCTCGTCTGGGCGGCAAGGAAACGCGCCGCGGCCTGCCGTTGCTGGTCATCTCGTTCCGCGATCTTACCGAGCAGGACAAACTCGCCCAGATGCGCGCGGACTTCATCGCCAACGCCAGCCACGAGTTGCGCACGCCGCTCGCCTCGTTGCGCGGCTTCGTCGAGACGCTGCAGGGGCCGGCGCGGGACGATCCGGACGCGCGCGCCCGCTTTCTCGGCATCATGTCGAGCCAGGCAAACCGCATGACCCGCCTCATCGACGATCTCCTTTCGCTGAGCCGCGTGGAGATGCGCGTTCACTTGCCGCCGAAGGGAATCGTCGAGCTGAACGAGGTCGCGGCCTACGTGGCGCAGGCGCTGGAGCCTCTGGCCGCCGCCTCGAAAGTGAAGATCGTGGTGACGAAGAGCGACGGCCCCATCAGGATACGCGGCGATCGCGACGAGATCGTGCAGGTAATCCAGAACCTCGTGCACAATGGCATCAAGTACGGCCGCGAGAATGGGCGCGTGGAAATCGCAGTCTCCCGTGTTCTCGATGGCTCGCCGCCGGTTCCACGCGTGCTGGTCGCCATCGCCGATGACGGCCCCGGCATCGCTCCGGAGCATCTGCCGCGGCTTACCGAGCGCTTCTACCGCGCCAACGCGGCGGCAAGCAGGGACAAAGGCGGCACGGGGCTCGGCCTCGCCATCGTCAAGCACATCGTCATCCGCCACCGCGGAGAGCTGCGCATTTCGAGTGTGGTCGGAAAGGGCTCCACATTCTCGATCCTGTTCGACGAACTCGGCGGCCAGCGCAGCTAGAGACGGGGCCTCTCTCCTCTCCCCGCAAAGAGCGAGGAAGTGAAGCGTTCGAGAGAACGCCCTTCCTTCTCCCGGTGGGAGAAACCCGTCCATGCGCAGCAAGGCCTCGACATGACATCCGGATGATGTGAAGTTTTGTGCTTGGCAGTATCCGCCAATGGAACGTCATCCCGGCGCGGGCCGGGGTTCACGCAAGCATCCACCGGTTCAACGGATTGAAGTGCACCCACCTCGAAATGTGTCGCGGGTGCCGGCCTCCGCCGGCATGACGTTGGTTTTGTAGAAACCGACGGCCCAAACTCAACGTCACCCCGATGAAGATCGGGGTCCAGACACTTCTCCGCGGTGCAGAGGGCAACGCCGGAAACGCGGGCGTCAGTCCGTGCGATATTTCTTGAGCTCGCGCACGAGCGTGGTGAGCCGGTCCGCGACTTCGGTGCCGACATCGACCGAGACCTTTAGCGTCGCGCGGTTCTGGATGAGCTTGTTCAGGCTGTCCTGGCATTCGCCGAAGCCGAAGAAGATCTGCTCGGGCGCCTCCACCGTGCCGTCCTCAATGGCGCACATCACCTCGAAGGCGCTCTGCGAGGCGAGCACCAGCATGGAGGCCACGTCATTGATCGCCTGCTGGTAGAGCTTGGCCGCATCGGATGTGACGCGCGGTCCGTGTACGCCGAATTTCAGAGGCGAGGCCCCCTGCGCGCCTTCGCCCGCGAACAGCCGGGGATTGCGCTGGAAGCGGCGGAAGATCTCGGTCAGATGCAGGCAGCAGGTCTCGAGCTCGCGCAGCGCCGTCACCGCCTTGCGCTTCGGCCGCATCCGGTCAGCCGTCCGCTCGCGAGCCGCCCAGTTGATCGTCGCGATGGAGGAGATCGTGCCGAGCGCGGCGATGGCCGGAAGCACGGCCGCGAACGGATCCGGCGCGATCCGCGAGTCGCCGTCGTCGGAAGGTGTCGGTGCCGGGTCCTTCGCCAATCTCGTCTGCCTCTCGAGCCGTGTGCTGGCGGGCCCATCGCCCTCCGCGGAAACTGCGCTTGAATGCCTGGGACGCCATTCAGGCTGCATGCCGAAGCGTCTCAGACTGTCGGCGGACGGAGCGCCGCCGGAAGAGGCACAACATTTACGCGTCGGCAGTGTCTGACAAGTGCAGAAATGCGCCTCGGGGCTGCTTTGAGCACGCCAGTCTGTCGAGAAGGCGGCAATTCCCGGCGCCGTGCAGGAATAGCGTGAGAAACCGGCAAAAAAAGCCCCGGATCTCTCGATCCGGGGCGGAAAATCTGCGTCGGCCAGAATGCCCTAGTAAACGCGTGCCTTGGGCTCGATGTACTTGATCTCGTTGGTCAGCGTGTGCGTGTGCACCGGCCGGAAATCGAGCGAGACGGACTTCTTCTCATAGTCGGCGAACGCCAGCGTGTGCTTCATCCAATTGACGTCGTCGCGGTTCGGATAGTCCTCGCGGGCGTGTGCGCCACGGCTTTCCTTCCGGTTCTCGGCGCCGACGACCGTCACCGCGGCCTGCGCGATCAGGTTGTCGTACTCGAGCGTCTCGATCAGGTCCGAGTTCCAGATCAGCGAGCGGTCGGTGACGCCGATGTCCTTGGATGCCTTCCAGATATCGAGGATCTTCTGCACGCCTTCCTTGAGGACGGGACCATCGCGGAACACGGCGCAGTTCGCCTGCATCACCTTCTGCATCCTGAGGCGCAGCGCCGCCGTCGGCTCCTTGCCTTTGGCATAGCGGAAACGGTCGAGACGGGCGAGCGCGGCGTCCGTGGCGTCCTTCGCGAAATCAGGCTGTGACGCGCCCTTCTCGATGGAGTCAGCGCAGCGCAGCGCTGCCGCCCGCCCGAACACCACGAGGTCGATAAGCGAGTTGGAGCCGAGACGGTTGGCGCCGTGCACCGAAACGCACGCCGCTTCGCCGATGGCCATCAGGCCCGGCACCACATGGTCCGGGTTGCCGCCCTTCAGCGTCAGCACCTCGCCGTGATAGTTGGTCGGGATGCCGCCCATGTTGTAGTGCACGGTCGGCAGCACCGGGATCGGCTGGCGCGTGAGATCCACGCCCGCGAATACCTTGGCGCTTTCCGTGATGCCGGGCAGCCGTTCCGCCAGGATCTTGGGATCGAGATGATCGAGGTGCAGGTAGATGTGGTCCTTGTCGGGACCGACGCCACGCCCCTCGCGGATCTCGACCGTCATCGAGCGCGAGACGACGTCCCGCGAGGCGAGATCCTTCGCATGAGGCGCGTAACGCTCCATGAAGCGCTCGCCCGAGCTGTTGGTGAGATACCCGCCCTCGCCGCGCGCGCCTTCGGTGATCAGCACGCCCGCGCCGTAGATGCCTGTCGGGTGGAACTGCACGAACTCCATGTCCTGCAGCGGAAGGCCCGCACGAAGCACCATGGCGTTGCCGTCGCCGGTGCAGGTGTGCGCCGAGGTGCAGGAGAAGTAGGCGCGTCCGTAGCCGCCCGTCGCCAGAATGGTGCGCTTGGCGCGGAAGCGGTGGATCGTGCCGTCTTCCATCGAAAGCGCGATTACGCCGCGGCACGCACCCTCCTCGTCCATCAGGAGGTCGAGCGCGAAGTATTCGATGAAGAACTCCGCCGAGTGGCGCAGCGACTGTCCGTAGAGCGTATGCAGCATGGCGTGCCCGGTGCGGTCGGCGGCCGCGCAGGTGCGCTGTGCCGGCGGTCCCGAGCCGAATTCCGTTGTCATGCCGCCGAACGGGCGCTGATAGATCTTGCCATCCTCCGTGCGGGAGAAGGGCACGCCGTAGTGCTCGAGCTCGTACACCGCGTCGGGCGCATGGCGGCAGAGATACTCGATCGCGTCCTGGTCGCCGAGCCAGTCGGAGCCCTTGACGGTGTCGTACATGTGCCAGCGCCAGTTGTCGGGGCCCATGTTGCCGAGCGAGGCCGCGACGCCGCCCTGTGCGGCGACGGTGTGCGAGCGCGTGGGAAACACCTTCGTGATACAGGCCGTCTTGAGGCCTGCTTCGGCGGCTCCCAGCGTCGCGCGAAGACCCGCGCCGCCTGCGCCGACGACGATCACGTCGTAGGTATGATCGTGCGTGGGATAAGCCTTGCCGTTGATGGCGGGCGAAGCCGGCTCTTTTCCGTTGGTCTTGGCAGCCATCGTGACGTTAGCCTCCGAAGGAGAGCTTGAGAATGGAAAGCGCGCTCGCCGCAGCAACGGCGATGGCGAAGAAGGAGTTCAGCATCAGCAGCACGATCTTCGCTGCCTCGCCGTGCACGTAATCCTCGATGATCACCTGCATGCCGAGACGCATGTGAATGGCAGCCGAGGTGACGAACAGGAGCAGCGGCAGCGCGATGATCGGCTGAGCGATGGTCGCCTTCACCGTGGCGTGGTCGGCACCGATGAGGCTGACCGCGAGCCAGATCGCGAAAATGGAGAGCACGAGGTTGGCGGCACCGGTCGTCCGCTGCGTCCAGAAATGATCGGCGCCTTCCTTGGCGGAGCCCAGCCGGCGAACCTCTTTGAGCGGCGTGCGCATGCTCATGGCGCGCTCCCTCCGGCGACGAACAGGACATAGAGCCAGATCAGCACCGTCGTGATGGCCGAGAACGCGAGGGTGCCCCACGAGAGCAGATCCACCGTTTCGAGCTTGTAGCCGCGGCCGGTGTCCCAGATGAAATGCCGGATACCGCCCGCGAGATGATGCAGCAGCGCCCAGGTGTAGCCGAACAGCACGAGCTGCCCCAGCCAGGTGCCGAGCAGGCCGGTTACCGTGGCGTAGGCATCCGGACCGCTCGCCGCGGCTACCAGCACGCAGGCCACGAGCACGGTTCCGAAATAGAGCGCGGCACCGGTTATGCGATGCACGATCGACATCAGCATGTTGACGGGCATCTTGTAGATCTGCAGGTGCGGCGAAAGCGGACGTGCCGCTTGCGAGCCCCGCTCGGCTTTGGCGTCAGCCATTTATTCTCCGTCCCCCGAGAGCGTTTCCGGCCGTACGCACCCAGCAGGGTCCGTCGGCAGAAGCGCAACAAACAAAAAAACCTTGGCCGTAGCTCCGCCCGCATGGCGTTCGGCCGTGATCGTCTCGCCCCGGGAGGAAAACGTGGTCCAGGGCGGCCAGTACGCCAGGGTCCGGAATGCGGTCCATCCCGGACACGAAAAAACGCGGATCTCAGCTTGAACCGTACTCATCCGCCAGAGTGAAGAGTCTGACGAAATGATGGCCTGGAAGACTATTAGCGCGCTGCAACAGACGGGGCAATTCGCCAAATGGTGCGCGTCGCCATCGCAACAGGCGGGCTTTAAACACGATTTCTCAACTCAGATTAGCGAGCTGACGATCGCTTTGCCGAGCCCCTGCCCGCTCTCGTAGGCGTGCTCCGCAAGCCGCCCCAGGCACCAGTCTCCCGCGGCCCCCACCTTGTAGTGGCTCGAGTAGATGAAGGATTCCCCCAGCGACTGCTCGACGAGCCCGTGGCGCCAAAGATACGCGCTGATCTGCTGCGGCGTGACGGCCGGAAGCCCGAGCTGGCGCGTCACCTCGCCCCAGATCTCCTCGGCCACCGCCTCGGGATCCGCGTCCTCCGTCTCCCGGCTCCAGCTCGGAGAGGCGTGGATCACGACAGTCTCGCCCCCGCCGCTCACGTTACGGCCCGGCTTCGAGCTGTTGCGGGCGATCCAGCGCAGCACTTCCGACATGTCCGAATAGACGTCCTGATCGGGCAGCGTCCGCTCGGCGAGGCGCACCATCACCGACCATGTCGGCACCATGCGCACGCGCGAGAGCGTTTCGACCATGCCCTCGACCCGGCCGAGAAGCAGCCGCGCGGCTGGCGCCGGAACGGTGACGGCCACCGCCGCGAACGGGCCGGCGCTCGTCTGGTCCTCGAACCAGATGGTCCAGCCTTTGTCCGTGGGCTTCAGCGTGTGCACCTTCTTGCCGGTGTGAACGAGAATGCTCTCGGCCAGCGGGCGCACGATCGAGCTCATGCCGGGCGTGCCGACATACCAGGTGTGGAGCTGCACGCCCTTGGTCTCGCCCGACGTCGTCTTGGGGTCCCATCGCGCAGCGTAGCCGGAAGACACCAGCTCGTTGATGTAAGAGCGGAATTTGTCGGAGCGCGCGGTGAGGTACTGAGCCCCGGAATCGAACGCGACGAGACCGTTTCGCGCCGTGGCGACCCGGCCTCCGATGATGCGTTCCTGCTCGAAGACTTCGACAAAGCATCCCGCGCGGCGAAGATAGGAGGAGCACGACAAGCCAGCCAAGCCTGCTCCAATGACAGCTACCTTCTGCGTCAAAGATTTCCTGGCGAGCGCCTCGCCCCTCCGAGGAGGCCGCAAGTCCACCTCGCGGCCGCCAAAAAGTGTTTGTCCCGTTCAGGGAGTGATCACGTCTAGAAAAGCAATGAATCGGGTGCGATTGGCAACCATTCAAAACGAGGAGTCGCCATCCCGCAATGCTTTATCTCTTTTGGAGCTTATCGCGGATTAACGCGGCAGCACCACCCAGATGTCGAGATCGAGGATCACGCCATCGGCATAGTCGCCGTTGTCCTTCTTGAACGGGAACGTGCTCGCATCCTGGTTCTTCACCGCCACGAGACGGGTACGCAGTGCACCCACGTCCGTGCGTCCCGGCAACTCGGCCTTCTCCAGCACCTCAGACCAGGAATAGACGGTGTCTCCCGCAAACAGCGGCGCCACGTGGCGTCCGCCGTTGATCGCCGCGATGTGGAAGGCGTTGTTCATGCCGTTGAACGACAGCGCACGGGCGAGCGAAATGGTGACGCCGCCATAGACGATGCGCTTGCCGAAACGGCCTTTCGTCTCGGTGTGCTGATTGAAGTGAACTTTGGCCGTGTTCTGGTAGAGCCGGGTGGCCATCTGATGCTCGGCCTCTTCGAGCGTCATGCCGTCCACGTGGTCGATCCGCTCGCCGACGGCATAGTCGTCCCAGCGGTAGGGAGCGCCCGCCTGGGCGTAATTGTAGGCCTTGGTGTCGAGAACCGGCACCGCGCCGCCGATGTCCTTGGGATCGACGCGATCGGAGAGCTTGGGAACGACGGCTTCCGGCGCGGGCGAGTTCTTGTCGCGCTTACGGACCATGACCCAACGCGTGTACTCGAGGACCACCTCGCCCCGTTGGTTGCGGCCCGTCGAGCGGACGTACACGGTGCCCGTCTCGCGATTGGAGTTCTCCTTGAGGCCGATCACCTCGGAGACGGTCGAGAGCGTGTCGCCGGGATAGGCGGGCTTGAGGAAGCGGCCGCCCGCATAGCCGAGGTTGGCGATGGCGTTGAGCGAGACGTCGGGAACGGTCTTGCCGAATACCACGTGAAACAGCAGCAGGTCGTCGACCGGAGAGCGCGGATAGCCGATGGCGCGCGCGAACTCGTCCGAGGACTGGACCGCGAAGCGGGGGCCGTACAGGCTGGTGTAGATCGCGACATCGCCTTCGTTCAGGGTGCGCGGCGTGGCGTGGTTCAGGACTTGTCCGACGCGATAGTCTTCGAAAAAGTTGCCGGGATTGGTCTTTGTCATCGCTCTCGTCTCGGTCCTCGAAAGTTCAGGTCAGGGCCGTCCTATGCCATTTTTGGCCGGATGATGCGAGTGCGCCATTTCGCTCGCCCCGGGGGTGATCGCGCCCACCTCACTCCCGGCGCGGGACTGCGGCCCCGCGACCTGGGGCCGGGAAGAAATGGGCAGAAAAGCAAGCAGCCACGGGCTCTTGCATCGAACCGCCCTAGAACCAGTCCTCGATCTCCTTGACCGAGTTCGCGATGGCCACCGTTCGCTTCGCCTGCACGAGGTGGAGGCGCTCGACCATCTTGCCGTCGACGGTGATGACGCCCTTGTGCGCGCTCTCGGGCTCCTCGAACGCGCGTATGATCTTTTTGGACCAGGCCACCTCCTCCTCGGAGGGCGAGAAGATCTCGTTGCAGGGGCCCACCTGCGACGGGTGGATCAGCGTCTTGCCGTCCATTCCGAGCGTCCGTCCCTGCTCGCACTCGTTGCGGAAGCCCGCCTCGTCTTTGAAATCGTTGTAGACACCGTCGATGATGTCGAGGCCGTAGCCGCGCGCGGCTACCACCGCGAGGGCGAGCCACGGCACCACCGCGAAACGGTCGTGCACGGCACGCGCCCGGCTTTCCTTGAGCAGATCGTTCGTTCCCATCACCAGGCACACGAGCCGGTTCTCGGGGTCCGCGCCGACGGCGGCGATATCGGCGGCGTGGAGAATGGCGTGCGGCGTCTCCATCATCGCCCAGAGCTTGGTTTTTTCCGGCGCGTTGACCGATTTCAGGATCTTGGCCGCGCTGATGATGTCGCCCGCGTGCTGCACCTTGGGAACCAGAATGGCGTCCGGCGCCGCCGAGGCCGCAGCCAGGATGTCGGCCGTGCCCCAGGCCGTTTCGAGCGCGTTGGGCCGGATGACGATCTCGCGCCGGCCATAGCCCCCCTCCTTCACCGAGGCCACCACCTTGTTGCGCGCCTCGACCTTGGAATCGGGGGCAACGGAATCCTCGAGATCGAGAATGAGGGCGTCTGCGGGAAGAGAGCGCGCTTTCTCGAGCGCCCTGTCGTTGGCACCCGGCATGTAGAGAACGCTGCGTCGGGGGCGTATCGGAGCCATTTCGGTCGCCTCTCTTGGTATTATTTACGCGGATGTTGCGCTGCAAAAATAGTCCAAACTGGAGTTGGCACCAACGCGACTATTGTTCAGTCCGGGAATGCCTCTGGAAAAAGCCGTGCTTGGATCTAGTCCGCGGCCTTAAGCTGTGGCGCCCTCGAGGAAAGGGCGCCCGCCTCGACCCGCCGATTGCCAGCTCCAGGGAGATCCATGGCCACGATCCTCGCCATCTCGTCGTTCGTCGCCCGCGGCTCGGTCGGCCTTCGGGCCGTCATGCCGGCTTTGGAGCGCATGGGACATGACGTGATCGCCTGTCCTACCGTTTTGTTGTCGAACCATCTTGGCCACCCCCGCACCGGCGGCGGTCAGGTCGCCGCCGATACATTGGCGGCCATGACCGAGGCCCTGGGCGAGAACGGCTGGCTGCCGAAGGTGGATGCGATCCTGACCGGGTTCTTTCCGGGCCCGGATCACGTGCGCCTAGCGGAAGCGATGATTGATCGCGTTCGCGCGTTGCGCCCCGACGCGCTGATTGTCTGCGATCCCGTTCTCGGTGATCACCCGGAGGGACTCTACGTCCCCGAAAGCGTGGCGGAAGCGGTGCGCGATCGCCTCGTGCCCAAGGCGACGCATATCAAGCCCAACCGCTTCGAGCTGGCCTTTCTCTCCGGCCGCCCTGTGTCGTCGCTTGGCGACGTGGTGGAGGCGGCGCGGACGCTCGGTGTGCCGGTTGTGCTCGCGAGCTCGATTCCAGTTGGAACCGATCGCCTGGCCAATGTGATCGTCACGAAAGAGCGCTCGGGCTTTTGCAGCGTGCCGCGCGAAACCGAGGTGCCGCACGGAACCGGCGATCTGCTCGCTGCGCTGTTCACGGCCAACATGCTCAACGGTGGCGACGTGCTCTCTCACGCGGCCTCCGCCGCAGCGGGTGTCGCGAGCGTCATCGCGCGCTCTAAGGGCTCGGACGAGCTCAACCTGTCTGGGCCTTCGCCGTGGCAGAACGCGCCGCCCTTGCCTGTCGAACTGGTCGCATGAGCAAAGGTTGACCCACGTATCCTCGTGCGGCAAAAAACAAAAAGGCTCAAGCGATTGGTTGGGATAGGTGATGGTCGGAAAGCTGCGCGGCGCCCTTCGGTTCATCCATCATGAGGCGTCGGGCGGGATCATCCTCCTGTTTGCGGCCATCCTGGCTCTCCTGCTCGCCAACTCGCCGCTCTCTCACGTCTACGACGCTCTCCTCGATACGCCGGTTACGATCCGCATCGGCGCGCTGGAGGTGGACAAGAACCTTCTGCATTGGATCAACGACGGCCTGATGGCCGTGTTCTTTTTCCACGTCGGCCTCGAGATCAAGCGGGAGCTGGTGGAAGGCGAGCTATCGTCGCTGAAGCAGGCGGCGCTTCCGGCGATCGGCGCGCTGGGTGGCATGATCGTGCCGGCGCTCATCTACGTCGCTGTCAACTACGGCGACCCGCACGCCCTCGCGGGCTGGGCCATCCCCACCGCGACCGACATCGCCTTCGCGGTCGGCGTGCTCGCGCTCGTCGGCTCGCGGATTCCGTCGGCTCTCAAAATCTTCCTGCTTGCGCTCGCCATCATCGACGATCTCGGCGCGATCCTGATCATCGCGTTTTTCTACACGTCCAAGCTCTCGCTTCTGGCCCTCGGTCTTGCCGGCATCGGGGTTTTGGCGCTGGCCGTCCTCAACTTCAGGGGCATCACGCGCACCGCCGCCTATGTGCTGGTCGGCACGTTCGTGTGGCTCTGCGTGCTGAAGTCGGGTGTCCACGCCACATTGGCGGGTGTCGTCACGGCGTTTGCGATTCCTCTGACGCCCCTCGCAAACGGAACGCGGAACGGAACAGTCGAGTCGCTCGCCTCGAAGCTTCAGGAGAGCCTGCATCCGTGGGTCAACTTCGGAGTCCTCCCTGCCTTCGCTTTCGCCAACGCCGGCGTCTCTCTCGTCGGCATCACGCCCGATCGGCTCTTGAGCCCCATTCCGCTCGGCATCGCGCTCGGCCTCCTCGTGGGTAAATCGATCGGCGTGTTCGCGTTCGCACGAGCGGCTATTGCTCTGGGAGTGGGAACGCGTCCTGAAGGAAGCACGTGGGTTCAGCTCTTCGGGGTTGCCGTGCTTGCGGGCATCGGCTTCACCATGAGCCTGTTCATTGGCATGCTGGCGTTTCCGGAGCCCACCTACGCCGCGGACATTCGCATCGGCGTGCTCTCAGGCTCGCTGTGCGCGGCGCTGCTCGGATATGCCATCCTCAGGAACGCTTCGCCCGCCCCGATCACGGCGCGGTCCTGAGAAACCGGCCTCGCAAACGATCATGGCCGGGTCGCCCCGGCCATGATGTCGTTCGATCTTGTGAGCGCATGAAGAGCCGAACCGGCATCCACGCCTTCGAAAAAGGCTCTAGCGCCCTGTCGCTTCCGCTCGAGCTCTGAGGCCGCTACGGTTCTGATACTTCTGCGTGAGCCCTTCCCACTCGATCTCGAGAGAGCCGCCGCTGGCCTTGTGCTGGCGATCCCAGTTTGTCAGCAGGTCGATGCAGGCGTGATCGATGTAGTCGAGATCGTCGATGTGGATGTGGACGTGCGTGTTCGGCTTCAGCCCCTCGAGCTCGCTTGCGAGCATCGGCAGGCGGATCAGCGTCGCGGCACCCTTGAGATGCAGGTCCACGCGGTTGCTGTTCGGCTCTTCCACCTTGCGCACCTCGAGATGCGAGAAGGCATAGAGCAGCTTGAGCAGCGACAGCACCAGACCCACGACCACACCCGCCAGAAGGTTGGTGGCGACGATGGTTGCGACGGTGATGAAGTAGATCGCGACTTCGCTGGTGCCGAACTTCTGCAGCGTCGGCACGATCTTCGGATAGGCGAGCTTGTAGCCGGTGTAGACGAGAACGGCGGCAAGGGCCGAGATCGGGATGTAGCTCAGCGTGAATGGCAGCACGCTCGCGAACAGTAGAAGCCAGACGCCGTGCATGATGGCCGAGAGCCGCGTTACCGCGCCGGCGTCCACGTTCGCGCTGGAGCGTACGATCACGCCGGTCATGGGAAGAACGCCGAGCAGGCCGCAGAGGGCATTGCCCACACCCTGCGCGGAGAGCTCCCTGTCATACTTGGTGCGCGGTCCCCGGTGCATCTGATCGACGGCGGTCGCGCACAGCAGCGTCTCGGCGCTGGCGATGAACGCGATCGAGATCGCGCCGATCAGGATCGGGGCTTCCACGATGCGCATCAGGTTGTCGGGCGTGGGGAACACGACCGTGGACCAGATGTTGTCGGGCACGACCACGTAGTGGATGTCGGAAAGGCCGAGCAGACCGGCCGCCAGCATGGCCACGACCACGCCGACGAGCGGGGCCGGCATGAGGCGCCACGACTTGGGCGCGAACGACCAGCCCGCGATCGTCACGATGGTGAGAAGGCCGATACCTGCCGCCTTGAGGCGATGGTCGCCGGCCTCGATCGCCGTCAGAAGAGCGCCTGGCATGCCGATCAGGTTCTGGATGCCCGTTCCGAGCGGCTTTCCGTCGAGCATGACGTGGAACTGCGCGACGAGGATCAGAACGCCGATACCGGCGAGCATGCCGTGGATGACCGCAGGCGAGACGGCGCGGAACCACTGGCCGAGCCTAAGCACGCCTGCGGCGAGCTGAAAGAGGCCGGCGAACAGGACAACGACGCCAAGCATTTCGACGCCGTTGGCCTGCACGAACTGGAGCACCAGGACGCTGAGACCGGCGGCCGGTCCGCTGACCTGGAGTGGCGAGCCTGCCAGCACGCCCACGATGAGGCCGCCGATAATGCCGGTGATGATACCCGCCGTAGGCGGCATGCCCGAAGCGATGGAGATGCCCATGCACAGCGGCAGGGCCACCAGGAAGACGACAACCGATGCGAGCAGGTCCTGCCCGTATGTCGATTTCGGCGCGGAAGAAGACTGTGACGTCATAGAATAATCACGCCAAGCCTTGCTTTACCGGCTGGCGCGCCCCCCTTGATTGCTGTGAGCCAGCACTAGTTTGCCATTGGTGCGGCGAACGATAACGGCTGGCAGGGGGTCCCGCAACCAGAAGACGCCTTGAAATACAGGGTTTAACCATGCCGGGTACTCGGCGTTCTGTGCACAACTGCGCGCTGGGTGCGACGATTGCAATGTCGCGTGCGTCCGCTGTTGGAGTAGAAACTGACCGATATCTGAGGTGTTGTGAGGCAGACACGCCCGGCCCTCGTATCGTAATTTCCCAGGCACTTCATTTTGAGGCGAACCCGAATGTCGAGCTTCCCAGAACAACTGACCGACCGTTACCGCCGCTTCAAGCACCGCCATTTCGTTCCGAACGCGGATCACTACGAAGAGCTCGCGACATACGGGCAGGACCCGGAGGTGATGATCATCTCCTGCTGCGATAGCCGTGTCGATCCGGAAACCGTGTTCAGCGCCATGCCGGGCGAGTTGTTCGTTGTGCGCAACGTCGCCAACCTGGTGCCCCCGTACGAGACGGGCGGCAAGTTCCACGGCGTGAGCGCGGCCATCGAGTTCGCAGTCATGAACCTGCGCATCAAGCACCTCGTGGTGATGGGCCACTCGGGATGCGGCGGCGTGAAGACCGCGCTCGATCAGAGCGCCGCGATCCAGACCGAGGCCAAGTTCATCTCGCGCTGGATGTCGATGCTGGACGAGGCGCGTCTGCACGTCGTGTCCGCTCACCAGATGGCCCCGCAGGCCGAGAAGCTGAGGCTGCTTGAGCACGAAGGCATCAAGACCTCGATCGCGAACCTCCGCACCTTCCCCTTCGTCAAGCAGGTGGAGGACAAGGGCCGTCTGTCGCTGCACGGCGCGTACTTCGACATCGCGACGGGCACGCTGAGCGTTCTCAACCACTCCCGCGGCGAGTTCTTTCCCGTCTAGTGAGTGCGGGGCTGATCGTCAGCTGATTTCTCGAGATCCCGGCAAACGCCGGGATCTTTTTTTGGCGATTGATCCGGCTCGAAAAAGCGTCGCCCGGCCTGGAAGGCCAGCCCGCTACTTTTGCACTGCGACCGCGCGCGCCTTCTCGATGGCGGGCAGCAGGGTCTTTTCGAGGCTATCCGGCGAGATCGGCCCCACGTGCTTGTAGGCGATCTTGCCCTCGCCGTTGATGACGAAGGTTTCCGGCATGCCGTACACGCCCCACTCGATGGCGTTGCGCCCCGTGCGATCCGTGCCCACCGCCGTGAACGGATTGCCGTAGCGGCCGAGGAAGCGCCGGCCGGCTTCTGCCTGGTCCTTGTGGTTCACGCCATAGATGTCGACCCCGGAGCGTTTCCGGAGCTCGATCAGCAGCGGATGCTCCTCGATGCACGGCACGCACCACGAGGCCCAGAAGTTGACGACCGAGACCTTGCCCTTGGCGAGGTCGGCGGCGTGGAAGCCGGGCACGGGCGCGCCGTTCGACAGCAACCCTTCGAGCGGCGGGAACTCCGTTTGCGGCACAGGACGGCCGATGAGCGCTGACGGCAGCTTGCTGGGATCGCCCGAGGTGAGCGCGAACGCGAACAGAGCCGCGATCGCCACGAAAATGAGCAGCGGAACCATCACCCAGCCGCGGCTTTTGCGCTCGGGGGGCGTGCTGGTTTCCGTGCTCATGAGGTCTTCTGTCCCTGATTTGCGGTTCTGTCGGAGCGGCGCTTGAGACCGCGCCGGTCTGCATCGGCGAGCGCCTTGGCCTGCCGCCAGCCGTCGAGCAGCGTCCACCCGATGAGGAGGCCGATGATCGCGGCGAATGCGGCATAGGACGCCCAGATGAAGGCTGCGTGCGGGCCGAGATCCATGACGCTCTACTCCACCCGTTCCGAGAACGCCCGGTCGCCGCGCTCGATCTCCGCGAGACGCAGCGTCTTCACGCGTCGCCGTAGGATCTCATTCTGCATGCCTTTGAGATGCAGCGCGATGAAGAGCAGCGTGAACCCGATGGCCGAGAGCAGGAGCGGGGTGCGCATGCTGGGATCGACCGAGCTCGTGAAGCCGGTAGAGGGCTGGTGCAGCGTGTTCCACCAGTCGACGGAGAACTTGATGATCGGCAGGATGGCGACGCCGACCAGGGCCAGCACGGCCGTGAGCTTGCCCGCCAGCGCCTCGTCCTCGAGCGATGAGCGCAGCGCGATAAGCCCGAGATAGAGGAAGAAGAGGATCAGCACGGAGGTGAGCCGCGCGTCCCACACCCAATAGGTGCCCCACATCGGCTTGCCCCAGAGCGAGCCGGTGATCAGCGCGGCGAGGGTGAATGCGGCTCCGATCGGCGCTGCGGCCTTGGCCGACACGTCCGCGAGGGGGTGGCGGAACACCAGGAGCCCGAAGCTCGACAGTGCGATGATCGAATAGCCCATCAGCGCGAGCCAGGCCGAAGGAACGTGGATGTACATGATCTTGACGGTCTCGCCCTGCTGGTAGTCGGGCGGCGCGACGAAGAAGACGAGATACATCGCATACGCGATGAACAGAGCTGCGCCAGCCGCGATCCAAGGCAGGATCGCGCGCGAAAGCTCCATGAAGCGGGTCGGGTTTGCGAGACGCTGAGTGAGTGTTTGCATGGATTTCATCTAAAGCGCTTCCAGAAAACTGGAAACCGGTATTCCGCTCCAGGGCGCGTTAAACAAAGGTAAGGTTCACGGCCACTGATCCCTTAGGGGCGCTAGCCAAGCGCAGCATTGACGCAGGATTACGACATTTGCAGCCGTAATGCCGCAGCCGAGGCGAGCGGCGCCGCTGCCACCGATGCGACCGAGATCGCGAGCAGGATCAGCAGGGAGGCACTGAGCCCATCCTGGCCGAGACTTGCGAACCCTATGGCGGAAATGCCGAAAATGAGGGTCGGGATGTAGAGCGGCAGTACCAGCAGCGCGAGCAGCAGCCCCCCGCGCCGTGCCTTGAGCGTGAGCGCGGCGCCCACGCTGCCCAGGAAGCTGATCGCGGGCGTGCCGGCCAGCATGGTGCCCACGAGCGCCGGCGTAAGCGTGATGTCGAGGTTGAGCATCAGACCCAGCACAGGCGCCATGAGCGCCAGCGGAATCCCCGTCGAGATCCAGTGCGCGAGCGCCTTGGCTGCCACGGCCAGCTCCAGCGGAAGCGGCGCGGTGGCCATCACTTCGAGCGAGCCGTCCTCGTGGTCGGCTTCGAACATGCGCGGCAGCGACAGCAGCGCGGCGAGCAGCAGCGCGATCCAAAGCACGCCCGGCGCGATGCGCGAGAGCAGCTTGAGGTCGGGGCCGAGGCCGAGTGGCAGCATGGCCACCACCACGAGATAGAAGCCGAGTGCGGTGCCGAGCGCCGATCCTTCGCGAACGGCCAGCGTGAGGTCGCGCTTGAGAAGCGCCCAGAAGCCCGTCATGGCGCGCCGCCCCCCGAGAGAGTGTCGCCGGGCGCCGCGCCCGTCGAAGGTGCAGGCCCGAGGCGCAGATATGTCGGATCCTCGAGCCCGAGCGGCAGGTGCGTCGCCGCGATGACGAGGCCGTTGTTGGCGAGGTGCTTGCGGATGAGCTTGGCGAGCAAGTCCGTCGAAGCGGCATCGAGCGAGACAGTCGGCTCGTCGAGCAGCCAGATCGGCCGGTGCGCCACGCTGAGCCGGGCAAGTCCGAGCCGGCGCTTTTGTCCCGCGGAGAGAAGACCCGCTGGGTAGTCGGCGAGCTGAGAGAGACCGAAGTGAGAAAGCGCGTCGTGAACCCGGTCCTCGATCGGCGTGCTTTCCCGGGCACCGAGATACTCCGCCCAGAACACGAGATTCTGCTCTGCCGTGAGATTGGCCTTGATGCCGGTTAAATGACCGACGTAGTGGCAGGCCTCCGCCACATCCTGATCGGTGAACTCGGCATTGAGGGAAATCGTCCCCGCCGCTGGCGTGATGAAACCCGCGAGCGTGCGGATCAGCGTCGTCTTTCCCGCTCCGTTCGGCCCCACGAGCAGCAACGCTTCGCCTGCTTTCGCGGTGAACGACAACGCCGAGATGACGGTTCGCGTCCCACGTTCCACAGTCAGATTGTCAGCATGAAGAAACAAGCGATCGACCCAGCTCGAGCCCGCGCGAATGGGCCTGCGACATAGAGGATTTGCAAAATTAACAAGCACGGCTGTGCTGGTTCTAGACTTTAGTCGCCTATATAATTGGCTTGCTTCGCGCTTCGCTACTGCAAAAAATGCATCCGGTCCGCCCGCGTCCTGCTGGGCACGTCCCGCCAAGCGTAACGCGGCCAGAAATTTCTCGTTTCGGTCCGCTCGAAACATCCCGCCTCAAGGAGAAGAAACGTGAGCGCTTCCACGACTGCCAACTCTGCGCCGGTTTCCCTGGACAGCTTCAAATGCCGCAAGACGCTGTCCGTCGATGGCAAGCCATACGTCTACTATTCGCTTCCCGAGGCGGAGAAGAACGGCCTCGCGGGCATTTCGAAGCTCCCCTATTCGATGAAAGTTCTGCTCGAGAATCTGCTTCGTCATGAGGACGGCCGCTCGGTGACGAAAGCCGACATCGTCGCGGTGTCCGAATGGCTGGTGAACAAGGGCAAGGCCGAGAAGGAGATTGGGTTCAGGCCCGCGCGCGTGCTGATGCAGGATTTCACCGGCGTGCCCGCCGTCGTCGATCTGGCCGCAATGCGCGATGGCATGCTGACGCTCGGCGGCGACGCCAAGAAGATCAATCCGCTTGTGCCCGTCGATCTCGTCATCGATCACTCGGTCATCGTCGACGCTTTCGGCAATGCCGACGCGTTCGAGAAGAACGTCGAGCTCGAGTATGACCGCAACGGCGAGCGCTATCTCTTCCTCAAGTGGGGCCAGGGCGCGTTCGCGAATTTCCGCGTCGTGCCGCCGGGCACCGGCATCTGCCATCAGGTGAACCTTGAGTATCTGGCGCAGACGGTCTGGACTGCAACGACGGATTCGGGCGAGACGCTCGCCTATCCCGATACCCTCGTCGGCACCGACAGCCACACCACCATGGTCAACGGTCTTGCGGTTCTTGGATGGGGCGTCGGCGGCATCGAAGCCGAGGCTGCCATGCTGGGCCAGCCGCAGTCGATGCTGATCCCCGAGGTGATCGGTTTCCGCCTGGTCGGCGCGCTCAAGGAAGGTGTCACGGCAACCGATCTCGTGCTCACCGTCACGCAGATGCTGCGCAAGAAAGGCGTGGTGAACAAGTTCGTAGAGTTCTACGGACCGGGCCTCGACCACCTGACCCTCGCCGATCGCGCGACCATCGCCAACATGGCGCCCGAGTATGGCGCCACCTGTGGCTTCTTCCCGGTAGACGGCGAGACGCTCAACTATCTCACCATCTCGGGCCGCGACCCGGCGCGCATCGCGCTCGTCGACGCCTACACGAAGGCGCAGGGCCTCTTCCGCACCAAGGACGCCGGAGATCCCGTCTTCACCGATACGCTGGAGCTCGATCTCGCGACCGTCGGCCCGTCTCTGGCCGGTCCCAAGCGTCCCGAGGGCCGCATCGCGCTGCCCGACGTCAAGTCCGGTTTCGCGACGGCCCTTGAAAGCGAGTACAAGAAGCCCGGCGAAGGGGCGAAGCGCGTGCCCGTAGAAGGCCGCGACTTCGATCTCGGCCACGGCGACGTCGTAATCGCCGCCATCACGAGCTGCACCAACACGTCGAACCCGTCCGTGCTCATCGCCGCGGGTCTGCTCGCGCGCAATGCCGTCGCCAAGGGCCTCACCTCGAAGCCCTGGGTCAAGACCTCGCTCGCGCCTGGAAGCCAGATCGTCGCCGCCTATCTCGAGAAGGCGGGCCTGCAGACGTATCTCGACAAGATCGGCTTCAACCTCGTCGGCTTCGGCTGCACCACCTGCATCGGTAACTCCGGCCCGCTTCCCGCCGAGATCTCGAAGGCGATCAACGAAAACGGCCTCGTCGCCGCCGCCGTGCTCTCGGGCAACCGCAACTTCGAAGGCCGCGTGAGCCCCGACGTGCAGGCCAACTATCTGGCGTCTCCGCCGCTGGTCGTGGCCTATGCGCTCGCAGGCACCGTGGCGCGCGATCTCTCGACCGAGCCGCTCGGCACGGGCAGCGATGGCAAGCCTGTCTACCTGAAGGACATCTGGCCGACGAACCAGGAGGTCCAGAAGTTCATCGCGGAGAATATCTCGCGCGACCTCTTCAAGTCGAAGTACGCGGACGTATTTCACGGCGACGATCGCTGGCGCACCATCAAGGCGGGCGCCGGTCTCACCTACGGCTGGGACGACAAGTCCACGTATGTGCAGAACCCGCCCTACTTCAAAGGCATCACCAAGTCCCCCCGTCCCATCACCGACCTCGAAGGCGCACGCGTGCTCGCGCTGTTCGGTGACAAGATCACGACCGACCACATCTCGCCGGCCGGCTCCATCAAGGCCGCCTCTCCCGCGGGCAAGTATCTGCTCGAGGAAGGCGTGAAGCCCGCCGACTTCAATCAGTACGGCACCCGCCGCGGCAACCATGAAGTGATGATGCGCGGCACCTTCGCCAACATCCGCATCAAGAACTTCATGGTGAAGGACGAGGCCGGAAACGTCGTCGAGGGCGGCTACACCATCCACCATCCCTCGGGCGAGAAGCTCGCGATCTACGACGCGGCGCAGCGCTATGCCGCCGAAGGCGTGCCGCTCGTCGTGTTTGCAGGCGTGGAGTACGGCAACGGCTCCTCGCGTGACTGGGCGGCCAAGGGCACCAACCTGCTTGGCGTGAAGGCGGTCGTCGCCCAGTCGTTTGAGCGCATCCATCGCTCGAACCTCGTCGGCATGGGCATCATCCCGTTCGTGTTCGAGCCGGGCACCACGTGGCAGACGCTCGGCCTCGACGGCAGCGAGACGGTGACGCTGAAGGGTCTCGCGAGCCTCAAGCCGCGCCAGATCGTGGAAGCCCAGATCACCCGCAAGGATGGCTCTAAGCTCGCCGTGCCGCTCGTCTGCCGGATCGATACTTTGGACGAGATCGAGTACTACAAGAACGGCGGCATTCTTCAGTACGTGCTCCGCAACCTGGCAGCATAGGCGCGCTGCCCGAACCGACACCAATCAGCCCGAGGCAATCATGATCTTTTTTTCATGATCGCCTCGGCCGCGTCTGTCAGATGTCGGAATTTATCTTTTCGCCAAAGGCTTAGGGCTCCATTGCGCACGGGCGTATGTTGATCCCTCTCGGGGATCGCACACCCTGGACCATCGGCCCGTCAGATCTTATCAATCTAGGGAAGGCGCGGATGTGCGCCTTGGACCCTGATCGCCTGAGACCGGTTCGGCTCATGGCGGGAATCGCGGTTTTAAGCTCCAGGTCCGCACACCGCACTTAGGCACGGCGGACGACGGTACGCGCTCGGATCATGCAAAAGGACACCGTGTCGAGAGCCCTACGTTTTGCGCGCCGCTTGGCGCTCATGGCCGCGACCGTGCTGTTGGCGCCCGTGCTCGCCAACGCCGAGACCGAGCAGATGCCGGAGATGGTGCAGCGAAGCGGTCCGCCGCGCGCTGTCATCGAAATGTTCACGAGCCAGGGCTGCTCCGATTGCCCGGCGGCCGACGCCCTGCTCAAACAATATCTCGATCAGCAGAATATCGTCGGCCTGTCGCTGCCCATCGACTACTGGGACTACCTCGGCTGGAAGGACACGCTTGCCGGCCCGCGCAATGCCGAGCGCCAGCGCGAGTACGCGAAACGCTTCGGTATTGGCACCGTCTACACGCCGCAGGCTGTGGTGAACGGCGCCGCCGAGGTGCTGGGCTCGAGCCAGTCGGAGATCGACCGTGCGGTGCGAGCCACTGAGACGGCCCTGTCCAGCAGCCGCGTGCCCGTGCATTTCTGGCACTACGGCTCCAACATCATCATCGAAGCAGGCGCCGCGCCTGCCGGATCAGAGCCGAAGGAGGCCACCATATGGCTGGCCGTGGTGCAGAAGTCGGCGCAGGTGTCGGTGCGGGGCGGCGAGAACAACGGCAAGACGCTGACCTACTACAACGTCGTGCGCGAGCTGACCCCCGTCGGGCTGTGGAACGGCCGGCCCGCCACCATCCGCCTCGCCCGCGCCGCCATCATGCGCCCCGAGACCGAGGATCTGATCGTGCTGATCCAGGAAGCGAGCACCGGCCCCATTATCGGCGCTGCCCGCCTCGGAGACTGATCCCGGCGGCCTAGCGGCACGTCCACATCAGGCCGCGGTCGAAATGGAAATGATTGTTGTGCGCGGCGTTGAAGTCCGGACCCAGCGAGACGCGGAAATACTTGCACGCCCGCCTGTGCACCTTGCGCAGGAACTCGCTTTCCTTGCCCGATCCCTTCCAGTCCTTGAGCAGGCTGATCGACCGGCCATCGGCGAGCGTGAAGCCTGAGATGTCGATGGCGTTCGCGGTGGCGTGCTGACTGCGCACGCCCTTCCAGAACGGATTGCCGACGATATTGCGGCAGCCGTAAGTCCCCATGTCGCCGAGGCGCACCACCTCTTGCCCGAACATCTCTTTCGCGAGCGGCTGCACCTCGTGCTCCACCCAGAGCGTCAGCGCCGCCGCCATCTCGCACGTGAGAGGCTCGACGCCGATCTTCGCGCCGCCCGTGGTGGTGAAACGCACCGCGTTCTCCCACCCGCAGCCGTCCTTCATGGGACGATCCGGTATCTGCGTCGCGTCGATGTGCGGCTCCTTGAGCACAGCGTTGCACAGCACGGGATCGAACCGCAGCGCTGAGAGCTTGGGGTCGACAAAGAACGACGGCGGATTTTCGAGTGAGATCGGGCTGAACGGGCTCAGCCGTTGCGGGATGAGACCGAACCAGAAGCCGCCCACGACGGCGACGGCCAGAAAGAGCAGCAGCAGGAGCTTCGAGAATAGACGTCGTGGCTTTCTTCGCATCCGTCCCCCTGCACCCGCGAGTGCTGCCGGCTCCCCAATCCCGGCGCTACCCTAAAGCCTCGCGGGCTGGGCAGCAACGCGGCCGAGATGAAGAGCGGGAGCGGTGCGGGCGGACGTTATTGCGTGAGATGCAGATCCGTCAGGCTGCGGCCCACCGATTGGAAGGCCATTTTGAGCGCATCGCCGTCGGAAGCGGAGAAGTAGTGGTTGGCGGAGGTGGCGCATTCGCTGAGAAGCTTTTCGGCCGTGCGTCCCGCCATGAAGCCCACCGCGTAGACCACGACGCCTTGCGCTTTCATGTTCGTGCAGAGCGCGCGCGCCTGGGCCGACGAGCTGCCGTTCGCCGCGACGTACTCGGTGTTGAACTCGCCGTCTGTCATGAGGAGAACGGCCTTGATCGTCGTCTTGGGATCGTAGGCCGCGGGCTTGCTGGCCGACGGCCAGACGCCGCTCCAGCGCGGAGAAAGGAGATACCAGCCCCACGCCGTGCCGATGTGGCCCGCCGTGTTTCCGTTCGGACGCAGCGCCGCGATCTGCGATTTCAGCGTCGCCTTCCTGTCGGTCAGCGCCTGCACCGTCGCGGACGGGCATTCGACGTCCTTGTTGTAGCCGAGGTAGGCTCCGGTGCCGGGTGCGCTTTCGCTGAAGCGAGCAGAGCCGCTGCGCTCGAACACGCAGCCCGTGCCGCTCGAGCGGCCGGTCACGGTTTTGAAATAGCTGCCCGCGTTGAGGCTCGCCGCGTAAGGCGCAAGCCCGATGCGCACCTTGCCGGGACGACCTTCGTCTGGAAGCATCAGCTCGACGAGATCGGCGGCGGCCGTGCGCAGATCTGCAATCTTGGACGACGGGCTTCCCATCGAGCCGGTCACGTCGAGCACCAGGGCCAGCTCGATGTCGCGCTGGGACGAGATCGTTTCGGCCATAGCCGGCACCTCGATGGTGTCGAAGCCGGCGACACGCGTGAGCGTCATCGGGACGTTCGCCGATGCATCGACCCGCACTTTGCCGGATTGCCTGTCGATGGAGACGGCGAAATCGGTCACGTCGCCGAACGCCATGCCGTCGCCGATGTTCTCCTTGAAGTAGGTTTCCGCGAGCGCCTTGAGCTCGCCATCCGTACGTGTGCCCTCGCCGAGCGCGCGCCCGGCAGCAAGCGCGGCAGCGTCCGCCGCCGAGATCAGCGTCGAGCGCGCATGGAGCGTGCGTCCGTAGTCCACCGCGATGCCGGCCGCGAACACCAGCACCACGAGCATCATCGAGAAGATGACGGCGACGCTGCCTTGTTCGTCGCCCTTGAAGCTTCTTGTTTTTTCAATCAGCCATCCGCGCATCGGTGTGTCTCTCGTTGAGCCAGTCCAAATTTTCTTGGGATGGCTCGTGCAACCGAGGTGCCGGAAATGCGGGCGTGCGCGTCTGGTCCGGGCGCGTCTGCAGACCCGGTTAAAGGAGTGTTAACAGGAAGAAAAAGTTAGGTTATGCAGTGCGTTGGAATACAGCCATCCGCGCAGGGGAAATCTCAGAGGCTTACGATGCCTCTCCATGCCAGCGATCATTTCGGGACAGGCGGAGGGACGCGGCCGATCGGGGCTCAGAAATCGCTGATGATCCCGCCCTTTTCCCAGTCGCCGTAGCGCGTGGGCTCCGGGCCATCCCGGCCGCCGACTTCGGGACGCTTGGCGTTGCTTTGGGCCGCCTCTTCGGCCGCCTCCCGCCGCTCCGCCGCCTCCTGAAGCGCCCGCTGCGCTTCCGGCGACAATGTCCGCTTTGGCACGGATTCGGCCGAAACCTCGGGATCTGTCGGGAGCTTGTCGATCGGCGTCGTCATTGCGCAAATAGGACCCTTGTCGTCGGGACGGAGCGAGGAGAGGGATTCTGGTCTCGCGCCAGACCCCTTCCTATATAGCAGTCTCGAAAGATCGCGCGAGGCGCTTGAACGACCGGGCCTCGAACGTGAAGCTTAAAGGAGGCCTGCCTTCGGGCGGGATGGAGTGACGGATGCCGATGAACTACGCCAAGACAGCTTTTCTGCTCGCTGCGCTGACGGCCATTTTCGTGGCCATGGGCGCGGCTGTCGGTGGTCAGCAGGGCATGGTCATTGCGTTCTTCGTGGCGCTGGCCATGAACCTGTTCAGCCTCTGGAACTCGGACACGATGGTGCTCAAGATGTTCCAGGCCCAGGAGGTGGACGAACGCACAGCACCTGAATATTACGGCCTCGTGCGGGACTTGGCGCGCCGCGCGGAGCTGCCCATGCCGCGCGTTTTCATCATGCACAATCCGCAGCCGAATGCTTTCGCGACCGGGCGCAGCCCGCAGCGAGCGGCCGTCGCCGCGTCCTCGGGCCTTCTCGAAACGCTGAACCGCGAGGAGATCGCGGGCGTCATCGCGCACGAGCTGGCGCACATCAAGAACCGCGACACGTTGACGATGACCGTCGCCGCCACCATCGGCGGCGCCATCTCGATGCTCGCCCAGTATCTTCAGTTCGGCATGTTGTTCGGCGGAAACCGCGACGAGCGCGGCGGTGGCGTGGGAATGATCGGCGCCATCCTCGCCATGCTGGTCGCGCCTTTCGCCGCCATGCTCGTGCAGATGGCGATCAGCCGCTCGCGTGAGTACAGCGCCGACCGCATGGGCGCTCTCATCTGCGGCAACCCGCGCTGGCTCTCGTCCGCTCTCTTCAAGATCCACAACGCCGCGCAGCGCATCCCCAACGAGGAGGCGGAGCAGGTGCCGGCCGCAGCCCACATGTTCATTATCAATCCGCTGACCGGCCAGGGGATGGACAACCTGTTCTCGACCCATCCCAACACCGAGAACCGCATCGCGGCCTTAGAGGCGCTGGCGCAGGAAATGATGCGCAGCGGCGTCAACCTCGGTGGGCCGGACGTATCGCCGGGCGGCTCGGGCCCCTGGTCGGACCCGTCGCGCGGAGCGGGCAGCTCTACGCGCGGACCCTGGGGTTAGCCGGGTCGCGGCGACGCGGTGCTTGACGGGCTTCTCCGCTCCGGCCAAGGAAGCCGGAGCGGATGCTATGGCGTCCAGCCCAACCCCGGTGAAAAGCTCCGATGACGTCTCCGCGCCGCCCTGACGCAAAGCGCCCCCGCCATTCCGGCGCGCGCGGTTCTGTCGTCGCAGGCAAATCCGGCAAGCAACCTTCCAGCCCCCGTCCGCGCCCTGCGGGCTATGCCACGCGCGCGCTTGCCGTCGCCTGCCTCGGGGCGATCCTCGATCGCGGCCGCGCCCTCGACGATGCGTTCGAGGCGGCCTCCGAGCGCGCCGGTCCGCTGGAGCCACGCGATCGCGCGCTGGCGCGTCTGATCGTGATGACGGTGCTGCGCCGAAAGGGCGAGTTGCAGGCCGTCGTCTCCTCATTTCTGGAAAAGCCGTTGCCTGCCGACAGCGGTCGCCTGTGGCCCATCCTTCTCTCGGCCGCCGCGCAGCTTTTGCTGCTCGATACGCCGCCCCACGCCGCCATCAGTCTCGCCGTCGATCAATGCCGGGACGACCACAAGGCGCGGCGCTTCGACCGCCTGACCAACGCCGTTCTTCGCCGCGTCTCGACGTTGGGGAAGGATGTGCTGGCCAAGCTTGATCCCGTCACCGTGAACATGCCGCCGTGGCTGCTCGCCCGCTGGACCGAGACCTATGGTGAGGCGCAGGCGCGCGACATCGCTGCCGCCTCGCTCCAGGAAGCCGCGCTCGATCTTTCGGTGAAATCGGATCCGGCATCCTGGGCCGAGCGGCTCGGCGGAGAAGTCCTGCCGAACGGAACGGTGCGGCTTCAGCGCGGAGGCCGCATCGAGGATATCGAGGGCTACGCCGAAGGTGCCTGGTGGGTGCAGGATGCGGCAGCCTCCCTGCCCGCGCGCCTCCTCGGCGACGTCGCCGGCCTTCACGTCGCGGACCTCTGCGCGGCGCCCGGCGGCAAGACGGCGCAGCTCGCCGCTGCCGGTGCTCTGGTGACAGCCGTCGACAACGTGCCGGCGCGCCTCGAGCGCCTTGCTGAGAACCTCGCCCGCCTGGACCTCAAGGCCGAGCGGGTGGAGGCCGACATCACCGCATGGGCGCCAGGGCGCCAGTTCGACGCCGTGCTGCTCGATGCGCCGTGCAGCGCCACCGGAACCATCCGCCGCCATCCGGACATCCTGCATCTGAAGCGCAAGGACGACACATCGGACCGCGTCGCCCTTCAACAACGCTTGCTGGAGCACGCCGCGCATCTGGTGCGTCCCGGCGGACTGCTCGTCTTCTGCACGTGTTCTCTGGAGCCCGAGGAAGGGCCTGCGCAGATCGCCCGCTTCCTGTCTTTGAACAGCGATTTTTCGAGGGTGCCTGTCGCCGCCGGAGAGGCCGGAATTGAGGGCGCTTGGCTCACGCCTGAAGGCGACCTGCGCACGCTTCCGTGCCATCTGCCACGCGCCGAGCCTGGTCTGTCCGGGCTGGATGGATTTTATGCCGCGCGCCTTAGAAAGCAGCTTTGAGACCCCATAAGTAAACCGGGCTGATTGAGCAGGCGATCCGGCGTGCTACCATCCGCCAGCGGGGCTTGCCGTTTGGCGGCCCCATTCGTTCGGCCGGTGTACGCGGCCCGAGGGAGAGAATGGCGCGCCTCAAGTTCTCAGAGCGGATCAGGATCACGCATCTGGCCGCAGACCGGCTGAGGCGAGGCGCCATCTCGTCGGTGCTCTATTCGCCGCCGTTCCGCTGGCAGTTCGGCGCATCGGCGGCCGAGCAGCTTCTCATCGTTCCGCAGGATCTGAGAACCGCCGATCCGAGCTTCTGGGACGAGGTCGAGATCGGCCAGTTCGGATTAGCGGGCGCCGTCGCGCTTGCCGACGACGTCTCGCCGTTCGACGTCATCCCGCCGAGCGAAGCCTGGGAGTGCGAGCTGCACGGCTTCGGATGGCTTCGTCACTTGGCGGCGGCCGCGCGTCCCGAGGCGCGCGAGACGGCGCGCCTGCTCGCCGCGGAATGGGCGATGCGCCATCGGGGCAACAGTGGCGGCGGCCTCGCCTGGGAGCCTCACGTCACCGGGCGGCGTCTCATCTCGTGGATTTCTCACTCGGCGCTTCTGCTGGAGGACGCGGACGCCGAGACGTATGAGATCATCACCGAAAGTCTCGGCGTCCAGCTCGTGCGCCTTGCCGCGAGCTGGCGCAACAGCCCGAGCGGATACCCGCGCCTCCTCTCGCTGCTGTCGCTTCTGCTCGCGCAGCTCTGCATCTCGGGTCATGAAGGTCAGGTGGCCGAGACGGAGAAACTGTTCGTGCAGGAGCTCGACCGGCAGATCCTCTCCGACGGCGGGCACATCGGCCGCAATCCAGGCGTGCTCGTGGAGCTGATGCTGGATCTCCTGCCGCTGAACCAGTGCTTCGCGGCCCGCAGCCGCACCGCGCCGCCGGAGCTCGCCGCCACGCTGAAGGCGATGCTGGCGATGCTGAAATACATGCGGCTCGGCGACGGCATGCTCGCGCGCTTCAACGGCATGGGCGTCGCCTCGCCCGCCGGTCTCGCGACCGTGCTCGTCTACGACGACAACCCCGGCACCATTCCGGTGCAGGCACCTGCCTCGAAGTATTTGAGGCTGGAGCGCGGCCCATCCATTCTGATCATGGACGCGGGGGAGCCGCCTCCGCTCGAGGCCGCGGCCGAGGCCCACGCCGGCTGTCTCTCGTTCGAGATGAGCGTGGGAACCGAGCTGATGCTCGTCAACGGAGGCGCACCGGGCTCGGCCAGTGCGGAATGGCGGGCGGCGTCCCGTGCGACGGCGAGCCACAACACGCTTTGCCTCGGCGAGAAGTCTTCCTCCAAGCTGGTGCGCCACAAGACGCTCGAGGATTTGGTGGGCGGACCGCCCATCCGCTTTCCTGAAGATGTGCCCTATCGCGTCGAGGAGCACGACGGCAGCCTGGAGATCGCCGCCAGCCATGACGGCTATGTGCGCCGGTTCGGTCTCATCCACCACCGCACGCTGGCCTTGAGCGCAACCGGCCGCCGCCTGCTGGGCATCGACCGCATAGCGGGAAAAAGCGGCACCATGCGCCTCCGGCAGGACGTGCCGTTCGCCATCCACTTCCACCTCTATCCGGGCATCCGCTGCTGGCGCGACGATAACCCTAACATCGCCATCATCACGCTCCCGAGCGGCGATACCTGGTGGTTCAGCCTCGAAGGCGCCCGTCTCGCGATCGAGGAGAGCACCTATTTCGCGGATTCCGCCGGGCCGAGGCGGGCGCTGCAGATCGTCGCCCGCGGCGCCACGTTCGGGGAAACCGAAGTGCGCTGGGTATTCGAAGGCCAGGAAAAATCGGTATAAGTCACGTTTTCAGCGCGGAATTTCTAGCCGATGCTCGTGGGAAGCCTTATCAGGCTCGCGAACACCGCCTAACGCTCAGAGGACACGTCGCGACCGATGAAAGATCCCAATCCCAGAATCCGCCGGGCCCTGATTTCGCTCTCCGACAAGACTGGGCTTGAGCAGCTCGCCCACGCGCTCGCGGAGCGCAACGTGGAGCTGATCTCGACGGGCGGCACGGCGGCCAAGCTGAAGGGCGCGGGCTTTGCGGTGTCCGACGTGGCGGACGTCACCGGGTTTCCTGAAATTCTGGACGGCCGCGTGAAGACGCTGCACCCGAAGATCCACGGCGGACTGCTGGCCGTGCGCGGCAACGCTGAGCACATCAGCGCGGCTGAGGAGCACAAGATCGAGCCCATCGACCTCTTGATCGTGAACCTCTATCCGTTCGAGTCAACGGTGGCGAGCGGCGCCTCCTTCGTCGATTGCGTCGAGAACATCGACATCGGCGGCCCCGCCATGATCCGTGCGGCGGCAAAGAACCACGCGTCCGTAACGGTGATCGTCGATCAGGCGGATTTCGAGCCCTTGCTCGCGGAAATGTCGGCCAACGCAGGACGCACCACGCCCGAGTTCCGCAAGCGCCTCGCCGCCAAGGCCTATGCCCGCACTGCGGCTTATGACGCCGCCATCAGCAATTGGCTGGGCGCCGTCGCGGACAGCGCGGACGGTTCGGCCAAGGGCTTTCCGCCGACCTACACCACGCAGTACAAGAAGGCGCTCGACATGCGCTACGGCGAGAACCCGCATCAGCGGGGCGCGTTCTACGTCAGCCCCAACGCCGAAAGCGGAACCGTCGCCAGCGCGCGCCAGCTTCTCGGCAAGGAGCTCTCCTACAACAACGTCGCCGACAGCGAAGCAGCGCTCGAATGTGTGAAGTCGTTCACCGACCGGCCCGCGTGTGTAATCGTGAAGCACGCCAATCCGTGCGGCGTGGCTGAGTCCGATTCGCTCGAAGCAGCCTACGATCGGGCTTATCGCACCGATCCCGAATCCGCATTCGGCGGCATCATCGCCTTCAATCGCGAGCTGGATGGCGCGACCGCGAGCAAGATCGTCGAGCGCCAGTTCGTCGAGGTGATCCTCGCACCCTCCGTGACCGACGAGGCGAAGGAGGCGGTGGCCGCCAAGAAGAACGTGCGCCTGCTCGTGACCGGCGCATGGCCGCTCGTCGCCTCCCAGCGTCTGGAAGCGCGCACGGTGGCGGGCGGGCTGCTCGTGCAGGAGGCCGATCTCGCGCTCTATGAGCGGTTGCACGTCGCGACCAAGCGACATCCAACCTCTGCCGAGATGGCCGATCTCGTCTTTGCCTGGAAGGTCGCCAAGTTCGTCAAATCCAATGCCATCGTCTACGCCAAGGATGGCGCGACCGTCGGCATCGGCGCCGGCCAGATGAGCCGCGTAAACTCCTCGCGCATCGCCGGCATCAAGGCGGAGATGGCGGGGCTGGACGTCAAAGGTTCGGCCGTCGCGTCAGATGCTTTCTTCCCGTTTGCGGATGGCCTGCTGGCTGCGGCAGAGGCGGGCGCGACCGCCGTCATCCAGCCCGGCGGCTCCATGCGCGACGACGAGGTGATCCGCGCCGCGGACGAAAAGGGCCTCGCCATGGTGCTCACCGGCATGCGCCACTTCAGGCACTAGATCGATTTGACGGATGCGCCTCGCATAACCTTGAGACCGGCGACACGCGCCGACTTCGGCCTCATCCGCCGTTGGCTGGGGCGGCCGGACATTCAGGAGTGGTGGGGGCCGGTCTCGGCCACGGAGGCCGAGGTCAACATGGCGCTGGCCTCGGACCATGCGATCTGCCGCGTGATCGAGGCGGACGGCGAACCGGTGGGCTATGCCCACGCCGTCGATGCCACCTTGTGGGGCGACAATCTTCCGGAGGATCTGGAGCCCGGCACCTGGGATCTCGATCTCTTCGTTGCGGCGGAGGAGCATCGCGGCAAGGGCGTGGGGCAGGTTGCGCTCGCCATGCTGCGCGACGAGGTGTTCGCCACAACGCTCGCGGTTGCCGTCTGCGTGTTTCCCTCCGTCAAGAACGAGCGCGCCGTGCGAGCCTATGAGAAGGCGGGCTTTCGATGGCAGCGCGTCTGGCACGATCCGCAGATGGGGCCGTCCTGGTTCATGGTCTCGAAGCGAAACGAATCCGGCGCTAAGGGTTCTGGCTCCTGACGCTTCGCACCGGGATCATCAGCAGCAGGCCCGCGATCAGGAACACCGCGATCGAAGCCATGCCGATGCGCTGGTCGCCGGTCGCCTGCGTCACTGCCGCGACCATCAGCGGAGCCATGAACGCGGTGACCTTCCCGGAGAACGCGAACAGGCCGAAATACTGCGTGATCTTGTCGGGCGGCGCGAGGCGCGCGAGCAAGGCGCGGCTTGCCGCCTGAACCGGAGCGGCGACCAGGCCGACCAGCACCGCGAAGGCGAGGAACACCAATTCTCCGGAAGACGAGAACGGCTTCGATCCGGGGAGCTTGGCCGTCACCTCGTTGACGTAGAGAACGTGCGTCGCATCGACCGAAAGGATGCCCAACGCGCCGACGAGCAGCAGCAGAAGCGAGCCGATGATCACGGCCTTCGAGCCGATACGATCGTCCAGAACGCCTCCGATCAGCGCGCCGAACACGCCGGTGAGGGTCAGCACGATGCCGAACAGGCCAAGCTCGAGCGCACCCCATCCGAACACCGCAGCGCCGTAGATGCCGCCGAAGGCGAAAATCGCCGCGAGCCCGTCTGTGTACAGCATGCGCGCGATGAGGAAGAGCAGCATGTCGCGGTTCGAGGGCAGCGCGCGGATCGTGGCGAACAGCTCGGCGAGTGGCGGACGGCTGCTGGCCGTGCCAGGGGGGCGCTTGCTGTCGGGCACGAACAGGAAGAACGGGATCATGAAGAGCGCGTACCAGATCGCGGAGAACGGCCCCACCAGCCGGTCGCCTTCGCGGGTGGCCGTGTCGAGCGTCAAGACCGGCTCGAGCCCCAGCAGTGTCCGCCCGCTCGTAGGCTCGGCCACGATCAGCCCGGCCATGATCGCGAGGCTGACGAGCCCGCCCGCATAACCGACCGCCCATCCCGTGCCCGAAAGCCGGCCGAGCTGATCGGGAGGCACCAGGCTCGGCATCATAGAGTTGGTGAAGACGGTCGTGAACTCAGCCATGGCCGTCGCCACGACGAAGGCGGCGAGAATGAGAAACACCGTCGAGCTGTCCGCTCCGGGAACGGCGTTCCAGAGAGTGGCGAGGCCTGCCACGAACAGGATCGAGAAAGCCGCGATCCAGGGCTTTCGGCGCCCGCCGCCGTCAGCTACGGCGCCGAGGAACGGGCTGCCCAACGCGATGAGCACGCCGGCCGTTGCGGCCGCGTAGCCCCAGAGCGCCTGACCCTCGGCCGGATTGGCCGCCACCACGTTCGCGAAGTAGGGCGCGAACAGGAAGGTGAGCACCAGCGTGTAATAGGGTTGAGCCGCCCAATCGAACAGCACCCAGGAAACGAGCGCCCGGCGTGGTGCCGCGGCGCGCGGCCCCGTGGTCTCAGCGGTCTCCTGCACGGTCGGCCCCCCAATTGCCCGGCCGGTTGCGAAGCGCGCGCCCGCAATCGGCATCCCTCCCGCTCTATAAACCAAACGAGCCCCGTTCGCGCGCATTCCGTGGCGCCGTTAACGTTCATCTACCTCGGAAGCCTGCCTGTTCAACATGTTGGCGAAGTTGTGTTTGCGAGGGATGGGCTAATCCGTTAAGCCAGAATTAAGGCTCCGCCGGATCGTGGCGGAGCGCCGTTTCCGCGTTCACTTGGTCAGGCCCGCCCGTGTTGTTTGTCCGTTTTCTGTGTCTCGCCGGCCTGTTGGCCTTTGTCACCGTCGCCGCCTCCACAGGGGAGAAGCGTCCCGCCTCTCTGCATTCGGAGGTGCTGGGCTCCGGCGACAGCCTCGCAGATCTCATTTCCGGCACCTACGCTCGCCCGGAGGAGCAGCGCGGCAAGGCCAAGGTTCAGCCCGCCGCAATCCGCAAGACCGCGAAGCGTGCAGGCTCGGGCTGCGGCAAGAACGGCAGCGGCTGTATGAGCCAGCGCCCCAAGCAGCGCAATCTCGAAGCGGGTTACCGCACGCTTTGCGTCCGTCTGTGCGACGGCTACTATTATCCCATCAGCGCCGCGGCCCAGCCGGGCGAGTTCGGCCGCGACGAGGCGACGTGCCGCGCAAGCTGCTCCTCGCCCGCAAAGCTCTTCGTCTACAAGAACAAGGATGGCGCGCCCGAGACCATGACTGGCCTCGACGGCATGCCCTACGAGCAGCTCGCGACCGCGTTCCAGTATCGCGTCTCCTACGACTCGGCCTGCACGTGCAGTGCGAGCCCCTGGACGGATGCGTCCGCCCACCGCCACCGCCTCTATGCGTTGGAGCAAGGGGCCGCGCATGAAAATCCGGCTGAGAAGATCGAGCGGGAGTGGCTCGCCTCCATCGTGACCGACGAGGAAAAACGCACGCGGGCCCGCACCGGCGCCGATCTCGTCGCCATGAGCGCGGCAGGCGCGCGGGCTTCCGTCGAGATGGCGCAGCAAGGCGCCACGCGCAAAGCCGCTGCGGTCCGCACGCCTGTGGTCCGGGCGTCCCGCGAGAAGGAGGCGCGCCGCGTCGTCGCGATGCGCACCACGCCGTCGATGACCCGCTCGCTGCGCAGCGGTGCCGCTCTCGCAGCGACGCGCAAGGCACGCGTCGCGGTGCGTCCGGCCCCGATCCGCCTTTCCGAGAACCGTGTGGTGCTCGTCCAGCGGTAATCCTTCGTTCATGGATAGCGTTCGCGCATAAAACGGAACCGGCGTTCAGCAAAAATTTGCCCTCTTCGTCCATGCTTCCCGAAGTCGGGTGTGCGTAGAGGGGTGGCCTGCAAGGCCCCCGTGTGTGAAATGCGGTGTGCGGTTGCGTTCGTGGGGGTTCTGGCCGGATTTTGCGCGCTGAGCAGCGCGGAGACGGAGGCAGCCGGCCCATCCCTTTTCGATAAAGTCTTCAGTGGGAGGAGCGATGCGTCCCCACTCGAAGCCTCGATCCTCGCGCGCCCCACGCCCTCACTTCGAAACCTCAATCGGGCCTACAGCCCCGTGCGCGCCTATTCGCCCTGGCTTCAGGCGAACGAGCCCACGGCGTCCGCGGCCCTGTCGAACGTGCGGACCGTCTGCGTGCGGATGTGTGACGGATACTATTGGCCCGTGAGCGAGGTGGCCGATCAGACCCAGGTGGCCCAGGACGCGGCCGCCTGTGCGTCGAGCTGCCGGTCGGAGGCCCGCCTGTTCACGCTGCCACGCGGCAGCGAGGACATTGCCGCCATGACCGACCTGAGAGGCCGCGCATATGGGCAGCTCGAGAACGCCTTCGCCTATCGCAAATCGCTGAAGAACGGCTGCGGGTGCCAGGCATCCCCCTGGTCAGGAGAGACACAGGCGCGGCACGCCAGCTACGCGGCGGCCGAGGCCTTGAGAAAATCGCGCCTCGCAGGACTGACTTCCCCGCCACCCGCGCTCGAAACGCTGCTCGCGGAGATCGAGAACGAGCCGTCGCGTCCCGGCCGCTTGGTCGAGACCGCCATCGAGCCCGAACCGCACGGCATTGCCATGGCTCCCGCGATCGAGCCGGTAGCGATGCAGACGGAAACGCGCGTCGCCCTCACCTCGGCGACAATGAGCCCGCCGCCGGTGGCATCGGCGTTCCCGAATGACGAGCAGGCCGCGCCCCCCGTGATGGCCAAGACGCGAGCCCGTCGCGCTCAAGGCCCGCTGCGTGCGCAACGCCGCGTGGCCGCCCCGAAGCCCGCCGGACGCGGGCTCTTTGCATGGTGATGCCAGCGAAGCGCCGGGTGCCTCACATCTCGCCCGCCCATTGGCTCTCGTAGTCGGCTCCGCGCAGTGTGAAAGCGTCTTCCACCACGTAAGGCCCGCCGCCCACCTTGGGCCGCGAGGAGAACAGCACGAACCGCTCCACAGAGAACGGCACGCTGCGATAAGCGCCGAGCTGCTCCAGCACGCGCGCCACGGCTTCCGGCCGCGTGCCCTTGAGCCGCGCCAGCGTCACGTGCGGTTTGAAGCTGTGCTTCTCGGGCGGCAAGCCCGCGCTTCGAGCGGCACGCTCGTTGGCACGCGCCAGTGCGTCGAGCCAGGGATTGTCCTCAATGCCCGCCCAAAGCGTTCGCGGCTGCTGCCCGCCGAAGGCGCCGAAACCCGAAAGCCGTATCTCGAACGCCGGCTCGTCGATGGCGGACAGCGCGGCATGAAACTCGGCTGCGGTGAGGTTGTCGACGTCGCCTGCGAACCGCAACGTGATGTGCATGTCCTCGGGCTCGATCCAGCGCGCCCCCGCAAGGGGTGTCGCGAAGTCCGCAAGTTGGTCCGAGAGCGCGGGCGGCAGCTCGAGGCCGGTGAAGAGGCGGGGCATGGCGGTGTCCGGTAATTGAGAGTCCGGTGGATCAGGATTTCGAGACCGAGACGCGGCGTTCGCGTACCCGTGTGATCAGCTCTTCCACCTTCGGCAGAATGCGCTTGGTGATCTCGCCGACGCCCTCGCCGGTGGGATGCAGTCCGTCTTGCAGGTTGAGCTTGGCATCGAGCGCAACGCCGTCGAGGAAGAAGGGATAGAGCAGTGCCCCATGCTTGCTCGCCAGATCGCTGTAGATCGTGGCGAAGCGCGCCTCGTACTCCTTGCCCCAGTTCTTCGGCGCCAGCATGCCGGTGACCAGCACGTCGATATTGCGCGCGGAGAGCCGCTTCAGGATCTCATCGAGATTGGCCCGCGTGATATCCGGATCGACGCCGCGTAGCGCGTCGTTGGCGCCGAGTTCCAGGATCACCGCGTCCGTCCCCTCGGGAACCGCCCAGTCGAAGCGTTCGAGGCCGCCCGCCGTCGTGTCACCCGAAACCCCAGCGTTCGTGACGTCGACCGGGTAGCCCTTCGTCTTTAGTGCCTCGCCGAGCTGTGCGGGGAAGGCCTCGGACGGTTTCAGCATGTATCCGGCGGTGAGGCTGTCGCCGAATGCCACGATCCGAATGGGTGCTGCCTCATCGGCAGCCAATGCGCCGCCCAATCCGGCGGCAAGCCAGAGGTTGACGAGCGCCATCGTCCTCACCATGTGACGCCAGACTGTCGAAGCACTTTGCTTTGCCTTCATTTTTTTGCCTCACCTCGCCTCGACACTCGTATCTGTCTCGTCTCGCTGCCCGCCGATTGCGTAGTTCGAGCTAGAACGGGCAGATGATGCGCCCACATCGCACGGATGTGAGACAAAATTCCGAACTTCATGGAGCCCCGACACGTGCCCCAGCCGATCATCCGCCTTACCGACGTCCGGCTCAACCTCGAAAGCCGCGCCGGCGTCGTCGAGATCCTGAAGGGCATAACCCTCGACATTACCGAGGGACAATCCGTTGCCATCGTCGGGCCGTCGGGGTCGGGAAAAACCTCGCTTCTCATGATTCTCGCGGGCCTCGAACGCGCCACACGAGGGGATGTGCAGGTTGCGGGCCGCGATTTCAATGCCCTGGGCGAGGATCAGCTCGCGCTCGCCCGCGGCGAGGACATCGGCATCGTTTTTCAGTCGTTTCATTTGATTCCCACCATGACCGCGCTCGAGAACGTGGCGTTGCCACTCGAGTTCGCAGGCGTGGCGGAAGCACGCGAGAAGGCCCGCGCCCTTCTTTCGGAAGTGGGCCTCGCCGCGCGTCTCGATCATTTCCCGGCGCAGCTTTCCGGCGGCGAGCAGCAGCGTGTCGCCCTCGCCCGCGCACTGGCGCCCGAGCCCAAGCTTCTCCTCGCCGACGAGCCGACCGGCAACCTCGACGGCAAGACTGGCCGGCAGGTCGTCGATCTGCTGTTCGGCCTGAAGCGCAGGAGCGACGCGACGCTCGTCCTCGTCACCCATGACGAGCGGCTGGCCAAGGAGTGCGAGCGAACGATCCGCATGGCGGACGGACGCATCGTGGCCGACGAGCAAGCCGTGGTGGCCGCATGACGTCGACGGCGATCGCCTCCGGCTCTTCGCGGCCAGCCTCCCGTCTGTCGACGGGACGCATGCTCGGGATAGCCCTCCGTGAGCTGCGCGCCGGCCTCAGCGGCTTCTACATCTTCATGGCGTGCGTCGCACTCGGCGTGGCCGTGATCGCGACCGTGAGCACGCTGTCGGATGCGTTGCGTGACGGCTTCGAGCGCCAGGGCGAGATAATTCTCGGCGGTGACGTGACGTTCGCGCGGATGCACGCGCGGGCCACCGATGCCGAGCGCGCCTGGTTCGAGGCGCGCGGCCGCATGAGCGAAACCGCGACGCTCCGCACCATGGCGCGGAGCCTGGACGGCAACGAGCAGGCCCTGGTCGAACTCAAGGCGGTGGATGCGGCCTATCCGCTCGCGGGCGAGGTTGAGGTAAACGGGTCGGCCTTCGCGGAGGCTCTGAATGCCGAGAATGGCGCAGTCGCAGACCCGGTGCTGCTCTCCCAGCTCGGCCTCGAGGTCGGCGACAGGATGCGGGTTGGCGATGCCGAGGTCGTCGTGCGCGCAACCCTCGTGAACGAGCCCGATGCCGTGGCTGATCGGCTCACCTACGGACCGCGCGTCTTTGTCTCGCACGTGACCCTCGCCAAGACCGGGCTCGTCCAGCCCGGTACGCTCGTGCGCTGGCGCTATGCGCTGAAGCTTCCGTCTGAGCAAGGTGGCGCGCCTCAGGATGTCGGCGCGTTCCGCACCATGGCGAAATCGGAGCTCGCGCAATCGGGGTTCGTCATCGGAGATAGGCGCGATCCCTCTCCCCAGGTTACGCGCACGCTCGACCGTCTGCGCCAGTTCCTCACATTCCTTGGGCTCGCCGCCCTGCTGGTCGGCGGCGTCGGCATCGCGAGCGCCGTCGCCACCTTCATCGAGCGTCGCCGCAATGTCATCGCCACCATGAAGACGGTAGGCGCCACCAGCCGCACGGTGCTGCTGATTTTCCTGGTTCAGGTTCTCGCCATCGCCCTGATCGGCGTCGCGGTGGGTCTCGCAGTAGGCCTCACCGCGCCGCGCCTGCTCGTTTCGCTCTATGGCGATCAACTGCCGATCAAGGCCGAGGTCGCCTACTCGGCCGCAAGCATCGTCGCGAGCGCGGTCTACGGCGTGCTCGTCGCGCTGCTGTTCACGCTCTGGCCGCTCGGTCGCGCGGAGCTGATCAAGCCGAGCGTTCTCTTTCGAGACGAGGTCGCGCCCGAGGCCGTGTGGCCGCGCCCGCAGATCATCGCGCTCACGGTGCTCATCGCGGCCTTGCTGCTCGGCTTCGTGCTGATGATGGCGGAATCGACGCGCATCGCGCTCTATTTCTGCGGCGCGCTGGTGCTCGTGTTTGCTGTGTTCACCGCGCTCGGAAGCCTGGTGACCTGGCTTGCGCGCCGCGTGCCGCGGCCCAAATGGCCTGAGCTGGCGCTTGCCATCGGAAACATCGGCGCGCCCGGCGGTCTCACTCGGTCGGTGGTGGTATCCCTTGGCTCGGGTCTCTCGCTGCTGGTCGCCGTCGCCCTTGCGGACGCTTCGCTTGTCAACGAGCTGACCAGTCGCCTGCCCCAGAAGGCCCCGAGCTATTTCCTGCTGGATGTGCCGAAGACGAGCTCGGAGGATCTCTCCCGCCTCGTCGAGCAGGAGGCGCCCGGCGCGCATCTCGTGGAAGCGCCGATGCTCAGAGGCCGCCTCGTCGAGATGAAGGGCATCAAGGCGGAGGAGTTCAAGCTGCCTCCCGAAGCGCAATGGGTGCTGAACGGCGACCGCGGCCTCACCTACTCCGCCACGCTTCCCGAGGGATCGAGCCTCGTGGACGGCGAATGGTGGCCCGCGGACTATGACGGAGAGCCCTTGGTCTCCTTCGAACGCGACCTCGCGCGTCACCTCGGTATCGGCATCGGGGATCAGGTCACGGTCAACGTGCTGGGACGGAATCTCACGGCCCGCATCGCCAACCTGCGTGAGGTGAAATGGGAAAGCCTCACGCTCAATTTCGTCATGGTGTTTTCGCCCAACGCCCTCAAGGGAGCCCCCCACAATCTGCTGGCCACTGTCAGCCTCCCGCCGGGCACGCCTGTCGCAACCGAAGCCCAGCTCGGCAGGGCGGTCGGCAAGGCGTTCCCGGCGGTCACCGTCATTCGCGTCAAGGACGCGCTCAATGCAGCAACCGCCATTCTGGAGAAGGTGATGGTGGCCGTGCGCGTCGCCGGCGCCGTGACACTGATCGCCGGTGCGTTGGTGCTGGCAGGTGCACTCGCCACCGCGCAGCGCCGGCGCGTGTTGGAAGCCGTGGTGCTGAAGGTGCTGGGTGCAACCCGCCGCCGGGTGCTCGTCTCGCACGCTGTCGAATATCTGCTGCTGGCCGTCGTCGCCGCGCTGTTCGCGGTAGGCCTCGGCGCCTTCGCCGCCTGGATCGCCGTTCAGGAGGTCATGAAAATCCCCTTCAGTTTCAGCCTGGACGCTGTGCTGAAGGCGCTGGCTGTAGCGGTCGGTTTGGTGCTGGCCTTCGGGGCGTTCGGCACCTGGGCGGTGCTGCGGGCCAAGCCCGCTCAAACGCTGAGATCGCAATAATTGCGTAGATTTAACTTCGACCGGATGTCGCGATACCTAGGTATTTTCTCGATCACTCAAGATTAACATTCCAGCCGAATTGCCTTATGAATGGACCCAATTGTACGGCAAATTGAGAGTGCCGCCATCAACTCTTGAAAGCGGGTGGCACGGTTCCAATATGCCGTAGGCAAATCGAGTTTGCGCTAGAAGTCTTTAAGGGGACTCCATCACGATGGCACAGTTTGACAGCAGATATACGCAACCGACGACGGTCGGCCGGGCCGACGTCGACGAAGGTCTGCGTTCATACATGCTGGGCGTCTACAACTATATGGCGGCCGGCGTTGCGCTCACCGGTATCGTCGCATACCTCGTGTTCTCGCTTGCGGTCACGAACGATCCGTCCGCTGCGGCCGCGACCCTGCGTAACGGCATGGGTCTCACCTCTTTCGGCGTGGCCATCTACACCAGCCCGCTGAAGTGGGTGCTGTTCCTTGCGCCCCTCGCATTCGTATTCTTCTTCTCGTTCCGCGCTCACGCCATGAGCGTCGGCGCAGCCCAGACGTCGTTCTGGATCTACGCCGCCCTCGTCGGCGCGTCCCTCTCGTCGATCCTGCTGGTCTTCACCAGCACGTCGATCGCCAACGTGTTCTTCATCTCGGCCGCTACCTTCGCGAGCCTGAGCGTCTGGGGCTACACGACGAAGCGGGACATCTCCGGCTGGGGTTCGTTCCTGTTCATGGGCCTGATCGGCGTCATCATCGCCAGCATCGTGAACATCTTCACGCAGTCGAGCGCGATGAGCTTCGCGATCTCCGTGATCGGCGTTCTCGTCTTCGCGGGCTTCACCGCTTACGACACGCAGCGCATCAAGGACACCTACTTCGAGGTGGCCGGCAATGCGGAAGCCGCCGCCAAGGCCTCGATCTTCGGCGCGCTCTCGCTCTACCAGGACTTCGTGGGCCTGTTCGTCAACCTGCTGTCGCTCATGGGTAACCGCGAGTAAGCACAAGCCCCGGAACACCACCCTGCAAATGGAAAGGGCCTCGCCATCCGGCGGGGCCCTTTCTGTTTGTCGAGACCGGCCTGACGGGGCGGGCCGAACGGGCGAGTGCGTCAACGCCCGAGCTTGAGGGTCTCGCAGACCGAGAGCACGCGCTGAAGCTCATGCCCTCTCTTCAGGATCACGCCGCTCCTCAGCACCACGCTGTAGGCGCCTTGCCGGCGGGCGAGCCGCGGACATTTCTCCACCTGGAGCAAAGGATACTCGGAGGTCCGCTGGAAGATGGCGAACACAGCCTTCTCGCGCCCCATGTCGAGGGCATAGTCGCGCCACTCGCCAGCCGCCACCTTGCGCGCGTACACGGCCAGGATCGCATCCAGCTCGGCACGATTGAACGCAACGACGGGCGAGCTGCTTCGGGAAGGGGATGAGGACGATAAGCTGCGATGAGCTTGGCTATGCGCATAGAGGCCCGGCTCACGCGGGCGGAAACGTATGGGGTCGGATTCGCTCAAGGGCGCCTCCCTTTGATCAGAAGGTATGATCGCACGGGTCCGAAATTTTTCAAGACGGTCCGCGCCAACATTTCACATCGCTGCCACAAAGCGTCCTTCGCCAAGTCTCATTGATGCGTAGAGTGGGAAACAACAGCGTCCCGGCCCGGTCCATCTCCGTCTCGGATTTACTGCCCCCAAGCCCCCAATCCGAGGCCAATCTCCCTGGACCGGGCCATTTTTCTTTTTTCCCTCCCGCACAGAAATTCCTCCGTGACGTCAGATTGACGTCGCGTTTGCGCCCTGCGCGCGCCCACAATCGCATCCAGACTTTCCGATGTTGACCCCCGCCCGGTTGCCTCGGCGGATCGGACCTCCGAGCCCCCGGTCTGGTCTGTGTCCGGCAGCCGGGCGGACAACTCCCCTCCTCCAATCCTCCTCTCGTCCCGGGCTGACGGGCCGGCTTCAAGCCGGCCCCGATCCCATTTGCGTGAAGCGCGCCATCAATTGACGCACGTCTTTGCGCGGGGCCCCGCAATCCGCTATCGATCCGGGGCTCGGACTTCACGAAAGAAGGATTTGGATCATGGCAAAGGCAGCCGGCCCGAAGAAGAACGCGGACAAAGCGGCGCAGAACCCGCTGCTCAAGCCCTGGCGCACGCCATTCAAGGCGCCGCCGTTCGCTTCGATCGAGCCGCGCCACTTCCGCCCCGCTTTCGATGCCGCCCTGAAGGAGCACAAGAAGGAGCTGGCCGAGATAGCGGGACGTGCAGCCAAGCCCACCTTTGCGAACACCATCGTGGCGCTCGAAAAGAGCGGCGTGTTGCTCACCAAGGTCGCCGACGTCTTCTTCAATCTCACGAGCGCCGACACCAACGCGGCGCTTCAGGCGATCGAGCGTGAACTCTCTCCGCGCCTCGCCAAACACCAGAGCGCGATGATGCTCGACCGTCGCCTGTTTCTTCGCATCGCCGACCTCTATGAGCGTCGCGACGATCTCGGCCTCGATGCCGAGGGCCTGCGCCTGCTGGAGCGCACGTACAAGAGCTTCGTCCGTGCCGGCGCGAAGCTTGGCGCGAAGGCACGCAAGCGCATCGCCGAGATCAACACCGAGCTTGCCACGCTGGGCACGTCCTTCAATCAGAACGTGCTCGCGGATGAGCAGGCCTGGCATCTGTTTCTGGACGGTGACCGCGATCTCGATGGTCTTCCCGGCTCCGTGCGCGACGCTGCGGCCCAGGCTGCCGTCTCGCTCGGCAAGCCCGGCAGCTACGCCATCACGCTGGCTCGCTCCAGCGTTGAGCCGTTCCTTCAGTTCTCTGCGCGCCGGGATCTGCGCGAGGAAGCCTGGAAAGCTTGGATCAAGCGCGGCGAGCTTGGCGGCAAGACCGACAACCGCGCCATCGTCGTCCGGATGATGGAGCTTCGCAGCGAGCTGGCCCATCTCCTCGGCTACGAGACGTTCGCGGCCTACGTGCTGGACGACACGATGGCCAAGACACCGGCCAGCGTCCGCGCCCTCCTCGACAAGGTGTGGCCCCCTGCCCTTCGACGGGCCCGCGAGGAGAAGGCCGCGCTCGAAAAGCGCGCGCGGTCCGAAGGCGGCAACTTCAAGATCGCGGCCTGGGACTGGCGCTACTACGCCGAGAAGGAGCGCAAGGCCCGCTACGATCTCGATGAGGCCGAGGTCCGCTCCTATCTGGTCTTGGAGAACGTGCTCGCCGCTGCCTTCGATACCGCGGGCAAGCTGTTCGGCCTCGTGTTCGAGGAGCGCACCGACGTGCCCGTCTATCATGAGGACGTGCGTGCGTGGGAGGTGAAGACCAAGGCGGGCGAGCACGTGGGTCTCTTCTACGGCGACTACTATGCGCGGCCTTCGAAGCGTTCGGGCGCCTGGATGTCGTCTTATCGTGGCCAGCACAAGCTGACGGGCAGCGTGCGCCCCATCGTCGTCAACGTGATGAGCGTCGCCCGCGGCGCGCCCGGCACGCCGGCGCTGCTCTCCTTCGACGATGCGCGCACCCTGTTCCACGAGCTGGGGCACGGGCTGCATGGCCTGCTGTCGGATGTGACCTATCCTTCGCTCGCCATGACCAACGTGCTGCACGATTTCGTGGAGCTGCCCTCGCAGCTTTACGAGCACTGGCTGTCCGAGCCAGAGGTGCTGAAGCGTTTCGCTCTCCATGCCAAGACAGGCAAGCCGATGCCCGAGCGAATCCTGAAGCAGCTCGAGGCCGCACGCACGTTCAACCAGGGCTTCCAGACGGTCGAGTACACGGCCTCCACCTTGCTCGATCTCGAGCTGCATTCGCTGAAGGACACGAAGGGGCTCGACGTCGACGCCTTCGAAAGCGAGATCCTGGCGCGCATCGGCATGCCGGCCGAGATCGTACCGCGCCATCGTATCCCGCATTTCCAGCACATCATCGGCGGCTATGCGGCGGGCTACTACAGCTACCTGTGGTCTGAGGTGATGGACGCGGACGCCTTCGCGGCCTTCAAGGAGGCAGGCAACATCTACGACCGCAAAACCGCGAACAAGCTCAAGGCCAATATCTACGCGGCCGGAAACCGGCAGGATGCACTCGACGCCTACGTCGCATTCCGCGGCCGCCCGCCGGAGATCGAAGGGCTGCTGAAGAAGCGCGGGCTTACTTGAGCGCGCGCAATAGTGCATCCGGCGCCAAGAGGCGAGGCGTAGCGAACGCCTCGAGATCCGGCGCACGTGTCCGTGTCGAGATACCGGCATCCGCAGGTGTGACGGAGTTGCGATAGCGCCCCGCCAACCCCACACCGTCATCCCGGCGAAGGCCTGGATCCAGACGCATCTCAGGCATGCTCCGAGCCTTCACCGCCGCGAGGAATGAGAGACCAGGCATCAGAAACAATTACGCGCCAGACCGGAGGGTCTGGCGCGTAAAGACGTGTAAAGCGTGAAAGCTGAAGTAACCCGGCTCAGCCCGCCTTGCGGTTCTGCCGGTTCGTGATCAGGTCGTCGACCACGGACGGATCGGCCAGCGTCGACGTATCGCCGAGGCTACCGAATTCGTCCTCGGCGATCTTGCGCAGAATGCGGCGCATGATCTTGCCCGAGCGCGTCTTGGGCAAGCCCGGCGCGAACTGTACCACGTCGGGAGAGGCGATCGGCCCGATCTCGCGGCGCACGTGCTGCACGAGCTCCTTGCGCAGCTCCTCCGAGGGGTGCTCGCCCACATTGAGTGTCACGTAGCAGTAGATGCCCTGGCCCTTGAGGTCGTGCGGGTAGCCGACCACGGCCGCTTCCGCGACCTTGGGATGGCACACGAGCGCGCTTTCCACTTCCGCCGTGCCCATGCGGTGTCCCGAGACGTTGATTACGTCGTCCACGCGGCCGGTGATCCAGTAGTAGCCGTCCTCGTCGCGCCGGCATCCGTCGCCGGTGAAGTACGTGCCGGGATAGGTGCTGAAGTAGGTCTGTACGAAGCGGTCGTGATCTCCGAACAGGGTGCGCGCCTGGCCGGGCCAGCTATCGAGAATGACGAGATTGCCCTGCGCCGCGCCTTGGAGCACGGCGCCCTTGTCGTCGACCAGCGCCGGCTGCACGCCGAAGAACGGAAGCGTGGCCGAGCCGGGCTTCTGCGCAATGGCGCCGGGCAGCGGCGTGATCAGGATGCCGCCGGTCTCGGTCTGCCACCAGGTGTCCACGATGGGGCAGCGCTGCTCGCCGACCACACGGTAGTACCACTCCCAAGCTTCGGGATTGATCGGCTCGCCGACGCTGCCGAGCAGGCGGAGAGACGAGCGGTCCGAGCGCTTCACCAAATCGTCGCCCGCGCCCATGAGAGAGCGGATCGCAGTCGGTGCCGTGTAGAAGGTGTTGACCTTCCACTTGTCGACAACGTCCCAGAAGCGCGACGGCGTCGGATAGGTCGGCACGCCCTCGAACATCACCGTGGTCGCGCCGTTTGCGAGCGGTCCGTACAGGATGTAGCTGTGGCCGGTCACCCAACCCACGTCGGCGGTGCACCAGTAAATGTCGCCGGGATGGTAATCGAATACGTACTGGTGCGTCATGGACGCAAACAGCAGGTAGCCGCCTGAGGTGTGCACCACGCCCTTGGGCTTTCCGGTGGAGCCGGAGGTGTAGAGGATGAACAGCGGATGCTCGGCCTCGACCTCGACGGGCGGGCAGTCGGCCGACACCTTGGTGACTTCGTCATGGAACCAAAGATCGCGCCCTTCGGTCCAGGCGACCGCGTTGCCTGTGCGGCGCACGACGAGCACCTTCTCGTCACCCTTCGCGCACTTCTTGAGCGCCTCGTCTGTGTTCTTCTTCAGCGGCACCGGCTTGCCGCCGCGCAGGCCTTCGTCGGCCGTGATGATGAACTTAGAGCCCGCATCCTCGATGCGTCCCGCGAGGCTATCCGGGGAGAAGCCTGCGAACACCACCGAGTGAATGGCGCCGATGCGCGCCGACGCGAGCATCGCGTAGGCAGCTTCCGGTATCATCGGCAGGTAGATGGTGACGCGATCGCCCTTCTTGACGCCATGCGCCTTGAGCACGTTCGCAAGCTTCGAGACACGCTCGTGAAGCTGGCGGTAGGTGATGGTCTGGTCTTCGGTGGGATCGTCGCCTTCCCAGATGATCGCGATCTGGTCGCCGCGCGTGGCCAGGTGCCGGTCGATGCAGTTGGCGGAAACGTTGAGCGTGCCGTCCTCGAACCACTTGATCGAGACGTTGTCGGGCGAAAAGGTTGTGTTCTTGACCTTGGTGTAGGGCTTCACCCAATCGATGCGGCGGCCATTCTCGCCCCAGAAGCCATCCGGGTCCTTCACGGAGCGCTCGTACTGCGCCTTGTACTTGGCCTCGTCGAGCCACGCACGGCTCGCCCACTCGGGCGTAACAGGATACGCCTTGTCCGACATCGTTAATTCCTCCCGGAACTGGTTATTGTTCTGGCGTCATTATGGGCAATGGGGGTGAACGCGACAACTTCCCCCTTGGTCGAACTTATATCAGAGCATTTCTCATACATCCCGAGCCGACCGGATTTGATTCCAATCAGGGCAGCAATACACCCGCCGCGGGCTGCCTATCGTCTAAGCAGCCCGTGGGATTGCCTGAGCTTGCATCACCCCGAGCGAGCGCTTTGGGGGCCGGATGGTGGGACTGCGAGCCTGCCGGGAGCTATCCGGCTGCCGAACGCGGCGGTTCGCCTTCTTCGGGTTCGAGCCCCGGGTCATCCGGCGCATGAGGCGACGTAAAGATCCGCGAGCGATCCGTGCGGCTGGACGCATCTCCGTTTTTGTCGGCAGCCTGGGGAGGCGACTTCTTCGGAGCATCCGCCGCCACCGCGGGTGCGCCACCCTTGTCAGTGGGTGCCGTCTTGGCGGCCGGCGGTGCTGTCTTGGGCTCCTCGGGCACGGCGTCGGACGGCGTAACGTCCTTCGGCGCCGCTGCGACCGGCTCGGCCTTCGCGATCACCGTCTCGGGCTCGCCCGAAGCGATGAACTCGGTGAGATCCGCGCCGAGGATCCGCTCCTCGCCACCGTTCGGCTCCTCCACCGGAACGCGCCACTCGAATGCATCGAGCGCGCCGGTTACCGGAGAGGTCGGAGCCCAGCGGTCCGAGGTGACGCCGTCGGCGGTCCAAGCCGCGTCGCGGGGCGCGGTCACGGCACGGGCCAGCCACTCGCGTGCCCGTCCCTTGTCACCGCTTTCTTCAGCCTCGATGCGCGCCAGGAGCGCGGCGACCCGGCGCGTAAGGCCGGTCTCCATGAACGGCTGCAGCATGCGCCGCGCTTCCGCGTAGTCGTGGGCCTCGATGGCCGCGACCGCCACGGCGATCGAGCTTTCGATGGAGTGCGGATTGAGCATGAAGAGTTGCTTCACGCGGTCGAGGCGGTCGCGGGGGCTGTCGCCGATGCGCGCGTAAGCATAGGCGGTCGCAAGCTCGGGATGGGGAGACTTGGCCCACGTCTTCTGGATGACCTTGGCGGCCCGCGCCGTGTTTCCGCGTGCGGCGAGCAGGCGTCCCGCGATGCCGGCCGCCGGAATGAGAGACGGGGCGAGGCCGTGCGCTTCGAGCGCGAGCGTCAGCGCCTTCTCGGCATCCTCCTCCTCGAGTGCCTGCGCCTGAGCCGTGAGCAGCACGGCCCGGCGGCGATCCGCGATTGGCCGCTCGAGTTGTCCGTGACGGCGCCCGAGCGCGAGTGTCTGCAAGGCTCCCGCCCAGTCACCGGCCTGACACTGCAGGTCGAACAACGCTTCCACCGGCCACGAGAGCTTCGGATTGAGCGCCAGCGCCCGCTCCGCGAACTGCCGCTGCGCCTCGCGCTCGCCTTCACGCCCGGCTTCGAGGAACAGCCCGCGCAATCCCAGTTGCTCCGTGTCGGGAGAGCCGAGCATCGCTTCGAAAATGCGACGCGCGGTGGCCTTGTCGCCGGAAAGCTGCGCGGCCTGCGCGCGCAGAAGATGTGTCAACGGCTCGTTCGGCAGCGATTTCCGTGCCTGCAGAGCGTAGCGCGTGGCCATCGAGCGGTCGCCCGCGCCGATCGCGATCATGCCGCTCGACAGCGCGTCGAGACCGCGGCGCTGACGACGGCGCGTGAGGAAATGGCTGAGCGCCGCCGGGCTCGACCAGATCTGCGTGAGGATGGTCCACACCAGAACCGCGAAGCCGACCAGCGCCGCGAAGATCACGACGGCGCGGAATACGCTGGTTTCGATCTCATAGCCCTGCCACGTGATCAGCAGCGAGCCGGGACGGTCGGCAAGCCACGCGAGCCCGGAGGCCAGCGCGATCACGCCGAGGAGGAAAAGGACGAGACGCGTCATCGCTCCGTTCCTCTCAATTCTGTACGGGGGCCGGCGCGGCGGGTGCCGCTTCAGCCGTGCCGGAAAGCGAGGCCTTGAGCTTCTCGTCGACGGCCGCGATCGCCTCGTCCACGGAGTTGCGCGCCGCCACCTTGGTCAGCCAGTCTTCGATAGGCGCCTGCGCTCTCTGTGGAAGCGTCTTGGCGAGCGCGATCACGTCGCCGAGCCGTCCCTCGTTGAGGGCGGTCTCGATACGCGACACCACCGCTTCCGCGCTGGTGTCCTCCGCATCGTGGCTCACGCGGCGAACCCGGACCACGGACTTGGCGCCCGCGAGCAGCCGGTCGATGACCGAGCCGTCCGCCGGCTCGAGATCCGCATCGATCACCGCGTTCATGACCGGACGGAAGCTCGCCTTCAGCTCCGCCACCGTCGCGACGCCCGTATCCTTGAAGCGATCGAGGGCGCTGAGGTCGAGCTGGCCTCCGGAAACCTTGCGCACCTCCTCGAGCTCGGCGGTGTAGCCCTGCCCCTGCCCGCGGTCGAGCGCGCGCTTGAGGTTCGAAAGCTCGAGCGAGAGCACGATGCGCTCCGCGTTCTCTTTGCGGGTCGCTTCGCTCTTCACGACGCTCTGAACGTTGTGCTCGAGCTCGGCGAGCTTGCTCGCAACCGGGCTCACGGCAGCCGAGACGTCGGCCGGCCGGGCGAGCGCTTTGATCTGCGTTTCGATCGAGGCGCGAAGCTCGCCGATCGTGCTGGAGAGTTTGCCCGCTTCCTCCTTCACGGCCTCGACGGCCGCGGAGAGACGTTCGGTGTCGGCTTTGGTGGCTTCGTCACGCTGTGCGCTGCGTGCCTGATCGGTGCGAAGCTGAGCGACCTCGCGGTCGAGGCGCGAGGTTGCAGCCTTCGCCGCCTCGCTCGCTTCCTGTGTCGCGGTAATGCGCGCATCGACCTCGGCCGGCAGGCTCTTTCGCAGCTCGGCGAGTTGAGCCGAAAGCGAGGATTCGACGTCCGAGATCTTGCCGGCGAGGGCTGCGAGCTGCGGGATGCGTCCGTCCGAGGCCGGTGCGCCGGAGGCGATCAGCGCGAGCTGCTCCTCGAGCTTGGCGACGCGCTCGGTACCGCCGTTGGCGGCGCCGCTCTCGGCGGCATCCTTGAGCGATTTGGTTTCGGCTGCGAGCGTGCCTTGCGCGTCGCGAAGTTGCGTCACGCTCTGCTCGATCTGGTCGAGCTTGGCGAGGCGGCCTTCGGCCTCGCTGATCTTGGCGGCGAGCGCGGGGCTTTCCTTGGGAGCGGATTCGAGCGCCGCGATCCGCGAGGAGAGCTGCGACACCGCTTCGCTGGAGGAGTTCGGAAGCCAGCCCGGCTGAAGCACGGCCGCGCCCGCGTAGACGAGGCCGCCGCCGATGAGGCCCGCCGCGAGGTGGGAGAAGAAGCCGCCACCGCCGCCGCTCGCTTTTGTTTCGGGCTTGGCGGCCGCAGGTGCGGCTTTGGACGCGGCGCCCGGAGCAGCCTTCGCCGAGGCGTCCGTAGTGCTCGTCCCGGAAGACGGCTTCGCCGTGGACGTTGACGACGATCCCGGCGACGACGGGCTGGCAGCAGATGCCGTGCTGGACGAAGACGATGACGCGGCCGGCGTTGCGGAAGCGGACGAGGCGGTGCCGCTGCTGCCGGTTGCCGGCGCGGGCGATGCGGGCGCCTTCACCTCCGTCGCCTTGAGGTCCAGCGTCGCGTGTGGACGCTTCGCGCCAGGATTGTCGGTCCGGCCAGCATCCTTCGCGGGATCGGGCTTATCGGTCATGGGAGCAGGGTCTCCAGGGGCTTTGGGGTCGGACCTCGAGGGGGGACGAGGTGGGACCTAGAAAGATTCTGACGCCTCGTGGGCGATGAGAGCAAGCATTTCTTGCGAATTGGGCGATCGAGCGACTGCGAAATTGACGGGCTCCAGTCTTGCGAGCGCACGGCCCACCGCGTCCGACAGACAGAAGTGCACCAGGCGGCGCACCGAATCCGCAAGCCCGAGTTCGGTGATCAGCCCGGCATAGACCTTGGCCGTTCTGGGCGACATGAGAACGACGCCGTCCAGAAGACCGGCCCGGAGTTTAGCCGTGACCTCGTCGGGAAAACCGCTCGCGGCGTGAGTTTGGTAAACGATCTCGCGGCGCACCTGAAAACCCGCGGCTTCGAGGGCGCCCTTGAGATCCACGGCCAGGGTTTCGCCCGAGAGATGCACCAGAACGCCGGCCGCGGGGTCGATGTCGGATTTGATCTGCGCCAGCAACTCCCGCCCCGTGCCCGCGCCTTCGACGACGGTCCGAAAGCCGATCTCCCGGCCGAACGCGGCCGTCGCCGGACCGACCGCAAGTAGTGGCAGCGCGAGTACGGCCTCGCTCGGAAGTCCCCGCCGGATGAAGGCCTTGAGGCCGTTGCGGCTGGTCGCGATGAGGGCCTGCGCGCCCGCGAGGTTCGGGACGGTGTCGGTGTAGCTGACGGACAGCATCGGCGCCTGCACGACCGCATGCCCCATCGCTGTGAGCGCGGCCGCGAGCGGATCGCCTTCCGGCCCCGCTTCAGGTCTTGTGATGAGGAGACGCATCAGGGAGCCCGGTTGACGTGGGCGTGCGCGCCCTGCTTCAGGAGGGTATCGGCCGCGGCGATGCCGAGCGCCGCCGCGTCTCCCGCCGGTCCTTCGATGGCGGTCGAGAAGCACTCCGACCCGTCGAGCGAGAACGTCATGCCGCGGAACGAGAGGCGGTCGCCCCGAAGCTCGGCGAGGCCCGCGATGGGCGTGCGGCAGGAGCCTTCGAGGCGGCGCAGGAATGCGCGCTCGGCCGTGACGCGGATCGCCGTCGTCTCGTCGTTGAGCGGCGCAAGGATCTGGCCGATCTCGGCATTGTCGCTGCGCATCTCGATGGCGATGGCGCCTTGCGCGACCGCAGGAAGGATGTGGTCCACGGGGATTTCGGACGTGATGCGGTCGGCAAGACCGAGCCGCTTCAGGCCCGCGCAGGCGAGAAGGGTCGCATCCGCCACGCCTTCCGCGAGCTTGCGCAGCCGTGTCTGTACGTTGCCACGGAAGGCCACCACCTTGAGGTCGGGCCGCACCCGCTGCACCTGCGCCTGCCGCCTCAGGCTAGACGTTCCGACGACGGCGCCGTGGGGAAGAGCGTCGAGGGAAGCATACTTGAGGGAGAGGAACGCATCCCGCACGTCCTCGCGCGGCAGCACGGCGGCGATGCCAAGCCCGTCAGGAAGCTGCGTCTGCATGTCCTTCATGGAATGCACGGCGAAGTCGATCTCGTCGGAAAGCAGCGCCTCCTGAAGCTCCTTCGTGAAGAGCCCCTTGCCGCCGAACTCCGCGAGCGGACGGTCCACGATGATGTCACCGGTGGTTTTGTAGGTCCGGATCTCGAAGGCGTCCTCGGGCAGCCGGTGTGCCGCCATGAGACGCCCGCGCACCTCGTGCGCCTGGGCGAGAGCGAGCGGCGATCCACGTGTACCGATACGATAGGTGCGAGCTTGCAAGTCTTGGGCTCCGGATGCTAGGGGCGACGGTCTAGGATGGACCGTCGGCAGGCGGCGCCATTAATGCCCGCCCGGCGGGTCGAACGCAAACGGGACGAGAACGTGCCGGCCGAAGTCAGGGAAACGACACCGTCGCCGGGCCGCCTCGTGGTTCTCGGCATTGAGACGAGTTGCGACGAGACGGCGGCCTCCGTGGTCGTCCGCGACGAGCAGGGGGGCGGCCGCATCCTCTCCAACGTCGTCCGCTCCCAGCTCGCCGAGCATCGGCCCTATGGCGGCGTCGTGCCGGAGATCGCGGCCCGCGCCCACGTGGAATGCCTGGACAGCTTGGTGAAGGCCGCGCTTGCGGAAGCCGGTCTCGGGCTGGGGGATCTGTCGGGCATCGCCGCGACCGCCGGTCCTGGTCTGAACGGCGGCCTCGTGGTGGGGCTCGTGACCGGCAAGGCGCTGGCACTGGCGAGCGGCCGGCCCTTTCTCGCCATCAATCATCTGGAGGCCCACGCGCTCACCGTGGGGCTCACCGACGGCATCGCCCCCCCTTACCTCATGCTGCTGGTCTCGGGCGGGCACACGCAGACGCTGCTGGTCGAGGATGTCGGCCGTTATCGCCGCCTGGGCACCACCATCGACGACGCCGTCGGCGAGGCCTTCGACAAGACCGCCAAGCTTCTGGGGCTCGGCTATCCCGGCGGCCCTGAGGTCGAGAAGGCCGCCCGCGACGGAGATCCTAAACGTTTTCCCTTGCCCCGCCCGATGATTGGGCGCCCCGAGCCGCATTTTTCGCTCGCCGGCCTCAAGACCGCGGTACGCCAGCGCGCCGAGGCGGCCGCTCCTCTGACCGATCGCGACGTGTCGGACCTGTGCGCCGCCTTCGAGGCCGCCGTTTGCGACATCGTGGCCGACCGCGTCGGCCGCGCCATGGACATGGCCGAAGGCGCCTTCGGCCCGGATCGCCCGCGCCGCCTCACGGTGGCCGGAGGCGTGGCGGCCAACCGGAAGATCGGCGCTGCCCTCGCGCGGCTGGCTGCCGAGCGGGGTTTTGCGCTCTCAGTCCCGCCGCCCGCCCTCTGCACGGACAACGGCGCCATGATCGCCTGGGCAGGCGCGGAGCGCTTGGCGCGCGGCTGGGTGGATGGGCTTGATTTTGCGGCGAGGCCCCGCTGGCCGCTTGATCCAACCGCTCCCGCTGCCATCGGGGCTGGCGTAAAAGCTTGATCACGGGAAACAGGCAAGTACTGTCCCTGCGCCGCTGGGGACGCGGCAACGCGCCCGTCCCGGGGGCCCAATTGGGAGCGTGAGCTCATGACCATCAATCGCATCGGTGTCATCGGGGGCGGAGCCTGGGGAACCGCGCTTGCGCAGACCCTCGTTCTCGCCGGGCGCGATGTCGTGCTGTGGGCGCGCGAGCCGGACACCGTGGCCGACATCAACGAGCGCCACGTCAACCGCTCGTTCCTTCCTGGCGTCGAGCTGGATACCCGGCTCAAGGCCACCGCGCGCCTCGAGGACTGCGCGGCTTCCGATGCCATTCTGCTGGTTTGCCCCGCCCAGCACGTGCGTGCCATCACCGCGACGCTGGCCCGCCTCGTCCGCCCCGGCCAGCCGCTCGTCGTCTGCGCGAAGGGCGTCGAGCAGCAGACGGGCAAGCTCTTGGGCGAGGTCATCGCCGAGACCGCGCCGGATGTGATGCTCGCCGTGCTCTCAGGCCCGAGCTTCGCGGCGGACGTGGCCCGTGGCCTGCCCGCGGCGCTCACCATCGCCTGCCGCAACGAAACCCTCGGCAGGCAATTGGCCGAGCGGCTGGGGGATCGCCAGCTTCGCCTCTATTGGTCGGACGACATCGTCGGCGTCGAGCTGGGCGGCGCCTTGAAGAACGTGCTCGCCATCGCCGCCGGCATCGTCCACGGCAAGGGCCTCGGCGCCAGCGCACACGCAGCCATCGTGACGCGCGGCTTTGCCGAGATGCGCCGGCTCGGCCACGTGCTCGGCGCGCGGCCCGAGACCATGATGGGGCTCTCTGGCCTCGGCGATCTCGTCCTCACCTGCGGCAGCGTGCAGTCGCGCAATATGAGCCTGGGTCGCGCGCTGGGCCAGGGTGAGACGCTCGCAGCCGTGCTCGGCGCGCGTGTTGCCGTGACCGAAGGTGTCTACACCGCGGCGGCCGTCGTGCGGCTTGCGGAGGAGAAGCGCATCGAGATGCCGATCACGGAAGCCGTACACGCCGTTCTGGAAGGGCGCGTGAGCGTGGACGATGCCATCTCCGGCCTTCTGCGCCGCCCGTTCAAGGCCGAGGACTGAGGCTTGAGACACGCCGAATATGGCGTAAGGTGCACCCCGTCCTACACACTCGGAGATCGACGCTTCCATGGCCTATTGGCTTTTCAAATCCGAGCCCGACGCGTTCTCCTGGGATGAACTCGTCTCGAAGGGCGCCAAGGGCGAGCCTTGGACGGGCGTACGCAACTTTCAGGCGCGCAACAACATGCGCGCGATGCAGATCGGCGATCTCGGGTTCTTCTATCACTCGAACATCGGCAAGGAGATCGTCGGCATCTGCGAGGTGATCGTGCTGGCGCATCCGGATGGAACGGACGACACGGGCGCGTGGGAGTGCGTGGACGTGCGGGCCGTGGAGCCCATGCCGCGCCCCGTCACGCTTGCGGACGTGAAGGCCAATCCGAAGCTCGCCGAGATGAAGCTCGTCACCGCCTCGCGCCTCTCCGTGCAGCCTGTGACCGAAAAGGAGTGGGCCGAGGTGTGCCGCATGGCCGGCGTGGCGCCTTCGCCGGCGAAACGCACCAAGAAAGCCAAGGCGTGAGCGCCCCGAACGAGGCGCCCCGCGCCGAAGCGTTCATCGCTGCCAACACACGCCCGCTCACGCCGCCGCTCGTGCCGGAGATCCGCCTTCACCTTGCCGAGGAAAGTCTGCCCATTTGGCAGAAGACCGAGGAAGAGCTGGGCGAGATGAACGTGCCGCCGCCTTACTGGGCTTTCGCCTGGGCTGGCGGACAGGCACTTGCGCGCTATCTTCTCGATACGCCCGCGCTCGTGCGCGGCCTCTCCGTCATCGACTTGGGCTCGGGCTCCGGTCTCACCGCCATCGCTGCAAAGCGCGCAGGGGCGGCGAAAGTTCTGGCTGCCGACATCGACGCGTTTTCGCTTGCGGCCGTGAGGCTCAATGCGGCGCTCAATTCTGTCGAAGTGGAAACCACGGGAGAGGACTTGCTGGCCAGCGCGCCGGAGCGGGCCGACGTGATCCTGGTCGGCGATCTCTTCTACGAGCGCGAGCTTGCGGCCCGCGTCACCGCCTACATCGAGCAGGCGGCCGCGTCCGGCGCCTCCGTGCTGATCGGGGATCCCAAGCGCTCCTATTTTCCGGTTGGCCGGTTCACGCTCGCGGCGGAGTATCAGGTTCCCGTAACCCGCGAGCTCGAGGACGCCGAGATCAAGCGCACGTCCGTCTGGCGGCTGTGATCCGCGTCACTGCGGAGTGCCGGGCTCGTCGTGCCGCCGCAGAAGCTTGGCGTGGAGCGCCCGCGCCGTCGCCTCGATTTCCTGCATCCGCCCATGCCTCATCTCGGACGCGACCACCTTCAAGGCTGCGGCCAGGGTCATCGGGTGACTTAGGCCGAGCCTCACCATGATGCGAACCGCCTCCTCGTTGGCGTGGTCCCGCACATTGATGGGTTGGCGCATCCGCGCGATCAGATCGTCCAGAACAGGGTTCCGCGACGTCATTGTCATGCTCCCCCTCCGTGTGTGGTGGAGTGACGAGGTCCGCCATGTTAACGCTTTGACACCCAAAGTGGGTTCCGAATCCTGCGCCCCGAGGGAATGCGGCGGCTGGCCCCAGGCCGAAGACAGAATTTGCTGAAGGCGGGGCCTTGAACGCCGGGCCGTTTCGGCCTATCAAGGCGCGCTGCTGAGCCTTATTTTGTAAGTCGGCTCCCGCACGGCAGCCTCGCCGCAATAGCTCAGTTGGTAGAGCACGTCATTCGTAATGACGGGGTCACAGGTTCGAGTCCTGTTTGCGGCACCACTATTTCCAGGGACTTTCGAAAAATCTATCTCGTCGGCGCGCCACCGTGATCGTGGCCGGCGCGCGCGCCGCCGGATCTGGGCGAACCGGCGTTTGTGGGGCGATACCCTTACATCAAAACCTGATTGCGGCCCCGAAGCTCCTTCCAGGCCGCGAAATCGATGACCTCACCTCCGCCAGTACGCGTGATCGGCCGGGTTGTGACGACATACCGGCGCTTGGCGAGGTTCTGAAGGAGCACGGCCAGGCTCGTGCCAAGGACAAGAAAGCAAAGGGTCTGCTTTTGCGAGTCTTTCATAAGGGGCCCCCGAACGAATCAGCCCCTTATCTTCGCCAGCGCGCGACTCCCTCTCTAGTGCGAGGGAACCACAGCCGGGACCAAACCCGGCCGCTCCCGGCACTTTAGCTGGCGCCTAGTGCAGCCCGAGCACCGCTTCAACGAGCCGTTGTGGATCACGCTCGCCCTCGCGCGCGGCCTTGAACAGCCGCATGGTCATGAGGTCGAGGGGAATGGCGGCGCCACATGCCATGCTCTCGGTCATGGAGGCGTCGAGCACGGCTTTGAAAAGTTTGATGTCGCTGTCGGTGTAGCCGGACACGTTCATCTGAGCGCCCTCGCGAAGAGCTGAAGATCTCTCGTCGAACGCGCCACGCCGAGCGTGGGTTCCGGCACCCGCTGGAACGAAATGCGCGCTTCTGCGTTGACCGGTTGAACCTTCCCATTCACCCCCGTTCACTCACAACGCCAAGGAGCAGCACATGGCCCAATCGTTCGAGTCCTATCAGGGCAACGCATCGGCGCGCGCCCGCGACGCGCAGGACACCGTCCAGCAGCTCAAGAACAAGGCCGAGGATGTCGCCGATACCGTCAAGACGGAAGGCGCGAAGGCGCTGAAGAGCGCGGGCGAGAGCGTGGACGAGGCGGTCTCCGCCACCAAGCGCTTCGTGCAGGAGCAGCCGCTTCTCGCTCTCGGTGTCGTCGCAGCGTTCGCCTGCGCGGCCGGTGCGCTCTGGAAGATGTCGCCGGCCCGCCGCAACAACGATCTGCTCGAGCGGCTGTCGGATTACGTCGAGCCCGGGTATCGCGCATTGCGCCGCCGCATCTAGAACGCGCGGCGTTTTTAGATCGCAGATGGGATTTCGGGAGGAAACCATGACAGTGAAAGAAAAGCTTCCGAAGGCCGAGCTCGAGAGCCAGCTTGACGAAGCGCTCAAAGACACGTTCCCCGCGAGCGATCCCGTCTCGGTCGGCGACGTGACGGCCGACAAGCCCGACCGCCCTATTGGCCGCAAGCCCGCAAAGATCGACAAGGCTCTTGTCGAGAAGCTCGCGCGTCAGGTCGCAGCAAAGACCAAGGGCGCGGCTTGAGCGCGGCAAACGCGAAACGCGCTCCGTGACAAGGTCACGAGCGGTTAAGACTTCTTAATACGGATTGAAAGCAATGGCGGCGACCTATCGAGACTCTTCGTCTCGCCAGGCCGCCGCTATCTGCAACCAAGGTACGCGGGACCAATTCCCTGGCGCTTGAGTGTCATTAGAGCGCGAAATCGTTTCAACTCTGCAAACTTTGTTCGATCGGGAACGCTAAGGACGCAATCCGTACAATTGGTCGCACCGGAAGAGATCAAGAAGCGCGGCGCGATCCGTTTGAAAGCAGAAAGCCCACCAGCGGCACACTGAGGGCGTGAGGCAGGAACTTGAGCGCAATTGCATTGAGCGCCGGGAGAACGCCGGGAACGATCACGGTACGGCCAATTCGGTAGCCTCTGTAGGAACTGCGCGCCACCGCCTCCGCGCTCATGCTCGGCACCAGGGTTCTGTAGAGCGCGCCCTCCGCCCGCATGGAGCGATGGAACGTCGTCTCGACGGGCCCCGGCGCCACCACCGCGAGGCGCACGCCGCGTCCACGAACCTCGTGGCCCACCGCCTCCGTCAACGAGATGAGATAGGCCTTGCTCGCATAGTAGGCCGCTTGATTGGGGCCAGGCACGAGCCCGCCGAGCGAACCCACGTTCAGGATGCCGCCACGTGCACGCGCGAGCATCGCGGGCAACGCGTGATGCATGAGGCGGGTCGCGGCGGTGACGTTGAGAGCGATGAGCCGCTCGATGTCCGCGTCCTCCTGTTCAACGAATGGCCCGGAAAGTCCGATGCCCGCATTGTTGACGAGCACGTCCATATAGAACCCGGCGGCCGCGAGCGCGGCGTCCAGCCGTTGCGGGGCATCCGGCGCCGTGACGTCGAGCGCAAGCGGAACCACGCGAGACTTGGTCGAGCGGGAGAGCTCCTGCACGGTCTTCTCGAGCGGATCCGGCGCGCGCGCGATCAGAACAAGATCGTGCCCCGCCTCCGCGAAGCGTTGCGCAAGCGCACGTCCTATTCCACGCGACGCACCGGTGATGACGACGGCAGGCGAAAGATCGCGAACGAGAGCGAAGGCCTCGGGCTTCGGAGCGGCAGCACGCCTGATCCAGAGATCCGCGAGTGACACGAAAAAATTCGACATGGGCTCGCTCAATTTGAGAACGCCGTTCGCGGGGAAATTTTCCGCGTTGAGATGAGGAACGCACGAACGGGTTTGATTTTGAAGACCAAACGCCAAAGCCGTTGAGAAGGATCAATCTGCGTGTGATTTTTGAACGCATCTCCCAGCCGGGACAAACCGTCGCAAAGGTGCCTGGATGTTGTGGATAACTTCGAAACAATCGCGCATTGTTGCCTAAGCGACGAGCACACTGTGGGTGCTCGATCACGTGATAAGGGAGGAGATCGTCTCGTTCGTGAGAGCGCTCTCCTGGGATTGGTCGCCAGGCTCATTTCCGCGCCAGTCCGGAATAGTGATGTGCAACCACAGAAGGCATTGTGCATTTCACAATTGCCGATCGCGTCTTCGATATTTGCGTAGGTCCGGCGTCTCGTGCAGCCGGACGACTGGTGGAGGAGCGTACGATGAATGCAAACGCGTCAAGATCGCTAGCCGACCAGGGCCTGGATAAGAATCCAGGACTGGCCTCCTTCGAGGCCTGGTTGAGTATGAACCGGCCGATGTTCGCAGCCATGACCGAATTGAATGGGCGCTTTCTCGAGCAGGTCTCGCGGGCGAACAACGAGTGGCTGGGCTTCGTCAATCGGCGCTTGAACGAGGATATGGCCGCCTCGCAGCGGTTCATGGAATGCAAGACGGTGCAGGATCTGTTTGCGGCGTATTCCGACTTCATTCAGCGCGCGCAGCAGCAGTACCAGGCCGAGTTCCAGTACTTCGCCCGGCTCAACCAGAAGCTCGCCGATGAAACGGCGAGTGTGATCAAGTCCCACATGGATGAGGTCGAAACGGACATTCGGCACTAGCACCCTGCCGAAGCAACCCGCTTTGAGATCCGGCGCGCAGTTCTGCGCGGCCGGAGTGACCACTTATTGTGTTGCCTCCGTCGCCTTCACGTCCGATCCGACGAACACGCGGCGGGCAAACGGCGACATCAGAACCACCACCGCCAGCAGCGCCAATCCGATCAGAACCGCAACGGCCAGCGTATCGGCACCCGAGCCCAGATAGCGCACGATGATCGAGACCAGCAGATCGTACTTGAACACGGCGATCGTACTGGCGGCCACGCCGGCGAGCTTGGCGGCCAGCTCCAGATCCTGATCGTGCTGGCGGAACGAGAACAGCAGCAACAGCATCGCCCACGCGCCGAACAGGAAGCTCATCAGCGTCACAATGGAGCGAAAGCCGCCCTTCTGCTGCACGCCGAACAGCGCATCCGCAGACTGGACGTAAGCCTGGCTCATCAGCGGGAAGAAGATCATCGCCGCAGCGCCGACCAGCACGCTGACCTCGATCCGGCTGATGCGATCCGGATAGTGCCGCTTCACGCCGGTATGCCGCAGCGTGAGCAGGACGCTGATGGCGAGCAGCAGGAACAGGAAGAACACCTTCGCCGGCAAGAGAAGCTTGTGAATGCGCCCCGTGATCGACTGCTGCGTCGGATCGACGTACAGGCGGTCGATCGTCGATTGGAAGCGCTGCTGCGCGCGGCAGCATTCCGCATCCGTGCTGAGGCGCGGCGCTTCCGACAGTGGCGTCGAGGCGAAGCAGAAGCGCTTGGTTTCCTCGGCAGTGCCGGCCTCGATCAGCGGTTCCGCTTGGCAGGAGCGATAGAATTCCCGCACGCCGATGCGCCGGCGGCTGACCTCGGAGAGATTGGTGACGCCTTCGATCAAGGCGATGCGTTCGCAGGGCTTGCTGGCATCGCCGCACCCCGCAGGCTCGCTCTTGTCGGCCATGAGCGTCGCCGGCTTGATGTCCCACACCGAGCGGTGCGGATTGGCCGAGAGCCCGAGCGCGATATAGACCGCCGCCGCGCCGACGATGATGAGGCCCACGAGAAACCTGAGGCGCCCGAACGAGACGTGCCGCCAGTACATGTCCACGAAGGCGCAGGACGGAAGATAGAACGCCGCCAGCGCCACCAGCCCGAGCGTCGGGAAGAAGAGAAAGAGGTGGCTGTCGAAGGTCGCGAAGATCAGCGCCTTCTCCGGGCCGAACTCCCAGAACAGGAGGGCCGTCTGCGCGACGAAGGAGAGCGCCAGCAGGAAATAGACGACGAACACGAAGACGCGTGCACCGAGAGACATGAAAAGCCTGCCTGGAAGTGAACCCTATGCGCCAGTATGCCGGAGGGAGACGCGGAAAGCCTAGAGCATCCGGGCAACGCCCCTTTGACGCCTTCCGTTTTCCTCGAAGGGTGAGCAGCCGGGCAAGCCCCCGTCCGCACGATCCCTAATGCCCCCGTCCGATCCGGCGCTTCCGAGCGCGCGAACCGGGGCTGAATGAATTGAATGTCTGGAGTATTACGTCCGCAATCGGTGCCGATCAAAGAAAATGTTTGTCGGCTGACGACGGCTTGGGGCATCCGGGTTGAACCCGAGATGGATCGTCCCCCGGAACGTCGGCCCCAGGAGCGTTTGGCGGAGGCTTCGCCCGATGGACAAGATCGGTGAGGTTTCAGAGAATGGCCCGACGGGACACACGGCTAGGGGATACGCCTGCAACATCAACCGACAGACACAGGACACGGCACCAGGCCCGTGCGCGTGCTCCTGATCTCCGACGGCCGTCCCGGCCATTATCGGCAAAGCGAAGGCGTCGTGGCCTCGCTGAGCCGCCGGGGCCCCATCGTCGTTGATCGCCTCGAGATCGGCTTGCGCCTGCCGCTTCCCAAGGCGTTGGTGCCGAAGCTCGGCCGTCTGCTGCCGCCTGGTTGGTTTCTTCCCGCCGTGCATGGCGTCGATCCCGGACGCATGGAGAAGCCCGACATCATCGTTTCCGCGGGCGGCGCCACGCTCGCGGCCAATGTGGGCCTCGCGCGGATCTGGAACGTGCCGAATGTCTTCAGCGGCTCCACGCGCGGCTTCGCGCTGGACCGTTTCCGTCTGGTGCTGACGCCCTACGCCTCGGTTGCCGAGCCGCCGAAGGTCGTTGCCGGTCCGAAACCGACGCCTTTCGATCCGGATCGCGTTCCCCTTCCCCGCCCCATCCAAAGCGCTGCCGACATGCGGGGCGCGCGCGTCAGCATTCTGATCGGCGGCCCGACGTGGTACGCGGCCTTCGAGCCGGACGACTGGCGCCGCCTCGCGTCTCTCGCGGAGGCGCTTGTCGAAAAGCTCGGCTGCCGCCTCACCATCGTCACCTCCCCGCGCACGCCGTCCGCTGCCTACGATCACGTGCTGCCGCTGGCCGGGAAGCTGGCAGGCGCGGTGTCGCTGATCGACTTCCGCACGGCCGGGCCCGGCTCCATCGAGAGATCGTTCGATTGCGACCTCGTCCTGGTGACGAGCGACTCCATGTCGATGATGACGGAAGCAGCCCTCTCCCGCCGTCCCGCCGTCGCACTGGTGCCGGACAAGGTGAAGCCCGCGCGCGATGACGAAGCCGTCGCCGGCCTCGTGGCCGAGCGCTGGCTCGCCACGCTCCCCCTCGCCTCGGCCGACGCGGACGGACTGGCGTCGCTCGCCGCGAGCCTCGAGCCCCTCGACGGCAATCACCTCGATCGCTTGGCGGCCGTGGTGTGTGCGGCAACGGGCCTGGACGCGTCCTGAAGCGCGAAGTGAGGGGGGCTTGAACGCCGTACCGCTCGCGGACAAGCCCCATGCCACACAAAGGCCAGAAAGAAGAAAAATCTACCCACCTACCCGCGCGCCGCTCGAATCGTCGAATCCCGGCGCGGATGGTTGATTGCCAGCACAGATGCGGCTAGTTCGGCGCCCATGATGAAATGTCCTCGACTGAGCCTCGGATGCGGCGCGCTTGCGTTCGCGTTCTTCGTTATGCCCGCAGCATCGCTTGCCCAGGCCCCGCCGCCTGCAGCGCATCCGGCTCCGGTCCAAGCCGCTCCTGCCGCGCAGCCGCAGGCCGCGCCACCGGCACAGAAGCCTGCTGAGCCCGCGGCCAAGCCAGCGCCGCCCGCGGCTCCCGCAGCCGCCGTGCCGCCTGCTCCTCCAGCTCCTGCTGCTGCGGCCCCTCCGGCAACAGCCCCCGCAGCCACGCCCGCGCCGGCTGCCGCGGCTCCGGCAACGCCGCCGCCTGCCGCCGCGCCCGCCCCCGATGGGGCGGCCCCCGCGCCAGCCGCAAAGGGCGACGGGACACCGGCAACCAAAGACGATGCGGCGGAAGCCCCCACCGGCCCTGAGCGCGCAGTCGATCGCATCAAATCGAGAATTGCCGAGCTCGAGGCACGCACCGACATCGCCCCGGGGATTCGCGACCAGGCTCTTACGCTCCTGCGTGCTTCGCTCGGTCAAAGCGAGGCGGCGGTTGCGAGCGCGGCTGCGGCCGGACGCTTCCAGGAATCGAGCCAGCGCGCGCCCGAGCGCCAGGCGGAAGCCAAGCAGCAGCTGGAAGCTCTGCAAAAGGAAGGAAACGACGATGAGTTTGCCAAGCGCACCGAAACGCTGCCGCTGACGGAGGCGCAGCAGGCGCTCGATGCGGCCAACAGCGAGGCGGCCACTCTCAAGACCGAGCTTGGCCAGTTCGAAACGCGGCTGCGCGACATGAGCACGCGTTCGACCGCGGCGCGCGACGAGCAGCTGGCGGAGAAGCAGGCCCTCGATGCGCTCGAGAATCCGGAGAACATGCAGCCGCGCGAAGAGGATCCGATCATCGCCGATGCGCGCCGGTCGGCGCTTCTGTCGGAGCGGCGTGCGCGCTCTGCGAAACTCAACATGCTGGATCAGGAGCTGATCAGCCTTCCCTCGCGCCAGGCCGCGACCACGGCCCGGCGCGATCTTGCAGCCGCCAAGCTCGAAAAGCTGTCACGCCGCATTCCCATTCTGGAAGCCCGCGTCAACGCGCTGAAGCAGGCCGAGACCGACAAGCGGCAGCAGGAAATCGACCGCGAAGCCCGCAAGCTCGCTTCTCAGCACCCCGTATTGCGCGCCTTCGTGAAGGATACCGAGGTGCTCCGTCAGCGCGAGGCCGAGACGGCGCGTGCGCTCGAGGAGGGCAAGGCAAAGCTCGCAGAAGTTCAGGCCGAGATCGCGCGCATTCGCGACAGCAAGGCCGCCGCCCAGCAGGTTCTGGAGATCGGCAGTATCGGCGGCGAGTTCAGCGAATTTCTGCGCACCATGCGCGCCCAGCTTCCCTCCACCAGCAGGCTCCAGCGGCGCATCTGGGATCGCGACCAGGCCATCGTCGATGCACGTCTGAAGCGCTTGCAAGCCGATGAAGGCCGCCGTGCGCTGGCCGATGCGGCCGGCATGGCAGATCGCGTGCTCGCAAGCTCGCTCAAGCAGGGCGAGCCTGTGCCGCCGCCGGATGTCCGCCCCGCCATCGAGAAGCTCGCGGTCGCCCGCCGCGAGGTTTACGTGCAGCTGCATGACGCGCTGGCCGCCCGTATCAGCCAGCTCGCCGAGCTGAACGGCGCCGAGCGGGACCTGCTCAATCAGACGACCCAGCTCGGCGCGCTTCTCAACAGCCGCCTTCTCTGGCTGCCGAGCTCAGGACCGGTGAGCTTCAGCTCGCTGAACCAGGTCAAGGAGAGCCTCGATTGGATCGCGTCTCCGGAGGCCTGGATGGCCACCGGCAAAACGCTCTTCGAGCGCTTGATGGCGAACCCGATCCCGGCGTTGGCCGCATTCGCCGTCTTCGGCGTGCTCACCGTGTTCTCGCGGCGGCTGCTGGCGCGCCTCCGCGCCATCGCCGAGGCCGTGGGCCGCTACTCGACCGATAGCTACTGGCGCACGCCCGAAGCGCTGTTGATCACGGCTCTGCTGGCCGCCAACACCCCGATCCTGATCGGCTTCGCCGGCTGGCTTCTCACGCAGCCACCCCTTGCCTCAGAGTTTGCGTTCGCCGTCGGCGCGGGCCTCCTCAGTGCGGCGTCCCTTCTCGCATTCCTGCGCTTCGCCCAGTTCGTCTGCGTGGAGGGCGGATTGTTCTCCGCCCACTTCGGCTGGTCGGATCGTGCCCGCGTGGTGCTCTGGAAGGACCTCAAGTGGCTGAAGTACGTCGTCACGCCGGTCGCGTTCATCTTGGGCGCCATCAGCGTCAGCAGCGCCCAGAACCTGCGTGATGGCCTCGGGCGGCTCGCCTTCTTTGTGGGCGCCCTGGCGGTATCGATCTTCGTGGCCCGGGTCACGGGACCGCGGCGCGGTATTTTCGCAGAGCGCCTGACGCCCGGGGGCGCGCTCTGGGTCACGCGCGTGTTGTGGCACAGCCTGCTCTGGATGACGCCACTCGCCATCGCCGGACTCGCGCTCGCGGGCTACTATGATGGCGCGGCGCAGATCCAGACCAGCCTCATCCTCTCGGTTGCCATCGCGGTCGGCGCCTTCCTCGTCTACAACGTCGCCATGCGCGAGGTGCTCGTCGCCCGACGCCGCCTCGAAATCAAGCGCGCCCATGAGCGCCGCGAGAAGGCACGTGCCCAGGCGGCCGCCGTGGAGGCGAGCGAGGCAGCCGGAGAGGCGCCCCCCGTTCTGCAGCAGGAGCCGGAGGTCGATATCGCCTCCATCAGCGATCAGACGCGCAAGCTCGTCCGTCTCATCGCGTTCCTGCTTCTGGCTGCCTGCCTGTGGTTGTTCTGGCGCGAAGCGATTCCTTCGCTCGCTCTCCTCGACGTCGCCCTCTGGCAGCAGACGGTGACGGTGGACGGCGCGACCCGCCTTGTCCCGGTGACGGTGTCCAACGTCATGGTCGCGCTCGCGATCGGCGTCATCACCTTCATCGCCGCCCGCAATCTGCCCGGGCTGCTCGAGATCACGGCGCTTCATCGCCTGCGTATCGAGGCCGGAACCCGCTATGCGGTCGGTGCGGTGAGCCGGTATGTGATCGCCATCGTCGGCCTCATCTTTGCCTTCCGCAGCATTGGTTTCGATTGGAGCCAGGTACAATGGATCGTGGCTGCGCTTGGCGTCGGTGTCGGCTTCGGTTTGCAGGAGATCGTCGCCAACTTTATTTCGGGCCTCATCATCCTGTTCGAGCGCCCGGTCCGTGTCGGCGACACGGTGACCATCGGCAATCTCACCGGCACCGTCTCGCGCATCCACATCCGCGCCACCAGCATGACCGACGGCGAGAACCGCGAGATCATCATCCCCAACAAGGCCCTCATCACCGAGAAGGTCATCAACTGGACGCGCACCGACAGCATCACGCGCGTGACGCTCAAGGTCTCGATCGCCTACGGCACGGACACGCTGCGGGCCCAGATGCTCATTCTCGAAGCGGTGAAGGCGACGCCGCAGGTGCTCGATACGCCTGCCCCGAGCGTGTTCTTCATCGGCTTCGGCGCCCACGCGCTGGAGTTCGAGGTACGCGCGTTCGTGCTGCAACCCGCTCACCGCTCGACCGTGATCAACGACCTCTACGTCGCCATCGAGCGCGCCCTGCGCGAGAAGGAAATCGCGATGTCGTAAGGTCGCGCCCTCGCGGAGCGCCATCGGCGCGTGAGCGGTACAGCGGAAGGAGATTGAGCTTCGGCCCTGAGGGCCGGGGAGCAAGGCGACCCGCGGCGAGTGCCGCGCCCTCGCGGAGCGCCATCGGCGCGTGAGCGATAAAATGGCGGGAGAGTGCCGGTCACACTATGCGGACAAAACCGCTCTAAAACAATGTGATAAGCTGGCGCTAAAACGACGAGTGCCAACAAATAGACCAACAGCAGATAGTCGTGGCAGTTGCGCGCAGGTCGGCCTGTTGGAAGAAGTGCTCGTCCCTAGCCGAGTTCTCTGCGCCCCGGAAAGAGCGCGTCCTCGATGACGTCCAAGTGCCGAGCCAACTCATGGGCCAGGAAGTCAAGTCCCTGCCCCATCGGCTTGTTCTCTCGAGCGCCATTCGCGAAGCAGGCGTCTCGGGTGCAGTAGATCATTTCGACAATCCCGCGCACGGCGTCGACGCTATCCTCGGGAAGTGGCCGCGGTTCAACGTCCGAGCCGGCGGTCTGCTGGTCGTCATGGTTCGACATTCGAAATATCCATTCGTCGGGTTGTCAGTTGCCCTTGAGGTCGGCCGGGTATTTCTCCGGGAGCCCGAACACGCCGTTGGCGATGTCAAACCCGAAATGCTTGCCCCAGAGCGACAGCCGCAGGTGCCATCCAGGCGGGACGCTGCGCTTTTTCGCCCATGATCTCACGTCGGTCGCACTTGTTCCGAGGAACTGTGCGACCTTCTCGGCACCGCCCAGGCCTTTGATCATGGCAGGGATGGTTGTGATGCGTTTCGTCATTTCCGGACCTCCTAATCCTTTCGCTTCGCACGCTTGGCTAGATAGTCGCGAAACACTCTCTCCCCCACCTCTTGCATGGAGGTCTCATCCTCCACCGCAGCAAGCTTGAGCTTTTTGTGAAGATCTTCAGGCAACCACAACAACAAGGCCTTTTTCCCATCGCGGCTCGGCTGAAGATAGCTTTCGCGCTGATCTTTCTTCGGTGACATGGCGAGATCCAGGATTGCAGTTGTCATGCGCACTTGTATCTCGACATGAGTTTAATTACAAACTTGACGATGTAGAATTATGAGTTATATTTTAAACTGTCAAGGTGATTTCTGAGGGGTATTGACCTTCCCGCCCCGCAAACCAGCGCGAGACTTCGGTCAGCAGGCAGCGGCAAGCGGCTCGGATATCGATCTTCACGCAAAAGGCCCACCGTTAGCCCCGGCACTGCAATGCCGGGCGGTGAGCCTCACGCTTCAAACCCAGCTAGGAGTTGAAAGCATGACCACGCATACCACGACCTGGCGCGTACCGCCATGGGCCTACTTGCCGCTCGGCGCGGCCATCATCGCCGAGGCGTCCGTCAACGCACTCCGCGCCTACGGGCTCGGCATGCAGCTCGAGCACTTCACCGTCAACGTCGCCGCCTTCGGCTTCGAAGCCACGGTTTCGATCGCGGGCGTCGTGCTCGTCCTCGCCGCCATCGCCATGTCGCTCTCGCAGGCTCGCGCTGCGTGGGTGGCATTCAAACCCGGCGCGCTCGCAAGGCAGCGCACCATCGCTGCCCCGATCGCGCTCCTGCTGCTCACCGTCTCCGTCGCGGCGCTCGCTCTGACGCTTCTCGAAGCCCAGCGCGGCAAGACCGGCGACGAGGGCGGCCAGCGCACCGCCTACGACATCGCCAAGGCCGACTACGACAAGGCCTCGGCGGAATGGAAACGCCTCGAAGGGGCCCGCACCCCGGCCGAGGTTCAGGCGGCCATGAGCGTAGCACCGGTCGATCGCACGGTGTTCCGCCGCACGAAGGAGTGCAACGACGTCACCCGGCAGGACAGCTTCGAGGCCTGCAAGCCGATCCTCGAACTGCGGCAGGAAATGGCCGGCGCGATCCGCAAGATCGAGCTGGAGCAGAAGCTGCCCGGCCTCAAGGCCAAGCTCGATGCGCTGCCGCGTCCGGCCGAGCCGACGTGGTTCGAGGTATATGCGGCCAGCGGTTGGGCCTGGGCATTCGGCCTCGCGGCTGTTCTGATTGCCACGTTCGGCGCACCGTTGTTCGCCGAGCCGCGAGAGGAAACCGAAGCCGACCGTTGGAACGCTCGGAAACCGTGGGCCGGGCAACTGGCGCAACCGAGCGTCAAGGACACCCTGCAGTCGTCGTTCCCGGTTGCCGGGTTGCTCGACAACGGCGGCAACTCGGGAAACCACGGCGCGGTTGGCCCTGGGCAACCGAAGCGCCCCGATGACGGCAACTCGGGCAACGGCGGCAACCGTCGCGGTCCGAAGCCCGACAATCCGCGCAACGGGGGCAACCGTCCGTCATCGCGGGTTGAATTCGAGCGCGACGTGGTCACGCGCCTTGCGCTCGGCCACAGCATCGACAGCCAGGACGCACTCGCCGACGCCCACCACGTCAACAAGGGCACGGCGTCGAAGTGGCTGAAGGACATGCGCGAGCGTGGCCTGATCCCCGCCGCCCAGCGCGTCGGCAGGTGCCACCGTCTCGTGGCGGCGGAGTAATTGCCGAGATTGTCGGCAATTCCTTGAACCCCGGAGCTTCACCGCTCCGGGGTTTTGTCGTGCGGATGTATCTGGTGCGAAGTCTTGCTCGGTAGCGCTACATAGACATCGAGCCCGCCGTCCTTTGCGGTCTGGTTGCCGCCCCAGGTGACGTAGGAGGTCGAGTGGCCTCGCCGACGAAGATCGGCTTCGCACAGGCGGCCGATCAGCGTTCGCAGGTCCGTGTCGTTCAGAAGGGCGATGTCGTCGCCGGTGATTTCAAACATGTATCGAGGCCCGATCCGTCAACCGATCAACGAAAGCGCTCAACACCTATGTCTCCTGCAATCATAAAGCGTCGATGGGACCCTCGCACCAGCACCGTTGCTATGTCGGTCTTGCCTCCCCAGTCATCGACAGCGATGCGGGTGCCGGCTGCGACGTGGACGCAATCAGTCTTCGATGGATCTGACGCCGGGTTTCGAACGCCTCCGCTCTTCCCTAGGGCATCCAACAACTGGATCGTCTCGATGCTTCGCTTAGATAGGCAAGCCAAGGTCGCAACGCGGGCAACCCATAGAGCATCGCGCGGGGGAAGCGCAGAGCGACTGTCAGTCGAAACATAGGTACCCGTCGTCTTCAGAGCGTGCTGAATTTCCGCATCGAGGCGAGCATTCTCGATTGCTCTTGGAGACTGTACGCTGCCAGTTTGGCCTCCTGCCCCGGTCAACACTCGTCCGGCGAACCAGAAGACTAGCGACGCGCCGATGATCCGGCCGATCTTCCGCGCCATGCCACCCACCCGTTTAGTGGCCACTGTTGATGAGATCTTGAGCGGCTTGGCTCGGTCGCCAGTAGTCAACGGGATCTGCTCGCATGTGCCCGTTGGCGTGCGCCTCGTGCTTGCGTTGGTCGGGCGGGATTGTCTGAATGGCCGTTGTCAAAGCGTTCGCCGTCGCTCGAAGCTGATGCAGCACGGCCGCGAAAGCCCAGAACATCACCGCGAAGGAAATTGCAAGACATGCGAGTATCTCGTGGATGGCGCTTTTCGCGGCCGCCAATACTCCCATGCCGCCAAAGGCCCATAGCATCCCGGCAAGTATGAGAAATGTTTGCATTGGTCCGCGCTCCTGCAGCCTCGCCGCTTCTCATCGGGGCAAGCATTCACGTGCTTACTGCACCCCCACAAAACGTATCGTTCGTAGACGTATTTTTCTAGAATCGAACCGAGATACACACAGCGTACTAGCCTTCGATCGCTCGTTTCTAATTCGCTTTATCGGCGCTGATCGTGTCAACCGGCGCCCGCGGGGAACATTTGCGAACCCGTCACGCTTTCAACACAGTCGCCACAAGTTGCGCACACCGCGAAACCGCCTAACCGATTCTAACTACTAATGAAATTGTAAGCCATTGAATTTTATCAAAGATTCTACTTCTATCATTGACTGAGTTAGGGCGACTCCATACCTTCAACTTCGAAGCATGTGACACGGTGATTAATCTGCCTGCCGTAGCACCGCACTAGGGATTTCCGGACAGCGGGCGCATTTTGTGGGGTTGACGTGGCAGGCCCCACCTTGCTTCGAATTCAGCGCAGGCGCGCCCGGTCCGAGGCGCGCTTGTTCTGTTTCAGCGTCTCTCCTGCAACACGGTCGCCTTGCGCCGTAGCTTGATGTGCTGATTTTTCTTCGCCCGGTAGAAGCTACTAAGCCAGATTTCACTTCCCTTCTCGGCCAGCTTGAACGCAGCAATGTAGTAGCGCTCGTCCTCGGGGACTTTGTAGAACGCCAGCAAGATCGATGGCTTCTTGTTCTCCCTTAGAAGCAGTCCGTTTTTGATGGCGAATGGCAGGTGGAGCAGATCGAAGTCATTCACATCGGGATGATCCTTGTTGATGTGCTCCAGGCTCTCCGTAGATAGGTGCACATCAGGGACCGACAGCCCCAAGGCCTCCCTGACCGCATTTGGAAGCTCGCCCACCTTTAGCAAGCGCCTCGGTCTCGACCTCCGGAGTTTGTCGATATCATCCAGTGAAAGGATCATATCAATCCATTACCGGGTGATTCGCCTTCGGCCCAACTCATCATGAGAGTTCGTCACCGTTCCCCATAGATTCGGTACGGGTCGGTAAGCCCTAAAGCTTAGCGGCCGAGGTTAGCCCCACGCCCTTGATCCGATGCGGGCTGATGCGCGCCCGATCTGCGGCGGCCGTGTAGCCCATGACGATCGGGACCGATTTGTGTCCGGTGACGCTCATGATCGCCTGGACACTGGCGCCCGCCTCAGCCGCCGTGGTGCAGAAGCCGTGCCGGAGGGAGTGGCCGGAATAGAGTTCGGCCTCGCGCTGGGCGACGGCGGCCGGCACGCCCTTGCGCATAAAGTGCTCGGCAACGCGGCGCTGGATGATGCCGGTGACGCTCTGCGGGTGCAGGCGCTCGGTGGTGATCTTACCGCCTTTGAGCACTCGGCGCAGGACCGGTTCGCCCGATTTGACGGCGGCGAGAGCTACCCAGCGCTCGATCGCCTTCACCGCGGTTTCGCTTCCGTCGCGGGGCACGGTCGAAACCAGCGGTTCACCGGCTTGGGTCTTGTGCCGGATGAGGGTGACGGTCAGAGCATGAGCATCGCTGGAAAGCACGCCATCACCGTCGCCGAGGCGATCGAGATCGAGGCCAGCGAGTTCGGAGCGGCGGCGCGCGAACGCATAGCCGAGCGACAGCAAGGCAGCATCGCGAACCTCGAGGGGCGTGTCGCCCAAAGCCGCGATCACCTCCATGAGCAGCCCAGCGCGGAGCGGCGCGGCCTTGGCGATCTTTTCCGTCTTCTCGCGGCGGATGCCTTTCAGGACCATGCGCAACTCGGCGGCGCCGGTATCGAGCACGATGCCGTTGGCCTGATGCGCGGCGCCGATCGCGGCGAGCGCGGTCCTGAGCGTCGCGATCGCTTGGCCGCGCGCGCCGGCCTTGCGGCGCTTGCCGCCGACGTCGCCCTCCGTTGCGCGCTGGGCGATCCAATTCGCCACGGCCGTCGTGTCGGCAGGAAGAGCGGTGAGGCCGTTCGCCTGGCAGTGGGCCGTCCAGAGCCGCCACTGCGCGGCGTAGGCTCGCCGCGTGTTCTCGGCGAGCGACGCCGCGGCAAAGGCCCGGGCGCTTTCCGAGAGACCAGCGTGCGGAGCGACCTGTCCGTTATTGTAGGTGACGACGATCGAGTTCATGGCTTCCCCGTTGAGCCGATAGGTAGCGATAATCACCTCTTGTCACATCCAATATAGGGATATAATTTATCCCTGTAAAGGGATGCCATTGAGCCCTATTTGAAATCGTGGTTGAACGGGCGCCATGGATGAATTTCCAACCTTCGATGGCCGCCAGATCACGGCGGCTCGAGCGCTCGCCAGCTTGACGGTCGCCGATCTGGCTGAGAAGGCAGGCGTGACGCCTCGCACCGTTCATCGGATCGAGATTGGCGGGCCGTTCAGCGTCTCGCCGAGCCGACGGCACGGCCACGTCTCCGCCGATGTTTGGGATCGCATCGTTGCTGCCCTTCTCGCGGCGGGCGTGGAACTCCAGCCCGAGGATGGCGCACGAGGCAGCGGCGCGCGGTGGATCAGGCCGCGCCGCGACCGGAAGCCAGAACCCCCGTAAGAATAACGGGGGCAAAATTTACGGGCGTAATTCTTGCGGACGAATCGGGTGGGCGGTCGGGCGCAACCCGTCCGGCTCGACCCGACCCGTCCGGCCGAGCCCGACCGGTTGGCGCGCTGGCGCTGCCTCGCGCGCCTGCCCGTGAAACAGGTGACACACGGCAGACCGGCATCGCATGCCGCCAATCCCAAATTCCGGCAATGGGTGCCGGTGATCGCGCATGGTGGCACGCGCCACGAGGTTGCACACACCCCTGCCACCTGCAACCGACCTGTAACCGCCCCCCAGCTTGGGCTGGTGCGTTCGGGTGGTGCGCTCTCGTTGGTGCGCATCCGAACCCGACGCCCCCCGGTTTCCGCTGGAAACCGGCTCGGAAACCAGTCTGGCGGAAACCCTCCCGTCACAGCCCCCGGTTTCACCTGAAACCTCTTCTGAAACCAGTCGGGCTGAAACCTCGTGCGCAACACCGAGCCTCACCCGTATAGGGTGTTGCGCAACGTGGCGTGTTGCATAGATTGTTAGCCCTAGAGGGACGACGTATCCATGATGGGCAACCGCGGCAGTGCTGGGATAGAGTGTGATGCGTTTTCGCGTCGCAGTCGCCGCATGCTGCGTTGGCGCCGCGGAGAGCTGAGGAAAATCAAGCGCCAGTTTACGAAGCGCGTTCGTCGATTTGCGCGACAGGCCCTGCGCAAAGCACCAGTCGACTAGCTTCCACGCATAGACGCAAGGACTCCGGGCCTGATATGATCTTCAAGGCGCCGAGCCGCGGCGAGAACGACCCGATCGTCGTGCACCTGCTTTGCACCTGTCCTTAGATACCGGACCGCGTAGGGCCGCCCCCCGAAATCTCTATTCAGAAGAGCGACGTGCCCCTGCTCGAGCTCGGTGAGTTCGAAATCCAGGTTCCGAGCTGCGGCGGTGGAGAGGAGCGTCTGGAGATTATGGCCAATCCTCTCAACCTGTGCGTCAGTCATGCCCGCTGATCGCAGATAGGCCTTGATCAGGAGTTCGAGGCCATGCCCGACAAGAAAGGACACGGGGCTATCGAAGCGAAGGGTTAGCTGCCCTTGCTCGATCGCTCGGACGAGGTGCTCCGCCGCATCCAGATAGCTGCATCCATAGTTGAACCACCCTATTGGGCGTTCGCCGCCGCCGGTGCCTTCTGCGCTATCCGCCATTTCCTGACGCTCTCTAATACCCCATGATGCGCGACGGTTTCCGTCAAGTATAGGTCAAGGCTGAAGCGCATGGCGCTCGGCTCGCCACGTTGCCCACCGCCGTCGTTGAGCGGCCGCAATCCTTTCTCGGCCGGCATCCGAGAGAGGACCGGTGGAACGCCCTCCGTGGAGCTTACAACGGCCGTTGGGCATTGCCGGCGCCTGACATGAGGCGCCCGCGCGGGTCTTGGCGCCGCACTGCATGCGCAGCGGTTTCGAGAGGAACGAGAGCGCCACGCGCTCCCAGCGGCTCAACTTGGGCATGACCATCCAGGGTGGCGATGGCGCCAGAGGCGGGACGTCCCATTCAGGTGGATTGGGAGACGTCCCCGATTTCGGGATGGGCTTGTTCATGCGCCAGGCGCCCCCCGAGGCCATTCCCATTCGATAGCCTGCTGAAGATCCTTGAGAAGAGCGGCTGCGCCATCGTTGATGGGAGAGGCAATGGATGATTGCGCTTCAACCGCCTTCGCGAATATCTCGTCGACGTCGCCGTGGGTCAGGAGGCCCTTGCGCAACATCGTGATACAGAGCTCTTGCGATAAGGAGAGCGCCGCAAAGGCAACGGATTCCGGAAAGACGTTCGCCATCTCGCACCCTCCCTAGATGACGCCCGGCCGGCGATAGCGCTCTTGCCGGACGAACTTCTCATCTACGACATGGTTGATCAGCTTCTTGAGCTGCGGCAACGTGGTGTTGTTGAGCGCGTCGACGCCGGCCGGCGTCGCGTTCGGTGCGTTGATGGTCACGTTCATCACGACAGGCCCAGCGCCGCCTCCCCTGACGGGCGTGACTGCGGTCGGCACGTTCGGAACGTTGATCGTCGGAATTGCCACAGGACCGCCCGACGCATAGCCAGGCATGCCACGGCGCATCGCCTCTACGGCGGCGACACCCCCTGCCCGCGCCACGTCATCCTGCGACCAGACCACCTCGCCCTTGTGGACGACGCCGGCGGGCTGATTTTTGCCGCCTGGCCCGGTGTAACCGCCGTCGGCGAACGGTGCCCACGATCCCAAGCCGACGTCGCCACCGCTGAGGCCCAATAGGTTTCCGATCGCGCTATTCGGCCCGCCCTTGAACAGCGGTCCCAGCGCCGCCTCAACGAGGCCGTTGACTGCCATATCGATCAGCTTGTCGGACATCCGTGTCAGAGCGTTTCCGAGGGCTTCCGTGGCGCTTGCACCGTCCCGCAGGTCCGTGATGAAACCCTTCAGGGCGTCGCGCGACTGGTCCCGCACGTCGGAGATCAGCTTCTGCGTTTCCTGCAGGCGTGCGTTCTGGTCCGCGAGACGATTGATTTCCTCTTTCTGCTCGGACGTGAGCTCGATGCCAGCGCGCTTGGCGGCAATGAGCAACTCCTGCTCCTTGCGAGCCTTCTCAAGCGCCTCTCCGTAAAGACCGGTCAGAGCGATCTCATGCTCGAGATCCTCGTTCTCTTGCCGCGTGTCCTGAAGCTTCTGCAGGAACTCGATCTGGACGGCCGCCTTGGCGTAGGCGTCCGCCAGCTTTCCGACGGCTTCCTGCTCCTCGCTCGTGATCTTCCGGCCCTCCTTGGCGGCGGTCAGGGTCAGAGCGTGCTGGAGTTCGGCCGCAGCCTTCGAGCGCTCCCGTGAATAGGTGGTGGCGTCGATCACCTGCAATTCGGCTTGGAGCGCGGCCGTGCGTTTTTTGATCGCGTCGACCTCACGCTCATACTGGCTCTTCTTAGAGTCACTTTTCGCATCGCCTAGCGGCTTCGGCGTATAGTTGAGCTTGCCATCGAGGTAGTTGCCCAGCCCGGCGCCATAGTTTCGCTGCGCGAGACTGCGCTGCGCCGAGATCATACGGGCTTCATGCTCCCAGCGATCTGGCCCGAGGCCCATGCCGTCGCGAATCCCCTGGGAGGCGGTCTGCGTCAGGAACTGCAGCGACAGCTTGAAAGCTCTCTCGATTTCGCTCGCTTTTTTTGTCACGTGGTCTGAAAACTCAGACCAAGCTGACTTATTAGCCGATATCTCCTTGCGGCTGGTCTCTAATGACTTTGTGATGTTCGAGATCGCAACGTTGGCGTCTTCTCCAGCAACCTTCGCGAAAGCGGTGAGCGCATCCTTGAGGCTTACGACACCATCGTCGGTGACTTTTACCTCCTCGCCGAATACACCGTATGCAACGGTCAGGGCACCGACGGCCGCGGCAAGGAGTGTAAGCGGATTTGCGGCAGCAACCGTTGCGGCGGCAAAAGCCGACATCCGCAAGGTGGCCGAGCCTAGAACGGCACCCACCGCCACGGCAAGGATGTCCAGGTTCTTCGAGATCTTGACGATGCCGTCCGCGAGCGCTTGGCTTGCACCAGTGGCCTGATCAGCGTGTCCGATAAACTGGACGACATTGTTTCGAAGCACGACAAACGCTTCGTCGACTGTCGCCGGCATCTGTCGAAAGATGCGCTCGATTTTTGCACCACCGTCGAGCATCGCTCCTGCGAGATCTCGAATCTGGAGCTTGCCCTCAGCGGCCATCTTGACAATCTCGCCCTTGGTCACGCCGAGGCGCTCCGCGAGTAGCTCCTGAATGACGCCTGCGTTCTCCATGACGGTGCGGAATTCGTCGCCGTCCAGCTTGCCCTTCTGCAGGGCCTGCGAGAACTGCAGGATAGTGGAAGCCTGTTCGGACGCCGAGGCGGATCCTAGCTTGAGAGCCTTCGCCAGCGTCGAAGTGATCTTCGCAGCGACGTCACTGTCATATCCATAGTCTCGGATCGCCGCCGCCGTGCGAATGTACGTCTTGGTGTAGGCTTCGGCATCGATGCGGGCATCGTTCGCAAGCTCGTTCAGCTCCTCGGCTGGCTTCAGAGCGATGCCGAAGACGCGTCCCCCGGAATCGATCGAGCGGGTCAGCCGGGTCCACGAGTTGGCATATTCCGTGACCGCTCGAACGCCAACATAGGCACCGATTCCGCCAAGCGCGGCGCCCATCGCCGTTGAGCTCTGACGGACATGCGCCGTCGTCGCAGCAAAGCGCTTCTCGATTGCGGATAGCTGCCGAGAGGTCTGCACTTGAGCTTGCGTCAGGTTGTTCAGGAACTTTTGATGCTGAAGTTCAAGCACGACGTTGAGTTTTTCGAGATCCATGTTGGCTCCTAGCGTGATGCCCCCTTGCGGATGCCGCGCTTAACAGCGGCACGAATGTCGGTCTTGATGGCGTCGACATGCCTATCAAATGACGGAGCCATGAACGGTCGCGGCGCCATCTTGGATGTTCCGAACTCGAGGTGCTCTGCGTAGGGCGCAGTAGCACCGTTCACAAAGCGCACCACGCCGGGCGAGGACGCTTCCACGCTCGTGATCCCGCTAGCCAAGCCGCCGGCTGATTTGCCTGCTGGATATTCACCAGGCTTCGATGGGCCTGGATTGTTTTTCGATCCGCTTTCCATGATGCCGGAGGCTGCCGTGTTCTGGATCTTCTGCGAGCCGCGGCGAAGCGAGCGCCGGATCTCTGCGATCACCGCCGGGCCGATCTTGCCCAGCTTCAGGTTCAGCTCACGGACGCCCTTGATCTTGCTCATGGCTGCTGCCTTGCGCCGAATCGAGATTTCCCCACCGAGGAGAGTACCGAATGTGTAGCTGGACCATCCGGCACCTCCTCCGGTTCGGCATCTGCCGCCAGAACGGGCGCCGTCGCCGGATCGGTGAAAACACCGTGCATGGTTGCACCGATGATCGTTCGCGCGAGCAGCCAGCTTTCGTCGATCGGGCGTTCGTCAACGTAGCGCTTGACCAGAGTTAGTGCGCGTTCCGGCCGCAGGCCGCCGCCGACGAGCCCGAGACGGATCGTCTCCCTCACGTCGGAAAGCGTGTAGTTGGGGCTGTGTAGCCGCATGTAGATCGCGCCCATGCCAACACCGCACTTCTCTTCGAGCTCCTCAAGCCCAACGATGTTGAGTCGAAAACGGTATTCGCTGTCAGCAAAGTCCGTCGTAAAAGCGCAAGGGTCGGCGGCCTGCGATGCGTGGTGCTCGTTCATGTTGTCCCTTCTGAGTTTGACTGGCGGGAAATCAACTCGCAATTCTGGAACCGATGCGATTAGGCCATGTCGAAGTCCATCTTCATCGATGGCGCGCGGCGGTGCGCACCCAACACGTCGCCCGGCCTCTCGCCGCGCCGCATCAGGTCACACCGCGTCGCGTGGTCTTCCAGCGCGCCGATGAAATAGCGCCAGGAGCGGATCGATCCACGTCGGCGGCCATCGATCATCGCGTCGATCAGGCGGGATTTGACGATCTCGATCACGGCGGATGCGCCGTGCACATCTACGAGATGCTTTATGCCTCCCCGGTCCCGCCAAACCGGCGATGCTACGACACGATTTAGGTCTCGCCTCCGCAGATCATCGACAATCTCGCCGATCCCGTCTTCACCCTTCTCCTCATGCGGTGTCGGCGCATCGCGCCGCGATGCAGACTCTTGGTAGGATATGGAACCTTCGTAAGGGAATTGCTCCGAAGGAGCTTCGTAGGTAAGTCTCTTACGTATGTCACCCGCGTTTCCGTCGCCCAGAAATCCGTCGCCCAGTTTTTTGACAGTGGAATAGCGGACACTCGAGATGCGGCCACGCGCGTCGCGCTGCTCGTGTCTGTCGACGATGCCAGCGTGACCCAGGGCGGCCAAAACGGCCGCGGCAGTGGGCCGGGACCATCCGAAGCGCGTGGCGAGTTCTCTGGCGAATACACGCCGGCCCATCGCGTTCATGTACAGGATAGCGGCAAGCGCTTTGATGCGATCAATTGCGGGTAGCTTGGGTCTGGAAGTGATATCTAAGCCCGCCGCATCGAACCAAGATCGCCATACGAGTCGATATCCCTGTTCGCCCCCGATCATCGGCAGCGTTAGCCGTTCGACGGCCACCGCGGCTTTCTCGCCACGGGCAGGATTGTGTGGCTGGTATCGCAGGAGATAGCGACATGCCTTGGCAATGGACCTGGCCTTTCGCGCTCGCTCGCGGCCCATTCCAATTTGCTTCAGTAAGGCGTCGGATGCTCTGAACCGCCCCTTTTGATCTGCCCAAGTGAGCCGGGCAGCCACGTAAACGAGCCCGTCGGCAGCGAGGCTCTTATCGAGCGCAACCGCATTCGGAAGCCGTGCAAATATCCCGTCCGGAAAGTTGTCGCGCGTGCGCTGCTCGATGTCGCCGATCTGTTTAAACATTCGCTTCCCTGCATTGGAGCAGGCGGCGCTTGACGCGAACGGCGAATAAATTTACCGCTGCGCAAGACGACGTGCTTCCGCTTCTCGATGGGGATTGAGAACTCGAACGCAACGGCGACACTGAGTTGGCAGGCTCAGACAATTTCCGAAGGCACCTCGGAGCGACGCTCCGGGGTGCCTTTTTCATGTGCGCCCGGCAGACATATCCGGGTCGATATGCGTAGAAAATCGCGAAATGCGTACATGTCAGGCGACGCTGCGACGATCCCCCATCGCTTGGTCGCGCGCTTCGGTGCTGGCAACGAGCTTCGGCCGTGCCGGCGCGAGGCGATACCGATACTCCCGCGTGCCGCGCGTGAGGCGCACCTTCTGGATACCCGCGTTTCGCAATGAGCGATCAAATGCAGGCCAGGAGGCGGGTCGAGTTTCGGTGAGCTCGATCCACTCCCAATATTGGGAAACGAGCTGACGGCGCGTAAGTTCGCGGCGGCCGTGTTCACGCAGCCAAGCAGCGAACTGGTCGAGCGGCAAGGTGGCACGTCGGACCAAGACCTCAGTGGGCCATTCAAACGTCCATCGGCGTGTGTCGGCCGGCTGCCGCTGCTCGCATGCCTTTGATACCTCGATAGAGGCAGGCCGGGTGAACAGAGATCTCAGGACGGTCCCAAGGGTGCGTTTGGACGGTCCACCTGCGGTTATGGGACGGCCGTTGTTGAGATCGTCATCCGATCTCACCCTTTTTGCGGGCTTCGTCCAATCAGATGATGGGACGGATTTGCCGCCGGCCGCTCGCTTCATGGGACGGACTTTGCAGAGTGCCATCATGCCGACACCCCCTTGAGCCACGCCTGCAGGTCATCGCGCATGATGAGGCGTTTGCGCCCCATGAGTCTTGACCTTAGCGCTCCGCTCTTGAGAGCCTCGTAGAGGCACGTTTTTCCCACGCCCGCCGCTTTACAGGCCTCCTTTGGCCGGTAAGCAATCCTCTCGGTATTATCGGGTGCAATTTCTGTCGCTGACGTCATCGGCCCTCCGCGAACGACTTAGGTTCGGGTCGGACGATGTAAACGTTCGCGCTAAGGCTCAACGAAATGCGACCGCAGAAAACAAAATAGTTTCTTGCGTAGCTACTTGGGCGCTTTGGGCACAGGTTCATCGAGAAGCCGCTCAAGCTGCGTGAACTCGCGCGCTAACTTCAAGGATGTCTCGCACTTGCGCTTGCTGTTGCCCCTCACTCCGAACCGCTGCTGAATTTCTGCCACGGCGACATCGACCGTCTTGCCTTCCCGGTCAACAAGCCGCTCCATCTCGCTGCCAATTGGCCCAAGTTGAGATCTGGGGCGGCCATTGTGCTTGCGGCGCAATTCTAGGCAATACCCAGTCGAGTTTTTTCCGCGAGGCCTAATCATTCCCGACAGCATCTGACAAAACAGCACCGAGGGATTACCAGCGTCGAGCACATCTGCGATTGCTACCGCACGATCGTTGTCCGTCAGCGGATTTTCAACGCTGTTGAGAAGGATCATCCAATCGGGTCTAGTCATGCAGCGGCCTCCCGAGCGAGAACTATCACCTTGCCAGATGCCTTCACCTCAGCAAGCCAGTCTGCCCAGCGCTGCAACATCTGGCGGCGACCGGGAAGGTACTGCGCGGAATTGTAAGCACCGCGCACGTCATCACGCTCGTCATGGGCAAGCTGCCGCTCGATCCAGTCAGGCGGGAAGCCCATCTCGTTGAGGATCGTCGAAGAGACTCCGCGGAACCCGTGCACCGTCGCGCGGCCGTGCCAGCCCATGCGGTAGAGCGCGAACAGCATAGTATTGTTGGACATGCAGCCCTCGCGCGATGGCGAGGGAAACAGGAAACCATTCGTCTTTGCCCCAGGCAGCGCGCGGAGTTCCGCGAGCGCGGCAACCGCCTGGTTCGATAGCGGCACGAGGTGCTCGAACCGGGCCTTCATCCGCTCCGCCGGGATGCGCCACAGCGGCTCGCGGCCGTCAAGGTGCTCGAACTCCTCCCAGCGGGCAGCCCGCAACTCGGTCGTGCGGACCATGGTCAGCACGATGAGGCGCAACGCGAGCGCCGTGCGCGGATCGCCATCGTAGGCGTCGAGCCCGCGCAGGAACCCGGGCAACTCGTCGCGAGGCATCGGCGTGTGATGCTTCTGCCGGCCCTTGGGTTTCAGAGCTCCTTTGAGAGCGGTCGACGGGTCGTGCTTCGCGCGGCCCGTGATCATGGCGTAGCGGAACACTTGGCCAATGCTCTGCCGGAGCCGGCGCGCCTGCTCCAGCACGCCGCGCTTTTCGATCCTGCGAAGCACGTCGAGGAGCTCGGGTGCGTCAATCTCGGTGATCGGCCGCGTCCCCAGATACGGAAAAACGTCAGCTTCCAGCCGACGCAGGAGCTGATCGGCATAGAGCGGCGTCAGAGTGTGGCGGCGGTTGTCGAGATATTCGAGCGCGAGGGCCTTGAACGTGGCATCACCTGCCGCGCGCGCAGCGAGTTTGTCGCGCCTCTTCTGCGCGCTGGGATCGATCCCGTCGGCAAGCAGGCGTTTCGCGCTCTCGCGCACATCTCGCGCCTTGGCGAGCGAGACTGTCGGATAGCTGCCGAGCGAGAGGGTCTTCTGCTTGCTGGCGAACCTGTAGGCGAGGCGCCAAAGGCGAGAGCCGTTCGGCTGAACTAGGAGATGCAGGCCGCCACCGTCCGAAATCTTAAACGGCTCGCTGCGTGGCTTGGCGTTGCGGATCGCCGTATCGGTGAGGGGCATGAAAGGCTCCCGTCGATGTTGGTATTTCGATACGCGACACCAACGGGAATACCATCAAATTTTCCGGATGCCAACGGATGTTGGCGAACTGCCGCGTACAAATTGCCGCTGATTTTGCTAGGGAAACAGCCCTATCTGCGAACCGCAATGGACGCTGGTGGACGTGGGGTTGGCGGAGAGAGTGGGATTCGAACCCACGAGACGGTTGCCCGCCTACACGCGTTCCAGGCGTGCGCCTTCAACCACTCGGCCATCTCTCCGCAGATACACCCTGCCCGGAACAGGCGAGGGGACAGGACCGAAAGCCGGAAAACCCAGAAATTGGGACCGAACGGGCCTGAAGCGGCGCACTATACTCAGAACCGTCTGGGAGGCAACACGCCAACCGGTGCGACCCATCTTCTTTTTCCCTCCCGCATGTTAGATAGGAGGCGGCTGGAGGTCCCGCGAGTTTCGGGGCTCGTCCGGCTGCCGCCGATACCCGCGCCCGAGGCATGAGCTGCAAATGGCCGTTTTCCGCTTTCTCGCCGCCGTCTTTCTTCTGGTTGCCACCGTCGCGCTCGTCGTCGATGCCACGCCGCCGGTCTATGGCTCTGGGGGCTTCCACGCCACCTCGCTGGACGAGCACTGGCAGGAGCTGAGCCCCAGTTCTTTCGCGGCGGCCAAGAAGGCGGTCTCGGCCGTCGCGCCATGGTTGTGGAACGGCCTGCTCGGCCCGATCCTGGACGTCCCCACGTTTTTGACCTTTGGCGCCCTCGCGCTGCTCAGCGGTTACGCCGGGAGGCGCCGCAGGAGCGTCAGGATCTTCGTCAATTAACGGCGCGGGCAGGCCAAACGAGCCACGTGGCGGCATGAGCCTGCCGTGACGCGGTCCGAGCGCCCTAACCCGAAGGCTGCCGCTTACTTTTTCTGGGTTTTCGCCGGAGCAGTCGCTGTGGGGGCCAGCTTGCTCGCGGTGGGGAGCGCGGCCGAGGCCGTCTGCCCGATCGGCGTCTCGCTCGCGAAGTCGTCCACGATACCGATCACGATCAGCACCACCAGCGCGCCGACAAGCCCCATCACCACGTTGTGGTGCGATTTGTTGAGATCGGCGATCTGCGCTTCGTCCACCAGATCGACCTCGTTCACCCGGCTGCCCTTGATGCCGAAGAACTTGCGGCGGAACGAGCGGCGCACGTTGCCCCGGTCGATCAGCGGAAGCCGGGCCCGGTCCGCGATCTTCTTGGCGATCTCCGTATAGGGGAAGCACGGGTCCACGTTGGCTTCGCTGACGTAGCCGATGGGAATGGACTTTTCGTCCTTGGTGATGATCCGCGCGCCCTTGAGCAACATCGGCACCAGAGACCCGCCATAGATCTCGCGCCGGGTCTCGACCGTGTGCACCTGATCGTAGGGGATCTCGTAGCTCTTGTAGAACAGCATCGGCGTCGGCCCGCGCCCCGTGGGCAGCGTCATCTTCACCGACGTCTCGCCGAGCTCGATGCGCGTGCGCAGCGAGAACAGAAGCTCCACGAAAACCAGGAACATGAGGATCGTGAAGGCGGTCGCCATGATGCCGAGGCCGATCGCGTCGAAAAACAGCCCATGCTTGAGCCGCATGTACATCATGGCGGGTAAGCTGGCAAAAAACGGCAGCAGGATGAGGAACACGAAGGAGAAGAACGTCTTGCGTCCCCCGCTTGCGGCGTAGACCGTTCGCTCGTGCTTGGTCTCGGGAACAGCGTCCGCCCCGATCGCTGCCGCTTGCGTCATGCCCGTACTCCCCGAACCCGTCTCCACTGCGCGGGCGATCCTAAAGAGGTTGCGGGACGGTGGGAAGCGTCTACCCGGGGCATGGCCGTCTGCCCGGGTGCCGGAAAGCAAACGGGCGTAGCCAAACGGCCACGCCCGTTATGAACGTCTCTGGCGCGACGGCGCGCTAGGGTGCGTCGTCCGTCTCGCGGTGCTCCCTGAGCTCGGGCGTCGCCTCGGGGATTTCCACCTCCGCCGGCGGCTCGAAAGCGGCGCCATCGCCGGAAAGGCGGGCGTCCTGCACCACCGCCTCCGCCCTCTCGGCGGAAAGACCGAGGCTGGTGAGCGCGTAGCCCAGAAGCCCGAGCGCCACCTCCCGCGTTCCCATGATGGCGATGCCGATGCCCTGCTCCTTGAGATAAGCAAGCTCCGAGGCGCGATGGGTGCGCACTGCGGTGTCGATCCCCGGATTGGCGGCACGCGCGAGCTCGAGGATCTGGCGCTTCTGGTAGCTCGGCGGAATGGCGAGGATGAGCAGCTTGGCCGAGTCGATCCCGGCAGCCTCCATCACGCCCGCCGCCGTCGCATCGCCATAGACGGCGGCGATGCCCTTCTTGCGCAGATCCTCGACCCGGCGCCGGTCCTCGTCGATGACGACGAAGTCGAGGTTCTGGGCCTTGAGCACCTCGCCGATGGCGCTGCCCACGCGGCCGTAGCCGATGATGATGGCGTGGTTCTTGAAGCCGGAGCCCTCTGACTTCTCCGGCACGGTCTCGAACTGGCTTGGCCGTTCGAGAAGCGCGAGCAGGCGCGGCCGTGCGCGAAACCAAGCGGTCAGCGGATCCACCGTGGCGAACACCAGCGGGTTGAGGGTGATCGAGAGGATCGCACCCGCGAGGATCAGGTCGCGCCCTTCCGCAGGCAGCATCCCGAGCGTCACGCCGAGTCCCGCGAGAATGAACGAGAACTCGCCGATCTGCGCGAGGCTCGCCGAAACCGTGAGCGCCGTGTTGATCGGATAGCCGCGTGCCAGCACGATCGCGAACGCCGCGAGCGACTTGCCGAATACGATCAACAACACCGTTGCAATAACGGCCAGCGGCTCCCGCACGAGAATGCTCGGATCGAACAGCATGCCGACCGACACGAAGAAGAGCACCGCGAACGCGTCCTGGAGCGGCAGCGAGTCGGCGGCGGCCTTGTGGCTGAAATCGGATTCGCTGAGTACGACGCCTGCAAAGAACGCACCGAGCGCGAAGGAGACGCCGAACAGCTCCGCCGACCCGTAGGCGATGCCAAGCGCGATGGCGAGCACGGCGAGCGTGAAGAGTTCGCGCGAGCCGGTACGGGCGACGAGCTGCAGCACCCAAGGCACCGCGCGCGTGCCCACCACGAACACCAGCGCTGTGAAAATGGCCACCTTGCCGAGCGTGAGAAGCAGCGTCATGCCGATGCTGCCGCCGGAGAAATGGCTGGCAACGCCGCGGGCGCTACCCTCAGCGCCGAACGCACCGGCAAGAGCCGGCAGCAGCACGAGCGCCAGCACCATGGCCAGGTCTTCGACGATCAGCCAGCCGACGGCGATCTGCCCGTTGAGCGAGTCGAGCGCATTGCGCTGCTCCAGCGCCCGGAGCAGCACCACCGTGCTTGCAACCGAGAGGGCGAGGCCGAACACGAGGCCGGCTCCCACGCTCCAGCCCCACAGCAGGGCGAGCCCTAGGCCGCACCCCGTTGCAGCTGCGATCTGAACCACGGCGCCCGGCAGGGCAATGCCCCGAACGGCGAGAAGATCGTTGATTGAGAAATGGAGGCCGACACCGAACATGAGCAGCATGACGCCAATTTCGGCAAGCTGGCTTGCGATGTGCGCGTCTCCGACGAACCCGGGAGTGAACGGCCCCAGTGCAACGCCAGCGAGAAGATAGCCGACCAGGGGCGGCAGACGCAGCGACTGGGCGGCGAACCCTCCGATGAAGGCGAGCACGAGGCCCATCGAAATTGTGGCGATCAGCGAAATGTCGTGTTCCATGTTCCTCCTGGCCGATTTGAGCCAGGAGTTTTCGTGCCCGGAGCCCAGATTGCAAGGCAAAATCCGCATTTGCGCCGGGATGACGCCCGAGAATTCGCCGAACGTCTCGCCATGCTCCGCTTCAGGATGAATTTCTGAAGTGCGCGGCCGCGCGAGAACGTTTGGCAGCGCTGGGCGGCGTGCTAGATCAGCGATGGGGAAGGACTGTTCAGGAAGTCGAAACACCTAAGGGCGGAGCGTAATGCCGATGTCGAAGTCCAGAAGATTGATCCCAAGCGCCTCGCTCGTTTCGGCGATGGCCTTGGCGCTGACAGCCTTGCCTGCGTGGGCGGCCAAGGATTTCACGTTCAGCGAGAAAGCCAACGAGCGTCTGGCCAAGAAACTCAACATACCGATCTATTTCACACTTCCCTCGAGCACCCGGGCGCCCTTGCCGAACGCCTTCAACACCACCGACATCCTCGTCGACTTCAAGCACCCGGATGCCATCAAGACGGGGAGCGACGCCGGTTTCCGTCTCATTGTGACGCCGCGCTCCGGCATGGCCGCGCGCCTCGCCAAGAGCGGCCTCGTCCAGACGGGCGACCTCCTGCTCACTTTCCGGCCCGAATGGGGCGGGGCTGGCGCCTATCCGAACGTGCAAATGGGGATCAGCCACACCGGCCTCGCCTACATCAAGGATGGCAAGGTCCGCAATTTGGACAACCCCTTGAACGAGGAGTACCTCGGGAAGGGAATGACGGCGGACCTGACGAGCGAGCACTACAGGACCTTGAGCTACCTCCACGTCGTGCGCCCGCGCGGTCTCACCGATACGCAGCGCGCCAATATCACAGCCTGGGCCACGCGCTTCAACAGCAACGCCAAGCGTGTCTATCCGAGCCAGATCAAATTCAACGACGACTACAACGCGCCGAAGTACAAGCCCGGTAAGCCCCTCGAGTTCGTAAAACACGTCGGGCAGATCGCGCTCGGGCAGAACCCGGCAGGCACGATCGATCTCTACTGTTCGGAGTTTGCCTGGTCGCTCCTGGCCTTGAAGGATTGCGATCCGGCCAAGACCGCAGACGACTTCAAGGGTAGCCGTGTCCCCTCCTGCGTGAAGCCGCCGATGAAGCCACTCGACGCGGCGGGCAACACGGTGACGAGTGCGGGCCGCACCTCGGTCGTGGGGCTTGCAGACGGGCCGCTCACAGTGATCGACGGTCTCAAGATCCCGGCAGCGGATCGTAAGGCGCTGCTGGAGTCGGTTTTCGTCGAGAACCCGAAGGCACTCTCGAAGATGTCGGAGGGGCACCGCAAGGTGGCTGAGACGATGCAGCCGAAATTCGAGAAGCTGAAAGACTACTATCTCGGCGTCAGTGGCGGCACGGTGGTTCAACGGCTGCGCGCCAAGCTGATCAGAAGCGCTTTCAATCGCGCTGTGCCCGAAAATTACTCACCGACCTCGTATCTGCTGAACTCGATGCTGCCCACGGACAACGTGAACCGCACCATGGACTACGTGGCAACGATCGTGATCGAGTAGGAGCTGCTTGCGGGCGGCCGTGCCAACTGCCGCCCGCAAATCGGATCGAAGCTCGAGTTACGCGGCGTTCGCCGTCCAGACCTGCACCTCGGCCGGCTTTGCGAGGTGGCCGAGAAACTTCTGCAGCACGCCCGTGGACTCGCGCCAGGCCATGTAGGCCTGCTGGTCCTCGGCCGAATCCCACTCCTGGATCAGCAGAAACTCGCCGGGGTTCGAGCCGGTGTAAGTGTTGTTGAAGCGGCAGCCGCGCGCCTTGCGCGTGTCGGGAAGAATCTCCGTGAGGAAGGATTCGAACGCCTTGGGGTCGGAAGGCGTGAGGCGCAGCGTGACGACGATCGGAGTGTTCGACATGAGAGGTCTCCTTGGCAATGCGGCGGTCATCTGCTTGACGTAATGACCATATGGTCACTAAAATGCATGCGAGACTGCCGTTGACCAATTGGTCAACAAGTCGCACCTATTCCCCTCCGGGTGTATCCGGGCGTGGACACGCTGGTCCGGTGCGCCGCACGAAACAACGATCCCCTGAGGCGAGCGAGCGCCATGTCCGAAGCAAAAGCCGAGACTGCGAAGCCGAAGCGAAAGCGTCTCGATCCCGGCCAGCGCGAGGAGGAGATCGTCGAAGGCGCGAGCCTTTATTTTTCCGAGGTCGGGTTCGGCGGCAGCATGAGGGATCTCGCGGCCCGCCTCGGCATCTCGCACGCCCTCTTGTTCCGCTATTTCCCGACGAAGGAAGCCTTGGTCGATCGCGTCTACGACCGCATCTTCCTCAGCCGCTGGGACCCGGCTTGGGATGCGCTGCTCGACGAGCACGGTTTGCCGCTCGCAGAGCGTCTCGTGCGCTTCTACAGGGATTATCTCAATGCCATCGATCGTCCGGAGTGGGTTCGCACGTTCGTCTACGCCGGTCTCGCCGGCGTGAACATCAACCAGCGCTATCTGAACCTCATCAAGCGCAAGGTCATCACGCCGGTTGCAGTCGAGCTGTTGAGGCTCGCAGGACGGCGGGATGAGAAGGCAGTCTGCGACGAGGCGATGGAGCTGTCGTGGGGATTGCACGGCGAGATCTTCTACCTCGCCATTCGCCGCTGGGTTTACGGCATCAAGGTCTGCCCGGACCTCGATGAGTTCGTCGGGCTGACGGTGACGAAGTTTCTCGAAGGTGCCCCTGCGGCTTTGCGCGAGAAAGGCGGGCGGATGCGTGCTCCGTGAGGCGGGAAGCGCGCGGGGGTGGTTCGCGGCGGCGTTCTACTTGTGGCCTTCGGCGGTTTCCTCGCTCGTCACCATTCGCCAGAACGCCGCCATCTTGGCGGCGTCATGGTATTCTTCGAGCCTGATGATCTTGCGGCCGCGGAACGTGATGATCTGGCGATACGAGCCCGAGAGCACGTGGCCGGTGCGGCGATGGCGGATGTAGGCTTCCACCTTCGCGCGGCCGATGCCCTCCTCGAACTGGAAGTGCTCGGTCGCCGTCGCGCTCTCGGCGACCGATAGGATCGACCGCAGGAACGTCCGAAGCCCCTGCTTGCCTTCGATGACGTAAGGCACACCGTCCAGAGATCCCGCATTGCACCAATAGGTAAGGTCGTCCGCATAGAGCGCCAGCAGAGCCTCGACGTCGCCCCGGCTCCAGGCGTTGTGCGTGCTGTCCAAAATCTCGCGCGCCATGTACGCGTCCAATTTCTTCAACGTGAAATCCCCATCTGTCGGTGTCCGAACACGTCTGGGAGCAGCCCTCTTGAAGCTGCAATAAATAAAATCACACTTTCAAGTACGAGCGCTAACGCGCTCGGTTCACATACTGTACGCTGCCCTTACCACCATTAGAAGTATCAAACAGCATTCGCCACTACCTTATGGCGAGAGCATGCTGTCGTCATTGAGTCTACGCAACAGCCTCGCGTTCGGATTCCCGCTTCCGCTCCTGCTTCTTGCGCTCGTTGGGATCGAGCCAGCGCTTGCGAAGACGAATGGTTTTCGGCGTGACTTCCACGAGCTCCTCGTCGGTGATGTAGCTCATGGCCCGCTCCAGCGTGAGCTTGATCGGCGGCGTGAGCAGCACCGCGTCGTCCTTACCGGAGGCGCGGACGTTGGTGAGCTTCTTGCCCTTTACAACGTTCACTTCGAGGTCGTTGTCGCGCGTGTGCTCGCCCACGATCATGCCGACGTAGACGCGCGTCTGTGCGCCGATGAAGAACGGACCGCGGTCCTGCAGGTTGAAGATCGCATAGGCGGCGGCTTCGCCATCCGAGTTCGAGATCAGAACACCCGTGTGCCGGCCGGCGATCTCGCCGCGGAACGGCTCGTAGGCGTGGAACAGCTTGTTCATCACGGCCGTGCCGCGCGTATCCGACAGGAGCTCCGCCTGATAGCCGAGCAGGCTGCGCGTCGGCACGTAGAACACCATGCGCGTGCGTCCGCCGCCCGAGGGGCGCATTTCGCGCAGCTCGCCTTTGCGCTCGGAGAGCTTCTGCACGATGATCCCCGTATGCCCGTCGTCGACGTCGATGATGACTTCCTCGATCGGCTCGAGCTTCTGGCCGGTGGCTTCGTCGATCTTGAACACCACCTTCGGCCGCGAAACCGTGAGCTCGAAGCCCTCGCGGCGCATGTTCTCGAGCAGAATGGCGAGCTGCAATTCGCCGCGTCCGGCGACGTCGAAAGAGTCGCCGCCTTCGAGCGAAGGCGTCACGCGGATCGCGATGTTGCGCTCGGCTTCCTTGAACAGCCGGTCGCGGATCACGCGGCTCTGCACCTTGTCGCCTTCCTGTCCGGCGAACGGCCCGTCGTTGATGCGGAACGTCATGGAGAGCGTCGGCGGATCGACCGGCTGCGCGGCGATCGGCTCCTCGACGGACGGATCGCACAGCGTATCTGCCACGGTCGCTTCGCTCATGCCGGCCACCGCCACGATCTCGCCCGCGTGCGCTTCTTCCACCGAGACGCGCTCTAGGCCGCGGAATGCCAGAACCTTGGTGACGCGGAACGTCTCGAGAAGCTTGCCGTTGCGGTCCAGCGCCTTGAGCGGCTGGTTCGGCTTCAGCGTGCCGGAGGAGATGCGCCCCGTGAGAATACGGCCGAGGAAATTGTCGGCCTCGAGCGTGGTGGCGAGGATGCGCGTCGGGCCGGGCTCGACCGTCGGCGGCGGAACGTGGCGCACGATCAGATCGAACATGGGCGCGAGATTTTCGCGCGGGCCTGCGGGATCGAGCGCCATCCAGCCGTTGCGGCCGGAGCCGTAGAGCACCGGAAAGTCGAGCTGCTCGTCGGTGGCGTCGAGATTGGCGAACAGATCGAAGATCTCGTTCAGCACGTCGAGATGCCGCTCGTCCGGGCGGTCGATCTTGTTGATGGCGACAATCGGCCGGATGCCGCGCTTCAGCGCCTTCGAGACGACGAACTTGGTCTGCGGCAGCGGACCTTCGGAGGCGTCCACCAGCACCACGACGCCGTCCACCATGTTGAGGATGCGTTCCACCTCGCCGCCGAAGTCGGCGTGGCCCGGCGTATCAATGATGTTGATGCGGGTGTCCTTCCACACCACGCTCGTGCACTTCGCGAGAATGGTGATCCCGCGCTCGCGCTCGAGATCGTTTGAGTCCATGGCGCGCTCGGCGATCTTCTGGTTCTCGCGGAACGAGCCGGACTGTTTCAGCAGCTCGTCGACGAGGGTCGTCTTGCCGTGGTCGACGTGCGCGATGATCGCGATGTTGCGGATGTCCATGTGCGTCCTGAGATGTGGGCGCAACTTTAAGTGGAGAAATATGTGCGCCGCAATAAATCTGGCGCGGACGTAGCATACCCGGCGTCTGACCGCCAGTGACAGCAAGGGCCCCGCGTCAATCGGAAAGGTGTTAGCGCGTGTTTTGGGCCAAAGTCCTCAAAACTAGCCAAAGTTGACGGGTTTTCAGGCAGGGAATCCGCCTCCCCGAGGAAAAATGAGGCATCGGCGCCCGGGGCTGCCATCAGACCCTCTGCGATTTACCGTCTCCGTTGGGCGCCGGGCTCGCCTGCTCAGCCTCGTAAAGTTGCGCCAGGAAAGCATCCACCTCGGGCTTCACCGTCGGCAGCGCATCCTGCCGCTTGCGCTGCCGCTCCTGCCGGACGCGGGCGGATCGGGCCGCCCCCGGCTGCTTGAGGCGCCGTCCGGCCGAGATGAGCAGCGGATGCGCCGGCTCGTCGAGGTCCAGCTCCTCGAGCATGGTTTCACGGAGCGCATAGAACGATTGCATGATGGCGTCGCGCGCCAGCCGCCGGTCCTCGGGCGGAATGTCCGGCCGCTTTCGGGGATCGATCGATTGGAGTGCGCGGCGCATGTCGTGCAGCGGCGCATAGGGGTAGAGGCCGATCAGCGACGACGTCTCGCCCGCGTTCGCATAGACGATCCGCATGTTGTCGATGGTCTCGGAAATGCGGCAGAACGCGGCCAGGTAGTCGTCGGTCGAGACGTAGGGCTTCTCGCAATAGGTGTAGAGCGTGGACTTCGTCCGCACGATTCCCCGCCACTCCTCCTCCAGGCTTTCCACGAACTTCGAGCGCTTCTGGAACACGTTGGCGAGATAGGCGGCCACCACCGTCACGAACACGAGCGCCATGTCCTTGAGATACTCGTAGAGGTCGGTCGCCGCCGCCTCGACCGGTGTGCCCGCAACGAAGGGAATGCGGTCGGCAAACTTCGAGAGAAGCGAGATCACGAGCACCAGGGTCAGCCAGAAGTAGGCCCGGCGCAGCGTGCGGTTGAGCGAGGAGCGGGTCATGTGGCTTGGAGCTTCTGCTTGACTTGGGAGTTATGAGAAGAACGCTCAACCGTGACGGGGAGACGGCGGCAATTCAAGGGCAATCGGGGCCGCCCCTGTCCCTCTGTCACGGCCGGTTGCGAAAACGACGCGCTCGAAGGGGGCTTCGCTCAATGTTCGGACTGACTGCCGACCAGATGGCTGCCATCGCCATCGTTGTCACCATGCTCGGCTTTTTCATCTGGGATCGCTGGCGTTACGACGTGGTCGCCTTGGGGGCCCTGCTCGCAGCCATCGCGGCCGGCATCGTCCCCCAGGACAAGGCCTTCGTCGGCTTCTCCGATCAGGTGATCGTCGTCATCGCAGCTGTGCTGGTGGTCAGCAAGGCCATCGCCCGCTCCGGCGTCCTCGATCGTCTCGCCCGGCGCCTGCTCAAGAACGTGGACACCCCCTCGGCTCAGATCGGCATTCTCGCCGCCGCCGTCGCACTCCTGTCGGCCTTCGTGAAGAACGTCGGCACGCTCGGCATCTTCATGCCTATTGCCATCCAGGTCGCACGCCGGTCCAAGCAATCGCCCTCGATCTATCTGATGCCCCTCGCCTTCGCCTCCCTCATCGGCGGAACCATCACCCAGATCGGCACCTCTCCGAACCTGCTCATTTCGACGGTCCGCCAGGATGTCGTCGGAGAGCCGTTCCGCCTCTTCGACTACGCCTGGGTCGGCCTCCCGCTCACGGTGCTCGCAGTCGTGTTCCTGGCGTTCGGGTGGCGGCTCCTTCCGAAGGATCGCAAGGGCGCCCCCACGGCCGAGGAACGCTTCTCCATCGAGGACTACACCACCGAGCTCGTTATTGGAGAGAAGTCGCCGCTCGCGGGCAAAACGGTGGGCGATCTCGAAAAGGCGGCCGAGGGCGATGTCGTCGTTGCTGCCGTCATCCGCGAAGGCGGGCACAATTACATCCCGAGCCCGCACTGGCCGCTCTATGTGGGAGACATCGTAACCGTTCAGGCGGAGCCGTCCGCCCTCAAGCATCTGGTGGACGAAGCGAAGCTCGATCTCGCGCACGCCCGCGAGCTCGCGAAGACGGAGGGTGAGCAGGACGAGCTGGCGACCATCGAGGCGGTGGTCGGCGCGGACTCGCCGCTGATCGGCCGCACGCCGCGCAACTTCGCGCTGCGCCAGCGTTACGACGTCAACGCGCTCGCCGTAAGCCGCGCCGGCAGGCGCCGCTCCGCGCGGCTCCAGACGCACGAGTTCCAGGTGGGCGACGTGGTCGTGCTCCAGGGCTGGGAAAAGAACCTGCAATCGACCATCGGTGATCTAGGTCTGTTGCCCCTCGCCGATCGCGCCATCGGCCTTGGAACGACATCGCAGGGATTGGTCTCGCTGGCTGTGCTCGCCGTCGCGATGATCCTGATCTCGTTCAAGGCGGTCACGGTGGCGGTAGGTTTCTTCGCCGCGGCCGTCGCCGTCATCCTCTTGAAGCAGATCTCTCTCAAGGATGCCTACGAAGCCATCGAGGGGCCTGTTCTCGTTCTCCTCGCGTCCCTGATCCCGATCGCGCAAAGCTTGCAGGCGACCGGCGTCACGGACTTGATCGGCCACAACATGGCAGTTCTAGGCGCCGCCGTTCCGGGATACGCAGCACTCGCCATGATGCTCGCGTCGGCAATGATCCTCACGCCGTTCCTCAATAACGCTGCGGCCGTTCTCATGCTCGGCCCTGTGGCCGGCGTGGTGGCCAAATCGCTCGGCTATAACGCCGACCCGTTCCTGATGGCGGTAGCCCTCGGCTGCGCGTGCGATTTCCTCACGCCCATCGGACACCAGAACAATCTCTTGGTGATGGGGCCGGGTGGATACCGTTTCGGCGATTTCTGGCGGCTCGGTCTTCCGCTCTCGCTGATGGTGCTGTTCATCGGCACGCCGCTCATCATGTTGGCTTGGCCGCTCAACTAGCAAAGGTGCGTCCAAAAAAATCGTGCCGGGAGCAGAGGCTCCCGGCACGACTAAATTCTCGGTGATGATCCGGTTACGGGCAGAACCAAACCGGGCCGACTGCGATGCAGCCGCGAGTCTGCCAGTACGCGGGACGCTTGCTGTGGCGGTGCCAGCCCTTCGGCGCATGAGAGTAGCGGCCGCCCGGACGGAACTGATGCTTCGGGCCATAGTACTTCTTGGGCCCGTAGTACTTCTTCGGCGGGTGGCCGGGCTTGTGAGCGATCATGTCGACGCTCGGAGTTTGCGCGGTGGCTGTCCCGGCTGCCGGCGACGATGGCAATGCGCTTGCGGGCGAGAGGCTCATAACGCCAAGTAAGGCGGCGGAAAGTGCGAACGCGGCAATTTTCACAGTGAAGTCTCCTTTAGGTATCCGGCGTAGTAACGAGCGACTGAGAACCAGGGTTCCACGCCCTGTTAGTCTGACAACGTGCGTGACGCGCAAATCCGTCGCGTATTGAGAGAGATCTGGCTATTTTTATCGTCTGTCGACGGATTGAGCGCGCATGCGCACGGTTCGAGGCGAACGAGACATGCGCTAGACTGAGGATCGGAAAACGAGCGAAGGATTGCGTCGATGGACATCAAGCGAGGTGGCAGCGAGCCTTCACGCAAAGGACCAGCGGAATACTTCACGGGTGCCGTCCGCATCGATCCGTTGTTCCAGGCGCCGGAGCCCGCACGCGCTGCCGGAGCGAGCGTCACGTTCGAGCCCGGTGCCCGCACCGCCTGGCACACGCATCCGCTCGGCCAGACGCTGATCGTCACGGCGGGCTGTGGCTGGGCGCAGCGGGAAGGCGGACCTGTGGAGGAGATCCGGACCGGCGATATTGTCTGGTTTCCGCCTGGCGAGAAGCACTGGCACGGCGCCACATCGACGACGGCGCTTACTCACATCGCCATTCAGGAAGCTAAGGACGGCGTGACCGTCGACTGGCTGGAGCAGGTCAGCGAGGCGCAGTATCGGCGCTGAGCGGACGCTCCAAAAGAGTGACACGCCGGAGTGCGACACTGGCGTTCGCTGCCGCCAAAAAGCAAAACGCCGGCCGCGCGAGACGGCCGGCGTTCGAGTTTCCATGCAACGGACGCGCGCGTCTTACTTGCCCCGGTTCCGCATCTCGAGCGTGCGGAGACGTAGCGCGTTGAGCTTGATGAAGCCCTGCGCGTCCTTCTGGTCGTAGGCGCCCTTGTCGTCCTCGAAGGTGACGAGCGTCGGCGAGTAGAGCGACTTCGGGCTCTCGCGGCCGACGACGATGACGTTGCCCTTGTAGAGCTCGAGCGTCACCTCGCCCTCGACATGCTCTTGGCTCTTGTCGATCAGCGCCTGCAGCATCTCGCGCTCGGGCGAAAACCAGAAGCCGAAGTAGACGAGCTCCGCATAGCGCGGCATCAACTCGTCCTTGAGATGCATCGCGCCGCGATCGAGCGTCAGGCTCTCGATGGCGCGGTGCGCCTGCAGCAGGATCGTGCCGCCCGGCGTCTCGTAGACGCCGCGGCTCTTCATGCCCACGAAGCGGTTCTCCACGAGATCGATGCGGCCGATGCCATTGTCACGGCCGAGGTCGTTGAGCGCCTTGAGCAGCGTCGCGGGCGAAAGTCGCTTGCCGTTGAGCGAGACGGCATCGCCCTTCTCGAAGCCGATCTTGATCGTGGTGACCTTGTCGGGCGCGTCCATGGGCGAGATGGTGCGCTGGTACACGATCTCCGGGGCTTTCTTGGCCGGATCTTCCAGTACCTTGCCCTCGGAGGACGAGTGCAGCAGGTTCGCGTCGACCGAGAACGGGCTCTCGCCTTCCTTGTCCTTCGCCACCGGAATCTGATTCTTGCGGGCGAACTCGATCAGATCTTCGCGGCCCTTGAAGGTCCACTCGCGCCAGGGGGCGATGATCTTGATGCCGGGCTCGAGCGCGTAATAGGTGAGCTCGAAGCGCACCTGGTCGTTGCCCTTGCCGGTCGCGCCGTGGCAGACGGCATCGGCGCCGGTTTTGCGTGCGATCTCGATCTGCTTCTTGCCGATCAGCGGACGCGCGATGGACGTGCCGAGCAGATAGATGCCCTCGTAGAGCGCGTTGGCGCGGAACATCGGGAACACGTAATCGCGAACGAACTCCTCGCGCAGGTCCTCGATGAAGATGTTTTCCTTTTTGATGCCGAGCATCTCAGCCTTCTTGCGGGCCGGCTCCAGCTCTTCGCCCTGACCGAGGTCGGCGGTGAACGTCACCACCTCGCAGCCGTAGGTCTCCTGCAGCCACTTGAGAATGATCGAGGTGTCGAGGCCACCCGAGTACGCGAGCACCACTTTCTTGATGTTCGGCTTTCCGTCATTCGCGCTCATCGTCCCGACCTCTTCCTTCTCGATTCTCCGCATGCCCCGGCTCGTGGGCGCGATTGCCTTACAATCCCCGCCCCGGGCCTACAAGGCGCACTCCGTCTCATCTTCCCACAGTTAATCTGCGAGCCGCGACGATGCTTTATGCTACGGAGGGGAAAATCTCCATCATCCCGCCGTGTTTTTTTGCGTCAAACGCCCTAAGCTGGCGGAAGAGAGCCAAAAGGGGCATCAGCCGTTCGGGGGAACGATTGTGAAACTGAAAACGGCCGCGCAGATCGTGGCGGGCATCGCGCTGACCGGGGTGGTCGGCGCCTATTCCGCATCCGCTGAAGAGGTCCTTCCCTGGGCCAATCAACCGATAGCGCCGGTGGCCGAAGCCGCGCCGGCCAATCCCGATCCCGCAGCCACCGAGGCCGCTGCCGCCCAATGTGCGGGTCTTTTCGAGGCCTCCTGCCGGGATCTCAAGACGTGTGCCTGGATAGCCGACATCGCGCTCAAGGACGGAACCACGGTTCCGGCCCGCTGCGTCGCGCGTCCGCCGGCTCCGCCCAAAAGCGCCAATAAGGCCGCAACCAAGCCTAAGAAGACGGCGGCTCCTGCGCCGGCCACAGCCCCCGCGGCTCCGGCCGTGAAGGCGGCGGTGACCCGGATCGAGGACGAGGAGGCCCCGGCCAAGCCCCCGGCGGCCAAGGTAGAAACGAAGAAGACGGCCGTGATCGAGACCGCGCCGGCTGAAGCTCCGCCCGTCGTGGAAAAGAAGGCCGCCGGGAAGAAGGCGGAGCCCGCGAAGGTCGAGACGGAGGCCGCGGCTGCTCCCGCCGAGGAACCCGCGAAGGAGCCGGAAAAGAAGGCGGAAACCGCCAAGGCGCCCATCGTCGTGAAGCCGCCGGCCTCCACCAGCAGCAACGAGCATCCCCCGATGCCGTCGTTTGGCTCGATCTCGCCGGTCATGCCGGGCGGCAGCAATGCCGTCGTGGTGACCGTGCCGATGCCCGCGAAGTCGGAATAGATCCCCGGCGGATCAATCGCCGCAAACGCGACGATCGCTTTGGGCTCCATGTCCCGAAGCGTGAAGTACGTGTTGAATTAGAATGTTAGTCGCCAGTCTTGGCGGTCACGCCCAGGGAAGCTTCATCGACGAGGCGAACGGGGCGAGCAGCATCGCGCTGAGCACCGCCTTGGGCGAGATGACCTGCGCCACCGCAAATCCGCTCTCGGAGCGATAGCTGGAAAACGCGCGATCGATGGAGGTGGAGGCGGCCTCCGCCGCGTCGATGGCCGCCATGTTGGCTTCGGCGGCAGGCAGCGCGACCGAGCGGGGCACGCCAGCCGTCATCATGGCATAAGCCATGGGCCAGCAAGCCGGATTGCCCTCGAGCGGGAACAGGCCCCACCAGGCCCGCATGGGCGCGAACATGGGCGACGAGGCCCAGGCATCGGAAATGCGGAAGAAATCGAGTGGAACCGGCACGGCAGCCGCTTCCGGCGTGTACGCCGACCGGTACGGGCGTGGACCGGTGATCAGGTACGGCTTCGACGGTGTGAAGGCGTCGCTACGCGGCGTGCCCTTCGTGGCCTGGCTCCAGAAATCGAGCGTCTGGTCGGCCAGAACGGCGTAAGCGGCAGAGGCCGCGCGCGCATAGCCAAAGGCCGCCGTCGTGTAGCTCTTGGCGAAGCGTGCGGTGAGTTCGGTGTCGACGTGATGCATCACACTCTCCCCTTCCTGTTTCGCCTCTGATTATTGTGCGGCGCACAAAATACGCCTCGGGTGGCCCCCTGGCAACTGATAATGCGGGATTTAACCTAAAGGATGATGACCCGAAGCAGCCTAGGCCGAGGCGGGACGAGCGCGCGGCACCGCCACCAGCCAGTAGACGAGGCCCGCGGCAAAGCCGGAGGCGACATAGGCGGCGAGCGCGTAGCGGTTGAGAATGGTCGCGCTTCCCGCCTCGCCCGCATACTGGGCAAAGAACCCGGCAAGCGCGATCAGGATCCCGGCGGCTATGAAGAAAAGGCCGGAGCGGATCGGCTGCCAGGCAGCGATGGCGGCGGCAAGGAACGCAAATGGGGCTGAGAAAACAGCGGATTGGGTGGCGGCAAGGAGCGTCAGCAACCCGAGGCCTTCGAGTTGATCTGAGATCGCGCTGAAGTTGCCTTTGAGGAGATCGTCGTATCCGGCGACGAACAGCACCTGCACGGCGCCCGCGACCAGCACGGCCGCGATGAAACCCAGGATGATCCTGACAACCGTGACGAACATCAGGCCACTCCGGTCTCGCCCCGCCCCACTCACGGGGACCCAAAATAAGGGAGTTGCATCAAGCGCTCAAGCGTTGCGCCCGGCCAGGAGCCAGTAGATCAGCCCGCCCGCGAACCCGGCCGTGGCGAACACCTGCCAGAGTGCAGGCAGCGAGTACGTCATGGCCGAGGTATCGATGCGGGCCAGAAGCGGAATGATGGCGAGCGCCAGCCCCCCGCCCACCATGTAGTAGAGCCAGGAGCGGATGCGCGCGACTTCGCCCACGATCACCACCAGCAGCGCGGGAATGAGGGTTGCGCCCGAGGCGATGATGGTGCCCTGCCAGACCACGTCGTAGGCGGCCGAGATCGTATCCGTCTCGTCGAGGTTGTGAACCGCGTGTGTGATGGTTTCGAGCCCGAGCGTCACCAGCACGAACATCGCCCCACAGGCGGCGAGCAGGAACGCGATCGGAATCCAGATCATCCGCCCGAGGGTCTTGAGCACCATGCCGCTCAGGCTCCCGTTCCGGCGGAGGGCTCCGGCGTCGTCTCGGCGGCTTGCCGATCTCGCGCCCTGAGCTTCACGCTTTCGCTCTTGAGCTGGCCGCAGGCAGCGAGGATGTCGCGCCCGCGCGGGGTGCGCACGGGGCTCGCATAGCCCGCCTTGTTCACGATGTCCGCGAAGCGCTCGATGGTCTCCCAGTCCGAGCACTCGTAGCGCGAGCCCGGCCAGGGATTGAACGGGATGAGATTGATCTTGGCGGGAATGCCCGCCAGCAGCTTCACCAGGGCCTTGGCATCGGCCGGGCTGTCGTTCACGTCCTTCAGCATCACGTATTCAAAGGTGATGCGCTTGGCGTTGGAGGCGCCGGGATAGCTGCGGCAGGCGTCCAGAAGCTCCTTGATCGGATACTTCTTGTTGATCGGCACCAGCTCGTCGCGAAGCTCGTCGCGCGTCGCATGCAGCGAGATCGCGAGCATGGTTCCGGAAAGCTCGCCCCAGCGGGCGATTTCGGGCACGACGCCGGAGGTCGAAAGCGTGATGCGCCGCTTGGAGAGCGAGATGCCTTCTCCGTCGGAGGCGATGTCCATCGCCTCCCGCACATTGTCGAAATTGTAGAGCGGCTCGCCCATGCCCATCAGCACGACATTGGTGATCTTGCGTTCGCCAGCCGGCAGAAGGCCGGTGTCGTCCGGGCGTGCGGCACCCGGCCAGTCGCCGATGCGGTCGCGTGCCAGCAGGATCTGGCCGACGATCTCGGCCGCTTCGAGATTGCGCACGAGCCGCTGCGTGCCGGTGTGGCAGAAGCTGCAGGTCAGCGTGCAGCCCACCTGCGACGAGATACAGAGCGTGCCCCGGTCGCTCTCCGGGATGTAGACGGTCTCGATCTCGGGCGCGCGGGCCTCGTGTCCGCGCCTGGGCAGCCGGAGCAGCCACTTGCGCGTGCCGTCCACGGAGACCTGCTCGGCCACGATCTCGGGACGGTCCAGCGTGTAGCGGGCCTCGAGCTCCCCGCGCAGATCCTTCGAGACGTCCGTCATCTGGTCAAACGACGTCGCGCCGGTGATGTAAAGCCAGCGCCAGAGCTGGATCACGCGCATGCGGAGCTGCTTCTCGGGCACCCCGGCAGCCGCCAGCGCCTCCCGCAGCCGCTCGCGGCTCATGCCGGCAAGCGTCGGCTTGAAGGGAGCCGTGGCGCTCGCCTCTGCTCCGCTCTGACGTGGTGTCTGATCCAAAACCAGTGTCATCGCCTTCGCTTCAAATAACTCCAACGCCGCTGTTTTCTTCGTCATCCCGGCGTAGGCCGGGATCCAGAGCACGTCCGGAGGAGAACGCCGGTTGCCTCCACGAGACGAAGCTGGAGGCTGGCCTCCGCCAGCATGACGTCTGGGGGAAGAGGGTCTGCTTAAGCAAGCACGTTGAGACAGGACCCTATGTAGCGGCTTCGCGCCCGCTTCGGAAGCCCGCTTGCCTGCGGCCCTCTGGTAACCTTTTCCCCGCCCGCCCTGTCCGCTATAAGGCGCCACGCGCTGAAATCGGCATTTTCCTGCGCATCAGCAACTCTCGAAGCAAAGAACCGACGCATGGCCAAGAACGACAAAGACGCTCCCAGACGGCCGACGGCGCGCCTTCCCAAAGGCATGCGCGACATCGGCCCGGCGGAGCTGCGCCAGACGCAGGCCATGCTGGAGACTATCCGCACCGTCTACGAGCGCTACGGCTTCGAGCCGCTCGAGACCCCGGCGTTCGAGTACACGGACGCGCTGGGCAAGTTCCTGCCCGACAGCGACCGTCCGAATGAGGGCGTCTTTTCTTTTCAAGACGAAGACGAGCAGTGGCTTTCTCTGCGCTATGACTTGACCGCGCCGCTGGCCCGCTACGTCGCCGAGAACTTCCAGGATATGCCTAAGCCGTTCCGCCGCTATGCCACCGGCTCCGTGTTCCGAAACGAGAAGCCGGGCCCCGGCCGCTTCCGCCAGTTCACGCAGTTCGACGCCGATACGGTTGGGGCCGAGAGCGTCGCGGCCGACGCCGAGATGTGCATGCTCGCCGCCGACACGCTCGAAGCGCTCGGCATCCCGCGCGGCCAGTACGTGGTGAAAGTCAACAACCGCAAGGTGCTGGATGGCCTGCGCGAGGTCGTAGGCCTGACGGACGAAGCGAGCAACGCCCGTTGGCTGACCGTCATGCGTGCGCTCGACAAATTCGACCGCCTCGGCATCGACGGCGTGAAGGCTCTGCTCGGCCCTGGCCGCAAGGATGAGAGCGGCGACTTCACGAAGGGCGCCGAGCTCGACACGGCCGCCATCGTCACAGTCACCTCGATCTTCGAGGCCCACAGCAACGTCGAGGACAAGCTCGCCCAGTTAGGCCAGCGTTTTGGCAACAGCGAGATCGGGAAACAGGGCCTCGGCGAGCTGCAGACGATCTGGTCGCTCGTCTCCGCGGCCGGCTATGGCGACGGACGCATTGCCATCGATCCCTCCGTCGTCCGCGGTCTCGAATACTACACCGGCCCCGTCTTCGAGGCGGAGCTTCTGATCCCGGCAAAGGACGAGAAGGGCAACCCCGTCCGCTTCGGCTCCGTCGGCGGCGGCGGCCGTTACGACGATCTCGTCGCCCGCTTCACCGGCCAGAAGGTTCCGGCCACCGGCTTCTCCATCGGCGTCTCGCGCCTCCAGGCTGCTCTGAACCTGATCGGCCGCGCGCCCCCACCAGCGCTGGGACCGGTCGTAGTCACGGTCATGGATAAGGACCAGATCCCGGCCTACCAGAAGATGGTGCAGACGCTCCGCGAGGCGAACATCCGCGCCGAGCTCTATCTCGGCAATCCGAAGAAGTTCGGCCGCCAGCTCGAATACGCCGACAAGCGCGGCGCCCCGGTCGCCGTCATCCAGGGCTCGACCGAGCGTGAGGCCGGGCAGGTCATCCTGAAAGACCTGATCGAGGGCGCCAAAGCAGCCGCCGCCATCAAGGACAACAAGGAATGGAAGGAGGCCCGTCCTGCCCAGGTTTCCGTGCCCGAAGCCAACTTGGTCGAGGCGGTCCGGGAAATCTTGGCCAGACACGGCTAGCTGCAGGCGCGTGGGGGATTGACGGATCACAGTGCGCCTCTACCTCCGGACCCCTAACCCTCTCTCGCGAACAACATTGCCCCTGTCAGCGAAATGCAGGACGCCCTATGTCAGGGTGCAAGGGGATGATCATCTTTACCATGTAGCTCTCCTCTGACGCCCGCCTTTCCCCTTCCGGGGACAAACCAAAAACGACGAACCCGACGAGATCCGATGCCCGCTGAGACGGCGAAACATTTCGAGGCGCTGGAGGCCAGCTCGCAGACCCTGCTCTCCGTGTTCACGCGGGCAGGCTTCGAAGCTGTCTCACCCGCCATCATCCAGCCCGCCGGCGTCTTTCTCGATGTGGTGGGCGAGACGCTGCGGGCGCGCACCTACGTTTTCACCGATCCGGACGGTGACGAGCTGTGCATGCGTCCAGACCTGACGGTGCCGACCTGCCGTCTCCATATCGAGCGCCATCCAGAGGGCAACGTCGCCGCCAAATACAGCTACAACGGTCCGGCCTTCCGCTTTCAGCCGCAGGGCAGCGGCCACGCTCACACGCGCGAGTTCCGTCAGACCGGCATCGAGGCGTTCGGCGAAGCCAATCGCGAGCGCGCGGAGGCTGAGATCGTCGCGACCATCGTGGCCGGCCTCGATGCGGCGGGCCTCACCAACTACACGCTTCGCTTCGGCGACCTCGGCCTGCTCCGCGCCATTCTGAAGGCGGCGGACATGCCGTCGCGCTGGCGCCAGCGCCTCATGCACCTGTTCTGGCATCCGGAAGCCTTCAAGGCCGAGCTGAGGCGCCTGACGCTGGAGCCCGGCGCCGCCTCCGCGCAGATTCCAAAAGCGCTGCGCGACGTGCTCGATCCCGATAATCCCGCGGCCGCCGAAGCCGCCGTCGCAAGCTATCTCGAAGCCAACGGCATCGAGCCCGTCGGGCTGCGCTCGACGGCCGAGATCGCGGAGAACCTGCTCGGCCGCGTGGCTGATGCGCGATCCGATCCGCTCTCGGAGAAAACCGCGCAGCTCATCGCAAGCTATGTGGCGATCGTCGCGCCCGCCCGCTCCTCCGCGCGCCGCATTCGCGAATTGGCGACGCTGATGGGCGTCAACATCGAAGCGGCCGTCGGCGCCTACGAGTGGCGGCTCGAGCTGATGTCGCGCGCAGGCGTCGATCTCGATCGGGCCGAGTTCTCGGCGGAGTTCGGCCGAGCCCTCGAATACTACACCGGCTTCGTGTTTGAGGTCGTGAACCCAAGCCTCGGCCGCAAAAGCCCGGTCGCTGGCGGTGGCCGTTACGATCATCTCGTCAAAGCCGTCGGCGCCGCCGAAGATGTGCCAGCAGTCGGCGCCGCCATTCACACCTATCGCCTCCTTGCTGCCCTCAACAACGGAGGCGCGTCCTGATGTCCGACAAGCTGATCTTGGGCGTGCCCTCCAAAGGGCGCCTCATGGAGCAGACCGCGGAAGCCTTCGCGGCCGCCGGCCTCACGTTGCGCAAGACCGGAAACGAGCGCGGCTATCGCGGCGAGGTGGTGGGCTTTCCCGACATCGAGGTGGCCTTCATCTCGGCATCAGAGATCGCCTGGTATCTGAAGACCGGCCGTGTGCATCTCGGCGTCACAGGCGAGGATCTCGTGAGCGAGCAGATGTCGGATGCCGCTTCCCGCGTCACGTTCCTGAAGAAGCTCGGCTTCGGCCGCGCCGATGTCGTGGTGGCCGTGCCGGATTGCTGGATCGACGTCCGCACCATGGCCGACCTCGCTGAGATCGCGTTGCCTTTCCGGCGCGCGCACGGCCGCTGGTATCGCGTCGCGACCAAGTACTTGAACATCACGCGGCGCTTCTTCGCCGCCAAGGGGCTCTCCGACTATCGCATCGTAGAGAGCCTCGGCGCGACGGAAGGCACGCCCGCGGCGGGCACCGCCGAGTTGATCGTCGACATCACCACCACCGGCACCACCCTGGCCGCCAACGGCTTGCGCGTTCTGGACGACGGCGTTGTGCTGCGGTCTGAGGCCAATCTGATCGCCTCGAACGCTGCCGAGTGGTCGCCCGCGACGCAGGCCGCGATGAACGAGATCGCCGCCCGCATGACGGCTTGAGGCCCCGCGCCTCCCCACTTCCCCCGTCTCCGCTCAGAAAAAGCTACGGCGTGTGCGGATGTTATGAGCCGCGCCACCGGCTGCCACGTTTCCGACGCGCCAAACGAGTTGAATTTTCCTGCCGCCTCGGTTCACATTCAGGCCGGGTTCATGAGGGGTGTTCTAGGGATAGGAACGATCCTGCACGAGGATCGGCAGAGAAGGGGATTGGTAGGACTATGCTCACACCGCGTCTCTCAGCAGCAGCTTGCCTCACGGCGCTCGTGGGCGTGGCGGGGCTCGCGTCCGGCGCAAGCGCGCAGGCCAATTGCGACACCTATGGCAAGCTCGCGATTCAGCAGCAGCAGGAAAACGTAGCGTTGAAATGCGGCTTTACCGGTCCCGAGTGGAGCCCGGATCTGAAGGCGCATGTCGCGTGGTGCGGCGGCGTCGGCCCCGACCAGTGGAAAGTGCAGCTTCAGAAGAGGAAGCAGCAGCTCGACGCCTGCAAGGCCAAGGGCTAGTCCGCCCCAACTCCACGAGAGAAGCTCGAACGACAAAGGGCGAGCCTTGCTCCGCAAGGCCCGCCCAAGTTGTTATTGGAGTTGCGTGATCCAAAACGATGAAAAGGCGTCAGGCCGGGTGGCCTGACGCTCGCAGGGTCGTTCAGTGCAAACTGGCGATCTCGAGCTCGCCATCCATGGCGTGGCTGAGAGCCGCTTGCCGTGTATCGGTCAGCGCGATCGGCGTGCCGTCGGCGGCATGCAAGGCAAAGAGGTTGATGCCGCGAGGCAGATCTTCGATCGCGGGAAACATACGGAGCGCTTCGTCGGAGGACAGGGTTTTGATGTAAGCCACCTGTCCGCCACCGAGCCTGGCCAGCTCGATCTCGCTCATTACCGGGGCTACAGCAGGCCGCGAAGCGCGACGCCGCTTAGAGGTATTCTCCTTCATGACGCAACTCCTCCTCTCTCGAGGCATTCCAACGTCATGGTAACGAGGCAGGCGGTCAAAATCCTTCGCCACCGAGACCATGATCTTACGATTCTAGAAGCTTGGCTGTAGCGGACGGGCACCTAGCTGAGGCGAATCAAACGTCCCGGCTTTGGCTTCGCGTCGAAACGCCGCATCAATCCTTTCCGGCACCGATCTCGATCTTTCTTACGAGCCGGTGGGGCTCGTGTCGGACGAGGTCGATAGCCAAGAGCCCGTTCGAGAGCTCCGCGGACTGCACTTCGATGCCGTCGGCCAGGACAAAGGTCCGGGTAAACTGCCGCGTTGCGATTCCGCGATAGAGATACTCGCGGGATTTGTCATCCTGTTGGCGTCCGCGCACGGTGAGCTGATTGTCCTCGACGACAATCTCGAGCTGATCGCGTGTGAACCCGGCGAGCGCGATTGTGATGCGGAGCTTTTCCCTCGCTCCGTCAGCAGCGCCTACACGTTCGATGTTGTAAGGGGGGTAACCCTCATTTCCACCCTTGCCGGTACGATCGATGAGACGTTCGATCTCCTCGAACCCCAGCAATAGCGGGTTGGACAGCACAGATAACCTGCTCATGGACACGAAAGCCCTTTCGATAAGCGACCTTCTTCTTCCTTAAACGCGGCGGCATCCTGTTGGATCTCCGCCCTCCGGCCCCTTTCAGGCTCCGGATCTCTGATATGCAACAGATATGGGATGGAAGCGTCGCTATTCAAGCGGGGAGCTGACCCGCGTCTGCAACCCTCAGGCGCTGGATTTGAGGGCCGCGCCGGCGTCGATCCGGGCGGGCTCGAGCACCGCGCGGAGCAGCGTGGCTTTGCGCTCGAGATGGCGGGTGACGCTGTCGAGCAAGTCCGGATTTTTCTGCGGCCGGGCGATGGCGGCGATCAGCACGCCTTTGAGCTCGTCCAGCGTGTCGCGAAGCGCGCTGTGGGTGCGCGCCATGGCCTCGTCCCGTAGCAGCGAGGGATCGCGCCCCGGAAGGGCAATCCGGCGTGAAGGGCGCGTCCACCGCACGGGCTTGCCCTCTTTCAGGAACCGCCCATAGGCCGCCATCACGTAGCGTCCCAGCTCTGTCAGGGCCACCGTGGCGCGTGCAGGGCGGAGAACGCCGGGCGGCCCCTCTCCCTTTGGCATGGCCACGGGCGCCACGAGACCGGCTTTTCCGAGCGACAAGGCAGCCCGCCGCCGGGCCGCGCTAAGCGAGCGCGACATCCCGGGCTCCGTCACGACGAACACGCCGCCAGCCGAAGCAGCGAGCAGAACCTCCCGCTCCCGTTGTCCGAGGCGGAGGTGGCGCAGCGCATCCCGGCCGCTTTCGAACGCAACCCGGCAATGGCCGCAGGGGGCCAGCGACTGGACCCACGCTTGCGCCTCGTCTCCGGAGGGCGCGAGCGATCCGAACAGAGCCGCAAGCGCCGGGCAGGATACGCCGCTGCGTGGGCAGGCGAGGGATGAGAGGACCCCGCCAGGAGCCTTGGCCGGCACCGGCACAGTATGATGTGCCGCCCCTGCAACGTTTGATGCCTTCGGCACGAGATGGTGCACGGCTTCCCTCTGACATCCCTGGTGGGCACGAGACGATTCAGGCCCCTGGCACCAGACGAGTCAGTATGAGCTGCATCGGCAAGCGAAAGGCATGAAACGATACGATGAGTCAAAGAGTTACTGGCATTTGCTGATGCGGAGCTTGCGCTTTGCGCCTGCCGAAACGCCGCGTGAGCCGCGCACGCGGCGCTTCCAAACCCGGCCTCCGCCGCGGCGATCATGGGAGAGACTGCCCGGTCGCCCGAAAACGGCGGATCCCGGGTGATGGTGAAGCCGTGCTTCGCGGATCCGGCCGCGGGCGAGACACGCCCCTTGAGAAAGGCACGCGGCAGAGGTTCACTTCCGCTGCCCGCTGCCCGCTGCCCGCTGCCCGCTGCCCGCTGCCCGCTGCCTACTTGAACCGGCCGCCCTTCTCGAGCACCTCGATCTTGTAGCCGTCCGGATCCTCGATGAAGAAGAACCGGCCGAACGGCTTCCCCTCATGGGTCATCTGTTTGATATCTTTGGGAGAATACCCAAGGCCAGCGATCCGGGTATGCTCCGCCTCGAGATTGTCGACCACGAACGCCAGATGCCCATAGCCGTTGCCGAGATCGTAGGGCTCCGTGCGGCCCTTGTTGACCGTGAGCTCCACCTCGAAGTCGGCTTCCGGGTTGCTAAGGTAAATGAGCGTGAAGTCGGCGAAGTCCACCCGCTGGGCGACCGAGAGCCCGAAAACCTGGGAGTAGAAGGCGACGCTCCGGGCTTCCTCGAGCACACGCACCATCATATGGATTGCTTTCGCCACGGAAGGTCTCCTTGCTCGTTGTTGCAACTCTCTGGCTTCCGAACGAGCCGCGAGGTCGCATACGTCCATTGGCTGGCCGCCGGGGGCTGTGCTATCCCACGCCCAACCACATCCTGTCACCGGACATTTACATACGGGGAACGTCTCAATGAAGGAAGTCATCGAGGAGCTTGAGCGCCGGCGCGATAACGCCCGTCTGGGTGGCGGAATCGCCCGCATCGACGCCCAGCACAAGCGCGGCAAGCTGACCGCCCGCGAGCGCATCGAGCTCTTGATGGACGAGAACTCCTTCGAGGAGTTCGACACCTTCGTCGAGCATCGCTGCACCGAGTTCGGCATGGAGAAGACCAAGGTTCCGGGCGACGGCGTCGTTACCGGATGGGGCACCATCAACGGCCGCGTGGTCTACGTCTTCGCCAAGGACTTCACGGTGATGGGCGGCTCGCTCTCCGAGACGCACGCCCGCAAGATCACCAAGATCCAGGACATGGCGCTCAAGAACCGCGCGCCCATCATCGGCGTGTTTGATGCCGGCGGCGCGCGCATTCAGGAAGGCGTCGACGCGCTCGGCGGCTACGGCGAAGTGTTCCAGCGCAACGTGCTCGCCTCGGGCGTGATCCCGCAGATCTCCGTCATCATGGGCCCCTGCGCGGGCGGCGACGTCTACTCGCCCGCGATGACGGACTTCATCTTCATGGTGAAGGACACGAGCTACATGTTCGTGACGGGTCCTGACGTCGTGAAGACCGTGACCAACGAGACCGTGACGGCCGAGGAGCTCGGCGGCGCCAAGGTCCACACCACCAAGTCGTCCATCGCCGATCGTGCTTATGAGAACGACGTCGAGGCGCTCTTGCAGATGCGCCGGCTGTTCGACTTCCTGCCGTCCAACAACCAGTCCGGCGTGCCCGCGCTGCCAACCTCCGACAGCCCCGACCGGCCGGACTATTCGCTCGATACGCTGATCCCCGACAACCCGAACAAGCCTTACGACATGAAGGAGCTGATCCTGAAGGTCGTGGACGAAGCGGACTTCTTCGAGATCCAGGAAGCCTACGCCAAGAACATCGTAACCGGCTTCGCGCGCATGGAAGGCCGCACGATCGGCATCGTCGCGAACCAGCCGATGGTGCTCGCAGGCGTGCTCGACAGCGATGCCTCGCGCAAGGCTGCCCGCTTCGTGCGCTTCTGCGATTGCTTCGAGATTCCGATCGTGACCTTCGTCGACGTGCCGGGCTTCCTGCCGGGCACCGCGCAGGAGTACGGCGGGCTCATCAAGCATGGCGCCAAGCTGCTGTTCGCCTACGCCGAGGCCACCGTGCCGAAGGTGACGCTCATTACCCGCAAGGCCTACGGCGGCGCTTACGACGTGATGAGCTCGAAGCACATCCGCGGCGACGTGAACTACGCCTGGCCCTCAGCCGAGATCGCGGTCATGGGCGCGAAGGGCGCAGCCGAGATCCTCTATCGCGCCGACCTCGGCGACCCGGTCAAGATCCAGGCCCGCATCGACGAGTACCAGAAGCGCTTCGCCAATCCGTTCGTGGCCGCCGAGCGCGGCTACATCGACGAGGTGATCCTGCCGCACGGCACCCGCCGGCGTATCTGCCGCGCGCTCAATATGCTGCGCAACAAGACCCTCGAGAACCCCTGGAAGAAGCACGACAACATCCCGCTCTAAGCGGGGCAGGGGCATCGACCGGCATAGGGAAAGGGCGAACGAGAGTTCGCCCTTTTTCCGTGTGGCGGCTGTCTGTGTACGCAGATGCCCCCTACGTCAGGAGCGCCATTTCTTGAACTCACCGGGCTCGCCCGGTAACCTCGGCCCCGTTCAGGAGCTAATCAACGGGGCCGCGCGCCGCCGAACGGAGGCGTGTACCCCTTCGAGGGGTTTTACATGTCGGAATTGAGGTCGCACGAGCGGCCGACGTGCGAGGTCTGCCAGCAGACCGGCGCGACGGTCGTGCACAAGTATACGCGTAGCCCATGGCCAGTGGTTGCCTGCAACTCCTGCGGCTTCGTCTATCTCGGCCTCGTGCCGGACTATGAGGACCTTTCGGTCACCTACGCGTGGGAGAAGCAGCACGCGGAGGAGAAGGAGCGGCGGAAAAAGAACAAGCTCGCTCGCTTCGACGCGCTGACGCGCTTTCGCCTGAAGCTCGGCAAGGTGATTGATCGCGCCCGCCACGAGCGCGCCGTCGGGCCGGAAGGCCGTGTGCTGGAGATCGGCTGCGGAGGCTCCACCCGCATTCCCGACGGACCGACCCCCTACGGCATCGAGATCAGCGAGGGCCTGAGCCAGAAGGCCAGGCCCATTTTCGAGGCTCGCGGCGGCACCGTCTATCATGAGCCTGCCACCAGCGGCATCGAGCGCTTCGAGGAAAACTTCTTCGACGCCATTCTGATGCGCAGCTATCTCGAGCACGAGGCACAGCCGCGGCTTATTCTCGAACGCGCTTTCAAGCGTTTGAAACCGGGCGGCACGATCCTGCTGCGCTCGCCAAACTACAACTCGGCCAACCGCTTTATCATGGGCTCACAGTGGTGCGGCTTCCGCTTTCCCGACCACGTCAACTATTTCACGCCCCGCTCCCTCAAGGCGCTGGCCGCGAGCATCGGCTACGAGTTCCGCTGGATGAACTGGATGTCGTTGTTCGACGACAATCTCATCGTTGAGCTTAAGAAGCCGGTCACCGCATTTGTGCCGGGGCCAAGCGCACGTCCCGTCGAGGCACAAGTGGCCTGAGCCCAACGCTCTCGGGTCATAGGCTCATACGTGTTCTAACCAACAATTGTTCAGACGTAGGATAGAGAATCTTCATTCCGCAGCGCAATACTGAGCAAGTGAGAATTGATCTCTTGCCAAAGAGTTCTACATCATAAGGAGATGACCATAGTCCTGCTGCACTTGATCTTGCGCAAAGGCGATATCGGGAGGCGTTGGGACAATGGTGGCCTACTATCGTGTGGTATGTGCGTCCGCGATCGTCGTTGATGATCGACAGGCCACAGCCTCCCGATGCGGATTGTTGCCCGCGCACACTGAGCCGGCCTCGGGTTGTTCCGTGGTCGTCAAATTACGAGCGCATGTGTTGGGCTCGTAGGTGCGTAAGATCCGCGAAGTACGCTGGGGATCAACTGCAGAAAGGAAACAGCCATGCGAAGCCTCATCGCCATGGCCTTGTTGGGAGTCGGAGCGGTGCTCTTTTCCGCGACTGCCCCTGCCCAGGCCATGACTGCCGGCACCGCTGCTGGAGTGGCCAAAATAGCGGCTACTGCAGACAGCTCCGTTGAGCAGGTCCATCGTCGCTGGAAGCACCGGCATTACCGCAGATGGCACCATCGCCATTATTACGGCCCGCGCTTCTATAGGCCCTACCGGCCCTATTACTACGGCGGCTATTCCCCCTACTATTATCCGCGATACTATCGCCGCCCCGGCATCCGTCTCTATTTCGGATTCTGAGGACCGTTATCGGCGGGCATCATGATCAGCGGCCGCGAGCAGCCTGCTCGCGGCCGTTTTCCTTTTGAGGCGCTCTGTCGCCGCCGTCGCACCGGATTGTTTCCCTGCTCGCACCTATCCGGGTTTGTCCCATCATTGAAATGGCGTTTGCGCGCTTTATCTAACGCAGGCGTTGGGAGATCGAGGGGACTGACATGTTCATCCGTGACACGCTGGCCGGATACGGCCTCGTGAGCCGTCTAATTCATTGGCTCATGGCGATCGCTATCTTCGCCATGTTCGGCCTCGGTCTCTGGATGGTCGATCTCGACTACTACAGCCCCTACTACCACACGGCTCCCAGCATTCACAAAGGCGTCGGCATTCTGCTGCTCATCGCGCTCGCGGTGCGGTTCGGCTGGCGCCTCGCGAACGTGAAGCCGTCGGACGAGGGCTTCACCGACTTCGAGAAGACGGCATCCCGCATCGTGCATCGAGGGTTCTATCCGCTCCTGCTCGCCCTGATGGTGAGCGGGTATCTGATCTCGACCGCCGATGGCCGGCCCATCGATGTCTTCGGCCTCTTCAGTGTGCCCTCGCCTGGCGAGAACAAGGGGCTGGAGGATACCGCCGGCGTCGTCCACGCCTATCTCGCCTACTTCACGATCGCGCTTGCAGCCGCTCACGCGGCTGGGGCCTTGAAGCACCATTTTGTCGACCGGGACCGCACGCTTTCGCGCATGTGGTCCGGTCCGCGCAAATCTTAGATCTTCCACCAGAAAGGACAGTTTCAATGATGGTTCGTCTCGCACCGCTGGCAATGATGGCGGCTCTCCTGCTGCCCGGACAGGCTACGGCGGCCGACTACACGATCGACACCAAGAACGCGCACGCCTCGATCAATTTCCGCATCAAGCATCTGGGATTTAGCTGGCTGGTCGGCCGCTTCGATCAGTTCTCGGGAACGTTCTCCTATGACGAGAAGGCGCCGGAAACCTCCAAGGTGAGCGTCGAGATCGATACCGCGAGTGTGAACTCCAATCATGCCGAGCGCGACAAGCATCTGCGCAACGCCGACTTCCTCGACGTCACGAAATTCCCGAAGGCCACCTTCGTCAGCACGTCTGTCGCTCCCGCCGGAGACGGCAAGGCCAAGATCACCGGCGATCTCACGCTGCGCGGCGTGACCAAGCCGGTCACGATCGATGCGGCCTATGTCGGCGGCGGCGCCGACCCGTGGGGCGGCAACCGCGCGGGCTTCACCGGAACCACCAAGCTCACGCTCGCCGACTACGGCATCAACTTCAATCTCGGGCCGGCCTCCAAGGAGGTCGAGCTGACGCTCGAGGTCGAAGGTATCCAGAAGTAGCCGCAGGCTGCCGAGCCTTCCAAAATCCAAGCCCCGGGATCCTCGATCCCGGGGCTTTTTCTGTCGTCACCGCCGCGTCAGGAGCCGCTGCCGCCCGCCCGTCCGCTCGCGATGGCGTGGTGAAGCACGATCAGGGGAACGAGGCCCGTCAGCACGATCGTCAGCGCTCCGAGCGCGCCGCTTTCGATCTGCTCGAGCGCGGCAAAGGCATACACATGCGTGGCCAGCGTTTCGAAGTTGAAAGGACGCAGCAGCAGCGTCGCGGGCAATTCCTTGAGGGCGTCGACGAACACGAGAAGCGCGGCAGCCCCGAGTGCGGGCACCAGTAGCGGAAGATGGATGCGCCACAATGCCGAGCCCGCGCTCTCCCCGAGCGTGCGCGCGGCAGCATCCAGGTTGGGCGAGATGCGCTCGAGCCCCGCTTCGATGCCGCCTACCGCCACCGCCAGAAAACGGATGACATAGGCATAGACGAGCGCCACCACGGACCCCGAGATGATGAGCCCCGTCGAGACGCCGAACAGGCTGCGTGCCAGCGCGTCGATGCTGTTGTCGAGCGCGGCGAGCGGGATCAGCACGCCAATGGCGAGCACGGTTCCCGGGAGGGCGTAGCCGAAGCCCGCGATGCGCGCGCCGAGGCGCGAGATGGTGTTGCGCGCGACGCGCGGCCCGTAACTGATGAGAAGCGCGAGCGTTACCGTTGCGGCTGCGGCCAGGGTGGCGAGGAAGAAGCTGTTCCACGTCGCGCGCAGGTAGCCGCCCTCGATGGCGACGCCGGCATGCCCGAGCGCGAAGCGCAAGAGTAAGGCGAACGGCACGACGAAGCCCGCGATGAACGGCAGCGAGCAGCAGAGCGCTGCCACATAGCCGCGCCACCCGTCGATGTCCTGGAAGGGAATGGCCCGGTAACGTCCGGTCGTATGATGAACCTTGGCGCCCCCGCGGGCGAAGCGCTCGACGGCGAGGAGCACCACGATGAGCCCGAGCATGACGGTGGCGATCTGCGCGGCGCCCCCGAGGTTGGAGCGCTGCAGCCAAGTCGAATAGATGGCCGCCGACAGAGTCTCGATGCCGAGGTGCTGAACCGCGCCGAGATCGCTCAGGCTCTCCATCAGCACCAGCGCCACGCCCGCCACAAGAGCCGGCCGCGAGAGCGGCAGCGCCACCGCGCGGAAAGTTCCCAAGGGTGAGCGTCCGAGCGTGCGGGCAACTTCGAGCGCACACACGGATTGCTGGATGAAGCTCGCGCGGGCGGCGAGATAGACGTAGGGATAAAGCACAGCCGACATCACCAGAATGCCCCCGCCAAGCGAGCGAATGCCGGGAAACCAGTAGTCGCGTGGCGATGTCCATCCGAATGTCGCCCGCAGCGCGGACTGCACGGGGCCGGCGTAGTCGAGAAGCTCTGCGTAGCAGTAGGCGACGATGTAGGTTGGGATCGCGAGCGGGAGCACTAGGAGCCGGTCGAGCAGCGCGCGCCCGGGAAAGCGGTACATGGTGACGAGCCAGGCCGTGCCCGTGCCGATGACCAGCGTGAGCAGGCCGGTGCCTGCGGCCAGCAGAAGGGTCTGCTGAAGGGCGTGCGGCAGCACGGATTGGAGAAGATGTGGCCAGTCGTTACTGGCAGGCGTCGCCGCAATATAGAGGACGGCGGCGATGGGAAGCACGACGATCGCCAGCACCAGGGAGATGGCGAGGCTCCAGCCCGGCGTTGCCGCCAACTGTGTGCCGCGGCGCTCGGCGAAGAAACGCTTGAAGCTGTCGATCACGCCGGGGGACCGAGGGCTCGCGGAGACGGGAGGAGGAGCGCTCATCGGCTAGGAGTCCGATCGTCGTTCAAGGAAGGTGCGAGGGCAGGCAAATAGGGTGCGCGCCCTCGCGTAATGGTGCCAAGGCAGGCGTCGATCAGGAGTTGGGGCCGGCGTCGAAGCGCACCTTGTCGACCAGCTCCGAGGCCTTCTTGCGCAGCTTCGCGAGGTCGGCCGTCGAAAGCTGATCCGCCTTGAGGTCACCCCAGCTCTTGACGAGAGCCGAGGCGCTGGCGCCCGCGATCACCGGATACTCGCCGCTGTTCTCAGCGTAGATCTCCTGGGCCTGCTGCGACAGGAAGAACTCGAACAGCTTGATTGCGTTGTCCTTGTTGGGCGCGTGGGCTGCGAGCGCAGCGCCCGAGACGTTCACGTGCGTTCCACGGTCCGCCGCGTTCGGGAACAGTATCTTGACGGCATCCGCCCATGCCTTCTGCTCGGGGTTCTTCAGCATCGCAGCCATGTAGTAGGTGTTGCCGACTGCGAGATCGCAAAGGCCTGCCTGCACGTCGCGCACGCCTTCGCGATCGCCGCCCGCGGGCTTGCGTGCGAGGTTGTCGCGAAGTCCAGTAAGCCAGGCTTCCGCCTTCTCCTCACCGTCGTGCGCGATGATGGAGGCGATCAGTGCGATGTTGTAGGTGTGCTGGCCCGAGCGGATGCAGATCTTGCCCTTCCACTTCGGGTCCGCGAGCTCCTCGTACGTGATGCTGTCCTGCTTCACGCGGTCCTTGGACGCGTAGACGACGCGCGCGCGTTGCGTGATGGCGAACCAATGATGCTCCGGGTCGCGGAACTTGGGCTCGAGGGCTTCGTCGATCACCTTCGACTGGAACGGCTGCGTGACGCCGGCATCCTTGGCCTTGAACAGCAGGCCGGACTCGTTGACGAGGATGACGTCGGCCGGGCTGTTCTTGCCCTCTGCCGTTACGCGCTCGATGAGACCATCGCGCGAGAAGACGACATTGACTTTGATGCCGGTCTTTTCGGTGAACGCCTTCAGGATCGGATCGATCAGTCCGGGCTCGCGGTAGGAGTAGACGTTCACGACCTCCTCGGCACGGGCGCCGGCGCCGGCCGTGGTGAGCGCTGCAAGCGCGAGGATCGGGAACGAAAGCGCACGGCAAGCCGCGCGAAGACGGGGTCGCAAGAGAAACATCAGTTAACTCTCCAATAATCGGGGTCAAGGTCCCGCTATCGGCTTCCCATCAGGAGGCGATGGCTCGCTTCGCGATGGGCCTCGAAGCCGAGCCGTCCATAGAGCAGTGACCGAGAAGTGCGTCAAGAAAGTCAACAAATGTGCGACGATGGAAACAAGTTAGAACATGTCTAAGGTTGGCGGAGCGCGGCCACCGGCTGCCCGAGGGAGATCAACGCAGGGTCCTCGACGAGCGAGCCCCTGATCAGACCGGTACGATGCGTTCCTTCCGGAAGACGATCGAGGCCGAAGTGCCGCTTCCAGGCGTGCTCTCGATCCGCAACTCCGCCCCATTCGCCTCGGCGAGCGCCTGAACGATCGGAAGGCCGAGCCCCAGCCCCGTCCGCGAGGAAAGGAGGGGAGCCTCGGGCTTCACTGCGGGCCCGCCTGCAGCCGGCCTCAGGACGCGATCGATCTCGGGCCGGCTCATGCCGGGACCGGTGTCCTTAATGACCAGCGTCAGCGGTCCGTCGATGTCGTAGTGCGCGCCAGCCGTGACCCGTCCACCGCGGCCGGTGAACTTGAGGGCGTTGGTCAGCAGGTTGAAGATGATCTGGCGCAGGCTCGTCGCATCGGCGACCACGTGCGGCAGCCGGGGCGCGAGATCGAGCGTCAGCGTGATCTCGGCTTGCGCGGCGAGGGGCGCCATTTGCGACACCGAGGCTTCGAGCAAAGCACCGGCATCGATCTCAGCGAAATCGAGATCCCTTGTCAGCACGAGCGGATCCGCGCCGCGTCCCTCCGCGAGCATCCGTTCGATCACCCCCAGCACGTGCTGCGCGCTGCCGTAGATGTCGCTGGCGTAGCCGACGTAACGATCCGCCCCGAGCGGGCCGAAGCGCTGGTCCTTCATGATCTCTGCTGCGGCAGCAATGGCGCTGAGCGGCGTCTTGAGCTCGTGGGCGAGGTTGGCACGCAGCGTTGGGGCGAGCTCACGCATCTCGGAAGAGGTGGGGCCGTCCGAGGCGGAAGCAGGATCCGGCCGAGGCTTGCGTCTGGCGGGGCCTTGCGCTTGTCCCTCCCGAATGCGCCGCGCGATCTCCTTGAGTTTGGCCGCATCGTCCTCAGCGAAGAGCGAGGGAGGCTCTGCCATGGAGGCGTAAGCGTGCGCGCCGCTGTCCGGCTGCGCGATAAGTGTCGCCAGCGTTTGGCCGCCGCTGTGCGAGATCTCTACGTGGCAAGTCACGCTGACCGTGCCCCGTGAGGTCCAGAAAGAAAGGACTTCGGCGATGGCCGCCGTGCGTGTCGATGCGGATCTCGCGGCGAGACGGCGCAGCCGGATGAGCGCGGGCATCGACGCATCGAGCCACGACGCGGACGCGGCGCCTTCTGCCAGCCCGAGCATTGCCGCGCCCTTTGTGTTGGACGCCACGATGCGCCCCGCCCCGACATCGACCAGCAACGCGGCCGCGGCGCCGCTCGCTTCCAGTCGAGCGAGTGGGAGGGCGGGCAAATCCTCGCCGAACAGCACCAGCGAATGGCGGCTCATGGGCTGCAACACGGGTATACCGGTGCCTCTGGATCCTGTCGTTCCGTTACAGGAAAGATGACCTAAGGCAATGGCAGAATGCAAGGAAGCTTGTTCGCGGCTTTCGGACTAGCGTCGCCTGGAAAACTCCCGCCCGCCCGCGATGGGCCGGCTCTGATCGCGGCGCAAGGCAGATGCGCTCGTCATGGTCCCGCAACTGAAAGCGGTATTGTGACGTTGAGGAACGCGCTGTCCCCTTCAGCCCGGTTCTCGGCATCGAACTCGTGCATCCATTCGAGCTGGGTTGAAATGGGGATCTTCCCGCACGTGAAGGTGTGGTTGAGAACGGGACCAATCGCTGTCACGCGCCCTTCGAAATCGCCGAGCCGCGCGCCCGAGCCGCTGTCTCCCGTCACCTGCTGATAGTGATAGCCGCCGATGCCGATCGAGGATGTTTTCGAAAGGTGCTGCATCAGCGCCCATTCGACGTGGAATTCCGTGCCGGTCTTGTAGTCGGTGTCGGGGTTTTCGCCGTTGAACGTGAAACCGGCTGCGACGGAGATTTCGGTTCCCTTTCCCGGATCGAGCCAAGTGATCGCCGCCGTCGTATCGAGCGCCCAGCGATTGAAGGACAGATTGCTGATGCTGTCGGATTCCCACGGTCCGATCGGCACGTTGAGCAAGGCGCCGACTGTCCAATGCCAGTTGCCCTGATGCCAGCCGATCAGCGCATTGAGGACAGGGTCGCCGAATTTCGTCGAAGCGTCGTCGAGATCGAAGTGGCGGTCCGCATCCAGCACGCGCCCGCTGGGAAGCGTGACCTGCAACAGGGTGTCGATGCCGACATCCACCGCCTTCCGCCCCACCGGGACCATGACGCCGAAGCCGACGTTTCCTCCGGCAACTTTCTCGGGCGCGATCCAAAGCGCGAAAGGCGCGTTGATATAGGCGTCGGCGTCGATGTGCACGTTGGCTTCAATATTGAGAAGCGCACCGGTCTGCCGTAACGCGATGCCGACTGCGGCCGCACCGCCCGCTTCGCCGGAATAGTAGTAGTTGATGTCCGTAAGGTAGGTGCCAGGTGGCGGCACATAGCCCCCCATCGCCGTTTTGCTGCCGAGGAGATAGAAGCCAGTGGCATTTTCAGCCGAGCGCGCTTCCCCGCCGGTCTGCATGGCGGCGGCCGCAATAGCCGTGAGCGCGAGGAGCTTCGTTCGAAGGGTCATTGGCGTGCTCCAGAATGCCGGCTTGTTAGACACCGTAAGACGGTGCCGTCGCCTCGATGGAAAACGCTGTACAGAGAATTCGCGGTTTCAACTGAAAATCGGATCTGCGTGCTTGAGACGGAAACGCGGTCGGGTTCGAATGAGCCAATGGGGAAACGAATTCAAACAATATCCATATGCGATTTTCGCCGTGTTTCGGTTGCGGGAGGGCAACAAGCCAAACTCAATCCGCCGTCGTTTACTAAATGCGCTTTATTTTGGTGGCAGGCGAATATCGCACTGCAATGAAGAAAAAATGTTGACTCGCTATTGTTTGCGGGCAAACTTTCATACGGTTTGATGGGGTCGCAGCTACATAACCAGCTCGAGGCTGGACATGTGCGCTGTTAATAACTTTTCGAACGGCGTTTGCCCGGGGACCGGTTTAGGTCCGCGTTTTCGCATCTCGCGAACACGGCCGGGTGCGCTTCAACGAGCAATTTCCTTTTATCCGGCCTCTCACCTGTCGGTGTGCCGCATCGCGGAGCTTTTGCCGGCTCCCCCTTAGCGACGGATCGAGCGCGGAAGTCATGAGCCTTCCCAATGTCGCCGCCGCGGAGTTGTCCGCAGTGGAAGCGGAGGTGTGTGTGATGCTGTCTAAGTCGTTTGCCGTTTCATTCGTTTGCGCCCTGGTGTTTTTTGTTGCCGCCGTGGGAGTGAATTTTCTGGTCCGTTTCTCCTGAGGAGATCTCGCTACGTGCGAGGTGAAGAAGCGGAAATGAGCATAAATACTATTTTAATACAGGCATAACGTTCCATTTGGGACGTATACGTTTTGGTGTACTGAGGATCGTCACGATCTGCCATGTCAGTGGCAGCGCTTGAGCGGGGAATTTGCGTTTCGGTGCATTCGACCGGGGTTGATTCCTATGGCCAAGCTACAGCCCATCGAAAGAGTGCGTGCTCCGGAAGCCGATGCGCTGAGCAGCATGGTGCTGATCCCGGGGGGCACCTTCCTGATGGGATCGGACAAGCACTATCCCGAGGAAGCCCCGGTCCATCGCGTGAGCGTCGGCGAGTTCTGGATCGACGCCACTCCGGTCACAAACGCCCAGTTCCGCCGGTTCGTCGAAGAGACGGGCTACATCACGTTCGCCGAGATCGCCCCTAAGGCGGAGGACTATCCTGGCGCACTTCCTCATATGCTCCGAGCTGGCTCTCTCGTCTTCCGGCCACCGCCTGGAGCGGTGGATCTGCGCGAATGGGCCCGGTGGTGGGAGTTCCGCTTCGGGGCGAGCTGGCGCCATCCCCACGGCCGCGGAAGCTGGATCAAGGGGCTCGACGATCATCCGGCGGTGCACATCGCCTACCGGGACGCCGAAGCCTATGCCAGGTGGGCCGGCAAGCAGCTGCCCACCGAGGCGGAATGGGAGTTTGCCGCGCGTGGCGGATTGGAAGGCGCGGAGTTTGCCTGGGGCGATGAGCTCAACCCGGAGGGCCGCCATATGGCGAACACCTGGCAGGGGAGCTTCCCGCAGGAGAACCTGAAGCTCGATGGCTTCGAGCGCACCTCGCCCGTGAAAACCTTTCCGCCGAACGGATACGGCGTTTACGACATGATCGGCAACGTCTGGGAATGGACGACCGATTGGTATGCGCCGAGACACCCGGCCGATGCGCCGAAGGCGTGCTGCATACCCGAGAACCCGCGCGGGCCGCGCGAAGACGCGAGCTACGATCCCTGCCAGCCCGAGATCCGCATCCCCCGGAAGGTCCTCAAAGGAGGATCGCATCTCTGTGCGCCCAACTATTGCCGCCGCTACCGCCCGGCCGCGCGCCACCCTGAGCCGATCGATACCTCCACAAGCCACGTCGGCTTCCGCTGCGTCTTTCGCAAGGAGCCGCATCCATGACGGAAGACCGGCCAACCGATGCGCAACGAACCGTGACATGGCGCGTCATTGTGCTGGCGGTCGGTCTCTTCACGCTTAGCGGCTACTGGTACGGCTGGTCGTCGGAGGCGAGCCAGCGCTTCTGGTCGGATATCCGCGGGCGTGCCGAGCCCATTTCATGAGACGAAAACGGCACGCGTAACGGGGATCGCAATGGAGATGGTGAGAATGCGCACGCCTAAGGAGTAACGCGTATGGCCAAGGCAGCGAAGAACGGTAACGGAAAGAACGGAAAATCCGGGAAGCCCAACATTCTCGTCATTTGGGGCGACGACATCGGGCAGTCCAATCTCAGTTGCTACACGCACGGGCTGATGGGTTATCACACGCCCAACATCGATCGCCTCGCCAAGGAAGGCATGCTCTTCACCGACAGCTACGGCGAGCAGAGTTGCACGGCCGGCCGATCCGCGTTCATAACAGGCCAAAGTGTCTATCGCACCGGCTTGTCGAAAGTCGGCATTCCCGCCGCGCCCATTGGCATGAACGATAAGATCATCACCATTGCGGCCGCGCTCAAGAACCAAGGCTACGCAACCGGCCAATTCGGCAAGAATCATCTCGGCGATCTCAATCACATGCTGCCGACCAATCACGGCTTCGACGAGTTCTACGGCAATCTCTACCATCTCAATGCCGAGGAAGAGCCCGAGATGGACGACTACCCGAAGGATCCGAAATTCCGCGATACCTTCGGGCCTCGCGGTGTCATCCATTCCTTTGCGAGCGACAAGGACGACCCGACGGAAATGCCAAGGTGGGGCAAGGTCGGAAAGCAGAAGATCGAGGATACGGGCCCCCTCAACAAAAAGCGCATGGAAACCTGCGACGATGATTTCGTCGCGCACGCCATCGACTTCATCAAACGCCAGGAAAAGGCGGGCAAGCCCTGGTTCGTGTGGCTCAATACGACCCACATGCATCTCTTCACGCATACGAAAAAGGAAAGCCGCGGTCAGGCAGGGCGCTGGCAGTCACCCTATCATGACACCATGATCGATCACGACAAGAACGTCGGGCAGGTGCTCGATGCGCTCGACGAACTCGGAATCGCCGACAAGACCTTCGTTCAGTATTCGACCGACAACGGTCCACACCGCAACTCTTGGCCGGACGGCGGGATGACGCCGTTCCGGTCCGAGAAGAACACGAACTGGGAAGGCGCGTTCCGCGTTCCGCTTCTGGTTCGCTGGCCTCACAAGATCAAGGCAGGCTCGGTTTGCAACGGCATCGTGCAGCATCACGATTGGTTGCCCACGTTCCTTGCCATGGCCGGAGAGCCGGACATCGTCGAGAAGTGCAAGAAGGGCTACGAGGCGATCGGCCGGACCTATAGGAACCACATCGACGGATTCAATCTGCTGCCCTATCTCACCGGCGAGGTGAAGGAGAGCCCCCGCAACTTCTACTTCTATTTCAGCGACGACGGCGACGTGCTGGCCATGCGCTTCGACAACTGGAAGATCGTGTTCATGGAGCAGCGTGTGCGCGGCACGATGCAGGTCTGGTCGGAACCATTCGTGCGCCTGCGCCTGCCGAAGATCTTTAACCTGCGCACGGACCCCTACGAGTTCGGAGATATCACCTCGAACACGTACTACGACTGGTTCCTTCACAACGCGTATTTCATCTATGTGGCGCAGGCCGCAGCGGCCAAGTTCGCGTCGACTTTTAAGGATTTCCCGGCCATTCAGCCGCCGAACACGTTCACCATCGATGATGCGATGAGGAAGATGAGCGAGGCCGCGAGCGGTGCCCACCACTGACCTGAACGAAGTTTGATGGGGCGGCGGGCTCGTCCGCCGCCAGACTGCTCAAGTTTCGCCGAGCGAAAGGAGCACGCCATGCAGATCCGCTTCGACGAGCGCCACGCGCACATCGGTCCTGTAACCGTTCCTCTCTCGCGTCATGTGATCCTCTCCCTCATTGGCCGCTGCGCGCGATTTGTTTCGGCACTGCGGTCGCATGCGCCAGCAAGGCGGATTCCGTCATGAGGGAGCTTGCGAGCTGGAGCGACGGTGCGGCCAAATCGGCCATTCTCGATTTCGTCGCGCGGGTGACGAAGGAAGGAGGGAGAGACTACGTGCCGCCCTCCGAGCGTATCGCCACGTTCGACAACGATGGAACGCTGTGGTGCGAGTACCCGATGCAGGTGCAGGTCTTCTTTCTGTTCGATCGCATCAAGGAATTGGTCGAGCGTGATCCCACTCTGAGGGATGTCGCCGTGTTCAAGGCGTTCCTGGGGCGCGACATGAAGGCGATCCACGCGCTTGGAAAGAAGGGGATCATGGAGATCTTCTTCGCCACCCACGCAGGCATGAGCGAGGAGGACTTTGAGCGCACCACACGCGCCTGGCTAGCAACCGCGCGCCACCCCAAGTTCGGCCGACTGTTCCCGCACTGCACCTTCCAGCCGCAGGTCGAACTGCTCGAGTTCCTGCGCTCAAACGGGTTCAAGACGTTCATCGTGTCGGGAGGGGGCATCGATCTGATCCGGGCCTTCGCGGAGACCGCCTATGGTATTCCGCCCGAGCAGGTCATCGGATCGAGCGTCAAGACCCGCATGGAGGTCGAGGGCGCGCATGTCGACATCATGAAGCTCGCCGATCTCAACTGCTTCGACGATCGGGAAGCCAAGGTGCAGAACATCGGCCTGCATATCGGCCGCCGCCCCATTCTCGCGTTCGGGAACTCCGATGGAGACTTGGCCATGCTGCGCTATGTCCGATCCGGGACGGGCGCGCGGCTGGCGCTTCTGCTCCATCACGACGACGAGGTGCGCGAGGCGTCTTACGACCGGGATTTCAAGCTGAGCCCGCTCGCGGATGCGCTCGACGGCGCCGAAGCGTACGGTCTCATCCTGGTCAGCGTGAAGAGAGATTGGCGATCGGTCTTCATAGATGCCAATCGTCAAGACCGGGCGAGCGCCTGAGGAGGACGCCATGGAGGAAACGTTTGCCCTCCTGACCCGCAGCGCGATTGTCGCTATCGACGCGATGGCATTCCTGGTCATCGTCTTCGGCAGCGTGGAGGCCTTCGTCGCGGTCCTCAAGACGCTGCTCGTCTCGGTGCCGGACGCAGCCGAACGACGCGACATCTGGCTCCGCTATGGGCGCTGGCTGGTCGCGGGTCTGACGTTTCAGCTCGCCGCCGACATCATCGAGACCGCGATCACCACCGAGTGGGATCAGGTGGCCCGGCTGGCTGCCATCGCTGTCGTGCGCACGTTTCTCAACTATTTCCTGGAGCGTGACATCGCCGACGTGAGGGAGCGCCAACGCGAGGCTGCCAATCGCAACGAAGTTTCAAATGCGGGGCGTCCCGCAACAATGATGGGAGACTAGACATGCAAAGCTCGCCGGCAACCTATCCTCCAGGCACGATTACCATGCGCCCGATGCTGGATGCGCTTGCCAGAAACTGGGGGATCATCCTTCTCAAGGGCATTTTCGCCATCATATTCGGCGTGCTCACCTTCATCTGGCCGGGCGTAACGCTGCTGACATTGGTTCTGATGTACGGCGCGTTCGCATTCGTCGACGGAATTCTTTCGGTCGTGGCCGCTATCCGCGGCGGCGCCCCCGCGCCCAGGTGGTGGCTGGCGCTCGTCGGCATATTCGGCATTGCCGCGGGTGTGCTGACGGTCATGTGGCCGCAGATCACCGCCCTGGTTCTCCTGTTCTTCATCGCGGCCTGGGCCATCGCCACCGGCATCATGGAGATCGTCGGCGCGATCAAGCTCCGCAAGGAGATCGACGACGAATGGCTTCTCATCGCGAGCGGCATTCTCTCCGTGGCGTTCGGATGTCTCCTGGTGCTCTGGCCCGGCGCCGGAGCTTTGGCGCTGATCCTGGTGATCGGCTCCTTCGCCATTGTCTACGGCATCCTTCTCGTCGCGTTCGCCATGCGTCTGCGTCGTCATGCCGAGGTCAAGATCTAGGTTCCAGAGGTCGCCATGCCAACGGGCCACGAGCGGTCGCACTGGACAGCGTCGTTGATCGGCGTGCTCGTGGCATTCGTCTGCGCGGGAATTTGGGGCATGGCGCCCAAAGCCCGCGCAGACGCTTCTCGTGTGACGTCAAAAGGCGGCGCGGATTGCGTGCCGTCGCGAGAGCGCATTGTCCCGCTGCCCGCGACCTGAAGGCGGCGTGGAAGAGATGGTCAGGTTCAAAAGTGAGAACGGAAAGAATTCGGAGAACGAAGGGTCGGAGTGGAGGAGGCGTAGAAATGATAATGCACAAGCACGAAGCAGAGGCAGATCTCGACGGAGACGGCCGCAGCCGCAATAGAGAGCAGCGCACACGCAAATTTCTGACATCGGTGGCGATCGCGATGGCAGCGTTCGGGATCGCTGGCGGCCAGGCGCGTGCCGAGACGATTTCGCCCGCCGAGGCGCGGACCATTGCGGAGGAAGCCTACATCTTCCTCTATCCGCTGGTGACAATGGATATCACCCGGCGCCAGGCAACCAACGTCGAGCCCGGCACGATGGCCGGCTTCGGGCCGCCCAACGCGTTTTGGCACTTCAAAGCGTTTCCGGATGCTAATTTCAAGGCTGTGGTCCGGCCGAATTTCGACACGCTCTATTCGTCGGCATGGCTCGATCTTTCCAATGGCCCGGTCATCGTGTCGGCGCCGAATACGCACGGCCGTTACTACCTGCTGCCCATGATCGACATGTGGACGGACGTGTTCGCCGTTCCCGGAAAGCGCACGAGCGGAACGGAGGCAGCTCACTTCGCGGTGGTGCCGCAAGGCTGGAGCGGAGCCTTGCCGGACGGCGTCGCACGTATCGATGCACCGACTCCGAGCGTTTGGATCATCGGGCGCACCCAGACCAACGGCCCCGCGGACTATGACGCCGTTCACGCCATCCAGGCGGGTTATACGATCACGCCTCTCGAAGATTGGGGGAAGGAGCCGAAAACGCCTGCAGCCGCCGCCCCGGATCCGAGCGTTGACATGAAGACGCCAACGCTGGAGCAGGTCAACAAGATGCCGCCTCTCAAGTTCTTCGCCTTGGGCGCGGAGCTGATGAAGACGCACCCGCCCCACGTAACCGATTGGTCCGTCGTGTCGCGATTGGGCCGCATCGGCATTGTCCCGGGAAAGAGCTTCGATCCGAGCACGCTCGATGAGGAGATACAGGCCGCCCTGAAGAAAGGAGCCGAGGACGGGCTGATCCTCATGCGCGAGAAGGTGCCCACCATAGCGCGCGTGGCGAACGGCTGGCAGATCAACAGCGACACCATGGGGGTCTACGGCAACTACTATCTGAAGCGGGCGATCGTCGCGATGGTGGGCCTCGGTGCTAACCAGCCCGAAGACGCGATCTATCCGCTCGTCGTGGCGGACTCGACCGGCGAAGCGCTGACGGGCGAGCACAAGTACATCATCCACTTCGCGAAGGATGAGCTACCGCCCGTCGACTCGTTCTGGTCGATCACGATGTACGACGCGGACGGATTCCAGGTGTCGAACCCGATCAACCGCTTTGCGATCGGAGATCGTGACGCGCTCAAGTTCAACAACGACGGCTCGCTCGACATCTACATTCAGAACCAGAACCCCGGCCCGGATAAGGAGAGTAACTGGCTGCCGAGCCCCGCGAGCGGCGCGCTTGGCGTGACAATGCGTCTCTATGCACCCCGGCCCGAGGTGGCCACCGGACAATGGGCGCCGCCTCCGGTACGGCGCGCAGTGTCGGCTGCGGAGGGCGTGAGCAGCGGTGAAGGTAAGGAATGAAATATGTCCTTCATCGACTACTTCGCGATCTTTATCCTGATCGTTCTGATTGTCACGGCAGTGGCGGTGTTCGTCGCCATGGGCATGGCACCGGGATATATCGCGAAGCAGCGAAATCATCCCTGGCCTGCCGCCGTTGAGGTGGCAGGCTGGGTGACGTTGATCTGCGGGTTTGTCTTTTGGCCGCTTTCGCTCGTATGGGCCTTCGTCGATGCGCCGAAGAGGGAGAGCGGCAAATGATCGTCTTCCTGTTCAATGTCTATCTGCTGATCCTCTATCTTCTCGTCCGCTTTAAGATCGTCTCGCTCAATCTGTTCTGGAAGCTGTCGCCGATCCTCGTTTTCCTGCTTTTGAACATCGGCCTCTTCATCCCCATGGGGTGGGGCGCGCCGTCTGGGCCGGTCGTCGTCGGCCGTCATTCTGTGCAGATCGTCCCCGATGTGGCCGGCGAGGTGCTCGAGGTTCCGGTCGCCGCTAACACTCCTCTCAAGGCGAACGACGTCCTCTTCCGCATAGACCCGACAACCTATCAGGCTCAGGTGGACGCGCTCGACGCGCAGCTCAAGTTCGCCGAGTTGCGCTACGAGCAGATGGGGCAATTGCAGAGTCGCGACGCTGGCCGCCTGTTCGATGTTCAACAGCGCGAAGCCGAGGTCAAACAGCTCAAGGCGCAGTTGGAGGCGGCGAAATGGAACCTCGACAAGACCGTGGTGCGGGCCCCTGCCGAGGGCTACGTCACTAACCTCGCCTTGCGGAAGGGCGCGCGCGTGGCCTCTCTCCCGCTGGCGCCCGTGATGGCGTTCATAGATACGTCCGAAGTCATTCTTGCCGCCGAGATCGCGCAGATAAACGCGCGCTACATCGAGCCGGGACAGAAGGCGGAGATAACATTCAAGTTCCTGCCCGGACAAATATACAAGGCCCGCGTCGAGAGCATCCTGCAGGCGATTGCCACCGGGCAGATACAGCCGTCGGGCTTCGCCGTCACGCCCAAGGTCGTGCAGTCCGCGCCCTTCGTCGTCCGCATCAAGCTCGATGACGCCGATCTCGAAAAGCGCCTACCCGCCGGAAGCACAGGCCAGGTCGCGATCTTCACCGATCACGTCAAGCCGAGCCACGTCATTCGCCGCGTCATGCTGCGCATGACAGCCATCCTGAACTACGTGAACCCGTTCTGAAAAAAGGGAGGGACGCGATGCTGAAACGAATATCGCTATGGGCCATCGCCATCCTCTTGGCATGGGCCACAGCCGTGAGCGGTGCGCTGGCCGATGACGACAAGCTCAAAAAGGAAGAGCTGGACCAGCTCCTTGCCCCCGTCGCGCTCTACCCCGATGAACTGCTGACGAATGTGCTCATTGCCTCGACCTATCCGCTCGATGTCGTTCAAGCCGCCAGATGGCGGAGCGAGCCAGCCAACGCGAAGCTCAAAGGCGATGCCCTCGTGAAGGCGCTGGAAGCAAAGGAATGGGACCCGAGCATAAAAGCGCTCGTCCAGTTCCCGGACGTGTTGAAGCAGATGAGCGACAAGCTCGAATGGACGCAGAAGCTGGGTGACGCATTCCTCGCCCAACAAAGCGAGGTGATGGACCAGATCCAGTTCCTGCGGTCCAAGGCGGACGAGGCGGGCAATCTCAAGAGCAACAAGCAGCAGAAGGTGGTGAAGGAGAGCGGGTCGGGCGGCGCGCCGGTGTACATCATCGAGCCTGCGACGCCGGAGACCGTGTACGTCCCGGTTTACCAGCCTGAGGTGGTGTATGGCGATTGGTGGTATCCGGATTACCCGCCGTACTACTGGGGATATCCAGGCGCCTCCTTCGTGAATGGAGTCTACTGGGCGGCCGGCATCGCCATCGCGGCCGGGATCTGGGATTGGAACCACTTCGACTGGCGCCGCCACGACATCGATATCGACGTCGACAAGTGGAACAAAATCAACGTCAACAGGGCGCGCATCACGTCGGACAAGTGGGAGCACAGGCCCGATCATCGCGGAGCGGTTCCCTACCGCAACAAGGAGGTGCGTGAAAAGTTCGGAAAGGAAACGCGTGCGCGTGAGGCCAGCAAGGAATTCCGCGGCCGCGACGCAGGTGATCTCGACCGTGCCAAGATCGAGCAGCGTCTCAAGGAGACGGATCACGCGAAGATCAGTGACAAGGCTGGAGAGAAGATCCGCGACAAGGCGGACGGCAAGGCCGGCAGTAAGGCGGGTGACACGGTCAAGGATCGCGCTGGCGATCGCGCCGGAACGCGCGACAAGAAGGTCGGCAAGGCTGGCAGTGGAAACGTGAACCGCGACCTGGACCGGGCGCGGGCGCGCAAACCCCCGCCGGGCGCCTTCGACGTCAAGCGCGGCCAGGATGTGAAACGCTTCGCGGAGCGCGGACATGCCAGCCGTGCGGTTGCTGCCCGTGGCCGCGTCGGCGGTGGAGGCGGCATGCATCGCGGTGGCGGCGGCGGGCGCCGCCGGTAGGTCGATTTCGCTTCAATCGGTCACGAGGAGGTTTCGATGTCTCCGACGGAAAAGACTGGTTCCAAAACCCGGCGATATGCGCTCGCTTCGCTGGTCTCTCTCGGGTTTCTCTCGCTTATGGGGAGTGCGGCCGATGCGAGGCCCGCCACGTATGCCTCCCCGCAAGAGGCCGTGGATGCACTGGTCGCCTCCGTTAAGTCCGGCAATCCCCGAGATATCGTCACGGTGCTCGGCCACGAAGGCCGCAAGCTGGCAAGCTCCGGGGACGAGGTGGCCGACGCGGCGGCGAGAAAGCGTTTCGTGGCAGCTTATGACGAAGCGCACGAGCTGCGTGAGGCGCCCGGCGGCGGACCCTATACCCTGTACCTGGGAAAGGACGACTATCCCTTCCCAATTCCCATTGCACAGTCGGCCGGAAAATGGTGGTTCGACACGGCCGCCGGCGCCGATGAAATCCTCGCGCGCCGCATCGGCGAAAACGAGCTCTCCGCTATAGAGGTGATGCACGCCTATGTCGACGCGCAAAGGGAATATGCGGAGGCCGACCGGGATGGGAAAGGCGTCCAGTACGCTCGCCGCCTGTTGAGCAGCGACGGAAAGATGGACGGCCTCTACTGGCCTACGGAAGAGGGAGAGCCCGAAAGTCCTCTCGGGCCGTTGGTGGCGGACGCCCGTGCGGAAGGGTACTCGGCCCGTAAGGATCGGCCCGCGCCGTATCATGGCTATGTGTTCCACGTGCTCACCGCGCAGGGCAAAGACGCCTCGGGCGGCGCACAGAACTATTTAGTCGGTGGCCGCATGATCGGCGGCTTCGCGCTCGCGGCCATCCCCGCCGTCTACGGGGCGTCCGGTATCATGACGTTCATCGTCAATCAGGATGGCGTCGTCTATCAGCGCGATCTGGGACCCGACACGGCGCGGATCGCCGGTCGCATGCAGACGTTTGATCCCCAAGCGCCCTGGCAGCGTGTGGATCGTGACTAGACCATGATCGCTTCGGACCCCATTGGTCCGAAGCGTGATCCTGGTTCAATCCAAATTGATCGCGCTCTAGATCATTCGGCCGCGAGCACGGGAACGAAGTGAATGCCATGGCTGGAGGGCGCGAAGCTGTCGGCGCGTGCCAAGGCCCAGGCTGCCTCGAAGTGCCTGTCGCGGGTTCCCGACAACAGCTCGCCGGGACGGAGCGCGGGATAGAGCTCGGCGAAAGTAACGACGCGATCCGGCGCGGCCCGGTGCATGAAATGATGGGGCTTGAGCTCGCCGGGATGATCGAGGCCGGCCGCAGCCACAAGCTCGGCCAGCGCCTTGACGGTTTCCTTGTGGAACTGCGCGACGCGCAGCGCCTTGTTCGGCACGGAGATCGCCCGCTGGCGCAGCGGATCTTGCGTTGCGACACCGGTCGGGCAGCGGTCGGTGTGGCACTGCTGGGCCTGAATGCAGCCGACGGCAAACATGAAGCCGCGGGCAGCGTTGCACCAGTCCGCGCCGATCGCCATTACGCGCGCCATGTCGAAGGCGGTTGCAATCTTGCCCGAGGCGCCGATCTTGATGCGGTCGCGCAGGTTGGTGCCCACGAGCGCTGCATGGACGAAGGCGAGCCCGTCGCGCAGCGGCATGCCCATGTGATCCATGAACTCGAGCGGTGCGGCGCCTGTGCCGCCTTCCTTGCCGTCGACGACGATGAAGTCCGGCGTGATGCCCGTCTCCAGCATCGCCTTGACCACGGCAAGAAACTCCCATTGATGCCCGATGCAGAGCTTGAAGCCGATGGGCTTGCCGCCGGAAAGACGGCGCAGTTCTGCGACGAACTGCATGAGCTCGAGAGGCGTCGTGAAGGCCGGGTGCCGCGCGGGCGAGATGCAGTCGCGCCCCACCTCGATGCCGCGGATGCGCGCGACCTCCTCGGTGACCTTCGCAGCCGGCAGCACGCCGCCATGCCCGGGTTTGGCGCCTTGGGAGAGCTTGAGCTCGATCATCTTGATCTGCGGATCGGCAGAAACCTCGGCAAAGCGATCCGGTGAGAACGAGCCATCGGGGTTCCGGCACGCGAAATAGCCAGATCCGATCTGCAGGATGATGTCGCCCTCGTTCTCGCGATGGTACGGCGTGAAGCCCCCCTCCCCCGTGTCGTGGGCAAATCCGCCGATCTTGGCGCCCTTGTTGAGAGAGCGGATGGCATTGGCCGAAAGCGAGCCGTAGCTCATGGCCGAGATGTTGAAGACCGACGCTGAATAGGGCTGGGCGCACTGCGGGCCGCCGACGAGAACGCGGAAGGGATCGCGGGACGGCTCCTTCGGTGCCATGGAATGGTGGAGCCATTCGTAGCGGTTCTCGTAGACGTCGTACTGGGTTCCGAAGGGGCGCTTGTCGAGCTCCTTTTTGGCGCGCTGATAGACGATGGCCCGCTTGTCGCGGGGAAACGGCGATCCGTCCTTGTCTGCCTCGAAGAAGTACTGGCGCATTTCCGGCCGAATGTTTTCGAGCAGGAAGCGCAAATGCGCGGCGATCGGATAATTGCGGAGAATGGCGTGCTTCGTCTGCAGGAGATCGCGGACGCCGAGCGCAGAGAAAAAGAGAAAAACCAGAATGGGCGCTGAAAGATAGGGAGCGATGTCCGGGTTGCGCCAGGCGAGGACACAGAGCGCGAGCGTCCCGGCGACCGACAGCGAGAGCGGCAGATAGCGAGGCACGAATGGCAACAGCAACTGACGCATCATCGGGTCTCCGTTGCAGCGGGCCACGCCGCGTGGCAGCGCCCTCTCACCTTTCTACAAAAGGTTTGATGGTGGTTTTGCGAAGGTGACGCGAGGCGCTGAAGCGCCGCCTTCCGACGGGGGACGCACGCAAACAACTGTTCAGAAAATCAACGTGGAGTAAGGCGACGTCCGCAGCATGTCCTGAGACCCGGATCACGCGGACAGGGAATCGGAAAACAACAAAATGAGAAGAAAAGCCTAGCCGGAATTGGTGATGCAAAGGTGAACGAGCGAAGCGGACCGCATCGTCCGCTGTAATTGCCGGAGCCCTGCGGGGGCAGCAGGTCGTGCCGGCGCGTGACAATAAAAGCACGCGTTTGTCTTTGCGCGTGGTTTCTCGAGATTTCGATATGATGGAATTGCGACAATCATATTAGATTGAAAGGGAGAAACAAGAAAACGAAATAACCCGATGAAAAATTGTAGATTCAAGGAACAGGAGCGAGAGGAGTTCATACTTCTGGGGCCACCCCACCCGGGCGAGATCTTCAGTCAAGACATCTTCCCCCATCTCAGCGTCTCGAAGAAGAAGCTGGCGAAGGAGTTGGGTGTTTCGGGCAAGACGGTCTCCCGCTTCCTCGACAAGCGCGGGCGGGTCTCCGCGGATATGGCTCTGGGATTGGCCAGGCTGTCTGGCACAAGCGCGCTGTACTGGCTTGTCCTCCAGGCGCATCACGATGCATGGCGGGTGCAGCCGGAAGGCGATTTCCGCCAATCCATGCGCCCGCTCGCCAAGACGACGAAGGCATCGCGGAAGCGGCAGCTCGTTTAGGGCGGCGCCCCTTGCAAGACTATGCAACTTTGGCGATTTGCCGCCGTCGATCATTGATCTTGCGGGAAGGTCGCCCCGCTTCTATAAGCTCCCCAAGCAGGCCTACGGCACGTCTCGGTCTCGGCTTCTCACGAGCCGAGATTTTGTTTCTAGGGCGTTGATTTAGAACGCTGATCTGAACATTCCGAGGCTGGCTGCACAGGTTTGATGGTTGACAGGGCTCGCCCCGCAGCGATGAAATCGTTGCGCAAAGCGCGAGTCCCCACCGGTAAGCCGCCTTAGCTCAGCTGGTTAGAGCGCTAGATTGTGGATCTAGAGGTCCCCCGTTCGATCCGGGGAGGCGGTACCACCCAAACTCCCATTTTCAGCGATCGCACCGGCCGCGTCACTTGAAGAGCGACGTGAGCGAGAACGAGGACGCGACGATCACCGGGGGCGCCTCCGCGATCTGCGGGTGTGGCTCGTCGATATAGACGTTGAGACCGGTGGCCCGCCCCTCCTTGATCAGGGACGCGACGTAGGCCCACCCCTTGGGCTCGAGCCCGATGCACGCTTCCGACATCTCCCCCTTGAGGCGCATGTGGATCGCAATGTTTCCGCGCGCCAGGATCGCGGCCGTGTGCTGCGGGCTGAACAGATCGCGGTTCCAGAGCTTTCGAAGGTAGATGCCGGCCACGTGCCGCTTCGTGCGCGGGCCCCAGCTCACGCGCTGGCCGCGCTCTGAGGCAAAGGTGTATTCGCCGGGCGGCAGGGGACCGATGGCCTTGGCGGCAAAGCAATCGGGATCGGGGTTATTTCGGCAGATATCTCGTCCCGAGAGACCCCACACGACCGTTTGGCCGTTTATCTGAGGAGCATCCGAGATGATGAAAAGACGCCCGGTCTTGATGGTATAGCCGAGGCGGAAGCTCGGCACCGAAGGCGGCACTTCGTGCACCACGTCCTCGAACGGGTTGCAGATTTCTCCGCCGGTGAGCTTTCGCTCATAGCCCTTGATGTGAATGGTTACGAAGTCGACGCCATCGGCGCAATCCCACTGCGGCAACACCTTCTTGTTCGCAAGCGTGATGACAGGGGCGGGCCCTGCGGGCTTGGCGGGTTTGGGTGCTGCTTCGACAACCGGCTTCTTTGGGATCGGAAGCGTGGTGGTCGTCCAGTTCAGGGCGGGAGCCGAAGGTGGAGGCGGCGGCGATTTCCGCACCTGCTCGCATTTTTCCGAGAGCTTGGGAGGCTGGATCTGGGCCGCGGCCAGTTTGCGCGCCATCGCGCTTTCCGCGCCCTGCTGGATGTAGGACTGAATGAGAGCGGCCTGCACCTCGACCTGCTCGTCGGAGAGCTCGAAGATGCACTCGTCGTAGAGCTGATCGCCCACCTTGCTGAAAATATCAGCGATCTCGTCCGCCGCGGCCGGAACAGAGCCCGCCGCCGCGTCCGTCGCCTCTTGCGCAAGGCCCGGCCGCGCAAACGCGAGCAAACCACTCGCCGCGAGGGTGATGGCGAGGGCTAGGGATGCGCGCTTTGGCGAATGTCGATCCATGCGATGCTTTTGCCACATCGGGGCGGAATTTGCGCCCCTCGGGTAATCAAGATCGCATTGGTAGCGCGCGAGTCGGGGTGAGAGTAAGGCCTCACGGGGGTCGAATGAGGTGTCCGGACCCGGCCGGACCCCGGTCAGTTTATCTCTTTTCGCGGAGAAAGGTGTTCTCCAGGCGGGCGTCACGGGCGCCAATGATGGGGCGCCCACGCCGGTCCGGGGCCGAAAACGGCAAAGCCGCCGCGCTTGGGAGCGCAGCGGCCAAGTGTGGGTTAGTCTAGGTACTCTGGTAGTGTGAGCCTGAAGGTGGAAGTCCTCAGGCTTTTGCCGACGCGAAGCTACGGCAAAAGGTTGACGCCTGCCGAGAAGACGAACCGAGAGTCGGCGAGACCGTCATCCAAGGTCGTGTCCCAGTAGCGGAAATCCATGAAGAACTTGTCGACCGCGAGTTTCATGCCCGCGTTCCAGTAGGTGTAGGAATCTTCGCCCACCCAGTATCCGGTCGGATAATACACGTTGGTGCCCGACTCCGAGTGGCCCACGAGACCGCTGATCGTCGGCGAGAAGATGCCGAGCTTGGGCAGGTCGTAGGAAATCGTGCCTTCGTACGAGATGTTGTCGGTCGCTGCATAACCCTGGTCGGGCGTCAGCCAGACCGTCGCGCCAACCGTCATGTTGGTGACGGGCGTGGTGCTCGCGGAGATCTTGAACTCGTAATAATCGATGTCGGACGACGAGCCGAACTGGCCGCTGTCGCGGTTGCCGTAGAGATAGTAGTAGGCGGCGATGTCCCAGTTGATAGGGCCGGTGACGGGACGAATGCCGAGATAGACGTCCTGCTCCCACGGGCCGACCGGGCCATAGTCGATGTTGGACGTCCACAGTCCGAGGTAGGCGATGCCGTAGCTGAGTTCGGCATAGAGGTTCGCGGTGGGCTTTTCGTCCGTGTACGAGATGCCGCGGAACATGAATTCGCTCGCACCCGTGATGGTCAGCGCGTAGCCGAACTGTCTGTCCTCGGCTTGAGCCCCAGTCGTGGCCGCGCAAAGGGAAAGTCCAAGAGCGGCAATCGCGCCCGCGAAACTCTTTGTCGTCATATCAACCCCCGTTCTGCAGGCGGATCCTGTCCGTCTCCTGCACCCAAAAGAAATCGTCTCCGTCTGTCCGCGTCGTTGCTGAACTCAACCCACATCGCGGCCGTGCCTTGCCATTCGTTTCTGCAGAGCGCCCCTTCCGCTCTGGTCAAGAGAACAATCTTGACAATGGTCAATAGGTCTAACTAATAGACCACATAGACATTTGTCAAGAAGAGGTTGCGAGTGAACCCGAGGGCTTCGGTTGAGGGGCATGCGGTGATGCCTGTTGCGATCATCGGTTCAGGCTTTAGCGGCCTCGCCGCCGCCATTGCCCTCAAAAGAAGGGGCATTACGGATTTCACGATCTTCGAGCAGGAGCAAAGCCTTGGGGGCACGTGGTGGAACAACAGGTATCCCGGTGCCGAGGTCGATCTCGAATCGCACATCTATTCGTTTTCGTTCGAGCCCTATGACTGGACGCGGAACTACGCGAGCCAGCAGGAGCTGCTCGACTATCTCAATCACGTCGCTGCCAAATGGGACATCGTCCGCCACATTCGCTTCAACGAGAAGGTCGATACCGTCGCCTGGTCGGACGAGACCAAGACTTACACCGTGACCACGGCGTCGGGCGCCAAGCACGGCCCGTTCCGCTCGGTCATCAGCGCCGTCGGCTTCCTGAACCTTCCCCTTTTGCCGCCGTTCGCGCGCGGTGAGACGCCGTTCCTCGGCGATCAGACGCACACGTCGCGTTGGCCTGAAGGGCTGACGATGCATGGAAAGCGCGTCGGCATCCTGGGCACTGGGTCCTCGGCGGTGCAGGTAATCTCGGAAGCCGCGCGCGATGCCAGGTCGGTTAAGATCTTCCAGATCGAGCCGAACTGGCTGCTGCCGAAGCTCGCTCGCGATTTCACGCCGAGCGAGCGCCGCTGGAATCGCTTCGGCCCCGTGTCCTGGTGGAAGAGGTTCAAGCTCTACGCCGGCTACGACGTGCGCCAGTACGGCGCGAGCCACGCGCGCAAGGGCGGCCGCTCGAACCAGAAGCGTGCGGATCAGGCGCTCGCCTACCTTCACGCCTCTCTCGGAGACAGGCCTGATCTCCTCAAGCTTGCCACGCCCGCGTTTCCCTTCGAGGCGCGCCGCACGGTCATCAGCGATACCTACTATGACGACCTGAAGAATCCGAAGGTCGAGCTCATTCCCCATGCCGTGAAATCGCTCACGCCGAAAGGCGCGGTGGATGCCAACGGCACCGAGCACGAGCTAGACCTCATCGTCTATGCCACGGGCTTCGACGCCGCGAACTATCTCGGTGGCTACAAGGTCAAGGGCGAAGGCGGCGTCGATCTACATGAGAAGTGGAACGGCGAGCCCGAGGCGCTTCTGGGTTTGATGGTGCCGGGCTTCCCTAACTTCTTCATGATGTACGGCCCTAACACGAACAGCGTGCCGCTGGTGTCGTTCTACGAGGCTCAGGCCGACTTCGCCGCGTCCCTCATTTCCAAGCTTCTGAAGCGCGGAGCCAAGACGGTGTCGGTGAACCCCGATTGGTTCCGCAAGTTCAATGCGTGGCTGCAGGACCGGCTTTCGCGCACCGTCTGGGGCTCGACGAGCAACTACTTCCAGGCCCGTAGCGGCAAGGTCGTTTCGCAGTGGCCGTTCAGTGCCTCCGCCTACATCTTCGGAACCAAGCTTGCCCGGCGGTTCATGGTGACCTTCAAATAGCGCACGCAGCAGCGCTAAACTCGAGTGGCCTAGCTCGTCGAGCTAGGCCACTTTTTTAGGTCGGGTCTCAGGCCGCGTCCGGTCCGGGAGGAATGTCGGGCCACGGCTCCACCAGCGCCGTCTTGAGCAGCGCCGCGAAGTCCTCCACCAGCACTGACATCATCATCTGCCCGTCCTCTGCCGTCGCTTCGCTCGGATTGCCGACAGCGCCCGTGGGCGTCGTGCGCGGCGGCGGGTATTGGAATACCTTGCCAGGCGTCACATCCGGAATGTCGAAAGCCTTCTCCATGCGCACCATGTCGGGAGCCGCGTGCAGAAGCAGGGATGTCTCGCCCCGATTGGCGTGAAAATCCTCCGCGTCCCTCGAATAGAGCTGTCCGGCACGCTGCGAGATGTCCCAGAGCCCGAGCTGACGAAAGCGGGCTTCAGGCTGCTCGTATCGTAGCCGCAGGATTGCGCTCCCAAGAGAGGGGCCGTTGGTGGCGTGGCCCGACAGGAAGATGATCCGCCGAACGCCGGAGCGGATGGCCCACAGCGAAACGTCATAGATCACGCCCGTGAGCGTCACGGGATCGAGCGAGATCGTTCCCGGCCATTTCTCCGTATGCCCGTGCGAGCATCCATAGGGAATGGCGGGCAGCACGAGAACGCCCGCCTCCTTCGCCGCCAGCGTCGCCACTGTGTCGGCCGAGAACGTGTCGGTCCCCGTCGCCAGATGCGCCGCGTGCTGCTCCGTGGCTCCCACCGGCAGCACGGCGAGGTCCATTCCGCTCGCCACGAGATCCCCGATCTCGGGGCTCGTGAGCATATCCCAGCGTGGCATGTCCGGGTCTCCCTTCTCTCAACGCCCGATCAAGCCGCCGTCACGCCGCCGTCCACCATCAGCACGTGGCCGGTGATGTAGGAGGCGTCGTCGGAGGCGAGGAACAGCACGGGACCGGCGATCTCGTCCGCCCGCCCAGGCCGGGCCATCGGCGTTTGATCGATGCACCAGGCCAGCGCGTCCTGGTCGTTGTCGGCATGGGCGATGAAGCGCATGGAGGCGCTCATGGGCAGCACCGCGATGAAGCCCGGCGCGATCGCGTTCACGCGAATGCCGCGGGGCGCAAGCTCGATGGCGAGATAGCGCGTGAGCGCCTCGAGGGCAGCTTTCGAGGAGCCGTACATGGCGCCGCCGCGCATGCGGCCGATCTTTGCCGTTACGCTCGAGATATTGATGATCGAGGCCCCTTCCGAGAGGTGCGGGCTTGCCGCGCGGCACACGCGCGCCGCACCCGCGATGTTGACGTCCCACACCGTATTCAAGGCGTCGTCGGTGATGTCCTCAACCAGGCCATGGCGAAGAAGGCCGGCGCAATTGATGACGACTTTGAGCTTGCCCAGCGTGGTGCAGAACGCGACGCACGCATCGACCTCTGCTCCATTGCGAACATCCATGCGATAGAGAACGACGCCGTTCGGTTGATCCGTCGCGGGTTTGGTGGAAGCCTCGGGCGGAACGTTCATATCCGCTGCCACCACGAGGTAGCCAGCGTCCACCAGCCTCTTGTTGATCTCGCCGCCGATGCCGCCTGTCCCGCCGGTAACCAGCGCGACGTTCTTCACGTCCGTCATGTCGTGTCCTTTGCTTGAATAGTTTTGATATTTGTTGAAATGGCTTTGCGAGATCAGATGCGCTCGAAGTAGCGCATCAGCTCCCAGTCGGTGACGGTCTCGCGCTCGAAGGCATCGAGTTCGTTTTCCGAGAAGTTCTTGAGGTGGTCGTGCACCTCGTCGCCGAGGGCGGCCCGCACCTTCTGGCTCGCCGAGAACAGCGTGACCGCTTCCCGCATGGTTCCGGGCACGCGCGGAAGAGAGGCGTCCTCGTAGGCGTTGTCGGTGTAGAGCGCCGGGTGCGGGCTCCGCGCCTCGATGCCGTTGAGGCCGCTCGCGATGGTTCCTGCGAGCGCGAGGTAGGGGTTGGCGTCCGCGCCGGGAATGCGGGATTCGACCCGGAAGCTCTTGCCGTGTCCGACGAGACGGAAGCCGCACGTCCGGTTGTCCCCGCCGACGACGAGCTGCACGGGTGCGAACGACGTGGTGCGGAAGCGCTTGTAGGAATTGATGGTGGGAGCAGCGAGCAGGGCGAACTCGCGGCCATGCTCGATCATTCCGGCGACGAACGAGCCGAAGCGATCGGACATGTGAGTGTGGGAATCGGCGTCGTAGCTGATCGGCTGGCCCGTGCCGCTGTCCCAAAGGCTGATATGAACGTGGCAGGACGAGCCCACCTCGTCGATGAAGGGCTTGGCCATGAACGTCGCGGACATGCCGCGCAGGCTCAGGAGCTCCTTCACCCAGCACTTGTACATCAGGTGCCTGTCGGCCATCTCGAGCGCATCGGTGTAGCGCAGCGCGATCTCTTGCTGGCCGAGCCCCCACTCGGTCTTCGAATTCTCGATCTCGATGCCTGCAGCCTCCATGAGATCGCGGATCTCACCGATCACCTCCTCGTCGCGCGTCGACTGAAGGATGTGGTAGTCGCCGCGATAGCGCGACGTGGGATCGAGCCCCCGGTATCTCTTCTGCCAAGCCGTGTCATAGGTGTCCCGGAAGGTGAAGAACTCGAGCTCGGTTGCACATTTGAACGCGAGACCCATCGCTTGCGCCCGTGCGATCTGACGTTTCAGAATGGTGCGCGGTGCGATCGGGAGAAGCTCGCCCGTGGTCTCGTCCACCGCGTCGCAGAGAACGAAGGCGGTGTTCGGCATCCACGGCGTGATGCGGATCGTGTCGAGGTCCGGCCTCATCACGAAATCCTGGAATCCTTTGTCCCAGCCTGTGATCGCATAGCCCGGGCGCGGGTCCATATCCATGTCGGTGCAGAACAGATAGACCGAGGCGTGCAGGCCTTCGGAGCCGGAGGCGCACTGCAGGAAGTTCTTACCCGTCAGGCGCTTTCCGACGAGGCGTCCCCACAAGTCGCCAAGCCCGCATACGACGGTCTTGATCGTGCCGGCCTCGATCATGCGCCTGAGATCGTCCAGTGTCGTTGTCATTTAGGTTTCCTGATTGTTGGATGCGCGGGCGAGGTGGCGCATCGTGTCTCTCTGATCGCGTTAGTTGGAGGGATCGGGGGGCGTGAGGTAGGCACCCGTCATGCCGCCGTCGACGGGAAGCATCTGGCCGGTCATGTAGGAAGATTCGTCGGACGCCAGGAACGCCACGGTCGCCGCGATCTCCTCCGGGCGCGCCATGCGGCCCATTGGGATATGCAGGCGCCGGAGCTGATACGCCGCGTCGTCCTGCACGAGCTGGGCCGCCATAGCCGTCGCGGTGAGGCCCGGGCACACCGCGTTGACGCGGATGTTGCGCCGGGCGAGCGTCACGGCAAGCTCGCGTGTCATCGACAGCACACCGCCCTTGCTCGCGGTGTAGGCGATCTGCGCCGGGAATGAGCCCATCATCGCAACGATCGAGGAAATGTTGACGATCGAGCCGCCGCCGCCCCGTTCGATCACCGGGATGGCATGTTTGGAGCAGAGGAAGATGCTCTTGAGATTGACGGCGAGCGTCGTGTCCCAAGCTTCTTCCGTCGTGGATTCGACGTCGCCATCCTCGCGATGAACGATGCCCGCGTTGTTGACCAGAATGTCGAGCCCGCCGAGTTCGCGCACGCATGTGTCGATCATCGCCGAGACAGAGGCGGACGAGGCGACGTCCACCTCCACCGCAATTGCACGAAGCCCGCGCTGCGAGAGGTCTTTCGCGAGAGTTGAGGCGCCTGAAAGGTTGCGATCGGCGACCGCGACGTGCGCGCCATCGGCCGCGAGCCGCTCGGCGATCGCAGCGCCGATTCCGCTTGCGCCCCCTGTCACGATTGCGCGCCTGCCTTCAAGTGTCATTTGAGATCGTCTCCGCTTCGTTCAGATGCTGATGTCGTGAAAGCTCGCGCAACGTCGGTGAGTTTTTTGAGATGCGACGCCGCTCATTCGGTGGCATGTTCCGCGCCCTCAATGGTCTGGAGATTATACCGATGAGCCAAACATTCGAAAACAAGATCGCGTTCGTTACCGGTGCGGGCGGAGGAATTGGCCTTGCGATCGCACGCGATCTCCTGAGCGAGGGCGCAAGCGTCTTCGCCTTCGATTTGAAGCCCGAACCGCTGGAATTGAAAGGATTCGAGCGCGCGCGCTTCTTCCAGGGAGATCTGCGCGATGCCGCGAGCATCCGCGCCGTGTTCGCCGAGATCGACAAGGCGCACGGCAAGATCGATTGCGTCGTCAATGCAGCAGGGCTGTGCTTCTTCGAGCGTGATGGCTCCGTCGAGAAGGCCGACGACGCTGTATTTGCTGCGACCATGGACGTGAACCTTACGGGCGCGATCCGTGTGGTGAGAGAAAGCCTCCCGCTGCTTCGCAAGGCAGGCGGCGGATCCTTCGTGCACATCGCGAGTGTCGTCGCCTTGAGGAACATGGAGAACATCATCGACGGCGGTCCGGCGGATGCCTACCAGATTTCGAAGGCAGGTCTCGTGTCTTTCTCGCGATCCCTCGCCATGCAGTACGCGCGCGAAAAAATCAGATCGAACACCGTTTGCCCCGGATCGATCGCAACGCCGATGACCGCGGACATCTACGTAGATAGCAAGCGCGTCTCCGCCATGGAGGCGAGAACCCCGCTCGGCATCATCGGTCAACCTGAAGATGTGTCTGCTGCCACGCTTTTCCTGCTCTCGGAGAAAGCGCGCTTCATTACCGGCATCGATCTCGCCGTAGATGGAGGATTGCTGGCGAAGCTGTGAGGGCGCGAGCGCCCGGAACGCCCTCCGGATCTCGTTATTCGCCGCGTCCCGACAAGGCTTTTGTCTGGAGATCGGGCACGCGAGAGCCATTCACGGAGATCCTTCGTCGTCGCGTCACGCATTTGGTGTGAGACCGATAGCGTGACGCACAATTGTTGTTGACTTAGATCAAACTATGGACTGAAATGTAGACTAAAGGCAATATTAGATATTTGGAACTAGGTTCACGAGTTGGGAAACGGAACGCAGGTAATGGGGGATACCCAAGAGCGCCGGGACGACGCAGCACCTGATGTCCGCGTAAGTGGCCTAGTCGTCAGCGGTGTGCGAAAGAGCTTCGGGGGGGCTGAAAGTTCTTCGGGGCGTCGATCTCGACTGTGGCGTTGGAGAGATTGTCGGCTTGATCGGTCCGAACGGCGCCGGGAAGTCTACGCTCATCAACGCGATTACATCCTTGATGCAGGTGGACGAGGGTGAGGTCACCATCGCCGGCCGCCGCGTCAGCAACACCAGCCCGCAGTTGTGCATGTCCGCAGGTCTGGCGCGGACGTTCCAGAACATCAAGCTCTTCACGCGCCTCACCGTTCGCCAGAACATCGAGGTGGCGCTGACGAGCGGCCAGCGTGATCGCGCCGAGCAGACTGCCGCGATCGATGTCGGCGAGTTGCTCGCCTGGTTCGAGCTTGAACGCATCCAGCATTGGAAAGCAGGCGCGCTCTCCTACGGCAATCAGCGCCGTCTCGAGATCGCGAGAGCCTTGGCGCTCGGTCCTTCTTTTCTTCTCCTCGATGAGCCGGCGGCGGGAATGAACGCTGTCGAAACCACCGCGCTGATTTCGGCCGTGAAGGGAATTCGCGACCGGTTCGGGTGCGGCGTGGTCGTCATCGACCACGACCTTCGCTTCATCATGACCCTGTGCCAGCGAATTTTCGTGCTGGACGCGGGCGAGATCGTCGCCAGCGGCCTGCCGGAGGAGATCCGCAGGAATCCGCGGGTGATCGAGGTCTACATCGGACACGAGCGATCGAAAAAGCACGCTGGAAGCTAAAGGAGCATCGAATGAGACTGAGAGACGTATTGCTGACCTCCATTGCCATTGCGGGCGTGGTTGGGAGCGGCCCGGCGAACGCCGCTGACCAGCTCGTAATCGGCTACGCGGCGGCTGTGACCGGCGGCTTGGCGCCCTACGACAGCCCGGACGGCGTTTCGTGCCGCGTGGCGCAGATCAACGAGGCTGGCGGTATTCTCGGAAAGCCCGTCAAGCTCATCATTCGCGACACGAAGAGCGATGCGGTGACCGCGAGCAACGTTGGCCAGGATCTCATCGATCAGGGCGCGAACGTGCTTCTGGGGCCGCCCACGGACGACGGCCTGATCCCGATCGCGCAGCTCGCCCTGCCCAAGAGCATTCCGGTTCTCTCTGTCGGCGCGACGCAGCCCGCATTCCCCGTTGCCTCTCCTGAGAACGGATATCTCGTGCCGTTCGGAGACAACGCCTCCGCCGCTGGCGCCGCCGAAGTTGCCTACAAGGCCGGCCATCGCAAGGCCGTGTTGATGATTGCCAACGACGTCGGCGCCTATTCGGCTGTCACGCCGGAGTATTTTGCGAAGGCCTTCGAGAAGCTCGGCGGCAAGATCGTCGGACGCGTCAACTACCACCACGGTCTGGCTGACTACAACGCGCAGGTCACCGAGATCAAAAACATCGCCGACAAGCCCGACATGATCTTCGCGGCGATCCTCGTACCGGACGCTGGCGTTCTGGTGCGCACGATCAAGGCCACGGGTCTCGATATGCCCGTGTTCGGCACCGATGGCTTCGACGATCCGTCGTTCCCCGAGGTCGCGGCGGGCGGCGCCGGGCTCGCCACGTTCGTCACCCACGGGTTCCCCGGCGAGGGCAGCGCCCTCAAGGCCTTCTATGATGATTGCACCAAGAGAGGCTTCAAGGTGCAGAACATCTTCTTCGGCCTCGGCGGCGAGGCGGTCGAGGTGGTGAAGGCGGCGGTTGAAAAGGCGAACTCGTTCGACTCCGCCGCCATCAACGGCGCCATCAAGGAGATCCAGGATCTCAAGGGCATCACCACCGGCTCGATCACTTACAAGGATCGCGGCGGCGTGCCCCTGAAGGAGATGACCGTCATGCAGGTCAAGGATGGAAAGATGACGCCCATCGAGACCGTTCGTCCGAGCTGGGTTGCGGCGCCCTGATGTTGCAGCTCGAGAACGTTCATGTGAGCTACGGGCCTATCAAGGCTGTCCGCGGCGTTTCTCTTGAGGTCAAGGGGGGCGAGATCGTCGCCCTCCTTGGTCCCAATGGCGCCGGAAAGACGAGCCTCGTGTCGTCTGTGGTTGGGCTCGCACCCACGTCGGCCGGCAAGATCCGGCTCGATGGAGCGGATATCACGGGCGAGCCCACCGAAAGGATCGTCACCCGCGGTATCACGCTGACGCCGGAAGGACGGCGCGTCTTCGCCGACCTCACGGTTGGCGAGAACCTTCAGCTTGGCGCGGCCTGCCGCAAGGACAGGGACGGCGTGGCCGAGGATCTCGAAACGTACCTTGAGCTGTTTCCCATTCTGCGCAAGCGCTACGCGGCCCGTGCGCGGATGCTGTCGGGCGGCGAGCAGCAGATGCTGGCCATCGCGCGCTCGCTCATGTCGCGCCCGAAGATGTTGATGCTCGACGAGCCATCGCTCGGTCTCGCGCCGCGCGTCGTCGATCAGATCTTCGAGCTCCTCCACGGATTGCGCTCCAAGGGCCTTACCATGCTCCTTGTCGAGCAGAACGCCAACGAGGCGCTCGATCTTGCCGATTCCGCATACGTGATTGCGAGCGGATCGTTGGTGTTCGGAGGTAAAGCCGCGGATCTCAAGGCTTCCGGCGAGGTGATGGAGATGTATCTCGGTCTGGAGGGCCACTGATCGTGTCGGATTACATTCTCCAACAGGCATTCAATGCCCTCAGCGTCGGCGGCGAGTATGCGCTGTTGGCGCTCGGCCTTGCCATCGTGTTCAGCGTGATGAACCTCGTCAATTTTGCCCATGGTGACATGATCACCGTCGGCGGCTACGCGATGTTCCTCTTGCTCATGTTCGGTGTGCGCGACCCCCTCCTCGTTCTTCCCTTCGGCGTTCTGATGACGGTTGCGGCCGCGCTCCTGCTGGAGCGGATCGCCTTCAAGCCCGTGCGAAACGCCTCACCGACCACCGGCATGTTGACGGCGTTCGGCGCGAGCATCGTCATCCAGAACATCGCCCTCATCTTCGGCGGAAGCAGGCCGAAGGCCGTTCCGACTGCCGACTGGATCGCGTCCTCGATCTCCCTCGGCTCCGTCCAGATTCCCATCGTCCAGGTGCTCGAAACGGGCGTCACCATCGCGGCCATCATCGGGCTCGTGGCGTTGCTGCGTTACACGACCGTCGGATTGGCCATGCGGGCGGCCGCCAAGGACGTACCGACTGTTCGCCTCATGGGCATCAAGGCGGATCGCGTGATTTTGACCGCATTCGCAATCTCGGGATTTCTCGCGGGCCTCGCGGGAATCTTCATTCTGGCGCGGCGCGGCGCCGTTGACCCCTTCATGGGCTTTGCGCCGGTGCTCAAGGCATTCGTTGCTGCTGTGCTGGGTGGCTTCGGCAGCCTGCCGGGCGCCGTCGTGGGCGGCTTCGCCCTCGGCATCGCGGAGGTCACGCTCCAGGTTGTGCTGCCCCAGGAGATCGCAGGGTTCAGAGACGCGATCGTGTTCTTCCTGATCGGCGTGGTTCTGGTGTTCCGGCCTCAGGGCATTCTCGGCGAGCGTCCGGATTTCGGAGAAAAGTCTTGAGCAACCTCGTTCAATCGGCCAAAGGCGCCCTTCTGCTCGGGGCCATCGTCGCGCTTATCGCGGTGGCGGCCACGCTCTTCGCCGAGCCGTTCTATCAGCGCATCGTCTTCATCTTCATGGTGAACCTGATCGCCGTGATCGGTCTGCAGGTGTTCATGGGCAATGCCGGGATCACGAACTACGGACACATCGCGTTCATGGGGATCGCAGCCTACACGGTTGCCATTCTCGTGACGCCCATTGCGATCAAGAAGACCGCGCTCGCCAACGCGCCGTTCGGGCTCGCGGGCATGGAGTTCGGGATCTGGACCAGCGTCGCCATCGCCCTGCTGGTGACCGTCGTGATCGCCTTTCTGGTGGGCTCGATGCTGGTGCGGCAGACCGGAACCCCGGCGTCTATCGCAACGCTTGCGCTGCTCGTCATCGTGCATGTTGTGATCATGAACTGGGTGGATCTCACGCGCGGCCCCCGCGCCATATACGGCGTTCCCGTTAAGGCCACATTGGGGTGGGCCGCGTTCTGCGCCATCGCCGCGATTTTTGTGGCGCGCCTGTTCAGAGACTCCCGATGGGGCCTTCAGCTGCGCGCCGCCAGCGAGAATATCGCCGCTGCGAGCGCCATGGGCGTTCGCATCAAGCGGCTGCGATTGGCGGCATGGGTTCTGAGCGCGGCGCTGCTCGGCGTCGCGGGCGTCCTCTTCTCGCTGTTTGTGGGCACCATCAGCCCGAGAAGCTTCTACTTCGATCTTACCTTCCTCACGCTCGCGATGCTCGTGGTCGGCGGCGTCTACAGCGTGAGCGGGGCGGTGATCGGCTCCGTTGTCATGACGGTGGGCTTCGAGATCACGCGCTATCTCGAGAACGGACCGTCGCTCGCAGGCATCAAGCTGCCCGAGATGTTCGGCCTTACCGGCGTCTTCCTGGGCGTCACCATTGTGCTGTGCATGATCCTGCGGCCGCACGGACTGGTCGGCGGTGACGAAATCGATGAGATCTGGCGTCGCCGGAGCCAGGATCGTGCCGCCGGCGGAGATGTATCATGACAGGAAGCCGGGAAAGCGCCTCGCCGCTGGTTCATCACGAAGCCATCGGCTACGAGATCCGTCGAGGCGGATATCTGGATCACGCGGCCTCTACGTACGTGCTGGCTGACAAGGCTCTCGCCGAAGGTCGCTTCCAGGACGCGGCCGAGCTTGCGCGCTATACCATCCGCGAGGCGGTCGAGGCGCACGAGCTCTATCGGGATTGGATCGTCGAGATACGGGCGTTTCTCGAAGCGCGCGGTGTCGCGACCCAGGTGATCGACGCCGAGGAGCGCCGCATCCGCGATCTGGTGAAGAACGCCGACGGCACGGAGTTCGATCCCGAGGCCGGCTGGGCGCGCTACAACGCGCTGATCGAAGCGTGCGCGTCGTCGTGCGTGGCGGGTCATGCCGATCAGGCGAGCGCCGAACTCGAGCAGGCACGCCAGCTCTGGCGCGACACCCACGATAGAAAATGCGATTGGGTCTACGGCCTTGTCGACGTCGCGGCCAAGCAGATCGGAGAAAGCTGTATCGGTGAGCTGTGGGATGCGCTCATGGCGCCGATGTACGCCTACTATGTGCGTTACGACGTGGACAACAATCCCTGGCCGCGCTCGTTCGACCTTCTGATGCACTATGCGCTCGAAGGCCTGCGGGGGCACCTGAGCGGGCCCGGACGCCTCGGCACCATCGAAGTGTTCGAGGAGGAGGACCGCTGGGGGATGCGCTTCGATCCGTGCGGCTCCGGCGGGCGCACCTATCGCGATGATCCGGACACCGGCCTGCCGCCGCGCATGGAGCCGCCTTACGGCTTCGGTGTCACCACATCCGAGCACGAGTGGGCCTGGAACAAGAAGGGCGTGTGCCTCTACTGCGTTCACTGTTGCGCGCTGAACGAGCGCATGCCGATGCGCAGGTTCGGCTATCCGACGCGTGTCGTCGATCCGCCCACGTGGCCTGATGCCAAAGCCGGCGGGAAGTGCACCTGGTACGTCTACAAGGATCCGAAGCTGGTGCCGCAGTCGATTTACGAGCGGGTAGGCATGACGAAACCCGCCCATATCGGCGGCGCCGCACAGAAGAAATAGAAACGGAAAGCTGGGATCAAGAATGGCCGCGCCAGCCAAGCGACTGGATTTGGGAAGCCTGCCGGAGCAGGGAATAGAGTTCGTGCAGATGGAGACCGTCGATCTAGACGGCGCGCTCCGCGGCAAGTTCCTGCCGGCCGCGAAGGTGAAGCCGGATTCGCAAGGCGCTTTCTGCACCATCGTTTATCAGTTTACGCCGGTCGACGACGTCTGGGTGACGAGGCACAGCTCCTTCGACAACGGCTTCCCCGACATGAAGGCCCGTCCGGATCCGGACACGGCCGTGCCCCTCAATTGGCGCGAGAACACCGCCGCCGTCATTTACGACATGTACAATCCCGACGGCTCGCCTTATCCGCTCGCGCCGAGGTCCGTCCTGAAGAAGGTGGCGTCCCGCTTCCAGGAGACGGGCTACGAACCCATGTTCGGCATCGAGTTCGAAGCATTCGTCATGCATGCGGACGAGGGGCTTATGGCGGAAGGCCGCCATCACGAGATGAAGCCCCTCGGCGCCATGCACAATGCCTATCGGCTTGCGGAATCGGACGGCGTGCGCGAGCTGGCATGCGCTTTCATGCAGCGGATGCGCGGCGCGGGCGTGGAGGTGGAAGCGTTCCACACCGAGCTCGGGTTCGGCGCCTTGGAGTTCGCGCTCGCGCCTGCCGGGGCTGTCGCAGCAGCCGACAATGCAACGCGCGCCAAATCCTATTTCCGCGCGCTCTGTGCGGAGCGTGGCTTGGTCGCGACGTTCATGGCCAAATGGAAGATCGGCGAGTCCGGGTCCGGCGGCCATGTGCACCAGAGCCTTTGGCAGAACGGGCAGAACGCGTTCTTCGATCCCGCGCGGACCACAATGTCGGACCCGGCGCTGAGCTACGCGGCCGGCCTCATCAAGACGATGCCGGAGTTCTCGATCCTGTTCCGGCCGAACGTCAACTCGTACCGCCGGTTCGACTACAAGTCCTGGTCGCCGGAGAATGCATCCTGGGGTTACGACAACCGGAGTGCCGCGCTGCGCGCCATCCGCCAGCCGGGCCGCAACGCTTTCCGTTTCGAGCATCGCGTGCCGGGCGCCGATACCAATATGTATCTGGTCCTTGCGGCCATGCTCGCCGGCGGTCACCTGGGACTGACGAGCAAGCTCGCGCCGCTCGCAGGCGCGGAAGGCAATGCCGCGCTCGATCCCAATTGGGCGCGCCTGCCGTCCTCCTTGCCCGAAGCGACCGAGATGTTCCGCAATTCCGAGATCGCCAAGGATTACCTGGGCAGCGCCTTCGTCGAGCACTACGCGGCCTCTCGGGACATCGAGTGGCAGCACTGGCTGGCGTGGCAGGCCGAGCAGGTCACGCCGTACGAGCTGAAGCGCTACTTCAAGACGGTTTGAGCCCGCGTTTCTCGCTTTCAGTTTCCTTCAACGACAATCTACGTGGTCCCCTTATGAGCGAATTGCACCCCACCCTGAAAAACATCCTGTCTCAGCCTGAAAACCCCAATGCCGTTCCGGTGGAGGTGCAGGATCCGAACGAGGCGAGAAAAGAGTGGAAGGGAGATATGGCGGGCGTGGATGCGCCGGCCCCCCATATGGGGCGCGTCTGGGAATTCGAAATACCAGGCCCCGCAGGATCCATCCCCGCGCGGGCCTATCAGCCGGAGGGGCTCGTCGGTGAAAAGCGCCCCCTTCTGATCTACTACCACGGTGGCGGCTTCATCCGCGGCGACATCGACACGCACGATTCCATTTGCCGGGTTCTCGCCAGCAAGGCCGGCTGTCTCGTCGTGTCGCCGGCCTATCGGCTGGCCCCGGAAAACCCCTTCCCCGCGGCAGCACACGATGCCTACGCGGTCGCTGAATACATGAGCGCCAACGCAGCCGCCTTCGGCGTCGATCCGGATCGGATCGCAGTCGGCGGCGACAGCGCGGGCGGCAACGTTGCAATCGCGGCCTGCCTCCAGGCCCGGGACAAAGGCGGCCCGAAAATCAGGTATCAGCTTCTCATCTACCCGGTGACGGACCTCACGAGCCAGAACGAGTCGAAGCGCCTCTACTCGAAGGGCTACCTCCTGAACAGCATGCCCTTCTATATCGCGAGCTACCTTGGCCCCAACGGTGACGGAGGCAACGAGCTGGCCTCTCCGCTGCTCGCGAAAGATCTATCGCGGCTGCCGCAAGCCCTGGTCATCACCGCCGGTTTCGATCCCCTGCGTGATGAGGGTCAGGACTTCGCTCGCAAGCTCGCGGCAAGCGGTGTCGAGGTGAAGCACAAATGCTACGAGGACATGATCCATGGCTTCGTTTCGCTTCGCGGTCTTTTGCCGGAAGCAGACGCGGCGCTCGGCGAGTGCGCCCGTCATATGGCCGAAGCATTAGGCGGAAAATCCGCCTGATGCCGTTTCTCTTTCTCTTAGCAAAAAACTTGAATTGCTTTTCGAAACTGATTGACCTCAATGGGCACATCGTCACAGGCTAAGAGCAACCAATCAATCATTAGACCATTGGTCCAATAGGTGCTATATCATTGTGCATGTGCACAAAGCGCGCGCATAGACAATGAGAGCAAAACACGTGAACCCCTCTGCTCCCGTTAAACAGCCGGATCATTCGATCGGCTCCATCAGGGCCACAGCGACTTACGAGCTGGTCGTCGAGCAGCTTCGCAAGGCAATTTTCCTCGGCCGCTTCATGCCGGGAGACAAGCTCCCTCCCGAGCGGGATTTGGCCACGCAGATGCTCGTATCTAGAACGACGATCCGCGAGGCGATCCGCGTACTCGAAGGCGAGGGATTGCTCGCGGTCAAGCGCGGCGCTGCGGGAGGTCTCATCGTGCTCGGCCAGAACCGGCTGAACAATGCGGAGATCGAGGCCTACATGGAGACCCAGAGGGGTCTTCTCGACAGCCTCTTCGAATACAGGCTGGCGAACGAATGCGCTGCAGCTTCGCTCGCGGCCGTGCGGCGCGACAAGAAGCATCTCGCCCGCCTGCGCAGCGCGCTCACCGAAATGGATGCGCTGTGTGCGAACAAGGAAAGCCGCGCGAACATCTCCAACATCGCACGCTTCTTCGCCTGCGACTCCGAGTTTCATCTCGCCATCGCCGAAGCGTCCATGAACCATTTTCTTTTCGAGGCGGTCGAGCAATCGCGCGCGGCGATGTTCCTGCCCGTCGGAAAGGTGTTCAACCGCCTGGAGGATCGCGCGAACGATCATCATCAGGGTATCTACGCGGCGATCGAGAGCCAGAACAGTGAGCTTGCCGCGCAGCGCATGAAAATGCACATCGAGGCGACGCGCGTGAGTTTGTACAACCTCATGCCGAAGCCCGCGAAATCGAAAAAGTAGAGACCACGCGTCGCCGAGAGGCGATCCTTCATTCGAGAGCTGGAAGACCCTGGTGACCGTTCCCGTGAAGATTCTCGCCATCATGCCCGGCGGCATGGCCGGTGTCGAAGAAACAGGATGCATCGGAAAAGTCGTGCAGGATCGGGGGGCCGACCTCCACTGGTCGTTCAGGTTGAAGGGCGACGCGCTCCCCGAACAAACGAAGCAGTTTGACGGGCTGATCGTGTTCGGCGGCGAGATCGGTGCTCACGATCCGCGCTATGCAGATTATTTCGACGGCCTGTTCCGGACGATCCGCGCGTTTCACGAGGACGAAAAGCCGGTATTCGGATCCTGCCTCGGCGCGCAAAGCATCGCTTGCGCATTGGGCGGCGGTGCGATGCCGCAAGGCTTCTTCGAGTTCGGGTTCACGGAGCTCAGGGTAAAGCCCGAAGCCGCATCGGATGCGCTGCTCCACGATACACCCGAGAGCATTCCGCTTTTTGAGATGCACAACGACACGCTGGCGTTACCGCCGGGGGCCGTTCACCTGATGCACGGCGACAATATTCCAAATCAGGTGTATCGCGTGGGTGCGAAGACCTATGGCTTCCAGTGCCACTTCGAAGCCGAGCGCGAGGTCGTGGACATCTGGCTTCGCAGGGAACTCTCGTCCGAGACCGGCCATTCCGAGGCGGAGATCGCGGACATGGCTGCGAGGATGGACCGCGAGTTCGCGCAGTTCGACGCTGCTCAGCGCGCGTTTGGTGAGCGCGTAGTGAACCGCTGGATGGATCTCTTCTAGAGCATTCCGCGTCCGGCCCCGCGCACCCTTTTCAAAGACGTCACGATCAGTGAGCCAGCACCCCTTTGGGGTGGCGGGCTCGCTGCGTTTTGCAATCATCCGTTAGAGGCCAGGATCTGGCGAAAGAGTGCTCCAGCAGAGGTCAAGATGACGGCCTCGTAGCACCGCCGCCGGCGGCTCCAATTTTCTTCGGCCTCAGATGGGAACCTTCGCGCCCGTGCCGCGTTTTGCTGAGTTCGCCGCTATCGGGGTGCACGAGAGCAAGACTTTTTTTGTCGATCCGTCCGCTGAGCCTGGCCGATGACTGTCACATCGGCTGGCGCAGTTTGCCTATCACGCAGCACACCTATCACGCAGCACAAAGGGGTGAGTCCAGAAGAGCAATGTCGGAGAGCCCAGTACCTCTGGATCTTCAGGACTTCATCCTGAGGCACATCGATTCGATCGCCCAGATAGAGGCTCTGCTTCTTCTACGCCGCCACGAGGAAGAGGTTTGGGATGTCACCTCCACGGCCAGACGACTCTATATCTCAGAGCAGAGCACGGAGGAGATCCTTGCCAATCTGTGCAACGACGGACTGCTCGCGTGCGGGGACGGAATATACCGGTATGCCCCTCGTTCTCCGGAGATTGAGCAAATGGTGGCGCGTCTGGCCGAGACCTACAAGAGCAACCTCATCGCCGTTACCAACATAATCCACTCGAAGCCGCGCCGAATTCGGGAGTTCGCCAATGCGTTCAAACTGAGAAAGGACCGTGGATGATCGTCGCGACCATCTACAGCCTCTGTGCCATGACGGCCCTCTTGTGCACGTACCTCTTGCTGAATGCTTACGCGAAGAGCGGCTACCGCCTGCTGCTCTGGAGCGGACTTTGCTTCGCGGGCCTCACCATCAACAATCTTCTGCTGGTGATCGACAAGCTTGTCATTCCCGATGGTGACCTTTCGTTGTGGCGCACGGCGAGCGCGCTCGGCGCGATGATGATCCTCCTCTATGGCTTGGTGTGGGATTCGGAATGAACGATCAGGTCAACTCCGTTCTGCTCGGTGCCGTGGCGATGGCCTCTCTGATGGCCTCGCTTTTCTTCCTCAAGTTCTGGCGGCAGACGCGGGACGTATTTTTTCTGTTGTTCGCCGTCGCTTTCGGTGTCGACGGCATCGGCCGCTTCTATCTCGGCGTCAATCCGTCGTTGGAGGAGCATGAGCCGGTCTACTACTTCGTGCGGCTCCTCACGTTTTTTCTCATCGTCTTCGCAATCGTTCTGAAGAACAAGCCCCGACGGGGATAGTGACGGCACGTGCTCTCGTCCACGCTTAACGCAACCGATACGTATCTCGTTCGGAGCAACTAGATGACCGACTTAGGCACAGGCGTAGCGTCCTCAGAGGAAGTCCCCCTCGCAAAGCCCGCGAACGGCCGGGACATGAGCGGCCACCTCGGCGAGCTTTTGTACAATCTCCAGGCCATGCGTCAGGGTGACTTCTCTGTGAGGCTGCCGGGCGATTGGCCTGATCTGTGGGGGCGGGTGGCCGATGCCTTCAACGAGATCGTCTCGACGAACGAGCGCATGGCCCAGCAGCTCGATCGCGTCGGAGAGGTGGTCGGGCGCGAGGGAAAGACCAAGCTGCGCGTGCGCATCGGCACTCCGGCCGGTGCCTGGGGCGAAATGGAATCCTCCATCAACTCCCTGATCGACGACCTCTTGTGGCCGACGGCGGAAGTCACGCGCACCATTCGCGCGGTCGCGCAGGGAGACCTGCTGCAGAAGATGCGTCTCGATGTCGACGGCCGCCCGCTCGCCGGCGACTTCCTGCGCTCGGCCACCATCGTCAACACGATGATCAACCAGCTCTCGATCTTTACCTCCGAGGTGACGCGCGTGGCGCGTGAGGTGGGCACGGACGGAAAGCTCGGCGGTCAGGCCCAGGTGAGCGAGGTGACGGGCGTCTGGAAAGACCTCACCGAAAGCGTGAACTCGATGGCTTCGAACCTCACGGCCCAGGTGCGCAACATCGCCGACGTCACCATCGCAGTCGCCAACGGCGACCTTTCGAAGAAGATCACGGTGGACGTGCGCGGAGAGATCCTCCAGCTCAAGGAAGCCATCAACACCATGGTGGATCAGCTCCGCTCGTTCGCGGCGGAGGTGACACGTGTCGCCCGCGAGGTCGGCACGGAAGGCCGTCTCGGCGGCCAGGCTGTCGTGCCGGGCGTCGCAGGCACCTGGAAAGACCTGACCGACAACGTGAACCTGCTGGCGGCGAACCTCACGACGCAGGTGCGCAATATCGCTGAGGTGACGACGGCCGTGGCGCGCGGCGATCTCTCGCGCAAGATCACGGTGGACGTGAAGGGCGAGATCCTGGAGCTGAAGAACACCATCAACACCATGGTGGACCAGCTCAATGCCTTTGCCTCCGAGGTGACGCGCGTCGCGCGTGAAGTGGGCACCGAAGGCCGTCTCGGCGGCCAGGCACAGGTTCCGGGCGTCGCCGGTACCTGGAAGGATCTCACCGACAACGTCAACTCGATGGCTGGCAACCTCACCAACCAGGTGCGCAACATCGCGGAGGTCGCCACCGCCATCGCCGGCGGGGACCTCTCGAAGAAGATCACCGTCAACGTCAGCGGCGAGATCCTTCAGCTCAAGGAGACCATCAACACGATGGTCGATCAGCTCAACGCCTTCGCCTTCGAGGTGACGCGCGTGGCGCGTGAGGTGGGCACCGAAGGCCGCCTCGGTGGCCAGGCGGATGTGCGCGGCGTTGCGGGCACCTGGAAGGACCTCACCGACAGTGTGAACTCGATGGCGAGCAACCTGACGACCCAGGTGCGCAACATCGCCGAGGTGTCCACGGCCATCGCCAACGGAGACCTTTCGAAGAAGATCGCGGTGGACGTGCGCGGCGAGGTGCTGGAGCTGAAGGAAACCATCAATACGATGGTCGATCAGCTCAACGCCTTCGCGGGCGAGGTGACACGCGTCGCCCGTGAGGTCGGCACCGAAGGCAAGCTCGGCGGCCAAGCCGTGGTGCGCGGCGTCGCGGGCACTTGGAAGGATCTCACCGACAGCGTCAATTCCATGGCGTCGAATCTCACCGGGCAGGTGCGCAACATCGCCGAGGTCGCCACCGCCGTGGCGCTCGGAGACTTGTCCAAGAAGATCACCGTCAACGTCAGCGGCGAGATCCTTCAGCTTGCCGAGACCATCAACACCATGGTGGATCAGCTCAACGCCTTCGCCGCCGAGGTGACGCGCGTCGCCCGTGAGGTCGGCACCGAAGGCAAGCTCGGGGGGCAGGCCCAGGTGCCGGGCGTCGCGGGCACCTGGAAAGATTTGACCGACAGCGTCAATTCCATGGCCTCCAACCTCACCAATCAGGTGCGCAACATCGCCGACGTTGCAACCGCGATCGCCAACGGAGACCTTTCGCGCAAGATCACGGTCGATGTGCGCGGCGAGATCCTGCAGCTCAAGGAAACGCTGAACACGATGGTGGATCAGCTCAACCGCTTCGCGGGAGAGGTGACGCGCGTGGCGCGTGAGGTGGGTACGGAAGGCCGTCTCGGCGGGCAGGCCAATGTCCCGGGTGTCGCGGGCACGTGGAAGGATCTGACCGACAACGTCAACCTGCTCGCGGCAAACCTCACGACGCAGGTGCGCAACATCGCCGACGTCACGACCGCCGTGGCGCGGGGCGATCTCTCGCGCAAGATCACGGTGGATGTGCGCGGCGAAATTCTCGAGCTGAAGGCCACCATCAACACCATGGTGGATCAGTTGAACGCTTTCGCGGGCGAGGTGACCCGCGTGGCGCGCGAGGTCGGAACGGAAGGCAAGCTCGGCGGACAGGCGCAGGTGCCGGGCGTCGCCGGAACTTGGAAGGACCTCACCGACAGCGTCAACTTCATGGCGTCAAACCTCACCGCCCAGGTGCGCAACATCGCAGAGGTCGCAACCGCCATCGCCCAGGGCGATCTCTCGAAGAAGATCTCGGTGGACGTGCGCGGCGAGATCCTATCGCTCAAGGAAACGCTCAATACGATGGTGGAGCAGCTCCGCTCGTTCGCGGCGGAGGTGACACGCGTCGCCCGTGAGGTCGGCACCGAAGGCCGCCTCGGCGGGCAGGCCGTCGTGCCTGGTGTGGTGGCAGGCACCTGGAAAGATCTCACCGACAGCGTGAATTCGATGGCCGGAAACCTCACGGCCCAGGTGCGTAACATCGCCGAGGTGACGACGGCGGTGGCGCGAGGTGACCTCTCGCGCAAGATCACGGTGGACGTGAAGGGCGAGATCCTGGAGCTCAAGAACACCATCAACACGATGGTGGATCAGCTCAATGCCTTCGCCTCCGAAGTGACGCGCGTCGCCCGCGAGGTCGGCACGGAGGGCAAGTTGGGCGGCCAGGCTCAGGTTCCTGGCGTCGCCGGTACGTGGAAGGATCTGACCGACACCGTGAACGTGATGGCGGCCAACCTCACGGAGCAGGTGCGTGGCATCGTCAAGGTGGTGAATGCCGTCGCGGGCGGAGATCTCAAGCAGCGCCTCACCGTGAATTCGAAGGGCGAGGTCGCTGCCCTCGCTGAGACCATCAATGACATGACGGACACGCTGGCCATCTTTGCCGATCAGGTGACGACGGTGGCGCGCGAAGTGGGCGTCGAGGGCCGCCTCGGCGGACAGGCCAACGTGCCGGGCGCTGCCGGAACGTGGAAGGATCTCACCGGCAACGTCAACCTGCTTGCCGACAATCTCACGAACCAGGTTCGCGCCATCGCCGAGGTGGCGACCGCTGTGACCGAGGGAGACTTGACCCGCTCGATTCAGGTGGACGCCCGCGGAGAGGTGGCGGAGCTGAAAGACTACATCAACACCATGATCGACAATCTCCGCCTCACCACCGAGCGGAACACGGATCAGGACTGGCTGAAGACCAACCTCGCGCGCTTCACTGGCATGCTGCAGGGCCAGCGTGATCTGACCACGGTTGGCAGCAGGCTTCTTTCCGAGCTGGTGCCGCTCGTGCGCGGCCAGCAAGGCGTCATCTATCAGATGAGCCCCGACGACAATCAGAAGCTCAAGCTTCTCGGCAAGTACGCCGATCATCCCGATCGCGGCTATCCTCAGACCGTGGAGCTGGGCAAGGGGTTCATCGGCCAGTGCGCTGTCGAGAAGCAGCGCATTCTCGTGACCGACATACCCGAGGACGTGGTTCCGGTGGGCGCGGGGTTGCTGGAAACCCGGCCGCGCAGCATCGTCGTGCTGCCCGTGGTCTTCGAAGAGCAGCTCAAGGCCGTGCTCGGCATCGCGTCGCTCTACGAGTTCGACAAGGCCCACCTCACCTTCCTCGAGCAGTTGACCGCCAGCATCGGCATCGTTCTCAACAGCATCGAAGCCACCATGCAGACCGAAGCGCTTCTGAAGCAGAGCCAGAAGCTCGCCCAGGAGCTGCAGGAGCAGAAGAAGGAGCTGCAGACGACGAACGATCAGCTCGGCCAGAAGGCACAGCAGCTTGCCGAGCGCAACGTCGAGGTGGAGGCCAAGAATCAGGAGATCGAGCACGCCCGCCGAGCGCTCGAAGAGAAGGCGACCGAGCTCGCGCTCACGTCGAAGTACAAGTCCGAATTCCTGGCGAACATGTCCCATGAGCTCAGAACGCCGCTCAATAGCATCCTTATTCTGGGCCAACAGTTGAGCGAGAACGCAGACGGAAACCTCTCCGACAGGCAGGTGGAGTTTGCCCGTACCATTCACGGAGCCGGAAGCGATCTGTTGAACCTCATCAGCGACATCCTCGATCTATCCAAGATCGAATCCGGAACAGTGTCCGTCGATGCGGAAGAGCTGCATCTGCCGAGCCTGCTCGACTCCATCGCGCGCCCGTTCCGCCACGAGGCCGAGAACCGCAGTCTGTCGTTCGATGTGGACCTCAGTCCGACGCTGGGCCGCAGCATCGTCACCGACGCGAAACGGCTTCAGCAGGTGCTCAAGAACCTTCTTTCGAACGCCTTCAAGTTCACCGAGAGCGGCGGCGTCAAGCTCACGGTCTCGTCGGCGACCGGCGGCTGGAGCTATGACCATCCAACGCTCAATGGCGCGCCGTCCGTGATCGCCTTCGAGGTGACGGATACCGGCATCGGCATTCTGCCGGAGAAGCAGAAGATCATTTTTGAGGCCTTCCAGCAGGCGGATGCCAGCACCAGCAGAAAGTACGGCGGCACGGGATTGGGCCTCGCGATCAGCCGCGAGCTGTCGAGCCTTCTCGGCGGCGAGATCCAGTTGCACAGCGCGCCCGGCAAGGGCAGCACGTTCACCCTTTTCCTGCCGCAGAAATATTCGGCGCCGGTGAGCGTGGTCGCGGATGCGGAGACCGTGGCCCGGAACAGGACGCGTCTCGAGCCGCCGGTGCTCCGTTTACCGGAGCGCGTGGTGGAAACCGTTGAGGACGATCGGGACGACATCGCGTCCGGCGATGCTGTCCTTCTGGTCGTCGAGGACGATCCGCACTACGCACGCATCGTCGCCGACCTCGCCAAGGACAGCGGCTTCAAGGTCGTTATCACGCAGAGGGGAGCCGACGCGCTGGCGCTCGCCAACGAGTTCAATCCCAACGCCATCTCACTCGACGTCTTCCTGCCGGACATGCTGGGGTGGAGCGTACTGAGTCAGCTCAAGCAGAACCCGGCCACACGTCACATTCCGGTGCAACTCGTCACACTGGACGAGGATCGTCAGCACGGACTGGCTCAGGGCGCGTTCGCCTTCCTCACCAAGCCGGCAACGACTGAAGTCCTTCGCGAGGCGCTGGAGCGCATCAAGGAGTTCAGCGCGAACCGGCGCCGCCGACTTCTCGTAGTGGAGGACAATCCGGCCGAGCAGATGGGCATCAGGGAGCTGCTGAGCCACGAGGACATCGACATCGACACGGTTTCGAACGGCGCCGAGTGCTTGAGCTATCTACGCGTGACACCCGTTGATTGCGTCGTGCTCGATCTCAAGCTTCCCGACATGACGGGCTTCGAGATCCTGGAGACGTTGGGCGACGACGCCGAGCTGTCCAGCATTCCCGTGGTCGTATTCACGGGCCGCGAGCTGTCTGCGGAAGACGATCAAAAGCTGCATTCCATGGCGCGCAGTGTCGTCGTCAAGGGTGTGGAATCGCCGGAGCGTCTCCTGGATGAGACCGCGCTCTTCCTGCATCGCGTCGTGCCCGATCTGCCGCCTGAGAAGCAGCGCATGCTCGAGCGCCTCCATCGCTCGGACGACGCGCTGGTGGGCCGTTCGGCGCTTCTGGTGGATGACGACGCCCGCAACATTTTCGCGCTGAGCAGTGTGCTCGAACGGCGGGGAATGAACGTCTTGACCGCGACAAACGGCGCCGAGGCGATCGAGTGTTTGCGGGAAAGCCCTGAGATTTCCATCGTTCTCATGGACATCATGATGCCTGAGATGGATGGCTATGAAACCATGCAGGCCATTCGCGCCGAAGGGAAATGGAGGCGGCTGCCGATCATCGCCCTGACGGCGAAAGCCATGAAGGGCGACCGGGAGAAATGTCTGGAAGCGGGAGCTTCGGACTACTTGGCGAAACCCGTCAACACGGAGCAGTTGCTGGCCTCGTTGCGCATGTGGCTGCACCGCTAGGAGGGACGACGTGCTGCCGGAAGCAGTGAACATCCTGCTCGTGGACGATCAACCTTCGAAGCTCCTGAGCTACGAGGTGATCCTGCGTGACCTGGGAGAAAATCTGATCTCCGCCAACTCGGCAAACGAGGCCCTGGCAGTTCTCCTGAAGACGGATGTCGCCGTCGTTCTCGTGGACGTCTGCATGCCGGATCTCGATGGATTCGAGCTCGTTCAGCTCATTCGCGAGCATCCCCGCTTTCAGAACATCGCCGTGATCTTCATCTCCGCTGTTCTTCTCTCTGATCTCGATCGCATCCGCGGATACGAGTTCGGCGCGGTGGACTACGTCCCGGTCCCGGTCGTTCCGCAGATCCTGCGTGCCAAGGTGAAAGTCTTCATCGAGCTTTACCGCAAGGCGCGCGAGCTCGAGCGCCTCGCCGCAAACCTCGAGCGGAGCGTGGCGGAACGAACGTCGGAGCTGGAGGCCTCCACGGCGCGTCTGAGCAAGAGCGAGGAACGTTTCCGCCAGGCCCTCGCCGCAGCGAAGATGGGAACGTGGCGGCATGATCTCAGTAATCGCATGAGCCAGTGGGACGAAAGCCTGAACGTGATTCTCGGGCTTCCTCCCGAGGACAGCACGTGCCCGACGGACGAGTGGCTGAAGAGGATACATGAGCAGGACGTGGGCGCCGTCACGGAAGCATGGCAAAAGGCCATCGTCACGCGTGGCGCCTATGAGGCCGAGCTGCGCGTGAAGCACAGCGACGGCACGATCCGGTGGCTGCGTGAGCAGGGCCACTACGTTCCCGGCGTCAATGGTCTGCCAGGCTCCCTGACGGGGCTCGCGCTCGACATAACCGAAAGAAAGCAGGCCGAGGAAGCCCGCTCGCTGCTGATCGACGAGCTCAATCATCGTGTCAAGAACATGCTGGCCACGGTGCAGTCCATTGCCTTGCAGAGCATGATGGGCGCGCAGGGCGAGCAGAAGGACCGCTTCCTGTCTCGCATCCACGCCTTGGCCACCGGCCACAATCTTCTGACCCAGAGCCAATGGAACGGCGCGCGCCTGGTCGACGTGCTCGATGCGCTGTTCGCGCCTTATCGCGACGAGACACCGCGTCTCCTTCGCGATGGCGAGGACGTGGTGCTGTCTTCCCGTGATGCCATATCCGTCACCCTGGCCATCCACGAGCTTCTCACCAATGCGGTCAAATATGGGGCCTACTCCGTGCCCGACGGAAAGATCGCCATCTCCTGGAGCGTCGACCCCGCGCCGCAGAAGCAGCGGCTGCATTTCAGGTGGAAGGAGAACGGCGGGCCGCCGGCCGTCGAGCCGAGCCACGTCGGCTTCGGCACGCGCCTCTTGAAGTCCTTGGCTGCGCAATCGAACGGCGAATACGCCTGCGAGTTTACTGACAGAGGTATTTCGTGTGAACTATTCCTTCCGATCGACGGGTAATGACATGGATCCGCTGAACGGTAAGCGCATCCTGGTGGTGGAGGACGAGCCTCTCATCGCGATCGTGCTCGCGGACATCCTGCAGGATGCGGGATGCATCGTCGTCGGCCCAGCCTACGACACGCGCCAGGCCCTCGAATGCATCTCTCTCAATTCGATCGACGCGGCGGTGCTGGACGTGAACCTCGGCTCTGGCCAGACCTCTGCGCCCGTCGCGGACGTTCTGAACGAGCGCGACATTCCCTACATCTTTGCGACGGGATACGGCGCCAGCGCCTTGCGCTTCGAGGATCGCGACAAGCTCCGTGTCGACAAGCCCTACGATGCCCACAAGATCTGCGAGACGCTGCGCAAGTGCATGTGAGGCAAGCGTTAGGGTCAGGCGGCGGTCTCGCGCCGTTGAGAGGCCGGCACCCCATGCGGCTCGATGAGGAATCGGCTCGGGTCGTGCTTGGCCGCAAAGCGGTTTCCATACTGGAAGACATCAATGTAGCAGGAGTCGATGCAGGCCGCGCAGTTCGTGCAATCGCCGGACAGGATCAGGTGTGTGCCCGCTCCCTTGAGGGCGGGCGTGATGACGTGAGGCTCCGGGCACGCCTTGAAGCAGGCACCGCAATCCGTGCAGGCGGATCTGTTGATGGCACTCACCCGTACCACGCTCTTGGATCCGATCAGCCCGTAGAAGGCGCCGACAGGACACAGGTGGCTGCACCAGCCGCGCCGCGTCACGAAAAGGTCGAGCATGAAAACGGCGGCGATGACGCCCCATCCCGCACCCATGCCGAAGATGAGGCCGCGCTGAAGCAGGCTCACCGGGTTGACGAACTCCCATGCGATCGTTCCGCTCAACGCAGACGCGAGGAGGGCCGCCACCATCACCCAGATGCGCGTGCGCTTGTCGAGCTTGCGGTCGCGCGTCAGGCCCAGCTTCTCGCGCAGCCAATAGGCGGTGTCCGTCACGACGTTGACCGGACAGACCCAGCTGCAATACGCCCGTCCGCCGACGAGAAAATAGAACGCCGAAATGAACGCTACGCCGATCACGGCGAGCGCGATGGGCTTGTGCCAGGCTGCAAGCGATTGCAGGAAGATGAAAGGGTCCGCGAGCGGCAGAACGCCGACGATCTCGCTCGAAGCGAAGTTGCCGCGCGCGATCCAGATGCCGAGCCACGGGCCGGTGAGGAAGATACCGAGCACGGCGAGTTGCGAGATTCGCCGGATAAGCCAGAAACGATGAGCGAACAGCCAGCCCCGCCGCGCCGCCGCGTAGGATCTCGCGTCCGACGTCATGCGCTCGATATACGGCTTGAGGGCACCCATCCTAGAGATCTCGCTTCAGCGTTCCGTGTCCAGTCACGGGCCGCCCCGCGTGATTGCGGCCGGCCTTGCCTTGGCCGAGCGGACGCGGCAGCACGCGGATGGCCGCTTCCTCGAGCACGCATTGCTTCTCGCAGGTACCGCAGCCGGTGCACTTCGAGGAATGTACGGTCGGAATGATCATCTGCCGCCCGCGAATGGTCTGCTTCTCGAGCGTGATGGCTTCGTCGCGAATGGGGCAGACACGATAGCAGATACTGCAATGCATGCCCTTGTAGTTGAGGCACGTCTCGTGGTCGACGAGCACGGCAATCCCCATGTCGGCATGGCGGATGTTGGGGATCTCGCGATCGAGTGCGCCGGTGGGGCAGGCCTTAGCGCAGGGAACGTCATCGCACATGAAGCAGGGTACGTCGCGGGCTACGAAGTAGGGCGTGCCGAGGGCAGTCTCCTCGCCCATGGTCGCGAGCTTCAACGTGTCGTAGGGGCAGGCCCGCACGCAGAGCCCGCATCGGACGCAGGCGGCCAGGAACTCCTCTTCCTTGATGGCACCGGGTGGCCGCAGCGCTTTCGCATCAGTTGCGCGGGCGGTCCGGATGTATTGGTCGAGGGCGACGGCTGCGAGGCAGGCGACGCCGGCCGATTTGGCGACGTTTCCTATGAAATCGCGACGGGACACTCTGTTGGAGCTGGCGCGTGCCGGCGTCCGGGCTGCGGGCCGTTCCTGCGTCTTGTCTCTGTCCCCGTTGCGGAGCGCGCTCTCTCCGCTGCCATCGCCAGTGCGTCCGTCTTTCATGAAACCACTCTTGCGCGGTTGAAATACGTGCGTCGAAAGCGTCGTCGGCTGGAATGCACGAGGCGCGCGTCAGCAGCAGACCGCCGACAAAAACCCGCGTGACGCGCGAATATGCGCTCTGTCACGCCGTTCAGTTTGACGAGAAGGTTTACGGTCGGCAATCAAAACAGAAACCTTACACGCAATGTAAATTTCGATCCGTTTTCAGCGCGGGTTCCGACGGTAAGAGAGAAGAAAATATCCTCGCTCTCCGATCGTCTTCGAGACCCTGCGATGGTAGGCTCGAAGAGTCGCAGTGCGATGTTGCGTCGCTGCAGGTTTGTGAGTAATAGGAAATAAAATTTATTTCCAAGAAGTGACGCTACTGACGCAGCGAGGCTTCGGTTATGCGCATTTTGGTGATCGAAGACGATCCGGAAACCTGCTCCTTTGTCGGGAATGGGTTGCGGCAGGCAGGCCACACCGTGGATTCCGTTGGTAACGGCAAGGACGGCGTGCTGCTGGGTATCCAGGAAGACTACGATCTTGTGATCCTGGACCGGATGCTTCCGGGCCTGGATGGCCTCGCCGTCGCGCGCACGCTGAGAAGCAGCGGGCGTGCCGTTCCGATCCTGTTTCTGACTGCGCTCGGCGGCATCAACGATCGTGTTCAGGGGTTAGAGGTCGGCGGCGACGACTATGTCGTAAAGCCTTTTGCTTTTTCCGAGCTTTTGGCGCGCGTCAACGCGCTCGGCCGCAGGTCGCCGATGCGCAACGAGCATGAAAAGCTCGTGGTGGGTGATCTCGAGATGGATGTCGCCCACCGGATCGTGACGCGCGGCGGCAGGCAGCTCAACCTGCTTCCCAGGGAGTGCCTGCTTCTCGAGATCTTGCTGCGCAGCAAGGGGCGTGTCGTGCTCCGCACCATGCTGCTGGAGCGCGTGTGGGGCTTCCGCTTCGAGCCGAAGACCAGCGTCGTCGAGACCTATATCTCTCGACTAAGAGCCAAGGTCGACAAGCCGTTCAAGACGGCCTTGATCCATACCGTGCGCGGCTGCGGCTACTCCATATATGAAGAATGAGATCTTCCTGACGCGCTACAACCTGCAGGTGGCGGGTTGCGTTGCCGTGATTCTCCTGATCGTCTCGAGTTTCGCGTTCGCAGGGCTTTGCCTCGAGTCCCAGGCCGAGATTGCGTCTCGCATCCAGGAGCGTGTCGATCGCATCCTGGCATCCCTCGTCGCATACGAGAACAGTCACGGCTTCCCGCAGCTCGTCAGCTTCGTTGGCGCGAAGGGTGCCTGGGATGAGGATGATGCGGTGTTCGTCTCGATCAAGGATCGGAACGGCGACGTCATTATTCACACCTCCTCGGAGATTTCGGCGCGTCAGGCATGGCAGGCGGAAAACCTGTCGATCCACTCCGCGCGCGTAGGCACCGGCTTTTCGAGCAATCGCTTTTATGTAGCGGCCGCGCCGTTCTCCGCCGGACGCCTTCTCGTCGGCCAGACGGATGTAAAGGCGTTCGAGAAGCGCACGGAATTGCTCGCCGCGTTTGTGGCGGTCAATGGATCGGTGTTGGCCCTGGCATTTGCCACGTGGGCCTTCCTGTCACGCCGCTCGCGCCAGCGTATCGACGTCATGAACACCACGTTGGCCGCATTCTCGTCAGGCGACATCGACAGGCGAATTATCTTCCAAGGCGGCACAGATGCACTGTCCGAGCTCGCCTATGCCATCAATACGTCGCTCGACTATTCGCGCAATCTCATTCAGACGCTGAACCAGACCTCCACCGATATTGCGCATAATTTGAAGAAGCCGATGACGCGCCTGCGCCAGCGTCTCGAGCTCGTCAGCACTGGTGTGCTCAGTCAGGACGAGTTCAAGCGCAAGATCGAGGAGAACATTCAGGATATCGATTCCCTCATCGCGATCTTCGAAGCGCTTTTGAATATCGGCCAGTTGCAGTCGGGAAATTGGCGATCGCGCTTTGTCGATGTCGATCTGGTCGCGCTGGTGTCTCACGTCATTGATGTCTACGAGCCGATCATATCCGACCACGATCTCCATCTTGAGGCGGCCTTGCCGGAGGGGCCGATCCCCGCCGTGCAGGGCGACCGTGAGCTGCTTCTCGAAATGATCGTCAATTTCGTTGAGAACGCAATTCAGTACTGCCCGGCCGGAACCACCATTCGCATCGGCATCGACCAGGTGCGGGGTGGCACGGACATCATAATTGCCGACAACGGCGCTGGTGTTCCCCCCGATGAGATGCGCAATTTGTTTCAGCGCTTCTATCGGCTTGAGACGTCACGCGCGAAGCCGGGCCATGGCCTGGGAATTCCTTTTGCCGTCGCCATCGGTGAGCTTCATCGCGCGGTGGTTGAGCTTTGTGACAACAATCCCGGTCTCAAGGTCCTCATTCATTTCCCGGCTCGCCCCGTCAGAGTGACGCCGCAAGCTCAACTGCGCATGCGCTCCGGTTACCGCGTGCGGCACGTCCGGCGCTAAGTGCGCGGACGAAATTTGATTCCTGTCAAATTTGTAAGGGTGCTTCGAGGCGCTTGAAAGAATGATCCCGCATTCTGCCGAGCGTGATGTCGTTTCCTCCTTAGCGCGACAACGCAGATGCAGGCGGGTCCGGTGCGAACCATCCGCTCTGTGCCCGCCGCAACTGCCTGAGCGGTCGCTCCGGGAAGGACACGACGGCCCTGCCGTTCGACGGCGGGCAGAAAGAAGAAAAGACGTGGCTCTCGTGAGGGTGCGCATCCTTGCGAGGCAACGGAAAAGATTTGCTCCTCCGGTGACGGCCTTGCGAATGGGCCGCCGCCGGCAAGAAACAAAATTGGAAACGCACGAATACGAATTGGAGGCTTCTTATGGCAGAGCAGACGGCTGTTCTTGTCGCCGGTTCCGGCAGCGCTGAACGCATCCCCGACGCGGAGATCTTCGCTGCGCCGCGTTCGCGGGCGACGCGTGCGATCCTGATGGCGATGAGTGCCGTGTCGGGTGTCGCCGCTGTTCACCTCCTCGCGGCCGGCGTGCCGATGGAAGCGTCGCTGACGTGGCTGCTCGTTGCAGTCGCGTTCGCTGGCGGCCTGCTCTCCACGTGGTCTCCGTGTGGATATTCGAGCGTCTGCCTGCTGCGCCCCAGCGGAAAGTATTCGCTGCGCTCGGTCGTGGCCTGGTCGCCTACGCTCGTCGCGCACGCCATCGGCTATGCGCTCGGCGCGCTTGTCCTCGGCGGTGCGCTTGGCGTAACGGGCGCCGTGCTCGGTCTCGAAAGCGTACACGCCTACGCCATTCCGGCCTTTGCCGCCCTGCTCGTTGCTTACGGCGCCCATCAGTTCGGCTTCGTGAAGGTGCCCTATCCGCAGCGCCGCTGCCAGGTGCCGCATGACGCCCGCCAGCGCTTCCCGAAGTGGGTGATCGGCCTCCTGTACGGCTTCTCGCTCGGCCTCAACTATCTCACCTACGTGCAGACGCCCTTGCTCTATGCCGTCACGGGGGCCGCGCTCTTCTCAGGCTCCGTGACATTCGCCGTCGGCGTCTTCCTGGTGTTCAATCTTGGCCGCTTCCTGCCGCTCGTGCTCAACGCGCTTCCGCTGACGGACGCGTCGATCACCGGCTGGCTAGCACGCAATCAGGAGAACGCGGCGCTCCTGGATGGCATGCTCCTCGTGGGCTCCGGCTTCGCGATCGCGGCGATGCTGATCGCCTGATCCCCTAGGCCAAACGGCAAATCCCTTTGTCACGAATTTCGGAGGTGGGCTGCGGCGACGCGGGCCCGCTCCCCCTCCGTCGTCCTTTTCACGGCCCCAATAAAAACGCTCGTAGTCCATCCAATAGGAGGAAAGACATGAAGTTTTCGTCGCCCACGCTTACAGCCGCTTGTTCGGCCTTGGCGATTGCGGTTGTCAGCTCATACGCGCTCGCCGGCGGCGCTGCGATTCCGCAGCACGTCTCCAAGGAAGTGACCTCGCAGCTCGAGGACGATCCCAAGATCCTGTCCGCGCCTCCGAGCGACGCGCGCCGCGTCTACGTGACCGATCCGGCCGACTTCGCCGTCGCGACCCGCATCATCACGGTCGACGGCAACAACGCGAAGCTGCTGGCACAGAGCGACACGGGCCTCGTTCCCAACCCGATCGTCTCTTCGGACGGAAAGTTCTTCGCCCACGCGAGCACGGTGTTCTCGCGCATCTCGAAGGGCAAGCGCGACGATTACGTCGAGGTGCTTGACGCGCAGACGCACAACGTCATCGCCGACATCGACATCCCCGAGATCCGCCTGCTGGTGAACACCTACCAGTGGATGACGGCGCTGACGCCCGACGACAAGTCGCTGCTGCTCTATCAGTTCTCGCCGAGCCCGGGCGTCGGCCTTGTCGATCTCGAAGCGAAGAAGTTCGTGAAGGTGATGGACGTTCCGGACTGCTATCACATCTTCCCGACCGCCAGCGACACGTTCTTCATGCACTGCCGCGAAGGCCACCTCCTCAAGGCCACCTTCGGCAAGGATGGCAGCCTGAAGCACGAGAAGACCAAGATTCTCCACCCGGAGAACAAGCATCTCATCAACACGCCGGCTTACTCCACCAAGGCCAAGCGCCTCGTGTGGCCGAGCTACGACGGCACCATGTACCAGGTCGATTTCTCGTCCGGAGACGCGAAATTCCTCGATACGTTCGAGGCCTTCACGCCGGAGGAGAAAGCCGACAAGTGGGCGCCGGGCGGCTGGAACATGGTTGCCTACCATCGCGAAAGCAACCGCATCTTCCTTCTCGCCGATCAGCGCGCGCAGTGGACGCATAAGTACGCGAGCCGTTTCGTGTTCGTCTATGACGCGGCAACCGGCAAGCGCCTGAACAAGATCGAGCTCAATCACGACGTGAACTCGATCGGCGTCAGCGCGGACAAGGAGCCCCAGCTCTACGGTCTCTCCTCCGTGGATCGCACGCTCTACATCTACGACGCCGCCACCGGCAAGGAGACCTCGAAGGTCGAGCAGCTCGGCTCGGTTCCGCTGGTCCTGACGACTGTCGATCAGTGAGGCTTTGATCATGTTGGTATCGTCGTTCCCGATGATTGACCTGTTCCTGCGCTTCTTGCTGGCACTGGTCTTCGCAGGCGCGGCGATTTCCAAGCTCCAGAACGCAGACGAGTTCCACGGCGTCGTCCGCAACTTCCGTCTGCTTCCCAGGGCCGTCGATGGCGCCTTCGCCTTCGCTCTGCCCTGGATCGAGCTGGTCATCGCTGCAGCCCTCGCCCTTGGCATCGTGCCGCACATCGCGGCCGCTGCCGCCGGAGCCCTCCTCGTCGTCTTTGCACTCGCGATCGCGATCAACATCCTTCGCGGCCGCACGGAGATCGACTGCGGATGCTTCCGCCAAGGACTTCGCCAGCGCCTGAATTGGGCGCTGGTGGCACGCAACATCGCGCTTTTTGGGGGAGCCGCCTGGCTCGCCGCGCAGCCGATGTGGACGCGGGCCGTGAGTGCCAACGACTTCATCATCGCCGCGCTCGCGGCGGCGAGCGTGGTGCTCATCTACCTCTGTGCAAATGAGCTGGTGTCGCTCCGCCAGCTTCCGTTGAGCAAGCGTACGATCGCCAAGGAAGGAACACTGTGATGACAAACGAGCTCTTAATCGCGTCCAGCGTCCTTCAGTGGGTCGCTCTCTGCGCCGGGGGATTGGTTCTCCTCGGCATTGCCCGGCAGGTCGGTCTCCTGCACGAACGCTCCGCGCCGCTTGGCGCCATGATCACCGATCACGGCCCCGGCATCGGCGACAAGGCCCCGACGTTCAGCATCATCGACGTCAAGGGTCAGCGCCGTCAGATCGGCGGCGTGGATCCGGCGGGTCACGAGACCATGCTGCTCTTCACCTCGCCCACGTGCCCCGCCTGCGAGAAGCTTCTGCCGATCGTGAAGTCCGTGGCGCGCGCTGAAGGCATCAACGTGATGCTGGTGAGCGACGGTGCCGAGGAGGAGCACAAGGCGTTCCTCGCAAAGCACAAGCTCGACAACCTGTCCTACGTGATCTCGGCCGAGATCGGCATGCGCTTCCAGGTCGGCAAGGTGCCTTACGGCGTGCTGATCGACGAAGCCGGCGTGATCAAGGCCAAGGGTCTCTGCAACACGCGCGAGCACCTCGAAAGTTTGCTCGAGGCGAGCCGCACCGGCCACGCCTCTCTGCAGGACTACATGGCGACCAAGAAGGGCTCCCCCTCGGAGCACTCTGCTCCTCCGCTCACCATGTGAGGGCGGGCCGCAGGGTCGCGACTACGTCTAGGGATCAACTTTCAAAATCAATGGAACAACGACAATGACGAACAGAAGCAAATTCGATGACCTCGTCGAAAAGTTCTCCCGGCACATCGCCGGGCGCACCAGCCGCCGTAGCTTCATCAGCCGCGTTGGCACCGCCGTGGCCGGCGCTGCCCTCGTGCCTCTTCTGCCGGTCGATCGCAGCGGCCGCGTGAGCCGCGCGCATGCAGGCGCCGGAAGCCGCGAAGGCTGGCATCCGCAGGACCAGGATATCCACCAGTGCGACTACTGGCGTCACTGCTCGCTCGACGGCTACATCTGCGGCTGCGCCGGCGGCACGCTCACCGATTGCCCTCCGGGCACCAAGCTCTCGCCGAGCTCCTGGGTGGCGAGCTGCTACAACCCCGGCGACAAGCAGAGCTACCTCATCGCTTACCGCGATTGCTGCGGCAAGAACGTCGCGCTCACCTGCCCGTGCCTCAACACTGAAGGCGAGCTTCCCGTCTACCGTCCGGAATTCGCCAACGACATCATCTGGTGCTTCGGCGCCGAGGATGACGCGATGACTTATCACTGCACGATCTCGCCCATCGTGGGTAAGGCGGGCTGATCGCCCACCGTCACTGGGGCAGCAACGGCCGCCGTCGTTGCTGCCCGTTCTCCATTCGTGAAGAGGATCTGTGAGACGATGAAGATCAGGACTGTTCTTTCCTTATTTGTTTTCGTGGCGGCAGCCTTCGATGCAGCGCTCGCCGCCGATGCGATCGAGAAGGTCGATTCCGGCTCCGCACCTGCGGAGGCCGTCAAGGTGGACATCTCCAAGATGAAATACGCGCCCGCGGCCATTGAGGTCGAGGAAGGCGCGACCGTGACCTGGACCAATCATGACGCCGTCCCCCACAACGTCTTCTTGTCGGAGCCACTAAAGGTTGTGGGCGACATGCTTCGCGCCGGCCAGTCCCTATCGCTGAAATTCAACACGGCTGGAGAGTACGGATACATCTGCACGCCGCACCCCTTCATGAAGGGCAAAGTGACGGTTAAGCCGAAATCGTAAGAGCCCCCTCCGTCATCCGAGCCGGTGCACAATGTGGATTCCTCATAACCTGCTGTCGCCGTTGAAGGCCGAAACGCCGAAGCCAACCATCCAGGCTTCGGAGGCGGCGAAGGACGAGCGCGTCTTCGTCGTGGGATTCTTTCTGCGCAATCCCGTCACACGTACGGCGGAGACGGATATTCTCGTCTCGGCGCGCGACGGGCACAGACAGGTCATCCTCGACGGCAAGGAGTGCACCATCGACGACTGTGCGAACGCCTCCGGCAAGCTGGAGGAGATCGTCTACACGTTCTCCTCGACCGGAGCGGTCGCCGCACTTTCCGCCTGCTACAGGAACCTCGTCGCCAGGCTGGATCGGTTGGCGCTTCAGTACGGGCGCGGGATCGAGATTTCGGGCTGGCGCGTCGCCGACATCGACCACGGCGCGCGCTGGCGCTGCGTTCCCTTTCGGCCGAGCGCGCTCTTGGCGGAGGCAGGCCTCGAGTCCGTGCCTGCGGCCTATGGAGAGATCCTCCGCCTCTATCGCGAATCCCGCTGCACGACCAGCGCGGCGTGGCGCTTCATATGCGCCGGCGCCATCGTGGATGCGGCGGTGGCGGGCCGCTCGCCGTTCACCGCGCGTCTCAAAGGCTACGACGATCCGGTCATCACGACGGACCTTCTGGTGAGAAGTAGCGTGTTCGCTTTCCAGCCGGAGCTGAACGGCGCGACGCTCGGAGAGTTTGCGAGCGGCATAGAGCCGAAACGCAAGGCGCTTCTGGCGGGCTTGCTGGGCCAGAAGGGGAGCGAGGCGGAGGGAAGCATCGGCGCGTGTGGCTATCAGTCGGACGCCGCGTTTGCGGCCCTCGCTAACCTCGTCGATCTGGTGGCGCGGGACATCGTTCTTGCGAGCCTGCGAGAGGGCGGCCACTTCGCCGTTGCCGCCGACATCGAGGACAAGATCCCCGAAAATTCCGGACCGGTCTAGGTGAGGAGCGAGATGGCAGCGCACATGTTGTCGTTCCGTATGGCCGCCGCCACGCTCGTCGTGCTGGCCAGCGCTTTCGCGGGCCTCGCCGCTCACGCGGCCGAGACGGTGCTGGTATCGCGTGAGCTCAAGGAGAAGTATCGGCGCCCGTCCGAGACCCCGTTTCCCAAGAGCAATCCCTTCGACGCGGCGAAGGCGGAGCTCGGCAAGCATCTCTTCTTCGATCCACGCCTCTCCCGCACGGGCGCCATCTCGTGCGCGTCCTGCCACAACCCCGGCTTCGACTGGTCGGACGGTCTTCCGCGCGGCGTCGGCGTGACAGGCGTGCCGCTTCCGCGCAAGACGCCGACCGTGCTCAACGCGGCGTGGCTCACGGCCCTGATGTGGGATGGACGCGCTGGTTCGCTCGAGCAGCAGGCCGCTCTCCCCCTCACGGCCGAGCACGAGATGGGAATGCCGCTTGATGAGATGGTGACGCGTCTCAAGGGCATCGATGGTTACGCACGGCTTTACGAAGCTGCGTTCCCCGGCCAGGAGATCGGCATCGAGAACACGCTCGCCGCGCTCGCTACCTACGAGCGGACGCTCGTCTCCAATCCCGCGCCGTTCGACCGCTGGATCGAAGGAGACGAAAGCGCCATATCCGAAGAGGCGAAGCGCGGTTTCGTCGTCTTCAACGAGGCCGGGCGCTGCAACAAATGCCATTCGAGCTGGCGCTTCACTGACGACAGCTTCCACGACATCGGCCTAGCCTCCGAGGACATCGGCCGAGGCGAGTTCGCGCCGCCGACTGTCGTGATCATGCGCCACGCCTTCAAGACGCCGTCCCTGCGCGATCTCCGTTTCACCGGTCCTTACATGCACGACGGGAGCATGAAGACGATCGGCGAGGTGATCTCGCACTACGAGGATGGCGGCAAGGCACGCCCGAGCCTCTCGCCCGAGATGAAAGCCATCAAGTTGACCAAGCAGGAGCGAGACGACTTGATCGCCTATCTGAAGACGATCCAGGGACAGCCTCTGGAGACGGCCATTCCGCGGCTGCCGTAACAGGCACGGCACGAGCCAGAACAACACGAGCAAGCACAATGCGAGGAAGCGCGATGATCTTTCTGAGAGCGGTCTGGGCGATGTGCCTCATGGCGCTCGTGTCGGGTGCGGTTCACGCTGCCGAGCATCGGGTGGTGATCCATCATATGGAGCTGCAAGCGATCGAGGGCGTCAAGCACGTCGGCGATGTGATCATCTTCGACAATCAGTCAGACATGGCCCACAATCTCTACATCACCTATCCCGATGGTACGGTCGACAACCTGGATACACAGGTTCCGGGCACGCAGCGGAAGCTCACGCTTCGCCAGGCCGGACCCGCGGTGGTGCGCTGCTGGATTCATCCCATCATCAAGGCAGAGTTCGAAATCCTCCCGGCCTCGGCCGCACAGAAGCCCTAGCCTGCGGGCGGAGCGGCACAAGCAAAGAGCACGCAGCCAAACTGGAGAGAGAAATGGGTCTCAGCGTACCGCACATCCTTCTGGTCCTTCTCGCGGCCGTGCTCCTGTTCGGACGAGGCAAGATCTCCGATCTCATGGGCGACGTCGCCAAGGGCATCAAGAGCTTCAAGAAAGGCCTTGCTGACGAGGCCGTCCCGCCTCTTCCGGAGATCGGCGTGGACGAAGCCGCCCGCAAGCCCGCAGACGCCCTTTAGGTCCTTCGAAATCCGTGAGGTGACCCATGTTCGAGATCGGCTGGAGCGAGATCCTGATCGTGGCGCTTGTCGCGTTGGTCGTTGTGGGTCCGAAGGATCTGCCGGTTCTCTTACGCACGATTGGCCGATACGCAGGCATGGCCAAACGCACGGTCGCATCGTTGCGCGAGCAGATCGACGCCACGGTTCGCGAAGCGGATCTCGATCTCGTTCGCAAGGAGATGCAGGCTCTCGAGAACGCCGCCGCCCGTGATCTCGGCCCCGGCCGGGTGCCCGCCCGGCCGATGGAGAGAAAACCGGCATCGTCGGGCGACGCGTCCTAGCGGACGAGCTCTATCGCGCCTGCGCCGCAAGCCCGAAGGTGGGCTCACGTTGTGCGCCATCATGCGCGGATCGTCGCGCCCGAACAGCCTCATCATAGTGTTGCGCGGCTGAGGCAACACGACGCGCCTCATGCGCCGTTTGTGTCCGTCCGCAGTTCAGAAAACGGCGAGACTCTTGCCTTTCGTCAAGTAAGGCCTGTTCCCTTCGCGCCAGTGTTGGCCACCCATGGGCCGTCGAAGGGAGGCTGTCTACAATGCGCGAAGTCATGACGAAAACCATGGCCCGGAACATTTTTTTTGGCGGGTCGCTTTTCTTCATCATCATCTTTCTGGGGCTGACAGCTCACAGCCACTACCAGATCGTCACAAAAACCACGGTGGCAATGCCGCTCACGGACTCGGTCGCACGCGGAAAGCGCGTCTGGGAGACGCACGCTTGCATCAATTGTCACAGCCTGCACGGCGAGGGAGCGTACTTCGCTCCTGAGGTCGGCAACGTCATGACCCGCTGGGGTGTGACGGAATCTCCGGACGATGCATTCGCTGCTCTCAAGGGATGGATCGAAGCGCAGCCCACGGGGATCGCGGGCCGCCGTCAGATGCCGCGCTTCCACCTCACCGATGAGGAGATCCGCGACCTCACCAACTTCCTGATCTGGGCGGACAAGACCGACACCCAGGGCTGGCCCCCCAAGGATTCCGGCTGAAGACGAATGCACGGAGAAAAATGCGATGAAATATGAAAGTCAAAAGATCGCCTTCGCCTACTTTCTAACGGCGATGCTGCTGTTTATCGTGCAGGTCTCGGGAGGGCTGCTGGCCGGCTGGATCTATATCTCGCCCAACACCCTGTCGGAACTCCTGCCCTTCAATATTGTCCGCATGCTTCACACGAACGCGTTGATCGTGTGGCTGCTGGTCGGCTTCTTCGGCGCGGCCTACTTCATCGTTCCGGAAGAAGCCGGGCGTGAGATCCACTCGACGAAAATCGCCTACTATCAGCTCGCGATCCTGGTGCTCGGCACGCTCGGCGCTGTGGTCACCTATGTCTTCGATCTGTTCCAGGGCAACATCCTGCTCGGCAAGGACGGGCGAGAGTTCCTCGAGCAGCCCTTGTGGGTGAAGATGGGTATCGTCGTCGCGGCGCTCATGTTCCTCTACAACATCTCTATGACGGTTCTCGCCGGAAAGAAGACGGCGATCACCACTGTGCTTCTGATCGGCCTCTGGGGCATCGCGATCTTCTTCCTGTTCGCCTTCTACAACCCGCACAACCTGAGCCTCGACAAGATGTACTGGTGGTACGTCGTCCACCTCTGGGTCGAGGGCGTGTGGGAGCTGGTGATGGCGTCGATCCTCGCCTACCTCATGCTCAAGCTGACGGGTGTCGATCGCGAGATCGTCGAGAAGTGGCTTTACGTCATCGTCGGCACGGCGCTGTTCTCCGGCATTCTCGGAACCGGTCACCACTACTATTGGATCGGCACGCCCGGCTATTGGCAGTGGATCGGCTCGGTGTTCTCGACGCTCGAGATCATTCCGTTCTTCCTCATGATGGTGTTCAGCTTCGTCATGGTGTGGAAGGGACGTCGTGATCATCCCAACAAGGCCGCCCTGCTGTGGTCGCTCGGTTGCACGGTGTTGGCGTTCTTCGGCGCGGGCGTGTGGGGCTTCCTGCATACGCTGCATGGGGTGAACTACTACACCCACGGCACGCAGATCACGGCGGCCCACGGCCATCTCGCGTTCTTCGGAGCCTACGTCTCTCTCAATCTCGCGATCTTCACGTATGCGTTCCCGATGCTGAAGAACCGCGATCCCTACAACCAGGTGCTCAACATGGCGAGCTTCTGGCTGATGGCGGGCGGCATGGCGTTCATGACCTTCGTGCTGACGTTCGCAGGCACGATCCAGACGCACCTGCAGCGGGTCTTGGGCCAGTACTACATGGAGGTTCAGGACCAGCTCGCGCTCTTCTACTACATGCGCTTCGGGGCGGGCGTCGCGGTCGTGATCGGCGCGCTCCTCTTCGTCTTCGCTACACTCGTGCCGCGCCGTGAGATCATCTCGGCCGGCCGGACCACCGCGTTGAACCCAGCGGAGTAGAAGCATGGCGGCCATTCAACTCTCGGAGGGGGCATCTGCCCCCTTCTACCTCCCCAACGGAGACGAGTGCGACGTGTTCCGGGCGGCCTACCGCAACCGGATGCCGCTCTTGCTCAAGGGACCGACCGGATGCGGCAAGACGCGGTTCGTGGCCCATATGGCCGCGGTTCTCGGCCGGCCGCTCTACACGGTCGCCTGTCACGACGACCTCTCGGCTGCCGATCTCATCGGCCGCTTTCTGCTCAAGGGCGGTGAGACCGAGTGGGTGGACGGTCCTTTGACGCGGGCAGTTCGCGAAGGCGCCATATGCTACCTCGACGAGGTGGTGGAAGCGCGAAAGGACGTCGCCGTTGTCCTCCATCCCTTGACCGACGACCGGCGCATCCTGCCGATCGAGCGGACGGGAGAGACGCTGGAAGCCGGCCCGCAGTTCATGCTCGTCGCGTCCTATAACCCCGGCTATCAGAACATCCTGAAGACGCTGAAGCCGTCGACGCGGCAGCGCTTCCTCGCGATCGACTTCGATTTCCCCGCTCCGCAGCGCGAGATCGACATTGTCGCGAGCGAAAGCGGTCTTTCGAAGGAGCGCGTCGCGCCGCTGGTCCGCCTTGCGGGCAAGCTCCGCGCCTTGAAGGGGCAGGATCTCGAGGAAGGCGTCTCGACGCGCCTGCTCGTTTATTGCGCGAGCCTCGTTCATGGCGGCATGGCGATCGAGCGGGCCATTCGTGCCGCTCTCATCGAGCCGCTGAGCGACGACCCGGATGTGAAGCAAGGCCTCAACGATCTCGTGACGGCCGTCTACGGGTGAGCGGAGCAAGATGAGCGGCGTCGATTTCGAGCCCTGGGAGCCGGAGGAAAGCGTCGGGAAGCTGTGGCATTCGCTTGTCAGCGGTCTCGACGCACCGGATACGTTCGATCACGCCGCCGCCACGCTCGACGAAACGCGCGGACGCCTCGGTGTTCTCTTCCGGGGCCTTGGCGGGGCTCGCGATGTGGAGATCAAGACGGCAACGGCTCAGGAGTCGCATCACCGGCTGTCGTGGCGCCGTGCGCTCGGGCAAAGCGCCGAGCGTTTGGCCGAGCCGAGCTTCGACGGCGAGACGTTGCGCCTGCCGGATCGCATTGCGGCCTTCCCGGATCACGACGCCAACATCGCGCTTTATGTCTGGCTCGCCGCCGCCGTCGTATTTGCCCGCCGCCCCGTTCCGGAGACCGATCCGTTGCGGGCGGACATCCGCATGCTTCAGGCCGCGCAAAGCATGACGCGCGACACGCTGGCCGCCTGCCCCGGGCTGCGCCGTGTGCACGCGGCCCTCGTGTTGTCGAGCCGCGAGCAGCGGCCCGAGCGGAGCTTGCCGCGCTACGAGGCGGCCGTCGAAGCAACAATTCGGCACATGCTTGGCGCTGCGCCTCCCGGAGACGAGCTTGCCGCCGCCATTTCGGCTGCCGTCCGCGGCCAGGCGGAGGATCTCTCACGGTTCTCTGCGCCGCGCGGCTATCGCCCCTTCATGCCGGTTCTGCTCTGGCCGGATCTCAATCCCCTCGCCGAGCGCGCCAAGATCGCGCGTGAGGAGGAGAGCCACGGCGAGTCCGAGACACCTCCCAACGCCGAGCAGGGCACGTTCAAGGCGTCGCGGAAGAACTCCGACCAGGCGGCGCGTAAAGACAACCTTATCCTGCACAAGTTCGAGGCCATCCTCTCGTGGGCGGAGTTTCTGAACCTCAATCGCCGTGTCGATGACGACGACCCGGACAACGCCAAGAAAGCCGCCGACGACCAGGACGAAATCAGCCTCACGCAGGTTCCTCAACGTGCCCGCACGCGGTTGCGGCTCCACCTAGATCTCTCCCCAGAGGAAGCGGAGTTCGAACGGCTTGCGGGCACGCACGTCTATCCGGAATGGGATCATCGCACCAAGACCTATCTGCCGGACTATTGCCGCGTGCTGGCTGGCGCGGCGACACCCGCGCCCCTCGTTCCCGAAACACCGGATGGGGAGCGCACACACCGGCGCATCCGCAACGTCCGCCGCCAGTTTGAGGCGCTGCGGCCGAAGCGTGTTCAGCTCACCCGCCAGATCGAAGGCCACGACATCGACATCGAGGCGGCGATCGAGGCTCGCGTCGAGCTTGCGGCGACCGGCGAGCACTCGGACCGCGTCTATGTCGCGAGCCGCACGCAGGAGCGCGATCTCGCCGTCTCCATCCTGCTCGACGCATCGCGTTCGACTGAGAGCTACGTGGCGGGCCGCCAGGTCATCGACATCGAGCGCGAGGCTCTGATCGCTCTCGCCTGGGGCCTCGACTCCTGCGGCGACGAAACGTCCATCGATGCGTTCTCGTCCCTGAGACGGGACCGCGTCTTCGTCCAGACATGCAAGAGCTTCGATGATGCGATGGGACCTCAGGTCGAGGCCCGCATCGCGGGATTGCGCCCCGGTCATTACACGCGCCTTGGCGCCGCCATTCGCCATGTCTCGCACCAACTGGCCAAGCGTCCGCGCCAACGCCGCCTGCTGCTCGTGCTGACGGACGGCAAGCCCAACGATCTCGACCACTACGAAGGACGCCACGGCATTGAGGATACGCACATGGCGGTCAGGGAGGCGCGCCGCCAAGGCCAGACCGTGTTCGGCGTCACCATCGACAGCAAATCACAGGCGACCTTCAGCCGGATTTTCGGAAAGGGCGGGTATGTCGTCATTCCCGATCCCGAGAAGCTCACGGCCGCACTTCCTCAGCTCTATCGCCATCTGGTCAGCGGATGAGGGACGATCTCGAGATACGGCCCGCCGAAGGCGAGCGCGACATCCTCTCGGAGCTTCCCGGAGAGCTGATGATGTGGGTGCTGATCGCGAGCGAGCTGCTCGTGTTCGGCGCAGCTCTCATCGTATGCCTCGCGGTGCGCGCGATCGATCCCGTGAAATACGCCGCCGATCAGGCCATGCTGGATCAGACGGCGGGCGCCATCAACACACTCGTGCTCGTCACCAGCGGATTCTGCGCGGCTGTCGCTGTCCGCTCGCGTGAGCGGGAGGAGAGACGCAAGGCGCGCCTCTGGCTCGGCGCGGCGGGTGCGCTCGGCATCGTTTTCCTGATAGTGAAGGGCTTCGAGTATGCGAGCAAGGCATCCCTCGGCATCGGCATCGAGACCAGCCAGTTCTTCACGTTCTACTACCTGATCACGGGGTTCCACGCGCTTCACGTCGTAGCCGGCATAGTCGTCCTCGCGCTGGTCGCTTGGGCTGACAGCGTGCGCAACATGGAAGCAGCCGTCGCCTTCTGGCACATGGTCGATCTCGTGTGGGTGCTGCTGTTTCCGATCATCTACGTGTTGAGGTGACACCATGCCTGCGCGCTATCTCGTCGAAGCCTGGGTCGCGCTGCTGGTGTTGAGCGCGGCGACCGCCGCGCTCACGACGATGCATCCAGAGGGAGCGGGACGCGCCATCGTCGCCGGGGGCGTGCTGCTGCTGGCTGGGCTCAAGGCGCGCGTGATCCTCGGCCGCTATCTCGGTCTCGCGGGCTCACACTTCTGGATGAACGCATTCGGGCTCGCCATCGGCGGGTTTCTGCTCCTGAGCTTCGCCCTCTACACGTTCGGATCGAAGGGGTGATCATGGAGAAAGTGCATCCCCCCGCACGCACCAGCGACATCCCGCTAGGGCTCCGCCTTTTTTGCCTCGCGCTGATGGCGCCAGCCTTCGCCATCAACGGCGCGTTTATCGCGATCGCAATTCCCGCAATGGCGCCCTATGGGGTGCCGGGCCTCGTAGCGGCCGGCCTTTTCGGATCCCTGTTCAGTGTGTTCCCCGCCCGTTGGCTGGCCCGCAGGATCCATGAGGGTATTAGCGAGGGCGCTTAGTGGCAGTCGCTATATTATCAATAAAATCAGAGATATAGCCGGACTAACGTCGCAGCGGCCGCAGCGGGTATCCGTATTATTACTGAAGGTTACAAAAATGTGGCAGTTCCGCGGCGAAAGGGCGGACTGCGACCCCCTTATAGTTGACATCAGAGGTATAGATTCCGCACGTTCCCCTTGTCTTGCCGCTCAGCGGCGATGCCGGGCTTTAGCCAGGGCGACAGAAGCATCACGTTCGTTTTTCAAGCGATCGTAATTACTTAGGGGGAATGCGTAATGACTTGCGCCAAGACCGTGGGTGGCGATTTTCCAGGCGAAACGTCAGACCGGAACGAGATCTCCGTACCGGCTGCCATGAAGACCACCCTTGGCCTTCTGCCCATGCTGGCGGTCTCGGCGGCGTTCTCGACGTCCGCCTACGCCCAGAGCACCAACGTGCCCCTCGAAGAAATCACCGTGGGCGGTGGCGGCGGCAACAATAACGCCAACTCGAACCAGGATGCCGGCGGCCCGGCCCCCCAGGCGGCGCCCACTCCCCCTCCGTCCCCGCCGCTCCCCGGCCAGGCCGGCCCCGTGGCGCCCGGCAGCTTCAAGGCCGACTTCTCCACGTCGCCGAAGATGACGGCGCCGCTCCTCAACATGCCGCAGACCGTCACCGTGATCTCCGGAACGGTCATCGAGCAGACCAACGCGAGAAACCTGACGGAGGCGCTGAGAAGCACCCCGGGCATCAGCTTCAATGCAGGCGAGAACGGCTTCGGCACCTCGCCCACCAACTTCCAGCTTCGCGGCTTCGACAGCAGCGCCAACATCTTCATCGACGGCGCGCGCGATTCCGGCAGCTACGCCCGCGACACCTTCAACATCGAGCAGGTCGAGGTCGTGAAGGGCGCGGCGTCTGACAACGGCCGCGGCGGTGCCGGCGGCTACATCAACATGATCACCAAGGCCCCGAAGCAGGAGAACTTCGTCAGAGGCGAGGCTCTCATCGGCTTCGACCAGTACGATTCCGAGATGCGCCGCCGCGCGACGATCGACGTCAACCAGCACTCGGGCAACGTTGCCGTGCGCATGAACGGCATGATCGAGGACAGCGGCGTCGCAGGCCGCGAGATGGCCGAGAACAACGCCTACGGCTTGGCGCCGTCCATCGCCTTCGGCCTCAACACCGATTTCCGCGCGATCTTTTCCTACGAGCACCTGGAGCGCGACGATCGTCCGGATTGGGGCGTTCCCGGCCAGACGATCCCTGGCACGCTCTACTACAACCCGCGCTACAAGAACGCTCCGCGCGACGCGTTCTATGGCCTCAGAAGCGACTTTGACGACGTGAGCACCAATGCGGTGACGGCGCGTTTCGAATACGACGTCTCGGACAACACCACCGTCACCAATCAGACGCGCTGGGCCGAGGTGGACCGCCAGTCCCGGTACACGCATCCGAATCCTCCGGAGAGCACGACACTCCCCGGCGGCACGAACCCGCTCGTCGCGACGGCCACGCAGCTTTACGACCGTTACAACACCAGCATCACCAACCAGACCAATGTCGCCACCCGCTTCAGCACGGGCTCCTGGCGTCACACGGTCTCGACGGGCATCGAGATCACGCGCGAGGAATCGCGCGGAGGCAATACGCCGGCCGCGTTGCCAGCTCCCGGATCTACCCCGCTCTACGATCCCAATCCGGATCGCGTGAAGCAGAGCCTGTTCCGCTTCACCGAGAAGAGCGACATTGAGATCGACACCATTGCTGCCTACGCCTTCGATACCATCGAGTTGAACCGCCAGTGGCAGATCACCGGCGGCCTGCGGGCGGAGCACTATCAGGTCGACATCACCGACACGGGCGGCAGCATCGGCGACAACTTCTCGGACTCGGAATCGACCCTCGGCGGACGCATTGGTCTCGTCTACAAGCCGGTTGAGAACGGCAGCTTCTACGGTGCGTTCGGCATCTCTCATCTGCCGCCCGGCTCCTACCTGTCCACCTCGGACATTTCCCGCGGCGGCGACAACAGCTTCCCCAACCTCAGGGACGGGGCGAAGCCGGTCGAGATGCATAACTATGAGATCGGCACCAAGTGGGATTGGTTCGGCGGGGCTCTGACCACGACGGCGGCCCTCTTCCGCACGGAGAAGCACAACGTCGCGATCACCGGGCGCGATCCCGGAGAGACCGTGACGACGCTGAAGGGCTACGGCGAGCAGATCGCTCAGGGTCTCGAGCTCGGCATTGCCGGCAATCTGACGGATCAGTGGAAGGTGTTCGGCGGCGCGGCCTTCATCGATACCGAGCGTAAGCACAGCGCTTACCTCGACGATGTGCGCCGGCGGGCAAACCCGGCCGACTATGGTCCTTATCTCAGGACCAACGGCGACGAGCTTGCCTTCACGCCGAACGTCACCGCAACCCTCTGGACCACTTATGATGTAACGGACGCCTTCACCATCGGCGGTGGCGTGCAGTACGTCGGCGAGTCGTGGGCCGGCCGTCCGGACGATGCCGAGCGCATCATCCCGAACGGCATCAAGGGCAAGCTGCCCGACTACTTCCTCGTCAACTTCATGACGTCCTATGATCTGACGGAGAACGTCGAGCTGCGCTTCAACGTCGACAACGTGTTCGACGAGACGTACGCTCAATCGATGAACTGGGGCGCTCGCCGTGCCACTCTCGGTCCGCCCCGCACATTCTGGCTGAGCACGAGCATCGACTTCTAAAGCCGGGATCAATCAGCCGGGCGCGTTGCCCGCCTGGAAATCACCGATCGTGCGATTGCCGGGCTTGCCCGGCAATCTGCGTTTGAGACGCCTTCAGGAGACCGTCAGCATGCTCGTCACCATTCCGGATGTCCTGAGCCCCGATGAGCTGGCGCACATTCGCCGGGTGCTGGAGACGACGTCGTGGGTGGATGGGCGGACCACGGCCGGAGATCAGGCCGCGAAGGTGAAGCACAACCTTCAAGTCCCCCTGGAGTCGCCGGCGGCCCAGGAGCTGGGACAGATCATCCTGCGCGCGCTTTCGGCCAATCCGCGCTTCACCACGGCCACCTTGCCGCTTCGCGTGCTCCCGCCGATGTTCAACCGCTACGACGTGGGCATGACATTCGGTGCCCATGTGGATGGCTCCATCCGCGCACTGCCAGGCTCCGGCCAGCGTTTGCGCACGGATGTGTCCTCGACCCTGTTCCTCACCCCGCCGGAAGACTACGACGGCGGCGAGCTGGTGGTGCACGACACCTACGGCGTCCACTCCGTGAAGCTGCCCGCCGGTCACATGGTCGTCTATCCCGCCACCAGCATGCACAGCGTCACACCTGTCACGCGCGGCAGCCGCTGGGGCGCGTTCTTCTGGACGCAATCGATGGTGAAGGACGACTGGAAGCGGCACATGCTCTACGATCTGGACATGTCCATCATGAGCATTCGGGAGCGGCTGCCGGATGACGACCCTGCGGTGGTCGGCCTGACGGCGCACTACCACAATCTCATCCGCCAGTGGTCGGAGACATGAGGATGCTCTCCGGTATCGAAGCGCAAAGTGGGCGTGCCGCGTGACTGGCGGCGCGACCAGCCCCGTCCCCGCCGATTGCGTGTCGGCTGCCGACTACGAGCGCCACGCCCGCGCACGCCTGCCCGCCGACGTGTGGGCCTACGTCGCTGGCGCGGGAGCCGACGGCCTGACGCAGCGTTGGAACCGCGAGGCCTTCGATACGCGAAGGCTCGTTGGCCGCGTTCTCGCAGACATGAGGGCGGCGTCGACCCAGAGCACGCTGTTCGGCGCACCGCTTCCCTATCCGATCCTTCTCGCGCCCGTCGCCCATCAGAAGCTTGTGCATCCCGAAGGTGAGCTTGCCGCCGCGCTCGGCGCCTCGGCCGCGTCGGCATGGATGACGGTCAGCACGCTTGCGGGCACGTCTCTCGAAGAGATCGCGAAGGAATCCGGCACGACCCTGTGGTTCCAGCTTTACATGCAGGCAAGTCGCGAAGACACGCTCGCCTTGGTGCGCCGGGCCGAAGCGGCTGGCTACCGCGCACTCATGGTCACGGTGGATGCGCCGGTGAATGGCGTGCGCAACGATGAGCAGCGCGCGGGCTTTCGCCTGCCGCCTCACGTTCGTCCGGTGAATATCGAGGGCCTGCCGCAACCGGCCTCCCGCGCAGGTCCAGGCGAAAGCCCGGTGTTCAAGGGGCTGCTCGACGGCGCCCCCACCTGGGCCGATATCGCTTGGCTGCGCCGCGAGACGGCGCTGCCCTTGCTTCTCAAGGGCATCGTATCGCCCGCCGATGCCGAGCGCGCGATTGAAGCGGGCGTGAACGGCATCGTGGTTTCGAACCACGGCGGGCGCTCTCTCGATACGCTGCCCGCGAGCCTCCATGCGCTGGAGGCTGTTTCGGAGCGTGTGAAGGGCCGCGTTCCCCTGCTCCTCGATGGAGGCATTCGGCGCGGAACGGATGCGCTGAAGGCATTAGCGCTTGGTGCGAGCGCGGTGATGGTGGGCCAGCCGGTCATGCATGCACTGGCCGTGGCGGGGCCTGTCGGCGTCGCACATCTGATGACCATCCTGCGGGCGGAATTCGAGGCCGCCATGGCGCTGACCGGGTGCGCCACGCTCGCGGACATCAACCGGGATGTGCTCTGGCCGACGGCCTGGAGAGCGAATTCAAGCGAAGCAGGCTAACGTGTGAAACGCACGGGAACCGAGATGGTGATCGAGCCGCCCGGCACACTGTCCGGCGGAGCCGGAACCGGGCTCGCGCGCCGTGCGAGAGACAGCGCAGCCTGATCGAGAGCGGCATTGCCCGACGAGCGCGCGAGGCTGACCGCCGTCACGTTTCCGGAGCGGCTGATCGTGAACGTGATCGCGGACACGCCGCGTGCACTGCCGCCCGGATGGCGCTTGTGGCGATTGAGATGGGCGACGAGCCGCCCGCGCCACGTCGCAGCAGACATCGACGACGAGGTACCGGCGCGAGGCGCTGCGTTGGTCTTGCCGCGCTCTGCCTTGTCGACCGGCTTCGGTGCGGCAGCCTGCGAGGCGACCGACTGCTGGCGCGGCGGACGGCGCATCCTCTTCTTTTCCTTGACCGGCTCTTTGATCTCGGGGTCCGGCTTCTTCTCCTCGGGCGGCTGCTCCACCTGCTGCGGCAGGATCGCTTCGGCCTTCGGTTGCTCCTCGACTTTCGGCGTTTCGATGGGCTCCGGTTGAGGTTTGGGCGGCTCGGGCTCCGGCTCGACTTCCTCCTCCGGCTTTTCCTCGGATTTGTTCGCTTGGCTTTCCTCGGACTGCGCCTGCTCCGGGCCTACGGCCACTTCTTGCGCCGGCACGTCGGGCGCGATCGGAACCGGCGCGATCTCGATCATGATGGCGCCCGCAGGCTCACCCGCGCTTTCGGTGGGCTGCGGCCAGTTGAGCGCCGCCCACACCAATCCGCCCTGAACGGCCGCAACGCAGAGTGCCGCCCCTGCCCACCGGGAAGCCGATGTCAGAAGCGACTCGCCGTCACGTTGCGGATGGAGCCACCGGGCGGAGGACACGACTATTGGCCTCCTGCCGCGGAAGAGGGCGTCTGCGGCGCTGAGGCCGGAGCCACGCCTCCCGGAGGAGCCACACCTCCCGCAGGAGCCACACCTCCCGCAGGAGGAAGCGTCTCGAGCCCCACGAGGCCGATTTTCAGATAGCCGGTCGTGCGCAGCAGATTGAGAACTTCCATGAGATCGCCGTAGTCGACCGACTTGTCCGCGCGCACGAACACCCGCTCGTCGGTGTTGCCGTGCGTCTTCTCGTCGAGCCGGGCTTTGAGCTGATCGCGCCCCACTGTGTCGTTGCCGAAGGCGAGCGTGAGATCGCTTTTTACGGTGAGGAAGATCGGCTCGGCGGGACGGGGCTGGGGTTGCGCGTTGGAGGCTGGCAGATCCACCGCAACATCCACCGTCGAGAGCGGCGCCGCCACCATGAAGATGATCAGCAGCACCAGCATCACATCGATGAACGGCGTGACGTTGATCTCGTGGTTCTCGTCGAGATCGTCACTGTCGCTACGCGAGTTCAGGCTGCCGGCCATGGGAGTCTCCAAAAACGCTTTCGGGCGCGGGCGCGAGAAGCGCGATCCAGGGAACGAGACATCGGACGCGGGAACGTAGGCTCGCGACCGAGCCTATTCCGCCGCCGTCGCCGTCTTTCCAGGCTTTGATGTTTTCCAGAGCTTGCGCTGATCGAGCTCGTGGCTGACCAGCCGCTCCACGCCTGCGGAGGCATCCTGGAGCAGCAGCTTGTAGCCGGCGAGCGAGCGAGCGAACACGTTATAGATGATGACGGCCGGGATCGCCGCGACGAGGCCGATGGCCGTTGCGAGAAGCGCTTCGGCGATACCCGGCGCGACGATCGCGAGGTTGGTGGTCTGCGACTTCGAGATGCCGATGAAGCTGTTCATGATGCCCCAGACGGTGCCGAACAGGCCGACGAAGGGTGCGGTGGAGCCGATGGTAGCGAGCACGCCGGTGCCGAGCGTCATGCGCCGATGCGCGGCGGCTTCCACGCGCGACAAACGTGATGTCACACGCTCTTTGACGCCATGGCCGTCGATCTGATCGAGCACCCGCGAGGAGCGCTCCACCTCTTCGACCGCCTCGCGGACGAGAACGCTGCCCGCGCCGCCGATCTTGGCAAACGCCTGAGCGGCGTCGCCGAGGCTCGCGGCTTGGCCGATGTGGGCGATGGCCCGGCGGAGCTTGGCCTTTGCCGCCCAAATCTCGATCGTCTTGGCAAGCCACACCGTCCACGTCACGAAACATGCGAAGGCGAGGCCAATCATCACCGCTTTGACGACGATGTCCGCCGCCATGAACATGCCCCACGGCGAGAGGTCGTGGGGGAGAGCCGACGAGGGGAACTGCGGCGAGGGCGCGGCGGCGGGCGATGCCTCTCCGGCAGCAGTCTCGCGAGCTTCGGTCGTCGGCGGGGTGCTCTCCGGCGCGGCGGCCGGTGAGGGCGCGGCCGTCTCCGGCGTGGTGGTCGAAGGCGTCTGAGGCGCGGGCACGGCGGCGGCCCCAGCCGGAGCTTCAGCGGATGCAGGCGCTTCAACAGACGCCGGAGCTTGCGGAGATGCGGCTGCCGGCTCCGGAGTGGCCGTCGGCGCCGGCGGTGCGTCCGCCGCAGGGGCCGCTGCGGTAGGAGATGCTTCGGAGGTCGGAGCAGGGACGGGCGGCGCGCCCTCGGGCGCCGTGGAAGCGGCCGGCGCGGGCGGGGCCGCATCCTGAGCGTGCGCCGGGGCGAGGGCGAACGCGCCGTAAGAGATCAGCGCCGTCACCGCGAAAAGCTGCGCCACGGAGCGAGGCCGCAAGGAGCGCGGAGAGACAGCGGATATGGGTTGGCCCAGAAGCACCGAATAGGTTGTATGCAAGCCCGGAGACCCCTCAAAGGAACGAAATTATCTGGTATGTCCAATCTTTCCCTACTTCTAGCCTCAACATATCGCCTCGGCAAGGCACCCGGCTACCAACGTAAAGCGCCGAACGCGCGCAACACTGCGTGCGAGCCGCCGGTGGCAAAGGCGCTGTTTGAAATGTCTTTCCACGCGCGGGGCCGCAGCGGACGCGTCGATCCTGCGTGAGACCGAAGAGGGGGAGGCGTCGAACGGCCGCGAGCGCCGTCTAGGTCTTCTACGGAAGGGCCGAGACGAAAGCCGCGACGGCGGCGGTCTTGATCGGCAGTGGATCTGTGGGCTCGGGGGGCGACTGCGCCAGCACGATCTGAGCAAGACGATTGCGCGCGAACTCGATTGCAGTCGGATCGTTGCCGAACCGCGGTGCAACCTCGGCCCAGGCCAGATCGAACGCGCGATAGATCACGTCGAGCGTTTCCGGTGCGAAAGAGGCGCTGTCGATCAGTTTGCGGATGGGCATGGTCGTGCTTTCGCGGATGGAGCTGGCGCAGGCAAAGAGGTTGCGTCGGGTATCTGACCGAAACCCGCCTCCCGTGTCGGTCATGTAAATGACCGAACAGCCCTAATTCGGATAAGTTTTTGGCAGATGCTGGGCAATGCGCGCGCGCGTGAGCGCATAGCATTCGCAGGAGGCGCGAATGAGCCCGTTCCGGTCGAGGATGGTGATCCGCTTGCGTCCGCAGTCGATCAGCTTCGCGCGTTGCAGCGTGTGAATGCAATTTGTGATCGAGGGGCGCTGCACGCCGAGCATTTCCGCCAGCAGATCCTGCGTCAGCAGCATGGTGTCGTCGTCAGCCCGGTCCCGCATCATCAGCAGCCAGCGCGCCAGCCGTTGCGTGAGATTGTGCGTGCCGTTGCAGCCAGCGGAGATCATCACCTGCTCGAGGAAGGCGTGCACGTGGCACTGCATCAGACTGCGGAAGGCGGGGATGGTCTCCATGGAATGCAGAAACGCCGCGCGAGGCATTTTTGCGGCCGTGCCCGGAAGCTGGACGAGAAGCCGCGCAGAGGATGTCTTGGCTCCGAACACGGCCTGGAATCCGGTCGCGCCTTCCCGGCCGATGGTGGCCATTTCGATGATCGCGCCGTCCGGATAGACCGCTACCACCGAGATCACGCCGCTATCAGGAAAGTAGACGTGGTCGAGCATGCAATCCGCATCCAGCAGCACCTGCTCGCGCTCGCACTTGATCGGCTCGAGGCTCGGGAGAATCTGTCCGCGAATGCGGCTCGGCAATGCCAAGAGGAGTCTGTTCTGGGGCCAGTCGGAAAACACGGTCATGCGTTGTTCGGCTCAGGTCTCGACGGCGTGCTCTGGACGGCGTGCGACCTGCCGTCTCAGTGTCGAATACCTAACGGGCAGGAAGGTTCCCGGTGTAAGCGGGTAGCGGACCTCGCCGGAAACCCGCGAGCAACGAACAAAATCCGTTTCAGGACAATTTGTTGTGACGGAGCGTGCCGACCATAATGGGAGGCGGGTTGCGCCCCGTCCAGACGTCCGCCGATGTGAGGGCCAGCACTTGGCGGCCCAGCACTTGGCGGCATGGTCACTTGAGATCTGGCAAAGACTTCCGCCGTGTGACGGATAATCCTCCCTCGAAAACGGTCCATCGGCCCTGTAAGGAGGGGCACGCGACACTATTGCGCACGCCTCGGGAGCGGCTGTTGTGTGTGCCGTTGCGACTTATTATTGACGAGCCTAGTATAGTTTAATCTATGTCCCGGAAATCGATCGTCGCAAGAGACGCGCAAGAGCGGGTTCGCTGAAATCATGATGATGTATTCCACCGTAATGCCGGCTTGGCGCCATCGCGCAGTCCAGACCGTCCGCCTTCTGTCAGTGGTCGCTCTGATCGCATCCGCCGTTGCCCCGCCCCTGAGTGCTCAGGAGCTTGCGCCTGCCCCGGCCCAGGAACAGGGCGCGGCCACGCAGCCGCCCGCAGCGGCGAGCGAGGCTCCTGCTCCAGCGGCTCCGGCTGCGGCACCCGCTGAAGCGCAGCCGACGCCACCCGCCGTGGAGGCCGCACCTTCATCTGCTTCCGCTCCCGCCGATGCGACACCGGCTGCGGCGCCCGCCGCGCCCGCGCCAGCCGATGTGCCGCCCGCAACGCCCCTCGCTGCGCCGGAGCCGGGCCAGCCGGAGGCGCTTCAGCCCGCGCACGCCGATCATGGAGCGGACGCGGCAGCCCCCGGCGCAGCGCCGGTCGCGAAGTCGACCGATGCGGCGCATCTGCCGCGCGACCTCTCGCCCTGGAACATGTTCATGTCGGCCGACATCGTCGTCAAAGCGGTGATGATCGGCCTCGCCTTCGCCTCCGTCGTGACGTGGACGGTGTGGCTCGCCAAGTCCATCGAGCTGACTTGGGCGAAGCGGCGCCTCATTCAGGCATTCTCCGAGATCAACGCCTCCCACAGCCTCGCGGAAGCTGCTCAGCGCCTGGGCGGCCGGAAAGGCATCGTGTCCGGGCTGATCGATCTCGCCGCCATCGAATTGCGGCTCTCGGCCGATGTGTCCGACAAGGCCGGCATCAAGGAGCGCGTATCCTCCCGTCTCGACGGATTGGCCGCTGCGGCCGGGCGCGACATGAACAGGGGAACGGGCGTCCTAGCCACCATCGGCTCCACCTCGCCGTTCGTCGGCCTGTTCGGCACCGTCTGGGGCATCATGAACAGCTTCATCGGCATTTCCGAAGCGCAGACGACCAACCTTGCGATCGTCGCGCCCGGCATCGCGGAGGCGCTTCTCGCAACGGCCATCGGCCTCGTCGCCGCCATCCCGGCCGTCATCATCTACAACCAGTTCGCGCGGTCGATCGCCGGCTACAGAGCGATCATCGCCGAGGCTTCGGCTGAGGTCATGCGTCTCGTTTCGCGCGATCTCGATCGCGGCTACAAAGTGGGACCTGCCCGCGCTGCGGAATGATCGGGGAGTGAGGGTAAGACATGGCTGGACGTCTTGACGACGGCAGCGGCGACTTGGCCGAAAATCACGAAATCAACGTCACGCCGTTCATCGACGTGATGCTGGTGCTGCTGATCATCTTCATGGTGGCGGCGCCGCTCTCCACCGTCGATGTGCCCGTTGATCTGCCGGTCGCGAGCGCCAAGCCGCAACCTCGGCCCAACAAGCCGCTGTTCCTGACAGTCAAATCCGACCTGTCACTGGCTCTCGGCAACGACACGATCGCCAGCACGCAGCTCGCCGGCGCGCTCGACAGCGCAACGAGCAGCGATCGCGAGCAGCGCGTGTTTCTGAGGGCGGACAAGACGGTGCCCTACGGAGAGGTCATGCGCGTCATGAACCTGCTCCGCGCCGCAGGCTATCTCAAGGTCGCGATGGTCGGCCTCGAGGAGGCGCCCGCTCCCGTTCCTGCGCCGCCGGCCGGAGGAGCAGTCAGCACCCCATGACGATCTCGGCGATCGATATCCTGGAGCCAGCCGGGCGGCGTTGGCGCCGTTGGATCGGCGCTGGGATGTTGATCGTGGCGCTCCACGTCGGCGGGGCGATGGCGGCATTGTGGGAATGGCCTGAGCAGGAGGCCGACGAGGAGCCGCAAGGCGCGCTCATGCTTGAGCTTGCGCCCATGCCGGTTGCGCCGCGCGATCAGCATCAGGATCTGGCGCTGGGAATGCCCGCCGAGGATTCCGTGCCGACGCCTCCGGTAGAGGAGGTGAAAGACGTCAAGCCCGAGGAGGAAATTCCCGAGCTTCAGGAAGCCCCGCTCGTACGCGAGCCCGAGGTCGCGCTCGAAAAGGTGAAGCCGGTCGAGGAAGAAGAGGTCAAGGAGGACAAGAAGCCTCAAGAGATGGTGCAGGCTCAGGCCGTCGCCGCCTCTCAGGCCGCCGCGCCGCCGAAGATCGAGGCCGCGGAAGGGCCGAAGGCCGCGGCGCCCCATCAGGGCTCCTCCAACAAGCCCAACCAGGCCCAGCTGTCCTGGCAGCGGGCGCTTCATCTGCATCTGAGCAAGCACAAGCGCTATCCCGGAGAGGCGCGCAATCGCCGGGTGCAGGGCGTGGTCACGGTGAGCTTCTCGATCGACCACACCGGGCACATCACCGACCGGCGCATTCTGAAAGGCTCGGGCTCTCCGCTTCTCGATGAGGAAGCGCTCGCGATGCTCGAGCGTGCCGATCCGCTTCCCGCACCACCCGAGCAGTCGTCGACTGCGGCTTTGAGCCTGTCGCTGCCCATCCAGTTCAATATCCGCTAGCTCGCGCGCATTGCGCGTGCTTGGAGCAATACGGATGTACTTATAGGGAAAGCGGACTTATATCTTGATGCTGTAAGTCATATTTCCGACCTTCGTCGCAGGGCCGCGAATTTTGAGGCATGTTCCTATCATTATGAACGACGAAAGCGCGTGCAGCTTGTCCGCAATGGCGAGACGCAGTGAGCTTGTCGCTGGCCAGGTGCGGCCATGAGCTCGGACGCCCGCATCCAGAAAGGTTTCTCGCTAGCCGTCGCCGAAGGCTCAAAGTACGAGACGCTCTACGTCCGCGTCGTGGGAGGCGAGGCTCCGCAGCAGAGCCATGAGCTTCCGCCCGAGGAGGTGCGCGACTGCGCGGTGGCAGGCTGCGTCGATGCTCAGATCGGCTGGGGTCACAGGCTGCTCGAAGGCCACGGTGTGGAGCCCGACCCCGCTGCCGCGCTTCTCTGGTTCGAGCGCGCGGCGCGCAGCGGCGACGCGGAAGCGCTCAACATGGTCGGCCGCTGCTATGAGCGCGGCTGGGGTGTCGCGCAGGATTTTGCGGAAGCCGCCCGCTGGTTCCGCCAAGCCGCCGGCAAGGATCACGCCTGGGCCGCCTTCAATCTCGGCTGCCTGCTCGCCGAAGGTCGCGGCGTGCCCCGCGACATCGCCTCCGCGCTCACGCTGTTCGTGCGTGCGGCCCGCCGTGGCAATGCAAAAGCCATGAACATGCTGGGATGCTGGCGCGCCTCCGCGCAGGCGAGCCAGGGCGACGCTGCGAAGAAGGCGCGCTCAGCGGCGCTCTGGTTCAGGTGGGCCGCTGAAGGCGGCTGCGTGCGGGGCCAGTTTCACTATGGATGCCATTTGGTCACGGCCGGTCGGATCGACGACGGACTCCGCTGGTTGCGAACGTCTTACGCACACGCGCCGGAGCCCTATCGTCTTGAGGTGGTCGAAGCTCTCAGCCATCACCCGCTTCCGGTGCTCCGGGAGATCACACGCGAAATTCTGAGCGGCGAATAGGGGCTTCGTCAGGCAAACGTCACTCGACTGGTGGCGCCGTAAGCCTAGTCTCCACGCCGATCTCGTTTCGGTCACAGTTGTCGCCGACGATTGTGAGCCCGGCCATGATCGCGATGTTGAGTTGAGATCACGCGAGCCCGTATGCGACGAAGACGTGCCAGGTTTGGGCTTGACCGATCTCGAATCTTCCGGCTTTCCTAAGGTTATGAGCCGTATGACGCGCCAGTTCCTGCGAATTGTCATGGTTGCTGTGGCCGTTTTCGCCAGCAGCCTTAACGGCTATTTGGTGAGCAAATCGGCTTTCGCCATAAGCGCTCACGACACGCTGGCCATGCAGCATCATGGCCATGACCTGGGTGGTCAGGATCTTCATGCTCACGACGGCCACGCCCAATCCTGCACGGACGCGGATTGTGATGAGCCTTCGCACGTCAACCACGTCTGCACGCACGTTCATGCGAGCTGCTGCGGGTCGTTGGCCGTGCCTACCGGCGAATGCGGCCTGAAGCTCAGCCTTCAGTCCCGCGTCCTTAAGTTCGACACTGGCGCATACCTGCCGCTCGGACAACACTCCTATCCCCTTTTCCGCCCACCCCGCGCCACGGCCTGATCCGGCCTCCTGATCCGCAGCTTTGCGGATTGCGAGGCTTCGTGACCAGCAGCCGATTGGCGCCGTTTCCGTAGTTTCTCTGTGGCTGGAAGCCCGTATTTCGGGTCCGCGCAGATCGAAACTCCGATCCTGCACCCGTCGAGTTCGCTCGGGAGTCTGACCGTCGCTTGCGCGTGTCTCCACGCACGCAAAGCGCGTGGATCCGGCTCCGTGATCTGAGCGAAGAGCATGCCCGCGCCCGGCGCGTAACCCCCCAGCAAGGTGCGGGCATGCTCGACGTTCCTCAAGTCCTCGAGGCTCGAAGCATGACTCGTCTAGCCGCTCTGCTTTTTTCCGTTCTCATTTTTGCCGGCTCCGCGTTTGCCGGTCCCGGCCACGACCACGGAGACGGAGGACAAGGCGCGGAGGCGCCCTCCGCAGCCGCTATTCCTCGGCTCGTGAGCGAAGGCTCCGATGTCGAGCTGGTGGCCGTCGCGAAAGACCACACGCTCACGATCTATCTCGACCGCATCGCGACCAACGAGCCCGTGGATGGCGCCACGATCGAGCTGAACGGAGAGGGCATTCCGTCGGCGAAAGCGAAGGCACTGGGCGACGGCGTCTACGAGATCGAAGCCGATTGGCTGCACGAGCCCGGCGCGAACGCGCTCACTTTCACGGTGATGGCTGAAGGGATTGCCGATCTGCTCGCGGGCCGTCTCGTGGTGGCGGAGGCCGCCGTGGAGCCGCCAGCCCAGCCGTTCTCCTGGAGCAGCGTACTGCAGCGGCCGGAGTTCTGGATGTTCGCCGTTGCGATCGGCCTCGGCGGCTTCTTCCTCGCATTTGCCTTCCGCCCGCTACGCCTTCCGCCCGATGATACGCCGCGCGTCGCCGCAACTCCCGAGCCTGCAACGCCCGAAGCCCCGCTGGCGAGGCATTTGCGCCAGGCCGCCGAGATCGTGCTTGTGGCACTTGTACTTGCCGCCTCCGTGCCCTCGCGCGGCTGGGCGCACGAAGGTCACGATCACGGCGGAGACGGTGCGCCAGTGCAGGCGGCCGGAAATACCCCCGGCAAGCTTCCAACGGGCGAGGTCTTTCTGCCGAAGCCCACGCAACGTCTTCTCAAGGTAAGAACGGCCCCGGCTGCAACCGACAAGGCCCAGCCGGGAAGCGAGCTTGTCGGCACCGTCATCGTCGATCCCGCCTACGAAGGGCGCGTGCAGGCTCCGATGGAGGGGCAGATTGAGCTGGCCGGTGGCGGCATCTCGTTCGTCGGCGAGAAGGTGGCCGCAGGCGACGTGCTCGCGCTGCTCGCGCCCGCCATGCCGGTCTTCGACCGCGGATCGCTGCAACAGCTCACCGCCGAGGTCGAAGGTAAGCTGCGGATCGCCGAACAGAAGCTCGCGCGCCTCACCCGCATTTCCGGCGACTACATCCCCCAGCGTGAGATCGACGACACAAAGACCGAGATCGAGTCGCTGCGCGAGCAGAAGCGCGTTCTGGAACCGAAGGCGGCCGAGCGGCTGGAGCTCAAGGCGCCGGTCTCCGGCATCATCTCCGTTGCCAACGTGCGCGCGGGCCAGGTCGTCGGCGCACGCGACACACTGTTCGAGATCGTCGACCCCAAGCGTCTGTGGATCGAGGCGATCGGCATGATGGGTGCGGACGACGGCGCCGTCTCGTCCGCGACTGCCATCGATGGGCAAGGTCACGCCATCCCCCTCACCTACATCGGCCGCGCGCCGACGCTGCGCCAGCAGTCGCTGCCCATGTTGTTTCGTGTTGAGGATCCGCACGCGTCTCTCGCGATCGGAGCCACCGTGAGGGTGCTGGTTCAGAAGGGCACACCCGTCGAAGGCATCATCGTGCCGGATGGCGCGGTCGTGCGTTCCACGAACGGTCTCCCGCAGGTGTGGATCAAGATGGCGCCGGAAACCTTCGAGCCGCGTGCGGTGCGCACGTCTCCGCTCGATGGAGGCAGCGTCCTGGTCACTGACGGCTTGGCCAAAGGCGACCGTGTCGTCGTCCAGGGCGCCGAGCTGATCAATCAGATCCGATAGTGGGGGCGTGAATGTTCAACGCAATCGTTCGCGGAAGCCTCGCTAACCGCATTCTCGTCCTCGTCGCCGCCGTTGCGATGAGCATCTATGGCCTCGTCACGCTGTCGCGTCTGCCGGTGGACGTGTTTCCGGATCTCAACAGGCCGACCGTCACGCTCATGGCGGAAGCGGAAGGCCTCGCCCCGGAAGAGGTCGAGCAACTAGTGACCTTCCCCATCGAGACTGCCATGAACGGTATGCCGGGCGTCACCCGCGTCCGCTCTGTCTCCGGCGTCGGCCTCTCCATCGTCTACGTCGAGTTCGATTGGTCCACCGAGATCTATCGCGCCCGCCAGCAGGTTGCGGAGCGGTTGCAACTCGTTCGCGAGCAGCTTCCGCCGGGCATAGGCGCGCAGATGGGGCCGATCTCCTCCGTGATGGGCGAGATCATGCTGATCGCCATGTCGAGCGAGACGGCCGATCCCATGACGCTGCGCGAGCTTGCCGATTTTACGCTGCGCCCGCAGCTTCTCACCGTGTCGGGAGTGTCCCAGGTCATCCCAATCGGCGGGCAGGTGCGCCAGTACCGCATCATTCCCGATCCCCGGCGCATGGCCGGACTCGACATCGGTTTCGATGCCATCGAGGACGCCATCAAGTCGTTCGGCGCCAACACCGGCGGAGGCTTCGTCGATCAGAAGACGCGCGAGTACCTCATTCGCAACATTGGCCGCTCCACCCGCATCGAGGATCTGCGCAATCTCGTCGTTACCTATCGATCCGGGCAGGCCGTGACCTTGAGCCAGGTCGCGAGCGTGGATTTCGCCGCGCGGACCAAACGCGGAGATGCCGGGTTCAACGCGAAGCCTGCCGTCATTCTCGCGATTCAGAAGCAGCCCAATGCCGATACCGTGACGATCACGCGGGAGATCGAGCGCGTTCTGCCCGAGTTGCAGCGCGTGATGCCGGAAGGTGTGCGCGTCACCGATATCCAGTTCCGTCAGGCCACCTTCATCGAATCTTCCATCGCCAACGTGAAGAAGGTGCTGGTCGAGGCCCTTGTCGTGGTTGCCGTCGTGCTGTTCGCGTTCCTCCTCAATTGGCAGACCACGCTCATCTCGCTGCTCGCGATCCCGCTCTCGGTGCTCACCAGCGTCATCGTGTTTCAGGCGATGGGGCTTTCCATCAACACCATGACGCTCGGCGGTCTGGCCATCGCCATCGGCGCACTCGTCGACGACGCCGTTGTGGACGTCGAGAACATCTACCGCCGTCTCGGTCTCCACCGTGCAGCGGGCGGACGCGACCGGCGCTCCATCGCGGAAGTGGTCGCCGCGGCCTCGATCGAGGTCCGCACAGGCATTCTCTACGCCACCGCGATCATCGTGCTGGTGTTCATCCCGCTGTTCGCGTTGTCGGGCATCGAGGGGCGTCTCTTCGCGCCGCTCGGCATCGCCTTCATCGTCTCGATCCTGGCGAGCCTTCTGGTGTCCATGACGGTGACGCCTGTCCTCGCCTATTGGCTTCTTCCGCGCATGAAGCACTTGTCGGAGCACGAGAGCGGGCTCGTTCGCGTGTTGAAGCGGTGGCAGCGGCGCGGCCTTGTGTGGTGTTTCGAACGTCCCACTTTTGTCGTCGGCATGCCGGTCATTGCTGTTGCGGCCGCGCTCGTGGCCGCAGCCTATCTGCCGCGCGCGTTCCTCCCGTCTTTCAACGAAGGAACCGTGCTTGTCAGCGTGACGCTCCAGCCTGGCGTCAGCCTCGCCGAATCCGATCGCATCGGGCGGCTCGCCGAGAAGATCGTGGCGGAGGTGCCGGAGGTTCACTCTGTGGGCCGCAGGACCGGACGCGCTGAGCTCGACGAGCACGCCGAAGGCGTCCACACGAGCGAGCTCGACGTCGACCTCAAACGATCCGATCGCAGCCGCGAAACCGTGCTCGCGGACATCCGCGCACGCCTCACGGTGTTGCCGGCGTCCATCACCGTCGGGCAGCCAATCGCGCACCGCCTCGACCACATGCTGTCGGGTGTGCGGGCGCAGATCGCGCTCAAGATCTATGGCGACGACTACGACACCCTGAGAAGTCTCGCCGCGGGCCTCGAAACGCGCCTCCGCAGCATCCCGGGCATCGTGGATTTGCAAACCGAGAAGCAGGTTCGCATTCCGGAGCTTCAGGTCCGCATCGATTACGAGAAGGCCAAGCGCTACGGCCTCAATCCCAGCACCATCACGCAGTCTTTGGAGACGCTGTCCAATGGGCGCGTCGTTTCCGAGATCATAGATCGCCAGAGACGCTTTGATGTCGTGCTGCGGCTCTCCGATGAGGATCGCAAGACCCGCGCGCTCGGCGATATGCTGATCGAGAGCCCGGCCGGCCGCATTCCGCTGTCCAGCGTTGCCGAAGTCATCGAGACCGACGGCCCCAACCAGATCCTGCGGGAGAACGGCCGGCGCCGCATCGCGGTTCTCGCCAACACTGACGGCTCGGACATGGCCCGCATCGTGGCCGCTGTCCGCGCGGAGCTGGCGGATGCGCCGCTTCCGCAAGGCTACTTCACCAATCTCGAAGGGCAATTCCAGGCGGAGGAGGAAGCCTCCCGCCTCATCGCGCTGCTGTCGCTCGTCTCGCTCGCCCTCATCTTCGTCGTGCTCTACACGCGCTACCGCTCGACGGCGCTCGCGTTGATCATCATGGGCAACGTTCCGCTCGCACTCATCGGAAGCGTAGCGGCGTTATGGTTGGCGGGGCAGCCATTCTCGGTTGCGAGCGCCATCGGGTTCATCACCCTGACCGGCATCGCCACGCGCAACGGCATCCTGAAGATCAGCCACTACATCAATCTGGTTCTGTTCGAAGGCGAGCGCTTCGGCCGCGAGATGGTCGTGCGCGGAACGCTGGAGCGGTTGACGCCCGTGCTGATGACCGCCCTCGCCGCAGGCATCGCGCTCGTGCCCCTCATGATCGGTGCGGACGAGCCCGGAAAGGAAATCCTCCATCCCGTGGCGATCACCATTTTCGGCGGCCTCGTCACGGCCACTCTCCTCGACGCCTTCCTCACCCCGGTCCTGTTCCTGATGTTCGGGCGCAAGCCGCTCGAGCGGCTGCTCGACGAGCAGGATCAGACAGTTCACGCCGAAGCCTTTTGATCACGGTCTTCAAAACAAGGAGCACACCATCATGAAGAAGCTTTTCCTTGGCCTTGCGGTCCTCGCACTCGGATCGTCTCTCGCCTTGGCGGACGAAGTTGCCCACGACCACGAGGCCAAGCATGGCGGCATCCTCGTCCACAACGGACATCACCACTTGGAGCTCGTAGCAAAGGGCAACACCCTCGAGCTTTTCGTCAGGCACGAGGACGGCAAGGTCGAGGACGTCAGCGGCGCCAAGGCGTCCGCCACTGTATTGGCGGGCGGAAAGACCGAGGTCGTCACCCTCGCGCCATCCGGCGAGAACGGCCTCAAAGGCACCGGTGGCTTCGATGCCGGAAAGGGCACGACCGTCGTCGTGAACCTCACCATGCCCGGCCATGAGACAGAGCAGATCCGTTTCAAGATCGATTGAGAGGCGAGACCGGAGGGCCGTGCGCGCCACGGTCCCCCGGCGCGAGGCTCGAGAAGGGAAACGTGCATGATCGGATTGTTGGGAGCAGGCATCGCCGTGGTGGCGGCCGTTGCCGGGATCGAAGGCAGTGTTTCTGCCATGCCGCGCCACGCGCCGTCGCAGGCTCATGCGCCAATGCTTTGGCAGACGGGGCTGGACAAGCACGAGATCGCCGAGAACAGCCCGGTCTCGCTGCTGATGCAGTTCGCCAAGGACGGATGCTTCGCTCATGGCGCCGCGCCCGGTCATTTGCAGAAATGGGCCGAGCAGTTCCGTGGCCGCTCCGTCGCTGATGGCGAACTGTCTCGCCACCGGAATGACTTCACCAAGCTTGTCGGCGGCTGGACGTTCTCGTCGGGCCTCGGCGCCATCGCGCTCATCCAGTCGGAGTTTCGCGCGCCGCGCAACGGCTACGTGTGCTCGCTCACCGCCCAGCTCGAAGGCGACGCGCAGCACCGGGACGTGAAGGCGGCATTCCAGGCCACGTTCGCCTCCGCGATCAACGACGAGCGTGACTGGCCGGACCGCCACGTCGATCGCTTTTGGATCGAGCGGTCGCGCCAGCCGCCCGTCATGGCCACCATCGAATTCACGCGCTCGAGCCGGATGGTCACCATCCGCATGGTGCACGGCGACGCGTGGCCCACCCAGACATGAAAATCAACGGCAGCACAAACGGAGAAGGTGAGTTATGCGAACTTTGATGAGAATTGTGGCGCTGGCCGCCTTGATCGTGGGCATCACCACAGCAGCGCACGCGCACGACCTGCCCTGGCGCGACGGAGACGCCCGGCGGGCGGCCTTCGGACATTGCGCCAAGGGGCCGTGTACGAACCGTGCGAACTGGTCCGCCGGAAAGCCGCATCGTCATGTTCGAGGCGAGATTGTGTTCGTCAAGGAGCGTCAGGCACATGACGCTCGCCCACACAGAAACCGCGGTTTTAGTGATTCAAACGTTGATTGAAGTCATGCGTGGAAACGCGTGGAGCCTGTAGAATTTTGCGTGATTGACACGTCGCGAAAATGTGGCGTCCGTCGTGTTCTGAAAATGTTCACTAGTCTGAATATCTAGTTTTTTGGGAGTAAGGGGCTATGCATCTGAAGATATGAATTTTTCTGCACATATGGCGCCGATTTAGGCTCTCATGATGTATTGCGCACGCGTGTCGCCTTCAGGTAAGTAGAGATGCCCGATCGGCTCGAGACTTGGTCGGCGGGCTCCGATCATCTCTCGATCTGTAGAACTCCTGTGCGGGACAGCGGCCTTATGACCGGCAAAGCTGACAAGCGTCGCCCGCTATTCGTTACCGTCGTGTTGCTCGCCGCGATTGGTGCAGCGCTCGTCGTGCCCGTCCTTGTCGGCGCACGTCGTGGCGAGCCGATACCGGGCACCATCGTCCGCGCTGCATCCGGCGAAACCGTCAAGATCACCACACCGATCTCGCTGTCAGCCTCTCCGTCCATTACGCTCGAAGAGGGGACTGTCGCGCTCGTGGGACCCGCGGCCGGAGAGACCAGGGTCGCAGCGGTTTTGCGCACGCTCGTGCAAGGCGGCGGCGCGGACATCGTGCTGGATGGCGCCAAGCTGGTGATCGATAGAACAGCCGCATCCGCTCAACCGGCAGATGCTCCTGCCGCGGCTGGCGCCGTGGCACCCGAGGTCCTGGGATCGATCGTCTCCGCGCTGTCGAGCTTCAAATTCCGCAGCCTTGCGTTGATTGACGCTTCGATCGTGATCAAGACGGTGCAAGGCACCACCGAGACACTTTCGCGGGTGAACACCGAAATCTCCACGGACCGCCACGGCCTCGTGAACGTCAACGGCCGTTTCGACTATCGCGGAGAGCCGATCGAGATCGATCTCGCCTTCACCGCCCCGCCGAGCAAGCCCGACGCCGCGATCACCGTCCGCGCGAAACTCAAGGGTAAGTATATTGCGGCCTCGTTCAACGGCCGCGCCGCGCCGGGCGATCGGGGCCAGATCACGGCGCAGAACGCCGAGCTTTCGTTCTCGGATCTCCGCGGCGCCGGCCGATGGCTCGGCATCTCCTGGCCGGCCACCGGCCCTGGACTAGGTCCGTTCTCCGCCAAGGGGCAGCTCAAGCTGGACGATCGCGCGGTCTCTTTCGAAAACGCCCAGTTCTCGCTCGACGGTAACGCCGCGACAGGTGCCCTCGTAGCCGCTTTCAGGCCGGAGCGCCCATCGATCGAAGGCACCCTCGCCTTCCCCACCTTTGATATTGCGCCCTATGTTGCGCCCTCCCGGCCATATGCGCTGGCTCTCGTCTCCGATTGGCTTGGGAGCCTCAAGATTCCGGGCCTCGCGTCTCCCTCGTTGTTGAAGGAGATCGACGCCGACATCCGCATCTCAGCCGGCAACGTCATGAGCGGCTCCGATCGCCTCGGGCGGTGCGCGGCGAGCCTCTCGGTGAAGGGCGGCAAGCTCTATGGCGAGATCGCGGAGCTGGAGTTGGAGCAGGGTGGAACCGGTGAGGGCCAGTTCACGGTCGATATGACCGGAGACGATCCGCTCTACACCCTTCGCGCGGATCTCGACGACATCGATCTCGAAACGATTTCCAATGCCCGTCTCGGCCCGGCGGCACTCGACGGGTCGGGCGACATTATCGTCGATCTCAACGCCCACGGTGCAAGCCAGGCTGCCATTCTTCAATCACTCGCGGGCACGCTTTCTCTAGAGATCGGAGAGGGCGGACGCGTCGGCATCGATCTCGACGGTCTTCCTCGTGCCGCCTCCGCCACCTCGGCATCTGGCGGATGGGGGCCTGCAGGCGCAGGAACGACGGTGGTAAACCAGTTCTCGGCCCATTTCACCGCGCTCAATGGGGTTCTGACCGCCGACTCCGTGAAGGCGGTCGCCGAAGGCCGCGCCGTCAGCGTCACCGGAACCATCGATGTCGACAAGAGTGCGCTCGATCTCCTGATCTCGGTCGCAAAGAAGCCGGCCGCCGCGACCGCGGCCGACCCCACTGGAACCTTCAAGGTTCAGGGGCCATGGGCCACGCCCAGCATCAGCCCGGCCGAGCCCGGCAAAGCCGCCCAGACCAAGGTTTCTGGCGCAGACCCCGGGGGCTGATTGCCCTAGCCGCCGAAGGCTCGCGTCCGAAGGCCATTGCGTTCAAAGGGGTGTCTCGCCGTCCCGATGGTGTAGAATACCTTTCGGCTTCACAGGCGAGAAAGAAAGACGGCATGGCGCTCACGCCAGAGGAAATCCAGCGCTACAAGCGGCACCTTCTTCTCCATGCCGTTGGCGGACAGGGGCAGGCCAAGCTCAAGGCTGCGCGCGTGCTAGTCGTCGGCGCAGGCGGGCTCGGAAGCCCTCTCCTGCTCTATCTGGCCGCGGCAGGCGTGGGAACGCTCGGCATCATCGACGACGACACCGTCTCACTCGACAATCTCCAGCGTCAGGTGATTCATACGACGGCCTCGATCGGCATGGACAAGGTCGAAAGCGCGCGTGAGACCATCGCGCATCTCAATCCCCATGTGGCGGTCGAGACGTTCGATGTCCGTCTCGATGCCGCCAATGCCGCCGATATCATCTCCCGCTTCGATATCGTTGCCGATGGATCGGACAACTTCGCGACCCGCTATCTCGTGTCGGACGCGTGCTTCTTCGCGGGCCGCACGCTGGTGCACGCCGCAGTCGGCCCCTTCGACGGTTATCTGACGACGCTGAAGCCGTTCGCGCGGACGGCGGACGGCACACTCTATCCGAGCTACCGCTGCCTGTTCCCGGAGGCACCTCCGCCAGGCACCGTGCCGAGCTGCTCGGAGGCGGGCGTGCTCGGATCGGTCGTCGGCGTCGTCGGCACGCTTCAGGCGACGGAGGTGATCAAGGAGATCACCGGCGTCGGCGATAGCTTGGCCGGCCGCATCCTGCTCTATGATGCCAAGGAGCCGCGCTTCGAGACGGTTCGCGTCGGTTGGGATCCCGAAAATCCGCTGACGGGCCTCGAGCCCGCAATCTTCGATCTCTCCGTGCATCGGATTTCGCCCGAAGGTGTTCCCGCCGAAACTGATTGAGCGAAGGTCCTGGGTCATGCCTTGAGACAGTGTTTCAAGGGACGCGGGCGATCCACGCGTGCCTGCGAGCTTGGGTTTCCGCGAGCCAGATTCATGACGATAATCGCCGATCTTGCGCAGATCCTGTTGTGCCTCATACGGGCCACGCGCGACGCCGTGTTCGGGCGCCGCCGCCAGCGCTATGCCACCTCCGTCGAGATCAACGCGCCTATCGATATCGTCTGGAGCGCCGCGTCGGCCCGGAAAATCGTATTCGAGGGCCCGCCCCGCATCGAGATCGCGACAGCCCTGCGCCCCGGCACGACCAACATCTACGAAGGCACGGCGAGCTTCGGAGACCGCGTGGTCCCGATGGCCTACCGCGAGGTTGAAAGCCGTCCGCTCGAAGGCCTCCTGATCGAGATCCTGCCGGAAGGGAGCGATCCGAGCGTGGCTCCGGGCCGCGATCACTTCGTCGCCTGCACCTTAGTGGAGCGCGCCGGAAAGACATTGATGACGACCGTGCACGAGTTGACACACGGCAGTTTTCTCAGCCGCGTGCTCATTCCGCTGGGCGCGAGGTTCAACGCGCGCCGCCTCCGCGACTATTGCGAAGCCCAGGCCGGCACGGCGGGCCTCGTGACATCCGGCAGCAAGCTCCGAGCCGCCGCTGTCACCGGCATTCTCACCTACGCGAGCTTCATCTATCTGTTCGACTGGAAATTCGCAGCCCTCCTGCTCGCGCTCCTGATCATTCACGAGGCCGGCCACGCCCTCGCCATGCGATGGGTCGGTCTCCCGGTGAAAGGCGTTTTCTTCATTCCCTTCTTCGGCGGCGTCGCGGTATCCGCGGAGCCCCACCGCAACGAGGCGGAGCGCGGGTTCGTAGCGCTCATGGGGCCGGGCTTCAGCCTCGTGACGACTGCGGCGTTCGCGGCGGGCGCCTATCTGACCGGAGACGAGGTATTCGCCCAGCTCGCATTCCTGAGCGCGATCCTGAATGGCATCAATCTCGCGCCCGTTTTGCCGCTCGATGGCGGCCATGTGCTCGATTCCGCGCTGTCGAGCTCCGATCCAGAATTCAAGACGATCATCAACATGCTGGCGCTGATGGTGGGGATAGGCGTGTCCGTCTATCTCGAATGGTACGTGTTGACGGCGCTGCTGGTACTGACCGCGCCGGTGCTGCTCGCATCCTCGAAGCGGGTGCGTCCCATCGAGCCCATTTCGGATGCGGGCCGAAACTGGCTCATCGCCGGCTATCTGGCGACGGTCGCCTTCTACGTCGCCACCGCCGCGCACTTTCTCGCGTGACGGCCAGCCGCGCCTGTCACTGCCGCCAGAAAGCAGAACGGCCTCCTGAGAGGCCGTTCGCTTAGAACATCGCGGGATGAACTTTGTCCGGCGGGGCGTGCCCGTCGAGGAACGCCTTGATGTTGATGATCACCTTCTCGCCCATGTCGATGCGCCCTTCGATGGTCGCAGAGCTCATGTGCGGAAGCGCCACCACGCGCTCGGAGGCGAGCAGCTTGGGGTTGATCGCAGGCTCGTGCTCGTAGACGTCGAGCCCCGCGCCCGCGATGGAGCCCGCTTCGATCATGCGCGCGAGCTCGTTCTCGTCGATCACCTCGCCGCGCGCCGTGTTGACGATGTAGGCGGTCGGCTTCAGCAGCTTGAGCCGCCGGGCCGAAAGCAGATGATAGGTCGCAGGCGTGTGCGGGCAGTTTATGGAGACGATGTCCATGCGGCTCAGCATCTGGTCGAGGCTTTCCCAGTAGGTAGCCTCCAGCTCCTGCTCGATCGCCTGCGAGACACGCTTGCGGTTGTGATAGTGGATCTGCAAGCCGAACGCCTTCGCGCGCTGGGCCACGGCCTGTCCGATGCGGCCCATGCCGACGATGCCGAGACGCTTTCCGAAAATGCGGTTGCCGAGCATCCACGTCGGCGACCAGCCCGCCCAGCGGGTCTTCGGATCCTTGAGGTAGGCTGCGCCTTCCGGCAGCCGCCGCGGCACGGCGAGGATCAGCGCCATCGTCATGTCGGCGGTATCCTCGGTCAGCACGCCGGGCGTGTTGGTGACGGTGATCGCCCGGTTGCGCGCGGTGTCGAGGTCGATGTTGTCGACGCCGGTGCCGAAGTTTGCGATCAGGCGCAACTGCGGCCCTGCCTGCGAGATGACGGCGCGATCGATGCGATCGGTGACGGTGGGCACCAGCACGTCGGCAACCTTCGCGGCCTCCGCCAGTTGCGCCTGCGTCATGGGCTTGTCGTCTGCATTGAGACGGGCGTCGAACAGCTCGCGCATCCGCGTCTCGACCACATCGGGCAGCTTGCGCGTGACGATGACGACTGGCTTCTTCTGAGGATTGGGCATTTGTCTTCCACCGGCGGCCTAGAGCACTTTCCGACGAAGTGGATCGGTTCGTCGTAGAAAATGCGACACTACGAAAGTCAGCCTGTTCGATTCAGGTGAGGCCCGCGTTGCCGCGCGCCCGGATCCTGAACGCAGACCCTTTAACAGTGACTTAGAGCCTGATCGCGCGAGAAGCGAGCAATCTTGCTCGCGCCGAGAACGTAAATCAGTCTCTAGTGTGATTTGGAGCATGCTCGCGCGGCATTCGGGTCGAGACGACGTGAACCTGCTCTAAGATCAGGGAGTGTCTAACAGAAGGTCATGCCCGTGACAAAGTGATGGATTGTCTGAGGCCCGGCAGGGCGCTCCTGGTCGGGGTCGAGGCCCGGGGAGGATCTGCCGAAGGCGTCACGGGCAGACCAGGCGCTGGATGCCAGTCGCTGGATGGATGTAGAGGCCACGACGCGCGGCCCATGTGCGGGAGCGGGAGATGCGAATGAGATGCGGAGGCCGCACGTTTTGCGCGGTATTTGCGGTGTTTGCGGCCTCGGGAGGGGCCGCGATGGCCGGTGGCGCGGCCGCCCCCCAGGGGCCTGCGGCGGTTGCCCCGGCCCGTTCCTCCGAAAGCGGATTGCCCCTCCCCCGTTTCGTGAGCCTCAAGGCGGATCGCGTTAATCTGCGTGCGGGGCCGGGCACGGACTATCCGACCTCCTGGGTGTTCCGCCGGGCCGGGCTGCCTGTCGAGGTGGTGAGCGAGTTCGAGGGCTGGCGCCAGGTGCGGGACGCCGAGGGTGCGACCGGCTGGGTCGTCCAATCCCTGTTGTCGGGCCGGCGCACGGCCCTGGTCACGCCTTGGGATGTGAAAGCCGGCAAGCCTGCCCCGCAGATCGCGGTGAGGTACAGCGACAGCGAAAGCTCCCGCCCCGTCGTCAACGTCGAAGCGGGCGTGATCGCCAATGTCCATTCTTGCGACGGCCGCTGGTGCCGCGTCACCATCGACCAGTTCCGGGGATACATGCTCCAGAAGCAGCTCTGGGGCGTCTACGAGAACGAGGTTGTGAAATAACAAAGGCGCATCGCGGGGGACCGCATGCGCCTTCTCGGTTGCGTGTTTTTCGCCCGTATCAGGTCTTGGGAACCAGCCTGACGACCACGTCGATGTGGCTCACGCGCATGCCGGCCGGCGGCTCAGGCAGGCCGTCCACCCGGATCGAATCGCCCGGGATGTCCATCAGCTTGCCCTGCTCCTCGATGAAGAAGTGATTATGGTTCGAGGTGTTGGTGTCGAAGTAGGCCTTGCCGCCGTCGATCGCGAGCTCGCGCAGAAGGCCGGCGCCCGTGAACTGATGCAGCGTGTTGTAGACGGTCGCGAGCGAGACCTGCTCGCCGCTGGTCAGCGCCTCTGCATGCAGAATCTCGGCGGACACGTGGCGATCCTCGCCTGCGAACAGAAGCGCGCCGAGCGCCACGCGTTGGCGCGTCGGACGCAGGCCCGCTTTGCGCAGCCGTTCGGCGATCGCCGAGTGCACGGGCGGCAAGCCGGCTTCGGCCGTGCCGTCTTCGCTCATCGCGTTAGTCAGGTCGTCTGAGACGTCTTCGTTCATGAACGGGTCGACTCAATAGATCAGCAACCAGCCCCGCTAGTGGAGGCATGGCCACGCCCGAGGCCAGATTTTGCAAACCACGTCAGTATAGAAGCAGTGCGAAGGGACTGCAACCGGGCCCCAACACCCTGTTTTAGGGGGGATTTTTCGCGCAAATCCGGGAGGGGATGCGTCCAGCGCGTCTGACCCGCCTCACGCGCACCTCTGGACAATACGTCACCTTTTCCATGCGCTCCCTTGACGGTGCCTCTGATTACCGTTTGAACGTCAGTCGGATGTGCTAGGACAACGCGGCTTAAAGCGGGCGCAGAGGCGTTTCCGCCAAAGACTGGCGTTGCTGGAGTTGTGCACGTCAAATGTTTGTCACAGAGGGACGAAGCGGATCGATGGCCGAGCGCCGTTCAAGCTATGACTTCGAGGATTTGCTGGCGTGCGGGCGCGGCGAGTTGTTCGGGCCGGGCAATGCACAATTGCCTCTGCCACCCATGTTGATGTTCGACCGCATCGCCCATATCTCCGACAGCCAGGGGGCCCATGATAAAGGCCAAGTGGTTGCGGAGCTTGCCGTCGAGGGCAACGAGCGGCTGGATTGGTTCTTCAAGTGCCACTTCATGGGGGATCCGGTGATGCCGGGTTGCCTCGGGCTGGACGCCCTCTGGCAGCTGACCGGCTTTTTCCTCGGCTGGCTGGGCGCCCCGGGACGTGGCCGGGCGCTCGGCGTGGGCGAGGTGAAGTTCACCGGCATGGTTCTCCCTTCGGTCAAGAAGGTCGAGTACGTAGTGGATCTGAAGCGGGTCATTCTGCGGCGCCTGAAGCTGGCGATTGCGGACGGGACCCTTAAGGCTGATGGTCAAGTCATTTACACAGCGACCGACCTGCGCGTCGGCCTGTTCGAGGCGGGTGAAGCACCGGCCGCCGGATGAGCCCTTGAGCTGGATGGCGGGGGCTTGCATTGGGGCGGCGAGGAAGGGGTTTTGTCGATGAGACGAGTGGTCGTCACCGGCATGGGCATCGTGTCCTCGATCGGGAACACGACTCAAGAGGTGCTCGCCTCGCTGAGAGAAGGCAAATCGGGCATCGTTCGGGCGGATAAGTATGCCGAGCTCGGATTCCGGTGCCAGGTGCACGGGGAGCCCAAGCTCGATTGGGAATCTCAGGTTCCGCGCAAGCCGAAACGCTTCATGGAAGCCGGCGTGGGCTGGAACTACATTGCTATGGATCAGGCGATCCGCGACTCGGGCCTCGAGCCCGGCGAGGTCGTGAACGAGCGTACCGGCATCATCATGGGCTCTGGCGGCCCGTCCACCCGTGCCATCGTCTGGGCCGCGGACACCACCCGCCAGAAAGATCCCAAGAAGGTGGGGCCGTTCGAGGTTCCGAAAGCCATGTGCTCGGGCCCGTCCGCCGCGCTTGCCACCAGCTTCCAGATCAAGGGTGTCAACTATTCGATCTCCTCGGCCTGCGCCACGTCTGCTCATTGCATCGGCAATGCGGCGGAGCTGATTCAGTGGGGCAAGCAGGACGTCATTTTCGCCGGAGGATGCGAGGAGCTGGACTGGACGCTCTCCGTCCTCTTCGACGCCATGGGCGCGATGTCGTCCCGTTACAACGACACGCCCGCAACGGCGAGCCGCGCCTATGACAAGAATCGCGATGGCTTCGTGATCGCGGGCGGCGCAGGCGTCCTCGTTCTCGAGGAGCTGGAGCGCGCCAAGGCTCGCGGCGCCAAGATCTACGGTGAGGTGGTGGGCTACGGCGCGACCTCGGATGGCCACGACATGGTGGCGCCCTCCGGAGAAGGCGCGGCCCGCTGCATGCGTCTCGCCATGAAGGGGCTGGACGGCAAGGGCCTGAAGCACGCGGTCGATTACATCAATCCGCATGCGACGGCGACGCCTGTCGGCGATCAGAAGGAAATCGAGGCCATCCGCGAGGTCTTCGCTGGCCAGACCATCCCGAAGATTTCCGCAACGAAGTCACTTACGGGACATTCTCTTGGCGCCATCGGTGTACAAGAGTCCATCTTCTCGCTGCTCATGATGAACAATGGCTTCATCTGTGAAAGCGCTAATATTGAGGAGCTGGATCCCGCGTTTGAGGATATGCCGATTGTTAGGAGTCGCATCGACAACACTGAGCTTAACTGTGTCATGTCGAATAGCTTCGGTTTCGGCGGAACAAATGCGACTTTGATCTTTAACCGCTACGATGGCTGAATTCTTGCAAGGGTTCGCGCCATAAGGGGCAATCTCGCCCCCTAAGGACGGCCCTGGGCATGAGAGTTTATAATAAGGGACGCGGCTGGTTTGAGATCGGCCGCAAATTTGGTGTGAGTGCGAGGACGTCGATGGCCGATTTTGATGTTGCCAAACCTGGACCGCTGCTGGCTGGCAAGCGCGGCCTCGTCATGGGTGTTGCGAATGACCGCTCGATCGCCTGGGGCATCGCGCGGGTGCTGGCTGGCCAGGGAGCCAAGCTCGCCTTCACCTATCAGGGTGATGCGTTCGGCCGCCGTGCCATTCCGCTCGCTCAGTCGGTGAACTCCGAGATCATCGTTCCCTGCGATGTGTCAGATCTGGCCAGTGTCGATGCCGCCTTCGACGAGATCAAGAAGAAGTGGGGCACGATCGACTTCGTGGTCCACGCCCTCGCCTTCTCCGATCGCCGCGAGCTGGCTGGCCGTTATGCCGATACCACCCGCGACAACTTCACGAACACGATGGTCATCTCGTGCTTCTCGTTCACCGAGATCGCTAAGCGCGCGGCGGCCCTCATGCCGAACGGCGGATCTCTGCTCACCTTGAGCTACGGCGGCGCCACGCGTTGGGTGCCCTCCTACAACGTCATGGGTGTGGCCAAGGCCGCGCTCGAGGCCAGCGTCCGCTATCTCGCGGCTGACTTCGGCACCCAGGGCATCCGCGTCAACGCGCTCTCGGCAGGCGTCATGCGCACGCTCGCCGGCGCCGGTGTCTCGGACGCGCGCGTGATCTTCAACTATCAGCGCGACCACGCCCCTCTCCGCCGCACGCCCACGCTCGACGAGATCGGCGGCGCCGCGCTTTACCTGCTGTCGCCCCTGTCGGGCGCCGTCACGGGCGAAGTGCACTTCGTCGACTGCGGCTACAATACGGTCGCCATGCCGACCCTCGATGCTCTCAAGGCCGCCGACCAGGAGGCCAGCGCTGCCGGGCGTCCGCCGTCCGAGGCCGCCGAGTAGTCTCGGCATTCTGACGTCGCGCGCCAGGTTCCGGAGCGGACGCCAAATCGGTTGACCCGAAAGGCGCTTCCGCGCAAACAAGGGGCCCCATGATTGGTGTCTTCGATTCCGGGCTTGGCGGCCTGACCGTTCTGCGCGCGCTGAACCAGCGCTTTCCCGAGCTGTCCTTCGTCTATCTGGCCGACCACGCGCACGTGCCCTACGGCAACCGCGCGTCCGAGGAAATCATCGAGCTGACGCGCGCCGCCGTCGAGACGCTGTTCCGGCGCGGCTGCAAGCTCGTCCTGCTCGGATGCAATACGGCAACCGCCGTCGCGGCCCGCCGTCTGCAGACCACCTGGCTGCCGGCCACGCATTGGAAAGCCGAAGGCCACAACGTCGTCGGCATCGTCGCCCCCACGGTGGAAGCCGCGACCCAGACGCCCTGGGCCGTCACCACGCCCCAGTATCCGCAGAAGTTTCTCACCGATCGTATCGCCGTCTTCGGCACCACGCGCACCATCGCCTCCAACGTCTACGCCGAGGAGATCAGGAAGCGCTGCCCGAAGGTGACCGTCATCCAGCAGGTGTGCTCCGAGCTGGCTGGCGCGATCGAGCAGGGCGCCAACGAGGTTGAGCTCGAGCGCTTGGTCGAAGACGGTATCGCGGGCGCGATGGAGCAGGCCGGTGGCGAAGCCCCCCATCGCGTCATTCTGGGGTGCACCCATTTTCCGCTTGTCGAGCATCTGTTCCGGCGCCATCTGCCGGCAGCGACGCGCATTCTCTCCCAGCCCGACATCGTCGCCGACAGTCTCGAGGACTATTTGTCCCGCCATCCGCGCTACAAGGGCGAGGAGGGTGCATCTCCGGGACTCGTGCTGCTGACGACGGGCGATCCGGAAGAGGCGAGCGCACGTGCGCGGGTGTTTGCTGGCGAAGGTCTGCACTTCACGCGCCTCGACGTCTAATCCGCACGGCGGATTTAGGTCGCGCCTTCCCGCCGCAGCTGCGCCTTGCGCCGCAGATAGTCGCCGATCTCCGGGCTCACCACCTCCAGCCGGTGAAAATCCTCGCTGTGAAGCTTGAGAAGCCGGCACTTGGAGCGCGTCACGAACGAGCCTTGCGAGAACTCCTGCTCCAGCATCGCCACGACGCCGAAGAAGTCGCCCTTCGAGTAGACACGCTCGCCCTCGGGCGTCCGGAGCACCACCTGGCCCGAGGCGATGAAAAACATGGCCTGCCCCGCAGTCCCCTCGCCCAAAACCTCCACGTTGGGCGGCAGGTTGTGGGCGTGAAGCAGCGGCATCACCTTCTCGACCGCCCCCGCGTCGAGCTCGGCCAGCAGTGGAATGCGCGACATCAAGGACCAGGTGACGACGAAGTCGCGACGTCCGAGCTCCTGCGCGAAACCCGCCGAGATGATCGCAACCGGCAGCGCGAGAATGCAGAGCCCCGTCACCATCACCACCGAGCCGAACAGCCGCCCGAGTGGCGTCACGGGCGCCACGTCGCCATAGCCGACCGTCGTGAGGGTGGCGATCGCCCACCACGCCGAATCCGGCACGCTGCCGAACTTGTCGGGCTGGGCTGCGCCTTCGATGTAGTAGATGCCGGTGGACGCGAACAGCACCACCGTCATGAGCAGTAGCCCGGCGCCGATCAGCGCGCGCTGCTCGTTGGCGATCACGCGCAGCAACGTGTGCAGGGCGGGCGAATAGCGCGACAGCTTGAAGAAACGCAGAAGGCGCAGCGCCCGCAGTACGCGCAGGTCGACGTTGAGCAGCGTTCCGAGAAAGAACGGGAGGATCGCGGCGAGATCGATCAGCAGCGCCGGGCGCAGCGCGAGCTTGAGGCGCGCCTTCCAGGGTGGCAGCCGCTTGAGAAACGGCACTTCGACTGCCGTCCAGAGACGCAACCCGTATTCGAGGCTGAAGATCGCGACCGACAGGATCTCGAAAAAGTTGAAGAAGGGATCGTAGGCATCCGAGAGCGACGGCACGGTCTCCGCAACGAAGGCTGCGATGTTGAGCAGGATGAGCGCGACGATCGCGCCATCGAAGATCCGGCTGGCGCGGCTGTCGCCGTGGCCCACCTCGATGATCTCGAAGACCCGTCTGCGCAGCGAGACGTGAGGGCGTCCCCCGCCGCGCGGGCGCTTCGCCGGACTGATGTCGCGCTTCTGATCCATGCCCTCTCGGCCCCTCGCCACGTGAGGGACGGGAGTCTAAGCTTCTGCCATGAAGCTGTCTCGCCCCCGTGATCGCGCTGCCCTCGGGCACTTTCTGATCACGCGATGTGGCAAAATCCCGGAGATCTGAAAATGGCGGAATCGACCCCTGTCTGCGATTTCGGCTGGAAGGCGCCCGCCTTCCGCCTGCCGGCGACCGACGGCAAGACCTACACGCTGGAGGAGCTGCGCGGGCCGAACGGCACGCTGGTCATGTTCATCTGCAACCATTGTCCCTATGTTCAGGCCATCCTGGACCGGATCGTGCGGGACGCCGCAGACCTCGCCAGGCTCGGCATCGCGAGCGTGGCCATATCGTCGAACGACGTCGCCACTTATCCCGAGGACAGCTTTCCGCGCATGAAGGAGGTGGCGGAGGCGCTCCGCTTTCCGTTCCCTTATCTTTTCGATGAAAGCCAAGAGGTTGCCCGCGCCTATGGGGCGGTCTGCACGCCGGATTTCTTCGGCTTCAACCGCGACCTCGAGCTTCAGTACCGCGGCCGCCTGGATTCGAGCCGCAAGGACGCCGCGCCGCCGGACGCCCGCCGCGAGCTGTTCGAGGCCATGAAGGGGGTGGCCGAAACCGGCCGTGGCCCGGCCCACCAGATCCCGTCCATGGGCTGCTCGATAAAGTGGAAGGGCGATTGAGCCGCCGGGGATAGGGTTAAGCGAAAGTAACCCCCCTGAACGCCGCAGATCCCCCTGAAAATGGCCAAATGCGTTGACCGCAGACGGCCAGCACAGCTATAGACCTGCCACTCATCCGCTCGGAACGCGTGTTTCGGGCGGCGAATGCATTTGAGCCCGCGCTAGAACCGCGGGCAGCGCCCGGGCCGAAACTCGGTCGTGGGACCAGAGCCATGGAGTGTGGCCCCAGAGCGGGGAGCCTCCGAAGAGAAGGATAGCGTTTATGGCCAATACGAAGTCGGCAAAGAAGGCAGCTCGGCAGATGGTGCGCCGGACTGAGGTCAACAAGAACCGCCGTTCGGCGGTGAAGACGGAAGTCCGCAAGGTCGAGGAAGCGATCGCGTCCGGCAACAAGGATGCCGCCGCCGCTGCTCTAAAGTCTGCCGAGCCGGCTCTCGCACGCACCGCGCAGAAGGGCATTTTCCACCCCAAGACCGCTAGCCGTAAGGTTTCTCGCCTCGCGCAGCGCATCAAGGCGATGGCCTGATCCCTGAATCTTCCCACGACTCTTTCGCGCGAATATTTATCAGCAAACAAAGTGTGTCGTGTTCGCAACAGGGAAGGCCGGGAGGCGGAATCGGCGCTCCCCGTCCAAAGCCTCTAAGTGGCGGAAATTTTGGGCGACGGCCGCGCAGACAGGCCATCCTGGATCTTCAGGCAACCCATCCTCCGCCTACCCTCCAAACAAAAAAGCAGACCCGCGGCGCTCGACATACGAGCGCCGCATTTCGTTTCGGGCTCCGCTCGCCCTCTGTCGAATTGGCTTTCAGCTCAACGAGTTTCCCCACTGCACCTGTGGAAAGGACTCAAGTTTTCCACGTTGCACCCACCGCCCGTTCAGCCATTCGCACCCCGGTTCTCCACCCGCCCCTACGCTTGCTAAGAGGTTACCAACCCGTTAAAAGAGTCCTTGTCAGCGCGACGGAACTTCTAGGGCTGATATGTCCAGTAATGTTCCGCCCACGACTCAGGGTTTGGTTGCGTAGCGTCATCCTGAATTCTTCAGTATTTCAGTGGAGTACGAGTATCCCGCTAGTTTTGCGGGATGCGGGCGTTCTTTTACTGAAGCAATACTGGGGTGTGTTTACATTAACTGTGCCAGTTGGGGACAATAGTTCTTGCTGGCCAGACGTGCGGTCGAGGGTAAGGGTTTGAGCGACACCGGCAAAATCGAGGATGTGCCCGCTGCGGAAACTTGGGAGCATCTTAAGGATAACGCCGAGGCTGTTCTGGTCGATGTGCGGACACGAGCGGAATGGGCGTTTGTCGGTCTTCCCGATCTCAGCACGCTGAACAAGCGTGTGGTGACTGTCGAGTGGCAGACCTTTCCCGATAACCGGATTGATCCGGGGTTCGTCGAAAAGTTGAGCGGACTACTCGATGGGGCCGGCGTTTCGAAGGACACAGAGGTGTTCTTCATATGCCGGTCGGGGGCACGCAGCCGATCGGCTGCAGCGGCAATGGCAGGCGCTGGCTATACGCGCTGCCGCAACGTGGCGGAAGGTTTCGAGGGACCCCTCGATACCGACCACAGACGAGGGCACGTCTCCGGTTGGAAAGCGGCCGGGCTGCCTTGGCGGCAAGGATAGAGGCGTCTGGAAGGAATGGCGTCGCCCGTTTGGGCGAATGAGCGGCGCCGTGGAAGTTCTGCCTTGCGGAAGGCGGATGCAACATAAGTGCGGGGTACAAAATGCAAGCGATTTCCAAAGCGGAGCTATCTTTTTCGGCACCCGAGCGGACAGTGCGGGGACCTTCGGGTTCGCTCGCCGTCAGCGACCAGAAGCCCGTCGAAGGCACTGGTACGGAGGGTAAGGGTGCCAAGGTGCGCGCAACGCTTCGCGCCCGCCTCGGTGACGACATCTACACGAGCTGGTTCAACGCGCTCGAGTTCGACGAGTTCGACGGCAAGACCGTGAAGGTCTCCGTACCCGTCAAATTCCTCCGCAAGTGGATCCAGTCTCATTATCTGGACGAGTTGCTCACCTGCTGTAAGGCCGAGTTCAAGACGGCCGAGCACGTGGAAGTCTCGGTTCGCCAGCCGGGCAGCAATCCCGCGCGCAACACGCTTCCCCAGGCAGAGCCTGTCGCCGCCGCGCCGCGTGAGGCCGTGGCCGAGCCGCGTGCACTCGGTTCGTTCGAGCCGGTCCGTATGCCGGTCGTCCGTCCGGTCGCGGGTCGCACCAGCATCGACGGCTTCGAGGGCTCGCCGCTCGATCCCCACCACACCTTCGACAATTTCGTCGTCGGCACGTCGAACCGCATGGCCCATGCCGGTGCCGTTCAGGTTGCCGAGACCGTTCTGACCGACAGCCCGGCCTTCAATCCTCTCTATCTCTATTCGTCGGTCGGCCTCGGCAAGACGCATCTTCTCCAGGCCATCGCCTGGGAGGTGAAGCGTCGCGCCCAGAACGCGCAGGTGCTCTATCTCACCGCCGAGCGTTTCCGCTACCAGTTCGTCGAAGCGCTCCGCGCCCAGGATCCGCTCTCCTTCAAGGAGAAGTTCCGCTCGATCAACATGCTCCTGATCGATGATCTCGAGTTCATGCAGGGCGAGAAGACCGAGCAGGAGTTCGACCACATCATCAACGCTCTGCTCGATGGCGGCCGTCAGGTTGTCGTGGCCTCTGCCCGTCATCCGGCACAGATCGAGCGGCTGAACGAGCGCATGCGCTCGCGTCTCCAGCGCGGCCTCGTGGCTGAGATCGGTGGATTCGATTACGAGCTCCGCATGCGTGTTCTCGAGCAGCGTCTGGCTGAGAAGCGCGCCATCGATCCGGCTTTCGAGCTGTCGCGCGAGGTCATCGAGATCCTGGCCAGTCGTCTTACGGAAAGCGGCCGCGAGCTGGAAGGCGCGGTCAACCGCCTCTACCTCACCTGGCAGCACATGCGCGCTCCGATCACGCTCGACATCGCCGAGACGGTCGTGCGCGACCTGTTCCAGGGCGTCGAGCCGCGCCGCATCAAGATCGAGGACATCCTTCGCATCATCTCGCGCCACTTCGGCGTCTCGAAGGGTGATCTGCTCTCGCAGCGTCGTCATCGCTCCGTAGTCTGGCCGCGCCAGATCGGCATGTATCTCGCCAAGCAGTTGACCCACCGCTCTCTGCCCGAGATCGGCCGCCGCTTCGGCAACCGCGATCACACGACGGTGCTCCACGCGATCCGCAAGATCGAGGGCGTGATCGCTGGCGATGCGGGTCTCCGCGACGAGATCGACGAGCTTAAGAAACTCCTCAGCCACTGATTGTAGTGTGCTGGGAAGATTAGGGATTTGAGCAACGGATGTGGTGTTACGAGGGAGATCGGCACCACGTCTAAGCGGGGCGGGAGCGGCGTCTTCGGATGCTGCTCCCGAAGTTTTTTCTCCGCCATGCTCGAAAATCGCGCCAACGGGTGCGAAACCACCCTAAGAAATAGGGGGCGACCCCTTGAAATTGCGGCCATGATCGGGGCAAGTTGTGCGTCGCACGCCATTTTCTTTCATCCATGACGAAGCTGAGTCTTTCATCCCTCTGGCCGTCGGAGGAACGATGGCTCACCTTTGGTCCCACCTGCGATCTGGCCCCGGCGAGGGCAGGACTCGCAACTGTCGAGGCAACCGATGCGGCTTGTGATCGAACGCGGTGAACTTCTGAGGGCGCTCGGGCATGTGACGAGCGTCGTCGAGCGCCGCACGACGATTCCCATTCTCTCCAACGTTCTCCTCAAGGCCTCCGGCCAGGCGCTCGAGCTCAAGGCTACCGATCTCGAGCGCGAGGTGATCGAGGAAGTGCGTGCCGAAGTCGGCGCGCCCGGCGCCGTCACCGTGCCCGCTCACATCCTGCACGACATCGTCCGCAAGCTCCCCGAAGGCAGCCAGGTGGACATCCGCCGCGATGCCGAGAAGGAGCGTTTGACGCTGGCCGCGGGCTCTGCCCGTTTCGCGCTGCAGACGCTCGGACCTGAGGATTTTCCGGATCTCAATGCCGGCGACCTCGGTCATTCGTTCGAGGTTGCGGCCAAGGATCTGAAGCGCCTGATCGACAAGACGCGCTTTGCGATCTCCACCGAGGAGACCCGCTACTACCTGAACGGCATCTTCTTCCACATCGCCGAGTCTGGAAAGACGCCCATGCTGCGCGCCGTCGCCACCGACGGCCATCGCCTCGCCCAGGCCGAGCTGCCGCGTCCCAAGGGCGCGGAGGGTATGCCGGGCGTGATCATTCCGCGCAAGACGGTGCACGAGCTCGGCCGCCTCATCGAAGAGAGCGCCGACACCGTGAACGTCGCTGTCTCCGCGTCCAAGGTGCGCTTCGAGATCGGCTCCGTCACGCTCACCTCGAAGCTGATCGACGGCACCTTCCCCGACTACGGCCGCGTTATCCCGCAGGGGAACGACAAGGAGCTGCGCGTCGAGAACGCCGATTTCATCAGCGCGGTGGATCGCGTCTCCACCATCGCGAGCGAGCGCGGCCGCGCCGTGAAGCTCAACCTTTCGCAAGGCAAGCTCGTGCTCTCGGTCAACAATCCCGAAGGCGGCAGCGCGACTGAAGAGATCGCGGTCACCTATACGGCAGCGCCGCTCGAGATCGGCTTCAACGCCAAGTATCTTCTCGACATCGCGGGACAGCTCGAAGGCGAGGAGGCGCGCTTCCTGCTCGCCGATCCTGGCTCGCCCACCATGATCCGCGGCGGCGAGGATCAGACCGCGCTCTATGTTCTGATGCCCATGCGCGTCTGAGCGCCGGATCGACAGGCGGCGAGCGGCACGGGGCACATCGAAGCGAGCAGGAAGCGGCGCCATAACGCCGCTCCAGCCGCTCCCTTGGAGTTGGCCGTCGAGAAATACGTCATCCCGGCGGAGATCGGGATCCAGACACGCCTCGAGGTTTCGCAATGCTCTCCAATGCAACGAGGTGAGCGGGAGAGAACACCGCGGGGCACAACGCAAAGAGACAGAACGCTTGGCCTCGGCCACGGAACAGGACACGCCGAACGCCACGCAAGTCACTCCCCGTCTTTGGGTCGAGCGGCTCGCGCTCACTGGCTTTCGCAACTACGCGTCGCTCAATCTGGAATTGGCCGCGACGCCCCTGGTGCTGACGGGGCCCAACGGTTCCGGCAAGACCAATGTGCTCGAGGCCGTCTCGCTGCTGGCGCCCGGCCAGGGTCTCCGTCAGGCGCCGTTTTCCGATCTCGGACGCGCGGGCGGTGAGGGCGGCTGGTCCGTCTCGGCGCGCGTGCACACGGCCTTCGGCCCGGTGACGATCGGAACCGGCCAGATTGCTTCCGAAGGACAGAGCGAACGAGCGGGCGGACGCCTCGTTCGTATCGACGGCGAGACGAAAACCGGCTCCGGCGCGCTCGCCGACTATGTGGAGATGGTCTGGATCACACCCGCGACCGATGGGCTGTTCACCGGAGCGGCCTCGGAGCGCCGCCGTTTCCTCGATCGCCTCATCCTCTGCTTCGATCCGAGCCATCGCACGCGGGCTGGCCGCTTCGAGCGGGCCATGGCCCAACGCAACCGTTTGCTCTCGGATGGCGTTACGCGCGGCGCTCAGCTCGACGGCCTCGAAATCATGATGGCGGAGATGGGCATTGCCATCGCCGCCGCTCGCGCCGAGGCGGTGGCGGCGCTCTCGTCAGTGATCGACGCCCGCCGCGAGCGAGATCCGGGCTCGCCGTTTCCCTGGAGCGTCGTCGGCCTAGAAGGAGCCGTGGACCGGGATCTTGCATCGCGCGCGGCTGTGGATGTGGAGGACGGATATGCCCGCCTGCTGCGCGACGTGCGCGAGCGGGACCGCGGCGCGGGCCGCGCCCTTGATGGTCCGCACAGGAGCGACCTCGCCGTCTCGCACGGCCCGAAGGCCATGGCGGCCAAGCTCTGCTCCACTGGCGAGCAGAAGGCGCTGCTGATGGGCCTGCTCCTGGCGCACGCCGAGCTCGTCGCCGCCCGCCGCGACGGCATGACGCCGATGCTCTTGCTCGACGAGGTGACGGCTCACCTCGACGTCGACCGCCGCGCGGCGCTGTTCGACGAATTGCTGCGCCTCGGCACCCAGGCATGGATGACGGGTACGGATCATCAGGCCTTTTCCAGCCTCTCGGGAAGGGCTCAGTTCTGGCGCGTCGAGCAGGGCACGGTGGTGCAATCCGCCTGACCTGCACGCTCCCCGTTCCGGCCTTGCCGACGCAGGCCAGCAACATATTGATTCTCTGATCGTTTTAGGTATGGGAGAAGGCCCGGGAAACGCGCTTTTTTGCGCCGTTTCCGGCTGTCATATGGTAGACTTCCAGTCATTCAGGAGCAATCTCGCGACAGGGACCGAATGAGCGCTGAGCCCGCCAAGAAATCACCCGCGCCCGAGGACTACGGCGCCGACAGCATCAAGATGCTCAAAGGCCTCGAAGCCGTGCGCAAACGCCCGGGCATGTACATCGGCGACACCGATGACGGCTCGGGTTTGCACCACATGATCTACGAGGTGGTCGACAACGCCATCGACGAGGTTCTGGCCGGCCATGCCAAGTCGTGCGAGGTGACGCTCAACCCGGACGGCTCGTGCACCGTGCGCGACGACGGCCGCGGCATTCCGACCGGCATCAAAAAGGACGACGACCAGGAGCCGAAGCGATCGGCGGCCGAGATCGTCTTCACCGAGCTTCATGCGGGCGGAAAGTTCGATCAGAACTCCTACAAGGTCTCGGGCGGCCTGCACGGCGTGGGCGTGTCCGTCGTCAACGCGCTCTCGACCTGGCTCAAGGCCCGCATCTGGCGCGAAGGCAAGGAGCACATCATCGAGTTTCGTGACGGCGTCGCCGTCGCGCCGCTCAAGGTCGTGGGCGATGCCAAGGACAACCGCGGCACGGAGGTCACCTTCCTGCCGAGCCCGCAAACGTTCTCCAAGGTGGAGTTCGACTACGCCACGCTCGAGCACCGCTTGCGCGAGCTCGCGTTCCTGAATTCCGGCGCCAAGGTGGTGCTGACCGACAATCGCCATGCAGACGTGAAGCGCGAGGAATTCCTCTACGACGGCGGCACGGCCGCGTTCGTGCGCTTCCTCGACCGCTCCAAGCAGGCCCTTATTTCCGAGCCGATCATGGTTCGCGCCGACAAGGATCGCGTCGGCGTCGAGGTCGCGCTCTGGTGGAACGACAGCTACCACGAGAACGTGCTCTGCTTCACGAACAACATTCCTCAGCGCGACGGCGGCACGCACCTTGCGGGCTTCCGCGGCGCGTTGACCCGTGTGATCAACAAGTACGCAGTCGATAGCGGCATCGCCAAGAAGGAGAAGGTGGATCTCTCCGGCGAGGACGCGCGCGAAGGTCTCACCTGCGTTCTCTCCGTGAAGGTGCCTGATCCCAAGTTCTCGAGCCAGACCAAGGACAAGCTGGTTTCCTCCGAAGTGAAACCTGTTGTCGAAAGCGTCGTCTTCGAGGAGCTCGCGGCGTGGTTCGAGGAGCATCCGAAGGAAGCCAAAGCCATCGTCGGCAAGATCGTCGAGGCAGCCCTCGCACGCGAAGCGGCCCGCAAGGCGCGCGAGCTGACGCGGCGCAAGAGCGCTCTCGATGGCCTGCGCTTGCCCGGCGGTCTCGCCGAATGCCAGGACCGCGATCCGTCGAATACCGAGCTATTCATCGTCGAGGGCGACTCGGCAGGCGGCTCGGCCAAACAGGGCCGCAAGCGCGAGTATCAGGCCGTTCTTCCGATCCGAGGTAAGATCCTGAACGTCGAGCGCGCGCGCATCGACAAGATGCTCTCCTCCGAGCAGGTGACCAACATCATCGGCGCGCTCGGCACGGGCATTCGCGACGACTTCGATCTTTCCAAGCTGCGGTATCACAAGATCATCGTCATGACGGACGCCGACGTGGACGGCGCGCACATCCGCACGCTGCTGCTCACGTTCTTCTATCGGCAGATGCCCGAGCTGGTGGAGAAGGGCCACGTCTATATCGCCCAGCCGCCGCTCTACAAGGTGAGCCGCGGCAAGAGCGGCACCTATCTCAAGGACCAGCGCGCGCTCGAGGACTATCTGATCGACAGCGGCCTCGAGGACACCGTGCTGGTGGCGGGCGGCTCCGAGCGCGGGGGCAAGGATCTGCGTGACATCGTCGATCAGGCGCGCGGCATCGTCGGCCTCATCGATCAGCTACACTCGCGCTATTCGCGCCTCATCGTCGAGCAGGCGGCCATCGCGGGCGCCTTCGATCCGGTGCTCCTGCAGTCGTCGGATTCGGCGAGCGCCGCTGCAAACACGGTCGCTGCGCGCTTGAATGAGGTGGCGGAGGAGACGGAGAAGGGCTGGTCCGGCGTCTACGGCAACGACGGCTTCCTGTTCCGCCGCGAGGTTCGCGGCGTTACCGAGGCGCACGCTCTCGACCGCGCGCTGCTGGCTTCCCTCGATGCGCGCCGCCTGAACGAGAAGCGCGCTCATCTGGCGGAGGTCTACGGACTCGGCACGAAGCTGCGCCGCAAGGCGGAGACGCTGCATATTCTGGGCCCGCGATCGCTCCTCAACGCGATCTACGAGGCCGGCCGCAAGGGCCTCTCGCTTCAGCGCTACAAAGGTCTCGGCGAGATGAACCCGGAGCAGCTCTGGGAGACGACGCTCGATCGCGACGTGCGCACGCTGCTGCAGGTCAAGATCGGCGACGTGTCCGAGGTGGACGAGATCTTCTCCAAGCTGATGGGTGACGTGGTAGAGCCGCGTCGCGAGTTCATTCAGGAGAACGCCCTCACCGTCGCCAACCTCGACGTCTAGAGGGTGTCCGCCGATGACTAGGCCCTCATCGGATGTCATCGCCTGGAAATATGCCAATCTCTTCATCAGCGACGGCGCGCCCGAAAAGCCGTCGCTGATGTCGCTTTTTACGGGCAGCTCCGTCGATTGGCTGCGACGAAGGATGGGTGGCCTTTGGGTCGGCGGCGCGGTGACGCTGACGCGTGACGCACTGAGCTTCGGTCCGAATGCCTTGAACGAAGCGGTGCATGGGGGAGATGTCTCCAAGACTCTGGAGCTTGCGCGGGTCGTGAGCGTGGGAGAGCGCTTCGGCTGGCTCACCCGCATCGTGGACGTGCACAGTGACGATGGGGAAACCTTCACCTTCCGCTGTTTCGGCGCCCGCGCCTTCGCGGCTAACATCCGCCACGCGCTTGAGACCCTCCGCACATGACGAGCCCCGATGCCGCCCCGCCCCGGCCCTTCGATGCCGTCATGCTCGACGTGGGCGATGGCCACTGGATCTATGTCGAGGAGGTGGGCCGGCGCGGAGGCATTCCGGCGCTCTTCCTGCATGGCGGCCCCGGCAGCGGAGCGCAGCACAGCCATCGCCTTCTGTTCGACCCCGACCGCTTCCACGCCATCCTGTTCGATCAGCGCGGCGCAGGCCGCAGCCATCCCTATCTTTGCACGGAAGCCAATACCACCCAGAATCTCGTCGCCGATATCGAGCGCATTCGCACCCATTTCGGTTTCGAGAAGATGCTGATCGTCGGCGGCTCGTGGGGCTCCACGCTGGCGCTCGCTTACGCCGAAACCTATCCCGAGCACGTGTCAGGCCTGCTCCTGCGCGCAGTCTTTCTCGGCACGGACGCGGAGGTGGACTGGGCGTTTCGCCGGGCGCCGCAGGAGCTGCGTCCGGATCTCTACGAGAATTTCGTGGCTGCCTTGCCCGAAAGCGAGCGCTCCGACCCGCTCAAGGCCTATGTGGTGAGACTTTTGAATCCCGATCCGGCTGTGCGCGGCCCGGCGGCTCGGCAATGGCATCAGTTCGAACGCACGCTCTCAGAGTTCGCGCCCGGCGTGACCACGCTTCCTGAAACGCTTCCAGAGGAAGGCCGCATTCCGCCGACACCGGTCATGGAAGCCCACTACATCGCAAACAGTTTCTTTCTTGCGCCCGGCGAGCTTCTTGACGGGGCATCCCGTCTCGGCTCAATTCCGGGTGTGATCGTCCAGGGGCGCTACGATCTCCTCTGTCCGCCGCGCGCAGCTTACGAGATCGCGAAACGCTGGCCGGGCTGCCGGCTTGAAATCGTCCCCGGCGTCGGTCACGCCATGACCGAACCCGGCGTGTTCGAGACCATGAAGCGCGCGGTCGACAAACTCTCAGGCAAGAGCTGAATGTCCGTTACCGTTACAGCGTTTTACAAGTTCGTCTCGCTCGCCGATCTCCCCGGTCTGCGGGAGATCTTGCTCGCGCGCGCTCGCGACACCGGCATCAAGGGCACGATCCTGCTCGCACCCGAAGGTATCAACGCCACCATCGCGGGCACCGATGAAGCCATCCGCGCGTTTCTCGCGGATCTGAGGGCAGAAGCGCGCTTCGCCGATCTCGTGAGCAAGGAGTCCTACGCGGACGAGATCCCGTTTCGCCGCCTCAAGGTGAAGATCAAGCGCGAGATCGTGACGTTACGCAGGCCGGAGGCCGATCCGTCGAGGCAGGTCGGCACTTACGTCAAGCCGGAGGACTGGAATGCGCTCATCAAAGATCCGGATGTGATCCTGATCGATACGCGCAACGCGTATGAGGTCGGCATCGGCACCTTCAAGAACGCGATCGATCCTCGCACGCAGTCATTCGGGGAGTTTCCGGATTACGTGGCCGCGAACCTCGATCCCGCGAAGCATCCGCGCGTCGCCATGTTCTGCACCGGCGGCATTCGATGCGAGAAGGCGTCGGCGTTCATGCTCACCCAGGGGTTTCCGGAGGTTTACCACCTCGAAGGCGGCATCCTGAAATACCTGGAGACGATTCCGCCCGAGCAGAGCCTGTGGGAAGGCGAGTGCTTCGTGTTCGACGAACGCGTGGCGCTTGAGCATGGCGTGAAGCCCGGCAAGCACGTGATGTGCAAGCTCTGCGGCTTTCCCGTCGCGGCCGGCGCACCCGAATGCCCGAACTGCTCAGCCGGCGACGAGCTTTAAGCCCGCGATCGACGCGATACGCTCATTCTCCCGGTCTCGATCGCGCCGCGTCTCGCGCACGCTCGCGTGAACCTTTCCTACGCGGGCCGAACAGTACGAGGTCTTCGAAAAACTGGATAAGCGCATTGAGTGCGAGCAGCATGCCGCCCTCCATTCGTTGTGATGTCGAGCGGAGTGTGAGGCTGCAGGCCGAAGCGGACAAACGCCGTTGCTTTACACCACATGTAAGTTTTTGTTACACGTAAGGCATGAGCCGAAGCCTGCCCTCCCTCAACGCCTTGAAGGCTTTCGAGGCCGCTGCGCGTCACGTGAGCTTCACGGCGGCCGCGGGCGAGCTCAACGTTTCGCACGCCGCCATAAGCCGTCACATTCGCGAGCTGGAGGATTGGCTCGGAACGAAGCTGTTCGTTCGCACCGGGCGCGGCGTCGAGCTGACAGAGCGCGGCAAGAGCTACGTTGCCGATATCACGCGGAGCTTCGACCTGATCTCCAGCGCGACCGACAGCATATCGGCGCGCCGCCGGCGCAGGCGGCAACAGCTCGTCGTCAGCGTCGAGCCATCGTTCGCCGCGCTATGGCTCGTGCCGCGTCTGGGACGCTTCACGGCCGCTCATCCCGAATATGACCTCGTTCTGGACTCGGCGGATCGTCTGGCCGATTTCGCGCGCAATGAGGCGGACGCCGGAATCCGGTATGGCATGGGAAGCTGGCGCAATGTGGCGTCAGACCTGCTCGTCAAGACCGGGATCACACCGGTTTGCAGCCCCGCGATGCTTCGGGGCGGAAAGCCGCTCACCCCCGCCAGCTTGCAGCCGAGCCTTCTGCTTCAGGAGGAATCGCGCCGCTATTGGAAGGAGTGGCTGGAGGAAGCCGGGCTCGCCGATCGTATCGCCCCCGAAGGCCCGACGTTGAACGGGCATCTCACCATACCCGCCGCCGAAGCCGGGCAAGGTTTTGCCCTCGCCGACGAGATCATCGCGGGAGACGCCCTCGTAGGCGGTCGGCTGGTGCGTCCGTTCGCGATCGCGGTGCGAAAGTATGGGTATTACTTCGTGCGCGATGCGGCGCGGAAGGAAACCAAGGCAATGGCCGCGTTCCGCACATGGCTGAAAGGCGAGATCGAGCAGACCGCAGACGCCGTCGCGCGCATCGCATCCTCGCTCGCGGTAGAGAAGGCGCCATCGAAACCCAGGTCTAGTCGGGCCAGATGACGCGATAGCGGATGTCGTAGGCGTCGTCCGCCGTTGCGAGGCGCGGCCGGTTGGTTTCGTTGCCGACGTTCGACACGTGCTCCCAGTCGCGGAAATCGGCATCGTGGCCGGGCCGCGCGCCAACTTTGATCAGAAAGATGTGCTCCGGCACGCCCGGCATCTTCAATTCCAGAATGCGCCAGGACGAGCGGTAGGTGAGCTCCACCGTTCCCGCGATGACCTGCCGCTCGCCGTCCTTTCGCACGACACCCGCGTCCATCGTCGCCGGCATCGTATTCTTCTCGGTGAAGAGCGAGACATCGAGACCGCGCTCGGGAACCGATGCGCCGGCTGGCAGGCGGATCTCGAACGCCAGACGCGGAGAAGCCCCGCTCGGGTTGAGAATGGGGCTGAACCAGTAGAGCACGCCCACCGTTCCGGCGACGAGCCCCGCGATGCCGGCCAGTACGATCGGCAGGCGGATAGCCACCGCTTTGCCGGTTACTTTCGCGCCGCTTTTGAGCCGAAGCGCGAGCCAGACGCCGATGATGAGACCCAGCAGGCCGCCGATGGGTCCGAAGGTGAACACCGCGATCATGCCGCGCGCGCCTTCGAAATCGGTAACGCCGTAGTAGCCTCCGAGCACACTTGCGAGCACGGCGGCGAGAACCCATCCGATGGCAGCGCCGAAGAGGCCGCCGAGAAGCGCGATGATGTTGGTCATGAGAAATCCGGACAGGCAGGAACCGCGCATCCGGAATGGAGCGTGGCAGTAAGATCGAGCCCCATGTCTGCCATGCGTGCGCTGCGCCCGCCAGTTCCCTGAGGAACTGCGGGCCGGGGGTGTGAGAGGTGTGTCGCGCTACTTAGCGGCCGTTGCCGCCTCCGGCAGGTTCCACACTTTCGCGAGGCCGTCGAAAGAGCTGGTCAGAAGCTGCCGTCCGTCCGGGCTGAACTCGGCCGTATCGACTTCCTTGGTATGCTCCGTCAGCACCGCGAGCGGCGCCCCGGTCGCCGCATCCCAGACGCGTGCCGTCTTGTCGTGCGACGCTGTCACAACCAGCCGCCCGTCGCGATTGTAGGCGGTGACCGAGAGAATGCGCTTGTGCCCGCCTTCCAGCGTCACGAGCAGAGCGCCCGTATTGGCGTCCCAGATCTTGGCCAGCTTGTCGGCGGCGCCCGTGATCACGTGCTTGCCGTCCGGGCTGAAAGCAACGCGCAGCACGGCCCGCGTGTGTCCGCCCGCTATCGTGAGCAGCAGCGCACCCGTCTTGCTGTCCCAGATCTTCGCTGTCTTGTCCGTCGAGCCGGTGACGATGCGACCTCCGTCCGGGCTGAACGCGGCATAGCTCACCATGCCCGTGTGACCTGAAAGAGTGTGCAGCAGCTTGCCCGTCTTCGCGTCCCACACGCGTGCGGTCTCGTCGCTTGAAGTCGTGATCAGAAGGCTCGAATCCGGGCTGAACGCGCCCCAAGTGAGATAAGCATCGTGGCCGGTGAGATCAGCGATCGCAGCGCCGCTCTTTCCGTCCCAGAGCTTCGCGGTCTTGTCGTGGGGAATGGTCACGATGCGGGTGCTGTCGGGGCTGAACTCTGCGTGCTCCACCATCAGCTCGTGACCGCCGAGCACCGCGATCTCCTTGCCGGTGGTTGCGTCCCACAAGCGCCCGGTCGCATCGCGCGAGGCCGTCACGATCAGGCTCGAATCCGCGTTGTAGGCCGCGTGCCGCACGGCTTCGGTATGGCCTGTGAGCTTCAAAAGCTCCTTTCCTGATTTGGCGTCCCACACGCGCGCGGTGTGATCGGCGGAGGCGGTCAGGATGCGGCTTCCGTCCGCACTATAGGTGGCCGACCAGACGTCGGCATCATGATCGGAAAGGGTGAGAACGGAGACGAGCTTCGTCTCCTCAGCCACAGCCATGCCCACGGCAGAAGCCAAGAGCAAGGAAAGAGCGGTCGCGCATAAGGCGCCTCCGCGTTGAAATCGAGCCATCCTGCGCCTCTCCGGTATTGTTTTATTATACCGTTACTTTTATGCGGCGCGTTTTACGGGGCAAGATTTTTCGAACCTGAGGGGAGGAGAGAAGGCGAAGCTGACGCGGGAATTTTGCCCGATTTTCGCATCGCGCCCCGCAACGTCGGAAGGCGAGAGCGCGATGCGGCCATCGGAGATCTAAAGAATGAACTTCGAAAGATCGGTGTTCTTGGCGAGCTCTCCGACACGCTGCGTGACGTAAGCGGCATCGATGGAAACGGTATCGCCGCTGCGGTCCGAAGCCTCGAACGAGATCTCGTCGAGCACCCGTTCCATCACGGTCTGCAGCCGCCGCGCGCCGATGTTCTCGACCGTGGAGTTCACGAGCACCGCCGTGTCCGCGAGCGCGTCGATCGCATCCTCGGTGAAGGTGAGCGTGAGGCCTTCGGTCGCCATCAGCGCGGTGTACTGCTTGATGAGGCTCGCCTCCGGCTCCGTGAGAATGCGGCGGAAATCCTCCCGCGTGAGCGCCTTGAGCTCGACACGGATCGGCAGACGGCCCTGCAGCTCCGGCAGCAGGTCGGCCGGCTTCGCCACATGGAATGCGCCGGACGCGATGAAGAGCACGTGGTCGGTCTTCACCGGCCCATACTTGGTCGAGACGCTGGTGCCTTCGATCAAGGGCAGGAGATCGCGCTGCACGCCCTCGCGCGAGACTTCCGCGCCCGAGCGCCCGGTTTCGCCCCGCGAGCAGATCTTGTCGATCTCGTCGAGAAACACGATGCCGTTGTTCTCCACGGCGCGGATCGCCTCGCTCGTGATTTGCTCGTTGTCGATCAGCTTGTCGCTCTCCTCCGCGATCAGCAGCGTGTGGCTGTCCTTCACGGTGATGCGGCGCGGCTTCGTGCGTCCGCCCATCATCTTGCCCAGCATGTCGCCGAGGTTTATGGCGCCCATGGAGGCGCCCGGCATGCCGGGGATATCGAGCATCGGCAGCCCGGCGGCGGATTCGGCCACCTGGACCTCGATGATCTTGTCGTTGAGCTCGTTGGCGCGCAGCCGCTTGCGGAACGACTCCCGCGTCGTCGGCGAGGCCGTGGGGCCGACCAGCGCATCCAGCACGCGCTCCTCGGCGTTCTTCTCGGCCTGCGCGCGCACCTCCTTGCGCTTGGCTTCGCGCACGAGCGAAAGGCCCACTTCCACCAGGTCGCGGATGATGCTGTCGACGTCGCGGCCGACGTAGCCCACCTCGGTGAACTTCGTGGCCTCCACCTTGAGGAAGGGCGCTCCGGCGAGCTTGGCCAGGCGGCGGGCGATCTCGGTCTTGCCGACGCCCGTCGGGCCGATCATCAGAATGTTCTTGGGCAGCACCTCGTCTTTCAGCGGCCCCTCGATCTGCTGGCGCCGCCAGCGGTTTCTGAGGGCGATCGCAACGGCGCGCTTTGCGTCTCCCTGGCCCACGATGTAGCGGTCGAGCTCGGAGACGATTTCGCGAGGAGAGAACGTGGTCATGGGGAATTGCCTAATCGGTGACGAGCTTGAGCCCGATGATGGACATGATGAGCAGAGATAGAAAAACCATGCGCCAAAGCGTCACCGGCTCGTTGAAGAAGAAAATGCCGACAACGACCGTGCCGAGCGCGCCGATCCCGCCCCATGCCGCATAGGCGGTGCCGAGCGGGATGCTTTCCGAAGCTTTGGTGACGAAGAAGATGCTGACCACGGCGAGCGCGAGCACGAGAAGGGTGGCGAACGGCTTGGTGAAGCCTTCCGTGAAGCGCATGGCCGTCGTGAATGCGATCTCGAACGCACCGGCGAGCATCAGGTAGATCCAACCCATGAGTGAGCTCCGAAAGAGACGTCAGATCCCCGGTAGGGGGACAGGGTGATCATCGCGCATCCGTCACATGGGTCGGTGGCACGTATTGGACGAGAGGGCCGAGCGGCAGCAGCGGCAACAGAGTGCGCCGCAGCGACCGCCAGCCCGCCGACAGCCCGAGCACGAGCACTGCGAGGCCGAGTAGCGTGAGCGAAAGCCCCATGTCCTCGGCGATGTTTTGCGACACCAGATAACCGATAGCGATACCGGCATAAGCGAGTCCCGAGATCAGGAGCGCGCGCCGGTCGATGATGAGCGCGACGATGCCGAGCAGCGCGAATACGGCGAGGACCGCCAAGGATTGCGCGCCGTTGATGTTGCCCATGTCGCCGGCGATCAACGGCACGGCGGCGTGCACGATCATGGGAGCGGCGAGCATATGCAGCCAGAAGGCGATGTCGGAGCGCCGCGTGCGCCGCATGGGGTCGCTCGCATCGACGCGCACGGCGATGGCGAACACGAGAAGCCCCAGCACAGCGACCAGGAGGCCATAGTTGTCGCGCGTCCAGTCTGGAGCCGCGAGCGAGAGTGCGGCCGAGAGCGTGCAGACGACGCCCGAGGCCGCGATCGCCCAATCGATCGGAACGCCGAACCGCCGCTCGTGCACGATTGCCGCGAGCGATGCGCCGATGCCGGAGAACAGAAGCGAAGGCTCGCCGCCGAACAATCCTCCGCCGAACGTGCCGCCGACGAATGCCCCGGCGCCAGTAAACATCAGGGCCAGAACGATAGAAGGCAGTGCGAGGCGCATCCGGCGCGAGAAGAATTCGGAAAGCCCCCAAGCTGCGACCAGCGCCACGATGGCGAAGCCGCCGGGAAATCCGACCTGGCTCGCGAGCCCGAACAGCGCGCCCACCAGAAGCAGCACGCCGATAGAGACGAAGACGTCGTTGAAGCCGCCGATCAGGCGGAATTTCTCGTCGTCGGGATCGGCGCCCGGCTCTGCGGGCTCTGGCGCCCGCTGTGCGCGGCTCCGCGCAAGATCGCGAAGGCTTCGGGCCTGGGCAGCGTCGATGATGCCTTGCGCGACGGCAGCCTCGATATCCTCGTCGCGTATCATTTCGAATCCAGGCTTTCGACCACGAGGTTCGAGTTGGTGTAGACGCAGATCTCGCCCGCGATCGCCATGGCGCGCCGTGCGATGGTCTCCGCATCGAGCGGCTGGTCGAGCAGCGCGCGGGCCGCCGCGAGAGCGTACATGCCGCCCGATCCGATGCCCATGACGTGATGCTCGGGCTCCAGCACGTCGCCGGTTCCGGTCAGCACCAGCGTAACGTCGCGATCCGCGACGATCATCATCGCTTCGAGCCTGCGCAGGAAGCGGTCCGTCCGCCAGTCCTTGGCCAGTTCCACGGCCGCGCGCATGAGCTGCCCGGGATATTGCTCGAGCTTGGCTTCGAGCCGCTCGAACAAGGTGAACGCATCGGCGGTTGCACCCGCAAATCCGGCAATAACGCCGCCTTTACCGAGCTGGCGCACCTTGCGGGCATTGGCCTTGATGATGGTCGCGCCGAGGCTTACCTGACCGTCGCCGGCGATCACCACCCGGCCGCCCTTGCGAACCGTCAGGATGGTGGTCGCGTGCCAGGAGGAGCTGTCGGCGGAGTTGAGCTGGGTCTGAGACATGGAACCTGACGCCACGGATGAAGGATGAGGCCCCGAAAGCGCTGCGGGCAGCACTGGAACGGGACCCCTGAAGCTGATAGACGCTTGGGTTCCTGAAGGCAACAAGGGGAGCCGCAGACGCGCTCCCGATCGAGGAATTCCCGTGAAGCGGCAAGCCACTATCGCTCGCAAGACCAAGGAAACGCAGATCACCGCAACGGTCGATCTCGACGGCACCGGCGCGTTCGATATCTCGACCGGTGTCGGCTTCCTGGACCACATGCTGGAGCAGCTGGCCCGGCATGCGCTCATCGATATCAAGCTCGAAGCCAAGGGCGACCTCCACATCGATTTCCATCACACGACAGAGGATGTCGGCATCGTGCTGGGGCAGGCTGTCGCGAAGGCGCTCGGCGACAAGCAGGGCATCACGCGCTACGCTGACGTGCATCTGCCGATGGACGAGACGCTGACGCGCGTCGCCGTCGACGTGTCCGGCCGGCCCTACCTCATCTGGAAGGTCGCCTTCTCCCAGCCCAAGATCGGCGAGTTCGACACGGAGCTTTTCCGCGAGTGGTTTCAAGCATTTGCGCAGAATGCCGGCATCACGCTCCACATCGAAACGCTCTACGGCGAGAACAACCACCACATCGCCGAGACCTGCTATAAGGGACTGGCGCGCGCGCTCCGCGGGGCCGTCGCGCTCGATCCGCGGCAGGTGGGCCGGGTTCCCTCTACGAAAGGAATGCTGGCCTGATGCTCGGGTCGCTGTGGCGTATGATCAGCGGAGCAGGCGTGGCAGCCTTCACGGTGCATGAACCGCCGCATGCAAGCGGCACCCGGCTCGCGCGAGCCGAGCGCCTTCTCTTCGTCAGAGACGGCTTCTCCTGGCGCGCGGCCTTGTTCTCGCCGGTCTACCTGATCGTTCGCGGCGAATGGCTGGCCCTTGCCGCCTATGCGGGCGCCGCCATCCTCGCGATCGCCATCCTCAATCTCGCGGGCGCAAAGACGGATTGGATCGTCTGGACGTTCCTGATCTTGAACGTGCTCACCGGCTTCGAGGCGAGCGAGATCAAGCGCTGGTCGCTTGGCCGCGCGGGCTGGCAGGAAATCGCGACCGTGAGCGGCCGCGGACCTGATGAAGCCGAGCGCCGCTTCTTCGAAGCCTGGCTGCCCTCCATCCCCGTCGAAACGCCGGGCTCTTCCGGCAATCCCGATCCCGGGCACGATACCGTCTCGCGCATGGAAAACGCGCTGCGCGGCTTCTCTCAATCCCTCCGCACCAGATACGCCACCAAAGCCTGATCATGCAGCGCGTCGTCATCATCGATTACGGGTCCGGAAATCTCCACTCGGCGGCCAAGGCCTTCGAGCGTGCCGCCCGTGAAACCGGCGCCAATGCCGAGATCATCGTCAGCGCCAAGGCCGACGACGTGGGGACCGCCGATCGCGTCGTTCTGCCCGGTGTCGGCGCTTTCGCCGACTGCAAACGCGGTCTCGAAGCGGTTCCGGGAATGCGGGATGCGCTCGAGAGCACCGTGCACGAGAAGGGGCGCCCCTTCCTCGGCATCTGCGTCGGCATGCAGCTCCTGGCTTCGCGCGGTCTCGAGTTCGAGGTGACGGATGGGCTTGGCTGGATCGAAGGCGAGGTGCGTGCCATAGAGCCCAACGATCCGGCACTCAAGATTCCGCACATGGGCTGGAACACGCTCGACGTTCCCGCGCCCCACGCGCTGCTCGCCGGCATCCCCACTGGGCCGGATGGGCTCCACGCCTATTTCGTGCACTCCTACCACTTCGTCCCGCGCGATCCCGCGGTCGTGGTGGCGCGGACGGACTACGGCGGACCGGTCACGGCGCTGATCGCCAAGGACAACGTGGCCGGAACCCAGTTCCACCCCGAGAAGAGCCAGACCCTCGGCCTCTCTCTCATCGGCAACTTCCTCAAGTGGGCACCCTGAACCTGTCTCCCCGTCCGTGAGCGGGGGCAGAGGGGAAAACGCCGGATGGACGTGGCCCGCTGCGCCGTTTATGAGCAACCCGAAGCCAACACGGATTGCCCGACCATGACAAACGCCGCCGACGCTCGCGCCCGCCTCTTCGACATCATCAAATCGAAATCGTTCGTGCGCGGCCATGTCGTGCTCGCCTCCGGCAAGGAGAGTGACCACTACTTCGACATGAAGCCCTCGATGTTCGATCCCGAGGGCGCGGAGCTTCTGGCTGAACTGCTGTACGCACGCATCGCGTCTGTCGACGGCGACATCGTGGGCGGCCTCGAAATGGGTGCCGTGCCGCTCATCACGCCGATCTCGATCGCGAGCCGCCGCGCGGGCCGTCCCCTACCCGGCTTCTTCGTGCGCAAGACCGTGAAGGACCACGGCACCAAGAAGCTGGTGGAAGGGCTTTCGGACGTCAAAGGCAAGCGCGTCGTTATCGTCGAGGACGTGACGACCACCGGCGGCTCGGCCATGAAGGCGGTCGAAGCACTTACCGCGGCCGGCGCCACCATCGTGCTCGTCATCTCGATCCTCGACCGTGAGGAGAACGCCGAGAAGCTCTACGCGGACGCGGGCATCCCCTTTGCCTCGCTGTTCAAGGCCAGCGAGTTCCTGAAGGCATAGCCGTCGCCGCGACGCCCCACGTCTCATTCGGCCAATAAAAAAGGGAGGCTCGAAAGCCTCCCTCTGAGAGTGACGGGGCGGGGTGATGGGGAACGCTCCGGCCACTCGAAAATCGCAATGATCGCCAGGCGATCAGCAAGCCTCGGCGAACGGCAGCTCGGGCTCGTCCGTGCCGGCCTTGGCCAGCGGGAAGGCGATGATGTTGGTATCGCCGCCGGTCTCGACGCCCGCATGGCGCTGCTTGAACCAGCGAACCGAGGTGTTGGTCAGAACCGCCTCATCCTTCACGCGCTGGATGAGCAGCCCGTCATCGGAATCGAGAATGCGCATCAGCTTGGCCTCGATCGCCTCCTCGCTCTCCTCCGTGCGCACGTACCAGGTCTGCTCCAGCGGGCGCGCCCAGCTATGACCGGCAGCCATGATGGCCTGAGCGACGACGTGCTTGATGAGGTGCGGCTTCGCGAGATCGTAAGAGATGAGATAGGTGCGCATGGGGCTCTCCGGGGGCAAAGAAGAGTGAGGTGGACGCGGTGAGAACGTAGAGAGAACGTGGCATGAGTCGCTCACCACGTCCAGAGTCCGTTCGAATTTTGTTCTCTTGAGGGAAGAGACACGGTCTAACCGTGGCGGTGGTTGTCGAGGCAAGCGCCGTCAGGGCTTCTCGTGGACCGCGGAGGAATCAAAACAAATAAGAAAAATCAACGCAATACGGCATATTGCTGCACGCAAATATTAACGGCTTGCGTCTCAGTTGAAAAGCTGAAGCTGGTCCGGATGGGGCGCTTTCGGAATGCGGACATGGGCACCGGGATCAATGCGGTCGGCGAGCGAGGGAAAGCGCGCGAGGAACACCTCGAGAGCTTTCGCGCGGCTCCCGGCGAAGCGTTCCTCCTGCCAGATCTCATAGAGGCGGCGCGGGTCGCAGGCGTAACGCTGAATGAGATCGCGGCGGCGAACTTTGAGCCAGCGGGCGATCCAGATGTCGACGGCGTCGGCCTCGGTCAGGGCCGGGCGCGAGCGGCGGGACGAAAGCAGGCTATGGGGCGCTGGTGACATAATCTTGAGACACGCACTTGACGCTTCGAAGCAATACCTATTCATCGGGCACGAACAAAGCAATCTGATGGCGGGCAGGCCCTGCCACCCCAAGAATGCCGGCGGACGCTCTCCGCCGCGCGAGGAGTCGACGTGATCCTTTTCCCCGCCATCGATCTCAAGGACGGCAAGTGCGTTCGCCTGAAGCTCGGCGATATGAACGAGGCCACCGTCTTCAACGACGATCCCGCCGATCAGGCCCTCTCGTTCGAGAAGCAGGGCTTCACGTATCTCCATATCGTGGACCTCAACGGCGCCTTCGCCGGAAAGCCCGTGAATGCGGGCGCAGTGGATGCCATCCTGAAGGCGATCACCATGCCGGCCCAGCTCGGCGGCGGCATCCGCGACCTCGCTACCATCGAGCAGTGGCTCTCCCGCGGCATCCGCCGCGTGATCCTGGGCACCATCGCCGTGCGCGATCCCGCGCTCGTGCGCGAGGCCTGCAAACGCTTTCCCGGCCAGGTCGCCGTCGGCATCGATGCCAAGGGCGGCAAGGTGGCGGTCGAAGGCTGGGCGGAAACGTCCGAATTGACCGCGATCGATCTCGCCCGCCGTTTCGAGGACGCGGGCGTCGCCGCCATCATCTATACCGACATCGAGCGCGACGGCGTGCTGAAGGGCTTGAATCTGCCCGCCACAGCGGAGCTGGCACGCGCGACCAGCATTCCGGTCATCGCCTCGGGTGGCCTCGCCTCCATCGACGACGTGAAAGCACTCCTCACGCCGGAATACCGGATGCTCGAAGGTGCCATCACCGGCCGCGCCCTCTACGACGGCCGCCTGAACCCCGCCGAAGCCCTCGCGCTCCTCAACGCCAAGAGCTGATCCCCATGCTGAAGACGCGCATCATCCCCTGTTTGGACGTGAAGGACGGACGCGTCGTCAAAGGCGTGAACTTCGTCGATCTTGTCGATGCCGGAGACCCGGTGGAAGCCGCAGCCGCCTATGATGCGGCAGGCGCGGACGAGCTTTGCTTTCTCGACATCACCGCCTCGCAGGAAGCCCGCGACGTGATCTTCGACGTGGTGGAGCGCACCGCCGAGCGCTGCTTCATGCCGCTCACCGTGGGAGGCGGCGTGCGCACGGTCGAGGACATCCGCAAGCTGCTCGAAGCCGGTGCCGACAAGGTGTCGATCAATACCGCAGCCGTCACCAACCGCCAGTTCGTGAAAGAGGCCTCCGAGAAGTTCGGTGCGCAATGCATCGTCGTGGCCATCGACGCCAAGCGCGTTTCCGCTGAAGGTGAGCCCCCGCGCTGGGAGATCTTCACCCACGGCGGCCGCAAGCCCACGGGCCTCGATGCGATCGAATACGCGAAAGAGGTCGTGAGCCTAGGCGCGGGCGAGATCCTGCTCACCTCCATGGATCGCGACGGCACCAAGGCGGGTTTCGACATCGCGCTGACACGGGCGATCTCGGATGCCGTGCACGTGCCGGTAATCGCCTCGGGCGGCGTCGGTACGCTCGATCACCTCGTGGATGGGGTCAAGGAGGGCCATGCGAGCGCGGTTCTCGCCGCCTCGATCTTCCACTTCGGCACCTACACCATTGGGGAAGCCAAGAAGCACATGGCCAAGGCCGGCATCGCCGTGCGTGGCACCTGAGGATCAGCCGGCGTTCGGCTTTCCGGATGCCTCGGAGATCCGCGTCAGGCACTGCGCCACCGCGTCCTCGACGTCGGCGCTGGGGACGGGGCGGCTGAAATAGAAGCCCTGCATTTCCCGGCAGCCCGCAATCGAGACGCCAGTGAGCTGCTCGATGTCTTCGATCCCCTCGGCGACGGGGCCGATGCCGAGCGTCTTCGCAAGCCCCGTGACGGCGCCCACGATTGCCATGCAATCGCGCCGCTCCGCCATGTCCGCGACGAACGAGCGATCGATCTTGATCTTGTCGAACGAGAAATTGCGCAGGTAGCTGAGCGAGGCGAAGCCGGTGCCGAAGTCGTCGAGCACGAGGCGCACGCCGCGTGCGCGCAGGCGTTCGAGATTCTGAAGCGTCTTGGTCTCGCAACGCAGCAGCGTGGATTCGGTAATCTCCACCTCGAGTCTGTCGGCCGCGAGGCCGGATGCGGCAAGCGCCTCCTCGACGACCGCGGCCGGATCGCCGTGATCGAACTGCACGGCCGAGATGTTGACCGCCACGCGAATGCTGGGAGCCCAGCCGGCTGCATCGCGGCACGCCTGATGCAGGGCCCATTCACCCATGGCGAGGATGAGGCCCGATCTTTCCGCGATGGGAATGAAGGTCGAGGGCGGCACCATGCCGAGCTTGGGATGCTGCCAGCGCATCAGCGCCTCGCATCCGGTTACGGTTCCCGCTTCGACATCCACGATCGGTTGATAGTGGAGGGAAAGCTGCCGCTTCTTCAGCGCCTCGGCGAGATCCGCCTGAAGCTCGATGCGCTCGTTGACGAGCTGCTCGTCTTCCGGATGGTAGATGTAAGAGCTTCCACGGCCGCACGTTTTCACGCGATAGAGCGCCATGTCGGCACGGCGGAGCAGGGTATCGGGGTCGGCTCCGTGGTCCGGACATATCGCGACGCCGATGCTGGCCCCTAGGCCGGCGTTCGCCCCCAGCACCCGGTAGGGCGCATTGAGAACGCTGACGAGACGAAGAGCCAGGCTCGCCGCCTGCTCGGGTCCGCTGATGTCGGTTTGAATAATGGCGAACTCATCGCCTCCGAGGCGCCCGACGAGGTCGTTGTCGCGCACGGTAGTGCGGAGCCGCTTGGCCACCGCCTTGAGCACCGCGTCGCCCGCCGCGTGGCCAAGCGTGTCGTTCACCTGCTTGAAGTAGTCGAGATCGATCAGATGAACGGCGAGGCTGCCGTTCGGCTTCAGCCTCTGGATCTCTTCATCGAGCATCTCGCGGAAATGGAACCGGTTCGCGATCTCCGTCAGCGGACAATGCCGCGCGAGCCAGGCGATCCGCTCCTGCGCCAGCGTCTTCTCGGTCACGTCCTCCTGGATGTCGACCCACCCGCCATCCTCGAGCGGCTGGTTGGTGACGAGGATAATGCGGCCGTTCTTGAGATTCTGCGTGTGGGTGAACACCTTGCCGTGCCGGAGCTCGGTCGCGTGCTGTTCGATCCAGAGTTGCTGGCGCTTGAGGTCGTCGACTGAGTTCGCCGATCCCTCCTTGGCCGAGTGATAGGCGACGATCTTGGAGAACGGCGTCCCTGGAACGGTGAGCTCCTCGGGCAGATCGTAGATTTCGCGATAGAGCCCATTGCAGACAATGAGCCGGCGATCGGCATCGAACATCGAAAGACCGCGCGCCATGTTGTTGAGCGCGACCTCGAAGCGGGAGTTGAGCTGGCTGAGCTTTTTCGTGTGCTCGATCAACCGCAAGGTGTCGGCGGCCACGCCTGCGTCGTGCGCGACATTGGCGTCCTGCGGGTTCGTTTCGTTTGGGCGAGCCATAGCGAGCACACACTCCGGCAACAAAAAACGTGATGTAAAAAAAGCCAGCTGCAATTTCCGAAAATTGTAGGTGACAGGCGTAAGCGCGGTCTTAATCGGTTTACCCGCGCGCCGGCGCTTTCGCGGTCGTGGTTGACGAGGCCTTAACGGTGCGGGTCAGCCCGGCGTCTTGTCCGGGTATCTGCAGATGTCGTTGATGAGGCAGCGGGGGCACTCGGGCTTGCGCGCCTTGCACACATAGCGCCCATGCAGGATCAGCCAGTGATGAGCCGGAACGCCGTACTCGGGCGGAATCTTGGCCAGGAGATCTGCTTCCACCTGAAGCGGCGTCTTCCCGTTGGAAAGGCCGATGCGGTTCGAGATCCGGAGCACGTGTGTATCGACCGCCATCGTCGGCGCGCCGAAAGCGACGTTCATTACCACGTTGGCGGTCTTGCGTCCCACGCCCGGAAGCGTCTCCAGCGCATCCCTGTCCATGGGCACCGAGCCGCCATACTCCCGGATCAGCTTTTCGCTGAGAAGAATGATGTTCTTGGCCTTCGCCCGGAAGAGCCCGATGGACTTCACGTGGTCGCGCACGGCGTCCTCGCCGAGGGCCAGCATCTTCTCGGGCGTATCCGCCTTCTGGAACAGGGCGCGCGTGGCTTTGTTCACGCCCGCGTCAGTGGCTTGCGCGGAAAGCACCACCGCAACCAGCAGCGTGAACGGGTTCGTGTGTTCGAGCTCCCCCTTGGGCTCAGGGTTTGCAGCCGCAAAACGCCGGAAAATCTCTGCAATCTCGGCGGACGTCAGCTTGCCCCGGCCGCTGCTTTTTTTTGAAGGGGAGGACGGCTTCGCCGGTGAACCGGGAGAGGGCGCGATACGTTTTCTGGAGGACATGCGCTTTGACAACATCGAACCTGGGGATAGTCTGATCGGATGAATGATAGTGTGCCCGCAACATCCGACGCGAGCCTGTTTCGCGCCATTCTCCACCCCCATCGCTCGCTGGGACCAAAAGGGTTCCTGATCCTCATGATCGGCATCGGGGCCGTAAGCTTCGTGACCGGGCTGGTTTTCCTGCTGCTGGGGGCTTGGCCCGTCATGGGCTTCTTTGGGCTCGACGTTCTTCTGGTCTATATCGCGTTCAAGCTCAACTACCGGGCCGCGCGCGCCTACGAGCTGGTGGAGCTGACGCCCCACGCACTCAAGCTCACGCAGATTTCGGCGTCGGGAAAAAGCAAGAGCTTCGAGTTCAACCCGTATTGGGTCCGCGTGCTGTTTACCGAGCGCCCCGATGGCGGAAACAATTTGAAACTCGTCTCCCATGGCCGCGAGCTGGAGTTCGGCCGTCTGCTGAACGATGACGAGCGTCGCGATTTCGCGGAGGCCCTGCGCAGCGCGCTGGATGCCGCGCGCGTCGGCACGCCTGTCTGACGTCTCGGCAGAGAGCCCAAAAGTAAAGGTCGGACGCACCCCCCGGCGCGCCCGACCTCTTCCCCCCGCAAAAACTGATAAGCCCTCTGTCCCCTTCGTCGGATCAGACGTCGGCCGACTCCTTGTCGGAACCGGCGCGCGCCAGCGCGGGAATGCGCGGCTCGGAGATCTCGCGCTCGCGGCGGCGCGGCTGCGGCGGCTGGAACGCGCGGCGGGCGTGGAATTCGCAATAGGGCAGGCCGGTCACCTTGTTCTTGCCGCAGAAGTGGAAGTCGGCGGACTGCGGATCGCCGATCGGCCAGCGGCAGCTGCATTCGGTGAGCGTCTGGATCGTGCGGCGCTCCTTGAGCGGAATGACGAGCTCCTCGACGGACGGAGTGAACGGCTCGGCCTCCGGCTGATAGAGCGCGCGGAGCGCGGGGTTGCCCTGGGGCGCGAAGCGGGTCTTCTGCTGCATCCGGCGGGCGGTGGCGGCGGCCGCGGCGCGGGCGCGCGGACGATGCGATTTCATGCGCGAGGTGGTCGCGCGCCCCGAAAGTCCGAGCCGATGAACCTTGCCGATCACGGCATTGCGTGTCACACCGCCGAGGCGTCCGGCGATTTGGCTTGCGGAGAGCCCTTCGGACCAGAGCTTCTTCAAGAGCTCAACCCGTTCATCGTTCCAGGCCATTAATCGGTGCTCCTCAAAGCATGCGCCTTCCGGGCCAAGAACCCAGACAGGCAGGCGCGCAAGCAAAGGGGCGGAAACTGGCCACGGATAGCGTTGAACACACGCCAAACGTGAGCAGAACCACGACTGCTCGCAACGCGAACTGATGATGACGCAGGAACTAGAGCGGACCAGCGGGGCGAGGGCCGCGCAGATACAAGGTCCGAACGCACGCCAGACGGGGGACTCGGGGACAGCCGCACTACAACGCGACATGTCGTGTCTGGACCCTGTTAACCTACAATAACTTGATTTTCTTGTACAAGCAGACGCTGCATGAACATCGGGCATTGACAGGGGACGAGTGGCGCGTTCGCCACAGATTGAGTCGCGGGACCCCGAAAGCTCGGCACTGGCGCGGCTTTCCCCGTAATTAATTCCCGCTGCAACCCCTCCTTCTCGCTTCGTCTAGGCCAGCGTCGCCACCGGGGCGTTGTAGTCGGGTGGCAGATTTGGCTGCACGCCGTTCTCGCAGAGCATCTGCAATTGCTTTCGTTGACAGGCGGGCCCCTTGCGCGTATCACGCCTCCTTCGCGTGGCCGCCGGGAGGGCGGCTTTCGTCATTTTGGGGGAGCGGAATGGGCGAGATGTCCAAACCCCTCACAGCCTCGACCTCGGCAAACACGGGCGCTTCGAAGGGCCCGTCGCCTGCGGTCATGAGCACGTACGCGCGCCAGAATATCGTGTTCGCTCGCGGTGAGGGTTCGTGGCTGGAGACAGATGCCGGCGAGCGCTATCTGGATTTCGGCTCGGGCGTTGCCGTTAATGCCCTGGGACACGCGCATCCGCGCCTCGTCGCCGCGCTTACCGAGCAGGCGGGCCAGCTTTGGCATACATCCAATCTCTACCGCGTCGCCGGCCAGGAAAAGCTCGCCGGGCGGCTGGTGGAGGTCACGTTCGCGGATAAGGTCTTTTTCTGCAACTCGGGCGCCGAGGCGTGCGAAGGGGCCATCAAGGCTGCGCGCCGCTATCATTATGTGGCCGGGAATCCGGAGCGCTGGCGCATCATAACGGCTCAGGGCGCCTTCCATGGCCGCACCCTGGCCACGCTCGCCGCCGCCGGAAACCCGAAATATCTCGAAGGCTTCGGTCCCGAGGCCCCCGGTTTCGACCATGTGCCGTTCGGGGATCTCGAAGCTGTCCGCCAGGCCATTGGCCCGGAGACGGCGGCCGTCATGATCGAGCCCGTGCAGGGCGAAGGCGGCGTGCATGTTGGCGCGGCCGACTATCTGCGCGGCCTGCGCGCGCTCTGCGACGAGGCCGGCATCCTCCTCGTTTTCGATGAGGTGCAGACCGGCGTCGGCCGCTCGGGCAAGCTCTTCTCATACGAATGGTCCGGCATCACTCCGGACATCATGGCAATTGCGAAGGGCATCGGCGGCGGCTTCCCGCTCGGCGCCGTGCTCGCGACGGAGCGCGCCGCATCGGGCCTGACGGCCGGCACGCACGGCTCGACGTTCGGCGGCAATCCGCTGGCAACGGCGGTCGGCAGCGCGGTTCTCGACGTCGTGCTCGAGCCGGGTTTCCTCGAAGGTGTGCAGCAGAAAGCGCTGCGCCTGCGCCAGAGCCTCGCCCGCATTCAGGACCAGTTCCCCTCGCTCGTCACCGAGGTGCGCGGGCAAGGTCTCCTCGCCGGCATCAAGGTCAACGCCGCGCCCCCGGATGTGGTGGCGGCGGCGCTCTCCGAGAAGCTGCTCGTTGTCGGCGCGGGCGACAACGTCGTGCGCTTGCTCCCGCCGCTCACGGTCGACGAGCAGGAGATCGGCGAAGGCATCGAACGCCTGTCGCGCGCGCTCACGCACGTCTCGAAATCTCAAACCCGATAGCCAACCCCGGATCTGGAGCCGGCCGAAGCGCCATGGCCAAAGCACCCGCTATTCGACATTTCCTGGATCTCGACGAGATCGATACGAAGACGCTCCGGCGCATCATCGATGCCGCCCATGCCATGAAAGCGGCGGGCAAGCGGGTGCCTGCGAAGCTGCGCCCCAAGGGCATCGAGGACGACGTTCTGGTCCTCATCTTCGAGAAGCCGTCCACCCGCACGCGCGTGTCGTTCGATGTGGCCATGCGCCAGCTCGGCGGCCAGACCATCATGCTCAACCAGGGCGACCTCCAGCTTGGCCGCGGCGAGAGCATCTCCGATACCGCGCGCGTGCTGTCGCGCTACGCGGACGCCATCATGATCCGCGCCAACTCGCACCAGACGCTGCTGGATCTCGCGAAGTACGCCACCGTCCCCGTGATCAACGGCCTCACCGACAAGTCTCACCCCTGCCAGATCATGGCGGATGTGATGACCTTCGAGGAGCGGGTGGGACCCATCAAGGGCCGCTCCGTCGCCTGGGTCGGAGACGGCAACAACGTCGCCGTCTCGTGGATGCATGCCGCCGCCCGCTTCGGCTTCGAGCTTCGCGTGGCCTGCCCCGAGGCCCTGCGCCCCACCGACGACGTGGTCGATTGGGTCCGCCGCGAGAAGGCCGACGTCACCATCATGACGGATCCGGTGAAGGCCGTGCGTGGTGTCGATTGCATCGTGACCGACACCTGGGTCTCCATGGGTCAGACCGATGGCGCGCGCAGAAAGCAGCTCCTGAAGCCCTACGCGGTCGACGATGCGCTGATGGCCAAGGCCAACAAGGGCGCCATCTTCATGCATTGCCTTCCTGCCTATCGCGGCAACGAGGTCACGGAGAGCGTGCTCGAAGGCCCGCAGTCGGTGGTGTTCGACGAGGCCGAGAACCGCCTGCACGCCCAGAAGGCCATTCTCGCCTGGAGCCTCGGCGCCGTCTGACGCCAAGGCACGTCCCGCGATCGCTGCGCCGTAAGGAATTGGGCTGCCTTCCCAGACCCCGCAAAAGGTGCTGTAAGAGCAACCGTGTGCGCTGGGGAACGGGAGGAACATGCTGAAATGACCGCTTTTTCCATCATCGGCTGGGCGCTGGTCTTGGGTCTCGGGCTCGCTGGCGTCTATTTCTCCGCGGTGGCCGGAGAGCCGCTCGGATTGCTCGCCTCCGCCGCTTTCCCAACGCTGCTGCTCGCCCTCGCCGCCATCAGTGAGCGCCGCGGGCTCGTTCGCTCCGCCGCCGCGCCGAGCAGGATCGAGAGCGTGACGGCCCGTTACATGGGCCTCGTCTGGCTGTGGGGCGCCGCCGCGCTCGTTCTCGTCTACGTGCTCGTGCTCTCCTGGCGTGAATGGCCGCATTTCTCCGCGGCCTTCGCCGGAGCCGGCGTGCTCTGCCTCGGCTTCTCGGCGCTCCTCGCGAAGGATGCCGCCCGCGGACATGACGACGCGACGCTCCTGCGCCTCGGGCGCTATCTCGGCATCGGCCAGTTGGCGGGCATGATCGTGACCCTGACCGGGCTCGCCATCGATCCCGACAAGGAATTTCTCCACACCGGCGACGCGGATTGGGCTGGCAACGGCATTTTTCTGTTTGGTGCCTTGGCCTTGGCGGTCATTTCTGCCCACGCGTTGATTGACGCTAAGAAGAATTCCCCATAGTTAAGATGCTCGCATGAGCATCGATCAGCACGGCGGGCCTTACGCTCCGGGAATCTCTCTTCGGCCACTGCTTCCGTGGCTGTTGCTGGCGTCTGCGTTGAGCACGACGATGATGGTGCTCGGCGCCGGGCGCGGTGACAAGTTCCTGCCTGCGATCGCGGCCGGTCTGCTGGTCGCGCTGGTTGTGGGCACGGGCCTTGGCATCAATGCGCCGCTCTGGTCGCGCACTGCCAAGCTCTCCGCTCCGAAGGATGCTTTTGCCAGCATCAAGGAAGCGCTCCGCTGCAACGTCTGGCTGGCTGCGCTGGTCTACGCCTGGGGCGCCTCCGCGCTGTTCGCCGTCTACTCGCTGTCCGACGTAACCTGGCGCCACGCGTTCCAGTATGGATCGGGCGCTGTGCTTTTTGCCGCCTGCCTCGGCATCTACGGCTACCGCTTGGGCCGTATCAGAAACCTACCGGTTCCGCCCCTCATCCTCACCCTGATCCACGGTTCGGCGGCGGCCGGCGGCCTCGTCTACCTGATCGGTGGAGGCAAGCTCGACACCGCCAAGGGCGATTGGGCCGCCAACGAGGTGTTCCTCTGGGGCGGCTTCGCCATCGTCGCGCTTTGCGTGATGTCGGCGGTGACGCAGACGCGCGTTACTCGTTCTTGAATTGCGCGCGCCGCTTCTCGATGAACGCGGTCATTCCTTCTTTCTGATCATGCGTCGCGAACAGAGCGTGGAACGTGCGCCGCTCGTAGCGGATGCCTTCCTGTAGCGTCATCTCGTAAGCGCGGTTGACGCAATCCTTGGTCATCATCACCGCCGGAAGCGAGTTCGATGCGATCGTCTCGGCCGTCTTCAGCACGTCCGCCAGCAGATCCTGCGCCGGAACGATCCGCGCGACGAGCCCGGACCGCTCGGCTTCGGCCGCGTCCATCATCCGGCCCGTGAGGCACATCTCCATGGCCTTCGCCTTCCCCACCGCGCGGATCAGACGCTGCGAGCCGCCCGCGCCCGGCATGATGCCGAGCTTGATCTCGGGCTGGCCGAACTTGGCGGTGTCGGCGGCGATGATCAGGTCGCAACTCATGGCAAGCTCGCACCCGCCGCCGAGCGCGAAGCCCGCAACCGCCGCGATCACGGGCTTGCGGCAGCGCGTGATGCGCTCCCAGCTCGCGATGAAATCCGACTTGTAGGCCTCGATGTAGGTCTTGGACTGCATCTCCTTGATGTCGGCACCAGCGGCAAACGCCTTCTCCGATCCGGTGACCACGATCGCGCCGACCGTCTCGTCCGCCTCGAAACCATCGAGCGCCAGATTGAGCTCGCCGATGAGCTGGTCGTTGAGCGCGTTTAACTGCTGGGGACGGTTGAGGGTGATGAGGCCCACACGCCCCCGCGTTTCCACCAGGATCGTCTCATAGGCCATGATGCACCTCTCCCGCGTTCAGCGCTGACATACCGGACAGTAGAAGCTCGACCGCCCGCCTTGGATGCTGCGTTGAACAGTGCCCCGGCACCCCGGCCTCACGCAAGGCTCACCCTCGCGCCCGTAAACTTGAAAGGCGCTCTGGAAGCTCCCGCTTGCGCCATCCGCGTGACGATAGTCGCGCAATGTCGAGCCCCCTGCCGCCACCGCTTCGGCGAGAACGGCCTTGATCTCCGCCACCAGCCGCATCGCGTGCTCGGTCGGCCGTCCGCCACGTCCCGCGAGGATCGAGGCGCGGCGGCTGGGTTTGAGCCCGGCTCGGAACAGCGCTTCGCACACGTAGATGTTGCCGAGCCCCGCTACGATCCTCTGATCAAGCAGAAATGCCTTGAGATCGCTTTTCCGTCCCGCCGCTCGGTTCGCCAGGTAAGCCGCATTGAGCGCCTCCGTCAGCGGCTCGACGCCAAGGCCCCGCATCAGTGCGTGGTCGGGAAGCTCGGTCTCGGGGATCAGCAGCATGTAGCCGAACCGGCGCGGATCGAAGTAGGCGACCTTGGCTCCCCCCGCCATCTCGAACAGGGCGTGCAAATGCTTGTCGTCGGCCGGGACCGAGTTTTCGTACTCGCCGAGAAGCTGCGCCCGTGCCGCCCCCGCGCGATGGACGTGAAAGCGTCCCGTCATGCCGAGGTGCATGACGAGCGCCTCGCCCGTCGAGAGATGGGCGATCAGATATTTCGCGCGCCGCTCGAGCTCCGTGACCCGCGCGCCGCGGAGGCGGCGGCTGAAATTCGGAGGAAAGGGAAACCGCAGATCGGCGCGATTGGTCGTGACACTCGAGAACGTGCCGCCCACGAGCACCGGCTCCAATCCCAAGCGGACCGTCTCGACCTCTGGCAGCTCAGGCATGTCAGCCCCTACTCAAGCGCTCTTACCGGCATCGGCCAGCCGTCGCATGGAATAGCCGATCGCGATCACGAGAAGCGCGCCGATCACCTCGAAGGCGCGTGCAAGATGCTTCGCCGTGAGCCCCAGCGTATCCGCGAGCGACGCGACGTGCGCGTGCAGCATAGGTTCGGTGGCGATCAATTCTCCGGCGACCCAGCCGAGCAGAGCGGCGCCCGCCCAGATGAGGATGGGATAGCGCACGAGAAGCTGGGTGATGATCGTCGCGCCGCCCACCACCAGCGGGATGGACACGGTGAGGCCCATGATGATCAGGAACGCATCCCCGTGGGCCGCCGCTGCGATGGCGAGCACGTTGTCGAGGCTCATCACCATGTCGGCGATGGCAATGATGCGAACCGCTTCCCAGAGGCTGGTCCCGCTTTTGATGGAATGCTCGTCCGGCTCCTCCGCCGTCACCAGCTTGACAGCGATCCAGATCAGCAGGAGCCCGCCAAGCAGCTTAAGCAGGCTGATGTCGAGCAGTTGTTGCACGACGAGCGTGAAGATGATCCGCAGCACCACCGCGGTGCCCGCGCCGAGCAGAATGCCGAGCGTTCGCTTGTTGGCGGGAAGCGTGCGGCAGGCAAGCGCGATGACCACCGCGTTGTCGCCGGCGAGGACGATGTCGATGCCGATGATCTTGAGCACCTGGACGGCATAGGAGCCGGCGGGTCCGAAAAGCGTCTCCAACCAGGTCATAGATCCTCTCGCGGCATCGCGCCCGCCCACCCCTAGGGATCGGTCCGTTAGGGAGCTAGTAAAGCCAGGCCGGCAGCCGAACAAGCCTTCCGCGGTCACGGTCTCTGGGGAAAATCAGCGCACGAGGAAGAGCGGGCCTTCCAGCGTCTCCGCCAGCGGCACCACGTCCGCCTCTTCTGGCGCGAGCCGGCCGCCGAAGCGGGCGATCACGAACCCCGCCCCTTCGCGCTGCATCATGCGGGCCACGTCCTGGGCGCTGCGGGTGGTCATGTCCACCACCTCAAGCTTGATGGCGGCATAGGCGCCGAGTGCGAGACGGATCTGCCCTTCGATCCAGTCTTGGTGGCTTTGATCGTGGACGAGCAGCCAGATCCGCGTATCGCCGCCGGTGGCCGTGGCGATGCGCTCGGCCGCGCGCATCATCGGGACCACGCGCTCGAGCTCCTCGACCACCGCGATCACCGGCCCATGCGTGCGCCGGGCCTTGGGGCCAGCAACGACGATGCCCGTGGTGGCGTGAACGGCCTCGAAAAGCTCCGCGAGGCCCGTCTCCACTCCGCGACGGATCGGCGAGCCGACAGTCACCACGTTCCAGGGGCCGTTCTCAGCGCACGCCTGCGCGAGCGCTGTGACCGGCTCGGCGCGCACCACGCGCGTCTTCGCGGTGACGTCCGCCGCCCGCGCCCGCGCCATCACGCGGCGCTGAACAGCCGAAGCATGGGACTGTATATCCCGCGCGAGATCGTTCGCGGAAAGCACCCGCGAGCGCCGCCCCGAAAGAGAGATTTCACGGGCGAACGGCAACTCGGCGAGATCGAAAAGCTGACGGTCCTCGATGAAGAGGCTTTCGATTTCCGATTGGAAGGCCTGCGCGAGACAGAGAGCCGCCTCGACCGCAGTATCCTGCGGTTCTCCCGACGCGCCGAGCCAGAGTACGACCCGCCCGCGCTGCTCGTCAGCCTGTGCGACGTGGGTGATCATGACGCCGGCTTCGATCCTTCGATGGAGAATGATCGGGCGCGCTCGGCGAAGGTGCGCAGCCGCGCCTCGATGCGCCCGTTCACGGTCTCCGCGCCGAAGCGGCCGTCCGCCCCCTTCTGCCCGGCCTCGAGCCCGGTGAGCAGCGCAAGTCCCTCGTCTGCCGTCTTGATGGCGTAGATGGAAAAGCGCCCGTCCTTCACCGCCTTCACCACGTCCTCCCGCAGCATCAGGTGCTGGCGGTTGGCGTGCGGAATGATGACGCCTTGCGTTCCCGTGATGCCGCGCGCCGAGCACACGTCGAAGAAGCCCTCGATCTTCTCGTTGACGCCGCCGACGGCCTGCACCTCGCCCCACTGGTTGACGGAGCCGGTCACGGCCAGGTCCTGGCGGACGGGAGCATCCGAAAGCGCGGAGAGAAGCGCGAACAGCTCGGCCGAGGACGCGCTGTCGCCCTCGACGGTGCCGTAGGACTGTTCGAACACCAGCGTGGCCGCGAGCGCGAGCGGCACGTCCTGCGCATACCGTCCCGCGAGATAGCCCCATAGGATCATGACGCCCTTGGAATGCAGCGGGCCGCCGAGTTGAACCTCGCGCTCGATGTCGGTCACGCGGCCCTGCCCCAGATGCACGCGCGCCGTGATGCGCGCCGGACGCCCGAAGCTGAAGCCGCCCTTTTGTACGAGCGAGAGGCCGTTGATCTGGCCAACCTTCGAGCCCTTCGTATCCACCAGCATGATGCCGCGCTCGACGGACTCTTGCACGTCGTCGCGGGCGCGGTCGGCGCGCCGCGTGCGCTCCTCGATCGCGCGGGCGACATCCTCGGCCTTCGTCACCTTGTGGTCCGCGCTGTCGGACCAGTAGTCGGCCTCCCGCACGATATCGGCGATCAAGCCGACCTCGATGGAGAGCTTCTCGCTGTCCTCCGCGATCCGCGCGGCTTCCTCGATCAGCCGCGCTACGCCCGCCGCATCCACCGGCTTCAGCTCGTGACGCTTGACGATGGACGCGACGAGGCGCGCATACGCCGCGTCGTTGTCCTTGTTGCGGTCGATGGTCTCGTCGAAGTCCGCCTGGACTTTGAAGAGGCCCGCGAAGTCGGGATCGTCCTGCCGCAGGCGATAGAAGAGATCGGCGTCGCCCAGCAGCACGACCTTGATCGCGAGCGGAATGGGGTCGGGATCAAGAGACGCCGCGGCACCGGGCACGCCGGACGCGGCATCGATGCGGATCTCGCCGCTCTTGAGCGCGCGTTTCAGCGCCTCCCAGACGGCCGTGGAGGATGTGATCCGCCGCGCATCGAGTATGAGCGCGCCGCCGTTGGCGCCATGCAAGGCACCGGGGCGGATCGCGAGAAAGTCGGCGCGCTGTGCGGCGGACTGCGGGGCGGGCTCCACGTATCCGGAAAGCGAGCCCGTCGTCGGGGACATCTCCTCACGCACGGGCGCGCCCGTATCGCTTTCGTGGGAGACCATCACGTTGATCATGTAACGGCGGAAGCGCGGATCTTCCGCGAGGGCGGCCGGCGTCCGCTCCGCTTCCGTCGCAGGCGTAGCGAAGCGCGCCGCGTTCGCGATCATGTCGTCTTCGGCATCCGCCAGGAACTTCGCCACCTCGGCGACGTCGGAGAAACTGGCGCTGAGTTCGTCCAGCGCATCCTCGATGGCGTGGCGGGCAACTTCCTCGTTGAGCTCGGCAAGCTGCTCGCGCCTGCGCTTGTCGGCCTTGGGCGCGCTCGAGAGAATGCGTTCGAGTTCGGCCTGCAGGGACGTGATGCGGGTCTCCACGTCGCGCCGCATGGATTCGGGAAGCTGGTTGAACACTTCCGATTTCACCACCTTGCCTTCGTGCATCGGCGCCATGCCGAAGCCGAGAGGCGTGCGCAGAACGGCGATGTTCTGCTGCGCGGCCTTGGCGTAGACCGCGTCGAGGGCGTCTTCGTGGGAGCCGCGGAACTCCTCGTCGATGGCGCGGCGGCGTGCGCGATAGTCCTCGGCGTCGAATGCGGCTGGCAGCGTCGCGGCCAGCTCGTGGAGCGCGGCGAGCATGCCCTTGCTCAGCGCCTTCGCGCGTCCCGCCGGAAGCTCGATCGCGCGCGGGCGGCGCGGATCATCGAAGTTGTTGACGTAGATCCAGTCAGACGGCGTGGCCGAGGCGGCTGCAACTTTCGCGAGATGTGCGCGGACGGCTGTGCTCTTGCCGGACGCGGGCGGCCCCAGCACGAAAATGTTGAAGTCCCGCGCGCGGATGCGGAGGCCGAAATCGAGCGCTTTGAGCGCGCGATCCTGGCCGATCAGCCCCTCGGCGGGCTCGAGGTCCGCCGTTGTCTTGAAACCGAGCGATTTGCTGTCGACAGTCCGGCGCAGGTCGCTCGCGCCAAGCGGTTGCGGTCCGCTGTTCGCTTGAAGGGCGGGGACGGGGATCGCGTCATCGGGTCTCGCCGTGTCTTCGGCCGGCTGCAAGGGGGCCGGAGCTGATTTCGTCTTCGTGAGCCGCTTGAAGAACATGGGGATGAAAGCCTCTCGGGGTCCTGAGATCGCGGTTCGAGGTAATCCGGGTGGCTGATGCGCTTGCCGAACGTGAAAGCCGGTTATCCGATGCCACGCGAAACGAAAGAGCGAAGCGGATAGCCGGGCGAGGCTGCGATGCGGTAGTCTTACGGGGCTGAGACAGTTGAGATCAGGGTTGGGTCAACTTCAGGGCAAAGTGGTGTCAGTCCCAAATGGCAGATCAATGACCGGCGTCGAGGACAGTGTGGAGAACGCAGAAGCCCTGCCGGATATTCCCCGCATCGGCCTCGGTGGGCCGCAATCTTTGGTGGCACGCGAGATCTGCCGCGGCGTGGTGCGGGTTCTCGCGGCCCACGGACTTGCGGCAATTTCAGAGCTGCCGTTGCCGAACGGGCGGCGAGCCGATGTCGTGGGCCTCGCGCCCGATGGCACAATATGGATTGTGGAGATCAAGTCCTCGATCGAGGATTTCCGCTCCGACCACAAATGGCCCGAGTATCGGGAGTTCTCGGATCGGCTTTTCTTCGCCGTGATGCCGGATTTTCCACTCGACGTGCTGCCGGGTGAGACCGGCCTTATCGTGGCCGATCGCTACGGCGGAGAGGTGATCCGGCCCGCGCCCGACTTGCGCCTTCCCGCTCCGAAGCGCAAGGCCATGACCTTGCGCCTGGCTCGCGCATCGGCGTCGCGTTTGTCGGTGCTGCTCGACCCTACGCTGCCCGCAGCCGTAGGGCGCGGGATAGGCGACGTTTGAGAGCGAAAGCCGATCCTACTTCGGGGCGCGCTTGGCAAGGATGCGCTGGAGGGTACGGCGGTGCATGTTGAGGCGCCGCGCTGTCTCGGAGACGTTGCGGTTGCACAGCTCGTAGACGCGCTGAATGTGCTCCCAGCGGACGCGATCCGCCGACATCGGGTTCTCGGGGGGCGCAGCCTTCGCGTTATGGGGCGCAAGAAGCGCGTCCGTCACGTCGTCAGCGTCGGCAGGCTTGGCGAGATAGTCGACGGCGCCGAGCTTCACGGCCGAGACAGCGGTTGCGATGTTGCCGTAGCCGGTGAGAACGATGATGCGGGCATCGGGGCGGGCGCGGGTCAGCTCGGCGATCACGTCGAGGCCGTTGCCATCCTCGAGCCGCATGTCCACCACGGCAAACGCCGGGGCCTGGGCTTTGATGAGATCGATGCCTTCGGCCACCGAGTGGGCGCTGCGAACCTCGAACCCGCGTAGCTCCATGGCGCGGGCCAGCCGCTGCAGGAACGGACGGTCGTCGTCCACGATGATCAGCGAACGGTCCTCAGGCAGCTCGTCCTGCCGAAATGATAGATCTTCAGTCACCACCGCGCGTCTCCCGCTTTTTTGGCTTTATATGATCAGAGTACGCTTCGCTAAAGCATTTTCCGAAAGAGACCTATCCCGGCAGCGTGGCTCAGCCATGCCATGCATGGGGGGCCAGAATTGAAGACCGGCTCGTTCCGGAAAAGTAGCACAACTGATGAATCAATTACCCAAGTGATCCAATGCTAAAGGATCGGATGCCTTAGGGGCAGATGCAATATCGAGCATGCCTAATCCGCGAGATCTTTCGCGCTGTTTATGGTGAACAGCCGGCAGATTTCGCGCCGTACAGGGTGCAATTGGACGACAATCGGCGCCGAAGCTCTTAAATGGCGTCCGAAATGGGGTCGCCCGGGCTCGGCGGCTCGCGTCGCCGGGATGGCAATGCAACATGATTTTCGCGCCCTTCGAGCTCCGCCTCGAACGCGGCGCGGGGCCAGACGATGCGCACGACGGCGCCATGCTCGGGGGCGGGCCGGTTATCGAAGCTGAACCGGGCGCCAGACCGCTCGAGCAGCGTCTTGGCGATGAAGAAGCCGAGACCGAGGCCGGACACCTTGCCCCCGCTCTTCCCCTTTTGCCCTGCCGTGCGCGTGGTGACGTAAGGCTCGCCGAGGTTGTCGATCACCTCGGGCTTGAAGCCGGGGCCGTCGTCCGCGATCACGACGACCACGTTCTGGCCGTCCCACTCGGCGTTGACCTCCACTCTCGAGCCTGCGTAGTCGGCAGCGTTTTCGATAATATTGCCAAGGCCGTAGATGACGCCCGGCCGGCGCAGGCTTGTTGGCTGGCGGGCCTCGGGACCTGCTGCGGACGAGGAGGGCGTGGCGCGGATCTGGATCGCAACGCGCCCGCCCATGTAGGGCTCTGCCACCTCGTGCAGCATTTCCTTCACGGTCAGCGTGGCGTGCAGCGGGTCCTCGTCCGGCGGATGGCGGGTGAGCTTTTGCAGGATCTCGCGGCAGCGCTGGGCCTGGCTGCGCAGCAGCAGGATGTCTTCCCGGTAAGGGTTCGTGTCGTCCATCTGGCGCGCCAGCTCGTTGGTCACGAGCGTGATCGTCGAAAGCGGCGTTCCGAGCTCGTGGGCCGCCGCCGCGGCGAGCCCGTCCAGCGCATGCAGCTTCTGCTCCCGCGACAGCACGAGCTCGGTTGCGGCGAGCGCGGTCGACATCTGCCGGCCCTCTTTCGTCAGCCGCCAGACGTAGAGAGCCAGGAACGGCATGGAGGCGGCGACGGCGAACAGGATGCCGATCTTGTAAAGGATGGGCAGGGCGAGAGGCGGCTCCACGTACCAGGGTAGCGGCATGGCGTGAAAGGCCAGAACCCATGTGCAGCCGAGCGCGAGCACGCCGAGGCCGATCGTATGAACGAGCGGCAGGGTGGCAGCCGATACCGTGACGGGCGCCACGATCAGCATCGTGAAGGGGTTGTCGATTCCACCTGTAAGATAGAGGAGCGAGGCGAGCTGGATGATGTCGTAGGCGAGCAGCGCTGTCGCGAAGTTCACAGAGAGCCGGTGGCGCGCCGGATAGCGGATGGCGAGGAAGACATTCACCCACGCCGAGACCGCGATCACGATGAGGCAGGGACCGGCCGGAAGATCGAAACCCAGCCAGAAATACACGACGCTCAAGGCGAGGATCTGGCCAATGACACCGACCCACCTCAAGCGGACGATGGTGTGCAGCCTGAGCTGGCTGTCTCCGTCGAAGGAGAGCCTGGGTTCGACGTTTTTAGGTAGGTTTCCTGCCACGGACGGACTGCTTTACGTTGTGAGGCTGACTTAAGCCCGGATTCCAGACCATGATCGTTTCGGACCCTATCTGTCCGAAACGTGAATCATCGGTCTCGCCAAATAACCTAGACCATGATCGTTTCGGACCCTATCTGTCCGAAACGTGAATCATCGGTCTCGCCAAATAACCTAGACCATGATCGTTTCGAACCCTATCCGTCCGAAAGATGGCCTTGTCAAAAATATGGGGTCGGACCCCAATTCAACCAAAAATGATCACGCTCCGGCACGGCTTGCAAGCGGGCGATGCCTGCGCCAGATAGGGGGAGGAAAACGCCGCCCTCGTGTCGCGAAAAGCGAAGCCGCGGCCTGGCAAAACCCTGCTCGAGTGGACGTCACCAATGCTGGACACGGTAAAGCGCGGGGTTGACGGTGAAAACCGCGCCGGCCCGCCGGTGGTCGTTCGCGACCTTCGCAAGGCCTACGGCGATGTGGTGGCCGTGGATGGCATAAGCTTCACGCTCGAGAAAGGCACCGTCACGGCGCTTCTCGGCGGCAACGGTGCGGGCAAGACCACCACCATCTCGATGCTGATGGGCCTCATCATTCCGACCTCCGGCGTGGCCGAGGTGTTCGGCGCCGACATGAGCACCGCCCGCCATCGCGTGCTGCACCGCATGAATTTCGAAAGCCCCTATTCGGATGTGCCGATGCGCCTTACCGTGCATCAGAACCTCTCGATCTTCGCCCGCCTCTACGGTGTGATCGGCTTCGAGGCGCGCATCCGCGAGCTGTCCGCCAGCTTGAGGCTCGACGAGTTCCTTCACCGCCCCTACGGAAAGCTGTCCGCCGGACAGAAGACGCGCGTCAGCCTTGCCAAGGCGCTCCTCAACGTGCCGGAGTTGTTGCTGCTCGACGAGCCGACGGCCTCGCTCGATCCCGACACCGCCGATTGGGTGCGCTCGCGCCTCGAGGATTATCGGCGCGAGACCGGCGCCACCATCCTGCTCGCCTCCCACAACATGGGCGAGGTCGAGCGCATGGCCGATCGCGTCATCATGCTCGACAGGGGGCGTATCGTCGCCGACGAGACGCCCGCCACGCTCGTCCAGCGCTTCGGCCGCGAAACGCTGGAGGAGGTTTTTCTCGACATCGCGCGCCGCGGCGGACGGCACGACGCGGAGACGCGCTCATGACCTCCCGTTTGCTCGAGCCGCAGACCGGCGCTGCCGCGACTGTCCGCAGGATCCACGCCATGGTGCTGCGCCATTGGTATTTGCTGCGGTCGTCCGGCCCCCGTGCCCTGGAAATGGTGTTCTGGCCCCTCGTGCAGATGCTCACCTGGGGATTCGTGCAGCTTCATCTGGCGCAGACCACTAGCCTCGCGGCGGCCGCTGCCGGGCTGTTCGTCGGCGGCGTGCTGCTGTGGGATATCCTCGCTCGCAGCCAGCTCGGCTTCGCCATGGCCTTTCTGGAGGAGGTGTGGGCGCGCAATCTCGGACATCTCATGATGAGCCCGTTGCGCTCCTATGAGCTGATCGCGAGCCTCGTCATGGTGAGCCTGATCAAGCTCGCCGTCTCGATGATCCCTGTGGTCGTGATCGCCTACCTGATGTTCGACTACAGCCTCTTCAGCATCGGCCTGCCTCTCGCGGCCTTCTTCGCCAACCTCGTCATCACGAGCTGGTCGTTCGGCCTGGTGTCGACAGGCGCGGTGCTGCGCTACGGTCTGGGCGCCGAGAATATCGCTTGGCTCATGACCTTTCTTATGATGCCTCTTTCCTGCGTTTACTATCCCGTGACGACGCTGCCCGTCTGGCTTCAGCCGTTCTCGTGGGCGCTGCCGCCGACTTATGTATTCGAGGGCCTGCGCGCGATCGTGTTGCATGGGGAGTTCCGGGGCGACCTTATGCTCTGGGCTTTTCTTCTGAACCTCGTGTACCTTGCCGCCGGCGTCGCGCTGTTCCGGTATTTGATCGAGAGTGCCCGCAACGCCGGAACGCTGGTGCACATGGGTGAATGAGCGAGAGGCTCCGATGACGAAGAAAACGAATGAAACGAAGCCGGCCCGCGTCGGCGCCTCGCGCCGAACGCTGTTCCTCGCCTTGCTGCTCGGTCTCGCGGCGGGTGTCGCGACGGCCGTTCTGCTGGTCACGCTGCCCGGCACGCCCGGCGTGGGCACTCAGACGTCGGGCAAGGCGCTCATTGGCGGTCCGTTCAGTCTGCTCGATGCCACCGGCAAACGCGTGACCGACGAGGATTTCCGCGGCCGGCCGATGCTCGTCTATTTCGGCTTCACCAACTGTCCCGACGTATGCCCTGCAGGCCTGCAGGTGATCGCGGCGGCACTGGACCGGATGGGCGACAAGGCCAAGGGCCTCACGCCGATTTTCGTCACCGTCGATCCTGAGCGCGATACCCCCGAGCTGCTCGGAAAGTACGTCGCGAGCTTCCATGCGAACATCGTTGCGCTCTCCGGGACGCCTGAGGACATCGCGGGCGTGACGAAGGCTTACCGCGTCTACGCGAAGAAGGTGCCGGACGCCGAGAGGCCCGGAGAATACAGCGTTGATCACAGCTCGTTCATGTACCTGATGGACGCGAACGGCGAGTTCGTGAAGCACTTCCCGCACAGCGTCGACGCGGAAAAACTCGCAGACGAGCTGTCGAAAGTTGCCGCTTCCCCTGCAAGCGGGTGACGTACCTAGGTAAACCGCTCGAATCAGTGCATCCTCGGCAATGGGGGACGAGCAAAAAATCAACAACGTTCGTGTCTCGCGGCTATCCGCCGCGCATCGGGGCCGTTCGGCGATCGCTGCCTGACGTACAGCAAGGGCGATCACGTTGCGGCGGGCCCGCGGCACTTCGGGCGCACACGAGAGCGGGGAATCGACTGTGCTTTATCACCTCTATGAGATGAGCCATGCCGCTCTGAAGCCGGCGCGCGCAGTCGCTGAGTCTGTCCGCTACATCGTCGAAAGCCCATTCAATCCCTTGAAGCATACGCCCGTCGGCCGCCACGCGGCAGCCGCTTGCGAAGTGTTCGAGCGCACGACGCGCCGTTACGACAAGCCCATCTTCGGGCTCGCCTCGACCGAGATCGGCAATCGCCGCGTTGCGGTGAGAGAGGAGGTCGTTTGGGACCGCCCTTTTTGTAAGCTGATCCATTTCCACCGCGATCTGCCGATGGCGGAGCGCGCGCAGGATCCGCGTGTTCTGCTGGTGGCCCCCATGTCGGGCCACTTTGCCACGCTGCTGCGCGGCACGGTCGAAGCGCTGCTGCCGAGCCATGAGGTCTACATCACCGATTGGCAGGACGCGCGCAGCGTGCCGCTCCAGGCCGGCCGGTTCGCGCTCGATGATTACATCGACTACGTTCGCGAGATGCTCACCCTGTTCAAGGGTGACGTGCACGTGTTCGCGGTCTGCCAGCCCGCTGTTCCCGTGATGGCCGCCGTCTCTCTCATGGAGGAGGATGGCGATCCGAGCGTGCCGCTGAGCATGATCCTCGCCGGCGGACCCATAGACACGCGAGTCAGCCCCACGGCCGTCAATCGTGTTGCGGTGGAGCACGGCGTCAAATGGTTCGAGAGCCATGTCATCACGGCGGTGCCGTGGCCCTATAAGGGAGCGGGACGCAGCGTCTATCCGGGCTTCCTGCAGCTCTCCGGCTTCATGTCGATGAACCTCGACCGCCACGCCAATGCGCACAAGGAGCTGTTTCTCCACCTCATTCGCGGCGATGGCGACTCGGCGGAGAAGCATCGCGAGTTCTATGACGAATATCTCGCCGTCATGGACCTGACGTCCGAGTTCTATCTCGACACCATCGACAACGTGTTCGTGCGTCATACCCTGCCCAAGGGTGAGATGACGAGCCGCGGCCGCCGCGTCGATCCGGGCAAGATCCACCGCACCGCTTTGATGACCATCGAAGGCGAGAAGGACGATATCACGGGGCTCGGCCAGTGCCGCGCCGCCCACGCGCTCTGCAGCGGCCTGCCGGACGAACGAAAGCTGCACGTCGAGTGCGCGGGCGTCGGTCACTATGGCATCTTCAACGGCTCGCGCTTCCGCGCCGAGATCGCGCCTCGCATCGCGCAGTTCGTGAGAACCTTCGATCCGCGCGCCGAGCTGATCCCGGCGCGCGCGTCTTCCTCTCGGCGTCAGGCTCCGCCTGCCGTCGGCGGATACGATCCCGCGTCCGTCGCTTTCACCTTTGCGCCGGCTAACGATGTCGGCGCCGAGCCGATATCGTCACGGCCGCTCGCAGGCGCGCTGCGCCGTGAGACGCTGGCCACCAGCATCATGATCAATGGTGTGGTGTGCCTGCACGAGCAGGTCGGCCACGACGAGGACTGAAGCCTGCGTCATCGCGGGGCGCGCCTGCCGCAGAGCTAGGGAATCCAGCCCTTGTCGAGATCCATCGCCTGCTTGGCCTTGGACGCTCCGTCCCGGTCGAAGTGAACCGCGGTCCACGCGAGATGCGTTCCCGCTTCCTCCGACGAGCGCGACCTCAGCGTCGCCAGCACGCTTTCTCCCGCCGCGAGCGCCATCGGCTTCTCCAGCGGAAAATAGAGCTGCTCCCAATGCGTGCGCGGCGCATCGGGTGCCGTCGAAAGAGTGACGCCTTCGATCAGCTCGGCATCCCACCAGTATGCGAAGCCGTAGACGGTCTCGTCCGTCTCCACCTTGAAGGACGCTTCGCCCTTGCGGCTCGCCCGCGTATCGGAGCCGAGCGTAACCGTATCCCAGACCTTGGCGCCGCGGCCGCCGTCCAGCAGCTCGTCGGGCGTCAAGCTTCGCACATAGACGTTGTTGAGGCTCATCTGCCGCGCGACCGAGAGGTCGAGGCCGAAGCCAACGTCGTTCCACACGATGAGCTCGCGATGAATGCGGTCCGAGATCACGGGCGCAACGAATTGGCGAATGCGCGCAGGGATGATCACGCCGCCATCCTTCATGTGCCGTTTGCGCGCGTCCGCCAGCGTGTCGATGATGTTCTCCTCGAACGCGTAGTTGCCGAGCGTCTCGGAAACGACGACGTCGACACGCGGGGGATCCTCCATCTCCGTCGAATGGCAGGGCATCAGATGGCAGGCTCTGGCGCGGTTGGCCTTGATAGTGGCGGCCGCGACCCCGGCCACCTCGGCGGCCTCGTAGAGAATGACCTCGCGCGCGCCGAGCTTCGCGGCCATGAGGCCGATGAGGCCCGTGCCCGCGCCGATGTCTGCAACCACGGTCTCCCCCGTCTTGATCACGCGGGAGAGGGCGTCGTGGAAGGCCTGATTGCGGACGTGATCGGCGATCAGGGTGCGGTGATATTCGATGCGCATTGGATCTCGGTTCAGGCCGGGGCGGCAACGTAGCCCGGGCTGGAAGCGGTGAGCACCGGCTCGGTGACCGGTGCCGTTGTGTACCTGAGACCGTGGTCCTGTGCAAAGTGCAGCATGGCCCGCTCGGCGATCGCCGTGATGGTGAGCAAGGGATTGACGCCGAGCGAGCGCGGGATCACCGCGCCGTCGATGACGTAAAGCCCTTCGTGAATGCCGGTCTCGCCCGCGCCGGCGGCACCCGAGAACACGCGGCATTTGTGATCGACCACGCCGTCGCTCCGCTCACGCCCCATGCCGCAGCCACCGAGCGGATGCGCGGTGGCGGGTTGATGGCCCATGACGGTTCCCGCCAGCGGGTTCTTGACGTATGAGCCGCCGCTCGCGGTCACGAGCTTGGACAGGATGGCATCGAGCTTGGCATAGACCGGCTCGTCCTTGGCATCTGGCCAGGCGAGCGCGAGCTGATTGTCCTCGAGCGAGAAGCGGCCGGAGGCGCTGTCGTGCGAGACGGCGAAGAAAGTCTGGAGGCTCGCGAACGGGCCTTTGTAGACGCCGTTGACGAGGCTCGACAGCGCGCCGAGCAGCCGTCCGTTCGGCAGGAACAGCACCGGCAGCACGGAGGCGAAGGCGGAGGGCAGCGCGCCTTCCTGCACGTTGAGCTCGTTGGCGAGCGTGTCCGCATCGCGGATCTCGATCTGGCCGGAGACGGCGGCCCCGATTTCGAGCCCGTCGACCTTCGAGGGGTGCCCGACACCCACGCCGTTGACGGGCGTTTTTGCGCCGTAGCCGAAGGCGATGATATCGCCATTGGCGGAGAAGCGTTGCCCCAGACGCTCGGAAAGCGCGAGCCCCGCCTCGCGCGAGCGCAGCAGGATCTCGGTGGAGCCGAGGGTGCCTGCGGCCAATACCACGACGGGGGCTTCGATGACGGTCTCCGGCCGGCTGCGGTCCGGCCCCACGGCCCGCGCCGTCACTCGCCAGGTGCCGTCCGTAGTCTTGCGAACCGTATCGACCTTGAGGCCGGTGAACACCTCGGCGCCGTAACGCACGGCATCGGGAAGATAGGTGAGCGCGACGGTGTTCTTGGCGCCCACGTTGCACCCCGCGCAGCAATCGCCGCATCGCGTGCACGCCGCCTGCGCTACGCCTGCCGGGTTCACGGTATCGGCAAAGCTGACGGCGATAGGGGATGCCACGGGGTTGGCGTCGATAGCCTTCCCCGCCTGCTCGAGCACCTTGAATTTCGTCATCTCCCGCGCCCGGGGATCGGAAGCGGGACGCAGCCATTGCTGGGCGCGGCGATAGCCTTCGTCGATCAGCCCGTCCTGCGCCATCTGACCCGGCCACATCTCGTCGGTGAACACGCGGCGATCCGGAACGAGCGACACGCCCGCGTTGACGAGTGAGCCTCCGCCGAGACCGCACGCCACCAGCACGTGCATGTCCTTCCCGAGGCGCACATCGTAGATCGCCTGGTCGGATCCTGTGCGGAAGCTCTTGCCCGTAACCTGGAACTCGTTCTTGAGCTCGGAAAATTTCTGAGGGAACTCTCCCGTCAGAATTTCCCGGCCGCGCTCGATCACCGCGACGCGCTTTCCGGCGCGCGAAAGGCGGGAGGCGGTGACGCCACCGCCATAGCCCGAGCCCACCACGATCACGTCGTAGCTGGTCTTCAAGGCGGAGAGTGGCAGGCTCAATCGTGACATTGCGAAACCCCGTTGACGCGAAGAAGCCGCGTCTGGCTTGTCCGGGCGCGGCGAGGCGGCCAAGCTGCCGCCTGCCTCCCCCATCCGCTGTTTCACGCGTGACGCCCCAGCCGAGAAAGCCTCGGATCGCGGATCTGGAGTTTTTCCCTCGTACCGTCGGACCACGTCCTACTTAGGGGGGTAGCCCGTCCCGCTTGAAAGTGCAACGCGTCCGGCCCTCCCCGATTAACGCAGGTGAAGAGGGGTGGCTTCTCCGTAACGATGAACGCAGGTTTCGGGCAGACGAAGTGGAATTTCGCCAAATTCGGCTGTTTACTCACCATCTCCTGATGTGGCGCCACGTGTCCGGACTCGTTGAGATCCGGCTGGCGCGCTCCGCCCTGCGGCGGCGTGTTCCGCGTCTTTCGGGAAAAAAACGAGGCTGTAGCTCAGTGGTAGAGCGCCCGGCTTTGAGCCGGGAGGTCGGGAGTTCGATTCTCTTTAGCTTCTCCAAACGGCTAGCTCAGTGGGTAGAGCACAAGATTAGGGATCTTGCTGTCGTGGGTTCGACTCCCATGCCAAATCGCCTTTCAGCGATCTCATCCGGGCAGCCGGCCGTTGTTCCGGCCCATGTTTCTCTCGCAAGGCTCCGGCTGAGCGAGGGAGGCGGAAGGCAGGCGCCGATGCGCTCCGCGCTCCAGCGGATACCGCTTCGGGGCAGAGCCGGAGCCATCCGCAGGTTTTTCGCAATCCCTTCGGGGAAAAGCGGGGCCGCGCGGAAGGCGAAAGGCCGACGCCCCGTAGCTCAAGCTGGAGTCCGCGACATCGTCGTGGGACAACGGTCGGCGGTCTGAATACACAACGGTAACCAGCCAGCCGATTTGCATTAGACGTACACGTTTCTTTTCGTTCACATCCCTCACTCGCCCGCAAGGGCCCTCACGTTTCTGGAGTACCCCATGTCCCGCCTGCGTTTTTGGACCACGGCTGTCGTGAAGGACGACGAGCGCGCTTTTCTTCGCCGCGACGGCCGCTTCGAGAAGCTGCTGCCGCCGGGCCGGTTCATGGAGTTCGATCCCTTCGGTCAGCTCACGATCGAGACCGTCAAGGTTCTGCGGGCCGAGATCGCGCCCGAGCGGGCGCTCTTGCTCGCCAAGACCGAGCCGGACATCGCGACCGAGAACTTCGTCATCGTTCAGCCCGGCCCGACCGAGGTCGCCATCGTCTCGATGGACGGCGACGCCAAGCATTTGGTGCTGCCGAACAGCACACGCGCGTTCTGGAAGACGCTGACGGCCATCGACGTCGAGCTTGTCGATACGGCCGGCTCGCTGCGTGTCGACAAGCGGCACCTCGATAAGCTGGATACCGCCCGCTCCGGCGGCGCGATCGTCGAGACGGTGATCGAGGCGAACCACGCTGGCCTTCTGGTCGTGGACGGCGTGCTGACCGAGCGCCTGGCTCCCGGCCGCCACGCGTTCTGGTCGGTGGGCAGAACCGTGCGCATCGTATCGATGGACCTGCGTCCGCAGCCGCTCGAGGTGACGGCGCAGGAGATCCTGACCAAGGATCGCGTGGGCATCCGCGTGACGCTGACGGCGTTCGCGCGCATCGTGGATCCGGAGAAGGCCGCGTCCGCGGCGACGGACGTCAACGCCACGCTCTATCGCCTGATCCAGTTCGCGATCCGCGAGGCCGTGGCCACGCGCACGCTGGACGACATTCTGGCGGCTCGCCACACCATCGATAACGAAGTCCGCGCCTACGTGACCAATCGTGCCGGTCAGTTGGGCGCGGAGATTGGCGAGATCGGCGTGAAGGACGTGATCCTGCCGGGTGATGTGCGCGATCTTCTGAACAAGGTCGTGGAGGCCGAGCGTGTCGCCAAGGCCAACATCATCCGCCGCCAGGAAGAGACGGCCGCCACCCGTTCGCTGCTCAACACCTCCAAGCTGATGGAGAACAATCCGCTCCTGCTGCGCTTGAAGGAGCTGGAAGCATTGGAGAAGCTCGTCGAGAAGGTCGGCCGCATCGACCTGCACACGGGTGCCGGTGCGGGCGGCTTCGAGGCCCTGCTCTCCAACCTCTACAAGCTTGGCACTGAAAAGGCCGCAGACGGGAAGTAAGCGTGTCCCGGCGTTTGAGGCGAAGTCTTCTCGCGATACTGGGAACGGGGCTCGTTGCCGCGCTGGCCGCGGCGACGGCTCCGCTTCTCTATCCGCATTTCGAACCCGCATCCTGGTGGTATCCCGTCACCGGCGTGGATGTCTCCAACCATCAGGGCGAGATCGACTGGCAGGCGCTCGCATCGAGCGGCATCGGCTTCGCCTACATCAAGGCGACGGAGGGCGAGACCTTTCGCGATAAGAGCTTTGCGCGCAACTGGAGCGAGGCGGACCGTGCTGGCGTGCCGCGCGGCGCCTATCATTTCTTTACACTCTGCCGCTCGGCCGCGGAGCAGGCGAAAAACTTCATCGATACGGTTCCAAAGGACCCGAAGGCGCTGCCGCCGGTCGTCGATGCCGAGCACATGGGCCCCTGCACGTGGAGCGCGACCATCGAGGATCACGCGGCCGAGCTGACGGATTTTATCGACATGCTCGAACGGCACTACGGGCGCCGCCCTCTCGTCTATACGACGGCCGAGTACGACGGCGCCATGTTGTCGGGAGTGCTGGAGAAGGAGCGCTTCTGGGCGCGTAGCCTCGTCGTCCCGCCGCTGTTTCGGAGAAGCCAGTGGGTGATCTGGCAATACCACAATCGCGGCAGGCGCCCCGGCGTTTCGGGAGATATCGACCTCAACGTCTTTCGCGGAACACGAGAGGAGTTCGACGGTTTTGCGTCGGGCGCTGATCTGCGCCGGGCCGACTAGGGTTAATTTGCCGAGCCATTGAAATTGGTGCCGATCATAGTGATATGACGGTCCCGCGCACGGCTCGCGCGTTGTGGAGGACAGGACCCATGCACGTAACGATCGACGACGCTCAAAAAATCATCGACGCCGCCCGCAAGGAGGCGGAGAAGACCAAAACCAAGATGTGCATCGCAGTTGTCGATAGCGGCGCCAATTTGAAGGCGTTTTATCGCATGGACGACGCCTGGGTCGGCTCCATCGATATCGCAATCAAGAAGGCGAAGACAGCGGTGTTCTTCGGTATGCCGACGGGCCAGATCGGCAAGCTCTCGCAGCCCGGCGGCTCGCTGTACGGCATCGAGCATTCGAACGATGGCCTCATCACGTTCCCCGGCGGATTGCCGATCGTGGACAAGGAAGGCGTGCTTGTTGGCGCCATCGGCGTTTCCGGCAGCTCCGTCGAGAACGATCACCAGGTGGCTGCGGCTGGCGTGAAGGTGGTCGGCGTTTCCGATCTTCCGGAGCACCCCTGGCGCACCTGACGCGCTCCGCTAGTTCGCGCAAGCATTTGCCCCTCTCGCCTTACCGCGGGAGGGGCAAGTCGTTTGTGGTGCACACGATGTCGAGGCCGTCCGCCTCGGCAAGGATCTCGTTGAGGCCAGCGAGCGCGTAGCAGGCGGTTGCGCCGCGCCTTGTCTCGGAGCCGCCGGCGAGCCGCCGTGCCAGAGCGACGGAAGCGAGCGCCGGCACGTAAGGCCCGTGGCCGGAGCTGGCTACCAGCAGCCAGCTTAGGGCCTTGGGCGCACCGGTGCGTCCGGTGCCGCGCATCTCCACCACCATGCCGCCGCGGTCGCTCCCCAGCCGGTGCAGTTTGCGCTTGATCCCGAGCATTGTCGAAGCCAGCGGAGAGAGGCTCGCCAGAAGCCCGCTGCGAACCAGCCAGGAGGCTGACCAGAGGCCGAGGTGAAAGATGGAGACTTCCAGCCCCGCCTGAAAACGCACCGTTCTAAGATTTGGTTGATGCGCCGGGAAAAGATCTAGGTCTGGCACGTCCACATAGCCCACCCATCGTGTGCCCGCGTCCCCGAACGAGACCCGGCGCAGACCTTGCCAGCCGTGCACGGTGCGCCAGCGGCCGTCGAGCAGCGTCCGCAGCGGTTGCCCCACGCCCCCGAGCACGGATGCGACAGTCGCCACGCCGGGATCGAACGCATTCCCCGGCGAGATTGCGATGTCGATGCTGTCGAGCGCCTGGAACGCCTCGCGATGCTGCGCGACGACCGCGGATGAAAGGCCCGGAACCGAGCTCGCCCCGCTGACGACGAGAACGCCTGCGTCGCGCGCAGCCGCATCGAGCGCGCCGATGCCCCCCACAAAATCGCGTGCGTCCGCGAGGTCGATGTAATGGCAGGAGGCGGCGATTGCGGCCTGGGCGAGACCGTAATGGCCCTTCTGAAACGGCCCCGAGGCGTTGATGACGAGATCGACGCCGAGCGGCGAAAGAGCCTCCGCCGTGATGCGATCGCCATCGAGCGCAGCCCAGCGGACTTGCCTGCCGGTCGCGCGCGTCAGTGCCTCGGCCTGCGCGGAGAGTGTCGTAGCCGTTCGGGCCGACAGCACGAGATCGATGTCGCCGGATCGCCCCAGCAACTCGGCGATCTTCGCGCCGAATGCGCCTGTGCTGCCGAGGATGAGTACGGAAAATCGGGATCGCTCGGCATCCCTCATCGGGCGATCTCGTCGATTTGTAAGGATCGGCTAACCATAAATAAACTCTGCGCGGGACGCATCAAATGCGAGGCTTTCGATCAGCCCTTTAAAGTCCGTGTATCCCGCAGCACGGCGGATGAGCACACGCCTGCTACTGAACATAAGAAACTGTCCAATTGGATGGCAGATGTCGAAGCCTCGTCACTGCCTGTCCCATTTCGTGACGCTCCTCTTGCTCGGAAAGTAGCCATTTATCGCGCAATTCCAAGAGGTTCGGCAGTGGGCGGATCTGGACTGTGAAAGGGGTCGTTAAAACCTGCCTCCCATTATTTTCGGCGTGAACCGAGGATCGAATGGGCGCGTCCATGAAAAGGCGGAAATCCGATAGTCGTCGAACCGTGACGGGACGGCGCCCGCTGCGTGCCGCGTTGAAGGTCTTGAGCGGGGACGCTGCCGCGCGCCACGGCGCCGACGCAGCCGCCCAGATCTCCGAGCTGGAAGCGGCGCTTGAGATGGCGCGCACCGCCATCGAGGATGCGCGCACAGCCAATGCCCGCCTGCGGGAAGCCATCGAGATTCTTCCGCAGGGCATCGTGTTCCTCGATTCCGAAGGGCGCTACGTTCTCTGGAACGAGCAGTATTCGAAGATCTATCACCGCTCCGCCGACCTCTTCAAAGTGGGCGTACGCCTCGCAGACACGCTTCGCGTCGGCGTGATGCGAGGCGACTATCCCTCCGCCAACGGGCGCGAGGAAGAGTGGATTGCGGAGAGGCTTCAGAGGCTCACGAGTCCCCGGGAGCGCCACGAGCAGTGGCTGGCGGATGGGCGCTGCATCCTGATCGAGGAACGCAGAACCAGCGACGGCGGCATCATCGGCCTGCGCGTCGACATCACCGAGCTGAAAGAGCGCGAGGCCTCCTTCCGCCTTCTGTTCGAGGCCAATCCGGTTCCGATGTACGTCGTGTCTCAGACGGGGAAGACGATCCTTTCGGCCAACGCCGCGGCCCGCAATCATTATGGCTATCCCGGCACAGATATGATCGGCCGGCCGGTGCAATGCCTGCATCTCGGCGAGGACAGCGGGCGCCTGGACCAGCTTTACAGCTCCGCGCCCGGTATTCTGGCCGACCACGTCTGGACGCATCTGAAGCGCGACGGAACCAATATCGAGGTGGCAATCTTTTCGCAGGCGATCGTCCACGAGCGCACGCCCGCGGTTCTCGTTGCGGCGGTCGACATCACCGAGCGCCGCCGGGCGGAAGCCCAGGTCACCTATCTCGCCCATCACGATCCTCTGACCGGCCTTGCCAATCGCGCACGCCACCTCGAGCACGCCGAGGAGATGCTCACGGCTATCAAGGAGAGTGGCGGCATCGGCGCATCGCTCTGCGTGGGCCTCGACAACTTCAAGTCTGTCAACGAGACCATGGGCCCCGCCGCTGGAGATCTTCTGCTCCAGGCCGTCTCGCGCCGCGTCGCCAAGACGTTGCGCCAGGGAAGCAAGGCGGCCCGCCTCGGCGGCGATGAGTTCGGCATCATCATGCCGGACGTCGCCGAGCCCGAGGAGGTGAGCGTCGTTGCGCGCCGCCTGATCGAGGTGATCAGCGCGCCCTACAAGATCCAGGGTCAGCAGGTGACCATCGGCGCCAGCATCGGCATTGCCATCGCCCCGAGCGACGGCGCGGAGGCGGGGCATCTTCTCAAGAATGCCAATCTCGCTCTGTCGCAGGTGAAGCTGCGCGGCAAGGGCGCGTTCCGCTATTTCGAGGAGGAGATGAACGCGCGCGCCCAGGAGCGCCGCTCGCTCGAAAGCGATCTGCGAGCAGCGCTGGAAACGGGCGGCCTGGACGTCCACTACCAGCCGCTTGTTTCGCTCTCCACCGGCCGTATCGTGGCGGCGGAAGCGCTGGTACGATGGACCGATCATCGCCGCGGCTATGTTTCTCCCGCCGAGTTCATTCCCATCGCCGAGGAGGCCGGTCTCATCTGGGCGCTGGGCGATTTCGTGCTGACGCGCGCCTGCCGTGATGCCACGTCCTGGCCGGAGGACGTGCGGGTGGCCGTCAATCTGTCACCGATGCAATTCCGCTGCGGAAACGTGCGCGACATGGTGAAGGCGGCGCTGACGGCCACAGGTCTCGCGCCCGGCCGCCTGGAGCTCGAGATCACCGAATCCCTGTTTCTCGATCGCTCGAACCATGTGCTCGATGCCTTGGCCGAGCTGCGAAAACTCGGCACGCGCATCGCCATGGACGACTTCGGCACCGGCTATTCTTCGCTTGGGTATTTGTGCAGCTTCCCGTTCGACAAGATCAAGATCGACCGCTCGTTCGTCGAGGGCATCTCCGGCAACGTGGAGAAGCAGGCCGTGGTGCGCGCCATCGTCGGTCTCGGCGAGACGCTGGGCAAGACCATCACGGCCGAAGGCATCGAGACGGCTGACGAGCTGGCCTGCCTGCGCAGCATCGGCTGCGAGCAGGGCCAGGGCTTCCTGTTCAGCAAGGCGCGCGCTCAGGATGCGCTCTTGCCGTTTCTCACGAAGCGCAAGCCGAAGCGCGTCGCCTGAGGCGAGCAGGGCTCAGTGGCCGCCTGTCTTGCCGGCTTGGCTGTCGGTGCTGGCAGCCGGCGCATGAACGCCGCCAAGCCCTGAGGTGCCATGCCCTGAGCTGCCATGCCCCGAGATGCGATCGGATAGCGCCAGCAGCACGCTGGACACCACGAACACTACGTGAATGACGACCAGCCAGAAGATCTCGCGCTCCGAGATGTTCTGGATCGACATGAACTGCTTCAGAAGCTGGATGGCCGAGATCGCGACGATCGAGGAGAGCAGCTTGAGCTTGAGCCCGGAGAAGTCGATGGTGCCCATCCACTCCGGCCAGTCTCTGTGTCCGGTGTGATCGATCTTCGAGACGAAGTTCTCGTAGCCCGAGAAGATCACGATGATGAGCAGCGAGCCGGTGAGCGTGAGATCAACCAGCGCCAGCACGCCCAGGATCACCTCGCTTTCGGTGGCGCTGAACGCGTGCGTCGCGATGTGGAACAGCTCAGCCATGAACTTGATCAGCAGGACCAGGAGCGAGACGGCCAAACCCAGATAGAAGGGGGCCAGGATCCAACGGCTCGCAAAGATCAGAACTTCCAAGGCCTTCTCGATCTTCCTCGTCATTGCATCCCACATGAGGTCTCTCGCCTTTGCTGCCTGAACGTTGGCTGTATGGCACGCGCGAAGCCAGCGCCGCAAGACGCCGGAGTGGCCGGAGCCGCTGCCTGAAGTTTGGGCAGGAAAGGGGAGGAGCGCTGTGTCGGGAGACTAGTGCGGCTTCGCGATTTCCATTCCGCCCGGCGCCGCAGCCGCGCTGCCCTTGCCTTCGGCGGTCACGACCACGGGGGCGGGGCAGGCTGTCCGCAGCGCACCTAGCATCATGTCGCTGCGTGATTTCCCGCGCCCGCGTTTGGGGGCAGGCGCTTCGGCGGCAGCGTCCGATTTGGGCGGCGCATCCTCCACGCTGTACTGGCCCTGGCAGATGCTCACGCGAGGCGGCCGGCCCGTGCGCTCGAAAGATTTGTAGCCCGCTTGCAGCGTGGACCAGAAGCCGTGCCATGGGTTTCCCGCGCGGGCCGCTAGAGCCTCGTCCGTCATGCGGAAGGGAAACACGTGCATCGGCACATAGCGCTGCCCGCCGTTGAGGGCGGCTTTGGTGAGCCCGTAGATCTCGCTGATCACCGGGTTGGTCATTGCGAAGCACCCGACCGACGAGCAGCCGCCGTGCATCAGGATGTACGATCCGTCGCGGTCGTGTGCGCGGTCGAATGCGTTGGGAAAGCCGAGATTGATCGCCCGTGGCCAGCGGCCGAGATGGCGAAGCTGGCGGCTGGTGATCGTGTAGAAGCCTTCCGGCGTCTGCTTGTCGCCTTCCTTGAGCTTCGGTCCGAGCGTGCCGGACCAGTGGCAGATCGGATAAGTGGCGAACAGGATGAAGCGGTCATCCTTCTCGATCCACAGCTCGAGCTCGGACGTCTCCTTGAAAACGCGCATCAGAATAGGCGAGCCGGATTTCACACCGGCTTCTGCAAGCCGCTCCTGAAAGCGGCCGACATCCGGCGTATTGGCCAGCGGCAGGCGCCCTTCGACAGCCGCTCTCTGCCGCTCGATGCGATCGGCGGCCACGTCCTTGAGCTCGATGCTGATGGCGGAGGCGGGCTGGCCACCGGCCGCCATGCCGGCCGCGGCAACCAGCAGAACCGCAAATCGTCTCCATCCCGGCCTTGAGCCAGACATGCCAACACCACTCACCAGAGATGACGCCAAGCAATTGAAAGCACGGGCGTCGCGACGGTTAAACCTTAGCGTTGCTTTATCGATAATTCAGCCCTGGGCACGCAGCCGGTGCGCCACAGTCGGGCCGCAGGGTGTGGAAAACTTTCGCCCCCTCGCGGGGTTCCCGCTTAAGGCGTGGCGGGGCCAGCCGGGCACGAGGCCTCGATCGGCGCACTGCCGTCGTAGCCGTCAGCCCCAGCGGTAAAGGCATACCGCTTGCCACAGGCGCTGACCTTCGGCGGCACATAGCTCGCCTCGAACATGTCATAGCCGGACTTGAGGTTGCCCCAGAACCCGGCGAGCGGCGAGGCCGCGTGCCGGTTGAGGTTGCCGTCCGTCATGCGGAACGGAAACACCTGCACCTGAAACCGCTGCTGCCCGCCGCGCAGGGCTGCCGTCACCAGGCGCCAGATCTCGTCGATCACCGGATTGGTCATGGCATAGCAGCCGATGGAGCCGCATCCGCCGTGCACCATGAGGAACGATCCCGTGCGCCCGTGCGCTTGATCGTAGGCGTTGGGAAAGCCCAGGTTGAACGAGCGGTGCCAGGCGCTGTTGGGGTTGAGCGCCTTCGCGTCCACCGCATAGAAGCCTTCGGGCGCCTGCCGGTCTCCGGTCTTGATTTTGGGGCCTAGCTCGCCCGACCACTTGCAGATCGGGTAGGTCGCAAACTTCAGAAACTTTCCGTCGCGCATCATCCAGAGCTCGAGCTCGAACTCACGCTTGAAGATGCGCATGAAGATCGGATTGCCGACCGCGAGCCCGTGAGCGGAAAGCCGCTCGCTCAAGTTGGCGAGATCCGGCGTGCCCGGCAGCGTCATGCCGAAGCTGGCGAGGTTCATGCGCCAGAAGCGCTGCACGCGGATCCACTCCCGCTCGGCTTCGAGCGGCCAGGCGAGTGCGAATAGCCCCGCCGAGATCGGCACGGCCACCAGCACCAGCAGCAACAGGCGGACGATGAAATTGGTGACGCTGCGCATGCGCGACGGCTTGCGTGGACGCCGCTGCTCAGGAGTGCCGTCCGGCGATGAGGGGCGAGAATTGGAGGGCGTGGCCACGGGCCCGCGCTACGGATTGTATCCGAGCGCCGAAGCCCCCGGCGGCATGCCGGAGAACGGGCCGGAGGCCGTTCCGAATGAGAACACGTCCTGAGAGCGTGCCGTTGTGCTGGCCACTTCCGTGGCATCACGCGTCTTGGGTCCGTTCACGGTGAGGCGTTCAGACGCGAGCTGCCACTCGGACGGACGCGGTGCGAACGGCTGCAGGGCCGGACGCAGGAACGTCGGGCAGCGCCCGTTGGGGTCGATGCGCTGCGGCGTCGAGAGCACCGCGTTCACCACATAGCGCTTCTCGCAGACCGCGATCGCCGGCGGGATGCGGTTGACCTCGAAGAAGTCGTAACCCTCCTTCAGCGTTTTCCAGAAGGCGTACCACTTGTGCTTCTTGAAGCGGTCGAGCTTTTCCTGCGTCATGCGGAACGGGAACGCATGCACCTCGAAGCTGGTCTGGCCGCTGCGGAACGCATCGCGTGCCAGAGCATAGATCTCCTCGGCGAGCGCATCCGTCATGGCGTAGCAGCCTGCGGACTTGCACTTGCCATGAACCATCAGCGCTTCGCCCGTGCGGTTGTGGGCGCGGTCGTAGGCGTTCGGATAGCCGAGGTTGAAGGCCAGATAGAACTTGGAGTTGGGGTTCATCTGCGATTGCGAGATCGTGTAGAACCCTTCGGGCGCCTGCTTGTCGCCCTGCTCCTGCTTGGGGCCCAGCTCGCCCGACCAATTGCAGATCGGATAAGTCTTGAAGTGATAGAAGCGGCCGTCGTCCCGCATCTTCCACACTTCGAGCTCGGACTCTTCCTTGAAGATGCGCACGAAGATCGGCGCGCTCGTGTTCATGCCCTTCTTGCCGAGAAGCGACACGGTTTCAGCGGTGAGCGGCTGTTCTGACGGGGGAAGGAGGGCAGGCGCGCTGGAGCACGCCGAAAGCGCAACACCCAAAAGCCCGGCCAACAGCACGAGCTTGAGACGAGCGACAATCCTGTCACCGAGGATGTTTAGACGCACACGCATTCCCCCTGGCGCATACGAACGACCATCCGACCGAAACCGTAAAGATATCATTAACGTTACGGATTCCCCAAAGTTTTCAGTGCGCGAGCTTGATTGTCAAGTGTGAGCGCTGAATACGGCACAGGTACGGCATTTGCGGGGCGCGGGTCTTGGCCCGTCCTCGTTTATGCACCGGAGATACGCGAGGCGTTTTGCCTACAACTGACGCCCGATCCCCAGGAACCGGTCATGGCGCAAGCGCCTGATCTCGGCCGGCGATTTGCCATCGAACTCGGCCAGAGCCTTGGAGATGGCGTCGCCGGCGGTCTGAATGGCCAGCGTCCGGTCCCGGTGCGCGCCCCCCACCGGCTCGCGGATGATCACGTCGATGACGCCCAGGGTGTCGAGGTCCTGGGCCGTGATCTTCATGTTGGTGGCCGCGTCGATCGCCTTGGTGGAATCGCGCCACAGGATGGAGGCCGCCGCTTCCGGTGAGGCCACCGTATAGATGGAGTGCTCGAGCATCAGGATGCGGTTGGCGGTGGCGATGGCGACCGCGCCGCCAGATCCGCCCTCGCCGATGACGACGGCGATGATCGGAACGCCGAGTTCGAGGCACTTGTCGGTCGAGCGGGCGATGGCTTCCGCCTGTCCGCGCTCCTCGGCGCCGATGCCCGGGTATGCGCCGGCCGTATCGACCAGCGTGATCACCGGCAGGTTGAACTTGTCGGCCATGTCCATGAGCCGCACGGCCTTGCGATAGCCTTCCGGCCGCGCCATGCCGAAGTTGTGGCGGATGCGCCCTTCCGTATCGGAGCCCTTCTCGTGGCCGATGATCACCACAGGCTTGCCGCGGAAACGGCCGAGACCGCCCATTACTGCTTCGTCCTCGGCGAAATAGCGATCGCCCGCGAGCGGCGTGAAATCCTCGATCAAGGCCTTCACGTAGTCGAGGCAATGGGGGCGGTCGGGATGACGCGCGACCTGCGTCTTTTGCCACGGCGTGAGCTTGCCATAGGTGTCGACCAGGGCAGCCTTGGCCTTCTGCTCGAGCTTCTTGATCTCGTCGGAGATCGACACGCCTTCATCGCCTTCGAGGGCCTTGAGCTCCGAGACTTTGCTTTCGAGCTCGGCGATCGGCTTCTCGAAATCGAGGTAGGTGCGGACGGCAATCGGGCGATCGGACTTCGTGGGTTCCAAGGAGAGGCCTCATCCTGCCGCACAGTTTGCGGCGTTCGGTCGGGATTGCAGGAAATTGGGGGGCACGTTGACCTTTTCCCGGATTTTCTGTCAACACCCGCGTGCATTTTCGTAAACGCGCCGCGGACCGGCAAAGCGAATTCCGCCCTTGGCAGCGTTCTAACCCGGCGGAAATACGAGGGCAGCCGAACACTCGGCGTGTCTGGACCCCGACTTTCATCGGGGTGACGATGAGCTTGGGGCATCGGGTTCTACAAGACAAACGTCAAACCGGCGTCACGACGAAGTCGTGCTCTGCACGAACGGCCTATCCAGGTCCTCCGCCGAACAGCACAGCGGGCAACGCCATGGCGCCGGAAACGATAGGCACTGGTCGCGGCCGAGCGCCAGCGCCGGCCCGAAACGTCACCCCGACGGAGGCCGGGGTCCAGACACGCCGCCGCATCCATCGGTTCGCGTTTGAGATTCCACCTAAAATAGAAACTGGAGACTAGGGCGCTTTTTTCGCCAGGGGGTGGTGCTCGGTGACGAGGCGCTTCAGCCGTTCTTCCAGCACATGGGTGTAGATTTCGGTCGTCGAGATGTCGGCGTGTCCCAGGAGGCTCTGGACGGCGCGCAGATCGGCCCCGCGGTCGAGCAGATGGCTGGCGAAGGCATGGCGCAGCACGTGGGGCGAGACGCGCTCGGGATCGAGCCCCGCCTGGATGGCGGTTTCCTTGAGGTCCTGCGCGAAACGCTGCCGCGTGAGGTGTCCACCCTCGGCGCGTGAGGGAAAGAGATAGCGGGTGGCGATCATCGGCGCGACTCGATCCTCTGGCTGCGAGCCGAGCGCGAGATACCGTTCGAGAGCAGCCCGCGCGCCTGAATTGAGCGGCACCAGCCTCTCCCGGCCGCCTTTGCCCCGGATCGTGAGCAGGCGGGGGTCGCCCTTGAGCACGTTGCGCGGCAGAGACACCAGCTCGGAGACGCGCATGCCGGTCGCGTAGAGCATCTCGAGGAGACAATGGTGGCGCACGGCGCGCACGAGGTCGCGCCCTGAAAGACCATCCGCCGCACGCTGGGCAGCGTCGATCAGGCGGTCCACCTCGTCCACCGAAAGCGTCTTCGGCAAGGCTCTGCGTTGCGTGGGCGTCGTGATGCCGGTGGCCGGGCTTTCCCCCACCGCGCCCTCGGCTTCGAGGAACTTGTAGAGCTGCCGCACGGCCGAGAGCCGGCGCGCGCGGGAGGCCGGTTTCAGTCCGGCCACGGACAGCCCCTGGAGATAGCGGGAGACATCGGCCTTCTGCGCTCCCGCGAGCGCGACACCGGCCTGCGCCAGATACGCCGTGTAGTCTTGGAGATCGCGCCGGTAGGCTTCCAGCGTATTGGCCGACGCGCCCTTCTCGGCGGTCATCATTTCCAGAAAGGCTGCAACATGGCGCTGGTCGTCGCTCGTCATGGGCGGATCACTGACTGACCGCGCGCGGCCAAGCGCCGAACAGCCCTTCGAGCGCGAGCTGATGCGCTTCCGCTTCGAGCCCGGCCCGCTTGAGCGCGCGTATGGAGTCGCCGAGCGCGATCATGTGCGCGCCCTCTGCCCCCGATGGCCCGATCGTCCGCAGCACGAGCAGGACGGTCCGTCCGAATTCCTTCTTCTTCGAAGCCTCCGCGAGCTGGGAGAGCACCCCGGTATCCGGCAGGTGGCCGTTGGAGGGCTGAGGCGAGCGGCTCGCGAGATCCCACAGCGGGAGGGGCACGCTCATGTCGAGTGCATCGAGCACCGTGGCCAGCCGATGCAGGAGAGCCGGATCGAAACGGCCGTGGAGCGCCATGCTCTCGATCGAGCCGAGGCTCTGTCCGGCTCCGGGTCCCTGGCCGGAACGATGGGAAGGGTCGGCGATGTCGGCGAGCGCCAGCCAATGAGCAAGAGGCTGTCCCCCATTGGGAGACGGGGCTCCGGCGGAGCCGCCGAGCTGGGCCCACCTGCGCACGCCCTCGAAATTTCCACTCGCGAGGTTGATCTCGATCGCCGTCTCCGCGAACCATCCTATCTCGGGCTCGGGCGCAAGATCCTGCGTCGGGCCGGCCATGGTCTGGAGCGCCGTCCAGTAGATCCCCGCGCGCCGCGCCTCGTCGAGAAACGCGCGGATATGGCGGGCCTTGCGGAGCGGGGTCTGCTCCCGCTCTACCGAGTTGAAGAGCCCGGCTCGCTCGATGGTGCCGGCATCGCCTCCGGCGCCCGAGGCCCGGTAGAGCTGCGCGAGATCAGCCGCCGAAATGATGTTGAGGGCTGCGGCCGCCTCTCCGGCTGCGAGCCTCACGTCCGGCGTCGTCCTCGGGTCGTGCGCCAGGCCCGCGAGCAAGGCTGGTGTTGCGGACGCGACGAGTTGCGCCCGGTCAAGTCCGCCCTTGAGCGAGGCGATCCGGTAATCGAGGAGCGAAAGCTTGGCGCCAGGCGGAATCTTGGGAGCGATGCCGGCGGCCACAGCATCCAGCATGTCCACGCCCGCAAGCCCTGCGAGATCGAGATCGCGCAAAAGGCTCGCTTGCAGCGCCGCCCCCTCGCTGTCGCCACGCTGGGCCGCGCAATAGCCGTTGATCAGCATGGCATCCGCCTGGATCGGCTTCGGTAGCCCGGATTGGACAGCGAGGAGGCCGCGGCCGATCTCGCATCCTCGCTCCGTATTGCCGAGCCCGATCTCGCTGCGCGCGGTGAGCGCCATCAGAAGTGGATCGCTGGAGCCCGCCTGCGCCTTCGCCAGAACCGCGGCGGCTTCGTCGATCAGGCCCGATTGGTCGAGAGCTTCCACGCGAAGCGCCGTGAAACGGGCGGGACCTCCCGAGCCCGCGGATGTATCCGACGCGATCACCCGCCGCCAGAGGGCGTTGAGCGCGGGGGAGCGCGGAGGAAGTGTGAGCTGGGCGATGCTTTCGGCAAGCTGCTCGGGGGCGAGGCCGCTCCACATCTCGTAGGGCAGGCCCGAGCCGTCCGTTGCCATGACCGGGTCCAGCTCTTCCCGGATGACGCCGCGTGCCCGCTCCTCCGCGCCCGAGGTCGGCGGAAGCTCCTCCCGCTCGACGCCGGTGTTCCGCCCCGGCTGCCGCCATGTGCCCGAGCCGTTGGGGTCGAGCTCTTGGGTCATGCCCGGAGCAGGCATCATCCACAGCGCCGAGACAGCGAAGAGCGTGAGGAGGCGAGGCGCCGATAGGCGGTGAAGCGATCGAGTGAGGCTGAGCGCGCGCATCGGCCGGCCGGTCACGAGGTTGAGGTCACGAGGAAAAGGTCAGGGCTTGTTGCGAATTTTGACACCGGGCACCACCTTAACCACCTCGTGGCGATCGGGCTCGAATTGGTGGGCGAGAATGTACAGTCCCCCTGAGACCACTGCCACCAGCGATCCGACCGTGACGAGGAAGCGAAAAAGGCTTGGCATTGATGGATGTCGCCCAGGTGAAAACGTCGGCCGAGGGAACGAGGCAGGATCCTCGGAATGAGGGGGACGCACGCAATGACGTTACGGTATTTCCGGACCTAAGGTGGCGCGAATATGGCTGATGATTCCTTACCGAGGGGAAAGAATATGACCGCGGGGGCGCAAGCGGCTCGCCTCGGCCCCCCAAGTTGCAGTATGAGTTTCCCCGCCATGGAGGTCGATCCGGAGTGAGCCCTAAGGGGCTGCGCGTAGAGCGCGTCGAGGAACGGATGACCCGATAGTTTTGAAGCCGCCGGAGTGAGATGGAGCCGGAAAAAGACACAGCCGAGAGGGTCCGCCGGGCGCTGGGAACGCGCTCGCTGGTGCTCGTCGGCCTGATGGGCTGCGGCAAGTCGTCGATCGGCAAGCGGCTGGCGGTCAAGCTCGGCCTTCCGTTCATCGATGCCGACGAGGAGATCGAGCGGGTGGCGCAGAAGTCCATCAGCGAGATCTTCGCCGATCACGGCGAGGCGTTCTTCCGCGACCGGGAAAGCAAGGTCATTTCCCGTCTCCTGGCCAACGGCCCGCAGGTGCTCGCGACCGGCGGCGGCGCCTTCATCACCGAGGGCACGCGCGCGAAGATCGGCGAGACCGGGATTTCGATCTGGCTCCGCGCCGAGCTGCCGGTCCTCATGCGCCGCGTCGGCAAGCGCGACACCCGCCCGCTGCTCAAGGCCGGTGATCCGGAAGCTGTCATGCGCAAGCTGATGGATGCCCGCTATCCGGTCTACGCCGAAGCCGATCTCACCGTCGAAAGCCGCGATGTGCCTCACGACAGCATCGTGACCGAGATCATTGAGGCCCTTTCGAAGCACCCTCAGTTGGCGCAAGCGACCCCGATCTGATACCTGTGGCGCCGCGCCGTAGCCCGATCCTGAGAAGAAGACACAGCAATGCCGACACTCGCCCATTCCCTGGCAGCCACCACCCGAGCGAGCCGCACGGTCAACGTTCCACTCGGCGGGCGTGCCTACGACGTCCTGATCGGACCGGATCTGCTGGCGGAGGCCGGACGCCTCATTGCCGGCCGCTTGGGCAAGGCCCGCTGCGGCATCGTCACCGACGAGAACGTGGCCAAGCATCACCTCGCCACGCTGGAGGCGAGCCTGCGGGCGGAAGGCCGCCTCAAGGGCTCCATCGTCCTGAAGCCCGGCGAGCCGACCAAGAGCTTTCGCGAGCTCGGACCTCTCTGCGAGCGCCTCCTCGAGCTAGGCCTCGAGCGCGGCGATCTCGTGGTGGCCTTCGGCGGCGGCGTCATCGGCGACCTCGCGGGCTTCGCCGCGGGTATCCTCCGCCGAGGCATTCGTTTTGTTCAGATCCCGACGACCCTGCTTGCGCAGGTGGACAGCTCCGTCGGCGGCAAGACCGGCATCAACACGCCCCAGGGCAAGAACCTGATCGGCGTGTTCCATCAGCCGTCTCTCGTCATCGCCGACACCGATACTCTGAAAACCCTTCCTCCCCGCGAGATGCGCGCGGGCTATGCGGAGGTGGTAAAGTACGGCCTGCTTGGCGATGCTGGGTTCTTCGCCTGGCTGGAGCAGGCCCACGACGGGATCTTCAGCTACGAGCAGGAAACGCTTGTTGCGGCCATCGAGACCAGCGTCAAGGCCAAGGCGGCCATCGTCGCGCGAGACGAGCACGAGACCGGAGACCGCGCGCTTCTGAACCTCGGTCACACCTTCGGCCACGCGCTCGAAGCCTGGACCGGCTATTCCGACCGCCTCCTTCACGGCGAGGGCGTGGCCATCGGCATGTGCCTCGCGTTTCGCTTTTCAGAGAGCCTGGGGCTCTGCCCTGGCGGCACGGCCGAACGCGTCTCCCGCCACATCGCCGCCACCGGCCTTCCGACGAAGCTGTCCGACATTCCGGGCGGCAAGGCGGACGCGGCCGAGCTCGTGCGCCTCATGGGCCAGGACAAGAAGGTGAAGGACGGCCGCTTGACGTTCATTCTCGTCCGCAACATCGGCGAGGCGTTCGTCTCGCGGGATGTGGACGAGGCCACCGTCCAAGGCTTCCTGGAGCGCGAGATCAACGGCGCCTAACGGCCGGAATTTTCTGGGAACGCCCGGCATCGCGCGCTTCGATTTTTCCGGTGGGCGCGTATATACCCGTGTACGGGCAGATGCTTTGGTAGATCCATGACACTCGAAATCGGCCTCCTGATCGGGGCGATCATCCTGTTGATCGCCATGAGCGCGTTCTTCAACATGAGCGAGACCGGGCTCACCGCAGCCTCGCGCGCCCGCATGCACGCGCTCGACCAGGAAGGGAACGTCAAGGCGAAGCTGGTGAACCGCCTTCTCTCCGAGCCGGAGAAGATGATCGGCGCGGTCTTGCTCGGCAATACGCTGGTGGACGTGCTCGCGGCGGGCCTGGCATCCACCCTCGCCATTCGCCTCGTGGGTGAGGTCGGCGTGGTCTACGCGACCGCCATCGTCACCCTGCTGATCGTGATCTTCGCGGCCGTCCTGCCCAAGACCTACGCGCTGGCCTTCTCCGATCGCGTAGCGCTGTTCGTGGCGCCCATCATGCGCGTGCTGATTGTGGTGTTCGGCCCTGCCACGCGCTTCATCGAGTTGATCGTCCGCTGGATCCTGGCCTTCACGCCCACCACTAAGGATGACGAGGCCAACATCCTGGCGGCGCACGCCGAGATCCGCGGCGCCATCGATCTGCAGACCAAGGAGGGCGCGGTTGCCCGCCACGATGCCAAGATGCTGGGAGGTGTGCTCGATCTCCGGGAGCTGCAGATCTCCGACATCATGGTCCATCGTACCAAGATGGAGACCTTCGACGCCAACGAGGCGCCGCAGGAGATCATCGATGAGGTTCTGCGCTCGCAGTATACGCGCGTGCCGATCTGGAAGGACGAGCCGGAGAACATCGTCGGCATCCTGAACACGAAGGATCTCTTGGGCGCGCTCTCAAGGTCGAACTGGGACGTCTCCAAGCTCGACATCATGAGCATCGCCGCCAAGCCGTGGTTCGTGCCGGATACGACGACCCTCAAGGATCAGCTCAATCAGTTCCTGAAGAACAAGGCCCAGATGGCCCTCGTGATCGACGAGTACGGCGAGGTGCAGGGCCTGATCACGCTCGAGGACATCCTGGAGGAGATCGTCGGTCAGATAACGGACGAGCACGACACGACCGAGCTGCATATCCGCCCGCAGACCGATGGCACGGTCAACGTCGACGGCACCGTGCCGATCCGCGATCTCAACCGCCACATGGACTGGGACCTGCCCGACGACGAGGCGACGACCATCGCCGGGCTCGTCGTGCACGAGGCGCAGATGATCCCCGAGCCCGGACAGGTGTTCACCTTCTACGGCTACCGCATGGAGATCCTGCGCCGCACCCGCAACAAGATCGCGGCCGTCCGCATCAAGCGCCTCGACGGCAAGGACGCCGGTACACGGCCGCAGATTTCGAAGCGGGCGACACACTGACGAAATGATCGCAAACGCCCCGATGTGGGCGTGCGGCAGGCGCGAGGCCGCCACATTCGAGCGGCAGTGTTCGAGACGATCCATCCAGTTCGGAGTGAGCGATGTCCGAAGCCATCCGCCCCTATGATCTCGTCATCGTCGGCGCATCCTTCGCCGGCCTGGTGGCCGCGCGGACGGCGGCGATGCGCGGCCTTAAGGTGGCGGTCTTGGAGGCGAAGCCGGAGGCAGGCCACCGCGTCGCCACCACGGGCATCCTGGTGAAGGAAGCCGCCGAGGAGATCGATATCCCGCACACGCTCACGCGCCGCGTGCATGGTGTGCGCCTTTATGCGCCGAGCCATCGCTTCATCGATCTCTTCGCGCCCGGATACTTCTTCCTCACTACCGACACCGCCAATGTGCTGCGCTGGCTGTCAGCCGAGGCTCTGCGGGCCGGTGCGAAGATCCTCTATCGCGCGCGCTTCGAGGGTGCGGATCGCGAGGGTGGGCTCTTCCGCTTCCGCGGCCTCAACATCGCCTCCCGCTACATCCTCGGCGCCGATGGCGCGCGCTCGGCTGTCGCCCGCGCGTTCGGGCTCAGCGTGAACGAGAAGTTTCTAACGGGGCTCGAGATCGAATACGAAGGCTTGGCAGGCGCCGATCCGCGATTCCTGCATTGCTTTCTGGATTCGAAGCTTGCGCCCGGATACCTCGGATGGGTGGCCCCGGGCCCCGTCGTCACACAGGCGGGCCTCGCGGTCGGCCCCGGACGCAAACCGGACCTCAAGGCGTTCCTCGCCGCCACCGAGCCGATCTTCGGATACACGGACGCGCGCGCCGTAGAGCGGCGGTCGGGGCGCATTCCGGCGGGCGGTCTCCTGCCGCGCTGGGCAACGGACGGGGTCATGCTCGTTGGCGATGCAGCCGGCCAGGTGTCGCCAGCGACGGGAGGCGGCATCAAGCTCGCCTTCGAGCTGGGGCGGCGCTCCGCCCAGGTCATTGCCGATCACCTGATGGATCTCGGGCCGCCGCCCGCCGTTGCGCTCGCACCCGAGCTGCCAGGATTTGCGATCAAGAAGATCACGCGGTCCGCCCTCGATCTCGCACCGCCCAACTGGATGCTCGATGCCGCGCTCGGCCTGCCGCCGATGCGCTGGCTGGCGCAGCACATGTATTTCCACCGCCGCGGAGCTGGCGGCGTGAGTTTCGCCGAGTTCGAGGCCAGGCTCCGCAGGGAGGCTCAGGCGCCCGGCGGCCCTTATCCCAAGGCTTCGCCTGGCGCATAGGTCTGGAGCGCCAGGGCATGGATGCCGCCCTTGAGTTCCTCGGCGATGGCATCATTTACCATCCGGTGACGACCGACGCGCGAAACTCCCGTGAACATGGGTGACACGATGAGAATACGGAAATGGCTCTCGCCGGTTCCGGGCGAAGAGCGGTGTCCTGCGTGCAGCTCGCTTTCGTTGATGATGTCGAGCCGCGTCGGCTCGAGAGCGATCATGAGCTTTTCGCGCAAGCGGGTTTCCGCCGTCATATCGCGTTCTCCGTGTTGTTTTTGGGGAGCGGCGTAAGCCCTGCGGCAGTCCCGCAGAAGAGTTCATCTTGTCTGGCTGCGACCGGCGGATCATAATCTAACGCATGAAACTCAACTCGAAATACTTTGATTCGATCCGTGTCGCTCCGAAGCGCGAAGCGAGCGAATCCGAGAAGAAGAAGCATCCCGCCTGCCAATGGAAGGGGTGTGGCCGTCCTGCGCCCCACCGCGCGCCGAAAGGTCGCGGGCGCGACGGCGAGTATTTCTCGTTCTGCGTCGACCACGTGCGCGAGTACAACGCCTCCTACAACTACTTCGACGGCATGAGCGACGCCGAAGTGACCGATTTCCAGAAGGATGCGATGACCGGACATCGCCCCACCTGGAAGGTAGGCGCGAACTCCTGGGCGCATGGCACCAACGCCGGCGCGGCGAGCGCGGGCACCCACGGCACGGCTGGCTTCCGCCCGCACGATCCGCATGGTTTTTTTGCCGAGCGTGCGCGTGAGGCCCGTGAGGAGCCCGTAGAACGCCGGCGCACCCTGAAGCCGATCGAGCGCAAGTCGCTGGAGGCGCTTCATCTACCGGAAACCGCATCGAAGCAGGAAATCAAATCCCGCTTCAAGGAGTTGGTGAAGCGCCACCATCCCGATTCCAACGGCGGCGACACGCGGTCGGAGGACACGCTGCGCGAGATCATTCAAGCTTACAATTATTTGAAGCGATCCGGCCTGGTTTGAGCGCGGCCGAGCGCAGCACGCGCCCCCTGTCGGCTGGACTGGCCGTCTGCAAGTCTATAACTATCTTCACAAAGCCGGTTTTGTCCGAGCCTCGGCCGTAGCCAGCCCAAAAACGGGCTGCGCCCGGGGAGGGCAAGCCTCGCGACCACTTTTCCTGAAACAGGTCTCAATGCGCGCGCAAACCAGCACTGCCACGGCACAGACACCCGGCCTTCCCGATATGAAGCTCTCGGTCCGCCAGGTGTTCGGGATCGACTCCGATCTCGAGGTGCCCGCCTATTCCCAGCGGGACGAGCACGTCCCCGATCTCGATGCCGATTATCTCTTCAATCGGGAGGTCACGCTCGCCATTCTCGCGGGGTTTAAATACAACCGTCGCGTCATGGTGCAGGGCTATCACGGCACTGGCAAGTCGACCCACATCGAGCAGGTGGCCGCGCGCCTCAACTGGCCGTGCATCCGCGTCAACCTCGACAGCCACGTCTCGCGCATCGACCTCGTCGGCAAGGACGCCATCGTCCTGAAGGACGGCAAGCAGGTGACGGAATTCCGCGAGGGCATTCTGCCCTACGCGCTGCAGACCAACACCGCCCTCGTCTTCGATGAGTACGACGCCGGGCGCCCCGACGTGATGTTCGTGATCCAGCGCGTGCTCGAAGTCTCGGGCAAGCTGACGCTGCTCGATCAGTCGAAGGTGATCCGCCCGCATCAGGCGTTCCGCCTGTTCGCGACGACCAACACCATCGGCCTCGGCGACACCTCCGGCCTCTATCACGGCACGCAGCAGATCAACCAGGGTCAGATGGACCGCTGGTCGATCGTCGCGACCCTGAACTATCTGCCGCATGACGACGAGGCGCGCATCGTTCTCTCCAAGGTGAAGAGCTGGAGCAAGACCGATGCAAAGCGCAAGGTCGTCTCCAACATGGTGCGCGTGGCGGATCTTACCCGCCAGGCCTTCATCAACGGCGACCTGTCGACGGTGATGAGCCCGCGTACCGTGATGACCTGGGCCGAGAACGCCGAGATCTTCGGCGATGTCGGTTTCGCGTTCCGGCTCACCTTCCTCAACAAGTGCGATGAGCTCGAGCGGCCTCTGGTCGCCGAGTTCTATCAGCGTGCGTTCGGAGAGGAGCTGCCGGAGAGCGCGGCCAACGTCGCGCTCGCCTGATATGGGACCAGCGAGCCTTGCCGTCATGGGTGAAGACGACGCCAAGCACAGGGACGCGTTGACCGCCGCGGGCTATACCAGCCTGCGCGGCGCGTTTCTCTTTTGCGCATTGATGGCACTCGTCGGCGGCGCGGTGGGCTCGGTGGTGATTGCAATCATCTGGAACGCACTCGTTCCGGGCTCCTCCGAGACCATGAGCACCGCAATCGGCGCTGCGGCCGGTGCCGTTCTCCTGGCGCTGATCGCCGCGTTCAAGGTTCGCCAGGGCAACCTCGAGGCGCTGGAGCAGGTCGAGGATAAGGAATGGCGCCGCCACCTCCGGCGGCAGCACGGCAGATAACGCACGATGACCCAAAATCCGAAACGCCGCGAAGCGCCCTCCGAGCCACTGAAGCGTGTAATCGGTCTCACCGTGCGCGCGATCGCGGCTAATCCCGAGATCGAGGTCACGTATGGCGCCGCCAAGCCTGCGCTAGAAGGCAAGCTCGTGCGCTTGTCCGAGCCGTCGCGCGTGCCGTCGGCGGGCGAGATCGCGGTGTTGCGCGGGTGGGCCGACAGCTTGGCGCTGACGGCCGCCTGTCACGACGAAAGCCTGCATCGCAAGCTCGCGCCCGCTTCAGGCGCCGCCCGCGACGTGTTCGAGGCGCTCGAGCGCGCCCGCGTGGAGGCGCTTGGCGCGAATCGCATGAGCGGCATGGCGGAAAACCTCGCCGCCAAATGCGAGGACGAATATGGCCACGGACGTTTCGAGCGCGTTTCGGATCGTGCCGACGCGCCGATCGGCAGCGCGCTGGCGTTGATGGTGCGCGAGCGCCTCACCGGGCGCGCCCCGCCCGTATCCGCTCGCGCGCTGGTCGACCTGTGGCGGTCTCATATCGACGAGCGCGGCGAGGATGCCCTGAGCCAGATGAAAGCTCTGGCTGAAAATCAGGAGGCATTCGGCCGCCTTGTGCGCGATCTCCTGACGTCGCTCGAGCTGGCGGACGAGTTTGCCGAAGGCCAGACCGACGAGACCGAGGAGATGGCCGAAGAGACTCCGGACGGCGGCGAAGCCGAGGCCGAGAGCGAGGACGAAGGCGACGAGGGCGGGGAGCAGGAGCGCGAGCAGGAACGCTCCGAAGGCGAGACCGGTGACGCGACCGAAGCCATCGAGACGCCGGACCAGGACGATTACGAGAGCGAGGCCGAGGATCAGGACGGCATGGAGACCGCCGAGCCCTGGCGGCCCAACGTCTCCGTGCTCGATAACCCGGAACCCTTTGGCTACAAGGTCTATACGCGCGCCTACGACGAGGAGGTCGACGCCGAGGATATCTCCTCTCCCGAGGAGCTGGAGCGTCTGCGCACCTTCCTCGACAAGGAGCTGAAAGCGCTCGCGAGTGTCGTTGCGCGCTTGGCCAATCGCTTGCAGCGCCGTCTGCTCGCCCAGCAGAACCGCGCCTGGGATTTCGATCTCGAGGAAGGCGCGCTCGACGCTGCGCGCCTGACGCGCATCGTCACCGACCCCATGCACCCGCTCTCGTTCAAGCGCGAGCGCGACACAGATTTCCGCGACACCGTCGTGACGCTGCTGCTCGACAACTCGGGCTCCATGCGCGGCAGGCCCATCATGGTCGCGGCATGCTGCGCCGACATTCTCGCGCGCACGCTGGAACGGTGCGGCGTCAAGGTCGAGATCCTGGGCTTCACCACCCGAGCCTGGAAGGGCGGGCAGGCACGCGAGGATTGGCTCGCGGCCGGAAAGCCGCCCATGCCGGGCCGTCTCAACGATCTCCGGCACATCATCTACAAGACGGCCGACGCGCCCTGGCGCCGCGCCAAGCGCTCGCTTGCGCTCATGATGCGCGAAGGCCTCTTGAAAGAGAACATCGACGGCGAAGCGCTGGCCTGGGCTCATCATCGGCTGATGGCGCGGCCCGAGCAGCGCCGCATTCTCATGATGATCTCCGATGGTGCCCCCGTCGACGACTCGACTCTGTCCGTGAACTCGGGAAGCTATCTGGAGCAGCACTTGCGCAAGGTGATCGACGAGATCGAGACCCGCTCGCCGGTGGAGCTCATCGCCATCGGCATCGGCCATGACGTGACGCGCTACTACTCGCGCGCCGTCACCATCTCCGATCCGAGCGAGCTTGCCGGTGCCATGACCGACAAACTGGTCGAGCTGTTCGAGGAGGAGCCCAAAATGGTCCCCGCGGGACAGCACGGGCGTCCGAGGAATCGCCGCGCGCACTAACTAGCTGCGTCGCGCGCGAAGCCAGGAAGCCGCCTCACACCGGCAAACACCATGACCCAAGGCAGGTTCGGAAAAATGCAACGCATGAAATCCGCGTCTGCTTTGGCTTTCGCCGCTGCCGCGCTGCTGCTCGCCGCGGCGTCCGCGTCGGCTCAAGTGAAGCCTGATACCGCCACCCTCTCTCCACACCCGATAGAGGTGCAGGCCAAGCCCATCGCGACCTTCGCCAAGAACGGCGAGCCGATGAGCAACCGCTACCTCGAATGGCGCGGCGGTCTGGTGCTCACCTCGCCGTCCGAGCATTTCGGCGGACTGTCGGGCCTCATCCTCGGCAAGGACGGCAAGAGCCTCGTCGCCGTCTCGGATTCAGGAACCTGGATCACGGGCACGCTCGCCTATGACGGAGATCGTCCTCAGGCGCTCAAGTCCGTGCGGCTCGGCGCTCTCAAGGCGCTCAAGGGAAAGCCGCTGCGCAAGAACCGGGATCGCGATGCGGAAGCGCTCACGCTCGCAAGTGGTACCTCCGCGAAAGGCACCGCCTACATCGCTTTCGAGCAGAACGATCGCATCGGCGAGTTTCCCCTCGACAAGAACGGCATCGGCGCGCCGGTGCGCTATCTCACCATGCCGGCGGACGCCAAACGGATGCGCCGCGACGGCATCGAGGGCATCACGGTTCTGGACGGCGGTCCGCACAAGGGTGCGCTGATCGCCTTCTCGGAGAACCCGCTACCGGGCGAGAAGCAGCACCGCGGATGGATCTGGATCGGCGGGCAGCCGCAGACCTTCAAGGTGCCCGGCATCGGCGACTACGGCATCACGGACGCCGCAAGTCTCGCCGATGGTAGTGTGCTGATCCTGGAGCGCCGCTTCCGCTGGTTCGACGGTGTCCGGATTCGCCTGCGCCACCTGGCGGCCGAAGGCCTGAAGCCAAGTGGAACGGCTGCTGGCGAGGTGCTGCTGGAGGCGGACAGCTCGAAGGAGATCGACAACCTCGAAGCGCTCGCTGTCACCCAGGGATCGCGCGGAGAGACGGTCGTTACTTTGCTGTCGGACGACAACTTCAACCGCTTCCTTCAGCGCACGCTACTCCTGCAGTTCACGCTGAAGGACGACACGCTGGCCGCCAAGCGCCCCTGATCGACTTGCGTCGGGAGAGGTCGCGTGTGGCAAACTCGCGATAGCTCTCTTCACGACCGGCCCGTGTCTGGACCCCGGCCGTCGTCCGTGCACAGCACGGCTTCGCCGTAACGCCGTTCCTAAAGTGGAGTGCCCAGAACTTTGACCTCATCCCGGCGAAGGCCGGCACCCACAACACGTTTCGAGGTAGGCGCGCGTCCGCTTGTTGAGCCGGTGGATGCTTGCCTGGACCCTGATCTTCATCGGGGTGACGTTGAGTTTGGGCCGTGGGGTTCTACAAAACAAACGTCATCCCGGCGAAGGCCGGGATCTAGACACGCCAGAAGTCGAGGTTGTTTTTTTGCGACTGGGCGAAGGCCGGCACCCACGACACGTTTCGAGGTAGGCGCGCGTCCGCTTGTTGAGCCGGTGGATGCTTGCCTGGACCCCGATCTTCATCGGGGTGACGTTGAGTTTGGGCCGTGGGGTTCTACAAAACAAACGTCATCCCGGCGAAGGCCGGGACCTAGACACGCCAGAAGTCGAGGTTGTTTTTTTGCGACTGGGCGGAGGCGCGGCGCGCTACATCGACGTGCCGATTACCAGCGTCCAGAACGACTTGAATTCCGTCTTGGGATCCTGAACCAGCGCGAGGCCCATCTCGCGCGCATCGGTCAGCAACAGGTTCTTGTTGTGACCAGGACTTTCCTTCCAGCCCTTGAGCACCTCGTTGAACGAGATCTGCCCCGTGCCGACGTTCTCGGCGGCGAGCCGCGGCTTGTAGCCTGTCCGCTTGACGCGGTCCCACGGGTTAGAGCCGTCGGAGCCGTAGTGCGAGATCCGGTCCCACTTCGCGAGGTCGCGGCTGTGCTCCTTCGCGGCATCGGTGAGCGACGCGTTGAGTTGTAGCGGCTTGAGGCCGTTGTCCTTCCGGTACTGGTTGATCAGATCGCGTGCTTTCTCGGCGTCGAGCGCCGTCGCCGAGTAGTCGCGGTCAGCGAGCGCGCCAACGGGGGCCTTTTCGTAGGAGCCCTTGGGCGCCTTGTCGGGAGCGAGAGCTGCAACCTGGGTGCCGCCGCTGAGCGAGGAGCGGGAGCTGCGGTCGATGGAGCCGGTGGTGGTCGACTTGCGCGATCCGCTGGAGGGATCGAGCGAAGCTGTTGTGCCGAGATCGTTATAACCCGAGGAGATGCCAGCCGTGTTGAGGCTGCAAGCTCCGAGACCGAGTGAGGCCGCGAGAACGGCAAATAGGGCGACGCGATACATTCCCGTAACTCCCGCAAGTGGACGCGCGGTACTGAGGAGCCAACATCGCAGTAAGGAGTTAACTCGCCGTTAACACTAAGACGGGGTTTACCCGGTTAGGTGCTCAGGGGAATGACGGTGATCGTGGCCGGACGAGAAAAAGCCGGCTCGTGTCCCACCCACGTCGCCTTTGAGTTGCCCCATCAACGGAGCATCCCAGAGCCTCCGTGCATCCCCCGAAATCCATCCGCTATTTTGCCAATGAAGGTGACGCCAATTGGGCAGCGGCGCGGCGAAAGGCAGATGTTGTCGAGCCTCGCGAGCCACTTGCGGGGTGAGCGGCCCCAGGGGCGAGGATTGGGGGCTACAACTCGGCAAAAATGAGCGATGGGTGCCCCTGAATCCCTTGGAACTCAAGGCGCTCTCCGACAAACTGTCGGAATCAGGCCGCTGATTCGCGCGTACGGCATCTTGCAACCTGAGGCCCATAAGGAGGCGTGCGAAATGTCGGCGCTTGGCAGCGGTGCTCCCCTCGCAGGGCCGCGGCGCGGAGGCGCGACGGCGGTCGGACACCTCGTTCTCGTCCGCACGGCGGCTTCCGGCGGCGCAACGCGCGCCGAGGTTGCCTCCGATCTCGCCCCGTTCTTCACGCACAAGCTCTCGCCTGCCGATTGGCGCCGTCTCGCCGAGAAGGAGATCGGCCAGCTCATCGCCAATGGCCTGCTCGCCGAGACCAAGAACCGTCTCGCGCCGACGGAGATCGGCACGCTCGCAGCCGCCCGCTATCTCGGCCAGAAGAGCCTTCAGCCGGCACCCTGGTCCGAGCTTCGCGATGTGATGCTGGTTGCCAAGGGCCTCGGTCTCGAAAAGGAGACGGCGGCCCGCCTCAAGCCGCTGGCGCGCGTGGAGGGCTTGCGCACCATCATCGTACAGAAGGCCTTCGGGCTCTCGGTGAAGAAGAACCCGCCGCCCACCAAGCTCCGCGCGCAGCTCGCAGTCGTGGCTCTGGAGCGGGCGTTCGGCAACCGCATCAAGGCGGGCTTCGGCAAGGGCTCCGCGCTCTCCGCCAAGGCGGGGCGCTTGCTCGCCGGCCAGCTGTCGCAGAGCCCGCGCGCGTTCACGACCGACGCCAAGCTCATCTCGGAGCTTGCGGCCGAATATGCGGGCGCAAAGGAATCCACGCTCGAAGGTCTCCGCACCGGCGTGCTGAGAGGCCTCGGCGCCCGTGCGCTGGAAGCGGGGTCGGCTGAAATTCCGACGCCTGACGCCGAGCGCGCGTCCATGCCCGTCCGCGTGACGGAGCCGGCGCCCGCGCTGGCTGAGGTGGCGAACGATGTGGCGCCTGCGGCCGTTGCGCCGAAGGTCGTGCCGTCCTCTCGTCCGGATCTCACAGAGTTCGCGCGGGCGGTGAAGAAGGCGGCCGCTGCGCGCGCCGAGGGCTGGCCAGGCAGCCGTAAGGCCTTTATCTCGCACGTGTGGGATGCGATTCGCGCGAGCCAGCCCTCGTGGCAGGTTTCCGAGATCGAGTTCAAATGCATGTTGGCGGAGGCGCATCGTCTGGGTGCGCTCGTGCTCGCCAACGCCGATCTCAAGGACAAGAAGAGCATCCCGGATCTCGAGAGCTCGGCTGTTCCCTACAAGAATACTGTCTGGCATTTCGTGCGGGTGGAAGAGTAGCCCGCCGTCACCGATTTGCGTTGTTGGAGACCGTTGACGCATGCATCAGGAAGCCGTCGAGGCCGGGGCCGTGGACAAGCTGTCTCAGGCCTTTGAGCACAGCATCACCTGGGAGGAAGACATCTGGCGGGCCGATCCCGTCGACGTTCCCGAGGTGCATGTCAAGGCGCGCCGCAAGTTCGCAGACCTCCTGTCTCAGGTTACGACCGGCCGCAACGGCGCGGCCACGCAATCGCGCATCCTGCTGTTCCACGGCCAGTCCGGTGCCGGCAAGACGCATCTCCTGCGTGCGCTCCGCACAACCGCGCATCGCGAAGGCAAGGCCTACTTCGGCTATGCCCAGATGACGCCCGACGTGTCGAATTACGCTGACTACTATTTGCGCCGCCTCATCCACTCGCTGGAGAAGCCTTATGATCCCGACAACGAGGGGATCAGCGGCCTTGCGCGTCTGACCGCGCACCTCGTCAACGACTCCGAGGTGTTGCCCAAGGCGAGCCTCAAAGAGCTGACCGAAGGCGCCCTCTCCGACGAGGAGCTGGCGAGCCTCGTGCTGCGCCTCGCCGACGAGATCGTGGCGAGCCCCAAGTTCCGCGACCTCGAACTCGACATCAACATCGTCCGCGCGCTTCTCTATCTCGAGCGCAAGGACCCGCGCATCGATCAGCGCATCCGCCAGTACCTGTTCGCGCGGCAGTTGACGCCGCTGGCACGTGAGGCTGTCGCTGCCCTCGATCCCAACACGGGCGAGGATCGTGCGTTCGAGATCATCACCGCGCTCGGCACCTTGATGTGGACGGTAGAGCGGGCAGCCCTCGTGTTCTCCATCGACCAGGTCGAGGATCTGCGCTTCTTCGATGACGCGGAGGAGCGTTTCCAGCGCGCCGCCCGCGATCTCATCCAGATCGCCAACCGGCTCCCGAACGCCATCATCATCATTTCCTGCCTCGAGGATTTCTACGGACAGGTGCGCGGGGTTCTCGCGCAGTCCTACGTGGATCGCATCGAGAAGTCTGGTCCCGTGCCGCTGCTCGAAAGCCGCACGCCGGAGGAGGCGCGCCTCATCATCGCAAAGCGCCTCGAGCATATCGCGGAGCAGGGCGCCGGATTGGATTTCCCCGATCCCGCGCAGTATTTCGGCCCCGACTTCTTCGAGGAGTTCGGCGGTCTTTCCACGCGCCGTCTTCTGGAGCACGCCCAGAGCCGCCTGCGCGACAAGACCGCGCCGGAAGGCGATGAGGATCAGGCCGATCCGTCAGGCTCCTGGACGTCGACGCTCGCGTCCGTGCTCGGCGGCATCTTCGGCGGCGCAGAGGGCGACACCGCGCGGCCCTTGTCGCCGTCCGTCGATTATCGCGATGCGTGGGAGCGTTTCCAGGCAGCTTCGGAAGCCGAGATCCCGTCCGACGAGAACGAGCTGATGGACGTGTTCGCGACCTCGCTCGCGCTCGCCAAGGACGAGTGGGGCGGCGCCATCAAGCTCGCCGTAGGCCGTCTCGAAATCTCGGACGAGGTGCCGGCCGTCGATCTCCGCGTGAGCCACAAGTCGGGCCACATGAGCGAGACGCGCGTGTTCCTGTGTAACCGCACCACCCAGGGCGGTGGCCTCAAGCGTCAGCTCGACAAGGTGCTGCCGATGACGGCGGGCAAGAGCTGCGTGATGCTGCGCGCCAGCGACTATCCGCCGAACAAGAAGAACCAGACGGCTCAGGCCTTCCGCAAGTTCCGCGAGGGCGGCGGGCGCTTGTTCACCATCCCGATCCCCGAGTGGGAGCGGATGATGATGGTGCGCGAGTTCTACGCCCACTACAAGAACGACCCCGGCTTCCAAGCCTGGTTCGAGGACGCCAAGCTGCTCTCGAACATCATCTCCATTATCAGCGTGCTGCGCCTCGATCTGCTCGGCCGAACGCTCCCGCGCATTGCCCGCGAGGTCGAGCCCGTGGCCGATGCAGCGGTGACCGCGCGCGCCGAGCCGCGCGCCGCCGATCCCGCGCTCCCGCCGCCGTGGTCTCTCACCGGCGAGGCCGAGCCGCTTCCCGCCAACGACGACGAGCTGCCGCTTTCCGTCATCCTGGACGAGACCGGCACCAACGGCACCAGCATCTTCGCAGGACGTGAGATCGGTGCCCGCGGCAAGCCCGTGACACTCAACATGAACGTGCTGAAGCGGCACGCGGCCGTGCTCGGCGGCTCCGGCTCCGGTAAGACCACGCTCGCGCTGTGTCTCATCGAGCAGCTTCTCCTGAAGGGCATTCCGGCCGTCCTGATCGACCGTAAGGGCGATCTTTGCAGCTACGCGAACCCGGACGTTTGGCGGGCCAACGACGACGAGTTCGGTGAGCGCCGCGGCGAGCGCGAGCGTCTGGCCGATGCCATCGACGTTGCGGTCTATACGCCGGGCCGCTCCTCCGGCCGGCCGATCTCGATCACGCTTTTGCCCAACGGCATCAACGAGCTGCCCGACCACGAGCAGCAGTTGCTTGCGAACCTGTCGGCCGCCGCTCTCGGCGACATGCTGCATCTCAAGAACTCGGCGACCCACCAGAAGCAGTCGGGAACGCTGTCGGTCGCACTGCGCATCCTGGGCTCCCGCCACAGCCGCGAGGTGACGCTGGCCGATCTCATTGCGCTGCTCGAGGATGAGGATGCGGAGCTGACCGACCTCACGCAGCGCATGGATCCGTCGGGCAAGATCCGCCGCGACCTCGTCGCACAGCTCGACAGCCTCCGCCATCGCAACGCGGCGCTCTTCGAGGGCGGCGGCGAAAGCCTGCGCATGGACAGCCTGCTCGGCATCGGACCCTTCGCCCGCGACGGCCGCACGCGGCTTTCGATCATCTACACGGGCTTCCTCGGCGACAATGAGAACATCCTGTTCTGGGTCTCGCAGTTCCTCTCGGAAGCGCTACGCTTCTGCCAGCGCAACCCGAACGACGAGTTGCAGGCCGTCGTCATGTTCGACGAGGCGGATCTTTACATCCCGGCCAACGCCAAGCCCGCGACGGCCGAGCCGCTGCAAAGCTTGCTGAAGCGCGCCCGCTCCGCAGGTCTCGGCCTGATGCTGGCCACTCAGTCGCCGGGCGACCTCGATTACAAATCGCGCGACCAGATCACGAGCTGGTTCATCGGCCGCGTTCGCGAGGACACGGCGCTGAGGAAGCTCAAGGCTGCGTTCCAGAGCGAGAGCGGGTTGGACCCCGCAGCGGTTCTGCCCGGCCAGACCGTCGGCGAGTTCCATCTCGTGCAGGAAGGCTTGGTGCGCAGCATGAAGGCGCAGCGCTCGCTCATCGAGGCCGAGCAGGTGCCCTTCGATCGCATCGAGCAACTTGCCCACGAGACGAAGGGGCAGGACGAGCGTCAGCTTCGCCTGTTCGATGCTTTGGGGCGCTCGTCGGGTGCTCGCCGTACGTCTTGAGGGATCCACCGGGTTATCCCCGAGATATCCCGCATTTGCACAAAACCTCGACTAAAGACCTGTTGCAGAAAGATCACGATAGACGTCAGTTTTCGGCCAGCGGAGCGTTCAAAGAGCGATCCACTGGCTTTTTTGCGCGTGCTGGCACCTGCCGTAGCTGCACCCAATAATTTGAAAAATTAAAAGAAAAGCTCTGCAGAAAGCGTCTGCATTGCATTGCAGCAAATCAACCTCGCCGCCGCGAGATAACATTGTGGCAAAATTTGGCTTAAGGGGTGAGGGAATTTTTCTGTTGTTGTATTATCTTCTTGTTTCGCGGTTGAGGGGTCATCGCGAAACACGGAAGACACCGGCGAGGAGTGGGCGGCTTCGCGGGTGGGCGAGTTGAGTGCGGGGTTTGTCGTGTTATGCTTGGTAGATCATTCTTGATGCTTGTTGTGGCCACCTTGTTGGGCCCGGCCGTCGGAGTTGGACTCTTCGTCCTCCTCAATACGATGTAAGAAGCCGGCTCTAAGGCGGGTCTTTTCAACTGCAATAGCCGACAGTTTCGGAATGTGGTCCGTTGCTCCATCGGAGCCGCGTGATGTCGCATTCGTACAATCCTCGGCCGTTCGCTGAGCGGCAGCGGCGCCCCATTTCCCCCGAGCTTCCGCCATAAATGGTCCGTACGACAGTGAGCCCGTGCGCCGTGAGCTCGCTGTTGCGTCATGCTTTTCATCCTTCGCCTTCTCGCCCATATGCGCGAGCTCGTGATCAGCATTCCCATGCGGATCGCGAGCCTATTCAGCGAATGGATCGCCTTCAATCCCCGTCTCGGCCCCCTGCGCTACGTCGCCGTTGCAGCCTCGGCCTATGTGCTGTTCGCCGTGGTGCTGGTCTATGTGGTCGCGCCGCTGCGGGGCATCGCGGGACACTATCTGCTCGGCGAGAAGCTCCGCTACGACGCCGAGCGCTGGCTCGCCACCGCCATCTATGACGCCAATGGAAGCTTCGCCGGCACCTTCGATGCGCGTCTCGACAGCCAGCGCGACGTCAACTACACCGACGCCGCCATCGACGTCGGCGACTACACCGCCAACCCGGACCACAAGTCGATCCCGGTCCGCGACGTACCGCCCTATTACTGGCAATGCCTGGTCCATCACGAGGACCGCTACATCGGCACCTGGCTGAACCCGTTCGGCATCGACCTCGCGGGCGTTCTCAAGATCCCGTATTCGTCGGTGCGCCGGTCCCTGGCGCTGCATCGGCCGAGCCTCGGCGTCGGCGGGTCGACCCTGCCCATGCAGCTCGTGCGCGTGATCTACAACACCCCGCCGCACAGCAATGAGAGCGCCATGACAAAGCTCTCGCGCAAGCTGGCGGAGTGGTGGCTGGCGCCTGTCATCTATCACGAGCTGACACGCGGGGGAGACCCGTCGCTGCTCAAGCAGTGGGCGGCGAACCACCTCTGGCTTGCGCAGCGCACGGGCGGCGCGCCTCTGCATGGCGTCGAGCTGACGAGCCGTGTCGTGTTCGGCAAGGATTCGGCGGAGCTCTCCATCGCGGAGCAGTTCGTGCTGGCCTCGGCCGTCAATAAGCCGATCATCCTGCTCAAAGGCGACGAGCGCTTGAACGAGGTGCGCCTCGACCGCTGGCGCTTCATCGTCGAGGTGCGCGCACGCATCTGCGCGGAGAGTCTCATCGAGGACGAGGAGCAGAAGAAGAACGTTCTGTTCGAGCTGATCGCCATGGCGGGAGGGCCGCCCGATCCCAAGGTGAAGCCGAAGCTCCAGGCCGCGCTCGATCGCTACGCTCCAGACCAGGCGAAACGCGCCCGGGCCAATCCCGTTGCGCGCGCCAACGCCTTGATGCCCGCGGCCCGCTTCGGCCTCCGCGAGGAGATGAAGGAGATCTACGGCTTCGGCTGGCGCGACCATGTGCGCGGCGTCACCACCACTTTCGATGCGGCGGGCAACCTCGCGTTTCACGACAAGATCAAGGCGGGCCTTACACGCATCGATGCGGCCGTGCAGCCGAAGCTCAATCCGGGCTACACCCTCGATCCCGCACGCGCCGGTCCCGATCGCAGGCAGCCCACCATCACGGTCGTCGCCGCCAACGCAAAGGGTGAGATCGTGCGCTACTACGAGGCGGGTGAGACGGCTCCCTATTTCGGGGCGCCAGCCGCACGCGACGCGGCAACCGGCCTCTACGATCCCGGCCGCGATCCGCGCATGATTGCCTCCACCGGAAAGATGATCGCGGCCATCGCCATCGCCAACAGCGGGCGCGACACCACGAACTCCCTCTACGTCGATACGGAGGCGCCGCAGCGCGGGCTCGAAACGTGCGCCAAGGGCAACGGCCGCTTCGGCCGCCGCGCCATCGTGAGCTTTGCCTGCTCGCTCAACGCCCCTCTCATCAACCGCACGGCGCTTGCAGGCCAGGAGCGCGTGCGAAAGCTCATTGAAGGCTTCGGCTTCACCATGCCGCCGTCCGATGCGTCCGGTCACGGAACGCCTCCGTCAACGGCCGTCGTGCTGGGGCAGATTTCCGGCTCGCCGCGCAAGGTGCATCACATGTCGGCGGTGATCCTCGCGTCGCTTCTCGGCCGCGGCGCCACGCCGGTGCGCGAGCCGACGCTGGTCCGGAGCTACGATTACACGAGCGTGGAGAACGAGCCTGTGGCGCACGGAGATGTGCGCGAGCCGATTATCCCGAACCGTCTGATTCAGCGCCGCGCCGTGCCGCTGCTCCGATCCCTGCTCTCGGCGCCGCTCTGCTACACGGCCGGCGGCGTGCCGGCGGGCACGCTCAAATCCCTGTCGTCCTGGTGCGCGGCGCGGCGCGCTGGCCTGCGCCTCCACTTTGCGAAAACCGGAACGCAGGTGACCGCCGATCCCAACGCGACGGTGGACGTCTGGACCACCGGGGGCCTCCAGTTCGCCAACGGCGCAGCCTACTCGTATGTGGTGCTGGTCGGCACCGGCTCGGGCTCCGAGCCGTGGGCGACGAAGGTCCACGCGGCGGATGTTGCCGCGCCGCTGCTCGAAATCTTGCTTGAGGACCTCGCAGCCCACGCTCGCGAAAATCCGATGCCGGGGCTCCTGCCGCCGAAACCTGCACCACGGCCTGTGGCAACCAACGACGAGACCGCCTCCGACGCGTTGACCCGCGCTCTCAATCTGCGCCGGCTTCGCTAGACCATGATCGCTTCGGACCCTATCAGTCCGAAGCGTGAATCATCAGTCTAACAAAGAAAACCCATGATCGCTTCGGACCCTATCAGTCCGAAGCGTGAATCATCAGTCTAACAAAGAAAACCCATGATCGCTTCCGACCCTATCAGTCCGGAGCGTGAATCATCGGTCTCGGTAAAACCTGAGAGCGCGATCCTCATGCAATTGAAAATGATCGCGCTCTAAACCTCGAACACGACGGCGCCGCCCGTGAGGCCCGCGCCTGCCGCCGCGAGCAGCAGCAGCTCGCCGGGCTGGAACGCACGCTCCTCCGCGGCGATCGAAAGCGAGAGCGGGATGGTGGCCGCCGAGCTGTTGCCGTAGAGCGCAACGGTCGAGATCAGTTTCTCGTCCGGTACGCCGAGCTGCCGCTGGGCCGCGCCGATAATGCGCGCGTTCGCCTGATGCGGCACGAAGTAGTCGATGTCGCCGATGGCAAGCCCGGCGCGCGTGAGCGCTGTGTTCGAAGCCTCAGTCATGATCTTCACCGCACGTGTGAATACCGCGCGCCCGTCGCTGATTTGCATCAGCGTCGCGGCTGGCTCCAGACCATCGGCAAACGGCCGCCGGCTTCCCCCAGCGGGAATCTTGATCAGGTCGTAGGCAGAACCGTCGGACGCGAGGTGCACGCCGCGGACGCCGGACGTTGCCCGTGCCGAAGGAGCGAGCAGCGCCGCCCCCGCGCCGTCTCCGAACAGCAGCGCGCTGGTCGGATCGTCGAGGTTCAGGCGGCGCGATAGGATATTGCCCGCGATGACGAGCGCAGGCGCCTGATGCAGCTTGACGAAGCTGTCCGCGAATGTGAGCGCGTAGAGAAACCCGCCGCAGGCACCCGCCATGTCGATAGCTCCGGCTCCGGTCGCGCCGAGCCGATGTGCGACCAGGGGAGCCGATGGGGGCAGAAGATGATCCGGCGTAGAAGTCGCCAGCACGACGAGGCCCAGGCTCGCCCGGTCGAAATCGGCCTTCGCCAGGGCCATCTCGCCGGCCTTCACCGCGAGGTCCGACAAGGCCTCGTCAGGCGCGGCGAACCGGCGTTCGCGAATCCCCGTGCGCCGCTCGCTCCAGCCGGTCTCGACGCCGAGCCGCGCTTCGATTTCCGCATTTGTCACGCGCCGCTCGGGCGCATAGTGTCCGAGCGCAAGAAGTGTCGATCCCATGCCCTCCTCTATAGGCTGCGGCGGTGCCCGCACAAGGTCCAAATCACCTCATGACGAAACCAATTCTGCTCGTGGCCGCGGCCGCACTGGTCGACCCTGACAATCGCGTCCTCATCTGCAAGCGCCCGGAGGGCAAGCAGCTCGCGGGCCTTTGGGAGTTTCCGGGCGGTAAGGTTGATGCGGGCGAGACGCCGGAGCAGGCGCTTCGCCGTGAGTTGATGGAGGAGCTTGGCATCGAGGTCTGCGAGACGTGCCTTGCGCCCTTCACCTTCGCGAGCCACGCCTACAAGGACTTCCATCTGCTGATGCCGCTGTTCCTCTGCCGCAATTGGGACGGCGAGATCACCCCTCGCGAGGGACAGGAGGTCGCGTGGGTGCGGGCAAAGCGCCTCGCGGATTATCCGATGCCGCCGGCCGATGCCCCGTTGGTTCCCTGGCTGCGCGATCTCTTGGGATAGGAGAGTGACGATGCGCGTAAAGCTCGAGCGGGGTGTGTGGCGCCCGATGACGGAAGCAGACGTGCCCGCCGTCGTCGCCATCGCCGACCGGGTGCATGTGGATTATCCGGAGGACGATGCGGTGCTGTCCGAGCGTCTCGCGCTCTATCCCGCCGGATGCGCCATCCTGGAGCAGGACGGCAACGCCACGGCCTACGCGATTACGCATCCCTGGCACTACGGAAAGCCGCCCGCGCTCAACGTCATGCTGGAGGCGCTGCCCGAGAGCCCGACGACGTACTACATCCACGACTTCGCGTTGCTGCCGGAGACACGCGGATCCGGCGCCGGGTCCGCCATTGCCAAAGCCGTCCTCGACCATGCGAGGGAGAGCGGATTTTCCAACGTGTCGCTGGTCGCTGTGAACGGCTCTGGCCCGTTCTGGAGCCGCTTCGGATTCGAGATCGTTGCCGATCCCGCACTCGATGCGAAGCTCAAGAGCTACGACGACGAGGCGCGCTTCATGGTGCGCAGGCTCTAGACCTTTCGCTCCGGCACGCCGAGCACGTCCGCGAGCCGTGTCTTCGCTGAGCCGGGTTTCAAGGGCTTCTGCTGGCTCTCGTGTGGCGTCCACGCCGTCAGCGTCAGGATCTCGAACGTCGCCGGCACGCGGCCGTTGTCGAGACCGAAGCGCTCGACGTAGATCTCGCAAGCTCGCATCAGGAGCCGCCGCGTTACCGGAACGCGCCGCCGCGCGGTCAGCATGTTGGCCGCGCCCATGCCCTTGATGTCGCGCATCAAGGCCAGCGGGTCGGAGTAGGTCACCGAGACAACGTCCGAATCCGAGACGGGCAGCGCAAACCCCGCGCGTTGCAGGAGGCCGCCCAGGTCGCGCACGTCCGCGAACGGAGCCACGCGGGGCGATGCGCCGCCTGCGACCTCGTCCTCCGCGAGAAGCCAAGCCTCGCGCAGCTCATGGAGCGTCCGACCGCCGAGCAGCGCGGCGAGCAGCAACCCGTCCGGTTTCAACGCGCGGCGGATCTGGATCAGCGCTCCGGGAAGGTCGTCCACGAAATGGAGCGACAGGCCCGACACGACGAGGTCGAGCGAGCCCTCCGCGAACGGCAGGGCATCGAGCTGCCCGGCGACGCGCGGCGGGGCCGCCTGGGCCAGCATGGCTTCCGACGGATCGAGCGAGATGAGCCGGCCGACGGACGCCGCGGCCCCGATCTCCCGCCCCAGCACGCCGTGATGGCACCCGAGATCGAGCGCCACGGGGAAGGAGCGCCGCACGATGGCCAGCCGCTCGGCGAAGTCCTCCGCGACGCGGCGCAGTAGAAAGTCATGCGCGCGAGCCGAGGCGGCGGCCCGGTTGCGCCGCTCCGTGAGCAGGCGAGTATCGAAGATGGGGGCGTCGTCGGGCATGCGCGTGAAAGGAGCCTTCGTTGGGGCGGTTGCACCGTGATATCCCGTTCAATCTATCAGAACAGCGACCTATCAAGTTTGCCCAATCTGACGCACAGTCCGCTCGGGGACAGAGGTTTGGAAGGCCGGTCATGTCGGAAGCAGGCCTGGATGAGGAGAGCGAGCGCCCGCCTGGCGCTGCCCCCGCGCGGGAGCCTGGAATGCTGCGGCGCGTCCTGGCGGCGATCTCCGATCTCCTGATGCCGCCGGTGTGCCTGGTCTGCCGGACGCCGATTGGAGACCACGACGCGCTGTGTGCGGGCTGCTGGCGCGACATCGACTTCATTCGCCCGCCCCTCTGCGACCGCCTGGGCCTGCCCATGCCGTTCGACACCGGCGGTGTCATGATTTCTGCAGCCGCCGCGGCGGATCCGCCTCCCTACGACCGGGCGCGGGCGATCGCGGCCCATACCGGCTCCATGCGAGCCCTGGTGCACGCCCTCAAGTTTCACGATCGCCATGACGTGCGCCGTCTGCTTGGCAAATGGCTGGTGGAGGCCGGACGCGACGTGGTGGGCGAGTGTGAGACGGTCGTGCCCGTCCCTCTTGCGCGCCGCCGGCTGCTCGTGCGCCGTTTCAACCAGGCCGCGATCCTGGCCCAGGAGGTGGCCCGGCTGACGGGGCTCGGCTATGAGCCGCTCGCGCTGGAGCGCAGGCGCGCGACCTTGAGCCAGGTCGGCCTCACCCGGGCCGCGCGCCAGCGCAACGTGGCGGGCGCTTTCGCCGTGCCTCGGAGGCTTGAGGATCGCGTGCGGGGCCGCAAGATCCTGCTCATTGATGACGTTATCACCACCGGCTCGACCGTCGGCGCCTGCGCGCGGGCGTTGAAACGGGCTGGCGCTTCGCGTGTGGATGTGCTGGCGCTCGCTTTGGTGACGGATAGGGGCGTCATTCCCTCTTGAAAGCCGTTCTCAACGCTGGAAAAATGCCGCAAATCGTTGCGAAATGGGTGTCGGCTGCGTATCGCGCCCGTCGAGAGAGACGCAACGTCCGAGTGCAACCCAGGTTGGCCGTCGAGGAACGTTGGAAGACATGGCCAGAGTTACGATCTACACCACGATCCTTTGCCCCTATTGCCACATGGCAAAAGAGCTGCTGCGCGCCAAATGCGTGGCCTTCGAGGAGGTCGACGTAACGGGCAAGGCGACGCTCCGGGCGGAGATGACCAGCAAGGCCGGCGGGCGCACCACCGTCCCGCAGATCTGGATCGGCGATCAGCACGTGGGCGGCTGCGACGATCTGATGTGCCTCGAGCGCAACGGCAAGCTTGATCCCCTCCTCTGCGCGAGCCACTAAAGTGCTCTAAAGGCACGAATGATCGAAGGCTCGGGGCATATGACGACGGCAAATCTCGCGAAGTCCTTTCGGGTAGGGCTGGTCCAGATGTGTTCTGGGCGGGATGTGGCGCGCAACCTGCGCGATGCCGCCGCGCTCATCCGGGAGGCCGCAAGTGGCGGGGCTGGTTACGTCCAGACCCCCGAGGTCACCAACCTGATGGAGCTCGACCGCGAGCGCCTGTTCGCCGTGGCCGAGCCGGAGAGCGCCAATGCCGGGCTCCGCCAGCTCGCCGATCTGGCCAAGGAGCTGTCGATCTGGCTGCATGTTGGCTCCATGGTGATCAAGGCGAGCGACGCCAAGCTCGCCAACCGCGGATACCTGATCTCGCCCAAGGGCGAGGTGACGGCGCGCTACGACAAGATCCATATGTTCGACGTGGACCTGCCGAACGGCGAGGTCTACCGCGAAAGCGCCAACTACGAGCCCGGCACCAAAGCCGTCGTCGCGGATCTGCCGTGGGGCGGCATCGGCTTCTCGATCTGCTATGATCTGCGCTTCCCCTATCTCTACCGCGCGCTCGCACACGCCGGTGCCTCGTTCCTGGCCGTGCCGGCCGCCTTCACGCGTCTTACGGGAGAGGCCCATTGGGTCACCCTGCTGCGCGCCCGCGCCATCGAGGCCCAATGCTTCGTCTTCGCTGCCGCCCAGGGCGGCCTGCACGAGCATGGCCGCGAAACCTTCGGCCATAGCCTCGTGGTTTCCCCCTGGGGGCAGGTGCTCGCCGAGGGCGGCGTTCACCCCTCGGTCATTTTCGCGGATGTAGACTTGGCCATGATCGCGGACGTCCGGTCACGCGTGCCGTCTTTGCGGCACGACAGGAAGTTCGACGTCGTTCATGCGGATGGAAAGGCCGCTGAGGTCGCGTCATGATCAAGTTCAGCCTCGTGTGCCAGGACGGCCACGAGTTCGAAGGATGGTTCAAGAGCGGCGCAGCCTACGAGAAGCAAGCAGCCCGGGCTGAGATCGTGTGCCCCACCTGCGGCAGCACGTCCGTCGACAAGGCCATCATGGCTCCCGCCGTCAACACGCGCAAATCCGAGAAGGCCAACGCAACACCGGTGACGCCCGCGCCGGCCGCCCCCTTGTCGAACGCGCAGTTTCCACCCGCCGAGCTGCAGCAGATGATGCGCAGGATCCGCGAGGAGGTGCACGCCAAGGCCGAGTACGTCGGCGGGCGATTTGCCGAGGAGGCGCGCCGCATCCACTTCGACGAGAGCCCGGCCCGCGGCATCTATGGCGAAGCCTCCGCTGAGGAGGCAAAGGAGTTGGCCGAGGACGGCATCCCCTTCTTCCCGCTTCCGCCGCTGCCGGAAGACAGGAATTAGACTGCGACAGCCTTAGTCTAGCCTTTGAAGGCTGCCGCAAGCTCCCCGATCATGGAGACGAGCGGCCTTCGCCCGGTGATGCCGAGCGCGTCGAGACGGCGCGTCTCGATCTCGGGAAAGGTGACGGTCGGCGCGTTTGGCGCCACAGAGATCGCGGTACCCGTCTCGGCCTCGATCCGCTCCATGATTTCCCGATGCGTTATGTTGCGCCCGAACGCGACATTGGTGATCGGCTCGCTGCCGCGCACCGCGATCGCTTCGAGCGCGCGTACCACATCGCCCACCCAGACGTAGTCCTTCGCCGAGGCGAGGCTGGTCTTGAGGTGAACGGAGCCCGTCTCGGCCGCTTCGCGCAGCACCGATGTCAGGAAGTTCTGCGACGCGAGATCGGCCCCGAACACGTTCGAGAGCCGGGCGACGCGCGCAGTCGCGAGGCCGGACCCGAGGCAGGCCGCCTCCCCCATCAGCTTCGAGAGATTGTAGAGATGATCCGGATTGGCGGGCGAAGCGGGGATCGGCGCCAGCTCGTCCGTTGAGGCTGCCGGGCCATAGACGCGCGTCGAGGACGTATAGACAAACGACTGGAACCGGCAGCCGCGCAGGATCTCAGTGAGCAGGCTCACGTGCGCGTCTATGGTCTCGAACGGGCGAGAGCGGAAGTCCGCGGTGAGGCCGATGGTGTAGAAGGCGTGGCCCAGCTCCGCGCCGCGCCAGGATGCATCCCCGCGCACGAGCGCGCGCACGTCGTAGCCCGCGCGCGTGAGGTGATCGACGAGCGCGCGTCCTACGAATCCATTGGCGCCGAAAACGGTGGCTCTCGGGCGGGCTGCGTCAGTCATGGCTGGCCGCAACGGGAGAGAAATCGCGGAACGGCGCCCACGCGAGATCGCGATCCGAGATCACCGCCGCTTGGCCGAGTGGCCACGTGATGGCGAGGTCCGGATCGTCGTAGCAGAGCCCCGTGGCGTGCTCGGGCGCATAGCCGCAGGAGATGTGATAGGTGACCTCCGTCGCGGGCGCGAGCGTCTGGAAGCCGTGCGCGAAGCCCTTGGGAATGTACAACTGCTTGCGGTTCGCGGCCGAAAGCTCCGTTCCGAACCAGCGTCCGTAGGTGGCGGAGCCGGCCCGCACATCCACGATGACGTCGAAGATGGCCCCAGCCGTCACGCGCACGAGTTTCGTCTCGGCGGCGGGCGGGCGCTGCAGATGCATCCCGCGCACCGTGCCGGTTTCGACGTTGTGGGAGATGCTGATCTGGTCGAGGTGCGGGTCGAGACCGCGCTCGCGGAATGCCGTCGCACAAAAGAGGCGCGCAAAGAACCCGCGGGTATCGGCGATCGGCTCCGGCACGATCACGAAGGCGCCGTCGAGCGGGGTCGCTTCGAAGATCATGGGATGATCTGCGGCTCGGGCAGGGGCACGATGAATTGGCCGCCCCAGGCGCGAATGCCCGCCATCTGCCCGATGATCTCGTCCTTGAGGTTCCAGGGCAGGATCAGCACGTAGTCGGGCTTCGTTTCGAAGATCCGCTCGGGTGCGTGGACGGGAAGCGCCGTGCCGGGCAGCAGAAGCCCCTGCTTGTGCGGGCTGGCATCCACCGCATAGTCGAGAAAATCGCCGCGAATACCGCAGTAGTTGAGCAGCGTGTTGCCCTTCGCGGCCGCGCCATAGGCGACGATCCGCGCGCCCTTCTCCTTGAGGCTGATGAGCGTGCTGAGAAGTGCCCGCTTGGCATGGCGCACTTCGGCCGCGAACGAGCCGTAGCTCGCGAGATCGTCGAGCCCGGCATTGGCCTCGCGGCCTCGGAATGCGATGAGCCGGTCCGAGGCCGCGGGAGTAGCGCCCGTGTGGCCCGCGAAGATGCGTAGGCTTCCGCCATGCGTCGGCAATTCCTCCACGTCGAACACCGTGAGCCCGTGACGCGCGAACAACCGCTCGACGGCCAGAAGCGACAGGTAGGAATAGTGCTCGTGATAGATGGTATCGAAGTACTTGGCTTCGATCAGCCGCAGGAGGTGCGGAAATTCGATGGTGATCACGCCGCTGTCTTTCAGCAGCAGCTTGAGCCCGCTGACGAAGTCGTTGATGTCGGGCACGTGCGCCAGCACGTTGTTGCCCGCGATCACGTCCGCCTTCCCGCTCTCCGCAACCTCTCGTGCCGTCGCCGCGCCGAAGAAGCGCACGAGCGTCGGGATGCCGCGCTCGCGCTCCGCCACCTCCGCGCAGTTGGCGGCCGGATCGATGCCGAGCACCGGGATACCCTGCGCCTTGAAGTATTGCAGCAGATAGCCGTCGTTGCTCGCGACCTCGACAACCTTCGACGAGGGGCCAAGCCCGAACCGCGATGTCATCATCTCGGCATAGCGCCGCGCGTGCTCGAGCCAGGATTTCGAGTAGGAGGAAAAATAGGTGTAGGAGCCGTGGAAGTGCGTCTCGGCCGGTTGCACGTCCTCGATCTGCACGAGCTTGCAGGCTTCGCACACGAACGTGCGCAGCGGATAGAAGGCCTCAGCCAGATGCGCCTCCGCCGGAAGCCGCATGGCGTTCGAGACTGGTGACATCCCGAGATCCACGAACACGTGCCGGAGCGGCGTGCCACACGCACGGCAGGGCAGGGTGCGGGTCGTGTCAGCCATTGAGATACTCGTCGATCTGCCGAAGGGTGAAAGCGCGCATATCTTGCCCGCCCGTGTAGGCCTTGTACCAGTCTATGGTCCGGTCGAGCGCCTCGGAAAGGCGCCATCGCGGCCGCCAGGAGAGGGCGGAGCGGGCCTTCGCGCTGTCGACCTCGAGCAGGCGGGCTTCGTAAGGCTGGTAGCGCGTGTCGTGCCGCCAGTGGGCGCCATCGGCCCAGCGAGCGGAGATCTCGTCGGCGATCACGCGTACGGGCACCGCATCGTCTTGGGCCGGTCCAAAATTGAACGCCAGCGGCTGGGGAAGCTTGCTGGCCTCGAACAGGGCCTCCGCTAGCCGCAGATAGCCCGAAAGCGGCTCCAGCACGTGCTGCCAGGGGCGCACCGAGGACGGATTGCGGATGAGAAGCGCTTCGCCCGCCGTAAAGGCACGTACCGCGTCGGGGATCAGCCTGTCCTCGGCCCAATCGCCGCCGCCGATCACGTTACCCGCGCGCGCGGTGGCCAGCGCTGCGCGATGTCCGTCGCCCGAGAAATAGGAGGCGCGATAGGACTCGACCACGATCTCTGTGCAGGCCTTGCTTGCGCCATAGGGCTCCTTGCCGCCCAGCCGGTCCGGCTCCCGATAGGCCCACGGCCACTCGACATTGTCGTAGACCTTGTCGCTGGTGATCACGACGCAGGCTTTGACGCCCGGCGTCTGCCGCACGGCGTCCAGCACCTGCGCTGTGCCGACCACGTTCGTCGAGAAGGTCTCGACCGGCTCGGCCCGGGCAGGTCTCACCAAGGCTTGCGCGGCGAGATGCAACACGATCTCGGGATCGGCCGCCGCCATGGCCGCGTTGAGGCGCGCCCCATCGCGAATATCGCCGATCGTCGAGCCGCCGAGCGAGCCGACGCCAGCCACGTCGAAGAGATTGGGGCTCGAAGGCGGAGCGAGCGCATAGCCCGACGGCTCCGCGCCGAGACGGCGGAGCACGCCCATCAGCCAGCCGCCCTTGAAACCGGTATGGCCAGTGACGAAGACGCGGCGCCCGGCCCAGAATGTGTGCGACAGCGGCGCCGTGCTCATCCGTTTAGTTCCACACCCGCCACGGCGCCTTGCCCGACGACCACATGTCGTTGAGGAGCTGCATCTCGCGATAGGTGTCCATGCACTGCCAGAAGCCGCCATGCTGATGCACGGCAAGCTCGCCCATCTTGGCGAGGCGCTCCAGAAGCCCCGTCTCCAGCGGCTCGTTGAGGTCCGGATCGAGGAGATCGAACGCGCGGCGGTTGAAAACGAAGTACCCGCCGTTGATCCAGCCCTGCGTTACCTGCGGCTTCTCTGCGAAGCTGGTGATCATGCCGTCGTCGATGGCAAGCTCGCCGAAGCGCGAGGAGGGGTGAACGGCCGTCACGGTCGCGAGGCGGCCCATGCGCTTGTGCGTGGCGATCAGGTCGTCGATGTCGACGTCAGCCACTGCGTCGCCGTAGGTGGCGAGGAAGGTATCGCCCTCGATATGCGGGAGAGCCTTCAGGATGCGCCGCCCTGTGAGGCTTTCGAGACCGGTTTCCGCCAGCACGACGCGCGCGTCCAGAAGCTCCGAGTTCGAGGTGCGCCGCGCGTAGATGCCGCCCGTGCGGATGTCGATCTCGAGATCGTGCGCGCGATGGTGATAGTTCACGAAATAATCGCGGATCGCATCGCCCTTGTAGCCGAGGCAGAGCACGAAGCGCCCGACGCCATGATGGCGATAGTGCATCATGATGTGCCAGAGCATCGGCTTGCCGCCGACCTCGACCATCGGCTTCGGCTTGAATTCCGTCTCCTCGCGCAGGCGCGTGCCGAGCCCGCCGCAAAGTATCAGTGCTTCCATCGGTCTGTCCCCACCTGGTCTCTTCGAGTTCGGGTCGCTGTCGTTATTTCTCGCGCAGTCCGTGACGCATGGATTGCGATACGGGGTCGAGCATGTACTCAAGAACCGTGCGCGAGCCTGTCGGGATGATCACTTCGACCGGCGTTCCGGGCGTCAGCTTGAGCTCGCCGAGCGCCTTCAGCTCGGCTGGGTCGACGTCGATGCTGACGTCGAACAGTAGCGCGTGCCCTTCGGCATCAGGCCGCGCGTCCGCCGAGCGGTTGCGCACCGTGCCGTGTACGACCGGAAGTTTGCGGCCCTGGGCAGTCAGAACCCTGAGCTCCGCCCGCATGCCCTCGTGCACGTCGAGCGCGTCGCTCGGACGGAGCTGGGCCTTGATGACGATCCCGGATTCGGCCGGCACGATCTCCAGCAGGCGCTCCCCTTTTCCGATGACACCGCCCACCGTGTTGACGGAGAGACCGAGCACATGGCCGCTGACCGGCGCGCGGATGACCGTGCGTGTCAGCACGTCATTGGCGACCCGCTCCCGCTCGGTCGCGTCCGCAATCTTGGTGCGCGCATCCTCGAGCTCCTGTGCGATCTTCACGCGAAAATCGCGTTCGATTTGAACGATTTGGTTCTCGAGCTGACCGATCAGATGCTCGAGACGCGTGACGTGGCCCTGATACTCCTGCTGCTGCCCCTGAAGCGCTGCGGCGGCGCGCTTGAGCTGCAGCACCGGCGAGTTCGTCGCGTAGCCCTTGTCGTAGAGCATCTGCTTGGGGCCAAGCTCCTCCTGGATCATACGGTACTGCTCGGCGACCGCCGTCGACTGGGCCTTGAAGATGTCGATTTGGCTGCGGGCCTGCTTGATCTGCTCGCGGATGGTGCCAACCTGCGTCGCGTTCGCACTGCGCCGGGCTTCGAGAATCTGTTCCTGGGACACCAGAAGCTGCTCGATGGCAGGCTCGTTTCGCCGGTCGGTCAGAGAAGCCGGGAAGTTGATGCGGGGAAGGCCAGCTGATTCTGCTTCGAGCCGCGCCAGCACGGCCGACTGCGTCACGACGGCGGCGCTCTGGATTTCAAGGGCGGCCCGGGGCTGCAACTGGTCGAGCCTGATTAGCTCCTGGCCAGCGCTTACCAGATCGCCCTCCTTCACGAGGATGGCGCTCACGATGCCGCCGTCCATGTGCTGCACCGCCTTGCGGTTTCCGTCCGCGCCGACAACGCCATAGGTGATGGCAGCGCTTTCGATCGAGCTCAACGCAGCCCATCCGCCCAGAAAGCCGAAAAAGCCGAGGACGATGAGAAGGCCGGCGTTGATCAGGCGGCCCGCATCACGGAAATCGGCGCCGAGCGCGGCGTGCGGAGAGGCAGGCGCCGCCGGTGCGGCCGGAGGCGCGGCAGGAGAATCGCCCTTTTGCGACGCGGCGGAGGCATCCGAGGCGATGGTCTGCGCGTATTCCGTCCGAAGCAGCTCGAGCTTGGCCAAGGCGTGTCTCATGCGCGCTCCCCGATGCGTCTCTGACCGACCGGGAAGCCCGGCGCGATGCGTGGCATGACACGCTCGACGGGGCCGAACTCGGCCACCGTGCCGTTGGTAAGAACCAGAACTTTATCAAGCGAAACCAGAATGCTAGGGCGATGTGCGATCATCACGACCGTGGTGCCCCGTGCCTTGAGGGCGACGAGCAGTTTGTGCAGGGCCGCTTCGCCGTCGCTGTCGAGATTCGAGTTGGGCTCGTCGAGAACGACGAGCTTCGGATCCCCGAACACGGCCCGCGCCAGCGCGATGCGTTGGCGTTGTCCGCCAGAAAGCGGAACACCTGATGCCAGCAGCGGCGTGTCGTAGCCCTTCGGGAAGCCGAGGATCATGTCGTGCACGCCGGCGAGCCGCGCGGCCGTCACGATCGAGGCCGCATCCGCCTTCTGGAAGCGGGCGATGTTCTCGGCAATGGTGCCTTCGAAAAGCTCGATGTTCTGGGAGACGTAGCCGGTGAAGGAGCCGAACTGTGCGCGCCCCCACGACCAGACTTCCGCGCCGTCGAGCCGCACGCTGCCCGCGCCCGGCTTAATTGCGCCGACGATCAGGCGCGCGAGCGTGGATTTTCCGGCCGCGCTGGGGCCCACGATGCCAAGGGCTTCGCCGGGGTTCACCGAGAACGAGATGTCGTTGAGAGTTGCGGCGCGGGCGCCGGGAACAGTGTAGGAGAGGCCTTCGACCGAGAGCCGCCCCTCCGGAACCGGCAACTCCATCGTCTTGGGGCGAAGCGGCACGGCAAGAACCTCCTCGACGCGGCCAAGCGCCGCCCAAGCCGAGAGGATCTGCCGCCAAACGCCGACAAGCTGGTCGATGGGCATAAGCGCGCGCGTGCAGATGAGGGACGCGGCGAACAGCGAGCCCGGCGAGATCTCGCGCCCCACCGCGAGCCAGGCGCCGGCGCCCATGATGATCACCTGTAACGCGTAGCGAACGAACTTGATAACGCTCGAAACTGCGGAGTTACGGGCGCTGGCCTCGGCCTGCATGCCGATTGCGCGCACGCGGATGTCGGCCCAGCGGCGCGACAGCTGCGGCAGCATTCCCATGGCACGCACGGTTTCGGCGTTGCCGATCACGCCCTCGGTGAGCCGGTAGCTCTCGTCCGTGAGCTTGCCGGAGGTTCCGATCTTTTGACCGACCAGGATCTGGTTGAGTACGGCGAGCCCCATCACCGTCAGCGCGCCGACAAGCGAGATGACGCCGAGAACGGGGTGAAGATAGAAGCAGGCGCAGAGAAAAAGCGGCGTCCAGGGCAGATCGAACAGCGAAATGATGGCGCTGCCCGTCAGCGCGTGGCGAACCGTATCCAGATCGCGGACAGCCCCGCCCTTCGTGGCGTTCGACGTCTCGCCATCACGCTCCACCAGCCGCTCGAAGACCTGCGTGGACAGTTGCGCATCGAATTGCACGCCCAGGGCGACGAGCAGTCGTGCGCGGATTTCCTCGAGGGCGCTTGCTGCTGCAATTCCCCCAAGAACCGCCACGGTCAGCACGAGCAAGGTCGCGCCGCTTCCGCTGGGAAGCACCCTGTCGAAAACCTGTATTGTATAAAGTGGGATTGAAAGCGTCAGCGTGTTCACGAAAACGCTGAAAACCGCCGCCCACATAAGGAAGCGTTTATAGCCGGACAGGCCGGACCTGAATACAGGCGAGAGGGCGCGCGTCATCTGTTCGAAGCATGCTCATCCAATGGGGCGAATCACTGACGCAAACGCAACGAACGCTACCGTGTTTTATGTCGGACTGAAATGAGCGCGCTGAAGATGCTCATCCGGCCGTCGATATCCGGGAAATAGATCCCGAAATGAAGAGATTCATATTCAACTCGAAATGTCGTTTTTTTGCATTTTGAGCTGCTTGCGTAGGCAACAAAAATAGGCAGTGGAGTCATATAGATGCAAGAGCAGCATAAACTGATTGCACAGCGTTGCGAACTAGCTGGTTTCAATTAGCAGTTTTATTGATGGTGTGATTTACGACTATTTCTCGTAATTTACCAAATAGAAACAATAACGGCGCATTTAATGAGAAGAGTACGGTGAAAAATCCCGTAAAGGGTGTTTCTGACTAATTCAAAAAGTAGCTGCAAGTCGACAAGATATCGGATGCGCTGACGACGAATTAGTGGGGGACGGTCACCGGCGGGGTGCGTTGTTTTGAACAACCGTGTTTGCGGTGAGCGGGAAACGTTAATTCGGGGTCTCTCAAATGGCTGTCGTCAACTTGCCGAACAAGAACACGGCTAATCTGTATACGGCCGCAAGTGTCGATACGCTGATTGGTGGTGCGGCAGTGGATACCGTCCAAATCACGGGCGGTATTGCGAGCGGGAGCATCGACCTCGCGGGAGGCGCCGATAAGCTGACGCTCGCGAATGCGACCAATACGGTGACAGTCTCGAATACCGAGACGGTGATCGGCGGCAACGGGACCGACACCATCACCCTGGGGTCCGCGGCGGCGAAGACCTCGATCAACCTGGGAGCGGGCAACGACAAGCTGACGCTCGGCAACTTCGCGAACACGCTGACCGTAACCAACGTCGAGACGCTCGTCGGCGGCACGGGCGCGGATACCGTCACGCTGGGCTCGGCCCTCGTTAACACCAACTCGATCAACCTCGGCGCGGGCGCGGACAAGCTGACGCTCGGCAACTTCGTCAACACCGGCTCGATTTCCAACGTCGAGACCATCGTCAGCGGCACCGGCGCGGACACCATCACCATCTCCACTCAGATGGTGAACGGCTCCGTCGATCTCGGCGCGGGTCTCGACAAGTTGACGTTCTCCGACGCGGGCGCGAACTCCGCGACCGTTGCGAACGTCGAAACCATCATGGGCGGCGCGATCAACAATACGATCACGCTGAGCAGCATTGCCTCCAAGGCGTCGATCAACCTCGGCGCGGGCGCCGACAAGTTGACGCTGGGCAACTTTGCGAACACCGCCACGGTTGCCAACACCGAGACCATCGTCGGCGGAACCGGCATCGACACCATCAATCTCGCTTCGGCTCTCACGAGCTCCTCGAGCATCAACCTCGGCGCGGGCGCCGACAAGCTGACCCTCGGCAACTTTGCCAACACGGGCACCGTCGCAAACGTCGAAACCATCCTCGGCGGAAGCCTGGCCGATGCTCTGACGTTCGCGGCCCAGGTTTCCAAAGGCTCGATCGATCTCGGCGCGGGCGTCGACTCGCTGAAGCTCGGTAATTTCGCGAACACCGTCACCGCCACCAATGTCGAAAGCCTTCAGGGCGGAACCGGCGTCGATCTCGTGACGCTGAACGCGGCGTTGACGACCTCGCACTCGATCGATCTTGGTGCGGGCTCGGACACGCTGACGCTCGGCAAGTTCAACAACACCGGCACAGTGTCTGGCGCTGAGACGCTCATCGGCAGCACGGGCGCCGACACCATCACGCTCGGCTCGCAGATCGTCAACGGCTCGATCGATCTCGGCGCCGGCAACGACAAGCTGACGCTCGGAAACTTCGCAAACTCCGCCACGATTTCGAACGTCGAGACCATCATCGGCGGCTCGGCAAACAACACCATCACTCTCGCCCAGGGCGCGTCCAAGGGCTCGATCGATCTTGGCGCTGGCGTCGACACGCTCGTTCTCGGCAAGTTCGCCAACACGCTGACGGTTGCCAACACCGAATCGATCCTGGGCAACACCGCGGCTGACACGATCACGCTTACCAATGCGCTGACGTCCGCCACGACCATCAACCTTGGTGCGGGTTCCGATAAGCTGACGCTTGGTAACTTCGCCAACACCGGCTCCGTCGCCAATGTGGAGACCATCGTCGGCGGCACGGCCGCCGACACGCTCGTGTTCACCGGTCAGATCGCAAACGGCTCCGTCGATCTCGGCGCTGGTACGGACAAGATCACGCTCGGAAACTTCGTGAACACGCTCTCGGTGTCCAACATCGAGAGCGTGCTCGGCAACAACCTGACCGACACCGTCAGCCTCGGCGCGGCACTGACCAGCGCGCAGACCATCGATCTCGGCGGCGGAAACGACAGGCTGACCCTCGGAAACTTCGCCAACGCTGGCACCCTCTCGAATATCGAGACGGTGACCGCGGGCACCGGTGCCGACACCATCACGTTCGCGACTCAGATCGTGAACGGCTCTATCGATCTCGGCGCGGGCGCCGACAAGGTCGTGCTTTCGGGGACAGGCGCCAACTCCGCCACCATCTCCAACGTCGAGACCATCATCGGCGGATCGGCCAACAACACCATCACCATCGGATCCACGCTGACGAACGCCTCGATCGACCTCGGGGCCGGCAGCGACAAGCTGGTTCTCTCGCGCTTGCCGTCCACGGTCACGGTGTCCAACGTCGAGACCATCGTCGGCGGCTCGGTGAATGACGCGGTCACGCTCGGCACCGCGCTCACGAACAGCCACAACATCGATCTCGGGGTTGGCAACGACAAGCTGACCCTCGGCGCGTTTGCGAACTCCGGCACGATTGCCAACGTAGAAACGCTCGTCGGCGGCTCCAACACCGACACCATCGCCTTCTCGACCGTCGTTTCGAAGGGCGTGATCGATCTCGGCGGCGGCACCGACAAGGTGACGCTCGGCAACTTCGCCAACACCGCGACCATCTCGAATGTCGAGAGTATTACGGCCGGCACGGGCGCCGACACGATCAATCTCGCCTCTGCGCTCACGACTGCACACGCCATTGATCTTGCGGCAGGAAATGACAAGCTTACGCTTGGCAACTTCGCCAACACCGGCACGCTCTCCAACGTGGAGACCATCGTCGGCGGAACGGGCGCCGACACCATCACGCTTGGCACGGCGATCCTCAACGGCTCGATCGATCTCGGCCTCGGCGCCGATAAGCTGACGCTCGGCAACTTCGCCAACTCTGCTACGATTTCGAACGTCGAGACAATCGTCGGCGGCTCGGCCAACAACACCATTACCCTTGGCGCGCCCGTATCCAACGCTTCGATCGACCTCGGCGCAGGATCGGACAAGCTGACGCTCGGCAACTTCACCAACACCGCAACCGTCTCGAACACGGAAACCATCGTCGGCAACGCGGGCGCGGACAAGATCACGCTCGGCACCGCGCTCGGCGCGTCTAACAGCATCAATCTCGGCGCGGGAACGGACGCTCTGACGCTCGGCAACTTCACCAACACCGGCACCATTTCAGGCGTCGATAGCCTGCTCGGTGGCACCGGCGTCGACACGATCACGTCCGCGACGCAGCTCACCAACGCCACAGTCAACTTGGGCGCCGGCGTCGACAGCTTCGCGCTTGGCAACTTCGCGAACTCCGTAACCGTGTCCAACGTCGAGAGCCTGGCCGGCGGCACAGGCGCCGATACCATCACGCTCGGAACTGCGCTCACCACGGGAACGTCGCTCGATCTTGGCGCGGGTGCGGACAAGCTGGCGCTCGGCAACTTCGCAAGCAACACCGGCACCGTCTCGAACGTCGAAACCATCACCGGCGGCACGGGCGCCGACGTCATCACCATTGCCACGCAGGTGTCGAATGGCTCGATCGACCTCGGCCTCGGAGCCGACAAGCTGACGCTCAGCAACAGCGTCAACACGGCGACCGTCGCCAATATCGAGACCCTGGTCGGTGGCTCGGCCAACAACACCATTACGTTCGGCACGCTGGCGTCCAACGCGTCGGTCGATCTCGGTGCTGGCACGGACAAGCTCATCCTCGGCAACTACGTCAATGTCGCCACGGTTTCGAACGTTGAAACTCTGACCGGTGGCTCGACCTCCGACACCATCACGCTGGGCAGCGCGCTGACCGGCGGCACCATCATCGACCTCGGTGCGGGCGCAGACAAGCTCATCCTCGGTAACTTCGTCAACACCGGATCGGCTAACAGCGTCGAGACCCTGATCGGTGGATCGCTCGCAGACACCATCACGGCTGGAACGGTCGTCTCCAACGCGTCTATCGATCTTGGCGCTGGCAGCGACAAGCTCGTTCTCGGCAACTTCGCAAACGTTGCGACGGTCTCCAACATCGAGACCCTCACGGGTGGCACCGCGGCAGACACCATGACGCTGGGTGCTGCCCTCACCACGGCGCAGGCAATCGACCTTGGCGCCGGAAACGACAAGCTGACGCTCGGTAGCTTCGCCAGCAACACAGGCACCCTCACCAGCATCGAGACCATCGTCGGTGGCACCGGTGCGGACGTCCTCACGATCGCGACGCAGGTGTCGAATGGCTCCGCGGATCTCGGAGTCGGCGCGGACAAGCTGACGCTGGGTGATTTCGCCAACGTCGGTACGTTCTCGAATGTCGAGAGCATCGTCGGCGGCTCGACCACCGATACCATCACGCTCGGAACCGCCGCCGCAAACGCATCGATCGACCTCGGCGCGGGCTCCGACAAGCTCGTGTTCGCCAATTCCGGCAACACCGCCACTGTTTCGAACATCGAAACCATCGTGGGCGGCAGCGCGAACGACAGCGTGACGCTGGGCAGCGCCCTCACGGCCGGCCAGAACATCAACCTCGGCGCGGGCGCGGACAAGCTGACGCTCGGAAACTTCGCCAACACCGGCTCGCTCTCGAACGTCGAGACCGTGATCGGCGTGGCAGGTGCCGATACCGTGACGCTGACCACCCAGGTCTCGAAGGGCCTGATCGACCTCGGCAGCGGAAGTGATACGCTGACGCTCGGCGATTTCGTGAACGTCGCGAGCATTGCGAACGTCGAAACGCTGGTCGGCGGCTCGCTGGCTGACACCATCACCCTGACCGCGGCGCTCACCTCGTCGAGCTCGATCGACCTTGGCGCCGGAAAGGACATCCTCAACCTCGGCAAGTTTGCCAATACGGGCTCGGTCTCCAACGTCGAGACGCTGATCGGCTCGACCCTCGACGACACCATCACGTATGCAACCCAGGTGTCGAACGGTTCGATCGACCTCGATGCAGGCAACGACAAGCTGACGCTCGGAAACTTTGCCAACACGGCCTCGGTCTCCGACATCGAGACGATCGTCGGTGGCTCCGATGCCGACACGATCACGGTTCAGACCATCCTGTCGAAGGCCTCGGTCGATCTCGGCGCGGGCAGCGACAAGCTGACGCTCGGCAACTTCTCGAACACCGTCACGGTTTCCAACGTCGAGTCGCTGGTCGGCGGCACGGGTCTGGATACGGTCAGCCTGGCCTCGGCCCTGACCACCTCCACCAACATCAACCTCGGCTCCGGAAACGACACCCTTACCCTGGCCAACGTCGCCAACACGGGCTCCGTGTCGAACGTGGAGACCGTCGTCGGTGGCTCCGATGCCGACACGATCACGCTTGCGACCCAGATCTCTAACGGCTCGGTCGATCTCGGATCTGGCGCCGACAAGCTGACGCTGGGTGATTTCGCCAACTCCATCGAGGTTTCCAACGTGGAGACCCTGGTCGGCGGATCGGCCGCCGATACCGTGACGCTGGAGTCGGCTCTGACGACCTCGAGCTCCATCGATCTGGGCGCGGGCGCCGACAAGCTGATCCTCGGCGCCGCAAGCGCCACCAACACCGGCTCTGTCTCCAACGTCGAAACGATCATCGGCGCGACCAGCGCTGACGCCATCACCCTTGGTACGGCCGTCTCCAACGGCTCGATCGACCTCGCTCAGGGTAACGATACCCTGACGCTGGGCGACTTCGTCAACACCGCCACGGTTTCGAACATCGAGACTGTCGTCGGCGGATCGGACTCGGATACCGTCACGCTCAACTCGGCCGTCATAAAGGGATCGATCGATCTCGGCGCCGGCGATGACACGCTCGCTTTCGGCAACTTCACCAACGTCGCCACCATTGCGAACGTCGAGACCGTCTCGTTCGGAAGCGGCGCGGACACCATCACGTTCGCAAGCCAGCTCTCGAGCGGATCTCTGAACCTCGGTGCGGGCGCCGATACCCTCACTCTCGGAAACTTCGTCAACTCGGGCACCGTGCTCGGTGTCGAGACGCTGCTTGGCGGCAGCGACGCCGACACCATCTCGCTTGGCAGCGTGTTCACCAGAGGCTCGGTCGATCTTGGTTCGGGCGCGGATAGCCTGACCCTCGGCAACTTTGCCAACATCGGCAGCGTCGGCAACGTCGAGACGCTGGTTGGCGGAACCGCCAACGACACCCTGACCATGATGACCGTTCTGTCGAACGCATCGGTCGATCTCGGATCCGGCGCGGACGTCCTGACGCTGAAGAGCGGCAACAACGTCGCCACCATCGCAAACGTCGAAACGCTCGTCGCAGGCACGGGCAACGATACGATCACGCTCGCAAGCGCGCTCACCACCGGAACGACCATCGATCTCAACGTGGGATCCGATAAGCTCGTGCTCGGCGACTTCGTGAACACCGGCTCGGTCTCCTTCGTCGAGACCCTGATTGGCGGTTCGGATGCAGATACCATCACCTTCACGTCGATCGCGACCGGCCAGGTGGACCTTGGTGCCGGCGAAGACAAGCTGGCGCTCGGCAACTTCCTGAACAACGTCACCGTCTCTAACGTCGAAAGCATCTCCGGCGGCTCCAATGCCGACACCGTCACGCTGGGGGCTCAAGCCACGGGCTCCGTATCCATCGATCTCGGGGTCGGTGCGGACAAGCTCGTGCTCGGAGATTTCGTCAACGAGGCCACGCTCTCGAACATCGAGACCGTCGTCGGCGGCTCGGACGCCGATACGGTGACCGTCGCCACGCAGCTCAACAAGACGTTGATCGACCTGGGCGCCGGCTCCGACAAGCTGACACTCGGCGACTTCGCCAACAACGGCACGATCACGAACGTCGAAAGCCTGATCGGCGGCTCGGAAGCCGATACGATCACGCTCGGCTCGGTCATCACCACGTCCAATAGCATCGATCTGGGTGCGGGCGCCGACAAGCTGACCCTCGCCAACGGCGCGAACACGGGCTCAGTGTCCAACGTCGAGATCCTCGTCGGCGGAACCGGTGCTGACGTCATCACCTTCTCGACGCAGGTCTCGAACGGCTCGGTGGACCTGGCCTCCGGCGCCGACAAGCTGACGCTCGGCGACTTCGACAACACGCTGACCGCGTCTGGCGTCGAGACCATCATCGGCGGATCGCTGGCCGACCATGTCACCATGTCCTCGCTCGTCTCCAACGCGAGCGTCAATCTCGGCGCGGGCAGCGATATCCTCGCTCTCGGCGACTTCGCCAACGTTGTGACGGTTGCAAACGTCGAGACCATGACCGCGGGCTCCGGCAACGATTCGATTGCCTTCTCCGCTCAGGTTTCCGATGCCTCGATCGATCTCGGCGGCGGAACCGACGCGCTGACGCTCGGCAACTTCGCCAACACCGCCACGCTCGGAAACATCGAGAGCGTTCTCGGCGGCTCGGGTGCCGATGCCCTTACCTTCGCCAACGCGCTGACTGGAGCGACGATCAATCTCGGGTCCGGCTCGGATTCGATCACGCTCGCCGACGCGAGCAACGTCGCGACCGTCTCGAACGTCGAAACCATCATCGGCGGCTCGGGCAGCGATGCTATCACGCTCGCGACGGCCCTCACCACCAGCACGCAGGTGGACCTAGGCTCGGGCGCGAACCGCCTGACGCTGGGCGACTTCGCCAACACCGGCACGGTGAGCGGCATAGAGACGCTGACCGGCGGTACGGGTGCGGACGTCATCACGCTCGCCACGCAGATCTCGAACGGCGCAGTTGATCTCGGCTCCGGTGCCGACAAGCTGACGCTCGCCGACGCTGTGAACACGCTGACGGCATCCAGCATCGAGACCCTGACCGGCGGCGGCGATAACGACACGGTGACCGTTGCAACGCAGCTCTCGAACGCCTCCGTGGATCTCGGGGCGGGCGCCGACAAGCTCATGCTCGGCAACTTCGCCAACACCGCGACCGTCGCCAACATCGAGACGCTGGTCGGCGGCTCGGAAGCCGACGTCATCACCGTCAGCGCAGCGCTCGACGGCTCGAACAGCATCGACCTCGGGGCCGGCGCCGACAAGCTGACCCTCGGCAACTTCGCCAACAGCGGATCGGTCGGAAACGTCGAGACCCTGCTCGGTGGCTCCAGCACCGATGAAATCACGATCGTGTCGCAGCTCTCGGGCGCATCGATCAACCTCGGCGCGGATGTCGATAGCCTGACGCTCGGCGACTTCGTCAACTCGGCGACCATCTCGAACGTGGAATCGATCCTCGGCGGCTCGGACGCAGACACGCTGACGCTGGCCACGCAGGCCTCGGCCATGTCGGTCGATCTCGGCAGCGGCACGGACGCCCTCATCATGGGTGATTTCGCCAACACCATCACGCTCTCGAATGTCGAGAGTGTGCAGGGCGGCAGCGCGGCTGACACCGTCACCTTTGCAACGCAACTTTCGAACGCGACCATCAACCTCGGCTCGGGTGCGGACGTCGTAACCCTGGCAGACCTCGCCAACACGGTTACGATCTCGAGCGTCGAGACCATCAACGGCGGAGCTGCGGCCGATAGCGTGACGCTCGGAACGGCTGTCTCCAACGGCTCGATCGATCTCGCCAGCGGCAACGACACCCTGACCCTCGGAAACTTCGTCAACGTGGTCTCGGTTTCGAATGTCGAGACCGTCCTCGGCGGCACGGATAGCGATACGGTCACGCTGAGCGAGATCCTGACCACCGGCCAGAAGATCGACCTCGGCGACGGCAAGGACAAGCTCACGCTCGGAGACTTCCTCAACGTGGGCTCTGTCTCACACGTTGAGACCATTGTCGGCGGCTCGGATTCCGACACCATCACCCTGGCGACGCAGGCCTCCAGCGGATCGGTCGACCTGGGCGACGGCTTCGACGTACTGACGCTCGGCAACTTCACCAACACGCTCACCGTTTCGAACGTGGAAACCGTCCTCGGCGGAACGGACGCCGATACGGTGACCCTCGGCGCAATCGGCTCGGAAGCCTCCATCAACCTCGGCTCGGGCAGCGACACCCTCACCCTTGGCAACTTCGCCAACGTCGTCACGGTTTCGAACGTGGAGACCCTGATCGGCGGGACCGCGGCCGACAAGGTGACGATCGGCTCGGCCCTGAGCGGAGCGAACAGCATCGACCTCGGTGCGGGCGCTGATACCTTGACGCTGGGCGACTTTGCCAACACCGGCTCTATCTCGAACGTCGAGACCCTGATCGGCGGCACGAACGACGACACCATCACTTACTCGACCCAGATCTCCAACGGCTCGATCGATCTCGGCGCGGGATCCGATAAGGTCACGCTGGGCGACTTCACGAACAGCGCGACGGTTGCAGGCTTCGAGACGCTGATCGGCGGATCGTCGGCCGACACCATCACGGTGGGTGAGCTCACCGGCAGCGAGGTCATCGATCTCGGCGCGGGCAACGACAAGATCACCTTCGGCAACACCGCCAATACGGCAAGCGTCTCCAACGCTGAAACCATCATCGGCGGCAGCGATGCGGACACGATCACGATCGGAAGCGCGATCGTGAAGGGATCGGTCGATCTGGGCGCGGGCATCGACAGCCTGGCACTCGGCAACTTCGCGAACACCGTGACGGTGGACAACGTCGAGAGCCTGAGCGGCGGCTCCGCAGCGGATACGGTTACCATCGGCACGCAGGTGTCCGACGGCTCGATCGATCTCGGCGCCGGCTCCGACAAGCTCACGTTCGGCGACTTCGCCAACAACGCGACGCTCTCGAACGTCGAATCGTTCGTCGGCGGCTCCGATGCGGACACCATCACCCTTGCCACCGCGATGGTGAACGGCGATAGCATCAACCTCGGCGCTGGCAACGACAAGCTCGTGCTCGGCGACTTCGCGAACACCGGCCTCGTCTCCAACGCAGAGACGGTGATCGGCGGCATCGATACCGACACCATCACCATCGGTACGCAGGTCTCCAACGGCTCGGTCGACCTGGGCGATGGTGAGGACAAGCTCGTACTCGGCAACTTCACCAACTCCGCGACGCTGTCCAACGTGGAAAGCGTGGTCGGCGGCACGGGCATCGACACCCTGCAGCTCGCAACCGCCCTGTCGGTCACGAGCAACATCAACCTCGGCGCCGGCAACGACAAGCTGACGCTCGGCGACTTCGTGAACGCCGGTACGCTCTCGAACATCGAGACGATCATTGGCGGCAGCGATGCCGATACCATCGCCCTCGGATCGGCGCTGACGACCTCGGCCTCGATCAACCTTGGCGCTGGCAGCGACACGCTCACGCTGTCGGATGTCACCAACACGGGCTCGGTCTCGAACGTCGAGACCATCGTCGGTGGCGCCGTTACCGATACCATCACCGTCGCCACCCAGCTCTCGGATGGCTCGGTCGACCTCGGTGCGGGTAACGACAAGCTCACGCTCGGCGATTTCGTCAACACCGCGACGATCTCCAACGTGGAGACCGTGACCGGCGGCAGCACGACCGACACCATCACGCTCGGCAGCGCGATGGTATCCAAGAACCTGATCGATCTCGCCGCTGGCAACGACAAGCTCACGCTCGCCGACACGGCGAACGTCGGCTCGGTCGCCAACATCGAGACACTGGTCGGCGGCGCCGATGCAGATACGATCACCTACACCGCGGAAGCCTCCAACGCGTCCGTGGATCTCGGAACCGGCGACGACACGCTGACCTTCGGTAACTTCAACAACACGGCCACGGTCGCCAACGTCGAAACCATCTCTGCGGGCACTGGTGCCGACACAATCACCATCACCACGGCCCTGTCGGTTGCGGCCAGCATCGACCTCAAGACCGGCGTCGACAAGCTCGTACTCGGCAATTTCGACAACACCGCCACGGTGTCCAACGTCGAAACCGTCACGGGCGGCAGCGCAAGCGACGTCATCACGCTGGGGACCGTCCTCACGAGCTCGAGCATCGTCGACCTCGGCGCGGGCACGGATAGCCTCACGCTCGGCAACTTCTCGAACGCCGGCTCCGTCGCCAACGTGGAATCGATCCTCGGCGGCAACGGCGCGGATGCAATCACCATCTCGACCCAGATGTCGAACGCGGTTGTCGATCTCGGCAGCGGCGCCGACACCCTGACCCTTGGCAACTTCGCCAACTCCGGCACGGTCTCGAACGTCGAGACCATCGTCGGCGGCACGAGCGACGACACCATCACGGTCGGATCGCTCCTGTTCAAGGGCTCGGTGGACCTCGTTTCGGGTAACGACAAGCTCACGCTCGGCGACTATGCGAACGTCGCATCCATCGCCAACGTGCAGACCCTGATCGGTGGCGGCCTCGCCGACACCATCACGATGTCGGCCCAGGTTTCGAACGCCAAGATCGATCTCGGCGCGGATTCCGACAAGCTGACGCTCGGCAACTTCGCCAACACCGTGACGGTCTCCAACGTCGAGACGCTGATCGGCGGATCGGCCAACGACACCGTCACCATCGGTGCGGCGCTCGACAACAACAACACCATCGATCTGGGCGACGGCACCGACAAGGTTACGCTGGGCGACTACACCAACATTGTCACGATCTCCAACGTCGAGACCATCGTGGGCGGCTCGGGTGCCGACAGCGTCACTCTGGCGAAGGCCCTGACGACCTCGAACAGCGTCGATCTCGGCGCCGGCCTCGACCAGCTCTCGCTCGCCGCCTTCGCCAACACCGGCTCGGTTGCGAACGTCGAGACGCTCACCGGCAACTCGGGTATCGATACGATCACCTTCACGAGCCAGATCTCGAACGGCCAGATCGACCTCGGCAACGCCGCAGATCAGGTTACGTTCGGCAACTTCGCCAACAACGCCACCCTGCTGAACGTCGAGACGATCGTCGGCGGCTCCGCTGCAGACACCATGACGCTGGGAACCGCGGCCTCGAACGCATCGGTCAACCTCGGCTCCGGTAGCGACAAGCTCGTCCTCGGCGACTTCGCCAACAAGCTTACGGTCTCGGGTGTCGAAACCCTGATCGGCGGCGCGGATATCGATACGGTGACCCTCGGTGATCAGCTCTCCGGCGCCACGGTCGACCTCGGCGGAAGCAGCGACACGCTGATTCTCGGCGACTTCACCAACACCGGAACCGTCTCGAACGTCGAGAGCATCCTTGGCGGCAGCGGTGCGGATACGATCGCCCTCGCCACGCTTGCCAACGATGCCTACGTCAACCTCGGAGCGGGAACCGACAAGCTGACGCTCGGTGACTTCGCGAACCAGGTCACGCTTGCGAACGTTGAAAGCGTCGTCGGCGGCACGGGTGCCGATACAGTTACACTTGCTACGGCTCTGACCACCTCGAACAACATCGACCTCGGGGTCGGCAACGACAAGCTCGTGCTCGGCAACTTCGCCAATACCGGCACGCTGTCGAACGTCGAGACGGTCGTAGGCAACGCGGGTGCCGACAGCATCACCTTCGGAACGCTCGTCTCCAAGGGCTATGTTGACCTGGGCGACGGCACGGACACTGTCACGCTCGGCAACTTCGCGAACGTGCTCTCCATCGCCAACGTCGAATCTCTGCTCGGCGGCAGCGATGCGGATACGGTCACGGTCAGCACCGCCCTGTCGAATGCGACCATCAACCTGGGTGCCGACAACGACAAGCTCGTGCTCGGCAACTTCGTGAACACCGCGACGGTCTCCAACGTCGAGAGCCTGGTCGGCGGCTCCACCAGCGACTTCATCACGCTGGGCGCTGCACTGACGACCTCCGACACCATCAACCTCGGCGCGGGCGTCGATAGCCTCACGCTCGGAAACTTTGCCAACACCGGCACGGTCTCCAACGTCGAGTCGATCATTGGCGGCACCGGCGCTGACGTAATCACGCTTGCGACCGGCATCACCGACGGCTCGATCGACCTTGGAGCCGGCAGCAACAAGCTGACCTTCGGAAACTTCACCAACTCGGCGACGGTCTCGAACGTTCAGACGATCGCGGGCGGCTCGGTAAGCGATACTGTCACTCTTGGCACCGCTCTCTCGGGCAGCAACAGCATCGATCTCGATGCCGGTAGCGACAAGCTCGTGCTCGGAAACTTTGCCAACACCGGCTCCGTCTCGAACGTCGAAACCCTGGTCGGCGGCACGGGTGCCGACACCATCACCTTCTCGACGCTCCTCTCGAAGGGCGCCGTCGATCTGGGTGCGGGCCTCGACAAGCTGACGCTCGGCGACTTCGACAACGTTGCGACCGTCTCCAACGTCGAGACGATCATCAGCGGCACGGGTGCGGACAGCATCACCATCGCGTCCGAGCTCAGCAATGCCTCGATCGATCTGGGCACGGGTAGCGACAAGCTCACGCTCGGCAACTTCGTCAACGTGGCGACGGTTTCCGGCGCGGAAAGCATCACGGGTGGCGCGGACAACGACACCATCACGCTGAGTGGCGCGCTGGCTGGCACCGAAAGCATCAACCTCGGCGCCGGAAGCGACACGCTTATCCTCGCCAATGCGGCCAACACCGGAACTGTCTCGAACGTCGAGACCCTGCTCGGCGGCACGGATGCGGACACCATTACGGTCGCAACCCTGATCTCCAAGGGTCTGATCAGCCTCGGAAACGGCGCTGATACGCTGAACCTCGGCGACTACGCCAACGTGGCGACCATCTCGGATGTCGAGACGATCGTCGGCGGCAGCGCCGCGGATACGCTGACCCTCGGATCGGCTCTGGGTGCAAGCAACTCGATCGACCTCGGTGCTGGCAACGACAAGCTGACGCTAGGCGACTTCACCAACACCGGCTCGCTTTCCAACGTGGAGAGCCTGGTTGGCGGCTCGGGCGCCGACACGATCACCTTCGCGACACAGCTCTCGAACGGCTCGGTCAATCTCGGCGGCGGCAACGACAGCGTCACCTTCGGCGACTTCGCCAACACGGCGACGGTCTCGAGCGTCGAGAGCATCCTCGGCGGCAGCGATGCCGACACCATCACAATCTCCACCCAGCTCGTCGATGGCGTCATCGACCTCGGCTCGGGCGCGGATGTCCTGACCCTCGGAAACTTCGCCAACAACGGCACGATCTCGAACGTGGAGAGCCTGGTCGGCGGCGGATCTACCGACACCATCACGCTCGGCACGGCGCTCGTGAGCTCGGCTAACATCAACCTCGGCGCGGGTGCTGACACCCTGACCCTGGCTGACGTCGCCAACGAAGGCACGATCTCCAACGTCGAAACGCTCAATGGCGGCAGCGCGGCCGACACCATCACGGTCGCAACGCTCCTGTCCAAGGCCCTGCTCAACCTCGGCGCAGGCTCCGACTCGGTCACCCTGGGAGACTTCGCGAACTCTGCGACCATCTCCGGCGCGGAAACCGTGGTCGGCGGCTCGCTGGCCGACACGATCACCCTGGGATCGGCTCTCGGTGCGTCCGACAGCGTCGACCTCGGTTCTGGCAGCGACAAGCTGACGCTCGGCAACTTCGTCAACACCGGCTCGGTCTCGAACGTCGAGACGCTGGTCGGCGGCGCGGACAGCGACACCATCACCGTCACAACCCAGGTGTCGAACGGCTCGATCGACCTGGCGGAGGGCACCGATAGCCTGACGCTCGGCGACTTCGCGAACACCGCGACCATCTCGAACGCCGAGAGCATCCTCGGTGGCTCGCTGGCCGACGTGATCACGCTACGGGCGGCTGCCTCCAACGCGGTCATCAACCTCGGCTCGGGCGCCGATATCCTGACGCTCGGCAACTTCGCCAACGTCGCGACCCTCGGCAGCGTCGAGACCGTCACCGGCGGAACGAGCACCGACATCATCGCCTTCAATGCGCAGGTGTCGAACGGCTCGATCGATCTCGGTGCCTCGTCCGACTCGGTGACCTTCGGCGATTTCGCGAACAGCGCGACCGTCGCCAACACGGAAACCATCATCGGTGGCTCCGCCGCCGACACCATCACCGTCTCGACGCAGATCTCCAAGGCTGCCGTGGACCTCGGTGACGGCGCAGACAGCCTGACGCTCGGCGACTTCGCCAACACGGCGACGATCTCGAACGTCGAGACCCTGATCGGCGGCACGTCGGTGGATACCATCACGCTCGGTGCGGCTCTCACCTCCTCGAGCCTCATCAACCTCGGCGCGGGCCTCGACAAGCTGACGCTCGGCGACTTCGCCAACACCGGCTCGGTCTCCAACGTCGAGACCCTGGTCGGCGGCGCGGATGTCGACACCATCACCTTCGCCACACAGGTGTCGGATGCCGCGATCAACCTCGGCGCCGGTGCTGACAGCCTCACCCTCGGCAACTTCGCCAACACCGCGACCATCTCTAATGCGGAGTCGGTCCTTGGCGGATCCGCCGCGGACACAGTATCGCTCGGTGCGGGAACGTCCGAGACCATCATCGACCTCGGTGTTGGCAACGACGTCCTGACGCTCGGCAACTTCGCGAACAGCCTGACGGTCTCTGGAGTCGAGACGCTGACCGGCGGCATCTTCGCCGACAGCGTGACCCTGGGCAGCGCGATGGCCTCGTCGAACGCCATCGATCTCGGCGCCGGCGCCGACACGCTGACGCTCGGCAACTTCGCTAACACCGGCTCGCTCTCCAACGTGGAGACGATCATCGGCGGAACTGGCGCGGATACCATCACCCTCGCGACGCAGGCCTCGAAGGGCTCGGTCGACCTCGGAGACGGGGCGGACAAGCTCACCCTCGGCGACTTCGTCAACTCGGCAACGGTTGCTCATATCGAGACGCTGGTCGGCGGAACGGACAACGACACCATCACGCTGGCCTCCGCGATCAACGTGTCCGACAGCATCAACCTCGGTGCCGGCAGCGATAAGCTGACACTGTCCGACTTCATGAACACGGGCTCCGTGTCCAACGTCGAGACGCTGATCGGCGGCTCTGACTCGGATACCGTCACGATCGCGACGCAGGCCGTGAACGCCTCGCTCGATCTTGGCGCCGGTATCGACGCACTCACCTTCGGCAACTTCGCCAACTCGGCGACGGTCTCGAACGTCGAATCGATCGCCGGCGGCTCTGCTGCCGACACGATCACCCTCGGCGCCGCGGCGTCCGATGCACTCATCGATCTCGGTGTGGGCAACGACACGCTGACGCTCGGAAACTTTGCGAACACCGCAACGATCTCCGGAGTAGAGACGCTGGCTGGCGGCACGTCGTCCGACAGCATCACGCTCGGCAGCGCGCTCGGCGCCTCGAACAGCATCAACCTCGGTGCGGGCAACGACACGCTGAAGCTCGGCGACTTCACCAACACCGGCTCGGTCGCCGGCGTCGAGACGATCGTCGGCGGTGCGCTGGCTGACACGATCACCATCACGGACATCGTCTCGAAGGGCTCCTTCGATCTGGGTGACGGCGGTGATAAGCTGACGCTCGGCGACTTCGCGAACACCGCGACCGTCGCTCATGTCGAAACGCTGAACGGCGGATCGGGCAACGACACCATCACGCTGGCAAGCGCGCTCGGTGCCTCCGACCTGGTCAACCTCGGCGCAGGCAGCGACAAGCTCGTGCTGAGCGACTCGGCGAACTACGGCTCGGTCTCGAACGTTGAAACCCTGACGAGCGGCAGCGACTCCGACAGCATCACGATCGCAACCCAGGCAACCAACGTCTTGATCGACCTCGGCGCCGGTTACGACAGCCTGGTGTTCGGCAACTTCGCCAACTCGGCAACGCTGACCAACGTTGAATCGGTCCTTGGCGGCTCCGCTGCTGATACGATCACCTACACCTCGGCAGTCAACGGGGTGATGATCGATCTCGGCGCCGGCGCAGACTCGCTGACCTTCGGCAACTACACGAACACGGCAACCGTCTACCACGTCGAATCGGTCGTCGGCGGAACGGGAACCGACTCGCTCACCTACGGCTCGCAGGTCTCCAACGGCTCGGTGGATCTGGGCGCCGGCAACGATACCCTGACACTCGGCGACTACGTCAACACCGTGACGGTGGGCAACGTGGAAACGATCGTGGCGGGTGCCGATGCGGATACCCTCACCATTGCCACGCAGATCACCAAGGCCAACATCAACCTTGGCGACGGCGCGGACAAGCTGACCCTCGGCGACTTCGTGAACTCCGGTCTCTCGGTCTCGAACGTCGAGACGCTGATTGGTGGTTCGGCCGCGGATACGGTTGTGCTGTCGACGGTCGCGGTGGATGCCTTCTTCGATCTCGGTGCGGGCAGCGACAAGCTCACCTTCGGCAACTTCGCCAACGTGGCGACGGTCTCCAACGTCGAAACTCTGGTGGGTGGCGGCAACATCGACACCATCACGCTGGGCTCGGCGCTCACGACCGGAATGTCTGTCGATCTCGGCGCCAACGTCGATACCCTGACGCTCGGTAACTTCACCAACGTCGGCTCGGTGGCGAACGTCGAGAACCTGATCGGCAACGCTGGCAGCGACACGGTGACCTACACCACCCAGGTGGCGGGCGGCTCCATCGATCTGCTCGGCGGCAGCGACAAGCTGACGTTCGGCAACTTCTCGAACACCGCGACGGTTTCCAACGTCGAAACCATCGCCGGCGGCTCGGGTGTCGATACGATCACGCTTGGCGCCCAGGCCTCCAACGCTTCGATCGACCTTGGCGGCGCGTCCGACAAGCTCACGCTCGGCGACTTCGCCAACACGGTCTCGGTTGCGAACGTTGAGACGGTGATCGGCGGAGCGGGTGCAGATACTATCACGGTCACGGCAGGCACGAGCCACATCCGCGGCGGCGGCGGCATCGACCACGTGACGGGCGGCAGCGGCGCGGACACCTTCGTGTTCGATCAGAACTCGGCCGGCAGCCACATGGTCGTCATGAACATGGGCACGGGCGCAGACCGGATCGGCCTCGACACCGACGCCAACTCGACGGTGAACACCAACACCTACGACACCACCGGCTCGCTCACCAACAACGGCAACATCAAGGCTGTTGCCAACAGCGCGGCGCTCCTCTCGACGACCCTGGCGACGGGCGGCAAGGGTGGCTTCGTCTACCAGCAGGATACCGGCCAGCTGTACTTCAGCACGAACGGCGACTTCACCTCTGGCGGCACGCTGATCGGTGTGATCACCACCGACGGCTCGACGCCCTGGACCTACGACTTCACCAAGTTCATCGACGTCTAGTCAGCGTCGCCACATACAAGTCGAACGGCCGCGTCCCAGGGATGCGGCCGTTTCGCGTTCGAATGGCGAACCCAGCGTTCAGGTTGGGGCAAGCCAAATCGCATGGAGATGGGAGCTCAAGTGAGACTCCGTGATCGCGCTGGATTGGTCAGTCCGGCGCGCGCATTCGAGTCTTATCCGAAGGGTCCCGCGCGAAAGGCTGCTCATCTCCATGCTTAAAATCGATGAGGTCAATGGCGTCGTGATCGCCGAGGGAGCGAACGGTGAGACGGTCCACAAGCTGGACAGTCCGGAGGCGTTTCGTCTGATCTCGAAAGCCTGGGTCCGCTGCGGCTGGGATACAAAATATGTCTATTCTTTCAGTTGGATGGGCCGCCCCGTCATCCAGCTTCCCGAGGATATGCTGCGCATCCAGGAGGTGATCTACCGGGTAAAGCCCGACGTGATCATCGAGACGGGCGTGGCGCATGGCGGCTCGCTGATATTCTACGCCAGCCTGTTCAAGGCCATGGGCAAGGGCCGCGTGATCGGTATCGACATCGAGATCCGCCCGCACAATCGGCAGGCGATCGAAGCTCACGAGATGAAGCCGCTGATCACGCTCGTCGAGGGCAGCTCGGTTGCGCCCGAGGTCGTCGATCAGGTTCGCGGCCTCCTCTCTCCGGGCGAGACGGTGCTGGTGCTGCTCGACAGTAACCACACCAAGGCCCATGTGCTCGCCGAGCTCGAGGCGTACGGCCCGATGGTGACGCCGGGGTCCTACATCGTCGCGACCGACGGCATCATGAAAGAGGTCGTGGGGGCGCCGCGCACCGCGCCGGACTGGAGCTGGAACAATCCCCTCGATGCCGCGGCAGAATTTGCCGCGGGCCATCCCGAGTTCGTGCTCGAGGAGCCGGCGTTCCCCTTCAACGAGGGCGTCGTCACGGAGCGTGTCACGTACTGGCCGAAAGGATTCCTGAGGCGCGTTTGATCACGTGTTTTGCGTGGTTTCGGAGCTGCGGACATCCCGTGTCCGCGCGAGGCACGATAGGGCAAAAGGGCTCGCATGCAGCGCCAGCCGGTCACCAATCGAGAAACGAGCGACGGCCAGGCGCTGCTGCAGCGTGCCATGGAAGCGCTCGACCGCGGGGATGTGAGGTCCGCTGCCGTTGATGCGCAGCGCGCGGCGGAGATCGCACCGGATGAAGCGCTCGCCTGGGAAATCCTGAGCCTTGCCCTGCATCGCGGCGGCGCCATCGAGCCCGCCATCGTTGCGGGGCGCCGCGCCGTTGCGCTGAAACCCGATGCGGCGGATTTCCAGGCCAATCTCGGTGTCGTGTTGCGCGCCGCAGGACGAACGGACGAAGCCGCGGCAGCCTATCGCGCCGCGCTCGCAGCCGATCCCAAATTTGCGCCGGCCCACAACAACCTCGGCAACATCGCACGCGATGCGGGGCAGTTTGTGGCGGCGGAGGCAAGCTATCGCAACGCCGTCGCGTCGAACCCGTCCTATGCGGAAGCCTGGCACGGCCTCGGCGTCGCGCTCCAGCGCCAGAACAAGCCGGCCGAAGCCGAGAAGGCACTGGAACGCGCGGCGGAGTTGCGCCCGGACCGTGCGGACATTCTGTCCGATCTCGCCGCGACCGCGATGGCGCTTCAGAAGTTCAATGAAGCCTCGGCCCTCCTCGACAAAGCCGTCGCGACCGATCCCAACTCCGCAATCGCATTCGGCAATCTCGGCGCCTTGAAGCTTCGCATCGGGCACATGGTCGCCGCGGGGAACGCGACAGCGCGCGCCATGGAGCTTGCGCCCAATGAGCAGCGTTGGGTGAGCAATCTCGGCGTCATCCGCAAAGATCTGTCCCAATTCGCGGAATCCGAATCTCTCTTCCGCCGGGCTTTGTCTTTGAAGCCGGACTACGCGTTGGCTCACGCGAACCTGTTGTTCTGCTTGAACTACCATCCTGACCGGAGCGCTGAGGAGATCTTCGCGGAGTACCAGCGGTTCGACGTGGCCCATGCCCGTCCGCATATGCCGCGTGAGGTGACCTTTTCGAACGACCGGACGCCGGACCGCAAGCTGCGCGTCGGCTTCCTATCGCCCGACTTCCGCGAGCATGCCGCCCGTCACTTCCTCGATCCCCTGCTGCGGCACCTGGACCGGGAGAAGCTCGAGATCGTCTGCTACGCCGAGGTGACCAACGAGGACCACGTCACCCAGAGCTTCAAGGCCATGTCGAACGCCTGGCGCTCGACGGTGGGTCTCACGGACGACGAGGTGGCAGCCCAGATTAGGGCCGACAAGATCGACATCCTGGTGGACTTCGGCGGCCACACGTCGTCGAGCCGCATCCTGGCGATGGCGCGGAAGCCGGCCCCGATCCAGGTGGCCCATCATCTTGGGCATGGTTACACGTCGGGCATGTCGGCGATCGACGTGTTCCTGTCGGATGGCGAGATGGCACCGGTCGGCAGCGAGCACCTGTTCTCGGAGAAGATCGTCCGCCTGTCCCGCATCCCGGTGGCCTATCAGCCGCCCGAGGGAATGCCGGAGGTGGGGCCACTGCCTGCGTTGCGGAACGGGTACGTGACGTTCGGCTACTTCGGCCGTCCTGAGCGGATCAACGACCGGGTTGTGAAGGCGTGGTCGGAGATCCTGCTACGGGTGCCGAACAGCCGCCTGATGCTGAACTCGAAGGCGTTCTCAGAGGCTGCGTTCTCGGATCTGATGGCGTCGCGGTTCGCGGTGCACGGAGTGGGCCGGGATCGGCTTGTGCTTGTTTACACGAGCCCACAGCCCAAAACGTGGGCGGCGTACGGAGAAGTGGACATCGCGCTGGATCCGTTCCCGCACAATGCGGGGACGACGACGATCGAGGCGCTGTGGCTGGGTGTTCCGGTTGTGTCGGTTGCGGACCGTCCTTCGGTTGGCCGGTTCGGGGCGAGCAACCTGGGCGCGGTGGGCCTTCGCGACTGGGTTGCGGGAGACGTCGCGTCGTACGTGGCTCTGGCGGCTGCGAAGGCGTCCGACGTCGCGTCGCTGGCGGCGCTGCGAGCGGGCCTGCGGGCGCGCGTGGAAGCCTCTCCGCTCGCCGACGGCCCCGGCCTCGCCCGGGACCTCGAGACCGCATTCCGTAAACTCTGGAAAGAATGGTGCGGGGAAGCGGCTCCCAAGGCGCCTCAGACGAACCGCGAGCCCGTTCTCCAGCGCCGCGCCGCGGCCACCCGTGAGATCGCTCGCCTCGAGGCCGCCGGACGTCTCGCCGATGCGGCGGCCTGCATCGTCAAGCATTTGTCCGAAGATCCTGCGGACATCGACAGCGGCTGCTATCTCTCCGATGTCCAGCGCCGCCTTGGGCGCCTCACCGATGCGGAAGCGACCGCACGCGCTGTCCTCAAAGCAAAGCCCAGGCACGCCGCAGCCAACAATGCGCTCGGCAACGCTCTTTCCGCCCAGCAGCGATTGCGCGAGGCAGAGGATGCCTTCAGCGAGGCGATCGCGGCCAAGCCCGATCACGCCGAGGCCTTCAACAACCGCGCGCTCGTCCTCATGCGCCGCGGCCAGCTCGTCGCCGCCGAGCGCGATCTGCGCCAGGCCCTCGCGCTTAGACCGGATCTGACTGAGATCGGCTTCAATCTGGCCAACTCGCTTCAGGATCAGGGGCGTGTCGCCGAAGCCATCGAGATTTTCCAGGCAACGCTCGCGAAAGCGCCCGGCCATCCCAAGGGCCACGGCATGATGCTGTTCGCGGTGACCTATCACCCGGGCCTCACCGGCGATCAGATCTTCGCGGAGTTCCGCCGCTGGAGCGAGGTGCACGCCGATCGTCACGCGCCCAAGAACTGCGTCTGGCCGAATGACCGGACGCCGGGCCGAAGGCTGCGCGTCGGCTACGTCTCCCCCGATTTCGCCACCAAGTCCTCGCGCCACTTCATCGAGCCGATCCTGGTGGGGCATGACCGCAGCAAGGTCGAGATCTTCTGCTATGCGGAAGTACCGGCCCCCGACGCCGAAACGCATCGCCTGAAGGCGCTCGCGGAGCATTGGCGCGGCACAGTCGGATTGTCGGACGACGAGCTGGCCAATCTCATTCGCCGCGATGCCATCGACGTGCTGGTCGATCTCGGCGGTCATACGGCGCGCAACCGCCTGCTCACTTTCGCCCGCAAGCCCGCGCCCGTGCAGGTCGCGCATTTCCTGGGGCATGGATATACGTCCGGCCTCTCGGTGATGGATGCGTTCCTGGCGGACGACGAGCTGGCCCCGCCGGGCTCCGATCACCTTTTCTCCGAGCCCGTCGAGCGCCTGCCCCGCATGCCGGTGGCCTATCAGCCGCCGCAAGGTATGCCGGACGTCACGGCGCTGCCCGCGCTCGCCAACGGCTATGTCACCTTCGGCAACTTCGGCCGCGCGGTACGCCTCAACGACGAGGTCATCGCCACCTGGAGCGAGATCCTGAAGAGGGTGCCGAGGTCGCGCCTCGTGCTCAACACCGTGGCATTCGTCGACGAGGAGGTCTGCCGCCGCTACCGAGACCTCTTTGCCGGCCACGGCATTTCGGCAGATCGCATCGACCTCGTCTTCACGACGCCACAGCCCAAGACATGGGAAGCTTACGGCACCATCGACATCGCGCTCGATCCGTTCCCGCACAACGGCGGCACCACCACCATCGAAGCGGCCTGGCTCGGCGTGCCGTCCATCTGCCTCAAGACGCGGCCCTCCGTCGGCTGCTTCGGCGCCACCATCATGGGCTCGCTGGGCCTCTCGGACTGGGTCGCGATCTCGCGTGAGGAATACATCGCCAAGGCTATCGCCCGCGCGACCGATATCGAAGCGCTCGCCGCCCTGCGCGCCGGACTTCGCGCGCGCATGGCCGCGTCCCCGCTCTGCGATGCGCGCGGTCTCGCCACCGAGCTCGAGCGCGTGTACGAGCGCCTGTGGCTGCGCTATGTGGACCGCGAGGAGGCTGTCGAAACGCTGCAGCGCGCAGCGGGCTGGGCTTATGGGCGCGGCAACATAGAGCGCGCCATCGAGCTGTTCCAGGAAGCGGCGAAACGCAGCCACCGCGCGGATACGATGTCGAACCTCGGCGCGGCCTACCGCGCGGCGGGCCGCAATGCGGAAGCCGAAGCCGCCTATCGCGAGGCCATCGCCCGCGCGCCTGGATTTGCCAACGCGCATGGAAATCTCGGTAACCTTCTCGCTGGCCGCGGCAGGCTGGCGGAAGCCGAGAGCGAGCTGCGCAAAGCCTGTACCGCCGCGCCGAACGATCCGCAGATCCTCCGCAATCTCGGGCTCTGCCTTATGCGCCAGCTCAAGGCCTCGGAGGCCGAGGTGGTGCTGCGCAAGGCCGCCGAGTTGATGCCGAACGACGGCGACATTCACGATAATCTCGCCCAGCTCCTCCGTCAGAAGGGAGAGCCCGTCGCGGCGGTGAAGGTCTATCTCGGTGTGAAGGACGCCATCGCCAACAATTGGCGCGCGCTCGGCAATCAGGCCCTGCTGTTGCAAGACCTCTCATTGTACAGCGAATCCGAGTCTTTGTTCCGTCGGGCTTTGTCTTTGAAGCCTGATTACGCGTTGGCTCATGCGAACCTGTTGTTCTGCCTGAACTACCATCCTGACCGGAGCGCTGAGGAGATCTTCGCGGAGTACGAGCGGTTCGACGCGGCCCATGCCCGTCCGCATATGCCGCGTGAGGTGA
>NZ_KB911257.1:0-37612 GCF_000383415.1 Hyphomicrobium zavarzinii ATCC 27496 | reverse complement strand
GCGGCGAGCAAGGCGTCCGACGTCGGGGCGCTGGCGGCGCTGCGGTCGGGCCTGCGGGCGCGCGTGGAAGCCTCTCCGCTCGCCGACGGCCCCGGACTCGCCCGCGACCTCGAATACGCATTCCGTAAACTCTGGAAGGAATGGTGCGGGGAACATCGTAAGCGCGATATGAAGACCATCCGCGCGGCGTTCGAACATGCGGTGCACGCGTTCCAATCTCGCGATTTCGAGCGCTCTCTTGCACTCGCGAGTGCGGTCCTGTTTGCGACGCCGGAAGACGTGGAAGCCCGCCACCTGCGCGGCATCGCGGCCTTCAAGCTCGGGCGCTTGAGCGAGGCTGTAGAGGATCTTGCAGACGCGATTCGCGCCATGCCGGAGCGCGCGGATTTCCGCTGGAACATCACGCCGATGCTGCGCATGCTCGGCCGGCTTCCGGAAGCCGAGGTGCAAGGCCGCGAGGCCGTTCGCCTGGCACCCACGTCACCGGAGGCGCACAACAATCTGGCGACAGTCTACAAAGATATGGGCCGCGCCGCGGAGGCAGAAGCCCATTTGCGCCACGCCCTCACGCTGAAGCCTGACTATTCGGATGCCTGGTCCAATCTGTCCTGGACGCTCTCACTGGCGGGCAACGCGCGCGAGGCGGAGGCCGCAGCCCGGCGAGCCTTCGAGCTCAATCCGCGCGATTCCAACGCCCTGAACAACATCGGCACCGCGTTGATGCAGCAGGATCGCCTGCCCGAGGCGGCCGACTGCTTCGCCCAGGCCGTGGCACTCAAGCCCGATTTCGCCATCGCTCATTCGAACTATTTGTTCTGTTTGAACTACAGGACCGATCTCTCGCCGGAGAAGATTTTTGAGGCTTATCAGGCCTGGGACCGCGCCCATGCCGCTCCGCTGCGCCCCGCCAATCCCTCCTATCTCGGATCGCGCGATCCCGGTCGCCCGCTGCGCATCGGCTACGTCTCGCCGGACTTCCGCTACCATGCCGTGAGCTTCTTCATCGAGTCCCTGCTGGCCTCTCACGATCAGTCGCGCTACGAGGTCACCTGTTATGCCGAGGTCGCCAATCCCGATGCGGTGACGGAAAGGTTCAAGCGCCACGCCACCCGCTGGCGTTCGACGGTCGGCCTCTCAGATGCGGATCTGGCCGAGCTCATCCGCAACGACGGCATCGACATCCTGGTCGATCTCGCGGGGCACACCTCGGGCAATCGCCTGCTCACCTTCGCCCGCAAGCCCGCGCCGATACAAGTCGCCCACATGGTGGGCTCAGGCACGACGACGGGCCTTGCCGCGATCGATGCCTTCCTCATCAACGAGGCACTTCTGCCGATGGGCGCAGAGCGCTACTTCTCGGAACGTCCGATCCGCCTGTCGCGCATGCCCCATGTCTATGTGCCGCCCGAAGGGATGCCGGACGTGGCGCCGTTGCCGGCCCTCAAGAATGGCTTCGTCACCTTTGGCTGCTTCAGCCGCCCGGCGCGCATCAACGAGGACGTCATCAAGGCCTGGGTACGCATCCTGAAGTCGGTGCCGAACTCACGCCTGGTGCTGAACAGCAAGCCCTTCCGCGAGGAAGAGAACTGCATCGCCTGGCATGCGCGCTTCGCGGATCTCGGGCTAGAGCCCGGCCGCGTGAAGCTGGTCTACACTTCGCCTCAGCCGCGCACGTGGGAGGCCTACAGCACCATCGACATCGCGCTCGATCCGTTCCCGCACAACGCGGGCACCACCACCATCGAGGCGTTGTGGCTCGGCGTGCCCGTGGTCTCGTTGGCGGGACGTCCTCCGGTTGGCCGGTTCGGCGCGTCTATCCTCGGCAGCGTCGGCCTCGACGATTGGGTGACGCACGACGTCGACTCCTATGTCGCACGCGCGGCCACGGCGGCCAGCAATGTCACGGCGCTCGCCCGTCTGCGGGCAAGCTTGCGCGACAAGTTCGAGGCCTCCCCCATCGGCGCCGACAGCATCGGTCTCGCGCGTGAGGTCGAGGCGGCCTATCGCGGACTGTGGAAGGCATATTGCACACACTGAGGCGTCGCCGCGCGTTGTCAGAGGCGCGCAACAGCTTCGGATAAGGTGCCTTAGCCAATTTATTCCGAACAGAGTTCTATGAGTCTGATTGGGTGCGTAGAAGATAATGACCAAGGGGCGCGACGGGTGACGACACTTCAAGAGGAAATTTCAGCATCGATCCCGAAGCGCCGCGATATCCTCACGAGACGAGAGCGCGATTGCCTCGTTCTCAGCGGGCGAGGGCACTCCGAGAAGGAAGTAGCCCAGCAGCTCGACATCAGCCCCAATACGGTTCGCGTGCACATCGAGAACATCAAGCGAAAGCTCGGTGCCTCGAACAAGAGCCACGCCCTCATCCTCTCGCTGCTGACCGGCGAGACGGAGCTCAGCGATTTCGAGGACGAGGACGTCCACGCGCCGCTCTAGGAGCGCTCTCGCGAACCCTCCAATTGACAGTGTGTCGAGCGAGCGATCGGCTCAGCAGCCGAGCGCCGAGCGAATGCGCATGCCGATCTGATCGAGCGGCAGCACCTCGTCCGCACCGCCCGATTCCACGAGTGAGCGCGGCATGCCGTACACCACGCAGGAGGCCTGATCCTGCGAGATGTTATAGCCGCCGAGCTTGCGCAGCTTGGCGAACTCCATCGCGCCGTCTGCGCCCATGCCGGTGAGCATCACGCCCAGCACGTTCTTGCCGAACGCGCCGCGCGCGCTTTCCGCGAGCACGTCCACCGAGGGCTTGTAAAGGCTCTCGCCCTGATCGGGGCTGACCTTGATCTCGCCCGCGGTGACGCGGGTCTGCATGCCGCCGGGCGAGATGTAGACGGTGCCCTTGCTGAGCGTCATGCCATCCGTCGCTTCCACCACCTTCGGCTTGCACGTATCGTTGAGGCGTTGGGCCAGCGCCTTCGTGAAGTTGGGCGGCATGTGCTGCGCGACGACGACCGGAACCGGAAGATTGTCGGGGAGCTGCGAGAGGACCGTCTGCAAGGCCTGAGGCCCGCCGGTGCTGGAGCCGATGACGCAGATCTTGGCGTTGACGCGCGCTCCGCCCGCCGCCCGCGGCGGCGCCGTCTGGCGGATGGCCGCGGCAGGGCGCGCCGTAGCGAGGCGGCTCTTCTGCGTGCGGGCCTCGACGGCGGCCAGAAGCTTTTCGTGAATGCGGTCTACGCCGCGAGATTTCGGAATGAAGTCGACGGCGCCGAGCGACAGCGCTTCGAGAGTGATCGCGGCGCCCTGTTCCGTTCTGGCGCTCAGCATGATCACGGAGGCCGTGCTCTGCTTGACGATCTCCTTCAGGGCATCGATGCCGTTCATGTTCGGCATGTCGATGTCGAGCGTTACGACATCGGGCGAGAGAGCGAGGGTCTTCTCGATCGCATCGCGTCCGTCAACAGCCGTTCCAACGACCTTGAAACGCGGATCGGCTTCGATTTTCGCTGGCAGTACGCCCCGCATGAACGGGGAGTCGTCCACGACCAGAACGCGAATGAGAGGTGCGGACATGCGCGTGCTTCCTCGCCAGTGGCCGCACCGAGATCCCGAGCTTCTTGTTGGGCGGCTCAGGCGCGCCTCGGGGCGCCCATGTGTCTTCTTGGAAACACATAGTTAATTGCCATTCCTTTCAATTCCGTTACGCGCCCGACGGATTAATTTTTGAAGGCAATACGGACGGATTCCGAGCCGCCGCAAACATCCCATTAATACTATCGCAAGCAATCTACGTGCATACTTTGACCACATCGGCAGAGCGAGTGGCGCACACGGCCAAAGCGCGGATGTGGCCATGTCGGCACGTGATGGGTTGAAGGGGATAGGGTTATGAGCGTGAATAACATGCCTGTACTCGTCGTAGACGATTACAGCACCATGGTGCGGATCATTCGCAAGCTTCTGAAGCAGATCGGTTTCGAGAACGTCGACGAAGCCTCGAGCGGCGAAGCTGCCCTGCAGAAGATCAAGGCCAAGCAGTACGGTCTCATCATCTCCGACTGGAACATGGAACCGATGACGGGCTACGAGCTTCTCAAGGTCGTGCGCGCGGATCCGGAAATGGGCAAGACGCCGTTCATCCTCGTGACGGCGGAATCCAAGCAGGACAACATCAACGCTGCCAAGAGCGCCGGCGTCAGCGGCTACATCATCAAGCCGTTCAACGAGAAGGTTCTCAAGGAAAAGATCGACGCTGCACTCGCGGCCCCCGTCGCAGCCTAAGCGCGATCCTATATCAGATATCAGACATGAAAAACCCGGGCTCTGCGGCCCGGGTTTCTTTTTTCATAGGCTCGTTCCAGCAAGGCCTACATGTAGCCGCGCTGCATGAGATCCTTGGTGTGCAGCACGTCGACTACGGTGTCGCCGTCCACCACCACCACGTTGGCAATTCGCCGCTCTTTCATGATCGAGACGGCCGTGCTCATCAGATCCTCGACGCTCACGGTAACGGGCCGCGTCGTCATGATGGCCTGGGCCGTCTTACCGAACATGTCGGGTGAGAAGGCGCGCCTGAGATCGCCCTCCGTGATGAGACCCAGCAGCCGGTTGGTCCCTTCCTCGGCCACCACCACGCATCCGCGCTGCCCTTCGGCCATACGGATGACCACGTGCCCCATGAGCTCTTGCGGCTTCACCGTGGGAACTTTGTCCTGGAACTCTTCCGTATAGCGGCGGACGGAAGACAGCAGCAAGCCAAGCCGCCCTCCCGGATGCAGCTTGCCGAAATCGGCGTCCACGAACGAGCGCTGCTCCATCAGCAGCACCGCCAGAACGTGTCCGGCTGCGAGCGTGATGACAGCCGACGACGTCGGCGCGAGATTGTTTGGGCAAACCTCCTTCACCTTCGGCAGGCGAAGACAGATGTCCGATTGCTGCGCGAGACGGCTGGTCTCGTTGGAGGTCATGCAGATGACCTTGGCGCCGTTGGTGACGCAGAACTCGACGACCGGAAACAGCTCCTTGGTCATGCCGGAGTTGGAGATCGCGAGCACCACGTCCTGGCCCGTGATCATGCCGAGGTCGCCGTGGGAAGCCTCCGCCGCGTGCAGGAAGAACGAGGGCGTTCCGGTCGAGGCGAACGTGGCCGCGAGCTTCGCGCCGATGTGTCCGGACTTGCCGACGCCGGTGACAACGAGGCGCCCGGTGCATGCTTGAATGAGGCTGACGGCCTTGATCAGGCTTTCATCGAAGCTGTCCCGCAGGAGCGCGAGCGCTTCCATTTCCTGGTCGATGATATTGCGAGCGCGCTCGAGGGCCTGCGCTACGTGTTCTGGTCGCATCTAGAACGCCTTTGTCAGGACGATGCCTCGCAGGGAGGGACAACGCGCATGTTCCAGGGGGCGCCCGTTTCAGCGCGCCGAAGCGGAACGCGGCCCAGGCCGTTACTGATCACCCCGCTCCAACCCTGTCAAGGTCGGGTGCGGAGTTGTGAAACACTATCGCAGCGCCCGTGAAATGGGCTCTGCTGCCCCTTCACCGCGATCCCGTCCTACACTTCGTAATATGCTCGGTACCACGTGACGAACTGTTGGATGCCCTGCTCCAAGGGCGTTTCGGGCCGATAGCCGATGTCGCGTTCGAGATCGTCAACGTCGGCCGAGGTCTCGGGCACATCGCCCGGCTGCATAGGAAGCAATCTCTTCTCGGCCTGCCGTCCGAGGGCGGTCTCGAGAACCCGGATCATCTCCAGGAGATCGACAGGCTCGGAACGGCCGATATTGTAGATCCGGTAGGGCGCCGTGCTCGAACCCGGATCGGGTGTCTTTCCGGACCAGGCTGGATTAGGCGCCGCAATGCGCATCGCGACGCGCACCACACCCTCGACCACGTCATCGACATAGGTGAAGTCGCGCCGCATGTGGCCGTTGTTGTAGACGTCGATCGGCTCGCCGTTGAGGATGGCCTTTGTGAATTTGAAGAGCGCCATGTCCGGCCGGCCCCAAGGTCCATACACCGTGAAGAACCGCAGTCCTGTCGTCGGCAGGCGGTAGAGATGGCTGTAGCTGTGCGCCATCAGCTCGTTCGCCTTCTTCGTGGCGGCGTAGAGGCTCACCGGGTGATCCACGTTGTGGTGCACCGAGAAGGGCATCAGGGTGTTGGCGCCGTAGACTGAGCTTGAAGACGCGTAGGTGAGATGGCGCACTCCGCCGTGCCGGCAGCCTTCGAGAATGTTGCCGAACGCGACCAGATTAGAGTCGATATAGGACTGTGGATTTTCGAGCGAGTAGCGCACGCCGGCTTGCGCGGCCAGATGGATGACGAGATCGGGACGCGCATCGCGGAAGAGCTGCGCCGTGCGCTCGCGGTCGGCGAGATCGAACTTGTGAAATGAAAATTTGGGATACCCGCTGAGATGCGAGAGCCTAGCCTCCTTGAGGGCGGGATCGTAATAGGCGTTGAGATTGTCCACGCCCACGACCGTCGCGCCGCGGTCGAGAAGCACGCGCGCCACGTGATAGCCAATGAAACCGGCCACTCCGGTGACGAGGATCGGGCCCTGTACAGGCAGTTCCAAGCGCGCGCCCTTTTTTTCTGAGACAGCGCCAGGACTGTATGGAACCTGCACGCGCGCGCAACTGCAAAGATGATCGTTAAGGGAAGCCGCGGGGCGATCGCGCGGTCTGTCTATAATCGACAAGGAAACCTTCCGGTAATTTCTAGATTTTCCCCGGCTTCCCCCCGACGGGGAAAATTGGAGGCTCTTTCCCTGGTCATGACCCGCTGATAAGGTCGCGCCGGGGTTCAGCCGCCATCAATAGAGAACACGAATGCAAGTGGATTCGAGCGCGCGTGGCTCTGTTGTTCGGCTGGGGGATCACACGTCTCTGATTACGGCACTCTCCTCTATCGCCGTCGTGACGTGCTTTATTTTCCCGCGCATCGCGCCTCTTGTTCTCGCCGGAGCCGCAGCGGCGCTGAGCATCGTCTATCTGCTTTCGAGCTCCTGGAACGCAGGAAAAGACCGGAGCCCAAGTCGCTACCTGTTGCGGCCCGAGGTTCCCTTCATAGCGTGGGGTCTCGTCGCCTGCCTTTGGGCCGCGAGCCCTTGGGACGGCTTCTTAAAGGCAGCCTTTCTCGCAGCCCTGGTCCTGAGCGCCGTCGTCGCTGCCGATGCTCTGCCAAGCCTGAATGCGAGCACCATCGAGGCGATAGCAAAGGGACTCCTGATCGGGTTTCTGATCGGTGCGATTTTCATATGCATCGAGATCGCGACGCGGGACGGAATTCGCCGCTTCGTTTTGGAATACTTTCCCGATCTTGAACGGGGCCTGGCCAAGCACGGAACCTTTCGAAATGGTGTCATCCAGAAGGTATCCGGCGCTTACATAACGCGGGCGACGACCGTCTACTGTCTCTTGTGGTGTCCCGCTATCCTGGCCGCGACCCTCTACGCCCGTGGCTTTGCCAAGTGGCTGTGCTACGCGGCCATTGCCGGATCCGCGATCGTCATCGTCTTCCATCCCTACACGCAGTCGCAAACTGCCCAGCTTGCCTTGCTTGGCGTAAGCGTCGTGCTCGCCGTTTCGCTTCTGGCGCCTAAGCTTGGGCTGTGGGGTGTGGGCGCTGGATTCGCGGCGCTGGTTTTCTTGATCGTGCCCCTGGCGCTGGCGATGTTCGCGGCGGGCTTACACGAGAAGTCGGATCTCTTCGGGTCCGCGAAAGCGCGGATCATCATATGGAACTACACGGCGCAGCGCATAATGGAGAAGCCGATCCTCGGCGTCGGCACCAACTCCACGCGCTATCTGGACGAGGCGCGCCCGAAGGAAGAGAAAGTCAAGCCGGACAATCTGTTCGTGGTTGCTGAAACGCGCGCCCATCCGCACAACGTCTATCTACAGATCTGGTATGAGCTTGGTCTCATTGGCGCGATCGCGTTCGCGATACTGGGGCTGGCGCTCTTGCGCAGGATAAGTGCGTTGCCTCGCAGGATCATGCCGTACGCCGTCACGCACTTTGCGATGTGCATGGCAATCCTCGCTCCGACATATGGCATGTGGCAGAACTGGTTTCAGTCGATCGTCGTCGTGTCGACGCTGACCCTGATTGGCCTGATGGCGCCACAGATTTCGAGCAGTCGCGCTTAGCTTGGCCCTTGAGCCTGCTAGCCCTGCTTAGAAGCAGGCGCGAAGCTCAGCGACGACGCGGTTCTGATCCGCCTCGGAGAGATCTGGCCCCATCGGAAGGCTCATCACATGGGCGGCGAGCCACGCGCTGACAGGCGTGGGATCTCCGGCTGAAACGTCGCGATAGGCGGGCTGCTCGTTGAGCGGGACAGGATAGTGAACCGCTGTCGGAATGCCTGCCGACTGTAGCTTGGATTGGACATCCGTGCGGTTCGGCACCAGGATCGTATATTGCGCGTGAACGCTGCTACGATCGGCACGCACGGTGAGCGAACGCGGAGCGGACAAAGTCGTGCCCACCTCGTTTGCGGTAACGGGGCCAAATCCCGCGATGGCCTCGCGAAGAAGAGCATCGTAGCGAGCGCCGATGCGAGCCCGCTCACTCACCTCCCACGCAAAGCGCGGCAGCTTCGCCAGCACGATCGCGCATTGAAGCGTGTCCATGCGGCCGCCGACGCCGACGCGGGTGTGGACGTAGCGCTTGCTTTGCCCGTGCACTCGGATTTCGCGTGCCGCCGTCGCGAGCGCATCGTCGTTCGTGAACAGCGCTCCGCCGTCGCCATAGCAGCCGAGAGGCTTCGAAGGGAAAAAGCTGGTGGAGCCGAACGTCGAAAGCCCGCAGCTCTTGCGGTCCTTGTACGAGGCGCCGAAGCTCTGGGCGCCATCCTCGATGACGGGAACATTGCCATTGGCGGCCGCCACGGCGTTGATCTCATCCATGTTGGCAACTTGGCCGTAAAGGCTCACAGGGATGATGGCCTTGGTGCGCGGCGTAATTTTTCCGCTGATGGCGGAAGGGTCGATATTCGCCGTGTCGGGTTCCACATCCACGAACACGGGCGTCGCGCCGAGCAGCACGATGACTTCCACCGTCGCGACGAACGTGAACGGCGTGGTGATGACCTCGTCGCCCGGTCCCACGCTGAGCGCCATCAGGGCGATCAGAAGCGCTTCGGTTCCGCTTGCGACGCTGATGCAGTGTCGCGTACCCACGTAGTCCGAAAGCGCCGTTTCGAGCTCGGCGACTTCCGGCCCCATGATGTACTGCCCGTGAGACAGAACCGCGCCAATGCGCTTGTCGAGATCGGCCTTGATGGCGGTCTGTTGGATCTTGAGATCGATGAACTGCATGGGTCTGTCCAAACTTGGCCGATCACGGACGGCCCCGATCATTGAATGCGCCGCGAGCTCGCAAGCCCCTCGGACTAATATTCCAACGGCAACGCCACGCGCTTGCCGTCGCGTGCGGACATGTAGAGCGCGATCAGCAGCTCGAGCGATTTCAGCCCCTCTCGGCCGTCCGTCTCCGGCTCCGCATCGCCTTTGAGCGAGCTGATGACGTTGTCGTAGTAGAGAGGATGGCCGAAGCCGTAGACGCTGGTCGTGGCGTAGTTCGCTTGCTTGATCTCGTCGTCCTCGGGGGTCCGCGTGGCGAATTCCCAGTGCTGGATCTCGTTGACGGCCACGCCGCCCACGCGCACAGAGCCCTGCTCGCCGAGGATCGTGATCGAGCCCTCATAATTCTTGGGATAGGTCAGCATGGTCACGTTGAGCGTGCCCATGGCCCCGCTGCGCCAGCGTAGCGCGGCCACGCCCGTATCTTCCACCTGGATGTCGCGCGCCAAGGTGCCGGTGTAGGCCATCACGCTCTCCACCGGACCGATCAGCCAATCCAGAAGATCGATGTAGTGGCTTGCCTGGTTCATGAAGGCGCCGCCGTCGAACTCCCACGTGCCGCGCCACTTCGCGCTGTCGTAGTAGTCCTGCGGGCGCGACCAGAAGACGTTGATCGCAACGGAGTAGATGCGCCCGAACCGGCGGGCCTCGATGGCCTTCTTGAGAAGCTGCAGCGTCGCGTTGCGGCGGTTCTGTTTGACGACGAACAGCTTCACGCCGGCCTTGTCGCACGCTTCCACCATCGCCAGGCCGTCGTTCCAGCGCGTGGCCATCGGCTTCTCGGTCATCACGTTGAAGCCGGCCTGCGCCGCCTGGATGGCCTGCTGCGGATGGAGACCGCTCGGCGTGGTGATCACGACGCAATCGGCGTTGGTCTTCGCGAGCATGTCGGTGAAGCGCTGATGCGGCTTGGCGTCCGTTGCCTCGGCCGCCGCCTTGAGCGCTTCGGGAGAGACATCGCAGACATCCACGAGCTCGCAGCGATCCGCGTGCGATTTCATCGCCCCGATGTGGTTGTTGGCGATGCGCCCGCACCCGACGAGAGCGAAGCGAACCTTGCGATCCTTGATCGACGTCATCGTGGCCATCCTGTCGGGATTAAAGTCTGAACACCGTAACGCCGAGCTTGGTGAGCGCATGGCGATCGTAGAGGCTCTTGACGTCGGAGATCACGGGATTTGCTCCCCGCAGCCGGCTTTTGAGCTGCTCCGGCGTCATGCTGCGATAACTGTCGTGGCCCACCGCGACGACGAGGGCGTCGACGGGGCGCTCGCTCGAAACGCTGCCGAGCTCGAGACCATACTCGTGCTTCACCTCGGCTGCATCGGCAAGCGGGTCCTCGACGATGACCTCCGCTCCGTGCTCCATGAGCTCGCGCGCGAGATCGACAACCTTTGAGTTGCGCGTGTCGGGGCAGTTTTCCTTGAACGTGATGCCCATGACGCCGATCCGGCTGCGCGGCACGTCGATGCCGTTCTTCAGCATGAGCTTGATGGTGTTGCGGGCAACGTAGCGGCCCATGTTGTCGTTGATCCGGCGTCCGGCCAGCACGACTTGCGGGATATAGCCGAGCTGTTCCGCCTTGTGCGTCAGGTAGTAGGGATCGACGCCGATGCAGTGCCCGCCGACGAGGCCCGGCCGAAAGTTGAGGAAGTTCCACTTCGTGCCGGCGGCGCGCAGCACCTCCGCCGTGTCGATGCCGACGCGCGCGAAAACCACGGACAGCTCGTTCATCAGCGCGATGTTGAGATCGCGCTGCGTGTTCTCGATGACTTTCGAGGCCTCGGCAACCTTGATGCTGCTCGCTTTGTGCGTGCCGGCCGTGATGATGGATTTGTAGAGCGCATCGACGACCTCTGCCACCTCGGGCGTGGAGCCGCTCGTGACCTTCACGATGGTCGGCAGCTTGTGCTGCTTGTCCGCGGGGTTGATGCGCTCGGGGCTGTAGCCGCAGAAAAAGTCCTGGTTGAACGTATACCCCGAAGCCGCCGCCAAGGCTGGAACGCAGACCTCTTCGGTCGCGCCGGGATAGACGGTCGACTCATAGATCACGATCGCGCCCTTCGGCATGACCCGGCCCACGGTCGTCGAGGCCTTGACCAGCGGGCTCAGATCGGGGCGGTTCGCGTCGTCGATGGGAGTGGGAACCGTGACGACGAAAAACTTGCACGACTTGAGATCGTCGGGGTTGCTGGTGAAGGTGAGATGCCGGGCGCTGGCCAGCTCCTCGCTGTCAACCTCGAGTGTCCTGTCCATGCCTTTGCGCAGTTCTTCCACGCGGGCGACATTGATGTCGAAGCCGAGGACCTTCCGCTTCTTTCCAAACTCGACCGCAAGGGGCAGGCCGACATAGCCGAGACCAATGAGCGCTACGTCGCCGACATCACTATTGAGCATCATCGAAGATCAAACCCGTTGAGCAGAACGCGAGGTCATCGCGTCTTTGAAAACTGCAAATACACCGGCGAGCAGCCCGAGCCCAAGGCCCGCAAGAAGCGCCAAACCGGCGAAGAACATGCGACTGTGCTCGCCTTCCTGATTCCGCCTAGGCGGCACGACGACGCGCGTAACAAGAATGTTGCCCAGTCGAATATCAGTTTCCTGAAGTTTGGCCTTCTGGACGGCGATTTCATGAAGGCGAGAGGTCTCGGTCTCTCCAAGCTTTGCTAGGATATTGTCAATCGCAACGCGCGCGACAGCAAGCTTCTGTTCTCGTTCCAGCGTAAGCTTGGGGATTTCAGCTTTTGATCTTGCAATCGCTTGTTCCTGGATGGGTTGCTGGCGTCTGTTCTTGAGCAATTCCGCTTCGGCTTTCTCCTGATCCAAGGGGGCGTCCACGACCAGAGCCCGTTCAAGCTTCTGCAGTTCGATCTCCGTTCGTAGATTTTCGGCATCGAAGATCAAAGCTGCAATTGCATTATTGGAATCGTTTGGGCTCGAAGCGAGTTTCGAGCGCTGAGCGCGAGCATCATTCAAAAACTGCTTCAGACGTTCGATCTGATCCGCGTAGTTCTTCACGGAAACATCCGTCTGAGCGCGCGTCTTAGCGAGGAGACGTTCCTCATCCTGCAAGTCCTTCAAGGCCTTCTCCGCATCAGAGACTTGGCCTTCCAGCGTCTTTACGGCGACTCCGAAGATTCGCTCGTCCCGTAGGGCCCGTTCCTGCCCGCGCAACTCCTCTAATTGCGCCAACAGCTGGCTCTTCAGCGGGTCAACGGTTGCCCGCTCTTCTAGCTTCTTCAGCACCGCCCGCTGTTCCTCACGCGTAGTCTCGAGCCCGGCGCGAAGAGGTTCAAAGGTACGATTGTGATCTCGGGCGATGTACTCGAATATTTTCGCGTGATAGCTGCGATACAGATCGACCTGCCCAAGAGGCGCGGAGCTTTCGAGCACAATAATATTGCTGTTTCTGGCTATCCGCGGGCGGACGTTCAGACTGATGTTCGAGTTATCTGGAGAGGCAGCGCGAATTTCGTCTTCAGCTGCCACTGAGTAAATGTCGTTGATCTTTTGGCGGACAACATCGATCGTCTCAACGAGACCGCCAGCAGTATACCCAACTTCAACGACAGTCCTTATCTCGGCGGACAAAGGTCGCGAGAGCATAAAAATAGTGCCCAGGATGCTGAACAGTATAGCGACGGCAATAATAATAAAACGCTTGCCCCACAAAAGAACAAGCAGTCGCACGGGATCGGTCTTGCCGGAAATCCCAGTCGACGTGAACAATGCTGTCACGAATTTGTCCGCCTAACAGTTGATCTTTTGGAACGGGACGACCGGCCGTTAACGAACGAGATAGCGCAGTCGCTGTCGGGATTGCAAGCGGTTTGGTCGCGGCGCGCATTTTGCGCGGATCGCACGTTGAGCAGCGCTGCAACAATCAAAAAATTCCCAACCATCCGTTTAATTTACATGGGGATAGGGCGCCTTTTGCGATGGTGCGCCGGGTAGATTTGGGGTTGCGTACGCGTGCGGGGAGAGTTCGGGGGGTGGAAGTTTAATTCTGAACACTTCCCCCACTGCATTAGGGAAGGCATCAGTACACTGTGCGCACGTTGTTGACGCTTCAGAGCTTCTGCTCGTTACTTGCCTATCCTTCCATCGGTGTGGCGCTAGCTTCACGCAAGCAATGGGTTGCTACTCATGTGTGTGAGGATGCCGTTGCTCGCGCTCAAAGCGGAGATTTGGGCGAGAATCTGGGGACTTCGCGCAGGATGAGGTCGGAAATTATCACTCGGACAAAGGGATATGGTCTCAGGGCGCTGGCTCTTTCAGTGGTGCTAGCTGGCACGAGTAGCGCAGGAAGTCAGCCGATATTCTACGAAGAGGTCCCTTACACTGCTCCAGAGAGCTTCGAAGTCTATCGGCCACCACTTTTTACAAAGAAGGTGGCCAACCTCATTTGCTCCGCCTCGTTTGTTTCGTCCGTGGCGACGCGCATCCCCACTAACGAGAACCAGCTTGAGTTCTGGTGTCGCGACCCATCGAAGCCGATCGATCTGAAATGGGAGCGCATTCCCACCCCCAGTGCAATTTTGAGTCAAGCGCAGATCGCGAATTTCAAGGGCACTTTGATCGAAGAGCGATCTCGACAGGCCTTCGTCAACGGCAGATGGATTCCTCTTGCCGAGGCGTTTCCCAGGTTGGCCAACTCGCCAATTCAGTGGCAGCGGTTTGGTGCTGAGGGAAAGCTCGCGACTGTTACCTATCGCGAGGAGTGTCGGGCTTATGTCCTTTCGTCGGCAAAGTATGACTTTGGCGCCTTTCCCGCACTCCCCAGCTACGCGCGGATCGACAACGGTCATGTCTATTTTGTCGACCGAAGCGGACTATCTATTGCGCCTCTGACCCCAGTGCAGAATGCCTGCGAACCCCTTTCGGCAAGCCTTTTGAAGGAAGGCGTGGGGCAGGCCTACGGAGGGATAAACTGGGGAGGTGGTGTCGTTCTGGGGGGATCGAACAATCGAGGGAATGCAAACCTGTACCTTCTGAAAGGCAATGAAGTCACCGAGATTAGCTATTCAAATAGCGAGAGCGTTGCCAACGAGCACTATGCCTATACTTATCAAGACGGAAGCCTGCTCGTAGGCCTCTACCCTTCGGGTAACTTCATGCGTCTGGATGAGGGAGGGCAATTTACTTATCACGGGGACATGACCCCCACCCTGCCTACGGATTGGCGATCGGACAATGGGATGCTTTACCGAGAGGCGCAGGCGGCAGTGTCATCCTATGGAATTCTGTTCACTGGGCTCTATCCGTGGGGCGAGATTGTCCAGCACGATACGCTTGCCGGCCGAACGTCGCGTGATCGCTTGTTCACTCATCCGGAGCGTAAGGACAGGCTGCCGTATCTCTATGAATCAGGAAATCTCTTCCGTCGCCTTCAAGCAGGTGATTTCGATGAGGATATCAAGGCGGGAAGAATTGTCCTCGATAAGGAACAGGGCGGTTTCAAATTCGCCGCTCGCAAGTACGGTTTGTTCGAGAGCGCGTGGGCGCAGAGAATTACCACGCTCGCGGTCTTTAGCGGCCGCGTCTGCGCCGCCACAGGGAGCATGGGCGGCACTGTGTACAATCCTGATCTCCACAACTTCATGACGCGGGCGCAGGCCGACGACTACGGCACGATCTACTGCGCGGAGCTTCCAAACCATACGATGTATTCAGACGTGCTCACGGGAACCCATTCACTTAAGTTCACTGTCTCGGAGAGCATCACAATCTCTATGGATGGAAAAGTGGTCGCAGAAACGCCAATCACTGCATGGTGAGGATGTGGTCCGCATTCAAGGATCTTAATCTTTTATAGCGTCAAGCTGCTTAAGCTCTCACCAGCGCCATCGTGAAGACGAGGGGAGCGAGGTCTTTTATCTCGCCGGAAAATGCAAAGCAGACGACGAAAAATATCGACAGAATAATGAGATGATTGTTGGCTGCGTTCGCCCTGTCCCGGCGAGCGATCAAAATAATAAAGGGCGCTAGGAAGAGGACCAATCCGAGCAAGCCATATTCAGCTAGAATCTCGAGAATGAAATTGTGAACATATATCTGGTCGCCCCGCGAGGCGATGAAGGCGTCGGTTCCGGCGCCCCATAGAGGATGACGGAGCCACATTTGCACTGCTTCCGTCCACAGGCTTAGGCGCATTGAGGGATCGGTCGCATCCCAGATCAAGACGTCCTCGAAGCGCCAGATCGCCGTAGCTCGAGTGAGATCAATATCCAAAGCCATCAAGGCGAATGCGGCAGCAATGCCTCCAACTGTGGCGATCAGCAGGGACTTCCAAGCGCCAAGTCTGATCAGAAACGTAAGGAGCAATGCAATCACGGTGGCAACGATCGCACCGCGTCCTCCGACCACGATCTGAATAAAAATGCACCCGGAAATTACGGCTGAGACTAATATAATTCGTAAGAGCGAGCGGTCGAGAAAGAGAGCGGAAATTGACACCGCGAATAATCCGATAAACAGATTTATCGTCTGGTAAGGTGCTCGCTCGTTATCCAGGCTCGAGAAAATATTCTGAAAGGTGTCCGTTCCGAGAGCAATATCGCCTCTAGCCAACGCGATCGCTCCAAACAGAACGAAAGGGGCGGACACGAATGAAACGGCGCGAATCGCCGACTTGTTGTCGGCTGCAAGCAGTCCGCCCAAAACTGCTGCAAGTCCAAACGAGATGGTAATTTTCTCGAGTTTCGCTGCGTCACTATAGGGTGACGGAAGCAGAAGATAGTGAATGATTAGATAGGTGAAGAATGGCAGCCAAAGAAGAAGGGTGAAGGCTGAATTTGCTAACCGTCGGGGTTGGCTTGCAGTGATTGTTGCGAGCAGAATGGCTGCTAACCCAGCATTTGCTACGACAGTGATGTGTTTCGGTAGACCTGATGCATAGACGACATGCAGCGGGTAGTAGATCGAATGCAAGCCGAGTATCATGACAACGCTGAAAGCGTAGATAATCGGGAGATGCCAGCGTTCGCGGTAGATCGTGCCCGCTTCGTTTGACATCTAAAAATCCTCTGCTTCACGTCATCTATTTGCAATCACCGCAACGACATTCCGTAGCAGTCCTGCTGGGCATCGAGGGATCCCTGACTAGGTCGGCGGTTCGCCCTTTGGACTATTCCCGATCGCAGGCATGATGCAAGGCCTGCGAGAGCACGGGAGCTGCCGTTAGGGGACCTCGTAGGTAGCGTCCGAAGACATTATCTTCGCCGCAGGCCCAGAAAGTTGCGCACTTTCCTGGTCACGTTGAAGATCCACTCGTCGTTCGCAAACTCGGAGTAGTGGCGCGGCGGGGCGGCCATGATGCTGCGGAACTCGTTTTCGCTGATGCCGAGCTTCTTGATGACGAAATCTTCGTCCACCTTGAGTTGCTGCGGATCGTAGAGGGGCTCGGTCATCCGCTTGAGCGCCTCTTCGCGTGTAAGCTCGCCTGCCACCACCATGCTCGCGAGGTGAGCGCGCCGCTTGTCGAAGCCGAACTTCGTGGGAAGGTAGTGCGCCTGGAACCAGCGCGTCCAACGGGATTCGTGGTGCTTGTCGCCGTAGTTCTTCCAGCCGAGCTCGCGCTCGATGAAGGCAATGGCCGTATCGCGCTCGTAGGGAAGATAGTCGAGCGGCCGGATGCGCTGCAGCTTATGCACGTAGGTATTCAGCACGTAGTTCTTGAAGAAGCTCATCCTCTTGTACGTGGCGAGAGGACGCTCTCCGAACGCGCGGTGTATCGCGTTGAGGTTGGTCGCATCCGAGGCATTGTAGCCCCACGCCGACGGAAGGATCGACTCGGTCGCGAAGTTGCCGCCCGTAAGGAAGTACCCGATATCCTTGCGGATGGTGAGCTCGTAGAGGACCGCGAAGAAGACGTGATCCTGCGGCACGTCTTGGTTCGCGACGCCGGCCCTGAAATAGGCGCGCTGGAGATCCTGAACCTCTTCCCAGTCGACCACTTCAGTATAGAGATCGATGTCGAGCTTCCGGACGATCTGTTCGATGTTGTGAACGGCGATTTCCGAGTTCCAGCCCGCGTCCACATGAACGGCGAGTGGCCGCAGACCCAGCTCTCGAACCACCACGTACGCGAGATAGGAGCTGTCCACACCGCCGCTCAGGCCGATGAGGCAGTCATAATCCTTATGCGCGCCGTCGCGCTTGATCTGAGCGACGATTGCATCGAGCTTGGCTCGGCCGTCGTGAGGAAACCAGCGCTTGCCGACGATCTGCTCGGTCACGCGCCGGCAATGATTGCACTCGCCCTTCTCGTCGAAGGTGATCTCGGGATCGCTCGTATCCATGATGCAGCGGGTGCAAATCTGATACGGCCGCGGCGCTTCGGCGTTCATGCGAAAACCCCCGAGCCAGCGTAGAGTTTTTCGAGTTCGGCTTGCGGAGGATAGGAGATGAGCACGGCGTCGAGCCGGCCGATCAGGACAAACAGCGAGCCCGCCGCAACGGCATGAGCGCCAGCCGAGATGGCTTCGCTGAGATGCTCGAGGCGCCCGGCGCCGCCGCAGGCGATGACGGGAATGTCGACCGCATCGGAAACGGCTTTGATCAGCTCGAGATTGTATCCGTTTTTCATTCCGTCGCGGTCGATGTCGTACAGCATGATCTCGCCGGCGCCGAGGTTCTTGGCCTGAACGGCGAATGCGACGGGATCGATGCCGCGGTCTTTCCGGCCGCAATTGGAGAAGACGGAATAGCGTCCGTCCGCGTTGCGCCGCACGTCGATCGAAACCACGATGCTTTGCGAGCCGAAGTCGCGAGCGGCCTTCTCCACGAGGCTCGGCGTGGTGTGCACGGCGGTATTCAGCGACACCTTCTCGATGCCCTCGCTGAGCAAGCGCTTGATCTGCTCGAGGTCCGTGATGCCCCCGCCGTAGCACATCGGCATGAAGCATTCGCCGGCAAGCTCGACAATCTCCTTGATGCGCGGACCAAAGCCCTCACGTGAAGCATCGATGTCGAGCACGATCAGCTCGTCGACTTCCTTCTCGTTGAAGATACGGACGGCGTTGACCGGATCTCCGAGGTACTTCCAGTAGTCGAATTGCCGGGTCTTGTTCAGTCCGTGCCCGTGCAGCAGCAGGACCGGAATGGTGCGGGTCAGCAGCATGTGTCAGAGCTCCGCGAATGCCTTCAGGAGCCCGAGGCCGAAGCGGTGGCTCTTTTCCGGATGGAACTGCACGCCAAAAATATTGCCCTTCTGGAATGATGCGCAGAAATCGGCCCCGTAGGAGCAGGTTGCGGCGTTCAAGGACTTGTCGTCGAGGGCCACATAGTAGGAGTGAACGAAATAGTACTTCGCTTCCTTGCCGAAGGCCGCGAACAGCTTGGCATCGGGCGCGATTGCGACTTTGTTCCAGCCCATGTGGGGTACGCGCAGCTTGGCTTCCGCCGGCGGCCTGAAGCGCCGGCATTCTCCCTCGATCCAGCCGAGACCCGCAGCCTCGCCTTCCTCGCTACGCCGCGTCATGATCTGCATACCCACGCAGATCCCGAGGATCGGACGTTGGCGCACGATCGCATGTTCATGGAGCGCGTCGATGAAGCCGAGCTCGCGCAGGCGGCGCATTGGTCCGTCGAAAGCGCCGATGCCGGGCAGGATGATTTTGCTTGCGCGCTTGAGGTCGGAAGGGCGCTCGGCAACGACGGGAATCTGGTTGAGGCGCCGGAGCATTCGGTCGACCGACCGTATGTTCGCATAGCCATGGTCGACAATTGCAATCATGCGCGGTTTCCGATACCTCTCCCGCCTGCACATCGACGGTAAAATCAACCAAGTCAAATAGATATTTTGCGACTTGGGTGTAACTGGCTGCAGCTATCTCTGGTGCCAACTGAGAGGCTAGATATCTACAGGTCCGCACCAATGAGTCGCGCAAGAGATCACCTCATTTGCGAGGCGGTCTCCAACATCGGCGTCTATTTGACGATTCTAGTTTTCCTTCGACGACGCAGATGGGGGGGATCTTCGCACAGCCCGAGCCGATTCGGCCGGCGCACTAGCCACACAGTATGACAGCAGTAGATAAGCGCCGTACATGATGAACCCACTGGCAGCAAGCAACATAAGGGCGTTTCTTGGAACGCCGGATGCAGTACCTATCCACAGCGAGAATATTTGGGCTAAGAGGAGGCCGAACTGCCACATCATCATCGGCCTTAGCCTCTCAGAGACGTAAAATGCGGAGCTCATAGTCGAAGCGACCAATTGAATCGCCACGAACGGAGCTAGAATTTGCGCATACTCTCCTGCGTGTCGCCACGCTGATCCAAGTAAGAACTCAAATATACCCGGACCCGAAACCACTAGAACAAAGGCACCGAGAGTTGCCACAACCGAGAGCGGGGCGGCCGTCTTGATGAATGTCGAAGAAAATGACCCCGTTCGATGCATCTCCGCCGCGGCACGATAACGAAATATTTCGCCGACACCCTTCGAGATGATCGCAGAGCCTGCCCACACCCTATTGAACATTGTTAGGTAACCTGCAGCCGCTGGCCCAAAGGCGGAAGTAAAAAACAGTACAGGAAGATGATTGGCGAGCGAGTTGGCAATTTCAGAGGGAACATTAAAAAGAGGATATTTCCGATATGTCACGGCCGCCGCCTTTATGTCCAGGGTGGTCAAACTGGTCACCATTTCTCGAAACCTGGGAGCCAGGGAAGCAAACAGAAATGAAGCGGTTAGAAGATAACTAAGAGAGAAGGCTGCGAGTAAGCCCGATGCTCCGAGCTCGAGTGTGCCAGCGCCCACGCTAAGGGCAGCTTGCGCCGTTGCGCCAATTGATCGGCCCAACGCCAGGGCACGGAAGTTGCCAACTCTGACCGCGCTGTTTACGGCTATCTGTGAAATAGCCCCAAGATAAGCCATGCCAATTGTTGCAAAGGCAAGATACAATTGGATACCACCTATAATATAGTTTGCGATTAGCGCGGTTATAATTCCCCCTAATGCGGAAGCTGTCGCGACGAGTGCTCCGGATAATGCGATGCTAGCGGCCACCCGGTCGTCTTTGGGAACTACGATCGCGGTTTCGTATCGGCCAGTCATGAATATCATAGCAATCGACGCTGCGGCAAAGGCAGTGCCGAAAAGGCCGAATACGGAAGGGCTAAACAGACGCGACAGAATGGGGATCACTAGAAGCGGAGGCAGTGAAGCGAAGATTAGTCCGGCTAAATTTATCGCCCCATCGCTTCGCAATAGGTTATAAAAAGAAGTGCGTATGGCCGTTCCTCCCTTTCGTTCCATTTCCAAGCCGAGCTATGTAAATGCCTATGAATCCAAACAGCATCATCCCCCCGCTCGCGCACACGGTTTGCTTTGTTGCCCTCCTAGCAACTCTCACCGTAGCCTATCCTGTCGGAATTTACTACATACGGCCAGAGATTGAGTTATGGAAGGTTGGCTTTGCGGCACTGGCGATTGTCTCGATCAGCGCTATCGCGGGGCTGCCAGATCGAGCTGACCGACTTTTAGTTCACATCGTCATCGCGACGCTAATAGTGCCTTCATTGGCGTTGATGGCTTGGGCGGGGCTGCCCCTATCGTACGGTGCGATATGTGTCGGAGCGCTTTTAATAGCTATTGCGACATCCCGTATGCTATCTAATTCTAGCTGGTACCAGCCGCTTGTACGAAGCAACCACGCATTTTTTGTTATAATTATATTTATTGCGGCGTATATGGCGGCGCAGATCTATTTTGCTGGGAAGTACATTAGTTTTGATCTATTTCGCGTCTACGAGCTTCGGCGGGAAATTGCTGCCAATGTTCCGTCGTGGATGGAGTACGCTAGAGCGATTGTTAGTCACTCGTTGATTCCGCTAGCAACAGTGCTAGCGCTTTACGCGAACAGTTGGTCGAAAGTCGTGATTACAATCGTTGCTGGCATTTTGATGTTCGCCTTGACCGCTCACAAGGCTCCTGCTTTTTATCCTTTTTTTTCAATCGGAGTATGGTTTCTCAGTAGCCGCCGTCGGCCCGTGGTCGCTTTGTGCAGTCTCTTGCTCATCATTGTAGCGTTGTCGTTGATTGATCGCATGTTCTTCCTTCATGGGATGAAGGTTTTGGATAGAGAGCCGCGTTGGCTTTCGGCGGTGTTTCTGGAGCGTGCTCTCATGGCTCCATCGGTTTTGAATTGGTATTATCAGAGATATTTTTTAGAAACGGAAAGTTACTATTGGTGGTCATATAGCCGAATTACGCTTGGTTTGATTGCGTCACCTTTCGAGTTATTGCCGGCAAACTTAATTGGCCGAGAAGCATTCAACAACGCGCAAATGGCCGCCAATAGCGGATTTATAGGGATGGGTTTGGCGAATGCCGGTATTTTGGGGGTGATAGCTCATTCAGTTGCGTTGGGTGGATTTCTTATCGTTGCTAGAATGGCTCAAGGGGGGAACGGAATTACGTTCGCAACTGCTGCATTGTCGATGCCAATCTATACGTTTGCAACTGCGTCCGATCTAGTTACCACTTTGACAACTCACGGCGCACTCATCACCATCGTCGCGGTGCTGGGAATTTCGGACTCTAAAAATGCAACGTTCGTGCGAAAAAAGACAAACCAAGGTCAAGCTGGAGATGAACATGGATCGCCCTATGGCGGTGATGTCGGCTGCTTTCAAGGAGATAATCATCGCGAGAAAAATCGATCCCGTCAGTAGCATCGGCCTCAACGCCATATATCCTCGGAACAGGGGTGCGCTAAAGGCAAGCAGCGGGGTTAGATAAATTACTGCCGTGAAGACACTCGCAATCGGGCCAAGTTCGAGAAACGTTTCCACTAGAATGTTGTGAGGATATGACAAATTCGAGGTGGTTAGGTTTTGGAATGACCCAAGCCCTTTTCCCAAGAGTGGGCTAAACAGATTGCTTGTAGCATCTCTGTCAGTCGATAAATTCTTGCTGGGGGACGCAGAAAAGTCTTGCGATTTATCTGCCGATGCCGCTTCGGCCGGTGCCGCTGCGGATAATTTCATCTGTTTCGGAGAGGATATGTTTGCCGGTGTGCTTTCCTTATTGCTCGACCTGAGTATACCTATGCGCTCTTGAAAGCTATAAGTTAAACTTCCAAAATAGTGAAGGTTGTGGCCGTTATGAAGCGCTATAAAAAGAAAAGCAGAAAGCGCGAGCACTCCAATAAACCGGGCGGAGCCTCTAGATTTGTAACCGCTAATTGCGGCAAATGTAACAATTACGCCGACTAGCGCTATTGTTTCTGTGCGGCGACTAAGTAGTGCAGTCATGAACAAGAGGACAGATGAAAGCGCCCACCCAAGCCGGAATCGCAGGGCGGCGATAGAGCCCAGAGCCATCAGAGTGCCGTAGCTGACGAGAGAATAGCCACGCGCTGTTTCTCTGTAGAACTCCCGCGCCACCAAAAACTCAGTGCGCAATAGGGTCGAGCCATAATCAACTAACACTCGAGATGCGGCAATGGCTGCAATGCCTGCAAGCGCAAGTAACACACCATCAATCATTGCATCTTTGTCAGCTGCAAGCATAGCAATCGCGGTGAGGGCCAATTGAGGAACAATGGTCACCCCAAGCATCAACAGCTTAGAATCATAATAGCTTGCATCGCGCAGTGCCCACTCACTCAGAGACAAAGCAAATTGCCATTGCGAATCTGAGGCTTGTGCCGCTGCCAGCAAGCTAATCGCAATCGCTGCGATCAATGGTGTCCACGTTGCCCAGCGTGTGACGCTTCCGCGACCAGCAATAAATAAAATGATAGCACTCGCGGGGACAGTCGCGACCCCCAGCAACCCGCTAGAAAAATCGAAAACTCTTCCGAAGAGGCCGATGAAGATGCCAAATGAACAAAAGGCGCCGAGTAGAAAGCTGGGCCAGTAACTATCATGTCGCCCGGTGAACGAGGTAGTTCTCATTTGAGTCTCCGACGACGCAGAAGTTTCAGGCAGGAGCTTTAAGCCTAGTGTCGGTGGGCTTGTGCGAACCTTGTGAATAGAGTGCGCGCAGAAAAAATGTATCGACTTGCCGGGGGCGGTCCTCGTAAGACGACATGGCCACGGGAGGGGGAGGTGGACGCAGATCGGAGGTATCGCAAGTGGTTAGTGTTGCCCATCTCACATCTGCTCACCCTCGGTTTGATACCCGAATTTTTGTGAAGCAATGCAGAAGCCTTGCTGCGGCCGGCTACAGGGTTTCGCTTGTCGTGGCCGACGGGGAAGGGGATGCGGAGCGTGAGGGCGTCTCTATCTATGATGTTGGCAAGCCCAAAGACCGCGTCGATCGAATGCTTGGCGCGACCCGGCGGGTTCTGAAGCAAGCTCTCAAGATCGATGCGGATATCTACCAGTTTCACGATCCGGAGCTGCTTCCAGCGGGGCTGGCGCTGAAGCGCAAAGGCAAGCGCGTCATCTTCGACTCTCATGAGGACGTGCCGGTTCAAATTCTCTCGAAGCCCTATCTTCATCCTCTCCTTCGGCGTTCGATCTCGGGGTCGATGTCAGCGTTCGAAAGCCTTGCGTGCCGCCGGCTGGATTCCGTTATCGCTGCTACTCCGGTGATCCGCGACAAGTTCGTAGCGAAGGGAATTGAGACGATAGACGTCAATAATTTTCCCATTCTCGGAGAACTCCAGGGAGAAAGCCCATGGGCCGGAAAACAAAGAGAAGTCTGCTACATCGGTGGCATCTCGGCGATCCGCGGCATTAAGGAGGTGGTGGCTGCGATGGGGCTATCCAGATCCGGTGCGCGGCTCAATCTGGGAGGGAAGTTCGAGGCGAGTGCGACGAAGGCTGAGCTCGAAAAATTGCCAGCTTGGCAGAAGGTCAATGAGCTGGGCTTCCTCTCTCGCTCGGAAGTCAAAGCTGTCCTGGGTCGTTCGATGGCGGGCATCGTGACGCTTCATCCAACGCGCGCGTATCTAGATTCCCTTCCAGTCAAAATGTTCGAATACATGTCGGCCGGCCTGCCGGTCATCGCGTCAGACTTTCCTCCGTGGCGCGAAGTTGTGCGGGGCAACGACTGTGGTGTGTGTGTCGATCCGCTCGACCCGCAGGCGATCGCCGATGCAATCGATCAACTTGTGGAAAAACCGGATCTTGCAAGGCGCATGGGGGAGAACGGCCGCCGCGCCGTGCAAGAACGCTACAATTGGAACGTCGAGGAGAAAAAGCTCCTTGCGCTCTATGCGGCCCTTTCATCCGCTGGCTGACAGGCGAGACATCTATGGTATTGGGATCGGAGTGCGTGGGCAGGATGAAATGGACGGCTGTGTTGATAGGCGATTGCCCGCCGTCTAAAGAACCTGCGCCGGCCAGCCGTGCAGCAGGAGCGCCGACGCCATGACTAAGCCGCCCTTTGTGCACGAAAGTGCCTATGTCGATGACGGCGTCGAAGTGGGCGCTGGGACGAAGATATGGCATTTCGCGCACATCCTGCCCGGCAGCCGCATCGGCGCGAACTGCTCGATCGGCCAGAATGTCATGATCGGCCCGGATGTACCGGTGGGGGACAATTGCAAGATCCAGAATAACGTCGCCTTGTACAAGGGCGTCGAGCTGGAGGATGGCGTGTTCTGCGGGCCGTCCTGCGTTTTCACCAACGTTTTGAACCCGCGTGCCGAGGTCGAGCGCAAGGATGAGTTCCGCCCCACACGCGTTCGCCGCGGTGCGACGATCGGGGCCAATGCAACGATCGTGTGCGGCAATGAGCTGGGCCGCTATTGTTTGATTGCGGCCGGCGCGGTGGTGACGAAACCCGTTCCGGCCTTCGCGCTCATGGCGGGGGTGCCGGCTCGTCGCATCGGCTGGGTGTCGCGAGCCGGCGAAATTCTCGACGAGACACTGATTTGCCCAAGAACGGGCGAAAAGTACCGTGTCGTCGATGGGAGCACGCTCGTGTTGGTGGAAACGGACGAGCACAGGAACTGAATGAACGGGGGAGCGTCCACAGCCACGATCCAGCACCCGGCTGAAGGTGGCCTGTCCCACCGCAGACGCAGCGATCTGCAAGGTCTGCGCGCGGTCGCCGTCCTCGCTGTGATCGCTTTCCATTTCGGCATCGCTGGCGTGCCGGGAGGCTTCGTCGGCGTCGACATCTTTTTCGTGCTTTCCGGCTTCTTCATTTGCCGCCTCCTCATGCGCGACCTTGAAGAGCATGGCCGGCTGAACCTGCTCACGTTCTGGGCCAACCGCGCGAAGCGTTTGTTGCCGAACGCTCTGCTGGTCATTCTCGCCGTTCAGATAGCGGCCGTTCTTCTCCTGCCGTCGTATCGGTTGAACGCGCTGTTCAGTGATGGGTATTCGGCGGCCGCCTTCTTCGCGAACTTCCATTTCGCGGCCCGGTCTATCGACTATTTCCACCTCGACGATCCGCCCAGTCCCTTGCTCCACTATTGGTCACTCTCGGTGGAGGAGCAGTTCTATCTGGCTCTTCCCCTTCTGGTGACTGCCGTGGTCTGGTGGCGCCCTCGCAATCCGCGCGCGGCCATGCTGGGGCTTCTCGCACTCATAGCGGTGGTGTCTCTGGCGGCCGCCCTGATTGTCATCGAGTACTCCCAGCCACGGGCGTTCTTTCATCCGCAATATCGCGCATGGCAGCTTGCCGTTGGCGGCGTGACAGGCCTGCTTTTCGAGCGTCGCGCGGCGATCCCGGAAAATCTCCGCGCCGCTTGCGCCCTGCTCGGAACCATAGCGGTCGCTATCAGCTTCGCGTTTCTCAGCGAGGATATGAGCTATCCCGGCGTATGGGCCCTCGCTCCGACGCTCGGAACCGTCGCACTCATCGCGGGGGTCGATGCGCGGCCCTTTGCTGCAACGATCGGCCGTCTTCTGACGCTCCCGCCGATGGTTCGCATCGGCGACATGTCCTACAGCCTCTATCTCTGGCATTGGCCCGTTGCGGTGTTTCTCGCGGCGCTCTATCCCGCGTCGGAAAGCTTGAAAATTCTGGTCGGCCTGCCGCTGACGTTCCTCTTGGCGTGGGCCGCTTACGTGGGCGTCGAGAGACCGATCCATCGTCTCGAGCTACGCCGCGCCAATGTGCTCCGCACGCTTGCGGCTGGACTCGCCGGTATCGCCCTGGTCGTTGGCGTCGGCTTCGGCGCAAAGGCGCTCCCGGGCCGCTCCAACCCCGCCATCACAGCTCAGATCGCCGAGGCGACCGCCGATTTGGGGCCGAACTATCGCAATGGCTGCCACGGAGACTACAAGGACATCGAGCATCCCGATTGTCGCTTTGGACGCTTGGGCGGGCCGCGGGTCGTGCTGTTCGGTGACAGCCATGCGGCACAATGGTTCACGCCGCTCGTCAAGGCGGCCGAGACTGCTGGCTGGCAGATCGACGCGTGGTCGAAGACGGGATGTCCGTCCGCCGCCGTGACGATCTGGTATCCGCCGAAGCGCGTTGTTTACGAGGAATGCACGGCGTGGCGAGAGAAGCGTCTCGGCGAACTGATCGCAAACCCGCCCGATCTGTTGATACTGGCGCATTCCTCGCGCTACTACGGCTGGATCTACGATGCGCGACAGAAAGGCGCCGCGGATCGCAAGACGGCCGAGAAGCTCTGGCACGATGGGTTCGTCGCGACCACCAATCGCCTCGTCAAGGCCGGAATTCCGATCGTGGAATTGCGTGACACCCCCCAGATGTACACGAGCTACAAGGATTGCTTGAGCGGCGGGCGCTGGGCGTCATGCGTCCGCGCGCGCGGCGAGGCCCTGGCGGGCATGAGCAGCCCTGTTTTGGATGAGACGACGGAACGTTATTCGATCCTCGATCTTTCCGACGCGCTTTGCACGCGAGACAATTGCCCCGCCGCAATCGACGGAAAGATCGTGTATCGGGATAGCGAGCATCTCGCGGCGGGCTACGCGGTTCTGCTGCACGAGCATTTCGCCTCCGTGCTCAAGGCAAGGGCTACAGGGAGCCTTCCCGAAGGCCGCGACAAGAATTGACCGCGCCGCTTCGGTGCGATCGGCGTTGCCTCCGCATGCGGCACGCCTCAAGAGTGCCTTGCGCTGGTGCGGGCCGTCATTGTAGGGGGGGTGAGGGAAACGCGCCCTTTCCTGCCACGTGGCATCCGCGTGTCCACCCGTATTCAGGACTGGCATGAAGCACGTCTGGATTCTCAATCATTATGCGCTGGAGCCAGGCGGTGCGGGCGGCACACGTCATTTCTCGCTTGCCAAACACCTTCCCGCCCATGGCTGGAAGGCCACCATTCTCGCCGCCAGCACCGAGCACGGCACAGGCCGGCAAAGGCTAGCCGATGGCGAAGCGAAGAAAATTGAGCGGATCGGGGAGGTGTCATTCCTCTGGCTGCGTACGGGCGGATATTCTGGCAACGGCGCGGACCGTATCCGGAACATGCTGGACTATACGCGTGCCGTGCTGGCGCGAGAAAATCTTGCTGGCTTGGCGCCCCCAGATGCGATCATCGGTTCGAGCGTCCATCCTCTCGCCGCCTGGGCCGGCCGCAAGCTGGCTAGGCGCTATGGCGTGCCATTCATTTTCGAGGTTCGCGATCTTTGGCCACAGACGCTGATCGACATGGGACGCATTTCATCCACCCATCCTGCGGCCTTCGCGCTTCGCTGGCTGGAGCGGTCGCTCTATCGGAGCGCCAAGCGCATCATCGTCCTGCTCCCCAAAGCGGGCGACTATATCGAGCCGCTCGGTATCCCGTCCGAGAGGATTGTATGGATCCCGAACGGGGTCGATCTCGATCAGTTTCCAAGTCCGGTCCCGCCCACGGCTTCGCAGTCGTTCACCCTGATGTATCTGGGCGCCCACGGTGGAGCCAACGGGCTCGACAATCTGCTCGCTGCGATGCGGATCGTTCAGGCTGATCCAAGAGGCCGCAACGTCGCGCTTCGCCTCATCGGTCACGGTCCGTTGAAGCCGTCGCTGATGGCAATGGCGAAGGATCTCGCGCTAGGAAACGTGATTTTCGAGGATCCGGTCGCCAAGTCCGAGATCCCGGCACGCGCGGCTCAGGCCGACGCATTCGTCATTTGCGTAAGAGATTTGCCGCTTCTCTATCGGTTCGGCGTGAGCATGAACAAGATTTTCGACTACATGGCAGCGGGACGGCCGACGATCATCAGCATCGACGCGGCCAACAATCCCATAGCCGAGGCAGGTGCGGGCTTCACGGTTCCGCCAGAAAATCCGGAGGCGCTCGCCGCGGCCATCCTGGAGATGGCCTCGCTTGCGCCGGAGCGCCGCGCTGAGATGGGCCAACGCGCGCGCGACCATCTTGAGGCCAACTATGATATGAGCCTGCTGGCGAAGCGGCTGGCTTCGGCTTTGGACGAATGTAGGCGCGCTGCATGAAACGTCTGCTCGACATCGTTGTGTCGGCGAGCATGCTCGTCCTCCTGGCGCCGTTCCTGATCCTGCTGGCCGCGCTGGTTCGGTCCCGGCTCGGCAGTCCCGTCCTCTTTCGCCAGATCCGGCCCGGTCGGGATGGCCGGCCCTTCATGATGGTGAAGTTCCGGACCATGCGAGACGCGCGCGATGCCGCGGGAAATCCGCTGCCGGACAGCGAGCGGCTCACACCCTTTGGCGGCTTTCTGCGCTCGACCAGCCTCGATGAGCTTCCTGAGCTGTTCAACGTTCTTAAGGGAGACATGAGCCTCGTAGGCCCCCGCCCCCTGCTGATGGAGTATCTGCCCCTCTACTCGCCCGAACAGGCGCGCCGTCACGAGGTTCGCCCCGGCGTCACGGGGTGGGCGCAGGTCAACGGTAGAAATGCGCTGTCGTGGGACGAGAAGTTTGCGCTGGACGTATGGTACGTGGACAATAGATCGATCTGGCTCGATGTTAAGATCCTAGTGCTGACGGCTTATAAAGTGTTGAAGCGATCGGGCATATCGGCTGAGGGCGAAGCGACCATGCCGCGCTTCACCGGCGCGCCGGGCAATTCCGGGGAGCGGTCATGACGAAGTCGCTCCTCGTTTTGGCTTGCGGCGGCCACGGCCGCGTCGTCGCTGACGCTGCGACGGAGTGCGGCTACGAAGAGATCGCATTCTTGGATGACGCGCACGACACGCTGACACCTGTCATCGGCTTTCCTGTCTTAGGTCCGCTGTCGCTGATCGAGCAGTTGGCCGCGAGCTGGCCGAACGCGATTGCTGCCGTGGGCAACGGAGCAAAACGTCAGCAGTTGTTCCGGCGGCTTCGGGAGGCCGGATACCGGACCTGCTCGATCGTTCATCCTTCTGCTGTCGTCAGCCGCAGAGCGAGCGTCGGCGAAGGCGTGCTCGTCGCAGCCGGCGCTGTCATCAACGTGGGAGCAAAGATCGGCGACGCTGCCATCGTCAACACCGGGGCCCGTATCGACCACGACTGTATCATCGGCTCCGCCGCCCATATCGCCCCCGGCACGACGCTCTCGGGTGGCGTGACGGTTGGGGAAAGAGCCTGGCTTGGAACGGGCTGCTCGGTGCGGCAGGGCATCACCATCGGCGATGATGTGATGGTGGGCGTCGGCGCGGCCGTCGTCGCGGATCTGACGGTCGCGGGCACTTATGCCGGTGTGCCCGCGCGTCGTCTTGAAAAACACGCTTAGCGGATAAAAGAACGTGCTCAACACATCCTTCGCACCTTGGCCATCCTTCTCCGAAGAGGAAGTTGAGGCCGTATCGCGCGTGCTGCGCTCCAACCGCGTCAACTACTGGACGGGAGAGGAGGGGCGTCTTTTCGAGCGCGAGTTTGCTGCATGGTCTGGAACGGAGTTCTCGATCGCGCTGGCCAATGGCACGGTAGCGCTCGAGATCGCTCTGAGAGCGCTCGAAGTAGGTCCCGGCGACGAGGTGATCGTTACGCCACGCTCGTTTATGGCCTCGGCCTCGTGCGTGGTCGCCCTTGGGGCGACGCCTGTCTTTGCCGAGATCGATCGGGAGACGCAGAACCTCACCGCGGCCACGATTGCCGAGCGCATCACGTCTCGCACGAAAGCGATCATTCCCGTCCACCTCGGTGGATTGCCGTGTGACATGGATCCGATCATGGCCCTCGCGGGCCAGCATGGCATTTTTGTCATCGAGGACTGCGCGCAGGCCCACGGAGCCCGCTACAAAGGGCGCCCGGTGGGCTCCATCGGGCATATCGGGTCGTGGTCGTTCTGCCAGGACAAGATCATCACCACCGGCGGCGAAGGTGGAATGATTACCACCAGCGACGAGGACCTCTGGAACCGGATGTGGTCCTACAAGGATCACGGAAAGAACCAGGCGGCGATGAAGGTGCACGAGCCGCAGGCCACCTTTCGCTGGGTGCATGACACGTTCGGCACCAATGCCCGCATGCTTGAGATGCAAGCCGTCATTGGGCGCCTGCAACTCAAGAGGATGCCCGAGTGGAGCGCCGCGCGGCGGCGCAACTCGGAGACCATTTGGAGAGCGGCGCGCGGGCTCAATGGAGTGAGAGTCCCCGACGTTCCGCAGTGGGCGGAGCACGCATGCTACCGGTGCTATGTATTCGTGGAGCCGCAGGCGCTCGCTGCCGGCTGGACGCGCGACCGCATCATCCACGAGATCCGCGCAAAGGACGTGCCCTGCTTCGTAGGGTCGTGCAGCGAGATCTATCTCGAAAAGGCCTTCGACGGCACGCCGTGGCGTCCCGCTGAACGGCTACCCATCGCCCGGGAGCTGGGCGAGACCAGCTTGGCGTTCCTCGTGCATCCTTCGCTCGCGCCCGAGCATGTCGAGAAAACGTGCGAGGTTCTGCGTGAAGTCATGCGCCAAGCAACAACCTAAGAGAGAGTTGCTAACTTACGCAACAATATCTTGGGGTCAGGCAAGGTTAATCTATGAATGATTTTCCACGCTGCAGCGCGATACAGGGTAGTTCCTGAAGTATGTGGCGAGAATACATGCAAGTATCGGATGTGCTCCGCATGATGCTATATTTTTAGGTCATCTCGGCAAATTCCGACAACTCACGCCCTTTTTTCTAATTGTAGCATCATCGCAATTGCCATCTGGTCCGATTACCCTAAAGTGCGGGTTTAGGCGTCGGTATATTTCGGCGCGGTGGAGCGGGTAGCGGAGGGTTCAGCCCCACTCCAGGCACGTGTTTTACCTAGTTGTTTTCGATAAGAGTGCGGGGATTGCGAATTGGAAATCGAGCGTAGCATGGGGGAGCTTCCATCCCGCTTCCGGGCTTGGCTGCTTGATAAGCCGCGATACCACAAGCGGGCTGTGCTTGTGGCGATTGACCTGTCCGTCCTGAGCCTGGCGCTTTGGACCTCCTTGTCGCTGCGCTTTGGCGCGCTTTATGTGCCCCCGACCGGGGTCGCCTGGGCCCTCGTCGTCGCCGCACCTCTCATCACGCTCGGCACGCTCTGGTGGCTGGGCATCTATCGGCTCGTAACCCGCTACATTGGCTATCGCGGCGTCTCGCAGGTCACCCTTGCGGTTGGTCTTGCGACGCTGTTGTGGGCGCTGCTCGTCTTCATGACGGGTCAGAACGGCATCCCGAGGACGGTGATCATCTGGTACGCGCTCTTCAGCGCGTTGCTTCTCAATCTGGTGCGCTACGCGATCAAGCTGCTGCTCGACAGCGTCGACATGCGCCTGCCGCGGCTTCATCCCAATGTGCCCCTTAAGCCCACGTTTATCTACGGCGCGGGCCATATGGGCATCGAGCTTCTGGCCAACGTCCGCAGAGCGCGCGATCGAGATGTGATCGGATTCGTCGATTCCTCTCCGACCCTGTGGCGCCAGTACGTGCACGGCGTGAAGGTCTTTGATCCCAATCGCTTGCCGCGGCTGATCGAACGCGAGGGTGTTTGTGAGGTGCTGGTCGCGATCCCCGATCGCCGGGAGCGCCGGGATGTGCTGAGGCAGCTCGAGCCCCTTCCCGTTGTCGTCAAGGTTCTTCCCGCATACGCAGATATCGACTCGGGCCACGCCAGCATCAACGATCTGCGCGACGTCGAGGTCGGAGATTTGCTCGGCCGCGATCCGGTCCGTCCCAACTCGGAGCTGATGACGCGCAACACGCGCGGCAAGTCGATCCTCGTCACCGGGGCGGGCGGTTCGATCGGGTCCGAGCTGGTGAGGCAGTTGGTGAACCAGCAGCCGCGCTTGCTGGTTCTTTTCGATATTTCCGAGCCCGCGCTCTACAAGATCGAGCTCGAAGTCAACGAGATGCTGTCCAAGCTGCAAAGCCCAGCCAAGCGTCCGATCATTAAATCGGTTCTGGGCTCCGTGCTGGACGCCAGGCTTGTCAGCGATGTCATTGAGCAGAATGCCATCGAGACCATCTATCACGCTGCCGCCTACAAGCACGTTCCGATCGTGGAGCACAATCCGATCGCCGGATTGGACAACAACGTCTTCGGAACGAGAATTGTTGCGGAATGCGCCCGCAATGCCGGAGTCGAGCGTTTCGTCTTGGTTTCGACGGACAAGGCAGTCCGTCCCACCAACACGATGGGCGCCAGCAAGCGGCTCGCGGAGCTGGTTCTCCAGGCCATGGCATCCGACCAGACTGGGACCGTGTTCACCGTCGTTCGGTTCGGAAATGTGCTCGACAGCTCGGGCTCCGTCGTGCCGCGCTTCCGTCAGCAGATCCGCGCTGGCGGCCCTATCACGGTGACGCACCCCGAAGTCACGCGTTATTTCATGTCGATACCCGAGGCGGCCGAGCTCGTGATCCAGGCCGGAGCCATGGCGAAGGGCGGAGAGGTGTTTGTTCTCCAGATGGGGGACCCCGTTCGCATCGACGACCTCGCGCGTCTGATGGTGCGCCTCTCCAACCTCGAAGTTCGTGACGCCAACAATCCTGACGGCGATATCGCTATCACCTACACGGGCCTGAGGCCTGGTGAGAAGCTCTACGAGGAGCTGCTGATCGGCGCACATACCGAGGCGACCGAGCATCAGCGCATTTTCAAGTCCGACGAGCCGTTTCTGACGCCGCCGGAGTTGAAGGCTGAGCTGGATCAGCTTCGCAAGGCCATGGACGCGCGCGATATGACGACGGCCCGCGCGGTCCTGCTGCGGACGGTGGAAGGCTATCGCTATTCCCCGGCCCCTTCCGCCATGGGGGATCGTCAGGAAGCCTCAGCCGACAAGACTTGGGAAGACCGGGTCTCTCAGACCCTCCATTAGTTAATCGAGAAGAGTGTTTGCAGCATCGCTGATTGTGGGCGAATATAACGAGCCCGCCGAAGGCGGGCTGCGCCCCGTCGGCCGCAAACGTCTGAGCAAGCTTGCAATTGCAGTCGAGTATGTGGTCGATCACGCCGGAAGAGCTTACTGCGATCAAGCTGTCGCTGCGCGTGGCAGCTGTTGCGATGCTCTTCAGTCTCCCGGTTGGCGTGCTCACGGCCTACATCCTGTCGCGAGGCAGCTTCCGCGGAAAAATCCTGCTCGATGGGTTCGTTCACATGCCCCTCGTGCTGCCGCCCGTCGTGACCGGCTACGTCCTGTTGATCCTCTTCGGCCGCCGCGGACCTCTCGGATCCCTTCTGGAGCAGACGTTCGGCATCGTGTTGTCGTTCCGATGGACGGGCGCTGCACTCGCAGCCGCCGTCATGGGCTTCCCGCTCATGGTCCGGGCCATACGCTTGGCGATGGACGCCATCGACCGGCGGAGCGAGGAGGCTGCCGCGACGCTTGGGGCCTCGCCTGTTTGGGTGTTCCTGACAGTCACCTTGCCGCTCTCCCTCCCAGGCATTATCGCGGGAGCCATGCTCTGCTTCGCCAAGGCCCTTGGAGAGTTTGGCGCCACGATCACCTTCGTCTCGAATATCCCGGGTGAAACCCAAACCATTCCCGCGGCTATCTATGCCTATACGCAGACGCCCGGCGGAGACGGCGGCGCTTTCCGTTTGTCTGTCGTCGCCGTCGTGCTGTCGTTTGCCGCTCTCATAGCCTCCGAGCTTCTGAGCCGCCGCACGGGACAGCGCAGGGCGGGCTTCGAATGATACGGTTCTCGTGCCGTCTCGCTCGGCCGCGCTTCGTTCTCGATGCGGATTTTACCTGCACTGACGGCTGTGTGGCGTTGTTTGGTCCCTCCGGCTCCGGCAAGACGACCGTCGCCAAGCTGATCGCGGGGCTGGAGCATCCCGATAGCGGCCGCATCGCCGTGGACGACCATGTGCTTGTCGATACGGCGGCCGGCATAAGAAAGCCCGTACACCAAAGGCGCGTCGGGCTCGTCTTCCAGGATGGCCAGCTTCTGCCGCATCTTTCCGTGCAGCAGAACCTGGCCTACGGGCGCTACTTCGCGCCCAAGGAAGCGCAGGCCATACCGTTTGACGCCGTCGTGGAGCTCCTGGGGATCGGTCACTTGCTCGCCGCGCGCCCGGCGACGTTGTCGGGCGGCGAGCGCCAGCGTGTCGCGATCGGCCGAGCGCTCCTTGCTGCGCCAAGGCTCCTCGTCATGGACGAGCCGCTGGCCTCGCTGGACGCGGCACGCAAGCTTGAAATCCTGCCGTTCATAGAGCGGCTACGCGACGAGCTGTCCTTGCCGATCGTCTATGTGTCCCACGCCCTGGAGGAGGTGGCGCGACTGGCCACGATAGTCGTCAGGATGGCCAACGGGAAGGTCGCCGCCCAAGGCCCGCCGAGCGAGGTGTTCGCCTCCCCCTTGCCGGACAACGCCATGGACCGCTTCGAAGCGGTTTCGTTTTTGTCGGGTACCGCGCTCCGCGAGCTGCCCGAGTACGCGACGACGATCCTCGATCACCCGGCCGGCGAGATCACGCTTCCCGGCCGCTTCGGCCCGAAGGGTAAGACCGTGCGTATCGCCATTCGAGCCACCAATGTCACCCTGGCGACGGAAAAGCCCCACGGACTGAGCGTGCGAACCGCGCTCAAGGGGCGCGTGCACGCTATTGCCGGAGGCGATGGACCGCTGACGCTCGTGACGGTCGAATTGGAAGGCGGAGATCACGTCTCGGCGTCACTGACGCGTCTGGCCGTTGCCGACCTCGGCCTCGAGCGCGGGCGGGAGGTCTACGCCCTGGTCAAGGCCGTCTCGATCGACGAGCGCAGCATCGCGACGCTCGGTGGCGAGTGAGACACCAATCCGCACATCAGAGATAAAAATGGGGGAATGGTGCCCAGGGGGTGAATTGAACACCCGACACTGCGATTTTCAGTCGCATGCTCTACCAACTGAGCTACCTGGGCTTTTTCGTTCGAGGCGCTCGCCTTGGGAAGGCCTGCCATCGAAGCTCGCGCTTTATAGGGGGTCGGACGGGGGCTGTCTAGCCTTCAAGAAAGCCTCACCCCGGTTTGTTGAGAAGGCTGCCTTTGGCGGCTAGCCGCGGCCGATGGACCGATCGGAGCTGTGGGCGCCCTACTCCGCGTCATCGGTTCCTTTCCCGCGATCCAGAACGCCAGCCTCCTTGGCAAACCCCTCGTCGCCATCCTCATCCGCGTCGGATTGTCCCCCGGCGATCACATAGGCTCCCGAAACCCACCGGCCGAGATCGATGTCCGCGCAATGCGCCGAGCAGAAGGGGCGTATTGCGTGGACGGTCGGCTTGCCGCAGATGGGGCAACGGCCGCCAACGGTGCCGGGTGGGGCCTTCGATGCGGTCATTCCGCGTCCACCTCCGCAGCTCGAAGCCAGTTGAAGTGCACCGGAAACCCTTCGCCGATCAGGAGGCTGACGACCTCGGTCAGCGGCAGGCCGACGACGTTGGTGTAGGAGCCTGTGATCGTGCGCACGAAACACCCGGCAAGCCCCTGGATGGCATAGCCGCCGGCCTTTCCGCGCCATTCGCGCGAGGCGATGTAGGCTTCGATTTCCGATTTCGAGAGGTGTTTGAAGCGCACCCGTGTATCTACGATTTTGGTGCGAACACGATCGTCGGGCGTGATCAGGCAAACCCCGGTCAACACACGGTGCGAGCGTCCCGAAAGGCGCTCCAGCGTAGCCACCGCTTCCTCGATGTGTTCGGGCTTGCCGAAGACGCGCCGCCCCACGGAGACGACCGTATCGGCCGCCAGCACATACGCGCCCGCGATGTCCGTGTCGTTGGCGATCTGGTCGCGCGCCGTTTCCGCCTTCGAGCGAGCCAGACGCGAGGCGAGGGCGCGCGGCATCTCGGCGAGCCGCGCCGTCTCGTCGATGCTGGAGGGGCGAAGCGCATCAGGCACGATGCCCGCTTGCGCGAGAAGCATCAGGCGGCGAGGACTGGCGCTCGCGAGCACGAGCTTGGGAGCCTCGGGCGGCCCGCCCTCCCGGGCGCGCTCCCGCGCAAGTTCGCGGCGTAGCGTTTCGCGGCGGGGGCTATCGGTGCGCTTGAAGTGGGTGAGGAAGGCGGCCTTCACGGAGCTCATGTCTGTTAGCCGATGGTTCGAGACAGGTGAGGGGACGAACGCGTTAGGCCGATCAAGTGCGGCAACTGTGACGGCAAGAGGGCTCCAGCTCCAGGGGCATATGGAGCCGTCGAAAACTCGGCCGGAGAATGCAGAGAGCCTCCCTGAAATGCAAGGTGCATGTTGGTGCACTTGTTTCTCTGGCCGTTTAAGGGAGACGCCGGAGCGTAACTGCCGCTGACTGGGCTTTGACGGAGCGATCACATCAGGATGGTTGCGCGAGTTGGAGCATGCCGTTTATGCATGAGCCCAGATTTTCAGCCTTTGGCCTGAGGGTTCGCCAGAAACTCTAGCGACGAGTGTCGATGTATCGGATCGATTTCCTGCTCGCCTTGTGTGCGCTCCTGATCGTCGCCGTTGTGGTGGCCCTTCCTGCGGCGTTCGAACGGCAAACGCGGATCTCGTCAGACGCGAACATCCTCTTCTACAACGGACCCGCTGCCGTGAGCCTTGGCGACTGCGGACCGGTTGCAGTCGGCTATTTGACCAGCCGGGGCTTGGTCCGCGCCCAAATCCGCGACCGCAAGCGGATTCTTCACGACACCGTCGTCCATGACTTCGCGACGAGTATCAACCCGGTACACGGGGCAACGGCGGACGATCACGCCCCACCCGCTCTCTACTTCTGACCTGAGACCCTCGATTTCCTCCAGATTTGGGTAGAGTCCGTAACCTCCAGAGAGGAGACGGACGATGCGTAAGAGTAGGTTTTCGGAAGAGCAGATCATCGGCATCCTGCGGGAGCAGGAGGCGGGTAGGCCGACGGCGGACGTCTGCCGTAAGCACGGGATCAGCGGCGGCACCTTCTACAAGTGGAAGTCGAAGTTCGGCGGCATGGACGTCTCGGACGCCAAGCGGCTGCGCTCACTCGAGGACGAGAATGCGAAGCTGAAGAAGCTGCTCGCCGAGACGATGCTCGACAACGCGATCTTGAAGGACGTGACCTCCCGAAAGTGGTG
>NZ_KB911256.1:599347-859593 GCF_000383415.1 Hyphomicrobium zavarzinii ATCC 27496 | reverse complement strand
CGCTTCTCGGTGAGCAGGAAGGGGATGCGCAGCACGCCGAGGAAGTGCAGGCCGAACAGGATGATCACGAGGCCGGCGGCGAAGGAGAGCTCGGCGCGCCAGGTCTGGATCACCTGGCCGATCAAGGAGGCGCTGGCGCCGAGCGCGATGAAGACGGTGGAGAAGCCGAGCACGAAGAAGACGGAGGCGAGCACGACGCGGCGCCAGACCGCGCGCTCGAGACCCTTTTCGTCGGAAAGCTGCTCGAAGGTGGTGCCGCCGAGGTAGCTCAGGTAAGGCGGCACCAGCGGCAGAACGCAGGGTGAGAGGAAGCTCACCAGACCCGCCAGCGCGACACCGAGATAAAGATGGGCTTCAGCGAGCATCGCTCATGTTCCTTAGGACGCGCCTGTCATCGGAGGCCTCGCCAAACGACGTAGGCGCCGACCAGCGCGACGATGACTGCGAAAATATTCGAAAGTGCCTTCTTCTTTCCCGCGAGCCGTGTGGCGAGCATCTGCCCTCCGAAGCCGCCGACCGCGCCACCGCCGACGAACCACGCGACGAGCGTCCAGTCGATGAAGCCCGAGAGGGCGTAGTTGCCTGCCGTCGTGAGCCCGAAAGAAAATACGGACACGAGAGAGCTGCCAATCGCGAAGATCAAAGGCATGCCGGTTGCCGCCACGATGCCCGGCACAACCAGAAACCCACCTCCGATGCCGAAGAAGCCCGCGAGTGCGCCAACGCTCGCGCCGTAGGCCAAGAGCAACGGCATGAGCTTCGGCGCGGTATCACGCGTCAGCCTGACATCGCCGTTGCTCGCATCGCTCCCCTTGAAGAACATGAGGCTGGCAATCACGATCATCAGCACGCCAAACAGAACCAGCAGGCGCTCGCCATCGAACTGTTTGCCGAATGTGGAGCCCAGCGCGGCACCTGCAGATCCCGCCGCCGCGAACACAAGTGCGCAGCGCCACTTGACGTGCCCGGCTCTCGCGTGCCCCACGAGATTGACCAGCGCGCTGATGGCTACGGCGACCGCGCTCGTTCCAATCGCGACGTGAGGCGAACTCACGCCGACGACATAGACGAGCAGCGGAACAGCGAGAATAGACCCGCCGCCGCCGATGAGGCCAAGCACGAACCCGACGAGGGCACCAGAGCCGACGGCCAACAGGTCCTGGATTACGATCACGCCATGACCTTCGGACGCGCCATCCACTCACGGCCTTTGAGCATGGCCTTCCAGTAGATCGGGGGCAGGATCCGTTCCTTGAGGATCCAGGCAGCCCGCGAGGGCTGCATGCCGTCGATGATGTACTTCGGGAATGACGGAGCCAGCTTGCCGCCGTAGCAGAACTCGGCCAGCACGATCTTACCGCGCTCCACGGTCAACGGACACGAGCCATAGCCGTCGTAGGCACAAAGCGCCGATCCCAGCCCCATGTCGAAGAGGATGTTCTCGGCGCAGACCGGCGCCTGCTTGCGTGCGGCTGCCGCCGTCTTTGCGTTCGGTGTGTTCGAGGCATCGCCAAGCCCGAAAATGTTGGGATAGCGCTTGTGCCTCAGGGTTGCGGGGTCCACATCGACCCAGCCTGCCGTGTCGGCGAGCGGGCTCGACCGCACGAAATCGGGGGCCTGCTGGGGCGGGCAGACGTGGATCATGTCGAAGGAGGTTTCGATCGTCTCCGCCGCTCCGTCGGCGCCTGCCTTCTTGAACCACGCCTTCTTCGCCGGACCATCGACCGCGAGCAGCGTGTGATTGAAATTCAGGGTCACGTCGTACCGCTTCACGTATTCCATGAGCGCGGGCACATAGTCCGCGACGCCGAACAGAACGCCGCCCGCGTTGTAGAACCCGATATCGATGTCCTTCAGGCATTTCTTGCGCAGCCAATGGTCGGCGGAGAGATACATCGCCTTCTGCGGCGCGCCCGCGCATTTGATCGGCATCGGCGGCTGCGTGAAGATGGCGCGACCTGAGCGGAGTGAGCGAACCAGCTCCCACGTGTAAGGGGCCAGATCGTACCGGTAGTTGGAGGTGACACCGTTCTTTCCGAGCGTCTGCGACAGGCCCTCCACGCCGTCCCAGTTGAGCTTGATGCCGGGGCACACCACGAGGTGCTTGTAGCGAATGGTGCGGCATCCCTCGATGACGACGCAATTCGCCTCGGGCTCGAAGCCAGCGACCGCCGCCTTGATCCATGTGACACGACGCGGAAGGACGGCGCCCATCGCCTTGGCCGTCTCCTCCTTCTGGAATACACCGCCGCCCACCATCGTCCAGCCCGGCTGATAGTAGTGCGTTTCGGCCGGCTCGATGACGGCGATATCCAGATTGGGCCGCCGCCGAAGCAGGCTCGCGGCAACGGCCGCGCCGGCCGCACCGCCTCCAACGATCACGATGTCATGGGAGGCTACCGGATGATCGGTATCGATGAGACCCTTGTTCGAGATGCGGCTCAACACGCCCGAAACATCATATCCCGCGGCTTTTGCCCTTTCGGCAATCTCCGCCGCCGGGCGGCGCGCGCCCTCGCTCAACGCCCAAAGCGTGGTCGAGCGGGTGCCCGTTCTGCAATAGGCCAGCACAGGCTTCGGCATCTGCGACAGCGCGTCCCCGAACGCTGCCGCATCCTCGTCCGTCACCTTCCCCGTGCTGACTGGAATATAGCGCGCAGAAAGGCCCGCCGCTCGCGCCGCAGCCTCGATCTCTGCAAAGAGAGGCTGGTCGGTTCCTTCACCGTCCGGCCGGTTGCAGACGATCGACTTGAAGCCTTGGGCGGCAATCGCCGCGATATCGGCCGGCATGATCTGCGGTGAGACGGAGACCTCTTCGGAGAGCTTCTTGGCATTCATCTTGGGGGAACTCTTCTGGCTGGGGCTCATCCTTGAAATGCGCGCATTTCAATCAGAGCTCGTTGATCGGAACTTTGAGATGTCGTTTTCCCGTTTCGTCCGGCTCGGGAAGGTTTCCGCCCCGGATGTTCACCTGGATCGATGGGATGATGAGTTTCGGCAGGGCGAGCGTCCTATCACGCTCCTCCCGCATCCTCACGAATTCATCCTCACTCACGCCGTCCCGCACATGGATGTTGTTTGTGCGCTCCTCGGCGACGGTCGTCTCCCATTTGATGTCGCGTCCCCCGGGCCCGTAGTCGTGGCACATGAAGAGGCGCATCTCCGGTGGCAGCTCGAGCACCCGCTTGATGGAGCGATAGAGCACGCGCGCATCGCCGCCGGGAAAATCCGCACGCGCCGTTCCGCCGTCCGGCATGAACAGGGTGTCGCCGACGAAAGCGGTATTGCCGATCACGTGCGTCATGCAAGCCGGGGTGTGACCGGGCGTGAGCATCGCGAACGCGCTCATGCCGCCGATCTCGTAAGTATCGCCGTCCTTGAACAGGCGGTCGAACTGGCTGCCGTCCCTCTGGAACTCGGTGCCTTCGTTGAAGATCTTGCCGAACACCTCCTGCACGATCTTGATGTTCTCGCCGATGCCGAGCTTGCCGCCCACCTTGCCCTGAATATAGGGCGCGGCCGAGAGATGATCGGCATGGGCATGCGTCTCGATCAGCCATTCGACGTGCAGGCCGTTCTTCGTCACGAAGGCAATGATCTTGTCGGCTGATCCGTAGCTAATGCGGCCGGCGGCGTAGTCGATGTCCATCACGCTGTCGATGACGGCGCAGGACGTGGAGTTCGGATCCTTGACGACGTAGCTGACCGTGTTCGTCTGCTCGTCGAAGAATGCCGTGACCTCGGGTTTGACCGAGAGATCTACGGGGTGAGGGATCATGGTGAACCTCGATTAGAAACAGGTGTGTTGCGTCCGATCGGAGACCGGGCTCGATATTGGACTTCGCGGAGAGTCGCGCCCCAGGTGCCGCGCCGACGGCCGGGGCTAGTCTCTTTAACTTGGCTCATCCGCTTCAGGTCCCGCTCTTACAGCGAAATCCAGAGCGCCGCCGCAATCGCGACGCCGCTCCAGACCATCGTATTGATGAAGGAACGCAGAATCATCCGGTGATCGCTGGAAGCTGGGATTCCGGCCCAGTTGCAGACGAGATCACCGGGGATCAGAAAGATGGAAAGCATCGGTTGCGCTGCCTTTGTCACGCCTTGCGATGGCCGCAGGTCGAAACGCCTGCGACACGATAGACGGGGCAGAAGCGGGCAAGACCCGTAATGAGAGGAACGAGGCCGACAAGTCCCCATGGGGTCTTGGGCCCAACGAATACGAGGGCCAGCAAGGCGAGGCCCAGGAGGATGCGGAGATTGCGGTCCCAGCTACCGACGTTTGATGTCATGAGCGTGCTCCATTTTCTGCCCAAGACTTGCATATGAGTGCCGGTCCCATGCGTCTGTGACCTAGTCACAGACCGATCACGGTGCCGCAGCTAAATTTTTGAGGGCCTCCGCCCGCACGATGTTGATTACGCCGCGGGACGTGGCGATCCAGCCGCGACGCTGGAATTCGTTGAGCTGGCGGCCGATGACCTCTCTGGCAGAGCCGAGCTCCGCAGCCAATTGCTGGTGCGTGCGCTCCACCTGGGCGCCGGGGCCAGCGAGCTCGAGCAGCTTCTGGGCGAGACGGACATCGATGCGCGAGAAGGCCACCTCCTCGATGATGCGGAAGAGATTGGTGACCCGCACGCTGAAGGCGGTGAACACGAAACGGCGGAACTCCGCGGAGCGTGCGATGAGATCGTCGAAGGTCGACCGCGGAATGGCGACGGCCTCAACGTCGGTCTCGGCGATGCCCTCGGCCTGATACTCCTCGTAGCCCATGAGGCACGCGGTGGTGAGCGCACAGCTTTCGCCGGCCGAAACGCGGTAAAGTACGATCTCCCGGCCGGCGCTGGAGGCCTGCTGAACGCGCACCGTGCCGTCGATGAGCAGAAGATACGCGTCGGGCGCCTGCCCCGGACCGAAGATCCTCGTCCCCGCTGGAAGCACGACTACTCTACTCGTCTCGACAAGCGGCTTTGCGATCTCCGGCGCGAGAGCCTTGAGGCCCGGGAAATGCGCCACCCAATCCTTAGATGTCATGCGTCGCACTCTCGTTACGGCGAGAAGATCCCCCTTGGGCCCCGTTAAGGAGGACCGCGACCCAAGGGGGAGAACCGCCGAAACCTCGGCAAACGCGCGTGCCGCGTCAAGCTGTGAACTCCGGGAGAAGACTGGAGCGGAGAGCATTGAAGGGGCGCCTTGATCGTGCCTCGGTTCGCCGGCGATCTAGAGGAAGATGTCCGCGGTGATACCCTCGTACCAGCCCATGTTCTCCGTTTGAGTCATCTTCCGGACCGAAGCATCCTCGCCGGGCTTCGACACGAAATCCTCGACGGATGCGATCTTGCCCTCCTTCGGCGCGTAGCGGCCGCCCACTTTGACCGCGTCGTCGTCGTCGAGCATGCTCCAGCAGATGTTCTGAAAGCGCGGGGGGAAGGTCTTCGCATCAGCAAACCTTCCGCGCACTGCGGCGGCTGCCACCTTCGCCTGGCTGTTCGCGGCATATGCGGACTTGGGCATGTCGCCGGGAATGCAGGCATCACCAACGATGTAGATGTTGGGATCGAGCTTCGATTGCATGGTCTCGGCGTCGATGGGGCAGAAGCCGGTCTCGTTGGCGAGGCCGGAATCCCGTGCGATCGCTCCTGCCATCTGAGCGGGAATGACGTTCACGAGCGCCGCGTTCGCGTAGGTTTCGAACCCCGTGTTGACCGTGTTGGTCTTGGGATCCACGGATTTGATGGCCTCGTAGAGATCCTTGCTGAACCATTCCACCATGCCGGGGTAGTGCTTGTCCCAGCCTTCCTGGAAGAGCGCCTGCTTCGAGAACTTCTCCTTCGGATCGAGCACGACGATCTTGCACTTGCCCTTGCCCGCGCGCTTGAGCGTATGGGCCATCATCGAGACACGCTCGTAGGGTCCAGGCGGGCAGCGATAGGGGTTGGGCGGGGCAAGCATGACGATCAGACCGCCGTCCGGTACCGCATCGAGCTTGCTCTTCAAGAGCAGCGTCTGGGGACCGGCTTTCCAGGCGTGAGGCATCGCCTCCTCGTGCTCCTGTCCCCATCCCGGCACGCTGTCGTACTTGAGGTCGATGCCGGGCGAAAGAACGAGCGCGTCATAGTCGATGGTCGCTCCGTCGGCGAGCGTCACGCGACGGGCGGCCTTGTCGATGGAGGTGGCCTTCTGGTGAACAAGCTTGATGCCGTAGTTGCCCGCGAGTTTGTCATAGGAATGCGAGATGCTCTCGATCGTCTTGACGCCGCCCAGCACCAGGTTCGAATGGAAGCAGGTGACGTAGGTCTTCGCGGGCTCGATCAGAGTGACCTCGATCTTGTCTGCGGAATCCTTTGCAATGTACTTCGCGGCAGTAGCGCCGCCCGCGCCGCCGCCGATGACGACGACCTTCGCCTTGCTGTTTCCAAGCGCTGGTGCCGAGATGCCGAAAACTGCGGCCGCGGCAGCAGCCTGCCCGACCCTTGAATTGAACTGACGACGCGTAAGTGTCATGTGCAAAAATCCTCCCTGCTTCCTCAGCATTTCTTTTCTTGAGACGGCTCCTGCCGGCATTCGATCGATGTTGTGAGCGAGGAGAAATAAGCCGCGAGGGCCTGCATCTCGTCGTCCGCAAGCCGCGCAGCGACATCCTGCATCACCCGGCTCGCCCGCTCCCCCGTCTTGAACGCGGCGAGGGCCGTCAAGATCTCTCCCCGCTCGCGCCCCGCGAGCGTTGGGATCTTTCCGTCCGTGTTGCCCGAGCGGTGACAGGTGACGCACTCGCCCGAGAGATAGGCTCCGTATTCCGTCGCGTCGTCCGCCCTGGCGTTTGTGAGAGGCATTGCCGCCGCAAGAGCCGTTAGAGACAGTGACATCAGCCGCCTCATCATGCGCTCTCCTCGCTCAATCGACGCTCGGAGCGGATTTGGAATCCGGCGTGACGTCGAGAATCGCCGCTTGGCCCGTCACCACGACCTCGGTCTTGCAGTTCTTCATGCACGCCTCGGCATTCCAGAACTTGCGCTCCGTGGTCTCCCGGTCGTCGTCGTAGAAGCCATCAGCGTTCGGCATGCGGATCGAGGTGAAGTTCCCCTGATTGAGCTCGAACTCCGGATCCTTGATCACGTCGTTCATGTTGAGCAGGAACGCGGTGACCGCGTAGAGCTCGTCGTTGCTGAGCGACTGCGCATTGCCGAAGGGCATCGCGCGGCGCACGTAGTCGAAAACTGTCGAGGCGGATTCCCAATAGGAACCGATGGTCTTTTCCGGCCGGTCCGCCTTGAGCGAGCCGTGACCGCCCGCGAGCACGGGCCACCTGTCGCGACCCTCCGCGAAATCTCCGTGGCACGCCGCGCATTGCTCAAGGAAGATCACCTCCCCTTGCGTAGCCGTTCCTTTGCCCGGCGGCAGGCCCATACCGTCCGGGCGCACGTCGATGTCCCATCCCGCGATCTCTTCGGGCGTAGCGGGCGTTCCGAGACCCAGCGGCTTCTCGGGCTGCGCGGGCGCGGCAGCGCTCGGCCCGGCGCCGTAGAGTGACGCCGCGCCCATTGCTACGAGCGCACTAGCTGCGGCTGTGAAAAGGAGGGGGCGCACGTCAGGAGATCTCCACGTTCTCTGTCTCGCCGTTGGAGCGGACCAGCCAGGTTTGAATGCCGTTGTTGTGGTAGATCGAGTTCACGCCGCGGACGGCGCGCAGCTCGTTCTTGGTCGGCTGCAGGTAGCCGGTCGAGTCGTGGCAACGCGACTGGATCATCAGCTCCTCGCCCTGCCAATCGAAGTCGACATAGAACCTCGTGACCGAGCGCTCGAACACCGGCCCGTCAATCCTGGCTTCCCGCCAGTTCCGTCCGCCGTCCAGGGTCACATCCACCCGCGTGATCGCGCCGCGCCCAGACCATGCGATGCCAGTCAGAACATTCTGTCCCTTGAAGCGGAGCGGGGCCTGCGGCGACGGATTGGTGATCACCGACTTCGCATCCATCACGAATGTGAAGCGGCGTGCGCGTCCATCCGCGAGCAGATCGGTGTATTTCGAGGTCTCCTCGCGGGCGAGCCACGGCTTGTCGCCGACCTCGATGCGCCGGATCCATTTGACCCAGATGTTGCCTTCCCAGCCCGGCACGACGAGACGCAGCGGATAGCCCTGCTCCGGTCGCAGCGCCTCGCCGTTCATCTTGAACGCGAGCAGGCAATCGTCGAGCGCCTTCTCGACCGGCAGCGAGCGGTTCATACCGGACGCATCGCCGCCTTCCACCAGCAGCCACTTTGCCTTCGGCTTGAGGCCGGCCTCGTTCAGCACTGTCCTCAGCGGCACACCGGTGTACATGACGTTATGGATCATGCCGTGGGTAAACTGGCAGCCGTTGAGCTGCGGCCCGCGCCACTCCATGCCGCTGTTGGCTGCGCATTCGAGAAAGAACACGCGATTGACGCGCGGCATGCGCATGATATCGCTCATCGAGAAGACCAGTGGCTTGTCGACGAGGCCGTGCACCATGAGGCGGTGATCGGCCGGGCTCACATCCGGCGCGCCACCGTGATGGCGCTCAAAGCACAGACCGCTTGGCGTGATGATGCCGTCGAGCTCGTGCCAAGGCGTGAAGTTGACGGAGCTCTGCTGCGATGCGGTCAGCCATTCGACATCCCGCCGCACGACGTGCGCCTCGAATTTCGACGGCTTGCCATAGGGCCGATCCGCGACGCCAGTGCCCAGATGCTTCGACCAGTCCGCGACATGCGGCGGAAGGTTCTCCGGCTTAGCCTCGGCACTCGACGCCTGCGGCCATGCCGATTTTGCTCCTGCGGCCACAAGGGCACCCGTCAAACCGGCTGATTTGAGGAATTGGCGCCGGGAGCGCGTATTCTTTTGCGGCTCGTTATCTTCGCTCATTGCTCGCTGCCTGCTCACACGCCTTTGACGTTCACCGCCGTGCTCGGACGGACGCTGACGACTTTCTTGCTCGTGATGTAATCCGAGACGACATCCCAGATGGGCGGCCCCTCGGTTCCCTCGTTGACGCTCGCCCAACCGCCGACGGCGTATTCCTTCGATGCGTCGATCGGGGCACCCGTCCTCAGTGCGGTGAGGTTTGAAATGCGCTGCCCGGCGGGCTGCGCGATGTCGATCGCGTAGCCGAGGCCGCCGCAGCGCACCATGTCACCGCCCTGCTGGTAGTACGGATCCGGATTGAAGATATTGTCGGCCACGTCCTCGAGCACTTCCTTGAGGCGCGCTCCCGTCATCGTCGTGCGGTAGCAGGCGGGATAGCTCATCGCGGTGGCGTTGGTGATATCCTCGAACGTGATGGGTGCGCCGGGCAGCATGCTCGGTCCCCACCTCACGCCTGGAGACAGCGAGATCTCGACATCACGCTGCTCGATGATCGAGTCGCAGATCAGCGTATCCAGCGTTCCGTCGAAGTTTCCGCGCCGATACAGAAGTCCGTCCGTCGTTCCGAGAACGCGGGAGAGATTCTTCTGGAATGGCTCGCGCACAGCCTCGATATGCGCCTTCATCTCCGCGTCCGGCGTGATCGCATCGGAGAAGATCGGGATGAGACGGTAACGGAACGACGCGACGCGTTTCGACTGCACGTCGAGATCGAGGCGCGACACGAACTTGCCGTTCGAGCCGGATGCCACGAGCAGCGTGCGCCCGATCTGCGTGACCTCGGGCACCGCGTCGTGGGTATGCGCCGAGAGAATGACGTCAATCCCCCGAACGCGCTCCGCGACCTTGCGGTCAACGTCGAAGCCATTATGCGAAAGAAGCACGATCAAGTCGGCGCCCTTCGTGCGGAGCGACTCGATTTCTGCTGCGAGCTCCTTCTCACGAATACCGAAGGTCCAGTTCGGGATCATCCAGCGCGGATTGGAGATCGGCGTATAGGGAAACGCCTGGCCAACAACGCCGATCTTCACGCCGTTGCGCTCGAAAATCCGCGAAGCCTCGAAGACGTGCTCCTCGAACTCGGCTTCGCGGATGTTCTGCGCGAGAAGCGGGAAGCCCATGCCGTCGGCGAGCTCGCGCACGCGAGCCTCGCCAAGAGTGAACTCCCAATGCGCCGTCATCGCATCCGTCTTGAGCATGCGCATGGCATCCGCCATGTCCTGCCCCTTGGTCTGCAGAGACGTCCAGCTATTGGTCCAGGTATCGCCGCCATCGAGCAGCAACATCCGATCGCCGCGCTCGGCGCGAATCGCCTTGACGACGGTCGCGATCCGGTCGAGGCCGCCCATAGCGCCATAGGCGCGCGCCAGCCCCTCGAAGTCATCGGCAGTCAGCGCGTACGCCAGCGCCGAGCCATCCGTCAGCTTGAACGCCCTGCGAAACTCCGCACCGACGAGGTGGGGAACGCGTCCCCGCGACTCGCCGACGCCGAAGTTGGCGGACGGCTCGCGAAAATGGATCGGCACGAGCTGCGCGTGCAGATCCGTGACATGCACGAGCGTGACGTTTCCGACCGGCTCGAAAGCGAGCAGATCATCCTGCGTCAAACGCCCCTCCGCCGAGAGCCGGCTGAGAGGAACTCCGGTGCCGGCGACCAGCGTTGCCGCGGCCGTTGCAGCCACGAAAAATTCACGCCGCGATATCATTTCTTGCTCCGCTAGCTCTAAATCGGGCGCGTCAGGACACTGTGACCTGATGCTCGGACTTGTAGACGGAGCCGTCGTCATCAAACCAACTGAAGACGAAGAGGCCGCTTTCGGTCGCCCGAACGGAGAACGACTGGTATGGATTGGCGGAAATCGCCGGATGCCAATCGGCGCTCAGAATTTCCTTACCGTTGAAGGTGGCGGTGAACTTGTTGATGATGTGCCGCGGGATGATTTTTCCGGACGCATCCTTGCGCTGCCCGCTCTCCATCTCGTGGCTGATCAGGGTTTTCACCTCAATGATCTCACCGGCTTTTGCCGTCGCAGGCATGCGAACGCGCGGCGTGACTTTTGCGGCCATGACTGAATATCCTTTGGTCTTTCGAAACGTTCGGTCGCACCGGAGGCGTCAGCCGCCGCAGCCGCCGATCGTGACTTTGACTTCCTTACGGGTGGAGAAGATCTCTCCGTTCGACATCACGGCGAGAGCGGTGATCGTCTGCGTCTTCGCCAAGCGGATCCGCAACTGAGCCGCGGCCTTCGGGCTCAGCGGCGTGAAGGTGTAATCCGCCACGTGCGGATTTGGGTTTCCGTCAGCAAATATATGGACGGCCTTGACGTGATCCTCAGCCGTCATAGGGCTTTCGACATCGAAATTCAGCGGAACGACCAATCCGTTTTCAGCGATATTCGGAAGGTCGAGAGAAATGCGCCCTTCGGCGACCTTCTTTTCACCCGCAACCTTCTTGATCAGCTCATCAACCTCGGAGCCCGACGCAAGAAGCGGTCCGGCAGGAAGCGCGACAATCGCTGCAAAACCTGCCGCTCCGACGAGAACTTCGCGGCGCGTTCTCGCACTCGTCAGTGCCTTCATCTCTCACCCACCCCTTGCCTCTTCCTTCTTGGATTTTTCGACGCCCTATTATTCCGATCGTGCGATCGGCAAGTTCGATCGCACATTAACCGGCACCCCCTGTTTCTTGATATTTTTATTGCGAATTTGTGAGCTGAGATTATTCAGACCCCTTACTTCGCCTATTCGGATTTCAAATATATCGAGATCGCACGGATGCCCGCAGCGGGATGGGGACGCGTTCGGAGCAAAAAAAACGGCACCCGGTTCCCCCGGGTGCCGCGCACCGAAAATCAATACGCACAGCAAGCGCCGTGAGCGTCGTGTATCGCGTTGCTACCTGTAGCCTTCGTGCTTGGCCTGATCCTCCGCAGTGGTGAGAGTTCTCAGGAAGGCAACGAGATCAGCCTTTTCTTTTTCCGCCAGGTGCAACGGCTGGAGCGCACGCTCTCCATCGTGCTCGAGTCCGCCCTTGTCATAGAACGCAACGACATCCTCAAGCGTCGAGAGTGAGCCATCGTGCATGTAGGGATAGGTCAGCTCGATGTTGCGCAAACTCGGCGTCTTGTAGGCCCAGCGATCCTTTGCGTCCAAAGTGACCGCAAAACGCCCGATGTCGTTGATCCGCGGCGCGCTGAAGGACTTCATGTCCTCGTACTTCATGTCGATGAAGTAGCCGGGGGCCAGTTCCACCTTCGCGACGCGCGATCCAGCGCCTATCGCGTTATAGTAGCCGATGCCGGTCACGTAGAATTTGTGATCGGTGAACAGCGCGGATTTCTCGCCCACAGTGTGGCACGTCGCGCATTGGCCCTTGCCCATGAAGACCTCGAAGCCGGCCTTTTCATCGGCATTCAGGGCATCATCCTGCTTTCCGTAGTACCACTTGTCGAAGCGCGAGTTTCCGGAGAGCAGCGTGCGTTGATACGAGGCCAGCGCGTCGCCGATCGTCTGCATGGATGGGCCATGACCGTCGAAGACTGCTTCGAACAGCCCCCGATAGTCCTCGAACGAGCGGATCTTGTCGACGACATGGCCGATTGAGGGGTTCGCCATTTCCAAAGGCGACAACAGCGGCGCCCAGGCTTGCTGGGCGAGATCGGATTCGCGACCGTCGTGGAACAGCGTGTCCTGATAAGCCACATTGTAGAGGGCAGGCGCGTTGCGGCTGAGACTGCGCCCCTCCATGCCTATGGCCCTCGCGGACTGGTTGGAGGTGAGGCCCTGGGACTCGATGTGACACATCGCACACGAGTTCGTGTTGTTGAAGGCGAGCCGGCGGTCGAAGAAGAGTTTGCGCCCGAGCTCCACTTGGGCCTTCACGGGCCGCTGGTGAGCTTCTAGGGGCGGGAGGCCAAGCGGCACGGCATCATCGGCGCCGCCGGAGGCAGAGTTCGGCCAAATGTGACCGACGAGGAGGATTGTGAGCACCGAGGTGCATATTGGAACTGCCAGAGGCAGCCGTCGCTTTCTTCTCATTTCATCCCTATCGCGTTGTCACTCTTCTTCAAGCAGGAGTGTTCCGATGTCGGAAAGGACGACATCGGGATTCAAGAAGCTGGTCGTATAGATCTCCCTCACCCAGGAATCCTTATCGATGAGAAACACCTTTACCAGATGATTGATCACGTCGGTCGGCTTGCCCGCGTCGTCGAATTCACGCGAAGCCGGCACGTACAGATCGTTGAGGATAGGCGCAAGGTAAGTGTCGTTCCACGTCGTCAGGAACGACCAGGGAGCTTGCGGAGTGCTGATCGAGGTCTTGAAGAACGACATCATCTCCGGCGTATCGACCTTGGGATCGAGACTCAGGAAGACGAGCCGAACCTTGTTTTGCAGCCTCGGATCTTTCTTGATCGCCTCGTGAACCTTGTTGAATGCGTCCCAAGACTTCGGGCAGCCTTCAGGATCCCGGCACGTGGCATAGAAGAACGAGAACAGTGTGATCTTGTCCTTCGTGTAGCTGGACAGTCTGCGTGGAATCCAGACGCTGTCCTCGAGGACCCAGCCGGACGGAGCCGGCTGGATCTTCTGCAGTTTGTACGTGCCCGCCTTGGGATGGACAGGGCCGGCTACGCTTTGCTCGTTCCCCGCTACGGGGATTGTGGACGCTAGCAGAGAGAGCGCCACATAGCCGGCCTGCACGCGGCTAGAACGCCGCCGGAGGAACCGCCAAACACTGCTGGGAAGCGGCAACGCTATTCTCCGAGAGCTGCAGCCTTGGTCTTGGCCGAGAACTTCATATGGTGAGCCCGGCCGAGCTTTTCAGCATGGAAGTCGACGCTGAACTTCTCGACGAGCTGCTTGCCGTCCCAATCGTAGGCCTTCAGCCACTGCTCGTTGTCCTCGCCCTTCTTGTCCCAGTTTGCGAGCAGAGACGTGGTGAAGTAGACGCGCTTTCCGTCGAAGCTCAGCGAGACCATGTTCACCTGGCTACCCATCTTCTTGGAGTAAACCTCCTTGGGCGCCTCGGGGTTCGTAAGGTCGTAGTAGCGCGTGGTGCCGTCCAGGAACGTGTTGACCCACAGGCCCTTCGCGTCCGCGGAGATCGAGATGTCGACCGGCAGCGGGATCTTCGACGGATCGCCGATGGTGCCCACGTCCTTAGCCTGCCACTCGCCCTTCTCGTCCTGCTTGACCAGCCACAGCTTCGACGTCAGCGCCGTTGCCGTGATCGCCCAGTTGTCCTCGGGCTTCAGCGACCAGCGGATCTCGAGCGGAGCGCCGGGAACCTCCATGGTCTTGATCGGCTTCATGGACTTGTAGTCCCACATGATCATCGACTTGCCGAACTTCTTCATGGCGTCGGGGTCTTTGACCATCTGACCCATGTCCATCATGTAGTTCGTCCAGCCGGTGAAGCTCGACGTCAGCATCACGTTCATCGCCGGGTTGATGCCGATGTCGTAGCCGTAGCCGTCGCCACCGTTCTCCAGCGGCATCTTGTGCACGGAGACGAGTTCGCCCGAGTTGTTGTAGACGGCAATGCCTGTCTGACCGTCGTGCGTGTCCTTGTTGGACAGAGCCTGGATCATCATGCGGCCCGGCGTGGCATAGAAGGTATGCGGACCTACGAAGCCGGTCTTATCCACGAAGTCCGTGATGGTCTTCACGACCTTGGGCTTGGACGGATCGATCAGGTCGAAAACGAAGATCTTGTTGTCGTCCAGACGGCCGGCCCAGAGGAAGCGGCGGTCATCCGTGAAGCCCGTGTGGTGTGCCTCGCCGCGTCCGCCAACGGACACGGAATGCACGACCTTGCCGTAGGTCGGCGAGTTGGGCTGAACGTCGATCGTTACCAGCTTGTCGGACTCGTCGCCGACACCAACCTCACCCAAAGTCCAAACGTGCAGGAAGTCTTCCTGGCCCTTGATGAGCGCCGAAGTGAACGGCGAGTTGCAGGTCTCATCCGCAAGAGTGACTGCAGGCCCAGCCGCAACCATAGCCAACATGCACACAGTTGATTTCAGTAGCTTTTTCACTTGTTTCCTCCTCGACCGTTACTCGCGAACGGTTCCCGATTGCAAACATGCTGAAGGCTACCCTCACCGAACTGGTTAAGTGAAATTCTATTTGGCAATGCTGACCATTCAAAATTTCTATATATGCCCACGCTCGGGAAACTTGGTTGCGCCTTGTTGGGCTAATATAGGTTTTCAAGGTCGAGTTTGACATATATCATAGCATAATCCACCGTCCCATTATCGGGTGCTTTGCTATGAATCTTCAGCAGCTTAGGTATGTTCGCGCGCTTGCCGAGGAGGGCTCCTTCGTTGCCGCCGCGTCTCGTTGCGCCGTCACTCAGCCGACCCTCTCCAACGGCATCGCCCAGCTCGAGGCGGACCTGGGCCACCGCATTTTCCGGCGGACGACGCGCAGCGTCGCGCTGACCGCTTATGGCGAGCGAATCCTCCCGGCCGTCCTCGATGCGCTGAAGGCGTTCGAGCGCGTGCGCGATCTCGCGAAGCAGACCGGTAAGGCGCAGCATGTGAGCGTGGGTCTTTCGCCTTGCGTCGGCATCCGCATGGCAGAAGTCGCATTCGAGCCCGCCAAAGCGCAGCGGGCGGATCTGGAAATCGTCTATCGCGAGAGCAATCTGGCGGAACTCTGCGACCTCATGCGTCGCTCGCAGATCGACATCATCCTCTCGCCGCTCGATACCCGATCGCAGGCGCTCCCCGATTGCATGGTTCAACGCATCTACAGCGAGCCGCTGCTGTTCATTCCCCGCAAGGAGGTGCGGGAGAAGTGGGCGCACGCCAGCCATGTGACAGTGCGGGAGATCGCGGAAGAGCAGTTCGTGCTCGTTCCCAACGCCTGCGGCCTGGCGCAAGTCACCAAGCGCCTGTTCGAAGACAACTGCTGCACGTTGAACCGCTATCTCGGCGAAGCCAGCAGCTATTCCGTGGTCGAGGAATGGTCCGACATGGGACTCGGCTCCGGTATCCTGCCCGCCTCTAAGATCTCGATGTCCTCCAGACATCCGGCGATTCCCATCCTGGACGACGGGCAGCCGGCGAAGATCGACTATTTCGCGGTTGGAAAGCCGAATACGATTCCGACGGCGCTTTTCAACGAGATCTGGGAAACGCTGCAGGTCGAGACGGTGCCCACGTCGCACAAGCACGTGCCGGCTCCCGTGTCGGCCTTCGACTGGTGCCTTTAGAACTCGGTACATGGGGGCGGCTCCAGAGTTCAGGGCCGCCCGGTTGCGGGGCGCCCGAACCGTATGAGGCTCTGCCGCAGGACGGTTCGATAGCCCTGCAAGTCCTCCGAGCCCATTGCGTAGCGCGTCGAGGGAATCAGATCCGCGCGCGGGTTTGATCCCAGCCCGATTGCCGTTCCCAATCCCGCATAGATGCTGCGGTCACCGAAAAGACGCGCGAGTGCGGCGAAGGCCGGCTCTCCCGTACAATGCCCCGGAGCGATCCAGGCCACGCCATAGGTCTCATGCAGCGCTTTAAGTTGGCGCATCATCTCGGCGTCGGGGGTCGTGAGAAGATGCAAACCTCCGGCTATGAGGTGGATACGCCGGTCGATCCGCGCCGCCGCGGCAACAATGCGATCGATGCCGGGATGCGAGCAGCCAACGACGAGCACAATGCCTTCTGACGTCTCGATCGCTAGCGACAGCTCTTTCATCTCGAGCGTGCCCGGCTTGTCGGACACGAGCGCGATCACATGAACGCCCGGTGCAATCTCGCGGGTTTCTTCCACCAATTCTATGTTTGCGCCCGGCCACGCTTTTCCGAACTTCATGACTTCGGGCGGAGCGCCGTCGAAATAGCGCATGCCGGCCGGCAGTCCCGGCTCTTTGCGATAGAAGGCGGACGGCGCGGATGATCCGAAAACGCCGAACCCTTCCTTCGGGGCATAGATGCGGACTTTAGGATTGACCGACAGGAGGTAGGACAGTCCGGTCGTGTGATCGCCGTGCCGATGCGACATGACGACGAAGTCCAGCGTGTGCAGATCGACCCCGAGCGTCTTGACGTTGTGCTCGAAGACGGCGGGATCGTTGCCGGTGTCGAAGAGAATTCTGCGCCCTCCGATCTCGACAAGGGCGGCATAGCCCCAGTCCTTTTTGAGGCTCGGATTTCTACCGAACGCATCGAAAAGCACCGTGAGGCGCGCCGGCCCCGAATTGCCCGCTGACTTTTTCGCCCCCTCCGATTCCACGGCCCATGCGGAGACGGCTCCGGCAGCCAAGACGATCAGGGAAAGAACGACGCGCAGAGCCTTCATGATTCCTCTCTTCATACCCGGCAGCGGAGCACTCGCTCATCGGCTCATCATATCGGCGACTGTGCCGCGCACCTCATTTGCAGTGGCAATGTCTCTCATTCGGTCTTCCTATTTGTTGCGCGGCGCGCGGAGAGATTAACTGCCGCATCCACGCCCGCCGCATCGATGCAGCGCGCCTAGCGCGCCGCCACACCCAGGTCAGCCGCATGACACATCGCGTCCGCGTTTTTTCCCTCGCCGCGACCCTTGTCCTTCTCGTCTTCGGAGCGGCGGGGCTTCATGCAGGCGATACCGAGGACGAGATCCAGCGTTACCGGGAAATGATCAACGACCCGATGGCCAACCCGGCGTTTCTCAACGTCGACCGGGGCGAAGCGCTGTGGAAGCTGGCGCGAGGTGAGAAGAACGTCTCCCTCGAAACGTGCGATCTCGGCAAAGGTCCCGGCATTCTGGACGGCGCCTATGCGGAGCTTCCCCGCTACTTCGCCGATTCCGACAGTGTGATGGATCTCGAGCAGCGGCTTCTCTGGTGCATGACGACCATACAGGCGCTCGACACGAAGGAAATCGTCGCGCGCAAGTTCAGCACGCCCGGCACGACCTCCGACATGGAGGATCTCGTGGCCTACATCGCCAACAAGTCGAGCGGAATGACGTTCCATATTCCGCTCGATGACGTGCAGGAGCAGAACGCCTACGCCGTGGGCGAGGAGCTTTTCTATCGACGCGGTTCGCTCTTGGATTTCTCTTGCGCCACCTGTCACAGCGCCGATTCCGCACGCATTCGGACCACCCAGCTCCCGAACCTGACCAAGCCCGGCAAGGACGCGACAGAGACGATGGGATCGTGGCCCACCTACCGCGTGTCTCAGAGCCAGATGCGGACCATGCAGAACCGCTTGTGGGACTGTTATCGTCAGATGCGCATGCCGCCGCCGGAATACGGCTCGGCGGGACTGACCGCACTCATGATCTACCTGGCCAAGCAGGCCGACGGTGGAACGCTCAATGTCCCCTCAATCAAGCGCTAACCGGGGCTCGCCCATGCGGACACTCACACTCTGCGCCGCCCTTTTCATCGCTGGCGCCATGAATGCCGTCGCCCACGACACCGGTGAGCATCATGACGAAGGGGCGCAACGCTCCGGCGCGGGCGATCCATCGATCACCGAGCCTTACGTTCAGGAGATGTGGCGCAACGCCGAGGCCACCTGGAAAGTGCGGCTGAAGCAGGACGAGACGCAGGCCTCCTGCTCGCGTTTTCGCAATGCCCCTCCCGACGATGTCGCCGAAAAGATCCTAGCGCGGGAAGCTTCAACCGTCGTCCTGCCGAAGGATGGGCAGGTTCTCGGCAAATGGCAGGATGGCGAGAAGGTCGCTCAGAGCGGGCGCGGCGGACAGTTCAGCGACAATGCCGACACCGTGAACGGCGGCAACTGCTACGCCTGCCATCAAATGGCGAAGTCGGAGCTTTCGTTCGGAACGCTGGGACCCAGCCTTTCGGAGTATGGGAAGCTGCGCAACTTCAGCGCCGAGGCTGCGCGTGACACGTTCGCGAAGATCTACAATCCTCAAGCCACTGTTGCCTGCTCGAACATGCCGCGCTTCGGAGCGCACGCCTTTTTGACGGAGCAGCAGATCAAGGATGTCGTCGCCTATCTGTTCGATCCGGATAGCCCCGTCAACAAATGATCATCGCGCGGTTTCTCGTCTCCTTCGGCCGGTCGGCGTGGCTGCATCGTGGCATTCTCGCGGGCGCCTCGCTGATGCTTGCTCTCGCTAGCAATGCCCAAGCGGCCGAGCTGATCATGGTGCGGCAGACGGGCTGCTCCTGGTGTGCGCTCTGGGATCGAGAGATCGGACCTATCTATCCCGTTTCAGACGAAGGCCGTTTCGCGCCGCTGCGTCATATCGATCTTCGCGCCCCCCTGCCCTCGTTCATCACCAAACCCGTCACGGTGACGCCGACATTCATTCTCGTCGAAGACGACCGCGAGATCGGACGGATAACCGGATACCCCGGTGAGACTTTTTTCTGGGGGATGCTGTCGGAGATCTTCGAGCTTTCCTCGTTTGGGCAAAACAAACCGTCGTGATGGCGGGCGGCCCCTTAGTTCCAAAGAAAAAGGCGGCGCACACGGCCGCCGCCTTCTCTCGCTCTCTCATGTCCTGAATACTCAGCGGTACGGATAGCCGACCTTGTTCATGACGGCCGTGTAGTCCTTGTAGACTTGGACCACACGCGCCGCGCGCGGGCTCTTGGCCGCGACTTCGTCCCAGAAGCTTTCGGCGTCCTTCACCACCTTCTCCCATTCCTCTTTCGGGATCTCGGTCAGCTCCATCTTCTTGCCTTCGACGCGCAGCTTCGCCTCGCCGCCCCAATACCAGACCTGGCGATAGTAGTGCGACTGGTCGATCGTGGAGAGGAAGAGCTGCTGCAGGTGCGGCGGTACCTTTTCCCAGCTCTGCTTGTTGGCAAAGTAGGAGCCACACCAGGCGCCGCAGATGTTGTTCAGGAGCGCGTACTTGCAGACGTCGGCCCAACCGACCTCGTAGGCCTCTGTGAAGCCGCACCAGGCCACGCCGTCGAGCTCGCCCGTCTGAATCGCGACCTCAACGTTGTCCCACGGCACGGTGACGGGCACCAAACCGTAGCGCGAGAGGAATTTGCCTGCGGTCGGCACGCCGAACACGCGCTTGCCGTTGAGGTCCGCCAGGCTCTTGATCGGCGACTTGGTGAAGATGTGGAGCGGATCCCAGGAACCAGCGGAAAGCCACTTGACGTTCTCGACCTCGGAATAGGCTTCCTCCCAGATCTTGTCCAAGCCGTAGTATTTGAACATGACCGGAAGATCGAGACTGAACCGGCAGGAGAACGGGAAGTAGCCGCCGAAGTCTGCGATGTCGACCGGCGAGGCCATCGTCGCGTCGTCGGATTGCACGGCGTCGATGGTTCCGCTCTGCATGGCGCGGAACAGCTCGGCGGTAGGTACGAGCTGGTCGGCATAGTAAAGCTCGATCTCCATTTCGCCGTTGGCAGCCTTGTTGAATGCCTCGATCTGAGGCTTGATGACATGGGCGCCGAGCGGCGCGCCCGAGTACGTCTGCAGGCGCCACTTGATCTTGCCGCCCTGGGCCTTGACGTAGGGCGCGGCCACCGTCGTCGCCGCCAGCGCCGCAGCGCCGCCGGTTCCGGCCGTCTTCAGGAACGAGCGCCTGCTTTGCTTGGAGGCGTCGGTGCTGCCTTTGATCAAATCTGATTTCGACATGTCCTTACTCCCTGTGATGCTATCTATTTCGAGCGGTACGAGGCGCGGCGTCACTTGCCATACATGTAGTTGGGCAGCCACAGCGCGATCTGCGGGAAGATCATCAGGATGACGATTGTGCCGACCATCATGAGGAAGAAGGGAATGATCGAGCGATAGATGTCGATCAGCGTGATTTCCTTGGGCGCGAGCGCTCGCATCAGGAACAGGTTGTAGCCAAATGGCGGCGTGATGTACGCGATCTGGCACGTGATCGTGTAGAGCACGCCGAACCAGATCAGATCGAACCCGAGGGCTTTCACGAGCGGAATGAAAAGTGGGGCGACGATCACGAGCATCGCGGTGTCGTCGAGGAAGATGCCGAGGAAGATAAAGGTCGCCATCATCATGCACATCACCATCCAGGGATCGAGACCCATGTCTGTGATGAACAGCCGCTCGATGGCGCGCACCGCACCCAGTCCGTCGAAGATGCCGCCGAATGCGAGCGCGGCAAGAATGAGCCACATGAACATGCACGAGATGTTCAGCGTCTTCTTGGAGGTTTCGAAAAGAACCTTCCAGGTGAGCCGGCCCTTGGCCGCGGCCGCGATAATCGACGCCGTCACGCCGACCGCCGAGGCCTCGACGAGGCTCGTGTAGCCCATCACGAACAAGCCGGTCATCGACAGGAAAATGAGAAATGGAATGATGCCCGCGCGCAGAAGCTTGAGCTTCTCCTTGAGCGGCATGTTGAGATCTTCATCGTCTACCGTGGGTGCGAGATCCGGGTTCAACCGGCATCGTATGACGATGTAGAGAATGAAGATCGAGGCCATCAGCAGGCCGGGGACGACGCCGGCGAGCCAAAGCTGTCCCACCGGCTGGCGCGCAATCATACCGTAGAGCACGAGCACGACGCTCGGTGGAATAAGGATGCCGAGGGACGAGCCACCCTGCACCACACCCGAGATCATCACTTTGTTGTAACCGCGCCTCAGCATCTCGGGCAGCGCGATAGTGGCTCCCACGGCCATGCCGGCGACCGACAGGCCGTTCATCGCGGAGATGATGACCATGAGAAGCATAGTGCCGATCGCGAGCCCGCCTCGCAACCGGCCGAACCACACGTGCAGCATCCGATAAAGCTCTTCGGAGATGCCGGACTCCGAGAACATGTAGCCCATGAAGATGAACATGGGCACCGTGAGAATCGGAAACCAATTGAACAGCTTGAAGGTGGCGCTGAACGGCATCTCGATGCCGCCGGGTCCATAGAGGGCAAGCGCGGCAACGGAGGCCACGAAGCCGATCGCCGCGAAGATGCGCTGCCCGGTGAGCAGCATCACCATCATCGACGAGAACATCAGAAGTGCGATCAGCTCATGACTCATTTGAGATCGACACCCCTGACGGCCGCGATGTGCTTGAAGAGCAGAGAAATTGCCTGAAGGATCATGAGCACGAGACAGGCGACCATCAGCGTCTTGATGGGGATCATCGAGGGATTCCAGATCGAGAACCGCTTCTCGTTGGTCGCGATCGCGTACTTCAGGCTCGAGATGGCGCCGATGAGCATGATCGAGAGATAGAAAATGAGGCAGCCGCTCGTGAGAATGTCGATCCACTCCCGGCCCTTGTCGGACAATCTGGAGTAGACGAGGTCGAGCCGAACGTGCTCGTCGTTCTTGAGCGTCATCGCTCCGCCCATGAAGTAGTAGGCAGCGAGCGTGAATTGCGCGAACTCCACGCACCAGTGCAGCGGCATGCGGATGACATTGCGCGTGACGGCATCAAGGAGGAGCACGCCGATCATGACGAACACCAGCGACATGGCGGCGTAGCCGACATAGTTCGAGATCTTGTCTACGATCCTGACATAGTGCCTGATCACGGCCGGCATCGAAGTCCCCCAACCGAGAAGGCGCGCACAAGGCGCGCCAGCGAATGTTCATCTGAACTCGACATCGGCTTCCCCTAGCGCGGCCCTGAATGCGGGCGACGGCGCAGTATCCGAAACAAGAACATCGATCTCATCCAGCCGGCAGACGCGGAAGGCCGCTTTGCGCTCCATCTTTCTGGCATCGGCGACAACGATGAGCCGGTGTGCGCACTCGATCATCGCGCGCGCCACGTGCGCCTCATCGAGCTCCGCGTCCATCGCACCGACAGACGCATCGAGCGCTGCCACCGTGATCACCGCATGATCCGCCTGGAATCCGCGGATCTGCTCGATCGTGGTCGGGCCAACCGTTTCCGCATTGTCGTTGCGAAACTCGCCGCCGAGCAGCAGCACCTTCGGCCGGCCCTCGCCCGAGGACATCACGTGCGCAATGCGCACCGAATTGGTGATTACGGTAAGCTCGGGAACCGCGGCAAGCTGATGTGCGCAGGCAAGCGTCGTCGAGCCGGTGTCGATGAAGAGGGTGTCGCCAGGCTCGATGAGCGGAGCGAGCTTTCGCGCAATCTCCTCCTTTGCGCCGGCATTCTCCGCCATGCGCTCGGAAAAGCTGCCCTCTGCAATAAGGGGCGAGCGGCGCGCGCCGCCATGCACTTTCTGGATGACGCCGCCTTCCGCGAGCTGGCTGAGGTCCCGCCGGATCGTCTCCGCGGAGACGCCAAACTGCTGAGCAAGCGCGTCGACCGAGGCTTCCCCCCTCTGGCTGACGAGCTCAGCGATGTGCGCCTGCCGATGCTTCGGTTTCATGCCGAGCCCCCTTGCGTTCGATAAATGAAAACGAGAAGATTGCCCGAGTCAACATTCATAGTGCTGAAGTTGTGATCATTCAGGCAGTCATTCTGACTAATGCCGCGCCAAAATTGACTAAACAGGCATCATCCCGGTTGGCCCGGGTCTCGCAAGCTTCGCAGCTGCAAAATTAGAACGAGTACAGATTTATGTCGCGCTCGCACGCACAATCCGGTTTCGATGTCGCCGTTGTCGGGGCGGGCGTCGTCGGCTGTGCGATCGCGCGGCGCTTCACTCTCGAAGGCGCGAAGATGATCGTGCTCGAGAAGGCTCCCGACATTCTCGACGGCGCGTCCAAGGGAAACAGCGGGATCCTTCATACGGGCTTCGACGCGCCTTGCGGCTCGCTGGAGCAATCGTGCATTGCAAGCGGCTATAGCGAATATCTCGACATTCGCGAGCGTCTCGGCCTTCCGCTCATCCGGTCCGGTGCGCTGGTGCTCGCCTGGACGGAAGAGGAGGAAGCGCGCCTCCCCGAGCTGATGCAGCAGGCGCGCGACAACGGTGTCGGGGATGTCGAGGCGCTCACGTCCGACGAGATCTTGCGGAGGGAGCCCAATCTCTCGCGCCGCGTACGGGCGGGGTTCTGCGTTCCGCGAGAGTTCATCATCGATCCCTGGTCGGCACCGCACGCCTATTTGCTGCAGGCGCTCACAAACGGCGCGGAGCTTCGGCGCGAGTGCGAAGTCCTCGCGGGGCAGTTCGACGGATCGGCCTGGCGATTGGAGACGAGCGCGGGAGAGATCGCAGCGACGTGCGTAATCAACGCGGCGGGTCTCTATGGCGATCTCGTCGACCAGACGCTTCGCGGCGTCTCCGATTTTCATATTCGCCCGCGCAAGGGGCAGTTCGTCGTCTACGACAAGGCGGCTGCAGGGCTGGTGAAGAGCATCCTGCTTCCCGTCCCCAGCGCGACGACCAAAGGCATCGTCGTGTGCCGCACCGCTTTCGGCAATCTTCTGGTCGGCCCGACGGCCGAAGAACAAACGGCGCGAGACGAGGCGGTGCTGGTGCCTGAGACGCTCGCGCAGTTGCAGGAACGGGGCACGCAAATCGTGCCCGCTCTTTCCGACATCGAGGTCTCCGCGATCTACGCTGGGCTCCGGCCTGCGACCGAGTTCAAGGACTATCAGATCCGTGCCCATCGCGAGATCAATCTCATCACGGTGGGCGGCATCCGCTCCACGGGACTGAGCTCGGCGCTCGGCATCGCGCGCCATGTCTTCTCCCAGTATCTCGAGCTTGGCCACGCTCCTCACGCTCTCACCGATCCCATCTGGCCCACGGTGGCGCAGATCAGCGAAGCGGGAGAGCGAAGCTGGCAGACACCATGCAACGACGGTGTCGTCTGTCATTGCGAGCGCGTGACGCGCGCGGAAATCGAAGCCGCTCTCGAAGGCCCGCTCGCGCCAGGTAGCTTCGCCGGATTGAAGCGCAAGACCCGTGTGACCATGGGCCGTTGCCAGGGCTTCTATTGCTCGGCCGAGCTCGCGCGCCTGACCAAGGACCGCCTCAAGCATCCCATGAGCGGGGCACCAGATGACAGGTGACACCGCCCCTGCTTACGACGTCGCGATCATCGGCGGTGGACCGGCCGGTTTGTCCGCGGCCGTGGAGTTGAAACGCCTTGGCGTTGCCTCCGTCGTGGTGATCGAGCGCGAACGCGAGGCCGGGGGTATTCCGCGTCATTGCGGCCACTATCCGTTCGGCATGCGCGAATTCTCGCGCGTTCTTCGCGGACCGGACTATGCCGCGCGTCTCGTCGAGCGGGCGCTGCGGGTGGGCGTCGAGATCAGGACACGCGTTTCCGTCACCTCGCTCAAGCCCGGCCCGCAGATTGACGTCTCGTCTCCGGACGGGCTCGCAACAATCCGCGCGCGCCGTGTGCTCGTCGCGACCGGCGTGAGAGAGAAAACGCGTGCCGCCCGGCTGATCGGCGGAACGAAACCCAGCGGCGTGCTCTCCACCGGGGCTCTGCAAGGCCTCGTGTATCTCGACGGACTCAAGCCGTTCAGCCGTCCCGTCATTCTCGGCACGGAGCTGGTCTCGTTCTCGGCCTTGCTCACCTGCCGCCATGCCGGAATCAAGCCCGTGGCAATGATAGAGCCCAACGCGCGCATCACCGCCTGGCGCGCCTCCCGGCTGTTGCCCGGCGCGCTTGGCGTTCCGCTGATGCTCGGGGCCTCGATCACGCGCATCGAGGGGCGCGCGCAGGTAGAGGCAGTCGAGGTTGCCGATCGCTCCGGGCGGACCTCGCGGATCGAGGCCGATGGGGTGATCGTCACCGGGCAGTTCCTGCCGGAGGCCTCTTTACTGCGCGACAGCCACCTTGCCGTGGACAGCATGTCGGGTGGTCCCTGCGTGGACCAGTTCTTCCGCCTCAGCGATCCCGCATACTTCGCTGCCGGAAACCTGCTGCGCCCCGTGGAGACCGCTGGCTGGTGCTGGGCCGAGGGCCGCGCTGCGGCGCGGATGATCGCGGGAAGCCTCGCCGGGACACTGCCGGAGCCCACCCCACGCGCAGGCCTCGCCCTCATGGGAGACGCGCTCAAGTATGTGGTGCCGCAACGGCTCGTCGCGGCAAGCGGTGCACCGAGGACTCTCCAAGTGCGCGTACGCCGGCCGGCCCGAGGCACGCTTTCGGTCGTTGTCTCCGGCCAAAACCTATGGTCTCAAAGGATCGACGCGCTACCCGAGCGGCGTATTCTCATCCCGCTCGATCGGCTTCCCATCGATCTCAACGGGCCGGTGCACATCGTGTTCGCGGAAGACAAGGCATGAAGACGCTCGCCATCGACCAGGGCACGACGAGCACGCGCGCGCTGGTCATCGACGGCGACGGCTCGGTGCGGACCATCGCCTCGCTGCCGCACCAACAGCTCTATCCGGCGCCCGATCATGTCGAGCACGATCCCGAGGAACTGATCCGCAATATCCGGGCTTGCCTCGATGCGGCGGGTGCGATCGGCGATCTCGGGGCCATCGGTATCGACAATCAAGGAGAAAGCTGCCTCGGCTGGGATGCGGAAACCAAGTCCGCAGTCGGTCCCGTAATCGTGTGGCAGGATGCGCGCACCTCCGCCTTCATGGACAGGCTCAAGGCCGATGGCGCGGAAGCGATCGTGCGCGAGCGTGCCGGGCTGCCGCTCGACCCCTATTTCTCGGCATCCAAGCTCGCGTGGATCCTACGTGAGATCCCCGAGGCGCGGCGGCTAGCCGATCAAGGCCGCCTCAGGCTCGGAACCACCGATGCCTTCTTCCTCGATCGCCTGACAGGCCGTTTCGAAACCGACATCGCGACCGCCTCACGCACCTCGCTCATGAACATCACGACGGGAAGCTGGGACCCGGAGCTCTGCCGCCTGTTCGGCGTGCCAATCGAGGCCTTGCCGCGGATCGTGCCCACCAGCGGCGACTTCGGCTCCCTGGCGTGCGGGGCCAAAAAGGTTCCGCTGACAGCCAGCATCGTCGATCAGCAGGCCTCGCTCTACGGCCATGGCTGCCGCAGACAAGGCGACGCGAAGATCACGTTCGGCACCGGAGCCTTCGCGTTGCAGATCACCGGAACGCTCCACCAAAACCCGGGTGGCGGTCTGCTGCCCACCGTCGCCTGGCAGAACGCGGGCGACGCGCCCGTATATGCGGTCGACGGCGGCGTCTATTGTGCGTCGTCGGCGTTGGAATGGGCGAGATCGCTCGGCCTGTTCGATGCATTCTCGGACATTGACCACTTCGACACCCCTCCCGCGATCTCGCGTGGGCTAGCATTCGTGCCCTCGCTCGCCGGCCTTGCGTGCCCGCATTGGGACCGGTCGGCGCGCGGCGCGTGGCTTGGCCTCTCGCTCGATTCGACCAAGGCGGATCTCGTGCAGGCGGTGCTGGAAGGTGTCGCGCTGCGCACGGCCGAGGTCATGATGGCGATCAGCAAGGCTTCAGCGCCGGGCGAGGCCACCTCGATCGACGGGGGCATGACGCGCAACCGCTACTTCTGCCAGTTTCTCGCCGATTGCCTCGAACGGGAGCTGATCGTCTCCGATCAACCGGAGCTGACGGCGGTCGGCGTGGCTGCGCTTGCCGCGGAAGCCGTCGGCAGACCTTTCGCTTTTACGCGCAGCGGGCGTCGCGTGAAGCCACAATCGCCGTGCGCGGACTGGCACGCCGCGTTTGCCGCCGCCGTTTCTGGCATCAAAACCTTTGGGTCGCGGTGAAGCCGCTCACGGCTCGCCCGCCTCCGCCGGTCCGTGATAGCGGCGGAAGGCTTCCGACGGAAGCTCGCCGAACATCACTTTGTAGTCGCGAGCAAAGCGGCCGAAGTGCCAGAAGCCCCAGAGCGTGGCCGCTTCCGCTACGGAATTGGCCTGCTTGATCGCCCGGCGCGCCCCGTTCATGCGCAGGGACCGCAGATAGGCCGAGGGCTTGAGCCCCAGAGTCTCCTGGAACGACTGCTGGAGCGCGCGCCGGCTGACGCCCAGCGTGCGGCACAACTCCTCCACACTCGTATAACCATCCGGCGACTCGGTCACGAGATCGCGCGCATCGCGCACGATGCGGGCGCGCTTCGCGGAGGGAACGTCGAAGCTGTCGTTTTCGGTTCGCGACAAGGCCGCTACCAGGGCAGCCCGCACATCGCGGGTCATGGACGCCCGGCGCGGCGCATCGTTTTCGAGATCCGGACAGTTGGTGACGACCTCGCAAACGTCGGCGAAGATGCGGCGCATGTGCTCTGCCGCGCTGCCATCGACCGCACGAAGATGCGGGTTTGCAAGCGACGGCAGGACCGTTTCCAACTCGTCCGAGGTCAAAGAGCAGCGCAAGTCCTGCTCCCTCAGCACGAAACCCGCGATGTCCAATCCGCTCGGCGAAAAGAACTCGAATGCATCGTTGCCGGAAAAGACGTGCACCTGCGCTCCGTCGCACCGCTGACCGCAGAACCTCGCGTTACCGCGCAACGCGATCGGCACGCCGACGGCGATCGTCCCCTCCGGCAAGTCTCCGGTCTGATGAAGCGAATTGCTGGTGATCTCACGGAAAAACTGAACGTCGTCGATCCGGGCTTCCCAGAACGAGCCGCTGAAGGCGCCGGCGGAGATCTGATCGTAGGTCTGGTTCCAGCCGCGCAGAAGCGCCGCCTGCTCGTCGATATCGCGCGTGATAGCCGCGTGAACGGCCGTATTACCGTCAGGCGAGCCCTTCGGCGGGGGGGCGTGGCGTTCCGACAAAGCCACCATGCGCAACGTCCACTTGAGCTGTTTCGGGACTACGCGTGCCTGTTGCCGAATGAGACTTAAGTCGGACGTCAAGCACGCATGCCGAAATTGGATAGACGACATAATAGCGCATCACTAGCGTCTTCCAACACTAAGAGTGAGATTGCCGTCGTCATTTTTGGGCGATGTGCGCCGCAACCCTCCATCGCGCTTTACAACGGCGCCGGCCCCGCCGGCTCCGAACGCATGATGCTGCGCTGCGGAAATACAATAAACAAACACAAGTTCAAGGGGATCACCATGGAGTCAGCGGGACACTCAGGTGTCGAGTACGACAAGGTTGGGCAAGACTATTTCGAAAAGCGTCAGCTCAAGCGCGGCGCCGCAGGATGGCTGCTGCTCGTCGGCCTCGGCGTCGCCTACGTTATCTCGGGCGACTACGCAGGCTGGAACTTCGGACTCGCACAAGGCGGCTGGGGCGGCCTCTTCATCGCCTCCATCCTGATGGCGACCATGTACACCTGCATGTGCTTCGCGCTTGCGGAACTCGCGACCATCGCTCCCACGGCGGGCGGCGGATACGGCTTCGCGCGACGCGCCTTCGGCCCCTGGGGCGGTTTCCTCTGCGGCATCGCGATCCTGATCGAATATGCCATCGCGCCGGCCGCGATCGCGGTTTTCATCGGCGCCTACTGTAATTCCCTGTTCGGCATCGACGGGTGGATCGTCTATCTGGCCTTCTACGTCGTGTTCCTCGGCATCCATCTCTATGGTGCCGGCGAAGCGCTCCGGCTGATTTTCGCCATCACGGCGCTGGCTGTCGTGGCGCTCATCGTCTTCGTCGTCACGATGATCCCCTATTTCGATACGAACAACCTGTTCGACATCGCGGTGACCGATGCTGCCGGGGCGAGCCCGTTCCTGCCGTTCGGCTATCTCGGCATCTGGGCGGCGATCCCCTACGCGATCTGGTTCTTCCTCGCCATCGAGGGCGTTCCGCTCGCGGCTGAGGAAACCAACGATCCCAAGCGGGACCTGCCGCGCGGCCTGATCGGCGGCATCCTCGTTCTGCTGGCATTCTGTGCACTGATCCTCACGCTCGGTCCGGGCGGCGCGGGGGCGGATGCACTCAAGGATTCGGGCAATCCGCTGGTGGCGGCACTCGAGTCTCCCAAAGTCTTCGGCGGCCCGACCTGGGTGAGCCGGTTCGTCAACTTCGTCGGTCTGGCCGGCCTCATCGCGAGCTTCTTCTCGATCATCTATGGCTACTCGCGGCTGGTGTTCGCCATGTCTCGCGCCGGGTATCTGCCCCGCGCGCTGTCGCTGACGAGCGGACGTAAAACCCCCTATGTTGCGCTGATCGTACCCGGTATTATCGGCTTCCTGCTCTCGCTCAGCGGGCAGGGCGATCTCCTCATCCTGATCGCGGTGTTCGGAGCAACGGTCTCGTACGTGATGATGATGGCCTCGCATATCGCGCTGCGCATCCGGGAGCCTAACCTCGACCGGCCCTACAGGACGCCGGGCGGAATCCTCACATCGGGGATCGCGCTCATCCTGGCGTGCGTCGCTGTGGTCGCGGGGTTCCTCGTGGATCCCCGGGTGATCATCGGCGCCGCGGTCGTCTACGCAATCTTCATCGCCTATTTCGCACTCTACAGCCGCCATCATCTGGTCGCGGCGGCACCAGGCGAGGAAGAGCCGTTCTAAAGACTTGGACAGCAGCAATCGGCGGGCAACCCTCATGAGCTACTCTTATTCCATCGCCGGTCACCGGTTCAGCTTCGAGAACCTCCGGGTTCTCATGGCGAAAGCCACGCCAGCGCGATCCGGCGACTATCTCGCAGGTGTGGCGGCAGGCGACGACGAGGAACGCGTGGCCGCTCAGATGGCGCTCGCCGATGTGCCCCTCAAAGTCTTCCTCGTCGAGCATCTGGTGCCTTACGAGACCGACGAGGTGACGCGCCTGATCATCGACGATCACGATGCGAAGGCGTTCGCGCCGATCTCGCATCTGACCGTCGGTGCCTTCCGCGACTGGCTTCTCTCTGACGAGGCAAACGAGCGCTCGCTCGCGGCGCTGGCGCCGGGCCTCACTCCGGAGATGGTCGCGGCCGTCTCCAAGATCTGCCGCGTGCAGGACATGGTGCTGATCGCGCAGAAGTGCCGTGTCGTCACCAAGTTCCGCAACACCATCGGGCTGAAGGGGCGCCTTTCGACGCGTCTTCAGCCCAACCATCCGACCGACGATCCGACAGGCATCGCGGCGAGCATCGTCGACGGCCTCATGTACGGAAACGGCGACGCGGTGATCGGCATCAATCCGGCGACGGACAGCATCTCCGCCGTAATCACGCTGATCGACATGCTTCACGAGATCATCCAGCGCTACAACATCCCGACGCAATCGTGCGTGCTCACGCATGTGACGACCAGCATCGAGGCCATCAACCGGCGCGCACCCGTCGACCTCGTGTTCCAATCCATCGCCGGAACCGAGGCCGCCAACAGCAGTTTCGGCATCAATCTCGCGGTGCTCAAGGAAGGCTACGACGCCGCGCAAAGCCTCCAGCGCGGCACAGTCGGCAACAATGCCATGTACTTCGAGACCGGACAGGGCAGCGCGCTCTCGGCCAATGCCCATCACGGCGTCGATCAGCAAACGCTCGAAGCGCGCGCCTATGCCGTGGCACGCAAGTACAAGCCGCTGCTCGTCAACACGGTCGTGGGCTTCATCGGTCCCGAATATCTCTACGACGGCCGGCAGATCATCCGGGCCGGGCTCGAGGATCATTTCTGCGGCAAGCTGCTCGGCGTGCCGATGGGCTGCGACATCTGCTATACGAACCATGCCGAGGCCGACCAGAACGACATGGACACCCTGCTGACGCTGCTTGCCGTTGCGGGCATCACGTTCATCATGGGCATTCCCGGCTCGGACGACATCATGCTGAACTACCAGACGACGTCGTTCCATGACGCGCTCTATGCGCGCAAGGCGCTCGGTCTCAAGCCGTCGCCCGAGTTCGAGGAATGGCTGCTCAACGTCGGCATCTTCGAGAAGAGCGAGGCGCTGAAGCTGGCCAATACGCTGCCGACGCCTTTCCAGCGCGCACTCTCGCATCTGCATTGAGGTGGAGCCCCGCATGTCGGACGATAACAATCCCATCGTCGTTCCCAATCCGTGGAGCAAGCTCCGCCAATACACGACGGCGCGCATCGCGCTCGGCCGCGCGGGCACCAGCCTGCCGACGAAGCCGCACCTCGAGTTCCAGCTCGCGCATGCGCGGGCACGCAACGCCGTGCATCATGAGCTCGACGTGAAGCGGCTCGAAGCGTCACTCGTGGCGCTCGGTCACCAGCCTCTCGTTCTGCATAGCGCCGCTGAAAATCGCCCGATGTATCTCCAGCGGCCCGACAAGGGCCGGCGCCTGGAGGCTGCCTCCCGAGAGGCGCTAACGAAGGTGGCGCGGCCCGCAGAGGGCTATGACGTCGTATTCGTGATCGGCGACGGACTTTCCTCATTCGCCATCGAGGAGAACGCCACAGCGTTCCTCGACGTGATGCTGCCACCGCTCGTGCAGCAAGGCTGGCGTATCGCCCCGCTCGTGGTGGTGCGGGAAGCGCGCGTAGCCGTCGGCGACGAGGTGGGCGAGCTTCTGGGCGCCAGCATGGTGGTGGTTCTGATCGGCGAGCGTCCGGGCCTCAGCTCGCCCGACAGCATGGGCATCTACATGACGCTGAAGCCCCGCGTCGGTCTCACGGACGAATCCCGCAACTGCATCTCGAACGTGCGGCGCGAGGGGCTCAACTACGGCGTGGCTGTGCACAAGCTGCTCTACCTGATGACGGAGGCCCGCAAGCGCGGACACTCCGGCGTTCAGCTCAAGGACGAGGCGGAGACGCTTTCGAGCACGCTCACCGCCCCGAGCAAGAGCTTCCTGATCGAGTCGCAGTAATCAGACACGTCTGACATGCATGACAGACGTCTCGGAAAGCGCGTGCGCGAGCTCTCCGAGACGCTGGCATTCTATTCCGCGGCCTCCTTGTAGCTCTCCAAGGGCGGGCATGAGCAGACGAGATTGCGATCGCCGTAGACGTTGTCCACGCGGTTGACCGGCGGCCAATACTTGTCGACGCGGAAGGCGCCAGGCGGGAAGCAGGCGGCCTCTCGCGAGTATGGCCGCTCCCACGAGCCCACCAGATCCTCGACCGTATGCGGTGCGTTCTTCAGCGGATTGTTGTTACGGTCGATGCGGCCGTCGGCGATGGCACGGGCTTCCTCGCGGATCGCCAGCATGGCGGAGCAGAAGCGATCGAGCTCCGCCTTGGTCTCGCTCTCCGTCGGCTCGATCATCAGCGTTCCAGCCACAGGCCAGCTCATGGTCGGGGCGTGGAAGCCACAATCGATGAGGCGCTTGGCGATGTCGTCGACGGTTACGCCCGCGCTTTCGAGCAGAGGGCGCGTGTCGATGATGCACTCGTGCGCCACGCGGCCATTGCGGCCGGTGTAGAGAACCGGATAGGCGCTCTCAAGCCGCTTGGCGATGTAGTTGGCATTGAGGATTGCGATGCGGGTGGCCTGGGTGAGCCCCCGCCCACCCATGAGCAGGCAGTAGCTCCACGAGATCGGCAGTATCGACGCCGATCCGTAGGGCGCCGCCGAGACGGTGTGCTCCCGGCCATCCGTCTCGGGATGTCCCGGCAGGAACGGTATGAGGTGCGCCTTCACGCCGATCGGTCCCATGCCGGGGCCGCCGCCTCCGTGGGGGATGCAGAACGTCTTGTGCAGGTTGATGTGGCCCACGTCCGCGCCGATGTCTCCGGGGCGGGCCAGCCCGACGAGCGCGTTGAGATTGGCGCCGTCGAAATAGACCTGGCCGCCGTTGGCGTGCGTGATCTCGCACAGCTCGACGACCGTCTCCTCGAACACGCCATGGGTCGAAGGATAGGTGATCATGCAGGCGGCCAGGCGGTCCTTGTGTTTCTCCGCCTTGGCGCGGAAGTCGGTGACATCGATGTTGCCGCCCGCGTCCGTGCCGACGACGACCACCGTCATGCCGCACATCTGGGCGGAAGCGGGGTTCGTGCCGTGGGCCGACGCCGGAATGAGGCAGACGTCGCGCCTCACGTCGCCGCGGCTCCTGTGATAGGCGCGGATGGCGAGCAGCCCCGCATACTCGCCCTGAGCCCCCGAGTTCGGCTGCATCGAGATGGCGTCGTAGCCGGTGATGGCGCAGAGCTTGCCGGAGAGATCTCCGATCAGTTCCTTGTAGCCCAGCGCCTGATCTGCCGGCACGAAGGGATGCAGCTCGCCGAACTCGGGCCAGGAGATCGGCAGCATCTCAGCCGTGGCATTGAGCTTCATGGTGCACGAGCCGAGCGGGATCATCGAGCGGTCGAGCGCGAGATCCCGATCGGCGAGGCGGCGCATATAGCGCGTCATCTCGCTTTCGGCGCGGTTCATGTGGAAGATGGGATGCGTCAGGATCTCCGACGTGCGGATCAGGTTCTTCGGCAATCGGGAGGCTGGATACGCCTCGTCGTACCGGAGGTCGAAGCCGCCGAACGCGCGCCAGACTGCCTCCAGCGTATCGGGACGCGTGCGCTCGTCGACGGTGATGCCGATGCGATCTCCGCCGACCTTGCGGAGATTGATGCCGTTATCGACTGCGTTCTTGAGGATCAGCCCCTGATAGGCACCGACCTCAACAGTGATGGTGTCGAAGTAAGCGGCAGGGCTCACCTTGAACCCGAGCGAGGTCAGCCCTTCATCGAGCCGCACAGCATCGCGATGCACGCGCTCGGCGATGGCCTTCAGGCCGCGCGGCCCATGGAACACGGCATACATGGACGCGATGACGGCGAGCAGAACCTGCGAGGTGCAGATGTTCGACGTGGCCTTCTCGCGGCGGATGTGCTGCTCGCGCGTCTGCAGCGCGAGGCGGTAGGCGCGGTTGCCTTTGCTGTCCACCGAGACGCCGACGATGCGGCCCGGAAGCGTGCGCTTCAGGGCATCGCGGGTCGCCATGTAGGCTGCGTGCGGGCCGCCGTATCCCATCGGCACGCCGTAGCGTTGCATCGACCCTATGGCGATGTCGGCTCCCATCTCGCCCGGCGATTTCAGGAGCGTCAGTGCCAGCGGGTCTGCGGCGACGGCAGCGATGGCGCCGGCGGCATGCAGCTTCGCGATCGGATCGGAGAAATCATGGCACGCGCCGCAGACACCCGGATACTGGAACAGCGCGCCGAAAACGGCCTTTGGATCGAGATCGGTGAAGGGATCGCCGACGATGACATTCCAGCCGAGCGGCTCGGCGCGTGTCCTCACGACGGCGATGGTCTGGGGCAGACAGTCCTTGTCCACAAAAAAGGCCGTGGCCTTGGAGCTCGCCACGCGGTGCGCCATGGCCATCGCCTCGGCGGCCGCGGTGGCCTCGTCCAGCAGCGAGGCGTTAGCGATGTCGAGCCCCGTCAGATCAGAGACGAGCGTCTGGAAATTGAGGAGCGCTTCCAGCCTCCCCTGGCTGATCTCCGGCTGATAGGGCGAATAGGCCGTATACCAGGCGGGGTTTTCGAAGATGTTGCGCTGGATGGCGGGCGGCATGATGGTGCCGTGATAGCCCTGCCCGATGAGCGAGGTCAGCACGCGGTTCTTGTTCGCGGTGGCGCGCACCTTGTCGAGTGCGCGGCGCTCGGTGAGCGATTTGCCGAAGTCGATACGCGACGTCTGGCGGATGCTCGCCGGAAGGGTCTCGTCGATGAGCGCGTGCAGGCTTTCAGCACCAATCACACTCAGCATTTCCGTGATCTCGGCCGCCGAGGGGCCAATGTGGCGCCGGTTGGCGAAGTCATAGGGATCGTATGAGCCGGGCATCGTTGTCTCCACGCAAGGGTGCTTCCGGAAAAGCGGGCGCCTTTCCGAGGCGAAGCACGACAGTATTCAGTGCCTATGTCTTTCCGCGTCTCAACGGCAGCGGAAGGCGCGCAAGTGTCTCAACCGACCAGGGCCTTGTAGGCCACCTCGTCCATCAAGCCGTCGAAATCCGCGACATTCGCGAGCCGCATGCGATAAAGCCAGCCTTTGCCGAGCGGGTCCGTATTGACCAGCGCCGGGTCCTTCACCACGGCCTCGTTAATCTCCACCACCTCGCCGTCGATCGGCGCGAAGACGTCCGACGCTGCCTTGACCGACTCGACGACCGCGGCGCCGTCACCCTTTTTCACCGTCGTGCCGACCTTCGGGAGATCGACGAAGACGAGATCGCCGAGCTGGGTGGTGGCGTGCTCGGTAATGCCGACGGTCGCCACGTCGCCCTCGAGCGTCAGCCACTCGTGCTCATCGGTGAATTTCATCTCGGTTGATCTCCTTCTCACGGCTGGCGGCTCGGGCCGCGTTTGAATCTGGTCGCGACGAACGGCAAAGGTGTGACAGTCATGGGCAGGCGCTTTCCGCGGATCTCGGCAAAGATTCGGGTGCCTGTTGCCGCCAACGAAGACGGCACGTACCCCATGGCAACGGGACGATCGAGGGTGGGGCTGAAGCCTCCCGAGGTCACTGTGCCGACGGCACGCTGCGAGTCTTCCGTGGGATACAGGTCCGCCCCTGCGCGGACGGGAGCCCGCCCCTCGGGCAACAGGCCGACGCGACAGCGCTCCGGACCACGCGCAATCTGGTCGAGAATGATGCGTGCTCCGGGAAACTCGGCGGGGTGCTCGCCCTCCGCGCGCCGCGTTCGCGGAACAGCCCAGGCTATCCCCGCTTCCACGGGCGTCGTCGTTTCGTCGAGATCCGCGCCATAGAGACAGAGACCTGCTTCGAGACGCAGGGAATCGCGCGCGCCGAGGCCGATAGGCTGTACGTTCGGATCCTCCAGAAGCGCGGCGGCGATCGCGCTCGCATGGTCGGCGGGTATGGAAATCTCGAATCCGTCCTCACCCGTGTAGCCCGAGCGTGTGACGACGCAGGGAACGCCCAGAATATCGATGTCGCGCACGTCCATGAAGTGCATCGACGCGCAGGCCGGTGCTAAGCGGGCCAGCGCGGTTTCGGCTTTGGGGCCTTGAAGCGCGATCAACGCGCGATCGAGCGGCTCGACTTCGCAGGTGCCGGAGAGGTTGACTGCAAGATGGGCGGCGTCCTCCGCCTTGCAATTGCTGTTCACGACGAGCAGGACGTGGTCCCCGCGATGGGCGATCATCAGATCGTCGAGGATTCCGCCGGTTCCGTTTGTGAAGAACGAGTAGCACTGGCGGCCAGGCTTCAGGTTGAGGAGATCGGCGGGAACGAGCCGCTCGAGCGCGAGCGCGGCGTCGGCGATCTGACCTGACCTCGGGCGGACGACGATCTGGCCCATATGCGAGACGTCGAACAAGCCCGCGGCGGCGCGCGTGTGAAGATGCTCCTTGAGAACCCCCAACGGATACTGGACCGGCATCTCGTAGCCGGCATAGGGCACAATGCGCGCGCCCCTCGCGACATGCAGCGCATAGAGCGGGGTACGGTTCAGAACGGGCGCGGGATCGGGGTGCGATGCGTCGCTCACGCGGGGCTCCATAGCTCTTCTGCGCGCATTATGCGCACAGATGCGAGCCCCCTCTGTCGTGAGACCTGAAAGATTAGGTGCCTTTCCCGCCAACTCACAGGCGGTCCCGGCCCTTGTCATCGTCGGTGGATGGAGCGGGTTACCGCCTCATCGCTTTCCAGAGTGTCGTTCGGCTGCAGTCCGTTTGCCTGAGAGTTTCCGGGGCGGTTGCTCCTTCGGCGCCGGTCATGCGTGAACATGACCGGTCTCTTCCGCAGTCGATTGCCGACATGGGGAAAATGGTGAGCTTCGCGGCGAGGGTCAAGTCCACTTTGGTCGAGCACTGTCCGCAAGGGGGCACTCTCTGCCCAAGAGTTGCGCAGATGGCCAACACAGGCTTGCCCCTGAACACGTCCTCGCTCTGAACACGTTGTCAGCTATTTGGTTGGTGCTTATGCTCTTGCGCGTGGGACAATTTGAGATGGACCGTATCCAGAAGAGGCCAACCCATGTTGCGCACGACGCTTGCCTCGAGCAAATACATCGTTGTCGTTGCCATCCTCGGCATCTATGTCGCCGCCGTTGCGCTGATCCTCTACGAGATCGCCGTTGTCGGCTCTGCGATCGTCGACACGCTCCGGATAGGGTCCGTCTCTCCAGAAGGCGCGCGTCTCTTGGCCGTTGGCCTGCTGGCGGCCATCGACGTGTTCCTGATTGCCATCGTGGGCTACATCACCTGCGTCGGATTGTTTGCGCTGTTCATCGACGACACCATTCCTCTTCCGGCATGGCTCGTCATTCGCAACATCGAGGATCTCAAGAACAATCTGATCAGCGTCGTCGTCGCGGTTCTTGCCGTTCTCTTCCTCAAGGAAGCGGTTGCGCGCACACGGGACCTCGATCTCCTCGGTCTCGGCATCGCCGTCGCGCTGATGATAGCGGCCTTGACTTTCTTCCTCAAAATTAACGCGACAGCTCCCCGGGCAGGCGATCCGCCGAGCGAGAAAGACGGCTCGTGAGCCCGATCAAAGCAAACGCCGCACGGCTTCGCATTCCGATCGCTTACTGCTCCAGATCAGAACGTCCAGGTTAAAAAATGGACGCTGCGCAAACTCATTGAGCCGAAGCGCGCTCTGATTTTTGAACAATTAACTCCAATTGGTCCGCTTCATTACATTTCCTTCTCATGGGGATGAATTGGGCCTATAGTTCGAGCACGGGGGACACTTAGTGAACCAATCGCTGAGGAGTCCGTGCAATGAAATTTTTGATTACGCCTGCTATTGCAATCGTCTCTTTCGGAGCCTTTTCGGCCTCCGCCCTTGCTGAAGAGCGCCCCATGCCCAAAGGGCCGCCCGTGACAATGGGCGATCAGGGAAAGCTCCCTGCCAGCGAGACCATGCGTAACGCAACGCCCGATATGACGGGGCCCAGCACGGGCTCGGCCGCCACTGGCGCAAGCACCGGAACGGGAGGTTCTGCCTCACAGAAAGGCCCGCCGCAGAGAATGGGTGACGAAGCCGGAAAGCTTCCCGCGACCGGCACCGTGAGCGGTGCCGTTCCCGAAATGCGCGGGCCCGCGCCTGAAGAAAAGTGATTTCATATCGGCAGCTTCATTCGAGCTGCCGATCACTTGAAACTTGAAACAGTACACTCGCTTCTCCGGAGAGCTGTTTTCGGAGACGAAGGAATTCGCCCCGAAATCTTTCTCGCATTTCTCTTTCACACTCGATTTCAAGAGGTCCACCATGGTCGACAAGTCAGTCATTCATTCGAGCCCGAATCTGGCGACAACGAGCTGGTGGGGCGCACTCCTGCTCGGCATCGTCTTCGTTGCCGCCGGTCTCTTCGTTCTCGGCGATGTCGCGCTCGCCACCGTGATCAGCGCGATCCTGATCGGCTTCTTCCTGATCATCGCCGGCGGATCTGAGGTCTTCCACGCATTCACGGCGCCGCATTGGAGCGGCTTTGCGTTGCGGCTTCTCATCGGCGCACTCTACGCCGTCTGCGGCGCGATCCTCATTTCCGATCCGCTGGTGGCATCCGTGATGCTCACCTTCGTCTTCGGTCTGGCGCTCATCGCATCCGGCGTCGTGCGCGTCGTGCAGTCCTTCCAGTACTGGCGTTGGTACGGCTCGCTGCTCCTTCTGTCCGGCGTCATCGGCATCATCGCCGGCTTCGTGATCCTCGCGAAATGGCCGGTGAGCGGACTGTGGGTGCTGGGCACGCTGGTCGGCATCGATCTGCTGCTGCATGGCGCCTGGTGGATAGCACTCGGTCTGCAGCTCCGTCGGGAACCCCGCGCGGTCGAACCCTAGACCGCGCGCCGAGCCCCGCAGATCGGGGATGGCTGAGATCCCGATTCGGAGCTACCGATGCCCAACGTGCGTCTCGAAGATCGCAAGACTCCACTTCTCGTGGACCTGGCCTTGCAGGGTGGTGGCGCGCACGGTGCCTTTACATGGGGCGTTCTGGACAGGCTCCTCGAAGAGCCCAACCTGCGGATCGACGGGATCTCTGGCACGTCCGCCGGTGCGATGAACGCCGCAGTGCTGGCAGACGGCTATGCCGATGGCGGGCCGGAGGGTGCGCGCGCTGCGCTGGAGACCTTCTGGCGGAAAGTCTCTGAAGCGGCCCGTTTCAGTCCCTTTCAGCGCAGCCCCCTCGACGTCATGCTCGGACGCTGGACACTCGACAACTCGCCCGCGTTCATCACCATGGACCTGATCGCGCGGCTCATCTCGCCCTACGATCTCAATCCGGGCGGCTTCAATCCCCTCCGCGACGTGCTCGCCGAATGCGTCCATTTCGACCGGCTTGCGAGCGGCTCAATCAAGCTGTTCGTGAACGCAACGAATGTCCGCACGGGACGCGGCCGCATCTTTCGCAACGCCGAGCTTACGCCCGACGTGCTTCTTGCGTCCGCATGCCTGCCCCAGCTTTTCCAGGCCATCGAGATCGACGGGGACGCATACTGGGACGGGGGCTATTCCGGCAACCCGAGCATCATGCCCTTGGTGCTCGAATGCACCTCGCGCGACACCATCCTGGTTCCGATCAACCCGATCGAGCGTCCCGGCACGCCGCGCTCGGCGCGGGAGATCCTCGACCGGATCAACGAGGTCGCGTTCAACGCCGTTACGCTCAAAGAGCTCAAGATGATCGCGCTACTGAGGCAGGTCGCCGATCCCGGCACGACCGAGGGAGCCCTGTGGGGCAAGATGCGCGTCCATGCGGTGCCGAACGACACCATGAGCAATCTCGGCTACTCATCGAAACTCAATGCGGAGTGGCCCTTCCTCGAAATGCTGCGCGACGAGGGACGGCGTTCGGCGGATGAGTTCATGACCAAGCACAGCCAGGATCTCGGGCGCCGGTCATCGGTCGATCTGGACTCCCTTCTTCATCAGGTCTAGCCAATGGGACTTCTTGGCATCATCGTTGCGCTCGGATTTCTCATCTGGCTCGCCTATCGCGGCTGGAGCATCCTTCTCCTGGCCCCTGCCGCCGCGCTGATCGCGGCCGCCTTCTCGCGCGAACCGCTGCTCGCCCACTGGACCCAGACGTTCATGTCCAACGCGGCGCAGTTTCTCGCGCAGTTCTTTCCGCTGTTCCTGCTCGGCGCGTTGTTCGGCAAGCTCATGGACGACAGCGGCTCCGTGAAGGCCATCGCGCGCTACATGACGGAGACGCTCGGTCCTTCGCGCGCCATCCTCGCCGTCATTCTAGCCGGCGCGGCGGTGACCTACGGCGGTGTCAGCCTGTTCGTCGCGTTCTTCGTTCTGGCGCCGATGGCAATCGAGCTGTTCCGGGCCGCGAACATCCCCCGGCGCCTGATACCGGCCGCGATCGCGCTCGGAACTTCCACGTTCACAATGTCCGCCCTGCCCGGCACGCCCGCGATCCAGAATGCCATTCCGATGCCGTTTTTCGGCACGACGCCTTTCGCAGCTCCCGGTCTCGGCATCATCGCCTCGGCCATCATGCTCGGCTTCGGGTTGTGGTGGCTGCGCCGTGAGGAGGACAAGGCGCGGCTCAAAGGAGAAGGTTTCGGGGGCGCGGACCTTGGGGATGCGGGCGCTGCAGCGGCGGACGACGAGTTCATCCGCGAGCGTGCGACAGCGGCTCGCGAGTTCGACCCGGCCGAAATTTCTCACGGCCAGCACACCGAGACGTTGCCGCCCATCTTGGTTGCCGCGCTGCCCCTGTTCGTCGTCGTGCTCGTCAATCTGCTGATGGCTTTGATCGTTCTCCCCTCGCTCGACTTCGCGTTCCTCAAGGAGGAGCGGTGGGGCGGAACCTCCATCCAGGCCGTGGGGGGCGTGTGGTCGGTGGCCATCGCGCTGGCCACGGCGACGCTCGTACTCATCATTCTCAACTACGAGCGCCTCCCCGCCTTGCGCAAAAGCATGGATGCCGGCGCCAACGCGTCCGTTCTCCCCGCGCTCAGCGTTGCGAGCCTCGTCGGCTTCGGCGCCGTCGTCGCCATGCTACCCGCCTTCGCGTTCGTGCGCGATTGGGTGCTCTCCATCGGCGGCGGCGTGCTGGTGTCTCTCACGGTCGCGACCAACGTGCTCGCGGCCCTCACCGGTTCTGCTTCCGGCGGCCTCACCATCGCGCTCGATGCGCTCGGGGGCACCTACATGCACCTTGCTGCGGACCAGGGCATCCATCCGGACCTGCTGCATCGCGTCTCCGTCATCGGGGCGGGAACGCTCGACAGCCTCCCGCACAACGGAGCGGTCGTCTCCCTGCTCGCCGTGTGCGGATCGACACACCGCGAAAGCTACCGGGACATCGTTGTCGTTTGCATCTTCGGCGCGATGATAGCCCTCGCGGCCGTCATCGTTCTGGGGTCGTTATTCGGATCGTTCTGAGGTCGCGCGCCGATCAGGCAGTTGAGGGAGCTTTGTCCGATGAGCAGATGGAGCCGAGCATCACAGCAGGTCGCGCCTCTTCTCGGCGTGCCTCTTCCCGCGATCGCGCTGCTCGGCACGCTCGCCCTGTCGGCTTGTAGCGACGACACCGAAAGCGCGGCGCCCGATCCCCGTCCCGTGCGTACCACGACTGTCGAGAAGCGTGTCGGCGGGCAGCCGCTGGCGCTCACCGGGCGGGTCGAGGCGGCCAACGAAGCCGCACTGGGATTCCGCATCTCCGGCCGCATGGCAGAGCGCACGGTCGGAATTGGAGATCGCGTCGAGGCAGGCCAAGTAGTCGCGCGGCTCGAGCCTCAGAACGAGATGAATGCGTTGCGCTCCGCGCAGGCCAACCTCGCGGCCGCTCATGCGGCGCTAACGGAAGCGCGCAATCGCTTCGAGCGGCAGGAGACGCTTCTCTCCCAGGGCTGGACGACGCGCGCGCTCTACGATCAGGCGGAGAAGGCGCGCGCGACCGCCGAAGCGCAACTCGACGCCGCGGAGGCTCAGCTCAAAGCGGCCCATGATCTCGTGAGTTTCACGGAGCTCGAGGCCGACGCGCCTGGCGTCGTGACCGCGACCGGAGCCGAGCCTCACGAGGTGGTGCAGGCGGGACAGATGATCGTCCGTCTCGCCCGCGAAGACGGAAAAGACGGCGTGTTCGACGTGCCGGCGCAGGTGCTGCGTTCCGTTCCAGCCGACGTGGAGATCGAGGTTCGGCTGAGCGACGATCCCTCCGTCAAGGCAGCCGGACGCGTGCGAACCGTGGCGCCCCAGGCCGACCCGACCACCCGTACATTCGAGGTGAAGGTGGGGCTGACGGACCCGCCCGAAGCGATGCGGCTGGGCGCGACAGTAACCGGCCAAATCGAACTCGACACGCTGGCGACCATCGAAATACCGGCGAGCGCGCTGACGAAGGTCAATCTGCAGCCTGCCGTCTGGATCGTAAACCCGGCCGATTACAGCGTCTCGCTCCGCAACGTCGAGGTGGCCCGCTTCGACCCGGCAACCGTCATGATCTCCGACGGCCTCGACGTGGGAGACGTCATCGTGACCGCGGGCGTTCAGGCGCTTCATCCCGGACAAAGGATACGCATCCTCGGAGCGGAACCGTAATGGGCGTCAATCTTTCACACTGGGCGCTGCGCAACCGCTCGCTGGTGATCTACTTCATGATCATGGCGGTGATCGCCGGTGTCTTCTCCTATGCCCGGCTCGGGCGCAACGAGGATCCGACCTTCGTCATAAAGACCATGGTGGTGCAAGCCGCCTGGCCCGGCGCCACCATCGAAGAAACGCTCAACCAGGTGACGGAGCGGCTCGAGCGCACGCTTCAGGAAACGGAAAAGCTCGACTTTCTTCGCAGCTACACCAAGGCGGGCGTCACGACCATCTTCGTAAACCTTCAGGGCGACACGACCGCCCGCGAAGTCCGCGACATCTGGGACGAGGTGCGCCGCAACGTGGCCGACATGAGATCCACCTTGCCTATGGGCATCGTCGGTCCCGGCTTCAACGACAATTTCGGCGACACCTTCGGCATCATCTACGGCTTCACGGCGGACGGCTTCACCCACCGTGAGCTTCGCGACCACGTGGAGGACGTGCGCTCCACCCTTCTCAAAGTCCGCGACGTCTCGAAGATCGAGATCCTGGGCGCGCAGGACGAGAAGATCTTCGTCGAGTTCTCCATGAAGGAGCTCGCCACGCTCGGCGTCGACCGGTCGGCGCTGATCCGCGCGCTGCAATCCCAGAACATCGTGCGCCCCGGCGGCACGATAGAAACCGGAGACGAGACGCTATCACTCAGGGTGTCCGGTGCGTTCACCTCCGAGCAGGATGTGCTCGACGTCAACTTCGCGGTTGGCGACCGCATGTTGCGCCTGCGCGACATTGCGCAGGTGAGGCGCGGTTTCTCGGATCCGCCGCAGCCTTTGCTCCGCGTCAACGGCAAGCCGGCGATTGGACTTGCCATCGCCATGCGCGACGGCGGCGACATTCTCGCGCTCGGACAAAACATCAAAACGAAAATGGACGAAGTGAAGGCCACGCTTCCGCTCGGCATCGAACCGCGGCTCGTGGCGGATCAGGCGGTGACGGTGGAGAGCGCCATCTCTGAGTTCATGTCGTCGCTCTGGCAGGCCGTCGGCATCATCCTCGTCGTGAGCTTCATCAGCCTCGGCGTGCGCGCAGGGCTCATCATCGCGCTCTCCATTCCGCTCACGCTCGCTATCGTCTTCGCGATCATGGAGCTCTTCGGCATAGACATGCAGCGCATCTCCCTCGGCGCGCTCATCATTGCCCTCGCTTTGCTGGTCGACGATGCGATGACCATGACTGACGCAACGCTCACCCGTCTCGCCAGGGGGGACAGCAAGGAGGAAGCGGCCTCTTTCGCGTTCCGCACTTACGCGTTCCCCATGCTGGCTGGCACGCTCGTGACAATTGCCGGGTTCGTTCCCGTGGGCTTTGCCGCCAGCTCCGCCGGCGAGTACACCTTCTCGCTGTTTGCCGTGGTGAGCATCGCGCTGCTCGTCTCCTGGGTCGTGGCTGTGATCTTCGCCCCCATCCTCTGCTCCGTCATTCTGAAGCCGCCTGCGCCCGCCGAGAGCGGCCAATCGAGCAAGGTGCTGGAGACCTATCGCGGCTTTCTTTCGCGCGCCGTCGCGGCGAAGGGCTTGACGATCGCCGCCACGCTAGCCGTGTTCGTGGCCTCCATTCTGGCGCTCCCTCTCATTCCCCGGCAGTTCTTCCCCTCCTCCGACCGGCCCGAGTTGCTGGTCGACATGCGGCTTCCGCAGAACGCCTCGATCTTCGCGACGGAGGATGCCGTCGAGCGGCTGGATGCGGCACTTCGCGGCGATGAGGACGTCGCGCGCTGGAGCACCTATGTGGGCCGCGGCGCCATCCGCTTCTATCTCCCGCTCGATGTCCAGCTCCCCAATGCGTTCTTCGCGCAGGCCGTGGTCGTCGCCAAGAATGTCGCGGCGCGCGAACGGCTGCGCGCGCGCCTCGAAAAGCTCCTGACAACCGACTTCCCCAATGTGGTCGGCCGCATCTCGCCGCTCGAGCTGGGCCCGCCCGTGGGCTGGCCGGTTCAGTATCGCGTCAGCGGGCCGGACATTGCGGTCGTCCGGGACATCGCGTTCAAGCTGGCTGCGGTCGTGGCCGCCAACCGCCAGGCCGAGCATGTCAATTTCGATTGGATCGAACCGACGCGCGAGGTTCGCATCGCCGTCAACCAGGACGAGGCGCGCCAGCTCGGCCTCAGCTCCGAAGCGCTGGCGTCCGTTCTCAACACCGTCATTACGGGCAACACGCTCACCCAGGTTCGCGATGATATCTATCTTGTCGACGTGATCGCCCGGGCAACGGACGAGCAGCGCGTCTCCCTCGCGACTCTCCGCACCATCCAGGTTCCGCTCCCCAACGGCAGAACCGTTCCCCTGAGCCAGTTCGCCTCCTTCGAGTATGCCCAGGACCAGCCTGTGGTCTGGCGGCGCAATCGCGTGCCGACGCTTACCGTGCAGGCGAATGTCTCCGGCGGCACGCTGCCGGAGACCGTCGTCGATGCGCTGGCGCCCAGCATCGCGGCGCTGCGAAAGGAGCTTCCACAGGGCTACGCCATCGTGGAGGGCGGAACTGTCGAGGAAAGCCAGAAGTCTCAGGCTTCGGTGATCGCAGTCGTTCCGCTCATGCTACTGATCATGCTGACCGTTCTGATGGTGGAGTTGCGCAGCTTCCAGCGGCTCGGGCTGGTGCTGACTGTCGGACCGCTCGGACTGATCGGCGTCGTGGCCGCTCTCCTCGTCTCGGGACGGCCGCTCGGCTTCGTTGCCATTCTCGGAATCCTCGCCCTTCTGGGCATGATCACGAAGAACGCCGTCATCCTGATCGGGCAGATCGAGTCCGAACGGTCTCAGGGCAAGGATGTCACCACCGCCGCCATCGATGCGAGTTGCACACGCTTCCGGCCGATCATGCTGACCGCGGTCTCGACGGTTCTCGGTATGATCCCCATCGCGCCAACCGTGTTCTGGGGACCGATGGCCTTCGCGATCATGGGCGGGCTTCTCATTGCCACGCTGCTGACGCTCGTGTTTCTTCCCGCCCTCTACGTCGCGTGGTTTTCGAGAACCGCGCCCTCTGTGGCGGTCGCAAATGACGGCGGCACTGCTTGATGGTCCGTTTCCTGCGCTTGCGCCATTACGATACCTCCCGCGTCTCGTCCCCGGCGACCGTCATGCGCTGCGGCTTCAGCAGGCGAATGCGGCCGTCGCTCCCGGCCTCCAGCGTGTGAATGTAAAAGTGCGTCTCGACGTCGTTGGTCGCCTCCATCACCGGAGAGGGCGCCGAGACAATTGCCATTCCTCCACACTCGCCGATCCAATCGATATGTCGGTGGCCATGCATCAGCACGGCGCGGCTTGCCATCGGCCGAAGCTGGCGCAGGAACCAATTGCCGTTGACCAACGCCGTGCCAATACGCTCGGACAGAACCTTCGCGGCGCGCGGGTATTCTATCGGGTGGTGATGGAGGCCAATGAGCCAGACAGCACGCGAATATTGCGCGGCCGCCGTCTCGATGCCCCTCACCTGATCCGCCGAGACAAGCCCCAGCGCGTTGGTGAAGGAGAAATGAGACTCGGCGTTGGAGTTGAGAAGGATGATGCCCAGCCCGTCCTCGTCATCGGGCGGCAGGACCATGGGGAAGAGATCGTTCCACAGGTCCGAGATCGCCGTCGAGAAGACGGGACGTCCGGTATCGGCGAAGCTCTTAAGGCCGGACGCGCGCGCTGCCAGGGCATCCTGAAGCGTTTCGCCGACGCGCTTGCCTGCGCGGTCGATCACCTTGGCGCGAGTGCCCTGGATTGCCGCCGTGGCCGATAGCGTGCGGATTTTGCGCAAGCGACTGTTCGGATCCACGTTGAGATCGAGGCGCGCGGGGTTGGCGCGATCGACGATGTTGACGTCGTGATTTCCCGGAAGGATGAGCGCGCGCTCGGCAATAGCGGGGTAGGCCGCCATCGCATCGAGAAACTCGGCCCACTCGGCCGCGCGGCCGGCATCGGTCTGATCTCCCGTGATCAACACAGTGTGGAGCGGCTCTGAAGCATGGAGCGCGTCGAGCCCTGCGAGCAGTCGGTGCAGGCGCGCGTTTCCTTGCGGTCCCGACCTGCCGCTCTCGATCCGGTATCCATATCGCTCGCCGACGACGTGAAGGTCCGACAGATGCGCGATGCGCCAGCTGCGTGCACCCGGCGAAGCTCGCGGAAAGCTCTCGATGTCGCGCGGAGGCGGCATCGTCATATCGGCGAACGCCCACACGAGCGACGCCACGGCAAGGTAGGTGCCAACCAGCACGACGGTGTTGGCAAGCGCGATCCAGGCTAGCGTACGCGGCGCAAGTAGATCGCCGGCCGTACCGATCCAACGGGAGGCCGGCCACGCGAGCAGCACCGCGCCCAGCGCGAGCCCGCTGATGAGGATGCCCGACAGTGCGGCGGTCCACGCTCTGAGGCGCTCTCGGCGAGCGACCTCCGCGGCTTCCGGAAGCATGAGCTCCGCGACATGGCGCAGGGACTCGCGGCACATCGCGTAAGCGGGCTCTACCGCAAGCGCGTTCAGCGACCAGAAACTGCTTTCCGCCAGATGGAAAAGCCTGCGCCCGAACAACCAGCCAAGGACGAGAATGGCGAGAAGAATGACGACTGGCACGAACCCGAGGAGCTGCGTGCCGAGCTGCCCTCCGACCTTGGCGGCCCAGCTCGTCGCGATCAGCGGCGCAACGCCGAGCACGATAGCCGGGACGATCAACAGAATGAGCCATGCAAGCAGCAGCTTGGGCAGGCTCACCTCGACCAGAATACTGCCCGCCATGGAGAGCAGCGAGCGGTGCTTCGTGCTGGACGCATCGTCTTCGACGTCGCCGCGTCGAGGATCAACGATCAACCTCATGTGCTTGCCCCGCAGAATAGCGCCTGTTCCTCCCGGAGCTTGCCGATGAGTGGCGCGGCGAGCAAGCCTTGTCGTCCCTCATACTTGCCGGAACGTCAGCGAGCACTCCCCCTGCGGTCCGACCGAGCGCCCACGTCTACGATGGGTCATCGGCCTAATCGTTACTTCACAATCTCATAGGAGGCCGTCGCGAGACCCCACTTCACCGGACGGTTGCGCGGATCTCCGGTCCATACGGCCAACAGGGCCTCTGCAATACTTCCGAGATATTCCGACGGCCTTCCAATCACATCGATGCCCTTCGCACGCGTCCCCTCGAGCAGGGTGTCGAGAGGCACCTTGTCTTCTGCTACGATGGCAATGATTTTTCCCTGTCCGGCCTCATCGGCTTTGAAGACGCAGCCATAAGAGGGGTCAGGCATCAGCAGCGGAGCGTTTGCGCGGATGGCGCGCTCCTTGTGCGTACAAACGCTCGGAAAGAGCTGGAAGACCTTCCCGTCGTCACGCGCGTCGAGCACGATCAGCGTGCCGGGCCGCGAGCTTTCGATCCGCAGCTTGATGGACTGCCCAAGCCTGACAGTCGATCCGGGCTCGATCGCGAGCTTCACGGAAAACCCTTCTGGCGGAACCGGAATGACATCGGTGGGATCAAGGGGAGCCTGGCCCGCATCTCCCGCAGCCGCGCCGACGGGCCAAACGGACATATCTCTGCCGAGCTCGGACCCTCCGGGCTCAAAGGTTGGCGTCATGCCCGTCTTGCACGCGAAGCTCGCGCAATAGTTCTCGGCCTTGGCACGGGCGTAGGTCAGGACCTCCGATGCCGTGACCTTTCCGTCGCCGTTGCTGTCGGCTGCTCCGCCGATGCCATCCACGAACGCCCGGGTGAAAACACCTTGTCTCGCGCCTGGCGCAAGGGACGCATCCTCCTGTGCGAGCTGCGTGGCCGCGGCTGCGGTCCATACCAGCAGCGATCCTCGCCCCGTGACCGTGACATCGCGCGCCTCGATGAACGAATTCGCCTGGCGCAGCTTCTTGTAGGCTTGCTCGCTCGTTTTTAGTGCAACGGCGAGATCTTTGTCCGGGCCGCCGCGCATACCCTCGGTTGTCCACGTGGGAGAGCGGACCATACCCTCACTGCCGGTGGCCTCGTCCTCGCTGACCAACGAGCGCTCGATGGTCCCGGAATGACAGCTATCTGAAAGTAACATGACCTGCCGATCGGCCATCTCGCGGAGAACCCGTTCGATTTCATCGTCAATCACGAAATTCTCGTACCCGGATGCGAGCAGTTTTCCGTCGTGGGGAACGATCACCTCGTCCCGGCCGTCAGCCTCGTCCCCACTGGTATCCTCGACAAAGTAACCGTGCCCCGAGAAGTAAATGAGCGCCCGGTCCCCAGGTGACGTATCGGCTACGATCCAATCGCGAAGCGCACTTCGAATTGCCTGTGCCGTCGCATCGGCATCCAGCAGCATTTTTATCTGCTGCGGCTTGAAGCCCCATTTTGTTTTCGCCAGGCCGGCCATGACGCGGGCGTCGTTCACAGCGCCGCTTAGCTGCGATTTCTCTCCGAGATAAGCGTATTTGTTGACGCCGATGATGAGCGCTCGATCCTCGCATCGCCCCGCCGTGGCGCCTCCGAGCACAAGAGCGGCCGCCAAGACCAATCCGGACACACACCGGCCGATGTGTCTAGGGTGCTTCGAGGAGCTATTCTGCACGCGTGTATATCCCCACTACCCCAATCCTGAACGTCGCGCCGTCCAACACCTGCGCCAGCAGACCCGTAAGGGTTGCAGACGACACGGCAGAAGCAGCCTTGTACAATCCATCGATCGGCTTATCGCTTGCGAGCACCACAATGTGGTCGGCGCCGTAGGGAGCCTCCACGCGAATCCTCGGAATGAAGAAAGGGATGTCGTCAGGCCATCGCGACGCCTCGCTGTCCGCGAGGCTTCGTCGCGTCTTGTCGGGATGGAGAAACGCGACCGACCCGTCCGGTGCGAGGTCGAAGACCGTGACGTAGCTGCCCGAGGGCAATGTCTCACTCTCGAGCCTGAACTCCTCCCCCGTCCGGTAGGTCTTGTTGGTTCCTCCCGACAGGTTCACTTCAATCGCATGCCCGGCGGACACTCGCTTCAGCATCCCGAGAACACGCCACTTCTCGACAATCTGGGAAAGTTCCTCAAACCGCACGCCTTCGGCGACAATGTCGCCCGTGCTGCTGCGAACGGTTCCGTCGGCTTCATTCCAGATGAGATCAGCGTCCCTCTGCGCCGCGACAATCGTCGCGTTGTCCAAACGCAGGTTCGCAGAGGCCGTAGCCCCACCGGACTCGATGTTGAGGGACAACGGCGGAAGAGCGTGCAGTCCCGCGCCCGTGGCCGTCGCCTTTCCCGCCGGAAGCAAACCATCTCCCGACTGCCGGAGCGGAACGAAATCCGGAATCTGCCGTCCTTCCGACCACAAGGCCACTTGAGGGATGAGGAACGTTTGCAGCTCGAGACCCGACAGCATCCCATCCCGGTCTGCATCTGCCTGACCCTCGATTGCACGGCTGAAAGCGTAGCTCAAGGCACCGCGCCTTTCGCCGTCAATGCGCACTTCAGGAGATTGGTTCTTTTCGCTGACGGCCAGAAACTGAAAGACACCCGGGATGTCGCGATCGCGCCCCCTCTCGACCGCATCTTGTTTTTGCGATGCGTTGACCGCTTGCGCGATCGATGCACCTTCCTCTTCCCCATAAGGCGGCACGAAGCGTACCTGCCCACCGCCGAAGGTCGCACGGCCCGCTCCGCCGGAGTGACAGGAATCGGCAACAAAGACGACCTTGAACCCCTTGCTCACCGCCTCTTTCAGCCAGCCGTGGATCTCGTCGTCTACGAGGCGCTCTGAAAAACCTGGATCGCCCTTTTTCGTGCTGAAGCCCGCCAGGAGGAACGCTTCGTCCTTGCCATCCTCTTCGTCGAAAGGCTCGCGATCCGGCTCCTGACCTCCATGCCCCGCGTAGAAAAAAACGACGACGTCGCCGGCCGCCGCACCTCCCACAATCTCACGCCAAGCGCGCTCGATCCGCTTGCGCGTGGCCTCCTTGTCCGTCAGCAGTGTCACGGTGGCCCCTACGGACCGAAGCGCCTGGGCGACGTCCTGGGCATCGGCAACGGCGCCCTCCAGCTTCTTGATTGTTTTGTAGTCGTTGATGCCTATGGCAAGCGCGTGAACTCGCGCCGATGCCACATCGGGCACCACGGCCCAAAGCGTGCACACCACAGCCGCTGCAATGAGCCGTCTTAGCAATGGATTCATGCCTCACTTTTGTGCTGCTTGATCATTCGGCACCTCGAGCTCCACGCGGCGGTTCTGCTGATGGATTTCGTCCTCGGAAAGCTCGACCGAGCCGTCGCCGACGTAGGGCTCGTCTTCTCCGCGTCCTTCCACGCGGATTTTGCCCCTGTACCCGTTCGAACGCAGATAGTCAGCAACCGCTTTCGCCCTGCGGATCGACAACGCCTTGTTGAACGCGTCGTCTCCACGGCTATCCGTATGCCCCGTCAGCGTGACATGTGGTGGAGAAGTCTCTCGCAGGAGCTCGAGCATCTCCTTCACGGCCTGCGCGCCGGCTTCCGTAAATGTCGCTTCCCGATAAACGAACTGAATGGGATGAGCGACCTTTTGCGGCACGAACCCGCGTACATCGCCACCGGCAATTCCACCTGGCTTTCCGCTGCGCATGTTGACCTGGGCGACATGCCGGGGTGCGAGCAGCGCCGCCTGCTCCGCTTTCTTGAATATGGCCTGCTGGACCTCCAGAGACGGCGCTTCTGGATTGACCACCGTGTCTCTCATGTCATCCAGCGCGTTCCTGTAGAGCTCGGCAGCGCGGAGATAGCCCTTTTGCGCCATTTCTAGATCCCCGAGCATGGCCGACATTTTCCACGGCTCAGCCAAGCGGAGACCGTCCCGCAACAAGCTCGCCCTCCGCTCGTCGCTGAGCGAGGGCGCGATAGCCTGATCATAAAAAGCGAGCGCAGCCTGTCTCAGAATCAACTCGCGCTCCAACGCCGTGCAGGGTGTGTTGCCTGAGAGGAGCCTTGATGCCAGCGCCGAAACCTCCGTCTGATCTCCGGCCCTGCGCGCGGCGCGCATTTTGCTTTCGAGGTCAAGGCAGTTTGCGCCTTCCGCCACGACCGGCGCGGCGATCAGCGGCACAAGGGCCAGCGCACCAACCAGGTGAGACAGCGCTATCCGAAATTTCTGGATCATGACACGCAGGCTCGGCCAAAGGTGGTCGTCTGTCAGCTTGATCATGACGCCGGATCCTCAATGAGCCCTTGGACGAGATCTAGGTTGAGGCCGCGATGGGAGATGCTGAACGCGAATGGGCTGTCCACGACAACGCGCACGACCTCTGTCATAGAGCGTGTTGCCGTGACCGTTGTGGCAGCGGCGGCCGTCGCGCCCCTCTCGTCAACCTCGATCTTGACCGCATGATTGATGACAGGCGCGCGCACCGCATTCGAAGATATGCGAGTGTACTTGGAACTGCTGGAGACCAGCGCCCGAAGTCCACTCGCCTCAAGCGCCTCGCGCATGTCGCTTTCAAACTTCACCGCGAACTTGGGGATCGTCACATCGATCCGGGCCGGCGTGAAGCTCGCCTTCGAAAGCACGGCGCCGAGATCCCATTGCCGTGTCGAGAAGGGCCGGCTCCTATCCTTTGACTGCACAATCACGAACTGGAAGCGGGGGGCCTCGGCGGTTCCAAAAGGAATGGAGATCGCGCGGAGCTTGCGGTCCTCCCAGATCCCACCATCGATCTCGGCGGCCATCATCGGGGTCTGCTTGATCTCTCCCGCTCGCAAGCGGAAGGGCAAAGGCGCCGTCCGCGCCGGATCGAACGACTGGGCCCACCGCCCCTTGAAATAGAGGGCCGATGCCAGAACGAACTCGGTCAACGGATCCAGCCGGTCGATCATCTGCGGGATCTGGCCCTCGGTCTTCTCGCCAATCCATCCGTTGATTTTCGCCAGCGCATCCGAGCCACGGAAGTCCACGCCCGCGACCTCGGCGGCAAACGCCGCATTCAGCCGGTCCTTGAACTCCGCCTCCGGGGTGACGTCCTGGTGGACCCAGACGCCGACAGCGGTCTTCAGTTCGACGCCCTCCCGTGACGATTTCGCGAGCTCGCTACCGAGAATCGCACAATCCGCGAGCACACTTTCGACCGTTGCTTTGGGTCCCGTCAGAATGGTGCCGGAAAGGGCCTTCTGCAGGCTGTCGTCTCCGCCCGCCGCAAGGCCCACCAGCGCCGAATGAAGGCAGTGAGGGGCGATAACGACGTTTTGCCCTTTGTGCCTGCGAGCGATGCGGTCCAGCACCGACACGCCGAGCCTGTTGACGACCGAACCGTTCGCTCCCTTTGCCGGCGCTTGCGCGAGCAATGCGTCCGGCCAGAGGGTCAGCGCGCCCAGTCCTGCAATGACCGTCCGGCGCGAGGGCCGGGCTTCTCCTTGGACAGATGTCATGGGATCGTCTTCACTTGGAAGCCACCGCCGTCATTGCTCGCCTGTCTGGGCCGGCACCCGCACGGAAGCCCCTACTTCTTGACCCGAACAAGTAGGTTCCGCACGCCGAACGCAGGGTCCTTCTCATCTCCACCGTCCGGCTTGAGTTCAGCGCTCAGATCCTTGGCGGTCTCCTCGCTCGAGCGTCCGATGGAAATCAGCGGGTTCTTCTCGTCGGTCGCCGCGAGGGTCTGCAACTCCTTGAGCGTGAGCGGCTTTTTTGAAGCGATCACCTTGATCAGATCGACTCCCGAAGGGCCGCCGACCGTGATCTGCCACTTTTCCTTCCGCCCGGGTATGCGGACCACGGACCCGGCCTTCACACGAGCGTCTTTCTGGAAATGATTTGGATAGAGGACAGTCGTCGAGCCGCTCGAGCCGATATTGAGAATGGTGATGTAGGCATCTTTTTGCGGCTTCACGGAAATCGACAGCGTATCGCCGACGGCGTAGGTCAGACTCTTCTTGTTCACCCACGCGTCGATGCCGATCTTCGGCCCCTTGCCGTTCTCGTCACCAAGATCGTAGATCGGCTTCAGCTCCGCGGCGAGATCGCGCTCGAGCTCCTTGCTTGCGCTCTTCTGTTCATTGATCTCCTCCGTGCTGGCCTCGCCGTCAGCCTCGGCAGTTGCGGCTGCGCCCTCAGCGGGAGCGGCGTTCTCGGCCAGAGTGACCGGCGCGTCTCTTTGCGCGCCCGCCCAAGACAGTTGAGAGGTCAAGGCCAGAGCGCCACAAAGCGCGACAGCAAACCTCAAAGCTCCATGGAGTGTCATCGTACGTTCCTTTCGCCCACTCGTGTTGACGTTCTGCTAATTGGTTACGATATCGAACGGCCGTTTCCCTACTGCACGCCCGACCTTGGCCGCTCCCACGACGTCGACGCCGCGCGAACGGTCAGCCTCATTGCTCCGCTGCGTGATTTCGGTAAGCAGCGCCACGGGATCGGCAATCTCCTGCAGCGCCTTCGATGGATCGACCAGATCCCCAATCTTCGCATCGGGAGGCGCCACGATCGCGATGATGGTGTTGCGGGCCGCCGGCGGCGAGGCCTTCAGCATGAAGCTCTGATCGCTGCCCGGAATCTCGATGGTCTCTCCGGCGTGGATGATCTCGCGGGCTTTGCCTGCCTGCGTGGAGGCGCTGAAGCTGTTGGGGAATAACTGCGTGACCTTACCCGCCTGGTCCTGGTTGAGCACGACCAGCGCACCCGTCAGCGAGCTCGTGACGCGGATCGAGATCGCTTCGCCGATCTTGACGCGGGCTCCGTTGGTCAGACTGACCGTCACCTCACCATTGGCGCTCGGACTGTCGGCCGGTGGCGGACCTACGAATTGACCGAGCGACGCATCGACACCGGACGGCGCGTTTGAGGAAGGCAAGGCGAATACTGCGCCGGGCACGTATTGCCGAATCCATCCCTCATGCCCGGCGACTGACGTGTAGATCCCAGGCTTTCCTGCCTCGGCACACCCTGCGCCCCAGCTCACGATCCCGATCAGAACCTGCTGCCCCAACGGATCGCGGATGTAGAGGGGACCGCCGCTGTCGCCGCCGCAACTGTCCTTCCCGCCCGCGTCGAACCCAGCGCAAACCTGGAGCGCATAATCCACGCCCGCGTCGGAGTACGCCTTGCGGCAGTCGCGTTCGCTGAAAATTGGAACGTCGACCTGACGAAGATGGTTCGAGATCCCTTCTCCGGTGTCACCAAAGCCAATCACCGTCGCGAAGGCGCCAGGCTTGGTAAAGCTGAGACCACCCCCATCCTTCTTGTCGAGCAATCCCGTGGGGGATTTGGCAACCGTTTTCAGCCGCAGCAGGGCAATGTCGTGATGCCCCTTTGGCGAAGCGCACAATCCCTTGTACGCGGGATGGCGGACCACCCGGTCGACAGCGAGGCGCCGTCCCAGCTTTTTCTTCGAAGCGCCGTATCGTGTGTCCGTACCTTCGAAGACCGTAACCGAAGTGGCCGCGTAGTCCGTCACCGGCCCCGGCGCGCAGTTCTCAGCGGGAGAGGGCGCATCCGCAATGCAATGCGCCGCCGTGACCACCCAGTTGCTATCGATCACAATCCCGCCGCACAGAAACTCCGACTGTCCTTTTTGTATGTTCAGGTAGACGTAGCTCGGCCAGCTACCGGGGCGGGACTTACACCCGCCGATGATCTTCGCATCACGATCGCCGCCGCTTTTGACTGCTCCACACACATCGGATGACCGCTCCTCGTCGCTCTCGCCATGTGCTTCGAGAGACTGATCAAAGTCCTCTTTCGCGCCCTCGTCAGAAGCGTCGTCTGCCTCCCCGGTGTGCGGCACCGCCGCATCCGCTCCTTCATCGTCTGACGCTCCGGCATCCGGCTCCATGAACTCCTCGTCGGCGGCCTGGGCCATCTCGATTTGGGTTTGGGAAGCGCTAGGGTGTGACTCAGCGAAAGCTGGCGCGGCAAACAAGCTGAGAAGAACGCCCCACCAGAGAAATGAATAAAACATGCCACCGATCCCGAACATGTCTCAGACGTCTGATAGTATGCTAGCTTTACTCGCGTACCGTCACAACCGTGCGCGCCCATACCCACGGATTTTTGCTATCGGCAGTTAAGATCGTCGCGAGTTCGTCCTCGAATTCCCGCACATCCAGGTCAAGTTCCGTGGGAGAGGACGTCATTCTCCGGCCGATGAAGCCATCAACCTGGAACCGCGTCAGCACCGCTACGATTTCGTCGTCCCCGAACGGCGCGATCGCACGGATCTTGATCGACGGGTCCATCGGATATTGAAGCTTCCGGCCCGCACGGATGGGAACGTTTTCCATCCAGAGCTGCATCCGGCCGGACGCGTTCCTGACGTAGAGGTGCACGAAGCCGGTTTTGTTGCTCTCAATCCTGAAACGAGCTGTCTCACCCTCCTCCATCCGCCTCCCGTTGAGCGCCGACACGCTGATCCTGGCGCCGTGCTCCGCGTTCGCCACAGCAAGGTCGCGGAGAGACGCGGCCTGAGCGGCAGGCGCCAACAGGGTTGCCGCGAAAATGAAAGAGGTCACGATAGAGAGAGGAAATCTGATCCGGGCCATGGGCCGCTCCTTCCGCTGTTCGCCTCGATGGATCGAGGTCGCCTGTCCCCAACATGGCTGACGGAGCGGATCGGCAAAATGGCCCGAGCGGCTTGCCCCCTTCCCATCCGATTGGAAGCCCCCCAGCGACCGGGAGAGAGCGGATGGATCGGACTAGCGCGATTGCGGATGAAGATTGCGCATCTGTTCTTGGACACAGAGACTATGCGTTACCGCTTGGCGGGGGCGCGGCCGGGCTCAGATCCGGGCCGACCGGGGTCGCCAGCGGCTCCGTGCAGGTCCACGGCCCCACGCCGCAAGCGATCCCGGGACATGAGCATCCGACGATTTCGCCCCGCGGGGTGAGCTTGCAGACCCGGCATCCGTCGCTCACGGAAAGGCATTGGGCCGGCATCTCCAAAGGAGGAGAGGTCTCTCCCGCCGGCGCTGCACCCACAAACCCCAGGGCATGGCCGAGCCCCACACTCGCAAGCAGAAGACCGCGAGACACGGCCATCGCTGCTCTCGTCAATCTTTTTACTGCAGCTTCTGGGCCTTGGCCTCCTCGACATAACCGATTGCCTTGCCATCGCGTGCAATCAGCGACCACCCGTTCTCGGTTTTGATTACCGCAAAGGTCATGCCGGGCTTCAGCTCCAGAACCGCCTCACCCGCCGGACCAGCATCCTTGAAGACCTGAACCGCTTCCAAGGCTACGTGTGTCGGCTTTTCGGGAATGGCAGGAACAGCGGGTCCGGCCCCGCTCTCGGCAACCAGTCCGTCCACTTTGCGGGCAAGCGCGAAATCGGATCCCTGAATGCTCATCTGCGGCAGCTGGCGCAACCCGAACGCCTTCTCCGTAATCTCGGGCACGGCCGTGTCGACGAAGCCCGCAAGCTCCGTGACCTCGATGAGGCCGTTCCCATTGCTGTCGGCGCGGGCCAAGCCGTCCAGCAGGGCGTAGGTGAACACGCCGTGCCCTCGGTATCCTTCGAGCGCGGGCCGGTCCGAGGTCGCCGCTGTCAGAACCGTGCGCCCCGTGGCCTGGATGAGACGGCCGACTGCCGCCTGTTGCTCGAGACCCGAGCGCATGGCGATCTGCTGGGCATTCGCGCCGGTCAGAGTTCCGCTTTCGCAGGTGTCGTAGATGAGGATGCTCTTGCGGGCCGGAATCTTCGCAAACCACGCTTGCCACTTGTCCTGCCCGATGCCCAGTTCCGCAATTGACGCTTCTGTCTGGTAACGGAAGTCTCGCGGCAGGTAGTAGTAGCGCCCATCCACCGTCTTGCCATGGCCCGCTGCGAAGAACACGAGCACGTCGCGCGGCCGCACCTTCTTCGACAGCTCCGAGAAGGCCCGCTCAAGTCCCTCCGACGTCACATCGCTGTCGGTCAGGGTGGTTACGTCTATGCTGTTGTAGTGTCCGGCTCCGGCACGCTCCAAGGCCGCGGAGAACTTGGTCGCGTCCGGCACCGCGTAGGTCAGCCGCAATCGGCCGTCGTAGTAATCGTTGATGCCGACGGCCAGCACGTAGAGAGTCGGCGGCGTCTTCACAGCACTCTCGGGAAGAGACAGCCGGATCGACACAGGTTCGGACGCAATGAGGTTGGCGGCGTTGTAGGCAACGAGCTCGATGGTGTTCTCGCCAGGCTCGAGGGACAAGGCTTGCGCCGCCTTGATGCTCCTGCCGGCAGACGCTGACGTCGTGGCCTCCTCGACGCGCGCGAGTCCCCGCTGCCCCTCCACCTCGCCTTGCGTGACGCCGTTGATGCGCCATTCGATACGCCCGACGCCGCCGCCTTGGTCGGTGATCTCGCCTTCAACCGTCATCCGCTCGCTCTCGACGGATCCCGACGCAGCGGGGGATACGATCGATACCTTCGGCGCAGCCCCCGAGGCGACCAGTTGGCCAAGATCCAATTTCACGGCCGCGGCACGGACCAGCCCCTGGGGATCGCCCGCAAGCTTCTCTTGCACCAGGTCCGGGCGATAGAGGAACTGATAGAGCTGATCGATGGTCGAGATTTGCATCGGTCCCGTGCGGAGATAGATGAGCTGACCTGCTTTCGGAGACCCGTTGAAAAAGCCCTCCGGCGTCATGGTCAGCCACTCGCCGTCCCCAAGCAGGACGCTGGTAGCGAGCAACTCTCCCGTCGCGCTATCCCACGTCTGCACCATGCCCTCGTCGCTGCCGCCATAAATCCGGCTGCCGTCATGAGACACGTCGATCGACGAGAGCCCGCCCTGAGTGGTCTTCATCCGGTGCAAGAGCTTGCCCGAGGGGAGTTCGTAAACGAGGATCTCCGACAGCCCGTTGACGCCAAAAAAGCGCGTGCCTTTGCGATCGATGGTGCCGACGCGGATTGTCTCCACCTCCAGCACCCGCTCGGGATGGGAGAAGCCGTAGCTGTAGTCGAGAAGAAAGGTCTTTCTGGGCGAGAACCCTGTATCGGACGCATCCAGAAGGGCATAGATCCGGCTCGTCTCAGGAGGCACGAAGAGCTGCTGAACCCGCGAGAAACCCCGTTCGGCATGGGTGGCGACACGGCGGTCCTCAGCGGTCTTCACGCCAACCTCAGGCATGAACCGTTGGAACTTCTGCAGTGTCTCATAGGTCTGAATGCGCTGTCCGGAATCGACGCTCCACATCCCAAATCGCCATTCGCTACGCGCAGCGAAGAGGCGGGCACCATCCGGAGAGAACGCCATCTGCCCGGTGTTCGACCGGCTGGAAAGCGCTACAACGCGCGTTTGGTTCTGGCCCCAGGTCTGCTCCGTCGTAAGCTTGTCGAAGGCGATCGTCCGCTCGGCTCCGCCGCTCTCGGCATTGTAGAAGACGATCTCAGACCGGTTCTTGCGCGCCGTGCCGGGAGACCCTTCCGGCTCAACCATGCCATTGCCGCGGCTCACCGCGATGAGACGCTTGTCGGGCGAAATCGCAACGCCAAGCATTTTGTCGTAGGCCTCGCTCGGCCGCCCGGCGATCGTCGACAGGCGTGAGGGCTCCGCCCCGGTCAGGCTCCATCGCACGACGTCGCCAGAGCCCAGCCCTGTGATGAGCATCTCGCCATCGCCTGAGCAGACGGCGGAGCTGACACTGAGATCGCTGCCGGATGCATCAGGGCTGCCAAGGGGCTGGCCATCCATCCTGAGCTGCGCCGCCAGCGTGCCCTTCTGGAAGTCCCACACACCCAATTTCTGCGAATAGCGATCGTATTGGATCGTCGAGAAGCCAGGCCCACAGGGAAGCACGTTGTCGATCTTCAATCGCGGATCGACACGGTTCTTCCAACTGGTTTTCTCCTTGAGGCTTCCGATCCGTACCATCCCCTCGCTGCCGGCGAGGATGGATCGGCCCGCATCGGAGCCGCCGGCCATCTCAACGTTGCCCGATGCGAAGCCGGTTTCCGACAAGGGATAGTCCGGCTCGAAACTCCCGGTGCCGGGGTCCAGCATTCCGATCTGCGAAATTCCCTTCTGGTCCACGATCACCGCGTAGTTCTTCGTCAAAGCCGGATTGAACAGCAGTCCGTTCAAATAGCCCGGAAGCGCGATGGACCTGAACTTGCCGGAGGATAGCTCGAGCTCTCCCATCGAGTTCTTGTAGTGTGACCAGACGACAAGCTTGGTCGCATCGCTGTTGAACGCGAACCGCGCATCTTCGAATTCTTTCGGAAGCTTCACCGTTTTCGACTGCTTGCGAGACACGAGGTCCCAGATCACCACACGGGGATCGTCGTCACGAACCGACGCCGCCAGGCGGCCGTCCAGCGACACCGCGAGACCTTCGATGTCGTTGCTGAACATGTTCGAGGCTGGGGGATGGCGCCCCAGCTTGGCCACTTCGGCGTTCTTCTTCCAGTCGAACACGAACACCTGTCCGACCTGGTCGGCGACAATCAACTCGTCACTGTTGGGGCGCACCTCGATTTTTGTGATGTTGCGATCGAGCGTGTCGATCTTTCCCTCGATCACGACACGATGCGTCATCGCCCCGGTTGCAAGATCCAGGATCCGGATAGACGGGCCCGATGTGCCGATCGCCAGACTTTTGGAATCCGGCAGAAACGCCGCTGCCTTCATGCAGCAACCAAATTCAATGTCGCGGACCGCAAGGCCGGTTTCGAGATTCCAAATCTTGATCAACCGGTCTGCAAAACTCGCCGCCCACTTCCCATCGGGCGAGGCCACGACCTCCAGGAAGGAATCTTTTGGATGGCTGCGCGGAACGACGACACGCGCTTTCTTTCGATCCTCGGCGACCTGTTCTGCGTGCTGCCTCAAGAGATCGGCGACTGTGGCGACTTGGAGATTGTTGAAGAGACCATTCTTGTCCAGCCGGTTCTCCTCCGCGAAGAACCAGATCTGATACCGGGTCTGAACGTCCATAAGCCCCGTGTCGGGCGTATCCACATAGCCAAGACCCCGGAGCTGCCGCTGCAGAGCCCGCACCTCTTCGGAGGGAGACGCCGCCGGCTCGGCCAAGCTGTGAGAAGCCGCCAGAGTCGAGAAGAAAACCGCCGCCAGTAAAATGAACCAATGCCGAGGTGCACTCTGCCGTTTCATCATTTGCCTCGCCCCTATGCCCTTGGCATTGCCGAGATAACACGTGCGGTTTATCCGTGCCCGGCAAAGCGTGACGGACCCGTCTCTCAAAAGATTTCAAACAAGCCGCCGCTACTCTGACGGCCGAAGAAGAGTGCAGTTAGTTACATCTCACCGCGTCTCTGAATTGCGTCTCTCAAATCATCAAATAATCGTCCGCCCGCTTTTCTCTCCAAGCAGAGCCGGCCGTCGTGCCGTGCAGGTCCTGCCGGAAAACGACCCGGCAAACGGGACGGCATCTAGACATCCTCCAAAGCAAAGAGACCGTCCAGAGGAAGGGCTCCCAGGCTTTGGGAAGCCCCTTAGCGGCCACCACCTCGCCGAAACAACGCCGCTCAGGAGGACGTCCAAAACAACTGGCGTTTTCGCATGATAATCACTTTGACGGGCTTGCGCACGAGGTCGTCTGCAGACATACTATTCTTTCAGAATCCCCGGTCGTGGGAGGAGTGAATGCACAGACGGATCTGCGCTGTGTTTTCATTGCTATGCGCTTGTGCATTCGCAGGCGCGCCTGTTTCCGCCGGAACGGGGAAACGGGTGGCGTTGGTTATTGGGAACTCGGCCTACAAAATCGCGCCGCTGGCAAACCCGGTGAATGATGCGCGCGCCGTAGCGTCTGCGCTGCAAGACATAAAATTCGACGAGGTCATTCTCAGACAGGACCTTACGGGAGACGGCATGCGCGCAACGTTGCGCGAGATAGGGCGTGCCGCCGTCGGCGCCGATATCGTTGTCGTGTTTTTTGCCGGCCACGGGCTGGAGTTGCATGGACGCAATTATCTGATTCCAGTCGACGCAAACCCCGAACGCGCAAGCGACGTCGAGCTCGAAGCCATCAATCTCGATACGGTGCTCCAGCAGCTCGAGGGTGCAACGCGGCTCAAGCTGGTCATTCTCGACGCCTGCCGCAACAATCCGTTCCGTCCGGCGGGAGGAAAGCGAAGCGTCGAGCGGGGCCTCGCCCGCGTCGAGCCGGATGACAATACGCTCGTTGCTTATGCCGCCAAGGAAGGCACCACCGCCGATGACGGCACGGGCCAAAGGAACAGTCCGTTCACCGCAGCGCTGCTCAAGCACATCGCGACGCCGGACATCGACATTCGCTTGATGCTCGGCCGTATTCGCGACGACGTCATCTCGGCGACTTCCGATACTCAGCGCCCCCATATCTACGGCACCCTCGGCGGATCGGCGATCTCTCTCTCCATGAGCGAAGGCGGTACACACGCCTCCCTTGCTCCCTCTCAGGACGTCCTCAATAGGCTAGAGGCGTCAGAAGCTGAAAAACGTCGCCTTGAGCGTCAATTGGCCGACGAAGCAAGAAGACGCGGCGATGCCGAGCGCCTTGCAGCAGAAGCCGCCAAGGTCGAGACAATGCGAGCGGAGATCGAAGCCCTCAAGCGTCAGCGAGAAACGCGGGAGCAGCAGGCGATGCTGGCCCCACCCGCCCCCGCCTCGCCGTCCGCGGAAAGGCCACGCTCCGCGAAGGAACGCTGCCACAGCCAGGGAGACTTCACGCTGTGTGCAAGCTCAGTTCGGAGCCCCGAATACGGAAACTCCTACCTTCCGGTGAATATGCTGGACGGCAACGATAGGACCGCCTGGGTGGAGGGCGTGCGCGGAGACGGCACGGGGCAATGGGTGGTGTTCGATTTCCAGAGCCGGCGCAAGATCCGTCAGGTGCTGATCAAGAACGGCTACGGCAAGAACAGCGACATCTTCCACAAGAACGGCCGCGTCCAATCCGGCGAGCTCGTATTCTCGAACGGACAACGCATCCCGTTCCGGCTCGATGATCATGCCGAACAGCAGGTGATCGATGTTGCATCCAGCGGAGACGCCGCATGGATGCAGCTCAAGGTAACCTCCGTCTATGCGGGCTGGAAATACCAGGACCTCGCGATCAACGAGATCAGGCTGATTGGCAACTAAATCCCGTCATAATCCGCTCCGAGGAGAAGCAAGGATCATGCAGCGGCTCGTGCTCGCTCTCGGCGCCGCCATCGTCCTCGGCCACGCTGGCGACGTAGCCGCGGACGCGCGAGACCTCCCTTCTCCCCTCGTTTACCTCGGCAAGATCGATGCGTCGATCGAGCAGGATATGCGCTATGCAGGCCCGCGCAACTTCACCGGCGCGCGGGTCCCGGGCTATGAGGCGCCCGAATGCATTCTCACGCGTGGCGCGGCCGCGGCTCTGAAACGCGTGCAGGCCGCGCTTGCAGCGCAGAAATATGCCTTGAGAGTCTACGACTGCTATCGGCCGGTGGAAGCCGTCAAATCATTCGTTCGCTGGGTGTCCGACGGGAAGAGCACGCCACTCACGAAGACATACATGCCCAAAGTCGCCAAGCGCTCCCTCATCGAGGCGGGATATATCGCCTCGCGCTCCATGCACTCGACCGGCCGCGCCGTCGATCTCACGATCGTGCCCCTCGCGGCCGCGCCGTCTCTGCCTCCATCCGAAACACAACAGGAAACGAGCCTCGAGGCCTGCACGGCAGAGGTCTCCAAAAGAGGCTCCGACGGCAGCGTCGACATGGGAACGAGCTACGACTGCTTCGACAGCAAGAGCCACACCCACGCTTCGGGCCTGACCTCTCAGCAGAAGGCCGCGCGCGCCTTGCTCAAATCGGCCATGGAGGCTCAGGGCTTCTCGAACTATTCCCGTGAGTGGTGGCACTTCACGTTTCAGGGCGCGAGTTCCCGGTCTTTCGACATCCCCGTGCGTCGCCGGCCGGAAGCGTCCCCGTCGAGCGCAAAGGGGGAGCGCACCTCCGAGCCCCCGCAAATGGAAACATCGGAGCCAAGCCAGCCGGAGAGCCCTCATCCCTAACGCCAAAACGCGCTTTCAAGGGGCAGACGGTTGCTCCTGCCGATCATGGGCTTCTTCAATCGCGTCCGAGAAGACGGCGGCAAGGTCCTTGGACAGGGTAAAGCGTCTCGTCACGAGTTGATCAGGTTTCGCCAAGAGGTCCTGAAATTCGGCCGCCGCGATCGCATCTCGCAGTGCGCGCGCGGTCGCGTAGGTGAGGCCTTCTCCCGGAAAGGCCACCGAGGAAACCGCAAACGTCCCGCTTTGGCTGTCATAGGACACGATCTCGATGTGAGTTCCGGCAGGAAGAGAAAGGCTTTGCTCGTCGGATGAGCCTTGCGCATTTGCCTGGGACTTCAACGTATCAGCCTGCCCCGCGCTTCCCGCCTGCATGATAATCTGCAGAAGATCGTGGGCCGCTTCAGGAGACGACCGAAGGTATCGATCGATGTCGGGATCCTGGCCCTTTCCCTCGGCCCCGCCGGCTTCTTCGTCAAGCTTCCCCAACCGCTCCAGAAACCCCTTCACCACCCAAGGATCGCTCTCCCGGGTCCGCCGCAGCGACTCGTTACGAGCAATGATCGCCAACTCGGCGTCCGTGAACTGCGGGCTAGCCCGCGCGATCACGTCCGCGAAGCCGGGAGCCGTCGCAAGAGGGCAACAAAGGAGAACAGACGACGCGAGCGTCAGCGGCAGGAGCGGCCACGTCTTCATTTAGAGTTCCTCGATCTAGCCTCACGAAGTGTCGATCCAAATACTCTCTCGAGATCCCCGGCGGATTTTACGATGAAGGTCCCATAGGGCGATTTTCTCCGGACGAGGAAGCCGGCCTCGGCGCAGGCAACCACGGTCTTCCGGCACGTCTCGGGCGACATGACGACTCCGAGAAAGCGTGCGAGGTTTGATTGATCGATTGCCCCCGGCTCCTCCTGCCAGTTCTGCAAGAGCCTCGGCATCGTGTCGGAGGTGAACATCGCGTCGAGCAAGCGGTCGGACGTCAGCCCAAGCCGGCGCATCTTGCTCTTGTCCTTGGTCACGGCGACAACATAGGCGTTGTGCAATTCGGCAAGCCTCTGCAATTGGCCGACCGTGCGGATCTGCTGGCAATCCAGCAGATAGAAGAACTCGGCCATCTGCGAAGTCGGCTCCTGGCGCAAATGGACCAGAACCTTGTCGGACTGACTTGTGCTGGAGGTGCAGATGCGTTCAATCAACGACATCCGAAACCATCGGATCCGCTCGAGAAACGCGATGTCGGAAGCCGCGTCCGAGAACGCGAATGAGCTACTGTCGGCACTTTTAGCAGGGCCGCGGGGCACCCAGTCCTCCATAACCATTGACGAGTAAGGGTATCAACAGGCCGAAAGGGGGGCAACAATGTCTCCCACCCCTCGTCCGCGCCACAGAGCCGGTTCATGCCCGATGAAAACACGACGGCGTCCGGCCGAAGCCGCGCCCGCTCGTTGGATGCTTGTCTCTTCGCAGGAAATCCCGCGCGCCACCTCGCACCACGTTCTACGGTCAAGGCAGCGCAAACACCACGAGCGCACCCCCGAGGCTTGTGCGCCTCTGCAGATCCGCTGTCGCCCCGACCATCCCAAGGCCGTCGGTCGGATTCGTCAGCCCCGCGGCCATGCCGATCCCCACCCAGCCGCCAAGCCCCGACAGCACCGCCAGGTACTGCTTGCCTTTGTGCGCGTAGGTCATGACGTTGCCCACAATGCCGGACGGCGTCTTGTACTTGAAGAGCGCTTTCCCGTCCTTCTGGTCGAGGCATTTCAAGTATCCGTCAACGGTTCCGAAGCAAACGATGGAGCCGGCGGTTGCCAGCGCCCCGGACCACACCGGAAAATCCTCCGGGGCCTCCCAAACAGCGCGCCCCTGAGCCGCATCCCACGCGATGAAACTGCCACGCGTGGTCTGTCCCTGCGGAGGGAACATCGACAGCACCGCTCCCACGTACGGCTGGCCGGGCGTGTAGGTGACCCGAAACGGCTCATAGTCCATACACAGGGCATTGACTGGCACATAGAAGAGGCCAGTCAGCTTGGAATAGGCCGCAGGTCCCTGGTTCTTAGCGCCTGAGCTGGAAGGACAGATGTCCTTCGTATTGATATCGGAGCCGTTGAGAAACGGTGAGCGCGAGGCGACGACCGCGGGACGCCCATAGTTGCGGCTCGCGCGATCCAGACTGACACCGCTGGTCCAGTTTGTCGCTTCGAGAAACTTGGCAGCGACGAGCGGCTCGCCGGTCGCGCGATCGAGCGTGTAGGCGATGCCGTTCTTGTCGAAATGAACAAGGACCTTGCGCTCCCGGCCCTCGACGTCGATGTCTGCAAGGATCATCTCGTTGACGCCGTCGTAGCTCCATTCGTCGAACGGCGTCATCTGATAGGCCCACGCGGCCATGCCGGTAGTCGGATTGCGCGCGATGATCGACATCGTCCACTTCTGGTCGATCGCCTTGCCATCCGGTCCCGCCCTCTGCACGGCGTTCCACGTCGAGGGATTGGCGGTGCCGTAGTAGAGCAGGTCGAGGTCCGGATCATAGGAGAACCAGCCCCAGGCCGTTCCGCCGCCAATCTTCCATTGATCGCCGGTCCACGTCTTCAGCGAGGAGTCGCGCCCCACCGGCTTTCCCAGAGACATGGTCTTTTGCGGATCGAAAAGGATATCGCCGTCCGGCCCTGTCGCGTGCGCGCGCCACAGTCGTTTTCCCGTGTCGGCGGCGTAGGCGGTGATATGGCCACGCACGCCGAATTCGCTGCCAGATAGGCCGACGATCACCTTCCCGTTGATGACAATCGGCGCGTTGGTTCCCGTCTGTCCCCGTTTCGGGTCGCCATTGACCGCTTTCCAGAGCTCCTTGCCGGTTTTCGCATCGAGCGCGGTCAGCGTGGTGTCGCTTTGGTAGAGAAACAGCACGCCGTCTTCATATGCGACTCCCCGATTGACGGTATCGCAGCACATGACCGGGATCGTAGAAGGATCCATGCGCGGCTGGTACACCCACTTCACCTCCCCCTCATCCATGTCCAACGCATAAACGTAGTTGGGGAAGGGAGTATGGACGTAGAGAGTGCCGTCAATGGCCAGAGGGTTTCCTTGATGACCCCGGAGCACACCGGTGGAAAAGCTCCAGACCTGACGCAGCGTGCTCACGTTGTTTGCATTGATCTGATCGAGCGAGCTGTAACGCAAGTTGGCGTAGTCGCCCGTCGGCATCGACCAATTCGCATCGGGATGATTGGCGGCTATCGGCGCGACGGACCGATCGTCCTTCGGCAGCGGCGCGGTCTCCAGCATTGCGGTCTTGGGCTGGGGTTTGCTCACGGCGGGCCGCTGCGGGCTCGGCGCCTGTGATACAGGCGGGGTTACTGCCGGCGCAGCCGCCGCAGGTGGCGTAGCGCCCGCTCCACCGAGGTAAATCTCTCCTCCGCCTAGAGACCCGTAAACATGCGGAATCTGCTGACCGTGCGTGAGCTCCATCACGTCATCGCGGACGCGGCCGAAGACCAGCCGGATCTCCGTGCTCGACGCAGAAAGGTGGCGCAACAAGGCCTTCGTGTAAGGGCTGTGCTCAAGCCCGCTGCCGTCGTCCGCCGTCATCCCCTCCTTGGCGGCGTAGGCGACGAGCGTATTGCCGTCAGGTTCAACGCGCGCCAGGCCGCGCGGGATGCTTCTGCGCCCGCCGGCCATCGGAAACACGTTGTTCCGGCAGGCGTCGAGGATAACAAGTTTGAGCTTCCGAACGCCGTCGAGCTGATTGAGGACCGTGTCGAGGCTCACGGCCTCGAGATCGAGATCCGAGCTGCGATCAAGCCGGGCATCGACCGGGATCAAATAGTTCTTGCCGGAATACTCAGTGCCATGTCCGGCAAAATAGATGACCGCGACATCGGCCCCAACAGCAAGCCGCGAGATCTCTCCCAACGCACTTCTGATGCCCTGGATACCCACATCCTTTCTGAGAAGGACCTTATCGAATCCCAAGGATTCGAAGGTGCGGGCAATGGCTTCCGCATCTTTGATCGGATTGGCGAGTGGCCCCACCTTGTAGTTCGAATTCCCAATGACCAGCGCTATTCTCTGCGTCGCGTGCGCGCTGTGTCCAAGCGATAGAAAAACTGCAAAGGCCGCAACAAATGCGAATAGACGATGAGGCATGATGTATCCCCAATAGTCATATGCAAAAAGTATATTACATACCAATTTGTACTCTGATGATTTGCGGCCACACAAGGGTGTCCCAGAAGATCTGACAAATCTTCCCGTGTGATGAAAAGGTGTGCCGAACCCACGGCATCGCTGAGCACGGCACACTCTCTCATCGCCGCGCATCGTTGAGCGTGCCTAGCCGAGTGCACTTCGCTCCTCGCTCCATTGCTGTGAACAGGCATCACCGAGTTCGCGCTCACGCTCGGTTTGGAAACCAGAGAAGCCACGTCGCGCGACCGGCGCGCCGCGGGTGTCACCACATCTTCGCGATGGGGGATTGACAACCGCCGCAAGTTACCGCGTCTTAGTACGCGTGACGGTTCCCGGAGTGCGCGCAAGCGAGCGACGGGTGAAAAGGGAACACGGTGAGGCGCGTCACTGCGCCGAAGCCGAGGCTGCTCCCGCAACTGTAAGCGGCAAGTCTACTCCTTTTATGCCACTGGAGATCCGCGTTGGATCACCGGGAAGGTCGGAGCGAGACGTTCGAGCCGTGAGCCAGGAGACCTGCCGGCACGAGTCGCCCATCCTCCGTGCGGGACGCTCGGTGGAACGGTTACCCGTAGTGGCGGCTGATGTGCAACCTTTTGGGAGCTACGTCAGGCATGCCTTGGGTCGAAACAACCCTCTGACAAAACAAAGTCTCGCGCTGCAACGCCGCGCGCCGCTGCATGCATGTGCGGCTGCGTGGGCATCGTGTGGGGCTGTTTGATTTTGTGGTGAGTCTGCACGGGCTCCCGTCCATCAATCGTGACGGGGGACTTATGACGTATCGAATTTCTTTCGTGGCAGCGCGCGATTTCGGGACTGCCCGCAGGGCGGTGCTAGTGTCGTCGACCGTGCTGCTTGTCGCGTCGGCATTCGGCCATTCGGCGAAAGCTCAAGTTATGGAGCTTGAAGGCATAACCATCTACTCGGCCAACCGCACGCCGACGGACGCCTCGAAAGTCGGCTCCACCGTGGAGGTTCTCACGGAGAAGGATCTCGCGAAGCAATCGAGGACCTATCTCAAGGACTACCTCGAGACCTTGCCTGGCGTGAACTTTTCACAATTCGGACCGCCGGGCACGCAAGCCGGAATCAGCATCCGCGGGGCGAGCGGAAGGTACGTAAAGTTGCTCGTCGACGGGATGGATCTGAGCGACCCCTCGGGCGTCACCACCGAGACCGCCTTCGAGCATTTGCTTGTCGGCGATGTGTCACGTATCGAGCTGGTGAAGGGCTCGCAGAGCACGCTGTTCGGCGGCGACGCTGTTGCCGGTGTCATCAACATCGAGACCAAAAAAGCGACCAAGCCCGGCTTCTCCCAAGGGGGAGGCGTGGAATACGGCGCCTACAATACCTTTCGCGGCGCCTATACCGCTGGCTACGCCGCCAACGACGGCAGCAACATTTCGGTCACCGCCCAAGGCGTCGACACGGACGGTTTCTCCGCAGCCGCGGTTGGCACCGAGGATGACGGCTACAGAAACCTGACATTCTCGGGACGAGGCGAATACTATCTCACCCCGTCTGCGAAGGTCTTCTTCAGCGCCCGCACGCTCGACGCCGATCTCGATATCGACGGCGGATTTCCGTTTAACGACAATGCCGATACCGTCGATGTCGTACAGCATGCCGGACGGGTGGGCGCCGAGGTCTCGTTTCTCGACGGGGCATTCCGGAACACCGTCGCGCTACAAGGGATGCGGAACGAGCGCGAGTATTTCGGCAGCTCGGCCGGGAGCTACGTCGGCGAGCGCGTCAAGGCCGAATACCAAGGTGTTGTGACACTCAACGAGCGCTTGTCTTTGCTGGGCGGCGTCGATTGGGAAAAGACGACGGCGGACTCCTACTCCGTCAACGGCCAATCGGCAGATTGGACAGGCTACTTTGCGCAGCTCATGATCGAGCCAATTGACGGCTTGGTGCTGACGGGCGGCGGCCGTCTCGATAGCCACAGCAATTTCGGCGACTTCAAAACACACCGGCTGACGGGCGCCTATCTCTTTCCGGGAAGCGCTACGAAGATCCGGGGAAGCTATGGGACCGGCTTCCGCGTGCCGTCCCTGGACGAGCTGTTCGGGGAATTCCCGCTCTATCCATCCTATTCGGAGTACGGGAACCCTAATCTCGAGCCGGAGACCAGCAAGACCTGGGACGCCGGCATCGACCAGGGTTTCCTGGACGGCAGGGTGCAACTGGGCGTGACGTATTTCGAGCTCGATACCGACAACCTCATCTCCACCGAGTACAACCCCGGAACGGGCAAATACAAATACACCAACATCCCCGGCGTGACGCGACGCAACGGCGTTGAGCTGACCTCGGCTGTGATGATCGTGCCCGGCGTCACCGTGTCGGCGAGCTACACCTATGTCGACACCGAGACCGCGTCGGGTGCCCGGCTCAACCACGTTCCCAAGAACAACGTGGTACTCGGAGTTGACCTCGTGCCCATGGAGAAGGTGGCCCTCAACGTCACCGCAAAGGGCGTGACCGATACGCTCGGTAGCGGCGGCGTCGAACTCGACGACTACGTGTTGGTGAGCGCGAAAGCCTCTTACGAGTTGCTTCCCGGTGTCGAAGCCTACGTACGCGGCGAAAACCTGCTCAACGAGGACTATCAAACCTACGTCGGATACGGCACCGCTGGGCTCTCGGTCTACGGCGGCCTCAAGATGCCATTGCCCCGCAACTGACCCGGACGCCGGATGGACTTTGAAGATAGAAACGAGCGGTCATTTCGGGTCCGCTCGTTTCACCACAAAGCAAAACGATTGGGAGAGCCACTCATGGAAATGCCCCGAAGTTTCGAGACCTGGAACATCAATCCCGAGCCGACTCTCATCAAAGCCCCAAGCTGCGGCGGCGTCGCGTCTCGTCAGGAGTGGGCACTTCCCGCAACGCAGGACTTCCTGGTCGCGTTTCTCACGGACATCTTCGAAAACCACTGGGATGGCCTGAGATATGGGCCTCTTATTCAGGGCGCGGCTTACGAGATCATGTGCGTAACGCCACCGAGCCGGATCACCGTGCATGACGGCTATCTCACTATCTTCTTCAGCAAGGGCGGCCATTTCCACCTCTGCGTTGGTGAGACGATGGGCCCGTCCTTCGCTCCGACCTCGCCCGAGGTTCGTGCGCATCGCAAGCCGTCACGCGCCGTGATGTATCGCGGAATGATGCGCGACGGTTCGCCCGTGACATGGGGTTTTGAGATGTGGAACGGCAAGGATGAGCCGATGATCTCGATCTTCTTCCCGAACCCTTTCGTCACGGACGAGGACACCGCTGAGGAAGAGCCTGTTTGGGATCGTCTCAAGGCATGGCGCGCGATCTCCAAGAAGTGGCTCGGCCGCGAGCCTGAAGCCTTGGACGAAAAAGCCCGCGGTTTTGCCGCGAAACCGAAAATGGACTGAGCGCGGAACCGAAGCTGCTTTTGGTCGTGCGGATACCCCTTAACATTTCCATTGAGGAGAACCTGGATATGAACGCAAACGCCTCTACCTCCCTCCGGACACCGGCTCCGATGCTCTGGATGGCTCTCATCTGCGCATTGGGCCTCGGAGGCACGCTTGCATTTTCTTGCGGCGCCCCGTTTGTGGCAGTCGCCGCGCTTGCCGCCGTCGGCCTGAACCGGATGGAAGGCCTGCTCACCGTCTTGGTGGCATGGCTTCTCAATCAACTGGTTGGGTTCGCGATCCTCGGATATCCCATGGAAGGGATGTCACTCGTCTGGTCCACCTTGATCGGCGCAGCGATGGTGGCGGGGTTCTTCGCCGCGCGGCTATCGGTGCGCCTCGCCTCACCGTCAGGTTCGGCCGCACTCGCGTTTGCCACGGCCTTCATCGTTTTCCAGGGAGCCATCTTTGCCGCGGCTCTCGTTCTCGGCGGAGCCGAAGCCTATACGTTCGAGACCGTCGGCTGGGTTCTCGCGCTCAATGGTCTGGCCTACGCCGGCCTTCTTGCCCTGCACTTCGTACTGAAGGCATTTGTCGAACGTTCATCGTCTCTGACAGTCCCCGCGGCCTAAGCGCCTGTCAGCCTATAGCGCCGCTACCAGCAGGAGGGAGCGTCGGCTCCCTCCTCCATCAATCAAAGGCTCGTTGCAAGATGCACCGCCCAGCCGCGATCAGCGGGATGGGTTGCCGTCGCGACTGGGCCGCGTCGGCCGAGTGCTCATAAACTCAGCGTCCGCGCTCGCGTTACGCTAGCAAGCCGCGAGCTGGATCACGAGGCGATGCACAATCATCACGTGGAGCATTCCTGGTGCGCGAGGGTTGCTCAATCGCCCGTAGATTTGACGGTGCGGGTGCCGTACCGCTGCTTCAGCAAAGCGAGCGCTGCTTCTCGATCGTACTTTCCGCTGCGCAAAATGTAGTAATGCTGGGAAACTGCGCCGAAGCCCTCGGTCTGCCCGATTTCGCCAGCGACCGAGGAAATATCCTCCAGTATGTTCGCCGCGCTTTCCTGCACATTGAGCTTTGCCAGCATCTGCTCGAGCTGAACGGCGCGATTGGCAATCATTCGCTCGCTTTCCCGGTAGATGCTATGCGCCGCCGTGAGATGCTTTTGCACGCGCTGCATCTCCTCGTCAGAGGCCGACCGTTCCTTCGGATGCCGCCAATCCAAAACCCACTGCGCAGGTTTGATTGAGCTGTGGATCTCCAGCCATTGCCGGTCGAGGCCCGAGCTCGATTGCGGCGTTTTCGCTGGCTTACCTTGAACCGCCGGTTCGTCACTGCAGGCGCTCAGAAGAGGCGCGAACACAATGACAATGAACACGCCCCGCTTTGAGAGCGACGAGTTTCTTTTGCAATTCGATGAGGCACGCCAGCTTGGCATCTCCGTACTCCCCTTGCAGTCTCCCGCAAACGTCGACGCGGCGGTGTTGGATTTGATCTGCGGGCTGGAAAATGGAGCAATAATTCCATGGAATATTTCCCGCCCTCGACTGATCCCAGATTTGCTGGAAAATGAGATCCAATCCGGAGATCCGAGCCGCTCGTGGCTTCGTTCTACGAAGCGACCTTTGTTCATCTCAACACGGCTGGCTTGCTCAGTGAGAACGCAATGGCAAAAACAATCGCGACGGTTCGTGCAATCGCAGTATCTGCGATGGTCTTGGTCAGCTCTTTGAGCCCATCGAACAGCTACGCGGCACCGCAGCCCGGGTGCGAGGGACGCAGTCTCATCGCCGAACTCTCACTCAAACGTCCGGCAGGGGTCGCATCCTTGCTCGAAAATGCAAGGCAGGCGGAAAACAGTCAGGCGATCCTGTGGCGCATCGAAAGGCACGGCATTTCGCCGTCCTACGTTCTCGGCACGCTTCACATCGCTCACCCTAGCCTTCAAGAGCTTAGCCCGGCCGTTACATCCGCTATCACCGCTTCGCGTGTGGTCGCACTCGAGCAAGAGCAATTGTCACGCGGCGCTTACGGTCATGTGATGGCGCAGGCCGGAAAGCTGATGAGCGCCCGCGACAAGCCTTTGCAGCGCATGCTGGACGATAGCGAATTGCGTGTGGTCGAAAAGGCGATCGCCGCCGCGGGCTATCCCGAAGACCTCGCACTAGGCGTCCGGCCGTGGGTGGCCACACTCTTTCTGGCGGCTGGATGCCCGAATGTGACGCATGAACCCATGGATCTCATCGTCGCAAACTTTGCCAAGTCACAAGGCAAGAAAATCGTGGGGCTCGAAACTCTTCTCGAACAGTTTGAAACGCTGGCTTCCATACCAGACGAAGCTCAAGCTGCCTGGCTACGCTCCAGCATCGAGATGAATGACCGGGCCGACGACGTGACGGCCACGATGCTGGAACTCTACAAAGGCCGGCAAATTTCAGCTTCGCTCGATCTCATGCGTGAGCTTGCACCGAACGCGGGGCTCACGGATGCACGTATGCAGGACATCCGACACGGCCTGATCACCGCGCGCAACGTGCGAATGGCCGAGCGGGGACTGCCGTTGTTTGAGACTGGCGGCGCCTTTGTCGCCGTTGGCGCAACCCACCTTCCGGGAGCGGACGGCCTTATCTCGATCCTGAAGTCGAGCGGGTTCTCTGTGACGCCTGTCGAATAGCCAAGCTCGTCACATAGCCGAGCTCTGGGGACGCCAGCGCTGCCAGATCTTTCTGTGCTTCAGCGCGGCCTAACCAGTGCTTATCGGCGTCTTTCGAGCCCGGCTTCAACCATCTTCTTGAAGAAGCCCGCGAGCTTCTCGTAGGTTTCCCTGCGTGCGCTGGACTTGCGCCACGCCATGCCCATCGTCCGAAACAGCGGACGATCCTTTATCTCGAGCAGCCTCACGTCCTTGTCCTGAATGAGCTCGCTTCTTGCGTAGAGGCCAGGCATGAACGTGACGCCGAGGCCCATCACGACCATCTCGCGCAACATGTCGAGGCTCGTCCCCTCGAAATCGTAGCGCAGCCTGGCGCCCGTGGTTTTGCAGAGCTCGATGGCCGTCTCGTGCAGCTGGTGGCCCGGCCCTAAGGCCAGGACATCCTCTCCCTTGATGTCCGCCAGCGTCGCATGTGCCTTCTTGCCCAACGGATGATCCGCCGCGACGGTGAGCAGGAGCGGCTCGCGGAACAGGACGACACTTTCTATTTCCGCGCCTTTCACCGGCAAGGGACAGATGATGACGTCATGCACCCCTTCCTCGAGCGAGCGCGGGAGAAGCTGGGGCAGGTCCTCACGCACATAGAGCCGCAGATCCGGGTAGGTCCGGTGCAGCTTCGGCGCGGCACGCTGCATCAGGTATGGACCAATGGTGGGCGGCAACCCGAGCCGCAATAGGCCGCTCAATTCCTTGCTGCTGCTCGAAGCGAGACTCCGGATCTCGCTTGCGTCTTTCAGCATGCGCCTGGCGATCTCCACGATCTGAGCCCCGAGAGGCGTAAGCAGTGCCCGAGAGGTCGTGCGCTCCACGAGCTGAGCGCCGAGCCGGTCCTCCAGCGCCTTGATCTGCTCGCTCAGTGTGGGCTGGGTCGTGTTGGCCCGCTCCGCCGCGCGCCGGAAATGGCGCGTCTCCGCCAATGCGACGAGATATTCGAGTTGTCTCAGGCTTGGCACTGCTTTCGCGTCCTCTCCTCACAGGCTTTCGTCGAAGAACGACGCGCATAGGAAGGTCATCAGGCCGAATAAATCAATCGGAATTTCCGATCAGTAGACCGGCTAAAACCCATTGGACGACGATCGGTAGAATACCCATCTTGCCACTCAACGGGGGCAACACCCGCCCGGGCGAGAGCTGACTTGGGAGAGCGATCGCGTGCGGGCGAAACACGAAGGCGGAGCCTCCAACACGAATATCAAGGAGCAGAAATGGCTGAACTCGAAAGACTGTTCAAAAACAACAGGGCCTGGGCCATCGCGCAAGCGGAAGCCGATCCGCACTATTTCTCGCGCCTCGCATCGGGCCAGGCGCCGAAATATCTCTGGATCGGGTGCTCCGACAGCCGCGTGCCCGCCAACCAGATATTGGGGCTCAGTCCGGGCGAGGTTTTCGTTCACCGCAATGTCGCGAACCTCGTCGTTCACACCGACATGAGTTGTCTGTCGGTCATTCAGTTCGCGGTCGAGGTGCTGAAGATCGAGCACATCATCGTCTGCGGGCACTACGGCTGCGGGGGCGTGCATGCCGCAAGCGGCTCCGGACAGCACGGCCTTATCGACAACTGGCTGCGCAACATCAAGGACGTCTACCGGCTGAACAAGGCCGAGCTCAATGCCATATCCGATCCGCAAGCGCGGGAGGATCGCCTGTGCGAGCTCAACGTGATCGAGCAGGTAAAAAACGTCTGCCACACGACGATCGTGCAGAACGCCTGGGCGTGCGGACACCCGCTTTCCGTGCACGGGCTGATATACGCGTTGAAAGACGGTCTCCTGCGCGATCTCGCCGTTCGCATCAACACCCCCGAAGCGCTCGAGGCGATCTATCGGACGCATGCTCGCGACAATGCCGCCCCGGCTGGTGAGAGGCCCCAGCGCGATCCAGTCATTCGGCTCGAGCGCGAAACGATCCGCTACGCAAACAGCACATTGTAGAGCACGACGCAAAAGCACGCCGGACTTTACTCGCGAGGCTCCCGAGGCGGCTCCCGCTGGAGACGCTAGAAAGAGCCTCGCGATACATGATCGCGCGACGGCTTTCTCTGCCCTTTTCGCAATGGCGCCTGACAGCGGCTCCTGCGCCTATGAGACGTTAGGAAAAATCCTTGGACCTTCTATTCGAGACCTTCCTCGATAAGCCCATCTGGATGTGGGCAGGCTTCTTCAGCGTGGTGCTGATGCTGCTCGCGCTCGATCTCGGTGTCTTCAACCGCACGCCGCATGCGATAGGAACACGCGAGAGCCTCATCATGAGCGCCTGGTATATTGTCATGGGGCTCGCGTTCGGTGTGTGGGTCTGGATAAGTCTCGGGGCCCAGGCCGGGTCGGAGTACTTCACCGGGTTTCTCGTCGAAAAGACGCTGGCGCTCGACAACATCTTCGTCATCTCGCTCATCTTCGCCCACCTCGCGATCCCCGCCGTCTATCAACACCGCGTGCTCTTCTGGGGCATCCTTGGCGTCATCGTGCTTCGGGCTGTCATGATCGGCCTCGGAGCCGCGCTGGTTTCCGAGTTCTCGTGGATCCTCTACCTGTTCGCGCTCTTCCTGGTCGCGACGGGTTTCAAGATGCTCCTCATGGAGGACAAGCCCCCGGAGCTCTCCGACAACCCCGTGTTGAAGCTCATCCGCCTCGTCTTCCGCGTCACCCCCGAGCCCCACAAGGAGCGCTTCTTCGTGCGCCTGCCCGATGAGCGGACCGGCCGGGTTGTGCTGTGGGCTACGCCGCTCTTCGTTGCGCTCCTCATGATCGAGATCGTCGATCTCATCTTCGCTGTCGACAGCATTCCCGCGATCTTCGCGATCACGACGGACCCGTTCGTCGTCTATACGTCGAATATCTTCGCGATCCTCGGCTTGCGCGCGCTCTACTTCGCGCTGGCGTCTGCAATCGACCGTTTCCGTTATCTGAAGCCGGCGCTCGCTGTGGTTCTCATCTTCATCGGCGCGAAAATCTTCATTGCCGACGCCCTCGGATGGGAGAAGTTTCCGGCGAGCGTGTCTCTTGCCGTCACCCTGGCAATCCTGGCGGCGGGACTTCTCTACTCGGTCATGCAGGCTCGGAAAGAGGCTCAGCTTCCGTCATGACTTGTCCGTCATGGGGAGGCTGAGCCGCCTCGCTCATGCTCACGCGCCTAGTCCTGGACCTGGGCTCGGGCCTGGGCTCCGGTCTTAGGCTCGGACTTGGGCTTGGGCTTGGGCTTGGGCTTGGGCTTGATACCGGATGTGATTTGATCACAGACAAGGCGGCCTATCTCAGCGTAGAGGCATTTATTCAGCTCGATATTTAGTCCTCCAACTCACGGTGCACGGGCTCGGGGCGCAAAGTCCTGTCGCGCCCTCAGCCCGCTCTGACGAGAGCTGACTTGCCGAGTATGCTCGCTTCCTGGAAGCGAAAGGTGCTGGATGGGTTCCTATCTGGATCGGATCGGGGTTTCCGCGATCGATGAACGTCTTGTCAGGCGGGTCCTGCTGCTTGCGGTTCTGGTTGGACTCGTTGCGGGAGGAGCGGCGTTTGCATTGGCCCAAGAGCGGGCGGCAGACTGGCTCTGGATCGGGGCCACCCTTCCGGTGGTCATCGCACTTGCGATTTCCATCACTCGCGATCTTCTGGCGCGACGCATGGGTGTCGATGCGATCGCGCTCCTGGCCATGGCGGGCGCCATCGCGCTCAACCAGTCGCTCGCCGCGATTGTCATCGCCATCATGTACACGGGCGGCACCGTCCTCGAGGACTACGCCGTTGCACGCGCCGAGCGCAATCTCAAGTCGCTGATAGACCGCGCTCCCACCATCGCGCTCCGCCGCAAAGGCGATGCGAGCGAGGTGGTTCCGATCTCATCGATTGCTATCGGCGATACGATCGCGGTCCGCGTGGGCGAGATCGTGCCCGTGGACGGCCTCATTACGTCGCCGCTTGCGGTTCTCGATGAATCCGCCCTGACCGGCGAGCCGATTCCTGTCACGCGGCCTCGGGGCGAGAGCGTGCGGAGCGGGGCCATCAATGCGGGCGATACCTTCGAGATGACGGCGCTCGCCACGGCCGAGGACAGCACATACGCTGGCATCGTGCGTCTCGTGACAGCCGCCCAGACGGCCAAGGCCCCTTTCATCCGCTTGGCCGACACGTATGCACTCTGGTTTCTGCCGCTTACGATCCTCGTTGCCGGGCTGGCCTGGGTCATGTCCGGCGAGGCCGTCCGGGCCCTGGCTGTCCTGGTCGTCGCCACCCCCTGCCCGCTGATCCTGGCCGCGCCGGTCGCCTTCATCGCGGGTGTCTCTCAGGCAGCACGCCGCGGCATCATCATCAAAGGCGGGGCTCCCCTGGACGCCCTGGCGCAGACGCATACCGTGCTCTTCGACAAAACTGGAACGCTGACGGTGGGCGGTGCCCGTCTCGTTGCGGTCGAGACGGGACCGGGAGAAAGTGCCGATGACGTCCTTCGACTTGCCGCGTCTCTGGAGCAGGCGTCCCAACATGTCGTTGCCAGCGCGATCGTGTCCGCCGCCGCGGCCAAGGGGCTTTCTCTCAAGACACCATCGCAGGTGCATGAGGTCGCGGGGGCAGGCCTGGAGGGGATCGTCGATGGGAAACGCGTCCGCGCGGGCTCGCACCAATTGATCTTCGGGTCGCATCGGCCCGACGATTGGGCGCTTCGGGCATTGCGCCGCGCGTCGTGGCGATCTGCGCTGAGCGTCTTTGTCTCCATCGACGGCCGCGTCGCGGGCGCGTTGCTGTTGGGCGACGAACTGCGCAAGGAAACCCCGCGCGCGGTGCAGTCGCTTCGCGCGGCGGGGATTTCGCGCATCGTGATGGTGACCGGTGACCGGGCGGACGCGGCCGAGACCATCGCCGCAGCGCTCGACATCGACGCCGTTCTTTCGGATCGGGATCCATCCGACAAGGTCGACGCCGTTGCCATGGAGAGCCGGCTGCATCCGACCCTGATGGTCGGTGACGGCATCAACGACGCTCCTGCACTTGCCGCCGCAGACGTGGGCGTTGCCCTGGGTGCGCGGGGGGCCAGCGCCTCATCGGAGGCGGCCGATGTGGTCATTGTGGTCGACCGCCTTGACCGCGTTTCCGAAGCGGTGGCCATCGCCCGCCGCTCCCGCCGCATTGCCATGCAAAGCATTGTCATCGGCATGGGCCTATCGGGCATCGCCATGGCCGTGGCCGCCTTCGGATGGCTCGAGCCGGTCGCAGGCGCGCTGACGCAAGAGGCGATCGATGTCGCAGTGATTGTGAATGCCTTGCGCGCGCTACGCCCCCCATGGGGGTCCGGAAGAGGCGTCGTTCCGGGGAACATGGCAAAGGATCTTGGCGAACAGCATCGGCTCCTGGAGGACGTTCTGGACAAGCTCCTCCAGATCTCCGATGCGCTCGACGACGTTGAGGGTCAAAAGGCGGTAGACCTGATCCTCGAAGCTCATCGCCTTGTCGAGGACAGCGTCGTAACCCACGAGCGGGAGGACGAGACGATCATCTACCCGCGCCTTACGCGGTACCTGGCAGATGGCCACGGGCTCTCTGCGATGAGCCGCGCTCACAGAGAGATTTTGCATCAATCGAGGCTGCTCGCCCGGATTGCCAGCAATCTACGCGCAGAGGACGCCGACAAATATCTGGTGCGGGATGCCCAGCGCGTCATTGGATCGATCGAGGCGCTCGTTCGCATCCACAACGCGCAGGAGGATGACATCTATGAGCACGTCGCCCAGGGATAGCGGCGAGGCCCGAATGCTCTCGTAGCAGGCGGCGAATGCGGCCTACCATGAGATCGACGGCTCCATGCAGCCCGCTCTTCGCGGGCTGCATGGAGGATTTATGCCGTCATCGATAATTCAGCGACATTGCGGGAGCTCGAGTGCGAGCGCGCCGACAACTCCGCGTTCAGCTCGGGAACATCTCGACGTGGGTTTCCGCGGTGCGCCCAATGTAGAGGACGCGCCGGCCAGACAGCGAGACGATGTAGCTCGCGCACCCTGCCGCAACCGCCTTCTTGCAGAAACCGGTGTAGGTATAGCCGGGCACATTCTGTTGAGCCTCGCGGATTGCCGCTTGCAGGGCTTTCGCATCGAAGGCTTCGGCGACCGGCTCACCGACCTGATGCATGTCCAGAACGACGCTATCTCCGCGCTTCGTATAGTAGGTCGCGGCACAACGGAGAAAATCGATCTGGTAGGCTTCGAAACCTTCCTGCGTGAGAGTTGCGAGGATCTCCGGGAACGTCTTCGTGTTGTCCTCGGCGGCCTGAAGGCAGGCCCTGGCGACGGCCACTTTGCTCTCGTCCATCTCGCGCTCCACCACTAGAGGTCCTGCGAAGCGGGTCGCAGTCTCGACGCCAGCTGTGGCACGACGCTTGTCTTTTCTGAGGCCGATCCGCCGGGACGTTTTCTTCCAATCAAGTTCGGGAGATCAATTCTTGGCGGAGTAACAGCCGCACCGGCCGCGCAGACCCGCCAAGTTGAGCGGCGCTTTCGGCACTGGATAAGTCCATGCTACCTGGGCCTAAAAGGAGGCTGAAAATTATGCTGTTATTTCAATCATATAAGGAGGATTGGTGGAGGGGGCTGGATTCGAACCAGCGTAGGCGAAGCCAACGGATTTACAGTCCGTCCCCTTTAGCCACTCGGGCACCCCTCCGTGACCAATCCCATCGTGCGTGGCGCGGCAGCACGCTCAAGAGCCGCCTCATCCGCCAGCACTGTAAACGAAATCGCCCTGCGCTCGCCGAGCGGCAGGGCAACGCCCGTCCTTATGGTAATCCGGCCCACCGATGTCAATTGGAAAAGCGCGCGAAAACCCGTATGCGTTCCGGGTCAGGCCGAGTCCGCCCGCACATGGCAAGGCATGCGGGCGATACGGGCGGCCGAACATGTTGTTTTTACATCGATAACGACCTGCGAAACCGCGAGCGAGACAGCGCTATCGCAGGCAATCCGTCCCCTTTCTACGGCACAGCCGCATTCCGGAGCAGAACACAATGACAAGCGGCTGGGCGGGAAAGAAATCAGCGAAGAAGGGCGGGTTCGGCCGCCCCGCCAAAGGCGGGGACCGGCGGGCAAGCCGGCCTCGCGGGCAGGCGCCGGGCGGACGGGCAGCCGAGATCGCCGATGACGGCATGGTGCGCCTTTTCGGAAGCCATGCGGTCGAAGCTGCGCTCAACAATCCGCGCCGCCGTGTGCTGCGCCTGCTCGCGACAGAGAACGCGGAGCGCCGCTTGGCGGATGTGATCGCCGCCAGGGGTGTTCCCATCGATCGCGCGACGCCCGGCGACCTCGACCATCTGCTCGGTGCCGACACCGTGCATCAGGGACTTCTGCTCGAGGCCGAGCCACTGCCGGAGCCGACGCTCGAGGAGCTGGTGAAGCGCGCGGCGGAAACCGGCCCGCTGGTGCTGCTCGACCATGTCACCGATCCGCACAACGGCGGCGCGGTGCTCAGGTCCGCTGCTGCGTTCGGTGCGGCCGGGGTGGTGATGACACGCCGGCACAGCCCGCCGCTCAACGGCGTGCTGGCGAAGGCCGCCTCGGGTGCTCTCGATCTGCTTCCGGTGCTGCCCGTGCAAAATCTGGCGCGGACGATGCTCGAGCTGAAGGGCCTTGGCTTCCGCCTGATCGGCCTCGAAGGGAGCGCGCCGGACCGGCTCGAGAGCGAACGGTTCGAGGGGCTCACCGCGCTGGTGCTCGGGGCGGAAGGCAAGGGCCTCCGCGAGCTCACCCAGCAGACCTGCGACAGGCTCGTCTCCATCACGACGGGCGGGCCGCTCGCGAGCCTCAACGTTTCCAACGCAGCCGCCGTCGCGCTGCATTGGGCGGCATATGCCCGCCACTCTCATTAGGGCTGAATTACATAAAAAGGACGGAGCCGAAACCGGCTCCGCCCTTCTCAATCTCGAAATTCTCGCGGCTCGATCAGTCGCAATAGGTCGGGCGCCAGCAGGTCCAGCGGCCACCGCGGCAAACCGTATCGCCCCAGCTGTTGGTGAAGCAGCGACGGTTGCGCCAGCCGCACTCCTCGGGGCCCGGATAGCATTCGCCGGACGAGCGGTAGTAGTGGCGATCGTAGTCACGCTCGCGCGCGTGACCGTAAGCACCAAGCAAGCCAAGACCGATGATGCCAGCGGCCACGCCTGCGGCCACTCGCCCGCCGCGCCCTGCTTCGGCCGGCTGAATCGATGACGCCGTAACGCCTGCGATCAGGCTGAGCGCCATCAGCGCATGCATAATCTTCTTCATCATGGGTCTCTCTCCCCACTCCTCGGGTGTGCTTCCGATCTGAGATCAACAACGCGCCTCAGCGGAAAAAAGTTCATGCGACCAGAAAATCATGTCGCGCATGAATGCGGCATGAACGCGGAGGAGAGGTGCCCGAAAAATGCTAAAGGCCGCCTTAATGGCGGCCTTTGCGTGACGTGCATGACTGGGTTGCTTGTGCTCACCAATCGCGATGACGGTGGTGACCGCGATAGTCGTGACGATGATGCCCCTTGCGGTAGGCGTAAGCCGGACGCGGATAGCCCCAGGCCTGATAGTAGGGAGGCAGCGGTGCCACCGGGCGGCAGCAGGCGCGGCGATAACGCAGCTCGACCGTGGGGCGCCAGTAGCCCGAGTTGTAATAGGGATAGTAACGCCGGGGAGACGGATAATAGGCGTACCGATCCAACTCGTAGTCCGAGCGGTAATGGCGATGATAGAAGGGATAGTACTCGTTCGTGCCGTGGCGGTGATAGTGACCGCGGTGGCCGGCCTCGGCGGCGACCGGGATCAGGGCCAACCCAATGGCGGCCGCAAAAAGGGCAAAGACCCTAGAACGCATGGACGGAACTCCTCGGGGTCGAAATGAGCAGATTTCGCCATCACCCTAAAGCACAACGCATAAAATTGCTTTAACTTCGCTCGCCAATCAGCCGTCTGATCTCATTCGCGGCGGGCGAAGGCCCTCATTACCGCCTGCGATCCGCCATCGGTAACCAATTGATTAACGATGCCTTTCATTCGGCGTCGAATGAGCACATTGGTGGAGCATCCCTGAAGCGCGAGAGGCTTTCCAAGGTACGCGTACACGATGCTGATGACCTCGCCGTATTCGATCTCCGGACAAGAAACGGGGCGCGAAACCACCGATCTTGCCGGACTGGTCGACATCCTGCGTCGCGGCCTTCCGCAGATCCTGGTGACGACCGCGCTCGCACTCCTGCTCGCCGTCCTCTATCTCGTCTTTGCCGCGCCGAGCTACACGTCGAATGCCGTCCTCTACATCAATCCCAGCCCCAACCGGGTGGTGAACGAGACAGCGCCGGCGCCGAACAGTACGGGCGCCGATCTCGCCATCGTCGACAGCCAGGTGGCCATCATCTCGTCTGACGCGATGCTGCGGCGTGTGGTCGATACGCTCAGCCTGGACAAGGACAGCGAGTTCTCCGGCGCCGGTCCGCTGACGAAGCTCAAAAGCCTGCTCTCTAATTCCGCCGCGCCCGACGCTAAAGCGCTTGCTGCCGAAAAGCTCGCCAAGCGCATCAAGATCCTTCGCGCACAGAAGACCTACATCGTCGAGGTGGAGGCGACGGCCAGCTCTCCGGCGAAAGCCGCACAGATCACCGACACGCTCATCAGCCTCTATCTCGCGGACCAGGCAACGGCGCGCGCGGAGGACGAGCGGCGTGCGAACGAGCTGATCACGGGCCGCCTCGGCGAATTGCGCGACGAGGTGCGCCAGGCGGAAGACCGTGTGGACGATTTCAAGCGCCGCAACGGCATCACCGTGTCCGAAGGCGGCATCGTGGGCGAGCAACAGCTCGGCAAGCTCAACGGCGAGCTGGTGGCCGCGCGGGCAACGGCCGCGGAGGCCAAGGGCCGGCTCGACGCCGTGCGATCCGCAGCCGCCTCCTCCGGCGCGGCGCTCGACGCAATGCCGGAAGCGGTGCGTTCCGCCACCATCCAGCGGCTTCGCGAGCAGCACGCGCAGGTCGCGCGGCGCGTGGCGTCGCTCTCCTCGCAATTGAAATCCCGCCATCCGGTGCTGATCGAGGCCCGCTCGCAGCTCGGCGAGATCCGCGCGCAGATCGATGCCGAGTTGCGGCGCATCGCCAACGCGCTGGCCGCGGAGTATCGCATCGCATCGAGCCGCGAGCTCGAGTTGCAGCGCCTGATCGAAACGAGCAAGGCCGAGGTCTCACGCACATCCACAGCACAAATCAAGCTCAGGGAGCTCGAGCAGGACGTCGCGACGAGCCGTGACGTGCTCGGCACCTTCCTGCAGCGGGCGAAGGAAACGCGCGAGCAGGAGCAGATCTCCGTTCCCTACGCGCGCGTCGTGTCGCCCGCGACGGCGCCCTCCAAGCCGAGCTGGCCGATCAACTGGCTCGTGCTCGGTCTCGGCGCGTTCGGGGGGCTTGGGCTCGGCATCGTGCGTGTGCTGGCCGGGGCCCAACTCGACACCACCGTGCGGCTGACGCCGCGCACGTTCCAACTCGGCAACCACGCCTTGTTCCCTATCCCTGCGCTCGGCGAAGCGCGCCTCTCGCGGATCGGCTCTGTCTCGAGCCGCCTGCCGGCGCTTCGAGGCACCACGCAAGAGACCGAGGATCTCGGCCGCGCCCTCGTCGCCGTGTCCGAGCCCGAAAGCGCGGCGGAGACGGCCTATCGCCAAAGCATCCTGCATCTGCTCGCTTCATTCGAGCAGGATCGCCATGACAGCTATCCCTCCGCGATCATGCTGTGCGCGGCAGATCGCGAAAGCGAGGCTGCGTCGGTCGCGCTCGCACTCGCTCAATCCGGGGCACTTCGCGGCGAGCGTGTGCTGCTGGTGGATGCCTGCTCTACCGACGCGACGCTTTCTGCCACCCTCGCCCCCGACCTCACGGAAGGCTGGGCGACCTTGCTCGCAAAGCCGGAAGCGCTCGCGGCGCATACGGTGCGCGATTCCAAATCGAGCCTCGCCTTCCTTCCGCTGGCGAGCGCCGATCTCAGGCTCCTGAAGCGCGGCGAGCGGCGTCAGCTTGCCGCCAATCTCGCGGCGGCGGCGCTCGACTACGATCTCGTCATCATCGACGGCGGGGCGCTGGCGAGCGACGAGTCCGCGTCCGCACTTCTGCCGCTGGTGGACAAGGTCGCGATCGTTGCGCGCAGCGGAAAGACTCCCCAGCACCGTCTCGACGATCTCTTGCGCGCGCTCGCGCCCGTGAGAGACAAGATCTCAGGCGTGGTCCTCACCGGCACGGGCGTGGGGCGTGCGTGATGGCCGCCTCTCTGCGCGCCCAGCCCTTCCCGGCCTCCCGTGGCGCGCTTGCGACAGGCAGCGCGGAAAGCCGTCTCTTGACGGCGGCTCTGGCGCTTTTCGTCGTTCTGGTGCTCGCCCTGTCACCGTTCGCACTGACCGCGCTTGGCTTCGACTACTCCGAGACGGGCGGCAACGCGCTCACCAAATTTCATCCCGCAACGCTCTACATTCTATCGCTGGCGCTCCTGGCGGCGCTCGCGACCTCAGATCCGTTCGGCGCCATTTTGCGCGCGCTACACGAGGCGCCGGTGGCGCTTCTGATGCTGCTCGCGATCCTGCTCGGAACGCTCCACTCGGCGTTCATCTCGCGCCTGCCCGTCACCCCGCTGATCGAGACCTTCCTGCCGGCCGGCGTGACCCTGCTGCTTCTTCGCCGCATCTCTGAGCAACGGGGGCGAACGCTTGCGCTGCTGATCCACGGCATCATGATCGCCAACGCGGCGATCGGCATTTTCGAGTATCTCAGCGGCTGGCGGCTGACACCGTTCGTGATCAAGGGCGAGGATCTCGCTTATGAATGGCGCTCCACCGCGCTTCTCGGCCATCCGCTGGCAAACTCGATCCTCACCGGCAGCTACATACTCACGCTTGCCGTGGGCGGCGGGCGCGATCTCCCGCGATGGCTGCGCCTCGCCGCCTTCTGTCTCAGTCTCGCGGCGATGGTGACCTATGGCGGGCGCGCGGCGAGCGTTCTCGTCGTCCTCATGCTCGCCGCGCTCGTGGTACGTAGAGTGCTGGCGGTGCTGAACGGCGCTCCCATCAACGTCACGACCGTGACCGCGGCCCTCGTCAGTGTGCCGTTCGCAGGGGCTGGACTTCTGACGCTGCTCTCCACCGGCTTTCTCGAGCGTTTCCTCGACCGCTTCGCCGATGACTCGGGCAGCGCCCAGACGCGCAGCGACATGTTCGAAATCTTCTCGCACGTGCCGCTTCCAGATCTCCTGTTCGGCCCCGATCCGCGGCTGGTTGCGACATGGCAATCTCTGCTGGGACTCGAACGTGGCGTCGAAAGCTTCTGGCTGAGCTTTCTCCTTTCCCACGGACTTCTCGTCAGCCTCGTGATCTTCGCCGCGCTGCTTTTCTTCTGCCGCGATCTCGTGCGCCGCACATGCCCGGGGGCCGCCTGGGTGCTCCTCTATTTCGTCGGCGTCGCCTCGCTTTCTCTGAGCCTCGCGGGCAAGTCGAACGTGCTGACCGTCGTCACGCTCTTCGTCCTCGTGCTACTGCGAGCCTCGTCCAGCAACCGGACGAGCGCGATCGCTCAGGCCGTCAACGTGCGATAGAGCGTGAGATAGGCGTCGCGCATGACCTCAATGTCGTGCGCTGCGGCGGTGCGCCGTCCCTCCTGTACGAAGCGGGACGCCGCCGGACGATCCTCAAGAATCCGCGTGATCTTGTCCGCGAGGTCGCCCGGATCTCCGGCGTGCGCAAGGTAACCGTTGATGCCGTCGGATATGAGCTCAGCCGGACCATCCAGCCGCGAGGCGACGACCGGTACGCCGGCTGCCATCGCTTCGAGGATCACCAGTCCGAAGCCTTCCTGGCGCGAGGGCACGACGCAGATGTCGGCATCGCGGATGTGCTCCGCCGCGTCCGACACGCCTTCTAGGATCTCCACACTGTCAGCCAGACCATGACGCTCGACCAGAGAGGCCAGCAACGCCGGCGTCTCGGGCTGATCGCGCGAGGGCGATCCCACAAGGCGAATGCGCACGGGAGTGCCGCGAGCCCTCAGCAGCGCGGCGGCCTCGATCAGAACGTCCTGGCCTTTGATGTCATGGACCAGGCGGGCGACCGTGACGAGGAGAGGTACGCGATCCGGCTCCCGCTCCAGGCGGCAGGCCAACGGTTCCTCTGCCGTCCGGAAACGGGACAGATCGACGCCGTTCGGGATCAGCACGACGTTACGCAGCCCGCTTTCCTCGCACTCGCGCGTGACCGCCCTGGAAATGGCGACGGTGCGATCCACCAGCGCGTTGTGCAGCATCCGGTGGCGGGCGCCGTACCCTGATGCGACGTTCATGGCGTGGACCGTGAACACAACGCGCAGGCGCGGCTGCGCGAGCTTGGCCAGCATCGCCCACATCTTGCTGCCCCGGTTATGGGCGTGGATGATCGTGGGGCGCGTGTCGCTCGTGAGCTTCAGAAGCCGGCCAAGATAGCGCGGGTCGCGGGAGCCGCGCGGCCTGTTCCAGGCGAGCACTTGGGCAGGTCCCTCGCGCAACTTCTCGAGAAGAGCGGGATCGGCTTCGTTCATCACCACCACGGTGATGTTGCGCGCCTGCGCGACATCGAGCGCGCGCACGAAATCCACGAGCAGCCGCTCCGCCCCGCCGACGCCGAGCGACGAGATCAGGTGCACGATTCGCGGCGATGGTCCGCTCGGCCTCTGCATAGCGCCCTTCCGCTCCCGCCTACGCCCGGCACCTCGCGGCGCCTGCCCGCACCTGTTCTAGCATTATGTCTCGACCTGATCGCGCACCTTGCCTGCGACGGCGCGAGCGTTTTTGTGCTCCAATCTCCGGTAGGCGGCGATGAGGCGGGGGATCTCATAGCTCCAGGCCATCTGCGTCTCGATCCGCTTTCGGCCTGACGCGCCCATGCGCGCTCGCGCGTCGGGGTCTGCAAGAAGCTCGAGAAGCTTCGCGGCAAAATCGACCGGGTCATTGGCCTTGGCATAGAGCGACGCGTCGGCCGCGCTGACGCGGCCCTCGGTAACGTCGAACTGAACGATCGGTTTTCCGAGCGCCATGTATTCCAGAATCTTGTTCATGGTCGACTTGTCGTTCATGGCGTTCACGCGATCCGGGTTCACACACACGTCCGCCGTGGACAGCATCTCGAACAGCAGCGCATCGGGCACGCGGCCAAGGAACGTGACGTGGTCCGCAAGGCCTAGATTGTCCGCCTGCTTCTTGAGCGCTTCGGTGCTGGGTCCGCCGCCCGCAAGGCAGAACTGCACGTCGTCGCGACCGAGGGTGTGGACGACATGGCGCGCGGCCATCAGCAGCAGGTCGATGCCTTCCTGATCGCCCATGACCCCGACGTAACCCACGAGATAGCGGCGTCCTTTGCGGTGGGCCGGGTTCGGCTCCGCATGTTTCACGCGCGTGAGATCGGGTCCGCTGCGCACCACGAAGACATCCTCGGGCTTCTTGCCGCCGCGCTCGATCGCGATCCTGCGGTAGCTCTCGTTGGTCGATATGACCAGGTTCGCCGTCTTGAACGTCAGCCACTCGAAGAGGCGCAGAAGCCTGTGAAAGCCGCCTTGCCGCCCGAACTTGGCCTCGTAGAGCTCGGGATTGATGTCATGGTGATCGAACACATAGCGCTTGCCGATCAGCTTGAACGGCAGGGCCACGAGGAAGATGAGATCAGGCGGATTGCAGCCGTGGATGACATCGAAGCCGTGCCGCCTGAGCACCTTCAGCGCGAGGCGCATCTCGTGATAGAGGGCTGCGCCGTATTCGACGAGGTAGCCTGCGGCCGCGCTCGCTTCCGTTGGCAGGGGATGGCGATAGACGTGGATGCCTTCGAGGCATTCGTAAGCTGCATCGTGGCCTTTCCCGGTGGGACAGATCACCGAGACAAGCGCGCCGGCCTCCTTCAGAGCGCGCGCTTCCTGCCACACGCGCCGGTCGAACGGCACCGGGAGGTTCTCGACGATGATCAGCACCTTGCGGCCCGCGAGTGGTGCCACCTGGTGGTCATCCAGGCCTTCGATGGTTGTCAGCATGTCCCCGTCCCCAGAAGTCCCCAAGTGCCTCGTCAAAGAGCGTTGATGTTGATGAGCGGCGCCGGCATGAGTGCCACGCCTCGCGCGCGGCCGTTGGTGTCGATCACCCTGTCATAGGTGGTGGATGCGGCCACCTCTTCCGACACCAGCAGCTTGGCCATGTTGGGCAGATGCGCGAAGGCATAGCCAAGGTTCTGGCCGAGAAGCTGATCCGGCTTCACAGCGGGATCGAGGATCGAGAGCCGGTAGCCGTTCTGGAGCAAGCGGCGCGCGAGATCGAGCTGAGGGGCTTCGCGCAGATCGTCGGTTCCGGCCTTGAAGGCGAGACCGATCATCAGCACGTGCGATCCCTTGGGCAGATCCTTGGTCGCAAGCTCGTAGAGAAAGCGCTTGTGCGCCTCGTTGGATTTCAGAAGCGACTCGATGAGGTAGGCGCTGGAGCCCGTGTCGTCCGAGAGATACTGGAGCGCGCGGACGTCCTTCGGCAGGCACGAGCCGCCGAACGCCCCGCCCGGGCGGCAGTAGTACGGGGAGATATTGAGCTTGCGGTCAGATATGAAAATCTCGTGCACCTTCGACGCGTCGATGCCGAGCGCCACGCAGAAGCGGCCGATCTCGTTGGCGAAGGCCACCTTCACTGCGTGGAAGGTGTTGTCGACGAACTTCGTGAATTCCGCCTCCCGGAAACGCGTGACGAACGTGGGGGCGTCGATGGTGCTGTAGAGCGCCTCGATCCGGGTCGACGGCTTTCCGTCTTTGGTTCCGACCACAATTTTCGGGGGAGCCAGGTAATCGGCCACGGCGGTGGATTCGCGCAAGAACTCGGGATTGTAGACGAGTTCGACGAGCGCGGCGTTTTTCTCGCCCAGCACGCTCTCGAACACGGGCGCGATCAGCTCCTCGATGGATCCGGGGCGCATCGTCGAGCGGTAGACGACCGTCAGCGGCTCCGCTCGCGCGCTATCTGCGAGCGCAGTCGCGATCTCCTTCGAGACGTTCATGACATAGGACATATTGTGCGCGCCATCCGGCGCGCTCGGCGTACCGACGCACACCATCGCAATGTCGGCATCCGCGATCGCGTCCCTGGCATCGGCGACCACCGTCAGCCGCCCTTCGCGCACGCCCGCGGCGAGCAACTCCTCCACGCCCGGCTCGAAAATCGGAGAGCGCCCGGATGCGACCGCGCGGCTCTTGCGCTCGTTGATCTCGACTCCGACGACCGTATGCCCTTCACGCACAAGGCAGGCCGCGCCGGTGATGCCGACGTATCCGAGACCAAAAATCGCAATCTTCACCGGGTCTTCCTATCGAGAGTCGTGCGCGCGGGGAGGACCGGCACAGCACGGGTGCCGGAGCAGTCCGAACGGAGGGGATATCGACGTGACTGTACCCGGCTCTCCGCGCCAACCTCTCTCAAGACGGTAGATACCGTTAACAACGCCGCTTAAGACTGTAGGCTGACGCATGCTTGCGTCCGGCCGTCACTTGCCGCCTATGCGGTAGAGAGCGGACCGACAGGGGGCGTCCAGCGCATAATGAGCGGCGACATCGCAAACACTCAGGCAAGAGCGGGCAAAACGTCCGTCTACGTCCTTGTGGCGACGCCGCTTGGCCACGGCGGCCGCGGCGGCATCGATCGCCTGATGGATGCGGTGAGGGACGAAGCGCGCGGCGGAAAGATTGGCCCGTGCGATGTGCGCTTCGCGGCGACACGCGGTCAACGGAGCATCTGGTTTTCGCCCCTTTACCTTGCGAGCTTCCTTTTGCGCATGGCGTGGCTCAGAGCGCGCGGGCTGCTCGACGTGGTGCACATCAATCTTTCGAGCCACGGCAGCGTGCGGCGTAAATCGATCGTCGCGCGTTCGGCCCGCATGCTCGGCGTCCCCTATGTGGTTCACCTCCACGGCTCTCGCTTCCAATCGTTTTTCGATGCGGCCGATTCCGGAACTCAGGCGTCCGTCCGTCAGCTTTTCGCCGGAGCCCGGCGCGTGATTGTGCTTGGGAGCGCGTGGCGGACGTTCGTTGCCGATCGCGTTCCGGAAGCCGCCTCGCGCATCGTGATCCTTGCCAATGCCTCGCAGCCGCTTTCGCGCTCCCTTGAGCGCCGTGACGGCGTTCGCATTCTCTTCCTCGGTCAGGTCGGTGCCCGAAAGGGGGTGCCAGACCTGATCCGTGCGCTTGCTCGCCTCAAGGACGTTGCGGGGTGGCGCGCGACCATCGCTGGCGATGGGGATGTCGCGGTGGCGCGCGAGCAGGCTCAGGCGCTCGGCCTCTCCGCTCACGTCACCTTTCCGGGATGGGTTGGACCGGAAGAAGCGCGCGCGCTTCTCGTCTCGTCCGACATTCTGGTGCTGCCGTCTTTCGACGAGAACCTGCCGATGTCCGTGATCGAGGGCATGTCGGCCGGCCTCGCCGTCGTCGCAACTCCGGTGGGTGCCGTCGAGGACATCGTCCGAAACGGAGAGACCGGCCTGCTGGTTTCTCCCGGAAACTCAGATGAGCTCGCCGACGCGCTGCGTCGGCTCGTTGCGGACGAGCGCCTTCGTCACGCGCTCGGGGACGCGGCTCAGGATTTTCACCGCCGCAATCTCGAAATCGGCGCCTACGTCGCGCGGCTCGCAAAACTCTGGACGGAGGCGTGCCGCTGATGTCGCTCGCCTGGTACATCCGCCGCCTTCGCAGCATGAGCCCAGCCGAGATTGCACATCGGGTTCGCGAGCTGGCTCTGAAAACCAGCGCGCGCAGGCGCACGGAGGGGTGGGAGCGCTATGCGAGCCCCGGAGGCGTGCCGCGCATTGCCGGTCTGCGGGAGGCGGTGGAGCGCGCCTCGCCCGAAGTTCGCGATGCCATTCACAGAGCTGCGAGGCGTGCGATCGAAGGGCGCTTCAGCGCGCTTGGATGCGACTGGCCGAGACGCTGGCCGGGCGTGCCACTCTCTGCCGATCTCTGGCGGCTCGATCCCGTCACGGGACGGCTGTGGCCCGGTGCGGACACGTTCACCTTCGACATCAACTACCGCCACGAGCGCCGCTTCGGTGACATCAAGTACGTGTGGGAAATCAACCGGCTTCAGTTTCTCCAGCCGCTCGCGGCCGAGGTGGCTCTCGGCGGAGATCCGAAGGCGCTCGCCCTGATCGAGGAGACGATCGGGAGCTGGCATGCGAGCAACCCGCCGTTCCGCGGCCTCGCCTGGAATTCCGGCATCGAATGCGCGTTGCGGGCGATCAGCCTGATCGTGGTCGCCTCGCTCGCCGGAGATCGCCTCTCGAACGAGACGATTGCGCGCATGCGCGAAATTCTCGCAGCCCACGCCTTCTGGCTCCGGCGGTTTCCGTCGCGCTTTTCCTCCGCCAACAACCATCTCGTGGCGGAAGCGGCAGGCGAGCTTATTCTTGCGATCGCCATGCCGGAGCTTCCTCGTGCGTTCGCGCTCGAAACGGAGGCGCGCCGTGCGCTCGAGGCCGAAGCGTCCCGGCAGATCCTGGCCGATGGCATGGGGGCCGAGCAATCGCCCACCTATGGTGCCTTCACGGCGGAGTTGCTGCTGCTCGCCGCCATCGCCGCGCGCGGATCGGACAAGCCGCTTTCGGCCATCGTCGATCAGAGGCTCGGGCAGTTCGCGCGTTTCGTCGGATGGATTGCAGACGCGAGCGGCGCTGTCCCCGCATTCGGCGATGACGACGAGGGGCGCGTCCTGTCGCTCGCGGGATACGAGCCGGCCTATGCCATGTCGGTTGCCCGCGCCATCAGTGGCTATCTCGCGCAGACGCCAGAAGGCCTTGTTTCGGTTTCGCCGCATCTCCGCGACGCGATTTTCTTCGCGCCGCCCGCACCTACGCCGCCTCCGCGCGGCCTCGCGACGTTTTCGAGCGGAGGGCTGTCTGTCGTGCGGGAAACGCGTGCTGGGCGTGAGCTCGTTCTCGCACTCGACCACGGTCCGCTCGGCTATCTTTCCATCGCGGCGCATGGGCACGCGGACGCGCTTTCGCTTCTCGTTGCCCTCGATGGCCGTCCGCTGCTCGTCGATCCCGGCACGTACCTCTATCACTCGGGTGGCGCGTGGCGCGACTGGTTTCGCGGCACCGCGGCCCACAACACCCTTTCCATCGAAGGGGCGGATCAAAGCGAGATTTCAGGCCCTTTCAATTGGGGGCGAAAGGCGGATGCGCGCCTCGATGCGTTCCAAGACGGCGCCACCTGGCAGCTTCGCGCCTCGCACGATGGCTACGTTCCGAAGTTCGGCGTGCGGCACGAGCGGACAGTGGAAGCGGCGAGTGACGGCTTCACGGTTCGCGACCGGCTGCTCGGCGCCGAGACGCCGCTTCCGGTCGAGATCGTGTTTCAGCTTGCGGCGGATTGCGCAGCCTCCCGCGACGGGCAGGTGGTGACCGTGACGCCCGCTATCGGCGCGCCCGTTCGCATCGCATTCGAGACGCCGGGCGACATTGTGCTTGCGTGCGGGGCGCCGGAGCGTTCAGGCGGGTGGGTTTCGCCGGCCTTCGGCCTCAAGCATCCGGCTTGGCGCCTCGCGTGGCGGGGATGCATCGGCAGCTCCGGAGCCGTCGTTCGGTTCGTGCTCGCGTAAGGAGCACGCTCAGGGCGCCGCCGCCTCGGTGATTTTAACGTTCCGAAAGCGGATCGCGATCGGCTCGGGGCTTTTGGCGCGGTAGATGCCGAACTTGAAGTAAGGCCCGACGTCGTCCGCGTATCCGATCGGAATGTCCTCTGCGAATACCCGCCTTCCATCGACGCGGACCGCGAGGGTTCCATGGCGTGGATCGAAGCGCACGTCGTAAGAAAAGGAGATCCATCGCCCGCGCTGAATGTCCGGCACGCGCGCGCGCTCGATACCTTTCGGATTCTTGGTATGGCGGCGCGCGATTTCGGACTGCGTGTAAACAACGAGATCGCGGCCGGCCAACTCAAACGCCAGCGGCGGCGACGACGGTGCGTCTCCCTCGTCCTCCGTCGCGTGCCACTGCCCCGCGACGAGCCAAGCGGATGTGCTTTGCGGTCCGGGCTCGATCAGCATCTCGTAGGAAACACGATAGAGCGCACCGAAGCTCACGGGGCTTTTGTCGAGACTGAGCTCGGCACGCTCGCGATCGGCGCCCAAGATGCGGTCGACGCTCCATCTGTCGCCAGCACGCACTTCGAAACGAAACTCTCCGGCGTGCGGCGCCGTGACGGCGTACGGGCGCTCCTCAGCGGCGTGCCGGCTGGCTGGCCGGCCATCGACATTCATCTCAGCGGCCACGGCCACTTGCATGTGCGCCTGCAGGGCGAGAACGGCGACAAACAAGGCGGCGCGGCGCCGGACTGGCCAATGCTCCGTGTGCCCCGCCGTGCCTCTAGACTGCCAACACGCTTTGTGAACGAATTTCATGTATGCGTGTCTCTCATGACAGTTCTCGTGACAGGCGGCGCCGGCTACATCGGCAGCCATATGGTGCTGGCGCTTCTGGACGCCGGTGAAAAAGTTGTCGTGGTCGACAATCTGTCGACCGGCTTTCGACACGCGGTACGCCCTCCGGCGGTGCTGGTGGAAGGCAACGTGGGAGACCAGGAGCTGGTGTCCCGCGTCGTCCGGGAGCATGGCGTCCGGATCATCATCCATTTCGCCGGCTCCATCGTTGTGCCGGATTCAGTGGCCGATCCGCTCGGCTACTATCTCAACAACACGTCGAACTCGCGCTCGCTTATCGAAGTCGCGGTTAAGACCGGCGTCAAGTCGTTCATCTTCTCTTCCACGGCCGCCGTCTACGGCAACCCCAAGGAGATCCCCGTCAAGGAAGACGCCGAGCTTCGGCCGGTCTCGCCTTACGGCACCTCCAAGCTGATGACGGAATTGATGCTGGCGGACACCGCGTTCGCGCATGACTTCCGCTACGTGGCGCTGCGCTATTTCAACGTCGCGGGCGCCGATCCAGAAGGACGAGCCGGACAATCCACGCCGCGCGCGACGCATCTCATCAAGGTCGCGTGCGAGACCGCGCTCGGCAAGCGTGCTTCGATGGACGTGTTCGGAACGGACTACCCGACGGCCGACGGCACCTGCATCCGCGACTATATCCACGTGACGGATCTCGCAGCCGCGCACATGGCGGCGCTGAGATATCTCGACGCCGGCGGCAAGTCGGACGTGTTCAACTGCGGATACTCATCGGGTTACTCGGTGCTCGAGGTGATCGAAGCGGTGAAGCGCGCCTCCGGCGGCCCGTTCCCGGTGAAGCTCGCCCCGCGCCGCCCCGGTGACGCGGAAGCGATCGTGGCGGATTCCTCGAAGATCCGTAGCAAGCTCGGCTGGCAGCCGAAGCTTGCCAATCTCGATCAGATCGTCGCCCATGCGTTCGCGTGGGAACGCTCGCTCAAGGCCTGAGCTTCACGGCTTCTGCCTCGCCACAACCATCTCTCGCGCGAGCGCTACGGCTTTCCTGCGCTCGCGCGGATAAAGGGCCGCGATCAGGCTTGCGAAGACCAGCGCACCCAGGGCCACGATGAGCGTCAGGGATGCTATGTCCGCTCGCGCAGGGACAAGCGCGATCACGGCCATCATGGCGGCCGTTGCGAGCGCGATCTTCACGACATCGGCGAGCGGCAGCGCAAACCGGTAAAGCGCCCAGCCCCAGGCCATGGTCACGATCAGGCTCAACACTGCACCGATCGCGGCACCGGCGACCAGCCCCGGCAGGCCCGCCCACAACAGCCCGATGCCTCCCAGAACCAGGGCCGCGACGGCATCGATGGCATCGTTGATCAGTGGAACAACCGGGCGCTCGTGCAGCAGGAACACCTGCTCGCCGCAGTGGACGCGGAAGCTGCGGGCGGCTCCCGCCAGAATTGACGCCGGCAGAATGGCCGCTGTCACCGCCCGATAGGGCTCGCCCACGAACATCGGTACGATCAGGTCCGAGATCATCCAGAGACCGGCGGAGGCCGGTGCGAGCGTCGCCAGCAGCAAGAGCCCGTTGCGGGCGAGCTGGGCCTGTCCCGCCTCATGTCCGCCGTCGCGCGCGCGGGCAAGCGCCAAGGGAAAGCCGGCCGCCGTCACCATCATCGCCGCAACGCTCGCGATACGGAGACCGATCGACCATCCAACCGTGACGAGGCCGACGGCGGCGGCGCCATCGCGCCATTCCACCACGAAGCGCACGCCGTTGTTCGCGAGCCAGACGAGCATGCCTCCGATGACGAGCGGCAGAGCGTAGGCCATGGCTTTCGCGATCACCTCCCGCGCGAAGCGGAGGGGTTCGCGGCCGATCTCGATCCTCAGTAGGACGAGGGCCAGCGAGATGGCCTGCGCCGCAGCGTATCCGGCGAGGACCGAGGCCGCGCTCGGCTCATAGAGCATCACGAGTGCGAGCGCGGCGAAGAAACCGCCGACCGGCCAGCCTATCTGGAGGATGGAATACGACAGGGGATCGCCACAGGCTCGCGCGCGGTCGGAGAGCTGCGCGACGGCGAGCCGTCCGACACTTTGCAGGATTGCGGCCGCGACGAGGCCCCAGGTCCAGACCCCGTCGATGAACGACGGCATAGCCACCACGATAAGAACCGTGATCACCCCGGAGAACGTAAGCACGAACGTCTCCGTATCGAGAAACGCCTTGCCGGGGCTCGGGGCGCCGCCCGCATAGCGCACGGTGTAGTGCGTGAACCAGTTGAGCGTGGTGGCGAGGGATAGCTCCTGGACAGCCGTGATCAAAGCCACGAGACCAAGGTCGGTCGGGCTCAGAAAATGGGTCCATGTCAGGATCGACACGAACTGGAAGACCGGCCCGAGAAACTGGGCCGGCAGATAGAGAAGCGTCTGGCGTAGGAGCATCGTGTCCCATCTGATGCGGGCCTCGTCGCGATGCCACGCGTGCGGCGCCGGGCGAAGCTCGGTCATCTCTACCTTTTAGCGCAGGCTTTGTGGCATTCGGCGCTTCGTCGCTCCGCTCCCTTAACCGCAACCGCTTTTTGAGGGTGGCATCGGCGGCGGCTTCATCGGAGGGTCGCGGCGGATCGTTCAAATACGGGGCGCCATGCGCACGCTCGTTGTTCTCGATGCAAAGCGGCTCGCGCGCTGGCACGGATGGTTAATTTCGCGCCTCGCGGCGGATGCCCGCGTGGAGTTGCATGTCTCGCTCGTGGAGGGGCCGGCGGGAGCGCGGCCGGGCGCGGCGCTGGAGATGCTGCTCTCCGGCGAGCGCCTGCTCGACCGGCGGCGGCTTTCTGCATCCGATCGGATCACGGCCGCCGAGCTTGGCCATCGCGCGACGGCCGGCCCCTTCCCGGCAGGCGACTTCGACGTGGTGCTCGATCTCACCTGGGGCGTTGCAGGCGTCCCGGCGGCGGGCCGTGTCATCCGGCCGACGTTCGACGCCGATCCTTCGGAAGCGGCGCTGTGGTCGGCTCTGCTCGAACGAAGATCGCCGCTACTCGGCCTCGATCTCGGCGAGGCCAAGCCGCGTCCCGCTGCCCTCCCCGCGGTCGAGCATCCGACGCGTCTTCGTCGCTCGGCGGATCAGGTTCTCTCGCGCCTCATCCAGGTGCTCGCGATTGCCGCTCTCGAAGGCCCGAACGCGCTGCCTCAGGTGCCAGTGCCGTGCGCCGTCAAAGATCACACCGACGCCGGAGCCTTCGCGGCTGCGGACTTCGCGTGGCGCAAAGTCGCCCGCAAGACCGAGCGTGCTCTTTCCAGGCTTCTTGGTACGCGCGAGCGCTGGCGCGTCGGATGGCGCCTCGCGCCTGAGGGGCGCAGCCATCTCGCGGGGCTGGCGCCGGCCGAAGCCTACCGCACGCTTCCGGACGACGGACAGCGTTACTTCGCAGACCCTTTCCCGATGCTGCGCGACGGCCTGCACCATGTCTTCGCCGAGGAGGTGCCGTTTCAAACCGGACGCGGGCTCATTTCGCATTTCACAGTGGATGCGAGCGGCAGGGCAACCGCGCCGCGTCCCGTGCTCGAAACAGGGCATCACCTCTCCTACCCGCAAGTGTTCGCGCATGAGGGGCAGATCTACATGATGCCCGAATGCTCAGCCTCCGGCGCGCTCGACATCTATCGTGCGGACCCGTTTCCACATCGCTGGGTTCCCGCGTTCCGCTTGCTGGACGAGGAGGTTCACGACGCCACGCTCGCCGTCCACGCGGGGGCTTTCTATCTCTTCGCGTCCACGCGCGACCTTCAAAGCTCGTCCTGGGATGCGCTCAACGTCTACCGCTCTGAAAAACTCGAAGGGCCATGGCAGCCAGTGTCCGTGAACCCAGCGCTGATCGATGCGCGCGAGAGCAGGCCCGCGGGAGCGCTCTACCATCGGGACGGCGCCCTCTGGCGCCCCGCACAGAACTGCAGCGCCAGTTACGGCGGCAGCCTCAGCCTCGCCCGCGTGACCCGTCTCGACGCGGACGGCTTCGCTCAGGAGCTCGCTGCCGACCTTCGCATGGGCGGCCAGCCTGCCGGACATGGTCCGCACACGATCAATTGGGCCGACGGGCTCGAGGTCATCGATTTTCTGGCCTGAGGCGCGCCCGCATTCGTCGCCGGAGGCGGTTTACTCTCCCAAGCGAAGGCCGTTTGACACCGCCATTCGAGAGCACTAACTCTATTTGTCTTCTCAACATCTTCAGTGTGGCAGTTGATCCAATGAGCGAAGCCATCTTCACCGATTGGAGCGCGGATACGGCGCGCCGGTGGGCCAGCGAGCCCTTGCGGCTGAAGCACCGCCTGCACACAGATCCTCTGTTCTCGATGGATACGCTGGCCGAGCTGATCGACAGCTATCCCCGGCAGCATTATTCGCTCGTGCAGGTGGGGACGCCCGGGCAGCGCCGTCTCTGGCGCGAAGGCGAGATCGGCAAGCTTTCCGGTGCGCGCGTGATCGAGAGCATCGGCAACGGACGCATGTGGCTCAACCTGCGCAACGTGAGCGCCGTGGACAAACGCTTCCGCGCGCTGCTCGACCAGCTCTTCGGCGAGATCGCCGAGCGCGTGCCCGGCTTCAGTGCCTTCTCGAGCACGATGGGCATTCTCATCTCATCGCCCAAGGCCGAGGTCTACTATCACATGGATCTGCCGGGCCAATCGCTCTGGCAGATCCACGGCAAGAAGCGCGTCTATGTTTATCCTGCCGAGCCGCCGTTCCGGCGCGACGAGGATCTCGAGAGGATCGCGCTCTACCAGCTCGAAATCGACATTCCGTTCGAACCTTCCTACGATCGCTATGCGCAGGTCTTCGAGATCGAAGGCGGCGAGATGCTGCACTGGCCGCTGAATGCTCCTCACCGCGTCGAGAACCTCGACTGCCTCAACGTGTCGATGACGACCGAGTACTGGACGGAGCCGATCCGCCGTTCGCAGATGATCAACCTCGCAAACGGCATTCTGCGCCACAAGCTGGGCGTCACGCCTCGCAGCCGTTCGATCGAGGGGCCTGGCTTCTGGGCCAAGGCTGCTCTCCAGGCGGGCGTGAAGCGCGCAGGTCTCCTCAAGAAGGCGCGCAAGACGCTGCGGCCCATCGAGTTCGAGCTCGATACCGAGCGCATCGGAGAAATCCGCGATATCGCGCCTGTCGCCCGCTGATTTGGGTCAGGAACGCCTGATGTATTGTGCCGAGATCTGCCCGCCGACAGATCTTCTGACCTTGGCCGGTGCCCTCGGAGCCGAGAGAGCGCAGAGCGCATTTACGTCGCCCTACTGGCTCGGTCCGCTTATCGACACACTCGCGCCCGAGGCTGGGGCCGAAGCATTCGGCGTGGTGGTCCGGCGGCGCGCCGACGATGCCGTCGCCGCCGTTCTGCCGCTCGCCGCGACGCGGGAAAAAGGCTTCAAGACGGTTCGGTTCGCGGATTTCGGCGTGACCGACTATGCCGCGCCCCTCATCGGGGCCGCCTTTCCGAAAGCCGCCACCGATGGCCCGGCTTTCAACGCAGCCATCAAAGCCGCCCTCTCGCGTTACGATCTCGTCCGCTTCGAGCGCCTGTTGCCGCAGGTCGCCACGGAAGCCAACCCGCTCGCAACCGACCCGGCCGCCGTTCCCTCCCGCATGAGAGGTCACGTGATCTCGCTCGGGGGCAGCGTACGCGACCATGTGGCGGCGCTCGGCCGCAAGGTGCGCAAGGAGGTGGAGCGCTGCGAGCGCCACATCGCCTCCGCTGGCGCGCTCAGGCTCAACCGTGCGGCGGGGGGAGCTGAGGTCGCCGCCGCCTTCGAGCGGCTCGAAACCCTTCAGTCCGCGCGTTGGAGCGGCACGGAACGGCGCTATCGCCTCGATCAGCCCGCCTATGGCCGCTTCTACCGGTCCGTGATCGAACGCGGAACCGGCCCCGGCTTCGCGGACGTGTTCACGCTGTTCTCCGGTGACGTTCCGGTGGGAGCCGTGTTCGGAGTTCGGGGGCCGGATCGCTTCATCGTGCTGAGGATCGCGAGTGACGATACGCAGTGGGGGCGTTTCTCGCCTGGCCGGATGACGCTGCTCGCCGTGCTGGAGCATCTTGTCGCGGATGGGCTAAGCACCTTCGACCTCGGCATCGGCGATTATGACTTCAAGCGTCGGCTCGGCGCCGTACCCGCCCCGCTGGCCGACCTGACGGCGCCGCTCTCCTGGACCGGCCTGCCCCTGGCCGCCGGGCTCAGGACAAAAGCGTTTCTGGGCCGGCAGCCCGCCCTCAAGCGCCTGGCGGACCGGGTGCGCGGACGCGTCTGAGGCCGTGGCACGAAGACCCTTTTTCCGAGCCCGGGAGTTCGATAAAAGAAGCCACTGCTTCGTGTCGGCTTGGCCATGCGCGCCTTGCCCGTACCCGTTGCACAAGCCTGCCGGCTTAGCTCAGTGGTAGAGCAGCGGTTTTGTAAACCGTTGGTCGGGAGTTCAAATCTCTCAGCCGGCACCAATTTCGCCTCCTTCCTGACGACTTGACGTTGCTCAAACACCGGGACCCCAGTCCGGGTGCATACTGCGGCCAACCCTGGTGCGTTTTGCCGATCTCACGGGATGAGAACGGGCGTTCGAGGGCATTTCGGCGTTCTGCTCGTGGCGGCCCTGCGGCCATTCATCGGGTGGAAGCCTGGAGCCGTCAGGAGCAGCAGACGACCCCATGACCATTCCCGCCCGATGCAGCACCTGTCCTGTCCGGTCTGCCGCGCTTTGCGGCAAGATCAGCGACGACGCCGCTAATGCGCTTTCGCGCGTCATGCATCGCGTTCGCATTCCGGCCGGCCGCGTCATCTATGGCGCCGTCGAGCAGCCGAACTCGTTCGCGATCCTCGTCTCCGGAGTCGTGAAGCTCGTCATCACCAAGCCTGACGGGCGTCAGCAGATCGTCGGCCTGCAATTCCCATCGGATTTCGTGGGCCGGCCGTTCGCGGACGGCTCGACGCTTTCAGCGGAGGCCGCGACTACGCTCGAGCTCTGCTGCTGCTCCGGCCGCGCGTTCGAGAACGTGCTGCGCGACTACCCCGAGCTCGAACGGGCGCTTCTCAAGCGCCTTGTTTCGGACCTCGACGGCGCGCGGAACTGGGCGTTCCTGCTCGGGCGGACGACCGCGCAGGAAAAAGTGGCGAGCCTGCTTTACGTCATCGCAGACCGGATGGCCCGCTCCGTCGTGCGCGGCTGCCAGGAGCGCCCGTGCGCGCTCGGTCTGTCTCTGCCGCTCTCCCGGATGGAGATGGCGGAATGCCTGGGCCTGCGCCTCGAAACGGTCTGCCGCCAAATCACGCAACTCAAATCGCGCGGTGTCATCTCGACGATGGGGCGTCGCGCCTTCGACGTGCTCGACATGCATGAGCTCAAGCAGTGCGCCGCCAACGCCACCGCCGTTCTGGACGAAGCGGTGTGAGGGCGCACACAATCCTATGACACCGCTGCGCGGGGCGGACGCGCGGGAGTTCTCTTGGGGGACATACGATCATGCCTATGACGCTGGCGGGCTCCTGTGTTCAAGAGGGGCGGCCGACGCTACGCCCAGCGCTGCTCGCGGAACGGGCCGGAACTCTCTTCGCTGCCGGAATGCTCGGCATCTTGGCGGTCTCAAGCATCCTCTCCGAGGCAGCGGCGCCAAACGAAACGCCAGATGAGCGGGCGGGCGTCTCCTCTCCCACACCCGAGCACGCTGGCTCAGCTACGCGCGAGACGTTCGTCGCGGGCTACGTCGCGCAGCCCCTCTACGCGCGCAGCGACGTGCACATGACGCGGCCGGACGGCACGGATCTCACGCTCAAGGCGCTCGGGTGGGATGGCGACGCTCTCCGCTTTCCGATCGATGGCGGCGTGCGTGCGGTCTCCGGCGCCGCGCCGCTCAGCTTCATGGTGGATTTCCTCCATAACAAGGCGGTGGCGCGCCTCGGCAAGGGTGCGCACGGGCGCAAGCTCAAGAACCCGGTGATCGAGGACGTGGACACCGAAGGCACTCTCAAGGGCGGGCCGGCGCCGGGGCGCGTGAAGCTCACGGAGGTGTTCGACCGGCTGGAGTTCACGCACGGGCACAATGTGCTTCTGTTCACGCCCCTGTTGCGCCTCGCCAACATCACGCCGCGTATCCGACCCTACCTCGGCGTCGGAGCGGGCTTTGCGCTTCCCCATGTCGAGGTGTGGTTTCCCGGCGAAGCGCGAGACCGGCGCACCAGCGAGTACCAGTTCGCGGGGCCCGCCGCGCAGGCGGTGGCCGGGGTCGAGATCCGCACCGGGCGCATGGCCTACTTCATCGAGTACAAGTTCAGCTATGCCTGGATTTCGGCGGCGTTGAGCGGCGACGAGTCCTGGCTCAACTTCGACATGCCGGGCGATCTCTTGCGGCAGCTCCAACGGTGGTGGCGGGGTGAGGAGCCTGCCTTCGGCCGCCTCGGCACTACGCTCGCGGCTCACCAGATCGCAGTCGGCGCCGGGTACTGGCTGCAAGGCACCCGCGCCACGCCCTGAGAGACAATGAAAAAAGGCGGCACGCAGATGCGGCCGCCTTCTCCTACTTTCAGACTTTCTGATCCTGCGCGCGTCAGTTCGGCGCGGAGCCGAGCCCGATGGTGATGCGGAGGCCTGTCCTCAACTCCCAGAGGTCGTCGTCCTGAACGTGGGATTCCAAACCGACGATCTTGTTGCTGGTCAGGTGCGCGGTCGGGACGTTGGAGAAGTAATCGGCCTCGGCGAAACCTTCGAGGTTGGCCGTCTGCGAGAGCTTCACCTTCAGACCGATGCCGAGCAGGCCACGGAAGCCCACGCCGGAGTCATTATCGGAAATGGTGGCGGCGAAAATGTCGGGCGTGCCGTTGGAGCTCGACCGGAACTTGCCGTCTGCGTCATAGCCATAGATGCCGGCCCCGACGCGCCCCACCAGGGCGACGTTGGATGTGAGCCAGGTCTCCGGCTCAGCCGAGACGGCGATACCGTAGAGCAGCGCATCCACGCTCGCGCCGCGGCGGAATTCGCAGCAGAGCGTCGTCGTGACGAGCGTGCTGGTGTCTTCCTCGAAGCTGCGGATGAAGGGCGCAAAGGCCCACGTCACGGTCGTCGTGGCGTTGACGACGTCATCATCCTCGAGGCGGAAGCCGACTTCCCAGGTCTCGCGCTCGACCTTGGTGCGCCCTGTCAGGCCACCGCCAGCGCCGAGAAGGGTTCCGTCCACGTTCTTCAGGATGATATCCGAGAGCGGGGGCGCGGTGTTGCGCGCGCTGTCGTCGGCGTTGCCGTAGAGCAGGTAGACTTCGAAGCGATTGAAATCGAAGAGGTAGGGCGTGCCGTTTTCGTAGCCGATCTGGCCGCCGACGAAATAGCCGTCATTGGGCGAAACGAAGGTGTCCTGCTCCGGGCCGCCCGACGTCACAACGATACCGTGGCCCGTCACATCCGGTCCGTCCTGATGAAGATAGCCGCCGTCGAAGGACAGCGTATAGCCATTCGGGCCGACCGGGGCCTTGCCCATATCTGCATGAGATGGCTGCGAAATCGCAGACAACCCAGCGGCTGCGACGATCGCTACGGCTACGCGACCTCTCGTCATGCTATCCCCCTCGCTGCGCCGTCGCCGGCCCCCGCTCATGCAAATTCTATAGACGCCCCCAAGTCGGGCGGAGCGTGCCGAAAACGACTAATCCCCAGCAATGAGCGATTCTCGACTGATTCGCGACCTCTTCGGGCTTGATTCGCAACACACAAGAGATTTCTTTGCTGCACTCAACAAAAAAGGCGGAGCCGCGAACGGCCCCGCCGAAGATGCAGTCCAAATATCTGCCGGGCCAAATATCTGCCGGGTTAGATCACGTAGAAATCGGTGTGATCCACGGCGGCCGCACCGCCGGAGATGCCAGATAGGGTCAGCGTAGCAAACTGAACCTTGGCACCAGCGCCGTTGCCGTCGGCGTCGTAGTAGAGCGCCCCCGTGTTGGTGTCGAAGATAATGCGTTGGCTGGACGCGCTCGCCTCGCCCGTGGTGTTGGCAACGAAGGCGGCCGACGACAGCGTGCCTCCGGGCAGTGCGGAGAAGAGCCCTGCCCCGTTGTCGAGAAGAATATAGTCCTGGCTGCCGTCCGAAGGGTTTGCGTCGAAGTCGAGAATTGTATCGACATTCGTCGTGCTGTTGAGCGTCGTGTTGAAGATGAAATAGTCGCTTCCCGAGCCACCGACCAAGAGATCGTTGCCGAGCCCGCCGTTCAACTCATCGTTGCCTGAGTTGCCGATCAGAACGTCGTTTCCACCGAAGCCATTGATTTCATCACCGTTGGTTCCGCTGATGAGAATGTTGGCGTTGTTGTCGCCATTGAGCGGGTCCGTGTTGGAATTGACGCGATCGATGGTGACCGTCGCGGTGTCCGTCAACGATCCGGCGGTCGCCGTGTAGCTGAACGAGCCGCCGCGCGGGTTGGGGTCCGAGAACGTGACGCTTCCCGATCCATCCGTCACGGTGCCGCCGGAGGCGCTGAACACGTTGGTGAGCGTGATGGATTGGCCTTCCGCGTCGGTATCGTTGTAGAGCAACGCATAGTCCGGGATCACGATCGAGGCGGGGTTACCCGCGATGTTCGTGATGATGGCGTCGTCGCGTGCCACCGGAGCATCATCCACCGGCGTGATGTTGATGAGCACCGACTTGGTATCGGTCAGCGCGCCACCCGCACCCGTGTCTCCCGTGTCGTTCACGTGCAGGCTAAGCGTCGCATTGGCAGGCGGCGTATCCAGGTTGGCCACGTAGTGGATGGACCCTGCCGATCCCGGCCCGGTGTCGATGCCGCCGAGCAGGTTGTTGATCTGCTGCTGGCTGCCGGTGATGGTCACGGTCGAGCTGCCGCTGCCGCTCACCGATGCACCGCTGTTGCCTGCCGTCACGTTGAGAATGCCCGCGGTGACGGAGAGCTGTGCGAAGATCGACGCGCTGCCCGCATCCACATCGAAAACCGACAGGCCCGTGCCATGAAGCGCGAGGCTGGTGTCCTCGATCGCCGCGTAGCTTGCCGCCGTGATGGTCGCGACCGGGGCGTCGTTCACCGGAGTGAGATCGAGGAGAACGGTGTCGCTATCGATCTTGGCTCCGCCCAGGCCGGACGCGCCGCCGTCGTTCGAGGTGACGGTAAGCGTGACGTCGGCCGTGGAGTTCGCAAGCGGCGTGAACGTGACGCCCTGCGCCGGGTTCAGCAAGAAGGCGTTGATGGCCGCCAACGTTCCCGTGAGCGTGAGCGCGCTCGCGCTTCCTCCGACGGTTACGCCGGAAGCCGACGATGCCGTTAGAGCACCGGTCGCGCCCGGGATCGAAAGCGTTACGGTGAGGTTCGATGTTCCGATGTCGGCGTCCGCGAAAGAGATGCCGGAGAGCTTGGTCGGCGTGTCCTCCTGGACCCCGATGGAAGCCGGAACGGTATTGACGGGCGCTTCGTTGGCGTTCTGCACCGTAATCTGCAGCGAGGCCGTGCTGCTGTCTCCATCACGATCGACGATCGTGTAGTTGAAGGTGCCGATGCGGTCGGCCGCGATTCCGGTCGGGGCGGTGAAGTGCCAGGCGCCCGTCGCGAAGTTGAACGTGAGCCTGCCGCCGATCTCGGTCGTGATGTTGCTCAGGAGATTTCCGGCGACCGGCGCGCCTCCTGCGCTCGAGGTGATCTGGGTGCCGTTATAGGAATAGGTGACGCCGTTGATCGCGATCGAGGCGATGCGGCCTGCGCCGTCGGCACCGAAGCCGTCGTTGGTCAGCACGTTGCCCGAGATGTCACCGCCCAGCACGACGCTGAGCAGCGTATCGATCAACTCGTCGAAGTTGCCGACGCTGATCGGCGCGCCCGAACCATCGACATCCACATCCTGCAGACGCGCAGTGTTGATGCCGTCGCCGATACCGATCGTGGTGACGTTGATCGGGTTCGCGCCGTTGACGAACGCGTTCCAGGCGATCGTGGTCGGATCGTTCAGCGAGCCGCCGGTGGATCCGGTCTGCTCGTTCGGATTGCCGTCGCTCAGGAAGAAGACCTGATTGCTCCAGCCTGCGAGCGGCGTGTAGACCGCCATCGTCTGCTGGATGGCCGCGGTGAAGTCCGTGGTGAAGCCAATAGAGCCCGGGGCCGTGCCGCCCGCCAGCGGATTGATCGCGTTCAACTGGGCCTGAAGCGCGGCAAAGGTCGTGAAAGGACCGTACGACGTGGCATCGCCCGCGAACGGGAACAGGTGCACGCGCACATCGCCGCTGGTGCCATCGAAGAGCTGCTGGGCGGCCGTCGCAACGGCCTGCAACATCTGGTTCAACTCGACATTGTCGATGCTGCCGCTGAAATCGAGCACGAAGGCGCAGTTGAAATCCTTGCCCTCACCCTCGACGACGGAGGCCGTGTCGCCGACTGCGACCGGCACGTCGTCGATCACGGTGATCGACGCATTGAGCGGCACGTTGGTATCGCCCACCGGCCCGCCCGCGTCGGAGACGACGACACGTCCGTTGAGATTGATGGCGAGGGTGTTCTCTCCGCCGCCCGCCGGATGATCGACAGGAGCGAGGAGCGTGAAGGTGTAGGCACCGGTTGCGGTGTCGGTGAGCGCGAGCTCGAACACCTTGGTATCGCCGGCACCATACGGACCGCTGCCGCCGTCTCCGTTGGTATAGCCGATCAGGTTGCCGCCGCTGGTCGCGAAGTACACCGGACGGCCGGCGGAGGTGAGGGCGCCATTGGCGACCGTCTGCACGGCGGGATTGACGCTCAACCCGGCGAACGCGAAGCTCAAAGCTCCGTCGATCCCACCGGTGACCACGGAACCGAAGCTGCCCTGGTGCACGTTGCTCGTCAGGCCGAAGTTGCCGGCCGTGTCGGCATCGAGGTCCGGCGGACCCGAGACTTGATCTTCGATGCCGCCGGGAAGGCCGTGCTCCTCCTCGACGAGGCCGCTCGCAGCACCGCTGATCACCAGCGGCGTGTTCACGTTCACGACGCGGATGATGTGGGTGTCGGAGGCAGTGTCGAGATCGCCATCCGTCATGCTGATCGTGATGTTCACGTTGGCGGTTGCCGAGATGGAGGACGGCGTGAAGGTCCACGTTCCCGTTCCGGCCGGCGTCGGAGCGCCGACCACCAGTGTTCCCGCGGACGTGACGATCGTCTCGCCGTCGAGCAGGGCGTTCACATCGACCACCTGAACGTTGGTGCCGTCGACGTTGACCATGAGCTGGCCCAGGAGCAGGCCGTCGGCACCGGCGGTGAACTGATAGGTTCCGTTTACCGGCGCGCCGTTCTCGTTCACGGTGCTGGCGCCGCCGATATCGACGCTCACGATGTCGTCGACAATGCGGACGTCGATGGAACCCGTGGCCTGCGAGCCGTCCGTATCGGTGACCTCAACCGTAAAGCTCTCGGTGATGCTGTTCTCGCCGAGCCCGGCCGGATGCGCCTCATTGTCGAGCAGCGTATAGGCGTAGCTGACAACGCCGGTCGCCGCATTGAAGCCGGTGATCGAGAGCGTGTTGCCGAGCGGCGTCGTGATGTTGAGCGGGAACGGCCCTGTAAGCGGCACGGACGTGTTGTGCACGCTGATGGCAGCGACACCATCGGGCGCTGTGATCGTGAAGGTACCCGTTTGCGTGAGAGCCGCAGCGTTCGGCGACGAGCCGGCCGACTCGCCCGCGCCACGGCTGGCCGCGAGATCATCCTCGTCCACGACCAGCTCTCCGCCCGCAACGTCGAGGCCGGAGATGGTCACCGGATCGTCGGCGCCGTTGACTGTGATGGTGAGGGTGGCGATCGCGGGGTCACCGTCCGCATCGCGGATGGTATAGGTGAACGTCTCTGTGAGGGACTGGTTGCTGTTTAGCGCGAGCACCGCCGGGTGGTTGCTGTTGACGGTGTAAGAATAGTTGCCAGCAGCATCAACCGCGAGATTGCCGTAGCCGCCCGCAACCGTGCTCCCCACGGCGCCGGCCCAGGAGATGGAGCCGAAGCCGTCGGCGCCGAGGGTATCGGCCACGCCATCCGTGCCGTTGCTATCGGTCCCGAGACCGCCGTCGAGCCCGGAAACCACGTTGCCCGTCGCGACGGGACTCGACACGGCGGTCACGGCGTCTGCGTCGTTACGGGCAGCCGGTGCGTCGTCGTGGAACACGAGGGAAGAGCCGATATCAATGCTCGCCCTGGCAAAGTCGCCATCCCTGTCGGTGATGGTTGCGCTGACCGAGATGAAATTGGCGCCGAGGGAAACCGACTGGTTCGGGCCTGTATCCGGCGTATGCGCGATGGCGCGCTGCTGGTCGAGCGTAACATTGCCGGCACTGTCGATGGTGACGGTGAAGGAGATTGCGCCCGCCGAGTTGCCGGCGCGGCCGACGATTGCGCCACCCTCGCTGAAGAGCAGTATGCTGTCGCCGCTGGCCGTATCGACGAGACCCGTGTCGACACCCGGGGTGATGTTGATGAGCGCGTAGGTGATTGCGCCCGCGCCATCGGCGCCGTAGGTGGTGCCGAAATTGGCGGCGACGTTTGTGCTCGCGTCGCTTCCGAGGGCGGTCTCATCGACGGCGAGCAAGGGAATGCTCGCGTTCCTGACCCCGATGGCCGGGGCATCATCCTTGAAGATCAGCGAGCCGCCGATGTCGAGCGTTGCCGTTGCAGCATCGCCATCGCGATCGGTGATCCGTCCGGTCAGCGAAACGAGATTGGCGGCGATCGAGACAGATTCGTCAGGATTCGTGCTGTCCGTGTGCACGATCGCGCGCTGCTGGTCGAGCGTCACGTTCCCCGAGGCGTCCACGGTGACACGGAAGGAGACGTCGCCGGCTGAGCTTCCGACGCGTCCGACGATCGCACCGCTTTCGTTGAACAAGAAGATCGCGTTTCCGGTGGCGGTGTCGATCAAGCCAGAGTTCACGCCCTGGGCGCTCACACCCAGCGCATAGACGAGCGAGCCCGCTCCATCTGCACCAAAAGAACCGATAAAGCTGCCCGCGAAGCTGGCGGTTGCGTTGACCGCAAGATTGCTCTCGTCGACGACGAGGGCGGGCGCACCGGCGTTTCCGACCGAGATGGACGGGGCGTCGTCCTTGAAGATCAGCGAGGCGCCGATGTTGACGGACGCGCTAGCGGAATCCCCGTCGCGATCGGTAATCCGGCCCGTCAGCGTGACCAGGTTGGCGGCGATCGAGACAGCCTCGTCCGGCCCAGCGTTCGCCGTGTGGGCGATGGCGCGCTGCTGGTCGAGCGTGACGTTGCCCGCGCTGTCCACGGTAGCGCGGAAGGAGACGGCGCCCCCCGAGCTGCCGACGCGGCCGACGATCGCGCCGCTTTCGTTGAAGAGCAGGATGGCGTTTCCGGTGGCGGTGTCGATCAAGCCGGAGTTCACGCCCTGGGCGCTCACACCCAGCGCGTAGACAAGCGAGCCTGCGCCATCGGCGCCATACGCGCTCGCGAAGCTGCCGGCAAAGCTCGCCGTGGCGTTGGATGCAAGATTGGTCTCATCGACGATGAGCTTGCCGGTTACACCGACTGCGCGGATCGAGGGTACGTCGTCGATAATGCGGACTGCGAGCGAAGAGTTGGCGGAGCTGCCGTCGCGGTCGGTGAGGACGACGGTAAAGCTCTCGAACAGAGCGTTTTCGCCCGCGCCAGCCGTATGCTGCTCGGCGCCGTTCAGCGTGTAGGAATAGGTAACGACGCCGGTTGCGGAGTTGAAAGACGTGAACCGCAGCGTATTGCCCAGGGGCGAAGAGAACGAGGTGGCAGTGAATACGCCGTTGGTGATGATGGCGCGGCCGCCGACGATCAGATCGTCCAGCCCGTCCGGCGTGGTGATCTTGAAGGTTCCGACCGACGTCAGCGACTCCTTCGTGGTGTCAGAGCCCGTCGGGAGGTCGTCCTCGTCGACGGTGACATCGCCGCCGCTGGCGGCGGGCGTGAGATCGCTGATGGTGACGCCGTCGTTGGCGCCGCGAATGGTGATGGTGACGATCTGCGAGGCCGTTCTGCCGTGACCGTCGTCGACGGTGACGCGGTACTGCTGAACGCGCACATCGTTCGGGCCGAGCGAATCCAGAACGCTGTCGGCGACCCTAAAGGTCCAGCCGATGGAATCGGTGTTCTGGTTGACCGAGCCGATGGTCAGAGCGCCGAGATAGCCGTTGCCGAGCGGCGCGACCTTGGCTGTGTGCGTGTCGAGCTTGTCCACGTCGTTGAAGGTGACGGTGCCGGTGCGGGCGTGCGTCGTCGCGTTCTCACCCGCCGCGCCGTCCGCGATCTCGGTGACAGTGGCCGCCTGGACAGCAGACGTGATCACCGGTGCATCGTTGGTGCCCACGATCTTGATGGTGACCGAGGTGGTTGCCGTGCGGCCCGTGATGTCGGTGAGTGTGACCTTGTAGGTCTGGACCAGGGTCTGGCCAGCCTGCAGATAGTCGATGGCGCCGTCCTGGAGCTTGAAGGTCCAGCCCACCGTGTCGGCAACCTGGTTGACAGGGCCGAGCGTGAAGGTGCCGAGGTAGCCGCTTCCGGCGGGCGTGAAGGAGACCTTGTGGGTGTCGGCAGCCGTGTCCGAGAATTTCAGCGTCGCCTGCTGCGTGTGAACGTAGGTACGCTCCTGAGGATGATTATCCCGCAGCTCTATGACGGTCGCGCATTGCGGCGAGGTGGTAAAGACCGGGATGACCTTTCCGCACAACTCCTCGAACGAAAGAACTTTTGCGACCTTGACTTTCTTCGCCACGGATCACTCCACTACGTCAATCGCGACCTTGGGTTTCTGAGCGGAGTGCGGGCCCAAAGGCGTGAATACTGGGAAAACTCCAATAACAACACTCCGGAATGGCACGCTTTTATAACTCCCGTTAAGCGAATTAAATTGAAACGCTCATTTACCGTTAACTCGGATTATTTCATTTCAAATTTTATTTAAATAATTTTGTTATTCGTCATAAATTTTGGAAAATTTCGCGCGGAAAACTCAAAGCAGAATCAAACAGGGCTGCGGCCTAAGGGCGGTAGACACGCGGGGCGGGTTGCGGTTGGATCGCGCTCTCCTTCACCGTTCGGATGATCATGACCATCTCGCCACCTCCCGACGCCAGCCCACCCCCCATCATTTCAAGCGCTGCCGACCTGCTTCTGCGCTACGACGTGCTTTATTGCGATGTATGGGGTGTCGTTCACGACGGCGTTCGCGCCTATGCCGGGGCCACGGAGGCGCTCATGCGCTTCCGGGCGCACGGGGGAACCGTGGTTCTCGTGACCAACGCGCCGGTGCCCACGCATCGTGTGGAGGCGATGCTGGAGGCGCGGCATGTGCCGCCAGACACTTACGACGCGATCGTTTCATCGGGAGAGATCGCGCTCGCGCATATCCGCGAGAAGGGCTACAGGCGCGTCCATTTCATCGGACCACGCGCGCGCGACGCGGCTTTCTTCGAGAAGGCCTCGGTGCCCGATGTGGGACTCGGCGAGGCGGAGGCCGTGGTCTGCACAGGGCTCACTGACGATGTCAACGAAACGGTGGAAAGCTACCGCGATCTGCTCACGGATGCCCGCGCGCACGATCTGCCCTTCGTGTGCGCCAATCCGGATCTGGTAGTGGATGTGGGAGGCCGCCTGTTCCTTTGCGCGGGCGCGCTTGCGGATGCCTACGCGCATATGGGCGGGCGCGTCTATTGGGCGGGTAAGCCCCACGCGACGGCCTACGCAGCAGCCAAGGCCGAGGCGAGCCGGATAAGAGGGGCGGAGGTACCTTCAGAGCGCGTGCTGGTCATCGGCGATGCGGTGCGCACCGATCTTGCGGGCGCGCACGGGGCTGGCCTCGACGCCCTGTTCATCGCGGGCGGCATTCACCGGCACGACACCATGGTGGGCGCCGACATCGATCCAGACAAGCTCGCGCGGTTGTTCCCGGCGGGAACGCCGGGCGCCCTCGCAGCGATGGCGGCTCTGGCCTGGTGAGAGCAGCGTGAACGCGCCACCCCATCCAGGTTGCAGATCCTAGATCTTGTGGGACATGCGGCGGCGTTTGGTTTCGAGGTAATGCTCGTTGTGCGCACCCGGCCTCACGATGACGGGAATGCGATCCACGACCTCGATACCGGCATCCTCGAGCGCTTGCACCTTGGTTGGATTGTTGGTCATCAAGCGAATCTTCGAAAATCCGAGATCGAGCAGGATCTCGGCCGCGAGCTCATATTCGCGCGCATCGATCGGCGCGCCGATCTCGATATTCGCGTCCACCGTGTCGAGCCCCTGATCCTGCAGGGCATAGGCCTTGATCTTGTTGAAGAGGCCGATGCCGCGCCCCTCCTGATAAGGCAGGTAGATGAGGATGCCGTTGGGCGTCACTGTGATGCGTCTCAGCGCGGATTCGAGCTGAGCGCGGCAATCGCAGCGAAGCGAGTGGAAGATATCGCCAGTGACACAGCCGGAATGGACGCGAACCAGCGGGATCTCGCCAGCTTCGTCGCCCACGCCCCGGTTGATGAGGGCCATGGCCTGCGAATGCTCGTCCTTGCCCTGATAGGCACGGGCTTCGAGCACGAGTTCGACACCATCGAGCTCGATCGGCAGTTGTGTGCGTGCCGAACGGTCGACGTCGAGTTTCTTGGCTTGGACGCCGCTGGACGGCACCTGGCTCTCCTAAATGCGTTACCTGCTGTTCGCGGGGCTGGCCGCGGCAGGCTTGCCCTGCGGCCGGTGGACATGTTGTAGCACATCGCTCAATTCACAAGATGCGAATTGGACGCGGGGCTGCCAGCCCGTATACCATGGGTTCCTCCCAAACGGACAGAGCGGCTTTTCGATGAGATTTAGCTTTTTTCTCTTAACCGTCATTGCCTGCCTCGCCCCCTTCGCCGCTCACTCCACTCCCTCGCCCCGCCCCTCGCCCAACGACGCCATCGCGGCGGAGATCGAAGCCAAGGTCTCGGCGCTCCTCGGCCGCATGACGCTCGAGGAAAAGATCGGGCAGCTCAATTTCCCTTCTTACGCCTTCCCGCGGGAGCCGCAGCTCACATCGGTCAAGAGCGGACGCATTGGCGGCATGCTCAATGTCGCCCATCCCGATCACGTCCGCGTGTTCGAGGAGGCCGTACAGGCATCGCGCCTCAAAATTCCGCTGCTGTTTGCCATCGACGCGATTCACGCCTTCCATATCGCCTTTCCGACGCCGATCGCCTGGGCGGCGACCTGGCGGCCGGAACTGGCCGAGCGGGCGGCCGAGGCGATCGGCAACGAGACGGCGCAGATCGGCGTCAACATCACGTTTGCGCCGATGGTCGACATCTCGCGCGACCCGAGATGGGGGCGCGTGATCGAGGGGGCCGGTGAGGACGCGTTTCTGGCCGCCGCCTTCTCGGCTGCGCGGGTGCGCGGCTACCACAAGGGCGGGCTCGCCACCTCCGCCAAGCATTTCGTCGGCTATGGCGCTCCGGAAGGCGGGCGCGACTACAACGGGGCGCAGATTTCGCTCTCCGAGCTCTTCGACCGTTACATCCCGCCTTTCAAGGCTGCGATCGATGCCGGAACGGAAACAGTGATGGCGTCCTTCAACACCGTGAACGGGGTTCCGGTGACGGCAAACCGTCGCCTCATCACCGGCGTGCTCAAGGAGCGGCTCGGCTTCGACGGGCTCGTGATGTCCGATTTCGCGGCGATCAGCGAGCTGGTCAATCACGGCGTGGCCGGCGATCTCGGCGAGGCGGCCCGCAAGGCGCTGCATGCGGGCATAGACTTCGACATGGAAGGCAAAGCCTACGACAAGCACCTCGCGGAAGGCGTCAAGGCGGGGCTGGTGCCCGTGAGCGAGATCGACGCCGCGGTGCGCCGCGTGCTGCGCGTGAAGTACCGCATGGGGCTGTTTCCGGATTCGCCGGGCGGCGTGCGCAAGGTGCCGCCCGCCATCGGCGAAGCGGGTGTCCGCAAGACGGCCCGCGACGTGGCGCGGGAGAGCTTCGTTCTGCTCAAGAACGGCGGGGCCACTCTGCCCATCACGCCGCAATCGGGCACCGTGGCGCTGATCGGAGCCGCGGCGACGTCCACGAACGATCATTCCTGGTACGGGCCGGCCGGACTTGAAAAGCCCAAGACGGAGACGCTGCTCGAGGCGCTCGAGGCTCGCGTAGGCAAGACGCAGAAGCTGCTCTTCGCTCCGGCCTTCGCGGATGCGTGCGGGCAATCGTTCGCGGACAAGGACAAGGCCCTCGAAACCGCGCGCGCGGCCGATCTCGTCGTTCTGGTGCTGGCGGAAGATTGCGCGATTTCGGGCGAAGGCGTGTCGCGCGTCGATCTGGGGCTCACGGGCGTGCAGGAGGAGATGCTCGACGCGCTCGTCGGTGTGGGCAAGCCGATCGCGCTCGTCGTGGAGACGGGCCGGCCCCTCACGCTCACCGCCGAATCCGAGAAAGTCGCGTCGCTCCTGATCGCGTGGCATCCCGGCACCGAAGGCCGCACGGCGCTCGCGGAAGTTCTTGCCGGAGAGTTCGCGCCGTCGGGCAAGCTGCCGATGACCTTCCCGCGCTCGGTGGGGCAGATCCCGCTCTCGTACAACGAGCTGCCGACCAGCCGCCCCTTCACCGGCGATCGCTTCACGACGGGGTATGTGGATGAGAAGCCGACGCCTCTCTATCCGTTCGGCCACGGGCTCAGCTACACCACCTTCAGCTATTCGGATCTCAGGATCGGCACGCCCGAGATGCGGCGCACCGGCAAGATCGAGGTGAAGGTGGATGTGACGAACACCGGCCTGCGCGCGGGCCAGGAGGTTGTACAGCTCTATACGCGCCAGCTCGTCGCCTCGCGGTCACGTCCGCTGCGCGAGCTCAAGGGCTTCGAGAAAATCGAGCTTGCGCCGGGGCAGCGCAAAACGGTGCGCTTCACGCTCAATGCGTCCGACCTTGCCTATCACGATGACGACGGCAAGCCGGTGATCGAGCCCGGCCCGTTCAACGTGTTCGTGGGCGGCAGCTCCGCAGCCGACCTCAAGGGCGAGTTCCGTATCGTCGCCGACAACTGACGGAGCCGTGCCCGGCTAAGCGACGAGGCGTGCGTGCTCGATCTTGGAGCAGCGGTCCATGACCACGGCGAGGCCGGCCGCAGCCGCCTCGTTCGCCGCCTGCTCGTTGATGACTCCGATCTGCATCCAGACCGCCTTGATGGCGAGGCGATCCTTCTCGCGGATGGCGGCACGCACGATGTCGAGCGCGGCGTCCGAATTGCGGAAAACATCGACGACATCAATTGGGGTTGAGATGGACGCCAGATCCGCCACGACGGGCTGGCCATGGATCTCTTGTCCGGCCAATCCCGGATTGACGGGAACGACGCGATAGCCGTTCGCCAAAAGGTATCTCATCACGCCATAGCTTGGTCGCGCTGGCTTATTGGATGCGCCGACGACGGCAAACGTCTTCGCGGCTTTCAGGATGTCAGCAATCGCGGGATCGCTGGGCGGCGCGTAGGTCATCATTACTTGTAGGGCAGAACGACGTGTCCTGCATCATCGAAGGGGAAGAACGGATTGAAAGCCACTTCCCACAGATGTCCGTCAGGATCGCGGAAATAACCGGAGTGGCCGCCCCAGAACGCCGTCTCGGCCGGTTTTACGATGACGGCTCCGGCCGCTTCGGCTTCAGCGAGGACTTGGACGACCTCATTCTCTGCGCGGACGTTATGCGCCAGCGCTATGCCGGAAAAGCCGGGTGTGGAATCTGGCACCTTCGCGTCTGCGGCGAGGGCCGCGCGACCGAATAGGGCGAGCACCACACCTCCCGCATCGAAGAACGTGACGTTCTCGTTCGAATCCGAAGAGGCCTTGAAGCCCAGCTTTTCGTAGAAGGCGCGCGCACGGGCGATGTCGGCCACGCCGAGCGTCACGAAGGACAAGCGCGGCTCCACCTCAGCACCCTTTCCAGACCGGGGGACGCTTCTCGAGGAAGGCTCCGATGCCCTCCGCAGCGTCCTCAGCCATCATGTTCTCGACCATGACAGACGCCGCATAGGCGTAGGCGTCGGCGAGCGGCTCCTCGATCTGCCGATAGAAGGCCTCCTTGCCGACGGCGACAGTCAGCTTCGACTTGGCCGCGATGATGCGCGCCATCGCGAGCGCCTCGTCCATAACCCGGTCGGCCGGGACCACGCGATTGACGAGGCCGTAGCTCATGGCGTCCTCGGCCGCGAGCATTTCGCCCAAGAGCAGCATCTCCATCGCCCGCTTGCGGGAGATGTTGCGCGAGAGCGCCACCATGGGCGTAGAGCAGAACAAGCCGATGTTGACGCCGGGTGTCGCGAAGGTTGCGCTTGCCGCGGCGACTGCGAGATCGCAGGTGGCGACGAGTTGGCACCCAGCCGCCGTAGCAACGCCCTGTACGGCCGCAATCACGGGCTGCCGATTGCGCACGATCGCCTGCATGAGCGCCGCGCAGGCCAGCATCGTCTCCTGGTAGAAGGCGCGGCCGCCGTCCGCATCCGTGCGATGAGCGGACAGCTCCTTGAGATCATGACCGGCGGAGAAAACCGGACCAGCCGCCGCCAGAACGACGGCGGCTACGTCCCGGTCGCCCGACAGGCGTGCGAGCGCTTCGTCGAGAGCGGCGATCATCTGCCGCGAGAGACTGTTGCGGGAGCGCGGCGCATTGAGCGTGAGCAGCGCAATGCCGGGCTCCGGCCGCGACACGAGCAGCACATCCTCGTCCTCCTTTCGGGGGGCGCCAAGATCTGCCGGCTTCGTGTGCGTGGTCACGGTGTCAACGTCGCTCGATCAGGTCTTGATTATGGCGCAGGGGCTTCGTCGGCGGGACCGCTCTCTCCAGCTTCCTCAGGAATAAGCTCCTCGATGGCCGCAATGTGCTTCTTCACGACCTCGATGTTGGCCGCGTACTTGAGCGGCTGCGCCTGCTTGATCTCCTGCGTGAGATCGTCGACGGCGAGCTTCTTGTCCTCCGGCGGGATCGAAGCGTCAGCTTTGATCTCCTCGAGCTCCTTCTTCATCTTCTCGACCGGATCCGTGTAGGTGCCGGTCGAGCGATCGAGACCATCGAGAATGATAGTGATGTTGGCGCCGACGTCCTCGAAATCCGCAAAGCTCGCAAAGCCGTGCTTCTTCGCAATGTCCTCAAGCTCCTTGGTCAGCGCCGCGTCCGGCGTCTCGCCGCCTTCCGCAAGCTTGCTGGCCAGAGGCGCGAAATCCTTCTGAGCCGCGATGAACGACGTGACCATCTGGTCGGTGAGCTCGAGCTGCTTGAATTCCTGGGCAGCGACGCCCAGGGCTCCGGCTCCCAACACTCCCGCGCTCAAGCCGAGGACGAATGCCAGCGACCTAAGGCGTGAAATGAACATGCTCATGAAGCGTAATCTCCCATTCCCTAACCACATCGCGATCGTTTGCTTCCCCAGCGCGTCGCTCGGGAGCGGACCAAAGCTCACAACTGAGACGGATCTAAGAACACTCCGGCTCTCAGAACCGCCGTCGGGGCTCGATGTTCCGCTTGCGCATTGGGGCCTGGCGGCTTCCATGCACTCGAGGCGCGTCGCGACCCCTGGGCTACACCCGCCATTCTGTGGCGGCAAGGAGGGTTAACGGGGCCGCCCCGCCCGATCCGGCGCCTGAAATGCGGTATTTCATTACCTCTAATGTGGTTTTATATTACCTTATTGCTTATATTATTGATTTTGCTATATTTTATTATTTCCAAGGATAATTGACGCGATTCGATCTCTCGCGTACATAGCGCGCTTCGCAACGGCGAGACTTTCCATCACGCCGATAACCCCCTATTGGGCAGGAGCGCTTCCCGCCATGAAGACATACGTCGCCAAGCCGGATGAGGTCGACAAGAAGTGGGTCGTCATCGACGCCGACGGTCTCGTCGTCGGCCGTCTGGCCACCCTCATCGCCGTTCGCCTCAAAGGCAAGCATAAGGCCATCTACACGCCGCACGTCGACTGCGGCGACAACGTCATCGTCGTCAACGCGGAGAAGGCCGTCTTTACCGGCAAGAAGCGTGAAGACAAGGTCTACTACCGCCACACCGGCTATCCGGGCGGCATCAAGACCACGACGCCGAAGCGCATCCTCGAAGGCCGCTTCCCCGAGCGCGTGATCGAGCTCGCCGTCGAGCGCATGCTTCGCCGCGGCCCGCTGCAGCGCAAGCTCATGAGAAACCTGAAGATCTACAAGGGCGCGGAGCATCCGCACGCGGCGCAGACGCCGACCACGCTCGACATCGCGAAGCTCAATCGCAAGAACTCGAGGGCCTAATAGCCATGGTACAGGAAACCAAGTCCCTGGACGATCTCGGCGCCCTCAAGGGTGCTGTCGCTGCCGAAGCGCCCGTCCACGTCCAGAAGCTCGATGCGTTCGGCCGCGCCTATGCCACCGGCAAGCGCAAGGACGCCGTCGCCCGCGTCTGGATCAAGCCGGGCCGTGGTCAGATCACGGTCAACAAGAAGGACTTCAAGCAGTATTTCGCACGCCCCGTGCTGCAAATGCTGCTGCAGCAGCCGCTCGCGGCTGCCAACCGCGCCACGCAGTTCGACATCATCGTGACCGTTGCCGGTGGCGGGCTTTCGGGCCAGGCCGGCGCCGTCCGCCACGGCATCTCCAAGGCGCTCACCTATTACGAGCCGGAGCTGCGCGGCGTGCTCAAGAAGGGTGGCTTCCTCACCCGCGACAGCCGCACCGTGGAGCGCAAGAAGTACGGCCGCGTCAAAGCTCGCCGCAGCTTCCAGTTCTCGAAGCGCTAATTCGCCTCACCTACTTACGTATTATAATGACAGCCCGCCTTCCAAAGGCGGGCTGTTTTACTTTCAGGCCACCTTGACTAAAGGCAGACGTCTCACCTAATGCCACTCTGTTCAGGAGAGACTTGGCCGGGGAGCACACGGTGATCGAGTGGTTTCAAGAACACGCGCTCGCGTTGTTCAATATCATCATGATCGACTTAACGCTGGCGGGCGACAACGCCATCGTCGTCGGCATGGCAGCGTCGCGCGTGGCTCCAAATCTCAGAGCCAAAGTCATCTTCTGGGGCATTGCAGGCGCGGTGATCCTGCGCGTGCTGTTCTCTGGCGTTGCTGTCCAGCTTCTTCAAATCATCGGCCTCACGCTCGCGGGCGGCCTGCTGCTGCTCTTCGTGGCCTGGAAGATGTACCGCCAGCTCGTCGATGGAAGCATGCACTCGATCGACGACGTGGAAGCCAAGGTTGCCTCCACCGGAACGCCTCCGAACGAAGTGGGCTTCTGGAGCGCGCTCTGGACGATCATTCTCGCCGACGTCTCGATGTCGCTCGACAACGTGCTCGCGGTCGCGGGCGTGGCGCAGGGCGCGGAAGAGCCGCTGATCCTGCTCGTGATCGGCCTCGGTCTCGCGATCATTCTGATGGCGGTCGCCTCGACGTACATCGCCAAGCTGCTCGCCTCCTATCCGTGGATCGCGTGGATCGGCCTCCTCATCATCGTGTGGGTTGCGCTCGACATGATCTACACCGACAGCCATAAGATCACGTGCGCGGCCTACAACATCGGCTGCTCCGAGACCCTGTGGCAGGCGGTGCTTCACAGGCTCGGCCTGGGACCGGGTGCCGGCGGATGAGCCACTCCAAACCTCGGATTTTCATCGACGGCGAGGCCGGCACCACCGGCCTCGAGATCCGCGAGCGGCTGGCAGCGCTGCCAGCCGTCGAGGTCATCAGCATTGCCGACGACAAGCGCAAGGACGCGGACGCGCGCAAGGCGATGATGGCCGATGCCGATCTCGTGGTGTTGTGCCTGCCCGACGCCGCGGCGATCGAGGCGGTCACGCTGGCGGACTCGCTCGGCGACAAGGCACCCCGCATCGTGGACGCGTCCACGGCGCATCGCGTGGCCGAGGGATGGGTCTACGGATTTCCCGAGCTCGACCGCGCGCAGTCGGATGCCATTCGCAAAGCGCGCCATGTGGCCAACCCGGGGTGCTATCCCACGGGCGCCATCGCGCTGCTTCGCCCGCTCGTCGATGCCGACATCCTCCCTTCCGATCACCCTGTGACGGTGAACGCCGTCTCGGGCTATTCGGGCGGCGGCAAATCGATGATCGAATCCTACGAGGTCGCCAAGACCGCGCCGGCCTTCGAGCTTTACGCCCTCGGACTCGAGCACAAGCATCTGCCGGAGCTGACACGCTATTCCCGGCTGACCCGGCTTCCGGTGTTCGTGCCCTCGGTCGGGAACTTCCGCCAGGGCATGCTGGTGAGCGTGCCTCTCCACCTCGACACGCTGCCGGGCAAGCCCTCGGCACGCGATCTCGAAAAGGTCCTCGCCGCGCACTATCGGGGGTCGGAGCTGGTGCGGGTAGTGCCTCACGAGGAGATCGCGAAGCTCGGCGGGCGTCTTCACGCGCTCGGTCTCAACAGCACCGACAAGCTGGAGCTCTACGTGTTCGCGCACGAGCGGCACGGGCATGCGCTGCTGGTGGCGCGGCTGGACAACCTCGGCAAGGGTGCGGCCGGCGCGGCCGTGCAGAACATCCGGCTGATGCTCGGAGTTTGAGCACGCCTGCTGTCACCTGCGTAACAGCGCACTCTCGGCGAACGACGTAGCGTCCGGCATCTCCCGCAGGAGGTCTGGCCATGATCTTGCTATTTCTCATCGTGCTCGTCGGCGGCGCATTCGCAATCGCGGTGCTCGCGTCGGATGCCCATTTCGGCAAAGCCAACCCGAAGGATGGGTACGACGAAAAGACCCGCAAACGGTTGCCTTGACCGGTCCTCGTCGCTGAGCGCGCCTCGCGTCAGGCTCCCCGCGAGACGACGTGCAGGTGCCGCACAGCAATGACGAGCAAGATGGCCGCACAGGTCTGATGGGCGATGCCGAGGCCCAGCGGCACCGCTTCCAGAAGCGTCCAGATTCCGAGCGCCGCCTGACCGAGCACGCCTGCCGTCAGCAGAGCGGCGGAGACGCGCACCTCCCCGGCTGCGCGAGACGCAAAGCGGCGCCAAGCCTCGAACGCCACGAGCAGCACCACGGCATAGGCCACGAGGCGATGGTTGAACTGGGCCGTCACCGGGTTCTCGAACGGATTGTGATACCAGGGCTCTAGCGTCATCAGGTCGTAGGGGATGAACGCGCCGTTCATGGTGGGCCACGTGTTGTAGACGAGGCCGCCCTTGAGGCTGGCCACGAAGGCGCCGAGCACGACTTGCAGGAAAATGAAGCCCACGATCACCGCCGGCAGCGATGTGGCCGTGACGCGCGAGGAGGCGCGCGCTTCATGCGGCACGGCGTGCTCGAGGGCGAGCCAGACGACGAGCGCGAGAATGAGGAAGGCCACCGTGAGGTGCAGGGCCAGGCGATACTGGCTCACGTCCACGCGATCGACGAGGCCGGACTTCACCATGTACCAGCCAATGACGCCTTGCAGCCCGCCGAGGGCGAGGACGCCTGCGAACTTCGGCAGGTAGCCGGGGCGCAGCGCGCCGAGATACCAGAAGACCGCAAGGGGAAGCGCGAATGCGAGGCCGATGATGCGGCCCAGGAAGCGATGGCTCCACTCCCACCAGTAGATCGCCTTGAAGGCATCGAGCGACATGCCCTTGTTGACAAGGTGGTACTCGGGGATCTCCTTGTACTTGGTGAAGGCTTCCTGCCAGTGAGCATCGGTCAGCGGCGGGATGGCGCCGAGGATGGGCTGCCACTCGGTGATGGAAAGACCGGAATCCGTGAGGCGCGTCGCGCCGCCCACGGTAATCATCGCCAGCACGAGGCCGGCGACGGCGTAAAGCCAATAGCGCACCGCGCGATCCCAGGGGGCCGCGTGTGCTGCCCGCAAAGACTTCCCGTTCGCCGTACCGGTCGCAGCCATGCTCTGTATTTCCTAGAGTTTCGCCGCATGTGTGATAGGGCGAACCCGCCTGCCGATCAATGCGATGATCGGGCGCTCTATGCCGCGCCAGGTCTTTACGTTATGGGACCCGTAGAGATCGAAGAAAAACAGGGGCTTCATGACCCTACGTACGCGAAAGCTGGTCGGCGCCATCGCGCTCGTCGTCTTCCTGGCCTTCTATGCGCTCATGGCGATGATGGCAGCGATCATCCTGCAGGTGAGCGCCAGCAAGGTGGTGGAGCTGATCTACTATCCGGTGGCCGGGCTGCTCTGGCTGCCGCCCGCCATGTGGCTGGTCAAATGGATGCAGCGCCCGGACGCGTAGCGGCGGGGGCAAGATCGGCGGCTCCGCGCGCTCCACGCGCGGCTTTGATGCGCCGGAGAACGGCCCTCGCCCCATCGAACAGCAGGAACGGAACGCCCGTGATCATCGCGCGCACGTAGCGCGCCTCCTGAAAGTCGCCGTTGAGCGACACCCGGGGCAGCCCCGTCATCACCGCCGAATGGCGGGTGCGCAGCACATCCTTATGGGTCGTCACCGCGGTTTCGAGACCGAGGGAACGAACGATCTCGAAATCGCGCGCTCCTGCACTGCCGGCATCGCCGTAGGGAAAGCTGAAATGGCGGCAGGGACGGCCCAGCTCGCGCTCGATGCGCGCTACGCTCTCGGCGATCTCGGCGCGTGCCTCGTCCTCCGGCAGCTTGGCAATGGCGAAGTGGCGCCGGGTGTGCGCGCCGATCGTTACCAGCGGATCGGCACAGAGCGCCCGCAGCTCGTCCCAATCCATGATGAGATCGCGGCAGAGCGTGGCCGGGTCGTAGCCCGCGGCCTCGGCGATCTTGCGCACCGTGGCGCGCAGTTCGCTTTCAGGGCGATTTCTAAGCGGCCAGTAGATCTCGTAGAACGTGCGATCCTTCGCTTCCGGCGTGCCGGCATCGAAGACGCGCAGGGCGCCATCGAGAACGACCTCGATCCGGTCGGTGTTGCGGATAGCCGTCTCCAGCACGAACCACCACAGGTCACCCTCGCCGTCTGCATAGGCGGTCGGCACGTAGATGGCGAAGGGAAGATTGCGCGCCTTGAAGATCGGATAGGCGAAATCGCGATTGTCGCGGTAGCCGTCGTCGAACGTGAAACAGGCGAAAGGCCGCTCGGGCTCGTCCGACTTCATGCGCCGGGCCGCCTCGTCGAGCGAGACGATGTCATAGCCCGCCTTCTCCACCGTCTCGATCGCGGTTTCGAGGAAAGCGGGCGTGACCTTCAGAATGCGGTTCGGCTCGAAGGCTTCCGGCGGCTCGGGGCGAACGTTGTGCAGCGTGAAGATCACGCCCTTGCCACGCGTCATCGGAGCCAGGAGCGCGCCCAGGCCCGAATAATGAAGCGCCGAAAGCGCAGTCTGCATAAGAGCAGTGGTTTTACGGCTCATCGTCGGCTCGCGTCGCGGTTTCCGAAACATCGAGCTAAAGCGAAGTTCGTTCAGATCGTGTTAAATCTGAAACCCGCTGTTACAGCGTAGCGTTAACGAACAGTTGCCGCAGGTCCCGCTTCAGCCCGTGCGTGCGAACCTCTGCTTCTTGCGTGGCAGCTCCTTGGCCTTCTCCATCGTGAAGAGCGCAATGCCCTCCACGTCGAAGCCCAGGAACGTGCCCTCCTCCGCGCTGACGCGCGCCCTCTGCTTCTCGTCTTCGACCAACGTCACGCCGCAATCGAAGCGGCCCTGGATGGCCTCGAAGAGAGGACGTGCGGCTTCAGTGCGGCTCACGACGACGATGTGCTCGTAGACGTCATCCAGCGCGTCGAGAAGAAAATTGATGGTGTTGCCGTCGAGCGGGTCTCTCTCGGCATCGGGCAAGCCGCGTCCCGAGGGGATCAAGTGCACGTCCGTCTCATGCAGCGAGCGGACGATATCCTCGAAGCGGGCCTTGCCGTCCATCAGCTCGCTGAACCCCGGCCAGGCGGGCTGGCCCAGCGGCTCGGCGATGCCGGTGCCGTCGAAGCTCCAGTCGACCATGACCACGGTCAGTCCTTTGTCGGCCAAACGGCGGCAGAGGCTCGCCGCCTCGCTTGCGAGCGAGAAGACGTCGGATGAACCGACGAGGAGTGTGCGCACGCCAGAGAGTCCGCCTTTGCGCATGGCCTCCAGCGTATCTGCCAAGGTTTCAGACGTGATCATCTCGGGGGCTGCGGTGACCGATGCTGCGGGCGCGGAAGCCTGCGCCATCGCCGGCGCGGGCGTGGGTGCAGGCGCGAGCGGCCTCGTGCGGATGTCGGACTGCGGCGCGGGCGGCACCCGGCGCGGAGGCTGAGGCGGCGTCGGCGGCGAGGACGGGGGCGGCCCTTGATGCGGCGGGTCCGGCAACCTCGGCAGCGGGCGCTCTCTGCGATCGCGCGCGCTCGCCGCGCGACGCTGCGGGACGCGAGCGCCACTCAGAAGACCGCGGGTGATGACGAGCGCGAGGCCGATCAACAGCGTCGCCACGCCGACCAGAAGCGCCGTCGATCCCTTCTTCGGGAACACCGGAATGCTGGACGGGCGGGCGCTCGATACGATCTGCGCTTCCACCGGTACGGCGCGGCTGTCGTCCGCGCGCACGCGGTTGGCCTCGTACTGGGCGCGCAGGCGGTCCAGCTCGGCGCGTTTGGACTTGGCGTCGGCTTCCAGGCTTCTGAGCTTGGCTTCCTCGGGACCGGCGGTGACGATGCGCGTCTTGATCTCGCTGACGTTGCGCTGGATCGCCTCCTCGCGCAAAGCGGCGACCTTGGCTTCCTTACCCATGCCATCGACGATTTTCGCTACCTCGGCGGCGATCTGAGTCTTCAGGCCCTTGAGATCGGCCTGGAGCTGGCGCATGCGCGGATGGCCCGGCAGCAGCGTTGCCGAAAGCTCGGAGATCTGGCGCTCGACACGCACGCGGCTCTGTACGAGGTTCTGGATCAGCGGTGACTTCTGCACGTCGGCCAGCGTTTCCGCGCTGCCGAGCTCCTGCATCTCGCGCGCCTGCTTCGCGCGGGCCTCGGCCTCGCTGCGCGCGGCCTTCACCTTCGAAAGCTCGGCGTTAAGCTCCGCGAGCTGCTGCTCGTTCAAGCCGGTGGCCTGCTGACCGCCCTTGAAGATGTTGGCTTCGCCGCGGAACTTCTCGACCGCGGCCTCGGCGACGGCTGCCTCCTCGGCAAGCTTGGCGATCTTGGGCTCAAGCGCCTTCTGGACGTCGTCCGTCTCGCTGATGCTCTGGCGCGCCAGGTTCTCGCGATAGGTCTCAGCGATGCGATTGGCGACGGCGGCGGCCAGCTCCGGATTGTTCGACCAGAAGCGCACGCCTATGAAGCGGCTTTCCTTCGGCGAGTAGACCTCGAGGCGGTTGAAATAGGCGGTAAGCGCGCGATCCTGATCGCTCTCGGAGGCACGCGGGGCACCGATGCCGACAAGGCGCAGCAAAGCGGACAGCATATCGGGCGAGCCGCGCGCGCTGTTGAACTCCGGAAGATCCGCAAGCTTCATGTCGCGCACGATGGTCTCGCCGAGGTCCGTCGACATCAACGCGCGGACGTGCGTGTTGATCGCCTCCTTGTCCATGCGGACGCTGACGCTGTCGTTGGCGCCGGAGCGGGTCGGGTCGGCGAAGGGGTTGTTGGTGCTCTTGGACTCGATCGCGAGTTGCGTCTCCGACACGTAACGCGGAGCAATGAGCGTGAGCACGCCATAAGTTGCAGCGGCCGTGACAACGGCGAGCAAGGCAAGCCGGGGCACGCTCCGAATGGCGGTCTGCCACAGCGAGCGGAGATCTATGTCATCGGGACGATGGGGGGTATTCGAGGCCATTTCGCTTTCGTCCGCATCTTGCGTTGCTCCGAGGGATACAGGGACGCGCGTTAGAATTTCCTTAAGTTTCCCAAAAAAGGTCAGCTCCTCAGATTTTCTTAACCACGGGTCCTTAACACTGGCCGCCAACAGAGTTTCGTAAAGCGGTTGATCATGGGCGCTGGCGTTACAGCTTGGATCCGATTTCTCTCGTGCGCCGCCGCGCTCGCGCTGGCGGGCTGTGCGCATGATCCCGAGACCGTCATCTCGGCGGCGTTGACGAACATGGAGCGGCAGGGGAGCGCCGTGGTGTTCGGCGACGGGCCGCCGCCGGCCGAAGCCGCGGATCAGGTGACCTGGGGGCCGCCCGCCGTGCATCCGGCCGGATATGGCGCGCCGATGGCGGCGCCCGGCGAGGGTCCCTACCTGCTCGATACCGGCGACCGGCTGCGCGTGTTCGTTTACGGACAGCCCAACCTTTCGCGTGCCTACACCGTGGATCAGGAAGGCCAGATCACCGTGCCGCTCATCGGAGAGGTGCGTGCGCGGGGAAGGACCGCCCGCAATCTCGAAGACGCCATCCGCCAGCGGCTCGCCGTCGAATACGTGCGCGATCCGCAGGTCACCGTCGACATCCTGCAGAACCGCCCGTTCTTCATCTACGGCGAGGTGAAGACCGGCGGGCAGTATCCCTACATCTCGGGCATGACGGTCGAGACGGCGATTGCGGTCGCGGGCGGCTACTCCGAACGCGCCAGCACGCGCAGCTTCCGCATCACGCGGCGCATCAACGGGTTCGTCGAGCAGATCGATGCGCCGAACGATTTTCCGGTGCTGCCGGGCGACGTCGTCTACGTGAACGAGCGGTTCTTCTGAGGCTTCCGTGACCGACGCGCCGGCTGAGGCTCCCCTTCGTATTCTGCACGTCATGCGCGCGCCCGTGGGCGGGCTGTTCCGGCATGTGCTCGACCTTGCGGGTGAGCAGGCGCGGCGCGGCCACTACGTCGGCATCGTGGCGGACGGAACGTCGGCGGACAGCCTCACCGTCAAACGCCTCTCGGCCATCGAGCCCAAGTTGCGGCTCGGGCTGTCGCTCATTTCCATGAAACGGCAGCCCGGGATCGGCGATATCTCGGCCGTTCGCTCGGTCGCCAAGATCGCGCGCGCGATGGATCTCGATGTGCTGCATGGACACGGCGCAAAGGGCGGAGCCTACGCGCGTCTCGCAAAGACGTCGCTTTCCGTTCGCGGCCATCGCGTGAAGGCATTCTATACGCCACATGGCGGCAGCCTCCACTACAAGCCCGGCACGGCGGCGGGCAACGTGTTCCGTATTCTGGAACGCATCATGGGAATGATGACCGACGGTCTCATTTTCGAATCCGATTTCGCGCGTGAGGCCTATGCGCGTCTCGCGGGTCAGGGCGGGCCGCCGCGCCGCGTGATCCCGAACGGGCTCAGGCCCGAGGATTTCGACGCGCGTCCGACAAACCCGGATGCCGCGAACTTCCTCTTCATCGGTGAGCTTCGCGCGCTCAAAGGCGTGGACGTGCTGCTCCAGGCGCTGGCCAAGATCATCCCGGCCAACCCCGTGCGGGCCGTGATCGTCGGCGGCGGTCCCGATGCCGTCGAGTTCAAGGCGCTCGCGCATCGGCTGGGGCTCGACGCCCACGTGATCTTCCCTGGCGCCATGCCTGCGCCAGACGCATTTCCGCTCGGCCATTGCCTCGTCGTGCCCTCGCGCGCCGAAAGCTTCCCTTATGTCGTGCTGGAAGCGGGTGCAGTGGGCAAGCCGCTGATTGCGACGCGCGTCGGCGGCATTCCGGAGATCGTCGCGGGCACTGGGATCGAGTTGATCGAGGCGGGCTCCGTCGACGCGCTGGCGCGGGCGCTCACGCAAACGCTCGCGGACCCGAACGGCGCCCTCGCGCGCGGACAGGAATTGCGCGAGATCGTGAAGCGCAAGTTCACTGTTGAAGCGATGACCGATGCGGTGCTCGACTTCTATCGTCAGAGCACGCACTGAATTCAGACAACCCTGTCGAATCCCTTGCTTTAACGATTTGTTAAGGCTCGGCGCAGCGCTGACGCGCGCCAGACCCGTGCGCGGTGGCATGTCCGCTGCACCTCTTGCGTCATCTGCCGGTCCTCGGCCGGCGTCTGTCGCATTGTGAGCCAGTTCCATGCTTTCGCATGTCCCATACACGCCGCCTCTGACCTCCGCCGCGCTTCCTTCGTCTCTTTCCGGGCTCGGGTTGCCGCCGCTACCGCGCAGCAAGAGCACGCTTCTGTCGCCGGTCGTCCTCTCGGGCCTGGTCCGGGTTGCGGACTTCTCGATCGCCGCTCTCAGCGGTCTCGTGATGGCCGTGCTCTATCACGGCGAAGCCGACGTCACGACCGATCTGCTCTACGGCACCATGATCGCGGTGGCCGCGATCGGCACCATCCTGATGCTGGACATCCTCGGCCTCTATTCTCCCCGCTCGCTGGCGACGTTCCATCGCAACATGCCTCGCCTGCTGCTCGGCTGGATCGCGGCGTTCGCGGCCGTGGGCCTCACCGCCTTCTTCCTCAAGGCGGGTGCCGAGCTGTCACGCGGCTGGATGGCGCTGTGGTTCCTCGCAGGCGGCACCGCGCTGACGGTCGAGCGCGCCTCAGCCGGTCTTCTCTTCCGCGCGATGGCGCGTAGCGGACGCCTCCAGCGCCGCGCGGTCGTCTACGGCACGGGCGCACTCACCGACGACATGATCCGTCTGCTCCAACAGGACCACGGCGCGGATATCCGCATCGTCGGCGTGTTCGACGACCGGGCGGACGGCCGGGCGGAGGCGCCTGCCGTCGGCTACGGCCGCATCGGAACGCTCGACGATCTCCTCGAGGTCGCCCGCGCGATGAACGTCGATCTCGTGATCGTCGCGCTTCCCGTGGCGGGCGAAAAGCGGCTTCACGACGTGACGAGCCGGCTCTCGGTGCTGCCGGCGGATATCAGGCTCCCCGCGCAGGCTACGCAGATCCGTCTTTCGCCGCGCCTCTATTCCCATGTCGGCCCCGTCGCCATGATCGACCTCTACGACCGGCCGATCGCGGACTGGGGCTTCATCGCCAAATCGCTCTTCGACAAGACCATCGGCCTTCTCTGCCTCGTTGCACTGTCACCCGTGATGGCGGCGGTTGCGCTGGCGGTGAAGCTCGACTCGCGCGGGCCGGTGCTGTTCCGGCAAAAGCGCTACGGCTTCAACAACGAGCTGATCGAGGTTCTGAAGTTCCGCTCGATGTACGTGGACAAATGCGACGCGACCGCCTCGCGCCTCGTCACGAAGGGCGATCCGCGCGTGACGCGCGTCGGGCGCTTCATCCGCAAGACGAGCCTCGACGAGCTGCCGCAGCTCTTCAACGTCATCAAGGGCGAGCTTTCGCTTGTGGGGCCGCGCCCGCACGCGGTATCGGCAAAGGCCGAGGAGCGGCTCTACGACGAGATCGTGGCCAGCTATTTCGCGCGCCACAAGGTGAAGCCCGGCATTACCGGCTGGGCCCAGATCTGCGGCTGGCGCGGCGAGACGGATACGCGCGAGAAAATCGAGAAGCGCGTGGAGCACGATCTCTACTACATCGAGAATTGGTCGGTTCTGTTCGACCTTTACATTCTCGCCATGACGCCGCTCGCGCTGCTCAAATCGGAGAATGCCTACTGAGCGGAGAGCGTGTCGGCCAGCCAGGAGGGCTTGCCCGTGCTCGCGAGCGAGGCGATCTCGTCGCGCGTCCAGCGGTAGGCGCTCTCGAACAGCTCGCCGTGGCGATGCCAATCCAGGAAGCTGATGCCGGGCGAGACCGGCGGGACGAGCGAGACGTCGTCGGCGTTGAGCTCGCGAAGGAAATCGCGCCGGTTGGCCATCAGCGCTCGCATGAGCACGGTCACCAGCCCTGGCGCATCGGGAAGACGATCGCGGCGCAACGGGTTGAGAACCAGCCGCAGGAGCTCGGTGCGCGAGGGCAGGGCTTCGTAGTCGACCTCGAAACGGTCGAGCTCCGGCGGCTTGAAGCTCACGACGACGTTGGGCCCCTCCTTGAGATCGCGCATGATCTTCACCGGCACGTTGTCGAGGAGGCAGCCGTCGACCAGCATGTCACCCTCGGCCGTGTACACGGGCGGCAGGAGCACGGGGATCGATGCCGAGGCGCGGATCGCACGCCACAGCGGACCTGAGCGGTGGCAGGCGATGCCGAAGCGCGACAGGTTGGTGGACACGGCGAAGAACGGAAGCCACAGATCCTCGATCTCGATGTTGCCGAACAGGCGCTTCAGCTCGGCATCGAAGACGGTGTGATCGAGCAGCGCGTATCGCGGCAGCGTGTAGCGGCGCATGGCGCGGTTGGTGACGAACATCTCGCCCAGCGCCCTGTCGATCTCGTCGGGCTGGCTTTCGATCATGAACGCGGCGGCGAGCGCCGCGCCGGCCGATGTGCCGCCCATGATGTCGAACTTGATGCCGGCTTCGCTCAGACCTTTGAAGACACCCGTATGCGCGGCCGCGAGCGCGCCTCCTCCGGCGGCCACAAAGCCGATCGCGCGCCCCTCAATGAAGCGCACGAGCCGCTCGACGTCCTCGCGGCTGTCGCGCGCGACGTGATGGTGCATGGCGACCGAGCGCGGCGCGAGCCAGCGGGAGGTGCCTGTGATTTTACCGCGTGCCGGGTGCAGCAGGACGAGGCGCGTCGCGTCGGGGGTGACGAAGCGTGCGGCCAGCCGCTCAATGGCGTTCAGCTCCGGATCCGCATCCTTGCAGGCGACGGCGAGAACGAGATCCGCATGGCGGATCGCTTTTTCCGTCCATGGAGTGATTGTGTCGTCGGAGACCATAAGAACGTATTCGTGGCGCGCCTCGAGCGCGTTCAGCCGCGATATCGCCTCCGGCGCTTCGAGCGGTCCCTCGCAGCCCAGAACGGCGCGGGCATTCTCTCCATCCAGCGTCGCGCAGCGCGCTTTGCGCCCGAGGGTCTCGCCGAGCAGGGCGCGGAATGCCGCTTCGATGGGCGCTCCGCCGGCAGGAATGATGCAGATCGTGCGGGGGCGTGGCGGCGCGTGCGTGATGTGGACGGCACTCGACGTGGTCGCTGCGAGCCTCCTGGCGAGCATGGCTGTGAGCGTGCCCCAGATGCCGGGATGAGCACCCACCAGGCTCTCGAACTCACCGCGCGAGAGCGAAAGCACGAGCGTATCGCGCATGGCTGTGACGCTGGCGGTTCTCGTGCCGCCAGTAAGGAAGGCAATCTCTCCGGCAGGCTGGCCTGGACCGATCTCGCTTACGGGCTCGCGAAGCCCTTCGACCGTCACAGCGAGACGCCCTGAGAGAACCACGTAGAGCGCGTCAGCCTGATCGCCCTGGCGCATCAGCACATCGCCGCGGCGCAACGTGCGCAAGGCGCAGCGCGCGCCGAGGGCTTGCCGTTCCGTCTCGGAAAGCCCCGAGAACAGATCGACTTCCGGGATCTCGTGCAAAAAGCCGTCGGCCGGTTTCATGGAGCAGGTCCGCTTCCTGCCCTCCAATATAAGGCGGCAGACGCGGATCCGAACCGGCCTTATCGGCCGGGGCGGTTAACGAGGCATCAGAAAAATCAGTCCGAAGCCCCCGACATCTTGGCGAGGGCGACAAGCAAAAGTCCGAGCGCGGGCAAGAAGACCGCGAGATAGGACAGGACGAGGGCGATTGTGGCTACCATGCCCTCTTATATGGGCAGGTCTTTCGCTCGGATCACCGTGTCAGGGTGTCCGAACGTAAAAATTACGCTGCGGCGGGTTGTCCCTGGAGGCCTTCCGTGGCGGCGGCCAGGGCCTCGCTCATGGCGCGGGCCATCTTGTGCGGGTTGAAACCCCACTTGGCGTTGAGACGCATATTGGCGGCTGCTTCGAGTGCGGTGACGAGAGCAGCTTGGCCATGAACGGCGATGAGATCGCTTACATGGCGCGTGCGGCACGCCGCGAGGAAGCTACGGAAGCGCAGAAGAACGGCCACCTTACGCACCCGGGCGCGAGGGGAGATCTGCCAGAAATCCTGCTCGACTCGGCGCAGGTCGTCGTCCGAAAGCGTCACGGCGGGCAAAAGTAATCCATTGCCGGACGAGAGAATTTTGAGGGCGAGCGCAAGCTCGCGGGCACCGACGCGGGGTACGTCGCTGGTGTCTACGGCACCGTGCTGGTCATGTGTGTTGGTCATGGCATTCAGCTCCGCTTCACGGATTGGCCGGTGCGGCCAAAAACTGTCCAAGGCGACCCATGCAGAAGGATGATGTCTCTTGGACTATGCGATTCGACGAGGAAATCCACTTCGAGACCGAGCAGGCGGCCATTCGGGTTGCGGATATCCGATTTCGAGAACCGGAATTTGCGACCATCATCCGTGCTGATGACGCCAAAGCCGATGCTCTCTTGGAACTTGGTGATCTGACCTTGCATGATACGCTCCATTTCGCCGGTTCGCGGCCGCTCGTGCGGCGCCTTGCAGAACCATGACGGAAATGGACAGCGCTTGCTGTTCCAGGAGGTACATTCCCAATCTTTTCAAGACTGTCAACCAACCGGCTGGCATTTACCAATAGAAAAGGGCCGCCTTTTCGGGCGGCCCACAATTGGTCGCAGGTCATTCAGGGCGTTCGGTGGACTTATGCCCAAGAGGTGCAATTCCCTCCTCGGCTCAAGGGCCACTTCCAGGCTCGGTTTCGAGCTCCAGCCCGGCAAGCGCAATGGGCCGGCGGGGCTGGGGAGGCGTGGCTGCCTCAGTCCTTACGAAAAAAGGCGTCTACCCGCATGCCCGGCTTCAACGCCGTGGCAGTCCCCTGCATCTCGATGGTCACTTCCATGACTTCCACGTCCGTCGGGCGGAGGGGGCCGCGGGGGCCGATCTTGGCCTGGCCGAGGCTCGGCGCGATACGCGTCACCTTACCTTCGAACTTCTGGTCCGGAACGGCAATGCTCTTCACGTAGGCGGTCTGGTTGAGCTTGATCTTGCCCACGTCGCCTTCGTCGACCTCGGCCTTCACGCGCACGACGCTCATATCGCCCATGACGACCAGCGGCAGATCCGGAGACGGGGCGACCACCTCACCCTGCTTGGGGTTCACCTGGAGGATGGTGCCGGCGGAAGGAGCACGGATGCGTGTCTTGTCGAGGAGGGCTTCGGCCATTCTCACCTCGGCGCGCGCGGCGCTGACGGCGGATTCGGCGCGGCTCGGCGCGGGCAGGTTCGGCTTCGACTGCGCCTTCACATAAGCGATGCGCTCGCGCTCGAGGCGCTCGTTGGCGTCCTTCAGGCGGCGGCGCGCGTCGCTGACGGCAGCTTCGCTGCCGGTTCCGCTGCGCTTGGCCGAAATCGCATAGTCGAGCTCGATGCGGGCTCCCGTCACGGCACGCTCGGCGGAGTAGATGGCGTCCTCGGCCTTTCTCACATCCTCACGGCCGCTGGCGAAGGCCTTCTCGCGATCCTCGCGGAGCGCTTCGGCTTCCGTCTCGGCGGAGGCGAGCTTGGCGCGGGCCTCGGCATCGTCGAGACGCAGCAGCAGCTCGCCTTCCTCGACCTTGTCGTCGACCTTCACCAGAACCTCCTCGACGCGTCCGAGGTAGGTGGCACCCAGGCGGATGTCACCTGACTTCGGCTCGACGCGGCCGGGCGCGGCGACCTCGTAGTCCTTGGTCACGATCGGCAGCGCCTCGTCGGCAGCCTTGCTGTCACGATACTTGTCGTAAGCGAGATAGCCGCCGGCTCCGGCAAGCCCCAGCAATAGGATGAGATTAATGGGCTTCAACATGGCGCTTGATGTTCCTTAAGCTGCAACGTTCTTTTTCTTGGACGCGGCTCCGTCACCCGGTCCGCCCTTCTTGGGTGGCCGTTCGTCGCCGACAATACGTCCGTCCTCGATGGTGATGATCCGATCTGCGTAGTGGAGCGTGCGGTGGTCGTGGGTCACCGCCATCACGGCACGCGTGGGGTCCTTGGCAACCTCTGTAAGCAGCTCCATCACCGCCTTACCGTTCTCGCTGTCGAGCGCCGCGGTCGGCTCATCCGCCAGCACGACGGAGGGGCGGCCAGCGAGCGAGCGGGCGATGGCAACGCGCTGCTTCTCACCGCCGGAGAGCTTCGAAGGATAGGTGTGCATGCGGTGGCTAAGGCCGACCGACTTCAACGCTTCCGCTGCCGTCTCCATGGGATCGGCCGAGCGCGCGTCGCGGACATCGAGCGCGACCAGCACGTTCTCAATGGCGGTCAGCGTGGGGAACAGGTTGTAGCTCTGAAACACGAAGCCGACATGCTGACGGCGAATCTCGGCAAGATCTTCCGACGATTGGCCGACCGCCTGATGGCCCGCGAGATGAAGCTCGCCGCTGGTGGCGGAAAGAATGCAGCCGAGGATCGACAGCAGCGTGGTCTTGCCGCTGCCCGAAGGCCCCATCAGCAACGTCAGCTCACCGGGGCGCAGATCCATGCTGACCCCTTTGAGAATGTGAAGCTCGCCGGCGCCGGTGCCGATCGTCTTGACGATGTTGCGAGCCTCAAGAAGCGGGCGAGGCCCGTTCGATGCTCTTGGAGCTTTGGACATTTCAGTGAGGTCTCCCGAAACCGAAGCGCAGTACTCATTATCAAGAGCTTGGCATCATCAGCTCGCCGTGGCTGTTACGCCTGTCACAGGAAGATGCCGATTTTCTTGCCGATATTAAAAAAAGATCCCGCAACGGACGATGAAAAGGCCGACGCTACGCAGCCCCGTACTTCTCTGCAAGTGCACTCGAACCCGAAGACGTCATTCGACACTCCGCAAGCCTCGAACGGGTGAGGCCCGGAGGATCTTCCGATCCTCCGGACCCGCGCCTTGCAGTTCTGCCGCGTGCGGCCCTCATCGGTTGAAGACGCCCGCCGGGTCGATACGCGTCACCTTCCTGATTGCCGTGATCGCCGCGAAGATGCACATGCCGACCGTCAGCGCGAACAGATAGGCCGCTATCTTCGGCGTCATCACGATGGTCAGCGTGGGCACTCTCACCGAGAGCCTGTAGATCGCCAGCATCGCGAGCAGCATGCCGGCCGCATAGCCCAGCACCGCGCTCATGAGAGCCTGGATCAGAATGACGGCGTGAATGTAGCTCGCTGATGCGCCAAGGGCGCGCAGTGTCGCAAACTCGTTCAAGTGATCCTTGGTGCTCGCGTAGAGTGTCTGTGCCACGATCACGACACCGACGATGGCGCCCAGCACCATGCCCGTGATCAGCGCGAGACCGGCGCCCGTGGAGAACATCCAGTAGTTGATGCTGCGACGGGTGAACTCGTCGTGCGTCAGAATCTCGGTGCCCTGCAGGCGCTCGGAGAGCTGCTTGCGCACCGCCTCGATGTCCGCGCCGCTCTCGAGCGTCACGAGCACATAGGTGGATTGAGACGCGCTCGCGCCCGTGAACTTGCGGGCCGTCGAGATCGAGGTGAAGCCGTAGGGCAATGTCGTGAACGAGCGGATGCCCTTGGTCACGGCAGTAACCTGGGCGCGCTGATTGTTGATTTCGGCGTAATCGCCGCGCTCGTTGATACCGAGATCCTTGAAGTAGGAGCGATCGACGGCGATGGCGTTCGGATTGTTGAGATCGGAGATGTCGCCTTCTTCGATGCTCCAGGGACGCGTGCCGCCGTTCGCCCAATCGAGGCCAACGAGAATGAATGTCTTTTTGCCGCCTTCGGGTTTGCGCCAGGCGGAGAAGCTCACGATCATGTCCTCGGCCTTGAGCACGCCGGGCGTCGAGAGCGCCGCATATTTCTCATGGCCGATGAGGAGCGAGGGATCGTCGAAGCTCTTCGTTCCGAACGGCACGATCCAGAGATCGGCGGGCGCCTTGTCGAGCACGGTCGCGATCTTGTTCTCGGAACCCTTATAGAGACCCACCTCGATGGCGACGAGAACGACCGAGAAGACGATGCCGACGAGCGTGACGATCAAGCTCATGCGATCGTGGAAGAGGTTACGATAGGCAATCTTGGGCGCCATCTTGATGACTTTGCCCTGCCCGGCCGGCGCTGAGGCTCCCGCGCCGGCTGTGATCCTCTTCATCATGTCCGTCTCCAATGAGGCAGCAACGGGAGAGTTGTGCGCTGAAGTCGTTGCTACGTCCAGCACCAGAGCACGCCCGATCGAGCTTTTATTCCATTACAACATGACGTGTCAGACCGAATTTTGGTCTGACATAGTCATCGTTTTCGACTAGGTGATTTTACGGTCTCGTCACTCGCCGCAGCCGACGGAAACCGTCGTGCCGATGGCGGGGATGAATTTCTTGCACGATCCGTTGGCATCGGGCGCCTGCTCCGTAGCCGCCGTGACGGTGCTGTCGGTCGCAGGGGCCTCGGCCTTCACGTCCGAAGAAGGCGTGCTCGTCTCATCTTCGACAGGGATGGAGCCCTGGACGAGAGCGGAGCTCCCGGTCACGCGCGGGGCGGCATCGGTCGCGGTATCGTTGTTCTGTGGCTCTGATTTGGCGGCTTCCGCCTTCACGGGCTCGGCCTTGGCGACGCGGGGCGTCGACTTCTCCGGCCGCGCTGCCTGCTGCACCGGGGGCCGCTTCTTGGCCTGCTTCTGATAGCCTGCGCTCCCGCCGCCGCCGTGTGCGGGCGTTGCAGTGAACGAACCGAGCGGGAAGCCGAAGCCAAGCCGGACGCCGCCGCCAGCTTCGGCTGCCGAAGCCAGCAACATGGTCGCCGTGAGAGCGGAGGCAAGTGCGATAAGCTTCGTGGTCATGGCCGTCTCCTCAAATCCATATCGCCGGGATCTCCCAAGCGATGAAATCTGACGAAACAATGCGCTTCGGCGCGGCTGTGCGCTGTTCCTGGCGTGACAAAAGCGCATTTTTCGAAGCGCCTCGCAAAAAAGAAAACCGGCCCTCGCATGACGAGAGCCGGTCTTTTTGTTTCAGGGCTTTAAGAGCTGCGTCTTAGCATCCGACATCCACAGCAACACCGAGCGCGGGGATGTAACGCTTGCAGGTCTCCGGGGCATCGGCCACCGCCGTCTTGCTCGCTGCGCCTTCGGTGGCGGCCGGGGCGGCGTCGGTCGCGGCAACCGTCGTGTCGGCGGCTTCCGTGCTGGTGGTGGACTGGCTCGCGACGTCAACCTGGGTCAGAGCCGCCGTGCTCGAGGGCGCCGCCACGTAGGTGCTCGGCGTCTTGTTGGTGCTCGTCTCGGCGACGTTCTCATCGGTCTGCTCGTCGCCTTCCGAAGCGGCCTTTGCCTTCTCGGCGGCGGCGATCTGCTGCTGGCGCTTGGCGGCGGCCGCCGCCTGGGCCTTTGCCTGAGCCTGTGCGCGAGCCTTAGCCTGGGCCTGAGCGCGGGCCTTGGCTTGTGCCTGGGCGCGGGCGGCCTGGGCCTGCTTTGCCTTGTTGGCCTGGGCGGCCGAGTGGGCGATCGCGCCGACGGCCAAGATGCCGAGCCCGATGCCGATGCCACGCCCGCCGGCCTGGGCCGCCGGGGTGATCGCCAGGCTGGCGGCCACAGTCGCTGCGATGACGCTAATGGTGAGCTTCTTGGCCATTTTGATCTCCATCCTCTTGTGCCTAGAGCGGATCAGGCTTGATGCCCTCGGCTCTCTCTTGACGCCCAATGTGCCGGATGGAGGCTCCCGGCGCTGTTCCGGGTGTAACAAACGGAGAAAACTTTGCGGACCGGATCAAAATAATTCGCCGCGGAGAGGGCCAGGTCATCCTGCACCCGGTCTCCCACGGCGAATCCAACTTTATTTCAATAACTTATTAGGCGACCGAGGTGGCCAGACCGCCGCCGAGGCGGATGCGGGCCGGTTCCTTCGCGCGCATGCCTTCCGCGAGCGACGCCGCGATCCGCGATACGAAGGACGCGGTACGCTCCAGCACAATGTGGCGCTGCCGGTCGACGGTGACCATGTGATAGCTGTCGTCCAGCACCACGAGATCGACGGGGCCGGCCAGCTCGCGTTGCAGATAGGCTGCGTTGTCGAGCCCCGCGTAATCGTCCTCGCGGGCATGGAGGATGAGCACGGGCTGGTTGATGCTGCCGAGCGTCTTCATCACTTGCTTGGCCAACCGGCGGCGCTCAAGGACGGCGCCGCCCGGCGTCGAGACCTGGGCGACCTTGGAGCCTTCCGCGGCCATTGCGTTGCGGATGAAGTCGCGGACGCGCTTGTCCTTGATGCCGACGTGGAGCGGCACCGGGAAGCGGAAGAGGTTCGCGAACCACTTGTTGTCGATGAGACGGAAAAGCGGGACATACCAGGGGATCTGACGGCCGCTGAGCCAGAGGGTCGGAGAGTAGAGCGCCACGGCGTGGACCTTGTCCGGGTGACGCGCGGCGAGCAGAAGGCTCAAAACTGCGCCAGTCGAGAGACCGCCGACGATGACCGTGTCGCATGTGGCGGAGAGCTCTTCGAGCCCCTTTTCCGCGCTTTCGTACCAATCCTGCCAGGTGGTCGCGAGCAGCTCCGTCTCCGAGCCGCCGTGGCCGGCGAGCGCGGGGCAGAGAACCGTGTAGCCATCGCGGGTCAGGCCATTGGCGACAAAGCGAATTTCGCTGGGAGAGCCGCACAGGCCATGAATCAGGAGCACGCCTACCCGGCCATTCTTGCTTCCCGAATTCGTCTTACTCGTCATCATAGCGCGCCCCAATGTTTTCACCCGACTTGGAATGACCGGACCGTAGACGAGCAAGAACGATGCCGCTGTTCCTGCCGTGACAGGAAAAGCGGTGACGATTGGTGACGCAGGCTTGAAAGTTTTCGACCGGTTGGGCCAAAGCTATGCTTAAGAACGCTTCCTCGCTCTGGCCTTTCGCGGCGCGCGACATGCGGCCTCCGGCCTGACCGCTGCCCCGGGGGCGCTGGAACTGTTCCCATCGTCTTTGCAGCGGTCCGGGCGCGGATAGCGATTGACCGTGCTGCACAGTGCGACTATTGAAATTAGAATTATTCTAAATGATGAGCCGGGATCGCTAGTGTCTCTGCCGTCGGATTTTTCGGCCAGTACGGTCAGAGGGAGGACCCATGCAGGGTAAACGCGAAGTCATCGAGATCCTGAACGAAGCGCTCAAGCTCGAGCTCGGGGCCGTCAACCAATACTGGCTGCACTACCGGATGCTCGAAAACTGGGGCTTCACCAAGCTTGCCAAGAAGGAGCGCGCCGAGTCGATCGAGGAGATGCACCACGCCGACAGGCTGGTTCAGCGCATCATCTTCCTCGAAGGCCTGCCGAACCTGCAGCACGTCGCGCCGCTCATGATCGGCGAGAACCTCAAGGAGGTTCTGGAGTGCGATCTCAAGGGCGAGAAGATCGCTCACGAGACGTACATCCGCGGCCGCGACATCTGCCGGGCCGCCAAGGACTACGTGACGATGGCGCTGTTCGAGGAACTCATCAAGGACGAGGAAGGCCACATCGACTTCATCGAGACCCAGCTCGATCTCATGGACAAGATCGGCAAGGAGAACTACGGGCAGCTCCAGTCGGAGCCCGCCAACGAGGCCGAGGGTCACTAAGACCGCCGTCACATCTCATCCAATCAGCGCGGGCCGCAGCGCCCGCGCTTTTTTGTGTCTGCGGCCTCGAGGCCGAACGGTTTTCCGCGGCGGAACCCACGCCCCCTGATCGGCATTGGCTGAACAGGTGAAAACCATGACAGTAACGAAACTTAATACTCATGCTCCTGAAAGCCCCTCCGCGGCGGTGCTGGTGGTCGAGGACGATCCGATCCTCCGCTCGACGCTGGCTTTCGAGGTGAGCGACGCAGGGTTCCGGGTACGGGAAGCCGCCAACGCGGACGAAGCAGAAAAAATTGTGCTCGCGGGCACGCCGATCGATCTCGTGATCACCGACATCGAGATGCCAGGACCGAGAAATGGGCTCGACCTCGCGAAGACGGTTCGCGCCTACAGGCCGCAGATCAAGGTGATCGTGGCGTCCGGCATCGTGCCGCGCACGGGCATCGTGGGCATCGCGGATGCCTTCTTCGGCAAGCCCTATGACGTGAGCCGGATCATCCTGCGCATGGAATCTCTCTTGCGGCTACCGCCAAGATCCACCTCGCGCTAGCTGCCAAGAACACGCCCCGCGACTGCATCGAGCTTGCGCACCAGCGATGCGTCGCGTGCTTCGGGCGCGGTGATGATGGCCACATCGAGCGCACGGTCGGAGCCTATGGGACAGGCCGGATGCTCACGCGGGAAGTTCCTGGCGAGCGTCGCGACGAGCCTCTGAGCCTTCTCGGTGTTGCTTTTCATGATTGCGATGATGGAGGCAACGTCGACGTCGGCGTGATCGTCGTGCCAGCAATCATAATCCGTGACCATGGCCACGGTCGCGTAGCAGATCTCCGCCTCACGGGCGAGCTTGGCCTCCGGCATGTTGGTCATGCCGATGACGTCCATGCCCCAGCTCCGGTAGAGGTTGCTTTCGGCGCGCGTAGAGAATTGCGGTCCTTCCATGACGAGATAGGTGCCGCCGCGCGTGTGCGAGATTTCTTCTGCCTTGGCGGCGGCTTCGATCGCATCCACGAGGAGCGGGCTCACCGGGTCGGCAACCGACACGTGGGCCACCAGTCCCGGTCCGAAGAAGCTCTTCTCGCGCGCAAAGGTGCGGTCGACGAACTGGTCGACGAGCACGAAGTGGCCCGGCGCGAACTCCTCCTTCAGCGATCCGCACGCGGAGATTGAGACCAGATCCGTGACGCCCGCGCGCTTCAGGGCATCGATGTTGGCGCGGAAGTTGATCGCGGACGGCGGGACTGGATGGCCACGGCCATGGCGCGGGAGGAAGCGGATGGGCAGCCCGCCGATCTCGGCGAACAGGATCTCGTCGGAGGGCGCGCCCCACGGCGTCATCACCTTCTCCCAACGGGGGTTCTCGAGCCCGGGCAAGTTGTAAAAGCCGCTGCCGCCAACGATGCCGAGCACCGATTCTGTCATGTGCTGTCCTCTTTCCTCTCCGACGCTCCCGGCCGCGCTGGCGTCGGAGGTCCTTCTAACGCCCGCTGGTCGCACGTTTCTGCGACGCGGCGGTGTCAGATATTCAGACCAGTTACCGAGAAAAGAAAAGGCCCCGCGCAGGGGGCCTTTTCGTCATGTGATCAATCGTGAGGCCGTGGCGGCCCTCGTCAATGAGGGATGCTCGACCAGATCCGGCGCTTGCCGACGTAGAGAAGGCCGGTGGTGACCACGAGGTAGAGCATCACGAGCCAGCCGAGACTCTTTCTCGCGTTGAGCGAGGGATCGGCGGCCCAGGACAGGAAAGCCGCGACATCGCGCGAATTCTGATCCAGCGAGCCGGTGCCGTCCTGGTACGTCACGAAGTTGTCCTTCGCGAGCGGAGCGGGCATGCCGATCTGATGGCCCGGGAAGGCAACGTTATAGGACATGCCTTCGCCGAGTTTCACGTCGGCGGGCGCCTCGTGATATCCGGTCAACAGAGCATAGAGGTAGTCCGCTCCACCCTCCTGATAGCCCGTTGCGATATCGCGGAGCATGGAGAAGGGATGCGCCCACCACGTGCCGGTATACTCGACGTTGCGCGCCCTGGCGATCAGCGAGAGATCCGGCGGCAGCGCGCCATTCTGGGCCGCGCGCGCCTCATTGTCGTTCTTGAAGGGGCCCAAGATCGGATCGAAAGCCTTCGGCTCGCGCTCGAACATCTTGCCTTCGCTGTCCGGGCCGTCCGTGATCTTGTTCGGCCACTCGTTGGCGAGGGCCTTCACGGCGTCCTCCGGGAACTCCGGGCCGCCAGCTTCGAACAGGTTGCGGAAGCGCACCCGCTTCAGGCCGTGGCAGGCAGAGCAGACATCCTTGTAGATCTGGAAGCCGCGCTGAAGCTGGGCCTTGTCGTACTGCCCGGTGAACCCGCCGAAGCTCCACTCCTGGCGCTCGATATGGGCGTGCTCGCCGCCGGCCGCGTAAGCAGCGGGAGCGACAGCGGCACCGACCAGAAGTGCCAGCGCGGCAAGGGGTCCGTTTTTCATGGCTCGCATCATCGGATGTCCCTCGCTCAGCGCGTCTCTGGAGCTGCGGCCGCGCCCTGGGGCGTTCCGGAGCCTCCCGGCAAGACCGAGGCCGATATGGACTTCGGCAACGCCGTCGGCGTTTCGATCAGACCGAGGATCGGCATCACGATCAGGAAGTGGGCGAAATAGTAGGCGGTGAAGATGCGCGACCAGGTCACGTAAGCGCCTTCAGCGGGCTTTGCTCCGAGGTAGCCCAGAGCCACGGCCGAGATGACCAGAAGCCAGAAGAACCACTTGTAGAGCGGGCGGTACTTGGCCGAGCGGACGCGGCTGGTATCGAGCCACGGCACGAAGAGCAGCACAGCGATGGCGGAGAACATGGCGATGACGCCGCCGAGCTTCGAGGGGATGGCACGCAGGATCGCGTAGAACGGCAGGAAGTACCATTCGGGCACGATGTGCGGCGGGGTCACCAGCGGGTTCGCCTCGATGTAGTTGTCGGCGTGACCCAGGTAGTCGGGCACATAGAAGACGAACCAGCCGAACAGGATGAGGAAGGCGAAGAGGCCGACGGCATCCTTGGCGACCGCGTAGGGGAACATCGGCACGGCGTCCGACTTGGTCTTGATGTCGAGGCCGGTCGGGTTGTTCTGGCCGGCCACGTGCAGCGCCCAGATGTGCAGCACGACAATGCCGAAGAGAACGAACGGCAGCAGGTAATGCAGCGCGAAGAAGCGGTTCAGCGTGGTGCCGGAAACGGAGTAGCCGCCCCACAGCCATTCGACGATGGCGGTACCGACGCCGGGAATGATCTCGTTCAGCGACGAGAACAGGTTGGTGATGACGGTGACGCCCCAGAAGCTCATCTGTCCCCAGGGAAGCGCGTAGCCCATGAAGGCCGTGGCCATCATCACGAGGAAGATCAGCACGCCCAGGATCCAGAGCACCTCGCGCGGAGCCTTGTAGGAGCCGTAGTAGAGGCCACGGAAGATATGGATGTAGACGGCGATGAAGAACATCGACGCGCCGACCGCGTGGAAGTTGCGAAGCAGCCAGCCGAAGTTCACGTCGCGGCGGATGGCCTCAACGGAGTTGAAGGCTTCATGCGCACTCGGCTGGTAGTGCATGGCGAGCACGATGCCGGTCACGATCTGCGCGACGAGGCAGAACGTGAGGATGCCGCCGAATGTCCAGAGGTAGTTGAGGTTGCGAGGCGTCGGGAAATCAACGAACTGGCCGTGCATCAAGCGTGCGACCGGCAGGCGGTCATCCCACCATTTGCCAAATGCGGATTTCGGCTCGTAGCTAGACGTATGCTCCATCGGGCGCGACCCTCTCAGCCGATCTTGATCTTGTTGTCGGAGACGAACTCGTAGGGCGGCACCTCGAGGTTACGCGGCGCCGGGCCCTTCCGAATGCGACCCGACGTGTCGTAATGCGAACCGTGGCAGGGGCAGAACCAGCCGCCAAAGTCTCCCTTCGAGTCGCCCATGGCCTGACCCTTGGGGATGCAGCCGAGATGGGTGCAGATGCCAATCAGGATCAGCCAGTTCTCCTTGCCCTTCTTGACGCGGTTGGCGTCGAGAGCAGGGGTCGTCTCGGGCAGCATATCGTTGCGGGCCGAGTGGTCCGGCAGGTCGGCCGGGTTCATGGCCTCTGCGGTCTTGATCTCTTCAGGCGTGCGGTTGCGGATGAAGATCGGCTTGCCACGCCACATGGCGGTGATTGCCTGACCTTCCTTCACGGGAGAAAGATCGATTTCGACGGACGCCAAGGCCTGAGCGCCAGCGTCGGGATTCATTTGCGAAATAAACGGCCACAGCGTAATGGCCGCGCCTACCGCTGCGAATGCATTGCCTGCAATGACAAGGAAATCACGGCGATTCGGCTCTTCGACTTCACTTGCCACGTACCCCTCCAATTTCGAGGATGTTCAACCAGCGCGAAGCGCTTTGCGGAGCCGGAGATCGGTTAGTAACACTCAGCAATCTCAGGTCGCGTTCGGCGTTCGAACACCGATTACAGTCGAACGAAACGCCAAACCCTGTGGACTTGAAGCACTAACCGAGGCCTGCCTGTTGCGCAAGAAGCGCGCCGTCCGATCGCAGCGTAAAACTGGATCTTTCAACGGCCCGAGCGACCGCTTTGCCTCAATCGGCTCTTCTTCTTGCACCGTTTGCCAAGCTGCTCAAGACGACTTAACTCGAGCCGCGCGGGTCAAAGTGGCGCACACTTTCAATTACGACAGGATCTCAAATGCGCGTTGCTCTTTATCAGCCCGACATACCGCAAAATACTGGCACCATTCTTCGACTTTCGGCCTGTCTTGGCGTTCCAATTGATCTAATCGGACCCGCCGCGTTTGATTTCAGCGATAGATCATTCCGGAGGGCGGGACTCGACTATTTGGATCACGCCGAAGTCTGTCGTCACGAGAGCTTTGCCGCGTTCGACGCCGCGCTCAGGGTTGCCTCCCCTCAGCCGCGACTCGTTCTGCTCACGACGCACGCCGACGAGACCCACACCGGCTTCCACTTTCACAAAAGCGACGTGCTGCTGCTCGGACGTGAAAGCGCGGGCGTGCCGGACTCCGTTCATCAGCGTGCGGACGCCCGTATCCGCGTCCCGATGCGGAGCGGCCTGCGCTCGCTCAACATCGCCGTCGCCGCCGCGATGGTGCTCGGGGAGGCGCTGAGGCAGACGGACGGGTTCCCGCTGAGCGCGTGAGCGGGCAGTAGGCAGTAGGCAGTAGGCAGTAGGCAGTAGGCAGTAGGCAGTAGGCAGTAGGCAGTAGTGAAGGGCGGGATCAGCCCTTGTTCAAGAGCAGCGTGAGTCCGATCAGCGTCTCGCTGAAGAACTGGATCTCCACCATCTGCTTCGTATCTTTCACGATGATGTCCATGTTCGCGGAAAGCTCGGTGCCCTTGGTGCCCTTGACCGTGACGCGGAACCCGCGCGGCGTGACCTCGCCGTCCAGCACGCCGTTGACGTTGTACATCTGCTCAGTCCACTCGCCGCTGAGCTTGCCGTTGCTATGCGCGACGGTGCTCTTCACCTCGATCTTTCCGCTCCCGGAAGCGCAGCGGATCGTCTGCTTCAGCGTGTTGGCGTCGCCTTCGATGATGTAGGTGGCGCGGCATTTGACGTCTTCGTTGCGGCCGTCCTTGAAGCGCAGGCGGCCCGCACCGCCCCACCAGCCTTCGAGGCTCGCGAACGGCCCCACGGCTTGAGGCGCCGCGTCGACCGCGGGCGCCGTCGTGACGACGAGCGTCATCGCCAGCGCCGCAAGGCTTCCTCGCGCAAACCCGCGCCTGACCACTGCCCAAACGAGGTTCATGTGTCCTCTCAGAGAACTATCCGGCCGAATCCCTCGTCCAGGTTGCCGAGACGCTTCGCGCTTGCAACAGGCGGCGGTCAGCCGAACACAGAAATCTGACAGCGTGTGTCAGCAAGGCCGCAGCGCTCACGCGGGCGGTTTTCGGCCGGAAGCCGCCAGGAGGGACACAGCCCGGCTCTGTCAGAGGCCGAGCTTCGTCTTCAGGATCTCGTTCACGGCGGCGGGATTGGCCTTTCCGCCCGTGCTCTTCATGACCTGACCGACGAACCAGCCCAGCATGGAGGGCTTGGCCTTGGCCTGCTCCACCTTGTCGGGGTTGGCGGCGATGATCTCGTCCACAGCCTTCTCGATGGCGCCGGTGTCCGTCACCTGCTTCATGCCGCGCTTCTCGACGATCTCGGCGGGATCGCCGCCCTCGGTCCAGAGAATCTCGAACAGATCCTTGGCGATCTTGCCGGAGATGGTGCCGGCGGAGATGAGATCGACGAGGCCGCCGAGTTGCGCGGATGAGACCGGGCTGTGCTCTATGTCCTTGCCTTCCTTGTTCAGGCGGCCGAACAGCTCGTTGATGACCCAGTTCGCTGCGAGCTTGCCGTCGCGGCCCCTGGCGACCGCCTCGAAGTAATCGGCGTTGTCACGCTCGGCGACCAGCACACTCGCGTCGTAGGCAGAGAGCCCGTACTCCTTCACAAAGCGGGCGTGCTTCTGGTCCGGCAGCTCCGGCAGATGAGCGGCGAGATCGTCGACGTAGGACTGATCGAACTCGAGCGGCAGCAGGTCGGGATCCGGGAAGTAGCGATAGTCGTGCGCCTCTTCCTTCGAGCGCATGGAGCGCGTCTCGCCCTTGCCGGGGTCGAACAGGCGCGTCTCCTGGTCAACGGCGCCGCCGTCCTCGATGATGTCGATCTGCCTGCGGGCCTCGACCTCGACGGCCTGGCCGATGAAGCGGATCGAGTTCACGTTCTTGATCTCGCAGCGCGTGCCGAGCTTGTCGCCGGGCTTCCTGACCGACACGTTCACGTCGGCGCGAAGGTTGCCCTTCTCCATGTCGCCATCGCAGGTCCCGAGATAGCGCAGGATCGTGCGCAGCTTCGTGACATAGGCCTGCGCTTCCTTCGCGGACCTCAGGTCCGGCTTCGAGACGATCTCCATCAGGGCTACGCCCGAGCGGTTGAGATCGACGTAGGAGTAATCCGGGCTCTGGTCGTGGATCGACTTGCCAGCGTCCTGCTCGAGGTGCAGGCGCTCGATGCCGACGCGCTTCGTCTCGCCGTCGACGTCGATCTCGATCTCACCCTCGCCCACGATCGGCTGCTTGTACTGGCTGATCTGGTAGCCCTGGGGAAGGTCGGGATAGAAGTAGTTCTTGCGGTCGAAAACGCTTTTCAGGTTGATCTCGGCCTTGAGGCCGAGCCCCGTGCGAACGGCCTGTGCGATGCACTCCTCGTTGATGACGGGCAACATGCCGGGCATGGCCGCATCCACCAGGGAGACGTGGCTGTTCGGCTCGGCGCCGAAGGCCGTGGACGATCCGGAGAACAGCTTCGAGGCGGAGGCGACCTGGGCGTGCACCTCCATGCCGATCACGACCTCCCAATCGCCGGTCGCGCCCGCGATCAGGTTGCTCGCTTTGGATTTTCCGCCGCTCTTGGCCGCGTCCCGCATCTTGAATTTCTCCTCTCAGCGCGTCCCGCGGGCGCGCAGGCTATACGCGAGCGCCGCCCAGACCAGGCCGAATACGAATTGAAGCATGAAGATCGCCGCTTCGCCGCCGATGGCATGAATGGCGAAAACCCCGATCTGGCCGCCGATCCAATAGAGCGCGAAACCCGCGAGCGAGGCCGCGAAGGCGGCGACCGGCAGCTTCTGCCACTGATCCGCGCTGCGGCCCATGATCATGGCAACGGTGATCACCGCCGGGTTGGCCGCCGCCAGCAGGATCAACGTCATAGGGTCGAACGAGTTGATCGCAATCATTCCCGCGGCCCGCCGCTGCTCGCTTCCTGCTTGCGCAGCTTCTCTTCCTCGTACTGGACGAACCAGCCAATCATGTTGCGCCACTGAGCGCCGACCATGTCGATCATCTCGGCGGGCAGGCCGCGCTGGCGCGCCTGGGTCTTGACCTTGTCGATCACCTGCTGGATGCGCCAAGGCACACTGGCCTCACTCGGATCCTTCTTGAGCTGCCAAGCACGCTCGACGTAGCCGAAACGCTCTGCGATGAGATCGACCAGCGCGGCGTCGATGCGGTCGATCTCGGAGCGGACCTGACTCATGTCCGCGCATTCCCAGGGTCGCTTCGGATCCATCTCACTTGCCTCCCGGCTTCTTCTTGGCGCCTGAGCTCGGCGCGGCCCACCATCGATCGCCCACAGTGAAGCGTCCCGCCGCATCCTCGATCGCCTGCGCGGCCTGGAACAGCGTCGCCTCGTCGAACGGCTTGCCGATGAGCTGGAGCCCGAGCGGCGTTCCTTCCGAGGAGAGACCGGCCGGCACGGAGAGGCCCGGCAGGCCCGCCATGTTCACCGTCACCGTGAAGATGTCCTCGAGATACATGGCGATGGGATCGCCCGTCTTCTCGCCGAACGCGAAGGCAGGCGAAGGCGTCGTCGGCGTCAGCACGACGTCCACCTTGCTCCAGGCCTCGTCGAAATCGCGCTTGATCAAGGTGCGGATCTTCTGCGCCTTGAGGTAATAGGCGTCATAGTAGCCGGCCGAGAGCACGTAGGTGCCGATGAGGATGCGCCGGCGCACCTCCTTGCCGAAGCCTGCGGCGCGCGTGTTCTCGTACGTGTCGATCACATCCTTACCGGGCACGCGGAGGCCGTAGCGCACGCCGTCGTAGCGGGCGAGGTTCGACGACGCCTCGGCGGGCGCGACGATGTAATAGGCGGGCAGCGCGTACTTGGTGTGCGGCAGGCTGATCTCGTGAATGGTGGCACCGGCTGCCTTCAGCCATTCGATGCCGTCGCCCCAGAGCTTCTCGATCTCCTTCGACATGCCCTCGACGCGGTATTCCTTCGGCACGCCGACGCGCAGGCCCTTCACGCCCTTGGCAAGGGCCGCCTCGTAGTTCGGCACGGGCGCGTCCACCGAGGTCGTATCCTTGGGATCGTGCCCCGCCATGGAGCCCAGCATGATGGCGGCATCGCGCACGGTCTTGGCGATGGGACCGGCCTGATCGAGCGAGGAGGCGAAGGCCACGATGCCCCAGCGCGAGCAGCGGCCATAGGTGGGCTTTATGCCGACCGTTCCCGTGAGAGCCGCGGGCTGGCGAATGGAGCCGCCGGTATCGGTTGCGGTTGCCGCGAGGCAGAGGTTGGCCGCGACGGCCGCCGACGAGCCGCCCGACGAGCCGCCGGGCACGAGCTTGTCCGTCTTGCCGGTGCGCCGCCAGGGCGAGACCACGGGGCCGAAGGCGCTGGTCTCGTTGGACGAGCCCATGGCGAACTCGTCGTTGTTGAGCTTGCCGAGCATCACGGCGCCGGCATTCCAGAGATTGGCGCCGACGGTCGATTCATAGGTCGGCGTGAAGTCGCCCAGGATCCTGGAGCACGCGGTGGTACGGACGCCGTTGGTGCAAAAGAGATCCTTGTTGCCGAGGGGCAGGCCTTCGAGAGGGCGTGCCTCGCCCTTGGCAAGGCGCGCATCGGCTTCCTTGGCCTGAGCCAGAGCGTGCTCCGGCGTCGCCAGCACGTAGGCGTTCAACGCCGGATTTGCAGCCTCGATGGCCTCGATGTGGGCTTTCGTCAGCTCCGTTGCAGAAAACGATTTGGCTTTGAGGCCATCGCGCGCTTCCGCCAGCGTCAGGTCAGTGAGATCGCTCACAGTCTAGTTCCCTATATTGGCGTCGCAGCGCTTGTAGGTCTCGGGTGCTTCCTCGCGGTTGGAGTGAGACACCTCGAAGCCGTCCTCGTTCTCGTGCTTGGTGAAAACGTAGGTCTCGGGCGTGATAGACGCGCCTTCGCTGCAGATCATGAACGCGAGCCACGAGCTGCCCGGCTCGTGCTCGAACACCTTGGTGAACTCGCAGCCGCCTTCCCAGCTGTGAAAGCCTTCGGCATCGAGCAGCTCGGGCACGGTGCTGACGTTCTTCTCCGTGCCGGACTCGATCTTCCTCAGTTTCGCGCACTGCTCGTCAGTGGCGTACTGGCCAGTGAGAAAAGTAGCGCGATCTTTGGCTTCGGCAGCCGCCGTTGCGAAGACGGCAAGGGCGAGCGTGAGGAACAGTGTGCGGATTTTCATGTGCGGATCAGATCTCATCAGACCGAGCGGCCTCTCTCGGCCTCGGCGCGGGCTTTGTTGATGTGGTAGGAGCGGCGAGAGTAGTAGAGGCTCACGAGCCCGAAGAGGATCGAGAGCGGCGCGTTGACCTGCTCGGCCAACTCGCGGGCGCGGAGCAGATAGGCGGGGGTGTCGCTCACCGCCTGGGGCGAAAGCGAGCGAGCTCCGGTGCTGCCCTCCTCGCGGGGGACGGCGAGAACCAAGAGACCTGTCGCGATCAGAGCGACGGCGAGCAACGCAAATATCTTCGACATTTCCGAGTCTCCGCTTTGTTCTCCTGGGACGCGCGCGCCGGGAAGCGGCCGTTCCGCTATTCGACGACCTTCGGCACGACGAAATAGTGGTCATCGACCATCGGCGCGTTCTTCACGATCTGGTCGGCAATCTCGCCGTCGGTCACCCGATCCTCGCGCTTCTTGAGCTCCTGCGCCACGACCCGGGTCATGGGCTCGACGTTGGAGGTGTCGATCTCGTCTAACTGCTCTACCCAGTTCAAGATTCCGGACAATTCCCCCTCAAGGCTCTTGGCTTCCTCGTCGGTGATCTTGATGCGTGCCAGGCGCGCGATGCGCCGCACGGTCTTCTCGTCAACCTGCATGGGTTCCGCTCGAGTTATTCAAGGAACGGCGGCCGGGCAGCCGCGTGTTCCTCATAGCGGGCTCGCCCTATCCATGCAACATCGGCCGATCCCCGCCCGGCCGGGCCTGCTTCCGGTCAATCCCTAGTGCCGCTTGCGGTATTGGGACAGGAAGGGACCCAGAACATCCGAGGAATCGTCCGTCCAGGGCCTGAGCGTGGGCTCGGGAAGATTGCGCGCGCCGGGAATTGCCCGGAACTGATCCACAGCCTGCCAGCTCTTGCCGAACACCACCACGGTCGAGCCGGTCATCCGGTAGCCGTCGTCCGAAGAGTCCTCGATCACGAGGCCATGCAGCCCGCCGACCGTCGGCAGGGTGGCAGCGAGCACCTGCTCCAGATCGAGATACCGGTTGGAGATGTGCAGCACCACCACGCCATCCGGCTTGATCTTGGCGGCGTAGAGGCGCAGCGCCTCGGCCGTCAGCAGGTGCATGGGAATGGCGTCGGAGGAGAACGCGTCCACGATCAGGAGATCGTAGCTGTCGTCCTGCTCCCTGGCGAAGGTGAGGCGCGCGTCGCCCAGCACGATGTCCGCGTTCGGCTGGCAGTTGAGGAGGAAGGTGAACGACTTGGACTTGGCGATGCCGACGACCACCGGATCGATCTCAAAAAAGCGCCACTTCTCCCCCGATGCGGAGTGACAGGCGAGCGAGCCCGCGCCGAGACCGATGACACCGAAGCGGGCTTCCCGCTGGGTGATGGCGGCGAGCATCCCCGTAAGGCGCACCGCCGAGGCCATGGGGCCGCGGGCATGGTAGTACGTGGCGGGCGTGGTGCTGGCGACGACATTGCCAGCTTCATCGCGAATGCGTTGGGCGCCGTGCAGCGTGGTTCCGTGCTGAAGCACGTTGAACTGGCCATCGTCGGACTGGATCACCCTGTAGACGCCGAAATAGCTGCGCTGCGCCTCGCCCCGGTGCACGCCCGACGGCAGCAGCGTCACCACCAGATAGAGCCCCAACGCGATCGCCAGCAGATGCGGGGGATAGCGAACGAGGATGACTGCCAGCACCGCGAGCGCGGCCGCGATGCCGGCCGTGGATCCCCAGCCGCCGAATCCGATCTGATAGGTGTAGGCAACAGATGGCCCCCAGGCGATCAGCGCAGCAATGACAGCGACGACCACGAGCAGCAGCACCTGCGATTTACGGCTTTGCGTCGCGAGGTCGAGGGCGCCCGGCCGGCAGGCGAAGCTGAGGGCCAGCAGCAAGGGATATTCGAACACCTCGGGGAAGATCTGAGGCGCGATAAGGGCGGCAAACACGCCGCCAAGCACGCCGCCGAGCGACATCAACAGGTAGAATTCTGTCAGATGGCGGGCGTCGGGACGCGCCTCGTAGAGCGTGCGGTGGGCGACGAGTGTCGCGGTGACGAACGCCGCGATTCCGAAGCCTGCGGCGTAGAACCAGGTTTCCTTCTCCGTCTGCGCGAGTTGCAGCAGGGCCAGGACGACAGCCACGGCATGAAGAGCGAGCAGGAGCGGCCGCGGGATCAGCGCACGCTCGCGGAAGACGACGACGAAGGTCGCGAGATAAAGCGCGAGCGGAATGACCCAGATGAGCGGCGCGGATGCGACATCGGTCGCCACGTGCGTCGTGAAGGCAGTGAGCAGCGCGGACGGCACCAGCGCGAGGCCAACCCACGAAAGGCGGGTTCGCCACGTAGGCTCGGGACGCGCGGCTGCGACAGGCGCGGCCACCTCGACGTGCTGTCCCGCAGAGGGCACAGCTTTACGCACCATCACGAAGCACACGGCCAGCGCGACGACGAGGAAGGCAAAACCGAAGGCCCAGAGCGTCGCGAGCGCGCGGAGGCCGAAGGCCGGCTCGAACAGGAAGGGATAGCCGAGAAGCGCCAGCAGGCTTCCGAGATTCGATGCGGCATAGAGAAAATAGGGATCGGCGCTGTCGCTGCGGCCCGTTCTCGCGAACCAGGCCTGGAGCAGCGGCGCGTTGGCCGAAACCGCAACGAAAGGAAGGCCGATGGCGACGGCAAAAAGGCCGAGCTGCCAGAGGTACGGGTCACCCGCCGGCGGCTCCGACCATCCCGCCGGGATCGCGATCGGCAGGGAGAGGAAGGCGAGCGCCGAGATCGCGAGATGCACGAAGCCGGTTGATTGCGCGGGCACATGGCGCACCAGGAGATGCGCGTAACCGTAGCCGACCAGCAGGGCGCCCTGGAAAAACAGAAGTGCCACGGCCCACACCGACGGCGCGCCACCCAGAAGCGGCAGCACCATCTTGGCAAACATCGGCTGGATGGAGAAAAGCAGGAAAGCGGACAGGAACGTGGTCGCCGTGAAGATCCAGCGCACGCCCCACGCGGACTTGCCGGAGCTTTCGGGTTCAGAGCCGGCCGCGTGGCTTTCGGAAGCTGTCGTCACAATCCCTCCGGTCCGGTGTCCAGTCGCGGCGGACCATAGACGGGAAGCATCCGTCTGTCAGGGGGCGCGGCTGAACGGTCTTTCCTTACGGGAGGCTTACCGTTAACTGAAGCGATCGCAACCGCCGCCGCAGCGCCCCACCGCGCGCAGCACACTTCGAGGCTCATTCATGACCGATGACGGCAAACCCGCGCAGAGGGGCGTCACAGTAGGCGACGTCGAGGCTTTCGCGGATCTCATCGTGCCGGGGCGGCTAATCGGCATCGACGCGGGCACCAAGACGCTCGGCCTCGCATTGAGCGACGTGACGCGCACCATCGCGTCGGCGCTCGAAACGATCCGGCGCACGAAGTTCAGCGTGGACGTGAAGCGGCTGCTCGATCTTGCGAGCGAGCACGCGATTGCCGGTTTCGTGCTCGGGCTTCCGGCGAACCTGGATGGAAGCGAGGGCCCCCGCGCACAGGCGACACGGGCCTTCGCGCGCAATGTCAACGCGCTCTCGCCGCTTCCCATTCTGCTTTGGGATGAGCGCCTTACGACGGTGGAAGCCGAGCGCATGCTGATCGAGGCGGATACCAGCCGGAAGCGGCGCGCTGATGTGATCGACAAGCTCGCCGCCACGTTGATCCTGCAGGGCGCGCTCGACCGGATGCGGCGCATACCGCGCTGATCCGGCGCACTCATCCACTTCGGGGGGCCGCACCATCTCATGTTGGTCAAAGTCGGGTCGCACCTGCGCCGCAATACTTGCGGACAGTGTCACCCGAACCGGAGCCCGCGCGTGCTGCGGGCTGCTTTCCGGCTGGATGACCACCGATGCGCAGCAAAGCAAAGCCTTCGGACCTCTCCCTCGGCACTCCGTTGGCGGGCGTAGACCGCGACATCGACATGCTGGTGGACCGCTTCGACGCCGCGCGCCGCCGCAGCGTGCGCCGTCTCGTTTCAACCTCCCCCCGCCTGGCGGATCTCGCCATTTCGTTTCCCGCCGCCGTCTATGCGCTCGCAAGCCGGCAAGGGGCACAGCGGCGGCGGCAGAAAGCGCTTCAACTCACGATCGAAGGCGCGCCGCTTCGCGATGTCGCGGTAGCGCTCGATCTGCCGTTGTGGCTGCGGCGGCTTCCGCCGGAAGCCTTCGCGGGCCGTTTCGGCGCTCTCCCGCGCTCTGACCTCTTCGCGCGGCGTATCGCGAACCACCTTCCCACCTCCGCGGAAGACAGCGCGTTCTGGCTGAGGTCGGTCATCTTCGGCGTACAAGCTTGTGACGACTACTTTGCGCTGTGGCTCGCCCAGCAAGCCGTGTTCATGGAGCCCGCCGATCCCGCACATCTGTTCGGCCTGCTGGCTGCTTACGCGTGGTTTTCCAATTTCGACCAGTCGCGTGCGCACGGCCTCATCGTTGTTCCGTGGCGCCCGGAAATGGCCCTCGACACAGCGGCTTGCGCGGCAAAGAGCTGGCTCAACCGCATGCGTCTCGTGCTGCAACTCCGCAAGGGCGTGCTGACGGATCCGTGGCTCGAGCCGGGCGAAGCGCGCGGCTACACGTTCGTGCCGCTGCTCGATCACAGCGCCATCCTGGCGGAAGCACATGCCATGCAGAACTGTGCGGACCAGTATGCCGACCGTCTGGCTCGCGACAAATGCCGCCTTTTCTCGGTGCGCAGACGCGGCACAAGGATCGCTACGCTCGAGATCGGCCCGCACCCGAGAGAGGCCGGCGTGCTTGCAATCTCGCAACTGAAGGCCCGCCATAACCTGCCCGCCAGTACCGAAACCTGGCAAGCGTCGCACGCATGGCTCGGCTCACAGAAGGATCTCAAACGCATGACGAATGGCGCCGCGCCGGAGCGGCCATTCGATGCGGATGCCTGGAATGCTCTTATTGCGGCATATCGCCTGAGAAAAGACGGCGCACCTTGGCTTCCCGATCATCCGAGTAAAGAAACTTTTGCTGCGGTTGAAAGTGGCATCGCGGAACTCGCGCGGCGCGCAGGCATTACATCCTGGCTGTTTACTTGACGAAGTTCACATCGACGACGATGTCGCAAAACACTGCATTTGCAGTGCACGTGACCACTCGTCACGCAGACAAACATCTCGAACAATTGTCTTCGTGTGCCCATTCTTCGAAGCGACGTCCCAATGTGGGTACGGACAGACGTTCAATCAATAGCGAAAGGGACCGAAAGCTCCCTCACCTTTCGTCCTATTCAAGATGATATTCTGCGGGAGCATATTCAGGTTCGTGAGTTTCCAGGAACGTACGACGTGCACGACCGATCCTGCATCGCGCGGGATTTTCTGCATGTGAAGCTCCCCGTCGTCCTCGAATCCCACAACCCCAGCAAGAAGGACTGGCAAGGAAATGAAACACGATGCTGGAGACGACAAAATGTCGTCGGCACTGCACTTACTGCATCGAGCCGGGCAGTGTGCAGATGAAATGTTCGCCGTGAGCGTTGGCGAGGTGGGTCTCACGCCCCGCCAGTATGCGGTGATGACGGCAATTGCCAACAGCGAAGAACCGAGCCAGACGACGCTCGTCGAACGCACGGGTATCGACCGTTCGACGATGGCCGACATCGTGCGCCGCCTGACGTCGCGCGGTCTCGTTCAGCGCCGCCGCACGCGCCGCGACGCTCGCCGCTATGCCGTCCGCCTTACCGACAAGGGCGAAGGCGCGCTCCGTCTTGCCGAGCCGGCCGCGCGCTCCACCGACGAGCAGATCCTGTCTGCCCTCGCTCCCACCCAGCGCGACGCATTCCTGCGCTCGCTGACGCGCATCGTGCTCGCCGTCGAGCCGCAGAGCCCTTCGCGGGGTGGCCGGTAAGGCGTGCTTCGTCCGACGTGCGCGGCATCATCGGGGCCCGCGCACGCTGCCGGACCAAGAGCGGCGTCGAGGACGTGAGCCGCACGTTTCCAGCGCGTTTCGCGCATCCGGGCTTGCCGCCCGCATCGTCCTCTAGAGATTCAAAATTCTGAACTTTGCATCGGTCTCGGGTCCATGTGTCCTGGGACCGCGCAAGCGGGGGCAGGCTTCGTCAGACGCTGGCTCCCGGCCACCTTTCTCATCGGAAACCCGCTTCACACTTTTCCGGAAGCACGTGTTCACGCCCGTGCTTCTTGCCGGAAAACCGCTTCACACTTTTCCGGAAGCACGTGTTCACGCCCGTGCTTCTCGCCGGAAAACCGCTTCACACTTTTCCGGAAGCACGTGTTCACGCCCGTGCTTCTCGCCGGAAAACCGCTTCACACTTTTCCGGAAGCACTCTAGCTTTGCCCCACTTTTCAGGGGTGATACGGGGCGGGCACATTATGCTCAGACATGTCGGCGTCCTTTCGTTCGGCAGCGCCTTGCTGGCGTGCCTGGTGATGGCGGCTCCGGCTGCCTTCGCGGGCGGCGCTGGCGGCAACACCGTCCTGATCCCCCCGCCGCTCTCTACGACCGAAACCGCCACCGCGTATCTTCTGCCGACCATCGTGGGCTACCTGCTGGGGTCCATTCCCTTCGGGCTGCTGCTCACGCGCTTGGCCGGACTGGGCGACATCCGCTCCATCGGCTCCGGCAACATCGGTGCGACCAACGTATTGAGAACCGGCAACAAGGGGCTTGCCGCGCTGACGCTGCTGCTCGATGCGCTGAAGGGCACCGCCGCCGTTCTCCTGGGCTACCGGCTCGGCGCGCGGTTCGGGCTCGCGATTGACGGCGCGCTGCTTGCGGGCCTTGCCGCGTTCCTCGGCCATCTCTTTCCCGTCTGGCTCGGCTTCAAGGGCGGCAAGGGCGTCGCGACCTACATCGGTGTCGTGGGGGGCCTGTTGTGGCCCGGAGCGTTGATCTTCTGCGCAGTCTGGCTGCTCACGGCCTTTACGACGCGCTACTCCTCCCTTTCCGCGCTTGCCGCGAGCGTCATCACCCCACTCGCCTTGTTCGCGCTCGGCCATGTACCCGAGGCCCTGTTCGCGTTGCCGATGTCGCTGTTGCTCATCTGGAAACATTCGGCCAACATCAGCCGGCTTCTGAAGGGAGAGGAGCCCAAGATCGGTGCCAAAGCGTGATACGCCGACGCTCTTCACTCCCGCGCCGTTACCCGTCTCGCGGCTCGACGACGCGGAACGTCTCGCGTGTCTGCGCCTCATCCGCTCGAGCCAAGTCGGCCCGGTCACGTTTCGCGAGCTGATCAACCACTTCGGCGGCGCCGCAAATGCGCTCAAGGCGTTGCCGTCTTTCGCTCGGCGTGCGGGGCGAGCGGTCGAGATCTGCCCCGAGGAAGACGCCGTTGCCGAGCTTCGGGCTGCACGGAAAGTCGGTGCTCGTCCGGTGTTCACGATCGAACCCGGCTATCCGCCCGCGCTCGCCGCCGTCGATGCGCCCCCGCCGCTGCTCTACGTAAAGGGACGGCCGGAGCTGCTGGCTGCCCCGTGCGTCGCAATCGTCGGCTCGCGGCAGGCTTCGGCCGCCGGCACGAAGCTCTCCCGCCTCTTTGCACGGGAGCTCGCGGAGGGCGGCCTCGTCATCGTGTCAGGGCTTGCACGCGGCATCGACGCGGCCGCGCACGAGGCGAGCCTGGCCTACGGCACTGTTGCCGTGCTCGCGGGCGGCGTGGACATCATCTATCCGCCGGAGCACGAGACGCTTCAGGCCCGCATCGGAGAGGAAGGCTGCCTGCTGACAGAGCAGCCGCCGGGCTTCGTTCCCCGCGCCAAGGATTTCCCGCGCCGCAACCGGCTGATCTCCGGCATCTCGCTCGGCGTGATCGTCATCGAAGCGGCGCGGCGTTCGGGCACTCTGGTCACGGCACGCTTCGCGGGTGAGCAGGGCCGCGAGGTCTTCGCCGTGCCGGGACACCCTCTGGATCCCCGCGCAGAGGGCACGAACCAACTCCTCAAATCAGGTGCGACCCTCGTCACCGAGCCGCGTGACGTGCTCGATGTGCTGGCCCCTCAACTCGCACGACAACACAAGGGGTTGACGGAAGATCGCCTGGCCAGCTTCACCCCTGAACCCGCGCCCGAGCCTCAGACGACGCGCGCATCCGAGCCTGGAGATCGGGAACGCGAGCGGGTGCTGGCCGCACTCGGCCCCAACCCCATCGATATCGACGAGGTCGTTCGCGCGACGGCGCTTGACGCTCGGGAGGTGCGCATTGTCCTCATGGAACTGGATCTTGCCGGCGAAATTGCACGCCATGGTTCGCAAATGGTGTCACGGGCCGTCAGGTAGGCGCCCGTGTCTACCGCGCATCCTTGGCGCGCAACCGGGCTTCGGTATTGGCTAAATCGAGCAGTCCCGCCAAGGTTTCGAGCCTGTTGTTGCGCGCCATATCTCTCAACTCTATAATAAGATCAGCCATGTACTCAATCTGCGCTCTAATTTGAGATGCAGACCCTCCATTGGCGGGTATTTTTTCACTGTGGCTAATCTTCAACGGCGTTCCCCTACTTGCCGATCGTCTTCTGAATTTTAAGTTCCCGCGCGAGACGTCCAACACGTTAACGCAACTTTAGGGCGAATCAAGATCATTTTTATGCAATCTTAGATTTTATACAGGTTGCCTCTCCCGCCCGCCTTCGCCCCCTCCTCGCCTTGACACTCCGGCGTGCTGACCTCTAGAACCCCGGATCGTCTGGCACTCCACTCGTTACAGTGCCATCGACAGATCGCGCTGAGCCGCGCGGCCTCCCCCAAGCCCCTACTGGAGTTCAAATTTCTCATGAAGTTTCGTCCCCTGCACGATCGCGTCGTCGTCAAGCGCGTGGATAGCGAAACCAAGACCTCGGGCGGCATCATCATCCCCGATACCGCGACCGAAAAGCCCCAGCAGGGCGAGGTTCTGGCCGCCGGTCCGGGCACGCGCGACGAAACCGGCAAGCTCGTGCCGCTCGACATCAAGGCGGGCGACAAGGTGCTGTTCGGCAAGTGGAGCGGCACGGAGGTGAAGATCGACGGCACAGACGTCCTGATCCTCAAGGAAAGCGACATTCTCGGCGTGATCGAGAAGTAAGCGCGACGCCTGCGCAACCTCGACGGCAAGGGCCCCGAACACTCGCGGCCCGCCGTTCGTTTTCGGCCTTTTTCCGTTTCCCTCACATCGGAGCTTGCCATCATGGCTGCCAAAGACGTCCGCTTTTCCGCCGATGCCCGCGAGAAGATTCTGCGCGGTGTCGACATCCTTGCCAACGCCGTCAAAGTGACCCTCGGCCCCAAGGGCCGCAACGTCGTGATCGAGCGCAGCTTCGGCGCGCCGCGCACCACCAAGGACGGCGTCTCAGTCGCCAAGGAGATCGAGCTCGAGGACCGGCTCGAGAACATGGGCGCGCAGATGGTGCGCGAAGCCGCCCAGAAGACCAACGACCTTGCCGGTGACGGCACCACCACCGCTTGCGTGCTGACCCAGGCCATCGTGCGCGAAGGCCTCAAGGCGGTCGCTGCGGGCATGAACCCGATGGACCTGAAGCGCGGCATCGAGAAGGCCGTCGTGCAGGTGATCGAGGAGATCGGCAAGAAGTCGAAGAAGGTCAAGAACTCCGCCGAGATCGCGCAGGTCGGCACCATCTCCGCCAACGGCGAGAAGGCGATCGGCGAGATGATCGCGGAAGCGATGCAGAGGGTCGGCAACGAAGGCGTCATCACCGTCGAGGAGGCCAAGAGCCTCGAGACCGAGCTGGACGTCGTCGAGGGTATGCAGTTCGATCGCGGCTACCTCTCGCCCTACTTCATCACCAACGCCGACAAGATGATCGCGGAGCTGGACGACCCCTACATCCTCATCCACGAGAAGAAGCTGTCGAGCCTGCAGTCGCTGCTGCCGGTGCTCGAAGCCGTCGTTCAGACCGGCAAGCCGCTCCTCATCATCGCTGAAGAGGTCGAGGGTGAGGCGCTGGCCACGCTCGTCGTCAACAAGCTGCGCGGCGGCCTCAAGATCGCGGCCGTCAAGGCTCCGGGCTTCGGCGATCGCCGCAAGGCCATGCTGGAGGACATCGCCGTTCTCACCCGCGGCCAGACCATCAGCGAGGATCTCGGCATCAAGCTCGAGAACGTTACGCTCGACATGCTCGGCCGCGCCAAGCGCGTCTCGATCACGAAGGACAACACCGTGATCGTCGACGGCGCTGGAAAGAAGAAGGAGATCGAGGCCCGCGTCAGCCAGATCAAGGCGCAGATCGAGGAGACCTCGTCCGACTACGATCGCGAGAAGCTGCAGGAGCGCCTTGCGAAGCTTGCCGGCGGCGTGGCCGTCATCAAGGTCGGCGGCGCCACCGAGGTGGAAGTGAAGGAGCGCAAGGATCGCGTCGACGACGCGCTCAACGCGACCCGCGCGGCCGTCGAGGAAGGCGTGGTGCCGGGCGGCGGCGTGGCCCTTCTCAAGGCCACGAACGCCATCTCGGTCAAGGGTGACAACGACGACCAGACCGCGGGCATCGCCATCGTGAAGCGCGCGCTGCAGGCTCCGATCCGCCAGATCGCCGAGAACGCCGGCACCGAAGGCTCCATCGTCGTCGGCCGCGTGCTGGAGGGCAAGGGCGCCAACTTCGGCTACGACGCCCAGGCCGACGAGTACGGCGATCTGATCGAGAAGGGCATCATCGACCCGGCCAAGGTCGTGCGCACCGCTCTCCAGGATGCCGCGTCGATCGCGAGCCTCCTCATCACGACGGAAGCGGCCATTGCCGAAGCACCGAAGAAGGACGCGGCCCCCTCGGCTGGTCCGGTCGGCGGCGGCTTCGACATGTAAAGCGCACTCGCGCCACCTTACGGACAAAACGCCCGCGGAAGTTCGCTTCCGCGGGCGTTTTGCTGTCTGAGACATGTCAGGAAAACCAATCCTTAAGATCAGTTTTTCTTATCGTATTTATTCGACAATAATATTTGTTCTTATGTCATCGGTGCGCTACTTGTCTGGAACAACTCTAAACAGGCGAGTACATAATGAGGAAGCCAACGCCGACGACGCGCGCCGATGCGCCGGTCGCGGATATTCGGGATGTGCGGACCATGGCTCCGCTCCGCCCCTCCGCTTCCAGGACGATGGAACGCTCGATCGTCAGCGCCGCCAGCGCATCAGGGAGCACCACCGTCTAAAGCCCCCCGTGATGAGCTCGTCATGACCGCCGTCACCCTGCCACGGCAATATCGCCGAAGAGCCTTTGCCTAGACCCGCGCGAAGGACGGCAGCCTGGATTTCGCACCAACTCCAACAGACTTACCGGACACGATCGGAGAAAAACATGGACGCAAAAACGGATGACAAGGGCCCGGGCAAGTGCCCGGTGGCACACGGGGCTAGCCTCGCCTCAAGCACCGCGATGAGATCGAACCGGGACTGGTGGCCGAACCAGTTGAACCTCAAGATCCTCCATCAGCACTCCGCCCTCTCCGATCCCATGGGAGAGGCTTTCAACTACGCCGAGGAATTCCAGAAGCTCGACTACGAGGCCCTGAAGAAGGACCTTCGCGCGCTGATGACGGAGTCGCAGGACTGGTGGCCGGCTGACTTCGGCCACTACGGGCCCCTCTTCATCCGCATGGCCTGGCACAGCGCCGGCACCTACCGTACCGGCGACGGGCGTGGCGGCGCCGGTGCAGGCCAGCAGCGTTTCGCGCCGCTCAACAGCTGGCCGGACAACGTCAGCCTCGACAAGGCCCGGCGCCTGCTGTGGCCGCTCAAGCAGAAGTACGGCAAGAAGATCTCGTGGGCCGATCTCATGATCCTCGCGGGCAACGTCGCGCTGGAGTCGATGGGCTTCAAGACCTTCGGCTTCGCGGGCGGTCGCGCGGACGTGTGGGAGCCCGAGGAAGACGTCTATTGGGGCAGCGAAACCGCCTGGCTCGCGACCAGCGACAAACCCAACAGCCGCTATTCGGGCGACCGTGACCTCGAGAACCCGCTTGCCGCCGTGCAGATGGGCCTCATCTACGTCAACCCGGAAGGCCCCGACGGCAATCCGGACCCGATCGCAGCGGCCAAGGATATCCGCGAGACCTTCGCGCGCATGGCGATGAACGACGAGGAGACCGTCGCGCTCATCGCGGGCGGCCATACGTTTGGCAAGACCCATGGCGCGGCCGCGGCCTCCCATTGCGGCCCCGAGCCCGAGGCAGCCGGCCTTGAGGAGCAGGGCCTCGGCTGGAAGAACAGCTTCGGCACCGGCAAGGGCGGCGACACGATCACCAGCGGTCTCGAGGTCACCTGGACCACGACGCCGACGAAGTGGAGCAACAATTTCTTCTGGAACCTGTTCGGCTACGAATGGGAGCTGACGAAGAGCCCGGCTGGCGCGCATCAGTGGACGCCGAAGCATGGCATGGGCGCCAACACGGTGCCGGACGCGCACGACCCCTCGAAGCGTCATGCGCCGTCCATGCTGACCACGGACCTCTCGCTGCGCTTCGACCCGGCCTACGAGAAGATCTCGCGGCGCTTCTTCGAGAACCCGGATCAGTTCGCGGATGCCTTCGCGCGCGCCTGGTTCAAGCTCACCCACCGCGATATGGGGCCGCGTTCCCGTTATCTCGGCCCGGAGATTCCGGCGGAGGAACTGGTCTGGCAGGACCCCGTTCCTGCGGTCGACCACGCGCTGATCGATGCGAGCGACGTCTCCGCGCTCAAGGCGAAGATCCTCGCATCGGGCCTCTCGATCTCGGATCTCGTCTCGACGGCGTGGGCATCTGCCTCGACCTTCCGCGGTTCCGACAAGCGCGGCGGCGCGAACGGCGCTCGCATCCGTCTTGCTCCGCAGAAGGACTGGGAGGTCAACCAGCCCGCTCAGCTCGCAACCGTGCTGCAGAAGCTCGAAGCGATCCAGAAGGAGTTCAACGCCTCGCAGTCCGGCGGGAAGAAGGTCTCGCTCGCCGACCTGATCGTTCTCGGCGGCAACGCCGCAGTCGAGCAGGCCGCGAAGAAGGCCGGGCTCGCCGTCGACGTTCCGTTCACGCCCGGGCGCACCGATGCGTCGCAGGAGCAGACGGATGTCGACTCCTTCTCCGTGCTCGAGCCTATCGCGGACGGCTTCCGCAACTACCTCAAGGGCAAGTACACGGTCTCGGCGGAGGAGCTTCTGGTCGACAAGGCGCAGTTGCTGACGCTCACGGCTCCTGAGATGACGGTTCTCGTCGGCGGCCTGAGGGTGCTCGGCGCGAATGCCGGGAAGTCCACGCATGGCGTCTTCACCAAGCAGCCCGAGACGCTGACGAACGACTTCTTCGTCAACCTGCTCGACATGGCAACGGCGTGGCAGCCGGTTTCGGACGCCCGGGACCTTTACGAGGGACGCGACCGCGCGACGGGCGATCTCAAGTGGACGGGCACGCGCGTGGACCTGATCTTCGGCTCGCACTCCCAGCTTCGTGCGATTGCAGAGGTCTACGGCTCGGCCGATGCGAAGGACAAGTTCGTGAAGGACTTCGTGGCGGCGTGGAACAAGGTCATGAACGCCGACCGCTTCGATCTCGCCTGATCCCTGGCGAAAGACTCAACAAATGCGGAGCGGCGTTTCGAGATCGAAACGCCGCTCTTTTCTTTTGCGCCGCTTTCCACGCTGCGACGATTGCCCCCGATCGCGAGGCGCGACGGCGATGTCGCAATTCCGGGCGGATCTGATATGATGGCGTCGTCATTGGAAACGGGTGCCATGCCTTACGTCACCGTCCCGCCGCGGGACCTCAATCCAGGCTGTCTCATCGCAGGTGCTTAGCCCTGGCCGGGCCTTCGCGCGCCGAGGCCAGGGATACCCGTTCTCTCACCCCAATCTGAACATTACCGAGGCCGGGCCGCAACGCGCCCAGGCCCGATTGAGGTTGCCTATGACAAGCCTGCAATTGATCTCCAAAGACCACGTCTATCTCGAAACCCTGCTCCACGCGCAGCAGCGTGACACGCCGTTCTCCCAGCTCTTGAGGCGGAAGCTCGAAACGGCGGAGGTGGTGCTTCCCGAGTTGCTCGATCCCCAGACGGCCACCATCGACAGCCAGGTCACGTTCAGCGTCGGCGGGGGAAGCAGCGAGCATCGCGTGCTGACGCGCCAGGAGCAGGATCGCGCGCCGGGGCCGGCCGTGCCGCTTCCGGTCACGACGATGCGCGGCCTCGCACTGCTCGGACTCAAAGCGGGAGATATTTTCGCACTCAGGACGGAGAGCGGCATCATCGAGCCGTTGCGTCTCGAGAAGGTCATCCAGCCTTTGCAGTGGAGCCTCGGCCGCCAGAAGAAGGACAAGTCGGTCGTGGCGTTCCCGCCGCCGACGGCTGCGATGCGCCATCCGGCACCGACTACTGAGCCCGAGGATGACGATCCGGGCCCTCAGGCGGCCTGAGGCTGCTCCCTCGAGCCTTTTAGCGCCCTATTCGGCGGCGTCCTTGATGAAGCCGCCGGATTGGCGTGCCCAGAGGCTTGCGTAGATGCCACCTTTGCGAAGCAGTTCCGCGTGGGTTCCCTGCTCGACGATGCGGCCGCTGTCCATGATCACGAGGCGGTCCATGGCGGCGATGGTCGACAGACGGTGCGCGATGGCGATGACGGTCTTCCCCGCCATCAGCTCATCCAGGCTCTCCTGGATGGCGGCCTCGACCTCGCTGTCGAGGGCGCTCGTGGCCTCGTCGAGGATCAGGATCGGCGCGTTCTTCAAGAGCACGCGCGCAATCGCGATGCGCTGGCGCTGGCCACCCGAGAGCTTGACGCCGCGCTCACCCACTTGCGCGTGGTAGCCGGTGCGTCCGCGCATATCCTCAAGGCCAGCGATGAAGTCATGGGCATGGGCGCGCTTCGCCGCAGCGATGGCGTCGGCCTCCACCGCCTCGGGGCGGCCGTAGAGGATGTTTTCGAGCACCGAGCGGTGCAGGAGCGACGTGTCCTGCGTCACGAGGCCGATGTTGGCGCGCAGGCTTTGCTGCGTGACGCCCGCGATGTCCTGGCCGTCGATCATGATGCGACCGGCCTCCACGTCGTAGAAGCGCAGCAACAGGTTCACGAGCGTGGACTTGCCCGCGCCCGAGCGTCCGACGATGCCGACCTTCTCGCCCGGCGCGATCCTGAGCGTCACGTCCTCGATCACGCTTTTGGTCTTGCCGTAGTGGAAGCGGACGTGATCGAACTCGATCTCGCCCTTGCTCACGACGAGGTCCTTCGCACCCGGCCGATCGGTGACCTCGTAGTCGCGCGAAATGGTCTGCATGCCCTCGTGCACGATGCCGATGTTCTCGAACACGCCCGAGACGGTGAACAGGATCCATCCCGACATGGCGATGATACGGATCGCCAGCGTCATCGCCGCGGCGATGGCGCCTATGGTCACCGCATCGTTGCTCCAGAGCCAGAGCGCGAACCCTGAGACGGAAACGAGCAGCGCGCCGTTGAGCGCGTAGAGCACGAACTCCATCACCGTGAGGTTTCTGAGAGAGGCCTGATGGCGCCTCAGATGCTCCGCCATGGCCTCGCGCGCGTAGCCCTCCTCGCGCTCGGCGTGGGCAAAGAGCTTGACGGTCAGCACGTTCGTGAAGCTGTCGACGACACGTCCGGTCAGCCAGGAGCGGGCCTCGGAGGCCTCCGTCGAAAGCTTCTGGATGCGGGGTACGAACACGGCGACCACGACGACATAGAGCGCGAGCCAGACGAGAAGCGGCACGACGAGGCGCGCATCGGCCTCCCAGAAGATGTAGAGGGCGCCAAGCACGTGGATCGTCATGTACCAGATGGCATCGACCGCCTGGACCACGGACTCGCGAAGGGCGGGGCCCGTCTGCATGATCCGCGTCGCGATGCGGCCTGCGAAATCGTTCTGGAAGAAGGCCAGCGACTGGCGAAGGACGTAGGTGTGCGTCTGCCAGCGGATGCGCGTCGTCACAGCCGGGCTGATCATCTGGTTTTTCACCAGATCGTGGATCGTGGAGCAGGCCGGGCGGGCGATCAGGGCGATGAACGCCATGAACAGCAACGTGCTGCCGTGGTCGGCGAAAAATGCCCTCGGGTTGGCAGCGTCGCGCATCATGTCGACGAGGCTGCCGACGAACGCCATGAGCATCACCTCGATCAGAGAGCCGAGGAAGCCCACGACCAGCAGCACGGCGAAGGGCGGCCAAACCGGGCGGATGTAATGCCAATAGAAAGCCGCTATCTTCTCGGGCGGGCGGCTGCCATCGCCTGGGGCAAACGGGTCTATCCGGCTCTCAAACCAACGGAACATGGGCTCGTTCTTGTCTCTCTTTGCAATCCGTGAGCCCGCTGCCGCTGCAAGCGCCGCAAACCCCTTCTCGTTTCTTCTGGATCGCGCTATGCGCTAACCCGCTATCGTGCCGGAAACAAGGCACCCCTTCGTCCACCCGACGCCCCTGAGAGATGGGCGCCTCACCAGGAAAAGACAACCATGGCCGAGACGGCAAGCGACATCGAGGCCCGCAAATCGGCAGCCGAGGCTTGGTTTCAGCAGCTCCGCGACGAGATCTGCGCGCGCTTCGAGCAGCTCGAGACAGATCTTCCCGCCACCGCCCAGCTCGGGGGTGAGGCGCCCGGCCGCTTCGTGCAGACGCCGTGGTCGCGCAAGGACCATACCGGGGCGCCGGGCGGGGGCGGCAAAATGAGCGTGCTGAAGGGCCGCGTGTTCGAGAAGGTGGGCGTCCACACCTCAACCGTATTCGGTGAATTCGCGCCGGAGTTCCGCAAGCAAATTCCGGGCACGGAGGAAAACCCGCAGTTCTGGGCGTCCGGGATCTCGCTGATCGCGCATCCCCAGAACCCGAACGTGCCGGCCGTGCACATGAACACCCGCATGGTGGTGACGAGCAAGTGGTGGTTCGGCGGCGGCGCCGACCTGACGCCCGTGCTCGACCGGCGGCGGAAGGAGGACGACGCCGACAGCCTCGCCTTCCACGCCGCCATGTATGGCGCCTGCGCGGCACACGAGGCCATTGCGGACTATGAAAAGCTGCGCAAGTGGTGTGATGAGTACTTCTACCTGCCGCACCGCAAGGAGCCGCGCGGCATCGGCGGCATCTTCTACGACTACCTCACTCCCGAGGAGGACAAAGGCGGATGGGATGCCGCGTTCGCGTTCACACAGGACGTGGGCCGGGCGTTCCAGCGCGTCTATCCGATGCTCGTGCGCGGCAACTATTCGATGCCTTGGACGGAGGCGGACCGCGAGGAGCAGCTCATCCGGCGCGGCCGTTACGTGGAGTACAATCTGCTCTACGACCGCGGGACGGTGTTCGGTCTCAAGACCGGCGGCAACGTGGACAGCATTCTCTCGTCGCTGCCGCCTGTGGTGAAGTGGCCCTAGAAAGAATGTCTAGGGCGGCCCCTCCTCAGCGGCCCGACGCGACCTCACGCGAGACCTGACGGAATGCTTCCGCGAACTCGATAGCACCCGCGTTCGTGAGGTTCTGGTCCATGCGCTTATCCAGCGCGACCAGAAGCTCGGCGCTGGTCTTGTCGCGGACGATGGTGTTGCGGAAGTAGGCGCCGCGCTCGAAGAAATTAGGCGTGGGCGCATTGCGCGCCGCCGGGCGCATCATCTCGAGGCCGGTGCCGGGGCCGGCGAGGTTCATCAGCTCGATCTCGGCGCCCGTGAGCGCTGCGATGCCCGCTTTCTCCGCCATGTCCTTAAGACCGTGCAGCTTCACAACCTGCAACCAGGGGCCGATGTCGCCGTCGAGGTTGATAGCATGGATGCCCATGCCCTTGCGCGTGCGCGCGAAGGCGACGTGGGCATCCCAGCGATGGGGCACGGAGCGCGCCGACTTCAGCATTGTAGCGAGCTTGTCGTGCTTCTCGGCTAGCGCGCGGCGGCGGGCGGGATCATAGTTGCGGTCGCTCGCCATCGCCTTCAGGCGGGCGAGGAACTTGGGACCGTGCTTCACCAGCTCGTCCGTGGTGTTGGCGACGAGGAGCTGGGCGTAACCGATGGCCGTCGAGATCGGCGTTCCGGTCTTCTTGATGGGATGGATGCCCGAGACCATGTCGGCCGTTCCGAGGCCGCTCGTCTCGAGCGCGTATACGCGCACAACCTGATCGCCCGTCAGCCCGAGCGCGGTCGCCTCACGCGCATAGCGCAGTTTGAACTCCGCCTCGGGAATGCGCTCCGGAGTGAAGGCGTACTCCTCGCGGGCGAAGGCGAGGAACTCGGCGACGCCGGGCTTGGGCTTCGGCGGCTCCTTGTCCTTCTCCTTCTGATCCTGCTCCTGGAACGCGGCCCAGCGCTTGGCGAGCGCCGCAGGCAGCTCCGGGCCGTCGTACTTCGGCGGGAAGGTCTTGACGTAGTCGCGGCTCGTGATCTCCTCGCCGCGGCCCTTCTTGCCGCGCCTCAGAGCGCGCTTGTCCGTCACCTCACGCCAATAGGCATCGCTCTTGAAGTCATGCACGGCCTTGGCCGACAGATAGTCCTCGAACAGCTTGCGGTCTGGGGGAGACAGCGACTTCAGGAAAACTTCCTGGCTGCGCGGCGCAGCGACGGCATCGCCCGGCGCCATGAGGAGCCAAGCTCCCGCGATCGCCAGCAAAGCGGATAGAACGGGGCGCAGACCGCGCGCACACGCAGGACAAAAGGTCGGGGGGCTCATCATCCTCGAAACGCGCATCATCGCGTTGGATTCCTCCGAAAGGGGCGCGCGGCGCGCCGAATTGCTGAAGGCGATACTTGCGGACCTCTGCGTCCGGCCCTTCACGCCAGCACATGAACGAAACGCAGCACGCATCGGAGCGTAGGTCTGGTCCCGTGGCCCGGGATCGCGCTCCGTGGCCCGAGGCCGATAGCTCACTAACAAGATCTAGGGCGAACAGGTTTCCAGTTCGAAAATACTCTGATGGCACCAAAATGGGGCGTTAGCGTGAGAATGCGGCATTTACCTGCACCGCTTCTCACGATACGGCCGGCCGGGAGTTCGAAGCCTTGACCCGAGGGGAGCGTCATGGCCAGCCCCTTGAGGAGACTCATGTTTTGGCTCACGAGCTGCTAGGGTCCAAAGCAATGAATGAGTTGCCGGCCCGACGGCGATCCTGGAATAAACCCCAATGCTTCAATCGACGACCTCCGATTTTCATGTCTTTACGCCCGAAGGTTTCCGGGACCTGACGCAACGGGTGCTGAGCCCGCCTCCGGTGGCCTTTCTCGTGGCGGACGGCACCCTTGGGGAATCGCGGCGCGAACCCAGCGATTTCGACCTCAATCCCGAGCTTCTGCCCGAAGCGGCGGGGCCCGGCGTCGACGCCTTGCAGGCGGCGCGTCCGGCGGCCGTCCTCATTCCGGCGATCGCGCGACCCGAGATCACGCTCCTCTTCACGCAACGCACGGCCCATCTGACGGCGCACGCGGGGCAGATCGCTTTTCCCGGCGGCAAGACCGAGCCCTTCGACGTCGATCCGCTGGCAACGGCGCTGCGCGAGGCGCAGGAGGAGATCGGCCTCGATCCTGCGCTGGTCGAGCCTCTGGGGACTCTCGACCGCTATCTCACGGGGACAGGGTTTCGCATCACGCCCGTGATCGCGCTCGTGAGCGCGGAAGCCAAACTACGGCTCGACGAGAACGAGGTTGCCGATACCTTCGAGGTTCCTCTGCCATTCCTGATGAATCCGGGCAATTATCAGCGTCACACACGCACGATCGGCGGCCGCGAGCGGCATTTCTTCGCCGTTCCGTTCGGCGATCGCTTCATCTGGGGCGCGACTGCCGGTATCCTTCGCAACATGCGCGAGAGGCTCTTTGCACAATGATCCGAACGGTTATCGAGAACCTCCTGCTGTTCCTGCTGCCGACCCTGCTCTACGCGGCCTGGGTGCTGTTCTCGCGCTCCAAGGCCGAGACCGGTGACGAAACGGACGGGTCCCGGTCGTTCTCGGGCATTCTCGATGACGCTCCGCTCCTCTGGCTGTTCGCGAGCGGGGCCTTGCTCGTCATCGTCACGCTCGCGATCTTCGGGACGTCCTCGGGCGGCAAGCCCGGCCAGCACTACCAGCCCTCGATCATGAAGGACGGAAAGATCGTCCCGAGCCATATCGAGTGAGCATACGATGAGCAGCGACACGCGTGATCCCGTGCCCCCGAGCCTCGCGGGTGCTCCGTGGCTTTCGAGCGCAGGCACGCGGGCCGTGCTCGGCGCGCTCGAGCAGGGCGGATACGGCGCGCGCGTCGTGGGCGGAGCGATCCGCAACGCACTGCTCGGGAAGCCCGTGAAGGACGTCGACATCGCCACCACTGCGCTCCCCGACGACGTTATCCGGATCGCGGAAGCGGCCGGGCTCGGCGCCGTGCCGACCGGCTTGGCGCACGGCACTGTCACCGTCATTGCCCACCATCAGCCGATCGAGGTGACGACGCTCCGGCGGGACATCGAGACCTTCGGGCGAAAGGCGCGCGTCACGTTCACCACGGACTGGGCCGAGGACGCGCAGCGGCGCGACTTCACCATCAACGCGCTTTATTGCGACGCGAGCGGCACCGTTCACGATCCGCTTGGCGGATACGAGGACCTGCTCGCACGCCGCGTTCGCTTCATCGGCAATGCCGAGGACCGTATTCGCGAGGATTATCTGCGCATTCTGCGGTTCTTCCGCTTCACGGCCGAATATGCATCGGGCCGGCCCGACGCCGACGGCCTCGCCGCGTCGATCGCGCTCGCGTCCGGTCTCGATCAGCTTTCGGCCGAGCGCATCCGGGCAGAACTGCTTCGGCTGCTCGCGGCACCCCATGCGGTGGAAACTGTTGCCGTGATGGCGGACGCCGGTCTCGTGCAGAAGCTCGTCGGTGCGGAGGGCGACGTGCCGACGTTCGCCAAGCTTTGCGCTATCGAGGCCGGTCTTTCCCGCGACAACGATCCCGTGCTCGGGCTCGCGGCTCTCGCGCATCCGAGGCCGGGGCGAGTGCTTGCAGACTTAGCCGCAAGGCTTCGCCTCTCGAACGCGGAGGCGGACCGGCTCTCGCGGCTCGCTCTCCCTGAACCTGCCTTTCACCCAGACACGGCGGAGCGCGAGGCACGCGCCTATCTCTACCGGTTCGGTGTCGAGGCTTTTCGCGACGGCGTTCTTCTCGCGTGGGCACGGAGCGGAGCAGCCGCGGACGACTCCGGGTGGCGCGGACGCTTCGTGCTGCCGAACCGATGGCGGGTTCCCACGCTTCCGGTTCGCGGCGCGGACCTGCTGAAGGTGGGACTCTCCGAAGGTCCGGCCATCGGGCGCGTCGTGCGCGCGTTCGAAGACTGGTGGATCTCGGAAGATTTTCCGAAAGACGAGCTTCTGCTTGCGCGTGCGCTTTCCGACCTTGTCAAAGCGAATAGAACGTAGGCCGCAGGCCGCGGACTACTTCGCGCGCGGGCCCTGAAGGCGCAGCATGGCCTGCTCGATCTTGCGCCAGGTCACAGCCTGCTCCGCCGCACCCTGCTCCTCGAAGGTGCGGGCTTTCTGCGCGGCGTCGGCAATGGCCTTCGGGCCCTGCACTTCCATCAGCTTGCGCGCGTGCTCCTCGATCTCGATTGCGAGCATGGTGACCTCCCTTTGCTCGTTTCAGATCTCACTGACTTTGGCATGTGGGGCTCCTGCCCGCGATCGCAAGAGGGCCCAAGAACGTCAAAAGGCCGGAGCGGCGAACCGCTCCGGCCTTCATTCGCATCGCAGCGAGGCGTGAACTTCCTTAAATTAGAAGTCCATACCGCCCATGCCACCCATTCCGCCGCCGCCCATCGGCATGGCGGGCGCGTCCTTCTTGGGCTTGTCGGCAACCATCGCCTCGGTGGTGATCAGGAGGCCAGCGACAGAGGCCGCGTCCTGAAGCGCGCAACGGACGACCTTGGCGGGGTCGATGACGCCAGCCGACACGAGGTCGACGTACTCACCCGACTGAGCGTTGAAGCCGAAGTTGTACTTCGAGTTCTCGAGGATCTTGCCAACGACGACCGAGCCGTCCTCGCCCGCGTTCTGGAAGATCTGACGGGCCGGAGCCTGAAGAGCGCGGCGCACGATGTTGACGCCGACCTTCTGATCCTCGTCCTCGACCTTGAGCGCGTCGATGGCCTTGATCGAACGGAGCAGGGCCACGCCGCCGCCCGGAACGATGCCTTCCTCGACAGCCGCGCGGGTGGCGTGGAGCGCGTCGTCGACGCGGTCCTTCTTCTCCTTGACCTCGACCTCAGTGGCGCCGCCGACCTTGATGACGGCCACGCCGCCAGCGAGCTTGGCAAGGCGCTCCTGCAGCTTCTCGCGATCATAGTCAGACGAGGTCTCCTCGATCTGAGCCTTGATCTGCTTCACGCGGGCCTCGATGTCGGCCTTCTTGCCCGAGCCGTCGACAATGGTGGTGTTTTCCTTGTCGATCGACACGCGCTTGGCGCGGCCGAGCATGTCGAGCGTCACGGTCTCAAGCTTGATGCCGAGGTCCTCGGAGATCACGGTGCCGCCGGTGAGGATCGCGATGTCCTCGAGCATGGCCTTGCGGCGATCGCCGAAGCCCGGAGCCTTGACGGCCGCGACCTTGAGGCCGCCGCGCAGCTTGTTGACGACGAGCGTGGCAAGCGCCTCGCCCTCGACGTCCTCAGCGATGATGAGGAGCGGCTTGCCGGTCTGAACCACAGCCTCAAGCACGGGCAGCATGGCCTGGAGGCCCGAGAGCTTCTTCTCGTGGATGAGGATGTACGGGCTGTCGAGCTCCGCGATCATCTTGTCGGCGTTGGTGATGAAGTAGGGCGAGAGGTAGCCGCGATCGAACTGCATACCCTCGACGACGTCGAGCTCGGTCTCGAGGCTCTTCGACTCTTCGACGGTGATGACACCCTCGTTGCCGACCTTCTTCATGGCCTCGGCGATCTTGGCGCCGATCTCGGTGTCGCCGTTGGCGGAGATGGTGCCGACCTGGGCGATCTCGTCGTTGGAGGTGACCTTCTTCGCCTTGGCCTTGAGCTCGTCGACGACGGCCTGGACAGCGAGGTCGATGCCGCGCTTCAGGTCCATCGGGTTGGCGCCGGCTGCAACCGACTTGGCGCCTTCCTTGACGATCGCCTGAGCGAGAACGGTGGCGGTGGTGGTGCCGTCGCCAGCGAGATCAGCGGTCTTGGACGCGACCTCGCGCAGCATCTGCGCACCCATGTTCTCGAACTTGTCCTCGAGCTCGATCTCCTTGGCGACCGTCACGCCGTCCTTGGTGATGCGGGGGGCGCCGAAGCTCTTCTCGATCACGACGTTGCGGCCCTTGGGGCCGAGCGTCACCTTCACCGCGTTGGCGAGGATGTCGACACCGCGCAGCATGCGCTCGCGAGCGTCCTGCGAAAACTTTACGTCTTTAGCTGCCATCTTTGGCACTCCGTTAGAAATTTGGGGGGATTTCGATTAAGCAGCCTTCTTGGCCGACGACTTGCCTTCGAGAATGCCGAGGATGTCGCTCTCCTTCATGATGAGGAGATCCTCGCCGTCGATCTTGACCTCGGTGCCGGACCACTTGCCGAACAGAACGCGGTCACCGGGCTTCACCTCGAGGGCAACGATCTTGCCCTGGTCATCGCGGGCGCCAGGGCCGACAGCGACGACTTCGCCCTGCTGGGGCTTTTCCTTGGCCGTGTCGGGAATGATGATGCCGCCAGCGGTCTTGGTGTCCTCTTCGACGCGCTTCACGACAACGCGGTCATGCAAGGGACGGAACTTCATGGGTAAACCCTCATGATACGAAATTGTTGATATTGTGCAGAAATTCCGCGGACGGTCGGGTGTCGCCGCCTGGAAGGTTGCACGCGCCAGCGTCCTGTCAGGGAGGATCGCCCGTTGCGCAGCGCCTATATGAGGACGGGTACTAGCAGTGTCAAGCGGTGAGTGCTAAACGTTCTTTCGAGAGCCCTACCGGCGGTCCCCGCTTCGGCGTTTCCGGCCTGCTTGAGCCGGCAATGCGCGAGCCCTGGGTGGGGTGGATCAGATCCGAAATGGGCGCGGCCGAAGTATGGCCATCTCGCCTTGTCGGCGGAGTAAAAAATACCCGCGCTTTTTATGCTCCAACCCGTCCTTTATTTCGGAGTCCTTGTATCCGCAGCCAGCCCTGCCAAGGGGGTGGCCAATCCGAGAGCAACTCGACGGCTCCGCAATGTTCCTTATGCGTCCAATCGCCGCGAGGAGCCGCATTAAAAGCGACGCGCCGCCGACCTTCGAATGAGGTTACGGCGGCGCACGTTAAATCTCTTCTACGACCAAGAAAAATCAGACAGCGAAATCGGTGATTTTCGCACCCTTGCTCAGCTTTGCCACCAGCCAATTCGGCTTGCGGCCACGGCCGGTCCAGGTCTCGGAGCGGTTGTCGGGGTTCATGTACTTAACGGCGACGGCCTTGCCGCGGCCGCGCGCACCGAACAGCTCACCAACAGAAAAGCCCGCATTTTCAGCCAAAGACGCAATCTTGTGCTTCAGCTCGGAGCGCTCTCGATCCTTTGCCGCGTTCAGCGCCTTCTGCGCGCGCGCAATGTGATCCGTCAGCTCCTTCACCGACATCTTATCGTAGTTGATGCTTGCCATTAGTTACTCCGTTGATGCGTCGTCCAGGCCGCACAAAGGCTGTTCGATAGGCGCTTTATAGAGCGACAAATTCCGCTACGCATGCGAAATCTGCAAAATGGATAAAAAGCTGTCCTTGATGAAAGGGACGCCCACAAACTTTCGCAACTTGCGCGGGTGAGAAATACGTTGCGACCAAGCAGAGTGTTCTGCCGCATCGCAGTGCCGTTCAGTAAAAGATTTCCGGCGGTTTCGTCAAGGCGAAGAAGAATAGCAAACCGCTCTATTCGCTTCGCAGCGCATCAATCGGATTAAGATGGGCGGCACGCCGCGCCGGAAACAATCCGAAACATATTCCGGTTGCCGCCGCCGCGGCCATGGCGCCGCCGAGCACCGCCGGGGAGACGAGAACCGGCCAATCCGCCACGAAAGCGATGATGGTGGAGGCGGAAACGCCAATGGCCACGCCGATCAGCCCTCCCAACAGGCAAAGGGAAACGGCTTCGACCAGAAACTGGAGCAGGATATCCCGCCGGCGGCCTCCGACCGCCATTCTGAGGCCGATCTCGCGCGTGCGCTCCGTCACCGACACCAGCATGATATTCATGATGCCGATACCACCGACGATGAGCGAAATGACGGAGGTGGCGGCCAGCAGGTAGCTCATCGTGGTGAGCACCTCCGTTCTCGCCTTCATGGTTTCGGAGAGATTGCGGACAGAAAAGGTATTCTCGGCGCCACGCGTTGTTTTGCGGCGCTGCCGCAGCAGGTTTTCGATATCCTCCTGCGCGACGGCCAGATCGCTATCGGTGTCGATTTTCACATAGATCTGCCCGACCCTGTCGTTTTGAATCTGGCTCTTTCCGGAAATGCGGGCGCGGGCCGTCGAAATGGGAATGAGGACGATATCGTCCTGGTCGCGACCCATGGCCGATTGACCTTTGGACGTGAGAACGCCGACCACCTCGAAGGGAACGTTCTTGATGCGAACGGCCGCCCCGACCGGGTTCTCGCCGGCGAAGATCTCCTGGGCAACCGTCTTGCCGATGATCGCCACCTTGGCTCCGCTCCTGACGTCGTTCGCCTCGAGCTCGCGGCCGCTTTCCACCGGCCAGTCGCGAATGAAGCCATACTCCGCATGAACGCCGCTGATCGTCGTGGTCCAGTTGGTGTTGCCGCGCACGATAGGGGCGGTTTCGGTGATCTGGCCCGAGACGGCCACGACGCCCGGCACCTTGTCGCGGATGGCCGTCACGTCTCCCTCCGAGAGCGGGATATCGGTGCCGGCGCCCTGGGAGCGCCCGAGCACGCGGCTCGATCCCGGAAAAACCACCAGCATGTTGGTGCCGAGAGCCTTGATCTGGCGGTCCACCTCGCTGGATGCACCGGTGCCGACGGCCACCAGGATGATGACGGACGCCACGCCTATGACGATGCCGAGCGTGGTGAGCACGGAGCGCAGAAGATTGACGCGCAGCGCGTTGACGGCGATCAGCACCGAGTCCCACATGTTCATTGCGGCTGGCCTCCGGCTGGCGGAGGTGCGGCTGCGGTGATCGGCGTCTGCCGAACGTCGTCGATGATGCGGCCATCGCGAAACGTAATGCGCCGCCCGGCCCAGAGCGCGATCTCCGGCTCATGGGTGACAAGAACGACGGTGATGCCTTCTCGGTTCAGCGCCGTGAAGACCTGCATGATCTCTTCCGACGTCTTGGTGTCGAGGGCGCCGGTCGGCTCGTCGGCAAGCAGGATCTTCGGATTGTTTACGATGGCGCGCGCGATGGCGACGCGCTGCTGCTGGCCGCCTGAAAGCTGGCGTGGCGTGTGGTCCATGCGGCTTGCCAGCCCCACCTGCTCCAGCCGGCGGCGCGCCATCTCCTCCATGTTCTCGGGACGGGGGTGCGCGTAGAGAAGCGGCAGCATGACCTGTTTCAGTGCGCTGGTGCGCGGCAGCAAATTGAACTGCTGGAAAACGAAGCCGATCGAGCGGTTCCTGAGATCGGCAAGCTCGTCGGCGGAGAGGCTGCCGATGTCGCGTCCGTCGATCACGAGGTTTCCAGAGGTCGGCACGTCGAGCGCGCCGATGAGGTTCATCATGGTCGACTTGCCGGAGCCGGAGGGCCCCATGATCGCCACGAAATCTCCAGCCGCGATATCGAGCGACACCTTGTCGAGGGCAACGAGGTCCTGCTCTCCCACCCGATAGATCTTGCTCAGGTCGCGGGCCGAGATGAGGGGCGTTGCGGACGAAGCCCCCTCGCGCCCCGGGACCGATGACGGAGATCTTTCGATCACGGTCATGACTTCACGTCCCGGCCACGCAAGATGACGGGCTCGCCTTCCTTGAGATCGCCGCCCAGAACCTCGATGAACTGGTCGTCGGCAATGCCGGTGCGGATGTTGCGCCGCTCGGGCACTCCAGTCTTTCCGAGCACCCATACCGTTGCGAAGCGGGCAGTCTCGCGGCCGTCCTTCCAGCGCTGGAACTTGATGCGCTGATCCTCAGTCATCGTGGGGCCGAGCGCCTGCTCGATGCGCGCGGTCGCCTTCTGGCGGAACACGATCGGATCGCCGGGGCCGGACATGAGACCGCCGCCCTGGGCGCTGTCGCGCGTCTCCTGGCCGAGCTTGGCGAGTGCGTCCTTGACGGCCGTCTGCTGCTCGTCGGTCAGGCCGACCTCGGTGTTGAGGCGCTCCAGCATGCGGCCGGTGCGGTCTCCGCCGCCCGAACCGCGATTGGCGCCGCGGCCCTGCGTATCGGCACGGGGGATCTTGGGCTTGAAACGAAGCGCATCGTTCGAGACGCGCAGCACGCCATCGCGGGTGGCGGAAATGATCATAACGTTGGCCGTCATGCCGGGAAACAGCTTGCGGCCATCGTTGGCGGCTTCGATGATCACGGTATAGGTGACGACGCTGCTGATTTCGGTGGCGGCTAGGCGCACCTGGGTGACGCGGCCTTCGAACTGCCGATCGGGATAGGCGTCGACGGTGAACGTCGCTGCATTGCCTTCCGCGACGGCACCTACGTCGGCCTCGTTCACCTGGGCCTCGATGCGGATGCGGGAGAGATCCTGGGCGATCTTGAACAGCTCGGGCGCCTGCAGGCTCGCGGCAACCGTCTGGCCGGGATCGACGGTGCGGGAGATCACCGTGCCGTCGATGGGCGAGCGAATCTCCGCACGCTCGAGATCGATGGACGCCTGATCGAGGGCGGCCTTGCGCTGCTGGATGGTTGCGCGTGCGCTCGCGACCTGCGCCTCGGCCACGGCGATGTCCGCCTTCGCGACGTCGCGGTCACGCAACGCCGTCTCGTAGGTCAGCTGGGGCGACAGGCGCTTCTCGGCCAAGGCCTCCTGGCGCGCGACGTTCGTTTCCGCAGCCTGCAACACGGCCTTGGATTTCTGCATCGCCGCTTCCTGGTTCGCAAGCGCGGCCTCTGCGGCGGCGAGGTCTGCCTTGGCCTGCTCGACCTTCGCCGCGAACGTCTTGGAATCGAGCGTTGCCAGGATGTCGCCCGGCTTAACCTCGCTATTGAAATCGACCCGGACGTCGTCGACCTGCCCGGAGAGCTGCGAGCCGACGCTCACGGTCACGAGGGCGCGCACGGGACCGGAGGTGGAGACGATCTTGCGGATCTGTCCCTTGGAGGCAGGCACCGTATCGTAGACGATATTGCCGGCGGTGCGCGTGTTGAGGCCCAGCATCCATACAACGGCAAGACCGAGCGCGGCCACGGGGACCGCAAGGGTGAACAGGGAGCTGAAAGGTCTTTTCATCGCTTTGGCCGGTCCGACTGATATATGTGCCACTAGTCCTAGTGGAAGACGGACTGGGACGAAACTTCCGTCGCGCCCGCGGGGCTTTCTGCCGCTTTGCAGCCGCCGGGCCCAAAATCGCCACAACAATGAACCGCAGGTGAATGCGCCATTCAGAACCGGTTCAGCGGACGGGGGCTAACGTGCCCTTACCCTGAGATCCTATCTTCCCCGGCGTGATCCACGGGGGTGCACCGTTCAGGGTCGGTGCACCCCTATCTTTTTGGGCCCAACAGGGGCCTTCCGGTCCGCCGACCGTATTCTCCATGACAAAGCTTGAATGGAACCTCCTGAGCCGGTAGGCATTGGGCGAACTGAACGCCGCCAAAGGCTGGTCCGCTCCTTCTTCCCTGAATGGCGTGCCGGCCCCACGTCCTTACTTAATGTCGTGCTCCTTTTCGGACGCGCCCTAGACGGAGTATCCCGCCGTGACTTTCAAGCTCCCCGAACTTCCCTACGCGTATGATGCCCTGGCCCCCTATATGTCGGCCGAGACGCTGCAGTTCCATCACGACAAGCATCATCAGGCCTACGTGGACAACGGCAACAAGCTGATCGTCGGGTCGGGCCTTGAGGGCAAGTCGATCGAGGAGATCTGCAAGGCCGCTTATGACGGCAAGAACCAGCCGCTCGTGAACAACATTGGCCAGCACTACAATCACATCCACTTCTGGAAGTGGATGAAGAAGGGCGGCGGCGGCAACAAGCTTCCGGGCTCGATCCAGAAGCTGGTGGACGGCTACGGCGGCTTCGACAAGGTGCGCGCCGACTTCATCAACGCCGGCGTGACGCAGTTCGGCTCGGGCTGGGCCTGGCTCGCCATCAAGGATGGCAAGCTCGAAGTGACCAAGACGCCCAACGGCGAGAACCCGCTGATGCACGGCGCGCAGCCGATCCTCGGCGTCGACGTGTGGGAGCACAGCTATTACATCGACTATCGCAACGCGCGCCCGAAGTATCTCGAGGCCTGGTTCGACAATCTCGTCAACTGGGAGCACGTGGAAGAGCTGGCCGGCTAACGCGCAGGGCCGCTTCCTTCGTTCTGAAGCGCGGGACCCGAAAGGGCCCGCGCTTTTTCTTTGTCCGCTCAGCGGCGATGCCAGCCAGCAAGCGCGGAGACGAGGCTCTCACCTTGCGGAACCCGGATTTCGATCCCGAAGCGGCGATCCGGCAGCGCCACGGGCGCCGGCACGCCGTGATGATCGCGCAGGAGCGCCGAGATCCTCACCACGAGCTCATAAGGGCCGGCCGCGCGCGGCGTGACGAGCCACGCCCAGCGCCCAAAGGTCGCCGGATCACGAACGGACTGCGCGTATCTCGTACTGACGAATTGGGTGCGCTCGGACTGACGCTCGATCTCGAACGCGTCCGCATTGCCGTAGAGGCTGACTGACAAGGTCTCAACGCTCTGGCGGTCCTCGCCAGCGATGCCGCCGTGCCCGACCTCCGCCTGCATGAGGCCCGCGAGAATGTCTCGCCCCAGCGTCAGCTCGACCGTCGTGGGCACGCCCAGCCACATGGCCTCGGGGATATGGTAAACGAGCAGGCCGTTGTCGACCGCCTTCGCCAGATCCTCGGCCGTGACGACCGGAGCGGTGGGGCGATCCTGCGGCGCACGCGCGACAGGACGCTGCGGGGGAGCCGGATCGCGGACGCGCGGAGGCTCCAGCGCGAAATCTCGCCGCGGCACGACGGAGGCAAGATCCGCCTCGACCTCCGGCAGATCGAACAGAGGCCGGGCGCGCCGGGCCATGGCGGGCTCGACGATGGGCTTTGCGGCATAGCGATCGGAAGAGCCGCCGGCGGCGGTACGATCCGGCGCCTTCGGGAGAGGCGGCGGACGGGCGGAGGTACGCGGCTGCTCGGGCGCGTGCTGCGCGGGGGCGGCGGAGCGCCTTATCTGCTCGCGCTCGGCCATGTCGCGCAGAGACGAGGCCGCCGTGCTCAGCCGCGCGACAAGGCGCGCGATGCCATCGACATCGCGCGGGGCCAGCATATTGAGCTTGCGGAACATGAGCGGCAGCCGCGACGTCTCCAGATCGTCCGCGCGGACGGGGATCAGGAGATTGAGAGGCAGCGTCTCACGCGCAATTTCCGCCAGGCCGTTGCTCTGGGCGGAGGTTTCCGTCCAGACGACGATCACGGCCTCGAACTGCCTGAGACGCGAGGCGCGCTCCGGGCGCAGCGTGTCAGGCTCGCCATCGAACGAGACGAAGTGACCGCGCCCCATGAGCGCGGCTCCCAGGTCTCTGGCGACGCTTCCGTCTTTTGGCACATGACAGATGAGGATGCGTGCCATGTCTGTTTCCTCGAGCCTCGCAGCTTAAACGGCGTCTCGACGCCCTTGCTACGCAACCCACTCTCCTCGTTCGCGCAGCCTCTCTCTCAGCGGCTGCGGCCCGTAATCGACTTCACGATGATGTTCTTGATCGTGGTGGCGATGGTCCGCGATATCGAGCGCTGAAGATCCCGCCCGATCATCTCGCCCATGCCCTGACGCGGACGGCCCTTTCCGGTGCCGCCCGATCCGCTCGCGCCGCCGCCACCGAAGATGATGTCACCCCATCCTCCGCCGCTGCCGGCGCCGGCTTCCTCGGCCGTCTTGTCGGCGCGCTTGGTGAGGATCTCGTGCGCGCTCTCGCGATCGATCGCCTCCTCGTACTTGCCGTAGACTGGGCTGTACTCGACGACGCTCAGCCGCTCGTCGGCGGAGACGGGGCCGACGCGGCCTTCGGGCGGACGGATCAGCGTGCGCTGGACGATGGAGGGCTCACCCTTGTTTTCGAGAGTCGAGACCAGCGCCTCGCCGACCTTAAGCTCAAGGATCACGCGCTCGGTGTCGAGGGCGGGGTTCTTGCGGAACGTTTCGGCGGCTGCCCTCACCGCCTTCTGCTCCTGGGGCGTGAACGCGCGCAGTGCGTGCTGGACGCGGTTGCCGAGCTGGGCCGAAACCGAGTTCGGCACGTCGAGCGGGTTCTGGGTGATGAAATAGACGCCGACGCCCTTGGAACGAATGAGTCGCGCAATCTGCTCGATACGTTCGAGCAATGCCTTCGGCGCCTCGTTGAACAGCAGATGCGCCTCGTCGAAGAAGAAGACGAGCTTGGGCTTCGGCAGGTCGCCCGCCTCGGGCAGCGTCTGCCACAGCTTGGTCAGCATCCAGAGCAGGAACGTGGTGTAGAGGCGCGGCTTCTCCATCAGCTTGTCGGCCGCGAGAATGCTCACGACGCCGCGACCGTCGGGCGCGACGCGCATGAAATCCTTGATGTCGAGCGAGGGCTCGCCGAAGAACTGGTCGGCGCCCTGCTCCTCCAGCACCAGCAGGCGGCGCTGGATGGCGCCGACGGAGGTCGTCGCCACGTTGCCGTATTTCTGAACCAGCTCCTTCGAGCGCTCGGCGACATTCGAGATGATGGCGCGGAGATCCTTGAGGTCGAGGATCGGGATCTTCTCGTCGGCGGCCACGCGGAAGGCGATGTTGAGCACGCCTTCCTGCACCTCGTTGAGCTCCAGCATGCGCGACAGCAGGAGCGGACCCATGTCCAGCACGGTGGCGCGGATCGGATGGCCTTCCTTGCCGAACACGTCCCAGAAGATGGTGGGGTAGGCGCGCTGCTTCCAGTCGCCGTCGAGGCCCACCTCGGCTGCGCGCTTGACCAGGAAGTCCTTGGGCTCGCCGACGGCGGCCAAGCCCGAGAGGTCGCCTTTGATGTCGGCCGCAAAAACGGGAACGCCGGCGGCGGAAAACCCTTCCGCCAGAACCTGCAACGTTACCGTTTTACCGGTGCCGGTGGCGCCCGTGATGAGGCCGTGGCGGTTTGCGAAGCGCAACTCGAGGTATTCGGGCTTCGTGCTCTTGCCGATAAAGATCTTTCCGTCCGCAAGCACCGACTGGCTCATCCCGCTCTCCGAATTGACATCCGCGACCGGCGCAAACCCAACTTCAGCCAGAACGCCGGTCGGCCGACTCGGGTCCCTCTGCACCTTTGGCCCTCTTTGCATGGCTCTGGTCTCATTGCAAATTCAGTTGCATGAGCCTCCTCGTCAAGCTGGGGAAATTCCGTTGGCGCGGTTGCTCCGGGCACCGCAAGATCGCTAATTCAGGCGCGCCGAACCGTCGCGGTTTCGTCACAAAAACCGCTTTCTGCGTGCGCGCGCGAACGCTTTTCCCTATAGAAATCACGCAAGGAAGAGACCCCACCGCGGTGCTTCAGAAAAAACCCGCCCGATCAACGGAGGACCGAAATCCACATGACGGCCGCTAACCCTGCCCAGGGCGTTTCTGCAACACCCCTTGCGTCAGATTTCGAAGCAGCAACCCGCGAGCAGTGGCTGGCCCTCGTCGATAAGGCGATCAAGGGCGCCGATTTCGAGAAGAAGCTCGTAACGCGCACCGCCGACGGGATCAGGGTGGAGCCCATCTACGTGCGCAGCAACGGCGTTCCCGAGCTGCAGGCGGCGATCCCCGGCCAGGCGCCTTTCACACGCGGCGCGGCCTCCACCGTTCGCGGCCTCGGCTGGGAGATCCGCCAGCGGATCAGTGCGCTGGATCCCGCACGCGCCAACACGCAGATCCTCACCGAGCTCGAAGGCGGCAGCAACGGCATCCTGGTCGACGTCGAAGCCCCCGGGCAGACGGGCTGCCGCGTCAAGAGCGCGGCCGACATGACGACTCTCCTCTCGGGGATGCGCCTCGATCTCGCGCCGGTGGAGCTCAACGCCGGACTCGGGGCTCCCGATGCCGCCCGCCATCTGCTCGCATCGCTCTCCGGCCTCGGCATCCCTGCGCAATCGGCGCAGGTGCTTTTCGGTCTCGATCCGATTGGCTCGCTCGCCCGCTGGGGCGCGCTGCCCGTTTCCCTGGAGCAGGCGCTCGCCGATGCGATCGCGCTCGCGCGCGAAGCTGCCGCAAAGGCGCCGCTGTCGCGCACCGTGCGCGTGGACGCCACGATCTACCATGAAGCCGGGGCGACCGAGGCTTACGAACTCGCCGCGCTCGGCGCGACGCTCATCGCCTATCTCCGGGCGTTCGAGGCTGCCGGCGTTTCGCCGTCCGAGGCGCTCAAGCAAATCTCGTTCGCCGTCTCCGCCGATACCGACCTCTTCGCCACCGTCGCGAAGCTGCGCGCCGCGCGCCGCCTCATCTGGCGCATCGCGGACGCCTCGGGCGCAGGCGACGCGGCTGCCAACCTGCACATCGCGGCGCGCGCCTCGTTCCGCGTGATGGCGCAGCGCGATCCGTGGACCAACATGCTGCGCTCGACGCTCTGCTGCGCGGGCGCGGTGCTTGGCGGCGCGGACGCAATCACGGTTCTGCCGTTCACCGCCGCGCTCGGCGAAGCAGACGATTTCGCGCGGCGCTGCGCCCGCAATATCCAGATCGTGCTGCAGGAAGAGTCGTGGCTCGGCCGCGTGCTCGATCCGATGGGCGGCTCCTGGTACATCGAATCCCTCACGGACGAGGTGGCCAAGACGGCGTGGGGCCTGCTGCAGGAGATCGAGAGCAAGGGCGGTATCCTCGCCGCGCTCGAGCAGGGCTTTGTGCAGGACAAGATCGCGGCCGATGCCTCGGCGCGTGCCAAGGCAATCGCGACGGGCCGCTCCGATCTCACGGGCGTCTCGGCGTTCCCGCTGCTGGGCGACGACGGCGTGACCGTTGCGCCGCGCGAGGCGGCTTCGCCCGTCACGTGGAAGCAGGCCGTGCGCCCCCTCGCACCGCACCGCCTGGCTGAGCCGTTCGAGGCGCTGCGCGATGCCGCCGATGCCTACACCAAGCGCTCCGGCAAGACGCCGGTCGTGTTCCTGGCGAGCCTCGGCCAGGTGATCGACCACACGGCGCGCTCGACGTGGATCAAGAACTACCTGGCCGCGGGCGGTATCTCCGTTCTGACGACCGATGGCTATGCCTCGGCCGAGGAAGCCGCCAAGGCCTTCGCCGCCTCCGGCGCAACGACTGCCTGCATCTGCTCCTCCGACGCCCTCTACGCCGAGCACGCGGAGGCGACCGCCAAGGCGCTCAAGACCGCCGGGGCAAAGCTCGTGCTGATGGCCGGGCGGCCGGGCGACAAGGAAGCAGCGCTCAAGGCTGCGGGCGTCGACCAGTTCCTGTTCTCTGGCGCGGACGCCGTGCAGACCCTCACCGGCCTTCAGCAGAAGCTCGGCGTCACGTCATGAGCAGTCTCGAGGCAACGACGGCGCGGACATCCGGCGGCCGAGCGAAAGAAGGCGCGCTTCAGCGTCTCGCCGCGGCGGCCGTGGCCTCGCTCGCGGCTGGCGCGACCGGCCTCCTGCTCGTGTTCGGGCAGGGACTGTTCGAGCTTCCCGGGCTGATCCCCGCCGGGCTCGCCTATGCGCTCTTGCCCGGGATCCCGGCCCTGCTCGCAGGGCGCCACCTGCTCGGCGGGCGCCGCGGCCCAACCGGCTACGTTGTCCTCGGGGCGCTCGCCGCTGTCCTGTGGTTTGTGCCCTTCATGGGCGTTTTCGCGCCCTCCGACCTCGCTCTCGTCGCGGCGGCAATTGCCAGCATGAGCGTTTACCACGCGCTTTCGGGCGCGGCCGGCGGACTGGCGTTCTGGCTATTGGCCGGACGCGGCGCTCCTCTCGGCGAAACCCGAGGTTCAATCCTGCCGCCGACTTGATTAGACTTGTCGTCGCCCATTGCCCTACTGAGCCCAGCAAGAGATGGCTAAAGGTATGATCACCATTCCGGATTTCACCAAGATCGCGCTCGAAGGCACCCGCACGGCGGCTGGCCCGGCTGAAGCCGCCGGCGAAGGCGAGGTGTTCACGACGCCGGAAGGCATTCCGGTCAAGCAGGTCTATACCGAGGGCGACACGGCCGGACTCGACTTCCTCGACACCTGGCCGGGCATCGCGCCGTTCGTGCGCGGCCCCTACCCCACCATGTACGTCACCCAGCCGTGGACCATTCGCCAGTACGCGGGCTTCTCGACGGCCGAGGATTCGAACGCGTTCTACCGGCGCAACATCGCGGCCGGACAGAAGGGCCTGTCGGTCGCCTTCGATCTCGCGACGCACCGCGGCTACGATTCCGACCATCCCCGCGTGCGCGGCGACGTTGGCATGGCGGGCGTCGCCATCGACAGCATCTACGACATGCGCACGCTGTTCGACGGCATCCCGCTCTCGGAGATGACCGTCTCCATGACCATGAACGGCGCCGTGCTGCCGGTGCTGGCGCTTTTCATCGTGGCGGGCGAGGAGCAGGGCGTGCCCGCCTCTAAGCTCGCGGGCACCATCCAGAACGACATCCTCAAAGAGTTCATGGTGCGCAACACCTACATCTATCCGCCCGAGCCTTCGATGCGGATCGTGTCGGACATCTTCGCCTACACCTCGGCCAATATGCCGAAGTTCAACTCGATCTCGATCTCCGGCTATCACATGCAGGAAGCGGGCGCGACGGCGGACCTCGAGCTCGGCTACACCATCGCGGACGGCATCGAGTATGCGCGCGCGGGCGTTGCAGGCGGCCTCGACATCGACAAGTTCGCGCCGCGCCTTTCGTTCTTCTGGGCGATCGGCATGAACTACTTCATGGAGATCGCCAAGATGCGGGCCGCGCGTCTGCTCTGGGCGGAACTGATCAAGAAGGAGTTCGCGCCCAAGGATCAGCGCTCGCTTTCGCTCAGAACGCACTGCCAGACCTCTGGCTGGAGCCTGACCGCGCAGGACATCTTCAACAACGCGACGCGCACCTGCATCGAGGCCATGGCGGCGACGCAAGGCCACACGCAGTCGCTGCACACCAATGGCATCGACGAGGCGATCGCGCTGCCGACTGACTTCTCGGCGCGCATTGCCCGCAACACGCAGCTTCTCATCCAGCAGGAGAGCGGCACCACGCGGCCGATCGATCCGTGGGGCGGCAGCCACTTCATCGAGCGGCTCACCTACGAGCTGGCGCTCAAGGCCAAGAAGCACATCGACGAGGTGGAGAAGCTCGGCGGCATGGCGAAGGCCATCGCGGCGGGTATTCCCAAGATCCGCATCGAGGAAGCGGCCGCCCGCACGCAGGCGCGCATCGACAGTGGCAAGCAGACGATCGTCGGCGTCAACAAGCTGCTGACGACGGAAGACCTCAAGATCAACCTGCTCAAGGTCGACAACAACTCCGTGCGCGAGCAGCAGATCGCCAAGCTCAAGCGGCTGCGCGGCGAGCGCAACGAAGCCGAGGCGCAGGCGGCGCTGCAGGCGCTGACCAACGGCGCGGCAGGCAACGCGAACCTGCTCGACCTCTGCGTGAAGGCGGCGCGCGCCAAGGCGAGCGTCGGCGAGATGTCGGAAGCGATGGAGAAGGTGTTCACCCGGCATCGCGCAGAGGTTCGCGCCATCTCGGGCGTTTACAGATCGGAGGCGGGAGCCATGAACGACGATGTCGGCTCGGTGATCCAGATGGCGGCGGCATTCGAGAAGCTCGACGGGCGGCGCCCGCGCATTCTCATCGCCAAGATGGGCCAGGACGGCCACGACCGCGGCCAGAAGGTGATCGCCTCGGCGTTCGCCGATCTCGGCTTCGACGTCGATATCGGGCCGCTGTTCGCAACGCCCGACGAAGCCGCGCGCCAGGCCGTCGAGAACGACGTGCACGTGATCGGCGTCTCGACCATGACGGCGGGCCATCTGACGCTCGTGCCTGAGCTCAAGCGCGCCCTCGCCAAGGATGGACGCGAGGACATCATGGTGGTGGTGGGCGGCGTGATCCCGCCGCACGACTACGAAGAGCTTTATGCGGCGGGCGCGGAAGCCATCTTCGGCCCGGGCACCAACATCCCGAAGGCCGCCGCCGACCTCATCAACAAGCTCAACGAGAAGTACGGGTACACGAAGGCCGCGGCGGAGTAATCACCCTGCAGACCAGTCGCTGCCGCATAGTCCGGCAGCGGCGTCCTCATGATCGGCCGGCTGCGTTTTCGGCCTTTGGTGCAGGTGGCAATAAGGGTGGGGGCAACCTACGTCTAGGCTTTCGGGAGAGAAACGCCAAAACGGGGATACCCTTTACATGAAAGCCATCAAAGTCGGGCGGCCGCAGAACCTCGACCACCTGAAACTCGCCGAGATCGAGGACCCGGGGCAGCCGGGCGCGGGGCAGATCCGCGTCAGGCTCCACGCGAGCTCTCTCAATTATCACGACTACGCGGTCGCGGCCGGCGCCATTCCCGTGCCCGACGGGCGCATTCCGATGTCTGACGGCGCGGGCGTCGTCGAAGCTATCGGCGAAGGCGTGACCGAGTTCGCGGTCGGCGATCACGTCATCTCCGGCTTCTTTCCTCTCTGGCTGGACGGCACCGACCCGCACGGCAACTTTTCCTACGTTCCGGGTGACGGCATCGACGGCTATGCCCGCGAGGCCGTGGTGACGCCCTACCAGTGGTTCACGCACGCTCCCAAGGGCTGGAGCCACGCGGAGGCTGCCACGTTGCCGTGCGCGGGCCTGACGGCTTGGCGCGCGCTCGTGGTGGAAGGCGGCATCAAGGCCGGTGACAGCGTGCTGCTGCTCGGCACGGGCGGCGTCGCGATCATTGCGTTGCAGATGGCGAAGGCCATGGGCGCGACGGTGGCCATCACCTCCTCGTCGGATGCGAAGCTCGAGCGCGCGCGGTCACTCGGGGCGGATTTCACCGTCAACTACAAGTCCGATCCCGAGTGGGGCCGCACGGTGCGCAACTGGACCGGAAAGCGCGGCGTGGACCATGTGCTCGAGATCGGCGGGCCGGGCACGCTCGCGCAGTCGATCGTGGCGAGCCGCATCGGCGGACACATCTCGATGATCGGCATCCTGACCGGCGTGAAGGGCGAAGTGCCGACGCTCGCGCTGATGGCCAAGCAGATCAAGCTGCAGGGCATCATCGTGGGCAGCCGCCAGCATCAGCTCGACATGGTGCGCGGCCTCGATGCGACCGGCATCCGGCCGGTGATCGACAAGACGTTTCCGCTCGCGGGCCTCGCGGATGCCTTCCGTTACGAGGAGACGCAGCAGCACTTCGGCAAGATCTGCGTCGAGATCTAGCGGCCTGCCAAACGAGGACTACGGCGCTGTTGGCGTCTCAAGGTCAGAAATGAAAAACGCCGCGAAGCCCAAGCTTCGCGGCGTTTTGTTTGTGTGGCGGAGGAGCGTTCTACTCCTCCTTCTTCCTCGGCACGCTCGGGACAGCGCCGCCGGACGAACGGGAGGCCTTCTCCTTCTTGTCCTTCGGACCGGGAAGCGCCTTGCGGGGCGGCGTAGCCTCGACAAGGGCCGCTTCGGTCGGCTCGTCATCATCCTCGTCCTCGTCGTCCTTCGGACGCGGCTTCTTCGAGGGATCGGCTGGCACGACCTCGAGCGTGAGCTTGCTCTCCTCGCCCTTGCCTTGCACCAGCACCTTCACGGTGCCGCCATTCTCGAGCTTGCCGAACAGAAGCTCATCCGCCAGCGGCTTCTTGATGTGCTCCTGGATGACGCGGGCCAGCGGCCGGGCGCCGAACTTCTCGTCGTAGCCCTTCTCGCCGATCCACTTCTGGGCGCCTTCCGACAGCTCGATGGTGACGCCGCGATCCGCGAGTTGCGCCTCGAGCTGGAAGATGAACTTCTCGACCACCTTGGCGATGACCGACGGCGGGAGGCCGGCGAAGGGGATCACCGCATCGAGACGGTTGCGGAACTCGGGCGTGAACAGACGGTTCACGGCCTCTGTGTCCTCGCCCTCCCGCTTCTCGCGGTTGAAGCCCATCGGCGGGCGCGCCATGTCGCTCGCACCGGCGTTCGTCGTCATGATCAGGATGACGTTGCGGAAGTCCACCTGCTTGCCGTTGTGGTCGGTGAGCTTTCCGTGGTCCATCACCTGCAGCAGGATGTTGAACAGATCCGGATGCGCCTTCTCGATCTCGTCCAGCAGCAGCACGCTGTGCGGATGCTGGTCGATGCCGTCGGTCAGGAGACCGCCCTGATCGAAGCCAACGTAGCCGGGAGGCGCGCCGATGAGCCGCGAGACCGTGTGCTTCTCCATGTACTCCGACATGTCGAAGCGCAGCAACTCGACGCCCATGAGGGCGGCCAACTGCTTGGCGACCTCGGTCTTGCCAACGCCCGTGGGACCCGAGAACAGGTAGCAGCCGATGGGCTTCTCCGGCTCGCGAAGGCCCGCGCGTGCGAGCTTGATCGCGGCGGAGAGCGCCTCGATGGCGTTGTTCTGGCCGAACACGAGACGCTTCAGATCCTTCTCCAGGTTGGAGAGAACCTCGGCGTCCGACTTCGTCACGGTCTTGGGCGGGATGCGCGCCATGGTCGCGACGGTGGCTTCGACCTCCTTCACGGTGATCTTCTTCTTGCGCTTGGCTTCCGGCACCAGCATCTGCGAGGCACCCGTCTCGTCGATCACGTCGATCGCCTTGTCGGGCAGCTTGCGGTCGTGGATGTACTTCGCCGACAGCTCCACGGCGGCCTTGATGGCCTCGCCCGTGTAGCGGAGCTTGTGGAACTCCTCGAAGTAGGGCTTGAGGCCCTTCAGGATGGCGATCGAATCCTCGATCGTGGGCTCCTTCACGTCGATCTTCTGGAAGCGGCGGACGAGCGCGCGATCCTTCTCGAAGTGCTGGCGGTACTCCTTGTAGGTCGTCGAGCCGATGCAGCGCACCGTGCCCGACTGAAGCGCGGGCTTCAGCAGGTTCGAGGCATCCATCGCACCGCCCGACGTCGCGCCCGCACCGATGACGGTGTGGATCTCGTCGATGAACAGGATGGCGCCCGGATAGTTCTCGATCTCCTTCATCACCGCCTTCAGGCGCTCCTCGAAGTCGCCGCGATAGCGCGTGCCGGCGAGAAGGGCGCCCATGTCGAGGGCGAAGATGGTGGCGTGCTTCAGGACTTCCGGAACCTCGCCGCGCAGGATTTTGCGCGCAAGGCCCTCGGCGATGGCGGTCTTGCCGACGCCAGGATCGCCGACGAACAGCGGGTTGTTCTTCTGGCGGCGGCACAGCACCTGGATGGTGCGAAGCACCTCCTGCTCGCGTCCGATCAGAGGATCGATGCGGCCTTCCCGCGCCTTCTTGTTGAGATTGACGCAGTAGGTGTTGAGCGCATCCTGGCCGGGCTTCTTCTCCTCGCCCGCCTCGCTCGCCTGCTCGTCGTCCACGCCGCGCACTCCTCTCGGCTCCGTCATGCCAGCACGCTTGGCGATGCCGTGACTGATGTACTGAACTGCATCGAAGCGCGTCATCTCCTGCTCCTGCAGGAAGAACGCGGCATGACTTTCGCGTTCGGCAAAGATGGCGACGAGCACGTTGGCGCCCGTGACCTCCTCGCGTCCGGAAGATTGCACATGAACGACGGCGCGGTGGATCACGCGCTGGAAGCCGGTGGTCGGCTGCGCTTCGGCGGTGCCCTTGTGCACGAGGTTGCCAAGCTCGGTGTCGAGGTATTCGCTCACGCGGGCGCGGAGCTGGTCGAGGTCCACGTTGCACGCACGCATGACGGCCGCGGCGTCGCGGTCATCGATGAGGGCGGCGAGCAGATGCTCGAGCGTCGCGAATTCGTGGTTGCGCTCGTTGGCGAACTCGAGTGCGCGGTGCAGAGAGGATTCAAGGCTCTTCGAGAAGGATGGCACGTTCGACCTACTCTTTCTCCATGGTGCATTGTAGAGGATGGCCATGCTGGCGTGAGAAGTCCATAACCTGCGTCACCTTCGTCTCGGCGACCTCATAGGTGTAGACCCCACAAATGCCGACGCCCTTGTGATGCACGTGCAGCATGATGCGAGTCGCTTCCTCGCGCCCCTTGCTGAAATACTTCTCCAGCACGAGCACGACGAATTCCATCGGCGTGTAGTCGTCGTTGAGGATCAGAACTTTGTAGAGAGAGGGCTTCTTGGTCTTGGGCCGTGTCTTGGTGACGAGGCCCGTTTTGCCTTCCTCGCCTCCCCGATCGTTCCCGGCGCCGTTCTTGCCCGCCATTCTCAGTCCTAGTGTCATCATACCCGTCGTTTGATCGGTTCCGTGCCCCCGTGGGGGCGTCCCATGTTCGTCTCACTACATGTTACGCAGCTAGCTTGCGCCAGCAATGCCCTTCGCAACCTCCCGAGGGCGAGATGCAAGGTCCATGAAGCTGATCAAACCAATCGGGCGAAATGAAAGTAGGGTGCCTCGGCAAATAAAAAAGGCCCAGGGCTGAGCGCCTGGGCCTCTCATTTCGTCGCTGCGGAGCCGGAAACCGACGTCCATGAGCCGCCTTACCTGCCGTTCTGGAAGGCCTTCTCGACGGGCTTGTACGCGTCCTTGGCAATATTGGTGTACAGGCTGCCAATCTTAGTCATCTGATGGATGTAGTCGTCATAGGCGCGCTTGGCGAAGCTCGCCTGAATCTCGAAGGCCTGCTCGACGGACTTGGCCGCGGCGAGCTTCTCGAAGGTGGCCGTGCCATCCTCGAACGCGCGCTTGGAGTAGTCGGTGATCTCGGCGGCAATTGCCTGCCAGCCCTTGTTCCAATCGCCGAAAAACTTGAGGGCAGTGTCGACGTTGACCTGGCCGAACTTCTGGAAGTCCTGGAAATTGTTCGTCATTAGGATGCCTACTGCTGCTAATCGGTTGAAGAAGCCGCGATATTCGGCGGACGACGTCCTATTACGTTAGGCGCACCGCACCATTCTTTCAAGTCTTTTTGTTGCGTCGCAACATAAGGGCTAATCCGGTGGTAAGCGTGACCGAGACGTTAACTTTATCGAAGCAAGCCTCGGCTAGGTTGGCAGCCCATTCTATCCACGGGGGATTTTGCCCTGCCGTGGACGGAAGCCGGCCGTAAAGTGGCCCAGAAGAATAGGCATTGAGGCCCGGTTCAGATATGGTTGAGGCTCCGGCATCGCGCCGCGCCGGCTTCGACCTTTCGACAACGAGCGACACGGGAGAAGGGGGGCTCATTGGCGACTGTCGTCATCCGATCGATGCTCCTGCTGCTCGCCGTATGTGGACTGGCCGTCCTGCCGGCCGAGAGCGCTCGCGCCCAGAACAAGGCCGCGTCCATGGTGATCGATGCCAACACCGGAAAGGTGTTGCACGAGCAATTCGCCGACGCGCCCCGCCATCCGGCCTCGCTTACCAAGATGATGACGCTGTACATGGTGTTCAGCGAGATCGAAGCGGGCCGTCTCAGCTACGACACCAAGATCAAGGTCAGTACCAAGGCCGCCGGCGTGGCGCCGTCCAAGCTCGAGCTGGAAGCGGGCGACGAGATCGAGGTGCTCGACGCGGTCAAGGCGCTCATCACGAAATCCGCCAACGACATGGCGGTTGCTCTTGCCGAACATATCGGCGGCAACGAGGTGGCCTTCTCGCGCATGATGACAGAGCGGGCGCGGCAGATCGGCATGCGCTCGACGCTGTTCTTCAACGCCTCGGGCCTGCCGGACCCCCGTCAGATCACGACGGCGCGCGACATGCTCACGCTGGCGCTCAGGCTTCAGGACGATTTTCCGAAGCACTACCGGCTGTTCTCGCTCACGTCCTTCACCTACCGCGGCAAGACCTATCGCTCGCACAACACGCTGATGCACGGCTTCCCCGGCATGGACGGCATCAAGACCGGCTACACGCGTGCCTCTGGCTTCAATCTCGTCTCCTCAGTGAAGACAGACAACAAGCACATCGTGGCTGCCGTGTTCGGCGGCAAGACCGCAGCGGCCCGCAATGCGCATATGCGCATGCTGCTTTACCGGGCGCTCGAGGGCGCCTCGACGGAGCGCACGCGCAAGGGCTCGCAGATGCTCGTCGCGTCGGCTCGTCCCGTGATCAAGCAGACCGCGGTCGAAACGATGGACGTCGCGTGGTCGACCGAAACCAAGTCCACGGAAACCAAGGCGCCCAAGAAAGCCGCCGAGAAGCCAGTGAAGCCCCCGGCCAAGGCCGCCGCGAAGGTGCCTCCGCCCACCCCTGCAGTTCGCCCGGCCCCGCCTCAGGTCGCAGCCGAGCGTAGCGCGCCGCCCGCTGGGCGAGACCAGATCGCGCAGGTGCTCTCCAACAGCGCCCCGCCTTCGGCGCCGCCCGGAAACGGCGGAACCGTAGTGGCCGCCGCGCAGCCGCTCGCCTCCCCGCCGCGCCTCGATCTCGAGGCCCTGCGTGAGGCGATGTCCGAGGAGAACGAACCCCAGGGCGACGCGTCCGCAACGGCGGCGGCCCCGCCCGTCCAAGCGTCTGCCGCGCCCGGCCCGCAGGACATCGCGAGCCTGATCCGCAATTCCATCGTCGAAGGGGCGCCCACTGCGCGCACGCTTCCCAACCCGCAGGCCGACGCAGCGACCGCGCGGCCGCCGTCCACGCTCGACTCGCAGGCAAGTGCGCTCACGGCCGCCTATCGTGCGCCGGCCCAGGACACGGGATCTCTGCGGGTTGCCGATGCCGGTCGCACCGCTTCTCCGCCTCCGGGGCTTCCACCCTCTCATCTCCAGGGGCCTCAGGCCGCGCGCGCTCCCGCTGGGTCTGCCTATGAGATCCAGATCGGCGCCTACAGCACGGCAGTCGAAGCGCAGACGAAACTCGAAGCCGTGCGCACGCGCGCAAACGCCCTGCTGCAAGGGCACACGGGCGTCACCATTCCCGTGCAGCGCGCGGACCGCCAGATGTACCGGGCGCGTTTCGTGAACTTCAACGAGCAAGCCGCGTCCAACACCTGCCTCGAGCTGCGGCGGCTTGCCATCGACTGCTTCGTGATGAAAGCGGAGTAGCGGGCGCCGTGGACAGCGTGCTGGTGCAGAGTTGGCTTTCGACAGCCGGTATCGCCATCGATCTTATGGGTTTCGTGCTGCTGCTGCGCGAGTGGTGGCTCGCCTTCTTCCATGAAACCGCGACGCTCGAATACGAGAAGCAGCGCTCGTGGGAGCGCTCGCTGCGCCATCATCACCATACGCATGCGTCCGAGCAGCTCCGGTCGCACCTCGATGCCTCGGCTCGCATTCACGACGAGATGGCCGAGCGCAGCGCCCGCGACCGGCATGTGGCGACCTTGAGGTCCCGCAAGCAGGTGTTCGTGCTGGCTACCGCGCTGATCGTGCTCGGCTCCTTGCTGCAGCTCGCAGGCGCGCTGCCGGGGCCGATCTTCTCCCGCCTTCTGCCGTGATCGCGCTCAGGAGCGCTGGTTGAGCAGCACGTCCTTGGCCTCGTTCACCTGAGCGGCGAGATACGTCGAGCCGCCGCGATCGGGATGGAGCTTCAGCATCAGATCGCGATGAGCCCGGCGGATCTCCTCGTCGCTCGCGCCTGGAGCGATACCCAGGATCTCGTAAGCCTCGGCGGGCTGCATGCGCCCGTCGTGGTCGCGCATGGCGCGCTCGCCCCGCGAGACGTCCTCTCGCCAGGTCGGATGAATGCGATCGAGATAAGCTTCCAGAAGCTGAGCGGACTGGGGATCGACGAAGCGGCAATCGTGCCAGAGAAGGGCGACCTCGGCGGGCTTCAAGCTGTCGAGGTCACGGCCGGTGAACAGGCCCTTCAGCACCTTTCCCGACATGGCGCCGCTATCGTGATCGAGCTCCATGGCGAGGTGCTCGGTCGTCACTTTCGACATCTGCCCCGACGACTTGGTGGAGGAGCCGCCGCCCCAGCGCGGGGTCTGGCCGTTCCATCCAAGGAGCCACGAGCCAAGCATGCCGAGCAGAGCCGCGGGCCCCGCCATCCCGCGCACCAGCAAGATCGTCGCCGCGCCGAGGGCCAGCGCGCCGCCAGCCAAACGCATCTGGCGCGCCATGACCGCCGGATTGGCGCGGGTGAAGCCTCCGACCGCCAGCAGCGCCAGGACGAGGGCGGCAAGGCCGAGTAGAAAAAACTGCATCAGCGCATCACTCTCGGCAAAGTCTCATCCGGTCTCTGTCTGAACCGGCGCATCTCGTAGACGGATCCGGTCACTTCCATCCGACGCAACCCTGGCAGATTTCGGTCGCGGCCGCGCCGTATCCGATCAATCGCACGCGAGAATCTTGGCCTCAACAAGGATTTAGCGGCCCATCTGTCCGAGGAGGCGGCGGGCGCCCTCTCCTTCCGGCCGCCCGAGCAGGGCCTGGAGGGCCTTCTGGCCGCCCGCCGCGTAGACGGCAACGGCCGTCAGCAATGCGCGCAGCTCGGCCGCCGAGCCAGGCCCGAAGCGGCAGTGCGCGCCTTTTGTCAGGCGGGCAATCTCCCTGAACGCGCGCGTGGCGTTCGCGTCGTCGCCTTCCTGGAACAGGAAGGCCGGGACGCCGAGCAACGCCAGTTCGCCTGCGCGCCCTGCCAGATCATCGATGGATTCCTCGACCGCGTCTCCAACGTAAACGAGGGCGCTGATCTTGGCCTTCTCCGACTCGCGGCGTGCGTGCGCCAGCACTTTGCCGATCTGGGTGAAGCCGCCGTGGCAGGCGACCTGACGCATGAGGCCCGCGAGCGCATCCGCATTCGAGACCCAGCGCGAGGCGCGCGCTTCTCCGGCGCCGCGGAAATACATGAGCTGCACTTCGAGCGAGCCGATCTCCTTCACCGCACGGAACATCTCGGACTGGAGCGCCAGCGCCATGTCCCAGGTGGGCGCACGGCTCATGGTGGCATCCATCGCGAACAGGAGGCGGCCGCGGGCCGCTCCGCTGGCGGGGCCGAGGGCCTTCACCTTGGCCACGAAGGCGGCCACCTCGGCGCTGGTGGCGGAGGCAGGTGCGCGGGCGGCACCGGCTTCATTGGCCGGCGCTTTTCCCTGCTTGATGTCAGGTCCTTGCTTGATGTCAGGCGTTTTGGTTTCGCGCGTCATGGCCTCGCGTCGCCGGCTCCCTGGATCGGACACTCCACCTTAACATGGAGCACCGTGCACGGCGCGACAATGGCCCGGGCCGCGAGATCCGCTCTAGTCGCTGCTCGCGACGCCGTCCGTGAGGAGGCCGACGTTGCCGCCCGTCGCGGTGATGTCGGTCGTGCGGACGCGCTCGGCGGCGAAGCGCACCAGATAGTTCGGGCCGCCCGCTTTGGGGCCGGTGCCGGAGAGGCCCTCGCCGCCGAACGGCTGGACTCCCGGCACGGCGCCGATCTGATTGCGGTTGACGTAGAGGTTGCCGACGCGCGCGTGCTCGGCCACGTAATCGGCCACGTTGCCAATGCGGCTGTGAAGACCCAGCGTCAGGCCGTATCCCGTCGCGTTGATGGCCTCGACCACCTTCGGCAAATGGCCGCCTGCGAAGCGGACCACATGCAGGATGGGACCGAATACCTCGCGTTCGAGAAGCCCCATGCGCTCGATCTCGTAGCAGGCGGGCGTAACGTAGGTGCCGGCGCGGCAGTCGTTAGGCAGCCGCAGGTCGATCAGCTCGCGGCCGTCGCGCTGCATGCGGACCTTGTGGGCTTCGAGCGTATCCTGAGCCGCCTCGTCGATCACGGGGCCGACGTCGGTCGCGTAATCGAAGGGATCGCCGACATCGAGCGCCTCGATGGCGCCTGTCAACATGCGGAGCGTCCGGGTCGCGATCTCCTCCTGCACGAAGATCACGCGCAGCGCGGAGCAGCGCTGGCCGGCGCTGTCGAAGGCGGAGCGGACGGCATCGCGCACCACCTGCTCGGGAAGCGCACTCGAATCCGCGATCATCGCGTTGAGGCCGCCGGTCTCGGCGATGAAGGGAACGATGTCGCCACGGCGCTCGGAAAGCGCCTTCTGGATGGCCCAGGCGGTGTCGTTGCCGCCAGTGAAGGCCACGCCCTTGATCTTCGGCGATTTGACGAGAGCAGCGCCCACAGCGCCGCTTCCGGTGAGAAGGTGCAGCACGTCCCTCGGGACGCCCGCCTCATGCAGGATGCGCACGGCAAGCGTGGCCGTGATCGGCGTCTGCTCGGCAGGCTTTGCGAGCACGGGATTGCCGGCTGCGAGCGCGGCGGCGATCTGGCCGACGAAGATGGCGAGCGGGAAATTCCACGGCGCGATGCAGGCGAAGGGGCCGCGGCCGTGCAGATCGAGGGTGTTGCTCTCGCCCGTCGGTCCCTTGAGGGATACGGGCACGCTCATGAGACGGCGGGCCTCGACCGCATAGTAGCGGAGCAGGTCGGCGGCTTCGCGCACCTCGGCCAGGGCCGCGGGCAGCGTTTTGCCGGCCTCGCGCACGAGCACCGCCATGAGGCGGGCGCGGTCGCGCTCGATCATGTCGGCAGCGAGGTCGAGAATTTTCGCGCGTTGAGGCCCGCCGAGCTTGTTCCAGCCGTGGGCCGCCCGCTCGGCGCTCGCGAGCGCGGTATCGACGTCGCGGGGCGTCGCGATGCGAACGCTGCCCAGGCGCTCGCGCCTGTCGTGCGGGCACGTCAGCAAGGCCGCCTGCGGGCCGCCGATCGTCTCCACGCCGTCGACGATGGGACCGGCGTCGAACGGGTGGACGAGCGCCGCCTCCATGTCCGCCACAAGCGCCCTGCGCGCGGTGCGGTCCGTCAGCGCCACGCCGAACGAGTTCTTGCGCTCCGGCCAATAGATGTCGCGCGGGCGCGGCAGTGGTTTCGCGGTGCCGGGATCCTGGCGCTCCCGCTCGGCGATCTCCACGGGATCGCGGATGATCTGGGCGATGGGCGCTTCGTCGTCCGCCAGACGATTGACGAACGATGTGTTGGCGCCGTTCTCGAGAAGGCGGCGGACGAGATAGGACAAGAGGTCCTCATGCTCGCCCACGGGCGCGTAGATGCGGCACGGGTGGATGAGCTTGCCGGGCGCGGAGACTTCCTCGTAGAGCGCCTCCCCCATGCCATGCAGGCGCTGGAACTCGAAGGCCGTCTGCCCGGCCGCGACCACGGCCGCGGCAACGGTGTGGGCGTTGTGGGTCGCAAACTGCGGATAGAAGGCTTTGGAATCCGACAGGACGAGCCGCATGCAGGCGAGATAGGAGACGTCCGTATGCAGCTTGCGGGTGAACACGGGATAGTCGGCGAGGCCGCGCTCCTGCGCCCATTTGATCTCGCTGTCCCAGTAGGCGCCCTTCACGAGGCGGAGCGGGATGCGCTTTCCACCCGCTTCCGACAGCCGGCGCAGCCAGCGGATAGTGGGGATCGCGCGCTTTCCGTAAGCCTGAACCGCGAGACCGAGCCCGGTCCAGCGCTCGAGGGCCGGATCGGTGTAGGCGCGCGCGAAGAGGTCGAGCATCAGCTCGTGGCGATCCTGCTCCTCCGCGTCGATGGTGACGGCGAGGCCGCGTGCTTCCGCCGCCCTCAGCAAGGCGAGAAGACGCGGGTAAAGCTCGTCTGCGAGGCGGGCTTCCTTGCCGGGCTCGTAACGGGGATGGAGCGCCGAAAGCTTCACCGAAAGGCCCGGGCGCGCGATCAGCGCATCGGGATGGGAAAGCGGATTGGGACCGGCTGCTTCCCCCACGGCCTCGATGGCGCCCATGTAGCGCTCGAAATAGCGCTCGGCATCCTTCGCCGTCTTCGCCGCCTCGCCCAGCATGTCGTAGGAGAAGCGGAAGCCGCGCGCCTCGTAGGGCGCCGAGCGGGACAAGGCATCGCGAATGGAACGGCCCAGCACGAACTGGTCGCCGAGCACCTTGACCGCCTGGCGCACCGCCTGCCGGATGACGGGCTCGCCCGAGCGCGCGGCGAGGCGCTTCAGGGCCTCCCACGGATTGGAGCCGCGGGCCTCCCGAAGCTTCACGAGACGGCCGGTGAGCATGAGCGCCCAGGTCGACGCGTTGACGAGCGTGCTGTCGGAATGCCCGCGATGGCGCTCCCACTGGCCGCCCGCGATCTTCTCGGCGATGAAGCGATCGGCGGTTTCGGAATCGGGAATGCGCAGCAAAGCCTCGGCGAGGCACATCAGGATGATGCCTTCCTCGCTCGAAAGCCCGTACTCGCGCATGAAGGCGTCGATGCCGCCGTGGTTGGCGACACCGGCGCGCGCAGCCGTGACAAGCGTGCGCGCGATCTCGGAGACGCGGCGGCGCTCCTCGTCTGTGAAGACGGCGCGCTCCACCAGACCGCCTACGAGGCGCGTCTCGTCCGAAAGGTAATGGGCCGCGATCTCATCGCGCGGCGGAACCTGGACCTCGCCGGCGGTTGTACCAGCGAACTCGGATTTTCTCAGCGCGACCATGAAGTCCCCTCTTCTCGACGGGAGCACACCTGATTCTTCCGGCCATTGCACTGTAGCAGATGGAACTTGGCTGTGAGTTGTACAACGCCCCCGTGCCTCTGCGGCCCCGGATGATGCGGTATTTTCCGGGCCTCGGCCGCCCGATTGCCCGCTCGACCGATCTCCGTGATCGCCCCCTCATGTTGCGGCGCGGAATGCCTGATCCTGCAATTTCTTAAATTTATATGATCCATCAGTTGTTTACGACTTGAAGATAAGATGACACCGCAAGCCAGGGAGGCTTCGTGAAAAACCGGGACGAGTTCTCGGGCGCCGTCGGCAAAGTCCTACCTGAGGATCCTGCGCCGGCTTCCGGCGCCCCCACAAAACGCCGTCGTGTCTGGAGCGGAAAGATCCACCGGGTCTATTTCGTCCTGGCGGCCATCGATCTCCTCGTCATGGTCGCGAGCCTGTCGCTCGCCCATCACGGCAACACACTGCTCTATGGGGCCGTCCAATCCACGCTGACGCGCAATGCGCTACTCGCCAACATCGACGAGCTGCGCACGCTCGCAGGCCGCGTCAGCGCTCCCGGCAACGACGTGTTCCAGAGCAAGGAGCCCACCCGCGAGGCAGCCCAGCTCAAATCGGCCATCACGGAGACGCGTCACCACATCGACAGCCTGCTGACCGGGCTCGCGAATAACGACGAGGAATGGCTGCTCGCCCAGCAGCGCGTCCACATCCGGAAGATCGACGATCTCATCCTGGGGCTCGCCGTCCAGGCGAGAAGCGTGCTCGGCGCGTACCAGGCCGGCGACATCGATACTGCGCTCGCGCGCAGCGCGCGGCTCAACCAGCAACTCCGTTACGTTCATTTCACCATCGGCAAGGCCGCAGAGGCCATGCGCAAAGCCGAAGCCTCCGAGAAGGTCTCGCGCCTCGAGATTTCGCATGAGCTGAGCTACATCGAGGCGATGCTGGCTATCATCGTGCTCTCCGTGGTCGGCTGCGTCACCATCTACGGAAACCGGCTCGCGCGCCTGTTCCAGGCTCAGAACGACGAGCTCGCCAGCTTCAACGATGCGCTCGAAGCGCGCGTTGCGGACCGCACGGCAGAGCTCGCAGCCGCGAACGTACGAACCCAGGCTCTCAATTCCGAGCTTGCCCTCAAGGTGCGAGAGCTTCGCGATGCGCAGGCGGAGATGATCCGAAAGGATGAGCTCATCCTTCAGAACGCTCGGTTCGACGCCGCTTTGCAGCACATGCCGATCGGCATGTCTTGGTTCGATTCCGAGAGCCGCCTCGTAACCTGTAACCGGGCCTACCTGGAGGTTTACGGATTCGCTCCCGAGATGGCACAGGCTGGAAGCTCTATCGACGCACACTTCAGAGCCATCAAGGGGCTTATCCCACGCAACGAAGATCCGCGCCGCGCCGAGCTGCTCGACGAGCACCTGACGCAGCACCGCGTGGAGATGGACTCGGGCGGGCGATGGACCACCGAGAGCGAGCTTTCCGAAAGCAAGATCGTGCGGGTCACCTCAGGCCCAATCCCCAACGGCGGATGGATCTTCATCCATGAGGACATCACGGACGAGCGCCGCCGTGCCGCCAAGATCGAGCATTTGAGCGGGCACGATTCCCTCACCGACCTGCCGAACCGCATGTTGCTGCGCGCGCAGCTCGACAGGCTTCTCGCGTCGCTCCCGGCGCATGGGCATGTCTGCGTGCATCACCTGGACCTCGCCCGCTTCAAGGACGTGAACGACACGTTCGGCCATGTGGTGGGCGACGAGGTGATCCGTCAGGTCGCTGATCGCCTTCGTGCATGTATCGGCGACGGCGACATGGTGTTCCGCATCGGCGGCGACGAGTTCGTGCTGCTGCAGACCGTACACAACACCGCCGAGGACGCTCCGCGCCTTGCGAACCGCATCCTGGAAGTGGTCGGAGAGCCGTTCGAGATCGGCGGGCAAATCGTGAAGATCGACGGAAGCGTCGGCTTCGCCATCGCACCCGAGGATGGAAACACGACCGAGTTGCTGGCCCGTCATTCGGACGTCGCGCTGCGCGGGGCGAAATGCGAGGGGCCGGGCCATTGGAAGGCGTTCGAGGCCGGCATGGAAGAGCGGCTGCGCGAGCGGCGGGGGCTCGAAAGAGACCTGCGCGCGGCCCTCAGCAACGGCGAGCTCGAAGTGCACTACCAGCCGATCCTCGGCGCGACGACACGCAGGATCTGCGGCGCGGAAGCGCTGCTGCGCTGGCGCCATCCGACGCGCGGCATGGTCTCGCCCGCGGAGTTCATTCCGGTGGCCGAAGAGAGCGGCCTCATCGGCGACATCGGCGCCTGGGTTTTGAGGACCGCTTGCGCGCAGGCCGCAAACTGGCCGACGGGCATGCGGATCAGCGTCAACCTTTCGCCGCTGCAATTCAAGAAGGGCGGCCTCGTCTCGCTGGTCGCGGACACACTGGCCGAGACCGGCCTCGCCCCTGGTTGCCTCGAACTCGAACTTACCGAAACCGCGCTTCTCTCCGACGGGGACCAGACGGTGGACGTGCTTCAGCAGATCCGCGCACAGGGCGTGCGCATCGCGCTCGACGATTTCGGAACGGGATACTCCTCTCTCGCCTATCTTCGCCGCTTCCCGTTCGACAAGATCAAGATCGACCGCTGCTTCATCTCCGACCTCAGCGACGAGCGCGACGATGCGGTGGCGTTCGTGCGGGCGATCTGCGCGCTCGGTCAGGCGCTCAACCTTACCATCACGGCCGAGGGCGTGGAGACGGAGGAACAGCTCACCGCCGTGGCGCGAGAGGGCTGCTCCGAGATCCAGGGATACATCTTCAGCCCGCCGGTGCGCGCCGATGTGCTCGGCGAGCTCATTCGCGGCCCGAGCGGCCCCCTGCCCGGCATGCCGCAGTCTTTGCGGGACACGTTCAAGCTTTCGGCCACCTCCATCCTGCCCTTCGAAAAGACCTCCGCACAGACCTCTTGACGCGGAGGCCGGCGCGGCGTCACCTCCCGCAGCCCCGGGCAGCCTTCTTCTCTGACGGGGAGGCGAGGTAGGTCTTGAAAGTAGTCCGGACAATCACAGATTTGCGGGCCGAAATCGCACGGTGGCGCTCGGCCGGGGAAACGGTGGCACTGGTGCCCACCATGGGCGCGCTCCACGCCGGGCATATCGCGCTCGTGGCAGCGGGCCTCGCGATCGCCGACCGCGTCGTCGTCTCGATCTTCGTCAATCCCACTCAGTTCGCCCCGCATGAGGATCTTGCCCGCTATCCGCGGGATGAAGCGGGCGACGTATCCAAGCTGGCGGGGGCGGGCGCCCATCTCGTCTGGGCGCCTTCGGTCGCGGACATGTACCCGGAGGGCTTTGCGACGCAGATCGTGGCGGGAGGCGCGGCCCTTCCGCTCGAAGGAGCGTTCCGGCCGCATCACTTCGGCGGCGTGGCCACCGTCGTCTGTAAGCTCGTCTCGGCGGTGACGCCCAACGTCGCGCTGTTCGGCGAAAAGGATTTCCAGCAGCTCGCGGTTATCCGCCAGATGGTGCGCGATCTCGCGCTGCCGGTCACGATCCAAGGCGTGCCGACCGTGCGGGAGGAGGACGGCCTCGCGCTCTCCTCGCGCAACGCCTATCTTTCAGACGACGAGCGCTATATCGCGCCCATGCTTCACAAGGTCATCTCCGAGGTGGCGCGCGGGCGCGACCCGCAGGACGCGGGCAACGCCCTGCTCGCCGCGGGCTTTTCCAAGATCGACTACATCGAGGTGCGGGACGCCGAGACGCTTGCGCCCTTTGCGCCCGGCTCCGGGCGGCCCGGGCGGGTGCTCGCGGCCGTCTGGCTCGGAAAAACCCGGCTGATCGACAACGTGGCGATCTAGTTCGGCTTCAGAGTGCGGCGGGCTTCGGGCTTCGCGTCGCGAGCCAGAGACCCGAGGCGATCAAGCCGATGCCGAGCGCGTGGTAAGCCTCGAGCCGCTCGCCGAGAAGCAAGACGGCGAGCAGGATTCCGAACACCGGAATGAGGTGCACGGTAAGCCCTGCCGTATTGGCGCCGACCAGCTCCACGGTGCGGTTGAAGGCCATATACGCCAAAATGGAGGCGCATACGGCCACATAGCCGATCGCCATCAACGATCCCGGACTCGCAGGCATCGGGCCGACGAGGACGGTTTCGGCAACGTAGAAAGGCAGGAGCAGCATCGCGCCGAGGCCGAAGCTCGCGAAGGCGAAGCTGAACCCATGCACGGCGGGGCGCAGGCGCAGAAGCGCCGTGTAAATTGCGTAGCTCACCACGGCGGCCAGCATCCAGAGATCGCCGGGCCGGAAGTCGAGATGGGCGAGAATGGCGGGATCGCCGTGCGCGGTCAGCACCAGCGTTCCGGCCAGCGACACCAGGATGCCGAAGGCCTGGAGAGGGCTCACCCGATCGCGGAAGATCAAATAGGTGGCGAGCACGACGACGATCGGCATCGCCGTCTGGAGCATGACGATGTTGATTGCGGTGGTCGTGTGGGCCGCCATGTAGAGGAAGGTATTGAATACGCTAATGCCCAGCGTGGTGAGCAGCAGCATGATCGGCCAGCTTGCCAGCATCATGGGGACATCGCGGCGCAGATGGCGCCAGGCGAGCGGCAAGATGACAATCGCGGCGACCGTCCAGCGCCAGAATGCCAGCCCGATCGGCGGCACCTCGCCCGCGATGGAGCGCGCAACGATGGCGTTTCCGGCCCAGAACAGGCCGGGCAGAAGCATGAGGAAGCGCGGCTCGTCCGCAAGGACGTGCACCCACTTGGCCAAGGCGGACGAACCGCCCTCAGCTTCTTTCGCCATCGTCTATTTTCCCGTATTGCAGTCGGCGCCTGCCGGATCGGACCGGCAGGTGATAGCAGGATCGGTGGAGGTGCTCCAAAATATTGGAACATGGCCGTCGGGCGGCCTTTCAGCGCACCAAATCTCACGAGCACCGCACTTTAGCCACTCAAATACTTGAGAAAATGCGTTTCACTGTGGCCCCTTGGCATGCCTATCTTGCCAATCCACAGCGCTCCGTGCCACCTGTCGCGGCAAGCGACGACCATCGTAGATTCGGGCTCCGCGCTCACATCCGTCCTGCGTACAGCCGCCGGGCCACGCCTTCGAGAGGCAGGGGTGACAGCGCATGGCCCAATCATTTCGTGATCTGTTTTCGAGCCTTACGCAAAGCATGACCGACAAGACCAACCGCGCCCGCAAGACCACCGACGCGTCCGAGAACTATACGGCCGCCGACATCGAAGTGCTGGAGGGGCTCGAGCCTGTCCGGCGGCGGCCAGGCATGTACATCGGCGGCACGGACGAGAAGGCGCTGCATCACCTGTTCGCCGAAGTGATCGACAACTCCATGGACGAGGCCGTCGCCGGTCATGCGGACTGGATCGACGTGCGGCTCGATGCCGACGGGTTCCTTTCGGTGGCCGACAACGGCCGCGGCATCCCGGTCGATCCGCATCCCAAGTTCAAGAACAAGAGCGCGCTCGAAGTCATCATGTGCACGCTGCACGCGGGCGGCAAGTTCGAAGGCAAGGCCTACAACACCTCGGGCGGCTTGCATGGCGTCGGCGTTTCGGTCGTCAATGCACTCTCCGATACGTGCGAAGTGGAAGTGGCGCGCGGCCAGCAGCTCTATCGCATGGTGTTCTCGCGCGGCATTCCGCAGACGAAGCTCGAAAAGCTCGGACCGGTGATGAACCGGCGCGGCACGAAGGTGCGCTTCCATCCGGACGAGACCATCTTCGGCAAGGGCGCGCATTTCAAGCCGGCGCGCCTGTTCAAGATGGCGCGCTCGAAGGCCTATCTCTTCGGCGGCGTGAAGATCCGCTGGAGCTGCGATCCCGCTCTCATCAAAGACGATACGCCGTCCGAAGCGGAGTTCCACTTCCCGGGCGGTCTCAAGGACTATCTGGCGTCCGAGATCGCAGGGCAGACGCTCGTCACCAAGGATCTGTTCGCGGGCTCGATAGAGCGCGAGGGCAAGCACGGCTCGGTCGAATGGGCGGTGGCCTGGATTTCCGACGAGGACGGCTTCTGCCGCTCCTACTGCAACACCATTCCCACGGCCGAGGGCGGCACCCACGAGAACGGCTTCCGCTCCGCGCTCTCCAAGAGCCTGCGCGAGTTCGGCGATCGCGTCGGTAACCGCAAGGCCGCGCAGATCACGGCCGAGGACGTGATGGGAACGGCGGCGGCGATGCTGTCGGTGTTTATCCGCGAGCCCGAGTTCCAGGGCCAGACCAAGGACAAGCTGGCCACGCAGGAGGCGAGCCGCATCGTCGAATCCGCGGTGAAAGACGCGTTCGACCACTGGCTGACGGACAGCCCGCAGCAGGCGACGCGCCTGCTCGAATGGTCCATCGACCAGGCGGAGGAGCGGCTCAAGCGGCGCCGCGAGAAGGAAGTCGGCCGGCAATCGGCCACGCGCAAGCTGCGCCTTCCCGGCAAGCTCGCGGACTGCTCCATCCAGCAGGCGGCCGGCACCGAGATCTTCATCGTCGAGGGCGACTCGGCCGGCGGCTCGGCCAAGAGCGCGCGCGTGCGTGAGACACAAGCCATCCTGCCGCTCAGGGGCAAGATCCTGAACGTCGCCAACGCGTCATCGGCCAAGCTTGCGCAGAACCAGTTGCTTGCCGATCTCATCCAAGCGCTCGGCGTCGGAACGGGCAGCAAGTACCGCGACGACGATCTGCGCTACGAGCGCGTGATCGTGATGACGGACGCCGACGTGGACGGCGCGCACATCGCCTCGCTGCTGATCACCTTCTTCTACCAGGAGATGCCGGAGCTGATCGAGAACGGGCACCTCTATCTGGCGGTGCCGCCGCTTTACAAGCTCACACACGGTGCGAAGTCCGTCTACGCGACGACGGAAGCGCAGCGTGACGCGCTTCTGAAGAAGGAATTCGCCGCCAACGCGAAGGTCGAGATCAGCCGCTTCAAAGGCCTCGGCGAGATGAATGCGCAGCAGCTCAAAGAAACGACCATGGATCCCAAGAACCGCACGCTCCTCAAGGTGGAGATCGGCGAGGGAGACAGGAGCGCAATTTCGGACGCCGTCAATGCGCTGATGGGCTCGAAGCCGGAGGCGCGGTTCCGCTTCATTCAGGAGCGGGCTGCTTTCGCTACCGACCTCGATATCTAACTCGTTATCTAAAGAGAGCAGCCGGCGCGCCGCACTCGCATCGTTCAAAAGAGAAGGGGACGTTCCGCGGAACGTCCCCTTCGCCGTTTGGACCAAAGCGCTCTAGTCGAGCACGCCAGCCAGGGCGTAGTGGCTGATCTTGTCGCGGTTGGCAATCAGCTCGTCGACGCTCGGCTCAAGGCGCATCGCGCGGCCGATGGCGATCTTCGTCGCCTCGTAGTTGGTGCGATAGAGATCCTTCTTGTCGAGGTTCGGATCTTCGGCGCAACGCGGATCGAGCCAAACGGTGATGATCATGCAGATGTCGTTCGCGATCTCGCGGGGAATGGTGCCTTCCTTCAGACAATCGACGATCGCATCGCCGATCGCGGCCTGCACGACGCCGCCGAACAGCTCGATGTAGGCCGCACCCGAGATGGTGACCTTCGAGGTCATGATGGCCGACGGGCGAACCATCTGGTTCAGGTCGCGAATGACAAAGAAGCGGGTGTGGCCGACCGCCTGCCCCATCATCGTGGCGAAGGCCGTTCCGACCGGACCCTTGACCGAGCCGATGACAACCTCAGGCATGGCATCGGTGGCCTGCCCTTCCTTCGCCAGAACGGTGGCTTCGCCCGTGCGGAACCAGATTTCCATAGTGTGATCCTCTCGATATGTTCATGCGCCATCTATGCGTGTGGCGCGCGTACTAAGGGGCTTCGATCCGCGATGCGCAACAAGATTTGTGGCGTTTCCGGATCGAGAACAGCGGCCGGACCGCTTTGCGCGGAAATCGGCATTTGCGCCGATCCTGCGCGCTTGATTGGGCGCGCAGACACGGGGGATTGTAGAGCGGCAGGAAACACGATCCTGCGCGCTCTGCCAAGATCAGCCACCGTCCGACGGATCGCGTCCGAGCACGATACGGGTTCGTGTGGCGATTGCGATGCGAACCTCGTCCGGCTGCTCCGCAACCGCTGACGAAATGGCGCGAAGCGAGTGGCGCGTGCGATGCAATTGATCCACGAGCGACAGGATGACGGGCAGGCTCTCGTGCTCGAGTCCCATGCGGTAATGGAGATCGCAGACGAGCGCGATGCGCGCTTCATCCACGTCGTCGAAGACGAAGGCGTCGGCCTCCCGATGTGGCGTCACGAGCCCAAGCTCGATCCACCTGCGGAGCACGCTGGCTTCCAGGCACTTCATGCGCGCGATGAGTTGCTGCTCGCTGATCATGAGCGGTCTCCGCGTTTCTGCCTCGGGTTCTGCGGGTGCTTTGCTTCCCAGTCCGCCATGAACGCCGCGAGCTCGTCGTCGGGGTTCTCAGGCGGCACGACCACGAGCTCGATCAGGTGATCGCCCCGCGCGCCGGACTTGTCCCGCCGCACGCCCTTGTTGCGGAGGCGCAGGGTCGTGCCGGACTTGGCGCGCTTCGGCACTTTCACATCTACGGGGCCGTCGACCGTGTCGACACGCACGCTGCCTCCGTTCAACGCCTCGCCGAGGGAAATGGGAACCTCGGAGCGGATATCGTTGCCATCGCGGCGGAACTCAGGATGAGGGAGAACGTGGATCTCGACGTAGGCGTCACCGGGTGCTGCGCCTTCGGAGCCTGCCCTGCCCTGTCCCTTGAGGCGCAGGGTCTGGCCTTCGCGGATGCCGGCCGGGATCTCGATATCGAGCGTCTTGCCGTCCGGCATTCCGATGGTCTTGCGCGCACCGTTGACGGCGTCGAGGAAATCGACGGGCAGCGTATAGTGGACATCGCTCGGGGGCTCGCGGAAGCGCGCGCCGCGCGAGCGGAACAGGTCGGCGAACAGATCGTCGGCGTCGAACGCATCGCCCGCACCACCCGACGTCGCGCGGCCGCCGTAGCGCATATTCGGATCGGCTTCCGCATAATCGCGATAGTAGCGGCGCTCCGGCTTTTCCGCGCCGCTTTCGTCGATCTCTCCGGCATCGAAGCGCTTGCGCTTCTCGGGGTCGCCGAGAATGTCGTTCGCGGCGGAGATTTCCTTGAAGCGGCGCTCGGCCTCCGCATTGCCGGGATTGAGGTCCGGATGCGTTTCCTTGGCGAGCTTGCGATACGCGCTTCTGATCTCCTCGGCCGTGGCAGTCTTGCTCACGCCTAGGGTCTTGTAGGGATCGGCCATTTTTTGACGCCTCTCAGTCGGCCCGATCCTACTCCCGAACGGAGGCCGGATGCATCCCAATCTGCAGGGTCGCGGTAAACGAGGCGCTTATCCTGCCGGGCGATTTTGTCCCTAGGCCGACAATGCGGCGGCTTCTCCCTCCGGACGCGCTTCCAGGGTTTCGAGCCAGCTCAGCAAGCCGTCGGCTGCGGCCTTCCAGTCGGGGTCGAGCATAAGCGTGTGCGAGAGGCCATCGAGAACCTGCGCGTCGGCGCCATACCAGATCGCGGTGGCCCAAAGGTCCTCGCGCCGGATGAAACGGTCCTCGCTGCCGCCCATGACGAGCATGCGGGGCGCCTGCCAGGGCATAGGCGCGAAGGGACGCATGCCTTGCAGCTCGAAGCCGACCAGCGGGCTCTCGCCGCCGCCTCTCTCGGCGAAGCGCGCGAACGCACCGGCGTCGATGCGGTTCGAGAACAGGCCGTCGCGCAGCACGTCGAGATCCGTCTGAAGCACACCCGACGTGAACATGACTGATAATTCGCGCCACAGCTTCGGCCGCGCCCACATCATGGCGATGTTCGCCGCCATCAATCCCCCCGGCGGAACGGAGGCCAGCAAGGCGGCGCCCGAGAAGCTCGCTCCGGAGCGTATGGCATGCTGCACGACCGCGCCGCCCATGGAATGGCCGACCGCGACCACCGGCCTTCCGAGCGACGTGGACACCTCCATGAGATCGGCGGTGTAGTCGGAAAGGGTTGCCGTGGCGAGGCGATCACGCCCGCAACTCGCGCCATGTCCGCGGAGGCTCATGGCGTGCACGTTGTAGCCGGCTTCCGCCAGATACGGCATGAAGTTCGGTTGCCAGATCCAGGCACCGACGAAGATGCCGTGCACGAGGACGACGTCGACGTTGCGCGCGCGGCCGCGGCCCGGCGTGGATAAGACTTCGAGTGTCATGCCGTCTCCGCCTTTATGTGGAGCTTGCAGTTTCTCGTCATCGCAAACCCCGTTGCAACCGCCACGGCGTCGCAGAGTTCCTGCTTCAGATTGACAGGCTGCGTGAGCGGTCTTATCGGGTACGGCCATGAACACCGGTCCGATCCGCACCCGCGCGTATTATCTGCCGTCCCCATAGGAGCGGCACGGATCGATTGTGTTCGAAACGATGCCGCCGCCAAGGCGGCATTCGTTTTTTGTGGCCTTGGCGGCCTTGCTGCCAGGAGCCCTCATGTCACCGTCCTCGATTTCCTCCGAGAGAAAAGCTTCGCCGTCGCGCCTCAACCTGCGCGCCCGCCCCCGTGACAAAACCGTCGGTTTGATCGGCTTCGGCGCGTTCGGGCGGCTGATCTTTCCGCTGCTCGCCGCGCATTTCGGCAAGGTGGTGGTGCACGATCCAAGCCCGGCGCCCGGCGTTGCGAGCGTGATGTTCGCGGGGCTCGGGGACGCGGCTCGCGCCGACGTGGTGGTGCTTGCCGCGCCCGTGCAGGAGATGCGCGCCATCGCGCATGCCATCGCTCCGCACCTGAAGGAGGGCGCACTTGTGCTGGACGTCGGCTCGGTGAAGTGTCTTCCCGCCGCGGCTCTGGCCGAGGAGCTGCCGGCTGGCGTTTCCATCGTCGGCACGCATCCCCTGTTCGGCCCGCAGAGCGCAGCCGATGGCGTTCACGGTCACAAGATCGTGCTCTGCCCGGTGCGCGGCGCTGGTCTCGGAGATGTCCGATCCTGGCTACGCAGCCTCGGTCTCAGGGTGCTCGTCCGGACACCCGAGCAACACGACCGCGAGATGGCGGTCGCGCAAGGACTGACGCACATGATCGGAAAGCTGATCGCAGACATGGGCGTGGTTCCATCGATCACGACGCCGAGCTTCGATCATCTGCTCGCCGCCGCACGGATGGTGAGCAGCGACGCCGCCGCCGTGTTCACGGCTATCCAGCGCGACAATCCGTTCGTGGCGGAGGTTCAGGACCGCTTCTTCGCGCTCGCGGAGACGATGCGGGGCAGCTTCGCGACTGGCGCTACACAGGGTACGGCCTCAGCCCTGCCCGCGCTTGCGCGCCCAATAGATCGCGAAGATGGCGATCCAGAACAGCAGAGCGGCCACGTCCATAAGAGTCGAAAGCTCGCGCAGGCTGCGGTGCCAAGGCTGATCGGGCGGGCCGACGAGTGTCAGGAGGCCGGCGACCGCGCCGACGGCCAAGCAAAGCCCGACGCCCACCCAAGCAATTCTCACGGCACGCCGCGTCATTGGCAAAGCCTCCCTGGCCTGGCGCTCTCGCCCGAAGACAATCTCAGTCTATCATGATCGGGCGTCGGACGGTATCGCCATGGACGCGCCAATTCCCGTCGTTTCCAGCATGCCGATATCTCACGTGCGGGCACTAGCCGGGGCGGGCGGCTCCACGCGCCTGCGGCGAGGAAAGTTCAGCTAAGTTCCGGCAATCACCGTACCCGTGAAACTGCTCCCCGATAACGGGAGTCTCCGGGAGTGCACCTTGCTCCGCCTCAAATTCGCCTGCTCCAATTCCGACAGCCTCAAAGCTCCAGGACGAGGCATGGATCAAGCAGGAAGGCGAGCATATGTCTGATATCGGACAATCCGCAGGACGCGTCGCGCGCAGCCCCGCATTCAAGTTCTTCCTGATCTCCTTTCTCGTTCTTCTGCTCCTCATTCCCCTCCTCATGGTGATCGCGCTCGTCTCCGATCGCGAGGGGCGCTCCAGGTCCGTGATGAGCGACATCGCGCGCACCTGGGGTGGCGTGCAGACGCTGACGGGACCCTATCTCGTGGTGCCTTACAGCGTGCGCGTCGAGACGAGAGACGGCGACAAAATCGTGCAGCAGACGCAAGAGCGCCGGGCGGTGTTTCTGCCGGAGGAGCTGACCATCACCGGCAACGGCAAGTCCAACGTGCTCACGCGCTCCATCTTCGACGTGAACGTCTACACCGCATCGCTTCGCATCGAGGGCCGCTTCGGCGCGCCGGATGTGGCCGATGTCGATCCCAACGCGATTTCCATCCGCTGGAAGGATGCCATCTTCGCGCTCGCCTTGAGCGACGTCGCAGGCCTCAAGGAGGCGGCGACGCTCAAGGTCAATGACCGCGAGACGCTGCCGTTCGCGCCGAGCCTCGGCATACCCGGCAACTACCTCAGCGGTATTCATGCGAAGCTCGACGACGCGGCCTCCGTGATCGAGGGGGAAAGCGCGGCGAAGGCATTTTCCTTCCAGGCCGATCTCGTGTTCACCGGATCGTCCTCACTCTCCTTCACGCCGGCTGCGCGCGAGACGCGCGTGGAGCTGTCCTCCGACTGGCCGCACCCGAGCTTCATGGGCGCGTTCCTGCCGGTCGAGCGCGAGGTCGGGCAAAGCGGGTTTTCCGCGAAATGGCGCGTGCCGCACCTCGCCCGCAGCGTGCCCAACCAGTGGACGACGACGGACGGCGGCGTGGACCGGTTTCTCCAGTACCAGTTTGGCGTGACGTTCTATCAGCCGGTCGACTTCTACGGCCTCGTCAATCGCGCCGTGAAATACGGACTCTTGTTCCTCGCTGTGGGATTCATCGGCGTGTTCGTTCTCGAGCTCATGTCGCACAAGCGCGTGCATGCCGTGCAGTATCTCTTCGTCGGCCTCGCGATGGTGTTCTTCTACGTGCTCCTGCTCTCGCTGGCCGAGCATCTCGGCTTCACGGCGGCGTATCTCATCGCCTCGCTCGCGACCGGCGGGATGCTCTCGATCTATGTGGGCAAGTCGCTCGAAAGCGGGCGCAGCGGGCTCATCATGGCCGCGCTTTTCGCGCTGCTCTACGGACTTCTCTATCTCATCCTGCGGCTCGAGGACTATGCGCTGCTGGCTGGCGCCGCGCTCGGCTTCGCTGCGCTTACCGCCGTGATGTTCACAACACTGAAGGTTGACTGGTCCGGGCTCGGCACCATCAGTGCACGCCCCATAAACGCATCCAAAGGGCGCGACGACGAGATGATATGATCTCCCTGCTGGCGCCGTTCCGATTCGCTGCGTGTGAGGACTGCTTGCTCATCACCAGCACGAGGGAGCATCGGAATGCTGTCAGTACCATGACAAAACTACAGGGGAGACCGCGATGAACATCAAAGCACTTTTGGCCGAGTTCATCGGTACATTCATGCTTACGGGCGCCGTTCTCGGTGCCGCGTTCTATTCATTTGGGGCACCTTCCGGCGCGGCCGGAATTGTTGGCGTCGCCCTTTCGATCGGCATTACCGTGTTCGCGACCGCGCGTGCGATCGGACACATCTCCGGCGGACACTATAATCCCGCCGTTACGCTGGGGCTCGTCGCAGGCGGCCGCTTTTCCGTCGCAAGCGCAATTCCCTACATCGTGGCGCAGTGCCTCGGCGCGATCGCCGTCACCGCGGTTTTCTCGGCGATCGGCAATGCTCCGGCCTCCTATGCAGCCAACGGCTATGGCGATCTCTCGATGATCAAGGCGGGGCTCTGGAGCGTATTTCTCATTGAGGTTGTGCTCACCGCGTTCTTTCTCATCGTCATCATGGGGTCCACCCGGCCGGGTGCGCCCGCTGGTTTTGCGCCACTTTCCATCGGTCTTGCGCTCACCGCCATTCATTTGATGTCCATTCCGGTCTCGAACACCTCCGTCAATCCGGCGCGCAGCCTTGGGCCGGCGCTGTTCGCGGGCGGAGAGTATTTGAGCCAGATCTGGGTATTCTGGGCCGCACCCATCGCGGGCGCGGTGATCGGCGCTGTCATCTACCGTTTCATGGACGAGTAGGCAGGGCTCCGCCCGGCAAGATTAAAATGCTTTGAAAAAGCGTCATAATCAGCGGCCGCCGTGCATTCCGGCGGCCGTTTGTTTTGAGCCGATCACAGTTTAGTTTTCAGTGCGACTTTTCAGCACCAAGAAAGTCCCTGTTTTTTCTTGATTTTTATGGGTGCCTATGCCAGCTAAGCGTTGGCTCGGGCGCAGGGGCTTCGATCTCATTTGTCCCTTTTCGAGCCCCCAATTCTTGTATTTGCCCGCTTGCGGCATCCGCCATTCCCCTGCGCTCTCGTCGCCTTGAAGCTGCTCCCGGAGACCCTCGTCGGTCATCTTTCCGGCTGTTTGCGCTCGGGGCCCTGAGATCGATCTATGGAGACGTATTTTTTTGGAAACGAAGACGTTCGCTGAGCTCGGGCTCAGCCAGAAAGTCCAGGCTGCCATCGCGACAGCCGGCTATGCCACACCCACACCCATTCAGACCGCAGCCATTCCCGTTGCAGTAACAGGGCGCGACGTGCTCGGCATCGCGCAGACCGGCACCGGCAAGACGGCCTCGTTCGTGCTGCCGATGATCACGCGTCTGGAAACGGGCCGCGCACGAGCGCGGATGCCGCGCTCGCTGATCCTCGCGCCCACGCGCGAGCTTGCCGCGCAGGTTGCGCAAAGCTTCGAGAAGTACGGCATCAATCACAAGCTCGACGTAGCGCTGCTCATCGGCGGCGTATCGATGGACGATCAGGTGCGCAAGCTCGATCGCGGTGTCGACGTGCTGATTGCGACGCCGGGCCGCCTGCTCGATCACTTCCAGCGCGGCCGCCTCATGCTGATGGGCGTCGACATTCTCGTGATCGACGAAGCCGACCGCATGCTCGACATGGGCTTCATTCCCGACATCGAGAAGATCTGCAATCTGCTGCCGCCGAAGCGCCAGACGCTGTTCTTCTCGGCAACGATGCCGCCGGAGATCACGCGTCTCGTCAACCAGTTCCTGCGCGATCCGGAGCGGATCGAGGTGGCGCGTCCCGCCACCACCGCAAAGACCATCACGCAGAGCTTCCGCTTTACGGGCGAGAGCGAGGACTGGGTGAAGCGCGAGATCCTGCGCGAGATGATCCGCGGGGAGACCGTGAAGAACGCGATCATCTTCTGCAATCGCAAGCGCGATGTGGCAATCCTGCTCAAGTCGCTTCTGAAGCACGGTTTCAATGCCGGCGCTCTGCATGGCGACATGGACCAGAAGAGCCGCATGGAAACGCTCGACAAGTTCCGCAACGGCGACATCAACATCCTGGCTGCGAGCGACGTGGCCGCGCGCGGCCTCGACATTCCCGACGTCTCGCACGTCTTCAACTTCGACCTGCCGTGGCAGTCCGACGACTACGTGCACCGCATCGGCCGCACGGGCCGTGCGGGACGCGAGGGCACGGCGCAGTCGATCGTCACGCCCGACGAGCTCAAGAGCTTCAAGGACATCGAGAAGATCATCGGCGACGATATCGTCTGGATCGGCGAGCCTCCCTCCGAGCAGGACTTCGCAGACGCCGGCAAGCGCCGCCGGGGACGCGGTGGCCGCGGCGGGCGGGCAGGTGCGCAGCGCGACAGCGGACGCGCGAACGGCAGCGAGCGGCACGAAGGCCGCGGCGAGCGCCGCTCCTCTCCGTCTCAGGCCCGCGGTGAGCGGCGTGCGCCGCAGGCACCGGGTCTGGGCGATCAGCCGCAGGTCCCCTCGGAGACCAGCGCAGCCAAGCCGCAGCGGGAAGGCGGGCGCGATCAGCGCCGCGGCGAAGGCCGCCGGGATGGTGCACGGCCCCAGCAGCAAGCACGGCCGCAGCGTAGCGATAGCGCAAAGCCCGAGGCACGCCGCGAGCGCGAGGAGCAGCCGCGCACAAGCCCGCAGACTGCGCAACGCGCCAAGCCGCGTGTGGCTGAAGCAGAGGTCTCCAAGGCCGCGGTGAGCGCGTTCGCCGGAAACGTGCCGGCGTTCCTGAGGCGTCCTCCGCGCCCGGTCAAAGCAGCCACGGAATAGGCTCCCCTTGAGGTGCCCGACATCGGGACGCCGCTCCATTGCGGCGTCTCGAGGCTTGGCCAAGCGTACATTTTGCTGCACTGCTCTGGATCAGCGCAGGCATAAAAATCGCTGCATTTTTTGTTTATCGCGCAGCACCTTGCCAGGCTCACGGGTGCGTCCGCCCGATTCCTTATTTCGCACACGCGCAGCCGCATTGCACAAAGTCGAGTCAAGTAAATTTTGCGACGCAACATCAACTAGCTGTGGACATCGCGGCTTCTGCCTAATTTGCAGGCGCTCCCAGCGCTACTGTGACAGGGCATTGGAGGCCAAAACCATGCGTGAACATCGGCTCACCACCTCTTCCACCGGCCCTCGGGCCGCGGGCTGCCGGGTACGCGAATTGGACTACGTTCCGGCTCCTGACCTGATCGAGGCCGCCCAGCTTCGCCGCCTCGCTAGCACCGTGCTCGCTAAATCCCCGGACGACCTCGCCGCACTCGCGGAGACTAACCCCCTCCTGGTGTGGGAGTGGATCGACGCCTTCCGTAAGGAAAGGCTCGCAGCCGAGGCCGAGGCACGGTATTGGTCGGCCGCGGCCGCCGCTCTTTCGACGGCCACGCCGGAGGCGGTTCGCACGGCCGCGGAATAGCAGCCGGCCGAGGCTCACTTCAGCACCCAGCGGCGCCCTTATGTCGAACGTCGAGATTTGCCGCTGGGACGGGCTTGAGCCGGGGCCGGCACGCGACAGCCGGATCGCCGAGCTCGATCAGGTGTTCTTCTCCTCGAGCGCCACGCAATCTTTCCCCAGCGACGAAGCGAAAGCCGCGTTTCGCGAGCGCTGGCTCGGCCGCTATCTTCGCCATTTCCCCCACTATGCTCTGCTGGCGCTCGACGGCAGCAAGCGTCTCGTCGGCTACGTGATCGGCAGCATGGAGGATCCCGCACGCGATCCCCTGTTCTCCGATCTCACATTCCTCAGCCACTTTCGCGCGCTCACCCAGCGCTATCCGGCGCATCTTCACGTCAACCTGGATGCCGCCTGGCGCAGCCGCGGCATCGGCCAGCGGCTTGTAGAAGCCTTCGCCGACGAGGCGCGCGTCGCGGGCGCCCCCGGTCTCCATGTCGTGACGGCGCGCGGCATGCGCAATGTCGGGTTTTATGAGCGCAATGGGTTCCTGGAGCGCGGGACGGCCTCGATCGAGGGTCGCGAATTGCTGCTGCTCGGACGCGATCTCATCGCCAACCCTTGAGAAGTGCTGCAACTCTCTGGCATACTTCACAAAAGTTGCCTCAACATCTGCAGGACCGATGAGCGCGCCCGTATCGCAGCCTTCCGACGCGAGACCGTCCGGCAATGCCCGCGCGGTGGTTCTTGAAGACGTGCAGAAGTGGTTCGGCGACTTCCACGTGCTGAAAGACATCTCGCTCGAGGTGGCCGAGGGCGAGAAGATCGTGATCTGCGGTCCTTCGGGCTCGGGCAAATCCACTCTGATCCGCTGCCTCAACGGTCTCGAAACGCACGATGGCGGAAGGATCGTCGTCGACGGCACCGTGCTCACGCGCGATCTCAAGACGCTCGAAACCATCCGCTCCGAAGTCGGCATGGTGTTCCAGAGCTTCAACCTGTTTCCGCATCTCTCCGTGCTCGACAATCTCTGCCTCGCGCCCCAGTGGGTGCGCGGGATGAAGCGTGCCGAGGCCGAGAAGGCGGCGCTCGCCCTGCTCGACCGGGTGCGCATCGCGGATCAAGCCAACAAGTATCCGAGCCAGCTTTCGGGCGGGCAGCAGCAGCGCGTCGCCATCGCGCGTGCGCTCGCCATGAACCCGCGCATCATGCTGTTCGACGAGCCGACCTCCGCGCTCGATCCCGAGATGGTCAAAGAGGTGCTCGACGTGATGATCGAGCTGGCGCGACAGGGCATGACGATGCTGGTGGTGACGCACGAGATGGGCTTTGCGCGCGCGGTGGCCGACCGGGTGGTGTTCATGGACCGGGGCGAGATCGTGGAGGCGGGGCCGCCGGAGGTGTTGTTCGAAGCGCCGCGCCATGAACGCACGCGCCTGTTCCTCTCCCAGATCCTCGAGCACTGACATGCGCGAACGCTCTCTTCTTCTAGGCCTTCTCGCTCTGCTCTCCGCGACTATCTGCGGGGCGGGCTTCGCTGCCGCGCAGTCCGCTACGCTCGATGCGGTGCGTGCGCGGGGGCATCTCGTGTGCGGCGTCAATACAGGGCTCGCGGGCTTCAGCGCTCCCAACGACCGGGGCGACTGGACCGGCATCGACATCGACTTCTGCCGTGCCGTGGCGGCCGCCATCTTCAGAGACGGAAACCGGGTGCGCTTCGTGCCGCTCAACGCCAAGGAGCGGTTCACGGCGCTGCAATCGGGCGAGGTGGACGTGCTGTCGCGCAATACCACCTGGACCATGAGCCGCGACACGTCGCTAGGGCTCAATTTCACCGGCGTGCTCTACTACGACGGCCAGGCGTTCATGACGCGCAAGTCGCTCGGGCTGCATTCGGTGAGCGACCTCAAGGGCGCGAGCATCTGCGTGCAATCCGGCACCACGAACGAGCTCAACCTCGCCGACTTCTTCTCGACGAGGGGGCTCGACTACCGGCCCGTGGTGTTCGAGCGGCTGGTGGAGGTGCTCGGTGCCTACAGCAGCGGGCGATGCGACGCCTTCACCACCGACAGCTCGCAGCTCGTCTCGGAGCGCACGCGGCTGCCCGACCCCGACTCTCATGAAATGCTGCCGGACCTCATCTCCAAGGAGCCTCTGGGGCCCGTCGTGCGGCAGGGCGATGCGGGCTGGTCCAATATCGTGCGCTGGACGCTGTTCGTGCTCGTCAACGCCGAGGAGCTCGGCGTGACGCAGGCCAACGTGGAGGAGATGCGCACGACAGCCAATCCCGAGATCCGCCGGATGCTCGGGACAGAGGGCGAATACGGCAAGGGCATCGGCCTCGACAACGATTGGGCCGTTTCCATCCTGAAGGCCGTGGGCAACTACGGCGAGTGCTTCGAGCGCAATCTCGGCGAAAGCTCGCCGCTCAAAATCGCGCGCGGGCGCAACGCGCTCTGGAAGGACGGCGGGCTGATGTATGCCCCGCCGATCCGCTGAGGCAGGCGATGGCGGATCTCCTCACTCGCCTCACCGACCGGAAAGCATGGACTCGCGCGGTGTATGATCCGCAGGTGCGTGCCGTCGTATTCCAGGCGCTTCTGGTTCTCGTGCTCGCGCTCGTCGCAACCGAGATCGTGCTCAACACGGCTGCCAACCTCAAGAAGCAGAACATCGCCTCCGGCTTCGATTTCCTGACGAGGACAGCGGGCTTCGACGTCTCCCAATCGCTCCTGCCCTACACGAGCAAAAGCACCTACGGGCAGGCGTTCCTGGTAGGGCTCACCAACACGTTATTGGTGGCGGCGCTCGGCGTCGTGCTCGCGACCGCCCTCGGCTTCGTGCTCGGCATCGCACGGCTCTCGCCCAACTGGCTCGCCTCGAAGCTGGCGCTCGCCTACGTGGAGCTGGTGCGCAACGTGCCGCTGCTGCTCCAGCTTCTCATCTGGTACGTGGCGGTGCTGCGCGCCTTTCCGGCGCCCGGCGACGCGCTCGCCCTTCCGTTCGGCGCCTATCTCGACAAGCGCGGGCTGCATCTGCCGCACATCGCGCTCGCGCATGGCGGATGGCTCGCGCTTTCGATCCTCGCAGCTCTCGCGTTGGCGTGGTGGCTGAAGCGGCGCGCGAAACAGGATCAGAAGAGCGGGCCGGCGCACTCTCCCTCGCTCCGCTCCGCCGGATGGGTTCTGGCCGGGCTCGTGCCGGTCATCGTACTCATCTGGTCGAGCCTCGGCGCGACGGTGCGCTATCCCGTGCTCGGCCGTTTCAACTACGAAGGCGGACTTTCGATCGAGCCCGAATTTCTTGCGCTTCTGATCGGTCTTACGACGTACACCGCGGCCTTCATCGCGGAGATCGTGCGGGCGGGACTTTCCGGCGTGCCGCGTGGCCAGCGTGAAGCCGCCGCCGCACTCGGCCTCAGCCGGCGGCAGGCGCTGCGTCTGGTGATCCTTCCGCAAGCCCTGCGCATCATCATTCCGCCGCTCACCAACCAGTACCTGAACCTCACCAAGAACTCGTCGCTCGCCGTCGCAATCGGTTATCCCGACCTCGTCTCGGTGTTCTCCGGCACGGTTCTCAATCAGACCGGACAGGCGGTGGAGGTGATCCTGATCACCATGGCGGTCTATTTGCTCATCAGCCTCGCGACGGCGCTGGCGATGAACGCATTCAACGCCCGAACTGCGTGGGCCGAGCGATGACGCAGGAAAGCTCCTCCTCGAAACTCTCGCCTCACGCCGCGCGGCGCGGCGATCCCCAGCGCGCGTTTCTGGACTGGGCGCGGGAGGCGCTGTTTCCGTCGCCGGGGCAGGCGCTCGTCAGCCTCGCGCTCATCGTTCTCGCCGGATGGATCGCCTTCGCGTTCCTCGAATGGGCGGTCTTCAACGCCGTGTTCAGCGGAAGCGACGGCGGCGCCTGCCGCGCGGCGCCCTTGGGGGCGTGCTGGCCCTTCATCACGCACAAGATGGGGCTGTTCCTCTACGGGCGCTATCCGGATGCGGAGCTTTGGCGCGTCAATCTCACTTACGTACTTGCGCTTGCGGGCCTCGTGCCACTGATGGTGCCGGGCGTGCCGTACAAGCTCGCCCTCTCTCTCTACATGCTGCTGGTGTTTCCGGTGATCGCGTTCATCCTGCTCAGCGGCGGCGTGCTCGGACTCCCCTACGTCGACACCGCACTGTGGGGCGGGCTGCTGCTGACGCTCGTCATCGCGAGCGTGGGTATCGCGGCCTCGTTCCCTCTCGGCATCCTGCTCGCGCTCGCGCGGCGCTCGGACCTGCCGATCGTGCGCTGGTCGGCGATCGGCTACATCGAGCTGGTGCGGGGGGTGCCGCTTGTCACAGTTCTGTTCATGGCCTCTGTCATGCTGCCGCTGTTTCTGCCGCCGGACGTGACGATCGACAAGCTTCTGCGCGCGCTGGTGGGCGTGGCCCTGTTCTCGGCCGCCTATCTCGCGGAGGTGATTCGCGGTGGGCTGCAGGCGATTCCGCGCGGGCAATACGAAGCCGCCGATGCGCTCGGTCTCGGCTATTGGAAGAAAATGGGGCTCATCATTCTGCCCCAGGCCATTCGGCTGGTGATTCCCGGCCTGGTGAACTCGTTCATATCCTTGTTCAAGGATACGAGCCTTGTACTCATCATCGGACTTTTCGATCTTATCGGAATTGTTGAGCAATCCGTTCAAGCTGATGCGAAATGGTTCTCTCCGCAAACAGCCGCAACCGGGTATTTCTTTGCAGGCGCGGTGTTTTGGATATTCTGTTTTGCAATGTCACGATACTCATCATCTCTAGAACGAAAGCTCGCTTCCCGCGTGCGTTCCTGAGACTTGCGTATCTTCCCCGTGTTCGAACCGGCATGACAAAACCGGCCTGCTGGTATAAGGATTAGCCGCCATCAAAACAAAATCAGGTGGCGTGAAGCTGGGGGAATATCCATGTTTCTACCTACAGAATACGTCTGGCTGGAGCCTGTGCTCATCGCCGCCGGTGTGGTCTTCGTTGTAGGCCTGATCGGCAATGTGCTCTCCTTCTCGAGCCGTTTCTTGAACGCTCTCGTCACGGCAATTGTCTTCGCCGTGATCTTCGGATCGCTCACGTTTCTCGCGAAGGCCGAAGTTCAATCGATTCCGGCGCAGTTCCTGCCGGCCGAATATGCTTGGCTCGAGCCCGTGCTCATCGCATCCGCCGTTGTGTTCGTCGTGGACTTCATCGGCAACATTCTGTCGTTCTCCAACCGCTTCGTGAATGCGCTCGTCACGGCGATCGTCTTTGCTGTGATTTTCGGATCGCTCACCTTCATCGCGCATCGCGAGGGCGTGGCAGTGCCCACCATCACTGTCCCGACACCCGATGCGGCGCCTGCTCCGGCACCCGCACCCTAGCAGGGGCGCACAGCCTGGAATTCGAGAGGGCGGCCTTCGGGCCGCCCTTTTTCGTTTCGTGCCGTCTCAGCCGCGGAAAAGCGCGGCCACGTGCTCGCCGATCGCAAGCGAGGAGGTGAGGCCCGGGCTTTCGATGCCGTAGAGAGCGACGAGGCGCGCAATGCCGTGCTCGCGCTCACCATGGATCGCGAAGTCCGCCGCTGGCTCGCCGTTGCGATAGATCTTGGGCCTTATACCGACATAGCCCGGCGCGAGGGCGCCATCCGGAAGGCCGGGCCAGTAGCGGCGGATCTCGCGCTCGAAACACGCGAGCCGTTCTCCACCCTGGCCATCGAATGACGTATCCTCAGCCGCACCAGACCGACCGCACCATTCGAGATCGGGACCGAACTTGGCGCGGCCCGCCACATCCAGCGTCAGATGCAGACCGAGCCAGGCGGCCTCGGGCAACGGATAGACGAGGTGGCAGAAGGGAACGCGCCCTTCGAGGACATAGTAATGGCCGCGTGCGGGATAGGTCTCGGGCGGCTGGTAGCGAGAGCCCGCAACCAGCATCCTTCCGAGCTTCGTCGCGCCGAGGCCTGCGGCGATCACCAGATTGCGCGCCGTAAGCGTCATGGGCTGGCCCGCGCTGAGTGCCTCGATCTCGAAGAGGCCATCGCTCCTCGCCGACAGGTGCCGGACCTCAGTGTTGAGAACAACATCGCCGCCGCCTGCGCGGAGGTGGCCCTCGAGCGCGACCATGAGAGCGTGGCTATCGATCACGCCGGTCGAGGGCGAGAACAGCGCGGCGACGGCCGACACTTCCGGTTCGAGCGAGCGGACGTCCGCTTCGCCAAGACGCACGACGTCAGCCACGCCGTTGGCTTCGGCCGTGCGCGACAATGCGTCGAGACGCGCGAGCTCGCCCTTGCCCGTGGCCACCACGAGCTTGCCGTAGCGGACGTGAGGAACGCCGTTCTCCACGGCGAAGGCATAGAGTAGATCTCTCCCTGCGGTGCACAGCTTGGCGCGGAGACTACCGGAGGGATAGTAGAGCCCCGCGTGGATGACCTCGCTCGACCGGCCCGATGTTTCCCGCCCGATCCCATCATGCCGCTCCAGCACCATGACCTCGTGCCCGGCGCTGGCCAGGGCGCGGGCGATCGCCAATCCGACGACGCCGGCTCCGATCACAGCCGTCTCGATGTCCGGTAGCGTCTCGTGCCGTCTTGCAGGGGGGAAATTCACACTGTTCTCTTATGATTCTCTCTCGTGGAACACGCTTTTAATTCATCATCTTACTCTGCTTTATTCACAAGTTATCCACAGGCGTTCACCATATTTGGGGACGACTTGAACAAAAATGGAACATAGCGGGGCGACTCAGCTAATTTATTTCGCCCTCCGTTTTTTCTTACTCCGGCCGCACAAAAAAAGCGCACGCCGACTTTCCGTCGGCGCACGCCACATGTTCGGCAGATCCTGGAAGGCTCAGATGCCTGGAGCAGCGTCGGGTGGAGGGGGCGGCAGCGTATCGTCGCTCGCCGCCGGGGCCGTGCCGCGATCAGGCCGGACCAAGCCAGCCAGCGGATCGTCCGTGCGGCGCGACTTGCCTTCGAAAAAGGCGCCCTGCTCGATGGCCATGGTCTGATGGTAGATATCGCCTTCGACGTGGCTCGAACTCTGGAGCAACACGCGGCGGCCGCGGACGGTGCCCAGCAGGTGGCCGCGGATGACGCATTCCTCGGCGATGACGCCGCCGGTCACGCGTGCGCGCTCTCCGATTACGATATGGGTGCCGTAGATATCGCCCTGCACCTCGCCCTCGATCTGCACCTCACCCTTGGAGGTGAGATTGCCCTGGATCACGAGATCCGGTCCGATGACGGAGGCCGTGGACGGCCCGCCCGGCCGGAACGAAGCCCCGTTAGGGCGCGCACCGAGGGACGACGGAGAGGACGTATTCGGGACAGCGAGGTTTGTCATGGCCGGCTGAGGGAGCTGGGGTCTAGCGCTATCGTTTTCCGGCTTCCGGAATTGGGGCAGCATCCGTTGAATCTCCGCGGTTACGCTCTACCTTGCGCGAATTTTCTGATCGCCATTTTTGGCTTTGTGGTGTGGCTCGGCTTTTGACCGGCGCCCCAGGCGACATGTTTTCTGCAACGATCGCCCGGCGTCCTCCCGCACAATGTCGACTAGCACGATTTCATGCAGTGGTCACCCTCCGCAAGTGCCTGAATGTCGTCCACACAAAGCTTCAACAGACAATTTCTTGAGCAGGCGGCAGTGTGGCGCGGGGTCTTTGCATCGAGCAGGTTGTACTCCGGTTCGCGCGAACGCGGAGACGCCAATCGATTTGAGGTTACCGCGCCACGGGATGGCCGCATTCCATGCCGGTCGCGGCCCGCGGCCCCTAGTTTTTCGCGCGCTTGGGTTTCTTCGTCTCGCCGCCCGCGCCGCGTGCCCATTCAAGAACCTCCGCGGCGTGACCGCGCGGCGAAACCTTGCGCCAGATGCGCGCAATGTGACCCTTGGGTGAAATCGCGAAGGTGGCGCGCTCCACTCCCATGTACTTGCGTCCGTACATCGATTTCTCGACCCATACGCCATAGGCTTCGGCAACCGTCTTCTCCTCGTCGGAGGCGAGGAGAAGGGCCAGCTCGTGCTTGCATATGAACTTGTCGTGGCTCTTGGGGCTGTCCGGCGAGATGCCGATCACGGTCACGCCGGCACGCGCAAACTCGGGGGCGAGATCGGAGAACTCCTTGGCCTCGATCGTGCACCCCTCGGTGTTGTCCTTGGGATAGAAATAGAGCACCACGGGGCCGCCCCGGAAGGCCTTGAGCACAAGCCTTTTTCCTCCATCCGCCGGAAGATCGAACTCGGGGGCCAAATCGCCCTCTTTCAACATGTCTCGTGCCTTTCTTTTGTCGCTTTTGGTGAGCCACATCGCAGCCTTGGGTGGCGGGGGCTCAGAGTTCATCGGACCGGGATCGGGGATCCGGGGATATCTTGCTCCTCCAATCATGCTCGCATGGTTTTTCGGCCCAGGTCCACAGCTCGGCTTCACGATCCCAAGATTGTCCGGGACCGTGCTTGTCCAAGCGCAAGGCGCCGCACGCAAACGGGCTTGATATGACCCGCAGGAGCCAGCAAAACCTTCGCGCGATGCGCTGAGCGCCTCGCAGCCCACAACGGGAGAAACTCCAGCCTCGTCCCGGGCCGGATGCGCATTCCGGGATTACACAGTCCATCGGCTCGCCTCATGGTTCTGCGCGACCCTGATGGAGCCTCTCTCAACCTCGTCCGCCGGAGAACGTTTGGGGATGACGACACAACGCTCCGGCAGTCCTCGGCCCAAGACGGCCCCTCCGAGAGCCCCCGGCGAGCCGCCCTACGTGAGCACGCGCCGGCAACGCGCTCCGCGCCCGCGTAGCGCCGCCCTCCAGCGCCTGCTGCGAGGGTTGCATCTTCTCGCGCTGATCGTCGGCCCGGTGGTGCTGCTGTCGCTGGCGGCGGCGGGTATCGGGTATGTGCGGCTGCTGCACGGCCCCATCTCGCTCAAGTCATTCAGTGAGCGGATCGAATCCAGCATCAACGCGGAGCTGGATGGCTTCAAGACCGACATCGACGATGCGGTGATCACGCTTTCCGACGACTACAGGGTGGAGCTCCGGCTCATCAACCTGCGCATCAACGAGGCGGACGGAGACCTCGTGGCGTCGGCGCCGCTGGCTGCCGTGGAGCTCAACAAATCCGCGCTGTGGCAGCTCGATGCGGCGCCCGAGCGGGTCTATCTCATCGAGCCGCGCCTCGCCGTGATCTACACCGAGGCGCAAGGCTTCTCGCTCAGCATCGCCAACACGCCCGCGGCCTCCCCGGACGGGATCGCGCCCGACCGCCCGTCGACACCGCTCGCGCCCTCCTCCACTCCGCCGCCTGCGCAGAGCGGGGGAAGCGCTGCGCAGCCGCTGCCGCCTTCCTTCCACCGCATCGACCTCGCGCGCATTCTTTCTGAAAGCTCCGCTCGCGCCCGGCGCGGCGGCGCAGCGACATCCCGGCTGAGGGAGTTCGGCGTTCGCAACGCCCTCGTCTCCGTCAGCTACAAAGGCGAGATCAGCGACATCAACGTCGTCGAGGCGTCGGTCGATCTCGAGCACATGAAGCGGCGCAGCGTGATCTCGGGAACGGCGACGGTTGCCTCTCCGAAGGGCCCCTGGTCGCTCAGCTTCCGGACCGAGGAGACCGACCGGCGCAACGCGCTCAAGGTCACCACCACGGTGCACGACTTCGTGCCGAGCACGTTCGCCAATATTTCTCCGGCGCTCAGCCTGCTCGACATGTTCGACATGCCGGTCTCGGGACAGCTGACCCTCGCTCTCTCAAGCGGGGGCGATCTCAAGTCCGCCGATCTCGGCCTCGACGTGGGGCGCGGCTTCGTCAGGCTGCCCTCACTCTCCAATACGCCGCTTCTGCTCGACGGCGGGCGGCTCGTCATGCTCTATGACGCCGAGCAGCGCCGTCTCAGCCTGGCGCCTTCGTCGCTGGACTGGGGCGGCAGCCGCATCACGGTCGAGGGAGCGCTGTCGAGCGACCCGGCCGCGGCGGGCGACCCACAGTGGCATTTCGGGCTTCAATCGATCGACGGCGTGCTCGCGGCCGAGGAGTTCGGCGTGGCGCCGATCCCGATCGACAGCTTCAAGGCCACAGGGCGCATCATCCCGAGCGAAGGCCTGCTGCAGCTTTCCGAGCTCTCGCTCAAGGCCGGCGGAGGCGAGGTGACGGCGAACGGCGACATCATCAGCGGCGCCGATAGCCGGAGCACGCGCGTGGAGGCGGCGCTGACGCCAATGCCGCTCTCGACGCTGAAGGCCATGTGGCCGCGCGCTGCCGCTCCCACTGCCCGCTCCTGGGTGGGCACGCAGGTGGACAAGGCCGATCTCAAGGCGGCCTCTCTCAAGATCCTTTCCGGCAAGTTCCTGCAGAACGCCGCGGCATCGGACAACACCCTGCCGCCCACCGCGGGCGAGCGGCTCTCCGCCAGCATCGAGATCAGCAATCTGCGCATGGTGCCCCTGCCGCGCAGCCTGCCGATCGAAGCGGGGCAGGCTCTCATCCGTCTCGAGAACAGCTCGCTCGAGGTCACGGTGCCGGATGCGGCCATCATCGCAAGCCCCACCCAGCAGCTTCCCCTCAAGGGTGTGCGCCTCACGGTGGTGGATGTGACGCACGAGGCGCCGATCGCAGAGCTGGCGCTGAAATCGCAAACGTCGCTTGCGACGCTGATCGAGACGCTCAACCGAAGCCAGCTCAACCTGGCCGGCCAGGGGCCGCTGCCTATCGAGGGCGTGAACGGAAAGGTCGACGGCGAGATCAAGATCTCCATGCCGCTGGTCAGCGGTGCCAGCGTCGTGAAGGCCGAAGGCAAGGCGCGGATCAGCGATCTCAAGGGAAAGAGCAAGGAGCACAGTCTCGACCTGCAGGGCGGCACCATCGACATCAACGTCTCCGACATCGGCGTGATCGCCAAGGGCGACCTGATCATCAACGGCGTGCTCGCGAAGCTCCAGATGCATCGCATCCTCGACGCGCCGCCGGACATGCAGCCGCCGCTGCGGATTTCAGCAACGCTGGACAACTCCGACCGCACGCAACTCGGCCTCGACGTCAACCATCTGGTGCAGGGCGACGTGGCCGTCGAGGTTACCGTGGCGCACAAGCCGGACGACGCGCCGGCCATCCATCTGCGCGCCGATCTCACAAACGCGGAGCTTCTGTTCGACGATCTCGCGTGGCGCAAGGTGCCGGGGCGCATCGCCTCGCTCGAATTCGATGTGGCGAGTTCCGCGCCGGGTACGATCGATCTCAAGAACTTCCGGCTCGTCGGCGACAACATCGCGATCGACGGCTGGCTGACCGTGGACGACAAACGCGAGGTCAGCGAGTTCTATTTCCCGAATTTCTCCATCAACGTCGTGTCGCGTCTCGAGGTTCGGGGAAAGATCAACTCCAAGCGTATCTGGACGATCTCGGCGAAGGGCTCGACGTTCGACGCCAAGGATCTGTTCCGCTCGCTGCTCGCGCTCGGCAACACGACAGACACGGAGATCAAGCCGCTGCATCCGGCGGCGGGCGTGGATTTCACGGCCGAGGTTGACACGGTGCTCGGGCATTCGGACGTCTCGCTGCGCGGCTACAAGATCAAGCTCTCGGAGCGCGACGACCAGATCGTCTCGCTCGATGCGCAGGGAACGCTGGATGGCGGAAAGCCGCTCGTTGCGGTGATGAAGCCCGGCGGGCCGCGCAAGCTCTACGCCGAAAGCACCGACGCGGGGCAAGCCTTCAAGCTGATCGGCTTCTATCCCAACATCCAGGGCGGGCGGCTCAAGCTCGAGGTCAATCTCGAAGCGCGCGGCGCGGCCGAGAAGAGCGGCGTGCTGTGGATCGAGGACTTCCGCGTTCTCGGCGACCCGATCGTTTCCGAGGTGTATTCGAGCGTCGAGGGCAACAGCGGGGCGGCGGACGGCGGCAAGAGGAAGCGCGCCGTCGAGCGCGAGGTGTTCGAGTTCCAGCGCATGAAGGTGCCGTTCTCCGTGGGCCACGGGCAGTTCGTGCTGGATGACTCCTATATTCGCGGGCCGCTGCTCGGCGCCTCCATTCGCGGCAAGGTCGACTACAATGCGCAGCGGGTCAATCTCGGCGGAACCTACGTTCCCTTGCAGGGCATCAACGCCGCCGTGTGCGACATCCCGCTCGTGGGGCCGCTGGTTGCGGGCTTCGACTGCCAGGGCGTGTTCGGCATCACCTATGCCATTCAGGGCTCGATGAGCCAGCCGCAGGTGCTCGTCAATCCGCTGTCGATGTTCACGCCCGGCATCCTGCGCGGCATCATGGAGATGACAAGCCCCAACCCGCAGGTGCAGCCGCTGCGCGAGGAGCAGCGCGCACCGGTCGAGAACCGGGTTCGCGCATCGAGCTCGTCCGCCCGCACCGAGGGCGGGAAGAAAGATGGGATCGACGGCTGGTCGTCTGAGACCACGCCGAGCGGTGGCCAGAAGCAGGGCACGAAGAAGAAGCAACCCTGAGCGCCTCGCCTTGTGTGGATAGACGCGGGCGTATCTGGACCCCGGCCTTCGCCGGGGTGACGTCGGACTTTGCTTGCGCCCGCTCGGTTCTCACCCGCCATGCAGAGGCCACGCCGAGCGGCGCACCTCTCGCAAATCAGGAACAAGACCGGCGAAGAGGCCGCGACGCGACGGACTTAGGCGGGCTTCAGCAGTACGTGCTTCTTCTTACCGAGGGACAGCTTGATGACGCCGTCGGGCGTCAGATCGGCTTCCGACAGCTTGGCCTTCTCGTCGGTGACGACCGTGTCGTTGACCTTGAGACCGCCGCTCTTGATCTGACGGCGCGCCTCGCTGGTGGACGCTACGAGCCCGGCCTCCACGAACTGGCTCAGAAGACCGACTGTGGCCTTGAGATCCGCGAGATTGATGGTGACGGTCGGCAGGCCCGCGGCGGTCGCGCCCTGCTCGAAGGTCTGCTTCGCGGTGAGTGCCGCGGCCTCCGCGTTCTCGCGGCCGTGGATGAGCGCCGTCGCCTCGGTGGCCAGCACCTTCTTGGCCTCGTTGATCTCGGCGCCGCCGAGGGCTGCGAGCTTCGCGATCTCGTCGAGCGGCAGAAGCGTGAAGAGCTTCAGGAAGCGGCCAACGTCGGCGTCCTCGGTGTTGCGCCAGTATTGCCAGTAGTCATAGGCTGAAAGCTGCGCCTCGTTGAGCCAGACGGCGCCGGAGGCGGTCTTGCCCATCTTCGCGCCTGAGGCAGTCGTGAGCAGCGGGCAGGTCAACGCGTAGAGCTGATGCTCGAGGCCCATGCGGCGGCCGAGATCGACACCGGTTACGATGTTGCCCCACTGGTCCGAGCCGCCCATCTGCAGGTTGCAGCCGAAACGGCGCGCGAGAGCCACGAAGTCGTAGGCCTGCAGCAGCATGTAGTTGAACTCGATGAACGACAGCTCCTGCTCGCGCTCGAGGCGGAGCTTGGCGCTGTCCATCGTCAACATGCGGTTCACCGAGAAATGGCGGCCGACATCGCGCAGGAACTCGATGTAGTTGAGCGGCGCGAGCCACTCGGCGTTGTCGAGCATCGCCGCGTCCTTCGGGCCGTCGCCGAACGCGAGGAAGCGGGCGAAGACCTTCTTGATGCTGTCCTTGTTGGCGTCGATCTCCTCGATGGTCCGCATCACGCGGGTCTCGTCCTTGCCGGAGGGATCGCCGATGCGCGTGGTGCCGCCGCCCATCAGGGCGATCGGCTTTCCGGCGCCGGACTTCTGCAACCAGTGCAGCATCATGATCGACAGCAGGTGACCGATGTGCAGGGACGGCGCGGTGCAGTCGTAGCCAACATATGCGACCACCTTTCCGGCGCGGGCGAGAGCGTCGATGCCTTGCGCGTCGGAGGTCTGATGGATAAAGCCTCGGTCGGTAAGGATGTTCAGAAAATCTGATTGGAAATTCGACATGTTGGACTGCGAGGACCTTTTGTTCGCCGCCGGCTTGGTCGCCCGCCCATCGCGAGATCGGGCGATCTCGGGGGCCGGACCGGGTCAACCCGGGGTCGCGGTTTCGGCAGGACCATGCATGAGGAGGGGCGCGTGAGCAAGCGAGAGGGTGAGGTCTGGCGCGCTTTGGGGCTGATGAGCGGCACCTCGCTCGACGGAATCGACGTCGCGGTTATCGAAACCGACGGGGAGAAGATCTACGGCCGGAGCCACGCGGCCACCTATCCCTATTCGGAGGCCTTCCGGGAAAAGCTGCGCGCGGGGCTGGCAGAAGCCGCCACGCTCACGGACCGCGGGGCGCGCCCCGGGCGCCTCCGGATGCTGGAGCAGTACCTCACGGAGCTGCACGCCGAAGCGATCTCGCACTACCTCACGGACCATGAAATCGCGCCCGAGAGCATCGACCTCGTGGGCTTCCATGGGCAGACCGTGTTGCATCGGCCGGAAGCTCGGCTCACGGTGCAGCTCGGCGACGGCGCGTTGCTCGCGCGGCTCGCCGGGCGTCCGGTGGTCTACGACCTGCGCGCGGCCGATGTGGCGGCGGGCGGACAGGGCGCCCCCCTTGCCCCCGTCTATCACCGGGCGCTGGCCGCCGACATTGCCGAGCGGCCCGTCGCGGTTCTCAATCTCGGCGGCGTTGCCAACATCACCTGGATCGGGCGCGACGGAACGCTGATCGCGTTCGACACCGGCCCTGCCTCGGCGATGATCGACGACTGGGTGCAGACGAAGCTCGGCAAGCCGTTCGATGCGGATGGGCGGATCGCGGCAGGAGGCGCGGTGCACGAGTCCATCGTGGCGGACTATCTGCGTCATCCCCACTTCGCCGAGTTGCCGCCGAAGTCTCTCGACCGCAATGCCTTCAGCCTCGATGCCGTCGCGCACCTGTCTCCCGAGGACGGCGCCGCCACGCTCGCGGCATTCACGGCCGCCTCCATCGCGCAGTCGCTTTCGCACCTGCCCGAGCCGCCGCAACTGCTGGTGATCTCGGGCGGAGGACGGCGCAACGACACGATGGTCGCCATGATCGCGCAGCGAACCGGAATCGACATCCAGCACGCCGAGGACTTCGGGATCGACGGCGACGGGGTGGAGGCGGAGGCGTGGGCCTTTCTGGCCGTGCGGAGCGCACTCGGCCTTCCGATCACGTTTCCGGGCACCACGGGCGTATCCGGGCCGCTGACCGGCGGCGTGCGGGCGGACCCGGCCTAGGCAAAACGGGCCTTTGGGCGCCTTCCCCTCCGCGTTGCATGGCCTTGCATGGTTGACGCGGATCAGGCCATGCTCGGCCCGTTCAGGACGGGTTTGTTTTCTGCAGACACTGGGGGATCGGCGCGATGAGCGGCCTGTTGGCACTCTTAGACGACGTTGTGGCTTTGGCGAAGGTCGCGGCGGTGACGCTCGACGATGCCGTGGGACAGGCGGCCAAGGTCGGCACCAAGGCGGCCGGCGTGGTGATCGACGACGCGGCTGTCACCCCGCGTTACGTCACGGGCTTTGCCGCCAAGCGCGAGCTGCCGATCATCGGGCGGATCGCACTCGGCTCGCTCAAGAACAAGCTCGTCTTCCTGCTTCCGGCGGCGCTGCTGCTCTCGGTTTTCCTGCCGTCAGCCATCACGCCGCTGCTGATGCTCGGCGGCCTCTATCTTGCCTACGAAGGCTTCGAGAAGGTGCTGCATTGGGTGACGGGCCCGTCCGGCACCCACGCAGCGGTCGAGAAGGTCGCCGCGCTCGACGACAAGGCGCTCGAGGAGCAGAAGATTGCGGGCGCGATCCGCACCGACTTCATCCTTTCCGCCGAGATCATGGCCATCGCGCTCGCCAACATCACGGTGCCGGATCTGGTGACGAAGGCGATCGTTCTCGCCGCCGTCGCGATCCTGATCACGGGCGCGGTGTACGGCGCGGTTGCGCTGATCGTGAAGGCTGACGACTTCGGCGTGGCCCTCGCCCGCCGCAACGGCTTCCTCTCCGGTCCCGTGGGGCGCGCGCTGGTATACGGCATGCCGCCGTTCCTGCAGGTGCTGAGTGTGGTCGGCACGCTCGCCATGCTGTGGGTCGGCGGCGGCATTCTGGTGCACGGGCTTCAGGAGTATGGCGTCAGCGAGCCCGAGCACTGGCTGCACGCTCTATCCGAGGGCGTCGGCTCCGTCATTCCGGTGGCCAGCGGCGTATTCGCGTGGCTCGCCAGCGCGACCGGGGCAGCCATCATCGGCCTCGTCGCGGGCGCGCTCACGGCGATCGTCGTGAAGATCGTCAGCGTGCCTTTCGCAGGCTCGAATGCCTGACCGGGGCTCGTGCGCCGCTCACTCGTTTCGCTGGGACGGCGCCGCGGCGCCGTCCACGAACAGCGACGCCACCACGAGCAGGAAGAACATGATGTGGCCCATGATCTCGAGGTTTTCCTCGAACAGATCATTGGTGATGCCGGCCGGCAGCAGCGAATCCCAGATCCGCCGATCGAAGGTCTTGCTGACGGCATACGTCCACAGCATCGACATCAGGATGGTCACGACCACCTTGTTGGAGATGAAGGGCTCCAGGCGATCGCGCGCAAAGGAGGCCCATCCGATCAGCAGGACGATGGCGATATAGAAGCCGGTGTTGGTGCCCTGGAAGTGCAGCTCCCGCAGGAAGAGGGCCAGCGCGAACAGGGCCAGCCACTTGTAGTAGACGCGGGGTCTCGTGGCGGCGAGCCCTGCCGCGATCACCAGCGGAACGGCCAGGATGATCGGAGAGGTTATCTCCGCCGTCTCTTTCGAGAGATAGGGGGCGACGGCCGGCAATGTGTTGAGCAGATAGATCACCACCGCGCCGAGCGCGGGAACCAGCAGAACCCAGGGTGGCGTCGTCCGCAGAATTCGAGCCGCGGTCTCCGTATGCCAGGCAATCTGGCCGCCTGCTCGTCCCAGCATGACCCCTCCGTCGATCGGCTACACGCCGCCGCCAGTTGGCCGCGCAGCATGCGGAGCGTCAAGCTCTCGTGACGGATCATTGACTTACAAATCCGTACAGGATTCTGCAGACTGGAGGACAGGCGGCTCTCGATCCTCGACGACATATCGCCGTTTCCGGCGCAGGCTCACACCGGCATTACCGCCGCCACCACCACGACATCCAGCGCATCCAGACAGTCCACGGCCACATCATCGAGCGGGCCGCAGCGTGGGTTTCTTCCACCGGATCCGCAGGCGGGGCTGTCCGGCGCAGAAGAAACCATCCGGCAAGGAAGCCGCCGATGTGCGCCCACCAGGCGATGCCGCCCGCGCCCGACGGCAACGCGAGCGAGCCCGCCGCCTGCATGATCTGGGTGAGGAACCAGAGACCGGCGAAGGCGAGCGCGGGCATCATGAAGAAGATCGGAATGAAGGCGATGGGCTGGAGGATGTTCACCCACGCGTAAGGAAAGCGGCGCGCATAAGCGGCGATCACGCCTGCGATCGCGCCGGACGCTCCGAGGGTGGGCACCGCCGAGGAGAAATTGAAAATGACATGCACGACCGCGGCCGCAATGCCGGAGAGCAGATAGAGCAGCACGAAGCGGCCGGAGCCGAGCCGGTCCTCCAGCGCGGGGCCGAAGACCCAGAGCGTCCAGAGATTGGACGCGATGTGGAGGATGCCGCCATGCAGGAACATGCTGGTGATGACGGGCGTGAGGTCGAAGCGGGCGACGCCGTGCGTCTCGGCCCATGCGCTACCCGTATAGCGCGCGGGCACCAGTGCGTAGTGGGTGAGGAACGTCTCCGCAGCCTGCTGAGACAGGCTCATCTGGTAGAGAAACGCCGCTACGCAGAGCCCGACGATGGAGAGTGTCGCCCAGGGGCGGGCCGTGTAGGGGATGGTGTTGTTCGTCGGGATCACGAGCGGCCTCGGAGAGCAGCGAAACGCATGATGCGCCCGATGCTATCCGAAGGGAACTCGCGCGCCAACGCGGCGCAGTGTGCGCAGCTTTCGGCGGTGGCGCGGATGTAAGGGCGACTACTCGTCGTCGCCGTCTTCGACCTCAGCGACGCCGCTGCTCGCTTCCTCGCGCTCACGCTCACGCTCGCGCTCGCGGGCTGCCTCGCGCTCCTTCTCGCGCTCCTTCTGGCTCTCGCGGTCGGCGAGGGCCTTCGCAAGGCGCATGTCGAGATAGCCGCCGACGACCGTCTCCAGCTCCTCGGTCTTGTTCTCGAAGAAGTGGTTCGCGCCGGGGATGATCTCGTGGTCGATCTTGATGCCACGCTGCGTCTTGAGCTTGCCGGTGAGCTCCGCCACCGAGTTCGAAGGCACGACGCGATCCTTGTCGCCGTTGACCATCAGGCCGGAAGACGGACAGGGAGCGAGAAACGAGAAGTCATAGAGGTTCGACGGCGGCGCCACGCAGATGAAACCGTCCACCTCGGGCCGGCGCATCAGGAGCTGCATCGCGATCCAGGTGCCGAACGAGACGCCCGCGATCCAGCAGTACTTCGCGTCGGGCTTCACGGTCTGGAGCCAGTCGAGCGCGGAGGCTGCATCGGCAAGCTCGCCGGGGCCGCCATCCCAGAAGCCCTGACTGCGGCCGACGCCGCGGAAATTGAAGCGGAGGACCGAAAAGCCCCGCTGCGCGAACGTGTAATACAGGCTGTAGACGACCTGATTGTTCATCGTCCCGCCGAACTGCGGATGGGGATGCAGGATGAGCGCGATGGGGCTATCGCTGGCCGGCTCGTGGTGGTAGCGGGCCTCGATACGGCCCGCAGGCCCATTAATGATCAGCTCGGGCATAGGTCCTGCTCGCTATTTTAGCTCTATTTAGAAGGGGTTGCTGGGGTCTGAAGGGCGCCCATTGGCCTGCGACAACGCGTGTTATCCAAAGTTCACGACATCGTGCCCAAGAGAATGCTTGATTTCCCCGCTCGGAATTTTCATATTCCGCTTACAATTTAGAACAGTTCGAAAGTGTGCCGTCGTCGGCTCAGTTTTCGACTGCACCCAGCGCGTCGCGTCTCCTTAGCACACGTGGGGTGGTTGGTTGCAAGCGGTATGCGCCGTATCGCGGCGCGTTCAAGGTTGGTGGAGCCGATGGAACTCAACACACGAGGCCGTTACGCAGTGATGGCCATGGCCGATCTCGCCAAGCACGGCAACGGCGGCTCGGTGCCGCTTTCGGCCGTCGCTCAGCGCCAACAGATCTCGCTCGACTATCTGGAGCAGCTTTTCCTGAAGCTCCGCCGCGCGGGGCTCGTGGAAAGTCTGCGCGGCCGGCACGGAGGCTACAAGCTCGGGCGTCCGGCCGCCGACATCTACGTGGCGGAGATCATGAACGCCGTGGAGGAAGGCACGCGCATGACGCGCTGCTTCGGCGAGCAGGCTGCGGGCTGCCTGGGCGAGAGCCGCTGCCTGACGCACAATCTCTGGACCGCACTCGGCGACCAGATCGAAACGTTTCTCGCGAGCGTAAGCCTCAACGACGTGGTGGACGGCATGTCGCGCTTTGCTGCGCCACGCGCGCCTTCACGCGCAACCGCCGTCGCCGCTCTCGAAACCGGATTGGAGAGACCCGCGCAGTGACCTCGGCGCGCACATACCTCGACTACAACGCATCGGCCCCGCTGAGGCCCGAAGCCCGCGCGGCCGTGATCGCGTCTCTCGATCAGTTCGGCAACGCCTCCTCCGTGCATGTGGAGGGCCAGCGCGCCCGGGCCCTGATCGATGATGCGCGCGAAGCCGTTGCGCGGCTGGTCAATGCCAAGCCGGCCGAGGTGGTGTTCACGAGCGGGGCGACGGAAGCAAACACCTGGGCGCTTTCCGGACCCTGGAAGGCGATCGCGCTTGCCGGCATCGAGCACGACTCGGTGCGTGCGCCCGCCGCGCAGATCGCGGCCTCACGCGGCGCATCGGTCATCGACGTGCCGGTCTCGGCGGACGGCATTGCCGACTACAAGGCGGCCAAGCTCATCCCCGGCACCCTTCTCGCGTTGCAGCTCGCCAACAACGAGACGGGCGTTCTGCAGGACGTGACGAAAGCGGCCCTGTGGGCGCTCGAAAACGGCGTGCACATCCACACGGACGCGGTGCAGGCTCCAGGCCGCATCGCCATCGATTTCTGCACGCTGGGCGCGACGACGATGAGCCTTTCGGCGCATAAGATCGGCGGACCGAAGGGGGTTGGCGCGCTGGTGATCAGCGGGAGTACGCCGCTGCCGCCGCTGTTCGCGGGAGGCGGCCAGGAGGGCCGGCGGCGCGCGGGCACGGAGAACGTCGCTGCGATCGCAGGCTTCGGCGCGGCGGCACGGGCGGCGCTGACGGACCTCGAAGATGCGTCGCGCCTCACCGCACTCAGAGATACGCTCGAACGCGAGGTGCTGCGGGCGACGCCCGGGGCGGTGGTGATCGGCGCGGGGGCTCCCCGCCTGCCGAACACATCCTCGATCGCGCTTCCGGGTATCTCCGCTGAAACCCTCGTCATCAAGCTTGACCTAATGGGTTTGGCGGTGAGCGCGGGTGCGGCATGCTCATCGGGCAAGGTGGGACAGAGCCACGTGCTCTCGGCGATGGGGCTTCCGCCCGAAATCGCGGGCAGCGCGATCCGGGTCAGCCTCGGACCCGGGTCTACGGAGAAGGATATCGCGGCGTTCATCGCCGCATGGAAACGGATTCACGGCGGCGCATCGCTTGCGGCCTAGATAGGCCGCTCAGGCAGACCGCTTAGATTAGGCCCATGAGTGACCTCATGGGTTTCGAGCTTCGAAGATACGGCGCGGCCTCGGCGGGCCGCACGCAATTGGGTGGATGGAATGGCAGCAGTTCAAGAGACGATCGACCAGGTCAAGAAGATCGATGTCGATCAGTACAAGTACGGCTTCGAGACCAAGATCGAGTCGATCAAGGCGCCGAAGGGCCTCAACGAGGACATCGTCCGCTTCATCTCGGAGCGGAAGGGCGAGCCCCAGTGGATGCTCGACTGGCGGCTCGAGGCCTACGCGCGCTGGCGGAACATGACCGAACCTACCTGGGCGAAGGTCAGCTATCCGAAGATCGACTTCGAGAACCTCTACTACTACTCGGCTCCCAAGGGCACGGAAGGCCCGAAGAGCCTCGACGAGGTCGATCCGGAGCTGATCCGCACCTACGAGAAGCTCGGCATCCCGCTCAAGGAGCGTGAGATCCTGGCTGGCGTGCAGGGTGCGCGCGTGGCCGTAGACGCCGTGTTCGACAGCGTGTCTGTCGTGACGACCTTCAAGGAAGAGCTTGCCAAGGCCGGTGTCATCTTCTGCCCGATCTCGGAAGCCATCCGCGAGCATCCGGAGCTGGTGAAGAAGTACCTCGGCTCGGTTGTGCCGCAGGGCGACAACTTCTACGCCGCCCTCAACTCGGCCGTGTTCTCCGATGGCTCGTTCGTCTACGTGCCGGAGGGTGTGCGCTGCCCGATGGAGCTTTCGACGTACTTCCGCATCAACGAGCGCAACACGGGCCAGTTCGAGCGCACGCTCATCATCGCCGACAAGGGCTCGCACGTCTCCTACCTCGAAGGCTGCACGGCGCCGACGCGCGACGAGAACCAGCTTCATGCTGCGGTTGTGGAACTGATCGCGCTGGACGATGCCGAGATCAAGTACTCGACCGTGCAGAACTGGTATCCCGGCGACAAGGACGGCAAGGGCGGCGTCTATAACTTCGTGACCAAGCGCGGCGACTGCCGCGGCCACAGCTCGAAGATCTCCTGGACGCAGGTGGAGACCGGATCGGCGATCACCTGGAAGTATCCCTCGTGCATCCTGCGCGGCGACAACAGCCGCGGCGAGTTCTACTCGATCGCGATCTCGAACGGGCGCCAGCAGGTGGACAGCGGAACGAAGATGATCCACCTCGGCAAGAACTCGTCCTCCCGCATCATCTCGAAGGGCATCGCGGCCGGGCACTCGCAGAACACCTATCGCGGGCTCGTCTCGGCGCATCGCAAGGCAACGGGCGCGCGCAACTTCACCAACTGCGACTCGCTGCTCATCGGCGACAAGTGCGGGGCACATACCGTGCCCTACATCGAGGCCAAGAACTCGAGCGCGCATTTCGAGCACGAGGCGACCACGTCCAAGATCTCCGAGGACATGCTGTTCTACTGCATGCAGCGCGGACTCTCTCAGGAAGAAGCGGTGGCGCTCGTCGTGAACGGGTTCGTGCGCGACGTGCTTCAGCAGCTCCCGATGGAGTTCATGGCCGAGACGCAGAAGCTGATCGGCGTCTCGCTCGAAGGCAGCGTGGGATAACGGCGCGACGACACGAGACCGGAATTTACGGCCGACGGCAGGCCGAACAGAAGTGACTGAGGTAAGAAGAATGCTCGAGATCAAGAACCTGCATGTGAAGCTCGAAGACGAGGACAAGGAGATCCTCAAGGGACTCTCGCTTACCGTGCCGAAGGGCGAGGTGCACGCCATCATGGGCCCGAACGGCTCCGGCAAATCGACGCTTGCGCACGTGCTTGCCGGACGCGACGGCTACGAGGTGACGAGCGGCGAACTCAACTGGAACGGTGAGAGCCTGATCGACATGGAGCCGGACGAGCGCGCCGCCAAGGGCGTGTTCCTCGCGTTCCAGTATCCGATGGAGATTCCGGGCGTCGCGGGGCTCACGTTCCTGCGGACGGCCGCAAACGCCGTGCGCAAGAAGCGGGGCGAAGCCGAGCTTTCCACACCCGATTTCATGAAGCTCGTGCGCAGCAAGGCGGAGACGCTCAAGATCGACACGGAGATGCTGAAGCGTCCCGTGAACGTCGGCTTCTCGGGCGGCGAGAAGAAGCGCGCCGAGATCCTGCAGATGGCGGTTCTCGAGCCTACGCTCTGCGTGCTCGACGAAACGGACAGCGGCCTCGACATCGACGCGCTCAAGATCGTCTCCGACGGCGTCAACGCGCTGCGCAGCCCCGACCGCGCGATGCTCGTGATCACGCACTATCAGCGCCTCCTCAACTACATCGTTCCCGATCGCGTGCACGTGCTCGCGAACGGCAAGATCCAGGCGTCGGGCGGCAAGGAGCTAGCTCTCGAACTCGAGAAGGCCGGCTATGCGGCTTACCAGGGCAAGGCGGCGTGACGATGAGCGTGGCCCAACCCATCAAGGCTCAGACCACGGGGCGACCCATGACTGTGCAAGTTCTCAAGACGAAGGCGGAGACCTCGCTCGTCGAGGCTTTCGCGGCCGTCGAAGCGCACCTGCCGGGCGGCGACTGGCTGCGCCAGCTTCGCCGTGCCGCGATCGGTGCGTTCCAGGCCGAGGGGCTGCCGCACCGGCGCGTCGAGGAATGGAAATTCACGGATCTGCGCGCGCTGATGCGAGAGGCGTTTCCGCTTGCTAAGGCCGCGGCCGGCGCGGCGCCGGCGCTCGACGCCGTCGCCAAGAACGCGCTGCCGGGAGCCGACCTTTCGAAGTCCGCCGTGCTGTTCGTTGATGGCGCGGGCGTCGCGGAGCGCGGCATTTCCGAGGTCTCGGAAGCGGCTAGTCCCTTCCTCACCAAGCTCATCGATCATCCGCCGGCCTGGCTCGAAAGCGAGGTCTCGGAGGTGAGCGGGCATGTGGGCGACGGCGCGCTGGCGCTCAACACCGCCCTGTTCTCGGACGGGGCCGTGCTCGACATCGCCGACGGCCGCGAGATCGAGACGCCGATCGCGCTTCTCTTCTCCGATGCCGACACCACGCCCCGCACGGTCGTCACCCGTAACGTGGTGCGCGTCGGCAAGGGCGCGAAGGTCGTTCTCGTCGAATGCCATGTGGTTTCCGAGGGGCCGCGTCAGGCGAATACGCTCACGCAGCTCGTCGTCGGTGACGAGGCGGAGGTCGTGCACGTCAAGCTCGTCATCTCGCGCGCCGGTTCGATCCATTTGGGGCGCACGGTCGCGCGGCTCGGCAAGTCGTCGAGCTACCGGCCGTTCCAGCTCGTGGCTGGAGACGGCGTGGTGCGCAACGATCTCTCGGTGACGTTCGGTGGCCAGCACGCCACGTTCGATCTCGGCGGAGCGCTGCTCACGAACGGCAACGGGCACGCCGATACGACGCTGGTCGTCGATCACGCTGTGCCCCATTGCACGAGCCGCGAGCTCATCAAGTGCGTGCTCGCCGACCAGTCGCGCGGGGTGTTCCAGGGCAAGGTGATCGTGCGCCCGGACGCACAGAAGACCGACGGCAAGCAGATGGCGCAGGCGCTCATGCTTTCGCCGGATGCGGAATTCGACAGCAAGCCGGAGCTCGAAATCTACGCCGACGACGTGGTCTGCGGCCACGGCACAACGTCGGCCGAGATCGATCCCGAGCTGATCTTCTATCTCCGCTCGCGAGGCATTCCGCTGGCGGAAGCGCAGGCGATGCTCGTCGAAAGCTTCATCGGCGAGGCCATCGACAAGGCGGAGCCGGACGTGGTGCAGGATGCGTTTCGTACCCTTGCGCGCCAATGGCTCGCCGGACACGCGCGGCCGCTCAAGAGCTAGCGCCGATCGCCAGGAGAAGGACGACACGATGACAACGGCTACGCGCGATCAGCCCCATCCGACCCGCGCCAACACCGCGTTCTTCGACGTAGAGCGGGTGCGCACGGACTTCCCGATCCTCTATCGGGACATCTACGGGAAGCCGCTCGTCTATCTCGACAACGGCGCGTCGGCGCAGAAGCCGCTGCCGGTGATCGAGGCGATGGATCACGCCTATCGCTTCGAGTACGCCAACGTTCATCGTGGCCTTCATTTTCTCTCCAACACGGCGACGCAGCGGTTCGAGGAAGCGCGCGAAACCGTGCGCCGCTTCCTCAACGCGCCCTCGACCGAAGAGATCATCTTCACGCGCAACGCGACGGGCGCCATCAATCTCGTCGCCTCCTCGTTCGGCGCGCTCGAGATCGGCGAAGGCGACGAGATCGTGCTCTCCATCATGGAGCATCATTCGAACATCGTGCCCTGGCACTTCCATCGGGAGCGCAAGGGCGCGGTGCTCAAGTGGGCCCCGATCTCGGATACGGGCGAGTTCCTGATCGACGAGTTCGAGCGCCTGCTCACGGCGCGCACGAAGATCGTGGCGCTCACTCACATGTCCAACGTGCTCGGCACCGTCGTGCCGATCAAGGAGGTCATCGAAATCGCGCACGCGCGCGGCATTCCGGTGCTGGTGGATGGAAGCCAGGCGGCCGTGCACATGCCGATCGACGTGCAGGACTTGGACGCGGACTTCTACGTGTTCACCGGGCACAAGACGTATGGCCCTTCCGGCATCGGCGTGCTCTACGGCAAGAAGAAGTATCTCGACATGATGCCCCCCTACGAAGGCGGCGGCGACATGATCGAGGTGGTCGAGGTGGACCGTGTCACCTATGCCAAGCCTCCGCACCGCTTCGAGGCGGGAACACCGGCCATCGTCGAGGCTGTGGGTCTCGGCGCCGCGCTCTCCTACATGATGCAGGTGGGCCGCGACCGGATCGCGCGACACGAGGCCGAGATCGGCGCCTATGCAGCCGAGCTGCTCTCCGACATTCCAGGCCTCACCATTCACGGCACGGCCAAGGACAAGGGCGCGATCGTCTCCTTCTCGATCGACGGGCTGCATCCGCACGACATCGCCACCATCATCGACCGGTCGGGAATCGCGGTGCGGGCCGGCCACCATTGCGCCCAGCCGCTGATGGAGCGGCTCGGGGTGTCGGCGACCTGCCGAGCCTCCTTCGCAATGTACAACACCCGGCAGGAAGTGGACGCGCTGGCCGCTGCCTTGCGGCGGGCCAAAGACTTCTTTGCGTGACGAGCGAGTGAGGCACAGGAAATGAGCGAGCTCGAGACACAGGATACGACGACGCCGGCCGAGGCGAGCGTGCCGGAGACCACCGCTCCGGCCGAGGTCTCCGCCTTGCCGCCGGAAGAGCTGGACAGGCTGACGACCGATATCGTGGCTGCCCTCAAGACCGTCTACGATCCCGAGATTCCGGCCGACATCTACGAGCTGGGGCTGATCTACAAGATCGACATCAACGACGACCGGGAGGTCGCGATCGAGATGACGCTCACGGCGCCGGGATGCCCGGTTGCAGGTGAAATGCCGATCTGGGTCGAGGACGCCGTCAACGCCGTTCCCGGCGTCAGCGGAACGAAGGTGAAGCTCACGTTCGATCCGCCCTGGGATCAAAGCCGCATGTCGGACGAGGCGCGGCTGGCACTGAATATGTTCTAAACATTCCAGGAATCGGCGGATCGCCGCCGGGCCTGCCGGGCGCCCATCTCGTAAATTGATCCATGTCACGCTATATTGGGATCGTGTGACCATCCAAAGCGGATGTTGACCTCCGGAAGCACGGGCGAACCAGGACGCGCGCACAGATGACCGACCAGACCACTTCAGCCCCCCGCCGGCCCCGGCCGAAGGTGATGACGCTGACGCCTCGCGCCGCCGAGCGCGTACGGGCGATCATGGCCTCGAAGGGACCCGACGTCGCGGGTCTCAAGATCGGGATCAAGAAGGGCGGCTGCGCGGGCATGGAATACACGATGAGCTGGACCGACACCGTCGGAAAGTTCGACGAGACCGTCGAGCAGGACGGTGCGCGTGTCATCATCGATCCGCAGGCCGTCCTCTACCTGCTCGGCACCGAGATGGACTACAAGACCGACAAGCTCTCGGCCACGTTCGTTTTCAACAACCCGAACCAGAAGGGCGCCTGCGGCTGCGGCGAGAGCGTGAACCTCGTGCCGGCCGGAAAGTCCGAGCTCGAAGCCCTCAACGACTGAGCGGCCTGCGCAAGAGCCCAGGGTTAGCTATCCGTTTCCTCCCGTCGCCTTTTGCAACGCGCCCTGTCAGTTCCGGCGCGCGATGCTCTGTTTCGACCTCAAACACGACAGTACACGTCAGGAAATATATTCATTTTCTGCATGTATCTGGGGGGCTCTTCGCTCCATTCGGACCCCACCAGTATGCGTGTTCTCTCCTGCCTGACGACCGAGCACAACCTGCTGCTCGTCACCCTCGCTGCGTTGATCTGCACCCTCGGTGCCTGGACCTCTCTCAACCTTCTCGGCAAAGCGAGGGGCGGACATGGAGGCACGGCAAAGGCGTGGGTTTTCTTCGGGGCCGTGGCCGCAGGCTCGAGCGTGTGGTGCACGCATTTCGTGGCGATGCTCGCGTTCGAGCCGCAGACACCCGTCAGCTATGAAGCAGGACTGACCGCCCTCTCGCTTATCCTCGTGATCTTCACGAGCACGATCGCCTTCCTCGTCGCCTCGATGAACGTCCCGTTCGCTGCAAGCCTCGGTGGCGCGGCGTTCGGTGGCGGCGTCGCCGTGATGCATTACGTGGGAATGGCAGCATTCTCGGTCGACGCAACCATTCTCTGGAACTCCGGATATTTCACGGCCTCCCTCGCCTGGTCGATCGTGGTCTCGGCGCTGGCATTCCAAAGCGTTGCGTCCGCCAACCCGTCATGGGCGCGCTACGGGGCACCCGGCCTTCTCGTGGGCTCCGTCGTCGGCCTCCATTTCACCGGAATGGCAGCCATGACGATCCTGCCTTTCGCGCCCTCCGATGCGGCGGCGACAAGCAGCGAAGCCCGCGAGATGCTGGCGTTCGCCGTGACGGGCGTTGCCGTGCTCGTGATGGGTATCGTCTGGGTCAGCAATTTCGTGGATCGCGCAGTGCGCGAGCAAGCCGCCCAGCGGCTCCGGCATCTGGCCGGAAGCTCGGCCGATGGCATGATCATCACGCAGAACGACGAGATCATCGAGGCAAACGCCGCGTTCGAAGCGCTGAGCGGCTTCGCGCGCGACGACCTGATCGGTCAGCCTGTCTCGACCGTAGGGTTCCGGGTGGACACGCTCGTCGAGGGTGCCGTCGTGCGCACCACGCTGCAGGCCGCCTGCGGCGACAGCGTCGCGGTCGAAATTGCGGCTCACACGGAAAGCGGCGAGCAGGGTTTGCGCGTCTACGCCTTGCGTGACATCCGGCCCCGCCTCGAGCAGGAACGGCGCATCGCCAATCTCGCGCGGACCGACGCGCTCACCGGGCTGCCCAACCGCGCCTCGTTCCTCGATCATCTCGACCATATCATCGCCGACTGCGAGGTGGGTTCGTCGCTTGCCTTGCTCGCGATCGACCTCAACCGCTTCAAGGAGGTGAATGACCTTCAAGGCCACGCGGCGGGCGACATCGTGCTTCGGGTGCTTTCGGAGCGCATGCGCGGCGTGCTTCGCGAGCGGGAATACCTCGCGCGCCTCGGCGGCGACGAATTCGTGGCGACCTGCCGCGTCTCCGGCCGCGACGATGCGCTCGATCTCGCGGTGCGGCTCGAGAAGCAACTGTTCTCGACCGTGCAGATCGATCACGTGGAGGCCGTTTGCGGCGCCAGCATCGGCATCGCCCTTTATCCCGATCACGCGCCGAACGCGACCACGCTCATGAACAACGCCGATCTGGCGATGTATCGCGCGAAGGGATCGCCCATCGACAACATCTGCTTCTACGCGGAGGAGATGGACGAAGCGTTGCGCGTGAGACGCCGCATGATCAGCGATCTGCGCGAAGCCTTGCCGCGCGGGGAACTGGAGCTGCGCTATCAGGTTCAGGTCGACATCACGACCGAGCGGAGCGTCGGCTATGAAGCGCTTCTGCGCTGGCGTCACCCGGAGCGCGGCTACGTGTCTCCCACCGAGTTCATCCCGCTCGCGGAGGAAACCGGCCTCATTCTCCCGATAGGAGAATGGGTTTTGCGGATGGCCTGCGCGGAAGCTGCGACCTGGGACGAGCCGGATACGATCGCGGTCAATCTTTCCGCGATCCAGCTGCATCAGATCGAGCTGCCCGACATCGTGGAGCAGATCCTGATCGAGACGGGCCTGCCTCCCTCGCGGCTCGAACTGGAGACGACCGAGACGTCGCTGATGAAGGATCCGCAGCGTGCGATCCACGTTCTGAAAAGGCTCAAGGAGCTCGGGATCTCCATCGCGATGGACGATTTCGGCACCGGCTATTCCTCGCTCTCGACGCTGCGCGCGTTCGACTTCGACAAGATCAAGCTGGACAAGACGTTCGTTGACGGCATCGACAAGGATGCGCAGGCGCGGGCGGTGATGCTTGCCGTTCTGGCACTCGGCAATGCACTCTCCATCCCCGTTCTCGCGGAAGGCGTGGAGACCAAGGAGCAGGTAGATTTCCTCAAGAGCCGCGGCTGCGACAAGGTGCAGGGCTATTTCTTCGGGCGCCCGGTGCCCGCCGTCGAAAGGAAGAAGGCCGTGGCTTGAGGGCCGCGGCTCATCCGGACCCGTTTCCTATATCGCGACCTGGGTCCCGACCTCGACCACACGGTCTGTCGGGATCTGGAAGTATGTGGTGGCGTCCTCAGCGGTGCGCGCGAGCCAGATGAACAGGCGCTCCTGCCACCGCGGCATCTCGGATCTCGTGGTCGGCCGCAGCGAGCGGCGTGAGAGGAAGAAGGACGTCGCCCCCACGTCGAGATTCAGATCCTTGCGCCGGCAGCTTTCCATGATCTTCGGAATGCTGGGCGTTTCCATGAAGCCGTATGACGCGACCACCCGGATGAAAGTCTCGTTCGAGCGATCGATCTCCACACGCTCGTGGCGAGGCACGCGGGGCGTATCCTCAGTGCGGATCGAAAGCACCAGGTTCCGTTCATGCAGCACACGGTTGTGCTTCAAGTTGTGCATGAGCGCGGTCGGTGCCGCATTCACATCGGACGACAGGAAGACGGCAGTGCCCGGAACGCGCGTCGGGGGCTTGGCTTCGAGCTTGCGCACGAGCCAGTCGAGATCGGCCTCGTTGCGGCGCGTGATCTTGGCGAGGATGGCGTAACCCCGCACCCAGGTGAACATGATGAGGCTCAGGACACCCGCGATGGCGAGCGGAACCCAGGCGCCTTCGAACAGCTTCAGGATATTTGCGGCAAAGAACGTCTGCTCGATGATCAGAAGCGGGATCATCAGGATGGCCGCCTTCCACACCGGCCAGCGCCAGTACTTCCAGACTACGAAGAACGCCATCATCGTGTCGATGACGAGGGCCGCGGTAACGGAGACGCCGTAGGCGGTGGCGAGGTGCGAGGAGCTCTTGAACATCAGCACGGCGACCACGACGCCGAGCAGCAGAAGCCAGTTGACGCGCGGGAGGTAGATCTGCCCCGCCATGCTCTCTGACGTGTGGCGGATCGCGAAGCGTGGCAGGAGGCCGAGCTGAATGGCCTGGCGGGCGAGCGAGAACGCGCCCGTGATCACCGCCTGGCTCGCGACCACGGTGGCGGTCGTCGCGAGTATGACCATGGGCACCAGCGCCCACTCGGGGTAGAGGCGATAGAACGGGTTTTCGAGCGCCGTCGCATCGGAGAGCACGAGTGCACCCTGGCCCAGATAGTTCAGCATCAGGGAGGGAAACACGAAACCGAGCCACGCGGTCTGGATCGGCTTGCGGCCGAAATGGCCGAGATCGGTGTAAAGGGCTTCCGCACCCGTGACCGCCAGGAAGACGAGGCCCAGAACGGTGAGGCCCAGCATGCCGTGGGTCGCCATGAAGCGGACGCCGTGCCACGGATTGAGGGCGGAGAACACGATCGGGTTGTCGAAAATGTGCAGCAGCCCGCCGATGGCGAGCGAGAGGAACCAGACGATGGTGAGGGGGCCGAAGAACTGGGCGACGCGGGCCGTGCCGTGGCTCTGAACCGCGAAGAGCCCGACGATCACCACGAGGGCGATCGGAACGATCAGATTGTGGAAGGCGGGCGAGACGAGCGCGAGGCCTTCGACCGCCGAGAGCACAGAGATGGCGGGGGTGATGACCGCGTCGCCGTAAAAGAACGAGGCGCCGGCGATGCCGAGCCCCAACAGCAGGGGCGAGCTTCGTTTGGCGACCGATTGGCCCAGCGCCATCAGAGCGAACGTGCCGCCCTCGCCCTTGTTGTCGGCGCGCAGGAGCACGATCACGTACTTCAGCGTGACGATCAGGATCAGCGCCCAGAATATGAGCGACAGCACGCCGAACACCGCTTCCGAGTTGGCCGGGCTTCCGCCGCTGGCCGCGCGGACCGCCTCGCGGAAGGCATAAAGGGGGCTTGTACCGATATCGCCGTAGACAACGCCGACTGATCCGACGACGAGCGTCCAGAAATGGCGATCGTGCGAAGTTTCGCCGGACTCGCCACCAACCTCGGTGGCCTTAGGGCGTGCCACGATCAGGCCTCTTATTGCTGCCGCTGCTTTCGCAGCAAATTTCGGCGCTTATACGCCTGTTCGAGCAGGCTCGTAAGCGGTCAAATTCGCAGGGCGGAGCGTGGTTCCGTCTTGACAGCGGCAAAGGCGAGTTGCAGTCGCACCCGTTTTACGGGGCTTTGGGCCAGTTGTCGCGGATCCAACGGGACAGGCCCTCCTCCGCGATCTCGGCTCCGGAAACAGCCAGACGGGCTCGCTCATTTGGCCAATTCGGTAAGGGCGGCCCGATAGGTCTTCATCGCCTTACGAGCTGCAACCCCTTCTCCATGTCGGGAACGTAGCGCGAGATCTTGAGACCGTCCGGCCCCTCGGTGACGAGCACGTGGTCGCCCTGGGAAAGCCCGAGGCGCGCCAGCAGCTCCTTCGGCAGGATGAGCCCCGTCGAGTTGCCGATCTTCTTGATTTCGAGCTTCATGGCGGCGGCTCCGCATTGCGTTATACAAATTGTACAACACAGGCAGAGGGCCGTTGTACGGATTGTAAAACGCCCGCCGCCCCGCAACCCCTGGATGACCGCCTCGAGGGCGGCCATCGTGTTGAGGGGGCAAGAAATCGGCAGCCATCAGGCGGTGGCGCGGTCCATGGCCTCCAACTCGTCGATCATGCCCTCGATCACCTTGAGCCCCTTCGACCAGAAGGACGGATCGGTGGCGTCGAGGCCGAACGGGGCCAACAGCTCCGAGTGGTGCTTCGAGCCGCCCGCCTTCAGGAGATCGAAGTATTTGGTGACGAAGCCGGGGTGGGCCTCCCGGTAAAGGCCATAGAGCGAGTTCACGAGGCAATCGCCGAACGCGTAGGCGTAAACGTAGAACGGCGAGTTGATGAAGTGGGGGATGTAGGCCCAATAGACCTCGTAGCCCGGCTTGAGGTCGATCGCCGGTCCCAGGCTCTCGCTCTGCACCTCCATCCAGTAGGCATTCAGCTCGTCGCTCGTAAGCTCACCCTTGCGGCGTCCCTCATGGACCTTGCGCTCGAACAGGTAGAACGCGATCTGCCGGACGACGGTGTTCAGCATGTCCTCGACCTTGCCGGCGATCATCGCTTTCTTCTCGCGCGGGCTCTTGGTCTCGGCGAGGAGCGCGCGGAAGGTCAGCATCTCGCCGAACACCGACGCGGTCTCCGCGAGCGTGAGCGGGGTCGGCGCGAGCAGCGCGCCCTGGTCGCGGGCCAGCATCTGGTGGACGCCGTGGCCCAGCTCGTGCGCGAGCGTCATCACGTCCCGCGGCTTGCCCTGGTAGTTCATGAGCACGTAGGGGTGCACCGAGGGAACGGTTGCGGCAGAGAACGCGCCTTGCGTTTTGCCTTCACGCAGCGGCGCGTCGATCCAGCGCTTGTCAAAGAACTGTTTCGCGACGTTCGCCATATCGGGCGCGAAGGCGCCGTAAGCCTTGAGCACGATTCCCTCGGCTTCCGCCCAGGTGAAGATCTGCTCCGGTTTGTCGGGGAGCGGGGCGTTGCGGTCCCAGTGCGAGAGCCGGTCCATGCCGAGCCACTTGGCCTTCATGGCGTAGTAGCGATGCGACAGGCGCGGGTAGGCTTCCCGCACGCTCTCGACTAGCGCGTCCACGACCGGCGCCTCGACGCGGTTGGCAAGGTGGCGGCTGTCGGCCACATCCTTGAAGCCGCGCCAGCGGTCGGAAATCTCCTTGTCCTTGGCCAGCGTGTTGGTGATCAGGGTGAAGAGGCGGATGTTGTCCTTGAACACCTTCGAAAGTGCCTCCGCCGCTGCGCGGCGGCGCGGCTCGGCCGGGTTCGAAAGCAGGTTCAGCGTCGCTTCGAGCGCCAGGGGTGCGGGTTCTCCCTCCACATCGAAGCGAAGGCCGGTCATCGTCTCGCTGAACAGACGGTTGAACGCGCCGCGTCCAGTCTGGCCTTTCTCCGTGAAAAGCTGCTCGAGCTTCTCGTCGAGCTGATAGGGCTTTTCCTTGCGCAGATCCTCGAGCCAGGGCTTGTAACGGGCGAGCGCGGGATGCGTCACCGCCTGGGCGAGCGCCGCCTCCTCGATCTGATTGAGCTCCAGCTCGACGAAGATGAGATCGGTCGAGATTTTCGTGAGCTTCTCGGAGATGTCTCCATAGAACTTGGCACGGGCGGGATCCGCCTGGTTGGCGGCATAGAGAAGGCCTGCGAACGAGCCGAGCTTGCCCATCAGATCGGAAAGCTGCTCGTAGGAAGAAATGGCGTCCGCCAGCTTGGCGCCGTCGCCCGCGAGCGCGACGAGCTTGCCTTGATAAGCGTCCTTGATGCGCTTTGCCTCTGCAGCCGCCCGATCGATGTCGCGGGTCACCGACGGATCGTCCATTCCCTTGTAGAGATCCGAAAGGTCCCACTCGGGGATGGGGCCGAGATCGCGCTCCTCCGTCGGGGTCGATCCGCTCTGGGCCTTTGCCCGGGCGATATCAGAGAACAGCGGGGCGCGCGTGGTCGGCGTCATCAGTAGCTCCAGTGAATATGGGAGAAAGCAATCCTTAATCTGCGGGCTCTCGCCCCCGGTTTCAAGCGGCAAAGGTGAAGTGTCTGGGCTCCTCCGCGGGTGAAAAGCGTCAACCTGAGGCCACAGGCGGGCAAAAAAGTTTCAAGGTGAGCATAGCCGAAAGAGCTTGTTTACCGTTGTCGGGCAATCATTCGCTCGAGTTGAGTTGCTGATCGATCCGCGCGCGGCTGTGTTAGCGCGTGGGGCGAGGCCGGCAGTGTTCCAGTTCGTGTTGTGTACGAGTGCTTCATGGCAAAGCGTGTTCTTATTGTCGACGATGATCCCGCCCAGCGCCGCATCCTCGAAGAAACGGTCAAACGGTTCGGCTTCGAGACCCGCTCCACGAATTCCGGCGAGCAGGCGCTCGAAGTGCTCGAAGGCCCCGAGCGGGGCACCATCTCCCTCGTCCTTCTGGATCTCGTCATGCCCGGCATCGGCGGCATGGCCGTTCTCGAACGGCTGAAGGGCAAAGCCTCGCCTCCCGTCATCGTGCTCACCGCCAACGGCTCGGTGGATGCCGCGATCAGCGCGATCCGTCTCGGCGCCGTGGACTTCGTGATCAAGCCCGCCTCTCCGGAGCGGCTCGAAGTCTCCATGAAGAGCGCGATGAAGATCGAAGCGCTTTCCGAAGAGATCTCGCGGATCAAGAAGAAGACGGACGGCACGCTGACGTTCGACGATCTCATCATCCGCGGCGAAGGCATGCAGCGCGTGATCGCGCTCGGCAAACGCGCGGCCACCTCCACCATTCCGGTCCTGATCGAAGGCGAGAGCGGCGTCGGCAAGGAGCTGATCGCACGCGCCATCCAGGGCGAGAGCGAGCGGGCGGGACGGCCCTTCGTCACCGTCAACTGCGGCGCGATCCCCGAGAACCTGGTGGAGAGCATCCTGTTCGGCCACGAGAAGGGTGCGTTCACCGGCGCCGTCGAGAGGCGCGTCGGAAAGTTCCAGGAAGCCGACGGCGGCACGCTGTTCCTCGACGAGATCGGCGAGCTGCCGCTCGATGCGCAGGTAAAGCTGCTGCGCGCGCTTCAGGAAGGCGAGATCGATCCGGTCGGCGCGAAGAAGCCCATCAAGGTCAACTTCCGCCTCGTGTCCGCCACCAACCGCGACATGATCCAGCTCGTGAAGGACGGCAAGTTCCGCGAAGATCTCTATTACCGACTCAACGTGTTCCCCATCTGGGTGCCGCCGCTACGCGAGCGCCGCGAGGACATTCCCGAGCTTGCTCAGCATTTCCTCGCCCGCTTCGGCGCGGAGGAAGGCAAGCGCGTCGGTGGCTTCACCGACGAGGCGATGCGGATGCTGATGGCCTACGACTGGCCGGGCAACGTGCGCCAGCTCGAGAACGCGATTTTCCGCGCGGTCGTCCTGGCCGATGGCGCTGAGCTTTCTGTGGCCGAGTTCCCGCAGATCGCAACGCAGGTCGAAGGCTTCACCGCCGAGATCCCGCCCGCTCCGGCCGGCTTGCAGAAGCCGCCGGCCTACACGGGCCCCGCGCTGCTCGGCGCGGAGGACACCATTCCGCAGACCGTCGAAGTGCGCCCCTCGGGCGGCCCTTCGGCGCTCGGCATTCCCGCGGTGACCGAGAGCGGCGAGATCCGCGCGCTCGAAGACATCGAGGCCGACATGATCCGCCTCGCGCTCGGGCGCTATCGCGGCCACATGACGGAAGTGGCGAAGCGCCTCAAGATCGGCCGCTCGACGCTCTACCGGAAGATGCAGGAGTACGGCCTCGAGCCGCGCGTGAACTAGAAGGTCGCGCAAAAACGCTCGGAAGATCGATCGATGGCCGGGCTCGTCCCGGCCATTTTTGCGACGAGGCTGCCGGACGACATTGATCAGCCGGCCTCCATTTCCTCCTCTTCGATGTTCGGCCGGCGTGGCAGGATGGCGGAGCGGCGCGGCCCCCGTGATCACAATTCCACAACAGTAGACGGGCAAAAGTTCGCCTGCGTGCGGGACGCGGGCCCTCCCAGCTTCTCAAGGCTTAGTGCCTCGGCTAGACCATGATTGCATCCGAACCTATCGGTCCGGCGCATCGGTCATGGTTGCTGCTTAGGTGTCGAGCGTGATCGCGCGTCCTGATTTTTACAGCGCGGCCACGAGGAATTGCCATGCGTCACCGGTTGAGGGGCATCGCCCCGTCCTGCGTTCTGCTGCTTGCGGCGTCCGTGCTGCCGGCAACCGCCTTCGCAGATCCAGTCGCAGCGCCTGACGCCGCACCACCCGCGGCCCCGATCACGGCAGCGCCCACGCAACCGGCCGACGCCACGGCTGCGCCCGTCACCGCAGCACCTGCCGCGCAACCTGCTCCTCCCGCCTCGCCCGCTCCTGAGCAGGCGGCGACGCCCGCGCCTACGAAACCGCAGCTCGGCGCACTGGTCCGCGCGGCTCTCGACACACTTCCCAAGACCGCGACCGAGGCCGAGCGGCAGGATGCGCTCGCACTCAAGGATTTCTATCTCGCGCGCAATGACGCGCCGCTTTGGATCGCGGATGGCTCCTTGAACGATCGCGCCGTGCTCGTGATCGCCGAAATCAAGAAGGCCAACGACTGGGGGCTCGACGCCTCGGCGTTCGCGTTGCCGGATGTCGGCGGAACGCTGACCGAGGAGAGCGCTGCCGACGCCGAGCGCAAGCTCTCCGTCGCCGCCCTCACCTACGCGCGCCACGCGCGCGGTGGCCGCATTACCGAGCCCGCCAAACAGCTTTCGTCCTACCTGGACCGCACGCCGCAACTCCTCGATCCCAAGGCCGTGCTTGCGGACCTTGCCGGATCGACGCCGCCCGATGCGACGCTGAGAGGGTTCCACCCGAAGCATCCGCAGTTCGAAAAGCTGCGCCAGAAGTATCTCGAGCTTCTGAAGTCGGCGAGCACGGCGGACGCCATCGTCCGCCTGCCGAAAGGACCGGCACTCTCGCCGGGGCAAACTCATCCGCATGTCGCGCTGCTCCGCCAGCGGCTCAAGGTGCCCGCTCCGGCGGGCACTGCCGAGCAGCCCGCAGATGAGGCCTTTTACGACGACGCGCTCGCAACCGCCGTCAAAGCCTTCCAGACCGAGAATGGCCTCGCGCCCGACGGCATCGTGGGCGCGGGCTCGCGCGCCGCGCTCAACGACATCGACGTGCCGAACCCGGATCGCGTGCGCGCGAACATGGAGCTATGGCGCTGGATGCCCGAGGATCTCGGCGCCACGCACGTGTGGGTGAACATCCCGGAGTTCATGTTCGAGTTCGTGCGGGATGGAAAAGTGGTGCACGAAGAGCGAGTGATCACGGGCCTCGTCGACAAACAGACGCCGGTGTTCTCGGCGGTCATGGACACGGTCACCATTCATCCGCGCTGGAACGTGCCGGACTCGATCAAAGTGCGGGAGCTCTATCCGAGCCTGGCGCGGGGCGGCACCTATTTCCAGAAGCAGGGCCTGCGCATGACGCGCAACGGCAAGCCGGTCGATCCTTATTATGTCGACTGGGGCTCTGCGGACATTCGCCAATTCGACGTGCATCAGCCGCCGGGCGCCGCGAACGTGCTCGGCCAGTTCAAGTTCACGTTCCACAACAAGCATATCGTCTACATGCACGACACGCCGACGAAGCACCTCTTCAACCAGGCGACCCGTGCCTACAGCCATGGCTGCATCCGCGTGCGTAACCCCGCGCGGTTCGCGGAGGTGGTGCTGGAGTTCGACAAGGGCTGGACGCCGGACCAGGTCGCCTCCCTCGTCAACGCCGACCCGGTCGAAAACCCGATCGTGCTCGAGAAGAAGATCCCCGTGCACACGGCCTACTTCACGCAATGGGTGAACGACGCAGGCGAGCTCGTAAGCTTCAAGGACGTCTACGGTCACGAGCAGCGCGTCATTCTCGCGCTCGAAGGGCGCTTCAATGCCATCGCGCGCGGCCCGGATCACCTGGCGCCCGTCACCTATGCGAAATCGCAGTACGCGGGCGGCGGCAACCCGCTCGAAACGTTCTTCAACAACGTATTCGGCGGCTTCTGAGCATTAGTCTCGCTCCTTAACCCTCCCCTGCGTCTTACTGGCGGCGCGGGGCGTCTTGCCCTTTTTATGCCGCGGGCGAGCCCTCTTGATCGCGCATTCCGAGGTTACCAACCGTTAAGCAACGGGGCGTAAGCGTTAACCTTGGCATTCTCGATGGGGGAATTCTGTTGGGCGTAAAGGCGGGACTCTCCACCTGCCGGTATCTGGGCTTCGGCGCGGCCGCACTCGTGGCCGCCGCCTCGCAGGCCACGCTGGCGCATGCCGGTGACGATCGCACCATCTCCTTCTTCCACATCCACACCAAGGAAACGCTCACCGTCCAGTACAAGAAGGACGGCCGCTTCGTTCCCGCCGCGCTCGAAAAGATCAACTGGATCATGCGCGACTGGCGGGAGAACAAATCCATCCAGATGGACCCCAACACGGTCGACATCATCTGGGAGATGCACCGGGAGCTGGGCTCTCAGCAGCCTGTCAGCATCATCTGCGGCTATCGCTCGCGCGGCACCAACGAGATGCTGCGCAAGACGCGCGGCGGACAGGCGAGCCAGAGCCAGCACATCACCGGCAAGGCGATCGACATCGCGTTTCCGGACGTACCCGTGAAGCGGATGCGCTACTCGGCCATGATCCGTGAGCGCGGTGGCGTCGGCTACTATCCGACCTCCGGCATTCCTTTCGTGCATGTGGACACAGCGCGCGTGCGCCACTGGCCGCGCATGGTGCGCGACGAGCTGGCGCTGCTGTTCCCGTCCGGTCATTCGAAGCACGAGCCATCTGACGGCCGTCCCATCACACCTGCCGACGTGCGCGCCGCACGCGAGCGGCGCAAGGATCTCGCGCAAGAAGTTGCGCAATTCTACGCCCTGCGGGACAGCCCCAAGGCGGCTGTGCAGGTAGCGGATGCTTCATCTGTGACCAACCCGGCTCCAGTGCCTCCGCGCCCGGCGCGGGCGGTTCGCCCGCCTGCTCCGCATCAACGCATGGCCGTCGGCGCGCCGATGCCGCCGCCTTCCGAGACCGCGCCTGAGACGATGCGCTCGGTGGCCCTCACCTCCGATCGGACAGCGGGCGAGAGCAAGGGCGTGATCGCCAAGGCTGTCGCCGAGACGGCTGCTCAGGACGTGAAGCCCAAACTCGTAAGTGCGCCGAAGCCCGTCGACCGGCCGTCGACGTTCGTCGCCAAGCTGCCCGATGCCGACCGCTCACGCCTCGACATGCTGGTCCAGCTCGCCTCAATCGAGGAGACGGCTGCGCTGGCGCCCGCCGCAAAGAGCGCATCCCTGATCACGGGCTCCACGCCGATGCGCGCCTCGATGACGCCGGACTGGCCGTTCCCGAAGCGAGCCGTCGCCAACGAGCCCGCACCGAAAGCGGCTCCTGCCGCGGCGCATCCCTTCGGAGAGGGCTCAACCGACTGGCGGAGCGGCTGGACGGCTGCACCTGAATATGACGAAGACCATCCGGACGAGCTTTCCTACCGGCCTTTCGCGCTCGCCCCGCTGCTGACGGAAACCGCCTCGTTCGACGATCCGGCGCTGCAGACGCTCGTGCATCCGGACGTGCCGATGACGCTCGAAATGCTGGATGACGAGGGCACCGTGCTGCCGATGCGGTTCGGCGCGGGCCAATTGCAGACGGCGATGGCGTGGGCGCAGGAGTTCAGCGGTAGCGCCGTGCACCTCGAGTCGATGGCGGCTGCCCCTGAGCCGCAGCCAGCAGCCCCTCAGCTCGTCTCGCGGGCGGTCAAGACCCTGCCGCGGTGATTGGCTTGCGGGAGCGGCTTCCTCCCAGCGCGATTGCCAGAGGACCCTCTTTCCAGGCTTTGGTGACGAGGCGCCCCAGCTCCTCGAAATCCTGCGTTCGCGGAGACGTGGACCGCCACACGAGGCCGATGGTGCGCGAGGGCTCGGGATCTACGAACCGCACGAGCGTGATGTCGCGTCCGCGCTCCTCGATGCCCACGGCCATCTCAGGAAGCAGCGTGATGCCGTAGCCCGCCGAGACCATCTCGACGATGGTGGCGAGGCTCGAGGCGCCGAAGGTGTTCACCGCATCCACCTGCTGGAGGCTGCAATAGGTGAGTGCCTGATCGCGCAGGCAATGTCCTTCCTCGAGCAACAGAAGGCGCTCGTGCTCGATCAGCTCCTTGGTTGCGCGCACGCGGCCGGAGAGCTTCCGGTCCTTGGGCACGGCGAGGAGAAACTTGTCCTCGAACAGCTTGCGATTGGTGAGATCCGTATGCTTGAGCGGCAGCGCGAGCAGCAGCACGTCGAGCTTGCCTTCGAGCAGCTCGTCGGTCAGCACCTGGGTCTGCGTCTCGCGGACATGCAGCTCCAGATCCGGATAGGCCTCGCGCAGCAGGGGCAGCAGTGGCGGCAGCATGTAGGGCGCGACCGAGGGGATGACGCCGAGCCGGAGCGTGCCGGCGAGCACGCGGTTGGCGTGCTGGGCGTAGGCCACGAGATCGCGAACGTCTCCCAGGATGCGCGCGCAGCGAGCGGCGATCTCGATACCCTTGCCGGTGAGCTGCACGCCCGAGCGCGTCCGCTCGACCAGGATCAGGCCGAGGTTCTGCTCGAGCTCGTGGATCTGCATGGAAAGGGCTGGCTGCGTGACCGCGCACGCATCCGCCGCGCGGCCGAAATGAAGCTCCCGCGCGAGCGCATCGAAATAGCGTAACTGCTTGATAGTGACCTGCGTCATAAGACAGCCTGATCAGGGGAGAAACAAATAACGATTAGCCCTGATATCGGCAGCGGTCTATGGTCGCAGCGAACAAACGATCGTGATCGTTCCGCGATTTCGCGGCGATCCGGGAAACAGTTCCCGAATACGGCAGGTGAAGCTCCGGCTTCCACTCGTCGTTAGCGTCTCGGGCCGTGCGCCGAAGCGGCCCGAGACGTTTTTTATTTTCACGTCACACCACGGATGGCCGATCTGCCCGCGGACGAGCTACTCCGCCGCGATCATGCGGTCGGCAGCTGCCTCCGCACCGGCCGAGACCGGTCCATTCAGCATTCCGAGAGCGTGCATGTAGACCTCGAGCAGGCTTTCTTCTTCCTGCCGCTCGGTCTGGCTCTTCTTGCGCAGGCGAACGATCTGCCGAAGGATCTTCACGTCGAAGCCCACGCCCTTGGCCTCGAGATACTTGTCGCGGATGTCGCCGGAGAGAGCCTTCTTCTCCTCTTCGAGCCGCTCGATGCTTTCGATGATCTGGCGAAGCTGATTCTGTGCCGAAGCCTGAAGCGTCGTCATTACTACCCCCAACAAATACGGATATCCGATCCCTCTTCGCGCTCCGCCGTTTGCGGATGCGATCTTGAGCCGAGGCTAGAACTCGGATGGGACAGGGGCAAGGCGAGGCGCTTTCTCATCCAGAGATAATTTCCTGTGGATGAGGCTCCTAGTTTTTGTTCTTCGTGGTGTGGGCGCTGCTCTTCTCGAACGCGGCAAGGGCCTGCGGGGAGGCTTCGGTCTGGTGGCGCTTCTGCCATTCGGCATACGGCATGCCGTAGATGATCTCGCGCGCTTCATCCTTCGACACGATCATGCCTTTGTCGGCTGCCGCCTCCTGATACCAGTTGGCGAGACAGTTCCGGCAGAAACCCGCGAGATTCATGAGGTCGATGTTCTGCACATCCGCGCGCTCGCGCAGGTGCGCGACAAGACGGCGAAACGCAGCGGCCTCAAGCTCGATGGTGGTTCTTGGATCGCGTGTCATCTGTTGTTCCTCATCCGGCTCCGAGGCCGATCGCGGTATCTCAATCGGTGTGAGACCCGAAATGTTTCACCCGCTTGAGATCGGGATCGCCATCCCGACCTGCAAGGATGCGCTGCATCACGGACGCCAGGCGATCCGCCCACTCTCTCTGGCCGCTCTCCGTCGCGATCAAGTCCTGGCGAACCTCGACGATGGCGTGGGAAAGCCCGCGCGAGGTTCCGTGGCGCCACATGCAGTCGCCCTTGAGGCGGCCCGAGTAGGGCTCGTTGTCGCCGATGACGAAGGCAGCGTCCGCGCGCAAGCCCTCGATCAACGGCCCGGCAAGCCTCGGATCCTTGTCCCAGAGGATGGCGCCATGCCAGGGCCGCGGCTTTCCGCGCCACTGCGGCGTGAAGCTGTGCATCGAGAGCAGCACCGGGGCGATGCCGGACGCCAACGCGCGATCGAGAAGGGCGCCGATGGCCTCGTGATAGGGGCGATAGAAGCGCATGATCCGCTTTTCGCGCTCGCCGTCGCTCAACGTGCGGTTTCCAGGAACGATGGCGCCGTCCGAGAGACGCATGATGAGCGTGGGATCGTCCTCGCCCCGGTTGCAGTCGATCAGCAGGCGGGAAAAGCGCGTCAGCACGGCGGGGGCCCCGAGTTTGTCGGCCAGCCGCTCCGTCACCGCGCGTGCCCCGATGTCATAGGCGATATGGCGCTCGAGCTCGGACGGCGGCAGGCCAAGACTGCCGTACTCCCCGGGAAGGGCATTGTCGGCGTGGTCGCACAGCACGATCAGCCCCGCGTCCAGGGAGCCCGGACGGCGGACGAACGCTTCGGCGGTTTCCGCCTCGATGGTGACGCTGGCGGCGGGCGCTGTCTCGGGTCGCATCGGCACCTTAATCTTGTATCGGCCTCGTTATTTCGCCGTTTCGGCTTTTCCCCCCGGGGGCTTGCGAAAATTCGCGTCCCGGCCTTCAATGGCGCAGCGCTCGTGGGGGTGCCGTCAGCCGTGCACTCCTCAAAGCTGCCCGCTTTCATTGCCAACGTTTCGCCCTCCCATCAAGGCTCGGCCAGTGTCGTGATCCCACGTACAGGCCGGCATCCCGTGAAACCATGAATCTGAGAGCATTCCTTTCGCCGCTTGCAGCGGCCCTGTTGCTGGCGATGCTCCCGCGGCCGGCGCTGGCAGACCTCAAGTTCTGCAATGCCACGCAGAGCCGGGTCGGCGTCTCGATCGGCTACCAGGACCCGGAAGGCTGGGCGACCGAGGGGTGGTGGAACATCGCGTCGCAGTCTTGCGAAACGCTCTTGAAAGGGGCAGTACCGAGCCGGTTTATCTACGTCCACGCCGTGGATTACGACCGCGGGGGGGAATGGGCGGGCACGAACTTCATGTGCACAGCCGATAAGACGTTCGCCATCCGGGGGGTGCAGGATTGCCCCAAACGCGGATATAAGCGCACGGGATTTTTCGAAGTCGATACGGGAGAGGCGCAAGAGTGGACGGTTCGCCTCACCGATCCAGACGATAAAGAGGCGGACGGGAAATGAGACGTAATCGGCGGGTCAAGATTGTTGCGACGCTTGGACCCGCGTCGTCCGCGCCCGACGTTCTCGAGCGTCTCTTCATTGCGGGAGCGGACGTTTTTCGCATCAACATGAGCCACACGAGCGCGGAGACGGCCCACACGCTGGTGCGCTCCATCCGTGACGTGGCCGCGAAGCATCGCTGCTCGATCGGCGTGCTGTGCGATCTGCAGGGCCCCAAGTTCCGCCTCGGCGAGTTCGTCGACGGGCGGGCGCTGGTCAAGGCTGGCGAGCATTTCCGCTTCGATCAGACCGGCGTGCCGGGCACCTCTCAGCGCGTGAGCCTGCCGCACCCCGCGATCTTCGATGCCGTGCGGCCCGGGCACATGCTGCTCATCGACGACGGCAAATTGCGCATGCGCGTGGCCGACGTGGACGGCAAGAGCATGGTGGCCGAAGTGGTGACCGGCGGCATCCTTTCGAGCCGCAAGGGCATCAGCATGCCCGACACCGTGCTGCCCATCAGCTCGCTTACGGACAAGGATCGCAAGGATCTCGACATCGCGCTGAAGCTCGGCGCCGACTGGATCGCGCTGTCGTTCGTGCAGCGTGCCGAGGACATCATCGAAGCCAAGCGCATCATCGACGGGCGGGCCGCGGTGCTCGCCAAGATCGAGAAGCCCTCGGCCATTGAGGACATCGACGACATCATCGCGGCCGGTGACGGCTTCATGGTGGCGCGCGGCGACCTGGGCGTCGAAATGCCCGTCGAGCGCGTTCCGGGCCTTCAGAAGCAGATCACCCGCAAGGCGCGTGCCGCCGGCAAGCCGATCGTAGTCGCGACCCAGATGCTGGAGAGCATGACGTCGTCGCCGATGCCGACACGCGCCGAGGTCTCCGACGTCGCGACCGCCGTCTTCGACGGCGCGGACGCGATCATGCTGTCGGGCGAATCCGCCGTTGGCCAGTACCCGGTCGAGACCATCGAGATGATGGCGCGCATCGCCCACGAGGTGGAGAACGACGCGAGCTACGACGCTTTCGTGCACGCCATCGAGTTTCCGCCGATGCCGACGGGCGCCGACGCTATCGCGGCCGCCGCGCACGCGATCTCCGAGACGGTCAAGGTGGCGGCCATCCTCTGCTACACCGCGACGGGCTCGACCGCGCTTCGCGTCGCCCGCGAACGGCCCAACCTGCCCGTGATCGGCCTCACGCCGATCGCGCGCACGGCCCAGCGCCTCGCGCTCGTCTGGGGCATCGAGACGGTGCTCACCGGCGATCCCGAGGATCTCGCCGACATGGTGCGCAAGGCGACGCGCATCGCCTACGAGGGCGGGTTCGTGAAGCCGGGCCAGGGTGTGGTCATCACGTGCGGTGTGCCGCTCGGCTCGCCCGGCGCGACCAACATGATCCGCCTCGCGTTCGTGGACGAGCACGGCCTTCCGGACGGCCACAGCCCGGATTACGTGCCGACAGGCGGCAAGGTGCCTGTGGAACGGCGCACCCCGCCCAAGATCACGTCCTGACGCGCTGCGCTTTTCGTTAGCGAAACCGATGAGTCACGCTTCGGACTGATAGGGTCCGAAGCGATCATG
>NZ_KB911256.1:0-599075 GCF_000383415.1 Hyphomicrobium zavarzinii ATCC 27496 | reverse complement strand
TTCACGCTTCGGACTGATAGGGTCCGAAGCGATCATGGTCTAAATCCCCTGCCCTTCCACCTCGACCTTGAGGTCGTCGCGCGCCTTCTTGGCGCCTGGCGCGTTGGGGTAGACCTTGAGCAGGCTCTCGTAAGCCTCGAGGGCCGCTTTCTTCTCCCCGAGGTGCTGCAGGATGTTGGCGAGCCCTTCGAGGGCCTTGAAGTGATGCGGCTCGAGAGCGAGCACGCGGCGGATGTCGCCGAGGGCGCGCTTGTAGTCGTCCTCCAGATAGAAGAGGTACGCGCGGCGGTTCCAGGCTTCCGCATAGTCCGGCTGAAGCTCGATCGCGGCATTGAGCAGCTTCATCGCGAGATCACGCCGCTCGGCTTCCGTTGCGGCCGTGGCGCGCGCAACCAGCAAGTCCGCCGTGGCGCTTCCCGAATGCTGCCAAAGCTGCTCGACGGCGGTCGCGATCTGCGCGGCGGTCGCTTCATCCGGCGCGCTCGCCAAACGGGCATAGAGCTCGGCCAGGAGCTTTTCGCGCTGCTCGGGCGTCGACTCGGTCCCTCCGGCGGCGCCCTTGCCCGGCGGCGCTCCGTTGTTGTCACCCTCGGGCTGCTTACCCGCCTGAGGCCGCTTCTCGGGCGCGGGAACGGGGCCCGTCACGGCGGGAGGGCCTTGATCGGGCAATGTGAGCTGGGGTGGAGCGACGCCCGGCTCCTGCTGGGCCAGGACGGCGGACGGGGCGGCCATTGCCGCGAGGCCCGCGCAGAGGAGGCCGCTCGCGCGGCTCAGGACGGTGACTGGGAAAATCTTACCTTTTGCCATAGGCCGAAGATAGGGAGGCGCACCAGCGGCGTCAAAGGGCTTCGGCGGAGAGTGCGCTCGCTGAAAAGGCTCCAGACAAGCGAAACCGCCCGTACACCTTGAGGTGCCGGGCGGATCATCCCCCACGCGAGAAATTCAGATATACGCGATCAGCCCTGGCGCGCCTTGAAGCGGCGGAGGGTCTTGTTGATCACGTAAACGCGTCCCTTGCGCCTGACGAGGCGGTTGTCGCGATGACGCGAGCGAAGAGACTTAAGCGAGTTTCTTACTTTCATTGTTCTCAACCGTTTGAGGGCACGGCGGACGGATGGTGGGCACTAGAGGGATCGAACCTCTGACCCCTACCATGTCAAGGTAGTGCTCTACCGCTGAGCTAAGTGCCCATCCGTGCCGAGAAAGTCATTCGGAAGCGCCTCCTATACTGGCATTGCCAGCGGTCCGCAAGGGCGGAAACCAATTATCCGCGAAGCGGTCGCAGGGGGGCGCCCCGGTTTGGCGAAAGACCCCGAAAATCGGGGCTCAAGCGCCGGGAGCTAGGCCGCCAGGAGACGCTCCACCTCGCGCACCAGGTCCTTGAGGTGGAAGGGCTTGGAGAGCACCCGGGCCTCCTTGGGCGCGGTGGCCTCGTTGTTCAGGATCACGGCGGCGAAGCCGGTGATGAACATGATTTTGAGCTCGGGATCGATCTCGGCGGCGCGCCGCGCCAGCTCGATGCCGTCCATGCGGGGCATGACGATATCGGTCAGCAGCAGCGTGAAGGGCTCCTGCTGCAAGCGCTCGTAGGCTTCCTCGCCGTTGGCGAACGAGATCACCTCATAGCCGGCCTTGCCCAGCGCGCGCTCGAGGAAGCCACGCATGGAGTCATCGTCCTCTGCGAGCAAGATTCTGCACATCGGAAGGCGGGAGGGCTTGGCGGTCATGGGATTTATTACTCGAAATATCCACTTATCGGTGATAGCGCCAGATGGCACGGGAATCTGACGCCAGTTTGGTAAACGGAGCGTGAAGCCTCGACAGTGTCCGGGTGGTTGCCCACATAACGGACAGCACAGCAAAAGGTGGGCCAGGATGTGCCGCGGGCGCACTCTAGCTCATTTTTCCACGGCGGGTATGCGAAATGCCTCGCGTGACGTGGACAGGGCCGTGCGGCATTGGCACACTATGCGTGCGTCGTCCTGTCGGCAGCGGCGCTGCGGTTCGATTGATAGACAGGTACGAGCCGTTCGGACGTGCCATCATGAGACGGTGAGGCCCTCGACGTGATCAGGACCAGATGACCGCGCAGAAACCTTTCACGCTGAGCCCCGAACTCGCGCCGCCGTTCACGATCCTGACGCCCAAGGTTCAGAGCGCGCCGTTCGTGCTGTGCTCGCCGCATTCTGGACGCGTCTATCCCAAGGAATTCCTCGCGCAGTCGCGCCTAGACCCGCTGACGCTCAGAAAGTCAGAAGACTGCTTCGTGGACGAGTTGTTCCAGGGGGCGGCGGAGCTCGGTGTTCCGCTCATTTCGGCGCAGTTTCCGCGCGCCTATCTCGACGTCAATCGCGAGCCTTACGAGCTCGATCCCGAGCTTTTCGCGGACCCGCTGCCGGACTACGCCAACAGCCAGTCTGTGCGTGTCGTCGGCGGTCTCGGCACCATCGCCCGCATCGTCGCCGACGGTGAGGAGATCTACCGCACGCGCCTCAGCGTGGACGACGCGCTCGGGCGTATCGAGCAGTTGTATTTCCCGTTCCATGCAGCGCTCGAGGAACTGATCGAGCAGACGCGCGCGCAATTCGGCTATGCCATCCTCGTCGACTGCCATTCGATGCCGTCGGCGCAGATGACCCAGAGCAGCGGTCCGCGCCCGGACTTCGTGATCGGCGACCGGTTCGGGGCCGCTTGCGATCCGCGGCTCACGCGCTATCTCCGCGACATGCTCGCGAGCGAAGGTTACGACGTGCAGCTCAACCGGCCTTATGCCGGCGGCTACATCACTGAGCATTATGGACGCCCGTATCGCGGCGTGCAGGCGGTTCAGGTCGAGATCAACCGCGCACTCTATCTCGATGAGCGGACATTCACGCCGTCGCGGCGTTTCCACAGGCTGAAGACGGATCTCACGCGCTTCGCGGCCATGCTGTTCTCGGCCATCCCGGCGATGATCGAGCAGCGCGCAGCCGCCGAATAGCGCGCGGGCGCGGGACCTCTCAAAAAAAAATCGGACGGAATAAAAAAAAAGGGCCGTCCAATGGACGGCCCAAGTCTAGGGAGGAAACGCCCAAGGAGGGCTTGTGATCACGCGGGGATGGCGAAAGCCATGGCCACGTTCTCACCCTTCAAATCTATGCTGCAGCGCCGCAATCCGCAACCCCCGCCCTCAGCTATTTTTGCTGCGATGCGCCAAGCGCGCTTATTGGGCCACAGTGAGGAAATAAGCCCAAACCGGCCAAATCCCAGACTCCGAAGCAAATCTTGACGAGGGAATTTCCGCTGTAGTTTCCATGCGCTACAGCGTCGCACGAGCGACAGAAAAGAAAAAAGGGCCGTCCGGATACGGACGGCCCAAGTCTAGGGAGGAAACGCCCAAGGAGGGCTACGACGGCCAAGCCTTGCTCGGCGATGTCGCACTGCAAAATATCGTCGGTGACCCCTGAAAAGGAAGTGCAAAAACTGCAGAGCTGCCATTACAGAGGCGTGGGGCACGTTGTGCCCAATCAACAGGCTGATTTATCTGCACAAGAGGCGCCGCGCGCCGGTCGAGATCTAGTATTGTCGCGGCGCCGACAGTAATCTCGGCTCGAAATCTTGCCCTAGCCGTCAAAAAGAGGCCGTTCGAGCGAGCGAACGGCCCAAGTCTAGGGAGGAAACGCCCGTAATGGGCTGCGGTGGCGAAGAAGTGGTCCCTCGAAACCGCATAATTTGTATGCGCCTGTTCGCTGAATGCAGCAACTTCACGCACGATATGTGGCTCTATTTATAGTGAATATGATGCGGCCCCGCAACACAACCGCCTCATCTAGACCTTTCTACTCTAAACAGGTGTATTTCTGAACACCGTTGCTGCACTTAGAATGCCCGAACATCGGCTTCAACTTAAGTCCCGGATATCCATTGTGACTTTCCCGAACAACGCGCAATTCAAAGAGCTTCTCGCCCTGGCCCATGATCTGGCGGACGCTTCGCGGGGGGTGATCCTTCCGCATTTCCGCAAGCAAATGGCGGTGGCCAACAAGGCGGGCGAGCAAGCCTTCGATCCCGTGACGAAAGCCGACCGGGCGGCCGAGCGCGCGATCGCGCGACTCATTCGCTCGCGCGCGCCGGAGCATGGGCTCATCGGCGAGGAATTCGGGCAGGAGCGCAAGGACGCCGCGTTTCAGTGGGTCATCGACCCGATCGACGGAACGCGCTCGTTCATCACCGGCACGCCGATGTGGGGAACGTTGATCGGCCTGCTCTACGAAGGCGCGCCGGTGCTGGGCCTGATGGACCAGCCGTTCACGGGCGAACGCTTCTGGGCCGCGAAGTCTGCCGCCTATACGCAGGGCACGGCCCAGAAGGCGCGTCGCATTCACACGCGCGGCTGCTCGCGGGTTGCGGATGCGCTCATGATGACGACGACGCCGGATCTCTTCGAGAAAGGCGCGGAGGCCAGCGGCTTCGAGCGCATCCGGCGCGAAGTGCGCATGACGCGCTACGGCGGCGACTGCTACGCCTATTGCCTGCTCGCGCACGGGCTCGTGGATCTCGTGGTGGAAGCGGGCCTCAAGAGCTACGACGTGGTCGCGCTGATCCCCATTGTCGAGCGGGCGGGCGGGCGCATGACGACGTGGGACGGACGCCCCGCCACATCGGGCGGGCGCATCGTGGCCTCCGGCGATCCGGCACTGCACGACAAGGTGCTGAAGCTGCTGAACCGCTGACCGGCCGCAATCTGGGCGGTCCTTTTTCTCAAGCCGCCGCTTCGTCGAGCCCCATGTAGGCGTCGAAGGCTGCCCAGAAACGAAGCCGGATTGAATCCGCCTCCTGCAGGATCTCGTGGCGTGCCGACGGCAGCAGAACATGCGTGCCAACCTTGAGGCCTACCGCGAAATCCTCGATGGCGCGCGACGAGACGATCTCGTCCTTGCCGGCCACGAACACCATCATCGGCACCCGCACGGACGCGGCGTAGCCGTCCGCCGATACGAGCCCCATGGACCTGTATGCCGCCCGCAGCCAGCCTATGGTGGGGGAGCCCAGCGCGAGGCTCGGGTCCGCATCCAGCACCGCCTTGTTGCGGAACCAGCGCTCACGATCGGAGGTCAGCTGGTTGCCTTCGAACGGTCCCTGCTCCACCACGTCGTCCGACCCGCCCTTGATGTAGCTGCGGCTGAAACCGAACAGGCAGCCAGCCTCGGCGTAGGCGCGTGCCAGCGTCTGCGGATAGCCGACCTTGGCGTCGGCAAAGGCGATCATGGGAGCGCAGAGGATCATCCTGTCGAACCAGGAGCCGGGGCGGGCCGCATTGCGCAGGAGGATGTTGGCGCCCATGGAATGGCCGAGCGCCATGAACGGCGGCGGACAATCCGGCAGCACGACCTCCTTCATGAAGAGCGTGAGGTCGCTGTCGTACTCGCTGAAGGAGTGGACATGGCCTTTGCGGGGATTGGCGAGAGGACGCGAGGACCCGCCCTGGCCGCGCCAGTCCATCGTCGCAACGGCAAAGCCGCGACGGCGCAGGTCCGCGACCACCTCGAAATACTTTTCCGCGAACTCACCGCGGCCGCCGAACAGACAGACCGTTCCACGCCGGGGACCACGCGTCGCCTCCCAGCGCACGAATCTCAGCCGCGCGCCGTCCCGCGTTTTAAGCTCTCCCGGTACAGCGCCGCCGGGCACGGGATTCTTGGCCAGCGCAACAAGCTTCATGAGAGACCCCGCTTCGCAAATCACCGGTGCGAACAATAGCACGGAGCGGCGTCGGTCGAGCGCGCGACGGCAGGTGAAAGCCGGCAGTGCGGCAAGCGGGTGATCCGAGATCGCGCCCGCCTGCCGACTGCCGCCTTAAGGAAATCAGTAACCGCGCTGCACCCAGCGCCGCTCAGGCCAATATCTGTCGCGATGGGCGAAGGTTCTCAGATAGTGCGGACGTGCTGCCAGGATCTCGCCCGAGCAACGATCGACGCGCAGCATGAACACCCGCCCCGAGTCGACGCGGCGAGCCCGCACGCCGACCTCGCGGCCGTCACCACCGACTGGCTGCAGATCGACCCAGCCGTCGCGGCGCAACTGGCGCTTGATCTGCCAGCGCTCGAGGCAGGCATACCGCTCAGGGCGCACGTCGCCATAGCGTGGGGGCGGCATGGGAACAGGATAGCCATCCTTGATGGATCCGCGCGGCGGCTCGATCGGCGGAGCGCGGTCGTAGGGCGCTGAATACCGGTCAGGAGGAGGCGCCTCGCTGTAGCGGCCCGGAGGCGGAAGGTCCTCGTCATCGTAAGGCCCGGGATCGCGCTCTTCGGCGTATCCTCGCTCGTCGTATGGCGGCTCGCTACCGTAGCCGTCCCCATAAAGGTCCGCAGCGGACGCCGCGCGCGACCCGACAACGTGTGACGAGGCAAGGACGAGGGCCGTCATCAGGCTCGCCGTGATGAATGACGCTCTCATAAATCTACTCCCGTGTTGGCCCGACTGGCGCCGGGTTGCACAGGGTCCGCCTTCGAACATGAATGCGAGATGAAGGGCCGCTATTTTCTCTTTTGAGAGCAGAGTTTGGGCGAAACGCCTGTGGCGGATTTCTCACGTTCACTCGCCCCCTCTTGAAGCCGCCTGAAGCGCTCCTAAATGCTGGAGTGCGCACGCCACGGAGTGGGTGCGCGTCCGGGGCTCGGACATCCGCGCCCCGGGAAAGTGAGGCTTTCGGCCATCGCTTCTCGAAGCTTGGCCGGGAGTTGCAGCCGGAGATCCGGCCCATTGCGGGCGGGTCCCATCAGTCGCTTCTTATGGAGGACTTAAGTCATGCGACACTTCGATCTTACTCCCCTTTATCGTTCGACCGTCGGCTTCGATCGCCTCGCGCAGCTTCTCGACAGCGTGACCGGCGCGGAGGTCGATGCGCCCTATCCGCCCTATAACATCGAGCGTCTCGGCGAGAACGAGTACCGTATTACGATGGCGGTCGCCGGCTTTACCGCCGATGAAATCCACGTAGACGTGAAAGAGGCCACTCTCTCCGTTCGCGGCGAGAAGAAAGCCGAAGCGAATGAAGGCGAACGGCGTTTCCTGCATCGTGGAATTGCCGCACGCAGCTTCGAGCGCCGCTTCCAGCTCGCCGACCACGTGGAAGTGAAGGGCGCCGATCTCAAGGACGGCCTCCTCAACGTGGACCTCGTCCGTAACATCCCTGAGCGGATGCGGCCGCGTTCAATCCCGATCGGCACCGGCTCCGAGCCGAAGCAGATCGAGCAAGCTGCGTAACTCCTAGACCTTCCCAATCCCTCCCAACGGCGGCGGCGGCTTTCGGGCCGCCGCCTATTTTTTAGGCATATTCTCTGCGTCGCATTGTTATCTTTGAGAGCTTCTAATCGCACTTGTGTTGCAGGGGAAAATCTGCAACATTTGATCGAAAGGTCAGCATTGCTGTCCTTTATGTCCAGTCCTTGCTTCCGACGCTACGAAAGCGAGGATGGGTTTTTTTGGCTTGGCGGCAGCCGACTGCGCGAGGATCGCGGGTCTGCTACTGTCGGCGGAGATCAATTGCGGTGGTCGCAAAGCTGTCACGTCTCGTGAGTGGGTGCCCCCCGGATGCCGGGGCGGCTTGCTTTGCGCAGGCTCTCGTTCAGCGCCGCTAAGTTCGGCGCGGGCGCACACGACCCGAAAGCATCGCCTACACGCTTATTGCGGCCCACGGCCCTGAGGCGATGCGTTACGATGCCGGCATTGCGATGCCGGTCCGGCGTTGACACCCGAGGACCAATTCCATGACCAACGACACGCCATTTCATGGCAGCTATGAGCGTCCCCAAGCGCAGGGTCTGTTCGACCCCAGCTTCGAGCGTGACGCCTGCGGCGTCGGGTTCATCGCGAATCTCAAAGGCGAAAAATCGCATCGCGTCATCTCCGACGCGCTCAAGATGCTGTGCAATCTGGAGCATCGCGGCGCGGTCGGCGCCGATCCGCACGCCGGCGACGGCGCGGGCATCCTGATTCAGATTCCGCACGACTTCTTCAAGGAGGACTGCGCGAAGCTGGGCTTCAAGCTTCCGGATCCGCGTTTCTATGCCGTGGGGCAGCTGTTCCTGCCGCAGGACGAGCGCCTTGCTGCGCATTGCGAGCGCGTGTGGGAACGCATCCTGCGCGAGGAAAAGCTAGACCTCATCGGCTGGCGCAGCGTTCCGGTGGACAGCTCGTGCCTTTCCGAGCTCGTCCGGGCGACGGAGCCCGTGCAGCGGCAGGTGTTCATCGCCCGACCCAAGGGCATGAGCGAGGACGACTTCGAGCGCCGCCTGTTCCTGGTGCGCAAGATCGTCTCGAACGCAATTCACAACGCCTACAAGGGGCGCGACATCGGCCACTACACCGTGAGCCTCTCGTCGCGCACCGTGGTCTACAAGGGGATGTTCCTCTCCTATCAGGTGGGCGACTACTACAAGGATCTCTCCGATCCGCGCACCGTGTCGGCGATGGCGCTCGTTCACCAGCGCTTCTCGACCAACACCTTCCCTTCGTGGAAGCTCGCCCATCCCTATCGCATGGTCGCGCACAACGGCGAGATCAACACGCTGCGCGGCAACGTGAACTGGATGGCGGCCCGTCAGGCTTCTGTCTCGTCTCCGCTGTTCGGCGGCGACATCGAGAAGCTGTGGCCCATCTCTTATGAGGGCCAGTCGGACACGGCCTGCTTCGACAACGCGCTCGAATTCCTGACCATGGGCGGATACAGCCTGGCGCACGCCGCCATGATGCTGATCCCCGAAGCGTGGGCCGGCAATCCGCAGATGGATGCGAAGCGGCGCGCGTTCTACGAATATCACGCCTGTCTCATGGAGCCGTGGGACGGCCCAGCCGCCATGGCCTTCACGGACGGGCGCCAGATCGGCGCCACGCTCGACCGCAATGGCCTGAGGCCGGCGCGCTATATCGTGACCAAGGACGGCATGGTGATCATGAGCTCCGAGGCCGGCGTGCTGGTCGTGCCGGAGGAGAACATCGTCAAGAAGTGGCGTCTCCAGCCCGGCAAGATGCTGCTCATCGATCTCGAGAAGGGCTGCATCATCTCCGACGAGGAGCTGAAGGCGGAAATCAGCGCGAAGAACCCTTACGAGACGTGGGTCAAGCGCACGCAGATCATGGTTTCGGACCTGCCGCTTTCCAAGAAGAAGGCGGAAGCGCGCCGGAGCAACGTGTCGCTGCTCGATCTGCAGCAGACGTTCGGCTACACGCAGGAGAGCCTCAAGTTCCTCATGACGCCGATGGGCGCCAGAGGCGAGGAGGCCGTCGGCTCCATGGGCAACGACACCCCGCTGTCTGCGCTCTCGTCCAAGCCCAAGCTGCTCCACACCTACTTCAAGCAGAACTTCGCCCAGGTCACCAACCCGCCGATCGACAGCATCCGCGAGGAGCTGGTGATGAGCCTCGTCTCGTTCATCGGGCCGCGGCCGAATATCCTGGATCTCGAAGGCACGTCGAAGGTGAAGCGGCTCGAGGTGTCTCAGCCCATCCTCACCAACGAGGACCTGGAGCGCATCCGCCAGATCGGCGAGGTGCCCGACAATCACTTCGCGTCGATCACGATCGACATCACCTTCCCTGTCGATGCAGGCCCGTCTGGCATGGCGTCAGCGGTGGACGTGGTGTGCGCGGAGGCCGAGGAGGCCGTGCGCTCGAAGGAATACAACATCATCATCCTTTCCGACCGGCGCACGGGTCCAGACCGGATTCCGATCCCGTCGCTGCTCGCGACGTCGGCGGTTCACCATCACCTGATCCGCCAGGGCCTGCGCACGTCGGTCGGTCTCGTGGTGGAGACGGGCGAAGCGCACGAGGTGCATCAGTTCTGCACGCTCGCAGGCTACGGCGCGGAGGCGATCAACCCTTACCTTGCGTTCGACACGCTCGCCGGAATGGCCCCGCAGCTCGGCGCCGGGCTCACGGCAGAGGACGTCACCAAGAAGTACATCAAGGCCGTGGGCAAGGCGCTGCTCAAGGTCATGGCCAAGATGGGCATCTCGACCTACCAGTCCTATTGCGGCGCGCAGATCTTCGACGCGGTTGGCCTGCGCTCGACGTTCGTCAAGAAGTACTTCACGGGCACGCACACGCCGGTGGAAGGCGTCGGACTGCGCGAGATCTCGCGTGAGACGTTCGATCGCCATGCGGCTGCTTTCGGCGATGCGCCGGTGCTGGCCAATGCGCTGGACGTGGGCGGCGAGTATGCCTATCGCGTGCGCGGCGAAGCCCATGTCTGGCGGCCCAACGTGGTGGCGGACCTGCAGCATGCCGTGCGCGCCACCGAGAACGCGGACGCGATGAGCGGCAAGATCCCGCAGAAGTATCGCGACTTCGCGAAGGCGATCAACGAACAGTCCGAGCAGCTTCTCACGCTGCGCGGCATGTTCCGCATCCGCTCGGCCGAGGGCATGGGGCGCAAGCCGGTGCCGCTCGATGAGGTGGAGCCCGCCGCCGAGATCGTGAAGCGCTTCTCGACCGGTGCGATGAGCTTCGGCTCGATCTCGCGCGAAGCCCACACCACGCTCGCCATTGCCATGAACCGCATCGGCGGCAAGTCGAACACGGGCGAGGGTGGCGAGGAGGCGGATCGCTTCAAGCCGCTTCCCAACGGCGACAGCATGCGCTCGGCGATCAAGCAGATCGCCTCGGGCCGCTTCGGCGTGACGACGGAGTACCTCGTCAACTCCGACATGATGCAGATCAAGATGGCGCAGGGCGCCAAGCCCGGCGAGGGCGGCCAGCTTCCCGGCCACAAGGTGGATGCCACCATTGCGAAGGTGCGCCACTCGACGCCGGGCGTGGGCCTGATCTCGCCGCCTCCGCATCACGACATCTACTCGATCGAGGATCTCGCCCAGCTCATCTTCGACCTCAAGAACACCAATCCCGAGGGCAAGGTCTCGGTGAAGCTGGTGTCGGAGGTCGGCGTCGGCACGGTGGCCGCGGGCGTCGCCAAGGCGCGCGCCGATCACGTGACGATCTCGGGCTACGAGGGCGGCACGGGTGCTTCGCCGCTGACGTCGCTCAAGCACGCAGGCAGCCCGTGGGAATTCGGCCTCGCCGAGACGCACCAGACACTGGTGATCAACAGACTGCGCGGACGCATTGCCGTGCAGGTGGACGGTGGCCTGCGCACAGGCCGTGACGTGGTGGTGGGCGCGCTGCTGGGTGCCGACGAGTTCGGCTTCGCGACGGCGCCTCTCATCGCGGCTGGCTGCATCATGATGCGCAAGTGCCATCTCAACACCTGCCCCGTGGGCGTCGCCACGCAGGACCCTGTTTTGCGCGCGCGCTTCACCGGCAAGCCCGAGCACGTCATCAACTACTTCTTCTTCGTGGCCGAGGAAGTGCGCGAGTACATGGCGCAGATGGGCTACCGCACCTTCGGCGAGATGGTCGGCCAGACCGAATGGCTCGACAAGGACCGCGCCATCAACCACTGGAAGGCACGCGGGCTCGATTTCTCGAAGGTGTTCCACGTGCCGCACGTTCCCAAGGGCGTCGCGATCCACCATTGCGAAGAGCAGGATCACGGCCTCGAAAAGGTGCTCGACAACCAGCTCATCAAGGTTGCGCTGCCTGCGCTCGAGTCCAAGAAGCCCGTCAAGCACGAGGTCTCGATCAAGAACACGGATCGCACCGCGGGCACGATGCTCTCGGGCCAGATCGCCAAGCGCTATGGCCACGCGGGCCTGCCCGAGGACAGCATCTGGATCACGTTCAAGGGCACGGCGGGCCAGAGCTTCGGCGCGTGGGCTGCGCGCGGTCTCACGCTCGATCTCGTGGGCGAGGGTAACGACTACGTCGGCAAGGGTCTCTCGGGCGGCAAGATCATCGTCCGTCCGAACGCGGTCTCCGGCATCGTGCCGGAGGAGAGCATCATCGTCGGCAACACGGTGATGTACGGCGCGATCACGGGCGAGTGCTACTTCCGGGGCGTCGCGGGCGAACGCTTTGCGGTGCGCAACTCCGGCGCCTACGCGGTGGTGGAAGGCACGGGCGATCACGGCTGCGAGTACATGACGGGCGGCTGCGTGGTGGTGCTCGGACGCACGGGGCGCAACTTCGCGGCTGGCATGTCGGGCGGTGTCGCCTACGTGCTCGACGAGGCCGGTGATCTCGAGATCCGTCTCAACAAGGAGATGGTGGAGATCGAGCCGCTCACGGGCGATGCCGCGCTGATCGAGAAGCTCGCCAAGGGCAACGGCGAGACGACGCGTCAACTCGCCGAAGTGATGCTCGACATGCGCGAGCAGGATCTCGAGCGGCTGCATGCGCTGATCGTGCGTCATGCGCACTACACCAACTCGACCAAGGCGAAGGCCATCCTCGCCGATTGGGCGAACACCGTGCCGAAGTTCAAGAAGGTGATGCCGACCGAATACCGGCGCGCCCTCACGGAGCTGGCGAAGGCGAAAGCGGCCGCCGCGGCTGTCGGTGCGCAGGCGTAAGCCACCTCAACTCATGCTCGCCCCGTCATTGCGAAGCGCAAACTTCTCGATGACGGGCGGGCGACGAAACCACGAGGCAGCGAGGGGCTGCCCTTTACCCTGACCCCTCCTCTGTCGGAGCGACGGAGAGGGAAGCAAGATGGAAAGAAGAGTCCACGATGGGAAAGCCGACGGGATTTCTTGAGTTCGAGCGCGCAGACCGCAAGTACGAGCCGGTCGAGACACGCATCAAACATTGGCACGAGTTCGTCGTGCCGCTGTCGGAGCCCGACGTCAAAACGCAGGCTTCGCGCTGCATGGACTGCGGCATCCCCTATTGTCACAACGGCTGCCCGGTCAACAACCAGATCCCGGACTGGAACGACCTCGTCTATCAGGGCGACTGGAAGACGGCAGCGGAGAACCTGCACTCGACCAACAATTTCCCCGAGGTCACGGGGCGTGTGTGCCCGGCGCCGTGCGAAGCCTCGTGCACGCTCAACATCGACGACGTGCCGGTGACCATCAAGACCATCGAGTGCACGATCGCCGACAAGGCTTTCGAGGCCGGATGGATCACGCCGAAGCCTGCCGAGACCAAGACCGGCAAGAAGGTCGCGATCGTGGGCTCAGGACCCGCCGGCCTCGCCGCGGCCCAGCAGCTCGCGCGCGCGGGTCATGAGGTTCACGTCTACGAGAAGAACGCGCGTCCGGGCGGCTTGCTCGTGTACGGCATTCCCGACTTCAAGATGGAGAAGAGCATCATCGCGCGCCGCCAGGCGCAGATGGAAGCCGAGGGCGTCGTGTTCCATTGCAACGTGAAGGTCGGCACGGACGTGTCGCCGCGCGATCTCGAGGAGAAGCACGACGCCGTGCTGCTGGCGATGGGCTCCGAAACTCCGTTCGACTTCTTCGCAACCTCACCGGGGCGCGATCTCGACGGCATCCACTACGCCATGGATTTCCTGACGCAGCAGAACCGCCGCGTCGCGGGCGAGGCGCAGCTTCCAGGCACGAAGGAGATCTCCGCCAAGGGCAAGCACGTGATCGTCATCGGCGGCGGCGACACCGGCTCCGACTGCATCGGCACCTCGATCCGGCAGGGCGCGAAGTCCGTGACGCAGTTCGAGATCATGCCGAAGCCGCCTGTGAAAGAGGACAAGGCACTCTCGTGGCCGAACTGGCCGCTGAAGCTCCGGATCTCGTCCTCGCAGGCCGAAGGCGCGCAGGTCGAGTACTCGGTTTCCACCACCGGCTTCTCCGGCGAGGGCGGCAAGGTGAAGAAGCTGCATTACGTGCACGTCGATCAGAAGCTCGCACCGGTTCCCGGCTCGGATACGACGCTCGATGCCGATCTCGTGCTGTTCGCCATGGGCTTCTCCGGCCCGAGCGACAGCGGCGTGCTTTCCGGTCTCGGGCTCGACGCCGTTGCACGCGGCCGCTTCAAGGGACTCAACGCGACCGAGCGCGACTACCGCCTGCCCGGCAACGGCAAGCTGTTCGCTGCAGGCGACGTGCGGCGCGGACAGTCGCTCGTGGTGTGGGCGATCCGCGAAGGCCGCCAGGCTGCCTCCTCGATCGACAAGTTCCTGATGGGGAAGACCACCCTGCCGCGCTGAGCGCGCAGGCGGCGCTTTCTAAACACCGCTTTCGGGCGATGAGACTTTTAAGGGCGTGCCGGATGGCGCGCCCTTTTTCTGTCTCCGGCATCGGCAAGGCTTCCCTAGGGGCAAGGCGGGAGGTTTTGCGTGACGCTGGACTTGGCATTTGAGTTGGATCAGCTTGGTATCGGGTCGAAGCGCCTACCCTTGACCCGGGACCTCACGATCCCCAGCTCCTTGAATGGGGGCCTAGAAACTAAACAACTTGGCTAACCAACTGGGAAATCAAATGAACACACCGCTCGAGATCTCGTTCAAAGGGCTCGATAAAAGCCCGGTCATCGAAGCAAAAATTTCGGAGCGGGCCGCCAAGCTCGAGAAGCATTTCGATCGCATGACCCACTGCCGGGTCGTGGTGGCCGCGCCGCATAAGCATTCTCACAAGGGGAAGACTTACGAGATCAAGATCGACATCGGAATCCCGGGAGCCGCGCCGCTGATCGTCACGCATGAGTCTGCGGTTGGTCAGGCGCAGGAAGATCTGAAGATTGCGCTCAGGGATGCGTTCGATGCCGCGGACCGTCGCCTGGACGAGCTGATCGACAAGAAGAACGGCGCGGCCCGCGCGGAGCGCTCGCGGCGCCGTCCGGCTCGCACCTCCGACGAGGAATAATCGTAAACCCGGGCGCTCGAGCCGAAAGCGGTTCGGGCGCCCGGACTCCGTCAGGCTGCAGAATTGCCGGATCCGCGCGGCCGATCTACTCGCGCGATTTACGCCGGTCCGAGTTCGCCGGCTGGCGCGGCGCGTCGGGCTTGGACGTGGTGCCGGTCTCGACCGGATCGGCCTCGGCCGGAAGGTAGGCTGCTTCCGGCGGCGGCGCGGGGCGCGGCCATGAGGCATCATCCGCCCTGCCCGGTTTCGGCGCCAGGCGCTCGCCCTTGAACAGGACCCTGAAGTACGGGGCTTGCGAGGGCGAGAGGCGGCGTCGTCCTCCGCCCGCCTGACCGCTGCCAGTGGCCAACGCCACCGTGCTCATGACGGTGAGCCCGCCGGAGATCTGATCGATGATGGCCTCGCCGAGCTGCGAGGGCCGATCCGGGCTTTCACGCCGCGTGACCAGCGCAATGACAGACGCCGGGATCGCCGGACGCACGATGTCGAGGGCCACCACTTCCTCGCGGCCTCCCTCGCTCACGATACGCAGGTTGATCTTGCCGTTGTCGGCCTTCTGGTCGCCCGCGCCATCGGTCTCAGCGTTCTTCGCCTTGGCAGCATTGGCAGCCGTGTCCGCGCTCTTGGCGGCAGGCCCTGCCGTGCCGCCCGCGGCGGGCGGCGAGAATTTCACGCTTTCCGGATTGATCTTCGCCTGCTCGGCCTCGCTGCCGTCCAGGGGTATAGCGCGATCGGCCTTGGCTTGCGTGATGTCGCGGCGCAGCTCGCGATCGACGAAGTAGGCGAGCTTGCGGTTGCCTTCCGCCGTGAAGTAGACGCCGTCGCCCGCGCGCAGCAGGCGGATTTTGCCGGTCACGTCCGGACCATAGGCGCTATAGCCGCCGTTCTCGTCGGCGAAGCCCGCGTAGGTATCGATGTACTTGGCGCCGTTCAGGTACACGCGCTCGCGCAGGATGTTGTTCATCATCTGCACGTCCTCGTTGGCGTCGTAGCGGCGCACGTTGGGGAGGCCGAGCCAGTAGACGGCGATGTTGCGCTTCTTCAAGAGCTTCAGCAGGCGGTCCGCGCGGGAGGCGTACTCTCGGCGCCAGCCCTCGGTGCCGACCAGCACGCGTTTGCCGGATTCGTCGCGCACGGATACGCGATCCCACGCGCCCAGCATGACGATGGCGATCTGCGGCGCCGCCGCCTTCAGCTCCTCGTCGAGCTCGACCATGCGCTGGTGGTACTCGTTGCGCATGAGCCCGCCGACGGAGATGTGGGTGTTGCGGATGATGACGCGCGGATCCTTCTGGAAGATCTCGAGCGCTCCGCCCAGAAGTCCTTCGGCGAGATCGTCGCCGATCATCACCAGGTTGTAGGTGTCGCCCGGGGGGAAGGGCGTGATGAAGCTCGTGCCGCCGGTATCCTCCTGCGCAAAGCCCGGCGCGGCCGCAGCGAAGAGGGCTGCGAGCAAAGCGATGAGCGGCAGAGTGAAACGAGCGTGCATGCCTTCCCGGCTCATGTGTTTCGACTTCGGCCGCCAGACGATCGGAAATCCGGATCCTATCGCGTGCCGGCTTTGCGTATGTGCTCAAGAACGGTATCGGACGGCCAGCAGTCAACCTTCAGCTTGTTGGCTCTCTCATAGAGACCAATCACCTTGCGGGTGTTCGAGCCGACCTTGCCGTCGATCTTCTCGACATCATAGCCCAAGGCCCTGAGTCGTTCCTGGATTTCCTCGATGTTCCGCGTCTTCTGCGGACCGGTGCCACCCCACGGCGTCACGAAATCGCCGCCGCCTGCGATGCGATCCGCGAGATTGCCGACAAAGACCGCATAGAGATCCGACATGTTGTAGCGGCGGATCACCTTGTAGTTCTCGAGCACCAGGAACGATGGGCCGTAACCGCCGGCCGGGCTCATGAGATAGGCGCTGAGGCCGAGTTGCGCGTCCGTCCATGGGCGTCCGTTGGCCCGTTTCAGGCCGAGCTTGGCCCATTCCGAGATGGGGCGCTCCTGAGTGGGGCCTTCGTAGCCGCAGTCGGCCTTGCTGGTGAGGATCACCTCGTAACCCCAGGTCTGGCCCGCAACCCAGCCCTTGCCCTTGAGCTGGCTCGCCGCGGAGGCCAGCGCGTCGGGGATCGAGTTCCAGATGTCGGTCTTGCCGTCGCCGTCGAGATCGTGGGCGTGCTTGAAGTATTCGCTCGGCATGAACTGCGTGAGGCCCATGGCGCCCGCCCAGGACGCGCGCATCAGGCTGCGCGGCACGCCGGATTCGAGCATCTTCAACGCCGCGATCAGCTCCGTGCGGAAAAGCTCCTTGCGGCGGCCGAGATAGGCTTGTGTGGCGACGACATTGATTGCGTCGTGGGGGAGCTTGTGATGACCGAAGGCGGTCTCGCGGCCCCAGATGGCCAGCACCGAGTAGCGGTCCACGCCCAGCTCGCGCTCGATCTTCTCGAGGGTGGCCTTGTGCTTGGCGGCCAGTTCCTTGCCGGTGGTGGCGAGGCGGATGAGATAGGCGCGATCCAGGTATTCGGCCGGTGCGCGGGTGAACTCGGCCTGGCCGGTCGAATCGTTGGAGGGGCGGCCGGGCAGATCGAGATCAGGGAGCTTGAGGTTCGGAGTGAAGTCCTTGAGCGCCTTGTCGAAGGTCGCCCGGGAGACGCCGGCCGCCTCTGCTTCCGGCCAGAGGCCCTCGATCCACGCATCGAGCTTGGCGTCGGCGGCCGCAGTGCCCGGCAGAGCCACGAGCCACGCCGCCATGGCCGTCATGCAGGCGAGAAACAGCGCAACTTTGCGAAAGGGCATCATTGGAGGCCGGGCGTAGACGGTTGGTTCATGCGGTAACTTCACGCCCACCCCGAAACTCCAGTACCTCGCGCCTCGGCCGGACCGGACCGCCAAGCGGGGGGCGGTGCTATCCACCCATTAACCGATCCCGGAGAATATCGCTCCTTCCCGTGTCTGCGATTCGGGGCTTTTTTACGACCCCTGTGCTCATTCTTCGCCGCTTTCCGGGGAACACTTTGGCTCCCCGCTCATTGTCCCGTCGCAATCGCACGGCACCCCTAGCAGGGCACGCCCGTGCGCGCTCCGCGATCGGCTATAATCGCGGTTCATCTTCTCGCCTTCCCTCCGGCTTATCCGGCCGGCCTCTCCACAATCATCGGTGTCCTGATGTCGAAACCCAAGCGCATTCGCAAAGCCGTCTTCCCTGTGGCCGGGCTCGGAACCCGTTTCCTGCCGGCCACCAAGGCCGTTCCCAAGGAAATGCTGACGGTCGTCGACCGGCCGGTCATCCAGCATGTTGTGAACGAGGCGCGGGCGGCGGGCATCGAGCATTTCGTGTTCGTCACTGGCCGCGGCAAGGCCTGCATCGAGGATCACTTCGATCATCAGTTCGAGCTGGAAGCGACGCTCTCCTCCAAGAAGAAGACGCGCGAGCTCGAAGACCTGCTTTCCGAGCTGCCCGACGCGGGGCGGACGAGCTTCACGCGCCAGCAGGCTCCGCGCGGGCTCGGACATGCCGTCTGGTGCGCCCGTGACATCGTCGGCGACGAGCCGTTCGCGCTGCTGCTGCCGGACATGCTCCACCACGGAAAGACGCCGTGCCTCGCCGAGATGATCGAGGCCTACGACAAGACCGGCGGCGGTAACTTCGTGGCTGTGTCCCCCGTGCCGGAGGACCAGACGCATCAGTACGGCATCGTGGGCGTCGAGGATGCGAAAGCGAAGGTGAGCCGCATCACGCAGATGGTGGAAAAGCCGCCGAAGGGCACCGCGCCTTCGAACCTCCACATCACCGGGCGCTACATTCTCGAACCCGAAATCTTCCCGCTGCTCGCGCGGCAGGAAGCCGGTGCGGGTGGGGAAATTCAGCTTACGGACGCCATGATCACCCTGAGCAAGGATGCCGGCCATCCTTTCCATGCCGTGCGCTTCGACGGCGAGATCTACGACACCGGCTCCAAGATCGGGTTTCTTGTAGCCAACATCGCCTACGGCCTCGAACGCGAGGACCTCGCACCCCAGCTCAGGGCTGCCATCAAGGACCTTCTCTAATGACGGCTGGCGCACAAAGCGCCGCCCTTCCACCCGCCTAAAAAAGGCCCCATTCCCCGAGCTTTGGCATCATGTTGCCGGTTTCCGGTGGCATGGCGTTCCGCTATGGTCGGGCGCGCGACGCTGCGCGCACGATCGACAGTGCATGGCCGGAGACTTTTGGAATGGCACGTAAGCGACCCGACCCGACCTCCGCCTCAGTGCACAAGTCACTGACGCCGCCCGGCGTTTTTCTGATCCGCATGCTCGTGTTCCTGACGCTGGTCGCCTTTCTCGCGGCGATCCTTCATGAGCAGCTTCTGGTCTCGCTGATGACGAACCCGGGCCTCAACGGCCTCATCATCGGCGTTCTGTGTCTCGGCATCATCTACGCCTTCCGCCAAGTCATCCGGCTCTACCCCGAGATCCGCTTCGTGAACGCGTTCCGCATTTCCGATCCGGGCCTCGTCGGCGCGCATCAACCCGTGCTGCTGGCCCCGATGGCGACCATGCTGCGCGACCGCACCGGCGCGCTTTCTCTCTCTACCGTCTCGATGCGGACGATCATGGACAGCATCGGCTCGCGCCTCGACGAAGCGCGCGACACGGGACGCTACATGGTGGGTCTGCTGGTGTTCCTGGGCCTGCTCGGCACCTTCTGGGGCTTGCTCGAAACCATTCAATCGGTGGGTCTCGCCATCAACACGCTCAACACGTCCGGCGAGACGGTCGCGGTGTTCGACGAGCTTAAGCAGGGCCTCGCAGCACCCCTCAAGGGCATGGGCACGGCGTTCTCGTCCTCGCTGCTCGGCCTTTCCGGCTCGCTGGTTCTCGGCTTCCTCGAGCTGCAGGCGAGCCACGCGCATAGCCGCTTCTACAACGAGCTCGAGGAATGGCTCTCCGGCATCACCGAGCTTACGCCGGGTTCCTCAAGCGCCACCGAGCAGGCGAGCCGCCAGCTCATTTCCGCCGTCTACGAGATGCAGCGCGCCGTCGAGGAGCTTTCAGGGCGGCTGAAGGCCGGAGGCAGCGCACCGTTTCTTCCCGCCTCGCCCCCGGGGGGTGCGGGGGGCGAGGACACCGTTCGCGATCTCGCACGCGGCGTGAACCAGCTCGTCACCCAAATGCGCGCCGAGCAAAAGGTGGTGCGCGAGTGGGTGGACGAGCAGGCCTCACAGCAGTCGGAAGTGACGAACGCACTCCGCGAGCTTGCTCAGACCATGCTCAAGAAAGGCGGCTAGCATGGCGCGTGGGCGTTCGCGGCGCGGCGGCGAATACGGCGAGTTCTGGCCGGGCTACGTGGACGTTCTGTCCACGCTGCTGCTCGTCGTGACGTTCCTGATGTCGATCTTCATGATCTCGCAGTATTTCGCGACGCAGGAGGCCAGCGGCAAGGATACCGCGCTGAAGCGCCTGACGCGTCAGATCTCAGAGCTCACCAATCTTCTCTCGCTCGAAAAGGGCAAAGCGCGCTCGGCTGCCGACGAGCTTGCCTCGCTGCAATCCACGCTCGCAGATCTCAAGGCGGAGCACAGCAAGCTTTCGGGCTTCGCACTCTCGGGCGATGAAAAGGCCAAAGCGGCCGAGGGCAAGATCCAATCTCTCACCGCGGACCTCGAGGCGCAGAAGAACATTTCCAACGAAGCCCTCGCCAAGGTCGATTTGCTGAACCAGCAGATGCTGGCGTTGCGCCGTCAGCTCGCCGCGCTGAACGAGGCGCTGGAAGCTTCCGAGAAGAAAGACAAGGACAGCCAGGATCGCATCAAAGACCTAGGCCAGCGCCTCAACGCGGCACTCGCCCGGCAGGTGCAGGAATTGCAACGCTATCGCTCCGACTTTTTCGGACGGCTTCGCGAGCTCTTGAAAGACCGCAAGGATATCCGCGTCGTCGGCGATCGTTTCGTATTCGAGTCCGAGGTGCTGTTTCCCTCCGGCCAGGCGACGCTGACGCCTGAAGGCCTCGCCGCTATGGATCAGCTCGCCATCGCCATCGTGGACCTCGCCAAGACCATTCCGCCCGAGATCAAATGGGCGCTTCAGGTGGACGGCCATACGGATATCCGTCCGATCGCGAGCGCGCAGTTTCCTTCCAACTGGGAGCTTTCGACAGCGCGCGCCGTTTCAGTGGTGAAGTATCTCGTCTCGCGTGGCGTGCCGGCCGACAATCTCGTCGCCGCTGGCCATGGTGAGTTCCAGCCGCTGGAATCGGGCGTGGACGAAGAAAGCCTGCGCAAGAACCGGCGCATCGAGCTCAAGCTGACGAACCGGTAGGGAAGAAAGGCAGGGGGCAGCCGGCAACTGGCAGCCCCCGCCAGACTGCGTGACGGAAGGCGGCGAGGGCGGATCAGCCGCCAGCGCGCGGGCGTGAGGTCGGGGCGAAATCTTCGGGCGCGGCTCCGAACAGCTCGTAAGGCAGCTTCCGCTGCTGCCGCCACCAGTCCCAGGCCACATCTGTCGGGCCGATGGCATACTCGACCAGCGTCCAGCCGTTGGGGCCTTCCTGCAGCAGGAACAGATTGTGCTCCGTCTCGAGCATGCCCTGCGCGAGATCCTCGGCGAACTTCGTCTTCCTCCAGTTGATCGGCTGGCCGCCGGGGCGTTGCAGCTTCACGTCTCCGTAGGCCCACTGCCCCCAGACGTTGAGAGTGCTCACCACGAACTCGATCGGGCCGCCGATCTCCTGCTCGAAGGTGGGACGCGCCACGTTCAGGAGTGTCGTGCGCAAGGGAGACCCCTTCGGCGGGCTTTCGATGTCGGCCGCCCACGAGGGGTTGGCGCCCGCACCCGTCAACAGCGTCGCGAGGCATAGGGCTAGAAAGGCAACGGCGCGCATACGGCTCTCCCCGGAAGGGCTTCGGAAGGCGAGCACTGTGCCTCTGTTCCCGCGCGGCGTCGACTGCCGCCGTCCAGGCGGGTCACCTCCCGGCGCGAGGGATGGGCCACGGATTATGGCTTGGCATCCGGTAGCGTGTGCGCCGGATCGACGGGATCGCAGTCTACCCTCGGACCACATGCCGAAGGCACGACAGTGTAAAACTGAAACGTGTTTCAAAATATTAGCTGAACAACGAGAATGGCGCGCGCCATATTCAAAGGATGAGAAAATAGAAACGCATCTTCGCGGCTTACTTTTGCGAGCAGCCCCCCAAAGGCCAAACCCACGCTTTCTGAAATGATATAACACGGCGAAGTCGGGGAGCCGGGGAGAAGGAACGGCCTCGCTTCGCGGCGTAACACCCAGATCAGATCTTAGCGTAACGGCCGGCCGGACGGCATGACCAGCGCTTCGCGACCCAGTTCGGATGCCCCTCGGTCCACTTCGCGATTTCAGCCTGGCTCTGCATCATGCACTGCATGGGCGTGACGCTCTCGGCCAAGTAGACCAAGCTTACATCCTTGCATCTTGTCGGATTGTCCACGAGGCAGACAGAGACGATGAGCTCTAGCATTTGCAAACCCCAGATCGAGTTATCCGCTTTCGGCGGTTCATAACCCTCGGGGCGCGTCGTCCCTTTTTCTTTTCTTCTTGCTGTAACGGTAGGCGGCGAATCAACGCCACACAAGAAACAATCCTAAGCAGCAAATGCTAATGTTTTGAGCTGAGACGTTTGCGCATCAATCGCGGCCAACTGAATTGGCCCGGTAAATTCACGGGGGGAACAAGGCATTTTCAGCGCCCAGACCGGTGCGATCTCCATTTCCGTCAGCTCATTTTTTGAGCATGGGGCGAGTTGTCTCATCGGAGACGTGACTTTCCGGTTCGCCCGAAAGCGTTTTCAGGAATGCCACCAGGGCGGCCTTTTCCTCTGCCGTCAGTTCGAGGTCGCGGACCACGGTTGCCGCGAGGGATGGGCGCTTGATCAAGTTGCCGGTGTAGTGGGCCACGACATCCTCCAGCGTCGCCAGGGAGCCGTCATGCATGTAAGGCGCAGTGCGCGCGACCTCCCTCAATGAGGGTGTCTTGAACTGCGGCAGGCCCTTCGCGCTGGCCACGAGAGCGCCGCGGCCGAGATCCTGGCTCGCCAAGCCGATGTCGTGGAAGTTGTCGTCGGTGAAGCGCCAGCCACCGTGACAGGATACGCATCCGCCTTTACCGACGAAGATGTCGAAGCCCTGAAGCTCGGTTTCGGTGAGCGCCGCGCCGTCCCCCGCGATCCAGCGATCGAAGCGGCTTTCGGCCGAGACGAGCGATCGCTCGTAGGCGGCAAGCGCATCCAGGATGGCACTCTCCGTCACGCCCGGAGCCTCCGGGAAAGCCGTGGCGAAGTGGGCCTTCACCGCCGGGTCGGCGGAGAGGCGTTGCGCGATGGTGGTGAAGTCACCGGCCAGCTCATCCTCGGCAAGGATGGGAAAGCGGGCTTGGGCGGCGAGCGTAGGCGCGCGTCCGTCCCAGAAGAAGGACACCGCCCAGGCGAGGTTGTAGAGCGCGGGGGCGTTGCGGGGGAGAACAGCCCCTCCCGGGCCAACGGCCGTGCGGCGTCCGTCGGTGAAGGCGTGGTCCGGATCGTGGCAACTGGTGCACGCGGCCTTGCCGGAGCCGGAGAGGCGCGGATCGCGGAAGAGATCCCGCCCCAGCTCGATCTGCGCCGCGGTGTCTCCGACGGCGCTGGCGGACACGCCATGCGGACGGGCAAAAATCGCGCGCCAGACAGCTTCGCGGCTGATCTCCGCGACGGGGGCATCGCGGGTTTCGCTGGAGGTCTCGGCCAGTACCGGGCCCGCCCATGCGAGCGCGCCCAACAGGGCTGCGGCAGCCCATTTCCTGGCGTGGCCAAAAGCTGATTTCTTCATGGGGTCATTATAGGCAGCTTGCCGAAGGCCTGCCCTCTGGCATGTGGGCGCGCCGCGCCTGACCTGCGGGCGGAGGTGCAACTTCCGGTGTCATTGTCCCCTTTTTTTGCGTGTCTGGCCTCGCCGCCGTGAAAAAACCGGGAACCGCAGCCACAACAACCGTGGCTCGCGCAGCACGCCCATCCGCCTGAAAGCAGGCTTCGCCAAACGCCCCCTTGACCCAGGGGGCAACCTCTTTCATCCAAGATGGGATAAATGTTCAATAGGGCCTGCCGGACATTCCGGTGGGCGCCGGTTCGGGAGCCGGAGGCGGCTGGATCATACTCTCCAGCCGTGTTGTGGGGGAAGTTCATGGCAATCAGTGTCGAGGATGCACAGTCAGTGCAGCGGACCTCTGTGCGGCCTGTGACTGTAAGGTGGTTTCTCAAGCGCACCCTCATCGGGATCGCGATCTTGATGGTTGCCATGGGCGGATTGGCCTGGCTCACCTATGCCTCGATCGATCCAGATCTCGACGGGGATTTGGCACCCAAGGCTGCCAAAGCCGTTCGCGGCACCGCGCAGAATATGGTTCCCGTCGAGCTTTGAGCTTGCCAGGTTGCGCAACCCGCATCCTGTGATTTAGGCTTGCAGCCAAGACCTTAAACTCCGGCCTCAGTGACCGGGGCAGCTCGCGCATTTCCGGATACCGCCATGTCCGCCTATGATCTCGTGCTCATCGTCCTCGTTGCCGGCGGCGCCTTTTTCGCAGGCTATCAGATCGGACGCTTCAAGGCGCTGAGCGAACGAGGCTCCGCGGCCCCCTCCGGCGCCGATCAGCCGCTTCCCGGCCCGAACCTCGACGGCCCGTTCTCCGATCGCTCCGAGGCCCCGTCACGGCCGCGCGGGCCCGCGCCGCCCGCCTCCGCCGGAAACGACGGCGGCTCATGGTCCGGCTCGGATGCGCCGGCTTCGGGCGGGCGCGGCCCGGTTCGCCGCTCGACGACGCCTCCGCCCGCAGCGGCCGGACTAATGAGCAAAGGCTCTGCGGACAAGCCGGACAAGGGACAAAAATAAAACTCAATTGCCCGGCGAGGTCCCCGCGATCCGCTGCTCCCATCTACCAGAGCGGGTTCATAGTTTTCGCGCCCAGCCCTCCCGGAGTGACCGGATCGAAGGCGTCGCTCGCAACAGGCTCCTCCCATGCGTCTCGTCATGCTGGCCCGCAATCCGGGCCTCTACTCGCACAAGCGCCTGATCGAGGCGGCGGAGGCGCGCGGGCACACGCTCGACGTGATCAATACGCTGCACGTGCACATGAACATCACGTCGAACCGGCCGGTGCTGCGGTTCGGCGGCAAGTCGCTTCCTCTCTATGACGCGGTGATCCCGCGCATCGGGGCCTCGATCACCCACTACGGCCTCGCGGTGCTCAGGCAGTTCGAGATGCAGGGTGTGTTCCCGCTTAACGAAAGCGTCGCGATCGGGCGCTCGCGCGACAAGCTCAGGGCGCTCCAGTTGCTTGCGCGCGCAGGCATTGGCCTTCCCGTGACCGCGTTCGCGCACGGCCCGAGAAAGGCCGAGGATGTCATCAAGGAGGTCGGCGGCGCTCCCGTCGTTATCAAGCTGGTGGAAGGGACGCAGGGGATGGGCGTGATCCTCGCCGAAACCGAAGCCTCCGCGAAATCCATCATCGAGGCTTTCAGCGCGGCCAACGCGAACATTCTGGTGCAGGAGTACATCGCAGAAGCCGAGGGCAGCGACGTGCGGGCGCTGGTGGTCGGCGGAAAGGTGGTGGCGGCCATGCAGCGGGTCGGTAAGACCGGAGAATTCCGCTCCAACCTGCATCGCGGCGGCATCGCGCAGGAGGCCCACATTACCGACGAGGAGCGGGCGACGGCGGAACGCGCCGCGGCTGTCCTCGGCCTCAATGTGGCGGGCGTCGACATGCTCCGCTCCAACCGGGGGCCGATGGTGCTGGAGGTCAACTCCTCGCCCGGGCTCAAGGGTATCGAGCGGGCAACCAACGTGGACGTGGCTGGAGAGATCATCGCCTTCATCGAGGCCTCGGCCGCACCTGGGCAGACCGCGACCAAGGGCGCCAAGGGCTAGCACGCCCGATTTTAAGGCTGCTGCTGTGTTGCAGCGCGGATTTATCGCTGATGCTTGATCGAGGCCGCGAAGCTCGACTATCCTTCGTGACCGGCAGCCTCTTACCTGTCCGCCCGACTAACGAGTGCGCGTTTCGGGGTGATACCGCCACTCCGCCATGATGTCCGGCGATGCTCGGACCTGCGGCGTCGGCGGCAAGGATTTTATCGGATGACGGAACAGCAAAAGCACTTTCCGGAATTCTACGTCACCACTCCGCAGCCTTGTCCGTATCTTCCGGGCAAACTCGAGCGCAAGCTCTTCACGCACCTGACGCACGACAAGCCGCTCGCGCTCGTCGACAACCTGCTCAAAGGCGGCTTCAGGCGAAGCCAGAACATCGCCTACATGCCCTACTGCGAGGGCTGCCACGCCTGCGTATCGGTGCGCATTCTGGTCGACGAGTTCAAGCCCGGCCGCACCATGCGCCGGACGCTCGAGCGCAACCGCGATCTCGTGAGCCGTCGCGTCTCGGCGGTGCCGACGTCGGAGCAGTTCTGCCTGTTCCGCAGCTATATCGACGCGCGCCATTCCGACGGCGGCATGGCGGACATGAGCGTGCTCGACTATGCGATGATGGTGGAGGACAGCGTGGTGCGCACCTTCCTCACCGAGTATCGGGCCAAGCCCGAGAATCCGCTCGACCGGCACATGGACACCTGGCCGCTCGCGGGCGTCGCGCTTTGCGACCGGCTCTCGGACGGCATCTCCATGGTGTACAGTTTCTACGAGCCGCTCGAGGAGGAGCGCAGTCTCGGCACCTACATGATCCTCGAGCACGTGGACTATGCGCGCCGGCTCGGCCTGCCCTACCTCTATCTCGGCTACTGGATCGATGGCTCACGCAAGATGAGCTACAAGACGCGGTATCAGCCGCAGGAGCGGCTGGGGCCCAACGGCTGGGTGCGCGCGCCGGAGCGGTGAGATTGCCCGTCTGCGGACTGCAGCGGCGCTACTTCGCGAGCTCGTCGTCCAGCTTCTTGAACATGTAGGCCCACTTCGAGCCCTGGGTCTCGATCAGCACGCCCATGAGGCCGCGCAGCTCCTGCAGCACGGCGCAGTTGGGCTCCTTGGCGTTGGCGCCTTCCTGGCCCATGGACGAGATCGACGCCAGAAGCTCGTTCGACTTGTCGTCGAACACGGTGATCTGGTCGTCTTTCACGAAGGGCGCGGCCTCCTTCATGAACTGGTCGTTGCTCCAGCCCCGCTTTTCCTTCAACTGGCGCAGCTTGACCTGGAACTCGGGGCGGTTGCGGTTGTTGAGTTCGCGCAGCTTCTCGGCGGCCTCGTCCACGGCGCTCTCGAACTGCGACTTGGCGCATGAAGCCTGATCGGGGGCGGGAGCAGGCGTCTCCTGCGCGGCTGCTGAGCCCGCAAAGCCGGGCGCGACCGCGGAAGCGGCGAGCGCCACGACGAGACCCAGGAAATATGCCGCCCCTAAACGCAACTGCCTCATCCTAGGGTGTTTTCGCTTCCCACTGAACCGCTGCAACACCCTAGCCCTTCACTCGACGAGCGCGCCTCTCCCCGTCGGATAAGCGCGCCACCCCTCCATGTCTCTTGTCCTACCGGGGCTCATCACCCGACGCAAGGCTCGCCCTCGCGCCCGAGACTTAACCCCTGAGTTTTTGAGCAAAAGTGCCTTGTCAGCGGAAGGCCGGCCCGAACTTGTTGGAGCGCGGGAAGCCCTTGGGCGCAATCTTGCCGGACTGCGAGCGCTGGCCTACCCACTCCTTCACCTCGGCCCACGGCAGCGTGAAGGTGCGGCTGGCTGCATCGAGCCAGGTCAGACCTTCCTTCTTGTGGAACACGACGGCGTCGGCCAGGGCGCCTTCCTTGAAGCGCTGGAGGATGGTTCCCTTGCCGCGGGTCATCTCGTTGACCTCATCGAGCGGGAACACGAGCATCTTGCGGTTCTCGCCGATGGTCGCGACGTAGTCGCCATCGACGGGCACGCAGACGCGCGCCTCCTCGTCCACACCGACGTTGAGCACCTGCTTGCCCTTGCGCGTTGCGGCGACGACCTCGTCCTCGGGCACGATGAAGCCGTTGCCGGCCGTGCTCGCCACCAGAAGCTTGCGCCCCGGCTCGTAGACGAAGCATTCGGCGAAATCCTGGTTCTCCTCCAGGTCGACGATGAGGCGCACCGGCTCGCCGTGACCGCGGCCGCCGGGAAGCTGGCTCGCCTCCAGCGTGAAGAACTTTCCGTTGGTGGCGAACAGGATCAGCTTGTCGGTGGTCTGCGCTTTGATGGCGCGCTTCAGGCTATCGCCCTGCTTGAAGTCGAGCTTCGAGAGATCGTCCTGGTGGCCCTTGAGCGCGCGGATCCATCCCTTGTCGGACAGGATGATGGTGATCGGCTCCTTCTCGACGAGAGCGGCTTCGAGATCGAGATCGACCTCGGGCGCGTCGGCGAAGCTCGTGCGGCGGCGGCCAAGCTCGGTCTTCTTCGAGTAGCGCTCGCGCGTCGCGCGTACCTCCTCGGAGATGCGCTCCCACTGAAGCTCGTCCGACTTCAGGAGCTGCTTCAGCTCACGGCGCTCCTTGGAGAGCTTGTCGTGCTCGGCCTTGATCTCGACCTCTTCGAGCCTCGAGAGCGATTTCAGGCGGAGGTTCAGGATGGCGTCCGCCTGCACTTCCGAAAGCTTGAATCGCTCGATGAGCTTGGCCTTCGGATCGTCCTCGAAGCGGACGATGCGGATCACCTCGTCGATGTTGAGGTAGGCGATCAGATAGCCGTCGAGCACCTCGAGCCGGTGCTCGATCTTCTTCAGGCGATACTCCGAGCGGCGCACGAGCACATCGATGCGGTGCTCCAGCCACTGGCGCAGCACATCGCGCAGCGAGAGCACGTTCGGGATCTGACCGCCGGACAGCACGTTCATGTTGAGGCCGAAACGGACCTCGAGCTCCGTCAGACGGAACAGGCTCTCCATAAGCAGCACGGCATCGACGGTGCGGGTCTTCGGCTCCAGCACGAGGCGCACCTGCTCGGCGGACTCGTCGCGGATGTCGCCGAGCAGCGGCAGCTTCTTCTCCGTCATCAGCTCGGCGATCTTCTCGACGAGCTTGGCCTTCTGCACCTGATAGGGGATCTCGGTGACGACGATCTGGTAACCGCCGCGCCCCGTCTCCTCCTTCTCCCAACGCGCCCGCAGGCGGAATCCGCCGCGGCCGGTGCGATAGGCTTCGAGAATGGATTCGCGCGGCTCGACCATCACGCCGCCGGTCGGGAAATCAGGCCCCGGGATCATCTCCACGAGCTTCTCGATGGTGGCGCCGGGATGCTTGATGAGATGCAAGAGCGCCGCGCACAGCTCGTCCACGTTGTGGGGCGGAATGTTGGTGGCCATGCCGACGGCGATGCCGGCAGCACCGTTGGCCAGCAGGTTCGGGAAGGCCGCAGGCAGAACGGTCGGCTCCTGCTCGCGCCCGTCGTAGTTGGGGCGGAAGGCAACCGTATCCTCGTCAATGCCGTCGAGAAGCTCCGCGGCAACGCTGGTCAGGCGGGCTTCCGTGTACCGGTCGGCGGCCGGGTTGTCGCCGTCGATGTTGCCGAAGTTGCCCTGGCCGTCCACCAGCGGATAGCGGACTGCGAAGTCCTGCGCGAGGCGCGCGAGGGCGTCGTAGATCGCCTGGTTGCCGTGCGGATGGTAGTTGCCCATCGTCTCGCCGACGATCTTGGCGCACTTGCGGTAGCCCTTGTCGGGATCGAGGCCCAGCTCGCGCATGGCGTAGAGAATGCGCCGGTGCACGGGCTTCAAGCCGTCGCGGACGTCCGGCAGCGCACGGTGCATGATGGTGGAGAGAGCATACGCAAGATAGCGCTCCTCGAGCGCATCCTTGAGCGTGACCGGCTCGATGGGTCCGGCTCCCGGCAGAATCGGTTTGTCTGTCATGGCGTCTGGTTACTGCTCCCGGCGGCGGCTCTCAAGTGCAGCCGCGCCACAAGGCTCTTTCAAGTTGCAACAACACACAAATCTCTGTTCGGGGCAACCTAAGGCGCCGATTTCCACAGCGGGCGCGCCATTTTGCGCAGCCATTTTCGTGTGGGCTTTCCCGGACCGCCGCCTTGTGTTCGCCGCTGTCGCGGACGATTTTGAGCAGGATCGTCATAACCCGCAGCGAGCCATGCCCGCCGTTCTTCCCGATACGCCGACCGTCGAAGCCGCAATCATCGAAATGACAAACGCCTATCGCGGGCGCCAGCAGCTCGGCTCGCTCCGGCAGAGCCCGGCGCTTACCCGCGCCGCGCGTGCCTATGCGGCCTATCTCGCGAAGAACGGGCAATTCTCGCATACCGCCGACGGCCGCCAGGCCGGCGACCGCATCACCTCGGCGGGCTACGACTGGTGCCAGATCGGCGAGAACCTCGCCCTCAACGAGGACAGCCGGGGCTTCGAGCCGCGGGCACTCGCGCAGCGCTCCGTCGAAGGCTGGATCAATTCGCCGGGCCACCGCGCGAACATGGTGGCTCCCAACGTCACCGAGATCGGCGTAGGCGTTGTGAGCGCGCCGGGCAAGTATCCGAAGTTCATCTCCGTGCAGCTCTTCGCGCGGCCGAAATCGCTCGAATACGAGTTCCAGGTTTCGAACACGACACGCCAGAGCATCGGCTACACGTTCAACGGCGAGGCGCACGAGATCAAGCCGTCGTATGCGGTCACGCACTCCTCATGCAATCCGAGCGAGATCTCGTTCGACAGCTACGGCGAGGGTTTCAGCGCCCAGCGGCTTTCCATGCGCTACGAGGCGCTGGACGGGCTTGTCTACATGCTCAAACCCGACCCAGCCAACGGCGTGCGCGTCGAGATCGCGCCGCGCGAGCGCATCCGGTAGCGGCGTCTCTGTCCGAGTGACACGTCGACAGGCCCGACAGCAACCCCTGCTTCAGGCATGTCTGGATCCCGATCTTCATCGGGATGACGTCGAAGGTGGGTATATGGCGCAGACAAATAACATCGTCACCTCGACGGAGGTCGGGGTCCAGACACGTATGCAGAAGGATCGGACTTCTCGCCCATCTCGTAGCAGCGCCGACACGAAATGAAGGCCTCCAAGCCTTCGACAGAAACTCTGCTTCCGGCGCGTCTGGATCCCGGCCTGCGCCGGGATGACGGTGTTTGTTGTCCGTGCCGCATGCCCATTTTCAACGTCACCCCGACGGAGGTCGGGGTCCAGACACGTATGCGGAATAGGATCGGGCCACAGTGCGCCATTCGGGAACGGCTTGCGGAGGCCGAGGGATGTGGCCTTCGGCAGGTTAGCAGTCTCACCGCGTGCCGTGGGGCTCGGCGAGGCGTTTCAGCAGCGCGAGCATACGGCTTCGGGCTTCCGGCATCTCCTCGTCTCTCTGGCGAAAGACGCGCGTTTCCAGGAAGTGGCCCGTCAGCGCGAACCCGCCTTCGATATCGCCCGGCCCGAGCGCCGACTGCCGGCCGGGGCGCAAAAACTGCGGGAGAGGCAGGAGCTTGTCGCGGTAGGGCTCTCCGGCGGACGCAGACACCGCGCGGCCGGTTTTGGGAGACACATAGATCAGATCGTCGTTGATGCCGGTTGCGGCGCATTGCGTGAGATCGAGGCCGAAGCCCAATTCGTCCAGCAGCGCCAGCTCCCAGCGCGCGAGCAGCGCCGGCCAGACGCTCACGTCATCCAGGTAGGCGAGCACGAACAGCGTCACCTCGTAGAGATTGGGATGCGGATCGCGTTCGGGCAGCAGGCGCGCCAACGCGCAAAGCGACGTGAGCCCGGCGAGGGCTGCCGCATCGTCCATGGCGGAGGCGGCATAGCCGCGGATCAGCTCGACGTTCATGTGGCCCAGATGATCGGCAAGACGCGCTTTCCAGGCGACATCCACGTGATTGCCGATCTGGAGCACGGGGCGCGTGCGACGCGAGCGCCCGCCGTGCACAAGACCCAGATGGCGGCCGTGCGCGCGCGTCAGGATCTCGACCACCGCCGCGGTCTCGCCATGGGCGCGGACTGAGAGAATCACACCTTCATCGGACCAGTTCATAGGCGGGTTATAGCCGACTTACCCCGTTTCGCAGCATTTCGCGCGTGGCGGCGGGCTCGCTCAGATGCCGATACGGTTCTTGCGCAGCTCGCGGCGATCGGGCGCCTGCTCGATGGTGCAAGGGGCGGCACGGGCCAGGCACTCGAAGGACCCATCGCTCCGCGGCAGACAGGCCAGCGTCTTCTCCGCCGCAAGCCGCCAGCTGCCATATTCCTCGCCGTGGGCGAGCGCCTTCGATTTCCAGACCGCCAGCGCTGCCGCCCGCGCGGTGTCCTCGGAGGTTCCGGTCACGAGCCCGCTCGAAACATGCGGCTCGCAAATGCGGACGGCCGCGCCCGCCTTCCGCGTGCCCGACACACCAGCCGCCGCCGTGATGAGCGCCAGGCCGAAAAGCGGCACGGTGCCCGGGCGGGGCGGCATCAATCCTCCTTCGGGAATTCGAGCCCCATCTCGCGGTACCGCTCAGGATCGCGATCCCAGCCTTCGCGCACTTTCACGAACAGAAAGAGATGGACCGGCTCGCCAACGATCTCGGTCAGCTCCGTGCGGGAGGCTTGCGAGATCTTCTTGATGGTCTGGCCGCCCTTGCCGAGCACGATGCTCTTCTGGCTGTCGCGCTCGACGTAGATCACCTGCTCCACGCGGACGGACTTGTCGCGCAGCGTCTTCCAGGACTCGGTCTCGACCGTGATCTGGTAAGGCAGCTCGTCGTGCAGGTAGTTGTAGATCTTCTCGCGCGTGACCTCGGCCGCGAGCTGGCGCACGGGAATGTCCGACAGCTCGTCCTCGGGATAGAGCCAGGGTCCTTCCGGCACCTGCTGTGCCAGATAGCGCTTGAGCTCTGCGACGCCATCGCCGTTCAAGGCCGCAATCATGAACACGCGCTCGAACGGGAGGCGGCCCGAGAGATCCTGCACCAGGGCGAGCAGCTTCCCCTTGTCCTCCACGCGGTCGATCTTGTTGAGGACAAGAATGGCCTTTTTCCGCGTCTCGGCAGCCAGCCTGGAGACCAACTGCTCCACGTCCTCGTCGATCCCTTTCGCGGCATCGACCAGAACAAGCACCTGATCGGCATCGGCCGCGCCGGCCCAAGCGCTCGCGACCATCGCTTTGTCGAGGCGCCGCTTCGGCGCGAAGATGCCTGGCGTATCGATGAGCACGAGCTGGCTCGCGCCTTCCATGGCGATGCCACGGATCTGGATCCGGGTCGTTTGCACCTTGCGTGAGATGATCGTGACCTTGGCGCCGACCAGCGCGTTGACGAGGGTCGACTTGCCCGCATTGGGCGCACCGATGATGGCGATCACGCCGCAGCGGTGCGGCTCATCCGTTTGCGGGGGCGCCGCGGCTTTGGGGGCATCAGCCAAGAGGACGTTTCTCCATCACACCTTCGCGCTCCAGTAGCGCAGTCGCGGCTGCCTGCTCGGCTGCCCGTTTAGAGGCGCCTTCGCCCCGGGCTGGCGCCTTGCCCTTGATGCGCACCTCGGCGGTGAAGCGCGGCGCGTGATCGGGCCCGGTCCGCTCCACCTCGACGTAGTTCGGAAGCTGCAGCCCCTGCCCCTGCGCCCACTCCTGCAACGCAGACTTGGGATCGGCGGCGGCATGGCCGAACGAGACTTCCTCATTCTCCCACAGACGGCGAACCACGTCGCGCGCCTTGTTGAAACCGGCTTCGAGAAAGATGGCGCCGAGGACGGCCTCGACGGCGTCGGCAAGGATGGTGCCCTTAAGTCGTCCGCCGCTCCCCGCCTCGCTTTCCGAGAGCATGAGATAGTCGCCGAGCCCAAGTGCGCGTCCGACGTTCGCACAGGTTTCGCCGCGGACAAGGCGATTGAGATGGCGGGCAAGCTCGCCTTCCGTCGCGGCCGGATAGGCGGCCTCCAGCATCTCGACGATGGCGAGGCCCAGCACGCGGTCGCCTACGAATTCGAGCCGCTCATTGTCCTCGCGCACCTTCTTCGCGCCGCGCAGGCTCGCATGCGTGAGAGCGCGCTCGAGCAGCGCTTCGTTCTTGAAGCGGTAGCCGAGCTTTTTCTCGAGATCCTTGTACTTGCGGGCTTTGAACATCGAGCCGGTATCCTGGCTCAGATCTCCGAGCCGAGCCTTCAAAAATCAGCGAACGAGATTAAAAAAGCGGCTCCAGCGGATGTCGAACGGCCACGTCCAAGGGGAGAGCCAGCGCATGGCGTCGGGCTCGTCCACGGCGGCCGAGAAGAAGATGATCTCGGCACGTCCGATCAAATTCTCGAACGGCACATAGCCCACGGACGCGCGGCTGTCGGCGGAGTTGTCGCGGTTGTCGCCCATCATGAAGTAATGACCGGGCGGCACCTTGAAGACTTCGGTGTTGTCGAAATCGCCGGCCGGCTCGAGATCGAGCACGGTGTACTTCAGACCTTCGGGGAGGGTCTCCTCGAAGCGCTTGTAGACCACGCGGCGGCAGTGACGGAAATACGGGTCGCACTCGGTGTTGGCGAATTCGTCCTTGTACACCTTCGGCACCGGAGTGCCGTTGATGTAGAGGATGCCGCTCTTCATCTGGATCTCGTCGCCCGGAAGGCCGATCACGCGCTTGATGTAGTCGAGGCTCTCGTCCTGCGGCAGGCGGAAGACGACCACGTCGCCGCGCTTGGGCTCGGCGGCGAAGATGCGGCCCGAGAACAGGTGCGGGCTGAAGGGGAACGAGAAACGGCTATAGCCGTACGACAACTTCGAGACGAAGAGATAGTCGCCGATCAGCAGCGTTGACTTCATCGAGCCGGACGGAATGTTGAACGGCTGGAAGAAGAACACGCGCACGACCATCGCAATGGCGAGGGCCTGTACGACGATTTTCGCGGTCTCAGCCCAGCCGGATCCCGCGCTGGCCTTGGAGTTCGTTTCCAGGCTCATCTCCTGCTCCCAAGAGCGCGATCATTTTTGATCGAAGCGATCCAACATGGTCGCGCTCTACATCAAAAGTTCCGGCCCCGGTTCACACATCGGAGTGATCGATCCGACGTGGCCCCAGTCTCGCCTTGCCAGCCACGCAGCAGGCGCCCGCAAAAGCCCTGCTCGCTATAGCGATTAAGCGAGCTCCGTGCAAACAGGGGTGCGGCGTGGTGACGCCCAGCCCCCAAGGACATCCCTGCTTCGCCCCCGAATGTCAGCCCGCCGTGTGGCTAAATCCAGCCGGGAGCGCAGATATGATGACGACGGCTTCCGCGAGCGGAAAATCGTCCGTTAGTGTCAGGTCGATCCGCGCGATGAATCCCGAGGGCGTAATACTGGCCAATTGCTGCGCTGCACCACCCGTCAGCGCCAGGGTCGGACGCCCAGACGGCAGATTGATGACACCCATGTCGCGCCAGTAGACGCCGTTATGGAATCCGGTGCCTAGGGCCTTGGCGCAGGCTTCCTTCGCGGCAAAGCGCTTGGCATAGGACGCTGCGCGGGTGGCGCGGCGGTCGGACTTGGCCCGTTCGATATCGGTGAAGACGCGCTCGAGGAAGCGCTCGCCGAAACGCTCCAGGGTGGACTCGATGCGACGAATGTCGACGATATCGTTGCCGAGTCCGATGATCACGCGCTGACCTGGCCCGAGACCTTGAGCCTCGCCTCGTCCATCAGAGAGCGCATACGCTTCACCGCGGCGTGCAGACCGCCGAAGATGGCTTCGCCGATGAGAAAATGGCCGATGTTCAGCTCGACCACCTCGGGCATACGGGCAAGGGGCGCCACGGTATTGAAGGTGAGGCCATGGCCGGCATGCACCTCGAGGCCCAGGGCCGCGGCGCCGGTCGCCGCTTTCGACAGGCGCTCGATCTCGGCGGCAACGCCCTTCGCGTCGTCGGCGGCCGCGTGCTCGCAATAGGTGCCCGTGTGCAGCTCCACGATGTCCGCGCCGAGGGCCGCGGAGGTCTCGATCGCGCGCATGTCGGGCTCGATGAACAGGGAGACGCGAATGCCCGCCGCCTTCAAGTCGCCGATGATGGGGGCGAGCGACGCCTTCTGGCCGACCACGTCCAGGCCGCCTTCCGTGGTGCGCTCCTCGCGCCGCTCGGGCACGAGGCAGCAGGCGTTCGGCACGTGGCGGAGCGCGATGGCGAGCATCTCGGGCGTTGCGGCCATCTCGAGATTGAGCGGGCGCGTCAGCTCCGATTTGAGGCGCGCGATGTCCGTATCCGAGATGTGGCGGCGGTCCTCACGCAGATGTGCCGTGATGCCATCGGCGCCTGCCTCCACCGCAAGATGGGCGGCGCGGAGCGGATCGGGATGACGGCCCCCGCGCGCGTTGCGGATGGTGGCCACGTGGTCGATGTTCACACCCAGACGTAGAACGTTATACGGACTCCGCGTCATAGCCCCTTCATCCTGGCTCTAGCTTCTCTCGCTCGTGGCGCATTCCACGGCCCTCCGGCGGGCCGGGGCGCATTATTCAAACACACGTTCAACCTTGCTGACCACCGCTTTTGCCTTGAGCCCGTTGATGATCTGGTTCAAGTGCGCCAGATCCCAGACCTCGAGACCGATACGGAGCTCGGTGAAATCCGATGCCCGGCGGATCATTTTAAGGTTGTCGATGTTACCGCCGGACTGGCCGATGACGTCGGCGATCTCGGCAAGCGTGCCGGGCCGGTTGGGAGCCGTCACGCTGATCAATGCCGGGAAACGCTCGGGATTTTCGGGGTCGATGTCCCAGGCCACGTCGATCCAGCGCTCGTGCTCGAACTCCTGGAGGCGGGGCGAGTGGATCTGGAACACGCGGATGCCCTCGCCCGGCGCCAGAACGCCCACGATGCGGTCGCCCGGCACCGCGCCACCGGCCTCGAACAGCACGGGCATGTCGTTCCTCACGCCGCGGATCGGAATGCCGCGGACCCGGCCGGTCGGTGCCGTGCCGGTATCAGAATCGGAGGAGCCGCCGAGGCGCAGCTTGTTGGTGGCGGCACGCGTGAGGCTGAGCCAGCCCTTCGCGGATTTCGAGGTGTCTTCCGCACGCGGCGGCGCCGCAAGCGCAGCGGCGGCGAGCTCCGGCGCGATAGCCCGCAGCACGTCTTCGATCTTCACCTCGTTGCGCGCCACAGCGGCCAAGGCATCCTCGAGACTTTTCTGGGAGAGGCGCGGCAGCGCCTTCTTCAGGCGCTCATCCGAGTAGGCCTCTCCGATGCGTTCGAAGGCGGAGATCAGAAGCCTGCGGCCAAGCTCTGCGTACTGGCGGCGAATGGCGTCGCGTGCGGCGCGGCGGATGGCGGAACGCGCGCGCCCGGTGACCGCGAGGCTTTCCCAGGCGGCAGGGGGCGTGTGGGTCTTCGAGGTTTGGATCTCGACCTCATCGCCGTTGCGCAGCCGCGTGTCGATCGGCACGTGGCGGCCGTTGACGTAGGCGCCGACGGCGGCGTTGCCCACGTCGGTGTGGACGGCGTAGGCGAAATCGAGCGGTGTCGCGCCACGCGGCAACGCGATGAGGCGGCCCTTGGGCGAAAAGCAGAAGACCTGATCCTGGAACAGCTCGAGCTTGGTGTGCTCCAGGAACTCCTCGGGGTTCGATCCTTCGAGCAGTGTTTCAACGAGATGGCGCAGCCACTGATACGGCCCGCTCTCCTTGTCGGAGAATGCGAGGGTCGCGGTGTTGCCGCCGTTCATCTTCTGCGCGTCCTTGTAGACGGCATGGGCCGCCACGCCGTACTCGGCCACGTTGTGCATGGCGCGGGTGCGGATCTGAAGCTCGACGCGCTGATGGCGGGGGCCGACCACGGTGGTGTGGATCGACTGGTAGTTGTTCTGTTTCGGCGTCGAGATGTAGTCCTTGAAGCGGCCCGGCACGGTGCGCCAGGTCGTGTGGGCGACGCCCAGAACGCGGTAACAGTCGTCGATGGTGCCGACGACGACGCGGAAGGCGTAGATGTCCGAGAGCTGCTCCAGGCTGATCTGCTTGTTCGCCATCTTGCTCCAGACGGAGTAAGGCTTCTTCTCGCGCCCCGACACCTCCGCATCGATGCCGACGTCGGCGAGCCGCTTCTGGAGCGCGTTGGCGATGTCCTCGACCAGCCCTTCGTTCTTGGCGCGCAGCTCCTCGAGCTTCTCCGTCACCGTCTTGTAGGCTTCGGGGTGCAGCCAGCGGAAGGCGTGCTCCTCGAGCTCCTCGCGAAGTGCCTGCATACCCATGCGGCCGGCGAGCGGCGCATAGATCTCGAGCGTCTCCTCGGAGTTGCGCTTGCGGCTCTCGGGCTTCATGTGCTCGAGCGTGCGCATGTTGTGCAGGCGATCGGCGAGCTTCACCAGAAGCACGCGGATGTCGCTCGAAATCGCGATCAGGAGCTTGCGGAAATTCTCGGCCTGCTCGGCCTTCTTCGAGACCAGATCGAGCCGCTTGATCTTGGTGAGCCCATCAACGAGGGCGCCGATCTCGGGCCCGAAGAGCTGATCGATCTCGGCGCGGGTCGCGTCGGTGTCCTCGATCACGTCGTGCAGCAGCGCGGTGACGATAGTGGCGTCATCGAGCTTGAGATCCGTCAGGATCGCAGCCACTTCGAGGGGATGGGAGAAATAGGGCGCGCCGGAAGCGCGCTTCTGGGATCCATGCGCGCGCATCGCATAAACGTAGGCACGGTTGAGGAGCGCCTCGTCTGCAGTCGGGTCGTATTTCTGTACTCGCTCGACGAGCTCGTACTGACGCATCATGGGCCGCACACACTCCCGGCGTCGAAGAGGGCGCCCTCAGGTCCGTCGAACCGGACCCGGGCGCCCTGAAGAGAGCCACTCACATCGGTGGTCGAGCGATATGCCCGCGATGCGGTTTTAGCGGCCGCGCTCGCGGGGACCGCCGCTGCCGCCGTTGGAGGACGGCTCGGACGGGGTCATGCTTTCAAGGCCGCGCAGAAGCTGCTCCTCGGTGAGCACGTCGACCTGGGTATCCGCGGACTGGTCGTCGCGGCCAAGGATCGGGCTGCGGCGCTCCTGCGGCAGAACGGGTGCCGCGGCCGCTTCCGGCTCGTCGACCTCGACGTTCTTCTGGATCGAGTGGATCAGAGACTCGCGCATGTCCTCCGGCGGAATAGTCCGCTCGGCGATCTCGCGAAGCGCCACCACCGGGTTCTTGTCGTTGTCGGGGTCGACGGTGATTGCGCTGCCGTTGGCAATCGACCGGGCCCGATGAGCCGCCAGAAGAACCAGCTCAAACCGGTTCGGAACCTTGTCGACGCAATCCTCGACTGTGACGCGTGCCATTCGCTAGCACCCCTCTCTCGTCTTGCTCATGATGCGGAATGAAATCCGATAGCTGCCAGGATCCTTAACAGGGTCCGGCGCGCCGCTCCAGCCCGCTTAAGTGACATGAAATCGGCAGGCTCGCAAGTCGGCGGCCAGAGATACGGACCGCGAACGCCCCTTGCGGATACAAAATGCGAATTAATCAATTGCAAACGCGCGCACGCACCCCATCTAGAAGTAGCATAAAGAAACTAAACACTGTGCGCGAACTTGGCGCGGCAGGTGTTCGTCGGGTGGGGCAATTTTTTCCGCCTGCCCAATGTCATTCGTGACAGATTGCGCTTAGTCTTCCGATCGTCGATGATGATCCGCTCTCGTGAGCTAGACTGGATGGCGCAGTCTCGCTTTTGCCGGCGCGCAGCGGACGCTGTGGGCGCCTGGTCCGTTCAAGGAACATAAGAAATGCACTTTTATCAAGGCGAACGCGTTGCTCTTTTCATTGATGGGGCCAATCTTTACGCCACTTCCAAAGCCTTGGGATTCGACGTCGACTACAAGCGCCTGCTCGCGCTCTTCCGTCAGAAGGCCCACTTGGTGAGAGCACTCTATTATACCGCCCTGTCGGAGGATCAGGAGTACTCCTCGATTCGTCCTCTGATCGATTGGCTCGACTACAACGGCTTCACCATGGTCACGAAGCCGACGAAGGAGTTCACCGACGCCTCGGGCCGCCGCAAGGTGAAGGGCAACATGGACATCGAGCTGGCCGTGGACGCCATGCGGCTCGCCGATACGCTTGACCACATCGTTCTGTTCTCGGGCGACGGCGATTTCCGCGGCCTGGTGGCGGCTCTTCAGCAGAAGGGCAAGCGGGTCAGCGTCGTTTCGACGCTGCAGACCCAGCCGGCCATGGTCGCCGACGAGTTGCGGCGCCAAGCAGACCAGTTCATCGACCTTGCCGACCTCGAACAGCTCATCGGGCGGGACGCGTCCGCGCGTGTGAGCCGCGAATCGCGCTCATCCTCGGGCCGTGGCCTGGGGCAGAGCCGTCGCGAGACCCACGCCTATCACGACAACGACGACGTTTCGCAGGAAGAGGTCTAACCGGCAGCGGGTATCCGGCATACGGCGAGCGGAGAGCCACAGGCTTCCGCTCGCCGCGTGCTTCCTGCCAGCCATCCAGGGCCACTCAGCTCGTTACTCCGGCACTCACGAACCCGGCCATGGCCCGCCCCTCTTCTCCCACGCTCCCCGACTATACTCCCGAGGCGCCCCGCGACTGTCCGCGGTGCCCGAGGCTCGTGGCGTTCCGCAACGAGGCCGCCCAGGCGCAGCCCTCGTGGTTCAACGGCGCGGTGCCCTCGTTCGGCAACGCTGACGCACGTCTGCTGGTCGTCGGTCTCGCGCCGGGGCTGCGGGGGGCCAATCGCACCGGACGCCCCTTCACCGGGGACTATGCAGGCGATCTTCTTTATTCGACGCTTCTCGCCTTCGGCTTCGCGCGCGGCACCTATCGGGCCGATCCCAACGACGGGCTTCGCCTCGTCGATTGCATGATCACGAACGCGGTGCGCTGCGTGCCGCCTGGGAACAAGCCGCTGCCGGAGGAAATCCACACCTGCCGCGGCTACTTCTCTGCCCGGCTCGCCGCACTTCCGAAGCTCAAAGCGCTGGTGGTGCTCGGCCGGGTCGCCCACGACCAGACCCTTTCCACGCTTGGCCTCCGCAAATCGCAGTTCGCGTTTCGGCACGGCGCACGCCATCAGGCGGGTACGCTGACCATCTTCGACAGCCTCCACTGCTCGCGGCTCAATACCAACACGGGCCGGCTCACCACCGAGATGTTCCACGCCGTCTTCCGGGACGTGCGACATTTTCTCGACGAGCTTCCGTAGCTGCCGCGGCCGCTTTCCTGCGCGTCTCCCCCTTCAACGCCGGGCGCTCAACGCTTATCATCGCGCCGGTCACATGCGGAGAGACCGGGAGACACGCTCTATGGCAGCCAAAGCATCGCTTGAAATTGCACCCGAGAAGGTGGCGCACGTCATCATCAAGGCACGCGAGCTGGATGCCAAAGTGGGGGCCTGGAACGCCTCCACCGAAGAGGGCGATGCCGACGAGGACCCGAGCGCCATTCTCGAAGATTTCGCATCTGATCCCACTCTCGCGGAGTTTGCGGGCTTCATCGATGCGCTGAACGACGACGAGCAGGCGAACCTGGTGGCGCTGGCCTGGATCGGGCGCGGCACGTTCGAGGCGGAAGAGCTGGAAGAGGCCGTCGAGACCGCGCGGGCCGAGAAGGTGAATTCGACGGCGAGCTATCTGCTCGGGCTGCCTTTGCTTTCGGATTATCTCGAAGAGGGCCTCGAGAAGCTCGGCTTCTCGGCAGGCGATATCGAAAGCGACGTGCTTTAGAGGCAGTAGGCAGTAGGGGATGCGAGTTTCGCTCGCTGAAGCGCAACAAGCCCCTCTCGTCCGCCGCTACCGGACGTCCAGCACCGCGAGCAGGTCACCGGCGTGTGTATGTGGCGGGTGCACGGGATAGATCGTGCGCTCGATCCTTCCGTCGCGCAGGACAAGCGTGAGCCGCTTCAAGTAGGTCACGCCACCCGTCTCGAACACCGGCAGACGAAGCGCTTCGCGCAGTGCGCCGGATGCATCCGACAGCAAGGGAAACGGCAGGCCCACGCGCGCCGCGAACTCCTGCTGATCGGCTGTCGTCTGTCCGCTGAGGCCCAGCACTCCGAAACCGGCGGAACGGAAATCCTGCCAACAATCACGGAACCCCTCGGCTTCCGGCGTCGAGCCGTGAGCACCCTTGATGTCGTCCCAGTGAGGCGGATTAGGGAGGCCGGGACGGCCGGTCCAGGGATAGACGAACAGGACAGTGCGCCCGCCGAGCTGTGCGAGATCGACGGCCGTTCCGTCAGTCGCGGGCAGCGGCAGGCTCGGCAGCGCGAGACCGGCTGCGAGATGGCGGGCGCCCTCATCGCCGTCGGGCGCGGGATAGGGCCAGGGTGCCGTCATTTCGGGTTGGCCGCGAGCCAGGCGAGAACGTCGCCCGCGTTCCGGTCCGGCGGGAATACGGGGTAGAACACGCGCGAAATGACGCCGTCATCGACGATCAGAGACATGCGCCGGATCATCGCTTTGCCTTCGACCTCCATTGTCGGGAGCATCATGGCACGCGTCAGCGCCAGCGCGTCGTCCGAGAGCAGCGGGAACGGAAGATGCAGGCGCTCGGCCGCCTCTTTCTGCTCGGCCACGGTCTGGGTGGACAGGCCGAACACGGCGGAGGCGCCCGCGCGTTTCAGCTCCTCGTGCAGATCGCGAAAGGCACAGGCCTGCGGGGTGCATCCGCGCGCGCCCGGAATGCCGTCCCAGCCGTCGGGAAGCGGGACGCCCGGTGTCGCCGTCATGGGATAGGCAAAGACGACTGTTCGCCCCGCCATGTCGGCAAGAGTGATCTCGCCGCCGGATGTCGAGGGAAGCGCGACGCGCGCGAGGCGGGCTCCGGCGAGATGGCTGGCCCCACCGTCGTCCACCGGAGGCGGCAGCTTGGACCAATCGATGCCTGGCAAGCCTGCGGCCTCAGCCATCAGCCCTTTTCCCGCATGATGCGGGCCTTCTGCCGGTTCCAATCACGCTTGGCGGCGGTCTCGCGCTTGTCGTGCAGCTTCTTGCCCTCGGCGAGCGCGAGCTTCAGCTTCGCACGGCCGCGTGCGTTGAAATAGAGCTCCAGGGGAACGATGGTCATCCCCTTGCGGTCGACGGCGTTTAGCAGCTTCGCGAGCTCGCTCTTGTGCAGGAGAAGCCGGCGCTTGCGGCGCGGCTCATGCTGAAAGAAGCGGCCCGCGTCCTGATATTCGGGGATGTACGCGTTGATCAGGCAGAAGCTGCCGTCGTCCTCGAAGGACGCGTAGCTTTCCGCAATGTTGGCCTGGCCCGAACGCAGGCTCTTCACCTCGGTGCCCTTCAGCTCGATGCCGGCCTCGTAGGAATCGGAGATGAAATACTCGTGGCGGGCCTTCCGGTTCTCTGCCACGAGCCGGCGGCCGTCGTCCTTCTTGGCCGACATTGTTCTTTCCTGCGCTCGGCTATTCGGCGGCAGCGGCCTGCAGCAAACCGACCTTGATCAGCACCGCATCCACTGCCTTCTTCGTCTGCTCCGAGACCGGCGTCAGGGGCAGGCGCATCTCGGCCGAGCAGATGCCCAGGCGCGAGGCCGCATACTTCACCGGACCCGGGTTGGTCTCGACGAACATCACGTCGAACAGCGGCATCAGCCGGTCCTGCATCTTCAGGGCGCCCGCGAAATCGCCCTTCATCAGCATGTTCTGGAACTCGGCGCAGAGGCGCGGCGCGATGTTCGAGGCAACCGAAATGCAGCCATGGCCGCCGTGCGCGGTGAAGGCCAGCGCGGTCGCGTCCTCGCCGGAAAGCTGGTTGAACTCGGGACCCATTGCGGCACGCTGCTGGGAGACGCGCGCGAGGTTGGCGGTGGCATCCTTCACGCCGACGACGTTCTTCAGCTCGTACACGCGCGCCATAGTCGATACCGACATGTCGACGTTGGTGCGGCCGGGAATGTTGTAGATCACGATCGGAATGCCGACGCGATCGTTGATGGCCTTGAAGTGCTGGTAGAGGCCTTCCTGCGTGGGCTTGTTGTAGTAGGGGTTCACGATCAGGATCGCATCCGCACCTGCCTTCTCGGCATGGGTGGACAATTCGATCGCCTCGTCCGTCGAGTTCGAGCCCGTGCCCGCGATCACCGGGACGCGTCCCCGCGCCGCCTCGATGGTGATATCGATCACCCTCTTATGCTCGTCGAAATTCAAAGTGGGGCTCTCACCGGTGGTTCCCGTCGGGACCAAGCCGTGCGTACCCTCGGTAATCTGCCAATCGACAAAGCGGCGCAGAGCCTCCTCGTCTACAAGGCCGTTCTTGAACGGCGTGATCAACGCCGTGATGGAGCCCTTGAACATGCGCTCTCTCGATGTCCTTCGCTAGCAACGGTCGCGGCAGGCGCGCCGATCGCGTTCGTATTGGTCTTGCCGCAGCCGTACGCCCCTGTGCGAAGCGGGGGATACCTTGAACGCACGCGCTCGAATTTGTACCCTCTCCCCGGATCGCCCGTCTCGGCCACGGCCCCTTGCGGCTGGGATGGTGGACATTATGCGCTCAGGCGGCAGCCTGCAAGCCAAGTGGCGTCCGGTTGGTGGTGGGGCCGCGTTCGCTATACTAATGCCATGAACGGGCCAAAAAGGGGCTGCAACTGCCTATCACTCTTGGATTGAACCGGCGCATTTCCCGCGCCGCGGCGAGGATAAGCGTGACGGGACGAACCTCAAACTGGATATCCGGGCTCAAATACCTGGGGGGCGGCACGGGCACAGCGATGGCCGGGCTTCCGCTCCTTCTTGCATTGAGCCTGACGGCCGCCACGGCCCCCGTGCAGGCCGACCCCAAAACGGCCGCGGCCACACCGGCCGCCGCTCATCCGGAGATGCCGAAGCCCGCCAAGCCCTCTAAGCCGGAGCGGGAGCACACGGCGCGGCTCGATGCGGCTATCGCGCCGCTCCGCTCCTACACGCTGAGCGCTGCGGATGCCCAGAGCCTGCGCGAGGCCGTGAAGGCAATTGCCGCCGGCCAGGGTGACGCCGACAAGGCCAACGCGATCAAGGGACAGATCGAGGATCCGGTGGCGCGGAAGCTGGTGGACTGGTTCCGCCTGCGCAAAGGCCTCGGACGGCCGGAAGAGTATCGCGCCTTCCTGGAAGCCAATCCGGCCTGGCCCGACCGCACCACCCTCAACCAGAAGCTCGAAGAGATCCTCTTCACCCAGGGCGGCAGCTCGGGCGAGATCAAATCCTACTTCAACGGACGGGAGCCTCAGAGCGGCGTCGGCTTCGCGGCGCTGGCCTCCGCCTATCTGGCCGAAGGCAACAGCGACGAGGCCCGCCGGCTCGCAGCGAAGGCTTGGCGCGAGAAGATGCTGCCCGCGAGCCTCGAAGCCGGATTTCTGACGCGCTTCGGCGCCTTGCTCACGGTCGCCGATCACAAATGGCGCCTCGACCGGCTGTTGATGGACGACATGCGGTGGGCGAGCGAGAAGACTGCGCGCGCTGCCATCGTGCGCCGGGTCATTCCGCTGCTGCCGGCGGGCGAGCAAAAGAAAGCGGAAGCACGGCTCGCCGTCTTCCTCGGCTCGAACGGCGCGAAAAAGGGGATCGAGGGCCTGCCGGCCGAGCGGGTGCCGGATTGGGGACTCGTGTTCCATCGCATCCAGGCGCTGCGCCGGTCGGGCAACAGCGAGGAAGCTTCGAAGGTTCTGCTCGGCGCACCGACGGAGGAAGCGCTGATCGTCTCGCCCGACGACTGGTGGCTCGAACGGCGCGCCAATGCCTACGAGGCGCTCAAGGCAAACAAGCCGAAGCTCGCTTACGAGCTCGTCCGCGAAGCGGGGCCGCTGAGCGCAAACCCGCTCAAGGACCAGTCGTTCATGGCGGGCTGGCTGGCGCTGCGCTACCTCAAGGATCCAAAGACGGCCGAGCGTCATTTCCAGGTGATGAACAAGGCGGCGGATGGCCCGCTGAGCCGCGCGAAAGCGCGCTACTGGCTGGGGCGCGCGGCGGAAGCCCGGGGCGACAAGGCGGCCGCGGACGAATACTACCGCCAGGCGCTCGCGGATCCCGACACCTTCCACGCCCTGCTCGCGCGACAGAAGCTCGAGCCGGGGCGGCTCGCGATCACCACCTCGCCGCCCGCCGAGCCGACCGCCGATCAGATCAACGCGTTCGTCAATATCGACGCTGCGAAGGCTGTCGTGATCGCCAAGAACGCCGGGCTCGATGTCAGCATCCCGCGCCTGTTCATCGTGCAGCTTCGCCAATACGTGAAGACGGAGGCCGAGAGCGCAATGGTCGCGCATCTGGCGGAGGCAATCGGCGACACGCAGTCGGCGGTGCGCGCGGCGAAGGCCGCAATCGCGCGCGGCCAGAATCTCTACTACTACGCCTACCCGGTTCATCCCTTCCCGGCCTACAAGCCACTCAGGAAACCGCCGGAGACGGCGTTCCTGCTGGGCCTTGCGCGGCAGGAGACCGAATTCAACACGCTGATCGTCTCGGGCGCCGGCGCCAAGGGCCTGTTGCAGGTGATGACCGTGACCGCGAAGCACGTTTGCCGCGACTACAAGATCAAGTGCGACATCAACCGGCTTCTCTCCGACCCCTCCTACAATGCGATGCTGGCCTCGGCCTATGTGGGCGATCGCATGGAGGAGTTTTCGGGGTCCTATATCCTGACGCTCGCGGGCTATAACGCGGGGCCGGGACGCGCCCGGCAGTGGATCCGCGAGTTCGGCGATCCGCGCAATCCGAAGGTCGATCCCATCGACTGGATCGAGCGCATTCCGATCCAGGAGACGCGCGAATACGTGGCGAAGGTTCTGGCCAACATCCAGATCTATCGCGCGCGCCTTGGCGAAGAGAAAGCGGCATTGAGGCTGGAGGAGGATCTGAACCGGGCCCGCATGGCGGCGCGGCAACCGGGCTCTCCGAGCGGGGGACGTTCGGACGGCTAGCAACACGACGCGAGTTTTTTTCATTCTCCACCGGGCTGGGCGGCCCGGCCGGAAATTTTCAGCGGGGTAAGTGGCATGACGCGTACAGCGCCGGCGCTTCGAGACATTTATTTCACAGCCCGCGACGGGCTCAGGCTCTACGGCCGGCACTATCCAGCCGCTTTCCATGATGGCGTCGTGCGCCGCCCCGTACTCTGCCTCGCGGGCCTCACCCGCAATTGCCGCGATTTCAACGTGATCGCCGAAGAGCTTTCGCAACGGCATGACGGGCCGCGCGACGTCTACACGTTCGACTACCGCGGGCGCGGGCTTTCGGAAGCCGATCCGGACTGGCGCAACTACGCCGTGCCGATCGAAGCGCTCGACGTGCTCGATTTCATGATCGTCACGGGCGTGAAGACGGCGTCCGTCATCGGCACCTCGCGCGGCGGTCTGATCGCCATGGCGATCGCCGCCATACAGCCCCGCGCGCTCGGCGCGGTCGTGCTGAACGACATCGGCCCGGTGATCGAGCAGAAGGGCCTCGGCCGCATCTCGGCCTATGTGGGGCGCATTCCCCTTCCGGGCACATGGGCGGAAGCAGGCGCGCTGGTGCACGATATGAGCCGCCGCGCATTTCCGGCCGTGCCGCCCGAGGACTGGGTCGAAGTAGCGAAGCAATGGTTCAACGAGCACAAGGGGCGCCCGGCACCCGGCTACGATCCCGAGCTTTCCAACGCGCTCTCCGTGCTCGATGGGCCCATTCCGGCGCTGTGGCCGCAATTCGAAGCGCTGAAACGGGTTCCGGTGATGGTGCTGCGCGGAGAAAAGTCCGACATCCTCTCGGCCGAGACCGTGGAAGAGATGCGGCGGCGCCATCCCGCTTTCACCTCGTTCGTCGTTCCCGGCCAAGGCCACGCGCCGCTTTTGAGAGATGCGGAAAGCATCGATCAAATCGCGGGCTTCCTCGGTGCCGCGGAAGCGTCCGAGTGGCAGCCCCGGCTCGCTTACGGCTGAGCGTCACCCGCTTCACTCCGGCGGCGGCGCGAAGGTGTCACCGCGCTCACGAGCAGCAGAGCGAGAAGACCGGCAGGCACGCCGAACACGGCGGAGGATGCGCGATCGACTCCCGCCCAGTTGGCGAGCCCCTCGCGCGAGGGAGTTCCGCCGATCAGATCCTGCAACGCCTTTGCCGCGATCTCCCTGGCCTCGTCATTCTCGCCCTCGCGCGCTTCCGTCTCGAGGGTCGAGAACTCCTCGATCGCTGCTTCTCCCGCATTCGAAAGCTGCGGCCAGGTCGCGTAGAACGTTGCGGGAAAGAACGTCGTCGCCACGATGTAATAGCCCGTCGTGCCAGCCCCGGCGATCATCGCTGCGACCACGCCCGCAGCCGTCGCCCGGCGCCAGGAAAGTCCCACCGATAACGCCGGGAACAATCCAGCGGCTGCAATGGCGAACACGCAAACGACAAGCGTGACCAGATCCTCACGCCGTAGCAAGGCCACGCCGACAGCGGCCGCAACCACCACCAGTGCCAGCAACGGATGTGAACGGCTTTTCTCCCCGCTCGGCGCGGCGAAGCCGAGGTCCGAAACGCTCCGGGCGAGGCTTGCTGCCATCACGACACCGGCGCATACGGCAGCAGCCGCAAAAAGGAGCGAGATCTCCGCCGGGTGCTCTGTCAGGGCGGGTATGGCGAACACCAGCCCGAGTGGCTCGATAACGAGCGCTGCCTGGGTGAGCGCTGCCGTCTCGTTTCCGGCCGCCGCGCTGGCCGCGGGGAGAACGCTCGTGAGGTAAATGGTCCACGAAGACGCCGAAGGCTCTGCGACGAGCGTGCGCGCGGACGCCACCATCGCCTCCTGAATCTGAGGATCGAGTGCCTGCCAACGGCCGAGCGCTTGCGTATCGGCGGAGAAAGCGCCCGCAATGGCATCCGCATTCTCGCTGCCCGCGCGCACGGCGTCCGTCACCTGATCGAGCAGATGCAGGGAGGTTCCGTAGAGATGCACGAAGCCCGAGCGCAGCGGAGCTTCGAGCCAGGCGGGTAGCTCCGCGAGGGGTGTCGCCTTTGCAACGAGCCCGTAGATCTCAAGCTTCACGAAGGCCACGAGGGCAGGAACGGTGACGAGGAGGAGCATCATGAAAAGTGCGGTCCAGGCGCCTGCGAGCCGTGTGACGGCGGGGCGCTTCCGCGTCGCGAGGGCAGCGAGAAGCTGGGGTAGCACCGCAACGCCGAGTGCGAGCGTCACGACGAGCGCAAACACGTCGAGCTGCGAGAGGCGGATGAAGGGTGCCGTGTGGGCGCTGAAGGTGTCGAAATCGACGACGCCCGCTTCGAGAAGCTGCTCCTCAATGCCGTGCAAGTCGGCCAGGGCGTGACCAAACGCGAAGTGCGGAAACACCAGGCCCTGTGCTTTTACCGCGATCAGGCAGAGGGGCACGATGAGGCTTGCCGCGAGCAGGAGATATGCGATCGCAGAGAGCACGCGGAGCGGCGCCTCCCCCAACGCGACCGTAGCTAGCGCGATGAGAAGCGCCATGCCGAGTACGGCCCAGGTCTCTGGAACGGCAACGGCGTTGGCCGCAACGCGCGCGATGAACGACACTTCCGCCCCGATGAGCGGAATGGTGGTGAGGACCAGGATGAGAGCCGCGACGGCTGCGGCGGTGCGTCCATGCCTCTCACGCAACGCCCCCGCCGCGCTCGAAGCACCCAGCGCGCTGAGCTTCGGCGCGATCAACAAGCCCGCCAGCACCACGCCCGCCAGAATGCCGAGGCCGTAAGCCAAATGATCGTAGCCCGCGAAATAGACGAGGCCGGGAAGTGCTGCGAGAAGCGAAACGGGAACCGCCCGTCCCGCCGCCGACAAGCCTGCGAGCGACAGCGGCGTCGATCTCTCCGCGACGGGATGGGCCGCGATGTCACTCATTGCCCGCCCCCTCCGCATCGATGCGGTTCTGCCGGCCGGCCCAGACAAACGCCAGAATGACGAGACCGATCAGACCGCCTTGGGCGGCGAGATAATAGCCGACGGGAAATCCTTCGAGGCGCAGCAGGTTGAAGGGCTCGGCGGCAAGCGGCAATCCCACCGCGAGGCTTGCTGCGCCGAGAAACGCCGCAGCCGTGAGGCGTGCGCTCCGGATGGTGTGGCGACGCTCGTGATGGCGCTGCATGGCCCTGCGGGAGAGGCCAGCCGCGATCAACAGTATGCCGAGAGCCAGGATGAACCCGGTGCCGCCATAGCCGAGCAACGGAAAAAAATCGATGTTCGAGAGACCGAGCGTATCTCCAGCACCCGTGAGGATGATGAACGCGCCCGCGACCAGCAGAAGCCCCAGAACGATCTCGATCATGCAGCACTCCCTACGACGCTGACGCCGACTATCCTCGCAGAAGCAGGCTCGCCGCAATCGCTATCGAGACGATCACGACGAGAGGGCGGATCAGGGGCGCGCCGCGCAGCATCGCGGTGCGGGCCCCGGCCCGGGAGCCCACGACCTGCCCGAGCGCCATCGCCAATCCCACCGTGTAATCGACGTTGCCCGCCGCGGCAAAGACGGCGAGAGCGACGGCGTTCGACGTCAGATTGAGGAGTTTGGTGCCCGCTGTCCCCTTCAAGAGGTCGGTGCCGAGCAGGGCAACGAAACCCATCAGGTACATGGAGCCGGCGCCCGGCCCCAGGAAACCGTCATAGGCGCCAATGGGCCCGGCAACGCCGAGCACGAAGGAAAGCGGCCCGAGACGGGCCTTGCGCGGGCCCGCGCCCAGATGCGGCGCGAGAGCGAAGTATCCGGCCACGACCAACAGAATGGCAGGCACCGCGAGGCGCAGCCTATCGGGATCGATCCACTGCACGGCGGCGCTGCCGAGCAGCGCGCCTGCGGCGACCGCCGCGATGGCGGGCGCGAGCGCACGCACGTCGATGTGGCCCGCGCGCCAGAAGGCGAAGCTCGACGCGGCAACGCCGAACGTTCCCTGCAGCTTGTTGGTGGCGATGGCCTGCACGGGCGGCATTCCCGCCATCAGCAGAGCGGGCAACGTGATCAGGCCGCCGCCGCCCGCGATGGCGTCGACAAATCCGGCGCACGCGGCTACGGCGACGAGCAGACCAAGGATCTCGAGTTCCAACGGAGCTTTTCCCTGCTCAGTCCCCGCACGATTTTCGCCCTGCCCTGCATACGGGAAGGGCGCAGCAAATCGGGGCGGCGCCCGTGGCACCACCCCGATGTCTTCTCCCTAGACTTGGGCCCTATTTTGCTTGTTCCGGTGCGGCTTGGCCCCTCCTCGCCCCGATAGTGCGCACAATGAAAGTACCGCTCCGGCCTGTCAAGGCGAAGCGGTCATGCAACGGGCTTCTCTGCCCTGGTAATTCTTTCGATGAGACTTGCCCGGCGGTCCGTTTTCTTGGGCGCTTCTCCGTTGGGAGCGCCCGCGGCCGACGCGGCGCCGTTAGCAGGCTCCGGGTTGCCGTTCGCCGTTGCGACCTGAGTGCCCGAGACGCCATCGAGGGCACGAAGGAAGCCGCTTACCCGCGCCTGATCGTTGCCATCCCGGCGCGCAGCGGAAGCGGCTGCCCCGACGGCGGGTTGAACGGGGCGGGGCGGACGCGGCGCATTGATGCGCTCGACGAGCGGTTGCGGGCGGCCTGTCGTCTCGCGGCGGGCGCCTGCCGTGGGAAGGGTTCCCGCGCCGAGGCGGCGCATCTCGTCCATGAAGTGGGCAGCCTGACGCGCGAGCTTCTCGTTCGCAGCGGCGATCTCGGCCCGGAGCCGCTGGATCGTGCCGCTCTGTTCCTCGGCCTGGGCCTGCAGCGCACTGACACGCGCGCGCATCGCCACCTTGCTGTCCTTCATCGTGCGGTCGTCGGCGTCCTCCGCCTCGTAGGTGGCGAGCGCCGCCTTGAGACGCGCGACCTCAGCCGACTGATCCTGGTTGGCCGAGGTGAGCGCGCGAATCTCGGCTTCGAGCGCAGCCTGGCCGGCATGGCCCGCCTCGGCCATGCCGCGCGCGGAGCGCAAGGCGTTCTCGGCGTCGGCAAGATCCTTGCGCAGGCGGGCAAGCTCCTCGGTGTGGTCGATGGCCGACTCGGAGGCGGGCGCCGGTTGAGCCGGTGCCTTCGGCGCGCTGGCGGCGGCCTGCGTCGCGGTTCCCGCATTCGACAACGCGCTTTGGAGACGGCTGATGACAGCCGACTGATCGCGCGTCTTGGTGCGCAACGCCTCGATCTCGGCCCGCAGCGCAACCTCGCCGTCGAAGCGCGGATCGGCCAGCGTCTCGCGGTTGCGCGCCGCGCGGGCGGCGAGCGTGGCGTTCAGGCGATGTATCTCGTCGCGCTGCTGAGCGTTGATCTGCGTCGCCTCCTCGAGCGCATGCGTCTGGCGCTGCGAGGACTGCGTGAGGCTGCCGATCTCCCGATCGCGGTTGAACAGGAGCTTCTTGGCTTCGTTGAGACGGAACTCCACCTTGGGCATGCGCTCCGCGATGGTCTGCTCCAGAACCCGGCGGGCGTTCTCGTGCTCCTCAAGCGCGCCTCTCAGGCGCTCGACCTCACCTTCGAGCTCGCTGATGCCAGCGTCGCGGCGATTGAGCTCGACGCGCTGGCGGGCGGCGAGATACGCGGCCTTCTCCACCTTCTGCTCGAGCTTATGAATCGTAAGGGCGTAGGTCGCGCGCAGGCGGTCCTTGTCGGCAGCGATCTCGGCAGACGACAGCGGCATCGTCGCGCGCAGCGCCTCGGTCGCGAGGCGCGCGGAACGCCGGCCGTAAAGCGGCGCCAGCAGAAAGCCGATGAGGCCTGCCGTGAAAAACCCGAGCGCCACCAGCATGGCGGATTGGATCGTGATCACCGGCGCATCCCCCGGGCCACTCCTCTCATGTCCATCCCCGCAGACGAAACAACACGACGTGGGCGACTAAAGCCGCCCCCGCTGTCCGGCGCAAGCGGATTGCTCCGGTCCGGATTCATCACCCACTTATAAAGGATTCCAAGTCGGTGTGCGGGTATACTTGAGGTATCCCACGTTGGCGCCCAAGCGCACGCCGACGCCGGAGCGGATCACGGCGAGTGTCACGTCTCCGTATTTCTGGAACTGCACGCTCAAGCCGCCCACGAGATAGGCAGCTCCCTGAACGCCTCCAAATCTATTATAGATTTCCGAGGGATCGCGGAGATTGTACACGAGCACCATCGCCTTCGAGCCTTCGGCGCCGGCATCGTAGCCGACGGAAGGCCCCTGCCAGAACACTTTGTGGTCACCCGCGTCTTTCGTGTAGAGGCGGCCCTCGCCGTAACGCAACCCAACGACGAAAGCGCCACCGGCGTCTTCGCCCAGGATGTAGCCGTTCGGACGTCCCTGGCTCTTGAAAGCGTATTCCACAGCCTGCGCGAGGTTCTGGCTGATGGCGCCGAAGAACCCGTGCCCTGCGGCGATGATCTCGTTCTGCTCGTAAGTCGAGCCGCCGCCTTGCGCGGGAGCCGCTTCGCGGTAGGGCTGGCCGGTGTCACCGGGGGGAGGCGCATAGGGCTCACCGTAGCCACCACTGTCCGCCGGTTGACCCGGGTCTGTGTAGCTGTCGCTGCGTCCCTGACGGCTCGGCGAATAGACGTCGCCGCCCCCGCCTCCGGAATAGGTGTCCTGGCGTGGCGGCGGAGCGTAGGCGTCGTTGCCTCCGCCATAGCCGCCCCGGCTCGGGGAGTACGCGTCTCCATTCACGCCGTATCCGCCGGAGTTGCCCCCCTGCGGATAGGCGCCACCGCCCTGGGAGTAACCGTTGCCGCTCTGGGGGTAGTTGCCTTGCGAATAGGTGTCGTTCGAGCGGGCGTAGGGATCGGCGCGCCCGTTCGAGCCGTAGCTCCCCGAATTGTAGTTCCCGGAATTGGTATTGCCCGAATAGTTCGATGTGCTGCCGCCGCTGCGGTAGCTGTCGACCGAGAACTCGCCGGACGGCGCTCTCCACGGCTGACTGTCCTGGGCACTGGCGGGGAGGGTCGCGAGAATAAGAAGCGCGGCTCCCGCGAAATGAGGCAGGCGGCGCAAGAGAGAAAAGGCGGTCATTGGTTTCCGACGTCCTCGGGGTTTCCGAAATCCTTGGATCTCGCGCATGAAGCGACGACGACGCAGATGCACGCAGACCGTACCGAACCCCCAAAGATACTTCGCTTAAAGTGTTACCAAAGTGTGGCCGCTTGGCCCGCATCGGAAGTCCGTCGCGGAGCTCATGCGAGCAAGCCTCCGGGATGACTCACGAATCCGCCGCGATCACAAATTGCGGGTATCGCGTGCTTCGTGGGACGGTTAGTCCTCGGCGCGCGGCGGGATCGGCTCCCGGCCCCAGGCGACGAAATTGGGATTGAGGTAGCCGTCGTCGGCATTGCCGCAGGTCAAGGGATGCCCGGCGAGCGTGGTGACCATGCCGCCCGCTGCTTCCAGAATGGCTTGGCCCGCCGCGGTATCCCACTCCTTCGTCGGTCCCAGGCGCACGTAGAAGTCGGCATCGCCTCGGGCGATCTGGCAGAACTTGAGCGACGAGCCGGCGCGCTTTACTTCCGTGATGGCGTAGCGTGACAGGAACGCCTCGATCTGCGGCGTGCGGTGGGAGCGGCTTTCGAGAACCGTCAGCGCATTGACGTTGGGCGTGCGCGTTCTGAGCTCCCGAAGCGGATAGCTCGCCAGCGGCTCGGCCTTGGCGGTGACGGGAATGTGCGTGCCGACCGACCTTCCCGGACCGAGCGTGACATAGAGCTCACCCAGAGCGGGCGCGTAGATCATTCCGAAAACCGGCGACTTTCCGACCACGAGCCCGATATTGACGGTGAACTCGCCGCAATGGTTCACGAATTCGCGCGTGCCGTCGAGAGGATCGACGAGGAAGAATGCGGTTCCCCTTGGCGGGGCCTCGCCCAGCGACACGCTCTCCTCGGCCACCACCGGAACACCGCGCGCGGCATGCCAGAGGCCGTCCAGCAGGAGCGCTTCCGCCTCGCGATCGGCAGCGGTGACGGGGGACGAATCGGGCTTCTGCTCGACCAGCACGCCGCATTCATAAAGGTGCATCTGGGCTGCGCCCGCCGCGAGAACAGCGGGCAACAGCTTGTCGGCCAATGCTGGGAAATCGAATGTTCTCATCAGAGCGTCCCGAATCGCCCGTTATTTCCCTTGGCCACAGCTCCACTCCAATCCGGCGTGGCCGTCGAGACTCATTCATAGCCCAAAATGGGCGTGCGTCCCGCTTGCCGACCGGCCAGCCTTTGCAGATCCACAGGTGGCGTGTATCAGAGCAGACAAGGTGTTTGCGAAGCAAGATCAACTGCGCGATCCGGCAGAAGACAAGGCGACCGGCAGGCAGACTACTGCGGGACATGGCCGCTGCCTAAAAACCGATCGCTCGTTAGGGGGCAAATTTCCATGACCGAGGCTACTCAGCGCGTCCATCCGACGGATCTCGAACTTGCCGCTCTGATCTCGAGCAAGATCTGCCATGACGTGATCGGCCCCGTGGGCGCCATCTACAACGGGCTCGAGATCCTGAGCGAGGACGACGACGCGGAGGCGAAGACCTATGCGCTGAGCGTCATCCGCAATGTCACGGAACAAGCCTCTGCGCGCCTTCAGTTCGCGCGCTTCGCATTTGGCGCGGCAGGCTCTGCCGGCTCGCTGATCGACCTCGGCACGGCCGAGCAGATTTCCCGCGGCTTCATCGGCCAAGGCAAACACAAGCTCGGCTGGCAGGGCTTGGGCGGCCACATGGCGAAGGACAAGGTCAAGCTGCTGTTGAACCTCATCGCGGTCGCGGTCACCGCGCTGCCGCGCGGCGGCGAGATCACGGTCCTGATGTCGGGAACGAACGAGGCGCCCAATTTCGTTCTGCGCTGCCAGGGCACCGGGGCGCGCCCGCCCCAGCATCTTGGCGAGTTCATCTCAGGGGAAGGCCTCCCCGCGCTCGATGCCATGACCATCCAGGCCTACTACACGTGGCGGCTTTCGCTGGCCGCGGGCATGACGCTCTCGATCGTGAAGGACGGGCCGGACATTCTTCTTTCCGCGCTCGGTTAACTCGATCCGCCGACCCCCTTTTACTTTTCGCCCCGCAGGCCGCGGCGCGGGTTCCGGCGTTATCGCGCATCAATTCCAAGGCTTCCAGCGCGGACACGCGTGCCGCCGACGCGCGTTCCTCAACCAGTCGTTAACTCCTTTAAAGCACAAATGACTTTGGAGACGCCCGCGCAGGTTGCGTGTCGTCTGCAACGAAAGTCGCGTGAGCGGATTTCACTGGTGCTACTCAATAGATAGGTCGGAGCCACGACATCCATGAAGCGGTGCCTGATTGCCGATCAATCCGAGGTCATTCGCAAGGTCGCGCGGCACTACCTCGAAAAGATGCAGTTCGAGGTGCTGGAGGCCGATTCCGCAGACCCTGCCCTGCTGCTCTGCCGCGACAAGGGCGTGGACGCCGTCATTCTCGACGCGCGCCTTCCCGGCAAGACCACCATCGAGTTCCTGTCCGCGCTGCGGTTTGCGGGCAGCGCCCAGCGGCCGCTGATCATCTATGCGACGACCGAAAACGATCCCGCTGACATCTCGCGCGCTTTCGCAGCCGGCGCCGACACCTACATGATGAAGCCGTTCGACCATAACGCGTTCGTCGAAACGATCACCAACACCGGCCTCGCCAGCTAACTCGGCCCCCGCGCTGACAGCGTCCCGGGAGGGGCAGCGCGCCGGCGATCCGCCCCCTTTCCGCAAATTCCGTTTTCAGTTCGATGAAAGCGCTCTATGCGTCCCTATCCGGCGCGTGCATGCGCGCGTGATTCTTCTTTTCCGGGCCCTTCCCCGGCGTGCGGATTTCGGCTGACGGTAGAGACCTGTCTTGCTTCGCGTTGAACATCTCAGAATAGGCGCCCTGCCGCCCCTTTCCTTTGCAGTCGCGGACGGCGAATGCCTTGCGATCGAAGGGCCGTCGGGCTCCGGCAAGACGCGCATCCTGCGCGCGATCGCCGATCTCGATCCGGTCGAGGGACAACTCTTCCTGGACGGCACCGAGCGGCGCGAGATGCCCGCCACCGAATGGCGCAGGCTTGCACGGTATGCTGCGGCCGAGCCAGGCTGGTGGGCCGACACGCCACGCGGGACGTTGCCGGCGGCCGCTGCGGTGCAGCCGCGCATCGTCCGCCTGCTCGCTGCCGTCGGCCTCGACGAAGATGTGCTGGACCGGCCGGTGAGCCTTCTTTCGACAGGCGAGCGGCAGAGAATTGCGCTCGTTCGCGCGCTCGTCGACGAGCCCCGGGTGCTGCTGCTCGACGAGCCGACAGGCGCGCTCGACATCGGCTCGACGGCGCTCGTGGAGGAGTTGATCCGGTTCCAGCTTCTCGCGGGACGCAGCGTGCTGATCGCGAGCCATGACACGGCGCTGATCGGCCGGCTCGCGCACGCGCGCCTTCAGCTTGCGCCTTCAGCAAGAACTCCGAAGACAGCCAGGATGCCGCCGCCATGAGCTATGTCGAGCTTTCGTTCTGGGATCTGGCGCTCGCCGCGTTGCTCCTGATCGCCAACGGCGTGGTGTCGGTCTGGTTCCGGCTCGGTCTCGAGCGCACGCTCGCGGTCTCGGCACTGCGCATGGTGATCCAGCTTTCCATCGTGGCGCTCGCGCTCAAGTTCATCTTCACGCTCGATGCGCCGATCTGGACCATTCTGTTTGGTCTGTTCATGACGGCCGCAGCGGCATTCGAGGTGGTCTCGCGGCAAGAACGGCGGATCATGGGGCCGCTCGCCCTGGCGCTCGGCGCAGGCGCGCCGTTCTTCGCGGGGCTCCTCGCCACGATGTTCGCCGCGATCGCGGTGATCGGTCCCGAGCCCTGGTATGCGCCGCGCTACGTGCTGCCGATCTTCGGAATGATGCTCGGCAATGCGCTCTCGGGAACGACACTTGTCCTCGACGCGATGACCTCAGGCGTGGTTCGCGAGCGGCCGGCGATCGAAGCTCGGCTCGCGCTCGGCGCGGGGCGATACGAGGCACTCGACGCAATCCTGCGGCGCGCGCTGACGACCGGGCTCATGCCGATCCTGACCGCGATGGCGGCAACCGGTGTGGTTTCGCTGCCGGGCATGATGACAGGACAGATCCTCGCCGGCATCGACCCGGTCTCGGCGGCGAAATACCAGGTGATGATCATGTTCCTGATTGCCGGGTCGACCGGGATCGCGGTGGTCGGCGCCGGGCTCGGGTCCGTGCTGCTGCTCACGGACGAGCGCCACAGGTTGCGGCTGGACCGGCTGGCGAAGGCGTAAAAGGAACGGCCTCCAAAAGAGAAAACGCCGGACGGAGCTTCTCCGTCCGGCGTTCTTGTTTTGCGTGCCTCTCGCCCGATGATCAGGGCGTCGGCGTGACCGGTGCGACCGGAGCGGTTGCCGCCGTGGCCGGAGGCGTCGCGGCAGCCGGAGGCGTTGCCTCGGCGGCAGGAGCCGGAGCCGCGGCTGGTGCGGGACGCTCGGCAAGAGCGGCAGCGGCCCGCTCGGCGGCCTGGGCAGCGCGTTCGGCAGCGGCGGCGGCACGCTCGGCGGCGGCGGCAGCGGCCTCGGCAGCGGCCGTTGCCTTGCTGTTGGCTTCGGCGTCGGCAGCAGCATCGACCTTCGCGGGTTCGACGGCGGCTGCCGGAACGCCAGCGGCCTCAGCCGTTGCGGCAGCGGCAGGCGCCACCGGGATCGTGCCCGTCTCGACAGGAGCCGGAGCGGCTGCCGGGGTTTCCGGCGGCGTCGAGTCCGGCTTCTCCTGACGCGGCGAAGCCTCAGCCGACTTCTGCTCTACGGCAGGGGTGGTGGCGGGAGCTTCAGCGGGCTTGGTCTCAGCCGACTTCTTCTCCTCGGGCTTGCTTGACCCGGACTTGTCAGCCTCGGTCTTGGCCGGCTCGGACTTCTCCGCCGTCTTCGAAGACGACTTGCCCTCGGAAGACGACTTGCTTTCGGACGACGTGTCGGCCGCCGCTTCCTTCTTCGCAGGAGACGACTTCGTGGACTTGGCGTCCTGCTGCTTCTGGATGTCGCCACCCCAGCAGACTGTCGCCGAGGCGGTGCAGGTGTGCTCGTCGAAGACGATCAGGTTGAGGTAGAGCTCGCAGCTCACATCCTTCTTGCCGACGCTGTACTTCTCGATGCCCTGCTCGGCGGCCCAGGTCGAGATGTGCTTGTCGAGCAGCTCCTGAGCGTCCTTGGTCGGGCCATCCTTGCCGTAGTCGTTGACCGTGAAGCCCATGCGCTTGCAGCCCGCCAGCGCCGGATGAGCGAAGGCAAGGGCACCGGTCAGCGCGGTGGCAAGGGCTAGCTTGGACACGAAACTCATCAAGTTTCTCCGTAACGGCCGAAAATCATTTGGTCTTCGTGCTGCTATAGCGGTGTCCAGCCAGCATGCCTAGACCGCTTGGCAACATTATGCGCAGCTTTACTAATAGAGCAAAAGTGACGCTGGTCAGGCCTGCAGCCCCGCGACCTGGTAAATTCCCCCGCGAGATCAGCCCAGAAGACGCGCATGTTCATGTCATGTCCCCGTGTCACAATAAGCGCGCATCGGGCAAAAAATCACCGCGCCCTTCAGTAAAGGACGCGGTGTTGAACTCCGTCGGTCTTTCGTCTGCTTGATCAGAGCTTGCAGATCGTGGCCGAGCCGCGGCAGGTCCAGCCCCAAGATCCGCCCTGCTTGCAGCTATAGGTGCGCGGACCGTAGGTGTAGCCCGGCAGGTTCGCCGCGGCGCCGACCTTGTTGTTCGATCCCATCCACGCAGCCCAGGCGCCCCAATCGACAGCCTGCAGCAGCGCTTCGTCGACCTGCAGCTTGGCATCCTGCTGGCTGCCCGCTTCGCCAATCGCACCCTTGCGCACACAGGTCTTGGCCTCGGCCGTGGTGGCCGTGACTGCGAGGCCCGCGACCGCCGCAAGCGCCATCACTGAACGCAGAGCTTTCATTGATTTTCTCCCTGGAAGAATGAACGCAGTTCCTGCGCGTAGCGGAACTGGAGGGACTCTGCCCCACTTGATGGACGCTCACCATCCGTCATTCACAGGAAAGCGAGAGCCCGATACGTTTTTCGGTTTCTCGTGGCGCGGGCACAACTCGCGCTTTCGCGCGATCGCAAACGGGCTGTGAAGCTTCTCCAGACGAGCGCAAATCACATCGCTCTAAGAAGACGTTATGCGCTCGCCCGTAAGCCATTCCACACGGCTTTCCGCACCCTTTGCCCGGGCTAGAACACGCGTGAGATAAGGAAGAAGCGTTCTAAGCTTGGCCTCGAGCGTGAACGGCGGGTTGAGAATCAGGAGCCCCGTGCCAGACAGCTCGCCTTCGCTGAACGGCGTGCGAACGAAGAGCTCCACCGACAGCATCTTGGGTATTGCGAGCGCCGCTGCATCACGCAGGAACGCGCGAACGGCGCGGGTGTCCTTCACTGGATACCAGACGATGACGGTTCCCGTGGCGAAGCGGCGATGCGCAGCGGAAAGCCCCTCGACGATACGGCGAAACTCTCCCGGCTCCTCAAACGGCGGATCGATCAGCACGAGGCCGCGACGCTCCTTCGGAGGCAGCACGGCCTTGAGTGCCGTCCATCCGTCGATCGCGAGCGTCTTGGTGGCAGCGTCCTTCGCGAACAGCGCCTTGAGGCGTGCGGCATCCTCCGGATGGGCTTCGTTGACGACGAGCGCATCGCCGGGACGCATGAGACGGCGTGCGACGCGCGGACTTCCGGGATAGCGCACGATCTCGTTGCGCCCTTCGTTCTCAGCGCGCACCACGTCGAGATAAGGTGCAAGGATTTCGGCGACCTCGGCCGGGGGCGTATCGGCGAGAATGCGACCGATGCCGTCGCGCCATTCTCCAGTCTTCTGCGCCTCCTCACTCGCGAGATCGTAGAGGCCGATGCCGGCGTGGGTGTCGACGATGCGGAACGGCTGCTCCTTGAGCTTCAGGTGCTCGACGACGAGAGCGAGAACGGCGTGCTTCAGGACGTCCGCGAAATTGCCGGCGTGATAGATGTGACGATAGTTCATGCTTGGGTCCAAACGATCCGGGGGACGGCCGAGCGGCCATCCCCCGAAGCTTGGTAGCATATTCTCTTGCTTCGTGCGGCCCCCCGGAGCCCCACGGTTACCGGCGTTGCGCGAGAGCTAGCCAGCCATCGGATGGATGTGGGACGGGATCGTCGCACCGCTGCTGTAGGTGCGGTCAACCTCGCCCTGGACGGGGCCTCCCGTGCGCTCGAGCTGCGGGGCGATCTCGGCGGGATCCTTCACGCGGCGCGAGCGGCCGTCGAATGCGGCGCCCTGCTCGATCGACAGCAAATGGCTGTGAATATCGCCCTCGACCTCAGCGCCGGCATGAAGAACGACGTGCTGGCCCATGATGGCGCCGTTGACGCGGCCGAACACGTCCACGGTCTCCGCGGCGATGGCGCCCTGGATGATCGCTTCCTTGCCCACCTCGAGCTGGCGGCTGTGAAGGTCGGCCTGGATGTTGCCGAGAACCTTGAGCGAGCCCTTGCAGCGGATGGTGATGGTCTGTCCCTCAATCGACAGATCGTTGCCGATCACGGATTGGGTTGGAGTGCCTGCCGATGCGACGGCGTGCAGATGCTGTTTCTCGACACCGGGACCGCGGTCCATTCTGCGCAACTGAGGTGCGGGGGCTTCGGCTGGAACGGGCTCGGGCTTGCGACTGAAAACCATACTCACTCTCCCTGACGCTACACATGATCCGCACGCGCCATGCTTGCGGCTTGAGTTCGTCGAATTCATGTCAAGACTTTTGCTCGCCGCGAGACCATGGCGGAGGTATGTGGAAAGCTCGCGAACGGCCCGTTTCGGATTGCGAAGATTCGATGCCATGATGCGGCGGGCTTCCCATCCGCGCCCGGCGGGTGGACGTTCGGAGGCCATGTTTTCATGACCGCCATCGACGAGGAGATGAGACCGGCGCGCGAGGCCATGGCGCGCGAGGTCGCGCGGCTGATGGCGGAGCTGGCTCCGCGCCTCAACCACAAAGCTCTCTCTGATCGCGTGCTCCGCGTTCTGGCCGACGTGCCGCGCCACCTTTTCGTTCCGCCCGATCGCATGTCCGAGGCGTATCTCAACCGGCCGGTGCCGATCGGATACGGCCAGACGATCTCTCAGCCTTTCATCGTGGCCCTGATGACGGACCTGCTCGACATCGGGCCGGACGACAGGGTCCTCGAGATCGGAACCGGATGCGGCTACCAGACCGCCATTCTGGCCGGGCTCGCCCGCTCGGTGTTCACGATCGAGCTTTGCCGGCCGCTCGCGGAGCGCGCGGCGAAAACCTTCGAGGCCATCGGACTTACCAATGTCACCACCCGCGTCGGGGACGGCTATCTCGGGTGGCCGGAGGAAGCGCCGTTCGACGCGATCGTGGTGACGGCCGCTCCGCCGAGCATTCCCGACGCCCTGCTCGACCAGCTCAAACCGGGCGGACGCCTGGTCGTGCCGGTCGGCGATCGCTCGCAGCAACTCATTCTCGTCGAAAAGAGGAGAGATCAATCGACGATCTTGAGAGAGATTATTCCGGTGTGCTTTGTTCCGCTGACGAGGCGGGACGACCGGCCGGGATAGGTCAGCGGGCTGAAACCTGGACCACAATCCGGCACCGCGACGGGCGCGCGTGGGGGAGCTTTTCAGGGAGACGACGGAATGGACGATCTCGACAGGTTCGAACCGGGGGTTCACAGCTTCAGCGGCACGGTGCGCACCTGGGCCATGAGCACGGCGGAACTCGTGACGGACAGCGGGCTGGTGGTGTTTCTCGATACGCGCGGGCAACAGCCCCTGCCGCCGGGCACGCGCGTCGCTATCGACGCGCGCAAGTACCGGCCCTGTCATTTCGTCACGAAAGTGACGCCGATCTAGTGTCTCTTCGTGTTGTCTTAGCTTCGTTTCAGATCTTGGCGACGAAGCTGTCGACGACGCGCTTCCGTCCGGCGTGATCGAACTCGATGGTGAGCTTGTTGCCGTCGACCTCGGTGACCGTGCCGGGGCCGAACTTCTGATGGCGCACGCGATTGCCCACCTTGTAGCCGGCGCCCTCCGCAGACGATGAGGCGATGAGCTGACCTTCGATGGTGATGGTCGGCTTCATGGGGCGCATGCCGGCCTGGCGCTGGCGGTCCGCGTCCCGCGACCAGTTGCTGCTCTGAGACTGCTCGTAGGATTTCGCGCGCTGCCAGCCCGGCGTGTCGTAGGTCGAACCAAAGCGGGGCTGGGCGTCGTCGAAGCGGCTCTTGCCATATCCGCCCCGGCCGAAATTCCCGCCTTCGAACGGGTTTCCGAAGTTCTGATAGGCGCCGCCGAAGGGGCTCTTCGTCTCCTGCACCTCGGTGTCGCCCTCGGGCAGATCGTCCACGAAGCGCGAGGGAATGGCGGACTGATAGAGCCCGCGCGTGCGGCGGTTTTGCGCGAACGAGACCTTTGCCCGGCGCCGCGCGCGCGTGATGCCGACGTAGGCCAGACGGCGCTCCTCCTCGAGGCCCTTCTCGCCGCTTTCGTCGAGCGAGCGCTGGTGCGGGAAGAGGCCTTCCTCCCAGCCGGGAAGGAACACGGTATCGAATTCCAGCCCCTTGGCGGCATGAAGCGTCATCAGGCTCACGCGCTCGCCGTCGTCGCCCTGCTCGGTATCCATGACGAGGCTGACGTGCTCCAGGAACCCTTCAAGCGTCTCGAACTCGTGCATGAAGCGCACGAGCTCCTTCAGGTTTTCGAGACGCGACTGGGCCTGCGGGCTCTTGTCGGCCTGCCAGTGCGCCGTGTAGCCGCTCTCGTCGAGGATGAGCTCGGCGAGATCGGTGTGCTTCATGGTCTCGATCAGGCCGCGCCAGCGCTCGAACTGGAAGACGAGGTCCGAGAGCGATTTGCGGGCCTTGCCGCCCAGCTCCTCGGTCTCGACAATCTCGCGGGCCGCGCGGAACAACGGGACGCCGCGGGCGCGCGCCAGGGTGTGAATACGCTCGACGCTGGTGTCGCCGAGACCCCGCTTCGGCACATTGATGATGCGCTCGAACTTGAGGTCGTTGGCGGGATTGTGCGCCACCTCGAGATAGGCAAGCGCATCCTTCACCTCCGCGCGCTCGTAGAAGCGCGGGCCGCCGATCACGCGATAGGGCAGGCCGGTGGTGACGAAACGGTCTTCGAAGGCGCGCATCTGGAACGAGGCGCGGACCAGAATGGCGATCTGGTTCAGCGAGTGGCCGTTCTTGCGCAGTTCCTCGATGGTGCTGGTGATGGAGCGGGCTTCCTCCTCGTCGTCCCAGACACCCATGACGGTGACTTTGTCGCCCGCCTCTCCGTCGGTGAAGAGGGTCTTGCCGAGGCGGCCCTTGTTGCGCGCGATGAGGCCGGAGGCAGCGGAAAGGATGTGCCCTGTCGAGCGATAGTTGCGCTCGAGACGGATGACGCGGGCGCCGGGGAAATCCTTCTCGAAGCGGAGGATGTTGTCGACCTCGGCGCCGCGCCAGCCGTAGATCGACTGGTCGTCGTCGCCCACGCAGCAGACGTTCTCCGAGCCCTGGGCCAGGAGGCGCAGCCAGAGATACTGCGCGATGTTCGTATCCTGGTACTCGTCGACGAGGATATAGCGGAAGCGGCGATGATAGTCGGCCAGCACATCGGGATGCTCCATGAACAGCCGTAGCGTTTCGAGCAGCAGGTCGCCGAAGTCAGCCGCGTTGAGCTCCTTCAGGCGCTTCTGGTAGGCCGCATAAAGCGCGGCGCCCTTGCCGCCCGCGAAGGCGAAGCTCTCGCCTGCCGGCACCTTGGACGGCGTGAGGCCACGGTTCTTCCAGCTGTCGATCAGGCCTGCGAGCTGACGGGCGGGCCAGCGGTCCTTGTCCAGCCCCTCGGCCTCGATCACTTGTTTCAGGAGCCGGAGCTGGTCATCGGTATCGAGGATGGTGAAGCCCGACTTGAGGTCCACCAGCTCCGCATGGCGGCGCAGGATCTTGACGCCGATGGAGTGGAACGTGCCGAGCCAGGGCATCGCCTCGACGGCCCCGCCGACCAGGCCGCCGATGCGATGCTTCATCTCGCGGGCGGCCTTATTGGTGAAGGTAACAGCGAGGATCTGATGGCTCATGGCCCGGCCGGTCGCCAGGATATGGGCAATGCGCGTGGTGAGAACGCGCGTCTTTCCGGTGCCGGCGCCCGCCAGAACGAGCACAGGGCCATCGAGCGCCTCGACGGCTTCGCGCTGCTCGGCGTTGAGGCCCTGGAGATAGGGCGGCATCATCGCGGCGCGCGCGCGCTCGGAGATCGACTTGCGCGGCGGCGCCGCGTCCGGCGCCAACGGCAGATCGAACGGCGGAAGATCGTCCTCTCCGCCTGCGTGCGAATGGCCCGGGGTCGCGTCCGAGTGCAAAGGACGGCGGGCAGCCTGTTTGTCGTCGTGCATGGGGGGCATCTATAGCACGTGCTCGGCGGCATCAATCGGGCGCGCAAAACCGCCCACATGACAAAAATATAGGATGTTCCTGGGCTTCCGCGAGGGAGGTTCGGAGCCGCAGCCATCGAATCAGTGGAATTCCCGGAAGCTCCGCCATTCTCGCGCTTTGTGCGGCGATCCGGTGTCCATATGCCGAAAAATGCTTTCGGGTGAGGCTCCTCCCCAGGAAAATGCCCCAATTGGGGGTCACACTTTTCTTCACTGTTGAGCTATGGTGTTGCGCAGTTGGCCGCCGCGTCGTTATGGCGGCCGCGCATCCGATCGGCCCCCTCTGCCCCGGACCAGCCGGCGGCGCACGGTGAGGAATGGCCGCCCGGCGCGCTTTCTGGAGCGTGCTTCGGCCCGGCAAGGGCCGGACGCTCCAAGTCATTTGCTTGTCGCATTTTCCAAGACGATTGGGGGTCTATTTCGTCGGAAAATGCCCAAGGGGAGCCAACCTCTACGGCGTCGGGGCCTTCGGGTCCCAGAGGCAGAGGTGCGAAACGGTTTTGAGCAGATAAGACGCGGATGAACAACGCCCTTCTCTATCTCGGCGGAATTCTCATCACGGCCTTGGCGGTTCTCTTCGCAGTTCCGCGTTTCGTCGATTGGAACAGCTACCGGGGCATCTTCGAGGAGGAAGCCTCCCGCATCCTCGGACGCGAGGTTCGCGTCGGCGGTGCCGTGAACGTGCGTCTCCTGCCCGCGCCTTACGTGAGCTTCGAGCGCCTCAGGATCGCCGACCTCGGCGACGACGGCGGCAACTCCATCATCCGCGTCGAAAGCTTCACCATGTGGCTCTCGGTGCCGCCCCTGCTCAGAGGCGTGCTCGAAGCGCATCGGGTGGAGCTGCGCCGCCCGGTCATCAACCTTGCCACCAACGAAAGCGGCAGCGGCAACTGGCGCACACTCGCTATCACGCCCGGCGCCTTCCGCTTCGCGCCGAAGGAAGTGGCACTGCAGTCGGTGCAGATCACCGACGGAGCCGTGATCATCGCTGGGCCTGCACGGAACGAACTGGCCCGCTTCGACGCCATCAACGGCGAGTTCAATGCCGAAGCGCTGGAAGGGCCGTTCCGGTTCAAGGGCGAGGTCAACTGGGACGGCGCGCCACGCAATCTGCGCGTCTCAACCGCGAAGATCGACAACAACGGCGATCTCAGGTTCAAGGCCGCCGTGGACGTGGTGGGCAGCGCAAACTCCTACGTGCTCGACGCGCGCCTGAGCGACATCAAGAACACGCCGACGCTCGACGGAGAGCTGACGGCGAAACTGGCGCTCGGTTCGGGCGCGCAGGCTGCCTCCACCAAAGGCGCCCCCTCGCTCGAACCGGTGGCGGCACCGGCTGCCGAGGCGCCACACGCGGGTGGCGCCGAGGCGATTCCTCCGCTCGCGCCTGCTTCCAAGACCGCGGCCTCCCCCGGCGGGGCCAGCGGCTTCGAGCTCAAATCCAAGATCAAGGGGACGACGCTCGGCTTCGAGCTTTCGGACATCGCCGTTTCCCTCGAAGCGGGCGCCACGCCCCAGCTCATCACGGGAGACGCCAAGGTCGGCTGGGCCGACAAGCTCAGGCTCGACGTGCAGCTCGCCTCGCGGTGGCTGGATCTCGATCAGCTCTCTCATGCGGCCGATCCCCGTATGCCGCTCGAAGCCGGGCGCAGCTATTTCGAAGCGCTGGCCTCCGTGCTTCCGGTGGAAGCCGATACCAATGCCCAGCTCGATTTCGACCAGCTCACGCTTGGCGGCGAGCCGATCAGCAACGTGCATCTCGCGGCTTCGCGTGCAGGCGGCCCTCTCGAACTCAAGGGCGTGCGGGCCGATCTGCCTGGCGGAGTGCGGCTCGAACTCGACGGCATCCTGACGCCCACGGGGAAAGTGCCGCGCCTCGACGGCGCGCTGTTCGTCTCCGGCAAGAGCCTCACACGCTTCCTCGCGTGGGGGTTCGGAGCCACCAACGTCGCGCGTGACCGCAACGACGGATCGTTCTCCATCGACGGCAAGTTCGCGCTCGGCGACGAAACGCTGGCGCTGACGGACACGGCGGTCGAGTTTGCCGGAACGCCGCTCACCGGCGAAGTGAAGCTCGATCTCGGCCAGCGCAAGAAGCTCGCCATGACGATCGAGGGACCGCGCGTGGACGTGGCGCAATTCGGATCGGGGCTCGTGGGGCTAAACGCCTTGCGCGGGCTGCTGTTCGGGGGTGACGCCCCGGCAGCTCCAGCCGATGCCGCAGCGGCTGAGCCGCAGGTGAAGTCCACGCTGTTCGACCCCGCGACCGCCGATCTCTCGCTCGATCTCAAGGTCGCCAAGCTGCTCGACGGGCCGCGCGTCCTCAAGGATGTCGACGCCGTGGTCCGGCTGGAGCGCGGCACGCTGTCGATCCCCCGCCTCCGGTTCTCGACGCCGGAGGGGCTTTACATCGAGGCGGAAGGCGAGGCGAAGGATGTTCCCGCCCGCCCGCAGGGTGCGATCCGCGGCCTGATCTCAGCGCCGAATGCCGCGGCAGGCCGCGCGTTTCTCACGCTTCTCGACGTGGAGGACGCCTCTCTTCCCACCTTCGACCGCTTCGCGCGGCTCGCGCCGTTTCGCCTTGCCGGTGCGCTCGAACTTTCCGGCGGCGCCGCAAACGCCAGCACGCTCGACCTCGACGGTACGCTCGGAGGCGGGCGCGTGAGCGCATCTCTGCGTCTGGATGGCGGCATCGGCCAATGGCGGACAGCGCCCCTCGACGTGCAGGCCAGCGCCGAGAACCCGGATGTCGCCGCGCTTGTCGCGACGTTGTTCGATACGCAGATCAAATCCACGGCCGCCGAGCCGCCCCGCAGCGGACGAGTCGTGATCAAAGCCACGGGCGTTCCTGCACAGGGTCTTCTTTCCCTTGCGGATGTGACGGCCGAAGGGCTGTCACTCGGCTATCGGGGGCAAGTGAAGCTGCCCGCTCCCGGCGACACGCAGCTTGCCGGCGATCTCAACGTTTCGGCTGCGGATGCACGCGTGGCGCTCGCGCTGGCAGGCGTCTCCGCAGCGGAAGGCGCCGCCGGTGTTCCGATCGGGGGCACGGTGCACGTTCGCCGCGAGGGACCTCTCCTGACGCTCGGCGGAGAAGCGATTACGCTCGGCGACAGCACCGTTTCGGGCGACGTGGCGCTCAAGAGCGAAAGCGGCAAGCAAACGATCGACGCGAAGCTCGTGGCCAACAAGGCCTCGTTCGCCGCCCTGCTCTCTCCCGTTCTCGGCAAGACGGACGCGCTCGCACTGGATGCGCTCAGCGAGCCCCCTGCTCCGCAACCGGCGATCCGTGGCCAGACCGGTAAGAGCGGGCAGGCGGCGCGGATGCAGGCGGGCGCGGAGACACAGGCTCCGCGCATCGTCTGGCCGGAGCAGTCCTTCGATCTCGCTCTGCTCGATCACCTCAGCGGAACGGTCGACGTCAAGATCGGCGCTCTGGCTGTGGAGCCCGGGCTTTCCATCGGCAACGCGCACGTGATTGCAGAGCTTCAGCCCGCCGCGATCAGAATTGCGAAGCTCGAAGGCGAGGCCGTCGGCGGACGGCTCACATCCGAGCTCGAACTGGGCAGGGCACCTGCGGGCGTGACGCTTACCGGCTCTCTCAGGATCGACGTTGCGAGCAAGTCGGCCCCGGCTGCGCCCGACGCCACCACTGCCCCGGCGCAACCGGGTGATGCGGCGGCGTTTGCCGTCTCCTTCACCAGCCGCGCCTTGAGCCCGGCTGCGTTGCTCTCCGCCGTCAGCGGCAAAGGCGAACTCACGATCGGCGACGCGACGCTCAACGGCAATTCGCCCGCAGCGGTCTCGGCGGTTGCACGCGCCGCGCTCACCGGGCAGGGGCCAAGCAGCGGCAACGCCCTTGCCGAGGCCGTGAAGGCCTCCCTCAAGCAGGGCGAGGTGAACCTCGGCAAGATCTCGATCCCGGTCGAGATCAGCGACGGTGCGTTGAAACTCGAACGGGTGCGCGTCGAAATGGGCGAAGGCCGCTCCACCTTCAACACCGCTGTCGAGCTTGCTACCATGAAGGTCGACAGCGAATGGCAGATCGAGCCCAAGCTCGACAAGGGACTGGCCGTCAATCCTTCGCGCGCCTTCCTGCCGGCCGTGACCGTCGTCTACACGGGCAAGCTCAGCGAGTTTGCAAACCTCATTCCGCAGGTGTCGACCGGCGCGCTCGAACGCGAACTCGTCGTGCGCAAGATGGAGCTTGACGTGGGCGAACTCGAACGCCTGCGCAAGCTCGACGAGGAGCGGGCGCGCCAGGATGCAGAGCGGCGCAAGGCGCTGGAGGAGGATCAGGCCCCGGTCCAGTCGGCGCCTTTCCCGCTCGAGCCGCCGCCGGGCGGCGCGTCTCAGATCCCCGACAACGGCGAGCTTCCGCAGGGCGCTGTGGCAGCACCCGGTGCGGAAGCTGCCGCGCCCGAGGTTGCGCCTTCGCCTGCAGCGCAACGTCCCGCGCCGCGGCGCAAGCGGCCAGTCGAGGAGAACTGGCGTCCATTCCAGACGCCTTACTGATCGTGGGAAGATCCAAGCCGGAGGCGCGCGATCAATCGCGGTTGCCGCCGTCGTAGCTGGTGACCGCACCGGCCATGCGCACATAGTCCAGGATCCACACGCGCACGGCACTCGAAAGGCCGGCGTCGCCGCGCCGCTCATCGATGCGTGCGATCAATCCAGCGAGCGACACGCGCTCACGGGCTGCCGCTTCCTTGAGGGCCTCCCAAAAGGCGTGCTCGAGCGAGATCGACGTCCGGTGGCCACGGATCGAGAAGGAGCGCTTGACCGGGCGGACCGAACTCTCGGTCATGAGCCGGCCCCGCCGCCCTTGCTGTCGTCATCGTCGGGGTCGCTGCCTGGACGCTTGTGCGCATCGAGCCGGCGAAGCGTGAGGGTCTTTTCCGTTTCCAGCCGCTCGCGCTCGGCCTTGGTGCGGCCGAACTTCACCCGGTTCTCTTCCGCCTGCTTCACCTTCGCCAGGCGATCGCGCGCCTTGCGGGCCTTGCGGAGGTTCACGATCTCTGCGGACATGGCGGTTGATCTCAGCAACGACAAGATCGGGTACGGCGCGAAGCTCAGGCTCTCCTGCCGCACCAGACCCTATCACGGATTCGACCTCACGCACCGCGACGGCCAGCGCGATGCTCCAACGCTCACTCCGGTCCGATCATCCGTTCCGGGCGCACGATGGCGTCGAAATCCTCGGCGGGAATGCCATCCGCGATGGCCTCCTCGCGCAGGGTCGTGCCCTTTTTGTGCGCCGTCTTGGCGATCTTGGCGGCGCGGTCGTAGCCGTACTTCTCCTTGAGCGGCGTAACCAGCATCAGCGAGTTCGCGAGGCCCTTGGCGATGTTGTCGAGGCGCGGCTCGATGCCGACCACGCAGTTGTCGGTGAACGACACGGCCGCATCCGCCAAGAGGCGCACGGACTGCAGGAAGTTGTAGGCCATCATCGGATTGAAGACGTTGAGCTCGAAATGGCCCTGGCTGCCCGCAAAACCGATGGCGGCGTTGTTGCCGTGAATGTGGGCCGCGACCTGCGTCATGGCCTCGCACTGCGTGGGGTTCACCTTGCCCGGCATGATCGACGAGCCGGGCTCGTTCTCGGGAAGCGCAAGCTCGCCGAGGCCGGCGCGCGGACCCGAGCCGAGGAAGCGGATGTCGTTCGCGATCTTGAAGCAGCTCATGGCAACGGTCGTGATTGCGCCGTGCGTCATCACCATCGCATCGTGCGCGGCGAGCGCCTCGAACTTGTTGGGCGCCGACGTGAACGGCATCTTGGTGATGGCGGCGATGCGCTGCGCCACAAGCTCGGCAAAGCCCTTGGGCGAGGCAAGGCCGGTGCCGACCGCCGTTCCGCCCTGGGCCAGCTCCATGAGCGCGGGCATCGTCATCTCGATGCGCTTGATGCCATTCTCGATCTGTTGGGTATAGCCGGAGAATTCCTGCCCGAGCGTGAGCGGCGTCGCGTCCTGCGTATGGGTGCGGCCGATCTTGATGATCTTGGCCCAGGCCTGCGCCTTGTCGTTCAGCGCATTGCGCAGGTACTGGAGCGCTGGCAGGAGGCGATGGTGGATCTCCTCCGCGCAAGCGATATGCATGGCCGTCGGGAAGGTGTCGTTCGACGACTGGCTCATGTTGACGTGGTCGTTCGGGTGCACGGGCTTCTTGGAGCCCATGGTGCCGCCCATCATCTCGATGGCGCGGTTCGAAATCACCTCGTTGGCGTTCATGTTCGACTGAGTGCCGGAACCGGTCTGCCAGACGACGAGCGGGAAGTGCGCGTCGAGCTTGCCCTCGATTACCTCCTGAGCGGCCTTGACGATCACGCCGCCGATCTGCTCGTCGAGCTTGCCAAGGGCCATGTTGGTCTCGGCTGCCGCCTGCTTCACGATGCCGAGGGCACGGATCACGGGTGCAGGTTGCTTTTCCCACCCGATCTTGAAGTTGCCGAGACTGCGCTGCGCCTGGGCGCCCCAATACTTGTCGGCGGGTACCTCGATCTCACCGAAGGTGTCGGTTTCGACGCGAACGGCTTGCTTGGCGGCGGTCTTTTTCTCGGTCATGAGCGGCTGTCCGTGATGGAGCGGTTAGCATTGGGCGTGGCCATAGCACGGGAGCGCGCCGGGAACCAAGGCGACATGGCGTGAAGAAGACATGTCGCATGGGGGGGGGGGGGTGAAGGGAGGAATGCGCCCGGGGCGGGCCGTTCAGCCTCATGCGGCGGCGGGCAGGGACGGCCCTCGAATTTCTCCCGCCACTGGCTTGCTCGGGCCTCCCGGGCGCGCACCGGAGATCAGCCGTTCTCTGAATATTTACAGGGTAGCGGATATAGTCCCCACGATATTTGTCCAATCGGCGCGCGGCGTATCAGCGTGATTCATTATGTCAGTTCTTGTTAAGATATTCGTCTCGGGCCGCTATCGGCGGCTCATCGATTTAACGCTGTGGCTGATCATCGCCGTGGCGTTGCTCGCGGCTGCCTTCCTCTTCGCGCGCCATCAGCTTCGTGACTCGCTCAAACGCGATGTCGCGGCCGATCTCGCTCAGCTCGACAAGCTTCACCAGGACGTGACCTCCGCCTTCGACGTGCTCGATAGCGAAGCGACGGCTCAGCCTTGCAGCGAAGAGTTCCTGCGCCAGCTGCGCCGCGTCGCGTTCAGGCCCGACGGTCTCAACGAGTTCATCTACGCGCCGGGCGGGATGGTGACGTGCTCAACCAGCATTTCGGGAACGCAGCGCCCTCTTCCCCTGGGAGAGCCGGACATTCCTCAAGTGTCGCCGGGTTCGATCTCCTACTGGATCGATACACGGCTCGAGCATGTCGGCCTACTCGGCATGTCCGGCATCGTCGTTCATCGCGATCCTTTCGCGATCGTGATCCCGCTGCAAACGTTCCGCGCCGGCATCGATGGAGCGGGGGAGAAAGAATTGGTCGCCGTCGGACCGAATGGCCACGTGTGGCATGTGAGCGGCACGCGAGATCTTTATCAGGAGGCCGCCGCCGCACCCGACGACGGGCTGATGACGGCGCGCGAAACGCTCTGCGGAAAAGACCACTCCTATTGCATCACCACGAAGTCGAACCTCGCCAGCATCATGGGAGAGTGGCAGGGTGAAATCCTGATCGCCATCTTCCTCATCGCCTTCTACGCCGTGTGGCCTGCCAGCACGCTTCAGCGCTGGCTCAACTCCTACTGGTCGCTTCCGGCCCGCTTCCGCCGCAACCTCAATATCGACTCCGTGATCTGCGCCTATCAGCCGATACTCGATCTCAGGACCGGACAGATTTCGGGCTGCGAGGTGCTTGCGCGCTGGCGGGACGTGGACGGCTCGGTCGTCGCGCCGGACAAGTTCATCGACATCGTCGCGCATTCCGGACAGACGCTTGCCTTCACGAAGATGGTGGCGGATCGCGCGCATCTCGAGCTTTCGCAGGCACTCCCTGCCGCGACGCGGCTGCAAGTGAACTTCAACATTTTCCCGCGCGACCTCGACAGCGAAGAGCTCAAGTCGGTTTTCAGCGCCTTCGACGGCGACCGCGAGCGGTTCCAGATCGCGCTCGAAATCGTCGAAAGCGACGCACTCAGCGTGGAGGTGGCCGAACGGGAGATCGAGGCGCTCGGACGTCTCGGATTCCGCACCTACATCGACGACTTCGGAAGCGGGTATTCCAGCATTCATCGCGTGGCGTCGCTCGCGATCCACGGCGTCAAGCTCGACCGCTCGTTCGCCATGGCGCCAAGCGAAAGCATGATGGCGCGCATGCTGGTTCATGCGCTCGACATGGTGGGAAGCTGCGACCGGGAGATCGTGGTCGAAGGCGTGGAAACACAGGAGCGGCTGGATCTTCTGCTCGAAAGCGGCAGGGTCGCCTACGCGCAGGGTTACCTGATCTCGCGTCCCCTGCCGATCGAGCGGCTGGCGGAATTCCTTGCCAAGCACGATCCGGCCGCGTTCCTTTCGCGCGAAGCCCGCGAGGCGGCCTAAGGCCGTGCGCGAGGCCGTATCGCCGCAAACGGGTCAAGGGCCGCAAGCGGCGCGGCCCTTTTCCGTGGTGAGCGGCAAATCAACCATCCCATCGAGGCTGGCCGATCAACTACGAGCGGTAGGCGCGGCGCACGAGCGCGGCGTGACGCTGCTCGGCATTGCGGATCTGAATGCGCTCGGAGAAGGTGAGCTTGCCGTCGCGCCAGGCGCGGGCTTTCAGGGCCGAGAGGTTGGCGGCGCTGCGCGCGATGGCAGCCCGCTCGAAGCCGGAAACGCCCTTGTGCTTCATGGCGTACTGCGGGCCCGGCTTATAGCCGTTGGTGTGCTTGTAGCTCGGCGCGGCGACCGATACGCCGGCGGTCATCACCAGCGCGGCGAACGTGAGAAGGGCAGTCTTGGTCTTCGTATGCATTTGTCGTCTCCACTCTGTTTCTGGCCCGGCTGCCGGTGGATGCCCCGGCTTCTCTCTCGGGCTTACAAAGAGAAGAACGCCAGGCACTGCGCGCTTCCGTCTCGAAAAAATGAAAAAATTTCAGCCACTTAGCTGCCATCTTCCTGAACATCCATTCATCTGCGCGATAGGCGCGGATCGCACCTAAGGAACCTTCCGGGCGAGTGCGTTTTGTCTTGTTGCGCCGGGTCGCATCTGCGCTCGGCCCAAGGAGATTCCGTCATGCGTATCTTCAAGATTTTCAGTCCCGCGATCGCAGTCTCAGCAGTCCTGATCTGTATCGCTTCATTTGCCTCCTCCTCCCTCGCAGGCCCGCTCGCTCCCGCTCAAGCCGCCGCCACGGCCGAGGCCCAGCGCGCAGGCGCCCTCCCCGTCGAGAGCATTGGTCATCGGCGCTGGTATGGTGGCGGCTGGGGATGGGGTGGCTATGGCTTCTACGGCCCGAGCATCTACATCGGACCCGCCTATAGATATGGCTACGGCTATTACCCGCGCTATTACGGCTACTACGGCGGTGGGTATTATCCCCGCTACTATCCGCGCTACTCCACCTACTACGATGACGGTTACTATTACCGGCCTTACCGCGCCTACCATCGCCGCTGGGCGCGCGAGCGCTTCGAGCATCCGCTCGGCCGCCGCTGAACGCAGTCGGGCCTCCGCACAAAACATAACGCTTCGGACCTTGGGGTCCGAAGCGTTCTCATGAGCGGATGCTCGCGATCTCTATTTCTTGCGAAACTTGTCGAGGCTGACGATCTCGGCGCCGCCCGATTTGGCGGGTGCCTCGGCATCGGCACCGCCCTCGCCGGCCTCATCGCTCGCGGCGGCCGGGCGCTTGGTCGCGGACTTGGCGGCCAGCGGTGTCGGCGAGGGAGGCGCTGCGTTGGCAGCAGACGTCTCGATGGATGCCGGAGCGGCCTCCTCCTCGGAGGCGGGCGACTTGGTGTCTGCCCCATCCTCGGCGACCTGAGATTTGCGTGCGCCGCGCGGCGTCTTGCGCGTGTGGCTCGCCCGTGTCGCGCCGGGCCGCGGTGCCACCATGCCGTCGAAGGAGTTGCCTTGCGCCTGTGCGCGGCCCTCAGGCGTGGCGTTCGGATCCTCGAACTGGAGGCCAAAACGCACGGACGGATCGAAGAACACCTTGATGGCCGCGAACGGCACCACGAGGCGCTCGGGGATGCCATCGAACGTCAGCTTCACCTCGAAGCGGTCCTCGGTCACGGCGAGGTCCCAGAAGCGGTGCTGAAGGACGATGGTCATCTCGCGCGGATATTTCTCCTTGAGGCGCTTCGAGAGCGAAACGCCAGGAGCCTCCGTGTCGAAGGAAATGTAAAAATGGTGGTCGCCTACCAAGCCGGACTTCGCCGTGCTTGCTATGACCTTGCGTACGACTCCGCGCATCGCTTCTTGCGCGAGTCCCTCATAGTCGATCGTCGACTCAACCGTCATGCCGTGCCGCTTCGTCCCCGATCGCGCCTCGCGTCCCCCAGGATCGCAAAGATGAGAGCGCAAAGAATGAGTGGGAGGCTTCTGTTGCCCGGTGCCCCCCAGACCGCGCCTTGCTCGGCTAGGAGCGAGGACTTTAGTAGTTAGGCATTTCGCGCCGCATTACGCAGCGAGAGCAGCCTCAGCATAGTTGTCATTGGCAACTATTCTGAATGACCCGATGACGGTGGTATCATGCCGGGCAAAAGCTAAACCCTTTACACCCTCGTCGATCCTAGTTCGCCCCCATCACCAGCTCACGGAGGAGGGTCCGTGGCCAAGTCCCAGGAGGCCTTTGAAACCCCATGAGCTTGTGGTGGAGGCGCCGGGTACTGCCCCCGGGTCCGAACGGCTTATTACGGTCGCGTTTATCGCCATAGCCGGACGAATCCGGCGATCTAAATATATGCCGGGAGGATTAGAAATAAAAGTGCCTCAAACCCGGCCCTTCCGCTGCCAAGTTGTCGCCGGATAGCAGCAAATGGCATAAGGCATCCCTCCCATCCACCTCGAGCCCTCACGCGCAAGGTATTCCCGCCATGTCCGACCCCACACTCGCCGACGGTGACAGCGCGACTTATCGGCCCGATACGCCGTGGCGGCCGGCGGGCGCGCTCCTGGTTGCACTCGTCGTGAGCCTTGCGCCCATCCTGGTCGGAATTGCCGGCGTGTTCGTCGAGAGGGCCGGTCTCCTGGGGGTAGACGGCGAAATCATCCCGCAGGGCGGAGCGTCTCTCGCCTCGCCGTTCCTGCTCGCGCAAATGATCATCGGCCAGCTTCTCTCGCTCGCCATTCTCTGGGGAGCTGCGGGCTGGCGCGGGGCCAGGGCGCAGACCTTGCGGCTCGCCACGCCGCCGACGCCGTGGCTTACAGCCGTCGGGCTCGGGTTGCTGCTCATCGTTCTCATCGGGCCCGTCGAGATCCTGCTCTACCGGCTGGCGGGGCTCGAGCTTTTCACGGACGGGCGGTGGCTTCTCGACGGCTTGCGCTCTCCCTACTGGTGGGGCGTCGCGATCGCGGCAGTCATTCTGGCGCCGCTGTGGGAGGAGCTGACCTTCCGGGGCTTCCTGCTTTCAGCGCTGGCCAAGACCGCGCTCGGGTTCTGGCCGGCAGCCGTGCTCTCCTCCCTGCTTTGGACGCTGCTCCATTGGGGGTATTCTTGGCCGGGCCTCGTGAGCGTGTTCCTGGCCGGTATCGGGCTATCGTGGATCATGAAGCGCACGGGGTCGATGCGGGCCGTCGTGGTGGCGCACGCCGTCATCAACGCGTTCTCGCTCTCGATCGTCTCTCTGTTCGCGCCATAGCGGAATCGGGCTAGGACGCCACCATGCAGCAATATCTCGATCTCCTGCGCCGCGTGCGCACCGAAGGCACCGCCAAGTCCGACCGGACGGGGACGGGCACGCTGTCGATCTTCGGGCATCAGATGCGGTTCGACCTCAGGGACGGGTTTCCGCTGGTCACGACCAAGAAGTTGCACGTCAAATCTATCATTCACGAGCTGATCTGGTTTCTCGCGGGCGACACCAACGTCGCCTATCTCAAGGCGAACGGCGTGCGGATCTGGGATGAGTGGGCACGCCCCGACGGCAGTCTCGGCCCGGTCTACGGAAAGCAGTGGCGAAGCTGGGCCGCGCCGGACGGGCGGACGATCGATCAGATCAGCGAGGTCGTGGAGACGCTGAAGACCAATCCCGACAGCCGCCGCATCATCGTCTCGGCCTGGAACCCGGCCGACATTCCGGACATGGCGCTCGCGCCGTGCCACTGCCTGTTCCAGTTCTACGTGGCCGAGGGGCGCCTCTCGTGCCAGCTCTACCAGCGCTCGGCGGACGTGTTCCTTGGCGTGCCGTTCAACATTGCGAGCTATGCGCTGCTCACGATGATGATGGCGCAGGTGACGGGGCTAGAGCCCGGCGAGTTCGTGCATACGTTCGGCGACGCTCATCTCTACGTGAACCACCTGGAGCAGGCGGACCTGCAGCTTTCGCGCACGCCGCGGCCGCTGCCCAAGATGTCGATCAACCCGGACGTTCGCTCGATCTTCGCGTTCCGCTACGAGGACTTCGCGCTCGAGGGTTACGACCCGCACCCCCATATCGCAGCACCGGTGGCGGTTTAGATGAACAGTGCTCCACAATCTACGTGCCTGGATCCCGGCCTTCGCCGGGATGACGTTAATGTCGAGGCAGGCCGCTTCTCCATCTCACGACGTCACACCGGCGGAGGCCGGTGTCTGGACAAGCATGATGTGGACGGTAGAGATGCTCTCCCCACAGCGCGGACAGCGGTTTAATCCATGCGCGTCTCTCTCATCGTTGCCGTGGCCGAGAACGGCGTGATCGGTGCCAACGGCACCTTGCCCTGGCGGCTTTCGTCGGACCTCAAGACGTTCCGGCGCCTGACGCTGGGCAAGCCCGTGATCATGGGCCGCAAGACCTTCCAGTCGCTCAAGAAACCGCTCGACGGGCGCGAGAACATCGTGCTCACCACGGACCCCTTTTTCGAGGCCCCGGCAGGTGTGAGCGTGGTCGATAATCTCGCCGACGCGCTGACCCTCGCCCGGACGCTGGCGCGCACCGCGCTGTCGTCCGCCGACGAGATCATGGTTATCGGGGGGGCGGACGTGTTCCGGGCCGCTCTCCCGCACGCCGACCGCATCTACTGGACCACGATCCACGCCCGTCCGGAGGGGGATGTTTCCTTCCCGGAGGTCGATCTTTCGGCCTGGAAGGAAGTGGAAAGCCAGCCGCTGCCCACGAGCGAAAAGGACGACGTTACGGCGACCCTCCGGATACTCGAACGCAACTAGACCCGGCCCGCCGAAAGAATTGGCGGAGCCCCGCCTTGACGGGCGGCCTGCGCAAACCAATTTCTACGCGGCGCATTTGCTTCGACCGGTCTCCTCCCCTATAAGCGAAGCGCAATCCCATCCGGGACTTAAGCGATCCAGGGCCCTTGGAAAGGGTCACCTCATTGCGCTTTCCCGGCCATCATCCACAATCGAAGGGCTGAGATCATATGCCTTGGAGCAATCAGAGCGGCGGCGGTGGAAACGGCGGCGGCTGGAAAGGCGGCGGCGGGGGCGGTGGTCCCTGGGGCCAGGGACCCGGCTCGCAACCGCCCGATCTCGAGGAAATGCTGAAGCGCAGCCAGGACCGCATGAAGCAGGTCATGCATGGCGGCGGCATTCCCGGTCCCCTGGCCTTCCTCGCGGCGATCGTCGCCTCGGCGGTCGTGGCCTGGTATGCCTTCTTCTTCCGCGTCGATCCAGATGAGCTCGGCGTCGTGATGCGGTTCGGCGAGTACGTGCGCCAGGAGCCGCCCGGCCTTCATTTCCGCTGGCCTTACCCGGTCGAGGAGGTCATTCGTCCCAAAGTCACGCGCCAGAACATCATCGAAGTGGGCATGCGCTCCGCAAGCTTCGATCGCGGTTTCGGCGGCGCGGGTGTGCAGGACGTCAAGGAAGAGAGCCTGATGCTCACCGGCGACGAGAACACGGTGGACATCGACTTCGTGGTCTACTGGCGCATCAAGGATGCCGCCCAGTATCTCTTCAACATCCAGAACCCCGACAACACCGTGAAGGAAGTGGCCGAGAGCGCCATGCGCGAGGTGGTCGGCCAATCGAACATCCAGCCGATCCTGACGGAAGCACGCCAGAAGACGGAAGCTGCCGTGTTCCAGCTCATGCAGCAAATTCTCGACGGCTATCAGTCGGGTATCCAGATCGACCAGGTGACGCTGCAGAAGGTCGACCCGCCGGGCGAGGTCATCGACGCCTTCCGCGACGTGCAGGCGGCGCGCGCCGACAAGGAGCGCTTGCAGAACGAAGCCTTCGCCTACGCCAACAAGGTGGTGCCCGAGGCCCGCGGCGAGGCAGAGCGCATTCTCCAGGGCGCAGAGGGCTTCAAGCAGCAGACAGTGGCGGAAGCGCAAGGCCAGACGGCCCGCTTCCTCAAGGTTTACGACGAGTACAAGAAGGCTCCGGAAGTCACGCGCAAGCGCATCTTCCTCGAAACCATGGAACGCGTGATGGGCGGCACCGACAAGGTGATCATCGACAGCAAGAGCGGCCAGGGCGTGGTGCCCTACCTGCCGCTGGATCAGCTCCAGCAGCGCCGCCAGACGACCGAGGGAGGCAACTGATATGCGCGCATTCCTCGCATTTCTCGTCGTCGTTCTCGGCGCCGCAGCCGCAGCCGTCTATGCCTCGGCCTTCATCGTGCACCAGAACGAGCAGGCGCTCGTGCTCGAGTTCGGTAAGCCGAAGCGTGTCGTCCAGCAGCCTGGCCTTCACTGGAAGCTGCCGCTGGTCGAGACGGTCGACATCTTCGACAAGCGCATCCTCGACCTCGACACCTCGACGCAGGAAGTCACCGCGTCGGACCAGAAGCGTCTGCAGGTGGACGCGTTCGCCCGCTACAAGATCGTCGATCCGCTCAAGTTCTATCAGACGCTGCGGTTCGAGGGGGCGGTGCGCTCGCGTCTCGGCCCGATCGTGGAATCGGCCATGCGCCGCGCGCTCGGTGCCGCGACCTTCCAGGACGTCGTGCGTGACCGCCGCGAGCAGCTCATGAAGCAGATCGCAGCCAACGTGAACGAAGAGGGCCGCGACTTCGGCCTCGAGGTTGTGGACGTGCGCATCAAGCGTGCCGACCTGCCCGAGCAGAACCTCAAGAGCGTGTTCGAGCGCATGCGCGCCGAGCGCCAGCGTGAGGCTGCCGAGTTCCGCGCGCAGGGCACGGGCGAAGCGAACCGCATCAAGGCGACGGCCGACCGCGAGGTCACCGTCATCAAGGCGGAAGCAACCCGCAAGGGTGAGGAGCTGCGCGGCTCGGGCGAAGCCGAGCGTAACCGCATCTTCGCCGAAGCCTTCGGGCGCGATCCGGATTTCTTCGCGTTCTATCGCTCGATGCAGGCCTACGAGCAGGGCCTGAAGCCGGGCGACACGCGCTTGGTGATCTCGCCCGACAGCGACTTCTTCAAGTACTTCTCCGACCCTGCCGGTGCGGGAGCGGCTCTGCCTAAACAATGAGCGATCTGGTCGTTGCCCTCGGATTGGTGCTCGTGATCGAGGGCTTGATCTGGGCGCTCTCACCCGATCTCGGGCGCTATCTTCTGGCGACGGCCGCCGCCACCCCTGAGCAAAGCCTGCGCAGAGCAGGCTGGGTGGCCGTCGCGCTCGGTGCGCTCATCGTCTGGCTGGTCAGGGGGTAAGCTTCTCCTGACCATCCGCCTCTCAGCCGCGTTGACAGGCTCACGGCGATCTCACACTTTGGAGCGGGCTGGACCTCGTCCTGCCCGCTTCATGCGCTCTAGCTTCGAGCAGAACAAGAAAAGCCCGGAGCCTAAGCGACTTGACGCGCCGGGCGAGGATATGAACGAACACAATTCCGGCCGGCTTGATCATGGGTTTCGGCCATGGATCGCACGCCAGAACCTAAAAGGTCTGCCCCGATCATGGTCTGAGAAGGAGTTCCCGATGACGACCACTCTTGGGCGACGCGTATTCGGCCGGCTCCCGGCCCTCGCCTTTGCGCTCGCCGCGCTCCAGGCCGGCAGCCTCGCTGCGGCGGCCCCGGCGGCGGCAGAGCAAAGGGGGCCGCAATCGGTCGCGCCGATCGCCGAAAAGCTGATCGACGCCGTCGTCAACATCTCCACCAGCCAGATCGCGAAGGGCCCGGAAGGCGTCCCGCTGCCGAAGGTGCCGAAGGGGTCGCCGTTCGAAGACTTCTTCGAGGACTTCTTCAACAAAAAGGGCGGGCGGACGCCGCCGTCGGAACGCAAGGTCTCCTCGCTCGGCTCCGGTTTCGTGATCGACGGAACGGAAGGTCTCGTCGTCACCAACAACCACGTCATCGAAGGCGCCGACGAGATCATCGTCAACTTCCACGACGGCTCGAAGCTCAAGGTCGACAAGGTGCTCGGCCGGGACACCAAGACCGACCTCGCCCTGCTCAAGGTCACGCCCAAGAAGCCGCTGGTCTCCGTGCCATTCGGCTCCTCGGCCAATCTCCGCGTCGGCGACTGGGTGATGGCGATCGGCAATCCCTTCGGCCTCGGCGGCTCGCTCACGGTCGGCATCATTTCCGCCAAGCAGCGCGACATCAACGCGGGCCCCTACGACGACTTCCTGCAGACGGACGCGGCGATCAACAAGGGCAACTCGGGCGGACCGCTCTTCAACATGGACGGCGAGGTGGTGGGCGTGAACACCGCCATCATCTCTCCGACTGGCGGCTCCATCGGCATCGGCTTTGCCGTTCCCGCCGATACGGTCACCGCCGTCATCTCGCAGCTCAAGGAGTTCGGGCAGGTCAAGCGCGGGTGGCTCGGCGTCAAGATCCAGTCGATCAGCGAGGACATCGGCGAGAGCCTCGGCGTGCCGGAGAACACGGGCGCGCTGGTTGCGGGCGTGACGCCCGACTCGCCCGCCGCCAAGGCCGGCGTCGAAGCCGGTGACGTGATCCTCAAGTTCGACGGCAAGGACGTGACCACGATGCGCGGCCTGCCGAAGCTCGTCGCGCAGGCACCGATCGGAAAGACGGTCGATGTCGAGGTTCTGCGGCAAGGACAGAAAAAGACGCTTTCGGTCTCCGTCGGCACGCTTAACGACGAGGAGGACAACCCGCAGCCTGCCTCGACCGACAAAAAGGAAGAGAAACCCGAGCAGCCTTCGACGTCGGTCCTGGGGCTCACGCTGAGCCCGCTCACGGACGACGTGCGCAGCCGCCTCGGCTTCGACGCCAAGGTCAAGGGCGTGATCGTTACCGACATCGACCCCTCGAGCCAGGCTGCGACCAAGAACATCAGAGCCGGCGACGTTATCACGGAGGCTCAGCAGGAGCCGGTGACGACGCCGGCCGATCTCGAGGCGGCCATCGAGAAGGTCAAGAAGTCGGGCGGCAAGAGCGTGCTGCTTCTGGTCGAGGACGTGAAGGGGGATACGCGCTTCGTCGCCATTCCATTCTAACGGCCCGTTTTTTCGATATTCTGCGGCGGACCGGTCCCCGGCCCGCCGCTTTGTGGTAATTTTCTCCCGCGCGGCTCGTGCGCGCTGGATGAGGGATCAGGAGGACGAATGTCCGATCGGCATTCATTGCTCGACACTATCACCGACAGCCTGGCGCCTGTGCACCGCGACGGTCACAAGTTCATCGTCATCGGCCTCGTCGCAACGCTGCTGCTGTTCTACATCTGGCCTGCGCTCGGATGGATCGCAGCGCTGATCACGGGCTGGGTGATCTACTTCTTCCGCGATCCCGATCGCGTGACGCCGCTGCGCGAGGGGCTGATCATCGCGCCGGCCGACGGCAAGGTCTCGCTGATCGAGAAGGTGCGGCCGCCCGCCGAGCTGGGCCTCGGCGACGAGGAGCGCGTGCGCATCTCGATCTTCCTGTCCGTGTTCGACGTTCACATCCAGCGCGCGCCGCTGGCGGGCCGTATCATCCGCTCGCTCTACATTCCGGGCGCATTCCTCAACGCCGCCCTCGACAAGGCGTCCGAGGAGAACGAGCGGCGCACGATCGTGATCGAGACGCCGACGGGAACCAAGGTCGCTGTCGTGCAGATCGCGGGCCTCGTCGCGCGCCGCATCGTGACGCTGGCGGCCGAGGGCGACAACATCGGCGTCGGCGAGCGGTTCGGGCTCATCCGGTTCGGATCGCGCGTCGATACCTATCTGCCGGTTGGTGCGTTCCCGGCGGTTGCCGTGGGACAGCGGGCCATCGGCGGCGAGACCGTGCTTTCAGACCTGCGCTCGACCGAGCCGGAACGCGAAGCACGCCGTCACTAAGTTCGTTGGACGTGAGGCTTGCTTCGGGCCCGCTGGGTCCGAAGCGCTCACTGGCCGGAGCGAGGAGGGCTGACATGGATCCGATCGTACCGCAGCTCGAGAAGGAAACGCGGCGCAGGCGCAGGCGGCGCATGTTCAGCCACGCGCGCATCCCGGTGCGCATGATGGTGCCGAACTTCTTCACTCTGCTGGGGCTATGCGCCGGCCTCACTTCGATCCGCATGTCCATCGAAGGACGCTACGACTTCGCGCTCGCGGCTATCGTGTTCGCTGCGCTGCTCGACGGGCTCGACGGGCGCATCGCGCGCCTGCTCAAGGCGTCCTCGCGGTTCGGCGCGGAGCTCGACAGCCTCGCCGACTTCGTCAACTTCGGCGTGGCGCCCGCCATCATGATCTTCACGTGGGGTCTCGGCGATCACAAGAGCCTCGGCTGGATCGCGGTGATGCTGTTCGCGCTCGCATCCGCGTTGCGGCTCGCGCGCTTCAACACGCTGATCGACGACGAGCGGCCGAAATGGCAATCGGACTTCTTCATGGGCGTGCCTACGCCGGCCGCCGCCATCCTGGTGCTGCTGCCGATCTATCTCGGGCACCTCGGCCTCGATCTCCGCTCCTCACCGGTGCTGCTCAACCTCGTGCTCGCCTACACGATCCTGATCGGCGTGATGATGGTCTCCATCATCCCCACCTACTCCGGAAAGCTGCTCGGCGAGCGGATCGTGCGCGACTGGGTGCTGCCCATCTTCATCCTCGCCATGACGCTGGTGGCCTGTCTCGTGACCTATCCGTATGCCACGCTGACGATCGCGACACTGCTCTACCTGGCGGCCATCCCGATGACGTGGAAGCGCTTCCGGAAGCTCGAGCAGCTCAACGCCGCAACGGCCGGCGGCGGCGCTCCGCAGCCGGCTCCGGCCGCGTCCCGGCCGAGCGAGGCGTCACACGCCGCCCCGGACGACGCCGAGGCGCGTGCGCAGGACGCCTCCAAGCGCGGCCCCATCGGAGAAGGCGCGCGCGTCGTCGAAATCCGGCCTGGCGAGCAAAAGCGATAGCCGATCTGCACGCGGCCGTTGCGCCGATGCTACGCCCCGCTTCCTGCCGGCGGTGCCTCCAAGCTTGCGCCGCGACATCCCGGCCGCTTTCCCCTAAAGTCCGCCCGTTGGGAGCAAGGTACTCGTACCCAGGGGGTGTTGCGTCATGGCCGAAGCCGCATCGAAGCCGACCGGAAGCTGGCGGCGGCGTCTCGACTACATCTTCGGGCGCAACACGCTGATCGGCGTCGCTTCTCTGATGCTGCTGTTCCTGTCAGGCTATGCGACCTGGCACGGCATGCGGGATTTCATCGTCGGCGTGTCGGCCACGCCCACCGGCCCCGAGCCGGGATCCATGTCGATCCCGAACGACATTCTCGTCATCGGCGTGGTGGTGTCGCTCACCTTCCTCATGTGGCTCGCACTGCGTGAAACCTTCGGGGCGGGTCGTGACTTCAGCGACCGCGTCATCATGTTCGTGCTCTATGTCTTCCTCGCAATCTGGTCGATCGGCTTCGGCTACGGCTTCTGGTGGAGCCTGATCTCCGGCCAGGAAGCGACACGCACCGGCCTCTCGGGGCTGCAGGAGGACGCGCGCGACGCGAGCGCGGTGGTGGCCGCACGCCTCGACGCGGTCCGCTCGCAGCTCGACAACGTCGTCTCGTGGTCAGAAAGCCAGATGGCTCGCGAGGAGACGAGCGGCGGGAGCTGCGGCACGGCATCGGGCGCAGGACGGGGGCCGCTCTACAATGCGCGGCGCGGGGTGCGCGATTCCGTGGCCACGCTGCGCGACGGAATGGTGCGGAGCTGGCTCGAGCCGGTGCAGGCCGAGGTGGAGCAGCTCCGCCAGAGCGCGCAATCGCTTGCTGGCGCCAGCGTCGAAGAGCGGCAGCGCAATTTCGAGACCATGGCCTCGCAAATCCGAGGCTCGGCCCGCAACATCGCGGCGCGCTCGAACGAGCTCGGAAAATCGACGGCCGCCGAGATGCGGGCACTCGCGGAAACGGTGTCCGTCGCGCCGGGACAGCCCGGCTTCTCATGCTACGATCCGACGCTCGCCCAACGCCTCACGCAGGCCGCCGACCAGGCGGGTCAGCCCGCGGATGTAAAGCTGCGCGATGCCGCGTTCAGCGAAGGGCCCGCGGGTGTCGCGAACGCGGTGAAGAACCTCTGGAAGAACATCGGCGCGTATTCGTACAGCCTCATGCATTACGTGGTCACGCTCGGCTCGGAGCCTGCGACGACAACGGAGGCGGGCGATCCGATCACGGGGCGCGACCTTATCGCGCTGCTCGCCTCGATCGGCATCGACTTCGGTCTTCTGGTGCTCGCCATTCTCAATCCTCCGGCGCGGCGGCCGGAGATGGCGGGCGACAAGCGGCGCGAAATCCAATCCGCGATCGCGACCGCCATTGCACGCGCGCCAGACGCGGACATCGAATGGGTGCGCCGCCATTTCATCTATCACAAGACGCACTCGTATCTCGTCATCCCGAACCTCTACAGTTGCGACACCGAGACGGAAGGCGCAAAGGCGCTGGCGATGAACCAGCTCGCGGGCGTGCTCGACGATCTCGATCTCGTGGAATGGCCGAAGCCGGGATGGGGCCCGCTAAAGAAGAGCGAGCTGCAGAAACTCAAGGACGAGGAGGCCGAAGGCAGCGATACGGACCTCACCGCCGTTCGCAAGGCTTGGCTGGACAAGCACGGCAAGACGAGCGGGCCCGATGCGGAGGCCCGTGATGCGGCCGTGCGCGATGCAGCGCCTCTCCGCAATCACGGCCTCTTTTCCAAGGCGGAACGGGCGCTCACCATCGCCGGATGGGGCGAAAGCGCGCGGCGCGACGTGGAGGTCTATCGCCTCGTGGATACGGAAGGGCTGACGCCGATTCTCGACGTGCTGAACGATTGGAGAGACGGCCCGGCCGACACCCGCAAGGCAGACGCGTGAGGGTTTTCCAGGCCGCTGATCAGCGGGGAATGGTGGGCTTCAACAGGCGTTCCCTGAGCGCGAGCCGAGGGTTGCTCGGTGCGGAGGCGGCATCTGCCTGAGACAGAGACGGCGGCTCGTTGCGCGACAAGAAGCCGGACGATGCCGGCGCGGTGCGCGGAACGTCCGACGGCGAAAGCGGCCGGCGCAGCTCCACACGCGGGGCGGCCATGGGCTCGCGCGGCGCGCTCGCGACCGGGTGCCCCTGAGGCTCCGGCGCCGGAGCGCGGCGCGTATCGAACTCGTGGCCCTGCCGATCGACGTGGGTTCGCTCGGGGGCGGGTTCAGGCTGGGCTCTTTCAAGACCGAACCGCTCCGTGAGCGCGGGCTCGGCGCGGCGCGGCAATCCAACGGATGCCGGAAGGCTGACGGATTCGGCGAAGAGCTGGGCCTGGCTCGCAGCGTCGAGCTGTCCGCACACGCCGGCTGCGCGCCAGCGCTCGACGACCGCTTCGAGGAACGCCTCGTCGCCTAGCGACTCCTGCCATTTCTCCGAGAAGCGCGCCGTCGTGGAGCGCGGAAGCGCATTGGCGGGCAACTCGTCGAACTTGATGCGCACGGGGATCGGCACGCCGTCGCCGAAGGCGATGGCCTCGCGTGCGCCGAGCGCGGGAAGGAACTCGATCATGCCGGTGCCCGTATCGGCGACTGCGGACTGCACGATCGCCTGGTCACGCTCGTTCGACATGCGGAGCGCGAACACGGTGTTGCACTGGGAAAGGATGGTGGGGTCGATCTCGGCGGGACGCTGCGTCACGATGCAGAGCGAGGCGCCATACTTGCGGCCTTCCTTCGCAATCTTGGCGATGGCCCGCTTGCAGGGCTCGAACCCCATCTGGGAATTGAGAGGGACGTAGCGGTGAGCTTCCTCGCAGACCACCGTGACCGGCACCTTGCCTTCACCCCACAGCGCGAAGTCGAACGCCATGCGGCAAAGCACGGACACGACGACGTTGACGACCTCCGGCGGCAGTCCGGTCAGCTCCAGAATGGTGATCGGCTTGCCGTTCACGGGCACGCGAAAGACGCGGGAGAGCACCTGCGCCATGCCGTCGTAGACGGTGACTGAGCCGAACATGAAGGCGTAGCGGCCGTCCTGAACGAAGGTCTCGATGCGGGTCTTGAGCTGGCGATAGGGCGCGAGATCCCTGCGGTTCTCAAGCTTGCCCATGCGCTCGTCGATCAGATTAGTGAGATCGGAGATGCGGTAGGGAACCGGCGTATCGACGGTGAACTTGCTGCCGTCGAGCCCGGGCTTGCGCAGCTTCTGCGGATCGCTGTTGCGGCCGGCGCTGTAGCGGGCCTTCGCGAGCGGGATCAGATCCTGAAGGATCTCGATCTCGCCCTTGCGCTCGGTGTCGCCGACGAGAACCTCGACCGCCTCCTCGAAATTGAGAAGCCAGAGCGGGAGCTGGAGCGTGCGGGGCGAAATGACCTCGGCGCGATCGCCGAATGCGGTGGCGTACTCGTTGTGGGGATCGAGCAGAACGATATGGGCGTTCGGATTGCGCTCGAGGATGGCGCGCAGGATCAGCGCCGTCGAGCAGGACTTGCCTGTGCCGGTGGTGCCGAGGACGGCGAAATGCTTGCCCAGGAGATCGTCCACGCGGATCATCGCCGGAATGGCGCTGTCCTGGCGGATCGAGCCGATGCGCACGCATTCCTTGTCGTTGCCGGCATAGGTGAGCTGAAGCTCGTATTTGGTGGCAAAGCGAACCCGGTCTCCGAGCGTCGGATAGGTGGTGGTGCCGCGATTGAAGCCGACGGGGCGGCCGTCCGGCGCCTTCTTCAGCTCGCCCACGAGGCCGAGCTCGGCGATGCGGATCTCCTGCTCGGTGCCATGGGCGGGAACGGGAACGCTCAAGGCCGACACGGTCGCGAGCACGGTCGTCGCACCGGCGTCGATGGCGAGAAGCGTCCCCATCTCCGGGCGATCAGCACGGCTCTTGGGATCGTTCTCGTGCGTGACGTCGAGCAGCAGAATAGCCTTCGAGCCCGTGACCGAGGCGATGCGGCCGATCGAACGCGGCAGCACGTGGTACTGGGGTTCCTTTGGTGTGGCCGCGGATTGCATAATCTTGCTCTACTCGATGATTAAACGACGGCGCCGTTGCCGAACACGGCATCACGTCCGCCGAGGGGCGAAACCTGATGGGCCGGCGGAAACGTGACGGTTACGTCGGTTCCCTTGTCCTTGACGCTGGTGATCACCAGCTCGCCGCCGTGCAGCTCAACTAGGGACTTGGCAATGGTGAGGCCCAGTCCGGCGCCCTCACGCCAGCGGGTGCGTGCGCCATCGACCTGGCCGAACGGCTCGAGCGCGATGCGGATCTCATCGGGTGTCATGCCGATGCCGGTGTCGCGGACGGAAATCATGACGCCGCCGTTGCCTTGCGCCAAAGCCTCGGCGGTGACCGTGCCGCCGCGCGGGGTGAACTTCACGGCGTTGGAAATGAGGTTCTTGAAGATCTGGGCGAGCTTGTCGTCGTCGCCACGGATCGGAGGGATCGAGAAGGCCGCGCGCGTCGAAAGCTCCACGCCGGCTTCCGCGGCAGCCGGTGCCGCCTCCTCCATGCAATCGCGCAACACCGCGCCCACGTCGACCTCGAACGCATCGAGCGCGTAGGTGCCGCTGCGGAGCTTCGAGATGTCGAGAATGTCGTTGATCACAGTGAGAAGCCGCTCGGCGGAATCCTGGATCAAGCCCGCGTATTGAACGATGTCGGCGTCGGAGAGCTTGCGCTCGCCGTGCTGTCGCAAAAGCTTCGAAAAGCCCAGAACCGTGTTGAGCGGCGTGCGCAGCTCATGGCTCATGTTGGAGATGAATTCGGATTTGACGCGGTTGGCGAGCTCCGCCTCCAGGCGAGCCTGACGTTCGGCAATACGAGTCCGCTGGCGGAGCACCGCGTCGCCGATCAGCGCCGAGTACTCCTGCAGCAGTGTGTTCGTCTTGCTCTTACCAACGCCACCAGGGAGCATGTCGAAGGAACGCCAAACCTTTCAATCGTGTTCGATACGGTAGTATCCATTGGATAAGACGTGGTTAATTGGCATCTATCGTCGGAAGACACGGTAAGGGGGGCCTGTTCCGTGGCTCCGGGCCGTTGTTTTCGGGCCTGGGTTAGGCTTTGATGCAGCCCAATCGCAGCCTGGACAGCAGACTGGAGACTGGCCGATGGATCGTCGTGAGTTCCTCATCACCAGCGGTGGCGCCGCAGTTGCAGCCGCATCCCCGGCCGTTGCCCAAGCCGAACAAGCGGCCTCCCCGCCTGCCGAGAGGCTGACCGGTGGCGCGAGCCTCCTCAGGTTGTCGATGCCTTGGGCGGACACGCCTCAGGGGCCCGCAGACAGCGCCCGCCGTCTTGCTGCCCGTATCGAGGCCATGACGGCCGGGCGGTTCCGGATCGAGATTGCTGCCGGACCGGGCGGCCTCCAGGAGGAGGCCGATCTCGTGCACGGCACGGCCCACGATTTCTCACGCCTTCACCCTGCCTTCGCCTATTTCGCCGGTCTCCCCGGCGCGGCAGGGCTCTGCGCCGGGGATCTTGCGCACTGGATGACGGTGGGCGGCGGACAGATGCTCTGGGACGACCTTGCCGCGCAGCATGGCTGGAAGCCTCTGCTGGCCGGGCATTCGGGCGGTACCCCTGCGCTCTGGTCGCGCGATCCGATCATCGGCCTCGCCGACCTTTCGGGCCGGCGGGTAGCCGCGATGGGTCTCGGCGCCGACGTTGCACGCGCCCTCGGTGCCGAAGGCCATGATCTTATGCCGGAGCGGGTGGCTGCTTCCCTTCAGGAGGGATCGCTGGACGCGGCCGAGGTTGGAGGGCCCGTCACCAGCCTTGCGAGCGGCGTCGCCCGGTCCGCCCGGTATGCGACGGGGCACGGTCTCAACGGGCATGGCACGGCGCTTTCTCTCAGCATCCGCCTTTCCGTCTGGAACGGCCTATCCGAGGCCGATCGCGCCATCTTCGCGGCGGCGGCGGGCGAGGAATACCAAGCCTCGCTGGCGGAAGCGCGCGTGCACGACCGGCTGGCCCGGCGGGTTCTCGAAAGCTCGTTCGGGGTTCGCTTCGCACCCTGGCCCGCCGAGATCGCGGAGGCGCTGGATCGCGTTGCAGAGGCGACGATCGCGCATGTGGCCGGCTTCGACGCCGACGCGGCGCGTATCGACCAGAGCTACATGGCTTTCCGTAGTGCGGTGCTCGGCTCGGAAGCTCCGCTGCGGCGCGCCTCGCCTCCCCTCGCCTGAGACGTCATCGGGTAACCGGCCGGACAGTCCGGCCGGCTACGCCTTCGCTTCGCTATTTCTTCACCAGCGCGTCGCGGATTTCGCGCAGGTAGATCTCCGACGGCGGCGGGGGCGGGGCCTCGGCCGCGGCGGGCTTCTTGAACTTGTTGATGGCGCGGATGAGCAGGAAGATTGCCGCCGCCGTGATCAGGAACTTGAGAACGGCGTTGAGGAAGAGGCCGTACTTGATCAGCACGCCGTCGCCCGTGGGGGTCGGGAGGGTGATCGCGAGGGCGCTGAAATCTATGCCTGCCAGGATATAGCCGATCGGCGGCATAATGATATTCTCGACCAGCGTGGTGACGATGGGGGAGAACGCGGCACCGATGATCACGCCGACAGCGAGGTCAATAACATTCCCCCGCATTGCAAATTCCTTGAATTCGGACAGTATCGACATCGTAGAATTCCTCTAGACACCTAAAATCCCGACTCGCTCTGAGCCGATGGCCGGATGCTAGGTGAGCAGTTGACCGAGAGCAAACAGCCAGTTGGTCTGAGGCCGGCTGATCCAATAGCGTCTTCAGGCCTCTGCCTCATTGGAACCACATCTGCCCCGCACCTGATGGCGGGACAGGAACGGGGAGACTGAACACCGTCATGATCGAACGGCGCGAGAGAAAACCCTACTGGCGGCACACGAAGTGGCAGATGCTCGCGAGCCTCTTGCCATTTCTCGCGGTGATGCTGGTGCTGCCGCTCTATGCGGACCGGCTGAACTCGTCCAAGTTCATGGGGTTCCCGCTCGGCTACTTCCTCAGCCTGCACGGGCTCGTGCTGATCGCCGTCGTCACGGTCGCGAGCTTCGTGAACCGGCAGGACGCCATCGACCACTGGCACGGCGCGCACGAGGATGCGTAGCGTGCGCCTCGCCCGACCGGCGCCCTCGCGGGCACGGGACATCGCTCGCATGGAGCGCTGAGGCCATGCCGTTCTCGCATCGGACCGGATACGTCAATCCGCGGCTCGGCACCTATTTCGGCATCTTCATGAGCGCGTTCGTCGCGCTCACGCTGCTCGTTCTCATCCTCGAGGGCCTGGGCGTTTCCGACAGCACGCTGCGGCTTGCCATGTTCCTCGGGCCGATCGCGTTCTACGCCATCATCGGACTGGCCGCCTACAGCAGCGAGCCGATCGACTATTTCGCGGCGGGCCGTCGCGTGCCCGCGTTCTATACCGGCCTTGTGCTCGCGCAGACGGCGCTCGGCGCGACGGGGCTCGTGGCGCTGACAGGCGCATTCTTCCTCATTGGGTTCGATGCGCTCTGCATCGTCATCGGCGGGTTAGCCGGCTTCGTGGTGATGGCCGTGCTGCTCGCGCCGTTCTTCCGCAAATTCGGCGCATTCACGGTGCCGAGCTACCTCGGAAAGCGGTTCGAAAGCCGGGCGCTCCGGCTGGTGGCGGGCGGCATTCTCGCCGTGCCGATGCTGCTCGTCATGGCGGCGGAACTCAGGATCGGCGCCCATGCGGCCGTCTGGTTCTATCCGATGCCGTCTGGGCTCGCGGTGATGCTGCTCGTCGCCGTCATCGTGCTGACGCTCGCGGCGGGCGGAATGCGGTCGTTCGCGTGGTCGTCGTCGGCCCAGAGCATCGCGGCGTTGATCGCCCTCCTGGTGCCGATCGCCATCGTCGGTGTGATCGTGACCAACCTGCCGCTGCCGCAGCTTTCGAGCGGGCCGGTGCTGCGCATGATGGGACGCGCGGAAGCTGCCCAAGGCCTGCCCATCATTCTGCCCCCCGCGCTTGCCTTCGACATGCCGGGCGAGGGGCTCGCGCCGATTGCCAAGCGCTACTCGGACGCGTTCGGCAGCGTGGGACCGCTGGCTTTCGTCATCATCATCCTGACGCTGCTCTCGGGGATCGCGAGCGCGCCGTGGCTGTTGCCGCGCGTCGCGGGCACTCCCGGCGTGTATGAAGCCCGCAAGTCGCTCGGATGGGCGACCTTCCTGTTCGGCATCGCAATGCTGACGATCGCCTCGGTGGCCATCTTCATGCGCGACTACCTCACCGATCTCGTGACGGCGGTGGGGCAGGTGCGCTTTCCGGAGTGGTTCGACGCTTTGCGGGAGCGCGGCATCCTGAGCGTGGCCGGCGATGGCCGCCCCACGCTCTCGAGCTTCAACGTGAGCCGCGACGACGTACTCCTCAGTCTGCCCATCGCAGCCGAGATGCCGGCAGCGCTCGTCTATCTGGCGGCAGGAGGCGTGGTGGCGGCAGCGCTGGCGACCGCGGGGGCGGTGGCGCTCGCGCTCGGAAATATCCTGGCCGAGGACATCGTCTACGGGCTGAGCTGGTCGCCGGCACGGACGGGCCCACGCCTCATCGTCTCGCGGCTCGCGCTCGGAACGGCGGCGGCGGTCGCGGGCCTGATCGCGCTCGCAGCCCCCACAGATCCGCTGAAGCTCGTGCTCTGGGCCGTGGCGCTCACCGGCGCATCGACCTTCCCCGTGCTCGTGCTTTCCATCTGGTGGAAGCGCCTCAATGCCTTCGGTGCGGTCGCAGGCATGGCGACGGGGTTCGGCGTCACTGTGCTTGCCATCATCGCGGGTGAAGCGGGGCTCACCGGAACGGACAGCGCCCTCGCGGCGGCCATCGGGCTTCCGGCGGGCGCTGTGGCGACCATCGCGGTCGCGCTCGCAACGCCCGGCCCTCAGAAAACTCTGCTCGAGCTCGTGCGCGATATCAGAGTACCGGGCGGCGAAATCCTCTACGATCGCGAGATGCGCCACCAGCGGCGCAAGAAGGCCCAGCGCACCTAGCCGCCCTGCGGGGCCTTGCGCGCTCAGGGCACCGCAAGTGAATTGGAAAGCCGATGTCGTCCCGAGAGCGTCTTACACTCTATCCGCCGCGCGACCTGTTCAACGACGGGTTTCTCGAAACGGGCGACGGGCACACGCTCTATTACGCGGAGTGCGGAAACCCGCGCGGCGCGCCGGTGCTGATCGTGCACGGAGGGCCTGGCGGAGGGTGCAATCCCGCCATGCGCCGCTTCCACGACCCGAGACACTACCGCATCATCCTGCTGGATCAGCGCGGCTGCGGCAAATCCCGGCCCAACGCCTCGATCGAGAACAACACGACCTGGCATCTGGTCGCGGACATGGAGCGTCTGCGGCACCACCTCGATATCGAGCGCTGGCAACTGTTCGGCGGCTCGTGGGGCTCGACGCTGGCGCTGGCCTATGCCGAAACGCATCCCGCGCGCGTGACCTCGATGGTGCTGCGCGGCATCTTCCTGTTGCGCAAGAGCGAACTCGACTGGTTTTATCAGAACGGCTGCAGCCACCTGTTTCCCGAGGCGTGGGACGCTTTCGAGCGCATCATTCCGCCGGAGGAGCGCGGCGACATGATCGCGGCCTATTACAGGCGCCTCACCGATCCCGATCCGCGCGTCCACATTCCCGCCGCCGAAGCCTGGAGCGTGTGGGAGGGGACGACGCTTTCGCTCATCGAGGATCCGATCCGGGTGCGCTCGTTCGCCAATCCGGCCTATGCCCTCGCGTTCGCCCGCATCGAGTGCCACTACTTCTTCAACCGCGGCTTTCTCTCAGAGGACGGCGCTCTTCTGAAGCAGGCTCACAAGGCAGACGGCATTCCAGCCGTTCTGGTGCACGGGCGCTACGACGTGGTGACGCCTGTCCGTAATGCCTGGGACCTCAAAAAAGCGCTGCCCTCTGCCGAGTTGCGTATCGTAGCCGACGCGGGACACGCCATGACCGAGCCCGGCATCATCCACGAGCTGGTGCGGGCCACCACATCTTTTCGCGAGCCAGGCGCCTGAGATTGACCGGGGATCGCCCGCGGGCCGACGACTCATGCTTAATCCTGCGTACAGCTGACGCGCGGCGCATTCGCCATACCGGCGGTTCGCGCTGGCTCCGGCGCAGCTTGGGCGGATAAAGTAACCATCATGCCGACAGAGAGCCGCCGCAACATCGCCATCGCCGACAAGAACCCCGTCGTTCGCACGGGGCTCGTCGATATCATCTCGCGAGACGGACGTTTCACGGTGGTGGCCGCCGTCGCAACAGGGGCGGCCCTGCTCAACCTCATGGAAAGCCAGGCCGTCGACATCGCCATCATCGGCTGGCAGCTTCCCGACATGATCGGAGGCGATCTGCTGTCCGAGATCAAGAAACGCGACCTCTCAGTCCGCTCCATCGTCTACACGGGCGAGCCGGGCACCGAAGTGCTGCGCCGCACCATCAAGGCGGGCGCGTGGGGCTTCATGTCGAAGAGCGACGAGCCCGAGGTTCTGCTCGAGGCGATCTCGACCGTTTCGCACGGGCGTGTTTCGTTTCCGTACGTAGACATCGATGCAGCGAGCAAGGATCCGCTCGACGTGCTCACTGTGCGCGAGCGCGAGCTGCTCGCAGCGCTGGCGGACGGCTGGTCCAATCTTCAGATCGCGGCCCGTATCGGCATCTCGCGCAATACGGTGAAGTACCACCTGAAAAACCTGTACGATAAGCTCAACGTCAACAATCGCGCGATGGCGGTCGCGCTGTTCATGGCACGGCAATCCGTGCGCGATGACCGTTGATACTTCCCGCGTCTTGTCGGATAACCGGTTTGGGTTTCTGCTCGAAGCACTTAAGCCGCAGGGTGGGTAGGCCTAAAACTACCCAAGTGGGCAATTCCCACCGCAGGCAACACCGCTCATAAGCCTACCCAAGAGATTTTCTGACGTCGCCCCTCCGGGTGTTGTGCACCGTTAAGAGGATGCTTACGAGTTGCCTTCAAGGCGCTCAGCGCATCCAACCGGTAGCTCATCCGGAGACCAATCACGACGCACAGTGAACTCAACGCTCTCGCAATGAAGGACACGGACCTTTTTTGCGCGAGCCGCGCTAGTTTGACCTTTTTGCGCGACGCCCGGCCGCTATGGGCTGACGCTTCGCAACCAAGAAGCTAAGATTGGGGCAAAAAACTCGAAGCTCGACTCTGGAGGAGACGACTATGACCATGGTGACGCCGCACCTCTTCATTCCTGGCCCGACCAATGTTCCCGATGCCGTCCGCATGGCGATGAACATCCCCATGGAGGACATGCGCAGCCCCGAATTCCCGAAGTTCACGCTGCCGATCTTCGAGGACCTGAAGAAGGTCTTCAAGATGAAGGACGGCCGCGTTTTCATCTTCCCCTCGTCCGGTACGGGCGCCTGGGAGTCGGCCATCACCAACACCCTCGCCGTCGGCGACAAGGTTCTGATGAGCCGCTTCGGCCAGTTCTCGCTGCTCTGGGTCGACATGGCAGAGCGCCTCGGCCTCAAGGTCGTTCTTTGTGACGAGGAGTGGGGCACGGGCGTTCCGCTCGAGAAGTATGCCGACATCCTCGCCAAGGACACCGCGCACGAGATCAAGGCCGTGTTCGCGACGCACAACGAGACCGCGACGGGCGTGTCCTCCGACATCGCCGGCGTGCGCAAGGCGCTCGATGCCGCCAAGCACCCCGCGCTCCTCTTCGTCGACGGCGTCTCGTCGGTCGGCTCGCTCGACATGCGCATGGGCGAGTGGGGCGTTGACGCTTGCGTCTCCGGCTCGCAGAAGGGCTTCATGCTTCCGACGGGCCTCGGCATCCTCGCCGTCAGCCAGAAGGCTCTCGACGCCAACAAGAGCCTCAACGGCCGCATGAACCGCTGCTTCTTCTCCTGGGAAGACATGATCAAGACCAACGATCTTGGCTTCTTCCCCTACACGCCGGCCACGCAGCTCATCCGCGGCCTGCGCGCTTCGCTCAACCTGATCTTCGCCGAAGGCATCGATAACATCGTTGCCCGCCACACGCGTCTCGCCTCGGGCGTGCGCGCTGCGGTCGACGCCTGGGGCCTCAAGCTCTGCGCCAAGGAGCCGAAGTGGCACTCGGACACGGTGTCCGCGATCGTCGTGCCTGAGGGCATCGATGCCAACAACGTGCTGAAGACGGCTTACTACCGTTACAACACGTCGCTCGGAACCGGCCTCAACAAGCTCAACGGCCGCGTGTTCCGCATCGGTCACCTCGGCGCCCTCGACGAGGGCATGATCGGCAGCGCCCTGTTCAACGTCGAAATGACGCTCAAGGATTGCGGCGTGCCGATCAAGTTCGGCTCGGGCACCGGTGCTGCGGCTGAGTACTTCAGCAAGACGGCGACCAAGCCCGCTCTCTCCAAGGCTGCTTGATCTTCAAGGCGGCGCGCATCTCGCGCGCCGCCTTTCCTCAATCTCCACCACACATCGACGTGTCCCCCGGTCTCGGGCCGTTTCGGACCGTTCCGCTTTCGTATCCAGAATAAACGTCTTACTCAGAGGAAACGCCCCCATGAGCTTCACTCTCTACCCCACGCGTAAGCAGCGCTTGCAGCGTTCGTATCTCGCCGTTCCGGGCTCGAACCCGACGATGATCGATCGCGCAATCAAGAGCGCCGCTGACTACGTGTTCCTCGATTGCGAAGACGCCGTCGCTCCGCCCGAGAAGGAGCAGGCCCGCAAGAACATCATCCAGGCCCTCAACGATCTCGACTGGAAGGGCGCTGGCAAGAGCGTCTCCGTCCGCATCAACGGCCTCGACACGCACTACATGTATCGCGACGTCGTCGACATCGTGGAGCAGGCCGGCTCGAAGCTCGACACCATCCTCATCCCGAAGGTCGGCGTCCCGGCCGACGTCTACACGGTCGAGTGCATCGTCAGCCAGATCGAGGTTGCCAAGGGCCTCAAGAACCAGATCGGCACCGAAGCCCTCATCGAGACCCCGCTCGGCATGGCCAACGTCGAGGCGATCGCGTCGGCCAACAGCCGCCTCGAGTCCATGCACTTCGGCGTTGCCGACTACTCGGCCTTCAACAAGGCCCGTACCGTCGTCATCGGCGGCCTGAACCCCGACTATCCGGGCGACCAGTGGCACTTCCCGCTGTCGCGCATGACGGTCGCCTGCCGCGCGTTCGGCCTGCGTCCCATCGACGGCCCGTTCGGCGGCATCGACGATCCGGAAGGCTATAAGGCCGCTGCGCGCCGCGGCGCCGCTCTCGGCATGGAAGGCAAGTGGGCCATCCATCCCTCGCAGATCGAGCTCGCCAACGAGATCTACTCGCCCACCGCGAAGGAAGTGGAGCGCGCCGAGCGCATCCTCGTCGCCCTCAAGGAAGCCGAGGCTCAGGGCAAGGGCGCTGCTTCGCTCGACGGCAAGATGATCGACGCCGCCTCAGAGAAGATGGCGAAGAACCTCATCGCCACGGCCGCCGCAATCAAGGCCGCGGAAGCAGCCCGCGCAAAATAAGAACAGGCAGCCTGCAGGAAACACCCAAGGAGGTCCGAAATGGACATTCACGAGTACCAGGCAAAGGAGCTTCTTTCGAAGTTCAACGTGCCCGTTCCGCGCGGTGGCCTCGCCTACAGCCCGGAACAGGCCGTCTACCGCGCCAACGAAATCGGTGGATCGCGGTGGGTCGTCAAGGCCCAGATCCACTCAGGTGCGCGCGGCAAGGCCGGCGGCATCAAGGTCTGCAAGTCCGATAGCGAGATCGAGAGCGCGGCCGAAGGCCTGCTCGGCAAGAAGCTCGTTACGGTGCAGACCGGGCCCTCGGGCAAGCTCGTCTCGCGCCTCTACATCGAGGAAGCGACCGACATCGACAAGGAGATCTATCTCTCCTTCGTGATGGACCGTGCCGCCGAGCGCATCGTCGTCGTCTCGTCGGCGGCTGGCGGCATGGACATCGAGGAAATCTCCCACAGCCAGCCCGACACCATCATCAAGGTGCAGGTCGATCCCGCGGTCGGCATGCAGGGCTTTCAGGCTCGTGAAGTCGCATTCGGTCTCGGCGCAGAGCCGGAGATCATCAGCAAGCTCGAGCGTGTCATCCTCGGCTGCTACCGCGCCTTCCGCGACCTCGACGCCTCGATGCTCGAGATCAACCCGCTCGTCATCACCAAGCAGAAGCAGGTCGTCGCGCTCGACGCGAAGATGAGCTTCGACGAGAACGCGCTCTTCCGCCGTCCGCAGATCGCGGAGCTGCGCGACAAGAGCCAGGAGGATCCGCGCGAGACCTACGCCAACGACCGCGGTCTTTCCTACGTCGGCCTCGATGGCGACATCGGCTGCATCGTGAACGGCGCCGGCCTCGCCATGGCCACGCTCGACATGATCAAGCTGGCCGGCGGCGAGCCCGCGAACTTCCTCGACATCGGCGGCGGCGCAAGCCCCGAGCGCGTGACGAAGTCGTTCAAGGCGGTGCTGCGCGACAAGAACGTGAAGGCGATCCTCGTCAACGTGTTCGCCGGCATCAACCGCTGCGACTGGGTGGCCAAGGGCGTCGTCGACGCCATCAAGGAGCTCGACATCAAGATTCCGATCGTCGTGCGCCTCGCTGGCACCAACGTCGAGGAGGGCCGCAAGATCATCGATCAGAGCGGCCTCACCATGATCAGCGCGGAGACGCTGGCAGACGCCGCGAACAAGGCTGTGTCCGCAGCCAAGAATGCCGCGTAGGGAGGAACGAGAATGGCCATCTTCATCAACGAAAATACGCCGATCCTCGTGCAAGGCTTTACGGGGCGCATCGGTACTTTCCACGCGCAGGAGATGATCGACTACGGCACGAACGTGGTCGGCGGCGTGACGCCCGGCAAGGGCGGCAGCACTCATCTCGGCCGTCCGGTGTTCAACACCATGAAGGGCGCCGTGGACGAGACCAAGGCGGAAGCCTCCATCGTGTTCGTGCCGCCGCCCTTCGCGGCGGATGCGATCATGGAAGCGGCCGACGCGGGCATCAAGTACTGCGTCTGCATCACGGACGGCATCCCCACGCAGGACATGATCCGCGTGAAGCGCTACATGCGCCGCTATAAGAAAGAGAACCGTATGGTTCTCACGGGTCCGAACTGCGCCGGCACCATCTCGCCGGGCAAGGCCATGCTCGGCATCATGCCCGGGCACATCTACATGCCCGGCCGCGTCGGCATCGTCGGCCGCTCGGGCACGCTCGGCTACGAGGCCGCTTCCCAGCTCAAGGCGCTCGGCATCGGCGTCTCGACCTCGGTCGGCATCGGCGGCGACCCGATCAACGGCTCGTCGTTCAAGGACGTTCTCGAGCACTTCGCCGAGGACCCCGAGACCGACGCCGTGATGATGATCGGCGAGATCGGCGGTCCGCAGGAAGCCGAGGCCGGTGAGTACATCCGCGACCACTTCAAGAAGCCGGTTGTGGCCTACATCGCGGGCCTTTCGGCCCCGAAGGGCCGCCGCATGGGCCACGCGGGCGCCATCGTCTCGGCGTTCGGCGAGTCGGCTTCGGAGAAGGTCGACATCCTGGCGAATTGCGGCGTCGCGATCGCTCCTACTCCTTCCGAGATGGGCGCGACGGTGCAGAAGGTCCTGGCAGCGCGCAAGGCCGCGTAGGGCCCTGCGCTTACGTGCTCATTCCTGAGAAGCGGTTCCCACTTCTCAGGATGCACTTTAGGTCAGAGCTGGCGCTGCGCCCGATGGCAGATCCGGCTCAGACGACCCGGCGGTCCGAAAGGCCGCCGGGCCCCTCTCCCTGCCTTGGGACTCTCGAGATGCGAGCCCCGCTATTCCGGGGCGGATGTGGAGAACACGATGTCAAACAAGCCGTCCCCCGGCTATTCCAAGATCGACGAAACCGCCCTTCGCGCCGAGCTCAAGGCGCTTCGCTCGCAAATTCCCGATCAGCCGACGCTCAATCCGATCGTGGCGATCGCCTTCGACCTTTCCAGAAAGCTCGAATCCGGCGCGATCAGCTTCGACGATCTCAAAACGCTCGCAACGCGCCTGATGGACAGCGCCTGCGTCCACCGCGCGCTCCTGCTCAAGGAGCAGATCGGCGTGGAGAGCGAGGCTGCAACCCGCAAAGAATTCTCCGACTTCGTGGCCCAGACCGCAGCGGGCAAGGATTTCGAGGCATTCAAGGCGCGCTTTGCCCGCGCCCGTAACGGCATTGTGTTCACCGCGCATCCGACGTTCGGACTGTCGGAAGCCCTTTCGAACCGGATGGCCGAGATCGCCATCTCCGGCTCGGCCGAGGGCCAGACCATCGGGCTACCGCATCGCCCCGATCCGAACCTGACGCTCGAGTACGAGCACGCACGCGTCCAGAGCGCGATCCGCAGCTTGCGGGATGCCTATTTCGACCTCCTGACCGACTTCTTCGACACCGCCTACGCGAGCTATGGCGCCCAGGCGCTCAAGGCCGACCCGCAGCTCGCAACGTTCGCGTCGTGGGTGGGATACGACCTCGACGGGCGTACGGACATCAAGTGGTCGTTCTCGTTCATCGTGCGCCTCAAGGAAAAGATGGCGGCGCTCGCGGACATCCGTGAGCGCTTTCTCGCGCTGAAGCCCCTGCTCGGCGAGGGCGGCGAGATCCAGCGGCTCACGCGCCAGATGACCGGCAAGCTCGATCTCGCGATCGCGGCAACGGAAGCGCAGATCAAAGCGCTGAGCGCCGTCGGCAAGGACGGGTTCACGCTGGCGCAGGCCGCAAACGTCATCACGCAAAGCGACGGCCACGCCATCACCAGCGCCAAGCCGCTGCTCGCGCTGTTCGAGCAGATCGTGGACACGGTGGAGGACAAGAAGGCCAAGGTCGCCGTGACGGCGCTCGCCGGCCTGCTGCGCGCCACTGGCCTCGGCATGAGCCACATCCACGTGCGCGTCAACGCGGTGCAGATCAACAACGCGTTCCGCGCCTTCGTGCACGAGAGCTGGACGCGCAATCTCACGGAGCGGCAGGCGCAGGCCCGCATCGTCGAGATGATCAACACGGTGAAGCCGGAGGATGTGAACTTCGAGACGCTCGATCTCGAGAACGCCACCGCGATCCGCCAGTTCGCGATGGTCGCCCAGATCGCCAAGCATCTCGACGCCGACACACCCATCCGCTACCTGATCGCGGAGTGCGAAAGCCCGGCCACGATCCTGATCGCCGTCTATTTCGCCAAGCTGTTCGGCGTTTCGGAGATCGTCGACATCTCGCCGCTATTCGAGACGCCGGCCGCGCTCGAGACCGGCCCGCGCCTCATCGAGCGCCTGCTGTCGACCGACGCCTATCGCGAGTACGTCTCGAAGCGCGGCCGCCTTGCCGTGCAGACCGGCTACTCGGACGCGGGCCGCTTCATCGGCCAGATCGCGGCCGGCCTCGCGCATGAGCGCCTGCATCACGGACTTGCGGAAGTGGTGCGGAAGGCGAACGTTCCGGGCGTCGAGACGCTCATCTTCTCCACGCACGGCGAAAGCATGGGCCGCGGCGCGCATCCCGGCCCGCTCCGCCGGCGCCTGCGCTACGTGTTCCCCGGCGAATCTCGCTGGCGCTTCTTCCGGCACGGCCTGCCGGTGAAGCACGAGACGAGCTTCCAGGGCGGCGACGGCTATCTCTATTTTGCCAACCGCCTGTTCGCACAGCGCGCGCTCGCCACCATCGTCATGAGCGGCAAGGACCCGGGCGAGGGCGAGGATCCGTTCTACACGGACACCAATCTCGCGCTCGACTTCCAGCTCCGTCTTCGCGACTACCAGCAGGAGCTCTTCGCGCATCCGGGCTACCGGGCGCTGCTCGGCGCGTTCGGCGCGAACCTGCTGTTCAAGACGGGCTCACGCCCGGTCAAGAGGCAGGGCGAGCATCACTCCGATCGCGGCGATCCCGCCCGCATGCGCGCCATTCCGAACAACGCCATCCTTCAGCAGTTCGGCTATGTGGCGAACGTGGTGGCCGGGCTCGGCGCGGCAGTGGGAAGTGATCGCGAGCGCTTCGTCGAAATGGCGAAGAGATCGCAGCGCCTGCGTCCGTTGATCGAGATGATCGCGCGTGCCAAGCAGCTTTCGAGCCTCAACGCGGTCGGCGTCAACGCCATCGTGTTCGATCCCGGCTTCTGGGCGCAGCGCGCTTCCTGGGCACGGGAGCCGCATCTCGACGGCGCCTTCAAGTTCCTGGCCGAGCACCTGCTCGACGACGACCGGGCCCAGAAGATCAACGGCCTTGCCCACTATCTTCGCCTCGACGCCATCGAGTTGCATGGCATTCTGGAGGAGATCGGCCTCGAAGGCGGCAAGCTGCCCGACGATCATCGCATGGAGCTCGATCTGCTTCAGGCGATCCGCGCGGCGCTGATCATGCGCATCTTCATTCTCACCGCGCAGCTTCCGCGCTTCACGCCGACCAACGAGGTCACCCACGACCAGATCATTCGGCAAGCTCTCGGGCTCGAGATCCCCGAGGTGATCAACGTGGTGCGCCAGGCGTTCCCGCGGCGGGCCTCGGGCGCTTACGACGACGCCGCCTTCAACGAAAAGGCGACGTATCTTCCGAAGGGCATCGACGACTACGGCCGCATCGAGACGGAAATCCTGGAGCCGATGGAGAAGGCCTACGAGCTCGTGCGCGAGATCGGCACGGGCATCTCGCACCACTGGGGCGCATTCGGCTGATGCATCCCGTTACGGACAGACAGCGCCCGGAACGATGATGGTTTGAAATCCTGCAGGGAGGGCGCAAGCCGCGGCACAAGCGGCTGCCTCTCATCCTAACCCTCTCTCCGCAAAGGCGGGGGGAGGGTTTTTCTATCGCATCATGCCGAGCCAGCGCGGCAGCGCGAGCGAGAGGTCCGGCCAGTAGGTCACCAGGAACAGGAAGCCGATCATCGTCACGAGCCACGGAAGAACCGCGCGTGACATGGTGGTGAGGCCAAGGCGCGAGATTCCGCTCGCGACATAGAGATTGAGCCCAACGGGCGGCGTCAGCATGCCGATCTCCATGTTGACCACCATGATGATGCCGAAGTGAACCGGATCGACGCCGAGCTGGGCTGCGACCGGAAACAGGATCGGCGCCAGGATCAGCGTCACCGAAGCGGGCTCCATGAAGCAGCCGGCAACGAGCAGCACGACATTTACCACGGCAAGGAACGAGATCTTTCCGAAGCCTTGCGCCACCAGCCAATCCGCGATCGCTTGCGGGATCTGCTCGTGCGTCAGCAGGAACGAGAACAGTACGGCATTGGTGATGATGTAGAGAAGCATGGCGCTCATGCTGGCCGAGGCGAGCAGCACGCGCGGAACGTCGGAGAGCTTCAAGTCCCGATAGATGTAAACCGCGACGATGAAAGCATAGACCGCGCTTACGGCCGCCGCCTCGGTGGGTGTGAAGACGCCGCCGTAGATTCCGCCCATCACGATCACGATGAGTGCCAGCCCCCAGAAGCAATCCGCCAAAGCCGAAAAGCGCTCACTCCAGGATTCGCGCTCGCTGCGCGGATAGCCGCGCCGCCAGGCGAGCCACACCGTCGTCAGCGCCAGAATGGTGGCGAGCATGATGCCCGGCACCACGCCTGCCATGAAGAGATCGTCGACGGAGGCGGCGTAGACACGCTCTCCGCCGGGACCCTTCACCGCCATTCCGGAGGTTGCGACGGCATAGAGCACCATCACGATCGACGGCGGAATGAGAATGCCGAGGGCGCCCGAGGAGGCAACCACGCCAGCGCCGAAACTTTTCGGATAGCCGCGCGCCACCATAGCCGGGATCATGATCGATCCGATGGCGACGACGGTCGCGGGCGAGGAGCCGGACACGGCCGCGAAGATCGCGCACGCCACCACGGCCGCGAGGCCGAGCCCGCCCGGCCAGTGTCCCGTCATCGCGGTCGCGAAGCGGATCATGCGCCGCGCCACGCCGCCGTGGGTGAGGAAGTTGCCGGCCAGGATGAAGAACGGCACGCACATGAGCTCGAAGCTCTCGATGCCGGTGAAGAGCTTCAAGGCCACGGCGTCGAGCGGAACGTCGGTCACCACGAACAGGACAGTGAGAACCGTGAGGCCGAGCGCGATCGAGACGGGCATGCCGACGAGGAGCAGGGCGATGAGGGCGAGGAATATGAAGGCCGCTGTCATCGGGCGGCCTCCGCGTCGGGCGCCGTTTCAACGCCTTCGACCTTGCCCGGATCGTGATGCGGCCGCTCTCCGGTGTGCCAGAACGTCCAGGCGACCTCGATAAAACGATAGCACATGAGGTATGAGCCCAGCGGAACCGCGAGATAGACGATCCACATCGGCACCTCGAGCACCGCGGATGTCTGGCCCGTCCTGGCGATGTGCCAGACGAGATGCGCACCGAGCGTGCCGATGATCACGGTGAACAATGCGCCCGCGAGCAGCCCCGCCACGATCAGGATGCGCTTCGATTGCCCGGTGAGCCGTTCCACCAGGAGATCGACGCCCACGTGGATGCCGGTGCGAACGCCATAGGCGGCGCCGAACTTCGCCATCCAGACGACCATGAAAATGCAGAGTTCCTGCGCCCAAGTAAGGCGCACATAAGCGATGGTGAAGAACAGGCTGCGCGAGAACCCCGTCAGCCACTCGATCCCTTCGGCGCGCGACCATCGATAGACAGACGCCACACCCGACAGGCCATAGCGCTGCGCCACCGCAACGAAAATGAGCGTCGTTGCTGAGGCGAGCAGCGTCGCGATGATAATTTCCTCGAGCGAATCCAGAATGCGCGCGGGCTTGGCCCTACGTTCGCTCATCGCTTCCCCCTGGCGGCCTTAGGTGACCTGGATTTCTTCTCTCTAGCGAAACCGCTATCGCACGAGTTCGCCGCCGCGTCACGATCCATCCGTGGCCGTGCGAACCCGCCCCTCGGTATTTCACTATCCCTGGCCATCCGGCACGCCGTTTCCTACTTAGGGAACGAAGCAAAAGAGCAAAGAAAGGAAGCGCTATGGCCTATGTGGATGGTTTCGTGCTCATCGTCCCCAAGAGCAACATCGAGGACTATCGCAAGATCGCGAAAAAGGCCGGAAAAGTCTGGCGCGACCACGGCGCGCTCGAATATCGCGAATGCGTGGGCCAGGATCTCGACATGCCGTTCGGCCGGCCGTTTCCCAAACTGCTCAAGCTCAAGCCGGACGAGACCGCGGTCTTCTCATGGATCGTCTATCGCTCGCGCGCTCACCGCGATCAGGTCAACGCGAAGGTGATGAAGGACGAGCGCCTCGCCGGCATGGATCCCAAGACGATGCCGTTCGACATAAAGAAAATGTCGATGGGCGGGTTCGACGTGCTGGTCAGCGCATAGCGGGCTGCCGGGCCGTGTGGCCGGTCGCGGCGTAGATGCGGTCGATCAGATCGCGGCCCACGCGGCCGGCCATCTCGTCGTGAACCGGCAGAAGTGCGGCTCGCCATGCTGCCAGCTCGGCGGGTGTGGGCTCGTGAAATGTGGTGCGGCCGGATTTCCGCATCTGCTCGAGTGCCTGCTCGTTCTCCTCGTGCGCGAGCGCATTGGCAACTGGCGTCGTCTCCGCGATGGCTCGTTCGAGAGCCGCGCGAATATCCGGCGGCAGGCCTTTCCAGAAGGCCGCGTTCGAGATCACGGCATAGCCGAGATAGCCGTGGTTGGTGAGCGTCGCGTGCTTCTGAACCTCGAACATTTTCTGGTTGTACATATTGGCTGGCGTGTTCTCCGTGCCATCCACCACGCCGGACGAGAGGGCCTGATAGGCTTCCGAGAAGGCGGTGACCTGGGGCAGCGCGCCCAGAGCCCACATCTGCGCCTCGATCACCTTCGAAGCCTGGATGCGCATCTTGAGCCCCAGCACGTCATCGGGACCTAGAAGCTTGCTGTTCGCCGAAAGAATCTTGAAGCCGTTGTTCCAGTAAGCGAGGCCGATCAGGCCCTTGCTTTCAAGCTTGTCGAGAAGCTCGCGCCCTACGGGTCCCTGCGTGACGGCGGACAGCTCCTCGTATCCGGCGAAGATGTAGGGCAGATCGAAGACCTCGAAGGCCTTGATGCCGAGGGGGCCGAACTTCGAAACGGAGGGCGCCAGCATCTGCACGGCTCCGAGCTGAAGCGCCTCCAGCTCCTCCTTGTCCTTGTAAAGCTGGGAGTTCGGGTAAAGCTCCACCTTCACGCGGCCGTTGGTGTAGCTCTCCGCGAGTTGCTTGAAGTGCTCGGCTGCGCGGCTTTTGTGCGCCTGCGGGGCCGCCACATGGCTGAACTTGATGACGATGGGTGCGTCTGCCGCGCGGAGCGCAGACCCGGGCGCGAGAAAGCTCAAAACGAGGCTGATGCCCAGCAACGCCGCGAGCCGCGAGCCGAATTCGAGACTGCGCGTCGCGATGCTCATGTGCGTGTGTCCGGCGTTATGAGGGCGCGCTCATGAGCTTCGCGCTCCTTGTCCCAGGCGCGGATGACCTTGCGGGTCAGGCGGAACACGCGCCGCGCGCGGCGCCGATCCTCCCTCGGAAGGCAGACGCAGCAACAGCAGAACCCTGGCCTGCGTGCCACCTTCAACATCAGCTCGCGATGCTTCCAGGCGGTTTCCTGCGGGATGTCGTGGTTCATTGCCGTCACTCCGTCCGAGCGCCAATCTAGACCACGATTCATCCGCGCTATGTCAGACTTATCGCGATCCGCGGCCGATCCGCTTCAGGGCTTCGGCCGGGAGGGCGAACACCTCGCCCTCACTTTGCTCCGTATCGAGCCAAAGAAACGGCAAATCGGGGTATTCGGTTTCAAGCGTATCGCGCGCCATGCCAACTTCAACGACCAGAACCCCCTCGGGAGTGAGATGCGCCGCGGCCTCCGTCAGTATGCGACGCACCAGATCCATGCCGTCCTCGCCGCCCAAGTGGGCGAGCTGAGGCTCGGCCTTGTATTCCGGCGGGAAGGCGTCCACGGCGGCGGCCGTCACATAGGGTGGGTTCGAAATGATGAGATCGTAGGTCTTGCCCGCGAGGCCGGAAAACAGGTCGGAGCGATAGAGGGTCACGCGATCGGCGAGGCCGTAGCCGGCGACATTGCGCTCGGCAACCTCCAGAGCGCCGGGCGAAATGTCGACAGCGTCCACGGCAGCCTCGGGGAAGGTCAGAGCCGCCAGGATGGCGAGGCAGCCGGAGCCCGTGCAGAGATCGAGAACGCTCTCCACACCGTCCGGATCCGAAACCACCGTCGACAATGCATCGTCCAGAAGCTCGCCGATGTAGGACCGGGGCACGATCACCCTCTCGTCCACATAGAAGCGCCGCCCCTTTATCCAGGCCGTATTCACGAGATAGGGAGCCGGTTTGCGGGAAGAGATGCGCTCCTCCAGCACGGCCGAGATCTTGCGGCGCTCCTCGCGCGTCAGGCGGGCTTCGAGCCAGGGCTCGAGCTGGTCGACCGGGAGATGCAGAAGGGTGAGAATGAGGAAAGCCGCCTCGTCCAGGGCGGTTTCCGTGCCGTGGCCGAAAACAAGGTTCGCCTCGCTGAACCGGCTGGTGGCATAGCGAAGCCAATCGCGCACGGTCACGAGATCATCAATGTCGGTATCTTTCGCCGTGCTCGCCATATCCTGCCGTCTTCGCAAATTTTGCAATTTCGTGCCGCCTGCCTACCCGGGCTTGCAAACCGTCCGCGCCATATAGAGCGCTTGGACCGGTCCCTGCAAACGCCGGAACGAGGCTTGCCCGCCGCAAGCCCGGGCAATGTTCACCTTCATTCAACTATCGCACCTGCGAAGTGAAGATTGCGTCGCGTCATCGTGTCCATTTTTTAGTGAACCGCTTGGCGAAGCGCGCGCAAAAAGCCAATATCGCGGCTTGCTCCGGCCCGCATAAAAAGCGGGCCGCATCTACACAGAAACGTCCAATCGGAGGGACCCCCGTGACGGTGAAATCAGATATCGAGATCGCGCGCGAAGCCAAGATGAAGCCGATCACCGAGGTGGCGGCCAAACTGGGCATTCCGGCCGACGCGATCATCCCTTACGGGTCCACGAAGGCCAAGCTCTCATTCGATTTCATCAATGCGCTGAATACGCGCCCCGACGGCAAGCTGATCCTGGTTACGGCCATCAGCCCCACCCCGGCCGGCGAAGGAAAGACGACAACAACAGTCGGTCTTTCCGACGGCCTTAACCGTATCGGCAAGAAGGCCATGTGCTGCCTGCGCGAGCCCTCCCTCGGGCCGTGCTTCGGCGTGAAGGGCGGCGCGGCGGGCGGCGGCTATGCGCAGGTCGTGCCGATGGAGGACATCAACCTCCACTTCACCGGCGACTTCCATGCCATCACCAGCGCCCACAACCTGCTGTCCGCGCTGATCGACAACCACATCTATTGGGGCAATGCCGTCGGCCTCGACAGCCGCCGCGTGGAGTGGCGCCGCGTGCTCGACATGAACGATCGCGCGCTCCGCTCGATCGTGAACTCGCTCGGCGGCGTCTCGAACGGCTTCCCACGCGAGGACGGCTTCGACATCACGGTCGCCTCGGAAGTGATGGCCATTCTCTGCCTCTCCTCGGATCTCAAGGATCTCGAGAAGCGGCTCGGCAACATCATCGTCGGCTATACCCGCGACAAGAAGCCCGTGCGTGCGCGCGACGTGAAGGGCGACGGCGCGATGACCGTGCTGCTCAAGGACGCGCTGATGCCGAACATGGTGCAGACGCTCGAGAACAACCCCGTGTTCATCCACGGCGGCCCGTTCGCGAACATCGCCCACGGCTGCAACTCCGTGCTTGCCACGAAGAGCGCACTCAAGGTCTCCGACTACGTCGTGACGGAAGCCGGCTTCGGCGCCGACCTCGGCGCCGAGAAGTTCTTCGACATCAAGTGCCGCAAGGCGGGCCTGCAGCCGGCTGCGGCCGTTATCGTCGCGACCGTCCGCGCTCTCAAGATGCACGGCGGCGTGGCGAAAGAGGACCTCAAGCACGAGAACGTGGCCGCTGTGGCCAAGGGCTGCGAGAACCTCAAGCGCCACATCGAGAACGTCGGCAAGTTCGGCGTGCCGGCCGTGGTTGCCGTCAACCGCTTCATCACCGATACCGACGCCGAGATCCAGGAGGTGATGAAGGCCGCGGAGAGCATGGGCACGCGCGCCTTCATGTGCACGCACTGGGCTGACGGCGGCAAGGGCACGGAGGCGCTGGCGCACCACGTCGTCGAGGTTGCGAACTCTGGCAAGGCCGCATTCAAGCCGCTCTATCCGGATTCGATGCCGCTGCGCGACAAGGTGAAGACCATCGCGACGGAGATCTACCGCGCGGCCGACATCTCGTGCGACGGCGCGGTGGAAACGCGATTCAAGGAGCTCGAGGCCATGGGCTTCGGGCACCTGCCGGTCTGCATGGCCAAGACGCAGTACTCGTTCTCGACCGATCCGACCAAGCGCGGCGCGCCCACCGGCCACATCGTTCCGGTCCGCGAGCTTCGCCTTTCGGCGGGCGCGGAGTTCGTGGTGGTCATCACCGGCGAGATCATGACCATGCCGGGCCTGCCCAAGGTGCCGAGCGCCGACTCGATCCGTCTCAACGAGAACGGCCAGATCGAGGGCCTCTTCTAAAGGCTCGCTCAACGATCAAGGGCGCCGGATCCATTGGATCCGGCGCCCTTTTCTATTTCCGCAACCGCTCGCTTTCGAAAAAACGCGTCTCAAGCCGCAGGCTTGCCGGGCTCCTCGCCGGTCGCGGGAGGAGGCGTATCCATCGTCGCAGGCGTTTGCTGTTGTCCGGCGGCGGCCGCCCGCTGCTCATCGCGCGCCGAGCGTAGCTCGCGCAGCTTCTGCTCCTGCTGGGGCTTCTTGATGAAAACCTGATAGGCATGAAAGGCGATGCCTGTGCCCCAGCCCAGAATAACCCACTGAATCCAGAAGGCGTCTCCCGAAATCAGATTGATGATCGCAAGGACGGCGATAACGGCGATAAACACGATGAAGTGCGTGTAGAAGCCGTTGATCGACTTGTCGCGCTCACTCTCCATGAGGTGTTCAAAGAGGTCATCCATGGCGAACCTCCCGGTTCCTGATCCAACCTAAAATTCCGGCCACTCTACACCGAACGGCGCGGAGTGACATGTTTCCTACGGAACACTTTGCGGTTCTGTGCTGCCGTCACAAGGACAGCTCGAGCACGGCCGTGGCGGGGCGCATATCCTCGAAGCCTTGTGCCACCAGTCTGCCCTCTGCCGCGTCCGACACCATCACAACACGTGTGGTTGGGTTAAGGATCGGTGGTTTCAGCCAGGAAAAATCGGGAACCACCTCCGGCATGATGCAGTGCATCATGGATGCACGCTCGCCACTCTGCGCGCCACGGGAGCGGCCTCGCCAGCCGGGAGCCTCCCAGTGATTGGCCGCCACGTTCGGCCCGACGTGAACGCGGGCGTCTGTCTCCGTGCGCTCGATGACGACGGTTTCGCTCGCTCGCGTGCCGGCGAGTGAAAAGATCGCCGGGGTCGAGATGGGCTCTGTCGTCAACCGCACCCGGGCTTCGGAGAAATCGGCCGCCGTTTCGAACACCGAACGCAGGAGGTGCGCGGGCGTGGGATGGGGCATCGTCCAGACCCGCCTGCGGCTCACTGCCCAGTCGAGCACATAGAAGCCGATCGCCTTGCGCATCGGCGCCTGATTGAGCGCGGCCGAGAAGCGGCCAGGCGCCATGCCGGTCAGCACGCCGGTGTAGCCGGGCCAGGTGAGAGTCACGAACGGCCCCTTCTCACCCTGCACGTGCGCAGCCAAAACGTGGCGGCCAAGACCTGGCGTGCGCCAATCGAGCACGCGCACGAGGCGGGCGCTCTTGCGGCGCGAATCCGGCGCGACGCGGCAGGTGCAGGCCCATTCGTAGTTCACGGAAAGAAAGTAGGCGCCGGGTCGCGCGAGACGCGCGGCGATGGCGTCGATCTCCGCCAGGTGGACGTTTTCCCATTTGGCAAGCCAGCGCCGGGAGACCTTGTCGAGCTGGCGAAGGGCGGCAGACGGAAGCGGTCCCGTTGCGAGATCGAGGAGCGCATGTGCCCGCGTCTCGTGCGCGACCAGCGTTTCCATCGCGAACGAAGGGCCGGTTTCGAGCACCGGGATCGGCTCGAGCGTGCTGTGCGCTGTGGCGGAGGAAAGCATGGAACGGCGGCCTCCGGCCGCATGTCCTGGTGTTGCAGGGCGAGCGCTAGAGGTAGGCTTTAAACAGCGGCCGTCAAGACAGGATTGTTGCGGTGCACGGAGAAGGCAGGCTGCGGCTCATGCTCCGTCGCGCGGCATGATGAGCCAAAGCAGGAGATAGGTCAGGATTCCCGGAAAGCCGATCGAGGCGACGGTCGCCACGATGTAGACGAGACGCGTGATCGTCGGGTCCCAGCCAAGCCAGCGCGCGAGACCGCCGCAAACGCCGGCAATCATCGCACCTTCGCGCACGCGCCGAAGCGGGGGAGAAGAATTCGACACTGTGGGGTCTGCCATCGGGGGTGCTCGTCTTGTCTCGATTTTGGGTTCATTCCTCAGCCGGACGAACGCTCGGCAGCCGGTCGGGGTTCCGAGGCGCCAAAGCTCGACACCGGCAGGTTGTAGGGCGCATCTTCCCCAACAGATTGACTTTGAACGGGCTTTCCATCATAAGAGCGCCAGCGCGGCAGGCTTTTGGGCTTGCGGCGTCAAGAGCGCTGCCCGAGGCTCAGGTTGCAAATTTTGCAACCCCTTGAAAGTGTGCAGGTAATTGCACCGCCACAGGGCGCGGACGAGACCCAATGCGCTTAAAGCGCGAAGAGAGGCAAATCATGTACGCTGTCATCAAGACGGGCGGCAAGCAGTATCGCGTCGCCAAAGACGACGTTCTCACGATCGAGAAGCTCGACGGAGACGCCGGAAGCAAAATCGAATTCACGGATGTGCTGCTGGTCGGCAGCGGGGCTGACGTCAAGGTCGGCAAGTCTCTGCCGTCGGGTGCCAAGGTCACCGCGGAGCTCGTCGAGCAGACGCGCGGCCCGAAGCTCATCGCCTTCAAGAAGCGCCGCCGCAAGAACTCGCGCCGCAAGCGCGGTCACCGGCAGGACCTCACCACCGTGCGCATCACGGGCATCACTGGCTAAGCAGCATCACGGAGCGCGGCATACGCTGCTCCCAATCGAGGAACTCTCGCTATGGCACAAAAGAAAGCTGGCGGCTCAACCAAGAACGGCCGCGACTCACATTCGAAGCGTCTCGGCATCAAGAAGTACGGTGGCGAGCACGTCATTCCCGGCAACATCCTCTGCCGCCAGCGCGGCACGCAGTGGCATCCGGGCACGGGCGTCGGCATCGGCACGGACCACACCATCTTCGCCGTCGAGGAAGGCACGGTGCAGTTCGACACCAAGAAGAACGGCCGCGTCTACATCTCCGTGCTTCCCGAGAAGCTGGCAGCGGCCGAGTAACGGCCCGCGCTTAACCAACAGCCGAGGGGGGATGGGCACCATCCCCCCTTTTTCGTTCTAGCGACCCGCAGGGTCCGGTACACTCCGCGTCGAGGGCACTCGATTTTCTCAGCTTCCGCCACCAATTTCGCGACGAAGGCCAATTACTCCGTCGACCATCCATGCTGACGAGCACAAACCATCGGACCGTTCTGGCCAAGCCGATCAAAACCCGGCGGTTGGTTCTGCGCGAGCTTACGGATAGCGACACGCCGGAGTTCGCGCATCTGGCGGGTGATTGGGATGTGGCGCGGCAGACCGCCCGGATTCCCTATCCCTACTCGGAAGAGCTCGCGCGCGAGTGGATGGACACGCTCGGCCCCGAAGAGTTCGTGCGCGCGGTCGTGCATCACGGCACGCTGATCGGCGCCGTCGGCTATGTCGCGAACGAGGACCGATCGGCAGAGATCGGTTACTGGATCGGCAAACCCTGGTGGGGGCTCGGCTTCGCCACGGAGGCGGCCTCGGCGCTCGTGCGCCATTGTTTCACGACGGCCGGCTTCAAGCGGCTGACGTGCTGTCATTTCGTGGACAACGCGGCCTCGCGGCGCGTGATTCAGAAGCTCGGCTTTCGCGCGAACGGGCTCTGCACCGCATGGTGCGATGCGCGCCGCGCCGAGTTTCCCACGCAGTCCTATGAGCTCAACCGACCGCTTACGGCGATGTTCTGGAGACGTACCCCATGAAGTTTCTCGATCTCGCCAAGATCTATGTGAAGGCCGGTGACGGGGGCAACGGATGCGTCGGCTTCCGGCGTGAAAAGTTCATCGAGTTCGGTGGCCCGGACGGCGGCGACGGCGGCAATGGCGGCGACGTGGTGATCGCCTGCGTCGACAATCTCAACACGCTGATCGACTATCGCTACCAGCAGCATTTCAAAGCCCAGCGCGGCATCAATGGCATGGGCAAGAACCGCGCTGGCGCGAATGGCGAGGACATCATCGTGAAAGTGCCGCCGGGAACCGTGGTTCTCGCGGAGGACCAGGAAACCGTGCTCGCGGAGATGACGGAAGTCGGACAGCGCTTCGTGGTGGCCCACGGCGGCAACGGCGGCTTCGGCAACGCCCATTTCAAGAGCGCGACCAATCAAGCGCCGCGTCACGCCAATCCCGGACTGCCGGGGGAGGAGCTGACGATCTGGCTGCGCCTCAAGCTGATCGCGGATGCGGGCCTCGTGGGCCTTCCGAACGCGGGCAAATCGACATTCCTCGCCGCCGTGTCAGCGGCAAAGCCCAAGATCGCCGACTATCCGTTCACGACGCTGCATCCCAATCTTGGCGTCGTGCGCGCGGGCGAGCGGGATTTCGTGCTGGCCGACATTCCGGGCCTGATCGAGGGCGCGCACGAGGGCGCGGGGCTCGGCACGCGCTTCCTCGGACACGTGGAGCGCACGCAGGTTCTCCTCCATCTCGTCGATGCGACGCAAGAAAACGTGGGAGAGGCCTATCGCACCGTGCGGCGCGAACTGAAAGCCTACGACGGCGATCTCGCGAAGAAGAAAGAGATCGTCGCGCTTTCGAAGTGCGATGCGCTCGACGAGGAGACGCTCGCGGAGCGCGTGGCCGAGCTGCAGAAGGCGGCGCGAAAGAAGCCGCTCGTGCTCTCTGCGGTTTCAGGCGTGGGCGTGAAAGAGGCGCTTTTTGCCGTCACGCGCGAAATAAACCGTGCACGGACGCATGAAGCCGAGGCTGCTGAAGCGCCTCAGAAGCCCTGGCGCCCGTAAGCGCGGCTACCTCCGGTAATTTCGTCGAACGGTTTTCGGTTTTTCTGCGAAACGCGGCCCAGTCTGCCGCGTTCAGTCCATGATGTGCGCCCATTGTGGAGGTTCGAGACCGCCCACGCGCAAATTTCGGAACAAGTGGAGATAATTCGATAACCGATGCGGGGTAACCTATTGAAGTCTAAATCGTCATGATCCACAAATTAACCGTTGCATGGGGCACTTAGGGTTGCCCAGCCACGGTTTTTCAAGGGCCTTCAGGGGGTACACGGTGCTTTATTTCTCGTCCCATCGCACTCGGGCGAATTTCATGTTTTCCAAGATTGCCTGCGCCTCTGTCGCGCTGGCTTTGTTCACCCAGGTCGCAGTGGTGCCCGCAGAGGCCCAGACCTCAGAGCGCAGAGCGAGGCAGTCCACCCGCGCACCTGTCGAGCAGGCCAAGCCGCTCCAGGCCGACGGTCCGCTGCTCATGCTCGTCTCGCTCAACCAGCAGCGGATGTTCGTGTACGACAAAAGCGGCTTCGTCGTTCAGACGCGCGTCTCGACCGGGCGGCCGGGCCACGAGACGCCGGTCGGCATCTACAGCATTCTCGAGAAGAAGGTCGATCACACGTCGAACATCTATCTCGACGCCAAGATGCCCCACATGCAGCGCCTGACGATGACGGGCATCGCGCTTCACGGCGGCGTCATTCCGGGCTATGCGGCCTCGGGCGGCTGCGTGCGCCTGCCGTTCGACTTCGCCCGCAAGTTCTTCAACCTCACCGACCTCAACCAGCGCGTCGTGATCGCGCCGGATGTGCAGTCTCCGGTGCAGTTCGAGCATCCGTTCCTGTTCACGGCGCTGCCGTCGGTCGGGGCTGAAAAGCCGATCGGCGACAAGGCCGAGACCACCGGCGAGAAGGCGGTGAAGATGGGTGTGGACGTTGCGGAAACGCTGCTGGGCGTCAGCTCGGCCCATGCCGCGACCGAGCCTGCTGGCCGCACACTGGAAGGTGCTGCCGAAGCCCGCCGCGCTGCGCGCCAGGGTCTCGTCGATGCCGTGACGAAGGCCGGCGAGCGCCGGACTGCGGCCACGGCCGGTGAGAAATCCGCCAGCCAGGCGCTGGCCGACGCACGGACAGGCGCGAAGCAGGCCCGCGCGACGGCGAGCAGCGCCGCGCGCGCCGCTTACAAGGCCAAAACCGCACTCGACTCGCAGGAGCGTAAGCTCAAATCCATCCTCTCGCGCATTCCGAAGGACGAAGCGAAGATCCGCGCCGACAAGCTGCAGGAGCTTCGTGCTCAGGAAGCCGCAGCGCGCGAGCGCATCGCCCCGCTCACGGCTGAAGCCCAGAGCACCGCCGAAGCCGCCAAGAGCGCGGACGAGGCTGCGAAGGCCGCCGAGAAGGCGATCGCGACGGCTCAGGAGAACCTGAAGGCCGCGAAGGCTGAGATCAAGGAAGCCGCAGTCGCCGAGACGTCCGCGAAATCGGCGGTGGCGACCTTCGATCGCCAGGAGGCTAACCGCGAGTTGCCGGTTTCCATGTTCATCAGCTCCAAGACCGGCATGATCCACATCCGCCAGGGCTTCGAGCGGGTGCTCGAGCTGCAGGCCACGATTGATAACCCGGACGTGCCGCTCGACACGTTCGTGTTCACCGCGACGGGCTGGAAGGATGAGAGCAAGACAGCGCTCACCTGGACGGCAACGGAGGTGAACGAGTACTCGACGCGCCTCAGCAGCCTCGACGACGACCTCGGCTCGCGCAAGAAGACCCGCAAGGCGGAGCAGATCCCGCAGCCGCAGCAGACCGACACGGCAAAGGCTGCACGCACGCTCGACCGGATCAAGCTGCCGAAGGAGGCATCCGACTTCATCGCGGAAGTGATGAAGCCCGGCTCCACGCTGATCGTCTCGAGCTACGACATGGCCCGCAGCGAGACGCGCTATGCCGGCACGGACTTCGTGGTGCAGATGCCGGAGGTGGTTGCGAAGATCTCGAAGCCCACTCCGCGGCCCAAGCCCGAGGTGGTCGAGGAATCGAGCGGCGGATGCTTCTTCTTCTGCTCGTCGTATTCGTCATCGCCGGCGAAGAAGCGCAAGGTCGGCGGCGCCAAGTCTACCGTCTGGTAGTCGCTCCAAACGCCAGACCCAGATCGACAACAAAGACCCCTGTCAGAGCTCTGACGGGGGTCTTTTCAATTGCACCGGCGGCGGCCGGCTTCAGATGTCCTGATCCTTGGCGGTCAACTGCAAGGAGCCGAGCACCGTGCCGCTCCACCGCTCGACCTTCTCCGGAAGGAAGGTGAAGCTCTGCAGCTTGTAAACGAGACCGTCCTTCATGACGGTCTGCTCCTTGCCTGGAATTGCGAGAACCGGGAGGTACGGCGCGCAGGACTGCTTTGCCACGCCCTTGTTGACTTCATTCGCAGCGATGATCTCCGTCTCGCCCCGCGCTTTGAAATTGAGGAAGGCGATCTGATCGGCCTTGGCGTCACAGAAATAACCACGAACTCGCTCGGCCTGCTCACCGCCAGCCGAAGCACCCTGCGCAAGGCACGCCACGCCGAGCGCAGCGAGAAGAGCCGACTTTTTCAGGGAAAAAGGACCGTTAACGAAGCCACCAGGCATTTGGACCTCCAAGGGTTCGAGACGGATCACGGCGTTGGCCGCGTGCCCTTCCTCGACGTGTCCGTCCCTTTGCAGGCCGTTTCTTATTTTTCCCGATAGGCTAAGTGAAACTTTGCAACGTCACAAGGATGTATTTTCAATACGCGCAGATTTTCGGCAAATGCGGGCCTTCCGTAACTTTATTGCATTGCAGCATAATATGCTGCAGCACAGCACGCGATGCGACACGGCGCTACGTCACGCAATTCGATCCGGGCGGCGCAGTCCGCCGAAGAGAACGCCAAGCACCAGCCCCGCAACGAAGCCGCCGACATGGGCCATGTAAGCGACGCCGCCAGTCTCGGTCTGGGCGGTGTCGGCGATGGAGCCCACGCCACTCACGAGCTGCAGGACGATCCAGAAACCCAATACGATGAAGGCGGGCATCGCGACGACTTGGCGGCCGAGCAGCACATCCACGCGCGCCTTCGGGAACATCAGGATGTAAGCGCCGAGCACGCCTGCGATCGCGCCGGAGGCGCCGACGTTCGGGATCGAGGATGCGGGATTGACGGCGTACTGCGCGAACGAAGCCGCGAGGCCTGCCGCAATGTAAAACAGCAGATAGCGCACGGATCCGAAGCGATCCTCGACATTGTCGCCGAAGATCCAGAGGTAGAGCATGTTGCCGCCGAGATGCAGCCAGCCGCCGTGCATGAACATGGCTGAGAAGAGCGTTGCCGCATCGCTGGCCGGGTCACCCGAGAAGCGCGCGGGGATGAAGGCCCACTTGCGAATGAAGCCTTCGCCTTCCTGCAGCTCCAGCAGGAAGACCAGAATGTTTATGGCGATCAGCGCGTAGGTGACCACGGGAACGGAGCGCCGGGCGCTGTTGTCGTCACCAATCGGAAACATCTACACTCCCCGCAGAGTAGTCTAGGTCCTCAGTGCACCACGATTCACCCAGGAAAATAAGAGACGTGTGATATTTCAGCAGAGATACGGCGTGCATTTGGCACACGCTGTCGACGGCAAGTCACACACGGGTGCGGGAAAGGCGCAATGCGTTTTTGCGCGCTCTAGACGAACCCGCGCCGCAAAGCCTCCGTCATGGTGCCGATGTGGCCTCTATCGACATACGACACCTCGGCCGACGGCAGAACGCGTTGCACCGCGCGCACGAGGCCTTCGCGTCGTGCCTTCGGCAGGAACTCGTCTCTGAGACCGACCACGAAGCGGCTTCCGGGCGCGAGATTGGCAAGATTGTCCACGGTATGCATGCCTTGGAGCGACTGTGTGAAGTCGCTCAAGCGGTAGCCTTTGGCCTCCGCCCGCTCCTTTACGTGACGTGCGGCCGGGCTTTCCCAAAGCGTTAGGTCGCCGCGATCGGCCGAGGCGATGGAGCAGAGACGGGCGCCCAACTTGTTGGCGAGCAGGGTCGCGGCTGCGTTTCCGATGCTCAAACCGACAACCAGAAGCTCACGAGGTGGAATTTTCGCGCGCACGGCAACCTGTGTGGCGTCCTCGATTACGCCGTTGAGCGCGCGAATGCACAATTCTGGCTCCGAGCTGACGATGGCGCGTGGCATCTCATAGCAGGCGAGAAACGGCTTCGGCACGATGCGGGCGGCCTTCGCAAGCCGGTACGGCATCTGCCAGGGGAGGCATACGATCGTCGCCGCGTGCTGGTCGCCGTCCACGCGAACGAACTCGGTGGAAGTGTCATCCCCCGCGAAACGCTCCCACAACGCATCTTGACCCACAGTATCGAGCATGGCCTAGCAAACGCCGGGACGCAGCGTTTGTTCCGGCCTCTCGCGGGTGCCGGCTACGTCAGGTTTCCGTCACCTCGATAACGCCCGGGACGGTCGTCATGCGACCTATGGTTTTGGCCGACAAATCGTATCTCCCTCTCGGAGAAATCGGCACGGGGCGCTCGTAGTCGCGGAGCTGGAGCTCGATCTTGAGCTCGGCCTTGCCTGGGCTGAGGAGAGCCTTCACCTGCTCGATGAGGGCAGGATTTTTCGCGAGCGCGTCGCCATCGAGGATCGCTTTCACGGATCGCGGGATCTGCTCAACCGCCTCGTCGAGCGATTTCACATCCTGAACGCGCATTTTCAACGCGTCGCCGTCGCGCTCGCCTTCGACGTTCAGGAGGACTGCGGTTCCTGCCTCCAGGAGGCCGCGCGAATTGGCCAGCGTCTCGGAGAAGATCACGGCCTCGAACTGTCCGCTGGTGTCCGAGAACATGGCGAAGGCAAACTTGTTGCCTTTCTGCGAGCGGCGCTCGCGCGCAGAAATGACGATGCCGGCGAGACGGCCCGCAGTGACGCCGCGCGCGCTCGCGATCTCGAAGTCCACGTAGCGGTGCACGCCCATTTTCGCGAGCGCCTTCTCGTACTGATCGAGCGGATGGCCGGAGAGGAAGAAGCCGATTGCGTCGAACTCCTCCTGAAGCTTCTCCATGGGCGTCCATGCTTCGGCCGGCTTGAGCTTCAGCACAACGGGCGTTGCGTTCGCCTCCATTCCGCCGAGCAGGCTTCCCTGCCCCGTGCTCTCGTCGTCGGCCTTCTTGCCCGCTTCCGTCATCATCTGCTCGACGTTGGCGTAGACGAGCGCGCGGTTCTTCTCGAACACGTCGAAGGAGCCTGCAGCGGCAAGCGTTTCGAGCGCGCGCTTGTTCACGGCCTTTGTGTTGATGCGGGAGGCGAAATCGGCGAGCGAAGTATAGGGGCCCTTCTTGTTGCGGCTCTCGACGATGGTCTCGACGGCGCTGGCGCCAATGTTCTTCAGCGCAGCCAGCGCGTAGCGGATGGCGCCATGGGCCTCGCCCTTCTTGGGCGCTTCCGCCAGGAACTCCACGCCCGAGGCGTTGACGCAAGGCGGCAGCACGCGAATGCCGCTCTTCTTGGCTTCGGCCGCGAACATGGCGAGCTTGTCGGTGTTGCCCGCGTCGAGCGTCATGGAGGCGGCCAGGAATTCCTCGCGGAAGTTGGCCTTCATGTAGGCCGTGTGATAGCTGACGAGCGCGTAGGCTGCGGCGTGCGATTTGTTGAAGCCGTAGCCTGCGAACTTGTCCACCAGCTCGAAGATGTAGACGGCGTCCTCTTTCTTCACGCCGTTCTTCAGCGCGCCATCGACGAAGCGCGCCTGCTGCTTCGCCATCTCATCCTTGTCTTTCTTACCCATGGCGCGGCGCAGAAGATCTGCATCGCCGAGCGAGTAGCCTGCCATCACCTGAGCGATCTGCATGACCTGCTCCTGATAGATGATGACGCCGTAGGTCTCCTTCAGAATGCCCTCCAGCATCGGATGCAGGTAGTCGACCGGCTCCTCTTCGTGCTTGCGGTTGATGTAGGTCGGGATGTTGTCCATGGGGCCGGGGCGATAGAGCGCCACCATGGCGATGATGTCCTCGAAGCGGTCCGGCTTCAGGCGCTTCAAGCTTTCGCGCATGCCCGTGCTTTCGAGCTGGAACACGCCCGCCGTATCGGCCTTGGCCAGCAGCTCGTAAGATGGCTTGTCGTCGAGCGGCAGTCCGAGCAGGTCGATCTCGATGCCGCGGCCACGCTTCACCAGCTCCACCGCCTTGGTAAGCACCGTCAGCGTCTTGAGGCCCAGGAAGTCGAATTTCACGAGGCCTGCCGCCTCGACCATCTTCCAGTTGAACTGGGTGACGGGCATGTTCGATTTGGGATCTCGATACAGCGGCACCAGCTCGTCGAGCGGCCGGTCGCCGATCACCATGCCGGCGGCGTGCGTGGACGCGTGGCGATAGAGGCCTTCGAGCTTCTCGGCGATCTCGAGAAGGCGCGCGACCAGTGGATCGGCGTCGCGCTCCTCTTGCAGCTTCGGCTCGCCGTCGATCGCCTCGCGCAGCGTCACCGGATTGGCCGGGTTGTTGGGGACGAGCTTGCAGAGCCGGTCGACCTGGCCGTACGGCATCTGCAGCACGCGGCCCACGTCGCGCAATACGGCGCGGGCTTGCAGCTTTCCGTGCGTGATGATCTGGGCTACGCGGTCCGTGCCATACTTTTCCTGCACGTAGCGGATCGTGCGGTCGCGCCGCTCCTGGCAGAAGTCGATGTCGAAGTCCGGCATCGAGATGCGTTCGGGGTTCAGGAAGCGCTCGAACAGCAGGCCGAACCGCAAGGGATCGAGATCGGTGATCGTGAGCGACCAGGCGACGAGCGAGCCCGCACCCGAGCCGCGGCCCGGACCCACCGGCACGCCGTTGGCCTTCGACCACTTGATGAAGTCCGCCACGATCAGGAAGTAGCCCGGGAACTTCATGCGGGCGATGATGTCCAGCTCGTAGGCCAGGCGCTTCCTGTAGTCCTCCTCAGTGAAGCCCGGCGCGATCTCGTTCACCGCGAGGCGCGCGCGCAGGCCCTCCTCGGCCTGGCGATTGAGCTCGGCGGCCTCCGCCGCGAGCATCTCTTCATCACTCATGCCCACAGCGTCGGCGGCAGCAACGAAGCGCGGCAGGATCGGCTTGCGCTTCATCGGGCGATAGGCGCAACGCTGCGCGATCTCGATGGTGCTTTCCAGCGCCTCCGGCAGATCCGCGAACAGCGCCGCCATCTCATCGGCGCTCTTGAAATAGTGGTCCCGCGTGACGCGGCGGCGGTTGTCCTCGGTCACCATGCGCCCGTCGGCGATGCAGATGAGTGCATCGTGGGCCTCGTAGTCGTCGGGCGTTGCGAAGTAGACCTCGTTGGTCGCGACCAGGGGGATTCCGAACTCGTAGGCGAGCGCGATGAGCTGCGGCTCGATCTCCTCCTCCGACTTCAGGCCGTGGCGTTGCAGCTCAACGTAGAGGCTGCCGTTGAAGATGCGCTGGAGCCGCATGAGGCGATCCCGCGCTAGATCGGCCTGCCCTTCCGAGAGCGCCCGGCCGATGGGACCGAGAGGACCACCGGTGAGCGCAATGAGACCCTTGCTGTGCTCGGCGAGCGCATCGATCTTGATGTGCGTGGGATCGACCGGATCGGGTAGCAGGAAGGCCTGGCTCGCGAGCTTGATGAGGTTGGCATAGCCATCGGCATTCGAGGCAAAGAGGGCGAGCGGCCCCGCCGGGCGCACCGGCGGCTCGTTCTGCCCCACCCGCATCAGAGCGGCTGCTCCACCCGCCGGCGTGCCGTCGCCGAAGTCCGTATCGAAAGCACCGCCAGAGATGGGCTGGATGCCTGCGCTCGAAAGCTTGTCCGAGAACTCGAGCGCGCCGAACAGATTGTTGGTGTCGGTGAGGCCGATGGCCGGCATGCCGTTGGCTTCGGCGAGCTTCGCGATCTTGCCGATCGGCAGCGCGCCCTCGAGCAGCGAATAGGCCGAGTGCGTCTTCAAATGGATGAACTTCGGCAGCTTCGGCTCGGCGGTCATTCGTGTCCTTGGGTCTCGTCGCGCACTGTCGGCGCCGTGAACAAAATTCATGGGCTTCAAGGCTTTCTAGCCCGATTCTGGACGCGCCCCCGACTGCTGCAGATCAAGAGTTGTATCATCCCCGTGATCCACAATGGAAATATCGGCAACTCTGTCCGACGAGGCGGCTTGCCAGGGGCGGGCGGGCCAAGTACCGCTTGGGCCAGCATGGCAAACGCAATCACCAATCTTTGGCGGCTTTCGCGGGCGGGCCTGGTGCTCGCCCAGCATGGGGTGCGCTTCGTGCCCAAGGGGCAGCCGGTGCCGCTTGCGCTCCGGTTCGCGCGCCTCCTCACGCTACCGGTCCAGATCGTGGCCGCTCCTTTCAACATGGGGAAGCCGAAGCAGCGCCGCATCTCCTCCGCGCTCGCGGCGCTCGGCCCCTCGTACATCAAGCTCGGCCAGTTCCTCGCGACGCGCGGCGACGTGATCGGGCCGGAGCTGGCTGGCGATCTCGGCCATCTCCAAGACAAGATGCCGCCCTTCAGCATGGCGGAAGCGCGCCGTGCCGTGGAGGAAGCGCTCGGCGGCAAGCTCGAGGATCATTTCGTCGAATTCGGCCCGCCGGTGGCTGCCGCGTCGATCGCGCAGGTGCACAAGGCCGTGACGCTGGACAAGGGCCAGCGGCGCGAAGTGGCGGTGAAGATCCTGCGCCCCAATGTCGAGAAGCGCTTCAAGCGCGACCTCGACAGCTACTTCTTCGCAGCGCACCTGATCGAGCGGTTTCATGCTCCGTCGCGGCGGCTCAAGCCCGTCGCCGTGGTCGAGAACCTGGCTCGCACCACCGAGCTCGAAATGGATCTGCGCCTCGAAGGCGCGGCCATGTCCGAGATGGCGGAGAACATCGGCGAAGGCGAGAAGTTCCGTGTTCCCTCCGTCGACTGGAAGCGCACCTCCAAGCGCGTGCTGACGACCGACTGGATCGACGGCATTCCGATCTCCGACCACGCGCGCCTCAAGGCGGAGGGGCACGACCTCAAGCAGCTCGGCCTCACCGTGCTCCGAAGCTTCCTCACGCACGCCATGCGCGACGGCTTCTTCCACGCCGACATGCACCAGGGCAACCTGTTCGTCGACAAGGCGGGCAACGTGGTGGCCGTCGATTTCGGCATCATGGGGCGGCTTGGACATAAAGAGCGGCGCTTCCTGGCGGAGATCCTTTACGGCCTCATCACGCGTGATTATCACCGGGCGGCCGAGGTGCACTTCTGGGCGGGCTATGTTCCGCCGCATCATCCGGTCGAGGTGTTCGCGCAGGCGCTCCGTGCGATCGGCGAGCCGATCCATGGGCGTACCGCCGACGAGATCTCGATGGCCGACCTTCTCGGCCAGCTCTTCGCCTACACCGACGTGTTCGACATGGAGACGCGGCCGGAGCTGATCCTGCTGCAGAAGAGCATGGTGATCGTGGAAGGTGTGGCGCGTGGTCTAGATCCCTCGCTCAACCTCTGGACTGCCTCGGAGCCGGTTGCGGCAGAGTGGGTACAGGCCAACTACGGCGCGCGTGGACACCTCAAGAGAGCGGGCGAAGGCGCGACCACGTTGGCGCGCGTCTTGGCCGAGGTTCCGGCCATGCTGTCGGAAGCCGAGCGGGCCTCCTCGGGCCTTGCCGAGATGGCGCGCCATGGCGTGCGGCTCGACCCCGCCACGATCGCCAGCATTGCGCGCGAAACCAGCCGGCGCAATCGCTTCAGCCGCGTCGCAACGTGGATCGGCGCGTTGAGCCTCGCCGCGCTCGCGGCGAAGTATACGGGGCTCTTCTGATCACCGTTCCCGCTGACGTGTCGTGGATCCCGGCCTGCGCCGGGATGACGTTGAGGGTGGGCAGCGGCTTCCACAAACACACCGTCACCCCGACGCAGGTCGGGGTCCAGATACGTCGAAGGCATGTCTCTTGTAGGCGACGCGCCTATCCCGCGATCCGTCTATCTGCGTGCCGTGGATCCCGGCCTCGCCGGGATGACGTCCTTCGAGATACCGCTGTGGTCCGGCACAGAAAAGGCGGCGCAGCCTATCCGGCGCGCCGCCTGTTCGATAGTCAAAGTTTGACGAGCTCTACTTCCCGGCGTTGTCGCCCTTGCATTCGAAGTCGAGCTTCACCCAGGGCAGGTCCAGCTTGCACTTGCCGTCCTTCTTGGTGAACACGTCGCCGAACTTGTCCTTGAGGTCGCTGAGGTCGGCGCCCTCTTCCTTCTCGTTCGAGGCGATATCCTGCTGATCGGACTTGGGAGCGGGAGCGGCCTTATCGGCCGGCGCAGCCTGCTGCTTGTTGGCTTCGGGAGCCGGAGCGCCATCGGCCTTGGGTGCCGGCGTAACTGCCGCTTCCTGCGTGGTGCAACGGGTGAGATCACCCGGGGCCTTGGTCCAGATCATCGTCTTCGACAGGAAGCTGATGCCGGCATAGCCTTTGACCTTGAGCGTGCCATCCTTCAGCGGCGTCAGCTCGACGTTGTATTTCTTCTTTTTCTCGGGGCTGTAGATCCAGGCGGAATCGCCGCCCCAGACGCCCTCGCCCGCGCTTGCGGCCTCGCCGATGATCTGGCGGCCGCAGCCGTTGGCGTCGCTGGCATCCTTCACCCAGACCACGTGGCCGCAAAGCTTGCCGCCGCAGTCCTTGATCTCGATGGCGCCGCGGCCGGTATCATTAACCCACACGCCATAGGGCTCGTTGGCCGCAAAGGCGGTGCCGGAAACCAGGAGTGTGGCCGCGAGCGCGGCGGAGCGAACAACGTGTCTCTCGAACGGCATAGCTGCCTCCTCATCTCGTCTCGATTTCAACGGCCGTGCAGGGAACTGCGTTCCCTGAGCTCTATCGTGCTTCTTGAGCGAGCATGCGCACAGCAAGTCCGTGAAACCGGACCCAAGGTCATCATCGCGCGTGCGCCCATCAGGCGCTGTTCCCCCGGAAACAAGCCTCCGAGGGAAGAAACAGGGATGTTTAGGCGCCGATTGTTACACGGCTTGCGGCGAAATTTCGACCAGATGACCGCTGTCGAGCACCACGACGCGGTCCATTCGTCGCGCCAAGTCCAGGTTGTGGGTGGCGATAAGGGCCGCCACGCCCTCGCTGCGGAACAGGCCGATCAACTCGTGGAACACCAGCTCCGAGGTTCGCGGATCGAGGTTGCCCGTGGGCTCGTCGGCCAGGATGAGGCGGGGCCGGTTGGCGAGCGCCCGGCAGATCGCCGTACGTTGCTGCTCGCCGCCCGAGAGCTGCGCGGGGCGGTGATCGAGACGCTCGGCGAGGCCCATGGAGGAGAGCAGCTTGCTCGCCCGCTCCTCGCCCTCGCGCCGCGAGCGGCCGAGCAACATCTGCGGCAGTGCGACGTTCTCGAGCGCCGAGAACTCCGGCAGCAGCTGATGGAACTGATAGATGAAGCCCATCTCCGCGCGGCGGATACGGGTTCGGTCCTGATCGTCGAGCGTTGCGCAATCGCGTCCGGCGATAACAACATGCCCCGCGTCCGGCGTCTCGAGCAGGCCCGCGATGTGCAGTAGCGTGGACTTACCCGTGCCCGAGGGACCGACGAGGGCCACGCACTGGCCGGGCCAGACGTCGAGGGAGGCACCGGCCAGAACGTTGATCTCGCGCGTGCCCTGGTGGAAGGTCCGCTGAAGGCCGATCAGGCGGAGGACGGGGATGTGCTGTGCGTTCATGTCCAGCATGGCGCCCTCCTCACTCGTACCGAAGCGCTTCGACGGGATCGAGCCGTGAAGCGCGCCACGAGGGATAGAGCGTGGCGAGCACCGAGAGCGTCATGGCCATGGCGACGATCGACGCCGTCTCAACCGGATTGATGTCGGCCGGCAAGCGCGTGAGATAGTAGACGTTGGGATCGAACACCTTCGTGCCTGCCACCCAGGCGACGAACTGGCGGATCTCCTCGATGTACGAGCAGAACACGACACCGAGGACGAGGCCCGCGAGGGTGCCGACGATGCCGATGGAGGCGCCGGTGATCAGGAACACGCGCATGACGGCGCCTTTTGTGGCGCCCATCGTTCGCAGAATCGCGATGTCGCGCCCCTTGTCCTTCACCAGCATCATGAGGCCGGAGATGATGTTGAGCGCGGCGACGAGCACGATCAGCGAGAGAATGATGAACATCACGTTGCGCTCGACTTCGAGCACGGTGAAGAACGTCTCGTTGCGTTGTCGCCAGTCCGTCACATTGATGGTGGGGCCCGCCTCGGTGCGTATACTTCGCGCCGCCTCATCCACCGCCTCGGGGTCCTGGATGACGACCTCGAGGATATCGACCTCGCCCATCTTCGAGAAATACCGCTGGGCTTCCGACAGCGGCATGAAGATCATGGTCCTGTCGTATTCCGACATGCCGAGCTCGAAGATCGCCGTCACGGGATAGGTTTTCGAGCGGGGCGCCGTGCCGAAGGGCGTCGCTGCTCCGCGCGGCGAGATGATCGTAATGCTGTCGCCCACGTTGATCCGCATCGAGTTGGCGAGGCGCATGCCGATGGCCAGTCCGCCGGACTGGTCGAAGCCATCCAGGGTGCCGTAGCGGATGTTGTCGGAGACGAGTTTCAGCGCCTTGAGATCGCCCTCCGTGATCCCGCGCACGGCGGCGCCGGCCGCCTGCACGGTCGAGGACACCATCACCTGGCCTTCGATCAGAGGGATGGCGCGCTCCACGCCCTTGGCCTTCGCAACGGCCTTGGCGATGTCGGGGTAGTCGTTGAACGGCGCGCCGATCTTGTAGACGACCACATGGCCGTTGAGGCCCAGGATCTTGGCGAACAGATCCTTGCGGAAGCCGTTCATCACCGCCATCACGATGATGAGCGTGGCGACACCCAGCATGATGCCGAGAAACGAGACGGCGGCCGTGACGGAGATGAAGCCTTCCTTGCGGCGCGCCCGCAAGTAGCGGGAGGCGAGCAGCCACTCGAACGGCGCGAAAGGCTTCGTGTCGATCGATGCGGCCATGCGGCGCCCCCTCCTTTTTTGCGTCGCTCTCAGGCGAGAACGCGTTGGTCTATGACGCTTCGAATGGTGCGCTCGAGGCCGACCTCGATCGGCAGCGTCTCGCGCGCGCCGGTCTTGCGGTCCTTGATCTCGATCTCACCCGCCTTCACGCCCTTGGGACCGACGATGACCTGATAGGGAATGCCAATCAGGTCCATGGTGGCGAACTTGGCGCCCGCCCGCTCGTCGGTGTCGTCGTAGAGCACATCCACTCCGGCCGCTTCGAGGCGTGCCTTCACGTCGAGGGCCGCCGCATCGGTTGCCTCGTCACCAGCCTTGAGATTGACCACGGCGACCTCGAACGGCGCGACGGGCACGGGCCATACGATGCCCGCGTCGTCGTGGCTCGCCTCGATGATCGCGCCGACGAGGCGCGACACGCCGATGCCGTAAGATCCCATCTCGAGCGTCACCTGCTGACCATCGGGCCCCTGCACCCGGCACCCCATGGGCTCCGAATATTTGGTCCCGAAGTAGAAAATGTGGCCGACCTCGATGCCGCGGGCGGAGACACGCTTATCGGCCGGCACCTCGCTCTCGAAGCGCGCGGGATCATGCTTCTCCTCGGTGGCAGCATAGAGGGAGGTCCACTGGTCGAAGATCGGCGTCAGATCGCCCGTGAAATCCGTATGTGCGCCGGGGATCTCTCCCTCGATCAGGTCCTTGTGACAGAACACCTGGCTTTCGCCGGTTTCCGCCAGGATGATGAACTCGTGCGAGAGATCGCCGCCGATGGGGCCGGTGTCGGCCTGCATGGGAACGGAGCGCAGGCCCAGGCGCGCGAACGTGCGCAGATAGGCGACGAACATGCGCCGGTAGGCCGCGCGCGCCGCATCCTTGGTAAGATCGAAAGAATAGGCGTCCTTCATCAGGAACTCGCGGCCGCGCATCACGCCGAAACGGGGGCGGATCTCGTCGCGGAACTTCCATTGAATATTGTAGAGGTTCTTGGGCAGGTCCTTGTAGCTCTTCACGCTGTCGCGGAAGATCGTGGTGATGACCTCCTCGGCGGTGGGGCCGAACAGCATGTCCCGATCGTGGCGATCGGTGATGCGCAGCATCTCCTTGCCATATGCCTCGTAGCGCCCGCTCTCGCGCCAGAGATCGGCGGACTGGATCGTGGGCATGAGCAGCTCGACGGCACCGGCCCGGTTCTGCTCCTCACGAACGATGTTCTCGATCTTCTTCAGAACCCTGAGACCGAGGGGCAGCCACGAGTAGATGCCGGCAGCCGACTGGCGAACCATTCCAGCCCGCAGCATCAGCTTGTGCGAGAGGATCTCTGCTTCCTTGGGGTTGTCGCGGAGGACGGGCAGGAAAAAGCGCGAAAGATGCATGGGCCATGTCTTAGGTTGCGGCGCAAACGCGGCCGGGAGGGCGCACGGAGGCCCTTGCGGGCCGCCAGCGGGGCTCTCGAAAGCTCCGGGGCCGTCAATAGCCAGGATTGGGGTTAAGGGCAATCAAGCATCTGAAAACCGCCCGTGGATTGCCCAATCGGACGGCAAATCCCGAGGGAAGCCAAATCGCGAGCAGGGGTCCGCATCAGCTTTGGGCATCTGCGTTTTTTTGTACCTTGCCCCGTGACATAGCGCCGCCGTTCGGTTATGGTGCGCTCGTTCACGTGACAGGGGCGAGGCCAAATGATCCAGATGGCTCGGGGCCCAAGTCTAGGGAGAAAAAAGGCCTGAGGGCCGGAGCTAGTCTCTGGGAACTTCGAGCCAGAAAAGAGCAGACGGCGCGAAAAGCGCCGCCGAGTGGCAAGAGCAAGGCAGTCGCCTTGCTCTTTGCATTTCAGGCCCCCGAAACATGAGCGTAAAGCGTCAGCGAATGACGCCGCCGGGCACGTTCATCTCGCCGGGAATGTAAAGCCCGAGCCAATCATACTGCAGGCCCCACCACACCGCGGCGAATGTGATTGCCGCGACGATGGTGTTGATGAAAAGCGTGCGCAGGATGCGCGGCGTGGCCGGGGCGCTGGCGGGCGTTCCCTCCACCACCTCGCCGACCTCGCCCTGGGTCTTCACGCCGAAGGGAAGCACGGCGAACAGCGTGAGCCACCAGATCATGATGTAGAGCGCGATACCGAGGCTAACGGTCATCTCAGTCTCCCTTCCAGGGCGGTGGTGCTGGGTCTGCCCGGAGCCTAGACCTGCTCCAGCTCCGTCAGCGTTCCGCAGAAGTCCTTGGGGTGCAGGAACAGCACCGGCTTGCCATGGGCGCCGATCTTCGGGTTGCCGTCGCCGAGCACGCGGGCGCCCTGCTCCTTCAGTTTATCGCGCGCGGCGAGAATGTCCTCCACCTCGTAGCAGACGTGATGGATGCCGCCGTCGGGGTTCTTCTCGAGGAACTTGGCGATCGGCGAGTTGGCGCCGAGCGGCTCGAGGAACTCGATCTTAGTGTTGGGGAGCGTCACGAAGACGACCGTAACGCCGTGCTCCGGCTGCGGAAGCGGATCCGTCACCACGGCTCCGAGGGCGTTCTTGTACACCGCAGTCGCGGCGGCCAGGTCCTTGACCGCGATGGCCACGTGGTTCAAGCGTCCAATCATCTCCGACTTCCCCGATCTCAGTAACCAAAATAGGAGCCGAGCCGCGCTCAGCCCTTTCCTTCGATCACGCTCACCAGCACCTTGACAATAGGCTTCTTGCCCCAGGCATCGGCCACTCCACTCCGCACGGCCCGGCGCACGGCCTCGGCGACCATCTCGATGTCGCGGCGGCGATCGCGGGGGATGCTTTTCAGAGTGCCCTCGACAGTTCCGAGCACGATTTCGCCCATGGGCTCGCCGTCCGCGTCCTCGGCGGGCACGCCGTCGATGGCGATCTGCGGCTCCGCCATCAGCTCGCCGCGCCGCGACAGCGCGAGCGCTACGACCACGATGCCGACGAAGGCCAGCTTGCGCCGTTCGCGCACAGGGCCGTCGCCCGAGGGGACGATCAGATTGCCGTCGCGGAACAGGCGCCCCACGGGCGCGTCATCGACGATGCGCACCGGGCCGGGCGAGAGGCGCACGATCTCGCCATTGTAGGCAACCTGAACCTCCGCGACACCGGCTTCGCGCGCGAGCTCAGCGTGCGCCTTGAGATGGCGCGCCTCGCCGTGCATCGGCACGGCGATCCGCGGGCGCGTCCAGGCATAGAGCTGGCGCAGCTCGTCGCGGCGAGGATGGCCCGTGACGTGAACCAGGGCCTCGTTGTCGGTGAGGACCTCGACCCCCATACGCACGAGGCTGTTCTGAATCCAGCCGACGGCCTTCTCATTGCCTGGGATGGTGCGCGAGGAGAAAATCGCGAGATCGCCCTTGTCGAGCGAGATGTCGGGGTGCTCGTTCTCGGCGATACGCGCCATGGCGGCGCGCGGCTCGCCTTGGCTGCCGGTGCAGAGGCAGACCACGTTGGAGCGCTTGTACTCCGAGAACTGCTGCTGATCGACGTAGCGGAAGCCTTGCGGCAGGTAACCAGTATCGATCGCAACGTCGATGACGCGATGGAGGGCGCGGCCGGCGACAACCAGCTCACGGCCCGCGGCGCGGGCGGCATCCGCCACGGCCTTCACGCGCGCAACGTTGGACGCGAAGGTCGTCACCGCGACGCGATGGGGCGCCTCCTTCACGATAGCGGTCAGCGACTTGGCGACATCACGCTCGGAGGGCGACTGGCCTTCGCGCATGGCGTTGGTGGAGTCGCAGATCATGGCGAGCACGCCTTCATCGCCCAACGCGGCCAGGCGTTTCTCATCGGGCGCGCCGCCGATCAGGGGGGTGCGGTCGAGCTTCCAATCGCCGGTATGGAGCACGAGACCCGCGGGCGTACGAATGGCGAGGGCGCTGCTCTCCGGAATGGAGTGCGACATCTCGATGAACTCGACGTCGAACGGACCGGCCTGGAAGCGGCCGTTGAGCTTGACCTCGCGGATCGGGATCGCATGTTTGCCGCCGTACTCCGCGAGCTTCGCCTTCAGCATCCCAGCTGTGAAGGGCGTGGCGTAGACCGGCACGCCGAGGCGCGACCAGAGATCCACCACGGCGCCGATATGATCCTCGTGCGCGTGCGTGATGACGATGCCGGCGAGCGCGCTCCGCTCCTCCTCGATGAAACGGAGATCCGGGAAGATCACGTCGATGCCGGGGTCGTCCTCGCCTTCGGGAAAGGTGATGCCGAGATCGACCATCAGCCACTTGCGCGCGTCGGGCGGTCCGTAGCCATAGAGATAGGCATTCATGCCGATCTCGCCCAGGCCGCCGAGGGCCAGGAAGACCAGCTCGTCCTGCCCGTGAGGCCGGCCCCGTTTCGTGCGCTCTTCAGGCATTCGCCGCCTTCTGTCTTTTCTTTCTTGAACCGCGATCCCGATCAGCGCGAAAGCGAGACGTCTCCGAACGTAAATCGCCGTACGCCGCTTTCCGTTTCGAGCGTCAACGCACCTTCCGGGTCGAGACCAAGGAAGGCGCCGGAAACCCGCTCCGAGCCGGTGTGGATACTCATGCGTTCCCCTATAGGATGGGCGCGATTTAGCCAAGCCTCCCTGACGGCGGCAAAATCAGCGCCTTCGTCCCACGTTTCGAGCCAGATCTGGGTGGCGGTGGCGATCGCGGCAAGCAGCACCTCGGGAGACGGCGACAGGCCATGGGCGGCCAAACTGGTCGTCGGACGGTCCGGCAGCTCAGGAGAAGAGCGGATGTTGATCCCCACGCCGATGATAGCGGCGAGGCCAGCGGGGACGGCGCTGCTCTCGATCAGGATGCCACCAGCCTTCTCGCCCCCGATCAGGATGTCGTTGGGCCACTTGAGGCGCATGCCGGATGGCGCGCCTTTCATATCGGCCGCGCCGATGGCGTCGAAGACGGCAACGCCCGCAACGAGGGAAAGCTGGTAGGCTTTGGGTGCAGGCGCCTTGAGCGTAACTAGCAAGCTGGCTTGGAGATTTCCCGGCTCGGACGACCAGCTTCGCCCTGAGCGACCCCGGCCAGCCGTCTGGCGATCGGCCGCGATCCAGAGGGGGCCTCGCTCGCCCGCCACCGCGCGCCGCATGGCCTCCGCGTTGGTCGAATCCGCCTCTGCGAGGTGCTCGATCCGAAAAGCCGTCATTAGGTTGAGATCCGTCCGCGTGCGCGGCTGAGACCTGACGGAATGCGACATCTCATCCCGTCCCCTCGGTAAGCCGTCATTAAACACCTGAAATATATCATATATGACATCGATCAAGAATTAGGGCTGGCAGGCAAAAAATGGTGGCCGCCCAAAACGACAGCGCATCTCAGGAAGCACTATGTCTATCACGGCCCGCGCCGCATCTCGCAAACCTACAAACAAAGCCGGCCTGATCCAAGTGAGCGGCCGCGAGCATACCGTCGTACTGCGGGACGTATCGAAAGTCGGCGCGCGCCTTCGCCCCGTCGGCAATCCCGAGCTTCCCGACCGGTTCAAGCTCATCGCGCCCATGGAAAAGCTCGACGTCGAGTGCGTCGTGATCTGGCGCAAGGGCTACGATGTCGGCGTGAAGTTCGAGGTCTGATCCGCGCGCGATCGCGCCCGGCTCACACCGGCGATGGCTGCGCGGCCGACTCGTCGCGTCAGAAGCTGAACGATTTGGCTGCCGCTGCGGCAGCATCGATCAGCGGCGACGGATAGATCGCATACAGCAGAACGAAGAGGCCTGCGCCGATCATCACCACGCGGACATACGGCGCTGTCGTGGTGAAGGCTGGCTTCGCGTCGTCAAAGAACATCACCTTCACGATGCGCAGATAGTAGAACGCGCCGACGACGCTCGACAGGACGCCGATGATGGCGAGCCCGTAGAGCTCCGCCTTAACGGCCGCCGCAAAGACATAGAACTTGGCAAAGAAGCCCGCGAGCGGGGGAACGCCTGCCAGCGAGAACAGCAGCATGGCCAGAGTGAAGGCCATCGGCAGGTCCGTCTCTGCAAGGCCGGACAGCTCGCTGATCTCCTCTACGGGGCCACTCTCGCGACGCATCGCAAGGATGCAGGCGAACGAGCCGAGCGTCATGACGAGATAAATCGCGAGATAGATCAGCAGGCTTTGAATGCCCTCCTCGCTGCCCGCCGCGAGACCGACGAGCGCGAACCCGACATGGCCGATGGAGGAATAGGCCATCAGGCGCTTGATGTTGGTCTGGCCGATGGCGGCAAAGGCACCGAGCAGCATCGACGCGATGGCAAGGAAGATGACGATCTTCTGCCACTGCACTTCCATGCCGCCGAACGGCTCCGACAGCACGCGCGCCAGAAGGGCGAGTGCGGCCAGCTTGGGCGCTGCGGCGAAAAAGGCGGTGATGGGCGTCGGCGCGCCTTCGTAGACATCAGGCGTCCACATGTGGAAGGGAACGGCCGAAATCTTGAACGCGAGGCCCACGAGCAGGAACACGAGACCTGCGATCAGGCCGAGATTGGTGGCGGCTCCCGGCGCGGCGGCGGCCGTGGCAATCCCCGCGAACGTGGTGGTGCCGGTGTAGCCGTAAAGCAGCGAAGCGCCATACAGCAGCATGCCCGACGACAGCGCACCGAGAACGAAATACTTCATGCCCGCCTCGCTCGAGCGGACATCGTCGCGGCGGATGGCGGCCAGCACGTAAAGCGCGAGGCTCTGCAGCTCGAGGCCGAGATAGAGCGCGATGAGATCGTTCGCCGAGATCATCATCATCATGCCGACGGTGGACAGCAGAATGAGCACCGGCGTCTCGTAGCGGTTCGCGTGCGCGCGGCGCATGTCGTCAAACGAGAGCACGATGGCGGCACCCGAGCCCACGAGCACGAGCAGCTTCACGAAGCGGGCGAAGGGATCGGAGATGAACGCGTCGTTGAACGCGCGCTCGGTGCCCGTCTGGGACAGAAGCGCGACGCCCGTGACGAACAGGACGAGAATTCCGAGCCAGCCGACGCGATCCGCACGCTCGTCCGCCTCGGCACCGAAGGCGCCAAGCATGAGCAGGACCATTGCGCCCGCGGCGAGGATGATCTCGGGAAGGGCGGCGGTGTAGCTCGTCAGCTCAACAGGCATGTGGCCTAGTCCTTGGTGCTCTAGTTCGCAAGCGCTGCGGCCTGGCTCGCGGCCTCGAGCGAGGTCACGAGCGCTTTCACGGATACGGCCGTCACGTCGAGAATGGGTGCCGGGTAGAAGCCGAACAGGATGGTGAGGATGACGAGCGGCGCGAGGATCGCGATTTCACGCGCGTTCACATCCTTCATGGCCTTGAGGGACGGCTTTTCCAGCGGACCGAAAACGACCCGCCGGTAGAGATAGAGTGCATACGCCGCCGACAGGATCACGCCCGTGGTGGCGATGAAGGCCACATAGGTGTTCACCTTGAACGACGACAGCAGGGTGAGGAACTCGCCGACAAAGCCAGAGGTGCCGGGGAGGCCGACGTTACCCATGGTGAAGACCATGAAGATGACGGCGTAAATCGGCATCCGCTCTACCAAGCCGCCGTAGGCCTTGATCTCACGCGTATGCAGACGGTCGTAGACGACGCCGACGCAGAGGAAGAGCGCCGACGAGATGAGACCGTGCGACAGCATCTGGAAGATGGCGCCGTCGATGCCCTGCTGCGTGAAGGTGAAGATGCCCATGGTCACGAAGCCCATGTGGGCGACGGACGAGTAGGCGATCAGCTTCTTGATGTCCTCCTGCACCAGCGCGATGAGCGAGGTGGCGACGATTGCGATCACCGACATGGCGAACACAAGCGGCGCAAGCGTCGCGCTGGCGTCCGGGAACATGGGAAGGGAGAAGCGCAGGAAGCCGTAGCCGCCCATTTTGAGCAGGATGCCTGCAAGAATGACGGAGCCCGCAGTCGGCGCCTCCACGTGAGCGTCCGGAAGCCAGGTGTGAACCGGCCACATCGGCATCTTGACCGCGAACGAAGCGAAGAACGCGAGCCACAGCCAGAACTGCATGTCGGCCGGGAACTTCGTCGTCATCAGGGTCGGGATGTCGGTGGTGCCCGCGTGCCAGTACATGGCCATCATGGCGAGCAGCATCAGCACCGAGCCGAGGAAGGTGTAGAGGAAGAACTTGAAGCTCGCGTACACGCGGCGCGGACCGCCCCAGACGCCGATGATGAGGAACATCGGAATGAGGCCGCCTTCGAAGAACAGATAGAAGAGCACGAGATCGAGCGCGCAGAACACGCCGATCATCAGCGCTTCCAGCACGAGGAAGGCGATCATGTATTCCTTGACGCGATCCTCGATGGATTGCCAGCTCGCCAGGATGCAGAGCGGCATCAGGAACGTCGTGAGGATGACGAACAGCATGGAGATGCCGTCGACGCCCATCTTGTACTTGATGGGGCCGAGCCACTCGCGCTCCTCCACGAACTGGAAGCCTGCCGTGTTCGGATCGAAGTTGATCCAGATGAGCAGAGAGATCGCGAAGGTGATGAGCGTGGTCCAGAGCGTGGCGTAGCGGATGTTCTGCACAGCCTCACGCGAGAGGAGTGCCACGAACAGCGCGCCCGCCAACGGCAGAAACGTCACGACAGATAGAATGGGAGCTCCTGCGATGCTCATGGGGCTCCCCCGCCGCCTGCCAGGATGAAGTACGTCAGAATGGCCGCAACGCCGATCAGCATGGCGAAGGCGTAGTGATATACGTAACCAGTCTGCAGCTTGATGATGCGGCCCGTTCCCCACAGCACGCTTTTCGCGGTGCCATCGATGGTTCCATCGATGACGGCGCCATCGACACCCTTCCAAAGGAAGCGGCCAATCGCAAAGGCGGGACGCACGAAGATGAAGTTATAGAGCTCGTCGAAGTACCACTTGTTGAGAAGGAACAAGTAGAGCGGACGGAAGGTGCGGGCCGTGGCTTCCGGGAGCCATGGGGCCACGATGTAGTAGAGGACCGCAAGGCCGAGGCCGGAGAGCATGGCCACGGTCGGCGCAAGGGGAACCCAGCCCGGAACCTCGTGCATGTGGTGACGGATGTCCTTGCCCGGCGCCTCGAACAACGCGGAGCGCCAGAAATCGGCATAGCCTTCGCCGAGGAAGTAATGCTGGAAGGCGATACCCGCGAACACGGCGCCGGTGGCGAGGACGAACAGCGGGATCAGCATCACCCACGGGCTTTCGTGCGCGTGATCATAGGTGTGATGATCAGCGCGCGTCTGGCCGTGGAACGTGAGGAAGATGAGCCGCCACGAGTAGAACGACGTCATGAAGGCCGCGATGACCAGCACCCAGAAGGCATAGTTACTCGGGGTGTGACCGGCATAGGCCGCCTCGATGATGGCATCCTTCGAGTGGAAGCCCGCGAAGCCGCCGACATGGGGAATGCCAACGCCGGTAAGCGCGAGCGTTCCGATCAGCATCATGATCCAGGTGATGGGCAGCTTCTTCGCCAGTCCGCCCATGCGGCGCATATCCTGCTCGTGGTGCATGCCGTGAATGACCGAGCCGGCGCCGAGGAACAGAAGCGCCTTGAAGGCGGCGTGCGTGAAGAGGTGGAAAACGCCTGCGCCATACGCGCCGACGCCGCAGGCCACGAACATGTATCCGAGCTGCGAGCATGTCGAATAAGCGATGACGCGCTTGATGTCGTTCTGCACGAGGCCGACAGTCGCGGCGAAGAAGGCCGTGATGGTGCCGATGAACACGACCACCTCGAGCGCCGCCGGTGCCAGCTCGAAGAGCGGCGACAGGCGCGCGACCATGAACACGCCGGCGGTCACCATGGTGGCGGCGTGAATGAGGGCCGACACCGGGGTGGGGCCTTCCATGGCGTCCGGCAGCCACGTGTGCAGCAGGAACTGCGCGGACTTGCCCATCGCGCCCATGAACAGGAGCAGCGAAATCAGCGTCAGGATGTCGAGATCGTAGCCGAGGAACGACATCGTCTTGCCGACGAGCGCAGGCGCAGCCGCGAACACAGCGTCCAGGTTGATCGAGCTCGTCATCGCGAACAGGCCGAAGATGCCGAGCGAGAAGCCGAAGTCACCCACGCGATTGACGACGAACGCCTTGATGGCAGCGGCATTGGCCTCCGGCTTCTTGTACCAGAAGCCGATCAGCAGGTAGGAGGCGAGACCCACGCCTTCCCAGCCGAAGAACATCTGAAGAAGGTTGTCGCTGGTGACGAGCGCCAACATGGCGAAGGTGAAGAGTGAGAGATAGGCGAAGAAGCGCGGACGGCTGTCGTCCTCGTGCATGTAGCCGATCGAATAAAGATGCACGAGCGCGGAGACGGTGGTCACCACGACCAGCATCACGGCGGTGAGCGTATCGATGCGGAGCGCCCAGCCGGTATCGAGCTCACCTGAGGTGATCCAGCGGAAGAGCGGTACGCGCGCCGTCTCCCCATCGAACCCAACACGGACGAAGACGACCCACGACAGCACGGCCGTGATCATCATAAGGCCGGTGGTGATGATCTCGGAGGGGCGCGGCCCGAGCAGGCGGCCGAAGAGCCCCGCGATCAGCGCACCCGTGAGCGGCAGAAGAACGATTGCGGTGTAGATCATGCGGTTCTCCGAGGCAGCGGGCAACCAGCAGCCAGCGGCAATGCCGCCTTGTGCCCAAGCCTCGCGCGTACGGTGTTGGCTGCTGCCTGTTTCCGGGTGCCCATCGCCCTCACCCCTTCATCATGTTGATGTCCTCAACCGCGATGGAGCCGCGGTTGCGGAAGTAGACGACGATGATGGCAAGCCCGATCGCGGACTCGGCGGCGGCGACGGTCAGCACGAAGAGTGCGAACACCTGCCCGATGAGATCCGCGTGAAAGTGCGAGAAGGCGACGAGGTTGATGTTCACGGCCAGGAGCATCAACTCGACCGACATCAAGATGATGATCACGTTCTTCCGGTTGAGGAAGATGCCGAACATGCCGAGCGTGAACAGGCACGCCGCGACAGTCAGGTAATGTGCGAGCCCGATCTCCATGCCTTCCCTCCGTTCCCCCTGTTGCTCTCGCGTGCGCTAGTGGTCCGACTTCGAGTCGGGAATAGCGCTGCCGCCCGAGGCAACCTTGACCATCTTGACCGCGGTAGCGGGTCCGCGCGCGACCTGATCGGCGATGGACTGGCGCTTCACGCCTTCCTTGTGCCGCAGCGTCAGCACGATCGCGCCGATCATGGCGACCAGCAGCACGAGGCCCGCGCCCTGAAAGAAGTAGATGTACTTGGTGTAGAGGATCCGCCCGAGCGCTTCGGTGTTGCTCAGATCCTGCGGGATCGGCTGGGCGACCAGAGTGCTCGCGACCGGGCCGATGCCGCGCGCCGCGAGAAGCGCCACAAGCTCGGCCAGCACCACGCCGCCCACCAGCAGCCCCACGGGCGCGTTCTTGATGAAGCCCGCGCGCAGCTCCGCGAAGTCGACGTCGAGCATCATGACGACGAACAGGAACAGCACCGCCACCGCGCCGACGTAGACGATGATGAGCAGCATCGCGAGGAACTCGGCGTTGAGCAGAATGAACAGTCCCGCCGCATTGAAAAACGTCAGGATGAGGAACAGCACGGCGTGCACCGGGTTCTTGGCGACGATGACCGTCGCCGCGGAGGCCAGTGCCAGGACCGCGAAGAGATAGAAAAAGATCGCCGTCAGTGCCATTCCACGGTCCTTCGCGTTTCCACGCGTCCCAACCGCCTCCTTCCGCCCGCGGAAGGAGGCCAATCCCTCACCGATACCGGGCGTCGAGCGCGATGTTCTTCGCGATCTCGCGTTCCCAGCGGTCACCGTTCGCGAGCAGGCGCTCCTTCGAGTAGTAGAGCTCCTCGCGCGTCTCGGTCGCAAATTCGAAATTCGGTCCCTCGACGATGGCGTCCACCGGGCAGGCCTCTTGGCACAGGCCGCAGTAGATGCATTTCACCATGTCGATGTCGTAACGGGTCGTGCGGCGCGTGCCGTCGTTGCGGCGGGGGCCAGCCTCGATGGTGATCGCCTGTGCGGGGCAGATGGCCTCGCACAGCTTGCAGGCGATACACCGCTCCTCACCGTTCGGATAGCGGCGCAGCGCGTGCTCGCCACGGAAGCGCGGCGAGAGGGGCCCCTTCTCGAACGGATAGTTCAGCGTCTTCTTCGGCGCGAAGAAATAGCGCATGGCGAGGAAGAACGCCGAGACGAACTCCGCCAGAAACAGCGATTTCACCCCAAGGGCCAAACGCATGGGTGAGCTCTCCTATGCCGATCTCAGGAACTGCAGCACACCGGCGACGACGACGACCATCGCGAGCGACAGCGGAAGGAACACCTTCCAGCCGAGGCGCATCAACTGGTCGTAGCGATAGCGCGGGACCATGGCTTTGGCCATTGCGAACATGAAGAACATGAACACGACCTTGGCGGCAAACCAGAAGATCCCCGGAACCATGTTCAGCGGCCAGATGTCGAGCGGCGGCAACCACCCGCCGAGAAACAGGATGGTGGCGAGCGCGCACATGGTGGTGATGGCGACGTACTCGCCGAGCATGAACAGCAGGTAGGGCGTCGACGAGTATTCGACCATGAAGCCGGCGACGAGCTCGCTCTCCGCCTCGACAAGGTCGAAGGGCGGGCGGTTGGTCTCGGCCAGGGAGGAGATGAAGAACACCACGAACATCGGCAACAGCGGCAGCCAGTACCAATCGAGCGCGGATGCCGGGAGCCCGAGCGAGGTGCCGATGCCGGTCGTCTGCGAGGTCACGACCGTGGTCAGGTTGAGCGAGCCCACGATCAGGAGCACGGTGATGATGACGAAGCCGAGTGACACCTCATAGGAGATCATCTGCGCGGCCGAGCGCAGTGCGCCCATGAAGGGATACTTCGAGTTCGAGGCCCAGCCGCCCATGATGACGCCGTAGACGCCGAGCGAGGAGATGGCGAGCAGGTAGAGAATGCCCACGTTGAGGTCGGAGATGACCCAGGTGCCCCAGCTGTTCTGGTTCATGGGGATCACGGCCCACGCGGCGAGCGCGCAGGTCGCCGTCGCGAGGGGGGCGAGCAGGAACACGCCCTTGTCGGCACCCGCGGGAATGACGGCTTCCTTGAACACGAACTTCAAGAGGTCGGCGAACGACTGAAACAGGCCGAAGGGGCCGACGACGTTGGGACCGCGGCGCATCTGAACCGCCGCCCAGACCTTGCGGTCCATGAGCAGCAGGAACGCGATGCAGACCAGGAGCCCCACGATGACGAGCAGCGACAGGCCTACCGCGATGGCGAGCCAGATGGCGTAGTCCCAGAGCATTGTGATGGTTTCGCTCGACATGCCGGTCGCTTGCTCCTTATTCCGCCGCTGCCAAGCCGGCAGCCTTACCGGCCGCCTTCTTGAGCGCGCTCATCTCGGCCATGACGGCCGAGGCGCGCGCGATCGGATTGGTGAGATAGAAGTCCTTGACCGCGGAGCGGAAGGGCTCGTCCTTGACGGCTTCCTTGGTGTCGGCCAGTGCCGCGACAGCCTTTGCGTCGGCCGGCGTGACACGGTCGAGCGCGGCCAGGACGGGCGCGTGCTTGTAGAGATCGGCCCTGAGCACGTTGATCGAGTCGTAGGGCAGCGTGTGGCCCACCAGCGGTGAGAGAGCGCGTATGATTGTCCAGTCCTCGCGCGCGTCGCCCGGCGGGAACGCGGCGCGCGCTGTCATCTGCGCGCGGCCCTCCGTGTTGACGTAGGTGGCGCTCTTCTCAGCGTAAGCCGCGGCCGGGAAGATCACATCTGCCCGGTGCGCACCGGCATCACCATGGCTGCCCTGGTAGACGACGAACGCCTTGCCGAGACGGCTCATGTCGATGTCGTCGGCGCCAAGCAGGAACAGGAAGTCCAGCGCACCGCTCTCTGCTGCCGCAACGAAGGTATCGACGCCGGTCGTGACCGGCTTGGCGGGCACGAAGCCGATATCGAGAGCCGCGACACGCGAAGCCGCCGTGTGCAGTACGTTGAAGGCGTTCCAGGAGGGATCCTTGCCCTGGGTGGCAGCGGCGGCGATCCGGGCCGCCGCGGCGAGCACCGCGCGTCCGTCCGCCCGCGCGATCGCACCGGCGCCCACGATAACGAGCGGCGTGCTCGCACCCTGAAGCTTGGCGGCGAAGGGGTGCTTGCCGTCGGCCAGCTCCCGCAGCGTCTGACCGCCGGAGCCAAGATAGTCATACGGATAAGCGAGATCCGTCTGCTCGCCGACGAGGCCGATGGCAAGGCCACCCTGGCGCCAGCGCTTGCGGATACGCGCGTTGAGCACGGCGGCTTCGAGGCGCGGATTGGTGCCGATCAACAGGATGGCGTCCGCCCGCTCGATCCCCTCGATGGTGCTATTGAAGAGATAGCTCGCGCGGCCAAGCGCGGGATCGAGCTTGGCGCCGTCCTCGCGGGCATCGACGTTGGTCGAGCCGAGCCGCGCGAACAGATCCTTGAGGGCGAACATCTCCTCGGCACCGGCGAGCGGACCGGCGATGGCCGCCATGCGGTCCGGTGACGTGGCCTTGATCTTCGCCGCAACCGCCTCGAGAGCCTCGGTCCAGGTGGCGGGAACGAGCCGGCCGTCCTTGCGAACGTACGGCTGGTCGAGCCGCTGCGTTCTGAGGCCATCGGCGACGTGACGCGTCTTGTCGGAAATCCATTCCTCGTTCACCGCGTCGTTGTTGCGCGGCAGGATGCGCATCACCTCGCGGCCGCGCACGTCAATGCGGATCGCCGAGCCGAGCGCGTCCATCACGTCGATGCTCTCGGTCTTGCGCAGCTCCCAGGGGCGCGCGTTGTGCGCCCACGGGCGGTGGGTCAGCGCGCCGACGGGGCAGAGATCGTTCACGTTGGCGCTCATCTCGGAGAGAATGCCGCGCTCGAGATAGGTGGTGATCTCCATGTCCTCGCCGCGGCCGATGGCGCCGAGCTCCTCGACGCCCGCGATCTCGGTCATGAAACGGACGCAGCGCGTGCAATGGATGCACCGGTTCATGGAGGTCTTGATCAGCGGCCCGAGGTATTTGTCCTCGACGGCGCGCTTGTTCTCGACAAAGCGCGAGCCGCCGGAGCCGTAGGCCATCGCCTGATCCTGGAGATCGCACTCGCCGCCCTGATCGCAGATCGGACAATCGAGCGGATGGTTGATCAGCAGGAACTCCATCACGCCTTCGCGCGCCTTCTTCACGGTCGCGCTCTGCGTGCTGATCACCTTCGGCGAGTTATCGCGGTTGGGCGGCAGATCGTTCACGCCCATGGCGCACGAGGCGATGGGCTTGGGGCTACCCTGCACCTCGACGAGGCACATGCGGCAGTTGCCGGCGATGGAGAGGCGCTCGTGGTAGCAGAAGCGCGGGATCTCGGCGCCCGCCTGCTCGCACGCCTGGAGCAGCGTGATGCCGTCCTCGACCTCGATCAGCTTGCCGTCGATGATGAGTTGCTTCGGCATGTGGGCTTACTCCGCCGCCTCTTTGTGCGCAGCCTGATAGGCGTCGATCCGGGCCTCGATAACCGGCCGGAAATGGCGGATCAATCCCTGCACAGGCCAGGCGGCCGCATCGCCCAGCGCGCAAATGGTGTGACCTTCGATCTGCTTGGAAACGTCGAACAGCTTGTCGATCTCGCTCTTCTCCGCCTCGCCCCGCGCCATACGCTCCAAGACGCGCCACATCCATCCCGTGCCTTCACGGCAGGGGGTGCACTGGCCGCAGCTCTCGTGCTTGTAGAAGTACGCGATGCGCGCGATGGCCTTGATGACGTCGGCCGATTTGTCGAGCACGATAATGGCCGCCGTTCCGAGACCCGACTTGAGCTTCGTCAAGCTGTCGAAGTCCATGGTCAGCGTTTCGCAGAGATCGGCCGGAATGAGCGGCATCGAGGAGCCGCCCGGGATCACCGCGAGCAGGTTGCTCCAACCACCGCGCACGCCGCCGCAATGCTCGTCGATCAACTGGCGGAGCGGAATGCCCATCTCCTCCTCGACGACGCAGGGGCGGTTCACGTGGCCCGAGATCTGGAACAGCTTGGTGCCGGTGTTGTTGGGCAGGCCGAGGGCCGCGAACCAGTGGCCGCCGCGGCGCAGAATGTCCGGGACGACAGCGATGCTCTCGACGTTGTTGATCGTGGTCGGCGCGCCGTAAAGGCCGACGTTGGCCGGAAACGGCGGCTTCAGGCGCGGCTGGCCCTTGCGGCCTTCGAGGCTTTCGAGAAGCGCCGTCTCCTCGCCGCAGATGTAAGCACCGGCACCGTGGGCGATGTAGAAATCAAAGTCCCAGCCGTGCACGTTGTTCTTGCCGATCAGCTTGGCCTCGTAGGCCTCGTCGATGGCGCGCTGGAGACGCTCGCGCTCGCGGATGAACTCGCCTCGGATATAGATGTAGCTCGTGTGGGCGCGCATCGCGAAGGCCGCAAGGAGCGCGCCTTCAATCAGAAGATGGGGATCATTGCGCATGATCTCCCGGTCCTTGCACGATCCCGGCTCGCTTTCGTCGGCGTTGATCACGAGATAGGACGGGCGCGGATCGGCCTTGGGCATGAAGCTCCACTTGAGGCCGGTGGGGAAGCCCGCACCGCCGCGGCCGCGCAGGCCCGAGGTCTTTACCTCGGAGATGATCCAGTCGTGTCCCTTTTCGATAAAGAACTTCGTGCCATCCCACGAGCCGCGCGAGATGGCGCCTTTGAGGCCCGAGTCGTGAAACCCGTAGATGTTACGGAAAATGCGATCCTTGTCCTCGAGTAGCATCCTGATCTACCCCTTGGATTTGTCTGCGGGCTGAGAGCCGGCTGCGGCTCCCTCGTCCTGCAACTCGGGAAAGCGAGCGCGCCACGCGCCGATCTGCGAACCGTCGTACAGCGCCGGATCCACCAGCGTCGTGACGGCGCCTTCGGGGGCCGACGTCTTGCGGCCGATCTGCGATCCCGCCTTCGGCTGAGCCCCGCGCGCGAACGCAGCGAGGATCTTCTCGAGCGCCTCCGGCGTCAGATCCTCGTAAGTGTCTTTCCAGATCTGCACCATGGGAGCGTTGGCACAGCAGCCCAGGCATTCCACCTCCTCCCACGAGAACTGGCCGTCCTCGGACAGCTCATGGGGATGCTCGGAGATGCGCCGCTTGCAAACGTCGATCAGCGCTTCCGCACCGCGCAACATACAAGGTGTCGTGCCGCATACCTGGACGTGGGCCTTGGTGCCCACAGGTGCAAGCTGGAACATCGTATAGAAGGTCGCGACCTCGTAGGCGCGGATGTAGGCGACGCCGAGCATGTCGGCGACGTATCTCAACGCGGGCTCCGGGAGCCAGCCGCCCGACTGCTCCTGTGCGCGCCACATCAACGGAATGATTGCGGATGCCTCTTTGCCGACCGGATACTTGGCGATGGTCTCCTTCGCCCACGCGAGATTTTCGGGCGTGAACGAGAAGCCATGCGGCTGGTCGGGATGAAGGCGGCGGACGGCCATGCTGGCTCCCCTCTACGGATCACCCGCGGGGTTCCGAGGCAGCACGACGCGATCTGGGCCGAGAACGCCCGATCACGCGCTACCTCTTCATGCAACACCCCCGCAGCAGCTTAGTGTTCCACTACGTCTATCGCAGCGCGAAAGCAAGCACACACGGCGTTGCTCCCACGCGCAATCGCATGAACATCACAGGGAGATTCGACGCACTGACTAAGGTCAAGAAATCCGATCTCTGGCGTCAGAGATGATCGCGGAGATCGCAGATTGGAGAGGCAATCGTCGCAAATCTTTCACGCGAGCGGCGAGTTGAGCCAGCCGGTGATCAGAAGCACGGTCGCGACAGGTGCGAGGAAGAGAGAGATCTGCGATCCGACGCGCAGAAATCCCGTCCAGAAGACGGCGAGCAGTATGCCAAAAAGTACGATGACCCAACCGCCTGCCTCGGTGCCGCGGGTGGCGGCGAACCAGAGCGCGTTCGAAATCGCGAACAGCCCGATCAAAACAGGCACGGCGGGGAAGTCGATCTGGAGTGCTCCCATCGGCCATTCCTGCCGCCGGGCAACGATGCTGTAGGTCGCGAGCGAGAGGCCCCAACCCAGCGCGGCTACCGCCAACAGAAACAAATTGTCGATCATGTGGAGCAACTCCCCCCTCAATGCGTCCACAGATTGTGCCAGGATTTCCGTCGTTTCACCAGTATCCGTTAAGAACCCGGTTAAGGCTCGTGCCGCCCGGGGACAGGCCAGCCAGGGATAATCCTGACGGCAAGGCTTGCCACCCCCTCGGCAAGACGCCATATTCCGCCCGGAGGCTGGCGGCGGACGAGTACGTCGCCAACCGGGTCAGGTCCGGAAGGAAGCAGCCCTAACGACAGGTGCACGGGTCGTTCGTCAGCCTCTTTATTCGCTCACGGGCCTGTCGCCCGACGCGGCCAAGCCGCGCCGGTTGGCCCTCCGCGGGGGCGCGGCTCGCCGCGGGCCACCTTGTGGCCTGGGCCCTTCGGGCCGAAGCGATGTCCCCCTGCTTCTACAATTGAGCGCAGAGTGGGCGGGGCGGATGGCCAAGAAGAAATCGGACAATGACGTGACGACGGGCAGCGGCGAGGCAACGGCGCCGGCCAAGCCTTACGTCGTGCTTGCGCGCAAATACCGTCCGCAGACGTTCGATGACCTGATCGGCCAGGAAACGATGGTGCGGACGCTGCGCAATGCGTTCCGGTCCGGGCGCATCGCGCACGGCTTCATGCTGACGGGCGTGCGCGGCGTCGGCAAGACGACGACGGCCCGCATTCTGGCGCGCGCGCTCAACTACGAGACCGACACGATCCATGCTCCCACCATCGACATGCCGGTGCCGGGGCGGCACTGCCTCGAAATCATGGAGAGCCGCCATCCCGACGTGATCGAGATGGACGCCGCATCCAACACCGGCGTCGACAACATCCGCGAGATCATCGAAAGCGCGCGCTACCGGCCTCTTTCCGCGCGCACGAAAGTGTTCATCATCGACGAGGTCCACATGCTCTCCAAGGGCGCGTTCAACGCGCTCCTGAAGACGCTCGAGGAGCCGCCGGGGCACGTAAAGTTCATTTTCGCGACGACGGAAATCCGCAAGGTGCCGGTTACGGTGCTCTCGCGCTGCCAGCGGTTCGACCTGCGCCGCGTGGACGTGCCACGGCTGTCGCAGCACTTGAAGTCAATCGTCGCGAACGAGGGCGCGGCGGCGGACGACGACGCACTGACGCTCATCGCGCGCGCGGCCGAAGGATCCGTGCGCGATGCGCTCTCGATCCTCGATCAATCGATCTCCACCTCGTTCGGCCCGAGCGAGGACGACGGCGGCGTGGTCACGGCCGCCTCCGTTCGCGCGCTGCTGGGCCTCGCCGACCGGGGACGCATCTTCGATCTTCTCGAAACGCTGGTGGCGGGCGAGATCGCGCAGGCGCTCAAGGCGCTGGACGGCCTCTTTCACGACGGCGCGGATGCGAGCCAGGTGCTCGCGGATCTCGCCGAAGCCGTGCACATCACCGCGCGCATCAAGGCCGTGGGACCGGACGCGGCGGGCGAAGCGCTGGCACTGGAAGAGAAGCGGCGCGCGGGTGCGCTTGGCGAACGGCTTTCCATGCCGCTGCTGGCGCGGCTGTGGCAAATGCTGCTCAAGGGGCTCGACGAAGCCGGAAAGGCGCCCAATCCCCTGGCTGCGGCCGAAATGGTGCTGATCCGCATCGCGCACACCTCGGACCTCCCTCCGCCCGACGAGATCATTCGCGCCCTCGGAGGGGCACCGGAGCGGCGGCGCAGCGAGCGTCCGGCCGCCTCCGACGCCGCCCGCAACGGCGCGGGCGCGACCGCCGAAGCAGAGGGTGGGCAGCAACCCCGCGCAACAGCGTCTCCGGAAATGGACCTCGACCTCCTGCCGGAGGAAGACCGGGATTTCGATTTCCCGGCTGAGCTTCTGGATGAGGAGGGGAGCGACGACGAGGGCGACCGCATCGCCCCGTCAGCCGGCGGGACGGTGCTCCGCCCCCTCAACACGTTCGCCGACGTCGTCACGCTGGTCGGCGAGCGGCGCGACGCCAAGCTCAAGGTCTCGCTCGAAGAGCAGGTGAGCCTCGTGAAGTACGACGGCATTGCAGGCGCAATCGATCTCTTCCTGCTGCCGGGCGCCTCTCCCGACATCGCCAACGACCTGCGCGAGAAGCTCAACAAGTGGACCAGCCGCCGTTGGGTGGTGGTGCTTTCCAAGACGCCGGGCGAACGGCCGATCGGTCAGGTGCGGCGTGAGCGCGAGGCCGAGGAGATCGCAGCGCTGAAACGCCATCCGGCCGTCGCGGCCGTGCTCGGCGCCTTTCCGGACGCAGAGGTTTCGCCCGTGAAGCCAATCGCGCGCCGGGACGACGACAGCAAGGCGGGATGACGAGGGTCGTCGGGTGGAGTGAGGCCGTGGGCAGGAGGCAGTAGGGGTAGGGGTAGGGGTAGGGGAGATGCGCTTGCGTCTTACTTTCTGCGATGCCGCACTGCTTATGGCGTCGGCCCTAAACGGGAAATGATCCCGATTTTTGCTGGCGGGAAACGCTCCCCTGCCCCGACAAATGTAACAATGTTATAGCGCGCGCCTCTTCGCCGGTGATCGCACCGGCGACTGTTCAGGGAGATATGCATGCGCTCACTCGCACTTTCGGCCACCGCGTTGCTGCTCGCGGCTGGGCCTGTTCTCGCCGCTTCGGAGGGCAAGTTCTCCAAGGCGACCGTTGACGGGATCACCAAGTCCCTCGAAGCCGACGGGTGCAAGCTCGGCGAGATCCACTCCGGTGATGGCCGCTACGACATTTCCGGAGCGCAATGCGCGGACGGCGTTTACACGGTCTCCGTCGACACCAACTTCAAGATCATCGAAAAGAAGAAGAAGCCGGAGCCGCCCAAGTAGGCGCGCACGCTCAGCGACATCCGATCGGGAGGATGGCCGGGGATCGCCCGGCCGTTCTTTTCTGGGCGATGGAACCGGCTGGCACTCTCCGGCACTACCTTCGGCAAAGGAGGAGCCGCCCGCATGGATGACGCCTTCGATCTGCAGCGCTTCGTCGATGCCCAATCGCTGGTCTACGAGACCGTGTTGCGCGAGCTTCGCGCGGGGCGGAAGACCACGCACTGGATCTGGTTCATCTTCCCTCAGGAGACCGGGCTCGGCCGCAGCGCCATGTCTGAGCGCTACGCGATTGCCTCCCTGGATGAAGCACGCGCCTATCTCGCCCATCCCATTCTCGGACCGCGGCTCAAGGCATGTACGGACCTCGTCCTGTCGCACCGCAACGTGCCGCTCGAGGACATCCTCGGCGAGCTCGACGCCAAGAAATTCAGGTCGTCGATGGACCTCTTCCGGCGGGCGGGCGCGGAGTGGGCGCGGTCGCCCGGAGATCCGACATGACGCGGTGCGGGCCGAGAAGAAATGATCTAGGATTCAGGTTCGGGCAGTAGGGAGTGAGGCAGTGGGCAGTCGTGATGGCGCCTTGTCTTCCCCTGACTGCCTCACTGCCAACTGCCTTTACTGCCGGCCGAGAGGAGCACCGATGAAAGACCTGATGGGCATGATGAAGCAGGTCAAGGACATGCAGGACCGCATGCAGCGCCTCCAGGAGGAGCTTGGCGCGCTCGAGGTTGCAGGCTCGGCCGGGGGCGGCCTGGTGTCGGTCACGCTCAGCGGCAAGGGTGACATGAAGCGCGTCCGCATCGACCCTTCCCTGCTCAAGCCCGAGGAAGCCGAGATCGTCGAGGACCTGATCGTGGCCGCCACGTCGGACGCCAAGTCCAAGGTCGAAGCCAAGCTCCAGGAGAAGATGAGCGAAGTCACCGGCGGGCTTCCGCTGCCGCCCGGCATGAAGCTTTTTTGACGGTTTCCCCCTCCAGCACTCCGGTTGCTGAAAAAAAACTTCGCCTCAAAGGTCACGAAAGGCCTTTGAGCTGTTGTATTTCGCGAAGTTCTGCCCTATCTGCGCACGCTTGCTCAAAGTGCGGGTGCACGCGAGCTCTTTGGTTAAACTCTCATCCAGGAAGGGAGCTTCGCCTTGGACAGCGTTCTCATCATCGGTGCCGGTGCGGCAGGTTCGGTCACGGCGCAGAAGTGCGCCATGAACCGCGACGTGTTCAAAAAGGTGCACCTCGCCTCGCGGCGGCTCGAGAGCTGCGAGAAAGTCGCCAAGCAGTGCAAGACGCCGATCGAGATCTCGCAGGTTGACGCCGACAAGGTGGACGAGGTCGTCGCGCTGATCGAGCGCGTGAAGCCCGATCTTCTGATCAACATGGCACTTCCCTACCAGGATCTGCCGATCATGGACGCGTGCCTCAAGACCGGCGTGCACTACATGGATACCGCCAACTACGAGCCGCGCGACGTCGCGAAGTTCGAGTACTCCTGGCAGTGGGCCTATCAGGACCGCTACAAGGACAAGGGCATCATGGCGGTGCTCGGCTGCGGCTTCGATCCCGGCGTCTCGAACATCTTCTGCGCCTACGCGCAGGAGCACCTGTTCGACACCATCGACACCATCGACATCATCGACTGCAACGACGGCAGCCACGGAAAGTCGTTCGCCACCAACTTCAATCCGGAGATCAATCTCCGCGAGGTGACGCAGCGCGGCAAGTACTGGAAAGACGGCAAGTGGATCGACATCGATCCGCTGTCGATCTCGTGCATGATCGACTATCCGGAAGTGGGCCAGCGCAAGAGCTACCTCATCTATCACGAGGAGGAGGAGAGCCTTGTCCAGAACATCAAGGGTCTGAAGCAGATCCGCTTCTGGATGACGTTCTCCGACAACTACATCAAGCACCTCGACGTGCTGCAGAGCGTGGGCATGACGCGCATCGACCCCGTCATGTACAAGGGCACGCCGGTGATCCCGATGGAGTTCCTGAAGGAGCTGCTGCCGCCGCCGTCCTCGCTCGGCGAGAACTATACGGGCCGCACGTCCATCGGCTGCATCATCGACGGCAAGAAGGACGGCAAGCGCAAGACGGTGCTCATCTATAACGTCTGCGACCATGCCCAGTGCTACAAGGAGACGGGCGCGCAGGCCGTCAGCTACACGACGGGCGTTCCGCCGGTCGTGGGCGGCATGATGGTGTTCAAGGGCGCATGGGAGGGCCGCGGCGTGTTCAACGTGGAGCAGCTTCCCTCGAAGCCGTTCCTCGACGAGCTCGGCAAGCAGGGCCTGCCCTGGCACGTGAAGGACATCACGCCTGCCGACCAGGCCGAGCTGTTCGCGGTCAAGACCTGATCCGCGGTTACTGCGAGGTATTTGTTCGAATGGGCGGCTTCGGCCGCCCATTTTTTTATTCACATCACACGCTTTTCCAAGTGAGATGGCCGGCGGCCGAGGCGGGTATGGCTCGGCCGAATTGGGGGATCAGCTCGATGCAGGATACCGTGCAGGCTTACTTCGCGGCCGGGACCGACGCCAACGCGGCGCCGGTCATCGTGACCGTGCACGGGACCAACGACGCGCACCCCGACGACGAGGGCCAGCGCTGGTGGCAGCGCGGCTCCAAGTTCACCCAGCGTCTCGTCGACAGCCTGGCGGCGCGAGGCATTCCGCAGGCGGAAATCCTGCCGCTCCACTGGTCGGGACAGAACTCGGACTTCGATCGCCTCAAGGGCGCCGAGGATCTCGCGCGCACGCTACGCCGCCTCGACCGCGAGGGACGGCAGCACGCGGTGATCGCCCACAGTCACGGCGGCAACGTCACTGTGGAGGGGCTCACACGCGTTCCCGCCTCGCCGCGCCGGGGCGGCATCATCTCGTTCGGCACGCCATTCTTCCTGCGGCGCCTCAAGACGGTGCCGATGCTGATCGCACTGTTCCAGACCGTGCTCGGGCTCATCATCCCGCCGATCATGGCGTGGTACCTCGCGGAAGCGCTCTCGTCCGACACCAACAAGAAGATCGAAGCGGTGGTGCTGTTCGGCGGGCTTGGCGCGCTCGGGCTGTGGAGCCTCGCCAAGGGCGTGCGCAAGCTCGGGCGGCGGCACTTCGCCAACCGGCTACTCGCGCGCTCGCTCGCGCCGTCGCAATGGCTCGTCGTTCACAGCCCGCGCGACGAAGCCATGCAACTGCTCGAAACGGCCGCGCAGATCTCGCCCCAATACGTGAAGGCCAGTGCGGCGCTGCGGTCGCTCACGGCGTTCGCCTCGCTGGCCGGCGTTGCCGTCACGGTGGCGTTCTTCGCTTGGAACGCGCGCTACTTCCTCGATCCGATCATCACGAAAGTGCAGGCGGGCGAATTCGGGCTCGGGACGGCCGCGGACCTCACGTTCCTTCTGCTCGTTCCGGTGATCTACGGGCTGGTGTTCTTCACGGTGTGGGCGATCGCGCGGGCGGGCGGCGCGTGGCTCTATGCGAAGATGCTCACCAGCGCCATCCATGGCGGCGTGATCGGCGCGGCTTTTGGCGGCGACGGGCATTACAAGCTCGTCGGCGTGACGCGGCTTCCTCCCTATGTCGGCCAAGCCAAGGAGCAGCGGATCGAAGCCGTCGATCTCGGCGGTATCGACGATGCGGCGCTGTTCGTTGCCGCGCAGAGCCTTTACAACAGCGTCGTCGCCAGCGACGGACCGGAAGGCGGCATCGCCAATCCCGATCAGATGTGGAAGCGCCTTTCCGACGCGCTCTATCACAACGCCTACATGCGCGACGACGGCGTCATATCCTCCGTCGCAGACCATCTCGCGGGCACCTGGCAGAGGCGGGAACGCTGAACGCACACCAGCGTCGAGACGGAAAAATCAGCAGAGGCATGGAATAAAATATCGCCCTCGCAAGGCCGTCTTGCGGGCGATTGTGGCTTCGCACGTCCTCATTTGAATCACAGAATCGCAGGATCTTTCTTCATGTGATTCGACTCGTGCCCGCGTGGAACAAGATCGGGCACATACGCCTTTGACGTAGGTCGCATTTTTCAAAGACGAACCCTGTGTGCGTTTCGTCCCGTTGCTCGCAGCCCTGTGGCGTCAGGGGAGCCGGATCGAATTTTCGTCGAAATGCTCTTTAGAGACGGGGAACAGCCAATGGCTCATCTTTCAGAAAAACTCGCGGAAATGCACCGCCGGCTTGCCGAGAACACCCAGGAGGAGCAGGCGCTCGTCCGGGCCCTCAACGCGGCACTCAATCACGTGGACGAGAAGCTGCTTTCGGAAATCCGTCACGTCACTGCGCAGCACGAAGCGCGGCGCGCCGTGATCATGAACGAACTTCAACTGCTGGCGACGCGGCTTTGCGCCTTCCCGGTCACCGCCGCCGAGCCCATGGCCGCGATCGAGGACGATACGCATGCCGCGCGAGCCGCTGCCAACGGGCACGCGCACAGGAACGGGGCCGCCACGCACGCGCCCGGCAACTGGCGGATCGCGGCGCAGAACATCCAGGACGACCTGGATTTCTTCACCGACCCCCAGCCGTCGAGCCACTGACGGGCACACGCCGCCCTTTGCGGGCGGTTGATACCGAAGCCGCGGGCCGTTACACACCTCGTCCCAGGTGTGTTTGAAAGGCTCGCGGTTTTTTTCATGTTGTTTCGTACTCGCGTTCTCGGCGCAGCGGCGGCCTCGCTGCTTTCCGTTCTGCCCTGCGGCCTCCGCGCCGCCGACATCGATCTTTACGCGTGGCAATTTTCGGAGAATCTGGACCCCGCGGACCCGAAGGCGGCCTCCGCGCAGCTCATCTACGGCATTCCCGAGACTGACGACATTCAGGTTGCAGGCACCTGCGCGGCGGCGAGTGCCGACGACGCCGTGCCGAGCATAACCTTCGGCTTGGACGTCAGCGCGCTCCAGTCGGGTGTCGAGACCGACTTGAAATTCACGACCGGCACCGTGGAGCACACGGTCAAGGGCCGCGTTCAGCTTGCCGAGTACGAGGAAGGCCTCGATGGCGTCGTTGCATCTCTCGCGCCATCCGACCCGCTCTGGACGCTGATGTCTCAAAAGACGGAGTTTTCGTACTCCGTGGCGGGAGCGAGCCCGGCCAAGGCGTCGCTCGAGCGGGGCCGTGAGAATATCGGCAAGTTTCTCGATACTTGCCGCAGATACGCGGCGCGGGCGACGCCTCCGGGCGAGAAGGGCAAGCCATGAGCGAAGGCGAAATCCTCTCCATCCGCAACGAATTGACGGGGCTCGTTATTTCAGTCGTCTCCGTCAGCTTCGGCATGATCTCGGCCTACATCGTGGGCCTGTGGCTGTTCCTCAAGAACGCGCCGCTGATCCTGCGCCTCCTGGCCTTCCTGCTCATGTCCTGCGGGCTCGCCTTCATGGGCGTGCTGACGGGCGGCCTCAACGCGCTGCTGCTCGGCACCGAACGGGCCTGGAGCAAGCTCGGCACCACCTCCGTGGGCATTCCGAGCTTCGGGAGTGAGAGGCCCGAGTTTCTCTATGGCCTGTCGATGTACGAGGCTTCCGCCGCCCTCGGCTGCATCGCCTTTCTCGCGATCTATATCACCCTCTTCTTCATCACGTTCTTCTACCGCTGGCCGGAGGACGAGGGGAGGAATTAGCCAATTACGGGCTAGGCTCTGGAGCATACGATCCGAAGCCTCGGATCGTATGCTTCTGGTTTTTGACCCGTCGCATTTTCTTGCGACGAACCGAGGGTCCGCTTCGCCGGAAAATGCTCTAGAAGTCGTCATACGGCGATGCCATATAGCGCGCTCGACTTTGTCCTTCGCCAGATTGGTCAGCGCATGAACCCTCAGTTTCCCGATGACATCCGCACGCCCGCCTACGTCCTCGACGTGGCCGCCTTGAAGCGGAACCTCGCGACCGCGACCCGCATCAAGCGCGAGGCGGGCGTCAGGATCCTGCTCGCCACCAAAGCCTGGGCCATGCCGGCGGCGTTTCCGATCCTGCGCGATGGGCTCGACGGCACGACGGCGTCGGGAGAGTACGAGGCGCGCATGGGGCGCGAGGAGTTCGGCAAGGAGGTGCACGTCTACGCTCCCGCCTACGGACCGGGCGAGGTGGAGCGCCTCACGCACATCGCCGATCACATCTATTTCAACTCGCCCGAGCAGATCGCGCTCGGCCTGCCGCTCGCCAAGGCCGCTGGGCGCGAAGTCGGCATCCGCATCAACCCCGGCTACTCGAACGCCACTGTGGGCGGGGCGCTGTACGATCCCTGCGCGCCCTGCTCGCGCTTCGGCACGACGGCCGAGGACATCGACCAGCTTCCGTGGGACGAGATCGACATCTTTCACGCACATGCGCTCTGCGAGTCGCTGGCGGACGGATCAGCCGGCCTTATCGCGCACGTGGCGCGCAACTTCGCGCCCTACCTCAGGCGCGTAAAGGCGGTGAACTTCGGCGGCGGGCACTTCATCAACAAGCCGGGCTACGACGTCGACAAGCTGATCGCGGCGCTCAAGGCGTTCCGGGCGGAGTTCGGCATCGAGGTGTATCTCGAGCCGGGCGCGGGGCTGGTGGTCGACACTGGCTATCTGGTCTCGACCGTAATCGGGCTCGCGCGCAACGTGAAGGATATCGCCATTCTCGACGCGTCCGCCTCGACGCACATGCCGGACGTGCTGGAAGTTCCGTATACGCCGCCGGTGCTCGGCGCGGAGAAGCCGGACGTGCTGGCACACAGCTACATCCTGGGCGGCAAGACCTGCATGACGGGAGACGTGATCGGCGAATACTCGTTCTCCGAGCCGCTGAAGCCCGGCTCCCGCGTCGTGTTCGGCGACATGATGCAGTACTCCTTCGTGAAGAACACGACCTTCAACGGCACGCCGCTGCCGGATCTCGCCATGCTGCACGAGGATGGGCGCTACGAGGTGGTGCGGACCTTCGGCTACGAGGATTTCCGCAGGCGGCTCGGATAGCGCTTCACCTCGGTACTTTTTTGCGGCGCGCCGGACGGCGGCATCGGTTGCAGAGCCGTCCGGCCCGTGTAACATTCCAGACGGTGGGACATAACTCGTTCGGGGGCTCGACAAACAGGAGGCCCGTGCATGTCCACGTCTGCGAAATTCGAGCGAAGCGTCCTCAGCCACGACGAGTTTGAAGTCGTCAAAGGCACGCATCATCCGGCGATCTACCAGCTCGACGATCTGAAAGCGCTTCAGGACCTGCAGGGGCGGCTGCGAACCCTTCGTAGCAAGGAGCGCACGCTCGCGCGCCAGAAGCGGCGGGAGGTGCGTGGCAAGGCCGACGCGCGCGGCAAGAGTTTTCCCGCGACCGCCGAGCAGCCGCTCAAGCGCAAGCAGATATTCGCGGCGGCGCTGAAACGCGTGAACAACGAGATCCGTCGCGTGCGGGTTCTCGATGCGCGCGCCCAGCATGTGGACGCTGCTCACAAGGCGCTGCGCCTGCGCCGCGAGGCCAACTTCATTCATCATCCGGTGGAGAAGACGGCGAGCGAGGGGATGAACCCGCTGCCGAATAAGCGGCGGCGCTCGCACATTCCGGGTAGCCAGGTGGGCAGCGTCTCACAGGCGACGAAAGTCGCGCAGGCGAAGAAAGACGGACGCGCGAGCTGATACAGCGTGCCTCAACGTAGAAGAGGGCCGCCTCTCCTTTCCGGAGTGGCGGCCCTCGTCGCTTGCGCCGCGCGGGCTCCGCACGAAGCGAGCGACCTATTTCTTCTTCTCGGCCTTCTTCACCTTCTTGGCCTTTGCCTTTTTCGCCTTCTTGGCTTTCTTGACCTTCTTCTTGTGCTCGGCTTTGGCCTCGTGCTTCTTCGCGTGTGCCTCGCGCTTCAGCGTCACCTCGGAGACGGCGCTCTCGCCATGGTGAGCAGGTACCTTCGGCAAGGCAACGGCCAGCGTGCTCGCCGCGGCCAAAGCAACCAGGGCAGCGCCGACGGCCGCCGACAACTTCAACGTCTTCATGATCTCTCCTTCACTGTGAACCGATGCCAGCCTGGAGAGAACGGCATCGGCCCCCGCCCTGCTCGCCCCCTCCATGCCGCGAATGCCTGGGGCCTGATCTTCAATCCCCCAAATCCTTCGCAGGACCGATGATCACGCTTCGGACGTACGAGATCCGGGAGCGACCATGGCCGCAGGTGAAGCTATTGAGGGGTTCGAACGGAGGGAAAGATTAAAAGCTCATAAGCAGCGCAACGCGTCCGCGCAGGAGACCATCCGGCTGCGGAGGAAATAACGTGCGACGGTGATTGAAGCGATAGCCGCGCTATCGCTGAGCGCGGCAGGACTGGAGGCAGCGCGTCAGCTCGGCGCCGCAGCTCGGGCTGTCCTTGGTGGCGCGGCGGCAGGAGTTCTCCTGCGCATAGCACCGCTTCGCGCAATCGTTGGCGACCGTCACGGATGGCAGAAGGGCCGAGAACGCGCCCAGACACAGGGCGGCGATCGCATATCGAATAGTACGGCTCATCAATCGACCTCCCTGCTGGAAAACCTTCTGTCACATTGGACTGCGCCCGCCCCGTTCCGCGCCCCTCGCGCAGGAACATGGTTTACGCTCCGCACGATGAACGCCACCTGAACCGGACGTCAAGTGACGGGCTCCATTTAGGTTGCCGAGACATGGTGGAAAGGGCGCCGGGAGTGCCGCCCACCTGTTCATAAGCGGGCTCGGCAGAAGCGGCCACGACCGCGGATTAGAACGCAAATTCCTCGAAGATATGATCGATGTTGCCGTGCCAGGGGCCCTCGAAACGTTCGATCAGCTCGTCGGCCACCGTGCGGCCCGCCGCGACCAGGCGCTGGAGCGGCGCGAGATAGATGGTTTCGTCCTGGCTTTTTGCGTTGATCTGGCGCCTGTTCTTGAGGCCCATGTGCGAAATGCGAAGCGCGGTACGGGCAAGCTCCTGCACATTGGTGTCGCGGAAGGGCGCGGCGAGCGCCAGCCGGGGCACGGCCGCTCGCAGCTCGTTGCGCTCCTCGGCGGTCCAGGTCTTCACCATGTCCCAGGCCGCGTCGAGCGCTGCCTCATCATAGAGCAGGCCGACCCAGAAGGCGGAGAGCGCGCAGATGCGCGGCCAGCGTCCGCCGTCCGCGCCACGCATCTCGAGGAAGCGCTTCATGCGGACCTCGGGGAACAGCGTCGTGAGGTGATCGGACCAGTCGTCGAGCGTGGGCAGCTCACCGGGTAGCGCTGCGAGCCTGCCCTCCATGAAATCGCGGAACGAGGCGCCCGCGACATCGATGTAACGGCCGGCGCGGTAGACGAAGTACATCGGCACATCGAGCGCGTATTCAACGTAGCGCTCGTAGCCCATTCCATCCTCGAAGACGAAGGGCAACATGCCGGTGCGGCGCGGATCCGTTTCACGCCAGACCTCGCTCCTCAGCGACTTCATGCCGTTGAGGCGGCCCTCGGTGAACGGGGAGGACGCAAAAATCGCGGTGGCGATCGGCTGCAGCGCGAGGCTGACGCGCAGCTTCTTCACCATGTCGGCTTCGCTGCCGAAGTCGAGGTTCACCTGGATGGTGGCCGTGCGATACATCATGTCGAGGCCGCGCTTGCCGACCGTCGGCATATAGCGCGTCATCACGGCGTAGCGCTGCTTGGGCATATGCGGCGTCTCAGCCAGCGTCCACTTGGGCGAGAAGCCTACGCCGAGAAAGCCGATGCCGAGGTCCTCGCCCACGTCCAGCACCTCGTTCAGGTGCTGCTGGGTTTCATCGGCCGTCTCGTGAAGCGTGCGAAGCGGTGCGCCCGACAGCTCGAATTGCCCGCCGGGCTCCAGGCTGATCGTGCCGCCCGCCTCTCCATCGGGCCGCTTCAGGGCGATGATGTTGTCGCCTTCCTTGATCGGGTCCCAGTCGTAGCGCGCCATCATGTGCTCCATGAGGGCGCGGATGCCGCGATTGCCCTCATAGGGCACGGGGCGCAGCGTTTCGGTCTGGAAGACAAACTTCTCGTGCTCGGTGCCGATGCGCCAGTCGTCCTTCGGCTTCTCGCCGGCCGCAATCCAGGCGACGAGTTCGTCGCGGGATCGCACGGGCGGGCTCTTGGCCCCATCCTGGGCCCCATCCTGGCGGGTCGACATGTGTGGGGCCTCTGGCAGTCAGAAGGATAGGCTCGGTACTCGGCACGAGTTATGGCGAGCCAAGCGCGGCGAAACAAGGGGGGTGCGGCGGCCGGGGATCTTCCCGAATCGCACCGTCAGACCGATCAGCGCACGCTTGCAGGCGGAAGGCAGGCCTCGACCTCGCGCGGATTGTCCGGAATGGCTTCCGAACGTACGCAGGCTTCGAGGCGCCGGATCATAACCGAGCCGTGGTTCGGGCGCAGACAGTCGACGAAAAGGCGAACGCCGCGCGAGGCACAACCCTCGATCTCCGCCATGATGAATTGGGGTGCATCGACATCCGGACGCCGGTCGCGCGAAATGAAGATATTCGGCTCGATGATCACGCCGGGGCGCCTGTTTGGGCGATCGTGGTCCGGGCGGCCGGGTGCCGGGCGATCAGGCCCTGGGCGGTCCGGGACGCCCGGACGGTCCCAGCCTGGACGCGTATCGCCCGCAGCCGGAAGCACCGCGGCCACGCAGGCCACAGCCGCGCACAGGGTTCGCAGGAACAAACTCGCCTTGGCTTGCATGACCATCCATCCGCAAGATGCGCGTAAGCCTGCCCGCAGGCTTCGCGCCAGCCCGCCATGATAGGGAGGAATACGTAAACGAATCGCTCCGGGGGCCGAGCCCGGCCCCTGCGGCTGGTCGCGAGAGGGAGGTCCGCGATGAAAAACGAGGCGCTCCTCGCCGGTGGCATCATCGTCGCTGCGATCGTCGTGGCGGCATTCACGCTCGATGGCGAGACCGTTCCGAACAAGAAGATCGCCGGCGGATCGGAGGCCTGCACCTATCACGCAGGACCGATGGACGCCGAGCTCATCGACAAGGGAGGGGACGCCGGCCAGCGCATCCTGCGCGAAATTCTGGCTCTCGATCGCAAGTGCGAGTACGTGACGCTCGCGCTGCCGGATGGGACGCGCCAGATCATGAAGCTCGGCAAGGAAGGGCGGAAGCCGGGCGAGCCCGGACCGCCCAGCATCACCGTCTTCTAGCCCCTGCTCGGGGCCTGCGGCTCGGCGGCGAGGATCTGGCGCGCCTTGGCACAATCGGCCTCCATCTGGCGCACCAGCTCCTCCGAGGTCGCGAACTTGCGGTCGCTGCGGACCTTCTCCACGAAGCTCACCTCGATCTCGTGGCCGTAGATCTTCTCGTCGAAATCGAAAAGGAACACCTCGAGCACCGGCTTGCCGTCATCGAACGTCGGCCGCGTGCCGAGATAGGCGGCGCCTTCGAGCTCCTTGCCGTCGAGCTTCACGCGGACGGCGAAAATGCCATGCCCCAGCCCGGTTCCCTTGGGCATGGCGACATTCGCCGTCGGAAACCCTAGCCCCGTGCCCCGCTGAGCCCCGCCGATCACGGGGCCCCTCACCCGCCACTGACGCCCCAGCGCGTGGGCCGCGCCGCGAACGTCTCCTTCGGCGAGCAGAAGGCGGATGGCCGTCGAGGAGAACGGCTCGCCGCGCTCGGCAACCGGCTCGACCACAGTCACTGCAAAACCATGCGCTTTTCCGGCTTCGCGCAGCGTCTCGGCCGAGCCCGTGCGGTTGCGGCCGAAGAAGAAATGGTAGCCGACCACCACGTGCGAGACGAAGAGCGCTCCGACCAGAATGTCCTCGATGAAGCGGCCTGCATCGAGCCCCGCGAGCGTGGCATCGAAGGGAAGGACGACCGCGAGATCGAGGCCGAGCTCATCGAGTACGGCGAGCTTCTCCTCATGGGGCGTGAGGTGGAAATGCTGCTCGTCCGGCGCGAAGAACTCGCGCGGGTGGGGCTCGAAGAGAAGCACGCCAGCAGGGCGGCCGATGCGGCGCGCCTCCTCCTTGGCTCGCGAGATCAGGACCTGGTGGCCCCGATGCACGCCGTCGAAATTGCCAAGCGCCAGCACGGCGCCCTTGGCTTCGGGCGGCACGGAGCTGGAGCCGTTGACTATGAGCATGTCGTGTTCTCTCGTGCGCGGCGAGCTTCTCCGCCCGCGCATCACGCAGGGCGGCTCGGAACCATGAGCTGGGCTTCGCCGGTGAGGACGGCCTTGCCGTTCACGGCGCACACCGTCTCGAAGCGCGCGCGCTTCTTTTCCGGAATGAGCTCGACGAGCTTAACAGTGGTCACCACCGTATCGCCGATCTTGACGGGTGCCTTGAAGGCCAGCGTCTGGGAGATGTAAATTGCTCCAGGGCCCGGGAGCTTCATGCCGAACACGGCAGAGATGTAAGCCGCCGACAGCATGCCGTGCGCGATGCGCTCCTTGAAAAGGGTCGTCGCTGCATAGGCCGCATCGAGATGAACCGGATTGCGATCGCCCGAGATGTCGGCGAACGCCGTGATGTCCGCATCGGTCACCGTGTTGGTCACAGATGCTTCCTGGCCAACCGCAAGGTCCTCGAAATACGTGATGTTGTTAACCGTCATGTGCTCATTCCTGCCGCTGACCTCGGTTCCGGCCTTTGTCTACCGGGCAGGCGGTCCGTGTGCAACTCGCGGAACTGCGGGCCCCGGTGCGTAAAAAGCAGACACGCAGGTGTTGCAGCCGACGGAGGGATCGCGCTATAAGGCGTAATCCCCAAATTCCTAATCCCACTATTGGCCTTCGCAGCCTGTCGCCGCGAAAGCCCGGAGAGAGCCGCTATGAGCGATCGTAAACCCCTGATGCCGAAGGCCACAGCCGTTTGGCTGGTGGAAAATACCTCGCTCTCGTTCGAGCAGATCGCCGTGTTCTGCGGCTTGCATGTGCTCGAGGTCAAGGGCATCGCCGATGGCGACGTGGCGCAGGGTATCAAGGGCCTCGACCCCGTCACCTCGAACCAGCTCACCCGCGACGAGATCGAGGCGGCCGAGAAGGATCCGAGCCGCCAGCTCCACATCGCCGAGCCCAAGGTGGTGATGCCCGAGACGGCGGTCTCCAAGCGCGGCCCCCGCTACACGCCGGTCTCGCGCCGTCACGACAGGCCGAACGCCGTGCTCTGGCTGCTGCGCAATCATCCGGAGCTGAAGACGAGCCAGATCATGCGTCTCGTCGGCACCACGAAGCCGACCATCGCCCAGATCAAGGATCGCACGCACTGGAACTCCGCGAACCTCGTGCCGCAGGATCCTGTTACGCTCGGCCTCTGCTCTCAGACCGACCTCGATAACGAAGTGAAGAAGGCGGCGCGCCGCATGGAGCGCGAGCAGCGCGAAGCACACCGCGAGGCGATCCGCGCCGGCACTCTGCTGCCGACGGAAGAGACGACCGCCACCGCAGAAGGCGAGGAGGGCTTCCGCCCAACGGCCGAGATCGTGCAGCCGAAGGAGACTTCGGAAGAGCGCGAGGAAACGCCCGCCGAGGAAGAGGCCCGCGTGTTCGCCAAGCTCAAGGAGCTTTCGTCGGGCAGCGAGGGCAAGGACGAAGGCGAGGACGACTGAACTCGTCTGCAGCGCCAGCACCGCTTGGCCTTCTAATTCCACGTACTCGAGCGCGGCCGGTTGCAGTCAACCGGTCGCGCTTTTGTTTTCGGTAAAGTGATTGGTCCAGCTCAGCTCAGCCCGGCCCACCACGACAGCAACGTGTCGGTCACCAGGGCGAGGAAGATCGCGGCGCCAACATCGCGATTGGCGCGGAAACGGCGCAGGCAGTTCTTGGCATCCGAAATGTCCAAGGTCGAGACCTGCCAAGCCATCTGCAGGCCGACGAGGGCGACGCCGAAGAAGAACATCAGATGCGTGCCCGCGAGGAAGCCGGCGGCGATCCACAGCAGCAGCGCGCCCACATAGAAGCTGCCGACCCAGAACGGCGTATCCTCTCCAAACGAGAGGGCGGTCGACTTGAGGCCGAGCATCAGATCGTCCTCGGTGTCCTGGTGGGCGTAGATCGTGTCGTAGCCGATGGTCCATAGGACCGAGCCCATGTAGAGCAGGATGGCCGGGAGAGCGAGCGAGCCCTTGACGGCCGCCCAGCCCATCAGCGCGCCCCAATTGAACGCGAGCCCGAGCACCGCCTGCGGCCAATAGGTGAAGCGCTTCATGAAGGGGTAGATCGCAACCAGCGCCAGCGAAGCGATACCGAGCGCAATCGTGAACAGGTTGAACCAGATGAGGACGAAGAAGCCGACGAGCGCGAGCGCGAACGTGAAAAGCAGTGCGGCTTCCGGCGTGATCTGGCCTGAGGGAATCGGCCGGCTCGCCGTGCGCTGGACGCGGGCGTCGAAGTCGCGATCCACGTAGTCGTTATATGCGCAGCCCGCTCCCCGCATGACGACCGCGCCGATGGCAAACATGGCCAGCATCCAAGGGTCCGGATAGGGGTGGCCGATCGAGACCTCGGCCAGGGCCACCGACCACCAGCACGGAAACAGCAGCAGCCACGTGCCGATAGGACGGTCCATGCGCGCGAGCCGCAGATACGGGCGCAAAGGGGCGGGCGCGAAGCGGTCCACCCAGTTGCCTTCGGCGGCATCCGCAACAGCCGCCGTGTCTCCGTCGATCGGGGGCTCGGCATCGGGGGTCGCCGCCTGCGCCGTCATTTTCGATTGATCCTCGTCTGCCATTTCCGAGCCATCCGTTGCGCGGGGGAAATTAGCCGCCGCCGCCCTCCGGGGCAACTTGCGGCACTGCCGCAAGGAGAACATCGGCCACATCCTCCGAAAAGCGCCTGCTCGTGCCCTCCATGACAACGACGCCGGAGCCTTGGGGGCCAGGATGGGCCGCCGGCAGACCGTGCGCCACGAGGGCCTCGGCGCAGCCGGGCCAGTCTCCGCCCTCGACAGGCTCGTTGCACGAGGCCCACGACAGCGTGCCGCAGACGTTGTCGCCAAACCCGTGCTGCTCCCTCCAGCTCGCCCCATGATCGAGGAGGAAGCGTGCAAGGCGGGAATCGCCCCGGAAGACGGCGTGGTTCAACGCCGAGGCGTCCCAGTCGCCGCCACGTGTGGCGACCGGCCATCCCAGCCGCACCATGAGGCGCACGGTCTCGCCCGCATCTTGCGCCGCCAGCTCCGGCAGGAGCCGAAGCTCCGACGCGGAGAGCGCCGCAAGGCTGCCCGGCCGCTCAGCCAGGAGGCGGCGTGCGGCAGGCTCGTCACCTCTCGTGCAGGCGGCCACGAACTCCTCCTGCTCGGAGAGCCCGCTCACGCTGCCGCCTGCCTCGCGCACCAGCTCGGCGACATGCGGAAGCCCGAACTTGAGGGCCAGCACGTAGGCGCTGTTTCCCTCGGGCGTCCTGGCTGACGGATCTGCGCCCGCGGCCAGCAGGGCACGCACATGCTCCGCGGACCTTCGCCGCCTGATGGCCCATAGCAGGGGCGAGCCCCACGCCGATGTGGGCGCGCCGGGCGGGCGCTCGTTAGGATCGCCTCCGTGCGCGAGCAGCAGGCGCAGCGGCTCGGCATCGTCGAGATCGAGGGCGCGATAGAGCGCGTTGGTGCCGGTGACGCGCGCTCCCGCCTTCAACAGAAGGCGCGTGCAGGCCGGGCTTTCGAGCGCGTGATAAAGCGACTCGCCATCGTTCGGGTTCGCGCCCCGCTCCAGCAGAAGCTGCGTCAGCTCGGGGTCGCGGTTCTGGCCCGCCGCACCGTAAAGTGCAGACAGCGGATACTCTTTCGACGGCGCTTTCGGGGAGGCCGCCCAGCGGCTTTGCACGCTCTGGCCAGGATCGGCGCCCGCATCGAGCAGGAGACGCGCCGCCGCCATGAGACGCTCGCGATAGGCAGGCAGGCGCAGCAGGCTCGAATGCGTGACCGCGACGAGCGGGGGAAGACCCAGCGCCCCGCCCGGGCGATCTTTCCAGGCAGCGTCACGCCGCAACTCCTCGCGCAGGGCGGCGACGTCACCAACCGCGCAGGCGAGGTATGGGTCTTTGCCCGCGATCTCGGGGCTAGCTTCCAGGAGCCTCGCGGCGACCGCGGGCCGGGCGCGGTTCATGCCGCCCGCAATGTCGCCTGCATAAATGAGGCGCATGAGGGTTAGCGCCGTCGCGGCCGGATCGGACGACTGCGCCTCGCGCGCGGCAACGAAGCTCTTCAGCTCCGCCCATGATGCGAAGCCATGCTCCCGCGCGACGCACGATTGGGCGTCATGCAAGCGCAGATCGAGAGAGGCGATGGTCCGGTTATCGGCGTTGGCGGCGATGGGCAAGGCTGCGCGGAAACGCGCGAACGCGGACGCGTCGCCCTCTCTGTAGAGGGCCAGCAGGTCCTTGGCCTGTTTCTTCAAATGGCCGATATTCGGCCGGTCGGGCAGCCGCTTCATGGAAACCTCCGTGCATGGAGCGCCGACGACCCGCAAATCCGGCTGCACAAAGGTTGAAAATCTGCGTGCGAAAGCAAGTGGGCTCTGCCCTTCCCGCGGGTCCGGATGCGGCTTGCAACCGCGCGGCGGATGCTAGGGGAGAGACCGTTCCAGGTCAACGGAGCGCCAGGGCCAGCGTTTGGGGACGGTGTTGGATCGGCGGGCCGCATCGGATATGGAAACGCCATGGCGGTCCATGACTTCACCTCTCAGCGGCTTTTTGTCGATCATCCCCTCGGGGAGGGCGCGCGCATCCCGTGCACGCCCGAGCAGGCGAGCTACCTCAGGAGCGTGCTGCGGCTCGGAGAGGGCGACGAGATCCTCATCTTCAACGGCCGCGACGGCGAATGGCGGGCGCGCCTCTCGGAAGCAGGCAAGCGAGGCGCGGCGCTCGAAGCGCAGACCCTCACGCGGGCGCAGGAAGGCGGGCCGGATCTCCACTACCTGTTCGCCCCCCTCAAGCGCGCCCGGCTCGACTACATGGTGCAGAAGGCAGCCGAGATGGGCGTAGCGCGGCTGGTGCCGGTGCTCACGCGCCATACGGTGGCCGAGCGCGTCAATCTCGAGCGGATGCGCGCCAACGCCATCGAGGCGGCGGAGCAGTGCGGCATCCTGCGCGTGCCAGAGATCGCCGAGCCGGTGAAGCTCTCGAGCCTTCTCGGCACGTGGGACGCCTCCCGCAGGCTGATCTTCTGCGACGAAGCGGCCGAGCAGACCAGCCCGCTCGCGGCGCTCGGCGGTGTCGCCCCCGGTCCCCTCGCTGTGCTGATCGGACCGGAGGGTGGATTTTCGCCGGATGAGCGGGAGATGATCCGCGCTCGGCCGGAGGCGATCGCACTTTCGCTCGGTCCCCGGATCATGCGGGCCGATACGGCAGCCGTCGCCGCGCTCGCGCTCGTCAACGCGGCGCTTGGAGACTGGCGCTAAAGGCTTTCGGCAGGACGAGGCTCGACCCACGTACGCGTCATATTCCGTCATGCCGCCGTAGGCCGGCATCCAGATCGCGTCGCAATTTTCCTAGGAGTTGCCTGGACCCCGACCTTCGTCGGGGTGACGTCACAATGTGACACTGAGATAGCGCCAATACGACGGTGTCGGAATGGGAACCAGAAGAGGCATGTCATGCTCACGCTCTATCACAATCCGCATTCGCGCTCGACGATCGTGCACTACATGCTGCACGAGCTGGGCGAACCGTTCGAGATCGTGCCGGTCGACCTCAAGGCGGGCGATCACAAGACGCCGGAGTTCCTGAAGCTCAATCCCATGGGCAAGATCCCGGTGCTGGCCGACGGCGATACGATCGTGACTGAGGCCCCCGCGATTCTCGTCTATCTGGCCGACAAGTATCCGAAGGCGGGGCTGGCGCCGAAAATCGAGGATCGGGACCGCGCCGCCTATCTGCGCTGGATGTTTTTCTACGGGAGCTGCTTCGAGCCTGCCTCCATCGACTTGTCGATGCAGCGGGAAACGCCCGCCTCGACCGCGGGATGGGGCAAGCCGGCCGACATGCTCGACACGCTCTCGGCAGGCCTCAAGCCCGGTCCCTGGCTGCTGGGAGACCGCTTCTCCGCCGCAGACGTTCTGCTCGGCTCCGGCATCGGCTACATGCTCAGTTTCAACGTATTGCCTAAGCGCCCGGAATATCTCGACTATGTGGCCCGGATCGCGGCGCGTCCGGCGCATCAGGCGGCGGTTGCGGCCGACAAGGCCCGACTTTCCGGCTGAGATCGGGGCTGCCCGGCGGGCGGGCTTTGCGTCCCGGCGCCCAGGTTGGTAGAACCCCTGCAAATCATGGGCGCGGGGCGCCCTCTCCTGACATGAAAGACGGCGATTATGGCGAAGGGCAACGGCGTGGCCGACAACGATCAGACGGGCGCCGAAACATCGGGGCGGGACTGGAGCCAGACGCTCAACCTGCCGCAGACCGATTTTCCGATGCGGGCGGGCCTCCCGGACCTCGAGCCCAAGATCCTCGCCCGCTGGCAGGAGCGCGACCTCTACAAAGAGCTGCGTGAAGCGTCCAAGGGCCGTCCCAAGTTCGTGCTGCACGACGGGCCTCCCTACGCCAACGGGCACATCCACATCGGGCACGCGCTGAACAAGATCCTGAAGGACCTGGTGGTGAAGAGCCAGCAGATGCTGGGCTTCGATTCCAACTACGTGCCGGGCTGGGACTGCCACGGCCTGCCGATCGAGTGGAAGATCGAGGAGCAGTACCGCGCGAAGGGCAAGGAAAAGCCGAACTTCTCCGATCCGGCCGCCATCAATGCGTTTCGCGACGAATGCCGCCGCTTCGCGGAGACGTGGGTGGACGTGCAGCGCGAGGAATTCAAGCGGCTCGGCGTGATCGGCGACTGGGCGAACCCGTACCTCACCATGAGCTATGCCGCGGAGGCGACGATCGCCTCCGAGCTGATGAAGTTCGCCGCCAACGGCCTGCTCTATCGCGGCTCGAAGCCCGTGATGTGGAGCGTTGTCGAGAAGACCGCGCTCGCGGAAGCGGAGGTCGAGTACCAGGACTATCAGAGCGACATGGTGTGGGTGAAGTTTCCGGTGAAGTCCGGCGATCTCCCCAAAGACGCCAACGTCGTGATCTGGACCACGACGCCCTGGACGCTTCCGGGCAACCGCGCCATCAGCTTCTCGTCCAAGATCGACTACGGTCTCTATGAAATCACGGCCGCGCCGGAGGGCAACTGGGCGAAGGCCGGCGACAAGCTGATCCTTGCCGACAAGCTCGCGGCCGACGTGATGAAGGCCGCAAAGGTTGAAGCTTTCGAGCGCCGCAGCGCCGTTGCTGCCGATGATCTCAAAGGCCTCGTTGCGAAGCATCCGCTAGCCGCGCTCGGCTATGACTTCGACGTGCCGCTGCTCGACGGCGATCATGTGACTGACGACACGGGTACCGGCTTCGTGCACACGGCGCCCGGCCACGGCGCGGACGACTACAACATCTGGATCGCGAACCAGAAGGCGCTGCGCGATCGCGGCATCGACACCACGATCCCATTCACCGTCGATGCCGATGGCGTGCTGACGAAGGAAGCCCCCGGCTTCACCGGCAAGCGCGTACTGAAGGAAAACGGCGACAAGGGCGACGCGAACGACGCGGTGATCAAGGCGCTCAGCGAAGCGGGCAACATCATCGCGCGTGGCCGTCTCAAGCACCAGTATCCGCACTCGTGGCGCTCGAAGAAACCCATCATCTTCCGCAACACGCCGCAGTGGTTCATCGCGATGGACAAGGGCTTCGGCGCGGACAAGCGCACGCTGCGCCAGGTCGCGCTCTCCGAGATCCAGGCGACGGAATGGGTGCCGGAGACGGGCGAGAACCGTATCAACGGCATGATCGCCAACCGTCCCGATTGGGTCGTCTCGCGCCAGCGCGCGTGGGGCGTTCCGATCACCGTGTTCGTCTCGAAGCGCGATCACGACGGCCACAAGGAAGGCGACATCCTGCGTGACGAGGCCGTCAACGCCGCCATCGCCGACGCCTTCGCCAAGGAGGGAGCCGACGCGTGGTTCGCGGCCGGGTCGGCCGAGCGCTTCCTCAAGCCTAAGTACGATCCCGCCGAGTGGGAGCAGGTGCGCGACGTGCTCGACGTGTGGTTCGACTCGGGCTCCACGCACGCGTTCGTGCTGGACGATCCCGAGCAGTTCCCCGGCCTCGCGGGCATCGAACGGGTTCGCGACGGCGGACAGGACCGGGTGATGTATCTTGAGGGCTCGGACCAGCATCGCGGCTGGTTCCACTCCTCGCTGCTCGAATCCTGCGGCACACGCGGGCGCGCGCCCTATGACGTGGTGCTGACGCACGGCTTCATCCTCGACGAGAAGGGGGATGAGAAGATGTCGAAGTCGAAGGGCAACGTGCTCTCGCCCCAGGACGTGATGAAGACCTCGGGCGCGGACATCCTGCGCCTCTGGGTAGCGTCCGCCGACACGACGAACGACATCCGTTTCGGACCGGCCATCGTGCAGTCGGCCGCGGAAGCCTATCGCAAGCTTCGGAACACGCTCCGCTGGATGCTGGGCGCGCTGCACTACTTCTCTCCGGAGCTGCAGATCGCCCGCGCAGAGCTGCCCGAGCTCGAACGTCTCATGCTGCACAGGCTGTGGGAGCTCAACCGCGACGTGCGCGCCGCCTACGCGAGCTACGACTATCGCGGTGTCGTGGCCGCTCTCTCGCCGTTCATGAATACGGACCTCTCCGCCTTCTACTTCGATATCCGCAAGGACACCCTCTACTGCGACGCCTATTCGAGCGTGAAGCGGCGGGCCTGCCTGACGGTGATCGACCAGATCTTCGGCTGCGTGACCTCCTGGCTCGCGCCGATCCTGTCGTTCACGGCCGAAGAAGCCTGGATCCACCGTTACGGCGCGGAGCGCAGCGTGCATCTCGAAACCTTCCCGGAGGTGCCTGAGTCCTGGCGCGACGACGCGCTCGCCGAAAAATGGGAGCGCGTGCGTGCCGTGCGCCGCGTGGTGACGGGCGCGCTCGAACTCGAGCGCGCGGCCAAGCGCATCGGATCGAGCCTCGAGGCGGCGCCCGAGGTCTTCGTCACAGACGTCGCCACGCTGGAAGCGATCCAGGACGTCGACCTCGCCGAGATCTCCATCACCAGCAGCGCGACGCTCGTTCGCAAGCTCGCCCCGGAAAACGCCTTCACGCTTCCCGACGTGCCGGGCGTCGGCGTCGTGCCGACGCGCGCGGAAGGGCGCAAGTGCGCGCGCTCATGGCGCATCACGACGGATGTCGGGTCCGACCCCAGCTATCCGGATCTCTCAGCCCGCGATGCGGCCGCCGTGCGTGAACTCGATGCGCGGGGCGCGGCATGACGGCACCGGCTGGCGGCTTCTCGCGCTATCTGTGGGGTCCCTACTCGTCGCTCGCGCTCAAGATCGCGGCGGTGACCTTCGTCATCGACCAGGCGCACAAGTGGTGGATGCTGCTGGTCTACCAAATCGCCGAGAAGGGGCGGGTGACGGTCACCCCGTTCCTCGATCTGGTGTTCGTCAAGAATACCGGCATCAGCTACTCGATGCTCGACCAGTCCACCTACACCTGGCAGATCGTTCTTGCTTTGTTTGCGGTGGTGGCCTCGGCGGCCCTGTGGGCGTGGCTGGCCGCAGCCGGGACGGGACGCCTGATGGCGTGGGCGCTCGGCCTCATCATCGGCGGAGCCCTGGCCAACGGGCTCGATCGCATACTTATCGGAGGGGTTGCAGACTTCTTCTCTCTGCACGCATTCGGATTTTACTGGTACGTCTTCAACATCGCCGACGTGGCGATTGTTGCCGGGGTTGTAGCGCTCTTGTATGACTCGTTCCCAGGGAGTCGCAATGACGCCGCAAACCCGCGGTAGCCCGGCGTATCAGAAGCGCGGATTTGCATGGTTCATCAAAGGGACTAAGTCCAACTCGGTGAATGGGCGCAACAAGGGGCGAGCGATCTATCATGATCACGAGCTTGATCAGCAGGCGAGCCGTTAAGCGTTGGGCGGGAGCCATCGTCGTTCCTGTCGCGCTGAGCCTCGGCGCCTGCTCGGCCGATGACGTGGAGCTCAATGGCAAGCTTTTCGACGCCGTGGGCCTCAACAATCTCAAATCCAAGTCCGCCGAGCCCAAGATGGCGGAGCGCGCACCGCTCGTCATGCCGCCCAATCTGGAGCGCGTGCCCGAGCCCGGCGCACCGGCCGAAGCCGTCGCCAACGACGTCACGGCATTGGTGGACGATCCCGACCGCAAGGCGAAAACCAACCGGGCAGAGCTCGAGCGGCAGCAGGCCGAGTACTGCAAGAAGAACTACGACGAGGCGAAGGCGCGCGGCGACGACAACGCGGATCTCGCGTCGGGTCCGCTGGGACCGTGCCGCGGCTCGGTGCTCACGGCTATCCAGCAATGGAATAAAGGGAGCGAGGACGACGACGAGTAGCGCGTCCGTCCGCTTTTCTCCTTCCGCGCCGCCCGCACGCGCGGCGACCGCCTCAATTTGCTATTTTTACCAGATCTTTATCAGCCAATCACATGCGGCTGTTCACCGGCACATGAACGGGTTGTCATTTGACAACAGAGCCACGAATGCCGAGATCTCGTGCAATCGTTTTTCTGCTCATTCCGGTCGGCGCCGGATGGCCAGATTGCCCCGCGATCTCTCGCCACCGAGGATCATATGATGCATTCACCGGGCGTTTCGCGCCTTCTTATCTGGGTCGCCTCGATCATGCTTGCCATCGTGCCTTCTCAAATCCAAGCCCAGCCGCGCACCAGCGAGTTCAAGCTCGCCAACGGTATGCAGGTGGTGGTCATTCCCGATCACCGCGCGCCCGTCGTCACGCACATGGTCTGGTACAAGGTCGGCGCGGCTGACGAGCCGAAGGGCGTGTCCGGCATCGCGCACTTCCTCGAGCACCTGATGTTCAAGTCCACCGACAAGATCCCGCTCGGTGAGTTCTCGAAGATCGTGGCGCGCCTCGGCGGCAACGACAACGCCTTCACCGGCCATGACGTGACGAGCTACTTCCAGCGCATCTCGAAGGATCGCCTCGAGACGGTGATGGAGATGGAGGCCGACCGGATGGTCAACCTCAAGCTCACCGAGAAAGAGGTTCTTACCGAGCGCGACGTGATCCTCGAGGAGCGCCGCAGCCGCATCGAGAACAATCCGGCCGCGATCATGGACGAGCAGATGAACGCTGCGCTCTACTACTCGCATCCCTACGGCATCCCGGTGATCGGCTGGGAGCACGAGATGGCGAAGCTCTCGCCCAAGGACGCGATGACCTTCTACAAGCACTTCTACGCGCCCAACAACGCGGTGCTGGTGGTGGCGGGTGACGTGACGGCGGAAGAGGTGAAGGCCCTCGCCGAGAAGACATACGGAAAGATCCCGGCCAACCCACAGGTCGGCGCCACGCGTGAGCGGCCACAGGATCCCCCGCAGCGCGCAGCGCGGCGTGTCGAATACTCCGATCCGCGCGCAGGCAAAGCGTCGTTCCATCGCGACTACGTCGTGCCGAGCTATACGACGGCCAAGCCCGGCGAGGCGGAAGCCCTGGATCTCCTGATGAAGATCGCCGCGGATGGCGCCACGAGCCGGATCTACAAGCGGCTCGTCGTGGAGGAGAAGATCGCCTCCTCCGCCGGCGGCAGCTACTCGGGCTCGGGCCTCGACAGCGGATCGATCAGCCTCTACGCGGTAGCGGCCAAGCCTTCGGATCTGCCGAAGATCGAAGCCTCGATCGACAAGGTGCTGGAGGAGCTGCGCGACAACGGCGTCACCGATGCCGAGCTGACGCGTGCCAAATCCAGCTACATCGCCGACTACATCTACGAGAACGACGACCAGGCTTCGCTCGCGCGGCGCTACGGCTGGGGCCTCGCGCTCGGCCGCACGGTGGCGCAGATCGAGGGCTGGCCGGATGCGATCTCCAAGGTGACGGGCGACGACATCAAGCGGGTGGCCAACACGTACCTCGACATCCGCCGCTCGGTGACGGGCTATCTCACGCCCTCGCCGGAAGCGGGTGCGCACGCGGAGCAGCCTGCCTCCAAGAGCCGCTCGTAGGTTCGCGGGTGCTTCCTGTCGATAACCGCTCTGCACTTTACCAGAAGCAGTTCTAAGGACCGCTCAATGGCTATGCTTCAGCGTTCAATCGTGCGTGTTGGCAGGATCGACATCGCGCTCTCGTTGACCGTGCTCGTTCTCGCCCTTGTCCTCACATTCTCCAGGCCCGCTCACGCCATGAAAATCGAAGTCGTAAAAAGCCCCGGCGGCATCCAGGCGTGGCTTGTGGAAGCCCATGAAAATCCGCTGCTCGCCCTCAAGTTCTCGTTCGAAGGCGGCAACTCGCAGGATCCCGAGGGCAAGGACGGCGTCGCGAACTTCGTCTCCGCCATGCTCGACGAGGGCGCTGGCGACATCCAGGCGAGCGACTTCCAGGAGCAGATGGAAAGCCTCGCGATGCGCATGCGCTACGAGGACAGCCGCGACGCGTTCTACGGGAATTTCGAGACGCTGACGCAGAACCGCGACGAATCCGCCAAGCTGCTCAAGCTGGCGCTGACGAAGCCGCGCTTCGATCAGGATGCGGTGGAGCGTATTCGCGGTCAGTTGCTCGCCAACCTCGTCTACGCCGACCGCGATCCCGAGAAGGTGGCAGCCAAGGAGTGGTTCGCCGTTGCCTTCGCCGGTCACAGCTATTCCCGCCCCTCGCAGGGTACAGAGGCAACCGTCAACGCGATCACGCGCGACGACCTCGAAGCCTATCGCAAGCGCATCTTCGCCCGCAGCAACCTCAAGGTCGTCGCCGTCGGCGACATTACGCCGGAGCAGCTCGGCAAGCTTCTCGACGACGTCTTCGGCGATCTGCCGGAGAAGGCGAGCCTCGCGCCGGTGCCGCTGACCAAGCCGGCGGCGGGCGGCAAGGAAAAGTGGATCTCGATGGATGTGCCGCAGTCGGTCGCCGTGTTCGGCCTGCCTGCCATGCCGCGCAAGGACCCGGACTTCATGGCCGCGTTCGTGCTGAACCAGCTCATCGGCGGCGGCGGCTTCGCCTCGCGGCTGATGGAGGAGGTGCGTGAGAAGCGCGGGCTTGCCTACTCGGTCTACAGCTACATCCAGCCGTTCCGGCACACGTCCATCCTGACCGGCGGCGTCGCCACCCGCGCGGACGCGATCCAGCAGTCGCTCGACGTGATCCGCAAGGAGCTGAAGCACGTCGCCGACGAGGGGCCGACGCCAACCGAGTTCGAGAACGCGAAGAAGTATCTCATCGGCTCCTATGCGCTGCGCTTCGACACCAACTCCAAGATCGCGAGCCAGCTTCTGGGCCTGCTCGAGGACGACTTCGGCCCGGAGTACATCGACAACCGCAACAAGATGATCGAGGCGATCACGCTGGACGACGCCAAGCGCGTGGCCAAGCGGCTGCTCGACACCGACAATATGATCGTGACGATCGTCGGCCAGCCCGCGACCGCCACCGCCGACAAGAAGGGCTGAGGGCGCTCGCCCCTACTTCCTGCAAGAATATCGACGCCGCTCCGATCCTACCGGGGCGGCGTTTTCGTGAAAGGCTGCCGAACCGCCAATCTTTCGGCATATGCCTCACCGACCATCTTGGCGCGGGCTGCGAAACCGGCTACGCCTCCCGCGGAACTCACGCTCGCTCGAACGGTTATGCGGGATGCCATGACAAAGCCCAGCTCCTCCTCCCCCTCCTATCGCCAGTCAATTGCCGGGTGCCTTTCTGGCGCCATCGGCGAGAACGGATTGTCCGAGGCCGAGCTTGGAAGCTGGCTCGAGAAGCTCGGGCCAGCGCTCCACGATCTCAAGGCGGATCATGCGAGCGGGCGTCTTCCGCTGCTCAAGATCTCAGAGGAGACGGCCGATCTCGATGCGGCGGAGGCAGCGCTCGCCAAGCTGTCCGAAGGCGCGGAGACGATCGTGTTCTTCGGCACCGGCGGCTCTGGCCTTGGCGGCCAGACGCTCGCCCAGTTCGGCGGGTGGGGGCTTCCCGGCGTCTCCTGCTGCGCGACTGGCGACAAGGCACGCCCGCGTACGCGCTTCTACGACAATCTCGATCCGCTGACGCTGTCGGCTGGTCTCGCCCGGCTCGAACTCGACAAGACGCGTTTCGTCGTCACGTCGAAGTCGGGCGGCACGACAGAAACCATTGCGCAGCTTCTCGCGACGTTGTCGGCAGTGAAAGCCGCAGGCCTCGAAAGCCGTATTCCTCAGATGTTCCTCGGCATCACGGAGCCGGACAAGCCGGGCAAGAGCAACGGCCTGCGCGCGCTGCTCGGCAGCCTCGGCATTCCCATGCTGGAGCATCACACCGGTATCGGCGGGCGCTTCTCGTGCCTGACGAACGTCGGCCTGCTGCCGGCGCTGGCGCGCGGGCTCGATGCCCGCAAGATCCGCGCGGGTGCGCAGGAGGTGATCGACAGCCTCGTCTCGGCGTCCTTCCCCGCAGCCTTCGCTCCGGCGATCGGCGCTGCGACGGCGGTGGGCCTCTCGAAAGAGCGCGGCATCCGCACGCTCGTCATGATGCCCTACAACGACCGGCTCGGCCGCTTTTCTGAATGGTACGTGCAGCTTTGGGCGGAGAGCCTCGGCAAGGGCGGCGAGGGCACGTCGCCCATCCCGGCCCTCGGGCCGCTGGACCAGCACAGCCAGCTTCAGCTCTTCATGGACGGTCCGCGCGAGATCGCGGTGACCGTGGTCCGGGTCGCGAGTGCAGGCGAAGGCGCTCTGCTCGACGCGGAGATGGCCAAGCTCGCGGGGCAGAGCTTCCTCGGCGGCAAGACGATCGGCGACGTGGTGGATGCGCAGTCGCACGCCATCGCGGAGGCGCTGACCCAGGCTGGCAGGCCGGTTCGCACGTTCGATATTCAGAAGCTCGACGAGCGCGCGATCGGAGCGCTGCTCATGCACTTCATGATCGAGACCATCCTGGCGGGGCGGCTTCTGAACCTCGACCCGTTCGACCAGCCCGCGGTGGAGCTTGCGAAGACGCTGACGCGCGAGCGGCTCGCGCGCTGAGGGAGCCGCCTCCGCTTACCGGATGCGGCGCTCGACGCTGAGGCGGATGAGATCGGCGGTGCGCTCAACGCCGAGCTTCTCCTTGAGGCGGCTGCACGAGTTCGCCACCGTCTTGTAGGCGATACCGAAGGTTGCCGCGATCTCCGCGAGGCTCTTGCCTTCGCCGAGCAGGCGCAGAATCTCGACCTCACGGTTCGACAGCTTGTGCAGCGGATCCTCGGTGAATGCGGAGCTGAACACCAGCTCGCTCGCCATGGAGCGGTCGAGATAACGATCGCCGGATGCAATCTTCTTCACCGCCGTGACGAGTTCGCCCGCTTCGGCGCTCTTGCTGACATAGCCGGCCGCACCTGCCTTGAGCGCACGCATGGCGTAGCTCGGCTCGGAGTGCATGGTGAACATCACGATGCGGGCCGCGACATTCTCCGCCTTGAGACGGCGAAGCAGCTCTAGCCCGCTCGATCCGTCGAGATTGATGTCGAGCACCACCACGTCGGGATTGACCGTTCGAGAGAGGTTCATCGCGTCTTGCGCATTCGCCGCTTCGTGGATCTCCGCTCCGGAAATCGTCGCGAGCAGGCGACGGATCCCCTCCCGCACCACCGCGTGATCATCGACCACAAGAATTTTCATCGGCTCAAGTCTCCTCGCGACGCAGGATAACACCCCCGTCGCGCCTCATATAGTTGTAACGATATCACTTTCCCGATACGCCCGGCACTATGGCTTAATGGCAATGCCCCACGGAAGGCGCCCTACAGGCACGGAGCGGAGCGGCTTCAGGGTGGCCGTATCGATCACCGTCATGTCGTTGGTGAGGCCGTTGGCCACGAAAAGCTGCGAGCCGTCCGGGTGAACGGCCATGTGCCAGGGCCGCTGACCCACGAGAACGTACTGCTTGATCTCGTAGGTCTCGGTGTCGACCACGGCGACGCGATTGGCGTGGCTGAGGGCGACGAAGGCGTGTTTACCATCCTTCGACATCTCGATGCCCACGGGCTGGATCAGCTCCGGATTGACGCCCGGAATCGTGAAGCCGAACTTCTTCACCACCTTGTAGGTCTTGGCGTCGATGACGGAGACGGTGCCACCGATCTCGGCCGAGACCCACACATGGCGGCCGTCCACAGTGAACTGAGCCTCGCGCGGGCGGGTATCGACCAGGATGTTCTGGAGCACGTCGAACGTCTCGTTGTCGATGACGTGCGCCATGCTGGTCTGCTCGGACGTGGCGACGGTGATCTTGTTGTCTGGCGAGACGGCCATGCCCTCGGGCTCGACACCGATCATCACCTCCGCCAGCACCTTGCCGTCGGCCCGCTCCATGATGGTGACGTAGCCCTCGTCCTCGTTGGCGATGTAGATCCGCTTGCCGTCCGGCGAGACATCGAGGAGCTCGGGATCAGGCCCCGAGTTCAAGGTGCGGGTGATTTCCAGCGTCTCGGTATCGATGACGTCGAGGCGGTTGTCGTCTCCGATGCAGACGAGCACCTCCTTGAAGTCCGGCGTGATGCGGATGCCGCGCGGCCGCATGCCGGTCTTGATGGTCTTCACGATCTTCAGAGACTCGTCGAGCACCGTGACCGTGTTCTCTTTCTCGTTCGTGACGAAGATGGTCAGCGCGCTGGCCTCTTTCGGCGCCGCCGTGAGCAGAAAGGGCAGAGCGAGCGCGGCAGTCACGATCTTGTTGCTGGTCACCATTGCGAACCTTCTGTTGTGGCGGCGCGTTCTCAATTCGGCAGGGCGGGCGGCGTATCGTGGGCCTTGCCGCCCACGGGCCGCGACACGAGGCGCAGAGCGCCGACAGCGGCATCGAAACCGGCGCTGGTCGCGATATCGAGCGCAGTCTGGCCCGTGGTTGACTTCACGCCGAGATCCGCTCCCGAACCGGCGAGAAGACCGATCATCGGCGCGTTGTTGTGGCCCGCCGCGATCATGAGCGCGTTGACGCCGTCCTTCGACAATGCGTTTACGTTCGCGCCCTTTTCGATGAGGAGACGGGCGAGATCGAGCGGCTGCGGCCCTTGCGCGAGGTTGCCGGACCGCGTCTTGGCGGCAAGCTGGGTCGCGAGCACCATCAGCGGCGTCACGTTCTCCACCCCCGAGGTGGCATTCACATCCGCTCCGAGATCGATCAGGGCCTTCGCCGCAAAATACTTGCCATCGCCTAGTGCCCAGGAAAGCGGCGTGATGCCCTGCTTGTTCTTGAGCTCGAGGTTCGCGCCCTTCTTGGCCAGCATCTCGATGGAAGGGACATGATTGCGATTGATGGCGTGCAGAAGCGGGAAGAAGCCATCGGCATCAGGCGCGTTAGGATCGGCGCCCGCCTCCGCCAGAATGCCGATCAGCGTGGTGCCGCGGGTGCGGGCAGCGGTGTCCAGCGGGGTAAAGCCGCCGGAATCGCGCTTGTTCACATCCGCGCCCTTCTTGATGAGGAAGCGCACGCGCTCCGCATCGTTGCCGATGATCGCGTTGACCAGCTCCTGATCGAGATCGGCGCCTTCCTTCAGCCAAGCTTCGAGGCGCGCTTCCGTCACGATCTGGTGCTCGGCCGCCTTGTCCGTATGCTCGATCTTGGGTGCCTCCTTCAGGAAGCGGTCCTGCGAGACGTTGCGGAGGCGCTCGTAGTAGGAGCCGTGGGCCGGCAGATCGCCATCCACCGCGCACTTCGAGCATTTGACGAGGGGGACGCCGTAGTCCTTGAGGACGGCGGCGATCTCATCCTTCTTCCGGGTGAGCGCCCAGTCGATCATGTACTTCAACATGACCTGGTTGCGCTGCATGCCGATGGCGAGATCGAACTCCATCGGCACCTCGTTCTCCCAGAGGTTCACCGGCTGAATGACGATCGGCGCATTCTTCTGCGTCTTGAGCCACCCCGCGAACGGCCCCCACACACCGGCCACGTCCAATTCACCGTCGATGACCTTCTGCACCTGCTGCCACGGCTGATGCTCGGGCTTCAGATCCGCGTCGTAGGCGATGACGTGGAGGTCGAGGTTCTTGAGCCCGCGGCGCTCGAGCGCCTCGCGCAAGCCGGAATGCTGGAACACACCGATGCGCAGATCCTTGAGCGCAGGATCGTCGAGGCTCTTGATGTCGAGCTTACGGTCCTCCCGGTGGGCAAAGATGTAGGTCGTTCGATAGATCGGCTCAGTGGTGAGCAGCTCCTGAAGCGCCGTCGGCATATCCATCAGGATGTCGCACTCGTCGTTCTGGAACGTCTCGCGGGTAAGGCCGCGCTCGTGATAGGGGCGCCAGAAGAAGCTCGCGTGGCCGCCGAGATCCTCGGCGATGATCTTCGCGATCTTGTTCTGATAGCCGTCCTCCTTCGAGGAGGAGAGCGGCATGTTGCCCGGATCGGCGCAGACACGCAGCACGTCGAGCTTGCGGTGACGCGCCTCCTGACGCGTTGCCGTGTGCTCGGCCGCGGTCAAATCGTCGAACGACTTGTTCTTCGTGAACGAGCGCAGGTTCTCCGCCGCGATGGCCGGGCCACAGAGACCGGCAAGAACGGCACCCAACGCGAGCGTGTGCGACAGCTTCCTCACACCACACCTATTAATGTTATAATGTTGCTTCTAATGATCAGAGCGCGGCGCGGCAAGTCCGGATCTCTACGCGGAGCAATCACAGTTTCGCGCGCCAAACCAGGGGCCTAGCCCGATCCTGCTTCGAGCGAATCCGGCCGGACCGGCTGCCACTGTCGCGGCTTCTTCCAAAAGCCGCTCCGCCTCACCGAAAGAGCGGCCCCAACGGCAAACGCCCAGTGCCGTGAGGCACCGGGCGTCCGTTTCATGCTCCTTGCCGATCACTCGCCAAGGCTGAACGTGTAGAGCTCGCCGCCCTGCGGGATCTTGTCGAGGCCGGTGGCCTTCGCCATTGCCGTCGCACCGATCGCGCCGAACTTGTCGTTCATGTCGAGACCAGCGGTGACGGGGATGCCGATCCAGCCGCCGAGACCCGAGAAGATCGAGACGTACTGCTTGCCCTTGATCTTGTAGGTGATCGGGTTGCCGATGATGCCGGAGCCCAGCTTCTTCTGCCACAGCACCTTGCCGGTCTTGCGATCGACTGCGCGGAAGTGGCCGCTCTTCGAGCCGTAGAACATCAGGCCGCCGTCGGTGACCATGGTGCCCGACCAGTTCGGATAGGGATCCGGAATCTCCCAGTCAGCCTTGCCCGTCACGACGTCGAACTTCTTGATCTTGCCAGAGATGCCCGGCTTCTCAGGATACATGTACACGTTGGCGAACACGTAGACCGTGCCCTGCTGCGTGTGCGTGCGCTCCTGCGGCTCGTCCTCCATGCACCAGTTGTTGGTGGGGCAGTAGAACTTGTTGGGCTCCTTGGGGTCGACAGAGCAAGGCTGCTGGTCCTTGCCGCCCATGGCCGAGGGGCAGGCAGCGACGTTGCGGCCGACCTCGAAGGGCGAGTGCTCGTAGACCTTGATCGGACGGCCGGTCTTGAGATCGACCTTCTCGGCCCAATCCACGGTCACGAACTTGTTGGCGCGCAGCAGCGTGCCGTCGACGCGATCGAGGACGTAGGCGAAGCCGTTGCGGTCGAAGTGGACGAGAGCCTTGTGCTTCTTGCCATCGACATCGAGGTCGTTGACGAGAATGTTCTCGTTCACGCCGTCATAGTCCCACTGGTCGAAGGGCGTCATCTGGTAGGCCCAGACGACCTCGCCGGTGTCCACCTTGCGGGCGAAAATGGTCATCGACCACTTGTTGTCCCACTTGCCGGTGTTGCACTCGTCGTGGGTCTTGTCGCCGCAGCGATAGCTGGGGCTCCAGTGACCGGGGTTGCCGGTGGACCAGTAGACGAGCTTCAGCTCGGGGTCATAGCTGCCCCAGGCCCAGTAAGCGCCGCCGCCGATTTTCCACTCGCCGCCGTTGGTCGAGGGATACGACGTGATGCCGATGTCGGTGCCGGCCGTGCCGTAGTGCGGGTTGGCCTTGTTGGTGTCCGGCGTGAGGCAGACATCCTTGTCAGAGCCCGTCGAGTGGCACTTCCAGACCACTTCGCCGGTCTCGATATTGTAGGCGGTGAGGCGTCCGCGGGCTGCGAACTCGTCGCCGCCGAAGCCTGCGATCACGAGGTTCTCGGCCACGAGAGTGGGACCCGTGATGGTCTCGCCGTGCTCAGGATAAGCGTGCTTCACGACCCACTTCTCGGCGCCGGTGGTGGCGTCGAGCGCGATCACGAAGCCGTCGAGCGTGTGGTAGATCACCTTGCCGGCGGCATAGTTCACGCCGCGGTGAACGGTGTCGCAGCAGGCGCGCGGAACGGCCGACTCATCGCGGTCGGTCTTCTTGACGTAGTTCCAGACCTGAACCGGATTGTCCGGATCGCTGAGGTCGAGTGCCTGCAGGATGTTGCACTGGGCCATGTTCGGGCAGCCCGACGAGAAGTACATCATCGGCTTGCCGTTGTGCTCGACGACGACCGGCTGGCCTTCGTGGCCGCGCAGAGCGCCGGTCGACTGCGACCAGGCGAACTGAAGCTTCTTTACGTTCTCGGTGTTGATGTCCTTCAACGTCGAGTGACGCGTGAGCTGGTTGTCGCGGCCCGGGGCGGGCCACAGGTTCTCGTTCTTGGTGTTCTTCTCGATCTCGGCATTGGCCAATACGGGGCCACTCATGCCGAGCAGGGCGGCCAAAACACCGCCAGCTACAAAGGCTAACCTCTGTCTCATTCTGCTTCCTCTCCTAGTACCAGGCGAGTTTCCGCAGGCAATTCCAAACCATGCCCTTCCGAAAACCCACGTCCTCTCGCAAATCCGGCTTTGCCGAAAAAACGAGATCCCGCATTACGCAAAACGGCATCTCCGGCCTTCCCGGCCGTGATCGTCTTGCGCATTCAAAAAATCTCGATCGTGGAGTGCTGACCTCCGATGGAGGCAGATGGCTTTGCTATGCTGGAAAAAGCTGGGCGCCGGGAGAACCCAAGGAGGAGAGCGGTTGTCTCGGCGCCCCAGCCATCCTGCAAGCCCGCGAACCATAGGCAACGCCAATAAGTTGCACTATGGGATTAGCTCCCGATGTGGTTTGCCAAGTTTCCCAATCACACAGTCGTGATCGCCGGTTCGATTTCGCCGAATAAGCCCGTAATTCCGTGCCAAATTGTAGGACGATTTCCCGGGATACATTTTCCTTGAAAACAATAGTCCTGTTCCGAAGCGGCGGAAGCGGAGAAGGAGACCGGCTTCGCGTAGCGCCAAAATCTCTTCACTTCGCAGTGCTGCGTTCAAACGGAGATATCGCGCTTCGGATCGATCGGATCAGTTGCGGCGGTTTTCGATGGAAAAGCGAATGAGGTCGGATGTGCGCGGTAAATCGAGCTTTTCCTTGATGCGCCCGCACGAGTTGGCAACCGTTTTGTAGGCGATGCCGATCGCATCGGCGATGCCTTGCAGGCTCTTGCCTTCGCCCAGCATACGCAGGATCTCGATCTCGCGGTTGGTGAGCTTGCGCAAAGGGTCCTCGGCGCGCACGCTGCTCATTACCAGCTCGCCCGCCATGGTGCTGTCGAGGTAGCGCTCGCCGTCGGCAACGCGCATCACCGCGGTCGTCAGCTCCTCGGCACCCGCGCTCTTGCAAACATATCCGTAGGCGCCTGCCTTGAGAGCCCGGTTCGCGTAGATCGGCTCGGCATGCATCGAGAACATCAAGACGCGCACGGCCGGGCTTTCGATCCGAAGACGGCGCAGCAATTCGAGGCCGCTCGCGCCTTCGAGATTGATGTCGAGGACCACGACATCCGGGTTTTCCTTGCGCGCCGTCGCCAGCGCCTCGTGGGCCGTCGCCGCTTCCAGCACAACCACGTTCGGCATGGCGGAGAGGAGGCGTTGCACGCCCTGGCGCACCACCGCGTGATCATCAACGACGAGGACCTTCATGCATCACTCCCCAGATCGGCGGATCCGTCGAATGCAGCATAGCTTTCCCGGATCGGGAGCCGGACGTCCACCTTAACACCGGCTCGATCTTCCCTGTTGCCAATATCAATCGTCCCACCGAGAGCGGTCACCCGCTCGCGCATGGCGATCAGCCCGAAGCCGCTCGACAGGCTAGACGGCTTCAATCCGCCTCCGTCGTCACGGACCAAAACACGGACGTCGTCGTCCTCGTTGCGCGTCACCTGCACATCGATCTCGGTCGGCTTCGAGTGCTTGAAGGCGTTGCTGATGGCTTCCCGAACGATGCCGTGGATCACCGCGTCGAGCTTCTGGCCGCATCCGCGATCCGTCACGTCGACGTTGAAGACCACATCGGGATTGCGGAGCTGCCAGGAGGCCACGAGCGTTTCGATGGCGTTGGCGAGACCCAGCTCCAGATGCACCGTGGGGCGGAGGCGGCCGAGGATCGACTTCACATGCTTCTTCATATGCGCCACCGCTTCGCGTATGGCGTCCGTGCGGGCGATCAGCGCGTCCGTCTCGGGCGCCTCCGCCATCTGGCGAATGGTCGAGGCGTCGACGTCGACGGAGAACAGGAACGGGCTCACCTCGTCATGAAGGTCGCGGGCCAGGTCCGCGCGCTCCTCCTCCTGCACGGTCGCGAGCTGCTCGTTGAGCTGCTGGTTGCGCCTCTCCATCTGGCCAAGACGATCGGCCATCTCGTTGAAACCGGAGCAGAGCTTGGCGAGCTCGGTCGGTCCGCTTTCCGCGACGCGCACGCCATAGTCGCCTCCGCCGAGCCGCTCGAACGCGGCGGAGAGCTTCGGCAGAGGCTCCAGGGCGCGCCCGACGGTGAAGTAGACGAGCGTGGAAACCAGCGCGCAGAAGAATGTCAGGATGGCGAGCTTCAACAGGAAGTCGTCCCAGACCTCTCCCACCTCTCCGCGCTGCTCGGTTTCGAGCTCGAACGCGCCGTAGTTGGTGAGACCTTCCGGCAGGGCGATGCGGATGACCTGGGGCGGTCCTGCCATCAGCGCGTAGAACCAATCCGGCAATTCCTCGGCCGGCGCGACGAAGCTCGATATGCGTGCGCCGATCGGCTCGGGCTCGATGAAGGTCGCGCGAACGTGACGGTTGCCGTCGAACACGCGGACGAGACGGACGAGTTGCAAGCGCGGCTCATCGTCGTGAGCAATCTCCTGGACGACCTTGCGCACGGTCTTCTCGGCAATCGAGAGCGCGGCACCGACCTCCGTCTCCACCTTGTTCGCGGCCTGCCAGTAGGTGATCGCGCCGCTCATCACGAGCGTAAGAATGAGAACGATGGAGATATTGCGGATGATGGTCGCGGAGAGCGACTCCGACTTCTTGGGTCCCAAAGACCCATTGAGATCGATGTATTCGCGCATCGGCATGGCTCTATCCCGCTCCGGCTCTCATGGTGCTCCGCTGCCAGGCGGGAGATCGCGCGCGACGCGAAAGCCCACGCTGAAATTGCGGAAGCCGGGAATGTTGCGCACGCGCATGGCTGACCGCATCGCCTTCACCGGATAGAACGCCGAGCCGCCGCGCAGACTGTAGACGCCGCGCGCCGCGGGGCGGTCTCCCTGTGGGGCGCAATCATCGGTCACGCGGGGAGAGCCGTCCTTCGGGCCGGACGCATAGTCCTCGCAATAGAGGTCCGCCGTCCATTCCCACACGTTGCCATGCACGTTGTGCAAACCCCAGGGATTGGCAGGGAAGGCGTCTGCGGGCGCAGGCGACTTGCTGTCCCATTCGCTTCCGCAGCCCACGCATGCCGCGCGCGCGACGCCGTCCGCCGGGAGCGAGTCGCCCCACCAGAAAGCCGTTTTCGTGCCCGCGCGGGCTGCCATTTCCCACTCCGCTTCCGAAGGCAGGCGATACGCATGTCCGGTCAGCTTGCTCAGCCACTTGGCGTAGTCCGTGGCATCGGTGTGGCTCACGCCCACGATGGGTTGGCCCGGGCCGGTCAGCGCCTCGCCCAGGTTACGATAGTAGCGGCTGGAGCCGGTCTCGATGTTGTGCTGGCCGCCCGGCTCGAGCCATTCGGGCGGCTTGCATCCGCCTGCCGCCACGCAGGCCTTGTATTCAGCCACGGTGACAGGATGCGCCGCCATGGCGAAGGCGCGGATGGTTACCGGCGTCAGCGTCTCGTCGTCCGAGCGGTCTGCCTCGTCCGGAGGCGAGCCGATGGCGAAGTCCGGCGGAGAGGGCGGAACGACCAGCATCGGCGGGCAGACGGCAGGGGCATCGCAATCGGCAAACGGTTTGCCGCCTCCGGCAACCCGCGTCTCGCTGCGCTCGGCCTTGCCGGTTCCGATCCGAACATCGATCAGAACCAGGCTCAGCGCGGCGGCGCGCGCCGCGACGGCCTCCTTCGTACCGGGATCGCGATCTAAAATTTCCTGCAAGGCCCGTGGGCTGGCCGCAGTCGCCACGGCTTCGGCGTCCGGGGCCGCGAAAGATGGCTCCGCCGTTCCGGCCAGAACCGCGAGCATGACTGTAAGTACCCGGGCGAGCGGGGAAAGATCGGGCGATGCCTGCATGGAAACTTTCAGTGTAACAAGGTAACATCTCCTATGTTATAAATTGTCGCATCGCGCAAGGGCCAGCCAGCAGATTCGCCGGCGCCGCTGAGCGCACACGCTCCGGAATGCCTAAAACGGAAAGGGCCTGACCATGGTTAGCCGCTCCATTTCCCGCCGTTCCCTGATCATTTCCGCCCTCGCTCTTCCGCCGCTCGCGGCCGGGCTTTGGCCGGGTTTCCTTCACGCCGCCGAAGAGGATCCGTGGCCGGGCCTCCGGGAGGAGGTGTTCGGAAAGCGGGAGATTGCGGAAAACGACGGTCTGGTCACGCTCTATGCGCCGGAGCGAGCAGAGGACGCGGCACTCGTGCCTATCAGCATCCGCATTCCCGGCACCGTGGCCCGGAACGCGGTCGCGCTTACGCTGCTGATCGACCGGAACCCTGCGCCGGTCGCCGCCGCCTTCCGCTTCGGTGAGGGCTTCCGCGACGGTCCCGATATCGGCGAGCGGCAACTCGCAACGCGCATCCGGCTCGACTCCTTCTCCAAGGTGAGAGCGGTGCTCGAAACCGCGGACGGACGACTTCACATGTCCGCGAAGTTCGTCTCCGGCGCGGGCGGATGCTCCGCAACGCCCTCGAAGGACATCGAGGCGGCCCTCGCCGGCCTCGGGAAGATCGACATCAAGGCGAAGACCGAGCCCGCGCGCGGGGACGCGTTCCGCGAGGCGCAGGTGATGATCCGCCATCCCAACTTCACCGGCCTGCAACTCGATCCCGATACGCGCGGCTACGTGCCCGCGCGCTTCATCAACACGCTTGAGGTGAAGAGCGCCGGGCAGGTTCTGTTCCGCATGGAAGGCGGCATCTCGATCTCGGAGAACCCGAATATCCGCGTGAGCTACGGCGGAAGCAGCGCCGACGAGCTCATCGAGGTGAATGCCAAGGATACGGACGGCGCATCGTTCTCTCTGCGCTCGGACGCGCGGGGTTCCTAGAGCGTATTGCGATCCGACAGGCTCGGATCGCAATACGCTCTAGATTTCTGATTGTCGTATTGTCTTGCGACGAACCGGCCTGCACTTCGTCTGAAAATGCTCCAGCGAACGGCAAGCCGCTCACTCGCGGGCGAGACGCAGCAGATCCTCTGCGAGCGTATCCATGCCTTCCGGCACGTCTGTATTGACGAGGAGCGTGACGGACGTCCAAGCGCGGCGTCCCTCGCCCGCCGCGATCATGTTCAAGGCCGTATAGCCCGGCACGAGACCCGAGTGGGTGAAGAGATCGTAGTCCGCGCGGTGCTCCACGAACCACCCCATGCCGTAATAGAGATCGGGCGTCACGCGGGCCCCGTCCGAGACCATCAGATCGACGAGCTCGACGGGCAGGATGCGGCCGCCCATCAAAGCGGCGTTCCAGGCATAGAGGTCTCCTGCGGAACTCGCGACGTCGGCGCTGCCCTTGAGCCAGTCCGGCTGATCGAACACCGGGCGGCGCCTGTATATCGGGGGTGCCACGACGGCGCCGGCCGGGTAGTCCCCGATGAATCCCGTCTCGCGAAGATGGGCGCGCGGAAAGATCGTCTGCCGTAGATAGGCGTGATGGGAGTGCGGCATGGCCTCTCCCGGCAACAGAGCTTCCTCGATTGTCTCGGCCAGCAGGAAGTAACTGGTGTTCGAATATTCGAATGTGTTCGGCCATCCGGATGGCCGGAGCTTCTTCAGCTCCGACAGCAATTCGGGCGCGCCGATACGCCCCCACGGATTGGTGGTGGCCGGCGGCAGGCGCGTGAAGTTCGGAAGGTTCGACGTCATGGTGAGCAGGGTGCGGAGCGTGACGGGTTGCGTATTCGACGCCGCATCCTGTCCCGGCCAGTGCTCCACACCCTTGAAGACGCGCGCGAGCGCGAGATCGAGGGTGACGGCCGTTCCGTCGCGCAGCGTCGCATCGCGGCCGATGAGATCGAGCACAGCTGAAGCCGTGAATTGCTTCGCAAGGGAGCCGACGTGAAAAACCGTGCGCTCCGTCGCCGCCACGCCAGGGGCGCTCTCACCGTAGCCTTTCGCCATCCCGAGCGCGCGCTCGGTGCCGATCGCGAGCGCGAACGAGACCTTGGGTAGCGCGCCGCGTGTCGCGTCCAGTCGCGCCAGGAACTGTTTGACGAGCGTATCGGCTTGAGCGGCCTTGCCGGCTGTCCATTCGGCCGCGACGGCCTGCGTGACCGATAGCGCGAGCACGAGTGAGACCCACGCCGCGCGCGAGGCAAATCCGGGCTTGGGCGCGCCGCGCTCTCCGGCTGCTTGAGAAATGCGAACCCACCACATCAAGCTGGGTCAACACCGCGTTGGAGCCAAGACAAGAAGGTCACGAGACAACAAGAAACCGTTTGCCATCATCTTGAGTAGGCCGTTCCGGCGAGTCAAGCAAAGGGGCTACCGAAATCTTGCGTGAATGGGCGCAAAAACCCCCGGCGCCTTCGGGCGCCGGGGGGCCGACTTCCCCGCGTCGACAATTCGGTGACTGCGCTTAGTCGCGCGATCCGTCGGTCGGCACGCGAGCTGCCGGATCCGATCCCGCGGCCGGGTCGGTCGGCTTGCTCGCGCCCGGACCCGGCTGACGGTTCTCGACAGAATTCGGATCGGCCGGAATGCCTGCAGGCGTCTCGTAGCCCGAACCGCCCGAGCTTGCGCCCTCGCTCGCGGAGCTGCCTGAACCCGTGCCTGCCGGAGCGGTCGGCATGCGCGCGGAAGGCTTCGAGCCAGCGGCCGGATCGGACGGCGTCGTGGCGCTCGGGCCGGGCTGCTTGTTCATGGTGGTGCTGGGATCGGCCGGACTTCCGCCCGAGGATTGGGCGAGCGCAGATGTTGCACCAAGAGTAATGGCAAGGGCGGCAAAGACAGGAAGTGCTCTCGTCATGATCATTCCTTTTCTCGTTTGTGGTTTCCTCCCACCCGGAAGAAAACCCACGCCTTGCTCATCGGTTCCGATTATTGCGGACGCCGCTTTGACGCGCTCGGCCTCAAGCGCCAGGCTCCGCGCTCTCTTGCGACGGCTGTGCAGCAGGGCTGGGCAGTGCGGCGCGAGCTGCAAGCTCCGCCTCGGCGCGCTTCAGGTTGTCGAGCACCGCGACCATCTCGCGCGGCAGCGACGCCTCGTCCGGCTCATAGATGCGCTTCAAGCGCACGCCGAAGGTTCTAACCATTTCCGATCCGAAATCTCGTTCCATTATTCTCGTCTCCGGCGTGCTGCACTCCTTCCCAAGCACACAAAAAGTCAACCGTTCAGTCCGAGCGCAGTTCCATTGGAAACGGTTACGGACAGGTATTTTCGGTCAGCCCGAAGCCGCCCAGGGGAAGACCTGGTCCTCACGCCTCACTCGACATGGAAGGGAGCTTCGCGCTCTCGGTGGGTAACCATGATCGGCATTCGCCGGTTCCGCGCGTTCAGACGGACATCTTAGCGCAGAGGTTTGCTGATGCTTCCGCGACGCTCTAACGCGTGAAGCGGAAAAAAAACAACCGGAGAGCTTTCGCTCTCCGGCGTTTCCCGGCCGCAGCTCTCAGCCGGGGATCGCGCGGAAATTCCGCGCTTTGCCGTTAATTGGTGGTGGACGGCGACTTCGCGGCCGGGCCGCTCTTGTTGCCCGGCATACCTTCCACGCCGCTCGAATCCTGGCTCGGCTGCGTCGTTGCGCCGGACCCGCTTGCGCCCGAAGACGCTCCTTCGTTTGCGGTACCGCTCTCCTCGCCGCCGGGGGCGCGCGTCGCGGGACCTGTGCGCGTATCAGGCGCACCCTGCACGCCGGGGCCGGAGTTCGGCTTGCCCTTCGCGTTCACGGAATTCTGGTTGTCGATGACGTCTGCGGCGTGCGCAACGCCAACGCCCGCAGCCATAGCAACAGTGGCCGCGGCGAGGGTGAGAGTGGCCATATGCTTCTTGATGGTCATTTCTTGCTTTCTCCTAAGTCTCAGTGCTCGTCTCCCTGCCAACAAAACTCCGAAGAGCGCACGCAGTTCCTCTGCGAGCCGCAATAGGCGCTCACGCGACACAGGGCGCGCCGCCCCGCGATTCTCATGAAACAAAAGCCGCTGCCTCGCGGTTTATGGAACAAAGCGGCCGCAACTTCCAATTCAGCGGCCGCGCACAAACACTCGTGAGGAGGAGTTGAAATGGCCCGCGCCACAGCACATCCCGACCATTCGCTGATTTCCAGCGAGGACGTTCACGGCACCGACGTGATCGGCGCCGACGACGAGGTCATCGGCGAGATCGACCATCTGCTGATCGAGAAGACGAGCGGCCGCGTTGCCTATGCGGTGATGAGCTTCGGCGGCCTCCTGGGGCTCGCCCACAGTCACTATCCCATCCCGTGGTCTGCGTTGAAGTACGACAAGAGCGTCGCCGGCTATCGGACCGGCATCACTGTGGACCAGCTCAGGAATGCTCCCGAGTTCAGCGACGATTCCTGGACGGATCGCGATTGGGAAACCCGCGCCCATCAGCATTTCGGCGCACAGACTTACTGGGCCCGATAAGCCTCAAAGCGACTGCGGGCCAATAGCTCCAGCCACAAGAGATCAGAGGGGCCCGTGCCGTCATCGCGACGGCGCGGGCCTCTCCTACGCTTATCTCCTTCCGTCGAGGCATCATGGCCCACCCTGCCGACCCTGCCATCTCCGACTGGACGTTCGTGCGCCGCGTGCTCATCGTGCTCGCCATCGGCGCGCTGGCGCTCGCGCTTTGGGTGTTGTCCGATCTGCTGCTGCTTATCTTCGCCGCAGTGCTGTGCGCCTTGGCGCTGCGCGCACTCACTGCCCCCTTGATCAACGCGACCGGGCTCAATCAGGCGGTGGCTCTTGCGCTCGTCGTGTTGCTGATCGTCGCTCTTTGCGCGGGGCTCGTGCTGCAGTTCGGATCGCGCCTCTCCGATCAGATCTCCTACCTCATGCAAAACGTGCCTCAGGCGCTGCAGTCGCTCTCCCATCAGCTCGACCTCGGCTCCGTCTCGAAGGAGGCCGGCGGGTCGGCGATCGGTGCGCTGGCCGCGCGTGCGCTCACGATCGGCTCCAGCATCGTGGGGGCGGTTGCAGGCTTCGTGCTGGTGATCGTCGGTGGCATCTACTTCGCCGCTTCGCCCGGGCTCTACCGGCGCGGCCTCATCGCGCTTGTTCCTGAGCGGTGGCGAGCGGCTGTGACCTCCACGATCGAGGACAGCAATTTCGCGCTGACGCGCTGGCTCAGAGCGCAGCTCATCGCCATGGCGCTCGTGGGCGTGATGACGGGGCTCGGCATGTGGCTCGCGGGTGTCCCCTCCCCGCTGGCGTTGGGACTGATCGCAGCAGCCACGGAGTTCATCCCGATCGTCGGGCCTATCGTCGGCGCGATCCCGGCTCTTCTGCTCGCCTCGACCCAAGGCTGGGATCTCACCCTCTGGGCGCTGGCGGTCGCCGTCGTCGTGCAGCAGCTCGAGAACAACGTGATCATGCCGTTCGTCGTGGGCAAGGTGGTGGAGCTCCCGGCCGCCGTCGGCCTGTTCGCCACGGTGGCGATGGGCCTGCTGTTCGGCCCGCTGGGATTGCTGCTCGGCTATCCGCTCGCCATCGTGGGCGATGTGGCGGTGCGCCGGCTCTACGTGCGGGAGGCACTCGGCAAGCCGGTGGACATCCCCGCCGAGCGGGAGCGCCACGCCAACGCCGAGGATGCGGCGGAGTGAACCGGCGCAAGCGGCCCGCGGATGATCTTGCGGAAATGACGTGAAAGTTGGAGCGGGCGACGAGAATCGAACTCGCGACATTCAGCTTGGGAAGCTGACGTTCTACCTCTGAACTACACCCGCAAAACGCATTTATTTCAATGCGTTAAATGAAAACGCGCCGCGTGGAGTCAGCCATGCGGGCCGGGCATGTTTGTAGAGCGTTTGCGCCTGCTTGTGAAGCCGATGATGCGTGCGGCACGCGTGCACGCCGCCCTCCCTGCCGTCCGGGACTACGGTGCTTCACCTATCTGTATTGCATTGGGGGCATGTTGCAGGCATGACCGGCGCGCTTACATTTCCCTGCCTGCTCTCACGCGACCGGCCTAGCTGAGGACTTCCGCTTCATGACCGAGACGACGACGATCGTACCCGCCGAATGGGCGCCCCAAGTGGCGATCTGGACGGCGTGGCCCGCAGACGCCAGCGAGTGGAACGACGACCTCGCATCTCCGCGCCGGGACGTGGCCGCGCTGGTCAAGGCGCTCAGCGAGAGCAACAAGGTGTACGTGCTCGTCAACGGCGATGAGGCGGCCGAGACCGCGCAGGTCGCGCTCGGCACTGCGGCCGAGCTCGTCTCCGCGAAGTACGGCGACATCTGGCTGCGCGACACCGGCCCGATCTTCGCTCATCGCGGCAACGACCGCGTGGCGCTTCGCTTCAAGACCAACAGCTGGGGCGGCAAATACGACCTGCCCGACGACTCCACGGTCGGCGACCGCGTCGCCGACCTTGCGGGCGTGCCGATCGATCGCTTCGACTTCGTGCTCGAAGGCGGTGCCGTCGACCACGACGGCGAGGGCACCATCCTCGCGACGAAGCAGACGCTTCTCAATCCCAATCGCAACGGCTGGTCCGCCGAGCAGGCGGAGGCCGCGCTGCGGCACGCTTTCGGAACCAAGAAGGTGATCTGGGTCGACGAAGGGCTGATCGGCGACCATACGGACGGCCACATCGACAACATCGCGCGGTTCGTGGCGCCGGGGAAAGTGGTCTGCCAGGCGCCGTCCGGCGGCGACGATCCCAATGCCGCGATCCTCGATGCCATCGCGGACAAGCTCGCGCACTCCACCGATGCGGCCGGGCGCAAGCTCCAGGTGATCCGCATTCCGGGCGTCGGGCTCTATCGCAACGCGTTGGGCGAAGTCTCCCCGGCCTCGCACATGAACTTCATCATCGCCAACGGCGTGGTGGTGGTGCCGGTCTACGGAACGCCGACGCAGGACGCGGCGCTCAAGGCCCTGCAGGCCGTGTTTCCGGATCGCAAGGTGATCGGCGTTTCCTCGCGCGGGCTGCTCGGCTGCGGCGAAGCGGGCGGCGGCTCCTTCCATTGCATCACCCAGCAGGAACCCCTCTGATGAAAAAGCGCACCATCACCGTCGCGGCCCTTCAGACCTCCTACGGGCACGATCTCGACGAGAACATCGAGAAGACCGAGAAGCTGGTGCGGAAAGCGGCCGAGCAGGGCGCCGAAGTCGTGCTGCCGTCGGAGCTGTTCGAAGGCATCTATTTCTGCACGAAACAGGACCCGAAGTGGTTCGAGACGGCGCATCCGGTCGACGAGCATCCGTGCGTGCGTGCGCTGAAGAAACTCGCCAAGAGGCTCGAAATCGTCATTCCGATCTCCTTCTTCGAGAAGGACGGGCCGCGATACTACAACAGCATCGCGATCGCGGATGCGGATGGCGACATCCTCGGCATCTATCGCAAGAGCCACATTCCGGATGGCCCCGGCTATCAGGAGAAATACTACTTCCGCCCGGGAGACACCGGCTTCAGGACGTGGAAGACGAAGCGCGGGCACATCGGCGTCGGCATCTGCTGGGACCAGTGGTATCCCGAGACGGCGCGCGCGATGGCGCTGCAGGGTGCGGAGGTGCTGTTCTACCCGACCGCTATCGGCTCAGAGCCCTACGACGCCGCGCTCGACACGCACCTTCAGTGGCAACGGGCCATGCAGGGGCACGCTGTCTCGAACGCCATTCCGATCGTGGCGGCGAACCGCATCGGCCTCGAGGACAACGAGGGCGTGCAGCAGAAATTCTACGGACATTCGTTCATCGCCGATCATCGCGGCGAGCTGGTCGAGAGCTTCGGCGCGACGGACGAAGGCGTGCTCGTGCACACATTCGATCTCTCTCTGATCGAGAGCTATCGTGCCGACTGGGGCTTTTTCCGCGACCGGCGGACGGATCTCTACGCGAAGAGCATCATCTAGAGCTGCGTCCTCGAGAAAGGCCGCATTGGCGACTTCATATCGCGTCGGTGACGAGCTGACCGATGGCCAGTGCAGCCAGCCCGCCCTCTTGTCTTGAACGGTATCTTCCCTCTCGCCATCCCTGCGCAAAGATGGCGTGTCGTGCGCTCGTTTCTTATTCCGCCGGTGCGACGGTCGCGGCTGCCGGATCCGCGGCCCCATTCAGAGCGGCGGCCATTGCCTCGGGAGCAACCTCGACCTCCACGTCCGCCTCGGCTGCGGCCGGCTCGGGCTCGGATGCTGCTTCCGCTGCGGGTGCCTCCTCGGCGGCAGCGGCTTCGGCGGCAGGTGCTTCCTCAGCGGCGACTTCCGCTGCGGGTGCTTCTTCCGCAGCCGCTTCGGCTGCCGGCGCGGCAGGCTCTTCGGAGGCGGCCTCCACCACGGGCTCTTCACCCACAGGCTCTGCCGCTGCTTCCTCAGCTACCGCCTCGGCGGGGGCCTCGGCTGCTTCGGCGGCAGGCGCTTCCTCCGCAGCCGCTTCCATGGCGGGTGCTTCGGCTACAGGCTCCTCGGCCGGCGCGGCTTCGGCTGCCGCCTCGACCACGGCTTCCGCTTCGGCGACGACCTCCTCGGGGGCGGCTTCCACGACCTGCTCGTCCGCAGGGGCTTCTGCCGCTTCCTCGCTCACCTCGGCTACCGGTGCCGCCTCGGCCTCGGCAATAGCCTCCTCCACCGCTGCTTCCGCTTCGACGGCTTCGGCGGCCGCTTCAGGGGCCGACGCCGCCTCGACGGCTTCCGCTTCCGTCTCCGCTACCGTTTCCTCTGCCGCTACGGCTTCGTCTGCCGCCTCCTCCGCCACCGGCTCGGCGGCGGCCTCAACGACCGGCTCCTCCGCCGGCTCACTAGCCTCGGCCGCGAGAACCGGCTCGGCAAGGGCCGTCCCGCACGCCGCGATGGCGTCGCGAGGGGCTTCCGGTTCAGCTTCGACCGCGGCGACGGCGGCGACCGGCGCGGCGGGAACTCCTTCTATGAACTCACTCATCTCTCTTGCGACGCGCACGATGGAATCGGCCTTGCAGCCGAGCTCCATCGCCATCCGCAAGCAGGCAAATCTCTGCTCTTGGAGGTTCATGAGAACTCCATTTTTGGGGTTTGCGATGTCAGTGGCGTTGCTTGGTGCGATGCAAACAACACAAGCATCATACTGCTTCGTTTAACTTGAGGCCACACTTGAAAGACTAGATAAGTACAATATTTCCAAGTAAAATCATGGAGCTATCGTAGATCTGATTTAGAGTGCGCGATGCTTGGCTTAGGACGTTTGCGTGAATCAATTTGTGAGGACGGGACCGATTTGGATCGTCTTGATGGCGCGAAACAGAGAGCCCAGCGCATTCGAAATTCCCATTTTCGCCCTACCCATTCGCACCTTCCGAATGGAACAAGTTCCCGGCAGATCGCCAGACTATCCCGCGCCTCACGCTCCCTCACAAAATCGTCAGAAACGGCAGCGCTTTACGCTCTTCTCGCGCCGAACTCGCCCGTGCCAGAAGGGAGCAAACGCCGATATGCGTGCCCCCATTTGGAGATTGCCCATGATCCGCCGGACGCTCGTTCTCGCCGCCGTTCTCATCGGCGCCGCTGCGCCGCTCGAGGCCAAAACGCTCGCCTACGAGGACAACAAGCTCAACTTCAAGAGCTGCAAGGGCGAGGACGTGACCGCTCGCTGGTTCGGCGGCAACGTCTCGCTCAGCCAGGCGGGCAAATCGCCGGGCGATCCCTCACCGTCCGCCGAGTTCCAGACCTGGGACGGCAAGTGCGGCACCTTCGAATGGAGCTCCGACATCGGCGCCCTGGTCATCAAGCTCGACGGCCAAGTGCAGTCCGAGCGCATCCTGCATTTCGTGGCCTGGGACGGCTCGCGCTGGTCGGCGACCCGGACGGGCGGCGGCTTCTATCTGGCCCGCATCGCCGATAAGGACGACGCCGACCCGAAGAGCCGCATGAAGGCGGCGGGCGAATGGGTGGCCAAGAACAACAAGCTCGGCGTGCCGGCCGCCGACATGCTGGCCGAGGGCCTCCAGGGCACGTCGAAAGAGTAAATTCAGCGGCCTTCCCTGACCGGGAACGGCTCATGTTCGGGAGGATGGCGCTGCGAAACGCCATCTCGCCCGAAGCACCCGGCGTATGCTAGGAGAGCGCCACGATCGCCCTGCCGGTCGATTTTTGGCGCTTTTCTCCTGCTTTTCCGATGTCCCAGCCTGCTGCCACTGCCGAATCCCTTGCCGCCCGCCCGGAATGGACGCGAGCGCGCCGGATCGTGGTCAAAATCGGCTCGGCGCTGCTCGCGGACCGGGAGACGGGGACGCTCAAGACCCAGTGGCTCGCCTCCCTGATGGAGGACGTGGCGGAGCTGGTGCGGCAGGGCAAGGACGTGGTGCTGGTGTCGTCCGGCTCGATCGCGCTCGGACGGCACAAGCTCGGCCTTCCCAAGGGAGCGCTCGAGCTCGAGCAGTCGCAGGCCGCCGCCGCCGTGGGGCAGATCAGCCTGGCGCACGCCTATCAGGAGCTGGCCGCGAAATCCGGGCTCACGGTCGCGCAGATCCTGCTTACGCTCGGCGACACGGAACAGAGGCGGCGCTATCTCAACGCGCGCCACACCATCGAGACGCTGCTCGAGCTGAAGGCGATCCCGGTCGTGAACGAGAACGACACGGTGGCGACCGCCGAGATCAAATACGGCGACAACGACCGGCTGTCGGCGCGCGTCGCCGGAATGGTGTCGGCCGACTGCCTTGTGCTGCTGTCCGACATCGACGGCCTCTACACCGCCCCGCCTGCGAGCGATCCCACGGCCCGCCACATTCCGCTCGTGACCGAGATTACGGCCGAGATCGAGGCGATGGCCGGCGACGCGGGAACGGAGCTTTCCAAGGGCGGCATGAAGACCAAGATCGAGGCGGGGAAGATCGCGCTCGGCGCGGGCACCAATATGGTGATCACCACGGGCAAGGTGCTCAACCCGCTGCGCGCCATCTCAGAGGGCTCGCGGGTCTCGTGGTTCCTCGCCAAGCAGGATCCGGTGACGGCCAAGAAGCGCTGGATCGCGGGCCAGCTCGAGCCGCGCGGCACGCTGCACGTCGATGCGGGCGCGGAGAAGGCCCTGGCCGCGGGCAAGAGCCTGCTGGTGGCGGGTGTAAAGCGGGTCGATGGCGAGTTCGAGCGCGGAGACGCGGTGATCATCCGCGCCCCGGACGGACGCGAGCTGGGGCGCGGACTTTCCGCCTATGCGCGCGGCGACGCGGAACGCATCCTGGGACGTAAATCCTCCGAGATCGCGGACATCCTGGGCTTCGAGGGCGGGCCAGAGCTGATCCACCGCAACGACATGGCGCTCAACACCCGCAAGTGACGCTCATCGTATATGTCCCTGGCGCGCGGCGCCGGGATTGACCTCACCAGCCAAAAGCCCAAAGTTACGCCCCATGCAGAAAGCAACCTCCACTGACCAGTCCATCGGCGCGCTGATGCGCGATATCGGCATCGCCGCGCGTGATGCCTCGCGGAAGCTCGCGCTCGCCCCGCGTGAGACCAAGGATCGCGCCTTGCTGAAGGCCGCCGCCGTGCTTCGCCGCGACGCGAAGCACATCCTGGCCGAGAACGCGAAGGACGTGGCGGAGGCCCGCGCCGCGGGCCGGGCCGAATCTCTCGTGGATCGGCTGGTGCTGACGGATGCGCGCATCGAGGGCATTGCACGCGGGCTCGAGGAGGTGGCGGCGCTCGCCGATCCGGTCGGCTCGGTTCTTGCCGAGTGGACACGGCCCAACGGCCTCAAGTTCCAGCGCGTGCGCGTGCCGATCGGCGTGATCGGCATCATCTACGAGAGCCGGCCGAACGTGACGGCGGACGCCGGCGCGCTGAGCCTCAAGTCGGGCAACGCCGCCATCCTGCGCGGCGGCACGGACAGCTACAATTCGAGCTCCGCCATCTACGCGGCGCTCGCGGAGGGGCTAGCGGACGCCGGTCTCCCGGCAGGCTGCATCCAGTATGTCGCGACGACCGACCGCGACGCGGTGGGCTACATGCTGACCGGCCTCGACGGCAACATCGACGTCATCGTGCCGCGCGGCGGCAAGAGCCTCGTGCAGCGCGTGCAGGACGAGGCGCGTGTCCCCGTGTTCGCGCACCTGGAAGGCATCTGCCACACCTATGTGGATGCCAAGGCCGATCTCGACATGGCGCAGAGCGTCGTGCTCAACGCGAAGATGCGCCGCACGGGCGTATGCGGGGCGACGGAGTGTCTGCTGGTGGACCGCAACGCACCGGCAGAGACGCTGCCGAGGCTGGTCAAAGCGCTCATCGAGGCGGGCGCGGAAGTGCGCGGCGATGCAGCCACGCAAGCTGTCGATGCCCGCGTGAAGCCCGCCGCGCCGGAGGATTTCGGGCATGAGTTCCTGGACGCCATCATTGCGGTGAAGACCGTTGACGGTGTGGGCGAGGCGATTGCCCATATCGGCCGCTATGGCTCGCAGCATACGGACGCGATCATCACCTCCGACGAGGCGACGGCGCAGCGCTTCCTCGCGGAGGTCGATAGCGCCATCGTGCTGTGGAACGCCTCGACCCAGTTCGCGGACGGTGGAGAGTTCGGCTTCGGCGCCGAGATCGGAATCGCGACCGGCAAGCTGCACGCGCGCGGGCCTGTCGGCGTGGAGCAGCTCACAAGCTTCAAGTACGTGGTGCGCGGTAACGGGCAGATCCGGCCTGTCTGATCGGCCGAGGGCTCTGATCAGGCCACAGCGAGCGTGACGAAGCCGCTCGCTGCGAGAACGCTGTCGAGCGTCTTCTCGAGCACGTCGAGCTTGAAGGGCTTGAGAAGGTAGCCGCTGGCGCCGGCCGCCTTGGCAGCCAGGATGTTCTCGGGCTTCGATTCCGCCGTCACCAGGATGAAGGGGGTTTCCCGGGTCTCGGGGTCGGCGCGGACGACCTTCAGGAGATCGAAGCCGCTCATTCCGTCCATGTTCCAGTCGGAGAGGATGAGGTCGTAGCGCTTCTGGCGAATATGCTCGAGCGCCTGCAGGCCGTTGGCGGCCTCGTCCACCTTCGCGTAGCCGAGCTGCACGAGCAAACGGCGGATGATCTTCAGCATCACCTGCCGATCCTCGACGATCAGCACCTCAAGCTCGCTGCGTGCACTCATAGTCTGCCCCCCGCGCGGACCGGTTACCGCGAGAGCGGGGCCGTCCGTTTCGTTGCCACGCCTCCAACCTTTCCCGAGAGCAATTACTAAATCGTGTGTGAGCGTGCGTTTCCGGCCGGGTTGCATGAGCCCAACGAAACATTTGCTTTCGGTTGACGCGGCGATCGGCGGGGTCAGCGGGCTTTTTCGGAACGGGCGGCTTCGCTGGCGATACCCGCGGCATCGCGCAGCTCCGCGTATTCGAGCGCCGCGTTGTCGACGAATGCGCGCTCGCGAATGAGAGGGGCGTGCGCAGGGCCGAGCGCTTCCAGCGCAGAGGGGCCTTCCGATCCCACGAAGAAGCCGTGGAGCACCACGCCCTTCTCCCGATAGGCGGGGTCCTCCAGCATCAGCTCGTGCAGGCGCTTCAGATTGTAGTGAGGGACGGACGCCATGAGATGATGGGGCAGATGGTAGTCCATGCCCCACGGAAACACTGCGTAGCGAACGAGAGGTCCGGTGAGAAACACGCGGGTATTGGTATAGCGCCCGCGGTCCGCGTTTCCGTGCTGCACCCACTGGCGCAGCATCATGAAGAGCGGAAACGAGGTGAACAGCGGGATGACCCAATAGAGGTTGAAATACCTCCAGGCCGGGGCGATGCCCGAAACGGTGAGAGCCGTGAGGGTGCCGTAGAGGAGCGCGAAGTAGACGACACGGCTCACCATGGTCGCGCGGTGCGAGATCACTGGCGCGAGGCGGGTTTGGGTGAAGGCGCGTTCGGGCGCCAGAAGCAGGTAGGCGATCGAAGCAAGGGTCGCGAGCGCGAGAAGCCCGCACCCGATCGCGGGATAGCCGAAACGGATCGTCTCGACCGTGGCGATGGGGGCCGCGACCGCATAGAGGATCCCAACGCGCAGCGGCCACTTGGAGCCCTGGCTCTCGGGATCGATGTAGGCATGCTCGTCGAAACCGACGGCAGAGTATTTGGCGCGGAAGAGCGTGAAGAGAAACAGCTTCACCGGCGAGAGGCGTTTCAGGAACGCCCATAGCAGCTCGACGGAGGGCACCGGAAAATCGAGCCAGTGCCCGCTCTCCTTCAACTGGGCGATGTCCGGATCGCGCTCCGGGTCGTTCACGAATTGGTGGTGCGCCAGATGATGAAGGCGGAACTGATACGTCGACGTGTAGATCGGGAAGGCCGCCAGCCAATCCGAGGCCAGCTCGTTGAGCATCCGGTTCTTGAAGAGCAGAAAGTGCGTGCCCTCGTGGATAGCGCCGCCGAATTGATGCTGGGCCGCGCCCAGAACCAGCGCCGCGAGGGCGTTGACGCCCAGCGTCCAGCCCCAGCCGAAGCCCTCATCCGCGATCCACTCATTGGCCTCGATCGCAAGGGCAATGGTGATGGCGATGACGGCGTAAACCTGGGCCAGGTGGACCCAGTTCGTCACGTTGTCGCGAGACTTGAGGGCTTTGACTGCTTCGGCGTCAAATGACGATCTGCCGACGGACGACGCGGGCTGTGCCGGAGACGCCGCAACGCGCAGCGGATCCGGCGCCGCCAAATCGGAAACGGAATTCAACCCCGCACCCCCGAGCAGTCACAAAAAAGGCCTCTGGAATCAGAGACCATTCCTGAATACTGAGGTGTTCTTACCGAGGCATCAAGCGATTCCCCTGGTATGGTTACGTTTTGCGTGCACCGCATGCCGCAGAGGCAACAGCGCGGGTTTGCGTTTAAAGCCTGTGACGCGCCTTCGAAGGCCTTTGCCGTTTGACAGACCTAATGCGAAGGAGCTGAAAAAGTGACGATGCTGGAAGACAACACGCCTCCTCTCGACATCGCGCCAGCCCTTCCCACGGAGCGCGCCCAGAGCGACCGCGCCTATCGAATCCGGCGGCTGTTGCGCTACACGGGGGTCAATATCGCGAGCGTGACTCTCGACTACGGCATATTTCTCTCGCTCACCCACGCCTACGACATTCCGATCATCGCGAGCATCATCGCCTATGCGATCGCGCTCTCGCTCAACTACGATTTGTCGAAGCGGTTCGTGTTCGGAACGGACGGCAGCCACAAGAGCGAGAAGCGGCTCTTCACGGAGTTTCTGGCGACGGGCTTTCTAGGCCTGGTGCTGACGGCGGTCGCGACGGGGATCGGAATCCATACGTTCGGCTTGAGCCCCACTATCGCGAAGACTGTGGCCGTGCTCATCTGCTTCGTGACGCTCTATATCATCCGCAGCCGGCTGGTCTTCACACGCATCGAGTGAGAGGCACGCTTGCCGGTCCGGGCCGGGCTCTCCTCTGCTTTCTAGGCCGAACTCTTCGATTGGAACCGATGTCCGCCCGCCTTCTCTCCAAAAGCTTCGGTTCCCTGGCCGTGCGCACACCTCATACGGCGGCCGGGCAGCGGATCGGCTTGCTGGGAGGATCCTTCAATCCTCCGCACAGAGCCCATGTCGCGATCTCGGAAGCCATTCTGAAGCGGCTCGATCTGGACGAGGTGTGGTGGCTGGTCTCGCCCGGAAATCCGTTGAAGAGCCACTCCGATCTCGCGCCTCTCGCGGAGCGGCTCGAGGCTTGCGAACGCATCGCGACCCATCCGCGGATCAAGGTCACCGCGCTCGAAGCAGATCTCAAGAGCGCCTCCACGGTAGTGACGCTGTCGTTTCTCAAGCGCCGCTTCCCCGACGTCCATTTCGTCTGGATCATGGGCGGCGATAATCTGGCGGGGTTTCACCGCTGGACCGCGTGGCGGCGCATCGCCACACTGATGCCGTTCGTAGTTGCAGATCGCCCCGACTGGCGGTTGCGCGCCCTCTCCTCACCCGCTGCACGGGCTCTCGCGCGCTTTCGCCTCGACGACAGCAAGGCGGCCTCTCTCGCGCTGCAGCAGGCGCCTGCGTGGAGCTATCTCACGCTGCGTCTCTCGCCCGAGTCCTCGACCGAGATCAGGGCCGGGCGGGCCAGCATTTCCGCCTCCCGCACCGCAAAACCTCGTTAATGCGCGGCTTGTGATGCTTTTTCTAAAGAATGACGCAACGCGTGCGGAATAAAGAACACGCTGCGTCTCCCGCTCCGGGTGCGACAATCCGGACAAGACCCTATTGCTGGGGGGCCGGGCGGCGGCTATCCTACGCAGTGCTTGCGGCGTGATGAGGCGCCGCGGTGGTGGATCATACCGGCCATTGATGTGACGCGGGTCGGCCGGTGCAGTTTCTTGTAAATCCGCCTTGTGCCTTGTGGCCGATAGAAGGATGGCCTCTCAGGTGCTCCAACGGAAAGGATATTTCCCAAAAGATGCGAACCGCCATTGAGGGCGCCCGCAAGGGTGTGCCTCCCGCCGAGATCGTGCCAGCGCGCGCAAGCTCGGAGACACTGCTCAAAGAGGTCATCCATTGGCTCGATGAAGCCAAGGCGGAAGACATCGTCACGATCGACCTCAAAGGGAAGTCGTCGCTTGGCGACTTCATGGTGATCGCCACTGGGCGCTCTGACCGCCACGTGGGTGCTATCGCCGAACAGCTTCGCAAGCATCTCAAGGACAAGGGTATCGGCGGCGTCCGGGTCGAAGGTCTCGACACCTGCGACTGGGTTCTGGTCGATGCCGTGGACATTCTCGTGCACGTGTTCCGTGGCGAGGTTCGGGATTTCTACAATCTCGAGAAAATGTGGTCGGCCACGAGGCCGGGCGAGCAGACGTCGCACTAGCGGTTCTCAAGACCGGCGAAAGCGTCGTGCTCGAGCGTATGCTCACGTTGCCAGTGATGGCGCCGTTCCGGGTGCCGTCACGGAGAGGATTGTGGGCGCTCCCGGGCTAGAGCACCAATGCCTAGCGGGAGCAGGTTGAATGCGTCTTTCCATCGTCGCGGTGGGGCGTCTCAAGGACGGACCCGAGCGCGAGCTCTATCTCAAATATGCCAAGCGGATCGACGATGCGGGGCGCGCCGTGGCGCTCGGCCCCCTTACGCTTTCCGAAATCCCCGAAGCGCGCCAGTCGAGCGCCGCGCAACGCAAGACGGACGAAGCCCAGCGCCTGATCGATCAGGCTTCGGGAGCCGATCTTCTGGTGCTTCTCGATGTGGCGGGCAAATCCTTCACCAGCGAAACGTTCGCACGCTGGCTCGCAGGGCGCCGGGACGACGGGCATCGCACGATAGCGTTCCTGATCGGAGGGCCGGACGGTCACGGAGAGAGCGCGCTCGCACGCGCCAACCTCAAGATGTCCCTCGGCCCGCTGACAATGCCGCACGGGCTTGCCCGCATCGTGCTGGCCGAGCAGCTCTACCGGGCAACCACCATCCTCTCGGGCCATCCCTATCATCGCGCATAATTATCCGCGCGCCTGCGGGCCGTTCGTCAAATTGCTGAACCAGAGCTGACCTAGGGTCGCGAGCGGTCACGCACGTTTGCGAGCTCCGGATTTTCGTGATCCTGAGCTTTGTTAACCACGGGCAGAGGCTGGACCATGGACGGTTGAGGCCCTATCAATCGACGGGCCTCGGGCGTTTCAGGCCCTGATTTCAGAGGCGAGCCGGCACAGGGACATGTTTGGCCGGCCAAAGGATTTTCGAACCCGTGCAAGGCTCTCATGGAAGAGCCTGCTCGTGGCTTCGAGATGTGAGTGAAGGGGAGGAAGCGGGATGGCGGCTCAGGATGTTGTGTTGCCGACACCGGGAGCATCCGCAGCTCCCCAGGAGGGCGACACCATTCTTTCGCTTCCGAGCGCGGATCTCGTCGCGCCGGATGCGGCACGCCCGCGCGAGCGCTTCATCCCCGTTACGACGTACGCGCTGATCGACCGCCTGACTGCGCCCCAGACCTGGCCTGCGGGAAAGGCCAAAGCCGCGCGCCGCTTCTTCCGCTACCTCGAATACTGGCGGCGCCAGCAGCACAGCGTCGGTCTCAGCACGCTGCTGCAAGCCTACGAGTCGTTCAGCCCCGACAGCGATCTTCTGGTGACGCGCACGTTCACGCCGGAAGAGCGTAACAACATGCAGAAGCGCGTGGTGCGCGATATCGAGAGGATTCTCGTTCAGGCCAACTACGTCCGCATCGATCCGTCGGACGTTGAGATGATCCTGACGAAGGAATCCCACTACGGCCTCGACCTGCACGTGGACTTCACCGCGTTCGAGGAAATCCTGGTCTACTACCGCGGCGCCTCGAACCGGCGCGACCAGCGGCGCACGCTGCGCAAATTCATGCGCAAGGAAGAGTTCGACGTTCCGATCTTCCAGCGGCTGTTCCTGCTGTTCAAGCTCAAGCCGTTCGAGACGCGTGTCGTGGAGATCATGAAGGAGCTGCGCCTGCCGCGCCGCGAGGCGGAGAAGGCGGTCAGGAACCTGCGCGCGATGATCCCGTCGTCGGTCAACGACAGCAACATCTACCTCAAGCTCTTCAAGAACATCCCGCGCAGCGACGTGGAGATGGTGTTCCCCAACACGCGCGTGAAGTTCCGCCTGCTCGACAAGCTCAGGCTCGGCGTCACGGGCAGCGCGGGCCTCGGCATGGGCGTATTCGGCGCGGCGGGTAAGATCGCGGTTGCGGCGACCAATCCGCTGATGGCGGCGGGCGCAGTGCTCGGTCTCGGCGGCATCGCCTTCCGCCAGACGATGAACTTCCTCAACCAGAAGCAGCGCTACATGGTGGTGATGGCGCAGAACCTCTACTTCCATGCCATGGCCGACAATCGCGGCGTGCTGATCAAGCTAGCGGACCGTGCGGCGGAGGAAGACGTGAAGGAGGAGATGCTGCTTTACAGCGTGCTCGCCAAGGAAACGGCCAAGCATTCGGATCTACCTGCGATCGATGCGGCCATCGAGCAGTATCTGGCGGCGAGCTTTGGCGTCACGGTCGACTTCGACCTCGAGGATGCCCTGCAGCGCCTGCTCGCAGACGGGATCGTGACCGAGGACGCCGACGGTACGCTGCGCACGCTCGGCCCCGAGGCCGCCGCACAGCATCTTGACGCCAAGTGGGACGTGTTCCTGGACAATCTCCCGGATTGCCGGGGCGACGAGGGGCGCGAGGTGGAGCGCACGGTTCCGATCGAGGACGCGGTAGCGGCGCAGCAGGCCGCCAGAGCCCAGCCGGGCTGAGCCCAGGCCCCTCGGTTTGCCATCGCGCCCACGCCCGATGCGCGATATAAACCAGCCGCGCCGCATGCCGGTTCGCCCGGACCCCGCGCGGTTGCATCTTCTATTCTTGCTCTAGAACGGATTCCATGACCCCCCATAAGCTGATTGCCGAGGTGGAGGCGCGCGATCGCGCAATGCGCGTTGCGGGTGCGCTTCAGGATCTTCTCGAGCCGCCGCCGGATGCGCTCACAGTGTTCGAGAACAAGACCGGCGACGACGCGCCGGTGCGCTGGCGCATTGAGGCCTACTTCTCCGATGAGCGGACGCCGCAGGACATCGAAGACGAGCTTACCGCCCTGCTCGGCGAGCCCGCTCCCCGCTTCCAGTCGGACGATATTCCCGACCTCAACTGGGTGGCGCTCTCGCAGGCGGCTCTGCCGCCGGTGCGGGCAAGCCGGTTCACGGTGCATGGCTGCCACGACCGGGAGCGCGTTCCACAAGGGCCGAACGCCATTCTCATCGAAGCGGGCGAAGCATTCGGAACCGCCCATCATTCGACTACTTACGGCTGCCTCATCGCGATCGGCCGGCTGGCGCAGGGCCGGACGTTCCGCAATGTCCTGGATCTCGGCTGCGGCTCCGGCGTGCTCGCCATCGCTGCGGCCCGCGTTTGGCCTCATGCCTCGGTGCATGGCGTGGACATCGATCACCAGTCGGTCATCGTCGCGCGCGAGAACGCGGCGGTCAACAAGGTGGGCGCACGCCTCCGCTTCACCTGCGGACCGGGCGTATCAGCACCCGCCGTGCGCAAGCTCGTGCCGTTCGATCTCGTCGTCGCGAACATCCTCGCCGGGCCGTTGATCACGCTCGCGCCCGATATCCGCCGCGCCACGAAAGCGGGCGGGACAGTGGTTCTCTCGGGCCTGCTCACGCGGGAGGCGCCGCGCGTGCTTGCGGCCTATCACGCGCAAGGCTTCTCTCTCTCCTCCCATCAGCGCTACGATGGCTGGTCGACCCTCACGCTGACCAAGCGGACCTGAGCCTCAAGGACTTTCCCGCCATGTTCCAGACGTTCGCCGCACCGTCCGACGCTGCCGCCGTTCCCGATCGCGTGAAGCGGCTGCGCGCGCTGCTCGCCGAGGAAGGTCTGCAGGCGGTGCTGCTGCCGAGAGGGGACGAGCATCAGGGCGAGTACGTGGCGCCGTGCTCGGAGCGCCTTCGCTGGCTCACCGGCTTTTCCGGCAGCGCCGGGATGGTCGCGGTGACACGGCGGCACGCGGGACTGTTCGTGGACGGGCGCTACACCGTGCAAGTGCGGAGCGAGTGCGGCAGCAGCGGGCTGTTCGACTTCCCCGGGATGGCGCGCGTCGCGCTTGCCGGGTGGCTCAAGGACAAGCTCAAGAGCGGAGACGTCGTCGGCTTCGATCCCTGGCTGCATACGGCATCCGAGATCGCGTGGCTGGACGCGCTCCTGAAGGACGCCGGCATCGCGCTCAAGCCGACCCGGCGAAACCTGGTGGATCGCATCTGGGGCAATGATCGCCCGCTTCCGCCAGACGGGCCGGTGGTGCCGCATCCGATGAAATACGCCGGACGCTCCGCCGAGAACAAAATCGCCTCGCTTCAGAAGACGCTGAAAGATGCTGGCCAGGATGCCGTCGTTCTCACGTCTCCGGATTCCATTTGCTGGCTATTCAATATTCGCGGCCACGACGTTGCGCACAATCCGGTCGTTCTCGCTTTCGCGATCGTGCCCGCCAACGGAAAGGCCGAGCTGTTCGTCGCGCCCGAGAAACTTTCGCGGGAAAGCCGTGCGCATCTCGAAAGCTCTGCAAAGATTTCTCCGCCCGGCGCCCTCAAGGATCGCATTGCGGCGCTGCGCAAGGCGGGGCGGCGCGTGCGCGTCGATTACGACCGGGCCGCGTTCTGGTTCGTGCGCGCGCTCGGCAAGAGCGCAGTTAGGGGCGGTGACCCCTGCGTTGCGCCGAAAGCGATCAAGAACGCAACCGAGATCAAGGGCGCGCGCGTTGCGCATGTGCGTGACGGCGCGGCCGTCGTGCGGTTTCTCGCCTGGCTCGACCGCGCCGTTGCCGGCGGGGATGCCGTCGACGAGATCGCCGCGGTTCGCGCGCTCGAGGACCAGCGTGCCGGGAGCCAGGCGCTCAAGGAGATCTCCTTCGACACCATCTCGGGCAGCGGACCGAACGGCGCCATCGTGCACTATCGCGTGACGGAGGCGAGCAACCGGATACTCAAGCGGGGAGAGCTGTTCCTGCTCGATTCCGGCGCGCAGTATCTCGAGGGAACCACTGATATCACGCGCACAATCGCGATCGGGGAGCCGCCTGCCGAAGCGCGCGAGCGGTTCACGCTCGTGCTCAAGGGGCATATCGCCATCGCGACAGCCCGCTTTCCCCAAGGCACGCGAGGAATCGACCTCGATGCCTTCGCGCGGCGCGCGCTCTGGGAGCATGGGCTCGACTACGATCACGGCACCGGCCATGGCGTGGGCAGCTACCTCTCCGTCCATGAAGGCCCGCAATCGATCTCGCGAGCGGGCATGGCTGTGATCGAGCCGGGCATGATCATCTCGAACGAGCCCGGCTACTACAAGGAGGGTGCCTACGGCATCCGTATCGAGAACCTCGTTCTCGTTACCGAGCCGGAGCGTCCCAAGGGCGGCGACCGGGACGTGATGGGTTTCGAGACGCTGACGCTGGTGCCGATCGACCGCCGCCTCATCGCTAAAGAGTTGCTGACACCAGACGAGACGCGTTGGATCGACACCTATCACGCAAGGGTTCTGGCGACGATAGGACCCGAGGTCGATGCTCCGACGCTTCGCTGGCTCGAAGCGGCGACAAAACCGCTCTAAAAACCTGCCCCGCACAACTCAAAACTTATTTCATTTCCCGGCAAAAGCCCGACCATTTCGCCCCATTTTGTGGCTTTTCTGCCTTCGCGCATAACAGCAAGAAGGCAGCGCGCACATTTTTCCTACTTTCTTCAATGCGTCACGCCGATTTTCTATTATGATTTATTAGATGTGATTCGGGTGTGCCGTGGCCCAGCGCTGCACGTCCCGTTTTCGATCTTTCGGTCGTGCGCCTTGCGTGCGGTTGCGATTAAACCTGCAACAGACTCTTTTGGAGCGTTTCATGACCGCGAGCAGCACTCTGCCCGCTCCAAACCTCATGCCTTTGATGCGCTACCGCGATTTGGCGGAGGCGATGAGCTGGCTCGAGGATGCGTTCGGGTTCGAAAAGCAGATCGCCGTCAGCGATAGCGACGGCGAGGTGATCTACGGCCAGATGAGCTATCGCGGCAGCCTGATGATGATGGGCGCCGTGCGCGATACCGATCTCGACAAGCTGATGCGCCAGCCGGACGAGGTGGGCGGTGTCGAGACGCAGAGCTGCTACATCGTCGTGGACGATGCGGACACCCACTATGCCCGCGCGCGCGACAAAGGCGCGGAGATCGTGCTCGAGATCAAGAGCGACGGCCTCGGACGGCGCGGCTATTCCTGCCGCGATCCGCAGGGACACATCTGGAACTTCGGCACCTATAACCCCGGCAAGGGCCTGACGATGACGTCGGCGTCAGCTCCGCCCTCGGTGGAAGCGCTGCCGGAACCGCCACGCCGGCGCCACAGCCCGCGTGTGCTGATGAGCATCGCCGGCCTGATGGTGGCGCTCGGCGCAACCTGCTGGGTGTTCGCGGACGAGATCAAGTCGGATCTGTCAAAGCGGCTCGCCGATGCCGCGGGCCGTCACCAGGCGGCCGAAGCAGAACGCGCCTACGCGGAGCTGGTGAAGGTGCGCGCGGAGAAGCGCAAGGCCGACGAGCTGGCGCAATCGCTCAACAGCGATCTGGCCAGCGAGCGGGCGCGGCGGATCGCGACGGAAGCCGATGCGGGCAAGACGTCCGAACGCCTTTCCGAGGAACAGACGGCGCGGCGCTCCGCCGAGACGGCCATTGCCGCGCTTCGCGAGGAGCTGAAGCGCGAACAGGATGCGCTCGACGCTGCCGTCGAGGCCAAGCGCATCAGCGAGGAGAAGCTCGCCGTCAAATCCGCAACCAACGAGCCAAGCCCGCCGAAACAACAGGCCGAGGTCAAGGCTGCGGAGCCGCCTGTCGCCGAGGCTACGCCGGAGGCGCCTGCCGCGCCGGTCGCTCTCAATGCGCCTGCTGCGACGCCGCCGGAGGCCCCGTCGTCCGTTGCCACGCCGGCTGGGGCAAGCGGCATCGAGACTTCCGCGACCAATCCGGCATCGGAAAAGGCTGCCGAACAAGCGCCGGCCAAGGCACACGCCGCGGCTTCCGACGATGATGACACCGCCACGCCGCACGCCGCCGCGCCCGATCGCGAGCAGAGCAGCGCGCGGCGTGCATCGAAATCGTCGCAGAAGAGCCAGAAGCAAGCGACGGCCCGTGCCTCGCGCGTTCTGCCGACCTATGTGGTGGACCTGCACGACGTGCCCTGGCCCTATAACACCTGGTACAAATAGCGGTTTCCGCTTTTCCTCAAGCGCGGGATCGACCCGCCCCGACAGGCTTAAAGGCGCGGTGTTCCCGACGGAACAGCGCGCCTTCGCATTCCCCTCCACTCTGGCTCAGGATCGGTTGCAGTGGGCTTGCCGCAAGGCGCGGCCACGCATGCCGAACAGGCGTTGTGCGTCAACAGAGAACGAGAGAAAGGGCGCGACCATGTCCTCGAAAGCCTCCCTGCTGTTTCTGAGCCTGCTCACGGGTGCGGCCAGCCTTCCTATCGGATACGCTTCGGCCGAAACCATCGGCAACACCGTCAGCGTGGCGCAGCTCGTCACCGCGCAGCTCGCGAAGGACACCCGCAACCTCGCGTCCGGCGACCTCATCAATCAGGACGAGCTGATCGAGGTGAGCCAGGACGGATCGGGCGAGTTCAAGCTGCTCGACGATACGAAACTCGCGCTCGGTCCCGGTGCGCGGCTGACGCTCGATAAATTCGTCTACGATCCCGCAAAGAGCGGCAACTCGGTGGTGATGCGCTTCGCCAAGGGCGCCTTCCGGTTCGTCACGGGCCTCGCGGAAAAGCCGGCCTACGTCATTCATGTTCCCTCCGCCTCGATCACGGTTCGCGGCACCATCTTCGACGTGTTCGTGGAGGACGGCGGCACGAGCTGGCTGCTGCTGCACGAGGGCGCCGTGCGCGTCTGCAATGCGACTGGGACCTGCCGCGATCATTCCGAACCGGGCAAGCTCATCCGCATCTCGAGCGGGGGTGAGCTCAGCAAGCCGACCCGATGGGCCACGCTGCCGGGCATCGAGAAGATCTCGTTCGATACCGCATTCCCATTCGTCGGCACGCCGCCGTCGGTCGATCCCAAGCCCGTGCTTACCCGCGAGGCCGTGCTTCAGCCGACGTCCGACACGGCGAAGGAGACTCCGAAGCGCCGCGCTGAAGCACCTAAGAAGAAGCGCCAGCAGCAGGCTTCCGCCGAGGCTACGGAGACGCCCGCGATGACGAACCTGCCGCCCAAGCGCACCAAGATCAAAAAGACCAATATCGAGCCCACCGGCAACAGCGTCGGCACGATGAAGGATCCCCGCAAGACGGGCCGCGGCATGGACAAGTACGAGCGCCATACGCAGAAGACCGATCGCTACACGAAGCAGCGTGAGAAAGGCCTCGATACCGCTTCCCAGTATGCGCCCACGACCATCGACAAGCTGCGCAAGAACGGCACCATCGAGCGTGCAGATGCCGCAAGCTCCGGCGGCCCGGCGACCGGCTGGCGGAAGTACGTGGACAGGTATTACAGCGGCCGGTAGTCGCCGGCCTCGATGAGGGCGAAGCGGAGGAGCCGAAAGCTCCTCCGTTTTTTGTTGTGCCTGGTTCGTCGTGTCTGGGATTACGCGCCGATGAGCGCCAGCCACTCGTCTTCGGTGAGAACCTTGACGCCGAGCTTCTGGGCGTTGGTGAGCTTCGAGCCCGCGTCCGCGCCTGCGATCACGTAGTCCGTCTTGGCGGACACCGATCCGGCGACCTTGGCGCCGAGACGCTCGGCCTGGGCCTTCGCCTCACTGCGCCCGACGCGCTCGAGCTTGCCGGTGAAGACGACGGTCTTGCCGGTGACGGGCGAGGAGACCGCAACGGGCCGCTCGAACGGGGCCACTGTCACGTGCGCCAAGAGATCGTCCAGGGCTTCGACGTTGTGAGGCTCCGAGAAGAAGTCGACGAGGGCGTCGACTACCGTCTCACCGATGCCTTCGATGGCGTCGATGTCGGCGTAGGCCTCGCTCTCCTTGCCATCGCGGACCGCGGCCTCGACGGCGCCGCGGAGCGCTTCGAACGTGAGGTAGGCTTTGGCGAGATCCTTGGCCGTGGTCTCGCCCACGTGGCGGATGCCGAGCGCAAAGATGAAGCGGTCGAGCGTGATGGTGCGGCGGGCATCGATGGCGCGAAACAGCTTCTCGACCGACTTCGTGCCCATTCCCTTGCGGTTTCTGAGCGGTGTCAGGCTCTTCTTGTCTCGCTCTTCCAGCGTGAAGATGTCTGCCGGGCGGAGGATGAGCTCGTCGTCGAAGAACGTCTCGATCTTCTCCTCGCCGAGACCTTCGATGTCGAAGGCAAGGCGCGAGACGAAGTGCTTCAAGCGCTCCTTGGCCTGAGCCGGGCAGATGAGGCCACCGGTGCAGCGGCGCACGACACCGCCGGCGCCCGGAGATTCGTCCGCCTCGCGTACGGCATGGCTGCCGCAGACGGGGCAGGTCTTCGGAAACAGGAACGGCTGGGCGGAAAGCGGGCGCTTCTCGGTAACGACGCGCACGATCTGCGGGATGACGTCGCCCGCGCGCTGCACGACGACGGTGTCGCCGACGCGAATGTCCTTGCGCGCGATCTCGTCCTCGTTGTGCAGCGTGGCGTTCGAGACCACGACGCCGCCGACCGTCACCGGCTCGAGCTTGGCGACGGGCGTCAGCGAGCCGGTGCGGCCGACTTGTATCTCGATGTCGCGGAGCACGGTGACCGCCTGCTCGGCCGGAAACTTGTGGGCGATGGCCCAGCGCGGGGAGCGCGACACGAAGCCGAGGCGGGCCTGATAGTCGAGCCGGTTCACCTTGTAGACAACGCCGTCGATATCGTAGCCGAGGCTCGCGCGGCGCTCGCCGATCTCACGATAGAAAGACAGCAGGTCCTGCGCGCTCTCGCAAAGGGTCATCAGCGGATTGACCGGCATGCCCCAGTGGGCGAAGGCCTCGACCATGCCGTTCTGACTGTCGGAAGGCATGTCCGACATCTCGCCCCAGGCATAGGCGAAGAAGCGCAGGGGGCGGGCCGCCGTGATGGCAGGATCGAGCTGGCGTAGCGAGCCTGCCGCCGCATTGCGCGGATTGGCGAACACCTTGCCGCCGCTCTCGGCCTGTGCCGCGTTGAGGGCGGCGAAATCGGCGTGGCCCATGTAGATCTCGCCGCGCACCTCCGCTACCTCGGGAACGTGGCGGCCTTTGAGCTTCTTCGGGATCTCGCGAATGGTGGCGACGTTGGCCGTGACGTTCTCGCCTTCGGCGCCGTCGCCGCGCGTGGCGGCTTCCACGAAGTGGCCGTTCTCGTAGCGCAGGGAGATCGACAGGCCGTCGATCTTCGGCTCCGCCGTGAAGGCGAGCGCATCGTCCGTCTTGAGGGAGAGGAAGCGGCGCACGCGCGCGGCGAACTCTGACACCTCCTCGTCGTCGAAGGCGTTGCCGAGAGAGAGCATGGGCACGCGGTGGCGTACCTTGGCGAAGGTCTCCGACGCCGCCGCGCCCACTCTGTGGGATGGGCTATCGGCACGGATCAGCCCGGGAAACCTGGCCTCGATCGCGTCGTTGCGCCGGCGCAGGTCGTCGTACTCCGCATCCGAGATCTCGGGCGCATCGGATTGGTAATAGAGCCTGTCGTGGCGGGCGATCTCTTCCGCGAGGTGCGCGAGCTCCGAGGCCGCTTCGCTGGCGCTCAGCTCATCGACAGGGCGTGGTTGGGGCTTTTTTCTAGACATCGCCCGTCACGGTGTACTCGCTCAGGCGTTCTCAACGCAACCGTTCCCTGGCGGCGGAAACGTGCCGCGCCGGGGGTCAGCCGGGGCCGCCGAGCGACAGCTTGGGAACGGCCTTCCACGCCTTGGTGATCCAGGAATCGCTGTTCACGGCCGGGGCGTGGCCCTCGGACTTCAGAAGCGCATAAGCGCTCTTGTACCACTTCGATTCCGGGAAGTTGTGGCCAAGCACCGCCACGGCCGTCTGCGCCTCGTTGATCACGCCGAGCGCCATGTAGCACTCGGTGAGGCGCATGAGGGCTTCCTCGACGTGGGCGGTCGTCTGGTAGTCGGAGACGACGGTCTTGAAGCGATTGATGGCCGCGACGAAGTTCTTGTCCTTCATGTAATAGCGGCCGACTTCCATCTCGGACGCCGCGAGCGTGTCCTCGGCAATGCGAATGCGGTTCTCGGCATCGCGCGCATAGGTGCTGTCGGGATAGCGCGACTTCAGAATGCGAAGCTGCTCCAGCGCCTTGCGAGTCGCGCCCTGGTCGCGATTCGCAGTCTTGATGTCGTCGAAGTAGGCCGAGGCGATGATGTGGTGGGCGAGCGGCGCATCCTTGGTGCCGGGATGCATGATCGTGTAACGCTCTGCCGATGCGATAGCTTCCGGCGTCTTGCCGGCCTTGTAATAGGCGTAGGCCGCCAGCACGATGGCGCGGCGAGCTTCCGGCGAATAGGGATGCGAGCGGTCGAGATCCTCGAACTTGCGCGCCGCGTCCTCGAACTTACCCTTGTTCATCAGGGTATCGGCGTCGGCGTACATCTTCTCGGGCGGATCGGTGTTCAGGATCGTGGCGCTATCGGAGGAGGACGCGCAGCCCGCGAGCGTCAGCGCAACACCGCCCATGGCGCACCAAACAACGGCCGCTGCCCATTTCGGCGTCTTCAGCAAATGCCCTACTCCCCAGCCGACGTTCTGACGCGCCGCCATCCCGCCCGGCAGCGTTTTGCGTTGATTAGCACACTTCAGATCAGGCCTGAAGCCAACAGGCCCTCGAAATCCCTTCTGGTGACCGTAGTTCCACAATGTGGTTGATGTGAGGCTCGGAGGCGTATTCGGGTGTGAGCGGATCGCCGGAAGCGCCATCTAGAACAAGCCGTTGGCGCGACTCATTCACGTCTCTGCGCGGGGCCGCGCTTTCGCGGCCGCATGGGCGGTTCTCAAGGTAGAGGAAGGTCGTCCGCCGGATCCGCAGCTTACTCGCCGGCAGCCGCGACGGCAGCCCGCTCGAAGGCAACGGGGCGGGTCTCGCGGACGCGCGGAGCCTGCACGATGGCCCAGGCCGAGCTATCCTCGAGCAGCTTCTGGAGTACCAGCGAGTTCAGGCGGTGGCCGCCCTTGACCGAACGGTAGGCGCCCAGAATCGGGTGACCCGAGAGGCTGAGATCGCCAACAGCGTCCAGCATCTTGTGGCGCACGAACTCCTGCGGATCGCGCAGGCCTTCGCGGTTCATGATGCGATCGTCGCCGATGGCAACGGTGTTGGTGAGGTTGGCACCGAGTGCGAGGCCCGCCTTCCAAAGGCGCTCCACGTCGCTCATGAAGCCGAAAGTGCGGGCATTCGCCAGCTCATTGCGGAACACGCCGGGGCTCATCTCGAAGGCCAAGCGCTGCTTGCCGATAACGGCGGACGGGAAATCGATCTCGACGTCGAGATGGAAACCGGAGTGCGGCGTCAGCTCGCCCCAGCACTCACCCTCTTCGACGCGCACGGGCTTCAAAACCTTGAGGAAACGGCGCGGGGCAGGAAGCTCGCGGATGCCGACTTGATCGATCGCCTCGACGAACGGCGCGGAGCTGCCGTCCATGATCGGCACTTCCTTGCTGTCGATTTCGATGAGGCAGTTGTCGATCTGGAGGCCGCGGAGGGCGGCGAGAAGATGCTCGACGGTGGAGACGGTTACGCCGTCTTCGTTTCCAATGACCGTGCAGAGCGTGAGATTTTTGACGTTGCAGACTTTAGCGGGGATCTCGGCGGTGATGCGTCCACGTTTCGTAACCACGAAACGGAGCCCAGTGTCGGCTACTGCCGGATGCAGGATAACCGATACTGGCGCTCCGCTGTGCACCCCCGTGCCGTGGACTTGGATTTCCTGAGCAATCGTCGTCTGTCGCGCGCCAATAAATCGATTCGACATGCTGCGCCGTCCCTCGATGCATCGGCATTCCGTCTTGAACGGTTTGCCACCCCCGGCCGACGTTCGCGCGCCGCTCACTCCATTCCCCGTTTTTTAACCGCCCAAGTCGCTTATTTTTGGCAAGCTCGAAGGGCAGTTGGGTGATGCGGATGTAGCGCGAACCGGTCGTTATTAAGAAACGATAGCCCCCGTCCCGCTGTGGCACAAATCACGCTTTCTTACGGCGTGTTACGTTCGGGACGGCTCCGCCGAAGCGCCGAAAACGGCCTTCGGACGGGTCGTGGACTATCTCCGTCTTTCTCTGAAAAACACTGGTAGTTCAACGTCTTGATTTTCGCGCTCGTACGCATCCGGCGCTTGAGCATAGCGCTCGTAGCCTTCGCCGTCCGCTGGTGCGGGCGGCTCGGAGGGCTGCTCTTGTTGATAGGATTGGGGGGAAATTCGCTGGCGTGTATCCGAATCAGATCCGCCGCGTACCCGGCCCGCTAAACGCTCGAAAAGACCGAGTCGCCGACGCGGTTCCTGGTGCGGGGCTTGCCGCGGCTCAGGAGCATAAATCGGCGGCTCCGGATCGGCATGCGGACGCTCGGAATACTGCCGCTGAACCTGCGGCGGGAAATCGTTGGCATCGGGCAAACGCCGTTGCTGGCGGCGCACCTCGGACGGGGGCTGGGGCGCGAACGATCCCGCCTGGCCGTGGGCCGAGACATACCCCTGCGGAAGGGGGGGCGGCGCGGACGCGGCCTGCAACTGCGGCGGACCGTCCTCGATCATGACATTGCCGGGGCCCCGCCAGGGTTCCCCACCGCGGCCGCGAGCGGGCTCGTGGCCCATGGAGGCCTGAGTCCGGGGGGTCCCGAACTGGGAAGCAGCCGACGGAGCGTATTGCAGGGCCTCGGTCAGGCGCTGCTGAAGGTCGTGGGCGCCGCCGCGATGCTCGCGCGCGGGCTCCGGCGCGTAGCTCGGCGGCGGCGGCGGCGGGGCATGGCGGGAGCTCTCTGGAGCCTGCGGGCGGCCAGGCGCGGCACGAGAGGCCGCGCGAATCCAATCCTCGGCGGGTGCGGGCGGGGCGCGTTCGGCCTCGCCAGCGCGACTCATGCCGGACGCCACGATGGAGACGCGGATCCGATCTCCCAACGTCTCGTCGTAGGTGGCGCCGACGATGATGTTCGCCTCGGGATCGACCTCCTGGCGCACGCGGCTCGCCGCCTCGTCCACTTCGTAGAGCGTGAGGCCGGGGCCGCCGGTGATGGAGAGCAGCAGGCCCTTTGCGCCGCGCAGCGACACGTCGTCGAGCAGCGGGTTGGAGATGGCTTCCTCGGCGGCGACGGTGGCGCGGCGCTCGCCGGTTGCCTCGCCGGTTCCCATCATCGCCGTGCCCATGCCCGTCATGACGGTGCGCACGTCGGCGAAATCGAGGTTGATCAGGCCTTCCTTGATGATCAGGTCGACGATGCAGGCCACGCCCGAATAGAGCACCTGATCGGCCATCACGAAGGCTTCGGAGAAGGTGGTCTTCTCGCTCGCGATGCGGAACAGGTTCTGATTCGGAATGACGATCAGCGTGTCGACGAAATTGCGCAGCTCTGCCACGCCCGCTTCCGCGATGCGCATGCGGCGCGCGCCTTCGAACAGGAACGGCTTGGTGACGACGCCGACCGTTAGAATTCCGAGCTCGCGCGCCACGCGTGCGATGACAGAGGCGGCACCCGTACCGGTGCCGCCGCCCATGCCGGCGGCGATGAACACCATGTGCGAGCCTTTGATGTGCTTGCGGATGTCCTCGATGGCTTCCTCGGCCGCCGCCTCGCCGATTTCAGGGCGCGATCCAGCTCCGAGGCCTTCGGTCAATTCGGCGCCGAGCTGGATGCGTACATCCGTGCTGGCTGCCGCAAGCGCCTGGGCATCGGTGTTGGCGACGATGAAATCGACGCCCACGAGGCCCGTCGCGATCATGTTGTTGACAGCGTTGCAACCGGCGCCGCCGACGCCGATCACCGTGAGCTTGGGTCTCACATCCGAAAGATTCGGCAGGTGACCTCTGATGCTCATTTCGCCCCCGTTTCACGCGAGGGAGATCAGTCCGCAACGCGGCTCCCCGGCATTCCCAACTCGGCCCGGGCCCGATCCGTTGCTGGCGGCACTCCGAGCTAGAACCCTTCCCGCAGCCAGGATCCGACGCGCTTCAGGTAGCTTCCCGATTCGGCGTCGCGGCTGCGATTGATCCGCCTGCCGGCGTGCTCGGGCGTTTCCGCGAGGAGCAATCCGACCACGGTCGAGAACGCGGAACTCGATAGCGCAGGCGGCAATCCTGAAATCGCCTGCGGACCTGCAATACGCACAGGGCGGCCCAACTCTGCGGCTACAAAATCGGCCAAGCCGGTCAACTGGCTCGTACCCCCTGTGAGCACAAGACAGCGGCCGGCATAAGCCGTCATCTCGCACGCGTCCAGGCGTTGCCGGATATGATCGACGATCGCCTTTACGCGAGGCCGGATCACCTCAGCAAGCTCGGCCTTCGTCATGTGATGCATGACGCCTTCCTCGTCGCCGGATGCCGGGTACGTAAAGACGTCGTGCTCGTCAGACGGAGCGCAGACCACTGTGCCATAAAGCGCTTTGATTCGCTCGGCCTCCGCAAGAGGTGCATGCAACGCGCGGGCGATATCGAAGGTGATCTGGGTGCCGCCCAAGGGCGCGGAGCAGGCGTAGAGAAACCGATCCTCGGCAAACATGGCGATGCCGGTGGTGCCGGCGCCGATGTCCACGGCGGTCACGCCGAGCCGGCGCTCGTCTTCGCTCGTAACGGCAAGGGCGCTGGCAAACGGGGCGGGGACGTGGCTCGCGACCTCGAGGTAGCAGCGTCCCACCACCATCAAAAGGTTGCGCAGGGGTGCCTCGTCTGCCGTCACGGCATGGAGATCAAGGTCCAGCCTGCGGGCCGCCATACCGCGGGGGTCGCGCGAGCCGGGGGCGCCGTCGATGCGCAGGGCCACCTCGTTCATATGCACGAGCGCACGGCCGTCCCGCTCGACATAAGCCTGGCCGGCCGTGAGCAGGCGGTCCACGTCGGCGTTGGCGACGATGCCGCTCGCGATGTCGGCCTTGGCGGAGAAATTGTGAGACCTCAAGCGTCCACAGGACACGGCGACGTGGATCTCGGAGAGCTCGAAGCCCGCCATGCGCTCGGCCTGGGCGATGGCCGCGCGGGCCGCCTGCTCGGCGCGGTCGAGATCGATGATGACGCCACCCTTCACGCCCTCGGCGCGCTGATGGCCGATGCCGAGAATGCGCACGTCCGGGCTGCCGTCCTCGCGCCGCCCGGGCTCGACCGATGCGATCAGGCACGCGATCTTGCTGGTGCCGATATCGAGCACGGCCGTCACGCGTTTCGGCCCTCCGCTCCGCCGTTTTGCCTTGTCTCGTGTCATCGGATCTCTTCTCCTCAAGAGCCGGTGTTCGGCGCGGGCCCGGCGGCAGGCGGCGCCTCGGGGCGGATGGCGACGCGGCCGGGGCCGCGGAAATCGAGCGTCGTCTTGCCGCCGGCGACGAGACGGAGGAGCGCCGTATCGCGGGCGATCTCCTCGAGCGCGCCGACCTCTCCGTCGGCTGGCAGCTCTATCGTCGTGGCGTTGGTGAGCTTGAGCCGCCAGCGGCGCTCCGATACGCGCTCGGCCTCGCCCATGCGGGCCGCGATCTCGGGATAGCGGGCGAGGCTCTCCATGAGACCTGCGGCATCGGCAGCAGCACCTTCTCCGGAGACACGGGGAAGATCGGGGAGCTGTGCGCCGCTGACGGCGGCAAGCACGCGGCCAGTCTTGTCGATGAGGTAATGGCGGTCGGCGCGCGTCCAGAGCGCGTAAGGCTTCCGCTCGGTCACGCGGATGTCGAGGCGGCCGGGATAGACGCGCGTGAGTTCGGCGGTATCGACCCAGGGCAGGCGTTCGATGCGGGCTTTGACGGCGGCGGTATCGAGGGCCGCGAACGTGCGCACGTTGGCGAGATCGAGCGCATCGAAGATGTCGCGATCGAAGCTGAAATGATGACCCTTGAGCGTGACCTGATCGATGCCGAAGCCCAGAAAGCGCGCGGTGCGCTGGACCTCGGGCGAATGCTTGCCGAGGCGGACCGTCTCCTCGACCGCGCCCAGAGCCAAGCCGATCCCGAGCGCAGCGAACAGAAGACGGGCGCGCCTGGGCTTCCAAGCAGCCAGCGAGAAGCGCCGGCGCGGCGACGGCGCGCCAAGGCCCAGCGCAAGCTTCTGCTCGACCTGATAGGGGCCTTTGGGGCTACGGGCGGGGGGCGTTTCGGAGTGTGGAAGCGGGTCGTGAGCGGGTGCTTGCAGGATCGCATCGTGCGCCTGCAGTCGGGTCATACGGTCCTGCCCTACCTCGAACAACTCGCGTCCTCGACGATCCATCTCACGAGCTTGCCAAATGACCAGCCCGCATGTGCAGCAAGCTCCGGAACCAGAGAAGTTCCCGTCATGCCCGGCTGCGTGTTGACTTCAAGGCAGATCAGCTCGCCGGTTCCGCCGTCGGTATCGTCGAAGCGGAAGTCCGCGCGAGACACACCACGGCAGCCAAGCGACGCATGGGCCGCCAACGTGTATTTCCGGATCAACTGGTAAACATTCGGTAAAATATCTGCCGGAAGCTCGTGGGTAGAGCCGCCGGGGGCGTATTTCGCCTCGAAATCGTAGAAGGCGAGGCCCTTCTGGGGCACGATCTCGATCACGTCGGTCGCGAAGTCCCCGATCACCGCGCAGGTCAGCTCGCGCCCGGGGATGAAGCGCTCCACCATCACAACCTGCTCCGGCGCGCCGCCTTCGAGAATGGCGCGCGACCAGTCATTATTGCCGGGGCGGATGATGAGGACGCCGACGCTCGAGCCTTCATCGACGGGCTTCACGACGTAAGGCGGCGGTAGCGCGTGAGCGGCCGCGGCGTCGCTGCGGGTGAGGAGCTTTGCTTCCGCGACCGGCACGCCGGCCAGTCTCATGATCGCCTTGGCGTTCTCCTTGTGCATGGCGAGGGCGGACGCCAGCACGCCCGAGTGCGTGTACGGAATGGCCATCATCTCCAGGATGCCCTGGATGCAACCGTCCTCTCCGAAGCGGCCATGCAGCGCATTGAAGCACACATCCGGGCGCACGGCCGCGAGGCGGGCGGCGATGTCGCGATCGACGTCGATGCGGGTGACGCGGTAGCCCTCGCCTTCGAGCGCATCCGCGACGGCGGCGCCGGAGCGGAGGCTCACGCTGCGCTCGGCGGAGAGGCCTCCCATCAGAACGGCCACGTGCTCGAAGGTCCTTTGCGGTGGCTCGCCCAGCGTGTTGGTCATGATTTCACAGTCTCAGACAGATGTTCGCCGTTTCCCTATTCCGCCGCAGCCAGCGCCTCGCCGACCGGACGGCCGGCCTCAGGCAACCCCAGGCGGATGATCTCCCATTCGAGCGTGACGCCAGCGTCGGCCTTCACGCGCGCACGCACCGTCTCGCCCAGGCGCTCGATGTCCTCGCCGGTGGCGTTGCGGTCGTTGATCAGAAAGTTGCAGTGCTTCTCGGACACGGCCGCGCCGCCCACGCGAAAGCCGCGGCAGCCGGCGGCGTCGATCAGCTTCCAGGCGCTGTGGCCGGGCGGGTTCTTGAAGGTGGAGCCGCCGGTGCGCTCCTTGATCGGCTGGTTCTTCTCCCGATACTCCGCCACCTCGTCCATAGCGCGCAGGATCTCTGCGGGATCGCCCGGCGTTCCTTCGAACAGGGCTTCGGTGAAGATCCAGTCGGACGGGATGGCGCTGTGGCGATAGGTGAAGCCCATGTCGGCGAGCGAGAGCACATGGATGTTGCCCTCCGGGTCGACGGCGCGCGCTTCGCGCAGCACGTCCTTCGTCTCGCTGCCGTGGGCGCCCGCGTTCATGCGCAAGGCGCCGCCGATGGAGCCCGGGATGCCGCGATAGAAGGCGAGGCCGGCAATGCCTGCATCCGCTGCGGCCCGCGCGACCTTCACGTCCGGCACGACGGTGCCGACGCGGATGCGGTTGCCGGGCTCGACCTTGATCTCGCCGAAACCGCGCCCCAAGCGGATAACGATGCCGGGCACGCCTCCGTCACGCACGAGCAGGTTCGATCCCAGGCCGATGACGAAGGTCGCGAGGTCTTTCGGCTTGTTCTTGAGGAAGTAGGCGAGGTCCGCCTCGTCGGCAGGCGTAAACAGCACCTGTGCGGGGCCACCGGCGCGGAACCAAGTTATGTCAGCCATCGACACGTTGGCGGAGAGGCGCCCGCGCAGCTCCGGCATGCGTTCTTTCAGGTCCGGCGTGAGATCGGGGAAGGTCATCGCGCTTCACTCCTGGCCAGATCGCAAGAGTGACCTACCCGCAAACGACCGTGGCTGCCCGCAAGCTCTTGCGGTCGCGATGCTCCGGAGACGTGTCTAGACACCGGCCTTCGCCGGTGTGACGTAAATTTGGGGCTGTGGGCCGGACGAAAAACACCGTCATCCCGGCGTAGGCCGGAATCCAGCTCCGCTTGCCGCATCGCTTTCGAAGGAAGAAGGGATGTCCAGCCGTAACGAGAGCTGGGATCCGCCCATGCCCTGCCCCCTTCCCACAAGGGGGAGGAAGCTTCCGCTGCGTTCGTTTTGATCGTCACAGGGCGCTCCCGGCGCGGCGGGGCTCGGCGGCGGCCAGCCATTCGGGAAGCGCGTGCGCCCATTCGGTGGAGTTGCCGGCGCCGAGGAAGATCACCATGTCGTCCGGACGGCCGTGACGCCGGATTACGCCCACGAGCTCACGCGGGTCTTCGATGGTGGCGACTGCGGTGTGGCCCATGCCGCGGATGCCCTCGGCCAGCGAGAGCGGATCGATACCGTCGATGGGCTGCTCGCCCGCGCTGTAGAGCGGCGCGACGATCACGCTGTCAGCCGCGCGAAAGCAGGCTGAGAACTCACGGAAGAGATCACGCACGCGCGTGTAGCGATGAGGCTCCACGACGGCGATCACACGCCCGCGTGCACCCGCTCGCGCAGCTTCGAGGACGGCCGCGATCTCCGCTGGGTGATGCCCGTAGTCGTCGAAGATCTGCACGCCATTCCAGGTGCCGGTTAGCTGGAAACGGCGCTTGACGCCGGAGAAGCTCGCAAGGCCCGAGCGAATGACGTCGTCCGGGATGCCCGCCTCTGCCGACACGGCGATAGCGGCGAGCGCATTCAGAGCGTTGTGCTGGCCCGGCATCGGAACGGTCCAGCCGCGGATGGCGCGGGCGCCCCCCTTCACGCGCGGGCCGAGGTCCGCATCGATCACGGTTCCACCGCCGTCGGCACGGACAGCGCGCAGCACGATGTCTGCGTCGTCACGTGTGCCGTAGGTGAGAAGCGGGCGGCCGTCGCGCTTCAATTCAAGGCGCTCCACCATCTCGCGCGCGACCGGATGATCGGTGCAGGTGACCGCGAGGCCATAGAAGGGGATGTTGCGGAAGAAGGCTTCGTACTCGCGGTGCATGTTCTCGACGGAGCCGAAGTAGTCGAGGTGCTCGGGATCGATGTTGGTCACGACGCCGATCTCGGTCGGGAGGCGCGTGAAGGTGCCGTCGCTCTCGTCGGCTTCGACGATCATCCAGCGGCCCTGGCCGAGGCGTGCGTTGGAGCCCCACGAGTTGATGATGCCGCCGGTGATCACGGTGGGATCCAGGCGCGCGTGCTCGAAGATGGTGCTGATCAGGGAAGTGGTGGTGGTCTTGCCGTGGGTACCGGTCACAGAGACAGTTGCGTAGAGGCGCATCAGCTCGGCCAGGATCTCGGCGCGGCGCACGATGGGCAGCCCCTTGGCGCGGGCCGCCTCGAACTCCGGATTGTTGCGCTTCACCGCCGTCGAGATCACGACCTGGCGGGCGCCGATAAGGTTCACCGCATCATGGCCAACGAACACGCGCACGCCTTTCGCGCGCAGGCGGCGGACATTGGCGGAATCCTTCTGGTCGCTGCCCTGGACGCTGTAGCCTTTGGCGAGCAGGATCTCGGCGATGGCGCTCATGCCGATGCCGCCGATACCGATGATGTGAAACGGCCCGATGTCACGGGGCATCTGCATGCGTGGTGTTCCTATTCCTGCCGCGCGGGGCGCCTCGGGGACACTATGTCCTGCCCTTGGCGCGCGTGAGTGTGACGTATCGTCAGAGTCACGACGTTCCCCCGTCTGCTCCGCGGCGTCTTCCGATCACGTCCCCGACCAGATCCGCGAGCAGGCCCACGGAGGACGCCTGCCCCTGGGCTTTGGCACTGGCGGCCGCACGCGAGAGAGTGTCGGGTGAATCGAACAGCCTTCCGAGTTCTGTCGCCAAACGCAGCGGCGTCAGATCCCTTTGCTCGATACACCAGCTGCCCCCCGATTCGGCAAGGTTCGTAGCGTTTGCAAGCTGATCACTGTCGAGAGAATGCGGCAAAGGTACGAGGATCGACGGGCGCCCGATGACTGCCAATTCGGCGACGGAGGAGGCACCGGCGCGGGCGATCACCACGTGGCTATCGGCCATGATCTGCGGCAAGTTCTTGAAAAAAGTGGCGATCTCGGCGTCTATGCCGGCCGCGGCGGTTTCCGCCTTCACGGCGGCCACGTCCTCCTCGCGAGCCTGTTGAACGAGCTTCAGCCGTTGGCGGACGGAAAGGGGCAGCGTCGCCAGGGCCGGCGGCACGGCTTCGGAGAAGAAACGGGCACCCTGGCTGCCACCAAAGACGAGGAGGTGAATGGGGCCGTTCTGGTTCAGCGGCGGGTAGGGGGTCTTGGCCGCCTCGATGACCACGCCCCGCACGGGATTGCCGGTGAAGCGGGCCTTCTCCGCCAGTGCGCCCTCCAGGAACTTCGTCTTGCGGAACGAGGTGGCGACGGCGGCGGCGTGTTTCGCGAGCACGCGGTTGGCGCGGCCCAGCACGGCGTTCTGCTCGTGAATGATCGACGGGACGCCGAGCATCCGGGCAGCCACCAGCGGGGGAATGGTGGGATAGCCGCCGAAGCCGACCACAGCCGCAGGCTTCACGGAACGAAGCAGCTTGTGCGCTTTGAGGATGCCGCGGGCCAGGGTGAAGCTCGCCCGGGCAAGCGCGATAGGGTTGCGCTTGCTGCCCGGCGTCGCCGCCGGAAGCTGATAGACGGAGCGCGCGGGGAAGCCGGTGCCGTAGCGGTCGCCGCGCATGTCCGTAACGAGGTCCACGGCAAATCCGCGCCGCCCCAGCTCCTCTGCCAGGGCATAGGCGGGAAACAAATGGCCGCCGGTTCCGCCAGCGGCAAGCAGGATGGTGGGGGGCTCACGCGTCACGTTCGTGTCTCGTTGTTGGGAGCGAGGCTCGGAAGGCTCGGCATCAATGGGGGCTTTTTGAGGCGGTCCGCATCCGGGCGGCGGCGGGTCAACGCCAGCAACATGCCGAGCGTCAGCGAAATGGCAAGCATGGAGGAGCCGCCCGCCGAAAGAAACGGCAACGTCATGCCCTTGGCAGGAAGCAGGCCGACGTTCACACCCATATTGATCAAGGCCTGAAGCCCGAACATCAGCGAGAGGCCGACGATGCCGAGGCGCGTGGCGGCGTCGGGCTCGCTCTCGGCGTGGCGGAGCGCGCGCAGGACGACGAAGGCGAAGAGACAGAGCAGCGCGAGGCAGGCGAGCGCCCCGTACTCCTCGGCCACGACGGCGAAAATGTAGTCCGTGTGCGCGTCCGGCAGAGAGGTCTTGATGGTGCCCTCGCCCGGGCCGCGCCCGAGAAAACCGCCTTCGACGAACGAGCGGATCGCGCGGTCTCCCTGGCTGAAATCTCCGGTCTGCGGATTGATGAAGCGGTCGATGCGGAAGGCGACGTGCGGAAAATAGATGTAGGCCCCGTAAAGCCCGACGGCGCCTGCGACGGCGACGACAGCGGCCCCTGTGGCGGCAAGGCCCGAGACGAACAGCATCGTCATCCAGACCATGGTGACGAGCATCGTCTGACCGACGTCAGGCTGGATAACGAGCAAGCCGGCAAAAATCGCAAACAGGCTCATGGCCAGCGTGAGGGCCGGCATGTCCGGGCGGCGGCGCGCCTCGGCGAGCAGCCAGCCGGATACGACCACGAACGCGGGCTTTGCGAACTCGGACGGCTGGATCGAATGGCCTTCGATGGACAGCCAGCGGCGAGCGCCGTTGATCTCCTCGCCCATGAAGTACACCGCGACGAGGCCGATCATCGAGGCTGCGAGCGTGAGGATGGCGAGGCGGCGAACGGCAGCAGGCCCCAGCAGCGAGACCGCAAGCATGATGACAATGCCCGCCAGCGAGAAGATGACGTGCCGCTCGACGAAGTAGTAAGGGGAGAGGCCCTTCTTCACCGCGACGGCGGGGCTCGCCGCGAGGGAGAGGACTACACCCGCGGCAACGATGATGAGGATCGCGTAGAGGAGCACGTGGTCGACGGTGAACCACCATTCCGCGAGCCGGCTTCTGTCGGCGCGCGAGAACTTCATCGGCCGTCTCGCTCGGCTGCGAGATGCGCGACGAGCTTCTTGAAGGCGTCGCCACGCACCTCGAAATTCTTGAACTGGTCGTAGGAGGCGCACGCGGGAGAGAGCAGCACGACGCTACCCGGCTTGCCTGAGGCGAGCGCATCGGATGCCGCATTGCGCACGGCGACGTCGAGCGTGCCGGAACGCTCGAACGGCACCGCATCCCCCAGCGTCGCCGCGAATTCCTCCGTCGCTTCGCCGATGAGGTAGGCCTTGGCGATGCGCGAAAAGTAGGGCGCGAGCGTCGTGATGCCGCCGGCTTTCGGCTTACCGCCGAGGATCCAGTAGATGTTGCCTTCGAAGGAGGCGAGCGCCTTCTCGGTGCTGTCGGCGTTGGTGGCCTTGCTGTCGTTGATGAAATCGACGGGGCCGATCTTCTGCGCGACCTCCAGGCGATGCGGAAGGCCGGGGAAACTTCTGAGGGCCGCCTGAAGATCGCCCCCTGCGCGGAACTTCTCCGGGAGGGCCTCGACGGCGGCGATGGCGGCGGCGGCGTTTTGCCAGTTGTGGCTGCCGCGCAGCGTGGGGATACCCGCGAGGTTTGCGCGCTCGATCTCGCGCCCCTCTGCACCGCGTTCGAAAACGCGCGCGTCACGTGCATAGAGTCCGCGGTCGATTGCGCCGCGGATGGAGACGCGGCGGACGTTTGGCTTCGCTCCCGCCTCGAGGCTCTCTGCAATGCCTGCGCACCAGTCGTCGTCGATGCCGATCACGGCCGTGCCCTCAGCCTTGTCGACGAGGCGGCGCTTCACCTCGGCATAGTGCTCGACGGTGCCATGGCGGTCGATGTGGTCGGGCGTTACGTTGAGGAGGACTGCGACGGTGGGCGCGGCGCCCGGCGAGAGGTCGATCTGGAAGCTCGACAGCTCCAGCACGTGAATTCGGTTGTCGGCCGGCGGCTCCAGCGTCAGCACGGCGCGGCCGATGTTGCCGCCGAGTTGTACGTCGTTGCCGTATTCGCGGAGGATATGCGCAATCAGCGCCGTGGTGGTGGATTTGCCGTTGGTGCCGGTGATGGCGACGACGGGCGAATGGGGCGCGCTCACAGTGCGGTCGCGGAAGAACAGCTCCACGTCGCCGATGATCTCGACGCCAGCCGCCTGCGCCTTCACGACTGTCCAGTGGGGCTCGGGATGCGTCAGCGGAACGCCCGGCGCGAGGACGAGCGCGGCGAACTCCCGCCAATTCACCTGCGTGAGATCGACGACGGGGCATCCCGCGTCGGTTGCCGCCTTGCGGCCCGCCTCACTGTCGTCCCATGCGGCGACGCGGGCGCCGCCTTCCATAAGCGCGCGCACAGTCGCGAGCCCGGAAGCGCCGAGGCCGAAAACCGCAACCGTCCGGTCCTTGAAGGTCGTGATGCGAATCATGGGCTCAGGCTAATGCCTTTTCTCGCGCGATTGAATCGTGGCCGGCGCGCCGTTCGCCAAGCGTGGCCCGCTCAAGCGTCCGGAACTGCGTCTGAACCCCGGTCTCCGTCGGGGTGACGTTGCCTTATTTGCCGTTCGTCGAGACAAACAATCACCGTCATCCCGGCATCAGCGCAGCTTCAGGGTGGCGAGGCCGATCAGAGCCAGGATCACGGCGATGATCCAGAAGCGGACGACGACGGTGCTCTCGTGCCAGCCCTTCTGCTCGTAGTGGTGATGCAGCGGGGCCATGCGGAAGACGCGTTTTCCGGTAAGCTTGTACGAGGTCACCTGGATGATGACGGACAACGTCTCCAGTACGAACAGGCCGCCGACGATGGCGAGGACGACCTCGTGCTTGGTGGCGACCGCGATGGTGCCGAGCGCGCCGCCGAGCGCCAACGATCCCGTGTCGCCCATGAAGATCATGGCGGGTGGCGCGTTGAACCAGAGGAAGCCAAGACCAGCGCCGATCAGGGCGCCGCAGATGACGGCCAGTTCGCCGGTGCCCGCGACGTGGTGGATCTGCAGGTAGGAGGCGAACTTCACGTTGCCGATGAGATAGGCGATGAGGCCGAAGGTGGCCGCCGCGATCATGACGGGCACGATGGCGAGGCCGTCGAGGCCGTCCGTCAGGTTGACCGCATTGCCCGCGCCGACGATGACGATCATGCCGACGATGATGAAGAACGCGCCGAGATCGACGAGCGCCGTCTTGAAGAACGGGAGCGCGAGCTTGCCCGACAGCTCCTCCGTCGAGAGATCCATGATGATGTAGACCGCCAACGCGGCGACCGCGATCTCGAGACCCAGGCGCGCCCAGCCGCCGAAGCCGCTCGGCTGCTGCTTTGTGACTTTGAGATAGTCGTCGTAGAAGCCGATGCCGCCATAGGCGAGCGTGACCAGCAGCACGACCCAGACGTAGACGTTCGCGAGATCCGACCAGAGAAGCGTCGCGACGGTGACGCTAGCCAGGATCATGAGGCCGCCCATGGTGGGCGTACCCTTCTTCGAGAAATGCGACTTGGGGCCGTCCTCGCGGATTGGCTGGCCCTTGCCCTGCTTCAGGCGGAGCAGATCGATAATGCCGGGGCCAAAGAGAAGAACGAAGAGAAGCGCGGTGAAAATGGCGCCGCCGGTGCGGAAGGTGATGTAGCGGAAGACGTTCAATATGCCGATCTGATCGCTGAAGCTTACGAGCTCATACAGCATGGTCTTCCTTCCCCCTCGTTCCCAGCCCCGAACAGACCTATTTGGTGCCCAACAGTTTCACCAGTGCGTCCGCGACCGGACCCATGCGGCTGCCGTTCGATCCCTTGATCATGATCACGTCTCCCGGAGCGAGCGCGGCGATCAGCCGTTCTCTGAGCTCGCCAGATTCCGGCGCCCAGGCCCCCTGCCTCTCCGGTGCCAAGGCCGCGAAAAGATGCGCCATGTTCGGCCCACAGGCAAAAACCAGATCCGTACCGGCGGCGTCAACTGCTTCCTTGAGCCCGGCGTGGAGCGCTTTTTCCTCGGGGCCCAGCTCCAGCATGTCGCCCAGCACGGCGATGCGGCGCGGAAAAACGCCACGCGGCACGGTGCCGAGAACGGCAAGCGCCGCCCGCATGGAAGCAGGATTTGCGTTGTAGCTCTCGTCGATTAGCAGGATACGGCCATCCCGGAAGGGAAGCTCCGTCCGCGAGCCACGGCCGGGTGGTGGCGGCAGGGCGGCCAGCGCTTGGAGCGCTTCCTCCACGTCCGCTCCCGCGGCCTCTATAGCTGCCACGACGGCCAAGGCATTGCGGGCAATATGAATTCCCGGAATTGCGACCCGGAACCGGATGGTGCGACCCGCGACATCCATCTCGATCGAGGTTCCGTCGGAGGCGATTTCGAGCGTCTTGGGTCTCACGTCCGCGCGCGCGTCCTGGCCGAACGACACGATGCGCGCGCCGACGGCCTCCGCGTGACGGCGCAGCGTTTCGAAATGCGCGTTGTCGCGGTTGATGATGGCAACGCCGCCCGGCTCCAGTCCCAGAAAGATCTCGGCTTTTGCCTCGGCAATGGCTTCCACGCTCGGAAACTGCGCGAGGTGGACGGGCTCGACGGTGGTGACGATGGCGATGTGCGGGCGGGCGAGGCGCGTCAGCGGCGTGATCTCGCCTGCGTGGTTCATGCCGATCTCGATCACGCCGAAACGCGTGGACGCCGGCATCCGCGCAAGGGTGAGCGGCACGCCCCAATGGTTGTTGAAGGACTTATCGGCCGCGTGGGTAGAGCCGATGCGCGAAAGGCAGGCGCGCAGCATATCCTTGGTGCCGGTCTTTCCGACGCTGCCGGTCACGGCGATCACGCGCGCCTCGGGCGCGAGACGCGCACGCGCTGCGCGGCCGATGGCTTCGAGCCCCGCCACCGTGTCGCGCACGCGGATCAGCGGTCCGTCTCCCGGGCGCTCCTCGTAGGCCTCCGCCACCAGGGCCGCTGCGGCCCCCGCCTCGAAGGCTTTCGTCACGAACTCGTGCCCGTCGCGCTGATCCTTGAGCGCAACGAAGAGATCCCCCGGCGCGAGCGTCCGCGTATCGATCGACAGGCCCGTGATGGGAGCGCCGGTCGCGCGCTCGGCCCGGCCGGCAGTTGCGCGCACTAGGTCGTCAAAGGTCCAGAGAGGAAGTGACATCGAAGGGTCCCGTGCGTCCGGCCGGACGACTTTCTTGTTGTGCGACGGCAGGTTATCAATCGGCGAGGGCCGCGCGCAGGCAATCGTGATCCGAGAAGGGAATGACGGTCTGGCCTACGATCTGGCCGGTTTCGTGGCCTTTGCCGGCGACCAGCACCACATCACCAGGTTGCATGAGGCGGACAGCCGTGCGGATCGCCTCGGCGCGGTCGCCAACCTCCGTCGCCGACGGCGCGGCCGCCAGAATCTCGGCGCGGATCGCAGCCGGCTCCTCCGTTCGCGGATTGTCGTCCGTCACGATGGTGACGTCGGCGCGGGCGGCCGAGATGGCACCCATGATGGGACGCTTGCCGCGATCGCGATCCCCACCGCAGCCGAACACGCAGATGAGCTTTCCCGTCACGAACGGACGGACGCCGTCGAGAGCGGCTTCGAGCGCTTCCGGCTTGTGTGCGTAGTCGACTACGGCGAGCGCGCCGTTCTTCTCGCCCACGATCTCGAGCCGGCCCTTGACGCCGCTCAGCCCTTCGAGCGCGGGAATGACGACGGCGGGATCCTCTCCAACCGCGATGGCGAGCCCTGCCGCCACCAAAGCGTTCTCCACCTGATAGGTGCCGATCAGCGGAAGGTGCACGTCGTAAGTGCGGCCTGCGTGCCGGACGGTGAGCGTTTGGGCGAAGCCGTCCCGGCCGAGCTTTTCGAGACGCACGGTCTCGCCCTTTGCGCCGACTGTGACGAGCCGGAGGCCCCGCTTTTCTGCCGCGCGCACCACGTCGCCTGCGCGTGCACCATCGGCGTTGACGACGGCGGGCGCGCCGGGTGGCAGCAACTCCTCGAACAGGCGCAGCTTGGCCGCGAGATACGCTTCGGTCGTCGGATGATAATCGAGGTGATCGCGACCGAGGTTGGTGAAGGCCCCGGCCGAGACCTTCACGCCATCCAGACGGTACTGGTCGAGGCCATGAGAGGAGGCTTCGAACGCGAGGTGCGAGATGCCTTCGGCCGCGAGAGCGGCGAGCGTCTCGTGCAGCGTGACCGGGTCGGGGGTCGTGAGCGAGCCGTAGACCGCGCCATCCGGTTTCACGAGACCGATGGTGCCGAGCGAGGCAGCACGCCGTCCAGCGGCCGCGAAAAGCTGACGCGTGAACTCGGCGACCGAGGTCTTTCCGCTGGTGCCGGTGACCGCGACGGCCACCTCGGGCTGGCGTGCGTAGAACGCTGCGGCCATCAGCGCGAGCGCGCGGCGCGGCTCGGGCGCGCGAAGCACGGGAATCGCGAGGCCGTCCGGGACGCTGGCCGTCTCCGCCGCGAGAACCGCGACGGCGCCTTTGACGGCCGCATCGGCGATGAATTTCGCGCCATCGGCCTTGCTGCCGGAGAGGGCTGCGAACAGCACTCCCGGCGCGGCTTTGCGGCTGTCGTCGGTGATGCCGGTCACGTCGATACCTGCGCTGCCCGGAGGAGCGGCGGTGATACCGGCGGCTGTCATAAGCGAGGATAGAAGCATGTCGTCTCTGCCGGAGCGGAAGACCTCGATGCTTCTAGAGTCCGCCGGGCGGCACGTCAAACGCGGCGCAGGTGGTTGTCGAACTCAGTCCCGGTAAAGCTCAGCATATCCGGGGCGCGCGCGCCGTCGTGCTCGAAGCGGACGACGCCGTGGCCGGAGCTCATGACGAACTCCGAGCCGCCGCTCTCCGCAATGCCGCAGCCATCCTCTATCTTGACCTCGTGCACGATCCGCCCGGTCTCGGTGTCGGCGTAGACGATGCGGCCGGCACGCGGCGCGGATGCCGCGAGGTAGCGCCCGTCCGCGCTCATGGCGACGGAGCCGATGTAGCCCTTGAGCGAAACGCCCATGGGGTCGGCGGGCTCTATGATGGAGATGGACTTGTCGAGAGACGCACGGCCGATCAGCTCGGGGCTGTCTTCCAGGCCGCCTTGCCATTGACCGCCGAACCAGACTTCACCCTTCGCGTTGGCGGCGAGGTGGCGCACCGACAGCATGTTGATCTCGGGCGGCAACCCGTGGCTCGCCTTGAGAGAGCCGGTCGCCAGATCGACGAAGGCCATGTTGGGTTCCATGCCCGCAAGGTCGATGCTCTCGCGGCCGGTCGCGGGATCGCTGCCGAAACCGCCGTTGGCGACGACCATGGTCTTGCCGTCGGCGAGCATGATCGCCTCGTGAGGGCCGACGCCATAGGACGGGAACTCGCCGATCCGGCGCCATCCGCCCGACGTGTCGTAAATGCCGATCACGCCTTCGCCGCTCTCGACGTTGTGTTCGCTCGTGTAGAGGAGGCGCCCGTCCTGCGAGAAGAAACCGTGGCCGTAGAAGTGACGGTCGGCGGGCGGGGCGAATACCTCGGGCTCGCGGCGTCCGTCCAGATCGAAGGCGAGCGCGAAAAAGCCGGGCCTGCGGCCGAACACGACGGCGCGGCGCGAGGCGTGCTCAATGGCGACGTCGTGGCCACGCGCCGACAAAGGAATCTCTCGCAGGATTTTTCCGTCGGCGGCGATGAGAAGCACGGCGTAGGTGCCATCGGGACGACGCGCGGCGGAGGCGTAAGCCGCTTCGGTGGCGGCAGCGCCCGCCAATCCTTCCGCCGCGAGTGCGCTTCGAGCAGCGCCCAGCGCCACCAACGATCCGATCAGGAAATGGCGGCGGTCAATCGCCATCGAGTTCGTTGAACCCCAGTACGATTTCAGCATTGGGCGCCAGCTCCTTCACGATGATCAGGCGGATGCCGGAAAGATCGAACCTCATCTTCCTCAAGGCGTGAAGATGGGCTTCCGATCCCCGCTCCGTCGCCCGCAGCTTGTCGAGCCGCGCGGCGTCCGCGAGCAGGCTCTTCCAGGCCTTTGGCAGGAAGTCCGTCATCCATGGCTTGTCGGCCGGAACGTATGCCGAAAGCCCGGTCGTCTCGAACAGATCCCTCAAGGCGACGAGCGAGGAGGTGAGGAACTCGCCCGTCAGCTCCGCGCGCTCAAAGGGAAGGCGCACGCGCTTCGGCGGCGTTTCGTCGAGGGCCGTGAGCTCTGGCGTGACGAAGCGGTTCTTGCAGAGATCGAGCCCAGTCGCGATGGCCTTCACCACGTCGCGCACCGTCTCCGACGCATCCTGATAGAGCGCATTGTCCGAGCCTGGCGTAAGGATCTTGAGGCGGAAACTGTCCTCACCGGTCCAGCCTGTGCTGATCTCGCTTGCGACCGTATCGATATTGGCCGCTATGGCGCTTGCCAGCGCGCAGCGGTACCGGGCGGTTTCCTCCGTCGAGGCGCCAAGCGGCGCCTTTTCGTCGAACAGAAGAACCTCGAGCGCGGTGAGCCCCTGCACGGCGACGCTCTGCTTGGCGAGAGCGCCCGCCTCGAGCAACTCGGGCTTGCGCGCTGCGAGAAGGCCATTCAACTGGCGGGAGGTGGTGGCACGCGGGTCCGGCCAGAAAAGTACACGCTCGAGCCGGTGATTGCGGGAGACGGGCCCGAACCGGATGAAGTCCAGGCTTCCCCAGGCGCGCACCGTGTCGGCGAAGGAGGCAACGGCCGCGCGGCGCGTGGCGTCGTCGGCGCCCTCCTTGCAGACAGCTTGAAGAGCGGCGTTCATGCGCGCCGTCTTCTGCGTCAGGGTCTGGATGTGGGGCACGATGAACTGGTCGACCGCGTCGAGCACCATGGTGGCGTGGCTCTTGCGGATGGGGAGGGCTGCGGCTGGAGCCGCGGCTAGCCCTACGACAAAGGCTCCCATGGCCGCGGCCAGGGACATTCTCAACAACCGGTTAGAGATCACGAAGCAGCTCCTCGGGGCCGAAAGGCCGCCCGATATTTATTCCGGAGCGTTGGGGAGCGGAAGGGCCTCGCGTGTCCGGTTCCCGTGAGGTGCGGAAGATGTACCGCGCCTCAATCGCAGGATTCAAACTCCTCCTCGAGGGGAGCGGGCGTCAACTGGCTGCGGCGCTGCTGCTGCATGCGCATCAGGCGCTCGCGCGTGGAGAAGCTGCGGTAGGGACAGACAAGCCCCCTGCGCTCCAGGTTCTCGACCTTGGCGTAGATCACGTCCACGGCCAGGGGAGCGCACCCGCAGCACTGCATACGCTTCTGCATGTAACGGTATACGACGCCGGGCGTCGGGATCGGCGCTTCGGGCTGGTTCAGGATATCCAGGAGTGCAAGCTCGATGTCGTGGTCGGAGACTTGCTGGCAGGAACAAACGATCATGAGCGTATACCTGCCTGCTTATTGTCTCGGCGCGGCGTGGGACGCCGACGCATATGCCGCTGCGTTCACGATCAGGCCCGGAGACAGCACCTGATCGAGCCCGCGCATGGTGACCGCGAAGCTCTCGGCGTGATGGACGACCTCGTCGATCAGCGAGCTTTCGATGAGAGCGAAGGCGCACGCGCGCATGGCCGGGCAGGTGTTGTGCTGGCAGGCGGCGATCATGGAGACCGCGAGGCACTCGTCGCGGCAGAAGCCCGCGCAGTCCCCCGAGCACACCTCGATCTCGCGGCGGGCTGCCGCGCTCACCGCGCGCACCCAGGCCGACAATTCGGAAACAGCCGTGCGGGCTGCGTTCGGCCCCAGCGCCTTGGCGTAGATGCGCCAGGCTTCCTCCCAGCGATCGATGTCGCCGGATTTGTAGCCCGCCACCCAATAGCGGAAGCCGAGGCCGATCAAACGCTCGGCGCCGCGCTCACCGGCGAGGGTGTGCGGAACGGGCGTCGTAACAGGAAGGCGGCGGAGATTGAGATTAGTGCGCTTCATGACAGCCCTCCCCTGCGGAGGCCGAAATCACGGCGCTGATCGAGAAACGTGAACTGTGCGAGCTTGTTAGCTGCCGCGTCACTGGCGCGTGCATAGCGCAGGCGCACACCACCCATTGCGGGCGAGGTTCGAAAACCATCGATCGGACCTTCCTATTGTCGGGGTTCAAGGCCCCGAAAAGGACATCTTAAGTTGGCTGCTCAGTCGCAACCTTGCGCCTAAGCAACCTCTTTCGGCCGATCGAGTCAAGTGTGCTGATGACACATTACATGACTGGAATCATTCAAAACTTTGTTTTGAAGAGTTCCAAAGTAGACAAACTGTCGGAGGGTCAGCCGTGGCCGGGATGCTGGCGGCGCGCCGCGCTGCCCGCGATGGTCGCAGGCTTGGTGGTGCGACGGGGAAGCTTCGGCTTCGCGCGCCCAGGGGCCGCCTCTTTCCGCTGAACCTTGATCATCTGCTCCAGGGTGTGCTCGTCCAGTACGCTGATAAAAGCGCCGAGCGCGTTGTCGAACAGCTCGTCGAGCGCTGCGAGCTGGCCCTGTGTGCCGCTCCGCTCACTCTCGTCGTTCTCGATCTCGAGATTGAGGATCTCCATCGCGCGGACCACATCACCGATCCGGATCTCCGATGCCGGACGTGCCAATCGCACACCACCATGTCTCCCGCGAACTGCCTGAATAAATCCCGCGCGAGATAGGAGATGTACGATCTTGAAGGTGTTCTGGAGCGTGATGTCACGCCGCTCGGAAATTTCCGCGACTTTCACGAGGTTCGGCTGGGCAACGGCACAATCGAGTAGAATCCGAATCGCGTAGTTGGTTGTTTTGCTGAGGCGCATTGTCTGTCCAGTTTCTCCGCCCGCGACCCACCCCACCGGGGACTCGGTTCAGTTGGTATCCTAAACTCAATCTAGACTAATTCCAAACTACTACGCATATCAAACGGAAATCTGATCCAAATCGGAAACAATCTTGCGGCGGCCCCACACGCAACGATCTACTTATGATAGTTTCCTTACGTATTCTTGACTGTTTGCGTCAATAAGCCTAGTCGGTTTGAGGTGGCTTGCCAACCTTAGGAGGCACTTCTTGTCCCACGTGATCCGCACCGCGCGCTTTTTGCCGCTTTTTGCCGCCGCGACAGCGTCCCTTGCGCTGTTTCCGCTGCCATCCCGCGCCGATGCGCCTGCCGTTAAGGACGTGCTGACGACGTATGCCAACATCGCCCAGGCCGGATACGAGGACAGCCTAAAGGCAGCGCGTCAGCTCAAGACCTCCGTCGATGCCCTGATCAAGGCCCCGACCGAAGAGACGCTGGCCGCAGCGCGCGCTTCGTGGGTCGCCGCGCGTGTTCCCTACATGCAAACGGAAGCCTTCCGCTTCGGCAACCCGATCGTGGACGACTGGGAGGGCAAGGTGAATTCCTGGCCGCTCGACGAAGGCCTCATCGACTACGTCGCTGAATCCTATGGTAGCGAGAACCCGGAGAACGAATTCTACGCCGCCGACGTGATCGCGAACACCTCGCTCAAGATCGCTGGCAAGACGGTGGACACGACCAAGATCACGCCGGAGCTCATTCGCGAAACGCTGCACGAGGCGGGTGGCGTGGAAGCCAACGTGGCGAGCGGCTATCACGCCGTCGAATTCCTGCTCTGGGGCCAGGATCTCAACGGCACGGAAGCGGGCGCAGGCAAGCGTCCGGCCACGGACTATGATCTCAAGGCCTGCACCGGTGGCAACTGCGACCGGCGCGCGGCCTATCTCTCGACCGTCACCGACATGCTGGTCGAGGACCTGGAGTGGATGGCCAAGCAGTGGGCTCCCAACGGGGACGCGCGCAAGTTCGCCACCGAGAACGAGAAGCAGGGCCTCACCGCCGTCTTTACCGGCCTCGGCAGCCTTTCGTACGGCGAGCTGGCGGGCGAGCGCATGAAGCTCGGCCTCATGATCCACGACCCGGAAGAGGAGCATGATTGCTTCTCGGACAATACGCACGCGTCTCACTACGGCGACGCGTTGGGCATCAGGAATGTCTATCTCGCGAGCTACACGCGCACCGACGGAAGCGTTGTTTCCGGCCCCAGCGTCTCCGATCTGGTCAAGGCCAAATCGCCCGAGACGGACAAGCAGGTCCGCGCCGCGCTCGACAAGACGCTGGCGAAGATGACGGCGCTCGTGGATCGCGCTAAGAAGGTCGAGGCTTACGACCAGATGATCGGCCTCGACAATGCAGAGGGGAACGCGACCGTGCAGGCTGCCATTGATGCGCTGATCGCGCAGGCGAAGGAGTTCGAGCGTGCGATTGCGGCCCTCGATCTGAAGGATATCAAGTTCGAGGGCTCCGACAGCCTCGACAATCCGGATAAGGTGGAAGAGGCAAAATAGAGTGGGGGAAAGCCCGCCCTCACTCTATCATTGATTTTTGGAATGTTCGGCCGTTGGGCATGGGGGGCGTCTATGAAGGTTCGGTTCGGTACAGGGATTGTTGCTTGCAGCTTTGCCGCGGCCGTGCTGTCCTCGACTTCGAACGTGCGCGCTGCTGATCTCGGGGGAGATTGCTGCGCGGACCTCGAGGAGCGCATTGCGGAGCTCGAGGCGACGACCGCCCGCAAGGGCAACCGCAAAGTTTCGCTTACAGTCGCGGGCCAGGTGAACCGCGCCATCCTCCTGTGGGATGACGGCGTCGAAGACAACGCTTACGTGGTCGGCAACAAGAACGACCAGAGCAATTTCAGCTTCACCGGCGAAGCAGAGATCACCAAGGGATGGAAGGCGGGCTACGAACTCACCGTCCGCTTGCTCGACAATCTTTCGGACGCCGTCTCCCAGGACGACGACAACGGCGATCAGGGCTTCTTCGTCTGGCAATCGCACTGGTGGGTCGAAAGCGAGAAGCTCGGCAAATTCTCCATGGGTCTCGCTTCGCGCGTGAGCGATACGGCGCCCGAGACCGACCTTTCGGAAGCTGGCGTTGCGGGCTACGCGGGCGTGCAGGACATCGGCGGCGGCTTCGCCTTGAGGCTGCGTGACGGCAGCCTCGCTCCGATCGGCTGGGGCGACGTCTACAATCACTTCAACGGCGATACAGCCAACATCGTGCGTTACGACACGCCGGAGATCGCAGGTTTCGTGGCCTCGGCGAGCTGGGGAGAGGACGACGTCTGGGATGTGGGCCTGCGCTATGCGGGCGAAGGCGGCGGCTTCAAGCTCGAGGGCGCCATCGCCTATACGGAGCTAACGGACGGCACGGACGAGGTCATCGGAAATACGCTGGGCCTCGACCAGTCGACGCTCGTGGGCTCGGTGTCTCTGCTGCACGAGGTAACCGGCCTCAACCTCACGTTCGCAGCTGGCTGGCGCGAGTGGAATCAGGCTGCGACCGACGTCGACGGCGCCACGCGCACGCCAGAGGACACCAGCTTCATCTATACTAAGCTCGGCTGGATCGCGAAGCTCAACCCGCTCGGTCCCACCGCCTTCTACGGCGAGTACGGCTGGTTCAAGGATTTCGTGAGCGTGACGGATGATCCCGCCGTGCTCAATGCTTTCAACGTCACCGGAACGGCGACGCGGATCGCGGGCAACGAGGCCGAAGTGTGGGGCGCCGGCGTGGTGCAGCACATCGAGTCGGCCGAAATGCAGATCTATCTCGGCTACCGCCACCACACCGCCGATTTCGAGCTGGTGGATGCGGCGGGCAACCGGGTTGCTTCGGAAGGCGTCGAGGACTTCGACACCGTGATCAGCGGCGCCAAGATCGCATTCTAGATCGCGATTGATTGAATGCAGTGGGGGGTTCCGGCGCATGGGCCGCCGCGCCGTATTTGCATCGCCGCTTTGATTCCGGTTAAGGCCGGCCGCGCGGAGATGCCCTGAGATGCCTTGGCGCCTCGTGGCGCGGACGATGCTTTATGGGCTCGTGAAACTACTCCCAAAGGTCACCATTGCCGAGGGATCGTACCGGTGCTGAAAATCGGCCGTCCCTTCTCTATACGTTCGCATGCCGCATGGTCCGAAGCGGGCCGGTGTGCACTTGTCCTCCTGCGAGGCGGGGCCTCTCTCGCCGCCAATCGGAGAAGAAGTCGAAAAGGTTTCTGATGCCACGCGCGCTTGGACAGACGGTCTCGACGGTTGCCTTTGCCGCTTTCGTTCCCCTGATCGGCGGAGCAGTTTCTCTCTTGGGCGGGAGCGGCGCGGCCGCCCCTGCGGTCACGGTTCCGGCAGGGATAGAGGTTGGAGAAGAACGCCCGGGCGGCAGTGCCACCTCGCGCGAAAGCGTCACGAACCGCGATGCGTTCTCCCATTTCTCGCACGGCATCGGCTTCGAAGGCGAAGCGCGGTTCAAGGTCGGCAACGCCATCTTCCGCAAGCTTTGGGTCGCTGCCCCCTCGTCCACGCAAGCGTCCGACGGGCTCGGCCCACTCTACAATGCGCGCGGCTGCCAGAACTGCCATCTCAAGGACGGGCGCGGGCGTCCGCCGCTGGCCAATTTTCCGGACGAGACCGCCATCTCGATGTTCCTCAGGCTTTCCATTCCGCCCGAGACGGAAGAGCAGAAGCGTCTTCTCGCCGAGCGCAAAGCCACGACCATTCCGGATCCTGTCTATGGCGGGCAACTGCAGAACATCGCCATTCAAGGGCACGATGGCGAAGGACAGATGCACATTACCTACACGGATGTGCCCGTGACGCTGGCCGGCGGCCAGGTGGTCACGCTGAGGCGGCCGTCGTACTCGGTGATCAATCTCGCCTACGGACCCCTGCATCCCAAGGTGATGCTCTCACCGCGCATTGCACCGCCAATGATCGGGCTCGGCCTCGTCGAGGCCATTCCGGAAGCGGACATCCGCGCCAACGCCGATCCCGACGACGCCAACAAAGACGGAATTTCCGGCCGCACCAACGAGGTCTGGTCCATGTCTTCTCAGAGCGTGAAGCTCGGCCGCTTCGGCTGGAAGGCGGGCGAGCCGAGCGTTCTCGATCAGAGCGCGGCCGCGGCGGCTGGCGATATCGGGCTTTCCAATCCGCTGATGCCCTTCCCCTCGGGAGATTGCACGGCAGCGCAGAAGACCTGCATCGACGCTCCCAACGGCAATTCCGAGCGCGCAGGCGGCTTGGAGCTCAGCAAAGAGTTGCTGGACCTCGTGACCTTCTATTCGCAGAACCTCGCGGTGCCCTCGCGGCGCGACGCGGGCGATGACGCGGTGCTCAACGGCAAGGGGCTTTTCTACAAGGTCGGCTGCGCCGCCTGCCACATGCCCTCCTTTACGACAGGCGTCGTGGACGGACAGCCACATCTGAGCAAACAGCTGATATGGCCCTACAGCGACTTCCTGCTGCACGACATGGGCGAGGGACTTGCCGACGGGCGTCCCGAAGGCGAAGCCAGTGGGCAGGAGTGGCGGACAGCGCCGCTCTGGGGTGTCGGCCTCACGGAGGTGGTGAGCGGCCATACCTTCCTGTTGCACGACGGGCGCGCGCGCAATGTGGAGGAAGCCATCCTGTGGCACGGTGGCGAAGCGCAGGCGGCGCGGGACGGCTATGCGCAGCTCAGCGCGGAGGAGCGCGCGGCGCTGCTCAAGTTCGTCAACTCTCTCTAAGGTTCTGCCGCGGGACGACGACGCGCTGCTCAGGCATCGTCCTCGGCCTGCTTCCAGCCGTAGAGCCAGTCGTAGCGGCGCATGAACGTCTCCGGCGGGATGTGCGCCAGGGTGAGGTTGCGCGCCTTCGCCATGAAGCCAGCCAGATGATAGATGCGTCCGTTGGTTCGTGACGCCTCGGCTACGCGCCGGACGCGTCCCGCACGCGCGCGCTCGTAAGCCTTAAAGGCATGTGCGGGGCGGTCGGGCTCATGAGCCAGCGCATCGGCAATGACGACGGCGTCCTCGAGCGCCATGACGCCGCCTTGCGCGAGAAACGGAAACACGGGATGAGCCGCGTCGCCGATAAGCGCCATGCGGCCGGCTGAGAAGCGCGGCGGCTTTTCAAGTCCCAGCAAAGACCATCGGCGCCAATGGCCGGGCTTGCCCAGGAGATCGCGAAGGAGCGGTGCGAAGCCAGCCGTCCGCGCCGCGACCCACTCGCGATCGCAGGGCGTGCTCCAGTCACCCGATACGGCCTGATCGTCGAAGATCGCAACCAGCGCCATGGCATATCCGGCACTGACGGGATAGTGCACGACATGCACATTGTGCCCGAGCCAGAGGTGCACCTCCGTCCGGCGGAGGGCTTCGGGGACCTCCTCAATCGGGATCACGACCCGCACGGCGCTCTTGCCCGTGTACTGCGGCATGCCGCCGGAGAACAGCCGTCCGCGCAGCGCCGACCATGCGCCATCGGCGGCGATCAGCAGGTTGCCGCGGAAAGTTTCCCCCCTGACGCACACGGCCACCACCTCGTCCGCCTCCTCGTGGGCCGAGGTAACCTCGATGTTCTTTCTCAACTGGATATGCGGCTCGCGCTCGACCGCGGACAGGAGCGCCGCGTGCAGGTCGCGGCGGTGGGCCACCCAATAGGGAGCCCCGTGGCGTTGAGCGATCCATTCGCCGAGAGGAAACCTCGCGAGTTGCTCGCCCGTCACCGAATCGAGAATGCGGAGCGCGTCGGGTACCGTGACGTGCCCCCTCAGAAAGCTGGCAGCACCCAGCTGCTCCAGGATGCGTGTTCCGTTGGGGCCGAGCTGGATGCCCGCGCCGTCATCGCCGAAAGCCGGGCGGCGCTCCAGCACCTCCGAGCAGATACCGCGCTTGGCCAGCGCAAGCGCCGTGGCGAGCCCGCCAATCCCTCCGCCCGCGATCAGAACGTTCTCGAGTGGCGTCGCTGCCATTGCTGGTTGCCGGTCACCGGCCCCTGCCGCGCACCTTACGCGGCCAGATCGCCTGCCAGCGTGACGAGGCAATCCTTCGGATCGCTCTCATCCTCGGCAAGGCGGGGATCGTGCACATAGAGGGTGGAGCAGTAGGGGCAAAGGATCTGGCTGTCGGCCCCCATGTCCAGAAAGACGTGGGGGTGGTCGAAGGGCGGCCGTGCGCCCATGCATTGCAGCTCCCTCACACCGACGAAGATTTTTTCGGCGCCGAGATCGTTGGCAAAGTGGGGCGTCGCGCTCTTGGCCATGGTCTTACTTCATCCCGCTTGTTCGTGAAGCTAACCATAGCGGCGGGCAGCGCAAATTAATAGGGGACGCGGCAACATGGGGCGGCCGCACGGTTGATTTCCATCAGACGGACCGCCTGCGGCGCATCCCGCCTCCCGTCAGGCCCACGGGAGGGTAGCCAGGAGCAGGGCCAGCCCTTCGATGTCATTGCCTCCGAACCCCTTTTGCTGCCACTTTGCGCCCCTCGGCCGACGCGCCGACGCGCAGCCCCTCCTCTCTTGCGAGTGCATCGGAATGCATCCCAGGCCCGACATGAAGACCTTCTCGTCCGACGGCGTGACGCTCGCCTATCTGGACGAGCGGCCTGCAGAGAACCCGGACGCGGAGCCGGTGCTTTTCATTCACGGCTTCGCCTCCAACGCCAACGTCAACTGGGTGGACACGGGCTGGGTGAGCGATCTGCTCGCGGCGGGCTACCGTGTCATCGCGTTCGACAACCGCGGTCACGGCCGGAGCGAAAAGCTCTACGGGCTCGAAGACTACGGCGCGCCGTTGATGGCCGAGGATGCGCGCCGCCTGCTGGACCACCTCTCCATCCCGCGCGCGCACGTGATCGGCTATTCGATGGGCGCGCGGATCGCGGCCTTCCTGGCGCTTGCGCACCCCGAGCGTGTGCAAAGCCTGGTGTTCGGCGGCCTCGGCATCAACATGGTGCGCGGAATGGCCGGCACGGGTCCGATCGCCCATGCCCTGGAAGCGCCAAGCGCGGACGCAGTCAAAAGCCAGGCGGCCCGCACGTTCCGCGTCTTCGCCGAGCAGACGAAGAGCGATCTCAAGGCGTTGGCAGCGTGCATCCGATCGGCTCGCGCGCCGATCACCGCCGAGGCGGTTTCGCAGATCGCGCGTCCGGTGCTGGTGGCTGTAGGCGAGAACGATGTGGTTGGAGGCGCCGCGCCGGACCTTGCCGCGCTTATTCCCGGCGCGGAGGCCTTCGTCATTCAAGGGCGGGAGCATATGAAGGCGGTCGGCGACCGCTCGTTCAAGGATAGGGCGCTCGCATTTCTCGCACGCCATCCGCTGCGCTAGAAGGAGGGCACGTAAGCAGCGCCGGAACCAGATCAAACGCCGGAATCACAAGGCCCCGGTGAGACAGATGTTGCTCGTCGAGGGAACATCGTGGGGGATGCCGAGCGAGCAAGTCTATCTACGGGCCGGGGCCTCGACGCACGAGATCGATTTGGCGCATTACGCATACAATGCCCACCGTTACGGCCTGTGCATCCAACGAGAGAGGGACGGATGCTAATAGCAGGGACCGACAAGCGCCTGACGATCCGGGCATTTGAATTGTAGCAAACACTCGATTGTGTTGTGTACGGATTCGCCAAAAGTCATCCGCTTATTTGTGGATAACTTTGGGGAAACTGCCAGAAAACGGTCGCACTTGAGCCCAACAGGTGCCGCAGAGCCGGCCGCAAACGGACAGAAAATCCTGCGATAGGACGTATGGGGAGGATGGGACACGTTCACCTTTCATTAGCCATAACCGGCATAGTGTCCCAAGGTCATGCGTCTCAGTCGCGTTCTCTTGCTGCCGGTTCTGGTACCGGCCCTGCTGTCCGGATGCAGCTCCGGTCCAGACTTCGTCGCCAAGTACGAGCCTTGGCGGGGAAAGGAAGAGAGCGCGTGCATCGCATCCGGCGTTCTCGCCCACACGACCTTCCTTGCAAGCCGATCCGCGCTCGGCGGTCCGAGCGTCTGCGGGACCGAACGGCCCTACGAGCTTTCCGCGGTTCTCGACGGACAAGTGCGGCTCAAACCGACGGCCATGCTGCGCTGCCCGATGATCCCGCAGGTGGAGCGCTGGACGCGTGAGAGCGTCGCCCCCGCCGCGCGCTACTACTTCGGCACCGACGTGGTGGAAATCTCCGTCGCGGGCTCCTACTCCTGCCGCCCCATGAACCACGTCTCCGGCGCCAAGCTGTCGGAGCACGGCTACGCCAATGCGCTCGACGTGGCGGGCTTCACCTTCGCTGACGGGCGCAAGATCACGATCAAGCGGGGCTGGAACGGCGATGTCACCGAGCAGGCGTTCCTGCGCGCGGTTCATCGCGGCGCGTGCCAGCAGTTCACCACCGTGCTCAGCCCGAACTACGACCGCAACCACGCGGATCACTTCCACGTGGATCTGGCGCGGCGCGGCGCGGATGGGCTCTCACGCATCTGCAAATAGGGCCGGCCGGAAGACTGGCACTGATGTAGGTTTTTTGATTGGTCGCATTTTCTCGCGACGAACCGGCGTCCACTTCGTCGGAGGATGCTCTAGGCGCCGTGGTCTTTGTTCTGGCGCTTGGCGGCCCTGCCCGCGGTTTCCGGTCCGTCATATGTGCAACGGGCCGGTGCGCGGACCTTCCAGCTCATGCCAGTCGGAGCGTAATCGACCTCGACGGTGGCATCGAGCGACTTCTCCACCATGGCGACCATGATCGTGTAGCCGAAACCGCGCCGCTCGGGTGGCGTGACGGGCGGGCCGTCCTCCTCCTTCCAGTCGAGCAGAAACTCCCGCTCCTCGCCCGAGCCTTGCAGCCGCCAGGAGACGATGACGCGGCCGTTGCCGTCCGAAAGGGCGCCGTACTTGCTGGCGTTGGTGGCGAGCTCGTGCAGTGCCATGCCGATAGCCTGGGCTGCAGGCGGCTGGAGACGAACGGGGGGGCCTGAGATCTCGATGCGGGTTCCGATCAACTCGCGGAAGAGCGAAAGTTGCGATCGAACGAGATCGGCTACGCGCACGCCCTGCCAGTTGCTCTCGATCAAGAGATCCTGGCTGGCGGCGAGGCCGACGATGCGGTCCGAGAACTGGCGGACGAACTGCTTCGGGTCGCTCGAGGGCATCTGCCGGGCAATGGCCTGCACAACGGCCAGCATGTTCTTCGAGCGATGGTTGACCTCACGCATCAGGAGCAGGATCTGCTGCTCGGCCTGCTCGCGCAGATGGGCTGCCTCCTCGAGCGCGGTGCCGATAGCGTTGGCCTCGGATATGAGCGTCGGCTGGAACTCGACGGCCCTCCCCTCGCCCAGAGCCTTGGCGGCGCGCTCCGCCATGTTGAGAGGCTTGGTGATGACCCGCGCAACGCCGACGGCACCGGCCAGTCCCACGCAGGTGAAGGCCGCCACGATCAGCACATAGCTCAGAAGCGCCTCGCGTGCGGCGGCGTCGACAAGCTCCGCCGGCACCGAGACGTAGACCACCCACTCCGCCACGCGGGACGGCGCGGTTCCCCACTTCACGACCCTGCCCTCGAGGTCCTTGCCGCTTGCGGAGTTGTCGGTCGCCTCGCCGCGCGTTTCCTTCGACAACGGCTTGCCGACGAACTCCTCATGAAGGCGGGTTCTCGCGATGACGACGCCCTTGCGGTCTGCGATCGTGCCGCGCCAATCCGGCGGCAGCTTCTGCCGGTCGAGCAGCTCCTTCATGAGGCTCGGCTCGAGCGAGAGGGACAGAATGTAGCGGATCTTGCCGTCGCGCTGGACCGGAACGCTGACCGCCATGACCGCTTTCTTGGCCACGTCGCCGATCACCACATCGGATACGAACGGCCGCTGCGATGACAGAATCTCCTCGTCGAAGCCTGTGCTGCGGGGCAGCGGCGTGCCATAAGGGACGCGCGTATTGAAAAGCTGCTGGCCGCTCATGTCGCGCAGGAAGGCGTAAAGCCCCCGTGACTTGAGAGCCGCCTCCGCCTGACGATAGACGGTCGCGAAATCGTCCTCAGCAAGAGCAGGGGTGGTGGCGAGCGATTCGAGGACGGCGATATAGCCGTTGAGCGTCTGGTCGAGATCGGCCGCGATGCGCTCCGCGGTGCGCCGCGTCTCGTCGAAGAGGCGTGCCCGCTCGGTGGTCGTCAGGCGTGCCGCCTCCATGCCCAGCAGCACGAGCAGGGGCACGGCGAGCGCGATGATCGACAAGGCGAGGAAATAAGAGACGGGCCACGGCGGGCGAAGAGAGAATTTTCTATCCATTCCGGGCTGGGCCATCCAAGCTGGCGGTGTTTCTTACTCTTATATCAACCCGCGTTCACCTGGTAACAGTTCCAAACAGCCCAAGTGTGGCCATTCTTAGAGAATGACCACACTAAGATCCGAAAAAATAGAGAAATTCCTGGGAACCGTAGTCAGACCCGGCCAGTTTCAGCCGTGGCCTCGATACTCGCGCGGACCACCGGCTCCGTGAGCGTGGGCGCGCAGTACTCGATGAAGCGGTAGGCGTAGCCCCGGAGGTAAGCGCCGCGCCTGACGGCGATCCGCGATACGTTTTCCTGGAAAAGGTGCGTTGCGTCGAGCAGGCGCAATTGAGGGTCGCGCACAGGGTCGAAGGCCTGCGAGGCCACAATCCCCACGCCGAGGCCAAGCTCGACGTAGGCTTTGATCACGTCGGCGTCGAGGGCGGAGAGCACGATGTCGGGCACGATGCCGGCATCGGCGAACGACTTGTCGATCTTGGGGCGGCCGGTGAAGCCCTCACTGTAGGTGATAAGGGGCCATTCCGCCAAAGCGTCCAGCGTGAGCTTGTCCTCCTGCTCGAGCGCGTGGCCCGCCTTCACGATGACGCCGTGATGCCACGTGTAGTACGGGAACGACACGAGCTCGGGCGCATCCTGAAGCGACTCCGTCGCGATGCCGATGTCGGCGGTACCGTCCGCCAGCATGCGCGCGATCTCGGTCGGGCTTCCCTGGTGCAGCACGAGGTGCACGTTGGGGAACGCGTTGCGGAACTTGGCGACGACATGGGGCAGCGCATAGCGCGCCTGCGTGTGCGTGGTCGCCACGTCGAGCTGGCCGCGATCCTTGTTCGCGAACTGCTCGCCGAGCTTCTTGATGTTTTGCGTATCGAGCAGAATGCGTTCGACGATGCCAACGAGCTCCCGCCCGGGCTCAGTCAGGCCCAGCAGGCGCTTGCCGCGCCGGACGAACAGCTCGACGCCAAGCTCGTCCTCGAGATCCTTGATGTGCTTCGACACACCGGACTGCGATGTGTAGAGAGCGTTGGCGACGTCGGTGAGATTGAAATTGCGCTTTACCGTCTCACGGATGATGCGAAGCTGCTGGAAGTTCATCTGCGCTCGTTTTCTCCGAACAGGCTCAAGCGGCGGCTCTTGATGCGAACGGCTTCTCCCGTCGCCAAGCCCAACGCGGCCAGATCGTTCGGTGTGACTTCGACCTCAAAATAGTCCTTCTTGCCCTGCCGCGCATCCCCATTCGCGATCAGCTCGACGCGGGTGATGGCACCGCTGGTCAATATCCTGTTTACCTTGGCGGCGACGCCCTCGCCTTCGGAGCCCTTCACGATCTCCGTATCGTGGGGACGGGCGAAGGCGACGACGGATGCGCCGTCGCTCAAGTCCGTACGGCCATGTGGCAGGCGGTCGTTTCCGACGCGGACATAGTCACCCTCGATGCGGCCTCGGAACTCGTTCACGGTGCCGATGAAGCTGTAGGCGAACGACGTCGCGGGCTCGTTGTAGATTTCGCGCGGAGAGCCGATCTGCTCGATGCGGCCCTTGTTCATGAGCACGATGCGATCCGAGACCTCGAGGGCCTCCTCCTGATCGTGCGTAACGAACACCGACGAGATATGCAGCTCGTCGTGCAGGCGGCGAAGCCAGCGGCGAAGCTCTTTTCTCACCTTCGCATCGAGCGCGCCGAACGGCTCGTCGAGCAGGAGCACCTGCGGCTCGACGGCGAGGGCGCGGGCCAACGCGATGCGCTGGCGCTGTCCGCCCGACAACTGGGCCGGAAAGCGATCGGCCAGCCAATCGAGCTGAACCAGCTCCAAAAGGCGCTGGACCTTTGCGCGGATCTCCTTCTCGGAAGGCCGCTGCGATTTCGGCTTCACCCGCAGGCCGAACGCCACGTTCTCGAACACGGTCATGTGCCGGAACAGGGCGTAATGCTGGAACACGAAGCCGACCTGGCGCTCGCGAACGTGCTTGTTCGAAGCATCCTCGCCCGAGAGGATGATCGAGCCCTGGTCTGCGCTTTCGAGGCCCGCAATGATGCGCAGAAGCGTCGTCTTTCCGCAGCCGGAAGGACCCAGGAGGGCGATCAGCTCTCCGCGCGGCAGATCGAGGTTGATATTGTCCAGAGCCTTGAAGCTGCCGAACGACTTCGAGATGTTTTTGACCTCGATGCTCATGAAGACTTCTCCTCGGACTGAGTGAGGCCCGCCCGCCATTCGATGTAGGTCTTGATGGCGAGGGTTACGAGAGCCAGCAGCGCGAGCAAGGATGCAACGGCAAAGGCAGCCGCGAACTGGTATTCATTGTAAAGGATTTCGACGTGCAGAGGCATGGTGTTGGTCTCGCCGCGGATGTGGCCGGAGACGACCGACACGGCGCCGAACTCGCCCATGGCGCGCGCGTTACAGAGAATAACGCCGTACAGCAGCGCCCACTTCACGTTCGGCAGCGTGACACGCCAGAACATCTGCCAGCCCGAGGCGCCGAGCGTGACAGCCGCTTCCTCCTCGTCGCGTCCCTGGGACTGCATGAGCGGGATCAACTCGCGCGCCACGAAGGGAAACGTGACGAAGATAGTTGCCAGCACGATGCCGGGCACGGCGAAGATGATGCGGATGTCGTGCGCCGCAAGCCAATGGCCGAACCAGCCTTGCGCGCCAAACATCAGCACATAGATGAGGCCGGCGACCACGGGCGAGACGGAGAACGGCAGGTCGATGAAGGTGATGAGGAAGTGCTTGCCGGGGAAATCGAACTTCGCGATGGCCCAGGCAGCCGCGATGCCGAAGACGAGGTTCAAGGGAACCGAGATGGCGGCCGCGATCAGCGTGAGCTTGATGGCAGACAGCGTATCGGGTTCGATGAGGGCCGCCAGATAGGCGTCCCATCCCTTGCGTAGCCCCTCGACGAAAACGGCGATCAAGGGCAGCAACAGGAACAGGGCGAAATACGAGAGCCCGATGCCGAGAAGGGCATACTTCACCCATGGCTTGTCGCGCGTGGCGACATTGGCCTCGAAGCGGGTGGCAGAGCCCGAGTGGGGCGCAAGGTGTGCAGCGGCTCCGGCCATCAGGCTTCCCTCCCCGTGCGGCGGGCGGTCCACGCCTGCAAGCCGTTGATGACGAGCAGCAGCAGGAACGAGACGATCAGCATGACGGAGGCAACGGCGGTCGCGCCTTCGTAGTCGTACTGCTCGAGCTTGGTGATGATCATCAAGGGCGTGATCTCTGAAACGAGCGGAATGTTGCCCGCGATGAAGATGACCGAGCCGTATTCACCGACGGCGCGTGCGAAGGCGAGCGCGAAGCCGGTGAGAAGCGCCGGCACGAGGCTTGGAAACACGACGCGGCGGAAGGTCTGGAAGCGGCTGGCGCCGAGACTCGCGGCCGCCTCCTCGAACTCCGCATCGAGGTCTTCGAGAATTGGCTGAACGGTGCGTACGATGAACGGCAGGCCGATGAAGATGAGTGCGATCAGAATGCCGAGCGGCGTGAACGCGACCTTGATGCCGAACGGCTCGAGATACTGTCCGACCCAGCCGTTCTTAGCGTAAAGCGCGGTGAGCGAGATGCCGGCGACGGCGGTGGGCAACGCGAACGGCAGGTCGATCAGCGCATCCACCAGCTTCTTGCCGGGGAAGGTGTAGCGGACGAGGCTCCACGCCAGGATCAGGCCGAACACGACATTGATGGCGGCCGCCAGCAGGGAGGCGCCGAAGCTCAGCTTGTACGAGGCGACCACGCGGGGCGCCGAGGCTGCATTGATGAAACCTTCCCATCCCAAGCTCGCCGACTTGATGAAGACAGCGGAGAGCGGAATGAGAACGATGAGGGAGAGGTAGGCCAGGGTGAATCCGAGCGACAGCCCGAATCCCGGCAGAACCCTCTTTGCGCGTGCGTATGCCATATCTACTGAAGTCCTGTGTCAGTGCGCAATCGTCAGGGCGATTACAACAGAGACCGAACACAGCAGCGCCGTCCAGGAGATCAGCTTCTCAACTTGTATGTGTTTCGATGGCAAGACACCGTCCCCCGAACTGTCGGCATGCACCCTATGGGGCGGGCGCATAGAACTAGAAATAATAAGAACTGCGATCGATATTCGAATTTCTGGATTAGACGCGGTCAGGGGGCGGGGGCGACGATCACGAGATAAGCGGTCGTTCGAGATGTCGACGGGTTTTCAATGGCGTAGATACTGGAGGCCTCGAAGGCTATTGCGTCACCCTCGCTGAGCGTGATGGGTGCGTCTGCGCCGACCGCGACGGTTAATTGTCCGTGCGAGACGACGAGGTTGTGCCGTGTTCCGATGGGAGAGGCGGGAAACTCCTCACGATGTCCAGCCTCGATCTGCAGCTCGAAGAAGCCGGTGGAGCGCTGACGCGCACCCGGCAGGAGACTGCGTGTCGAATAGCGGCCCTCGCTGGTTATGAGCACGCTCGCGCGATCGCGGCTCAGCACGACGACGGTGGGCTCGCGCTCGGTCGCGACGAGAGTGGCAACGGGAACGCCGAGCGCATCGGCCACTCGCCAAAGCAGGCTCACGGTAGGCACGCTCTTGGCCGTCTCGATCTGCCCGAGCATCGCGCGGCTCACGCCCGACAGCTCGGCGAGCCGCTCCAGCGACAGGCCCTGGGCCTTGCGCAGACGGCGCAAATTCGAACCCACGATGACGGGGACGTCGCGTGGCGTTGCTTCGGGCGTGAGGGTATCGAAACCCGCATCCCGGTCATCCGGTTCTGCTCTGCTCATTGAGATCGAAGGTGCCGCAATCGTTTTCATGACTGCCAACGTAGCGGCAGCGGCCCTTCACACGAACCAAGAAGAAATGATGTGCTTATGCGCTAGCTCGAATTGCGAGCACACCGCGAAACACTGTTCGCGAAATAGGAAAAGGGCCACTCGTGAGAATGGCCCTTTTCCGTTGGTCGTTCAGAGCATTCGCATCAGAACTTGATGATCGCGCCGGTCATGACGAGGTCGACATCCTCCACCGGAGCGTTGCGGATGGCGCCAGAGGCAGGACCACTGGTCGCACCAGTCAAGCCTTTTAGGGTCAGATCACTTTCGACATGGCGATATGAGAGATACAGAACCATCGCGGCCTTGTCGAAGCCTTGGGCGATGCCTGCGCCGAACACCTCGACGCCGGTTCCCCAGATTGCCCAGCCATGCGCGGCGGCTGGATCAGGGCTCAGTGCATCGCTCTGCGTGACCGTCCGGCGAGAATTGGCTCCGCCTTCGTAGTCGTAGTACTCGCCGTAGATCGTGGTTTTTCCGAACTCGTTGAATTTCTTCTCGATACCTGCCTGCACAGCCCAGAAGTCCTGGCTGTCGTCCACGCCAGCCACGGTAGCAAAGCGTGCCTGCTTCTTCAGGTAGTCATCGTTCTTCACACCCGCGCCGGCGTTCAGGAACAGACCGGTCGCTTCATGCACCACGCTGATGGAGCCGCCGAACTGATCGCATTTCTGATCCGTGCTCGCCACACCCGGCGCCGCGTCGGCGCGGCCAGCGCAAACGGTCTTGGTTTGAAGATAATAGCCATCTGTCACTTTGCCATAGCCGACGCCCGCAGCCACCTTAAAGCCACCGAACTCCCCGGTGTAACGAAGTGCCAGATCCCAGAAGTCGTCCTCGCCCCAGGAAGCGGAAGCCGTGAAGCCGGCGATTTCGGGAGATTCATACTTGATGAGGTTGAAGCGACGCTCGCCTTCGCCGGGCTGGTCACCGCCATCACCGATGAGGCGACGCAGCGTCAAGCCATTGTCGCCGGGGCTGCTGGTGGCGCTTGTCGTTGGCGTGACCGCGTTGTTCGTCAGACGGCCATTGATTGCCGAGCGGAGAAGCAAGCCAAAGCCGGTGTCCTCGACGTCGGAGTACTTGGCGAAGTCTTTGGTCTGCGTCTGGTTGATCTCGGTGATCTGGTCGGTCGCGCTCGCCTGCATTCCGAGAGACACGGAACCAAACTTCTTGTTCTTCACGAACCAATAGCTGTCGCGAAGATCGAGGCCGATATCAGCGGGATTACCGTCACCCTTGGCGTTGAATTGGTTCGAGCGCTTCGAGTTGGCGGAGCGAACGCCGATCTCGATCCGATAGCCCGCTTCCCAATCGGCGTCGATCTTGGCCTTGCCACGGAATCCGATACGCGTGCGGGAGTTGTCGTTGGTGACCTGATAGACGTTGCTCTCTTTGCCGTCGTCCCAATACATCAGGGCTTCGTTCACCTGACCGTAGATCTCGAGCGACACCTTACGATTGCCCTTGCGAGCCGTCGTCGCCTCGAGCTCTGCGATGCGCTCCTCAAGATCGGAGCAGCAGCTTCCCCCGAGATCCGCTGCAGATGCCTGCACCATACCAACCGAGACGAGCAGCCCGGCAGCCATGGCCGCCGCATACCCTCTCCGTCCCCTCGTTCCCCCAACCATTAGACATTCTCCGTTATATTAGACGGATCCTCTGCGATAACGTTTTGATATATCTTGTATTTTCCATATTACGTACTCCTCGCTCAAGGATTCCGAGCGTCACCGTTTCACATTCCGTACACAATGTTGCGTGGAAGACGCGTTCACTGCCGCCCGGGCACGCACGATGTCTGCAATGCTGCACAAGGAACGCGGGACGGCGCGTGCAGGTGCGTGCGGAGAAGCACACACCTGACGCGACTCAGAAAATTCGGAACTGAAGCTCGACTCTAGAGCGCGGCGAACACAGGCCGGCGAATCGACGAACGAGTTTCAACGTAGGTCCGATCCGTTAATGAATATTCATTATTGAGTTGCTGAAGCAGCTTCAGCCCATAGGGCCACGGGCCGTAACCCGCCTCCGCATTGATGTGGCCGGCCGCTCCGAGATTGACGAGATTAGCGCCCCACGCGTCAGCGAGGCCGGCGGCGCGCTCGAAGCTCAGCCACGGGTCATTGGTGGAAGCCACCAGAGTGACCGGAAAACCGAGCGGGCTAGCAGGCAAGAGATCGGTGACGCCGAACTTCTCGGGATCGGCAGGTGCCACAAGCAAGAGGCCGGCGATGCGATCGCGATAGTCTTCCGCCGCCTGCACGGCCGCGAGCACGCCGAAGCTGTGCGCGGCGATGAGGAGCGGCCCCGGCTGGCGCGAGATCTCACGGCGGATGCGGCTTGTCCATTCGGGAAGATCCGCGCGCTTCCAATCGCGCTGGATGACGCGAACAACGTCCTCGAGCTGCGTTTCAAACCAGGTTTGCCAGTGGGCGGAGCCGCTGGAATTCAATCCCGGAACAATGAGCGTCGTGGTCATGGAGGCGATCCTTCAAAGCTGCGGGCTCTCGATTTTGACCCGCCTGTCGTCGACAAAAAGCTAGCGGCGGAACACACGCGACTTGGGCTTTGCACGACAACAGGCCTCGATGATCGAGACGGCTCTGACGATCGAGAAGGCTGCGGCCAGCGCCAGGCCCGATGCGGTCACGCTCATCACTCCCATCGTGTCGATCATTGGCATGAGGGACTTTCCTGGTTCGTGAGCCGGGCTGCGAGGACGCTACGCGAGAGAGTTATTGAAGGGGACGCTGCGGATCCGCCGCCCACGCTTCCTTCAGGAGAAAAGGAGCGGGAGCGGCGGATGTTAGTGCTTAGGATGGATCAGCTCTTGCTGCCGGGCACGTAGATCTGGTCGAACGTGCCGCCGTCAGCGAAGTGGGTCTTGTAAGCGTTCGCCCAGCCGCCAAACGCGTCGTCGATCTTGAAGAGATTGATCTTCGGGAACTGCGATGCGTACTTCTCGGCGACCTTCTGGTCCGTGGGGCGATAGAAGTTCTTGCCCGCGATCTCCTGGCCTTCCGGCGAATAGAGATAGTTCAGATAGGCTTCAGCAATCTTGCGGGTGCCTTTCTTGTCGACGTTCTTGTCGATCACAGCGACCGGCGGCTCGGCGAGAATGCTGATGGTCGGCACGACGATCTCAAACTTGTCCGGACCAAGCTCCTTGAGCGCCAGGAACGCCTCGTTCTCCCAGGAGATGAAGACGTCGCCCACGCCGCGCTCGACGAACGTGGTGGTCGAACCGCGCGCGCCCGAATCGAGCACCGGCACGTTCTTGTAAAGGCGCTTCACGAAATCCTTGGCTTGCTCGTCGCCGCCGTACTTGCGCTTGGCGTACTCCCAGGCCGCAAGATAATTCCACTGCGCGCCGCCGGAGGTCTTCGGGTTCGGCGTGATGACCTGCACGCCATCCTTCACCAGATCATCCCAATCCTTGATGCCCTTCTCGTTACCCTTGCGAACGAGGAAGACGATCGTGGAGGTATAGGGCGTGCTGTTGTGCGGCAAGCGCTTCTGCCAGTCGGCCGGCAAAAGCTTGCCCTTGTCGGCGATACCATCGATGTCACGAGCAAGCGCGAGAGTCACGACATCGGCCTCGAGACCGTCGATCACCGCGCGGGCCTGCTTGCCCGAGCCACCGTGCGACTGCTTGATGGTGAGATCCTCGCCACCCGTCGACTTCCAGTGCTTGATGAAGGCCGCGTTGAACTCCTGATAGAGCTCACGGGTGGGATCGTAGGAAACGTTGAGAAGCTCGGCCGCGTTGGACGCAGCCGCGAGGCCGGCCAGGCCGACAGACAAGCCGAGCGCTAGGGCGGTTCGGCGCGAAAGAAGGGCGAGTGACATCGTGAGCTCCTCTGGATTTGGCTTAACTGGAGCCGACCGTAGGCGGCGCCTCGCGTGGAGCGAACCAAGAAGAACTGCTGAGCTTATGAACAATACTGCGGACACATATCCACTGAGCGCGGAAGTCGAGCGGATGCGCGCTCGTTAACACCGTTTGTCGCGTGAGCCACTAGCGGTCGACGTCGGCGCGGCGCACTTTCTGCTCGGAGATTTCCGGCGCGCACAGCTCGATGAACCGGTAGACGTAAGAACGCAGGAAGCGTCCGCGCCGCACCGCAAGGCTCGACACGTTCTCGTCGAACAGATGCGTGCATTCGATCAGTGACAGGGCCTGGTCCCGCTCGGGGTCAAAGGCCATTGATGCGATAATCCCGACGCCCAGCCCGAGTTCCACGTAAGCCTTGATCACGTCGGCATCGAGGGCGGACATGGCGATATCCGGCTCAACGCCTGCCTTCTCGAACGCCTGGTCGATGCGTGCGCGGCCCGTCAGGCCCTCGTCGTACGTGATGATCGGATAGTCGGCGACCGCTTCGAGCGTCAAAGGCTCGACGCCGAGCAGCGGATGGTTCTTTGGCACCACGAGGCCGTGCGACCAGCGGTGATAAGGGAAGGCGAGGAGGCCGGGATTGTCCTCCAGCGTGTCGGTGGCGATGCCGAGATCCGTCTGGCCTTCGAGCAGAATGGCTGCGATCTCCTTGGGGCTTGCCTGATGCAGCACGAGGCGCACATCCGGAAACGCCGCCTTGAAGCGCGCGATGACAGGGGGCAGCATGTAACGCGCCTGCGTGTGCGTCGTGGCAATGTTCAGCGTGCCGGAATCGCTCTTTGCGAACTGCTGCGAGAGGAGCGCCATGTTCTCGGATTCGAGCAGGATCCTTTCCGCGATGACGATGACCTCCTGCCCCGGCTCCGTAAGACCCAGGAGGCGCTTGCCGCGCCGCACAAATATCTCGAGCCCCAGCTCCTCCTCCAGATCGCGGATGTGCTTCGACACGCCGGATTGCGAGGTGAGGAGCGCCTGGGCGGCGTCGGTCAGATTGAAATTGCGCCGAACCGTCTCGCGGATGATGCGAAGCTGCTGAAAGTTCATGACCGCCGAGGAGTTACCTGTCGCCGAAGCGCCTCGCCAACGTGTAACCGCGCTTCGCACAATAGCGAATAACCATTTTCTTCTTTGCTTATGCCAAAATCGAAAATGCCCGCAACTCGGGGGATCGCGAACGGCCTCGCCTCGCAATGCCAGCCCGATTGAATGCTTCTCACTTCTTGTTATTTGACCCTGCTCGCCGATGAGCGCTTGATGACCATGCGAGGCGGTTTGCGCTCGCCGCGGTGATTTCGAGGTTCACTTGCGCCGCGTCATCAAACGCTAAGGAGTAGCCAATGACGTTCTTCGCTTTCCGCTACGGCCCCGACGCTGACGGCCGTCTCCTTTCCGGCCCCGCCGCGCTCGCCTGTCGGTGTTGTTGATCGCCTGAGCCGGGCTGCTTCCCGGCTCCCGATGCAACCCTTCCGACCTATTGCGAGTTAGCCCGCCGACACGCGGGAAAGGATACATATACAATGTCAGATGCATTCGTTATCGAGGTGGCCGACGAGACCGCCGGCATCGTTGTCCGCCTGGACAGCGAGAAGAGCTACCGCTTCCATGCTTCGCTGCCGCGCTACTATCCGCTCGACGGCAAAATCTTCTCCGCTCCGCGCGATGCAGAGCGGGCCGCACTCGCCCAGTTCGGCCGCGGGCCGAAGCAGAAAGCGAGGGCTGCTTAGTCTTCCGGGACCGGGCAGACGACGGTCATGCGCCTTACGCCCGGTCTCGGTCCACCTCTCCATTTCGCTTTCGCCCTGCCACTGCCTTCGACCTCGCCACCGGCCCGCGCGCTCACCGGCGCCTCTTCCGTGAGCGCTGCGCCCGATGGCCGCCCATCTCCCTGGACCACGGTGGTCACGCCAAACGTTTCTGGCCGCGGTTCTCCTCCGGGCCGGTTCGTTCTCACGAGCCGGCCCTTTTTTCAATTCCCGCTTCTAGTCATACAAGAAAGGTTCGACTGATGACGACACTGCGCAAAACCCTCCTGGGTCTCGGCCTCGCAGCGCTCGCGCCCTTTGCGGCCAACGCCGAAAGCTCCATTCTCAACGCGTCGTATGACGTCTCGCGCGAGCTCTACAAAGACATCAACCCCGCGTTCGTCGCGCATTGGAAGCAGACGAAGGGCGCCGACATCACCGTCAACCAGTCGCACGGCGGCTCGACCAAGCAGGCAAAGGCCGTGGCCGAGGGCCTCGAGGCCGACGTCGTGACGCTGAACCAGGCGACCGACCTCGACTTCCTCGCCAGCAAGGACGTGGTCGACAAGGACTGGAAGTCGAAGTTCCCGCATGACGCCGCGCCGTACACAACTACCAGCATCTTCATCGTGCGCCAGGGCAATCCCAAGGGCATCAAGGACTGGAGCGATCTCGTGAAGCCCGGCGTCTCGGTCGTCATTCCGAACCCGAAGACGTCCGGAAACGGCCGCTACACGTATCTTGCCGCCTGGGGATATGCGCTCGGTGCCGACAAGAGCGAGGACAAGGCGCGCGAGTTCGTCAGCAAGCTGTTCGCCAACGTGCCGGTGTTCGACGGCGGCGGGCGTGGCGCAACGACGACCTTCACGCAGCGTGACGTGGGTGACGTGCTCGTGACGTTCGAGAACGAGGTCGCGCTGCTCAAGACCGAATTCGGCGACAAGTTCGACGTCATCTATCCGTCCATCAGCATCGAGGCCGCGCCGCCGGTCGCCATCAACAAGGTGATCACCGCCAAGCGCGGCACGGCCGAGCTGGCCAAGGGCTACCTCGATTTCCTCTATACGCCCGCTGCGCAGAAGATCATCGCCAAGCATGGCTTCCGTCCGTGGGACAAGGACGCGCTGGCCGAGGCCAAGCTGCCGGAGATCAAGACGTTCAAGGTTGAGGACAAGATCAGCAGCTGGGCCGATGCGCAGAAGAAGCATTTCGCGGATGGCGGCATCTACGACCAGATCACCACGACCAAGAGCAACTGACACTTCGCTCTCGCGCACGATGGGGGACGCCCGGCTTCTGCACACAGCAGGGCCGGGCTTTTCATTTGCGAATTTGCTTATCACTTCTTCTTGGTTCAGGGGCGCGGCAGCGATTTCTAACATCTTGCGGCAAGCGCGCGGTTCGCTTGTTCGTCAGAGAGGCGGATCACTCCCGTGACATTCAAGATCGACGGCATCGTCAGCGCGCTCAGAAGCTCGCGGAGCGCTTTATCACGCACGGTCGACCCGAACGGACGCGTTCTCGATCTTCCTTCCCCGCGCGAGGTTTCGGAAGCCGTTTCGGGGATCACGTCCTCGCTCTTTCCGCGCCGCTACGGCGGGGCGAAAGGGGGCCTCAACGGAGAACTCGACTATTTCGTCGGATATACGCTCGGCAAGGCGCTCGAAGCATTGCGGGCTCAGGTCGTTCGCGAGCTGCGGTTCACCGCGTCTCTCAACGGCAACGAGCCCGACGACAGCGAAGCTGTGGCGCTTTCCATCGCGCAGGATTTCGCCGATGGGCTGCCGGCGATCCTCGACATTCTCTATAGCGACATCCGCGCCGCCTACGACGGAGACCCTTCCGCCAAAAGCCACGAGGAAGTGCTGCTCAGCTATCCGGGCGTCAAAGCGATCATTCATCACCGCCTTGCGCACGCGCTCTACAAGCTCGGCGTACCGATCATCGCGCGCATCATCGCGGAAAGCTCGCACTCGTCGACCGGCATCGACATTCATCCCGGCGCAGAGATCGGCGGCAGCTTCTTCATCGATCACGGCACAGGCGTCGTAATCGGCGAGACCGCCGTGATCGGCGAGCGTGTGCGTCTGTATCAGGCGGTGACACTCGGCGCGAAACGCTTCTCCGTCGACGAGAACGGCGCGCTGGTGAAAGGGCTGCCGCGTCATCCGATCGTGGAGGATGACGTCGTCGTCTACGCGGGCGCGACCATTCTCGGGCGGGTGACGATCGGGCGTGGCTCGGTGATCGGCGGCAACGTCTGGCTCACGCGGAGCGTGCCGCCAAACAGCAACATCGTGCAGGCGCAAGCACGCAGCGAAACGTTCGATGGCGGCGCCGGAATATAAATCTCTTCTTGACGCCAAATACGCAATGAGCAATCTGACTGAGCGCGTATTATTGGTATAAAATACTCTAATGTAACGGAAATCGAGGCTAATATGGCAGACGAAGAACAAACAGCGTTGGGCGATGTTGCGGCAAGGCAATTAGCCAATGCGACCAAAACCGTCCCGCAGATTTCGAGCATCACGCCGCGGTGGCTCGTTCATTTCCTGAACTGGGTACCGGTCGAGGCCGGCATCTATCGCGTGAACCGCGTGAAGGACGAGGACAGTGTCGAGGTCTCCTGCTCGCTTCGTGACGAGCGCGCCCTTCCCAACACGTTCGTCGACTACATCGAGAACCCGCGCGAATACATGCTCTCGGCGGTGAACACCGTGCTCGACATTCACACGCGCGTCTCGGACCTCTATTCCGTGCCGCACAACCAGATCAAGGAGCAGCTCCGCCTCACCATCGAGATCGTGAAGGAGCGGCAGGAAAGCGAGCTGATCAACAACAAGGAATACGGCCTCCTAGCCAACGCCGCGGCGGCGCAGAAGATCAAGACGCGCACCGGCGCGCCGACACCCGACGATCTCGACGAGCTGATCTCGCGCGTGTGGAAGGAGCCGGCGTTCTTCCTCGCTCATCCGCTCGCCATCGCCGCATTCGGCCGCGAGTGCACGCGCCGCGGCGTTCCGCCGCCGACGATCACGCTGTTCGGCTCGCCCTTCCTAACCTGGCGCGGCATTCCGCTGATCCCCTCCGACAAGCTCGAGGTGAAGGGCGGCAAGACCAACATCCTGCTGATCCGCACCGGAGAATCGAAGCAGGGCGTCGTCGGCCTCTATCAGCCGGGCCTCCCCGGAGAACAGAGCAAGGGCCTCTCCGTGCGCTTCATGGGCATCAACCACAAGGCCATCGCCTCCTATCTCGTCTCGCTCTATTGCTCGCTCGCCGTTCTGACGGACGATGCGCTCGGCGTGCTCGAGGGCGTCGAGGTGGGCAAGTACCATGAGTACAAGTGACTACCCCAATCCGGGCCAGAGTCCGGGCCTGGATCCGGTCCGTCTCAATCCGTCGCTCGGCGGCGTGGGACTAAGTCCACAAGGACTCGCTCCGGCCCTGGGGCCGGGACTGCCTGACGAGGCGCTCCTGACGCGCCTCGCCAACGAGCTGTTCTCGGCCGTCCCGGGCTCGCCTCCGGGCTTCGGCGGCGTGCCGGTACCCAGCGCTCCGGTCACCGCGCCGCCGCAGGTGCTGGTGCCGGATGTGCCGCTCGCCGCGCCCCCGTCGCAAGGCTCGCTGCCGAACGCCGCCTTGGGACCGCTCTCGATTCCGCTTCCCTATGAAGCGGAGCTCGATGCGCTGCTCGGCGGTCTGTTCCGCGGCGGTTCCTCCGCCTCAGCGGCTCACGATATGGAGCTCCGGCCGGACATTCCGCTCTCCACTCCGCCTTCGGCGGGCACGGTGGGGCATTCGTCTCCGGTTCCGCTCCCCTACGACGCCGAGCTCAAGGCTCTGCTCGGGGGGCTCGGCGGCGAGACGCGTGTCGCGGATCCGACCAACGGGGCGGGCTCGTCCTTCTATTTCCTGAAGGACATCGGCTCCGTTCCGGGCGGCATCGGGGTGCCGGGCCAGACGGGGCCTGGTCTCCACTCGGAATTCGCATCCGCGCATCCCCCCTTCGACGTGAATGCGATCCGGCGCGACTTCCCCATCCTCAGCGAGCACGTGAACGGACGCCCGCTGGTGTGGCTCGACAATGCGGCCACCACGCAGAAACCGCAGGCGGTGATCGATCGCCTGTCGCACTTCTACAGCCACGAGAACTCGAACATCCACCGGGCAGCTCACGAGCTGGCCGCGCGATCGACCGACGCCTACGAGGGAGCGCGCCAGAAAGTGGCCCGCTTCATCAACGCGCCCTCGACCGAGGAGATCGTGTTCACCCGCGGCACCACCGAGTCCATCAATTTGGTGGCTGCCACGTTCGGCTTGCAGCACGTGGGCGAGGGAGACGAGATCGTCATCACGCATCTCGAGCACCACGCCAACATCGTGCCCTGGCAGCAGCTCGCGCTTGCCAAGGGGGCGAAGCTTCGCGTCGCTCCCGTGGACGACCGCGGCGTCGTGCTGCTCGAGGAATACGGCAAGCTGCTCAACGGACGCACCAAGCTCGTCTCGTTCACGCAGGTCTCGAACGCTCTCGGCACCGTCACCCCCGCCCAGCAGATGGTGGAGATGGCGAAGCGGGTGGGCGCGCGGGTTCTGGTGGACGGCGCGCAGTCGGTCTCGCACATGAAGGTGGACGTCCAGTCACTTGGCGCGGACTTCTTCGTGTTCTCCGGGCACAAGCTGTTCGCTCCGACCGGCATCGGCGTGCTGTGGGGAAAGAAGGACCTGCTCGACAGCCTTCCGCCTTACCAGACCGGCGGCAATATGATCCAGGATGTCACCTTGGAGCGGAGCATCTTCCATGCTGCTCCCAATCGCTTCGAGGCGGGCACCGGGAACATTGCGGATGCCGTCGGCCTGGGCGCGGCGATCGACTACGTGGAACGCATCGGGCTCGAGAACATCTCGCGCTACGAGCACGGGCTGATCGTCTACGCCACCAAGCTCCTGAGCGAGATTCCGGGCCTCACCATCGTCGGTACGGCCCCGGAGAAAGCCGGCGTCATCTCGCTGGTGCTCAAGGGCGTGAAGAGCGAGGAGGTGGGCGCGCGTCTCAACAAGTATGGGATCGCGGTACGCTCAGGCCACCACTGCGCGCAGCCGATCCTCCGCCGGTTCGGACACGAGGCGACGGTGCGGCCGTCGTTCGCGTTCTACAACACCTGCGGCGAGATCGACCTGCTCGCTTCGGCGCTGCGCGACATCCAGCGTCAGGCCGGACATTCGCATCTCTGACGGCGCGATTGCAGACGAACCGATGCGGCGGCTTCACGGACGTGAGGCCGCCGCATCGTCTTGGCCGGTCTCATCGTTCTCGCTGCTGCTCCCCTCGCGCAACGCCTCTCCATGTCGCAAGGGTTTCCCTTCCGGCGTCTCGTTCGCGAGGGCCAGCAGGATGTCGGCGTGACACGGATCGCCTGGCTTGCACCAGCAGGCGAGGTTCTTTCCCCTCAGCTCATGAAGATGCTCGCGCAGAAGCGTCATGCCCTTGAGCGTGGTGGTCAGCCACTGCGCATAGGCCTCGGCCGCCCAGGCCTTGCCGAGATAGAGCTGATGACCGAAGGGAAATGGATTTCCCCATTTGCTGCCACGGCCCACATAGATCGTATCGGGCGGCAGGCGCCAGCCCTTGAACATCTTGCGCTGGATGCGTCGCGGATTTGCCATCGCTGTCTCCGACCCGGGCGTCGTGCATCGGACTGATTAGACCGAACGCACGCTCCCGGCGGTAGCCGGAAGCCCGGGCTTCGACAGATATTTTTCCGTGTTTATTTTCGCGCCTGCAACAGGGCGCAAACGGAAATCGCAGCAACCATTGCGGAGACAAAGGCAATGGTGCCGGGCGCCGCGAGCGGGAGCGACACCAGCGCCGGGCCAGGGCAGAAGCCGGCGAGGCCCCAGCCGATCCCGAACACGGCCGCGCCGATCACGAGCCTGCGGTCGATGGGAGCATCAGCGGGCGGGACGCGGAACTGTGATCCCGAAAGAGGCGCCGCGCGCCGCCGGACAAGCCAGAACCCCGGCGCCGCGACGCCGATGGCGCCCGCCATGACGAACGCCAGACTCGGGTCCCACGTGCCGGCGATATCGAGAAAGTTCTGCACCTTCGCCGGATCGACCATGCCGGAAAGGATCAAGCCCAATCCGAACAGAAGGCCGGAGAGAAGCGCACCGATCACGCCCATGGCCAGCCTCCGATCACATGGCGCACCGCATAGACGGTTGCAGCGGCCGTCGCCATGAACACAGCCGTTGCCACGATGGAGCGGCGCGAAAGACGGGCGAGCCCACAGACGCCGTGGCCGCTCGTGCAGCCACGGGCGGCGAAGACGCCCGCGCCGACGAGCAGTCCCGCTACGACGGCCAGGCTCAAGCTCGGCGTTACGGTCTGATGCACCGGCCCCCCGGTCGCGAGCGTCCAGACGAATGGGCTAGCGAAGAGAGCGGCAATGAACGCGGCCGCCTCCAGCGGCGCGCTCGCGGCATAGGGCGGAAGCAAGCGGCGCACGATGCCGCTGATGCCAGCCAGGCGGCCGGTGGTGAGGAGAAGCAGCACCGCGGAAGCCCCAATCAGGGCTCCACCGGCCAAGGATTCCAGAGGCGTGAATGGCGTCACGGTCATCGGCAAGGATCTCCAGCGCGAAGCGAGGTCATAGGCGAGCCCGCGCAGCGTGTCGAGAGGTCCGCTCTTCTACTTGAGCGGCGCCTCTTCCCCGCCGAACCTGTACTTCACGCCGAAGGTAGCCTCGAACTGGTACATGCTGATGTCGATGGTGTGCGCCGGATTGCCGAAGCCAACAAGCTCGGCCCCGCTCACCGTCTCCTCCGGCGCATAGAGGCCCGCAAGCTCGACCGACCAGGCGCTGTCGATCTTGTATTCGAAGCCAGCCGTGATGTGATGCTGCACCACGGCGGGGGCCAGAATGTTGAACTGCACGTCCCGCGAGGAGATCGGGTTCGTCGCATACGCATATCCGGCGCGGAGCGTGAGGGCCGGCGACGAGCGCCATTCGACACCGAATTTCACCACGTCCACATCGTCCCAGCCGAAGCCTCGGCCCTCATCCGTTCCGAGCAGGGCGGGGTTGGTGGACGGGTTGGCGACCGACGCGACCGAGCCGAACCAGATATGGCGATAGTCGGCGAGCAGGGTGAGGTTCGGCGTCAAATCGACCGCGATGCCGGCCTGGATGCTCGCCGGGATGTCGAAGCTGCCCTGCTCCGCGAACAGGCCGCGGTACTTATTGAACTCCTGCGTCCAGATCGGGGAGTTGCCAGCCACACCGAACCGGATACCGGGCGCGACCGCCCATTCGAGGCCAGCGCGAACGCCGCCACCCCAGGACACATCGTAGCCTCTGTTGCTCACGGCACCGGGATCGCTGGACGCTCCTGCAAATGCATCCAGCCCTTTGAGCTTGATCTGCTGGCGCGCGATGATCGGCGCGACACCGATCGAAACACCGGGTGCGATCGTCTTGGCGAGCGCGACAGAGAACAGGGCCTGCTGGAGATCGACGCCGAGGCTGCCGAAGCCGAAGATGCCGGGACCGGGCGAGAACGCGCCACCCGCGACGGAGGGATAGTCCGTGTTCATGCCGCCGCTGCCGTAGACAGAGAACCCGATCACATCGAAGTATGGGTTACCGTCGAGGCGATAGCTGGCGGCGAGATTGGGAATGGCGAACCAGTTGCTGTCGCTCTCGACGACGCCGCTCGGCGTGAAGCCGGGTGCGCTGCCGCCCTCGAACTCGCGGCGCGGGCTGAACGCAGACACGGCCGCCGTGAACTCGTTTCCGGAATGCACGAGGCCCGCCGGGTTGAGCGAGATCGACGTCGAGTCCCGGCCATCGGCCACACCTGCGCCCCCCAGCGCCTTGTGACGCGCGCCGTAGCCGTGCTGGAAGTAGCCTTCCGTAGCGCTGGCAGCCGACGATAGCGCCGTCCCCATTGCGATGACGACGAGCGCCGACTTCATCGGCGACGACGAACTCACAGACATTCGATCCCCCTCAGAACAAAACCCCTAGGGGGAACCTAGAGAGGCAGAGAAGCGTGGCGAACGAAGAAAAAACGCAAAGCAATTTCGCGTTTCGCGATCGCGCCACTCACCGGAAGTTTGGCGATTTGTATAGTCGGAAAGATGCTCATCCGAGGTATCGTGTGCGGCAGGGGGACTACCCAATCGAGGAGCTCGGCCATGACCGATCACTCACTGTCCACCACACCCGCAAAGCCAGACGAGTTGCCCGGCGGCGAGCTTCCCCGCGCGGTCTACAGATCCGTCGCCGCGGCCTTCGCCTGGATGATCCTGACGGCGTGGATCGCGTTCGGAATCGGCCGCGAGGCCGATTTCGCGCTCGCGGCTGCGTCTGTGCTTATCTTCATCTTCCTCGCTCTGCCGCTGCTCATTTACATCACGGCAAGCCATCACATGGCGGCCAAGCAGGAGACGCTCAACCACTTCCTGCATTCGGAAGTCGACACCGCGACGGGACCGCTTCCGGGCAAGGACGTGTGGATCGAGATCGCGGTCATTCCCGTGGCGCTCGCGCTAGCGGCCACGCTGCTCGGGATCGTGTACGCCTTCAGCTGACGCAGGCGGGCTCAATACGGGTGCGCCTGAGGCAGCTATGAGCACCTTCTTCTGGTCTCGCGTCAGCCTCTTGATCCGCGCTTCCTCTTTTTGCGCGGCGGAGCGCGTCTCGAAGCTCGCTTCGTAGACGAGCGTAACGGGGCGGCGGGGTGCAGTGTAGCGCGCGCCGCGAGCCCTCGCTCCATTGTGCTCCTGAAGGCGGCGCTGAACGTCGGTGGCGATGCCCGTGTAGTACGTGCCGTCGGCGCATTCGACGATGTAGAGCACGTAGCTCATCTCCGCCGTTTATCCCTTCGCGCCTCCGGAGGGCGCGGCGCGATGCTTCCTCTTGTGGGCGTATTTCGACACGGGCCGGGAGGCACCGCGGCCTGCGTGATGCGACGCGTTTCCTCGCTCACCCTCGGCGCGAGGTCCGCCCTTGCCCTGATAGCCGCCGCCGCCGTCCCGTTTGAAACCCTTGCGATGCCCGTCCTTGTCGTCGCGCCAGGGCTTCTTCTGGCGCTCATGACGCGGTCCCTCGTGACGTCCCCCCTCGTGACGAGGTCCGTCATGACGCGGGCCCTGGAACGGACGCGGCGCACGCGTCTCCGGCGCATCATTGGCCGGAGCGGACGCGTCAGCCTTGCGGTCGAGCGTGTCGATCCGATCGGTCACGGCGGCATAGTCGCTCGCGCCATGGGCGCCGACGCGGGAGATGCGGCCCTCGTTCTTCGGCATCATGCGGGCGGCGTCCGCGAACTTGTCGGCGAACTCGGCTGCGATCTCGAAGCGTGTATCGCGGTCGAAAATCTTGATGGCGCCGATCTCGGATTTGGTGACGCCGCCTGCCTTGCAGAGGAGCGGGAGCAGCCAGCGCGGATCCGCATTGCGCTCGCGCCCGATGTTGACGCGGAACCACACCATCTCGCGGCCGTCGCGATGACGCTCGCGCGGCGGGCGGCGCTCGCGGCCGGCTGCGTCTCCGCCGGAAGCTTCGCCTCCCTGCTCGCGGTCGGGCCGGCGCTCGAAGCGCTCGCCCCGGCGGTCCTCGCCTTTCCAACGACCGCCGGCGGGACGAACCCGGTCCTGCCGACGCGGCGGGGGCCCCGTGTCCTCCGCGAGATCCTCGGGCGCGGGCAGACGTGCCCGGTGCATCCGCACGAGGGCAAGCGCGATCTCCTCGGCAGAGCGCGCGCCGGTCAGCGAGCCCACGAGCGCAAGATCCTCGTCCGTCGCCGCATCGGTGAAGATGGGGTCGCTCAGGAAGCGTTCCTGATCGCGGGCGCGGATCTCCTCGGCCGTCGGCGCGGGGGCCCACGTCACCTTGAGGCGCGCGGCGGCAAGAAGCGCTTCCGCCTTGCGCCGGCGGTTGAACGGCACGACGAGCACGCAAAGCCCCTTCTTGCCGGCGCGGCCCGTGCGGCCTGACCGGTGCAGCAGCGTCTCATGGTCGTGCGGCAGCTCGGCATGGATCACGAGCGCGAGGTCAGGCAGGTCGAGGCCACGCGCCGCGACGTCCGTCGCGACGAGCACGCGGGCGCGGCCGTCACGCAGGGCGACGAGCGCCTGCGAGCGCTCGTTCTGCGTCAGCTCGCCCGAGAGGGCGACCGCCGAGAAGCCCCGCTCCACCAGGCGCGCATGCAGCCGCTTCACACCCTCGCGGGTGGCGCAGAACACGATCGCGGCGCGCGCTTCATGAAGGCGCAGCACATTGACCACCGCGTTCTCGATGTCGAACGGGGCAACGCGAATGGCGCGGTATTCGATGTCGGCGTGCTGCTCGTTGCGGCGGAGCGTCTCGATGCGAAGAGCGTCGCGCTGATAGCGGCTTGCGAGAGCTTCGATCTCGCGCGGCATGGTGGCGGAGAAGAGCAGCGTCTGACGTGTTTCAGGCGTCGCGTCGAGAATGAATTCGAGATCCTCGCGGAAGCCGAGGTCCAGCATCTCGTCGGCTTCATCGAGCACGATGGTCTTGAGCTTGGAGAGATCGAGCCGGCGGCGCTCGAGATGATCGCGAAGGCGCCCCGGCGTGCCGACGACGATGTGGGCGCCGAAGCCGAGCTGGCGTGCCTCTGCGCGGGCATCCATGCCGCCGACGCAGGTGACGACGCGTGCACCCGTCTCCGCATAGAGCCAGGCCAGCTCGCGCTGAACCTGCATGGCAAGCTCGCGGGTGGGCGCGATGATCAGCGCCAGCGGCTCAGCCGCGGGCTCGAAGCGCTCGTTCTCGCCGAGCATGGTGGCAGCCATGGCCAAGCCGAAGGCTACCGTCTTGCCGGATCCGGTCTGGGCGGAGACCAGCATGTCGCGGCCCGAGGCCTCCGCTTCGAGCACGGCGCTCTGCACGGCGGTGGGCACGGAGTAATTTCGCGAGGCCAGCGCACGTGCGAGCGCCGGATGAGACGTGGGGAAAGTCATGTTCGGGCTGCCTCTCACGCGATGGCGACAGCTCCGGCCCCGCACGCGAGGCTCGGCACCAGGCCAAGTGTCTGTGGTTTTCCGGTTGTCTAGACGATTTCCCTCAGATCCGCCAGCGGGAGGCTCGGCATTATCGGAGGCGCATTGTCGCCCGGAGGCGCCCGGAGGCGCCCAGGATTGCACCGCCAACAGGGCGTTGGGTGCGAACGCCCGAGGGCGATGAAGGGCCGGTCTCAGGGTCACGCAGCGATGGGTAACCGATTGATTTTACTTAGCTCGTCTCCTCAGCGCCCATCTTGGGTTCGCTCCGCGAACTCGCAAAGAAAAGTGGATGGCGCCGGAATGCGCCATCCACGCACATGTACTCAGGATCGACGGCGAGGCAGGAGGCCCGCTGCGCCCGGGCCTCACCAGCGGTATTGAACGCCGCCATAGACGGCGCGCCCCGTGCCGGGATTGAAGAGCTCCATGCTCGGGTCGGCATTGCCTGTCGTGATGGTGGTTGCGATGTAGCGCTCGTCGAGCAGGTTGCGCCCTTCGACATAGCCCGACCAGCCCTTACTCTGGTCGTAGCCGAGCCTGAAGCCGAGAAGCGCGTAGGGGTCGACCTTCAGAGTGTTGGCATTGTCCGCGTAAAAGGCATCCGCCATCCACTCGACATTCGGGCCGGCATAGAACCCGCTCGGATGATTGTAGAGCAACTCGGCACGAAAATTGTGCGGTGCGACTCCCGGCAGCTGGTTGTTGCCCCACAGGACATCGTTGTCGAAGAAGAAGTCGTTGTATGTGTAGACGACGTTGAGCCAGACGCGATCCTCGATGTCGAAAGTCGACTTGAGGAAGGCCAGTCCGAAGCCTGCTTCGACGCCTTGATGCACCGTCTTGTCCGCATTCTGGATTACGCACGGCGCGGTGAAGAAGGGAGAGAACACCACCGTCAGGCACTGCAGCTCGTCGTCGATCTCGGCGCGGTAGAGCGAGACATCCCACCTGAAATCGGGCCTGCTCCCGCGCGTTCCGATCTCATAGGTCGTGGCCGTCTGCGCCTTGATGTTGAAAGCGTTCGCGTCAAAGGTCGGAACCTCCGCGCTGCGCGAAATATTGGCGAAAACCTGCCAGCCGGGATCGACATCCCACAGGATGCCAACCTTGGGACTCCAGAGATCGTAATCGTTCGAGCCCGAATTTGCTCCAATCCGGTCACGCTGCTCGCGAACGACATGCATGAACTGGGTGCCGGCGATGAGGGCCACGTTCGGCGTCACGCTGAAGCTGTTCTCGACGTAGGCCGAGTAATTTTCCGACTCCCAGTCGAGAGAGGTGGTCAGCGCGCCTTTTTTGCCTGCGTTGTTGACGAACTGCTTGTAGTCGAAGGTGCCATTCAGAACATTCGCGCCGACGATCAAGCGATTGCGGAAGCCTCCGATCATGCGGTCGTCGGTGGCGCGGACGAAACCGCCGTAGTCCGACACGTCGTAGTCGAGGTACTCATAGATCGGATGGTCGACGTAGCGCTGGTGCGTGAACGCGCCGAACTCCACAGTCGTTCCGTCGATGCGCAGCGTGGTCTTGTTGGCCACGCGCACGGAATCGATGTTCCGCTGCTGGTCCAGGAATACCCAATAAGGGTTCGCTTCCTTCGGTGATTTCAAGGCCTGTGCCTTGGTCACCTCTCCGGGCAGTTCGCCGTTCCAGGTATTGGCGTTGACGTAGAAGCGCGTTTCCGCGTTCGCCGACAGGCGATAGCCGAGGTTGGCGTTGAGGCGCGCCATCTCCTGTTCGCTGTGCTCGCGATAGCCGTCTTCGCGATTTGCGGAAAGGTTGATGAAATAGTCTAGGCCGAGGGATCGACTTCGAAGAGATCGAACAGCCCGTCCGACGTGTTGATCGGAATGCCGTCCATAAACGCGTTGATGCCGCGGTTGCCGTAGTTGCGGGTGAGGCCCGACCCTCGGATCGAGACGCGCGCATCCGGTCCCCACTTCGACTGGATGATCACGCCTGGCACCCACCCGAGCGCATCCTTGATGGTGTTCGCGGGCGTGTTCCTGAACTCAGTGTCGGGCACGACCTCGACGCCGCCCGGCGCCCGGTTGATGTCTGCCGTTGCTTCAGCCGTAGTCGGCACGCCGAGGCTGCCGGAGCGGGTGCCCGGCGCAGGCGCGGCAACCGGTGCAGGCTCAGCGGCCGGGAGCGGTGCGGCCGCGCTCTGAGGAGCAGGGGTTGCTTTAGCAGTCTTCTTAGCTTTGGCGGCCTTGGAAACGGTGGTCTCGACCTTCACCGCCGGCAACTCGGTGGTTCCCTTGGAGGGCTCCTGTGCAACGACTGGAGACGTGACGAGTAGAGCCGATATGCCGGCCAACACCACTCGGAAGTGGGGCAGCCGGGGCGAAGCCGAAATACGGAACAGCGGCATGATGGGGCATCCAAGCTGATTAAATGGGAGCGACGCGTCATCGGAGACTAATGGATTGGGCGGCGATCCGGGATCCCGGATCGCCGCCCATTCTCCGTGTCAGAATTTCAGGGTCAGCCCCGCGTTGAACGAGCGTCCCTCGCCGGGAACGTTGTCGCGGGGCGAGGCGAAGTAGTAGTGCCCTGCGAGCGGATCCTCGAAGTAGGTGTCGAATACGTTCTTGATGCCGAGATCGACGCGCACGTTCTGCCACTCGTAGCTCGTGGCGAGATTGAGCAGAGCGTAACCGCCCGTCTCCATCTCATTGCGCACGGTGTCGATGTTATGCTTGCCGGCGACCGCATAGATCTCGACCGAGTTCGTCCATCCGCCCAGCGTATGCGTGAGCGCGAGCCTGCCGTTCCATGGCATCATGTGATAGAGGCTGATGCCCGTATCGGCATTTTCGCCGTGCACGTATCCGGCAACGCCGGTCAGCGCGAAGCGTCCGAACTGGCTCGAGTCGGCGAGCAGCAGGCTTCCCGACAGGTTGATGCCATAGAGCTCGGCGTCGTGATTGGCGAACTGAAGATAGACGACGTCCGGCATCATCATGCTGTCGCCGATCTTTCGAACGCCGATGTAGTCCTCGACGTAGGTGTAGTAAGGAGTGGCCTTGAACTCCCAATCCTTGCGCGCACCGCTGCTCCAACCCGTGGTGAAGCTCACGGTATGGGCGACCTCGGGATCGAGATCCGGATCGCCGACGTATCCGTTGAGGTCGCCGAACCATCCGATCATGCTCATGGCCATCTCTCCGCGGCCCCAAGCGTAGCGCTCATAGAGATTCGGGGATCGCGTCTTTCGCGCGTAGCCAATCTCATAGCTCTCGGAAGCCGACGGCGCGTAGCGCGCCAGCGCGGTGACATCGAAGTTCGTATCCGTGCGAGACCTGTCCCGAGCGTTGAAGTCCAGCGCCGCCTGCGCATCGGGATTGTTCATGCAGCCCATCATGCCCATGGGAATGCAGGGGTTAGCCGTGTTGTAGGGCGCTACGTCACCGGTATCCATCCAGACCATGTCGTTGCGCACGCCGAGCAGCGTCGACCAGGCGTTCGTCCACTTCCGCTCCCACTCGACGAAGGTACCGAGCCGTTGGCGCGTGCCGTCGTTGATATTCAAGTAGGTGTCCGGCGCCATCATCATGGTGCCAGCCACGGGCGGCCACCAGTCGTCGAGCCGCTGGTGATGGAACTCGTTGCCGATGCGGAGGAGATCGCGCCCGGACAATGGGATCTCGGCTTTGACCGAGTACCCTGCGTCCTGGCCTTCGGTGAGCATCGGCATCTCACCCGGCTGCTTATCCGCGAGGAAGTTCATCTCGTGCTTGGTGTTCTGGTAGAAGGCCCGCGCATCGAGCTTGCCCCAGCCGAAATTCGCGACATACCGCGTGTTCAGGAACCAGGCCTTGTTCTCGACCATGTCCATGTACTGGTTCACGTAGCCCTGATACGGGATGTATTGGATGCCGCCCTGGACGACGAACAGGTCGCCGCCGTTGCGAACCGCAAGCTGCACCGAGTGGTTCTGAGCCTCGTACTCGGACGAGAGCACCTCGACCCCGTGGCCGTCCTCGTAGTTGTCGGAGCGAACCCACGCGCCCGCGTAGTTTACGCTGACGTTGTTGCTCGCGGCATGTGCCGTCGCCGAGGTGCCGACGCCGTTGCCGTTGCTGCGATAGAAGGCGGAGATGCTGCCGGCGGTGTGCACACCTTCACCGACGCCTGCGAAATGCGGCGGCAGCGATTCCACGATCACGGTGCCGCCCAGACTGTCGCCCCCCTTCGAGACCGGCGTGACGCCCGAGAGCACCTCGATGTAGGCGATCTGCGCGGGATCGGCGTAAGAGAGCGGCGGGTTCATATGGTTGGCGCAGGCCGACGAGACGACCATGCCGTTCAGAAGCACTTTGACGCGATCGTCGTTGAGGCCGTTGATGACGGGCAGCCCGGACACGCCGCCAGCCTTGAAGATGCTGACGCCCGGGGCCTCGCGCAGAAGCTCGGCTGTGTCGCTCGTCTGGGGGATCTTCGACTGGATTTCCTGCCGCCCGATTTGCGTCGTGGTGCTCGGCACGGCAAGCCCTGTCGCGCCTACGCCCACGATCGGGGGAAGGCTTGCGTCGCCGCCGTCCACAACATCGGCTTCGGATTGGCCCTGTTCGGCTCCCTGAGACACGCTCGACGGCTGGCCAGGCTTCTTTGCCTTCTTGGCTTTGCCGGCGGCCGACTGCTGGATGGTGACCTCGGGGAGGGTTTGTTGCGCGTGAGAGGGCGAGCCCATCGCGCAGAGCGCGAGAACCGAAACGGCTCCGAGGGCAGCCGCGCGAATGGAGACAGGATTGGGCCGGGCCGAGACGAGCGGCCGGAGCAAAGCGTACATGGCGAAGATCCACATTGAGTCTGAAACGAGCGACGGGCGCACGCTTCCGTTCGGGAAGGCGATGCACGGCCATCGATGGCGCAGTTGAATCAGATCAGTGCGGAGAGGGGCGGGCCTCGGGCGGAGACTGCCCCAGGCTTGGGAGTCTCGGCAAACAGCGCCACCGCCAGCGTGTAGGTAACGGCGGCGTACTCGACTTGGCGAACGACAGGTTTGGACTCTGCGGCGGCCACAGCGGCAGCACCAGAAGCGGCATACGGGCAAAGTGCGGTATCGGCGTGTTGCGGCTTTGGCGAAACCGGCTTGTTTTCATCATCGACGGCCAAAAGCCGCGCGCCGGAGCTCGCGCAAATGACGATTTCGAGCCCCAAGCCCTCCGCAGCACTGGCCGACTGCAGCATATATCCGGCCGGGAGCAGGCTACGCAGAGCCAGCACAGCAAGCAGGACAATGGTGATGGCAGCGCGTCTGTGCACGGATTTACTTCCCCCACCCCACAACGCTAGCAGGGGGATGCAGGTTCGCAATACGTAATGGCTACTCGAAGAGCGAGGTGTGACGAAGCCGCCACATCGCTTGATCCAAGTCACTCTTGAAGAGGCTCCGCTCTTGAACGCAGAGCGGTCTCCGTTTCGACGGACCAGCTGCTGACGATCGAACTCCACCGGCACGGTGAGGCTCATTGTTGTTTTTATTGGTGCGGACGGTGGGACTCGAACCCACACGACGTTGCCGTCTCAGGATTTTAAGGCGATCCAGGTCACTCCGCAGCATTACGCAGCATTACGTAACTTATTGATTTTACTGAGGCCTATTACTCAGTATACATCTTGATTTCGCCCTGTTTCGCTCCAAAGTGGTCGCTAATTGGTCGCTAATTTTGATCGATGGAGACCGCTTGTGACTGCCGCTGTTCTTCTTTCGAAGCGCTTGGTCGACGCTCTTCAACCGGGCGAAACCCTTTTCGATACGACCGTAAAGGGCTTCGCCGTTCGGCGCCAGCTGCGGCACCCGGTCTACATGTTGAAGGCACGCATCAACGGTCGTCAGAGATGGATCACCATTGGTCGGCATGGCGCACCGTGGACGGTTGAGACGGCTCGCAAAGAAGCACAGCGCTTGTGGGGGCAGATTCACTCCGGTGTGAATATCGTTGCGGTGCGCGAGGCGAAACGCAATCAGCCGACGATTGAAGAACTGTGCGAGCGCTTTCTCGAGGAGCACTCGCGCCAGCACAACAAGCCGGCAACCGTGCTTGGCTACGAGCGCAATAACCGCAACCACATCATTCCTCTTCTCGGCGGCCGTACAGTTGCAGAGATCACGCGCACCGACATCGAAGAATTCAAACGCAAGATCCGCGACGGCATTACATCGAAACGCACGAAGCGTCGGCGCGAAGGCGGCACAGGTGGACTCGATGTCAGAGGTGGCCCAGGCGCTGCCAACAGAACGCTTGGCCAGCTGTCGAAGATGTTCAATCTCGCCGAGGTGTGGGGATGGAGGCCTGAGAACAGCAATCCCGTGCGAAAGGTCATTCGCTACAAGGAGAAGAATCTTGAGCGCTTTCTTTCCACCGAAGAGCTCTTGCGTGTCGGGCAGGTCCTGGTCGACTTCGAGACCAGCGGTGCGATCATGCCATCCGCAATGGCCTGCATCCGCTTGCTCATCTTTACGGGCGCTCGGCTAGGAGAAATGTTGACGCTGCAGTGGTCGTACGTCGATTTCGAGCGGCGCCTCCTTCTCTTGCCCGATAGCAAGACGGGCCAGAAGCCGATCGTACTCAATCAGCAGGCGATTGAGGTTCTGAACTCCATCCCTCGAATCGCCAATTGCCCGTGGGTCATCATTGGGCATCTGGAGGGAGAGCATCTCAAGGCATTGCAGCCTGCGTGGGACAAGGTCCGCCGAGCCGCCGGTATCCCCGATGTGCGGATCCACGACCTGCGCCACTCATTTGCAAGTTTCGCTGTTATGAGCGGCGGCACACTTCCCGTGATCGGAAAACTACTGGGCCATAACACCCCGATCACGACGGCGAGGTACGCTCATCTATCTAATGACCCAGTGAGCCATCTCGCCGAAATCACCGGAACGGCCCTGGCTAAGGCAATGGCATCCGGAAAGTTGCCGGGTGAGACGGACGTGGAACAGCAGAAAGCTGCAGATACTTTCGAGACCCTCAAGGGCAAGCTTGCGGAGCTGTTGGCAGACATGGACAAACTCTCGAAGTCGCCGTAGACGCGCAATCAGGAAACCACAGCGGTCCTTGCGAAGACCGCTGCACCGAGAAAGCGGTCATGCTCCCGTCAGCGTGTCATCTAGCGACCTGCGCGCCGTTCACGTCCGCTTCTCGTGCACTAGCGACGATGGTGCACTGAAAAACTCAACAACCGATCAGCTCTTGCGACGTGGAATGTACCCATACACGAATGCGAGAATGCGCGGTGCTTTGCTACGGTCTCTAAGGACCTTCCCGTGTACGCAAGCGAGGCTGAGCTATCGTTTGATCAGTCGTGAGGTGCTCTTGGCCTGCAATGACTTTCAGGGGCTGAGCACCTGCAGCAACAGAGCGCTCAATAGCGAGTTCTCCGCCGACGCAGCCGAGCATGTCCTGTAGCTTGTCGAAGTCACCGCACCACTGCAGCTCGATATCGCGATCGCGCGAACTGTCGCGAGGAGCTCCAGGCGACCCGAATGCCACGACACGCATCTGGAGCCGCTGGGCTTCAGGCGGACCGCTGACCTCGAGACCGAAGCCAGGCGTCGTGGCGTGCTGCATCACGACCGCTTCTCCCTTCGCAAAGGCCGTGGCCATCCCTTCGCGAACTTCATACCCGAGGCTCGACAATCCTTGAAGGATCGTCTGGCGGCGCGCCTCTGCAGCGATGCGGTTGATCTCTGCCTTCACCTGGGCAGCCGCCGCTGCGAGCAGGCTATCGACTCCGCTGGTGTCGGATGCCGCGAGAGCCGCTTCGATATCCGAGGCTAGGGCTCGAGCAGGTGCCGACGAGAAGCGTTGGATCTCGGCCAGCTGCGCGCGCAGCTTTGCGTGCAAGTCGCGCCGTTCCCGTGCCTTGCGCGTCGCCTCGGCCAAATCCGCAATGAGGCTGTCGACGAGCAGACTCGCGCGCGCCGCAGCGGATTCGGCGTTGATTTGAGCCAAGCGCTGTACGAACGCTGCACCCGCGTCTTCATCGATGAGCTGTAGCTCGACAATCAGGCCATCGACGCGGACCAGTCGGTCATCAGGCTCATTGTCAATAATGGTGGTGCGCCATTCGGCAAGGCTCCTTGGGCGTTCGCCTGCGCCGAGCCGGATCGCAATGTCACGTGTCTGCCCAGGGACGGCGTTTGCAGGGCCGTTGCCGCTAAGCAGGGCAAAGGCCTTGGCGAACGCACCTTCCTCGTCCTGATCGCCTGTCGTACCGGATACGATCGCCTCGAGTGAAGTCGAGAGCTCGCTCGGCACTGGCTTGCCACTGGCTCTGAGCTCAGCCAGCACCGTCCGGGCCGCGCCGGCGCGGCGGCGGTGCCGCGTGCGTTCGGCAGCAGCACGCTCAACCGCGCGCGCAAGCCGAGACTGCGTGTCCGCATCGAGAAATGCGATCTCCTCTGGTACCGCCTTCTGAAGCTCGACGAAGGCATCCTCAGCCAGAAGCGCGCGCAACTGGTCACGACGTTGGTGCACTTCAGCGATTTCGGCCTCGGTGATCGTGCTGTTGCGCTGCCCCGATCGCGTCCAGTGGGCAATGGCCGCGTCAAGACGGGCGAGATGCTGCTCGCAGATGGCGATGATTTCTTCGCGCGTCACGATCCGCACGACCTTGGGACCACTCATGCTGTTCTCCCTGAGGGGGCTGAGAGCGCGGCCTCGATGGCCAGACGGAGGCGCTCTTGCTCCTAGGTCCGCCGCTCATACCAGTCGGCGCATGAAACCCGATGCAGCTGCCGCACCGTGCCAGCGAGAATCTTCGGCCGCCACAACTCGCGGGCTCGGGCGCGCGCCAGAATGGCATCGCGCGGCGCGTCACACTCGACGCCGACGCCAAACAGGCCGGTGCGCGGGTCGACAATGGCGAGGTCGACAGCGAAGGCATCCCTCTCCCCGCCCAGCGTGGCCTCATACCCCAACCCACTGACGAAACGTTCGACGGATCGCACGAACCCATCGGTCACATCATGTCTGCGTCGTTCACCCCGCGAGCCTTCCGTCACCATGCGCCGGCACAAGGCGCGTCCAGCGTCGAGATCCTGCGCCGTAATGGACCGTCCGAACTCCAGATACCCTTGCAGGTAGTCGCGCTCCGTCATCGGCGGACGATGCGTCGAGAGCATGTCGGAGACCTCGCCGATCGGGATGGACGTGGCGACGATGATCTTCTTCTTGGCACGCGTGACGGCAACGTTCAGGCGGCGCCGTCCGCCCTGTTGTCCGAGAACACCAAAGTTGCGGCGGAACACACCGCGCTCGTTGCGACCGAAGGTCGTCGAGAAGATGATCAGATCGCGCTCATCACCCTGCACGTTCTCGACATTCTTGACGAAAAAACCGATATCCTCGTGCTCCAGCGTGCGCTGCTGCTCGGCGATATAGGCTTCCCGGAAGGCCGCGTTCTGCTCCGCTCTGGCCTCGAGCCGGTCTTCGATCAAATCGGCCTGTTTGCGGTTGAATGTGACGACACCGATGGAGGGCCGTCGCTCAGGTGGCTGGCTCCAATAGCCTTCCAGCAGCTCGACAACGCGATCAGCCTCGGTCGGATTGGTCTGTTGCGTATAGATGCCGTTGAGCTGAATGACCTCGATGGGCCGCTCACGCCGTACGACGGCTTCGGGATGCTGAACGGGAACGTTGAGGCGATTGCCGTAGAAAGCGGCATTGGAGAATGCGATCAGCTCGCGGTAGGCCGAGCGGTAGTGGACCTCAAGCCCCCGTGAGGGCAGCGACACGCGGGCCAGGTTGAGAAGATCTGGGCAGTCCTTGATCTCGCGCCGATTCCAGGTTTCCTCGAGAGCGTCTCTTGCACTGTCGCTGAGCCCATCGGGCTCGCTATCGTCGATTTCCGCGTCCTCGTCATCTTCGATGCGCCCCGCAAAGAACGACGTCGGCGGCATCTGCTTCTCGTCTCCACTAACGACGGCAAGCCTCGCACGGAACAGTGTTGGCAAGGCATACTCGATCGGCATCTGCGAAGCCTCGTCATAGACGACGACATCGAACAGGCCCGGCGTGAGAGGCAGGATGCGACTGGCGACATCCGGGTTGGCAAGCCATACCGGGCGCAATTCAAAAAGCCCAACATCGCGACCGCTCTCGATAAGATCGCGAATGCTGGAGCGCGGCACGCCGCGCGCGGCGCGTAGTCGCGTAATGCTCGTCCACGTCTGTTGCGTCCCCTGCACCTGAGATGCCTCGATACCGTCGGCCAAGAGCCGGCCATTGAGCCGACGCATCTCCACGTCGGCATCGCCAAGCGCCCGGGCTTTGCCCTCCATCTCGGTCTGATCGAGGAGCAGTGCCGGTTCGCGCGCCTCTAGCGACGCCTTGATGGCGAGACGGGCCTCACGTGCTATGATGCGCCGGACCATGGCGCTCAACTCATGCGTCGGCAGGGCGCTCATCTGGGTCTCGACATCGCGCAGATGCGCGAACACCTTCAATGTCGCCTCGTCGAGACCCATGGCACGCCGACGAAACTGCTGGAAGGCCTCCAGCGTCGGCAGGGCGCCTGCGATCGTTGACAGCGACGACATGTTCGACTGGCCGGTCGTGATCGCCGATCGGCAGGCCGACAACCACGGGTCCTCGAACCAGTTGTCCAGGGCGGCCAGCGCGGCCGCGCTTGCCGCGCGCGTGTCGCATCGTCTGACCGCTGCCGCCACCTCCTCGAGGAATGCCGGCAAGGTGCCGGCTTCGGCGTGTTGCAGGGCCAGATCGATCCGCGGCCCGCGTTCGAGGAGCTGCGCCAGCTTCTCGACGTCGCCAAGCGACTGACGCAAGTGCATGGCAAGCCGGGTGACGCCCGCCCATGGCATGGAGGCGAGCGTCAGATCGTTGATCCGCAACTGCACCAGCACTACGGCGAGACGCTGCTTGAGTGTCCGCAGCTCGCGCTCAAACCGTACCGCCCCGACCAACGCGGGCACGTCGCCGACGATCCCGGGCGCGCACTCGCGCAGGAAGCGCCTCAGGTGCCGTAAAGCAAGAAATCTGAACGGATTGAGGAGGCCAATTAAAGAGGCCGGCCCGGAAGCACGGTCGCACGCGCCCGCCAGCGCGCGAAGCGTGTCGTCATCGAGGGTGAGGAGAATGCTTGCCATCTCGCTGGATGGTAAGGACGAGTCCAGCGTCTCCAGACAGGCGATCAGCGCGTCGAGCTCCTCGAGCTGTTTTCCACCCTCGCTCTTGCCGGCCCGGGCACCGGCGCCGGGTGCGAACAGCGAGATCCATAAGGCGACATTGCCACGTTGCTCCGCTCTAAACAGAGCACTCATTTCGGATGCCTCCGACACCCACACGCGTGTTGCCTCGGCATCCGCGACCTCAAAGGCTGCAGTACCTTGCGAGATCAGCCCTTGGCGCTGCGCTTCCGCCGCGGCAAAAAGCTCGAAATCCGTCAGGAAGGCCCGAAGCGTGGCTGGATCGGCGTGGAAGGCCTTGAGGGCATGAAGAGGATTTCCCTCAAAGCGCGCAGGCAGCCAATAGCGCGCCAGCGAGGCGCAGGACTCCTCAATCGCCGCCCTCTGCGCCGCTGGCAATGTCTCAAGCAGGCCGCGCAATCTCGGCACGTCGATCGGCGCCGGCCCGTCCGCCTCCAGCTCGATCAGTTCGCCCAGGAGCGTCCTGTAGCTCAAGCCGGTTTCGTCGTCGGCCTGATGCAGGGCCTCATGGCGGCGGTCGAGCTGACCTTCGAGTTCCTCAATCAGATGGGCAAGCTGCTGCCGTTTCCGGCGCACGGCTGCGTCTGCCGAACCGGGGTTCCGCCGCAGATTGATGGCCTGGTCACGGATCATCTGCAGCACGGGCTGCCGATCCTTGTTGATGTCCGTGACCATGATGCAGCGGTCCTGCAGTCCTTCCTTCTCCAGGCGCTTTCGCACGACGTCGATTGCCGCATGCTTCTGGCAGACGACGAGCACGCTCCGCTTCCGGCCGATGGCATCGGCGATGATATTGACGATGGTCTGGCTCTTGCCGGTCCCCGGCGGTCCTTCGAGCAGAAGCCCCGGCGCATTGCGCGCCGCGAACACCGCCGCCTCTTGCGACGGATCGCTTGCCGCGCTGAAGAAGCGATCGATCTCGCGCGGCGACGGCGGTGACGGACCGTCGGCTTCCAGGCTCACGATACGAAGAAGCGCGGCCAGAGCTGTGGTATCCGGCGCCCTGGCCTTTAGCCGCCGCAGATCATCGACGATCGCCTGCCCGATATATGAGAGATGGAAGATGACAGCGGACGGAACAGCCTGCCGTGCCCCCGGTGGCACCTGAACGTCACGCCCCGGCAACCTGGCAAGCTCCTGCCCGGCGCACGTTGCCAAGGCGCTGAAAGCATCCATGACATCGCCGGGACTCAGCGCCGAGCGGCCGAGCAGCTCCTCGATCACATCTCGCCACCGGCCGATCTCATCGACCCCGACGATCCCCTCCAGCGCCGGATTGATGCGGACATCCTCCCGGTCACGGTCGAACGCAACCGAAACATTGCCGCGCACACCCACCGCCGCGTCGACACGTATCGGCCAGAGCAGGATCGGCGCGATGCGCGGCTTGACGGCCACCCTGCCGTCGCGGGCGATGAGGAAGGGAAACCCCAGATAGAGGCCATCGATGCCTGTGTCGCGCTTGTAGAGGGCTGCGCCCTGCACGAGATGGCGCAGCCGGCTTTCCGGAGAGCTCTCCGGTGTCGCGAACACAGCTGGATCAATCTCGAAAGACTGATCCGAGCGTCGCAGCACATGTGCAACCATGTCGTCCGGGCGCCGCCGCGCGCTCCCCAACTCACAGACGTCAATGCGCGGCGTCGTCTTGCCGATAATCATGCGTACCAGCGGGCCGCGCGTCAGCGAGATCGTCACCTTCTTCTCGAAATAATCGAGAATGCGCTGGTAGTACTCATGCTTGGGCGGCTCGCGCCATTGCTCCGCCGGAATGGCCAGTAACACCAGCGCGCGCCCGATTGGCAGTCGCCGCTCCAGACGGAGCTGTTCCACCCACTCATCGGCGCGCGCAATCCCGCAACGCGCAAGATCGCCGGTCCGACGCCGGACTTCGGCGATCAGATCACGGCGGGAGAGATCGAGATGACGCGCGGCTGCCGCGCGATCGAACAGGGCAATGCCGGCCCGCTGCGCCAGCTGCTCCGCTTCGCCGATGACCTCATCGCGGCTGCGAAAATAGCCGGGATCGGCGGCAAGAAGGATGATGAAATCCCCTTCGGCCGACTGGCGCCGTTCCATCAGGCTCGCGATGCCAGCGTGCTCCGTATCCGGAAAGAGCCGGCGTCGTATGTCCCATTCCGCGGCAAGCCGCGCGCGCGAGGTCGCCAGAAGATAGGCCCGCAGCGTTGCTTCTTCCAGATTGATCTCGAGGTGCCTCGCTTTCTCGCGCACAGCGCCGGCACGCATCTTGAGGCGCGACAGCCAGGGCTCCGCACCCATGCCGGCCAGAATGTCCGGCGCCGGCCCCGCTATCAACGCGTAGCCCAACTCGCTATGTTCGAGCAGCCATGCCGGATTGATGATGTCGCCTCGGCAGGCCAGCGGCATGTTCTCATTGAGCAGCTTCAGTGCGATCGACAGCCGGAAGTCATCGTGCAGCCCATCGTGGCGCGTGATCTGCCGCAGCATCGAGACAGCACTATCCGGCAGGCCGATCTCCGCCGCCCACGTCGCGATCTCGCCGCGGAGGAGGAGATCGCGCGCCTCATCCCAGTTGGGTGCGTCGGCAGCCTCGAGCGCGAAGCGCGTCGGGCTCCTGTAAGCTTTGTTGCCGAGACGGATCTCCGGACCAGCGCCCGTCTCCGGGCTGACCGCCGCGTCTGCCGGGACGTCGACGGCCTCGCCTTCGAGCCAGGCCTTGAGCTGCGGCCAGCCCCAGCGTTTGGTCCGGTCGCGCACCAGAAGGCCGCGTAGCACTGTCTGGAGCTCAGGCGGGAGGTCGCCGGGTACCGCGACACCGGTCGCAAGAGCGTGGACCAGAAAGACACGGGGATTGATACCGTCGAAACAACGGCCTTCCGTGACCTGCTCGAGCAGAATCATGCCCAAGCTCCACCAATCCGACGCCGGCGCGACGGCGCCGACGACAGCTTCCGGCGCCGTATACGGTGTCGTTTCGAGTGGAGCGACGATGTCGAGATCGAACTCAGAAAGCCGTGCCGATCCGAAGCCGGTGATCACCAGGTCGAGCGGCTCACTGGCCCGGACGTGAATGTTACCCGGTCTCAGATCCCGATGTCGCAATCCGAACTCGGCAAAGGTCCTGAGTGCACTTCCAATCTCCAAGGCAAGATGGCGGACGGACGCCAGATCGGCCCCCGAGTAGGAACGGTCGGCGAGCGATCCGCCTTCAATGTGCTCGCAGATGTCGTAGACGCGATCGTTCCAACGGCCGGTGGCAAGCAGCTCCGGCACGTGATCACGCGGCAATCGCTGCAGCAGGGCATAGACGGACGGATCTGGCTCGTGGCCATGAGCGTACAATGTCAGTACGGCCGATCGGTCATCATCGCACCGCGTGGCGACAAAACGCTCGCGCACCCGTCCTGGCGTGCTCAGTCGACGATCCAAGCGCCAGCCGTCGATGGTGTCGGGAGTTTCGATTTCCGGCGGCGGTTCATAGGGCGGCGGATCGGGCTCGCTGAAACCACCACGTTCGATGGTGTCGCCAAGTGCCGGAATGTCGACATGGCACTCGGGGCAGATCAGATCCCCCGCCGTGATCGGATGTCCGTTTGGACAGACATACTGCGCAGGTTCCGACGGGTCGCTCGGCGTGGTAGCGGGGCGCCAACCGCTCGGCCGAATGGGTTCCTGTGAGATTGGCCAGGGCTCAAAGCCCTTTTCGAGGCATCCCTCGCAGAAGACCTCGCCGAGATCGCGTTCGCTCTCACAGCTCGGGCACCATCGCATATGACTGCTGGGCATCACCGACAACTCTTGTCCTCCGAAGTCGCCACGCAATGCCCTTGGGTGGTGAGCCATGCGTTGAGGCGCGCGAAGTCATCACGATCCGGAATGCCGGCGAACCAGACGGTGCCGGCTTCGTCGAAAGCAACGTCGAGATGGCGATCGCTGTTGTCGCGCGATGTCTGGTAAGCGGCAAAGCGGTGGCGGCCGAGTGAAGTCAGGAACGTCAATCTCTGATTGTCGCTGCCGCGCAGGCGAAGGGACTGCGTCGCCGTTCGCTCGAAGGGATCGCTGACAATGGCGTCGATCAGGCCACGCATGCGCGACAGGTGCGCGTGGAGTGCCTCCAGCGGATAGCCAGAGAACACGAGAATATCTCCCGCACTCTCGGCCCTCAGGCCCCGCAGCAGAACTTCGAGCGCCCCGGCCTGATCAAAGGGCTCGCCGCCCGAGATCGTGATACCATCTGCCGTGGCAAGCCACGGTCTGATCGCCGCCAGAACGCCGCCCACCGTCGATGACGGCTTTATCGCCGCCCAGGTGTCTGCAGAGATGCAGCCGGGACATCGGATTGAACAGCCCTGAAACCAGATGCCAACCCGGCGGCCTGGCCCCAAGGCGGTGACCGGAAAGTGAAGGCGGGACAGGCTGATGGGAAGATCCGTACTGATCATGGCAACCTCGCCAGATGCAGCGACGTGACAGCTCCTTTCTCAACCTCGGCAATCGACAGGCGAGATCCCTGCGGATCGCCGAAGTCGAACAGGGCGCGGGCCAGCGGATTGACAAGATGGCGTTCGACCTGATTGCGAATGCCGCGTCCCCCGTTCGACAGATCCTCCAGACACAAAATCGCCAGCTGTTCGCGGGCGCCGTTGCTGATCGAAACGTGTGTGCCGCCATGCGCCAGATCGGCCAGCGTCGCATCCACCATCTGATGAAAAATCTGGATGGCGACCTCCGGCCGGATGAAATCAAAGACGATGATGTTCTCGCCAATCCGGTTGAGAATTTCGGGCCGGTTGAGAACGATCTTGAAGTGGCGTTCGATTTCGCGGCGCACGTTCGCCTGGACCGCCGCAAAAGGCTCGTTGGGCGAGACGTTGAGGACGCGTTCGCCTGACGGGTCCTCGCGATAGATGCCGAGGTTGGAGGTGAAGACGATCAGTGCCTCGGAGAAGTAGACGCGATCACCGCGACCCGACGTCAGCACGCCGTCGTCGAGAATCTGCAAGAACTTGTCCAGGATGCGCGGATGCGCCTTCTCGATCTCGTCAAACAGAACAACACTGAAGGGCTTCTCGCGAATGGCGTTGGTCAACTCGCCGCCGACATCATAGCCGACATAGCCCGGCGGAGCGCCGATCAGGCGTTGGTCCGAATGCTCCGCGCCGAACTCGGACATATCGAACCGGATGTAGGCACTTTCATCGCCGAACAGCAGCGACGTAATAGCCTTGGCAAGCTCGGTTTTTCCGACGCCAGTGGGACCTGCCAGGAACACGACGCCCCGCGGCCGCCCGCCGCGGCGCGGTGCGCCGACACCGGTGAGTGCCCGCTTCACGATATCCAGCACATGCGTGACGGCATGATCCTGGCCCTTTACCCGGCCGCGGATATAGGCCGGCGCCGCCTCGATCTTGCGCCGGTCGATCCTCCTCCACGGGTCCTCGGTCACGCCGACCTTGTAGCGTCGCACGGCATCGGCGATCCGGTCGAACGTGACGCTCTCGCTGCGACCCAGTTGCGCAATCGCGTTGAGGTCCGTGAGGAGCAGGCCGTCGGTCATATCGACGAAAGCGTCGGCAGAGGCGGCGAGGGCCTCCGCACTCGCTTGTCCGCCTGCCGGCATGGTCTTGATAAGGACGCGCGCCAGCGCACCTCGCGCAAGGTGGTCGGGCTTGGCGATCGGAATGTGTCGCAGGCGGGCATTGTTGAAGAGGAACCAGTCCGGCAGATCGCCTTCTTTGTCGACGATCCACACGATGGAATTGAAGAACGGCGTCCGCTGCGGGCCATGCGGTCTCGGCCGGGCCGTCTGCGAAAGAACCTGGGCACGCATGAAGAGCTGATGCTCGTGCGGCTGGAGGAACTCATTGCGGACGATCAGCCGTGACGCGAAGTCCACCACGAGGGCAATAGGTCCGTCGTCAAACGAGACGATCCGCTCCAGTGTGGATGTGAGTAGATCGAGTCCCGCCGGTGCGATCCCGTTTGCCGGTGTCAGGCCTAGTCGGCTGAGTACCGCATCGCCATCCGGAGGCGTGCCCGACAGTGTGTCGGCCATGCGAAAGCCAGTGGTCGGCTCGTAGGAGACCACATGCTGGTAGCCGCTGGCGACGAGCTCTGTCGCAAGCGCTGTCATCAGGGATGCCGCAGTCATCTGCCCCGGGATAGCTTCCAGGGCCTGCAGGTCGCGAACATTGCCGGTGAGGACGAACTGGCTCTTTAGAGGAAGGAACCGCTGCAGATCCCTCAGCCAGCGCGGCTTCTGATAGGCGTCAACACGAACCATCCCCCACCTCGGAATCTATTGGCGCCCACCGCTCCAGAAGTCAGAAGGGCCGAAAGCGTTCGTTCAGCAAGAAGACTTTCGAAATGTTATGCTGAAAAGCAGCCAAAAAAAAATGTCTGGCGTGAATCGCAGCTGCCGTCGCCCCGCATCAGCAGGTTTTCCACTGCATGCGTGTGGTCGTTGCTGCACTCTGCCCTCGTGTTGCGGAGGTGAGGGCGGCGCTTGTGCACGTTCATCACCTCCCTGCAGGAAATAGGCAGCAGACGTGGAGAGAAAGAGACTGTGCGGCCGCCCCGATGAATCGCTAGGCAAACAGAAGCAGACGCCACTAACACAGCTGTCCGCAGTTCGAACCGATCGGAGCTAGATGTCGGCTCCTGGGACCAATCGTCAATCAAACTTCCTGACAACGATTCCGGTGATGCCAAGGCCACCCAATCGTGTCACCCACACCAAGCCACCGTTCAAGTCGGGAGTTCTGGTGAGCTTCCCCGCAAGGTATCCCCCTGGTCGCTTCCCACTTCGTCTTCAATCTCAGCCGCCTCTTCAATCTCGGGGCTCGCGCTCTCGATGGCTTCAGGCGTTATCTCTGCATCTTCGACGATGGAACTCCGAGGAACACCTTTCGGCCTCTTCGTCGTCATGCCCATCATGGCCTTGAACGATAACACCGACGAACCAGGGTGCCCTCTACCGTCGTGGTTTGCTACACCAGCGATGGACCACTTCGTCGGGCGTGCCCCATGGATATTAAGAAGCTGAGCGGTGCGACGGCTGGCAAAGCCGATAAGCCAGTCTTCAATGTCATCAATACATGTCTCGTTGCCTGTTTGACCGCGCACATTCGCTTGATGGATGACGTAAAATTCAATCTTGGCCTTACGTCTGTTACTTAGATACTCATTCAGACTGTTGATATTGCGGTCGTTGAAGGCTTCTTTGAAGATGTTCTTAGATGCCTTCCCCACATAGACCGGCAAGCTCCCGCGTCCAGAGGCGCAGGAGAAGACGTAACAGCCGGGCTTGCTGACGTCGTCGCATTCTTGGACGATTACTTTCAATTGCTCTTGATGGATGAGTCTTCCGCCGGTCACCCCCTTCCTTAACGGAACGGGAAAAGGACCCTTCACGACGAATTGCACCATGACATCCCCCACGCGACTTAATCGAGACGCATTGTACTATGGGAATAAGGGCCGCGACGAGCAAAACATGTTCCTCGGCCAATCAATGGACAGTGTCGCACGATTTGGTTGCAGAGCAATATATCGGGTACCGAAGCAGACGCTAACAAAGCGCTGAACGACAACCGCTACTTATTCGAAGACGGACGTCACACGATACATGCGGGGCTGTCCACCTCCCCCCATCGCGATGTCGGCTTCTGGGACGCCTCTCCCAACCGCCCTACGTCAGGGGGATAGCGTCGGACCTCGATTGTGTGTTGACATCTCCACACCGGGACGGCGACTGAACTGTTGACGCGATGACCTTCGATTTTGGATCAACCACATCGCCTGCCGCCCGCGCGCCTTAACCGTCTATGACGAACGGCATTACGTCACCTATCTGCGTTTGCTGGATGCGAAGGCCGACGGCGCGGACTGGAAGGAAGTCGCGCAGATCGTGCTACACCGTGATCCGGCCGCCGATGAACCTCGCACACGCCGTTGCTGGCAAAGCCATCTCGAACGCGCGCAATGGCTGTCGCGTGAGGGCTATCGGAGAATTCTGGAGCAGGCGGCAGCCAACAAGGCGTGAGGGCCACGCCAGCACGATTAACGCTTGTTGGGCTTGATCGGATAATGGAGCAGTAGGCGATAGCCCCCGCGCATCATTTTGATGCCGTGCGCGACTAGGCGGCGGGCCTTGTTCTTGCGCGGGTCGCGCTCGAAATCCTCCTTGGTGCCGCGAAAGCCGAGCAGGATTTCGGCGATGGTGCGATAGCTCTCGCCGCTCAGACGAGCGTCGAGCGCGCGCAGGGACAGGATATGCCATTGCCGGAGCTGGGCGGGAACGGCCCGGAAATCTGGACCGGGCGCGCGGCCGCTGAGGGAACGCCAAAAACGGCGGGCGGCGTGAGCGCGCAGCTCCAGAAATGAATCCATCGGCAGCGTAACGGCATAGAAGGCGGTGGCATCCGGAACTGCCTCGGGAAGCCAGAACTGATGTGCAATGCCATCCACCTGCCAGAGGCCGTGCCAGCCATCGGCAGCGGGGCGCAGGTCTAGGCCGTCTAGGTGCGCCAGCGTCAATATTGGCTCGGTGTCGCCGTCCTTGTGATCTACAGGCGACAACATCACAGCTTTCGGCTGAAGGCGCGGACACCAGATCGGCGTTTGACGATCATGCGGCGCGTCGGGATCGCACGGGAAATCGCAACCCCCATCGATGCGCGAACTCTTCAAGGTCGCGGGCAGCCGCCCCTCCGGTCAATGCGATGGTCTGGCAGTCCCGACGATATTCGTCGTTACGGCGCAGGTATTCCCAAGCGAAACCAGCGGCAGGGATGTGCTTTGTATGCCCGTATGCCGCCGGAGATCGCCAATCGATGCTGAGCATGGCGTCTCCTCCCCAAGCCGGGATGCTGGGCAGCGCCCGGCAAAAAGAGGTTCAAGGATCACCGAAAATATAGAACCCGCTCAAAGCAGATACCTTGAGCGGCTAACCCGATCATTCTTTGGTGTTTTTAGCTTGGCAACAGCCGGCGCTTTGGAGCTGCCTGCCCGTATGAGCACGGACAGGCAGTCATGTACTCACCTGTTGGAAAACACATGGACCTCGCCGTGCGCCGTCTCGATAGTGAACAGGTCGCCGCCCATCTCGGCGTCGCGCGCCATCGCGTTCCAATCGACATAGTAGCGCAGCGCCTCGGGGATCGTGACGCTCTCGGTCGTCAATTCCTCCATGTAGTCGGCGAGGCTGGCGAACTGACCATGATAGCAATCCTCCAACGTGGATTCGGCTTGGTCCATGTCGCCGCTGAACTGCTCCAGCCGGCCCGCGCCAAGTGCGCCATGCTCTGCGATGAAAGCGGCCATCCGCGCCACGGTGTCGATGCCGGCATATTCGGAGATGCTAACGCCCTCGAAGCCCTCATAATCGTGAATGGCGTATTCCTCCGCGCCCTCTACAGGGGAACGGGCAAGCATCGCGGCAATTTCATCCCTGATCTGATCGGTGTCCTGATCCGCGTCGATCCAAGCCCCATGCAGATAGCCGTTATTGTAGGCGGCAAGGCAGGCGACATAGATGCGGGGATTGCTGTCGGATACGTTGGCCATGTCTCTGATCCTCGGGTCTGAAGGTCAGCGAAGCGGAACGCCGCGCCTGACCTTCTGGCCGTCGCCGAGACCGGGTGTGCAAACGGAGGGAGGCTTCGCGGGGAACCGGCTGCACGGAGCGCGTCACGCGCGGAGGAAGCTGGGCGGAAGCCTTTCGAAGTGCGCCGAGGGCAGAGCCCTAAGTTACAGAACTTTTTTCCTGCCAGATCAACTACACGTCGAAACCACCTTGGCGTGCGATTGGCTCTTTCACGAAGCTGTCGGCATCCAAGCCAGCTTGACGCAGGAATGGTGCCTCGGAAAGCCGTGCATACAGATTAAGCATCCGAGTTTCAGCACGTCGGATAAATGTTTCATAGGCCATGGGGATAATCTTGGTCGGCCCTTCCTCACGGACGCCTTCACGCGGCGTTAGTCGCGATCCCAGGACAAAACAGGTCACACGCGTAGAATCGTCAATCAATCCGTGAGTCTGCAATTCAACAACATACTTCCATGCTTGGTTCTTCTGATCCATGCCGATAGGAATGCCGGGCCGCTTCAACTCGACAACAATCAAGTGCTCCACGCCAATAACTTCGTGCTGCTCATCGAACGCGGGGCGGGCAAATAGTCCTACACTGCCATCGGGTAGAATAACGAAGTCGGGCCGGTTCAGGCTGCCCTGACGGGATGACGCGCATCGGCTCCTGTCCGACCTTGTCGGCGAAGCTGTGAAGGATCTCCGGCCAGACGCTGAAATATCCCTGCCGCCGGGGTTCGGGCAGGCGCTTGAGCACGAAGGCCGCTTCCGCGAGACGTTCCTCGACGAGGCTCGGCGTCCACCTCACAGCACACCTCCCCGGGTCTCCATCGCCCAAAGCAGGATCGCGATCGCGTCGGCCTCGTTGTCGTCGGCGGGTTGGAACCCGCGCTGGCGCATCGCGGCGAGCACGGCTTCCTTGCCGGCGTTGCCCTTGCCCGTGGCGAAGCGTTTGATGGTGCCGACAGGAACGCCCTGATACCGCAGTCCGGCGCATAACCGGGCCGTCGGCGGCGCGCCACGCTCGAAGCACATGGACGGCACGGCCTTTGACATCGCCATGGCGAATCACGATCCGGTGGCTTTCGAGGCTGCCGCCCGAGCCGTCGGCTTCCTCGGCTTCGGCTACTATCCGCGCTCGGGCTTCATGCACATCGATCTCGGGCCGGCTCGGCAATGGGGCGAGCGGTTCCCGGTGCGGGCGACGGCGTTCGCCGCGGAAACGTCGCCCGTGCGGGAGGTCCTGGCAGACAGCCGAACGATGAAGGGCAGCGGCGCAGCTGGCGTGGCCACGCTGGGCGCAGCGGGTGTCGAGGTGGCGCAGAGCGTTCTGACGGAGACACAGACCGCGATCCTGCCGCTCGTCCCCTATCTCGACACCTTGCGCTGGGTGTTCATCGCCGTGGCGATCGCGGGCCTTGCCGTGGCGATCTACGCCCGCATCGACGACTGGAAACGGGGGCGTCGATGATCGCCGCTCTGTTCACCGGGATCGCCGCCGCCCCGTGGATGCGGGCGGCCCTGCGCTACGGCGCCATCGCACTCGCCGTGTTCCTGTTCCTGCTCTCACTCCGGCGCTCCGGGCGAGCGGGACGCCTCGCCGAACGCCTCGAAACCTCGGAGAAGTTCAATGACATCCAACGCCAGATGCTCGACGCGGCAGCTCGCCGTCCTTCGTAATCGCAGCGATCTCGCTGACCGCCTGCGCGACGGCCACTTCTGAACCTCGCACGGCTACCGTCTGTCCGCCCTCGGTCGAGTACAGCAGGGAGTTCCAGGCGCGGGCGGCCGAGGAGCTGGCGTTGCTGCCACAGGGATCGGCGCTCGCGGAAATGCTGACCGACTACGCCGTGATGCGCGACCAGTCGCGGGCGTGCTCTTAGTAATCTGAGAAATATGGTTATCTTGATGTTGACCCTTCTAAACCTTTAGCCCCGCCCATCTGACCGTGACACTCCCGGCCAGCATGCTAACTCCAATCGCGAGAAGGAGGGGGCCCGCGAACTCGTCGGCGACAATGCCCGATGCCGAAGAAACCGATAGCAGCATCAGGCTGAATTCTCCTCCGTGGGCCAGAATCATCCCAGTTCGCCACGAGGTCTGGAGCGACTCGCCGAATGATCGGGCGACGACCAAGACAATCAGCGTCTTTCCCGCGAAAATAATTGCGAGCCAGATCAGCACGACAGGCCATGCAGATGGAATAGTCCATAGTGGCAATTGCGTCCCGATGCCGACAAAGAAAATCCCGACAAACAAATCGCGGAAGGGCCTAATCTCGTTCTCGACAGCATGGCGCGCATCACCCTCGCCAATAATCATGCCGGCCGCGAATGCGGCGAGTGCCGGAGAAAGACCGGCGGAGGCCGCGACAATCGCAGACCCTAGTGCAATGGTGAGCGCGAGGAGCTGGGCAAGTTCCGGATCGCCACGCGACGCTACCCAACGGGCAAGCACCTGCAACGGGCCACGGGCAATGAACAGAGCTGCAACCAATGCCATTGCACTGGCGACGACCGTTATCACGCCATACCCTTCGGCGGCTCCACTCATCGAATCGTGCAGAAGCAGGAATGCGACAGCTGCCAAGTCTTGAAACAGAAGCACTGCAATGGCCAGACGTCCTTGGGCCGATCCCAGAGCGTTCGTGCTTGCGAGCACCTTGAGGCACATGGCTGTGGATGACATGGCAACGGCCCCGCCGATGAGGATTGCGGGGACGGGCGCGAGATCGAAGATCAGACTCGCTACCAACGACACCGTTATCGTTGTGACTGCAACCTGCACGGCTCCAAGACCGAAAACATGCTTCCTGAGCGTTACGAGCTTCTCGAACGAGAATTCCAGGCCAAGAGCGAACAGCAGGAGTACAACTCCGATCTCGCCAATGCTGCTCAGGGCAGCGTTCTCGGCAATCAGGCCGAGGCCGGCAGGTCCGATGACTATGCCGGAAAGAATGTAACCGACAATGCTGGGCACGCCGATCCGTGAACATATCGTCACGAGCACGAACGCGGCAAAGACCAACAAGGCCGCACTTTCGACAAATCCGGTCACGCCATGCATGTTCTTCTCCTGATGGCATGGCGCAGGTAAGGCCAATACCTGTAAGCTCTAGACGTGCGAGCGCGCCCACTGCGCTATCTGCGCGGCAGGCATTGCACCGCTCGTTCTCGCAATTTCCTTCCCGCTACTGAACAGGATCATGGTGGGAATGCCGCGGATCCCGTGGCGGCCGGCGATCTTCTGTTCGGCTTCCGTATCGAGCTTACCAAGGCGGAAATTTGGTTCGAGCGACTGCGCCGCCGCCTCGAATTGGGGTGCCATCATCTTGCATGGCCCGCACCACTCGGCCCAGAAATCGACCAGCAATGGCAGTTCGGCATTCGCATGACGGTCAAAATTAGCCGCTGTAAGCGTGACGGGCCTGCCGTGAAAGAGAGGCGCGCCGCAGCGTCCGCAATTGGGATTATCGGTCAGGCGCTCTTGCGGCACCCTGTTGGTGGAATTGCACTGCGGGCAAGCGACCGTGGGCATCCTGTATCCTTTCGTTGACGAGCCGGTCTTGGCGGCCGGCTGATGCAAGCATTCAGCGCGTGGACATGGCGCGGCGCACCTCTCGCTGCCGCGGCTCTGGCAGGTATTCCACGCCACCGCCCTGGCGCCGAACCGGCTGCGGATAGAGCGTCATCAGCTCCAGTATTTCCTTGGGCATGTCCGTTCCAACGGGCAGGCCCATGTCGCGGGCCTCATCGGCAGAGATGGGGTAGTCGTGGGTCCAGGTGCCCGTCGCCAGCTTCGCCGCCACGGACGCCGCGCGGTTCTCGTCCATCTTGTCGGACAGCAGACGTTTCGCGAATGCCTCGATCTGCGCAATGGCCTTGCGACCGACATCGGCCATGATCAGGGTCTGGTCGTCGATCTCGGCGATGGGTTTCTCCTCGACGACCTTGATGAGCGAGGCAGCAGGCAACTGGCCAAGTTGCGGATCGACGGGTCCCAGCACGGAATGCTCGCACATCACGATCTCGTCGGCAGCAAGCGCGATTAACGTGCCGCCCGACATCGCGTAATGCGGCACGAACACGGTGACCTTGCCCTTGTGGCCCTGAATGGCCCGAGCGATCTGGGTTGCCGCCAGCACAAGGCCGCCCGGTGTGTGCAGCACGATGTCGAGCGGCACTTCATCGTCGGTCATCTGGATCGCGCGCAGGACTTCTTCGGAGTCGTTGACGTCGATGTAGCGCATCAGGGGAAAACCCAGCAGGTTCATAGTCTCCTGCCGATGAATCAGCAGAATGACGCGACTGCCGCGCTTCTTCTCGATGTTGGCTATCTTACGTGTGCGCATCGCCTCAAGATATCGGCGCTGCAGAACCGGCTGCAGCGCCGAAATGATGAAGAACAGCCAGAACAGCTGCATTATGTCCATGGACCTTGTCCTCCTTCCCGTCGGCCATCCGGCAGAAAGCCATAGATGCCCTCGTCGCGATAATAGTGGCGATAGGCATCGGCGCGCCTTCGCAGGAGTGGCGTTACAAGCCAACCGGCGAGAAACCCGCCGATATGCGCCCACCAGGCGATCCCGCCCGTGGCCTGATCGCTGCCGAGCGACAGAAAGCCGGGAATGACCTGCATGAAAAACCAGATCATCGCGAAAATGACCGCGCGCACTTCGAAGAAGAGGGGAATGAACAGAATCGGCACGATCACCACCAGCCGAGCCGCCGGAAACATGCGTGCGTAGCAACCGATCACGCCCGCGATCGCCCCCGACGCGCCAAGCGCGGGAACGACTGAGTCGGGGTTCGCCAGCGCGTGAGCCAGTCCGGCCGCCACACCACAGAACAGATAGAACAGCGTGAATCTACCCGGTCCAAGCCGATCTTCGACGGCGGGGCCGAAGATCCAGAGCGTCCACATGTTCAAGATGAGGTGCAGCCAGCCGCCGTGCAGAAAGATATTGGTCAGGAATGGGGTCCAGTCGGACGGGGCGACGAGGCTCAGCTGTCCGAAGAAGCGCGAGGGCACCAGCGCAAACTCGAACAGGAACCAGTCCAGCACGCGCGGCGGCAGGCTGGTCTGATAGAGAAAGGCGAGGACGTTCATGCCGATGACCGCCCATACGATGACGGGCGGGTAGCGGCGCGCGACACTGTCAAGGTAGGGAAACAAGCGGCAGATCCTCGCTCGCGCTGGCCATTCCGTTCATTATTTTTTCCCGGCGATCGTCACGCCCGTCCAGGCTGGGGGATCGGAGGCCGGGAAGGATTCCAGACTGGCTTCGATAACTGGATCGAATTCCGCCTGTTCTTGCGACGACAGGTCCACCTGATCGACTGCGCGCCGGCGTCGGTGGTCCGTGCGACCCCGATCCAGGCGTGACGGTATGCGAAAGGCGTTCGGGGCGTCGGCTCCCTTGTAGAGGCGATGCCGCTCCTCTCCCCGCCAGCGGTCAGGCGCATGCCGGTGAGCCACGTCCTCACGCACGAAATAGCGCCAGTCCTGCCGCTCCGCGAATTCCACGGCGCTTTCGCGGTCGGGAAATTTCAGCCGGATCGGACGATAGGGATCGTCGCTGGAGGTATATCCCATCAGCGGCTCGATGTGGGGCGGGCGCGACGGCTCGAATTCCAGTATCCAGTAGTTGGGCCGCGGCGCCGATGTCATCGCGGAACGTGCCGGCCGGTAGATGATCGCCGTCGGAACGTCCCATGATCTCATGTTGGTCCCGGGTATCTTCGGCGGAACGGGTGGACGATTGTGACCGCGCATCATGGTGCTTCCCCTCGGCTATCCCCCAGAAAAGCGCGTTCCAGCCGGGCGCGATCCCGCAGGGGCTGTGGAATTCGCACCTTCCTCTGGTGAGCACTTTCAAAAAGCGCATGAGCGGTATTGGAAGACTGACCTGAGTCACGCAGTTTATCGCTAAGATAATTGCGAGCCGACTGGACGATCCGGGTCACGTCGTCTTCAGGAATGCCGAGAACCGAAGAGGCTTTCTCAAGCGGGGTGTCGTTCAGGTCGACAAGAAACAGGACCCTGCGCCATAGCGCCGGAAGACCGGCGATCGCTCGATGCAAGAACAGCGCGTCCTGCCGTTTAGCGACCGCCGTTTCGGGGTCGTCCACACCGTCGTCGGCGACGAGTTCCTCAAGCAGCAGCACGTCGTCGGGCTGGTAGAACTCGAACATCTCCTCATCAGACTCGGTAGGCTCTCCGCCAGGCGCCTCGGGCGCTTCGTAGATCGAGGCGGCATCCTCGGGCACCGCGCGGCGCGCAGCCTGCGCCTCGGCCTCGACGGTCTCGAAGGCCAGTTGCGTCAGCCAGTCCCGGACGGAGAATTCGGTCGGCCGCCGCTCGAAGCGGTTGAGCCCGTTGAGGATCGTCGCATCGACGATATCGCCAACGCTCAGGTAGCCAGCCGGCACAGACCCGCTACACTCGAGATAGGTCAACTCGCGCCTGACGGTATCGTAGACCGTATCGAGATGATCCTCGATCAGGTCGAAGAAGAGTTGGCGCCGGTCCGCTTCCGCCGTATCCCGCGCGGACGGCAGCGGGGCGCCGATCCGGCGCCGGCGGGCGGGACGCTTGTATTCAGACTCGTGCTTGAGGCGCGCCACATGCCGGTCAACCCGCTGGCGCAGGTCGGCAAAGGCCTTGCGCAGGACAGGCTCGATCTCGAACCCCTCTTCCTGTGCCGCGATCACGCCCGAGGGCAGTTGCAGGCGCAGGCTGACCTGGATGCGCGTCTTGCCGCTCGTCTGGGAGGCGACGACTTCGAGCCGGACGAGATCCTCGCGGAAGCGTACAAGATGCGGTTCAAGTTGCCGCACCTCTTCCTCGATGACCTCAGGCGCGCGCTGTTGGCCGTGCCGGTCGAGATTGCGAAATGCTCTGATGACTTCCATGCCGTATGACCTTGCTTGTCGCTTTTTGACGAAATGAGCCGGCGCGACCGTCATCGCGCCAGCCAGTCCTTCACGACGTCATCCGGTAGACTTATCGTCCTTGGACTGCTCCTTATCATTGGCGTCAACCGGGACATCGGGCGTCGGAGCGTCCGCCTTGTTTTCGGCAACTGCGCTGGACTCGTCGATCCCGGCCTGGGCCGGATCGTCCGGGCTGTCGTCACCGGTGTCCCTTGCGATCTTTTCGAACACGACCTTCTGTTCGTCCGCTGACCAGGCGACGCGGACCTTGTCGCCATCCTCGATCCGCCCCGAGAGCAGTTCGCGAGCCAACTCGGTCTCCAGCTCCGACCGGATCAGCCGGCGTAGCTCGCGGGCACCGAATTCGGGACGGAAGCCGACCGCGCCGAAGTGATCCACGACGCTCACATCGAGTTCGAGTTCGACGCCCTGGGTAAGGGCGGTCCGCTTCACCCGGTTGAGCTGCAACTCGACGATCTGGCGGATCTCCGACTGATTCAGCGAATGAAAGACGATGATCTCGTCGATCCGGTTGATGAACTCTGGCCGGAAATGACCGCGCAACACCTCCATCAGTTCGGATTTCTGCTTGGCCTCGTCGAACTCCTTGGTGCCGCGCTTCTTGAGGTTGCGCTGGATGATGTCCGAACCGAGGTTGGAGGTGGCGATGATGATGGTGTTGGTGAAGTCAACCACGCGGCCCTTGCCGTCGGTCAGGCGGCCATCGTCGAACACCTGAAGCAGGATGTTGTAGACATCCGGATGCGCCTTCTCTATTTCATCGAGCAGTACGACCGAGTAGGGTCGGCGGCGCACCTTCTCGGTCAGTTGCCCGCCTTCGTCGTATCCAACGTAGCCCGGAGGAGCACCAACCAGTCGGGCAACCGAGTGGCGCTCTCCATATTCTGACATGTCGATACGGATCATCGCGTCCTGATCGCCGAAGATCACCTCGGCGAGCGTCTTGGCCAATTCCGTCTTGCCAACCCCGGTCGGCCCGAGGAACAGAAAGGTCGCAGTCGGACCGGACCCTTCGCGCAGACCCGCGCGCGCGAGCCGCACCGCATCGGCCACGGCGCGGATCGCTTCTTCCTGACCGATGACGCGCTCGTGCAGCTTCTCCTCAAGCTTGAGGAGCTTGTCCTTCTCCTCGGTGGTCAGCTCCGTGACAGGAACGCCGGTGATCTTCGAGACGATCTGCGCGACATGATCGGCGCGCACCTCGGCGGTCGCCGAAGCCTGGTCGCGCTTCCAGATCTCCAGAAGCTCGTCAAGCTCCTTCTGCTTCTGTTCGAGTTCCCTCTTCAATTCCGCTGCCCGGTCGAATTGCTTGCGGGCTGCGGCATAGTCCTGCTCGCGCTTGATCTGCGCGACCTCGGCCTCTAGCTCCTGGACGTCCACGGGGCGCGCTGTGGCGCTGATCTTCACACGTGCGGCGGCCTGATCGATCAGGTCGATCGCCTTGTCAGGCATGAAGCGGCCAGTGATGTAGCGGTCCGAAAGCTCGGCCGCCGCGACGATGGCCTCGTCGGTGATCGTCACCTTGTGGTGCGCCTCCAGCGTGTCGCGCAGACCGCGCAGGATCATGATGACCTGAGCCACCGTAGGCTCCTCGACATAGACCGGCTGGAAGCGGCGTTCGAGTGCTGCGTCCTTCTCGATGTATTTCTGGTACTCGTTGAGCGTTGTCGCGCCGATCAGGTTCAACTCGCCCCGCGCCAGCGCCGGCTTGAAGGTGTTGGCGATGTCGAGACCACCTTCGCCACCGCCCTGGCCGGCGCCGACAATGGTGTGGATCTCGTCGATGAACAGGATCAGGCTGTCCTTCTCCTCGGTGATCTCCTTGAGGATCTTCTGGACTCGCTCCTCGAACTCGCCGCGATACTTCGACCCGGCCACCATCGAGTTGATGTTGAGCTCGACCAGCCGCTTGTCGCGCAGCGCCTCGGGCACTTCGCCCGCGACGATCCGTTGTGCAAGTCCCTCGACGATGGCGGTCTTGCCCACGCCGGGCTCGCCGATCAGCACCGGGTTGTTCTTTTTCCGGCGGGCCAGCACTTCGATCGTCGTCTCGATTTCGCGGGCGCGGCCGATGACGGGATCGAGCTTGCCATCGCGGGCGAGCTTCGTCAGGTCACGGCTGAACTGGTCGAGATCGGGGGTGTTCGACGGAGTCTCGACGCGGCCTTCCTCGGCTCCCTTGCCGACCACCTTCGTCACCTGCTGACGCAGCGCCTGCGGCGTCAACCCCAGCTTGCGCAGCATCGCCGCGGCCAGGCCTTCACCTTCCTCGGCAAGTCCGATCAGAAGGTGCTCGGGACCGACATAGGAATGGCCGAGTTCGTTCGAGGCGATGAAGGCCCGGTTCAGCGCGTCCTTCAGGCGAGGGCTTACGCCGATTTCGCCCTCCGTCTTGGCGTCTCCACGCTTCGCTTCCTTCTCGATCTGGCGCCGCAGATCGTCCACATCGACCTTGAACTGTTCCAGGATCGTCTTGACGACGTCGGACGAGGTCAATGCCAAAAGCAAATGTTCGGTATCGACCTCGCTGCGCCCGAACTCTCCGGCCTTCTGTGCGGCATCCTGCAACAGCTTGTTGCCCTGTTCGCTCAGCCGGTCAGCGATGGTGCGTCCGCCGCCGCGCCGCGATCCACGCCGCGGCGCACCCTCACCGAAAGTGGCCTCGACGACATCGTCATCGCCGTCACCCATGGAGCCGAGCGTGCCGCCCCGCAGCGGGCTGTCACCAAAGAGGCTGCCGAATCCGCTGTCGCCGAAGAACTCGTCAAAAAGGGAATGCCGCCCGAACAGGGACTCCAGCGGCGATGCGCTGCGGCCCGACCGGCGCACCATCTCGCGGTAATGCTGGTCGCAAAGCTCCATGTTCTGAATTCTGCCGTTCACCGAGGCGCGCACGCGCGCCGTCGCCGGGCGACCGCAAATATCGCAAGCTCCGTTTGCCATTCGTCTTCTCCGTTTCTTTATCCAGTCAGGGTTGTCCGCCGATCATCTGCGCCAGTGACAGTGTCACGCAGCGACGGCTTCCGTTCTTTTCACCTTGGACCCAATTGCCACCAGATCGGGCTCGTCCAGGGTCTCCCGTTGCAGGAGATCCTGCGCCGATTGCTCAAGAAGATCCCGATTGGTTTCGAGAAGGGCGAGGGTGCGCTTGAACACGCCATCCACGATGTCGCGCACCTTCGCGTCCATCCGCTCGGCCGTGGCGTCGCTGAAGCGGCGGTTCAGCCACGACGACGGGTCGCCGGTGCCGAGAAAGCCGGGCCGATCGGTGTCGTAGCTGACATGCCCGAGGTCTTCGTCCATCCCGTACCGCGCGACCATGGCGCGGGCGATATCGGTAGCCTTGACCAGATCGTCGGCCGCCCCGGTCGAGAGGTGGTCGTAGACGATCTTCTCGGCCGCGCGCCCGCCGAGGAGGACGGCGATCTTGTTCTCCAGCTCCTCGCGCGTCATCAGGAAGCGGTCCTCGGTCGGGCGCTGGATGGTGTAGCCGAGCGCGCCGATGCCGCGCGGGATGATCGAGACCTTGTGCACCGGATCCGTGCCGGGCAGAGCCATCGCCACCAGCGCGTGCCCCATCTCGTGATGCGCCACGATCTCGCGTTCGCGCGGGTTCAGAACGCGGTTCTTCTTCTCCAGCCCCGCGATGATACGCTCCACGGCATTGTTGAAGTCGTCCATCGTCACCGCATCAGCCTTGCGGCGCGTGGCCAGGAGCGCGGCCTCATTGACGAGGTTGGCGAGGTCCGCGCCCGAGAACCCGGGGGTCAGGGCCGCGACCTTCTCGGCGTCCACGTCCGGTGCGAGCGTCACCTTCTTCATGTGCACGCCGAGAATCTGGATGCGCCCCTTCCTATCGGGCTTGTCCACCAGCACCTGCCGGTCGAAGCGGCCCGCGCGCAGCAGCGCGGGATCGAGGATCTCGGGCCGGTTGGTGGCGGCCAGGAGCACGATGCCCACAGAAGGGTCGAAGCCGTCGAGCTCGGTCAGAAGTTGGTTCAGCGTCTGCTCACGCTCATCATGGCCACCGGCGATCTGGCCGGAGGAGCGCGCCCTCCCAAGAGCGTCTAGTTCGTCGATGAAGATGATCGCCGGCGCGGATTTCCGGGCCTGCTCGAACAGGTCGCGCACCCGTGCGGCGCCGACGCCCACGAACATCTCGACGAACTCGGAGCCCGAGATCGAAAAGAAGGTCACGCCCGCCTCACCCGCCACCGCGCGCGCCAGCAGCGTCTTGCCGGTGCCGGGCGGCCCAACGAGCAATATGCCTTTGGGAATATGTGCGCCCAGCTTTCCGTATTCGGCGGGGTTCCTGAGGAACTCCACGACCTCCTCGAGCTCGGCCTTGGCCTCGTCCACGCCGGCCACGTCGGCAAAGCTGACGCCGGTTTCCTTCTCCATGTAGACCTTGGCCTTGCTGCGGCCGACCTGCATGAAGCCGCCAAAACCCTGCTTGTCGGCGAACTTGCGGAACAGCAGCATCCAGATTCCGAAGAAGGCGAGCGCCGGCGCCACCCAAGAAATCAGCGTGCCGAGAAAAGTGTTTTGCGGAACGCCAGTGATCTCGACGCCAGAGCGGTCGATCCGCTGCAGGATCGCGGGATCCACGACCGTGGTGACGAACTGGCTCTTGCCGTCGACGGGTTCGGTGAAGGTGCCGGTGATGGTGTCTGACCCGACCGCGACCGAGGCGACCCTGCCATCATCGAGATAGCTCTCGAACTGGCTGTAGCTGATCGGGGCGACGCTCTGCCAGCCGGCGATCAGATCCTGGATGAAGATCACGGCTATGAAAGCCACCACCCAGTACCAGATGTTGTATTCGGTCTTCTTTTCCATGCCGCTTGTCCCTCTCACTGGCGCCCGAGCCGCGCCCTGATCCGCTCGAGCAGCGCCAGCAGGGCGCGCCTTTCGTCCGCCGACAGATCCTGCAGGATTTCATGTTCGAGCGCCGATTGCCGCGGCGCGAGTTCCATCAGCATCGCCCGGGCCTTCGACGTTGCCGTGACGATCTGCGCCCGCCTGTCGTCGGGCGAGGGCGACCGCTCGACCCAGCCGCCCCGGACCATGCGATCGACGAGCTGGCCCGCAGTGGCCGGGCCGACCTCAAGTCGGTCGGCCAGATCGCCGATGGTCAGCCCGGACGCATCCTCGACATGCGTTGCCGCGATCCAGGACAGGCGGGTCAGGCCGCTGCCGCGGATGTCTTGGTCGATCCGCTGTTGGATGAGCTGCGCGACCCGGTGGATCGTCGTCCCGATCAGCGCGATGTCCGAAGAGATCAAGGGTATCTTTCCTCCGATTGCATGGGACACAGGAGAGACTGCTCTCCATCCAAGGCGCAATGCATGCATCATATATGCTTGCATAATAAAAGGAACCGCCTATCTTGATAGGCGGTCTCCGAACCCACATCCGGCCGGCACCGTTGCCCGCTCGGACCATGCCGCCGGTTCGGGGGCATCGATCAGCAGCAGGAGGCCAGCAATGCTCTATCCGACATATCTGCGCCGCAGCGATCCCTTCGCGCTGATGCGCTCCATGATGCGCGATCTCGACCGCGGCTTCTGGCCGTCGTCCCGCGCGGCGTTCCCGGCGGTGAATGTCTGGCAAGGCCCTGAGGCCGTCGCCGTCACCGCTGAACTTCCCGGCATCGAACCGGGCGACATTGAGATTTCGGTCAAGGACAACGTCCTGACGCTGTCGGGCGAACGCAAGGCGCCCGAGGTTCCCGACGGTGCGCGCTGGCGCCGCAACGAACGCGGTTTCGGCAGGTTTTCCCGCACTATCCGCCTGCCGTTCGCGGCCTCGGATGACATGGTCGAGGCGAGGATGACGAACGGTGTATTGCGGATCGTCATCTCCCGGCCCGAGGAAGAAAAGCCGAAGAAAATCGAGATCAAGGCGGCCTGAGAGGAGCTGGAACGATGAGCACCGACATCACGCAAGCCGCCGAAAAGACGCCGACCGACTCGCCCGAGACCACCGGCGGCGGACGCATCTAACGCCCGTTGACCGATATCGTCGAGACCGATCAGGGTGTCTCCATGATGCTTGAAATGCCTGGGGTCGCCGCCGATACGGTCGAAATCACGCTCGAAAATCGTGTGTTGACGATCCGCGGCAAGGTTGACCCGGTGCGGCCGGAAAACCTCGAACTTGCCTATGCCGAATATGGCGAGGGCGATTTCGAGCGTGCCTTCACGCTTTCCGAGGACTTCGACCCCGACCGGATCGAAGCCGAGATGCGTGGAGGTGTCCTCACTTTGACGCTCCCCCGAGCCCCCGAAGCACAGCCGAAGAGGATCGCCGTCAAGGGCGCCTGAAAACCGAAGGAGACCATATCATGCAGATCAAAGACCTCATCCCCTGGGCGCGCAAGGACGGCGCGCCAGACGCCAAGAGCAGCGAAGACAACCCGATCGCGACGCTCCAGCGCGAAATGAACCATGTGTTCGAGAACTTCTGGAACCGGGTTGGTCATTTCGAATGGCCCTTTGGCAACGGCGAGGCAAAATCCGACGTGGTCGAGACCGATAAGGCGATCGAAGTGTCCATCGAGCTGCCGGGCATGGAGATGAAGGACATCGAGGTGACGGTCAACGATGACATGTTGACTGTGAAGGGGGAGAAGAAGATCGAGCGCCAGGAGGAGAAAAAGGGATACTACCTCTCCGAGCGCAGCTACGGCGCGATCTACCGGACTATTCCGCTCCCCCCCGGTGTGGATGGCGAAAAGGCGCAAGCGTCCTTCAAGAACGGGGTTCTGACGATCAAGCTGCCCCAGACTCCCGAGGCGCAGGCGAAGGTCAAGCGCATCGAGGTCAAGAACGGCTGATTTGCCACATTGGGTGTCGCCGGTTTGCGGCGTCCCCTCCGCTCCGTGCGATATCGCACCGTCTGGAAAAGCCCCGGGGAGCTTGTCTCTCCGGGGCGACCTTCGAGAGGCAATCATGAAAGACTTGCAGCGATCCGGGCTGACCCGTGAACAATGGTCGGCTATGACGCTCTACGAGAAGTTCGAGCAAGTTGTCCTCTTTGTACTCAGCGTCATCATTGCGGCGATCGTCGTGGCGTCGGTCTGGGCGCTGATGCGCGAAGTCGTGAACCGCCTGGTTCTGGGGGCATTCGACACTCTCGATTACGCCACCTTTCAGGTGGTGTTCGGCATGATCTTCACCGTGGTGATCGCGCTCGAGTTCAAGCGCTCCCTTCTTGTTGCGACCGAACGCAGCTTCGGGATCCTCCAGGTCCGCACGATCATACTGATCGCACTCCTCGCCATCGCGCGCAAATTCATCATCCTGGACCTCGGCGAGACGGAATCATCCAAGATTGCCGCACTCGCGGGCGCGGCGCTTGCGCTCGGGGTTGTCCATTGGCTCGTGCGCGATCAGGACCGACGCGAACAGCCCCCTACTGAAAATGCAGATGGCGGTCAATGAACCGAACCTTTTTCATTCGACTTGTTTCAGCAACCTCTGCCGCGCTCCTTATCATAATTGTGTGGCAGAGCTTTCCTATCATTCAGGGCGTTGTGCTCGGTCGGTTTGCCGAACCGCGCGCCGTGGCTCCGCGCGGCGACTTGGCGGCGTTTGAACAAAGCACCATCACGGTATTCAACGCCGCTCGAGACAGTGTCGTCTTCATCACGACGGCCGAGCGTGTAGTCGATCCCTGGACCCGGAATGCCTATGACGTTCCGCGCGGGAACGGTTCAGGATTCGTCTGGGACGAACTCGGTCATGTGGTGACGAACAATCATGTTATCGCCGGCGCGAGCCGGGCAGTCGTCAGGCTGGCTGATGGCCGTGCCTTCTCCGCGCGCCTGGTGGGGCGTGCCCCCGAGCACGATCTCGCAGTCCTGCATATCGGCGTAGGTTCTGACCGGCCACCGCCAATCCCCATCGGCACCAGCAACGAGTTGCGTGTCGGTCAGAGCGTGTTCGCCATCGGCAATCCGTTTGGCCTGGACTGGACGATGACGACCGGAATTGTCTCGGCTCTCGGCCGCGAATTGCCGGGAGAAGGCAGTCTCCCGATACGGGGCCTGATCCAGACGGACGCGGCAATCAACCCCGGAAATTCCGGTGGCCCTCTGATCGACAGCGCGGGGCGTCTGATCGGCGTCAACACGGCCATTTTCAGTCCATCCGGCGGCAGTGCGGGAATCGGCTTTGCGGTTCCCGTCGATACGGTCAACCGGGTGGTGCCACAGCTCATCGCTCGCGGTAGCTATGCACCACCACGACTCGGCATCTTATTCGATCCCAGGGTCGACGCGATGCTCGCGCAGGATGGCACCTCCGGCGTCCTGGTCCTCGGAGTCGATCCTGACGGCCCCGCTGCCGGCGCGGGACTGGTGCCAGCCCGCATTAGCGGCGATGGGCTCATTGCAGTCGGCGACCGGATAATCGGCCTTGGAGCGACTAGAGTTGATGAAGCGGCCGACCTGATCGCGGCGCTCGAAGCGCATCGCCCCGGGGATCAGGTTGAATTGCACCTCCGGCGCGGCGATCAACACAAGAGCCTCAGGATCACACTTGGCGAACCGCGATAGGAGCCGGAAATGCCCGCTGTCTCGACGAGGCATCGATTTATCAATCTCGTCCAATCCGCCCTCTTGCTTGGCCTTATGGCGATGATCGCCTGGGTGTCCATGACAGCGGTCGTCGGCGCGGAGGTGGGGCTGCTACTTGCCTTCGGAATGGTTGCAGGTCTGATTTTTGCGCCCAATCTGCCGCAGGACTTCTTGCTGTCCGCATATCAGGCACAGCGCATAACGAGACGTGATGCGCCCGGCCTTGTCGCAGGAATAGCGGAACTTGCGCGACGTGCCGATTTGCCGCGCGCGCCGAAGCTCTTTCGCGTATCGAGCCCGTTGCCGAACGCCTTCGCGATGGGCCGTCCGGAAGACAGTACAATCTGCGTCACCGATGGACTCCTTCAACTCCTCGACGGTCGCGAACTCGTCGGCGTCCTGGCTCACGAAGTTGGCCACATCGCGAACCGCGACCTTTGGATCATGGGATTGGCAGATATGATGTCACGGTTGGTTTCCCTCGCGAGTTGGCTTGGACAATTTCTGCTGCTCCTCAACCTACCTCTTATTTTCGCGGGCGCGGTCTATGTTCCGTGGCATATCGTGGCGCTTCTCATCTTCGCGCCCACCTTGATGGCGCTCGTGCAGCTCGGCCTGTCGCGCACCCGCGAGTATGACGCAGATCGCGCGGCGGCGGAGCTGACCGGCGACCCGGAGGGTCTCATGAGAGCGCTGAGCAAACTCGAACGCCGTGTCGGAAGGTTCTGGGAGGAAATTTTTCTCCCCGGCCGACGCATTCCCGAGCCGTCCCTCTTGCGAACGCATCCAAGCACAGAAAGCCGGATCGCCAGGCTGCGTGAACTCACCGCCCTGGCAACACCGCAGTATCCGACAATCACGGGCATGTCTTATAAACCACGGCTACCCTCGTTCTTGCCGCCCAAATTCCGTCGACACGGAGTCTATTGGTAGAAATCACCTGTCTTTCGTTGCACTCGGGTAAATCTGCGCATACGAGGAAATGCCTGGAAATGGGCGGGAGTTGTGGGCGATTCGCCATGGCTTATCAGAGAGTTAGAGGATGAGTTCTCTCCCTCCGCCAAACACCGCCGATTGCCCTCTCTTGCCGCTGATCACCGCATTCGCACTAAGTGGTGCTGAGAACCGCCAATTCTGCGCTCTCACCAGATAATCCTGAAGATCAGCGACGGTAGCAAACGACCCGATTTCGATCGTTCGACCGTAGATTTTGCTTTGCCAGTCGCGGCCCGTCAGCTTTGCTGTTTGCTTAACCGGGGCGGAAGGTAGGGCCATGACCGCTATACCCATTTGGCGCAACGATGAGGTCGAGGGAAACCCATCGCTATGGGCGGCTGCCGATAGCAGAGTGTCCAGTGTGGACGGCAATCTGCTTATTGCCGATGCCGTGAAAATCTTGTCGCTTCCGATCATCTGCCGTCGGCCGGGACCGAACGGATCTTTCAGCGAAGCCTATTTCGTTCACACGCTCGGTTACTGCTTCGCGGGCAGTACGCTTATGGGACAAAACGCTATCTTGGGCTTGCGCCGCTACTCTCGAACCTCATATCGGCAACGTCCTATATTCCCTCAATCGAGGACATCCCCCGCCAGATTTTGGCATATCTGAAAGTGACGTTCGAGGACTACAGACCGATAGGGGCGCAACAATCGATCTTTGAAGTGGCCGTGTTCGGCTATTGTCACAGGACGCAGCAGTTGGAGATTGTCCATTTTCGCCCCTAACTCGTTCAGAATGTCTACGAGGTCGGGCTAGAGGCTCACCAGAATTTGCACACTCATGACTTCGTATACCTAGGGAACGATGGCGCAGCGCTTCGGGAAGAAATCACGAACGCCTTTAACGGTGAGGCTGTACCGGGCCGCCCTATTTCACGCGCGCCGCGCTTTGTGATTCAAGACCGTATAGCGAACGATGAAAGCCCTACAATCGGCGGCGATCTTCAACTCGCCATCGCCGACAGATTCGGCTTGCGGCCGTTCGCATTGGTATAACCTTATGTCTTGGGGCAACCTGCCGCCAACACTAGCTATCTCGGTCGCGAACTAACGGCCGATTTGACAACCGTCGGCGATGCGCGGGCGTCGCCTATGACGATCGTATAGCGCCGCAGCATCCGTAAGGTGTTGAAGTGAAATTTGCAAAAGCATCCGGTTAGGATGGCTGCTTCTTCAGTTTGCCATCCGAAAGCTGCCAGTCCGCTCCCTACCCCATTGCGGCCATTCGCTCTCGCCTCAATTTTAGAGGGCTATAGCGTAAAGGTAGTTCTCCGTTTCATCGTCTTCGGCCCGCCATTTGGTGCGCCGCGCCTTCGCTTTCTCAATAAAATATAATATTTTCAGTTAGTTATATGCTTGTAGCAGGTGGAGGGGGCTGGATTCGAACCTGGCATTCATACTACCCTCTACGCTAATGTGCGCGTTTCAACACAGCGCCCCGTAGGGGACTCGAACCCCTGAATGCTACGTTGCTCTACGCGGCCCTACGATGGCAGAGACGAGGGGATTCGAACCCCTGAGCGCTCTACGCCCCTCTACGAAAGCCGACGCTCCTCTACGCGCAAGTTTGGTGCGGTCGAGAAGGATCGAACCTCTATCAAGCGTATGTGAACATAGGATTGCGTAACAGTTGCGGCATCTTGCGGTTCAATGAGACACGCTCGCCTACGAAGTTAGTCGCGGGTCTGCTTACTGTTAACGTGGCCTCCTGCGTGAGAGGGTTGCACTGCTTGGCGGGGAGGTGGGTATCGAGCCACCCCCTCACGCCTTAATCGCCTATTCAGGTTGGCACGGGGCGCTTTAGTTATAAGCTAAGAAGGCACCTATCCAGTCATCTTGGTCGCCAAGATCGTCGGCGTGGCGTCGTGGTTTTGGAACGACCTTCACATGCGTCATACGTGCCGACCAGTCTAGGAGACTATCAAGCCGATAAACGACCTTTGAGTTTTGATCATCGCCCATTCTCGTGAATGGCGGGCCTTTCCCATTTCGGCGCTTCGCCTCCAATGTTCTCCGCGACAATCTGAGGAGCTCCGCTGCTTCTTCGGTGGTCAAAAATACGAACTCAAAATCGCTGTCTCGTTTCATGCTGCCTCGTGGTTGCGCCAGTCACCAGCACGTTATTTGATCAGCCTTGGCTATTACTCAAGGTCATTTTTTGAACCCGCGGGACAAGGCGAAACTAGGAGTAGCTAGGGGGATCTAAGCGGACATCACGATTTTGTGAGGTTTGGATCGCTTAATGCGACCGTGCAGAATTGATGGTCCGTGGCCGCGTTGCTCGAAACTCGCCGAAGATTGCGTCAGCCAGCGCGGGTCATCGCCACTGGTGGGGTAAAGAGTAGCTAAGTGATCCTAAAGAGTAGCTAGGAAATTGTTGTTTGGAGATGCACGGCTCCTTGCGACAATAGATGCATGACATATCAAACCAAGCCGCCAACAGCGCAACGCTCCACGAAGTCATCTACCAACCCAACGTCGACGAGCCGAAGCGGCCCACATGAGCCTCGGTCGATAGTTTGCGGGCCTAGCCCTACGGCGCCGCCCCGGAATACCACCGCATCTTCGACTTGGAGAGCGGACACAAAGGCTTCAAGCGATGGTCCCGCTCAAGGTGAGCAGCTTCTCACCACGTGTGAGGCCGCGCGATACTTGAGGCTGTCGCCACGAACGCTCGAGGGATTTCGTGTGCGCGGGTCAGGACCACGATTCATCAAGTTGGGATCAGGTCTCCGCTCGCGTGTCTTGTATCATCCTGCGGACATTCGCGCGTGGTTAGCACGGCGCTTCTCGTCGACATCGGAGTATGGGGTGTGAAATGGTTCGATGTCCCAGGAGCGGAAGTCACCTGCCCCATGGTCGGCGGGGATAAGGCCGTCGCCGACCACGTCTGCTATTGTGAAGGCTTTCCGACGACGGCCCGAGTGCACCCGGCCGCGTCCCTCAGGGCCGTCCTCCGAAACCCTTCACAATAGCGGACATCAACCACTCGGGCATGAGGGCAGTCCCCGCCGACGCAGTTCATGTCCGCAGCTGGAGGTGCAGCCTACATTCTGCGCGTCCCGAAAGCCGCGGATGGCCGATGGAGGACAGCCTAACTCTGTGGTCGGTTCCAAATATCGTATCCTCGCGGCGATTCGCTTCCTGAGGATGGCCCCAATGACACTGACGGAGTGGTTCTACTGGCTTTGGCCACTGATCGCGCCAGCCGTTATCGTCGTTGTATCTTTCACGGTACCTATAGTTCGCGATGCAATCGGAAAGTTCGTGGCGGGCTCCATTCAACACCGCTTTGACGCGCGAATAGAGCGCCTGAGATCGGATCTCGCCAGGGCTGAGGAAACCTTCAGAGGTGAACTGCGGGCCAAAGAGCAGCGGATCAACTCTCTGGTCGATGTTGCCCTTGCTCTCCGCTCTAGCAGGCAGACCGCGCTCGATGCTCGTCGGCTGGTGGCCGTCGAGAGGCTCTGGGCCGCAAAGGCAAAGCTCGACGTGTTCAAGTTGGCCGCTGCGTTCTTGGCCAGTATTCGTTTTGAGGAAGCCGCCAAGGCTTCGGCGACGGACGAGAAGACAAAAACTTTCTTTGAGATGCTCGACAAGATGGCTCTCGGCGGTGGCAAGCTGGAGTCTATCTCCGTGGAGGCAGAGCGTCCGTTTTTGACGCCCGTCGTGTGGGCGGCCTTTTCTGCCTATCAGGCGGTCATGTACCTCGCAGTGGCTCAACTTAAGATGCTGGCGGCGGGAGTGGGCAAGCCCGAGATGATCAACACAATGCATACGGATGACTTGCTAAAGGTCGCGCTGCCAAACTTCAAAGACTACATTGAGAAGTACAGCGCATCAGGCCACTACTACCTCCTCGATTTGTTGGAGCAAAACCTTCTCAAGGCCGTGAGCGACATGCTTGAAGGAAAAGCCGCGGATGCCGAGGCCCTAGAGCAATCAGCCCAGATCATCAAGATCGCGCACGAGATGCAGCCCGCCTTGGGACAGGATATGCAAATTCCTGATGAGTTGAAGGCGACAACACCACCGCCGCCCTAGGCTTGCCAACCGCACAAGTCCAAACGGCGCCCGGGTCATTGGGAGGCTGAACGTCCCTATTTACCCGTAAAGCGGTCGCGCCGAAGGCCGGTTTCGGATCACTGATGCCCTGGCCGAGGACGAGCTCTGGGGCCACGACGCCGCCGGTCTTCACCACTTCTCGTTGGGAAACTCGCGGGTTAGCATCTCCATCAAGCCACAACACTCGACGCCGAAGTGCTGACAGGCGCGCGGGATCTTTCGGTTCGGCCGCTTGGCCAAGGATTCGCCGGCGACCACGATGTGCCGGGTCGGGTTCGATGTCCTGTTGAGGAAGAGGGCGACGCCGACGACGTACTGGTCGGCTTTCTCCTTGCGCCCGCGAGCAGAGGCCATGCCGGGAAACTGGTGGGTGACCTCGCCGACCGTCATCAGGTAGTCGACGGAACGGGGTGCTGCAACGATCCGGTCGCGGTACTGGTCGAGCCACGCATGGACCCAGGGACACTTTAGAACTTCACCCCAAGCTTCCGGCGGGCAGGTGATGCGGCCTTGCTCGATGAGCTTGCCGATACAGAACAGAATCAGGTTCTGGCCCGGATGCCCCTCGATGGATATCCAAGCCGAAGCGTCGACAACGTACTTGCTGTCATTCCCCTCGGTCTCGGCCATAAAGTAGTTTTCGTTCTTCTATCTCCTTGCGGAGCGATTCAAAATATTTGGGCTTGGTATCGAAAAGCAGCTCGTTGGCATCCAGCGGGTCGATGACGCCGGCATCGAGCGCGTGGAGGACGGTGTCGACGTGGCGGACGCCGAGCTTGTTTGCAATCTTGGCCTGGTGCGTGGCGACGGCCTGGCTTTCCTTCTTCTCCCGTTTTTGCCATTCGATGAGCTTGCGGTCGTAAAGCCCGGCGCGGGCGAGACCGACCTCCTCCAGGTGGATCGCCACAGAGCTCATGCTGGTCTTGAAGCGGCGGGCCAGCCATCGGATGTTCTCGTCGGTCCAGTCTTGACCCGGGACCGGGCGGCGAGGAGCGGCGAGCGACACAAACCTCTCGCGTGGCATCAGGAAGAAGGCGGAGAATTGGTTACAGAACCGCTCGACGTTGTGCTTGCGGTTCTCGTCGCTGATGGCCGTGTTCCGCAGCAAGAGATGGCAGTACTCGTGCCAGAGGGAGAAAATTCGCGGCTCGACCACATCTTCGGCGCCATTGATGACGATGACCGGGATGGCGCGCTTGTCGAAGATCGACATCCCCCGCCATTGAGCTTCCTTACCCGCACGCATGACATAGACGAACGCGCCCTCGGCCTCGACCACCGCTCGCCACGCCTTGAAGGCGGTGTACTCAGTATCCCAGCCCATCTGGTCGTCGACAGACACCCTCAGGCGGGCGCGCTCGCTGGCGGCAATCTTCTCGGGATTGTCATTGAGCGTGTGTCTGGGCAAGCGAACGTCCGAGAACAGGTCCGGCGCCTCGGCCTTGAGGTCGTTCAAGCCCTCGATGGCGATGTTGACGTTGTCGATAAGCGCCAGGAGGGACGACGTCCACGCAGTCTTGTTCGAGCGGATGGTGCGGAAGTCCTCAACATCAAGCTTCGTGGTCGGCGGCAAAGGCGCGGGCATGAGAAGCGACGAGAACCCGATCTCGTACTTCTGGGCCATCTCGCGCAGCAGGCCGACGTTCGGCTTCAGCTCGTCGCCTTCGAGTTTGGCAAGGTACTCTTCGTCGACAGTCAACAGCTCCGCAGCGGCGGTCAGCGTGAGACTACGCTCGTCCCGCGCCCATTTAAGAACCGCGCCTTTCACCGGTACGTCGGCCACCGGGCAAAACTCCGTCTGGCTTCTGCAACAGATGTAATGGTCGATAGGGTTTATTGAAATCATTAAAACTTTGAATTGGTAACGACGACGGGACTTGAACCCGCATCCCCCCGCCCGTATGGTCCGGCTGCTAGACCTATGACCATACGTAGAAAACGGGTGCTCTATCCGTTTAAGCTACGTCGCGATTTCAGACCATCCAGCTTGGTGGTTTTCCTTTTTTGGGCTTCCGGGGCTTCGGCAACGGGAGCCTTTTTTGCGCACGCTCGAGCGCCATGTCCTCGGCAAGGGGCGTGGCGGCCGCGATGAGCCCCGATAGATCGTAAGAATTCGTCTTTGAGTTCGAGGACGTGCCGCGCACGATGCGGCGAACGAGACCGCGCTTGTCGAGCCGGGCTAGGCGGCGCTGAAGGGTGCGCTCGCTCAGCTTCATGGCTGTGGCCATCCTCACCTTCGACGGGCGCGGCAGAACCTCGGGCACCCACCAATGCGCAGCCAGGTGGAGGACGATATTCAGATCGATCGGATCGAGCCCGAGTTCCTGCTGTTTTTCGATGAGCACGTTCGGGAACAGGACCCAGCCGGCGCGGAGCAATTCGGGCTTCCATTTGGCGCGGTTCAGGGCCTGGGTGGGCCGATGTTGGGCAGTAATGGGCATGGGCGCCAACGAAGAAGATTGAAGACGGGCGGAAGGTAGTCGATTCGATGCTGTCGTGTATAGCTGGACACTAGCGACCAGGTCTTGAGGGGGGGGAGCAAACGCTTGGCTTCCGCTTGCGATCCTGTTCGTCGGCGCCCATTTCCACAGCGGCCCGATGTCGGCGCATGGAGGACTGGGGATTTCGCGGGGGGTTGACAGGGCTATATTCCGCACACTGCATATTGAGCCGCGTCGCCCGCACCGACGGCGGGCGACTGACCAAGCTTGGCGCGATCCCGGCCTCGACCTCTATCGCCACCATCGTCGGCTACCAAAAGGTCATCGTCAGCCCGACCTCGGGACCGACGGGGGCGGAGAAGCTCAGGTGAAGTAGTCATCGCCCCGAAAAAGGCCCCTTCGGGGGCTTTTTCAGTGTGGAACGCTGAGCTTCGGAGGTGGCGATGGCTGAGTACGACGACAATTTCGAGATGGATGACGACGACGATGTCCCGAATGAGCACGACGCTCTTCGGCGAGAGGTGGGCGACTGCATTCACTCGTGGTGCGAGCTGGAGCGGGCCCTCGTGTCGGTTCTGTCTTGGGTGTTGAACACGCCAGATCACAAGGCGGATATCATCTTTGCTGGCGTGGTGAGCTTTGCGGCGAAGTTGGATTTCATCGATGAGTTGATGCAGGAGGAGTTGGAAGACAGGCCCGAGCTCGGCTTCTGGGTATCGATGGCTGGTAACCTCAGGACGTTGTCAAAGGCGCGGAACGTTCTTGCGCACCACGCGCCGATCACTCGGTTGGTCAGCCGGCCGGACGACCCGGTGAAAATGAAGACGGTGATCTCGCCGTCTCGCGCCGACCCGCGACGGAGAGCAAAAAAGAGGCGGGGCTATACTTTGGCTGACACGCGAATGCTGGCAATGGAAATAAAGCACCACGCCGGCCTGCTGGATGAACTGGTCTACCATCTGGACGAGACCCAGCTGCGGCCGAACGTTTTTCATAAGGCTCACAAGCCGCTTGATCTGTTCAACGAGCTGAAGAACGCACCGGCTTGGAGCGGAAAAAAGAAGAAAAAGACGTGGGAGCGGGAGAAGGCGAAGCCGCCAGTCTGGTTTACGGGCAAGCCGGAGGAGTTGGCTGGTTGGTTGCAGGAACAGATGAAGGAGGAGTGACCGGCGTAGGGCGTGGTATTGAAATTTGAGGACTGTCCTTGCGCTCAGCCCCTTCGGGGGCTTTTTCTTTGGCATGGCGCGCTCAACTGATTCGACCAGTAGGACCGGCGTCCACGCCGTTGGACTCATCTTCAGCAAAAAGCTGGGATGGATTTTCCGCGAGCAGCACGAATCTGATTTCGGCATCGATGCTCAGGTCGAGGTGAAAGAGGGCGGGAGAGCGACCGGTAGGCTGATCGCGCTGCAGATAAAGTCTGGTCCTTCGCACTTGCGGAAGCGCGGCGAGAACTTCGTCTATCGCGGCGAGAAGCGGCACCTGGAATACTGGCTAAACCACCCACTTCCAGTATTCCTGATTTTCCATGACCCCGAGCCTGACATTACGCTCTGGCAGAAAATCGATGTCTCGTTTTGCGAGGTGACCGAAAAAGGCTGGTCGATTGAGGTTCCCAAGGGGAACGTCTTGGACGAGAGGGCGGCGGCAGTCTTCAAGAGCAAGAGGGAGCCTACCGAAGAGGAAACACGCCGGGAGCATCTGAAGTTCGATCTCGACGTCATTGAGGCGGTAAGCAAGCACGACGTGAAGTTCGAATGGAGGCTGGACGATGACCCGGAAATCGGCGTGACCGACTTAAAGGCGAGCTACCGGGATAAGAGCGGGAAAGAGAAAATCGTCTGCTGGGAATCATATGGCGGCGGTTCCTACACGGTTCACGACGTCATGCAGGAACGCTATTGGTTCCTGGACTGGGACTACGACGAAGATGTCATCAGGTACGATGACTGCGAGGACCATATTTTGGCGGTGACGGTAAGGCCCGAGGTGCTCGGGTGGCTCGCCGTCGAGAAAATTCTGCGAGAGGGTCCGCCGGAGATTGAGGAGCGCGAGATCCCCTACGAGGAGCCGACGTTCGAGGAGTCTTTCCGCGAAGCCCTTGAATTGGACTGGCAAGCTGAGATGGCCGAGCGGGAAAGAGACCGAGACGGTTGAGCCATATGTTGGTCGCGCAATGAGCTGTGTTATGCTGAGGCATAAGCAGTGCAAGTTTCCTGCATCCGCGCTATCCTGCCGGACGGCGACGGACTCCCCAAGGCAGTCAAGGAAACAATCGAAAACGTGATCGGCGAGGGCAAGAACGCTCTCGACGCATTGATCATGGTCGGCCTGCTTCAAGCCCACAAGAAGACGAGCGGTGGGCGCGGCTCCTGGTCAAACACGGCTGGGGCAAGCCTGAGCCGGTGCGCAAGACCGGCAAGCTGCCTGGTGAGGAAGTGCAAAGGGTCGACAGCTCCTATAGTCGCTCATGGCCCGTAGCGCCGTGAGCTGAACGGCCGTTTATCGGATCAACGCGGCTAGGCGCTCGGTCCCATGAACGGACATCGCCCAACGTTGTCGGAAGCCACGCCCGTTCCCCGAGACGATGTCCCGTGTTGCAGGCAACTTGGTCGTGCCAGCAGTCCAGAATTGTGGCTACTCACGCTGTACGGACTAGCGCGCCAAGTTCAGACAAGTCATGCTTTGGAATACCAGTTGGGTACACTAGCTACGACATGCCCGTGCCGGGTTCAGACGTGCCGCGCAAAGGTCGAGACGAGGCTAGGGGTGCGCACCGAAGGCTAAGATGGGTCGGTTACTCCGGATCGGCGGCGCTCGGGCCGCCGGAATTCCTCGGCCTAGCGGCTGTCATCGGAATGCGGACCTACGCCGCTTCAATCATCGTGCCAATCGGCTAGTGGAACCGGTGCTTCGCCGTATGACTGAAAAGGCTGGAGGCTGACGCACCCAGCCATAAAGCCGATCTGGTCATGGATTGACGGCGGTTGCGGGATGGGAGCGACCATGCGGACGACTTGACCACAGCAGGTGGCTTGTTGATGAACATAGCCACCAGGCGATTGCCCACTTCGTCGGCGCCTGGCTGGTCTACAGTTCGCCGAACATAAACGAAGAAATTTAGACGAATGGACACGACAGGCATGAAGGGTACGACGGCACGCATCGACGTCAGGGGCTTGATGGACTCAATCCCGAAGTCCAGCCTGCCGCTCGCGCCGGTGTTCGAGTCCATCACTAATGCGCTCGAAGCGATCTCTGAGCGCCAGAAGGTTTCTGCGACGGTTGTGCCCGGCCTGATCACGGTGAAGCTCTATTTCGGAGGACTCCTGGACGAGACCAAAGATCTGGAGCGCATCGAAATCGGCGATAATGGCATCGGCTTTGATGCCGACAATTTTGATCGGTTTGAAACATTTCTTGATCGGAGCAAGGGTTACAACAATCGCGGCTCCGGCCGCGTTCAATATCTGCACTTTGCCGATCATATTGAAGTCACCAGTCACTACAGGCTCGACGGCAAGACTTTCAAACGTCATTTCGATTTCAGTAAAGCCGCGCATATCTCCACGCCGACCAATGAGATCGCCGATGCGACGGCGCCTCTCGGCTCCGTCGTGGCGATGAGTGGGTTCGCACACACCGACAAAGAAAAATCATACTTCGACACGCTGACGATGGCAGAGCTGCGCAACGCCATCAAAAGCCACTTCCTGCTGCGCCTTCACTTGGAAAAAGAGAAGAATTCGAAAGCGGCACCTTCCATCAAGATCGAGTTCTACAAGAAGGGGAAATGCATCGATACCACGATGCTTGCACCCGGCGACATTCCCGATCCGCTCAAGGGTGCGCAGATCAAAGTTCCTCACGTAAAACTTCGCGATCCCAAGGCGGACGACCTGGAGTGGGTGCCGGTGCCCGGCACCGACGAGGTCCTGCACTGGGCGCATTTCAAGTTGCCGGAGGATGAGCTGGTTGAGAATGGCGTCGTGCTGTGCAGCAAGAACGTGGCTGTCAGCCGGCTCCGGTTCGACGCGATCAAAAAGACAGAGACCGTCGATGGGCATCGCTTTATGACGGCTTTCTACGGAGACGTATTCGACAAGCAGGATAATGTCAGCCACTCGGTCGATAAGTTCCTGTTTCCCTCCCAACGGGATGTCGAGAAGGCGGCGCGGGATGATCTGTTCTTCGATCCCGCCCGCTCGTTTTTGTTCTTTGACTCGATCAAAGACGCCATCGAGGGCGTAATCCCGGGCATCTACCACGAGGTGTTCGAACTCAAGAAAACTCAGGAAAAGGACGTCGAGGCGATCGCAAAGGCGCACGGGATCAGCGCTGACGTCGTGCGCTCTACCAAGATCGATCTCTCCGACTCCGAGCAGCAGATCACCGAAAAGCTTTACCGCAAGCAGGCGGAATCCCTGGCGCGCCGCAACCTGAAGATCAAGAAGCTCTACGACGGCTTAACGAGCCTCGACCCGACGGCCGACAACTACCATGAGGATCTTGAACGCCTGAGCGAGGAGCTGCTACAGGAAATCCCTCAGTCGAACAAGGAAGAGCTGAGCCGCTACGTGATCCGGCGCCAGATGGTGACCAAGGTTCTCCGGCTGATCCTCGACGAAAAACTTGTGACGAGCACGCCTGCTAAGAAGAGCAAGTCCGGCAAGAAGCAGCGCAAGGATAGGGAAGGTCTGATACACGATCTTCTGTTCAAGCGCAAAACAAGCACAGGTGCGGGCCCCAACGACCTATGGGTGCTCAATGAAGAGTTCGTGCATTTCGAGGGGTGCTCGGAACTCGCGATCAGCCAGATCACCGATGCGGCCGGAAAGAAGCTGCTCCGGCCGATCACGCAGGCGGTCCTGGACAAATACGGCATCAAGCCGAGACGGCGGCCGGACATCTTCCTGTTCGCCGAAGAATCTCAGTGCGTTCTGATCGAGCTGAAGGAGCCGGATGTCGATCTGTCCGACTACCTCAACCAGCTCCCGAAATACTGCAATCTGATCGCAAATTTTTCAGTCCTGCCGATCGAGAGGTTCTACTGTTATTTGATCGGCGAGAATTTCAGCCCGATCGACATTGGCGGCGACTATCGACGCAACGTCCATGGCGATTGGGTGCGCCGAAGTGATCTCGCTATCATGTCCTACGAGGATGGAAAGCAGGAAGTGCAGATCGCCACTGGGCAGATCGAAATCATAAAGCTCTCCTCGATCCATGCCAGAGCCGTGCGCCGCAACAAGAGCTTTGCCGATAAGCTGGGTGTTAGCGACAGTTTGGGCGAACCATAGGAGTGTCCGTTTATGCGCCTGCGTTGAAGGCACAAAGCCCTTTCAACGGTAAAATTTATGACACGGTTGACAACAGTCGTGCGCTGGCAAGACGCTTCTAAGCGCCCGGCAGCGGCGAGCGGTCGCCGCCAAAGAAGCGACCGACCTACACGTCTGGCTCCCACGCCCATTTTTCGGAGCGCAGACTCCACTTTTCGGGGGAGGCCTAGCACTGAGCCGATGTCCGCTTTCCGCCGTCGAGAAGCCATGTATTCGCATCGATCCTTGATCGTCTGACCGGCGAGCGAAGATGACTGCTTCCTCGGCTTCGCTACGATGGCACGAAACGTCGACGACCTTAACGCCCGGAGCAGGCGCTCACGTCGAGGTCACTGCGGGGTTTTCGTGGGAGGTCTGGATGAGCCTCTCGATCCAATTTATTCGGAAAGGAAACAGATCTCTGTCCGGGTTGCTCGCTTCTCGATGCTCTCGCGGACGGATTTGGAGGCTCCCGCGAAGTAATGCGTCTCCGCGAGACATCCAATCCCGCATTGAGGAAATCACCCGCAAAGACCACCACGTCGTTCTCGGTGACGCCAATGGAGCCGACAGCCCGAGATAGGAAAAGCTGCGGCTATCGAATCCTATGCAGCCGCCGGCATCAGCGTGTTGTCGGCGTTGTGGACGTGATCAACCACGACGATACGTCGGACATGTGCCGCATCGCGTCGGCCCGAAGGCTCCACGATCGCCGCCTTCAACTTGTTTCGCCTGCTCTCAGGACATGGCAACAGTCATGTTGCGGCGCAGCAAATGGTCGCTAATTTCCTCCAAAGTGGTCGCTAATTGGTCGCTAATCTTAAAAACATCGTTCATTTTTGAACGATGTAAACATTACAACATATTGATATTATTGGTGCGGACGGTGGGACTCGAACCCACACGACGTTGCCATCTCAGGATTTTAAGTCCTGTGTGTCTACCGGTTCCACCACGTCCGCGAATTTGCCGGGCGCCTCGGCTGGGCCTTTATGCGCTGGCGTGCCCGAGACCTCAAGGCCGCGTCGCTCCGCTTCCCCTCGTGCCCGCCACCCCGGCCTCGCGGGCCGAGCCATAAAGGATTGCGGCGCGCAGCAACAGATAGAGCGTCACCGCATTGAGGGTGTGCCACATGAAATGCGTGCCCCGGAGATGGCCACCGAGGCTCGTCAGCTCACACAGCTCTAGATCCAGCGTCCGGAAGGTCATGGACGCCAGGAAAACGACGGCGGCGACACTCAGAAGCCGCCATGCCGGATGACGAAGGACAGCGAGCAGGAGCGCCGAGGCCGCGAGCGCGATGAAGGCTGGAGCGTAGGCCGCGGTTCCGTTGAGACAGCGCGCGCCTGCCCGCGCCGTGACCGGCAACAGCGCGCCATAGTGGCAATCGAGCGTGCCCGCATACCTGATCGCCGCGTAGAAGCCGGCAAGTCCGGCGAGCACCAGAACCCAGGGGAACCCAAGGAAGCGGCGCATGAGGAACGCGAAATAGGCGAGCATGAAGACCGCGATCGGGATCATGTCGGCCAGGGACGCCCATCGGGTTGCATAGGTGTGGAAGAGAAAGCTGCCGATGCCGATTACGAAGGTCAGCGCCACGAGCAGCGCGGGCCCCACGCCGCGCCGGTCTCTGGGCGCCGCCAGATACTCACGTGCCGCGACGAGGGCCGCGATGAGGAAAGCCGCGTTGCTCACGGCATTCAGCGGCTCCGCCCAGAAGGAGGGGTCCTGCCCACGCTCGCAGTAGATGAAAATCTTTTCGTAGAGGTTCATGGGGCGGAAGGTTGCCTCGAAGCGCTCAGTGCCGGATCAGGGTGTTGGAGCCATCTCTGCGCCAGCGAGCGGATGCCTATCGGGCATCGTTCTCGGCGCGGCGGTCGGGCGACGGCTCGGGCCCTGCGGGGGCGGCGCCGGCCGCCGCTTTCTGCATCAGGGTTCTCAGCTCGGCGGGATCGTCGAGATCGATGGTGTGGGGATACTCTGGGTCCTTGCCGCGGACATCCGGCATGACATCGCCTTCGGCAGTGTAGAAGATCGTCCGGGGAACGTATGTCCCGTCAGGGGAGAAGGCGCCGTTGGCGTCCGGGTCCTTGTCGACGTCGACGAGGATCATCACGAAACTGCGGGAGGCTGCGACGACGCCTGCGTCGTGCCAGACCTTGCGGTAGCGTTTGCACGAGGTGCACCAGGAGGCGTGGAAGAGCATGACGACCGGCTTGCCGGTGCGGCTCGATTCACGGATGCCCGGCCCCACCTCCTTCCAGTCGATCTCAGCGCCGTTCCACAGCTCGGCCATGGCGGGCTGGCGGGCGGACGCGTGGGGCAGCGCAATGGCCGTTGCGAGCACAAGGGCAAGCGCGAGCGCAAAGCCAGCGGTGGGCCATGCGGACGCCAGCCGGCGGCCGGGACTGCGGACTGGTTTCGACATCGTGCTCGCTCCTTTTTGGTGCCGGATCTTTTCCCGCTTCTTTGCGGGCTGCGCAAGACGGATCGTTCGAATTTGAACCCGCCCCTTGACGCCGGATTAACCAGGAAAGTCCCGAATGTCTTAAACAACGGCCGCTACACTTCGGGCCAGAATTCGCGTTTTTGGCAGGAGTGTCCGCTCAGTGGACTCCGCAAACTTCGTCAAATACTTGCGGCGTCGCCCAACCTTGCGCGAGCCGCGGTCCGATCGTCCGTTGCGCACGCTCGCGGGCATGAGCATGCTCACGGTGTTCTTTACCGCCGTTCTGGTGATCGGGGTGGTGCTCTGGTCTGCCGCGCGCAGCGATCAGGTGACCCGGGACCGCCAATTCCAGACCGTCTCGGACGCCATCACGCTCGGCCTGCAGAAAATCCCGTTCGATCAGGAAAGCGTGGCGTACTGGGACGACGCCGTCCTCAATGTGCGCAAGGCGTTCGACGTCAAATGGGTGGACGTCAATCTCGGCGTGTGGATGTACGACTACTTCAAGCATGACCGCGTCTACATTCTCAACGCGCAGGATCGCGTGCTCTACGCCATGGCGGATGGCAAGCAGGTCGCCCTCACCACCGACCGGCCCAACAACCTCGTCGGCGCTCTCGCCACGGAAGTGCGGGGCAAGATCGAGGCCGGCTCTTCCGAGAAGCGCGAGGGCGGCAAGGTCAACATTCCCCGCACCGAGGATCTCGGCTTCATCGAAGGGCGCCCCGCGGCCGTCAGCGTGATGCCGCTCATGCCCCATTCGAAAGAGGTCTCGCAAGAACGCGGCAGCGAGAGCCTGATCGTGAGCGTGCGCTTTCTCGACCGCAGCTTCCTGTCCGACATGGCTGACGCCTACCTGCTGGAAGGCGTCCGGTTTTCGCGCACCAACGACTTGAGCGACGAGGAGCAGGCCTATCCGCTGAAGAGCAAATCAGGGGCCGTAATCGGCAACGTGGTGTGGATGCCGAAGCTGCCCGGCGCCAGGATCCTGTCGGAAGTGCTCCCCGTGCTCGCCGCGGGCCTGTTCGTGATCGGGATTGCGGTGTCCCTGCTCGTCCGCAGCCTCAGACGGACTTACACGGAACTCATGACAAGCGAGGCGCAGGCCCGCCACTTGGCGTCTCACGATACGCTAACCGGCCTTCCAAACCGGGCGTTCTTCAATGACCGGCTGGAAGAGGCGCTTATCGAAGTGAAGGGAGGCCGTGAGCAGATCGCGCTCATGTTCCTCGATCTGGACCGGTTCAAGCAAGTCAACGACACGCTCGGTCACGCAGCCGGAGACGCGCTGATCCGCGAGCTGGCCGCTCATCTCAGCGCGACCCTGAGACCGGGAGACGCGCTCGCGCGCATGGGCGGCGACGAGTTCGCCATCGTCATGCGCAACATCCAGGACCGAAGGGAAATCGATGCGCTTTGCATGGACATCGTCGCCGCGGTCTCGAAGCCGTTCGAAGTACTCGGCGGCCAGGCGACGGTGGGCATCAGCATCGGTGTCGCGATCGCACCGGATGTGGGCGTGGACCGCAGCGAGCTCGCGCGCAAAGCGGACATCGCGCTGTATCAAGCCAAGAAGAACGGCCGGCGGCGCTATCAGTTCTTCACCGAGGAAATGGGAGAAAGCGCGCAGAAGCGCCGGACACTCGAAGCCGAGCTGCGCCGGGCTATCGAGAACGAAAACGAGCTCGAGGTCGTGTATCAGCCGCTCTACTCGGCCGAACGTCTCGGTATCTCGGGCGTGGAAGCCCTCGTGCGGTGGCATCACCCCCGCCTCGGTTCCGTCTCCCCTGTCGTGTTCGTGGCACTCGCCGAGGAATGCGGCCTGATCGACAAGCTCGGCGACTGGGTTCTGCGTCAGGCCTGCAAAGCCGCGAGCGCCTGGAGCGTGGAAACGGTGGCCGTGAACATCTCTTCGGTGCAGCTACGCCAACCGGATTTCGCCGAGCGCGTGCTTCACATTCTGTCCGAGACCGGAATGGCGCCGAGCCGGCTCGAGATCGAGATCACCGAGAGCACGCTGCTCGACGGATCGGAAAGTTCGGCGCGCGCGCTCAAGATCCTGCGGGCCGCCGGCATCAGGGTGGCGCTCGACGACTTCGGCACGGGTAATTCCTCGCTGAGCTACCTGATGAAGCTCGAGGTCGACAGGGTCAAGATCGACCGGTCCTTCGTGCGTCACCTGGGCGAATCCTCGCAATCCTATTCGATCGTGCAGGCGATCGTGACGATGGCCCATGCCGTGGGCGTGCCGGTGACAGCCGAAGGCGTCGAGACGCGCGATCAGCAGGAGTTTCTGACGCGCATCGGCTGCAACCATCTGCAGGGCTATCTGCTCTCGCCACCGCTTTCCGCTCTGCGTCTCGTGGAGATTTTCGGCGGCCGGAAAGGCCGCACGGGCGGAGAGACCAGCGCGGCCGTGGCGTAGATCACGCGCTCTTGCCGTCTCCCGCGAGCCGGTAATCCATCAGCCTATTTCGGGCAATCGATCGCGACCGTCGATCTCGTCGAGGCGATGAAGCGGCGGCAGTCGGATTTTTTCGCCTCCGCGGGGGGAGGCGGGCTCGATGCGGCTATCTTGTCCGGCGTCTCGTTTGGCGGAGGCTGCGACGAGCCGGTCAACACGGCCAAGCGCTGGCGAGCCTCGTCCTGCGCGGAGCGCGCATCGAGCGATTTCGAGGGAAGCTCCAGGGCACGCCTGAAGCTCGCGACGGCAGCATCCTTTTCGCCTTGCTGCTCCTTGATGCGCCCCTTCAGGGTGTGGGCCGCGGGAAAGTTGTCCTTGAGGGACAGAGCCTGCTCGACATCGGCGGAGGCAGCGGCAATCGCGTTGTCGCGGAACGCCACGAGGGCGCGCGCGTAGTAGGCGCCGGCCTCCTTGGGCAGCCCCGAGACGGCTTTCTCGGCTTCCGCGCGCGCCGGGCCTTGCTCGCCCAGATCCGAAAGAACGAGCGCGCGCAGCATCTCGACCTTGCGATCGCCCGGATCGAGAGCGCCGGCCCGCTGGAGCTCGGAAAACGCGGCTTGAAACTCGCCGCGGCGACGGAACAGGCGTGCGCGGTTGATGTAGGCTTCGGCCACCTCGCCCTTGCGGCGCAGATACTCGTCAAGGTCGGCGAGAGATCGCTCGCGATCGCCCCGCTCATGCTGAGCTACGGCACGGCTGTAGTAGGTGTCGGCATAATCGGGCTTGCTGGCGATCGACTTGTCGAAGTCCGCCAGCGCTCGGTCATAGTCGCCTGCGTTGAAGTACGACCAGCCGCGATTGTAGTGGCCTATATAGACCTGCTCGCGCGGAAGGCGTCCGCTGTTCATGACCCGCGTGCAAGCGTCCGCGCTGGTCTTGCGGTCGGAGGCCGTGCAATCGGCGAGGTCCTGCGTCATGCCGGCGAGGCTTGGCGATGCGAGCGCGCCGAAGACCAGCATCATACCCGCCGCGCCCGTCAGACGCTGAAGATGAAACGATCGCAGCATGGTCTTCTCCCTTTCACGAGGGATCGAGCCGAGCCCGCCACCCCCGGGTTGAGACATCTCCGGTCGAAGCGGCGACTGTGACGGCGGCGAATAGGGATTGCTGTTCCCATCGGAACATCGCGCACGATTTCAGGCCCAGCCACACTTGGCGCGGCTCACGCGCAGGACCACATGCATGTGCGAGACACGAGCGGCGCCACCGCGGTGTGCGATCGCTCATGCTTCGCCTCTTGACGGCGACGGCGTTCTCCTCCACATATGTTAATGTGATAAACATTCACATGAGGTCCGAGTGCAATGCACGACATGGTTCTGAAGCTCGACGACCTGGGCCGGCCGGCGTGGCTCGCGCTCATGGTCCTGAGTTTTATTGTCTTTTGGCCGCTGGGACTTGCGGTCCTGGCTTTCCTACTCTGGAGTGGACGCATGGGACGAGGATGGGGTTGCAGAGCTTGGGACCGTGACCGCTGGCAGCAGCGCTTTGCGGAGAAGTGGGACAGGCGCGGCGATGGGTTCCGCGGAGGCTTCTCTCCGTCGGGCAACCGCGCTTTTGACGAATACCGGGAGCAGACCCTGAAGCGCCTGGAGGACGAGCAGCGCGAGTTCCGCGACTTTCTCGAGCGGCTTCGCCTCGCCAAGGATCGCTCGGAGTTCGATCAGTTCATGGCCGAGCGGAAGACCCGTCCTACGCCTCCCCCGGGGGCGGGCGGCGAGGCTCCTTCGCCTCAGGTCTGACCGCAGCGCAGATCGAGCGCGGCTGCACGCGCTCCACGCACACCGAAAGGCCGGCTCCCTCGGGGCCGGCCTTTTCCATATCGGACCCAATGCGGGACCTGGCACACGGCTTAACCGGAGATAAAGCAACAAGTCATTCGAAACACAGCAAATATCGTATCGAGTGTAACGCTTTATCATCATGCTGGGACTAAGTATTGAACCTCGACCGGCGTGCTGCCAGTCTGGAGATTGTTCGATGCTTGAGCGCCGCGGGATCGCTGGCTGCATCGCTGCGTGTGTGGGGACCTCGTTTGTCGCGCTGGCCGCGACCATCGGCGGTTTCCCCCCAATCATTTCCTCCCCCGCCACGGCAACGGCCGGCCTTTGGACGTTGAGCGTCGCACTTGCCGCGAGCGCTCTCTGCCTTCTCGTCTTTTGGTCTTGGCCTCGCGGCCAGAAGATCAGCCCGTTTGCCTCGCGACGTCCGATGAGGCTGGTGGCGGACGAGGACGAGAACCGCCCTTCCGCCGAAGAGCTTGCCGACATCGGCGATATGGTCCGCATGCTGGGCGATGCCGTGCTGCTCGCGCGTGACCTGCCGAGCCTCGAACGTCTCGATACGGTGGATGTCTGGGCGCTGGTTTCGGAGACTGTCGCTCAACACAAGGACAGCCGCCTGACGCTTCAAGCCGCAAAAGGCTGCGGCCCTGCCTTCGCGCTCGCCGATGCGAGGGCGTTGCAGCGTGCCATCGACATTCTCGTCACACAGGCCCTGATGAGCGGATCACGCACGACGGTGAGGCTGGATCACGGCACGACAGCGCTCGTGGTCGTGGTCGACGATAACGGCCCGGGTATTCCGCGCGCCTGCCGCGAGAGCGTGTTCGAAGCGCGCTACTATATCGAGACGCCGCCATCGCAGAGAGCCAGCCGCTCTGCGGAGCTTGTCGCTGCGCGCCAGATGGTACGCGCGCAAGGCGGCGACATCACCATATCGGCCTCTCCAGACGGGGGCGCGCGCTTCACGCTGAAGCTCCCGCTCACCCAGGCCAACGAGACTGCGCTCAAGGCCGCGTCCTAACCGCCGCGCTCAGCGGAATGCCTTGTCCAGATTGATCGCGCGGTCGAGACCTTTCACGGTGTCGAGCCCTTTGACGCCCGCAAGGTTGGCGCTATCGAAATCCGCGCCCGTCACGTCGGCACCCGAGAGATTGGCGCCCGAAAAATCCACCTTCGAGAGATCCGCCTCCACCAGCAGAGCGCCCGTCAGGTCCGCGCCGACGAGGCTCGAGAACATCAGCACCGAGCGCGTCAGGTTAGCGTGCCGCAAGGTGGCGCCGGAGAAATCACAGGACTTGAGGACATTGCGTGCGAGTGTGACGAGGGTGCCCTGGCCGGGGCGATCCTCGAGCGGGCTCAGGTCGGCATAGGTGAGATCCGCGCCGCGAAAATCCGCGCCCGATAGATCGGCCTGCACGCGGACGCCGGAGAGGTTTGCGCCCGCGAAACGCGGCGCGTCCGCCGGGCTGTTCTGCATGTCGGAATAGACAGTGGGGCGGAAGATGGTGGAGCCGCGCAGATTGGCGCCCGACATGTCGGCGCGAATGAGAACCGCGCGATCGAGCCTTGCGTAGGACATGTCCGCGCCCTTGAGATCGGACCCTGTGAAATCCACTCCATAGAGATCGGAGCGCGAGAGCCGCGCCTGCTTGAAGTCGAGGCCGGAGAGATCGAGGTAGGTGAGGTCGCGGCCGGCGTAGTCGACGCGCTCTCCCGGCTTGGCCTTGAAAAGCTGCTGGGTGATCTCACGCGCCGTAAAGTCCGCATCGGGCGACACGTTCTCGTCAGCCGCCGACGCGGCCGTGGCAAGCGCCAAGGCGAACACCAAACCCTGCGAGTAACGGACAACAGCCGCCATGATCCCGAGTTCTCCGCCGCAACCCGCCAGCCGCGGCACGTCATTGGTAAATGATTCCCAACGCTGACCCAGACCGCAAGTCTCCTTTGGGTTACGGCGGCGTGCCAAGCGCGGATCAGGCGCCGCCGCGGCGCTCCAAATCAAAAAAAGCGGCAGAACGATAAAACTCTAACGATCGCGCAAGCTTCCGATTAATTCCTGCACGGCACGATCTGCCGCGTGGCAACGTGTCTTGCCGAATATCTGGCTGCCGGCCTCTCAACAGACGCGATCCATTGGAGAACGGATGATCAACTTACCCATAGGGAGCTCAGCGGCAGCGTCCACGCTGCGCAATGGTCTTCCGTCTCAGCGTCCGGCTCCGCCCGCGCAGGCCGATCTCGATCTTACGGCACGCAATCCCGAGATCGCCGGGCGCAATCCGGAAGAAGCAGGCGGCACGGGCATCGCCAGTCTGGTGCAGCTCAATCTCAGCTTCGAGGCCGCATTGCAGCAAGCCCAGCAGATCAAGTCGCTGCTCTCACTCCAGCCCCTCAGCATTGCCAACGAAGAGCCGAACGACATCCTGACCCTGGTGGCGGGATAGTTTCGCGGCCCGCCGGCTTATGCCTTGCCGACACCACCGCCGGTCGGCGTATCGATGACGATAGCGTCGCCGGCGTCGAGGTCGACGGCTGCGGCGCCGGACAGTTCCTCCACGCGCCCGTCGCGGCGGCGGAGAGTGTTGCGTCCGGCCTCCCCCGGCTCGCCATCGGCCAGGCCGAACGGGCGCACTCTGCGGAAGCCGGAGAGGATCGCCAGGCGCATGGGCTCGAGGAAGCGGATCACCCGGCGCGTGCCGTCGCCGCTTTTCCAGCGCCCCTTGCCGCCCGAGCCACGGCGGATGGAAAAACGTTCGAGCAGCACCGGATAGCGGCTCTCCAGGACCTCGGGATCGGTGAGGCGGGTGTTTGTCATATGGACATGCACACCGGCCGTGCCGTCGAAGCCGTGGCCGTCGCGGTCGAAGCCGGCGGGAGAGCCCGAGCAGATGGTCTCGTAGTACTGCACCTTGTCGTTGCCGAAAGTCAGGTTGTTCATGGTGCCCTGGGCCGATCCGAGCACGCCCAACGCCGCGAACAGCGCATTGGTGATCACCTGGCTTGTCTCGACGTTGCCCGCCACCACGGCAGCGGGATAACGCGGCTTCAGCATGGAGCCGTCCGGAACGACGATCTCGATGGGTCTCAGGCATCCGGCATTGAGCGGGATCGGCTCGTCGAGCAGCACGCGAAACACATAGAGCACGGCTGCGCGCGCGACCGGCTCCGGCGCGTTGACGTTGGTGGGCTGCTGAGGAGAGGTGCCTGTGAAATCGACCTTCGCGGCTCGGCGCTCGCGATCGATGGTGACCGTGACCTCGATCGCCCAACCACCATCCGTCTCCACGCGAAAATGGCCATCGCTCAGGCGCCCGATGAGACGGCGGACGGCCTCCTCGGCGTTGGCCTGCACGTGGCGCATGTAGCTCGCCACCACATCGGCGCCGAACTCTGCGACGAGGCGGACGAGTTCTGCGCGGCCGCGCGCATTGGCCGCCACCTGCGCCTTGAGATCGGCGATGTTCTGAGCGGGATTGCGGGCGGGATAGCGCGCGCCGGTGAGCAGGCTCAACGTCTCCTGCTCCAGGAAGCGATCGTCGCGCACCAACGGCACGCAGTCTATGTAGACCCCCTCCTCCTCGATCGTGGTGGCGTTGGGGCTCATGGAGCCGGGGGCCGTGCCGCCGATATCCGCGTGATGGCCCCGGCTTGCGACATAGAACGCGGGCGTGGACGCGCCTTCTATGAACACCGGCGTTACGACCGTTATGTCCGGCAGATGCGTGCCGCCGGCATAGGGCGCGTTCAGCATGTACACGTCGCCGGGGGCTAGCCGTCCGCCCTTTTCGCGGATCACGGTCTCGACAGCGCTTTCCATGCTGCCGAGGTGGACCGGCACATGGGGCGCGTTGGCAACGAGCTGCCCCCAGCGGTCGAAGATGGCGCATGAGAAATCCAGCCGCTCCTTGATGTTCACCGATTGCGCGGTGGCGCGGAGCGCCTCTCCCATCTCCTCCGCAACACCCATGAACAGGTTGCCGAACACCTCAAGCAGGACCGGATCGGCTTCGAGCCCCACGTGCTCGCGCTTGCGCGCCGCGGCGCGGGTGAGAACGAGATCGCGCCGGGGCGTCATCTCGGCCACCCATCCGTTCTCGACGACGACGGTCTGGTTCGGCTCGATAATGATGGCAGGACCGGTGACGCGCTGGCCGTCGCTCAGGCCTTCCCGGCGCCAAACGCCGGCTTCGTGCCATGCCCCCCGCGAGAAGTAGCGCGTGCGCGAAACAGCCGTTGCCGGTTCTTTCGGCGCTGTTTGCAGGCTGGCTTCATCCCGATCGGATCCGCCTTCCGCCTCCACCTCGACGAAGCCGATCTCGATGCGTTTCTCGGGTGAGATGAAGCCGAAGCGTTGCGCGTGGGCAGCCTCGAATGCGCGCCGCAGATCGTCCAGCGGCGTTACGCCCGATGGAGCCCGTGCGTCCAGACGAACGGGCAGCGCGACCTCGGTCGCTTCATAGCGCAGGTGGAGCAACGTGATTGCTTGAAGGCTCGCGGGCGCGGCGCCTTCGGCCGCGAGCTCGGCGGCGGCGTCTTGCAACATCGCATCCGACAACGCTGAAGCCGCGGCGAGACCGTTCTCATCGAGCGGGACCTCGAGCGAGCGCTCTCGGCTCGCGCGTACCGAGGAGAGGCCGATGCCGTAGGCCGACAGCAGGCCAGAAAGCGGATGGATGAGAACCTGGCGCATGCCAAGCGTATCGGCCATCAGACACGCATGCTGTCCAGCGGCCGATCCGAAGCCATTCAGCACGTAGCCCGTCACGTCGTAGCCGCGCTCGACCGAGATTTTCTTCACGGCCTTGGCCATGTTCTCGACGGCAATGCGAATTAACCCATCGGCCACCTGTTCCGGCGTGCGGCCGTCGCCGATCTGCTCGGCAAGCGCCTCGAAGGCAGCGCGCACGGCATGCGTGTCGATGGGCTCCCTGCCGCTTTCGCCGAATACGGACGGCATGAAGGCGGGGTCGAGCTTGCCCAGCATCACGTTGGCATCGGTGACGGTGAGAGGGCCGCCGCGCCGGTAGCACATGGGGCCTGGATGAGAACCCGCGCTCTCGGGGCCAACCTGGAGGCGCCCGCCGTCGAACCGGAGGATCGAGCCGCCGCCCGCGGCCACGGTGTGGATGCGCAGCATCGGCACGCGGAGGCGCACGCCCGCAACCTCCGTTTCGAACGTGCGCTCGTAGCTGCCCGCGAAGTGAGAGACGTCGGTCGAGGTTCCGCCCATGTCGAAGCCGATGACGCGGTGGAAGCCCGCGGCTTGTGCGGTCTTGGCCATTCCGACAACGCCCCCCGCCGGGCCGGAGAGGATGGCGTCGCGGCCGTGAAAGTGAGCGCGCGCCTTGAGGCCGCCGGACGAGGCCATGAAGAACATGCGCGCTTCCAGGTCTCCCGTGAAGGCCGCGGCCACGCCGTCCGCATACCGGCGCAGAACGGGCGAGAGATAGGCATCGGCTACAGTCGTGTCGCCGCGTGGCACGATCTTGATGAGGGGAGCCACCTCATGGCTTACCGAAATCTGCGTGAAGCCCGCATTTCGCGCGCACTCTGCCGCGAGCCGCTCGTGCTCGGGGTAGGCGTAAGCGTGCATGAACACGATGGCGACGCTCGCAAAGCCGTCGCGGCGTGCCGAGGCGAGAGCGGCGGAGAGGGCTGCCGCATCGAGCGGCTTCTCGACGGTGCCGTCCGCGCGCACACGCTCGTCCGCGCCGATCACCCGGCTGTACAGGTTCTCCGGCTTGACGATGCGCCGCGCGAAAATGTCGGGGCGGGCCTGGGTGCCTATTTCGAGCTGGTCTTCAAGCCCCTCGGTGATGACCAGCACGGTGGGCTCGCCCTTGCGCTCGAGCAGCGCATTGGTGGCAACGGTGGTGCCAATCCGGACGGATGCGATGCGGCCGGCGGGAATAGCCTCGCCCGGTGTAAGTCCGAGAAAGCGGCGGATGCCGGCGATGGCGGCATCGTTGTAGAGGCCAGGAGCTTCCGACAGCAGCTTCAGCGCCGAAAGACGGCCTTCGGGCGTTATCGCGACGATATCGGTGAAGGTGCCGCCGCGGTCGACCCAGAACTGCCACGCCGCGCGCTCGTGTCCCATAGATCCAATCGCCGCAAAGCCTTGTGATCCTGCGTGGCTATCGGCGGGCGCCCGTTCCGTCAACCGCCCAACATGAAATTTGCTCCATGTGCTTCATCATCGCCCCGGAAGCAGGTATGGATTGCGGATGCCTCTCGACAGTCTATCCAATCTCATCGAGCAGGAGCGAGACCAGGGCCTGCGCGGCCGCCTCGCCGATCTGCTCGGCCACTGGTGGCCCGCTCTTGGCCGCCTCATTCGACCCAAGCCCGTGCATCAGACCGCAGCCTTCTCGGCCGCCATCATCGCGCTTGCCGCAAAGATGGCAAAGGCCGACGGCGTGGCGGTGAAGGTGGAGTGCCAGACGTTCGAGCGCTTCTTCGAGCCCACGCCCGAGGAGATACCGCGCATCCGCAGCCTCTACCATCTCGCGAGCCAGGATACGGCCGGCTTCGAGATCTACGCGGAGAACGTGGCACGGATGCTCAAGGACGAGCCGGATCTCAAGATCAACGTGCTCGAATGCCTTCTGATGATCGCGTGCGCGGACGGCATCCTGCATCCGGCCGAGGAAACATTCCTGCGGACGGTCGGCGAGGCATTCGGCATCTCGTGCGACGAGTTCAAGAAGCTGCGTGCGCCGTTCGTACGGGACATGGACAACCCTTACGATGTGCTCGGGCTCGAGCCCACCGCCTCGCGGCACGCGGTGCGCGCGCGCTATCTCGAGCTGGTGCAGCGTTTCCATCCGGATCGCCTGACGGCGAGAGGCGCGCAGGCGGCGCTCATCAAGGCCGCGACCGTCAAGCTGGCCGCCATCAACGCCGCGTACGAAGCCATCGTGGCAGGCCAGCGCGCGCAAGGAGAACGTGCGTGAGCGTCGTGGACCTGATCACCCGACCGGACACGCCGCTGGTCGGCGAGTTGTTCCCCTCCCCCAACATCGAGCCGCGCAAACCCGGATACGCGCCCTCGATGCTGATCCTGCACTACACGGGCCTGCCGACGGTGGAGCGCGCGCTCGACGTTCTCTCTCGCCCGGACTGCAAGGTCTCGTGCCACTACGTGATCGACGAGAACGGCCGCATCATCCAGATGGTGGCCGAAGACTTGCGTGCCTGGCACGCGGGCGTCTCCTACTGGGGCGGGGAAACCGACATCAACTCGGCATCGATCGGCATCGAGATCCAGAATCCGGGGCACATGCTGGGCTATCCCGAGTTTCCGGCGATCCAGATGCGCGCGGTGGCGGCCCTCTCACACGATATCGTGCTGCGGCATGGCATCGCCCCTCATTACGTGCTCGCCCATTCGGACGTGGCGCCAGGCCGGAAGATAGACCCCGGCGAGAAGTTCGACTGGGCCTGGCTTGCGCGGCAGGGCGTGGGCAACTGGGTTGCACCGGCTCCGCTCGACGAGGGGGACCCGGGGCTTCAGCCCGGTTGCAGGAGCGCCGACGTGGAGCGCGCCCGGCGCCTTCTCGCCGACTACGGGTACAAAATTGATCTCAAAGGCTCTTTCGACGCGGACATGCAGACGATCGTGCGCTCCTTCCAGCTTCATTTCCGCCCGGCCCGCACCGACGGGCGGCTCGACCGCTCCACCCTGGACACGCTGTCACGGCTGGACATGCCCCGGAGCCTCAAAGACGGCCGGATTGCCTGATTAATGCTGACAATTAAAATTGGGACGTAAACGGCTTAGACTGTGCCTCTCTCATAAGGTCGAACGCTGATCTGTCGCGGGCCACGACCCTGGCCTCGCTTTGACAGATTGTTGCAATGTGGGATGACGTCCGGCCGAAGCAGAAACGAGCCAGACCGCGCGACGGGGAAGAAGAGGGAAACGCCAGATGAAGATCGTGATCGCCCCAGACTCCTTCAAGGAGAGCCTGACCTCTCTCGAGGTGGCGACCGAGCTCGAAGCGGGCCTGCGCCGCGTGTGGCCGGATGCGGACTACGTCAAGGTGCCGATGGCGGACGGCGGCGAGGGCACGGTGCAGTCGCTGGTCGATGCCACGGGCGGGCGGATCGTGAAATGCGCGGTCAGCGGTCCCTTGGGACAGAAGGTGCTTGCTTCCTACGGCCTGCTCGGCGACGGGCGCACGGCCGTGATCGAGATGGCGGAGGCCTCCGGCCTGCCGCTGGTGCCGCGCGCCGACCGCGATCCGCTGCGCGCCAGCACCTTCGGAACGGGTGAGCTCGTCGCGGACGCGATCAACCGCGGCGTTGACGAAATCATTATCGGCCTCGGCGGATCGGCCACCAACGACTGCGGCGCGGGCTTCGCCCAGGCGCTCGGCGTTCGCTTCATCGGCGCCGATGGCACCGCCATCACGGAGCCGCTCGGCGGCGGACGTCTGGACGAGGTCGTGTCCGTCGACGTGAGCGGCATCAATCCCGGCCTGTCGCGTGTAAAGGTCAACGTAGCGAGCGACGTCACCAACCCGCTCACCGGCGAGACGGGCGCGTCTGCGGTCTACGGCCCACAGAAGGGCGCGACGCCCGAGATGGTTCAGAGGCTCGACCGCAACCTCGGCCACCTGGCCGCCATCATCAAACGCGATCTCAACATCGACATCGCCGGTCAGCCGGGCGCAGGCGCGGGCGGTGGACTTGGCGCCGGCCTGCTCGCCTTCACCAACGCGACGATGAAGCGTGGCGTGGAGCTGGTGGTCGCAGCGACGAAGCTCGACGAGCACATGAAGGGCGCCTCGCTCGCCTTCACCGGCGAAGGACGCGTCGATTTTCAGACGGCCTTCGGCAAGACACCGGCAGGCGTTGCCGCTTCCGCGCGCCGGCACGGCGTTCCCGTCATCGCCATCGGCGGCGGCCTTTCGGATGATGCCAACGGCGTGTTCGCGCACGGCATCGACGGGCTCGAAGCCGCGACGTCCAATCCCATGCCGCTCGAAGTGGCGATGAAGAAGTCGCGCGAGTACTTGCAGAACGCGGCCGAGCGCGTGGCGCGCCTGATCGAGATCGGCCAGCGCGTGGCCTCGGCCTCCGCAGAGACCGCGTCGTCCGCCCCCTCCGCTCCGCAGACGGGCTCGTCCGTGGACGCCAAGTCGCTCAACGGCGCGGCTTCCGTCTCGCTCCATCCCGTCGCCAAGCGCAACAAGCCCGTAAAAAAGGCCCTGCGTGCGAAGCGAACCCAGGGGCTCACGCGCGCTGCCGTGGAATTGAGCCAGCGCCGCCGCCAGCGGCTGCAGCCGACGCTCAGCTCCTGATCCTACGGACGCCTGCCCAGCGGACACGGATAGCGCGCACAACGCGCTTGCCGGTTAACCGTGCCCGTTAACCTGCGCGGCGCTTGTAAGTTGCTGGGGCCGATCAACCTTGCAAGAACCCTGAAATTGCATGGCTAAGGCCCGTCTCAAATGGGAACGCTCCCCTCCAAACGTGATCTCCGTATAGACCTCTTTCGCGGCCTGGCCCTCGTTGTCATCTATATCGATCACATTCCCTACAATCGGTTCTCGCACCTGACGCTGAGGAATTTCGGCTTCACGAGTGCGGCCGACATCTTCGTGCTGTTGGCGGGGATCTCATTTGCGCTCGCCTATGCGCCTCGCCTCGACACGCGCGGCATCGGCCCCGTGACGGGAATGGTGGGGCGGCGCATCGTGACGATCTATGCGGCCCACATTCTCGTTCTGCTGGCCGCGCTCATGCTTCTCGTCGTCGTCAATCGCAATGCACCCCTCGATCTGTTCGTCGCGTCTCCGGCGACATGGGTCGACTACTCGTTACCCCATGCGGCAGCGATGTCGCTCGTGCTTCAATTTCAACCGCCCTACTTCGACATTCTGCCGCTCTATCTCGTGTTGCTCGCCTTCGCGCTGCCGCTGCTCTTCATGGCACGCAGCCATTGGGGGCTCGCTCTTTCGGCGTCGGCAGCGTTGTGGCTCGTAGCGGCGGTCTACGGGCTCAACTTCCCGAGCGTGCGCTCGATCGAGGGCTGGTACTTCGATCCCTTGTCTTGGCAGATCGTGTTTGCGACGGGGTTGTGCATCGGGCTTGCCAGCCTCGGCGGCGGCTCCATCTGGAAATCGCGCTGGCTATCGGCTTTGTGCATTCTCGTCATTGCCGTCTCGTTTGTGCTGGTCTTTCCGTGCCGCCATCTCGGCACGGATTCGAGCCACTGCTATCTGGGCTCGTTCTCGCAGTTCGGCGGCCTCGTGGACCGGCAGACGCCCTGGCGTTTCGTCAACACGCTGGCGTGGGTCTATCTGATCATCCGCTACGTCCCGCGCGACGCGCGCTGGCTCACCCGTCCCGCCGCCCAGGCTCTCACCCGCATGGGGCGCAACTCGCTCGCGGTGTTCTCGATCGGCACGTTGCTGTCGCTCGCGGCACGGCTCGCTTTGCCTGGGCCGGATCATAGCTGGCTCGCGCAAATCGCCATCTTCGTGACCGGCACGGCGGTGATGGCGCTCACGGCGTATCTGCTCGACAACGTGCCGCGCAACATGCCGCTCATCCCCACGCGCGCCAAATCCGTCTGACGCTCGCCGGTGCGCCCTTTGCGCGCCTGATGCAGCTCGCTCTTGACGCGAGACGCGATCGCGCCCTTATGTGCCCCTGTCAGCCGGCTGGACGGCCGCTGCCGTCTCACGACGGTGGAGGAAAGTCCGGGCTCCATGGAGACAGGGTGGCGGCTAACGGCCGCCGGGGGCGACCCCAGGGACAGTGCCACAGAAAACAAACCGCCCGGCGGGCCTCGGCCCGGCGTGGTAAGGGTGAAACGGTGCGGTAAGAGCGCACCGCGCGACTGGTAACAGGAGCGGCACGGCAAACCCCACCCGGAGCAAGACCAAATAGGGGTGGCCGCGTGCGGGGAAACCCGGCACGGAGGCGTGTCTTCAAGCCCGTCACCCGGGTTGGTTGCTCGAGGCGCCCAGCAATGGGCGTCCCAGATGAATGGCCGTTCGCGACAGAACCCGGCTTACAGGCCGGCTGGCACATACCCCCACCTCGACACGGTATGATATGGATTTGCCATAGTGTTGTTCTAACACGCGATTTCATGAATTGCTCGCTGCGGCCCAACTCTTGGCCGCGACGGGCGTTAACCCGGTGTCGGGTTCAACAGGAAGAAGGATGTAAGTGATGAAAGCGATGCTGCCTCTGGCTGCTGCCCTCGTACTCGGCGCAACGCCGCTCCTGGCTCGCGATGACAGCTTCTCGGCGGACCCGGGCCCGGCTCCGGTTCGCTCGGCCTCGAGCATCTATGAGCGGATCGCCGCCCACTATGGCCCGATGGGCCGCGACGTGAAGGAGAAGTTCCGCGACGGTCCCTGCAAGATCGAGCGCCGCTGGTGGACGGACGGCGACTACGAGGAGACCATCAAGTGCCGCGGCCCGCGTGACCGCGACTGATCCCACGCCTTGACCGCGCTGATCCTCGCCGGATCGGCGGAACCTGCATCAAGCCCGTCCGTTCCCCCTTTGCGACCCGGGAACGGACGGGCTTTTTGCGTGGCGTGCACCATAGTTCCCAGGTCGAATTGACAGGTTTATGCTTCCAGTTCTCTGATGGATCGATCAACAATTATCCGGAGGAGCAAGGTCATCATGAAACGCCTCGTGACTGCTTTGACTCTGCTCGCGGCCTCCGCCCTGCCAGCCAGCGCGGGCCGAGATTGGGACGATGACGACTACTACGAGTCCCGTCACTGGCGCGGAGAGTATCGGGCTTACTATGGAGCGCCCGCCTATCGCGCGCCGGCCTACGAGGTCTACATCCCCTACGGCTACTACTTCGCCGGGGAGCCGGAAGACTTCTACGGCCCGAACTGCACCATCGAGCGGAAGTGGCGACACGGCCGCTATAAGGAAAAGATCGAGTGCGACGACGACGATTGAGCGCCGCGCCCGCGACAAACAACAAACGCCGTCCCGAAGAGGGGCGGCGTTTTCGTTCGTGGTTGAAAGCGACGCCCGAGGTGTCCGGCGCCGGCTTGGCGTCTTTTGCCTCGCCTAGAGCGGCTTGCCTTTGCCCGTCAGCAGCCAGCGCGGGTCGAACCAGCGGTCCGCCGGGCCGTCATAGGGGAGACGCGTAATGTCCCAATGCATGATAAAGGGCGCGTAGACGTCCCAAAGGGCGGGTCCGCCGCCGATGAAGACGACGCGATCGGCAAATTCCGCGAGCACGGCTTCAGGATTTTCATGCGAGCGCGCGACGCGGAGGGTCATCTGAGCACGGGCAAAATCCGGCACGGCGCCGATGGTCTTCGGCCCGGCGATCAAAACGTGCCCGCGCGTGATCTCGAAGAAGCGCTCCACGTCTGCCCTGAACTCGGGGCGCGGATCGCCCTCCCAGGGCAGCTCGCCGTTCAATCCCAACTGACCGCTCAGGCCGATGGCGCATATGCAGCGCACGTCGCTCATTCATATCCGCGGTATCCCGCGCCTCTTTTCGTCTGCGTGTTCGCGACACCTAGTTCATCTGAGAGCGATGCTCAAGCCGTCTGATATTGCTTTCATTTGTCGAGGAACCCGTCGAGCGCCCTCAGCAGCTCCTTGGGACGCTCGTGCTGGGGCAGGTGGTGGCAGCTTTCGAGGATCTTGAGGCGGGCGCGCGGAATGGCGGCCGCCACCCGGCGCCCGGCTCTCAGCGGCACGATGGGATCCTTGCGGCACCAGACAACGAGAACGGGCTGGCTCAGCGCGCGATAGCGCTTTGCGATCTCCTTGGGACCCTCCTCGGTCACGATCGCGCGGGCGGTCGCGAGGAAAGCCGTCATGGCGGCGGGGTCGCGGTAGGGCGCGGCGTAGCCTTCCACCATCTCCTCACTCGCGTCTTCCTCGCCGCCCATGGCCTCGCGGAGCAGGAGACGCGCCATGGCTTCCGGAGACAGGGCCGAAACCAGCGTGTCCGGAAGAAGCGGGGCCTTAACGAGGTCGAAATAGCGCGGCGTGGAGCGCGGAAGGGCGGGTGCGCCGATCACAACAATCCGCGCGATGCGCGAGGTGCCGCGGATGCCCTCGGCTATGGCCGTTCGCAAGGCGACCGTGCCCCCGAACGAATGGCCGACGACGCTTACGCCTTCGAGACCGCGCTCGATGAGGAAACGCGCGACGAGGGCTGCCTGATCGTCGGCCGAGTAGGCACCGTCCTGCGGCTTGCCCGAGCGGCCGAAGCCCTTGAGATCGAGCGCGATGACGCGATAGCGGGCGGCAAGGGCGGGGGCGATCTCGTGCCAGGTGAAGCTCGACTCTCCGAGACCATGCAGGAGCAGGAGCGGCGGCCCGGCGCCCTGCTCCTCATAGTAGAGCGACACCGCCTCACGGCCAGGAACCTCAAGTGTGATCCGCTGGCCGGGCGGCGCCTCGGCGGGTGCTGCCGCCGCGACGGCGCCCATCGCGGCCGTCACCGCCGCAAGCGCAAGGGCCAGCGCCGCCCTCCTCCCTCGCCACCGCCGCACCTTCACCAGTCCATCCCTCCGTTGAGGCTCGCCTTGTCCATATCGTGCGTCCGGGCGGCTGGCGATAGAGGCCTCTTCTAGTCACTGCATTGATAAGTCTGGCTCGAATTTGTGGCGTGAAACAAGGGATGGGACCCGCCTAAATCCTTAACGATCCATTGACGCCCATACCGAACCATGGCATCCCATATATGCCCGACCGCACCGGGCACGGGCCCGTGGTAGTGGCGCCAGCTTCGAGAGAGGGCCGAAGCCCGAGCGACCGCCACGGCCCAGCCCGGAGCGGCCGGCATGGGGATTTCAATCCCCGCGCGTGAAAGTCTGACAAAAGCGTTCCGTTAGTTGCGTTGGAGATCGAGGCTCGAGAAGGGGATGGACCGCTTTGTCTCGACATTCACCAACAAGATCGACGCCAAAGGACGCGTCTCAATTCCTGCTCCGTTCCGCGGCGTGCTCGAACGCGACGGATATGCAGGCGGAATCTATTGCTACCCCTCGATCGATGCTCCTGCCCTTGATGCAGGCGGCGAAAGACTTGCGAAAAAAATCGACGGGCTTCTCTCGGGCCTGCCGGACTATTCGGACGAGCGAGACGAGCTCTCTGTCGCGCTCTACGGCGACGTCCAGGTCCTCGGGATCGACGGGGACGGGCGTATCGTCCTTCCTGAAAGCCTTCGTCGCCACGCCGGTCTTCAGGATCTCGTCACATTTGTCGGCCTTGGCGACAAGTTTCAGATGTGGGCCCCTCAAGCCTTCGAGGAGCGGCGCGCTCGGGCCCGCGAAAAGGCTCAAGAGCACAGAAAACTGTTCGGCGCGGGGAGCGGCCATCGCAGCAGCGGTGGCGACGAAGGGGCACGGGAATGACGCCCCGGCGCACCGGCTCGATACCGGTGCTCCAGGATGTGCGGGCGCATATTCCCGTGCCCCTTTCGGATCTCGTTTGAACTAGCCCTGCCGGTTTCTTTGCGGCTCGCGCTTCCGCGATAAGCGTGGTGCGGGCCGCAAAATGTCCTATAAAGCCGCCGATCATGACCGCGGCCCATCCACATCGTTCCCCTCACATCCCGGTGCTCCTCGCAGACGTCGTGGAGCAGTTGCAGCCGGTGGCGGGTGAAACCTACATCGACGGCACGTTCGGCGCGGGCGGATACACCCGCGCCATCCTCGAGGCGGCTCCCTGCCGGGTGATCGCAATCGAGCGCGATCCCACGGCTTTCGCCAACGGCCAGGCGCTCGTCGCGGAATTCGGCGGACGCCTCTCGCTCGTTCCCGAGACCTTCAGCAATATGGAAGAAGCCGCCGCTTCGGCCGGGGCCGAGCGGGTTCACGGCGTCGTGCTCGACATCGGCGTTTCCTCGATGCAGCTCGACGATCCGGCGCGCGGCTTCTCCTTCCTGCGCGACGGACCGCTCGACATGCGCATGTCGCAGAATGGCCCTTCCGCGGCCGACGTGGTCAACCACATGGACGAGGAAGACCTCGCCAACATTCTCTTCAACCTGGGCGAGGAGCGCCGCTCACGCGCCATCGCACGGGCCATCGTAAAAGCGCGCACAGAAGCGCCGATCACGACGACGAAGGCGCTCGCCGGCATCGTCGAGCGCGTGCTGGGGCGCGCACGCGGCGACGAGAAGCATCCGGCGACGCGGACGTTCCAGGCGCTGCGCATCCACGTCAACGACGAGTTGGGCGAGCTCGAGCGCGCGCTGGAAGCCGCGGAGCGCCTGCTCGTTCCCGGCGGACGGCTGCTGGTCGTGACCTTCCACTCGCTGGAGGACCGGATCGTCAAACACTTCCTGCAGGAGCGCTCCGGCAAGACGGCGGGCGGCTCGCGCTATCTTCCAGCGCCATCCGGCCCGGCCAGTGCACCAAGTTTCCGAATTGTTAACACTCGCGGTTTTACACCTAACAAAGAGGAAACGGACGCAAACCCGAGGGCGCGCTCGGCACGGTTGCGCGTGGGGCTCCGGACGGAGGCTCCCGCGTGGAGCGGCACTGCGCCGGGATCGCCCTTCGCCTAAGGCCCTGCGTGCGCAAGGCACGCCGCGCCATTGTCGTTGAGGTTCAACCGATGCACCCGCTTACAGTTTCGGCAGCGTTTCTCGCCATCTCCAGCGCCTTTCTGCTCTACGGGCTCTCCTACGACACACGCCAGCTCGAGGCGCGCGTCTCGGCGCAGGAGCGGCTTGCGGACAAGGCACGTGCAGATATCGCCGTGCTGAAAGCCGAGCGCGCGCATCTCGGACGGCCGAGCCGCATCGAGCCGCTGGCGCGGGCACAAGGGCTCGAGCCACTTACCGACAAGCAGATGACGGACCGCGTGCCTGACGGCGGTCTCAGCACGGGTGCGATCGCCCGCTGAGGCTCATCTAGGGGGACGGACAAAACAATGCGCGGCGCGGCCAAAGGCGGAAGAAGGGCACGCTCTTCGGAGCCTGCGCCCGCACGCGCGGAGGCCCACTATGGGCCGCGCGGCCGCTTCAGAACGCGCCTCGTCATGCTCGGCATGGCGGCGCTGTTCGCCTGCGTCGCGGCGCAACTCGCGCGTCTCGCCGGCAGCGGCGGGTTCGAGATGGTGGCAGCGATCACCGAGCCGATGGCGCGAAGCTATGCGCGGCCCGACATTCTCGACCGCGGCGGCCGGCTGCTCGCGACCGACATCGAAATGCCCTCCCTGTTCGCCGATCCTTCCCTGGTGCAGGGCCTCGACGACGTGACCGAGCGGCTCGGCACCGTTCTGCCGGACATGGACCAGGGCGAGCTGCGCCGCCAGCTTTCCGACCGGAACCGGCGTTTCATCTGGCTTCGCCGCGGCATCGCGCCGAAGCTTGCGCAGCAGATCCACGATCTCGGTCTTCCCGGCCTCGAGTTCCGCGACGAGTTGAGGCGCGCCTATCCGCTCGAACGGCTGGCGGGACACGTGCTCGGCTCCGTCAACATCGACAATCGCGGCGCGAGCGGCATCGAGCGCACCATCGACGAAACGGTGGGCGTCGAGCCCACACACGGCGCGCCCTCGAACGTGGGGCTGCCGGTGAGGCTCTCGCTCGATCTCGGCGTGCAGCACGCCATCGAGGACGAGCTCAAGGCTGCCATGGTGCGCTACGAGTCCAAGGGCGCCGCCGGCCTCGTGATGGACGTGCGCACGGGAGAGATGCTGGCTTCCGCCTCGCTGCCAGGGCTCGATCCTTCTCAGCCCTCCGAGGTGCTGGATCCGGCGCGCATCGACAAGATCCAGGGCGGGACGTACGAGCTGGGCTCGATCTTCAAGATCCTGACAGTCGCCATGGCGCTCGACAGCGGGAAAGCCAAGCTCGATACCGTGCTCGACGTCACCAAGCCGCTGACCGCCGGACGCTTCACCATCAAGGATCTGCACGCTTCGGGGCGCCCCCTCACCGTGTCCGAAGTATTCCTTCACTCGTCGAACGTCGGCTCGGGGATGCTCGCGCTCGCCGAGGGGCCGGAGCGGCAAAAGGCGTTTCTGGAAAAGCTCGGCCTGATGGCGCCGATGCGCACGGAAGCCGGCCCCGTCGCAGCCCCGCAGTTGCCGCCCCAGTTCGGGCGCGCCGAGCAGATCACGGTCGCCTATGGCCACGGTATGGCGGTGGCGCCGATCCAGTTCGCGGCGGCAACGGCGGCCATCATCAACGGCGGCACGAGGGTGACGCCTACGTACTTCCGCGGACGTAGCGATGCGCCCGCGAGCACGCGCGTGGTGAGCGCCGAGACGAGCAACAGCCTGCGCGGTCTGCTGCGGCGCAACGTGAGCGAGCCGATCGGAACCGGGCGGCGCGCGGATGTTCCCGGCTATCGCGTGGGCGGCAAGACCGGCACGGCAGAGATGCCGGGACGCGGGGGATACATGGAGAAGGCCGTCGTCGCCTCCTTCCTAGCCGCGTTTCCGATGGACGATCCCAAGTACCTCGTACTGGTGCTGCTGTTTGAGCCCAAGGGAACGAGCGAGTCTGCCGGAGAGGTGCTGGCCGGGCGCAATGCGGCTCCAACCGCGGGACGCGTGATCGCGCGCATCGCGCCTCTGCTCGGCGTCAAGCCGGCTGCGGACGTGGCGCAACTCCCGAATTGAGCCACACTTAACGCAATCCCAACGCTTGACCCGGATAGTTGCTGTCGCCCCCCGGCGCCCATCCCGCCGTGTTGAACAGGTCACCTTTCACGTCATGGACGATATCGAGCTCGTATCCGGCTTCGGGTCCATCGCGCGGCTTCGCGCGCTCTGGCGGAGCGTGGGCGCGCAAGCTGGCGGGCTCGGCGCATTCGACAGGTTCGATCTCGTAGAAGCCGCTGCCCGCATGGTGGAGGCGGAGGGCTCCGAACCGCTGGTCGCAATCTTCCGCCGCAACGGAGAGGCGGTCTCGCTTCTGCCGCTCAGGTGCGAGCGTCTTCTCGGCGCGCGTCTTGCCGTGCCGCTGCTTCATCCCTTGGCGCAATACACCGACGCTGTCGGCGAGGCGATCGATCCGGACGCCTTCGCGCGCCTCTGCAAAGCCGTCAGCCGCAGAGGCATCGACGTGATGCTCCTGCGGAAGGTGCGCCACGACAGCCGCCTCCACGCTGCGCTTCAACGCCATGGCCGCTCGCAACGGGCCGCCGAGCGCGCGCTTTACATCGACCTCAAGGCCCATGGCACGTTCGCGGCCTATGACGCCTCGTTCTCCGGCAGCACGCGGCGCAACCGGCGTCAGCGCAAGCAGAAGCTCGAAGCGCTGGCGGGGCCCGTCTCCTTCGAGATGCTGCGAGGCGGTGATGCGCTCGACGCTTTCGAAACGGCGCTCGGCTGGAAGCGCGCGTGGCTCGACGAGCGCGGTGTCTCTAGCCCGGTGTTCGACGGAGGACAGTGGGAAAACCTGCTGCGCAGCACCGTTGCCTCGGGCTCCGCCATCGTGTCGGCCCTCAGCGCGGGCTCGTCGCTTGCCGCAATCGAGGTGGGCTACGCGGACCGCAACACCTATGTCGCCTATCTCGGCGCATTCGATCCGCGCTTCAGCTCGGCCAGCCCCGGCCAGGAGCAGATGCTGCGCACCATCGCCTGGTGCTTCGAGCAAGGTTTCGAGCGCTACGATCTTCTCGCTCCTGCCGATGACTACAAGCGCCAATGGGCGCGCACGGACACCGGCATCGCCATCGACGACTACGCGGTCGCGCTCACCTCTGTCGGGCGTGGCGTGGCGGGCCTGCGCCGGCACGTGCGTCCGCTCGCGCGTGATATCTATCTCAGGCTCTCGCCGGAAGTGCGCTCGGCTGGAAGCCGCTATGGGATGCCGGCCGCCGCGGTGGCAGCAGCCGCCTGCGCGAGCGCGATGCTGGCCGCGATCGAGTGAGCTAACCTCGCACTCTCGACATGCCCCAAAAACAGAACCATCGGCAGCTTCCGCCGCCGATGGTTCCACCCCGATCACGCTACGGCACCCATCGGGCGGAGCCCCAGCGTGGACGGTTCGAAAGCGACGTCTCCGTTCCAGACGCCTCTCGCCGCCGAGCCACGCTTGCCCGCTACTGGGCTCGTGTCGCCCGATTGCAGCCGTCATCGATCTGTAAGAAAACGGTCGCACGGCTTCAACGTCTAAGGGGGTCTAATCCAGGTTCCGGACATGGATGGGGATTGGAAGACATTCGTTCGCCGCTATCGGTTGCGCCACGGCCTCAGTCAGGCGCGCATGGCCGACGTGATGGGTGTGGCACAGCGCACCATCTCACGGTGGGAGCGCGGCGAGGACAGTCCGTCCGTGGTGCAGCAGAAGCGCCTGCGTGACCTGGGTTGGGCACCCGCCAGCTCGCTGTTGCGCAGCCTCTCCGCCTCGATCTCGCTCTGCCCAGCGCCGCGTGCGCTGACACGAACGCCGGGCCTCACGCTGCAACGTCTCTCCGCACCCGCGCTCGCCAAGCGCCCTTCCATGGCAGACTGGATCGGCCGCGACCTGGCGCCGATCGCCACGGGCGTGCTCGAAGAGATCCTGGACGACGGCGTGCTGCAACGGGCGATCGCGAACGGCGAGATCCAGAGTCTCGTGACCACCACCCGCAGCGTTCTGCAAACGGCCGAGCACGACAGCATCGGCCTGTTCCGCACCACCATCACTTACTTCTTCCACGAAGGGACGATCTATAACGACGCCATCGGCTTCCCGGCCCCGCCGGATGCCCAGTGCGGCTATAGCCCGGTTGCGATGGACGATGCGCTGTTCGACGGGTGAGCTGCCTGCTCAAGCGCGGCGTGCGTAGACTGGAATCTCGAACGAGCACGAGAAGGGCTGCTTACTGTCCGGCGCGTCCACATGCAGCGTCCAGCGAACCCCGTTGCCCTCGCTGTCGAGCGAGTATTCCCGGCTCGCGGGCGGCACATCGATCTCGACCGGGATGCGTGCGCCCGTGCGCGAAACCATCACGAGAGAGGCGGGGATCTCGCGCTCAACGCGGGCCAGCTCCCTCACGTCGAGACGGGAGGTGGTCTTGCCGCCGGTCCTGATCCTGATCCACTTCAACTGTTCGCAGATCAAAGCGGCCCTGAGCGGCTCGACAGGCCGGGCCCGAAGGCGGGCCTCGACTGTGCCGCGAAACCTGTCACCGATGTAGGCGGGGAGCGTATCGAGGCGGAGGGTGGTCCTGCCGTAGCGCACGTGTGCCCAGGTCGCGGCGAGCGCGAAGCGAAGCGCTATCAGGCCGCAGAAGAGAAAGGCGCCGAGTAGAAAGTAAGTCCACCAGGACTCGTCCAGAGCCACGCGGATCTTGTCGCGGTTGACGGTGCCGATGAACGCGAGGGCGCCCCACCAGCCGATGTTCCAGACCCATAGCAGGGCCGTGACGCCAAGGTTCGAGTGCGTGACGCGGCGGGAGGCCCAATCCTTGCGCTGCATCCAGGGCTGGCCCGGATAGCGCGCTTCGAGCCGGGCCTGCTCAGCGTCCCAGAGGGGTTTCTTCACGTAGCGGAAATAGAAGTAGCCGAGACCGATCGCTGCAAACACCAGCCCGATGGCGATCAGCACCAACGCTTTCGGAATGCTGGCTTCACCCGAGAGGAGCTGACGCACTCCGGCGAGGATGGTGAGGCAGCCCACGGCGCCCGTCAGCGCGAACATGGCGAGGACGAAGATGACGCCGATCCATTCACCGACGGATTGAGGGCGCGCGGGCAGATCCGGCGTCGAAACGCTCGTTCTCACGGATACGCCGGTCGTGCTCTTCGCGAACCGCTTGAACTTCATGCGTTGCTACCCGACGGAGCAGGAGATCTCGCCCTCGGCGCTCAGGGTCTCGCCCTCGGAGCTGGCTTCGTCGCGGATGTGATAGACGGTGAGCTTGTAGGAGCCGCCGAACGCCGTCTCGTCGTCAGGGCTCTGGGTGGTTTCAACGACAAGCTCCACGTAGCCGTGCAAACCCGAGCCCGGCCTCTCGCGATAGAGATGAAGCTTCAGGCTATCCCCGCGAAACCAGTGATGGGCGAGGTGGTCCTTGTCGAAGGCGAGGTCGGCCAAGTCCTTCGGAGTATCTTTCAAGAGAACCTTGAGCTTGCCTTTGAAGTTGGTGAAGACCTCGCCCAGCCCGTGGCTGAACGAGCTTCCCGCCTCGAACTTCACGGAAGCATCGTTCGCCTCGCACAGGAAATCACCCGTCGCATGCGCGGGGCCGAGCGCCGCCATCATGGAAACCAGGACGGCGCCCGCGAAGCGGATCGTATAGTTCATCGAAGCCTACCCCTTCCCTCTAGGCGCGGCTCGCCAGGGCGTCGCGGCCCAGCGCCGAAAGCGCGGTCTTCACGATGTCGGGCGCGGCGAGGCCCGCGCGCTCGTACATGCGGGCCGGCGCGTCGTGATCGATGAAGACGTCGGGCAGCACCATCGAGCGCACCTTGAGGCCGCGATCGAGCAATCCCGCTTCGGCGAGGTATTGCAGCACGTGGCTGCCGAACCCGCCGATCGAGCCCTCCTCGATCATCACCAGAACCTCATGCGCCTTGGCCAAGCGCGCGACGAGATCGCGATCGAGCGGCTTCATGAAGCGCGCGTCCGCGACCGTTGTGGAAAGCCCCATGGCTCCGAGCTGGTCGGCTGCCTTCAGCGCTTCGCCGAGACGCGCGCCGAGCGACAGGATGGCGACGCTGGTGCCTTCCCGCAGGATGCGGCCCTTACCGATCTCGAAGGGAATGCCCTCCTCGGGGCGCTCGACTCCCATGCCCTCGCCGCGCGGATAGCGGAACGCGCAGGGGCGATCGTCGATTGTGGCGGCCGTGGCGACCATGTGCGTCAGCTCGGCCTCGTCGGCCGCGGCCATGATCACCATGTCGGGCAGGCAACCCAGGAACGCGAGATCGAACGAGCCTGCGTGCGTCGGCCCATCGGCGCCGACGAGGCCTGCGCGATCGATGGCGAAGCGGACGGGCAGGCGCTGGATGGCGACGTCGTGCACAACCTGGTCATAGGCGCGCTGCAGGAACGTGGAGTAGATGGCGCAGAATGGCTTAAGGCCTTCGGTTGCGAGACCGGCCGCAAATGTGACCGCGTGCTGCTCGGCGATGCCTACGTCGAAGGTGCGATCCGGAAACTCCTTGCCGAAAAGATCGAGGCCGGTGCCGTCCGGCATGGCAGCCGTGATGGCAACGACGCGCTTGTCCTTGCGGGCCTCGGTGATGAGGCTGTCGGCAAAGACGCGCGTGAAGGTGGGCGCGTTCTGCTTGGGCTTCACCTGCGCGCCGGTGACGACGTTGAAGCGGGCGACGCCGTGATACTTGTCGTCGGAGGCTTCAGCCGGGGCGTAGCCCTTGCCTTTCTTGGTGACGACGTGGACGAGCACCGGCCCCTGCTTGGTGTCGCGCACGTTCTTGAGCACGGGGAGCAGGTGGTTGAGATCGTGCCCGTCGATGGGGCCGACGTAATAGAAGCCCAGCTCCTCAAACCACATTCCGCCCTGCCAGAGGTGGCGGGTGTACTCCTCCATGCGGGCGGCGCGGCGCTCCCAGCTTTTCGGAAGGCGCTTGGCGAGCTGCTTGGCGAAATCGCGGAGTTGCAGATAAGTGCCGCTGGATGTGACGCGGGCGAGATAGGACGAGAAGGCGCCAGTGGGCGGCGCGATCGACATGTCGTTGTCGTTCAGGATGACGATCAGGCGCTCGTCGCGGGCGCCCGCGTTGTTGATCGCCTCGTAGGCCATGCCGGCGCTCATGGCGCCGTCGCCGATCACGCAGATGACGTTGTTGGTGCCGCCGTTCAGATCGCGCGCGACGGCCATACCGAGGCCAGCCGAGATCGACGTGGACGAGTGGGCCGCGCCGAACGGGTCATACTCGCTCTCGCCGCGCTTGGTGAAGCCCGAGAGGCCACCGCCCTGGCGGAGCGTGCGGATGCGATCGCGCCGCCCGGTGAGGATCTTGTGCGGATAGGACTGGTGGCCGACGTCCCAGATCAGCCGGTCCTGGGGCGTATCGAACACCCAATGGAGAGCGACCGTCAGCTCGACGACGCCGAGGCCCGCGCCGAGATGCCCGCCCGTGACCGAGACCGCCTCGATGGTCTCCTGGCGCAGCTCATCGGCAATCTGACGAAGGTCAGACTCGGGGTGCTTGCGAAGATCCTCCGGCGTCTTGATGGTATCGAGGAGCGGGGTCTTGCTCACGGCGGGACACATTCCTTCAACGATATGGGGCGTTTCGCCCAAGTGGCCGCAGCCTTGACACTCCAGCCTCGCGTTTCGGGGCACCATAGCGCCGAATGTACGGCGGATGAAGGGCCGAGGGCGGGCATTCCTCCCGCTCCCGCTGCGTCAGATGTGTGCAAAAGCGCGGACTGGCGTCCACCGGGGTTCGGAGGGGCACCAATCGGGCATCCCTCTTTCTTTTTCCGGCAGTTGCTCGGTCCGCACCTGGCAACCGGACAGCGCGGTGCGATTGCGATTTGCCCCAGGCTCCGGCGTCACTCCGGGTCGAGAGGCTCCGTGCCGCGCGGCGCGCCATCGGAACCCACGGTGAGCTTCTCCACGCGGGCCTCCGCCTGCTTCAACAGGCGGTCGCAGTGCTCGCGCAGCGCCTCGCCCCGCTCGTAGATGGTGATGCTCTCTTCAAGCTCGACATCACCGCGCTCCAGCCGGCTGACGATCGTCTCCAGCTCCTTCAGAGCGCGCTCGAAGCTCAGCTCCTTGATGTCGGCGTGATTCTTGTTCGGCGTCTTTGTCATTCCGAGCGAGCCCTTTGATTCTCCGGCCCGAATTTAGAGCCTCGAACGCCCGCACGCACGCAATGATTTCTTTAGCCACATCAATTCTTTAGCTTCCGAGATCCATGAGCGTGCGCACATGCACGGCCACCGACTTGGCGAGCGCTTCGAGATCGTAGCCACCCTCCAGCATCGAGACGATGCGGCCCTTGCAATGGGTTTCGGCCACCTTTCCGAGAGCTTCCGTCGCCCACATGAAGTCGGCCTCGACCAAACGCAGGCCGCCGAGCGGGTCGCGCTTGTGGGCATCGAACCCGGCAGAGATGAGGATCAGGTCCGGCCCGAAGTTGTGGAGTGGACCCAGGATGCGGGAGGTGAATGCGTCGCGGAAGGTCTCACCCCCATCGCCCTCGCGCAGGGGCGCATTCCAGATGTTGCCGACGCCCGTCTCCGACAGCTCGCCCGTGCCGGGGAACAGCGGCATCTGGTGGGTGGAGCCGTAGAACAGGTCCTTGTCGGACCAGAAGACGTCCTGCGTGCCGTTGCCGTGATGAACGTCGAAATCCACGACGGCGACCCGCTCTGCGCCGTGGCGGGCGCGGGTGTAGTGGGCGGCGATGGCAATGTTCGAGAACAGACAGAAGCCCATGGCCCGGTCCTTCTCGGCGTGATGCCCGGGCGGGCGCACCTGGCAGAACGCGTTCGCCACGCGGCCGCTCATCACCTCGTCCACGGCCTCGAGACCGGCGCCGACCGCGCGGATGGCTGCTTCGTAGGTGCCGCGCGACATCACGGTATCGCCGTCGATGTGGAGGGCGGCATCCCGCTTTTTCACAATCTCGGAGGTGCCTTTCATGCGGACCAGATGATCCGAGGGGTGAACGCGCAGGATCTCGTCCTCGACATCGAGACGCAGAGGCGCCTCCGCCCGCATCAAGGCGTTGTAGCTCTCGTGCGCCAGCACCTTGTCGATGGCGCGCATACGATCGGCGCGCTCCGGATGTCCCGGCCCCGTGTCGTGCTCCACGAAGGCAGGGTGGGTCAGCAGCAGTGTTGCCATAGTGAGGTCAGCCTTGGCGTTTCCCGAGTTTCTTTAATTGAGTTCCATGATAGCGGAGCCGTGGCGACTGGCCAGCGCTAACACGGTTACCGGGATCAGACTCTGAGGCCAGGGCGCTCCTTGCCGAAGCGGGCGCGGAGCCATCTCAGGCCGCGGACGGGGGCGGTCAGCACGGCCCAGAGCTGGAGCAGACAAAGCCAGACAAAGGCCGGGATGCCAACCAGCGGCAGGAACAGCACGACGAACGCGAGCAGGCGGGTCAGGCGTGCTGCCCAATATCCGAATTTCCCCGCATAGTCCGCCCGCTGCTCGGCAGGCCAGAGGCGCCCCCACCAAGATCTCGACACCTGGAACGCCAGGACGCCGAAGACGAGCGAGCCCAGGTAGACGAACTGAGCGGTGGATGGAATGCCGGGGATGAGGCGGGCGTCGAGCTCGCGCTCCCGAGCCTCGTCCCGAGCATAAACCTCGGCCGCCCTAACGGCGACGTGGCCGGTCACCTCGCCGATCCACTCGCCGAGCGTGCCGGTGATCGGCGTTGTCGCGGTGGGTACCGGGACGGCGGAAAACACCACGCGGCCCTGCGAGCCTGTGGCCGCCTTGACCGCCAGCTCGCTGCCGGCTCCTCCCAGCGCGCTCAGGAAGTCGGCAAACGTGGCGCGCTTCAACGCGTCGTCGAGACCGGCGACCTCGACCTTCTGCCAGAACCAATTGCGCCCGCCCGGCTGATGCGTGGCGCTGGTCTGCAAAAGCACGAGATTGACGTCGGCGCTTTCGGCGGCTTTGACGAGCTGGGTGATGTCGAGCGTCTGCTCGGGGCCGCTCGACGGCCGGAAGGTCAGCACGTTGCCTTCGATGCGGCCGGAGACAAGGGCGGTCTGTCCCTTGAGCGTGGCCAACGCATCCGAGAGAGACGAGGGATCGACCTGATCGACGAGGGCGGCCTTGGTGGCGGGATCATAGCGGGGCACCGACGACAGCCTGCGCGGCCCCCCGGGCTCGAGCGCGAGCGCACGTATGTTCGAGCGATTGAGCGGGCGGCTTAGCCTGTAGATGGTCTCCTCGAAGAGCACGCGATCATCCAGCCCGACGATTATGTTCGAGCGGAATTCGGCGGCGAGATCCCCCGCCCCGCTGCCCGTGCGGCGCAGGCGGTAGGCCTCCTTTCCGGACACGATGTGAAGGTCCGCGTCCTTCGGCAGGTCCTTCAGGAACGAGCGCCCAGAGAAGACGGTCTCCTCGCTGAGGTAGAGCGAGAGCTTTCCGCCCGTCGCGATTTCGGGGGCAAGCGTCGTGGCGACGCGTGCCATCTCATCCGGCGTCGCGGCGGTGAAAACGGTGCCTTCGCGGCTGGCGAACTTCCAGTGACCCTCCGGCGTGACGTGAGCCGCAAGCGCAGCCCCTTGCGACAGACGCGGCAAGCCTGCGACGTGGGCCGCTGCATTGTCGAGAGCGCCGAGGCCGAGCTTGCCGGTCTTGGCAGTCACGCCTCCGCCGGTCTCGGCTGCTTCCCGTGCCAGACGAGAGAGCCAGCCCGCGCCCGAAGCGTCGGGGAGAAGCGTCGCGGCAGCGGCGAGCACGAGCGCGCTTGCAGCGAAGCGAATGAGCCGCATCACCTTCCTCCGACTTCGCGCGCGTCCCTCTCTCAGCCCGCAGGTGCCTTCATGCGAGCTCGGACTCCGGAATCGCCCCGATGACCGAATGGCCACCAGACGTCACCACGGAGGCGAGACCAGGGCCGGCCACCGAAATGTTTTCGGCGAAGAAGCGGGCGAGCGCAACGGACTCCATGGCGTGGGGGCCACCCACCTCCAGGCCAGCCAGCGCGCCCTTGGCCAGATAATGGCCGCCTGCCGCAAGCCCGAACAGCCGTAGATAAGGCGTTGCTCCCGCGAGCGCGAGATTGGGGCTGTGCTCGATGGCTTCGAGCATCCAGGCGGTGGCTTCGGCAAACGCGACGACGGTGGACGAAAGGCGCTGGCCCATGCGGCCGATCTCCAGCCGGTTGAGCGTCTTCAGCTGGCGCGCCGTCGCCTCGAACTCAGCGATCACCTGCTTGATGAGATTGCCGCCCGCGAGCGGAAGCTTGCGCGTCACGAGGTCGATCGCCTGAATGCCGTTGGTTCCCTCGTAGATCGGAAGGATGCGGGCGTCCCGGTAGTATTGCGCGGCGCCTGTCTCCTCGATGAAACCCATACCGCCGTGGACCTGCACGCCGATGGAAGCCACCTCGCAGCCGATGTCGGTCGAGAAGGCCTTTGCCACGGGCGTCAGAAGGGCCGCGCGATCGGACGCCGCCCGGCGATCCGCTTCGGTGGCGGCGTGACGTGCGCGATCGATGTCGGCGGCCGTGGCGTAGCAGATGGCGCGGGCGGCGCGCGTCAACGCCTTCATGGTGAGCAGGTTACGGCGCACGTCCGGATGCTCGGCGATGGCAACCATGCCGGCGGACGTGGCGGTGCGGCCCTGGCGGCGCTCCTTGGCGTAGCTCACGGCATGCTGGGTCGCGCGCTCTGCAACGGCGACGCCCTGAATGCCGACGGCGAGGCGCGCAGCATTCATCATGATGAACATGGTGTTGAGGCCGCGGTTCTCCTGGCCCACCAGATAACCGATGGCGCCGCCCTTCTCGCCGAACTTCATGACGGCGGTCGGGCTGCCGTGGATGCCGAGCTTGTGCTCGAGCCCGGCGCAGACGACGTCGTTCTCGGCACCCAGAGAGCCATCCGCATTGACGAGGCGCTTGGGCACCAGGAACAGTGAAATGCCGCGCGTGCCCGAGGGTGCGTCCGGCAGGCGCGCCAGCACGAGATGGATGATGTTCTCCGTGAGATCGTGATCGCCGTAGGTGATGAAGATCTTGGTGCCGAAGATGCGATAGGTGCCATCCTCATGACGCTCGGCACGCGTGGTAATGACGGAGAGATCCGAGCCCGCGTGCGGTTCGGTGAGATTCATGGTGCCGGTCCATTCGCCGCTCACCATGCGCGGAAGATAATCCTTCTTGAGCTTGTCCGATCCGCCGGCGTGCAGCGCATCGATGGCGCCTTGGGTGAGGAGAGGACAGAGCCCGAACGACAGGTTCGCCGCGTTCCACATCTCGCAGACCGCCATCGCAACCGTCTCCGGCAGGGCCTGGCCGCCGTACTGCTCCGGGCAGGGGAGCGCGCTCCAGCCCGCCTCGCGAAATGCGCCGTAGGCCTCTTTCCAGCCCATCGGGGTGACGACATGGCCGTTGGCCCATCGGGAGGGCGTGCGATCTCCAGCCTTGTTCAAGGGGGCGAGTTGCTCGCCAGCGAACTTGCCGGCTTCCTCAAGGATGGCGCGCAACGTGTCCTCGTCGAGCCCGTGCGAGCCGCCCTTATCCATCTCGCCCGAAAAATCTGCTGCCGTCTTGAGCGCGAACAGGATGTCGTCTACTGGAGCCTCGTAGCTCATTGCTTCTCCCTTTCCCGGCGCCCGGCGAATCAGCGTTTCCCGCCCGCCTCGATCATCGGGCGGAAGCCGTCCGAGCGCAACGGAGCACGAATCAGGTCCCGAACAATGGCAGTGCGCACGGCGGATCAAACGGCAATCGACGAGGCTGGCCGCCTGCTTCGGGACGGCGCACTCGTGGCGTTCCCGACGGAGACCGTCTATGGGCTCGGCGCGGATGCGACAAACGGGCAGGCCGTCGCTGGCATCTTTGCGGCGAAGGGGCGGCCGCATTTCAATCCGCTGATCGTACACGTTCCCGATCTCGCGCGGGCTGAACAGCTCGCAGTTTTTCCGCCCTCCGCGCTCAGGCTGGCAGAGGCGTTCTGGCCCGGGCCTCTGACGCTGGTGGTCACGCGGCGCGCGAGCTCAGGCCTCTCAGACCTCGTCACGGCGGGGCTCGACACAGTGGCGATCCGCGTTCCTTCACATCCCATTACGCAGGCCTTGCTGGCGGCATCACAACGACCGCTGGCGGCTCCCTCCGCGAACCGTAGCGGACGCGTGAGCCCGACCCGCGCCCAGCATGTGGACGAAGACCTCGGCGCCCGCGTCGCCATGATCCTCGACGGCGGAGCGACCGAGCACGGCCTCGAAAGCACCGTGCTGGATGCGAGTAAGCCGGACGGCGTGGTGCTTCTGCGGCCGGGCGCGGTTCCGCGCGAGACGATCGAGGCGGTGCTCGGCGCGCCTCTCTCGGACGGCCCGGAGAGCGACGACGCACATCCCACGTCACCCGGCCAGCTCGCGAGCCACTATGCGCCAAACGCCGCGATCCGCCTCAACGCGAGCGACGTGCGGCCGGGAGAAGCTCTGCTGGCTTTCGGCGCGCCCGTTCCGCAGACGGCGGGGCCGGTGATCAATCTCTCGGCGCGGGGCGATCTGATCGAGGCGGCGGCAGGATTGTTCGCGGCGCTTCGCGCGCTCGACCGGACGGGAGCGGCCACCATCGCCGTGATGCCGGTCCCGGAGCACGGGCTCGGCGAAGCGATCAACGACCGTCTGCGCCGGGCGGCGGCTCCGAGAAGCGGCGCCTAGGCACCGATCAAATGCATCGCGACGAGCACGACGTGCGGCATTGCTGGCGCACGGAGAGGCATTGCGACACGTTGAGCCCCGCGCACGAGATCATCTGACACCGTGAGCCGCAGCTCGAACGGCAATTGGGGCCGTAGGTGTTTGGACGTGTGATGCCAGGGCCGGGGCCGAACCGCGGCACGAGCGCGGGATTAGGCACGGGCGTCACACGCGGCACTTTCGGTGCCGGCAACACCCGCGGAGGCGGAACCGCCCGGAAGCCTGGGTCGAGCGTGCTGCCAGGGCGCGTCCGGTTGGGCGCGGCTTCGGCTGTGCCTGTCATGCTTTCGAAACTCTGGACGGCCAGAGCCGCAACGGCGAGCGCCGCGAGACATGCAAAAAACGCTGCTCTGGCTTTCATGGCGAAGGCGCCTGGAACGGAAGATCGTTGGCCATTCTTCGTACTCTAAACGTCTTCACTCACCGTTGAAATCGGATTCCGGCTCAACAGCCCGACTCACACGAGAGCCGGCACTTCTGGCGGACCGCCAGGCATTCCGACACATCGAGGTCCGGGCAGGTGACGCGCTGGCACTGCTCGCCGCAGGCCGCGCGACAGGAAAAATCGGAATAGGCGGGGTTCTGCTGTGTGGGGGCAGTCGCCGTCGCCGCGGGCGGCGTGGTTTCTCGTCCGCCAGGCGCCGTGCGCGCCCCGGGACTAATGGGCGGCGTGACAGCGGCCGGGCCTGGTGTCGCTTTAAGTGCAGGCGCGACAGTCGCGCTCGGAGCGGCGGGGCGCGTAATCGCGGCACCGGCGGGATGCGTGGCGTGGGGCACCGGGCTGTGCATCCCAGTGCCTCCTCCTGCGCTCGATCGCGACAGGGCCGTGCCCGGGAGCGCCAGCACGACGGCGGCTATCATCAGGCCCAAGACAGCCACAAAGGCAGCCGCCGAGCCGGATTTTTGCCTTAGACGGCGAAAGCCTGATATTGCCTTCTCGACTGCAACCGGACGCGAGGCCCGCTCGCGGCCCTTCTTCATTGCCAGCGGCTTATCCATGACGTCGTCCTCCGATCGTTCCGCGAAGGCGCCTGACGCCGATCTCATCGCCCGCTTCGCGGCGATCGTCGGCGCCGATCACGCGATTACGGCGCCAGCAGAGCAAGCGCCGTACCTCATCGAATGGCGCGATCTCTATGTGGGGCGCACGCCCCTTGTCGTGAAGCCCGCGACGACCGACGAAGTCTCGCGCGTGCTCGCTCTCGCCAACGCGGAAGGGGTGGGCGTGGTTGCACAAGGCGGAAACACCGGCCTCGTCGGCGGGCAGATCCCAGCCGAAGCTGGCACCGAAATCGTGCTCTCCCTCAAGCGGTTGAACCGCATCCGGAGCATCGATCCGGCTGCAACATCGTTAACGGTGGAAGCGGGCGTGACGCTGCAGGAGGTGCAGGAGGCGGCGCGACAGGCGGGGCGCCTGTTTCCGCTGAGCCTCGCCTCGGAAGGCACCGCCACCATCGGCGGCAATCTCGCCACCAACGCGGGCGGCGTGGCCGTGCTCTCCTACGGTACGGCGCGGTCGCTGGTGTCCGGCCTCGAAGTGGTGCTGGCGGACGGCAGCGTGTGGGATGGTCTCAAAGCGCTCAAGAAGGACAACACCGGCTACGACCTGCGCGACCTGTTCGTCGGCTCGGAAGGCACGCTCGGCGTCATCACAGCCGCAACGCTCAAGCTCTTTCCCGAGCCGCGCGAACGGGCGACGGCCTTCGCCGCGCTGCCGAGCCTCGACGCGCTGCTTCCCTTCTTCCAGCTCGCGGAGGAGCAGGCGGGCGGAGCGCTCACCGCCTTCGAGTTCATGCCGCAAGAGCTGCTCGACTTCGTGATCCGGCACATTCCGGGTACGCGCGTTCCCCTGGCAGAGAGATCGCCCTGGTACGTGCTGATCGAGATCTCCGGCGCGTCAGAGGGGCGGGCCTCCGCCGCGCTCGACGGCATCCTGGGGGACGCGATCACTGCGGGCCTTGCGAGCGATGCAGCCGTGGCGGCGTCGTTGCAGCAGGCGGCTGAGCTATGGCGGCTCCGGGAAGCGGCGTCGGAAGCGCAGAAAGGCGAAGGCGGTTCCATCAAACACGACATCTCGGTGCCCGTGGCTCGCGTTCCCGAGTTCCTGCGGAAGGCCGCCCACGTGGTCGAGCGGGTGTGCCCTGGCGCAAGGCCCGTTCCGTTCGGGCACTTCGGCGACGGCAACGTGCATTACAACATCTCGCAGCCACGCGAGATGGCGAAAGCCGACTTCCTCGCCCTCTGGGATACCATGGCGCGCGCCGTGCACGACGTCGTCGTCTCGCTCGGCGGATCGATCTCGGCCGAGCACGGCATTGGCCGGCTCAAGGTGGACGAGCTTCAGCGCGTGAAGAGCCCGGTCGAGATCGAGCTGATGCGGCGCATCAAGGACGCGCTCGACCCTAAGGGCATCCTCAATCCCGGCAAGCTTCTCAGCCGCTAGCGGTCAGCCATCGTTGCGGAGAGATAGCTTGATCCCAGCCGTCGGTGTGAAGCCCCGCTCCGCCAGGGCGCCGAGATATGCCGTTCTTGCACGACACTGCAACGTGTCTGGATCCCGGCCTCCGCCGGGATGACGATGCAGGGCAGGGTGACGATACCTAGAGTGCAGGCGGTTTCCACATCTCCAACGTCACCCCGATGAAGATCGGGGTCCAGAGACGTCTCGCGCAGGACGCGTTTCAGCCGAGGCCTGTCGCCCGCCATCCATGGACGGGCTTGACCCGGCCATCCAGGAGGCGCGCACTCACCGCTGAAACGAGTGGCTCTGGATGACCGCCGGTCGATGCGAAGCATCGCTCCGCGATGAGGGCGGTTAGGGTGTGCGAAGGGGGAACCGCGCGATCGTTTCCGCTCGCAGTTCCCTGCCCAAGAGAGAGAGCCAGCGGTCTACCGCTCGCGGAAGGCGCGGGCGAACTGGTCGGAGAGCGGCTTCGTGAAGTAGGTCAGAGCCGTGCGCTCACCCGTGGTGATGTGGATCTCTGCCGGCATGCCGGGAATGAGCTTCAGCTCGCCGAGCTTTGCCTGCGCGTCCTCCGTCAACGCCAAACGAATGCTGTAGTAGGGAATGCCATCCGCGGGCGCTGCACCGTTGGAGGGGCGCGACTGGTCCATCATGAGATCGGCCGAGACGCGCGTCACGGTCGCCGTCATGTCCGGCGTGGTGCGCTGGTTGAAGGCGGGGAAGCGCACGTGCGCCAGCTGACCCACCTTGACCTGGTCGATGTCCTGGGGAGCGACCTTGGCGTCGATCACGAGGCGGTCCGCGTTTGGCACGATGAGCATCACCGGCTCGCTCGGCGTGATGACGCCGCCGACGGTGTGCACCGAAAGCTGATGCACGGTTCCGCTCTGGGGCGCGCGGATCTCGATGCGCTTCAACTGGTCCTCGGCCGCGACGCGCCGCTCCGACAGCTCGGCCTCGCGGCCCTGCTGATCACGAAGCTCCTTGCCGACCTCCGTTTTCAAATCCTGATCGAGCTGGAGAATCTGCAGCTCGATCTCCGAGATCTTTCCTTTCGCCTGGGCGGTGGCGGCCGCGACCTGGGCGATATCGCCTTCGAGCTGGGCGACGCTGCGGCGCGCGGCGGTGATGCGCGGCGTGCTGACGAGGTTCTTGCCTTCGAGCTTTTCGAGGCCTTCTAGCTCAGCCTTGGCGAAGTCGTGCTCCTGGCGGCGCGAGGTCTGCTGGGCGATGAGGCCGTCGATCTCCTCGCGAAGCTGCGCGATGCGCTCACGAAGCTGCGACTTCAAGCCCTCGCGCGCGGCGCGGCGATTATCAAAGAGCGCGGTCTCGCTCGCCATGATCTCGGCGAGCACCGGCTCATTGCGGCGCGCGAGGATGTCCGCCGGGTATTCGATCCCGGTGCGATTGTCCTGCTCGGCCCTCAAGCGGGCCTGGCGAACGGCGATCTCGTCGAGTTGCTTCACCACCATCTGAAGGTTGGCGCGGGTTACCGTCTCGTCGAGGCGGACGAGCAGATCGCCCGCTTCGACATGCTGGCCTTCCGTGACCTCGATGGCGCCCACGACGCCGCCCGTCGGGTGCTGGACTTTCTTGACGCTGCTGTCGACCACCACGTTGCCCGCCGCAAGTACAGCGCCCGCGAGGTCGATGGTGGCTGCCCATACGCCGAGCCCTCCCAGAAGCGTGACGACGACGGCGATGCCGAACACGATGTAAGCGCGCACCTCCTTGAACGGCGAGGCCGGTGCGGCCGGGCGCATGGGTCCTTCGAGCTTCAACTGCATGATGCTTCTCCTCAGCCCGCTACCGCACCGTCTGCCACCATCTTGATGCCCGGCGGCAGGGCGCGCGCCAGCGTGGCGGCGATGGACGGGCCGACGGGGGCGGACGGCTGCTGGGCAGGCGCCGGGGCGGGCACGGCCTGCAGCACGGATTTCAGAACCTCATCGCGCGGACCGAAGGCCTGGACCTGTCCTCTGTTCATTGCGAGAACCTTGTCGAGGCCGGCCAGTGCCGACGGGCGATGGGCAACGACGACGACGATGCCGCCACGGTCACGCACCGAGCGGATTGCCGTGGTGAGAGCGAGATCGCCCTGCTGATCGAGGTTCGAATTCGGCTCGTCGAGCACGACCAGGAACGGATTGCCGTAGAGCGCACGGGCCAGGCCCACACGCTGACGCTGACCTGCAGACAGCTTCGTTCCGCCATCGCCGATGCGCGTCTGATAGCCATCCGGCAGGTGCACTATCATCTCGTGGATGCCCGCGAGCTTCGCAGCCTCGATGATGGCCTCGCTCGGCGCGTCGGGATCGAGACGCGCGATGTTCTCGGCCACCGTGCCGTCGAACAGCTCGATATCCTGCGGCAGATAGCCGATATCGCGGCCGAGCGCCTCGGGGGTCCACTGGTCGAGCGTCGCGCCGTCGAGGCGCACGCTGCCGCCGCGCGGCAGTGGCTGCCATGCGCCGACGAGAGCGCGGATCAACGTCGACTTTCCGGCCGCACTGGGACCGATGACGCCGAGGCCGTCGCCAGCCTCGAGCGCGAAGGAAACCGCGGAGATGGTGGGCATCGCCTCGCCCGGGGGCGCGACGGAGAGATCCTTCACGGCGAGCATGCGCGTGGGGCGCGGCAGCGCCATGGAGATCTCCTGCGCGGGAAGCTTCGCAAGCAGCGTATCCAGGCGCTGGATGCTCTGGCGCATACCCACGAAACCCTTCCAGTTGGCGATGGCGATCTCGATGGGCGCGAGGGCGCGCGAAAGAATGATGGAGCCCGCGATCAGAGATCCAGCCGAAAGCTCTCCTTTGATCGCGAGATAGGCGCCGAGACCCAGGATGCCGGATTGCAGAAGAAGGCGCAGAACCTTCGACATGGTGCCGATGCCGCTCGCCGCGTCGCTCATGCTGAGCTGATCGCCGAGATAGCGCTCGTTCAATTTTTCCCAGCGCGCGACCACGCGATTGCCGAGGCCCATGGCCTGGATCACCTCCGCGTTGCGGCGGGCCGCCTCGCTGAAGGCATGACGCTGCGAGCTGCTCTTGGTGGCTTCCCGGGCGGGCGCCCTCGTCTTCATTTCCGTCAGAAGCGTCAGCGTCACCAGAAGGAGTGCGGAGCCGATGGCGAACATGCCGAGCACGGGATGCAGGAAATAGATGAGGCCGATGTAAACGGGCATCCACGGCATATCGAAGAACGCCGTCGGCCCGAGGCCGGACAGGAACGAGCGGATCTGATCGAGGTCGCGCACGGGCTGGAGCGCGTCAGCGCCCTGCTTGGCACGAATTGGGACAACCAGCACGGCTTCCATGACGCGCGCACGAAGCTGGCGGTCGATGCCGAGGCCGATGCGGCTCAAGGTTCGAATGCGGGCGAAATCCAACGCGCCGAATGCGGCATAGAGCACCACCAGCAGGATGGTGATACCGATCAGCGTGGGCACGCTTCGCGACGGCAGAACGCGGTCGTAGACCTGCAGCATGTACAGCGAGCCAGTGAGCACCAGCACGTTGATGATGCCGGAAAAGACGCCGACGCCGATAAATGCGGAGCGCGATCTGCCAATCGCTGATTTGACGCTGGATGTGGACACGGGTGCTCCTCGCGACCGATGCAATCGTTCCTCGAGAGCCGTCTTAAAGCTCGCGATGGAGGGTGGGATGCAGGTCTCGCGCCATGGGCTGGCTCACTCCGGGGCAAGCGCGGGCTGAGCGGCGTTAGCGTTAAAGGCCGGTAAAAATTCCTGGTTAAATTTCTCCGAAAAGCCGAGATTCCGGGCTCTTGCGGCGGCCTCGCACACGCAAGTGCGCGGGCACCAAAAATGCGACGCCCGCAAGGTGATCCCTGCGGGCGCGTAAAAAACGGGACAGTGGTGTATCAGCTATCGACAGGGCCGCGCTTCGACCTGACAGTCGTAGCCGGAGCTGGACGAGCTGCAGCTGATGCGCTTGCCCACGGCCTTGCTGAAGCGCGCCCAGTCGCTGCCGTACTCGAAGTCCGTGAAGCTCGACCACGAGCTGATGGCACTCTTCTGGGCCGCGGCCTTGGTGGCGCCGGTTCCGCTCCCGTAGTGGTAATGGTCGGTCATGCACATCTTGTTGCCCACGCGCGCCTGATTGTGCATGGACGCAAAGCCGGTCTGATCCGCCGACGAGGGCGCGCAGCTCGCGCCCAAGATCATCGCTGCAAGAGCCAAACGGTATGACGCGTCGGTCGACATCAGAGGCCTCCTGTTGACTAGAACGATCCGAGCATTTTGCCAGATTCAGCCGGCGGTCTCGACAACGGCCCACAGAAAAGTCGACGCGCGCGGTAAAGAGATCACAGTGCGGGCATGCATCCTTCGGTATGTGCCCGCAGGAGCCATGCACGGCGGCACGCAAAGCGGCTCTACTCGACGCCGAGCGCCATCCCCATGCGCACGAGATCGGCAATGGAGCGCGCCGACATCTTCGTCATGACCCAGGTGCGGTGGATCTCGACGGTGCGCGGACTGATGCCGAGCTGCTGGCCTATTTCCTTGTTGGAGAGGCCTCGTATGAGAAGCTGCATGGTATCGCGCTGGCGATCGGAGAGCGATTGATGCCTGCTCTTGAGATCCTCGAGCTCGAGGCGCACCTTCATGGAGTTTTCCGACGCGACAAGCGCCTGCTCCACGCTGGCGACGAGACGCTCGTTGCTGAACGGCTTCTCCACGAAATCGAAGGCGCCGAGCTTGATGGCCTGGACTGCCAGCTCCACGTCACCATGGCCCGTCATCAGGAGCAGCGGGCGCGGATCCCCGACATTCTGCAGCGTGCGCAAGAGATCGAGGCCGGACATTCCCGGCATGCGCACATCACTCACGATGCAGCCCTCGGCAAAGGGCGCGGCGAGAAATGCGCTTGCTCCGTCGAAGCAGCTCACCGTCATGCCGTGCGCTTCCAGCAGCATGGCGACGGCATCCCGGACGGACGCCTCGTCGTCAATAACGGTTACGGTTTTGCTCATCAGCCTCCCTTTCGATCGGCAGTCTCAAAACGACCCGCGCTCCGCGCGATGACGTGGAGATGGTGAGGCTGCCCCCGTGCGCCTCGGCAATGGAACGGGCAACGGCCAAGCCGAGCCCAGATCCTTCCGGCTTCGTCGTCGTGAACGGGGCGGGCTCGGCGACATTGAAGCCCGGGGGAAAACCGGGGCCGTCGTCCCGCACCTCGATCAGAACATCATCATCCGCCGACAGGGTGACGAATACCTCGATCGTTCCGCCGCGGCCTACGCCCAGAATGGCCTCGGCACCATTCACGATCAAGTTGTGGGTGGCCTGCTGAAGCTGCACGCCGTCGGCCTTGATGATGGGGAAATCCGGAAGCACGTTGATGGCCAGACGGATACCCTTCTTGGCTAAATCCTCGCCCAAAAGAAGTTCAAGCTCCTCGATCTTGGCCTTGAGATCCACAGGGCGCTTGGACAGCGTTCCCTGGCGCAACAGCTCGCGAATCCCTTTCAGCACCTCGTTGGCGCGTGCGCTCTCGGCCCTCACCTTTTCCACAGCGCGAGAAGCGAGATCGATATTGCCATCCGTCATCGCCTTGGATGCGACGCCGGCGTAGGTGTTGAGCGCCGTGAGCGGCTGGTTGATCTCATGGGCGATGGTCGCGACCACCTCTCCGGCGGAGCGGATGCGGAGCGCCCTGTTGATAGCGGCCTGCTGATCGCGAAGGCGTGCAGCCGAATCCTCGCGCTCCGCCACGATGGTGCCGACGATGAGGCCAGTGATCGCGAGCGCGATCATCAGAACCTGAAGCGCACCGAGGCCCGGATCGGGACCGAAGCGGATCTCGGCGCCGATGATGAGGCCGATCTGAATGAACAGAAGCGCAATCGCCGATCCAGGCGGGCCGTAGCTCAGCGAGATCCACAGCAGCGGCAAAAACAGGAGGTAGAAAAGCTGGAAGGCGGTGGCTTCCTGATAGCCGAAGACAACGGCGAGGGCGGCATAAAGCGCGAGGAGCTGAACGAGCGCCAGCGGCTCGGGCCTCGGCCACGGCCTGTAGGTGACCGCGAGCAGCACAAGGGGCGCTATCACCAGGATGCCGATGATGTCGCCCACGGCTGCACGCCACGCGACAGCGATCACCTCGTTCTGGAAGATGGTGCCGGAGCTTCGCAGGATGACGACATAGACGGCGGCGGCCACCAGCGCCGAGGACGCGGCTACGCCGATCAGCGTCAGCGCATCCCGCACGAAACGGAATCTCGGATCGAAGCTCACAATACGCTGTAGAGCGAGACCGCCCGCGAGATAGGTGCTGCCGACCGCGAGCGACAGCAGAAGCTCGAGCTTGATGCCGAGGGCGGCTCCCCTCACCACCATGTCCGCTACGGCCGGTGCGATGAGGACGAAGGGCGCGTAGAACCATCCACCCAGAAAAACCACTGCGATGCTGAGGCCCGGCGGCGGGTTCCAAGGTGTGATTCCCAGGCCGCGATAAGGCTTTACGTAGCTCACGTAGTCGAGCGCGATGTAGGCCGCGAGAAACAGGCAGCCGTACAGGATCCGGCGATAGATGCGGGCGTCGGTCATGGTGCCGTGGAGCCGTTCCTGTGTTGCAGCCGCCCGTGAATAGGCCGGAAATCCCCTTTTCGCCGCTTCGGCGATAAGGGGCGATACGTAATACCACTTAGGTGGACCTTCTACGTACTCACGCCAATTGTGGAACCAATGCAATCGGATCAAGTTCTGTCCGTCACGACAGCGCTAATTCTCGTTTACCCTGACTTCATTGTTCACCCTGACTTCGACGGAGGATCTGATGACAGACGCCACTTCAGAGGCTGTGTCCGAACATCGGCTACCTGCCGCCTACTCGCAGGGCTTTGCGCATGTTCGCGTGTTGTATATTGCGAATCCCGATGACGTGGGTCCGCTCGCGGTGCCCGAGTCCTCGGCGCAGGAAGATGCTCCCGCTTTGCTCGACGGTGCGGTTCCGGCGCTTGCCGGATGTGCAAGAACCGTTGGCGGCTGAGCGGCTATGGAGAAGCCAAGAATGCCTACCGGCGTAAGACTATTCGATCTCTTCCTTGTTGCTTCCGCCATCATCATCATGGCGTTCCGTTTCGCGTCTTGATCACCTCTACGCTCTATGCTCAGAGACCCAGTCGGGTGGGTCTCTTATCAGGCTCAAAATGAAAAGGATGCTTGTGGTTGTCGACGGCTCCGTGCAAGCCAACCTTGCACTGGATCAAGCTCTCGAAATTGCCCAAGCGTTGCCGAGCTCTGAAGTTCTTCTGCTCAACATTACACCCGCGCCATCGCCCTGGCAGATGCTGCGTCCGGTGCCGCGTGCGTTGCGCGAGATCTCCGAGCGCGTGATGACGCTCGCGCTCCAGCGCGCAAAATCGGCCGGCGTGAAGGCCGAGGCGCGAGTCGAGCCCGGCGAGACCGCCGAGGTGACGACGCGGATCGCACACGAGGAACGGTGCGATCACATCTTTCTTCCGGAACAGGAAAGCACGCCTGTCGCCCGCGCGCTGCTGACGCTCGCCGGACTGAGCGCGCACACGGCTGCAAGCCGCGTGATCTCGCTGTCCGATGTGCCGGTGACGGTGATTGCGCGCGAGCGCGTGCGCGAGAGGGCCTGAGAGAGCCCGGAGGGGCGGACGACGCCCTCCCCGCCCTAGTGCATCGCCCCGTTCTCGATATCGGCCTGCAGAACACCGGCCACGATGGCGCGGGCGGCGTACTCCGCCATGCAGCGGTATCCGAGATCATTCAGGTGGAAACGATCGCTGGAAAGATACGACGAGCCGGGATGCTCGCGCGCGAGGTCCGCCATCGTGTCGTAGCGATTGACGAGCAGCACGCGCTTCTCGCTGGCGATCTTCGCGATCTCGTTGACGATGCTGGTGTAGCGCGCATCCTTCGACAGGCGCTCGACGTATTGGGGATCGATCAGCACGACGTCGATCTTATGGCTGGCGAGCCAAGTGAGCGTCTCCCGAAGCTGATCGCCGAAATCGTCGGCATCGATGCGTGCGACCGCGTCATTCGTGCCGACCTGCCAGACGACCAGATCGGGCTTCAGCTCCGCAACCTCGGCCTTGAGCCGCTCCGCTGCACCCTCGGCCACCTCGCCAGACTGGCCGCGCGGGAACATCTCGATGCGCAGTCCATCGATCACGCCTTCGAGATCGTTCTCGAGGCGAACCGGATAGCTCGCGAGCGGAGACGAGGCGCCGATGCCTACGGTCGAGGAGGAGCCGAGCGCGATGACGCGAACAGGGCGCTTCTCCAGAATTGCGCGGCGCACGGCGCGCAACGGCGCGCGGCCTTCGTAAGCCGGGCTTTTTACCTTGCACTCGCTCGAGAGCCTCGGGCTTCCCGCATGCACCATCGGACGGCGCGGCGATGGCTGCACCGCGGGCTCGGCGGCGGGAGTTGCGAGCGGCATCGCCCCTTGCGACGGGCTCCTGTCGTCGGACTGCGCGATGGCAGCCACGGAGCCAAGGAGGAGCCAGGTCACGCAGACGCTGACGACTGGAATTCGGAGATCCACGCTGTGATCCTCAACAATACCAAGCCTGTTGTCACGATGGCCGTGTCGAGCAGAAAGGTCGGCTCGCCAATGTATCTGACCATCTGGCCAGCCAGCGCGAGCAACGACGCCACGCAGAAGACGGCGAGGGAATTGCGACCGAGGCTGCTGCAGTAGCGAACGACGGGCCCCACATGCCGGGAAAGTACAGGAAATAGCGGATAGAACGCAATCGCGATTGCGAGCATGCTCAATATTCGGACAGGCGATAGATACTTCTTATCGAACAGGAATAAGTATCGCGGATTTGGTGCGGTCATCGGGTCCGGACGATAGTCGACCCAGACGATGACAAGGCCAGCCACAAGCACCGCGACAGCCCACGGCCACAGGCTTCGGACCACTTTTTGCCACGATGGATATATCTTTTTCGACGCGACCGTTACGAAGCCCAACACGATCAGGAGCTGCCAAGATAACGGATTGAAGAACCACGCGCCATCCGACGGCCAGCTCGGAAGCTCGATCTCAAACGTTAACGTCACAAGATAAAGCGCGACCGATGCGGCGAGCGCCAGCGCCAAAGAGCGGCGGGCCAATACGACAAACACGATCGCGAGCAGCAGCAGCACTACATAGAGCGGCAGGATGTTGAAGTAGCCGATCTGGTAGGTGAGCAGCACCATGCCGATGGAAGCGCGCACGGTGTCATAAAACGCGGGGCCTGCATTGTGCCATTCGAGGAGCAGTGGATCGCTGAACGCGATGGCGCCGGCTCCCAGCATGGCGACCGCGACGGAGATGGTGGCGATCTGCGCCTGCCAGATCTCGAACGCGCGGATCAGAAGGCGCATCACCACCTGCCCGATGGGTTTCACCGAGGATTGGCCATTGGCGACGAAAGCGAGCGAGCAGCCCGCCAGGAACACGAACAGCTCCGCGGCATCCGAGATGGCATAATTGCGGAGCGTGAGGATGGAATAGTCCATCCCCGGAACGTGGTTGATGAAGATCATGACGAGCGCGACACCACGCCAAAAATCGATCGCATTGGGTGGTCGCATCTCGCGCTCTCTTATTTTTTGATCTTGCGTGCCGTGGGGCGAGCCCGAGCCTTAAAGCGTACCTCGCGGCCCGATACAAGCGGATGCTCCCGCCCTGCTTGCACAGCGTGCAGTTGCAAAATAAGGCGCCTACTATTTTCGCAGTGCAATCTTGAGGTCCCCCCGGCCCTTCCTATCTACGTTTGGTCAGGAAAGACTATTGGGGACCAGAATGATCGACGCTGCAAAGCTTCTCGACTTGGTTTTGAACGGAACAGGCGGGGCTTCTGCGCCGCAGAGCACGACGGGCTCAGTTCCGGCCACTCAGCCGGGCTACGGCGCAGCGCCTGCAACCGGCTCGCCCGGCGGCGACCTGATGGAGCAGGCCAAAGGATTTCTACGCGGGCAAGGCGGCGGCATCCTGGGTGGTGCGGCTGCGGGCGCGCTCGCGACCCTCGTTCTCGGCACGAAATCGGGACGCGATATCGCCGGAGACGCGCTCAAGCTCGGCACGGCCGCGGCGCTCGGCGGCCTCGCTTACAAGGCGTACACGAACTATCGTGACGGCAAGCCTCTGATCGGGACAAAGGCCGCGGAGTACATCGCCGCGGCGCGCTCGGGCGCTACGCTTCCCGGCGCTCCCGCGCCGAACGAGCATGCCATGCTCCTCTTGCGCGCCATGATCGCGGCTGCCCTCTCCGACGGGCGCATCGACGCGGAGGAGCGCCAGCGGATCGCCGGACGGCTTGCCGACATCGGGATCTCGCAGGAGGAGCAGCAGTTCCTCGATCGTGAGATCGCCGCGCCGTGGTCGCCGCATCAGTTTGCGGCTGCCGCCACGACACCCGAGATGAAAAGCGAAGTCTATCTGGCATCCGCGATCGCCATCGAGGCGGACACGCCGGCGGAGAAGGCCTACCTGCGCTATCTTGGAGCGACCATGGGGCTCGAGGATGGCCTTGTCGCGCATCTCGATGCGGCCGTTCAGTCGGCCAAGGATCCGGCCTCGGTTCCGCAGGTGCGTGCGGCCGGCGCCTGATTGCCTTCCGCTCCGTTCAGAGCTTTCTGCCCCTCGCCCTCTCGCGAGGGGCAATTCGTTTCAGGCGCGTGCTCCGCCTTCCGTGGGCGGCAGATCCTCGTCGGCGCTCACCTCGACGACGCCGACCTCGCTCATCACGAAGATCGTGCGGTCCGGCATTTCGCGCGCGAGGCGGACGGCGAGCGGCCGTGCCATGGCCTGATGCGCCTTGTGCTGCTCGTCGCTCCACAGGCTCTCGGCGGGGTCCTCGCGATTGAGGGACGACGTGAAGGCCTCCGCCCAGGCATTGAGATCGTCCGTCAACTCCTGCGAGAGGCCGAGGCGCTCGGGCGGGAAATCTCCGTAGAGATCCTCGTCGAGCGCCCAGAGCGGATGCGTATCGTAGTCGGCCATAACCTTGATGCGCGTGCATTCGGAAGGGTCGCGACCATCGTCCGGTGTCGCGAAGGAGGCAAACGGGGACGCTGGCGGAACCTTGCTCAGGCTCCACGCCACATAAACCAAATGCGCGGCGACCAAACCGCCAGCAACGGCGAGCGCGGGCCACCCTGCATCCTGCCAGCTCTGCAAGCGGCCGGAGGAGAAAGCCCAAACGACCAGGGCCGTCGCCAGCAGATAGAGGATGAAGGCATTGGTGGTCTGGCGCCGTCCGGCTGCATCGGTGTCATCATCGTCGAAGAAGCGGGGCGCGACGTAGAACAGGTATGCGGCCTGTCCGATGGCGGAGGCGATGAACAGCCAAGCGGCGATGTCCAGCGAGACGACCAGCGCCGCGCCGCCCGCCAGCACGAGGGCAGCGGCGGCAATGAGCCAATAGCTTTGCGCCACATCCTTCCGGCTCGGCTTCTCTGCGGCAATGGCCGCAATTGCACGGTCGAGAAAGAGGGACATGACGGCCGCGCGCGTCGCCAGATATCCGGCCAGCACATAAAAAGCGCCAACGGCGCGCAACAAAAAGTCGATCACATCCATTGATGCTGCGTCTCCCCCTCTCACGCGGGCCGGCCCGCAGTTGTCCGTATGCTTCTTAGCTGAAAACCGTTCGGGATCACGCCGTTTTTTCCGGACGGATCAAGATCAGAGGGGGTGAAGCGAGGAGAGCAGCATGAACGAGATGTTTCGCCGCTTTTCGGAGCACGCCTCTCATCTGGTCGGATCCTACTGGGCCTTCCTGGCGGCGTGTCTCGTGGTTGTCCTCTGGGGGGTGAGCGGACATTATTTCGGCTATTCGGACACGTGGCAGCTATTCATCAATACGGGCACCACGATCGTGACATTCCTGATGGTGTTTCTCATCCAGAACACGCAAAACCGGGATGCGCGCGTGGTGTCGCTCAAGCTCGACGAGCTTCTGCGAAGCGTGGACGGGGCGCGAACCGGGCTGGTGGAACTCGACCATATGTCGGACGAGGATCTGACGCGGGTGCAGCAGGAGTTTATGCGGCTACGTGAAACCTATGCGCCGCTGATCGACGACGACCTCGCGCATGTGGAGCGTGAACTCCGGCAGCGGAAGACGAAGCGTTGAAGCAAAACGCCCGGCAGTGTCCTGCCGGGCGCGCTCAACTCCTTGCTCGTCCCCACTTCTTTTTCTTTCGCCGGCAACGCGGCGCGTCAGGCCGGAGACTGCATGTAGAAGATTGCGTAGATCACCGCGGCTGCAATTACCGCGATCAGAAGCGAGCGTGTGAGCACGCGGTAGTTCAGGCGCTGCGGCGTAGCCTGGCGCGCATCCGTAGGATCGATGACTTTTCGATCGGCCATTTCCAGTCCTCCTCGTCCTTTGCGTGGAAAACTCGGAAAGGGCCGGATTTGTTCCGGATTTTATTACGCCGGATCTGCTGGGGGTGGGGCCTGACCGGCGCTTTCGCTGACGCGCGAGAAATCCACGGCGAGCGCATCGATGAGTGCGCGGACAGCCGGAAGCAAGCCCCTGCGCGACGGGAACACCACATGCACGATGCCCGCGCGCGGCGCCCATGCCGGAAGCACGTCGACCAGCGTTCCGCGTGCGAGATCGCCGGCCACCATCATGGTGGGAAGCTGCACAACGCCGATGCCAGCGAGCGCGGCGAGGCGCATCTGGATCATGTCGTCAGTCACGAGGCGCGGGCGGTGCGGAACGAGCGCGGTGGCTCCTTCCGGGCCTTCAAGGCACCACTGGTGCTCACTGTGGGCTGGACCGAAATCTATGCTCGGCATGGCGCTGAGATCGGCCGGTACGATGGCGCCGGACAGTCCACTCAAAAGGGCGGGGCTCGCCACCAAGCGTTGCGTGCTGGGGGCCAGCACCTTCATGATGAGATCGCTCTCCTCCAGCGGGGGAATGCGCACGCGGATCGCCACATCGAAACCTTCGGCGATGACATCCACCTTGCGGCTCGTGCTTTCGAGATGGACGGTCACGCGCGGGTTCGCCGCCATGAACCGCGCGATCATGTCGCCTGCCTGGAAGCACAGCAGCGCCGGGGGGCAGGCCACCCGCACAACGCCTTGCGGCGCGGCACGCGAGCGCTCGATCGCCTCTTCGGCGGCCTTCGCTTCCACCAGCATCGCCACGCAATGGCGGTAGAATTCTTGCCCGATCTCGGTGACGGCGAAGCGGCGCGTGGTGCGCTGGATGAGGCGGACGTTCAGGCGCTCCTCCAGGAGGATAATCCGCCGGCTCAGGCGCGACTTCGGAATACCGAGGGCGCGGGCGGCCGGGGCGAAGCCGCCGTGGTCCACCACCTGGACGAAGAAGTAGAGGTCGTTGAGGTCCTGCATGGCCTTATTGTCCACCAAATAGGACAATGAGGTCAAGAATTGGCATCTAGCGGGATTGTCGTCCCATCTCTATCTCACCGATCGACAAGGACGCCCCCATGAGGCATCCGGAAAGGAGACACCGCCATGAGACAGGTTCTCGGCCTTTACAGTGCGCCCCGCCCCCATTGGGTCGGAGACGGCTTCCCCGTGCGGTCGCTGTTCTCTCCCGGCAGCCACGGCGCGCACCTCTCGCCCTTCATTCTGCTCGACTACGCGGGTCCCGCCACGTTTCCTCCGGCGGCAGCCCCGCGCGGCGTGGGCGAGCATCCGCATCGCGGTTTCGAAACGGTGACGATCGTCTACGAGGGCGAGCTCGAGCACCGCGACTCCACCGGCAACGGCGGACGGATCGGCCCCGGCGACGTGCAGTGGATGACGGCCGCGTCCGGCATTCTGCACGAGGAGTTTCACTCGAAGGAGTTCACCCGCACGGGCGGAACGCTGGAGATGATGCAGCTCTGGGTAAACCTGCCGAAGAAGGACAAGTCGGCTGCGCCCGGCTATCAGACTCTGACGGATGAGAAAATCCCATCGGTCGAGCTGGCGGACGGAGCGGGACGGGTGCGGGTCATCGCGGGAGACTACAAGGGTCACAGAGGTCCGGCGAAGACATTCACGCCAATCGACATCTGGGACCTGAGGCTCAACCGCGACAAGGCGACGACGCTCACCCTGCCGGACGGCCATACGGCGGCACTGGTCGTGCTGAAAGGCACGGTGCTCGTCAACGAGCAGCACATCGCACGGGAAGCTCAGCTCGTGCTTCTCGATCGCACGGGCGGGGACATCTCGCTCGAAGCGAACAGCGATGCGACGGTGCTCGTGCTCAGCGGAGAGCCGATCAACGAGCCGGTGGTGGCGCATGGTCCGTTCGTCATGAACACGGTCGGCGAAATCAAGCAGGCGATGCTCGATTTCCAAACCGGACGTTTCGGCAGCATGGCACCCACGTCCTGACCCGACGGCTCCGCCCTCGCGGCGGAGCCGTTTCTCTTTAACTCGATTTTCTTAGGGATTTGTTCACCATCATCTCGGAAGCTCAGCAGGCGCACGCTCGCGCAGGCGGAGCTCAATATGGCCCTCTGGAAGACACTGGTTTCCTCGCTGTCCGGCGACGACGCATCGCGCTCCAAAAAGAAGCCGGAAGGCCGGGCGTTGAGCCCCGAGGACTTCAAGCGTCCGCAGCGCCTGAAAGAGGGCTACCTCTGGTCCGAGGGCATGATCATGCCGCGCCCCTGCACCATCCGCGACATGTCTCCGCTCACCGCGCAGATCGTGCTCTGGCACGACGACATCAAGCCTCACCTGCTGGCGCGCCCGATCAGGCTCTTCTCGAGTGCCGACAACAAGGAAGCCGATTGCGTGGTAACCGGCCGCGAGGCCAACGTGCTGACGCTCCGCTTCATGAGCGCGTTCCGCGCGCCGTCGCGGAAGTATCCCTGAGGGCTCACCGCGCGCCTCGATCAAGCGGAGGCGACGCGGTGGATATCCCTTCCTCCTGCCGAGATGATGCGCGCCGAAACGCGCTTCAGAACGCTTCCTTGAAGGGCCTCAAATCCAGCTCGTGCGTCCAGGCGCTCCTGGGCTGCTGGTGCAGCGTCCAGTAGGTCTCTGCGATGTCGTCCAGCTCCAGAAGACCGTCGGAACCCTTCGCCTTCACGAAGCCCGCGAACCGCTCACGCGCATAGTCGCCGCGAATGACGCCGTCGATCACCACATGCGCCACATGGATGCCCTGAGGGCCGAACTCGCGTGCGAACCCCTGCGCGACGGCTCGCAGCGCGGCCTTGGCGGAGGCGAAGGCCATGAAGCCCGGACGCGCCCTCAAGGACGCGGTCGCGCCCGTGTAGATCACCGATCCCCGCTTGCAGGGCAGCATGGTGCGGATGGCCTGGCGGCCGATCAGGAATCCACCGAGTGCATTCTGCCGCCACATGTCCTCGAAGTCCGCCGCGTGCATCTCGAGCGACGGCACCATGACGTTGCTACCGACGTTATAGGCGACAAGCTCAAGCGTCTCCGGCGCCTCCAGCGTGTTGAACAGCGCCGTCACCTCGTCCTCGTTCGTGACGTCCGCGACCGCAACGCGGGCCTTCCCCCCGTTCGCACGGATGTCCGTCGCGACCAGCTCGAGACGCTCCAGCGTGCGCCCCACCAGCACAACGCACAAGCCTTCGCGGGCGAAGCGGCAGGCCAGCGCGGCGCCGAGACCGGATTGCGCGCCCACTCCCACAACAATTGCCGCGCGTGCCGCCAAAATCGCCTCCCTCGGGCTGCTTCGTCGCGGTCACTCTCGGCCGGCCTCGGCTCGCCGTCAAACCGGCTTTACCGCTGGGCCATCGGCACGTTGGCCTGCAGCTTGGATTTGTCGAGCTTGTAGGACCAGGGAAGGCCGGCGTTCTTCCAGCCGTTGACCGTGCGGTGTCCCTCCTTCGACAGATCTCCCTCGAAGCCGTCGTAAACGCTCCAGGCGTTCGTAAATCCGGCTTTGGCGAGCATATCGACGGCTCTCGCACTGCGCTCGCCAGACCGGCAGATCACGAGCACCTTGTCGGACTTGGAAAGCCCCTTCCGGGCAAGCGCTGCCTCCACATTCGCAACGAACGCCGGATTTGGCGACATGGCGAACCGGCCGCCCTTGTCATCCCAGGCGCGCGGCTCGGCAAGCTCGGCAAACGGCACCTGCGCGTCGATATCGTCCGCCACTCCGACGAACATCAACTCGGCGCTGCTGCGCACATCGATGAACAGCAGCCGCGGGCGTTCGGCCATCGCGGCGTCATGCGCCTCCTTGGACGAGACGTATTTGCCGAGCACCGTGCGCTTCGACTGAGGCACGTTCGTGCCGGCGGCGGTATCGGCCAGCGCCGACGTGGCCGCCATCATGGCGAGTGCGGCCATCGCTATAAATCTGATCATATCTCTGCCTCGTCAGGGTTGGATCGGGATCGATACGGTGAAAGCGCCGCGCAACTCGCCGGGGGCGAAGCCGGTCGCCGCGTCCTCTGGGTAGAGAGACTTGATCGCGCTCCTCACATCTGGGGCGATGACCGCGCCGTGACAAGCCGCGCACGGCTTCTCGGCCATCACGATCGGCTTCATCAAGCGGAATGTGCTTGCGCCGTTTTCGGTGACGATCTCGGCGTGCTCGAGCTTGGCGGCATCCGCGCCTTTTGCGATCTCGGACTGGAACTCCTCGAGCACGCGGCGCTCGAAGGCGTCCGGCGCGTTCGCGGGATTGCGGACGCGGAGGGCGGTGCGGCCGATCGAAAGGCCGTGCGTCTCGGCGGCGTTGCGGGTTGCTTCCGGTGCGATGGCCTGGCAGGCGCTCAACGCGTTCGTGGGGCCACCGGAGGCCAGCGCCTCTCCGAGGCTCGTTTTCAGGCTCGCCGCGAGCGCGGCGATGGCAGCGCGCGCCTTGGCGGCGTTCGCCTCGTCCGGCACCTGCGTCTCGGCGGCGGCTTCGAAGCCCGCGGCGCTGGCCACGAGAGCGGCGGCGATGACGAGTTGCTTCAGCTTCCGTCCCGATCCCGCGGACAGGGTTCTCATGCCATTCTCCCCATGCTCACAACGCTGCTCGCCAGCCCGTCGCACGACAGGCCGGCAGCGGACGTCCATTCTCAGACGCTCATGCGGAAAACGAAATAGGGGGAATTACGGGACAGGTCTGTGACCGAAGTCACATAGGGGGAACGGCGGGGGAGCGCAGCGGCGGCCGCGGAGAGTGATGAGGTGAGGTTTGGCTGCACCCGCGCTCGCTCTTAGCGCATGCCTCCGGCATGACGCGCGGGCCGGGCTGTCGCGCGCCGAGCCGCTGGCCCTCCCTCGCTCACTTTGTGCTTGCCTCTGGCAAGACGCTCAGCAGCGTCTCGGCCCTTCGGGCTTCCATCCCTTGCAGAAGAGCTTCAGCTCCACGTGCGGATGATGCCTTGGGGGGGTTCTCCTTAACACTGATTTATACGGCAGGATGGGCAGATCAGCCGAAGGATTCACCGAGAATACGAATGCTGCTACACACTCGTTGTCTTGTTGATCGGCACAAGGCGGAACGGGCGGGGGTTGCCACGATGTCGGAGACTCAGATCGAATGGACGGATGCCACCTGGAATCCCGTCGCCGGGTGCTCTGTCATCAGCGCTGGCTGCACCAACTGCTATGCGATGGAGATGGCGCGCCGCCTTGAAGCGATGGGCATCGACAAGTATGCGGGCCTGACAAGAAAAAGCGGCAAGCGCACCGTCTGGAAGGGCATCGTGCGCGAAGACTGGTCGGCACTGGACATCCCCATTCGCTGGAAGCGGCCGAAAAAAATCTTTGTGAACTCGATGAGCGATCTCTTTCATGAAGGCGTGAGCGACCGCTTCATAAGCGAGGTTTGGTCGGTCATGAAACGCACATCCCATCATCACTATCAAATCCTGACCAAGCGCCCCGAACGAATGGCAGCGTTTGTTCGCAAGCACATTAAAGAGATTGTTCCAAATGTCTGGCTAGGCACGAGCATTGAAAACGCCGAAAATGCCCCCAGGGTCGTGTCCTTGAAGACCGTCCCAGCAGCGATAAGGTTCATTTCCTTCGAACCGCTCATCGGCCCTGTCGGAGCCATCGATCTCGCTGGAATCCATTGGGCCATCGTCGGGGGCGAAAGTGGCCGGTTTGCTCGCCCTATCCGCGAGGAATGGATCGACGAGATCTATGAGCAATGCGCATCGTACAATACGGCGTTCTTCTTCAAGCAGTGGGGCACATGGGGCAAGGACAATAAGAAGCGATCCAAAAAGGCGAACGGGCGAGTATATCGCGGTAGAATTTGGAATGACATGCCGCGCGGCCTCGATACTACGGGTACAGGCCCCAATGGGTCGCGGTGAGCAATGGTCGCCAAGAGCTACGATTGGGAAAATGGCGTCGCGCTTGAAGATCACACGCGCCGCAAACATAAAATCTTGCGCGAATACTTTTCGCGCTACCTTTCTGTGCGCTGCGTCTTTCCCCAACAAACCAAATTCAGGCTAGCAATCATCGACGCCTTTGCAGGTGGTGGCCGCTACTTGTGCGGTGCAGCAGGTTCTCCACTCATATTTATTGAAGAACTTCGGCTGGCTGCGGAAAGCTTCAACGTCAGACGCAAGTCCGATGGAATGGCTCCGATCGACATCGAATGCTTCCTCATCCTGAACGACGTCGAGTCGGGAACCATAGCTATCCTGCGCAGCCATGTGGAGCCGCTTCTGGCAGCCATTCGGGCTGAAGTACCGCAATTGCACATCCAGGTCGTCTATCACGAGGAAGCATTTGAGAGCCTCTTCCCGAACGTCAAAGCCGATTTGAAGCAAGGCCGCTACCAGAACGTCCTCTTCAATCTCGATCAGTACGCGCACAGCGATGTCAAACTGGCCACATTGCGGGATATCAGCGTGGCATTCGCTTCGGCCGAGATCTTCTATACGTTCAGCATTTCATCGCTGCTTGCATTTCTTCACAAAAGCGATTCTGCCGCCCTCTCCAAGCAACTGGCTTTCCTGAGCGCAGGCGCTGACCTTTCAGCGCTTGAACAGCAGATGAGCCGCACGGAATGGCTGGGCGCAGCCGAACGCCTTGTCTTTGACCGCTTCCGCGATTGTGCCCAGTTCGTGAGCCCGTTCTCAATCAACAATCCCGACGGCTGGCGGTATTGGCTTATTCACATGGCTAACAACTACCGGGCCCGGCAGGAATACAACAACGTCCTACACCAGAACAGCAGCATGCAGGCGCACTTCGGCCGCTCCGGCCTCAACATGCTGTCGTTTGACCCCTCACACGAAGGAGCCCTCTACCTTTTCGATGTCTCCGGGCGTGTTCTCGCTAAACAACAATTGTTGGAGGACATCCCCCGTGTAGTTACAGACTTTGGCGATGCGATCTCGGTGGGTCAGTTCTACGGCAGCATTTACAATATGACGCCTAACCACACCGATGACATCCACGCTGCTATTGTTGAGAACGCAGACCTCGAAGTTCTGACAGAAACCGGCGGAGTGCGTCGGAGCCCCAACACAATCCGCGCAAACGATACGTTGCGCATAAAACGTCAACGCACTTTCTTCCCCATATTCCTCGGCTCGAAATAGTCAGTTGCCTGTCTCTTGCGTCGGTTCAAAAAAAGTCCTTGCCCTCAGGCCAAGGCTCGTCAGTCAGCAGCGGCCGTAAAAAATGACGAACACCATGCCGCAAAAGACGCACCACAGTTTCCCCCAACTTTTGTCGGGAGCCTGCAAGATTGTGGTAGCTACGGGATTTTTGGGGGATGGCGGACTAAAGCTAAGTCCTTGAAATATTGGTCGGAGCGAGAGGATTTGAACCTCCGACCCCCAGTCCCCCAGAATCGTTACCAACCAAACATACGCAAACATCCCGCCAGCAACGCACTGTCGGTAACACTCTGGAAGACATAGGGAAACTCCGATTTCGTTATCAAATGGCCCCATAAGCCACCAAGCTAGCACTTCGCACGAACCGTCCTAGTTGCCGTCCTAGATTTTTCTACCGGGACTTCACCAGAACGCTCTTAAGAGCAGATGGAGAATTCTCGTCATGACGTCCAGAACCATCCTAACCGACCTTCTTATCCGGGCGCTTCCAACCCCTTCGCAAGTTTCCACCCAGTACCCTGACGCCAAGTGCCAAGGCTTTGGCATTCGCGTCAGCAGCAAAGGCGTCAAGACCTTCTACTACCGCTACGAGCTGAACGGCTCGGAGTCCCGCATGACGATCGGTCGCTATCCCGACATTAAGCTCGCCGAGGCGCGTTTGAAGGCCGACCAGGCACGTATCCTTGTTAAGGCCGGCATCAATCCCAACCCCGAACCAGAGCCGCAGGCTGCAGACGATGCGCCCTCGCCCGCAGCAACCCCGCTGAACGCACGAACCGCTGCAAACAACCGCCCTGAAGGCATCGCGCCCGTTCTTTTCACGACCGCCCTCAAAACCTATCTGGACATTCATTGTCCTGGGCACGCAAGGCAAAGCACCATCAACGAATATCGCTACGTCCTGACTAAGCACTACGGCCGCCCATGGGCGAGCAGAACCGTATGCTCCATCAAGAAGTCCGACGTCATTGCCGTCATTGAGCGCGCCAAAGCAAACGGTCACTACAGCGCCGCCCGGCACGCCCAAAAATCTGTCATGACCTTCTTCAAATGGTGCAGAGCCTCTGACTACATTCTCGTCTCCCCCTGCGAAGACCTTCCGACTCCCCCCAAGGCCAAAAGAAGGAAGCGCCTGCTCACAGACCACGAGATCCGGCGAGTTTGGGAGGCTGCCAAGGCCGAAGGCTACCCCTTTGGCCCCATTACCCAGCTTGCGATCCTTACAGCGCAGCGTCGAGGCGAAGTCGTCGGCATGCGGTGGGAAGAACTTGATTTTGCCGAAGCAATCTGGACCATTCCCGGTACGCGCACCAAAAACGGCGAGCCAAACATCGTCCCGCTATCTACGCTTTCTCTCTCAATTCTTTCCGAGATCAAGCGCATGACAGCCTTGTCACGCGATCAGGCCGCCGGCACTTCGGAAACCTCACTCCGCGACCTCTATACCTATTACTGCCCGGCGCCCTCGCCCTACGTTTTCCCCTCGAAAATAAACCCTCGCCGGCCATTCGCCGGCATCAACCGCGCTAAAAGGCGCATCAACAACGGCGCACAAATCGATCACTGGGTGATCCATGATCTGCGCCGCACCACCACCACGCAATTGGGAAGCCTGAACGTTCCTAAAGACATTCAAAAGCGGATAATCAACCATAGTCAAAACAGTGACGTCACCGCCATCTACGATCTGTACCGATACACCGAGCAACAACGAAAAGCGTTGCAAAGCTGGGCCGACAAACTGCTAACTATCATCGAGCACCAGACCAAAGACGAGAACGAAACCTTGCTTCTACCCTTCGATACTCCCTGACCCTTCGGCCCCCGCGCTCAACCAGCCGGGGGCCATTTTTTGATTCAGAGCTTGATGAGGGAGATTGGGTTCTCAAAAAGCTCTTCATGAGCAACACAGATAACATCTTGCCCTCTGAAGCGCTGTCACCCCCCACAGCGTTGTTCATTCCCGCCAATCTCATTTCATCGTTCGTCGTTTATTCCTATCCCAACATCCTGCGACTCGAGGCCCAAGGGCTATTTCCCGCCCGGATACGATTGAGCCCCCGTACATCTGTCTGGTCCGCCGACGAAGTCGTTGGCTGGATGCAATCAAAAATCGACACTCGAGCAGGCTATACTTCTCCAATCCTTACCATTCACGATCGCTTCCTCGACCTGAAGCGGCTGCGTCGCTTGGTTCCCTATTCACGAACCCATCTCGACCGGCTCGAAGCCGCGAAACGCTTCCCCCGCCGCCTCTCGCTCGGAGAAAAGCGCACCGTCTGGCTCGAGCGCGAGGTACGCGAATGGATTGCTTGTAAAGCCCACCACGATTCGCCCCAGCGTCCGTTTTGCCATTGTTCGCCACACCCCGAAACTTGAGCCTCGCGAGGCGCGCCTTTTCTACGACGACGAAGACATCCCCTGGCATGGGAAAGGAACTAGCCATGCGCCTCATCGTCTGCGGTGCCCGCGATTTCGACGACTATCACGCCGTCAAGGCCGCCATCGCGCAGATAAAGCCGACCGTAATCGCCCACGGCACCGCCAAGGGCGTCGATAGCGTTGCCGACGAGGTCGCCAAGCACCTGCGCATCACGGTCCGCCGCTATGCACCAGACGGAAAGCGGCACGGCCGCTTCGCCAAGCACATCCGCAACGGCCAGATGCTGAAGGAGTTCAATCCCGATGCCGTGCTCGCCATTCTCGGAAAGCCCGCCGTGCCCGGAGCCCTTGACAACCCCGACGACCCCGGCATCCCGAGCGACGCCGGCAACTATGGCGCAGCAACGATCGCGCTGCGCGCCCTCAAATGCGGCGTCCCCGTCTATACCGTCGACAAGGACCGCCAGCTCCTTAAACTGCCCACGCTGGATCGCGACCGCCTCAACAACGCCAGCTCGCCGCGCAACGTCAGTCCCGAAAACGTCATGCGCGGCCTGATCGCGCGCGCAAAGCCGGCATCATCGGCCCCTGCCCCCGAAGCCGCACCATCCGCCGCCAAGGCGCCTGAGCTAAAGAACGTGATCGGCGAGCCGCCATATCTCGAAACCGGCCCGCATGGCCGCGGAGAATTCAATCCTTATACCGCCCGGCTAGAAAGCCACCAGGGCCGCTCGATCCACGAAGCCTTCACGGCCGCCAAAATCTTCGAGAACGGCGCCACCGGCCAGACGCCCGAAAAAGCCCAGGGCCGCACGGCCATCAACCGGGACGAACTCAGCGATATTTACACCGCACTTTGGGGCCAATGGCTGCGCGAGAACCCTAAACAAATGGACGCCCTTCTCTCCGCACGCGGCATTGCCAACGTCAATGCGCCCAAAGAAGACGTCTGCCCGGCACAAACCCTTTGGCGCATCCGCCAGGCCGAGATCCGCCGCCGCCATCTTCTCAGGTTGGCGATCCCGCAGCACAGCCTATCGCTCGCCCCCTCGTTCAACACCAACCACGGCGCCGAGCCCGAAAACACGATGGAATGATTTCGACTAGGTGTGAATGAGAGAACTCTTGAGACACCTTCCCTACACCACAACAGCATGGGAAGCACATATTCAATCGGATCAGCTATGAAACCCCTGCTGCTCTACGACATCGAAATCATTCCGCCTTTCGGCGACGAGCTCGAGATCGTTCTGCCCGGCCGCACCTACGAGCACGCCAAGCGCGCCGCCGAAATTCTCCTACTCACCCGAGGCGAAGCCCCATTCGATCCTCTCGACATCTCGCCCAACCGCAATCTGAGAGACATCTACGCGCGCAAAGCCGATAAACTCCTGCATCACCTTTTAGCCGCCTACGATTCGGTCTACGACAAGGCGCAGGAGCGCCGTTTCATGACGGAGATGTTCGATCACCTGGAATACCAGATCGAAGCCGCCTTCCCCTTCTCGCGTAACGTTGATCGCAGACTGCTGGAAAAATTCATCATCCAGCGCACCGCGCGCCAGCTCCCCGATCAGGTCATCGAAGCCGATCCCCTCAAGCGCAAAGCCAACAACGCCAACACGCCTTCGCCCGCCTCGAAAGACAGAGGCCTCCGCGCCGCCAAGCGGCTGATCGAAAGCATCGAAACCGACCTTCACGAAACCGTACAGCTTATCAATCAGGTGAAGCACGAGCATATCCACACTCGCATCGCGATTTCCCGGGCAGCCAGGGACCGAGCCACCTCCGTGCGCGCCTGCGTCAATATGGATTTCGACCAGCACTATCGGGAGGTGAGACGGCTTTACGCCGGCAAAACGCAATCGGGCGACAATGACCACCAGGGTACGCTAAAAGCCGTCGTCCGGTCCCATCAGACCGTGCTGCGACAGACCCTCAAATCCGTTCGCGATCACAAGCACGAAGCACTCGCCACCGCCGACAAGGTGCTATCGGATTTTCATGCCCGCAACCGGCAACTCTCCAAATGGGAACACGACTGGCTGCGCCAGCAGTGGCGCGAACTCTCGGCCACGCACTATCGCGAGAAACACGCACCGGACCAATCCGCCCAGACCAAAAGACCCGCCGCCCAACCGTTCATGGAACGGCTCGCAAGCCGCGCCCGAGAGAGCGCCGCGCCTGCGCCGTGCCGCGAGCAGAACAATGGGCACGAGCCTGAACCATCTTGAGGCTGACCCGGGCCGGTATGCCAGCAATCCCCTAACGCGCAGAGGAAAAGCGGTCTTCGGATGCGAGTGATCGGGCACGCCCTCTCAGAGAGAGGGTGAACCCCGCCTGCCGCAACAAAAGGAAGACCCATGCTAGATTTCCCGAAATTAATTGCCGCCGCCAAACTGCCCGCCCCCTTCGATTGGCAAAAGCCCACCCAATACGACGATTATCAGAAAGCCGCGTTCCACCGCGCCGCTTCCAGTCGGCTAAAGCTCTTGGCCGCCCAGCTTGACTGGCCAAAGGCCGATTTCGACCTCCGCAGCAACAAGGCCGGCATCGCCGTCTCGGGCGAAATCACCCTTCATCACGAGCGGGTCTACATCAGCGTTTCCCAATCCGGCATGGGCAGCCAGCACGGCATTCTCATCCGCACCTGCAAAGGACGCCGCGACTTCACCGGCGGACGAAACCACTTCGCCACGCTCGCCCTTCTAGATGACCCCCCTGCCCTCGCCGAACGTGTGATAGCCGTAATGGCCGGAGGCTGACCGCATGGCCGATCTGTTCCCTCCCCGCGCGGAAACCTCGGCCTCAAACTAAACCGTCACTTGGCTTGACGAGCAGCCCGGCACCTGAACTCCAACCTACAAGCGAGGAGCATTCCCACGATCCCCGCCTTCGACAACGTCGATGAAAAAATCAAGCGAATCCGCCTTGAGGCCCGCAAAGCATCCGGCCCGCGCAGCGGCGACCTCGTCCAGTTCCCACTCACCCACGCTCGCTTCTTGCCTTGCCCCCTCAAGCCGCGCCGCTTTGCGCCCTTATCCGATCCCATCATCCGGATGTCGCCTCGCCTATTGCCCGTTTGCCGTTTTGCCTCTCTGCCGCATCGCCTTTTTTTGGCCTTCATGCCTTTTATCCCAGCCTCCTAACGCTCAGGCTCGCCAACCACGCACAGCGGCATCGCGTACGGCGCAACCCCGGCTTCGACACCTCCGGAACTTTGCCATTTCTTTCCGCTTCGCCATTTTGCCCCTTTGCCAACTGCGCCGCATGACTCATTGCCCATTTGCCTTCTTGGCGTATTGCTCTTTTTCCTTCTCTCCTATTTGTTTATTTTCCCATTTACCATTTTTTCTCTTTTTCGTTTGGCCACCATTCCACTCAGCCCACGATACAATTTGCCGTTTTGCCAAAAATACTCTTTGCCGATTAAATTAGTGTGGTATGATTCCAATGTGTCGTTCGACATATTCAATTTTTCTACGGCGAACCCGCCAAACCAGAAAAGGAGCTGGCCACCGCTTTTATGATTCTTGTCTTTGCATCCTCAAAAGGGGGCGTCGGAAAATCGACAATCTGCGCATCCCTTGCCGCAGCCCTCGCGCTCCGCGGTCAACGCGTCATCATTCTCGATCTCGACCAGAACCGCACCATTCATAGATGGGCAACAAAGATTGCAATCGCGGGCCTGACAGTTGAAGCATTGCCAGCGCAAGACATATCGGCCCGGCTGCGGGCCATCACGGCAAGCCAGAACTACGATCACATCCTGATCGATCTGGCAGGGGCCCGCGAAGTCAACCTATTCAAAGCCATCGCGCGCGCCGATCTGGTCATCATACCGGCGCAAGCCTCCGAGCCCGACATCCGCGAAGCGATCGTCATCTCGCAAGACGTCAAAGACGTTGAGGAGACCGCGGCCCGCAAAATCCCATACCGGATGCTGCTCACCAAAATGCACCCCTTGCGCACACACGTCACCGATTTCGTGTTCTCCGAACTCAAACGCAAGGGAATGCCGATCTTCCGCAGCGTTACTGTCGAGCGTACCGCTTACCGCGAGATGTTCCTCAACGGCGTGCCGCCAACAAAGGCCGAGCCAACCAAAGGCGCAGGCCTCGAGATCAATAACCTTCTCGGCGAGATCGAAGACATCCTGACCGCCACCGCAGCAAACCCCTCACAAGCAGCATGACGACGACTCCGATGACCAAAGAACCATTCCAGCCCTTCAATCTAGACCTCGACGATCAATTAGAACGGATCGCGCAAGCCAAAGGCGTACCGGCTCTTACCACCAAGCCGGCCATCGCGGCTCAAGCAACGACGCTGAACCACACCGCGGAGGAGGGGGCGCAGCAGACCTTGCCCCCCGCATCGCAAGGACCGCCGACCTTACCCGCAGAGCCGCCGCCAAGCGAAAGGATGGAGGCCCGCGTGAAAGTCCCAGATTACCTGATGACGGAACTCAAAATCGCAACCATTCATCGCCGCGTCTCCCTCAATCACCTTTTCCTGTCGGGACTTCGCGCCATTGGCTTTACAGTCCACGACGAGGATATGATCGAAGATGGGCGCCGCCTTCGCGGCAAAAACAGCCCTAATCATACGAGCAGAAGTCCATAGCTTATTGCTGCGGATAACTTTGCCTAACGCATTGACCTCGCCTGTCTAAATCCCCACCATGAATTTATGTTGGAGTTGTCCCATTCCATTGTCGCGCCCAATAAAAAGGTTCTTCCGTCCGCCGATAGAAGTCCCCAATACGACCTCTTCGCCACTTTCTTTGGAAACCCCCGCGACCTGTCGAATTCGATCGAGCTCTGGGATGCGATCCCCAAATATTCAGTCAGCGCTCGCGCCCAAAATATGCTGCGCGACGACAACGGCCGGCTGCCTGTGCATAAGCACAATTTTCACTATCATCCCGCACCCAAGGCAGCCAATCCGACCTTCAAATGCACCATGTCGCTGCAGCCGGCCAGCATCGAAACCGAGCACGGCCGACAGGACTTCTTCCCGAGCGCCGACGAAGAGCTGGTCGAGGAGATCATCAAGAAAATCTTTTCCGATCAACACTACGGCCTTCACGACGTCACCAACAAGGAAAGCTGGGTGCGCTTCTCTCTCAACATGATCCGCAAGGAGCTCAAAGCCCGAGGCAAGACACGCTCGATCCAGGAAATCAAGCAATCGCTCGAAATCCTGACCAGAACAGTCCTCGAGGTCGAAATCGAAGGGCAGGGGAACCGGAAAACCGCCTATACCGCGCCTATCCTCAACGATATGACGCGCGTCAAGCGCTCAGACTGGCTTGAAGACCCCGACGCCATGTGGACGGCCCGCCTGCCCGCGCTCCTGAGCCACGCCATCAACAATCTGAGCTACCGCCAGTTCAATTACCGCGTCCTGATGCAGCTGTCCTCGCCTATGGCCCGCTGGCTGCACAAGCGCCTCAGCCACGAATACACAAACGCCTCCATTACCACGCCGTACCAGATCCTCTTTTCCACCGTATCCCGCGACAGCGGCCTCCTGCACCACAACCGGACCTCCTCGAACATCCAGACCCTCGACCGGGCTTTGACCGAGCTCGTCGAGCATGAAGTCCTCCATTTCTTCCAATCCAAAAAACGAAATTCTGGCCGCGCCATCACAGACGTGCTCTACACCCTCACCCCACATTCCAACTTTGTCAGCGAGATGAAGGCGGCCAACGCCCGCGCGCGCGACGCCCGCACCAAGCTTGCCCACAACTGAGCCTTCTGGATTCCCGTTACGATAGTAGGCGGATGATGCAACGAACCCAAAAGCGCGGCCTGCCATGGTAGGCAGTTCGTGCAGATCGCCATCGGCCCTCCGCCACATGGTAGGCGCTAGCTGCAATACCCCTGCAAAGTGCGTTTCCACGCCACCTGCTCACCGCTTGATTCCTCATCAAGAGATCAAATCCTGCGATTTTAGGAGCATAGTAGGCGCAAGCTGCATTACGCTCTCACACCAAGCCATCCGCCCCTTTGCCAATTTTCAATGTATTTTCGCCGTTTTCGAAGTTTTTCCGCCCGTAGTAGGTGGACGCTGCAATAGATTTACTCTGTTCCTTGACATGGTAGGTGGAGGCTGCATTTCCCCAACCCTAGGAGATAGGCGGACGCTGCAATGGTTGGTAGGCTAAGCCTGCAACAACCGAAATTCCGCACAGCCAACCCCGGCTTTGCAGGTGTCAACTCAGTAGGTGGATGCTGCAATGGACGCCCAACATGGAAGGTAGACGCTGCAATGCCCGGCTTTTCGGACGGGTGCACGCCTCAAATATAGGAGGCGGAAGCTGCAATACCCTTGTGGTTGATAGGTAGACGCTGCAATGCCATTCCCGAAACAACGCACTTTTCCTCAGAGTCGCACAGGATTCGACTCGCCCTATTCTTTTCCCTATTTATAATTCTTTTTTCTTTCCCTATCCCACAATGAATCACGCGCGGCTGCTTCCACAAAAAATGCTGACAGGTGGGTGCTGTCCGAAAACGCATCACACAAAGCAGGTCTCGTTTTTTTTGGAGAGCTTTTTAAGTTCTATTCCCAGAAGAATCTGATAGTCTGAAATTCATGTTGCGTGCTTTATCCTCTGCCCGATTGCAAAATCAGGATCTCACCACCGTCTCCGCGTTGCCGCTGCCGCACAATATCGAGGCGGAGCAGGGGCTGCTCGGCGCGCTGCTGGTCGACAACAACGCCTACGACCGCATCGCCGATTTTCTCGTCCCCGAGCACTTCTACGCCCCGGTTCACGCCCGCATCTTCGAAGCCATCTGCAATTACCTGCAAAAGGGCCAGAATGCATCGCCCGTCACGCTGAAATCGTTCTTCCAAGCCGACCCCGACCTCGAAAATCTCGGCGGAGCAAGCTATCTCGCCGACCTGGCTGCCAACGTCGTCTCCCTGATCAATACCGTTGACTACGCAAAAACGATCCGCGCCTGCCACCAGCAGCGCTGTCTCCTCGATATCGCTGACGACATGACCCTGGCCGCGCGCGGTCACGATATCAATGCCACTCCCGCTCAGATCATAGAGGAGGCCGAGCAGCGCCTCTATTCGCTGGCCGAGACCGGCACCGATAGCCACGGCCTGAAACCGTTCTCGCACTATTCGCTCTCCGCCCTCGAGGAGGCGGAACGCGCCATCACATCATCCGGCAAGATTACCGGCATCACGACCGGACTTCCCTCCATCGACCGCAAGCTCGGCGGGCTTCAACGCTCTGATCTCATCATCCTCGCTGGCCGCCCCTCGATGGGCAAAACCTCTCTCGCCCTCAACATCGCCTACAATGCCGCCCGCGCGCGCCTTGAAACCGCAGGCGAGCAGGGGGGTATCGTCGCCTTCTTCTCGCTCGAAATGTCGGGCGATCAGCTGACTACCCGCATTCTGGCCGACCAAGCCCAGCTGCCTAGCGATTCCATCCGGCGAGGAGCCATTGACCAGACAGCCCTCAAAGCCTGCATCGAGGCCGCCCAATCCAACGACAGGCTGCCGCTGTTCATCGATCAAAGCGGAACGCTCTCGCTGGCAACACTCAGAAGCCGCGCCCGCCGCCTCAAACGCACCCACGGCCTACATCTGATCGTCATCGACTATCTGCAGCTGATGCACTCGCCCTCCCGCCGCAGCAGCGATAACCGCACGACCGAGGTGTCCGAGATCACCCGCGGCCTCAAGCAGATCGCCAAGGATCTCGATGTTCCCATCCTTGCCTTGTCCCAACTCTCCCGCGCCCCCGAAATCCGCGAGGATAAGCGCCCGCTACTCTCGGATCTACGGGAATCGGGTTCCATCGAACAGGACGCCGATGTCGTCATCTTCGTCTACCGCGAGGAATACTATCTCGCCCGCACCGAGCCCCAGCCCGGCACAGACGATCACCTGACTTGGCAGCAGGCCATCGAGGCGGCCGCCAACATCGCCGAAGCCATCATCGCCAAGCAGCGCCATGGGCCGATCGGAACCATCAAGCTCAACTTCGAACCGGCTTTCACACGCTTCACCGACATGGGCGATCTTTGATCAGCGCTCGCGATTGCGCTCACGCTCAAAGCCCCGAAACGGCAGCGGATCATCACGCTCTGCCAGCTCCTTTGCCCGTGCCCTCAGCCCGGCCATAAACGCACTTTCCTGCCGATCCTCTCCATCCCGCTGCAAAGAGTCCCCGGAAGTAGGAGGAGGGGGGGTGTGCGGTTCGGCCCTAGCGCGCGTGGCGTCAGCTTCCTGGCGCTTATCCGCCCGCCCCACATACCTCAAGGCGGACTGAAATTCCGGCTTCACGGACCGCAGCCTGTCAATCGAGGCGATCTTCACTGGGCGCTTTTCGATAACCCCTTGCACCCAGCGCGCCTCCGCCAGTTTCACCCGATCCCAGTCACTGCGCATCATATCCGGCATGCCGCGCGCCTCTCCCCGCACCTGCGCTTTCGTCACTTCGCGCAAGAACCGGCGTTCGACATCGCTGCGCGGCTCGATCCTGTAGCCCTGAACGTGCGGCTTCCCGCCCGAAAACCCCGGAGGATGCAACTCCGGAGCAGGGGCCGCGCGCGGCCGCCTGCGCTCCCGCGATCTCGTCCAGCTGGCCGAGCTTCTTAGCGTTGCCATGGACCTCTACCCCTCAAACTGGCCATTACCGGCACCGCAAAAATCCTGGCAGACGACAGTCGGCGGCTCTGTTCTTTCAGCAACGATCCAATACATCCCGTCGTGCATCATCCAGATGTCGAACAAAAATGTCGCGTTCAGACAGTGATTACAGCTCAGCACTTGGCGCAATGACAACCACGTCGCTTTCACGTCCGTTGCAAGCTGCTCCTCAAGCACGCCGCGCCGATCTCCCTTCAACTTCAGCGCCGGCTCGCCAGCATGCGCTTTGACAATCACATCGAGCACGTCACTGTAGGAAAACTCGCAATCCAGGGCATCGCTTCCCAGCTTCTCGCCCATCGCCCGGAACAAGGATTGGACGGCGGCCGCTGCGCAGGTTTTGCAGCCATAGAGTTCGACCGCCGTGAACCAGACGCGCTCCGCGCCCCTGTCATACGCCGCGCGCGCCGATCCAATGTCGTCATGACCCATGGCAGCTTCCTACACCAACCCCTGCACATCCGTTCGGCAACGCTTGCAGACGCGCCGATAGCCGTGCCGGCCGCCACCCGCCGGAATATGCGCCCGCGCCTGGTCGCCGAATTTTCGCACCTGCCCTCTAATCAATGCCCGCGCGCAATCCTTGCACCCCACCATCAGCATCGCGGCTTCCCAGGCTTCCCCCAGACAAACCGAAATATCGAGCAGCAGCCTCAGATCAGCAGACTTTTCCGCCTTCGGCCCAACACCCGAAACGCCGCCCACGCCCGCCACTTCGCGCGGGCCGACCGCCCGCAGCACCAGTGAGGGATCGTCGCAAAATTCAAGGCACTCACCCAGATGGGGCGCTTCCGCCTCCCAGTTAATCGCGAGCTTTTCTTCGATATCCCTGACCGCGCAGGCCACGCAGCGATGCAGCCTGAAGGCCTGTATCCAGGCCGCCATTGTGCTCTTGACCACCTCATCGACTCTGGTCTCGAGGAACGCTTTCTCTTCGTCATGTGAGCTCATCGAAATCCCGGCTCCGACCCGCGGCAGCATTGCCAATCCTCCAATCCTGAGAAAGCCAGCCTTGAAAATCAGCCCGGCCTGCGCAAATTTTCGCGCCGCGCTCCGGCACTCCCTCAGAGAAGAGGCCTGCCGGAGCGGCCCCGGGGGTGCAGAAAGAGAGTAGTCAGCCCTCAGGGACGCCCCTCACAGGCTCAGACCACGCGCCCGCAGCGCAAGCCTCATCGCGCCCATCTGCGAAAACCGCGCAGCGAGCTGCCGTTGCGATTGATGTTCGATTTCAATCTTCCAACAACTTTGAATAGCCGCCGCATACAGCCGATATCTGCAACGGCAACCCCCGGCACGCACTGCTTTTCGATCGGGACCGTACATCGTCGTCCGGCCGAAAACCCGGGACGCCAAGCCCCTCATCGCTCCGGAGATCGAATGATGCAGGACCTGTCCGATCACCCGAACCCGCCAGATCCCAAGCCGCCGGCTTCGTTGCAAACGCACTGGATGCGCCTTGCTGATGCCGAGCGCCCCACCATCAAAGCCCTCATGACGCAATACAGCGATTGCGAGCCCCGGCCATGAGCACCAACGAGAAAGTCAAAGGCATCCTGCGCACCTATCTCGAGCTGCCGCCGATCGAGCGCCATCCCGTGCTCGACCGCTTGGTCAGGCCTCAGCTTCTCGAGATAGCCGCGCAGCCCGAGGCAACGCTGCTCTCACGCCATATCCGCCTGAGCCTGCTGGTCGGCGATCTGTACGACGAGCTCGGGCATTACAGCGCGCCCGAGAATCAGGACAGCGCCGAATATTTCCACGACGGGTATGGGCGCACCAAAGGTAGGCTGGACCGCGCCCACGCGCTTCTGCGGGAAAACGCTCGCCGCGCCGAGCAGCTTCTCGGCGAGCGGCAGGACGGCGCCCCCGGAAGCTTCCTTGAACGGCTTCGCCAGCAGGCCAACCAGCGCGGTCAGCAGCGTGCGCCCCTCTACATCCCCGAGCTGGAGGTCGACTGATATGCCCATCGCTATCGGCACTCCCGCCGGACACTGGTTCGCGCTTCTCGAACAGTGCCGCATCGTCGAGATCCGACAAGATCATTGTCCGGGCTTTCTATGCGGAGGAGGGGGCTCGGCCCTCATCTGCCATCTTCAATCGCATCATCGACCCGCACCATGCGCACTTCCCGAGCTTCAAACACACCGCTCTCATCAATCTGGCACGATATCTAGCCGCGCATTTTGACGGATCGCCCTTTGCCCGAGAAACACTTCGGGAGCTCACCCGACTAACCCAACCGAACTGAGCAGGCCCCATGAGCCCCAGCGAAGAACAGCGCGCTGCCACCGAGGCGTTCCAAACCACCCAGCCAACGCCAGATCACGATAGGCACCGCGCACAAAGCCAAAGGCTGCGAATGGAACAGCGCAAGTTTCAACGCACACAGCGGCTCCCAAACCCGAGCGCAAAGCTGTTTCATGAACACCCTGTTCAACAAGACGTCCAGGCGCAGGGCCAACGGATCGCTTGCATTATGTCATGACCGCGCCAACAACTTGCTATTTATTCTTTATACTGATATTATATACGTATGAGTGCTGAAATAGACATCATCGCAAAGCCGCGCCGCAAACCCGTCACCCTTACCATCCGCGAAGACATCATGCGGGAAGCCAAGATGCTCGCACTCAACGCCTCAAAAGCTGCCGAAGCGGGGATTTTCGAAGCCGTGCGCAAGGCCCGCGCCGAGGCCTGGCTCGCCGAAAATGCCGAAGCAATTGAAGCCCACAACCGCAGGGTCGCAGAACGTGGCATCGCCATTCCCCCGATCTGGACCACCCGCACGTAATCCATGGCTCAGTTCGATGTCTATGAAACGCCCTACCCCTACGCTTCAAAGGTGCTCAACATCCAGACCGACCTGCTGCGGCATCTGAAAACCCGCGTGGTCATCCCGCTCGAGCCCATAGACATCAACCAAGGTCCCCTCATATCCCGCCTGCATCCGGTCATCGCCATACGAGGGATAAATCACGTTCTCAATACCGCCGAACTGGCAGCGATCGATGTAGCTCAACTCAACGGTCCGATCGCTTCCCTTGACACAACACATCGCCAGATCATCGTCGAAGCTTTGGACTTTCTTGTTCATGGCTATTGAACAAGTCGATTCTAATCCCGGATAGATCTCAAAACCGGTTTAAAGATGCCGCTGCGAAGCCCATCTCATAAGACCCGCTCGCCGCAAGCAGCGCCTGCTGAACCGAACCGCCCACCGGCCGCCGCGCACCCTTTACCGACCTCACGTGCCAATCCCACAGCTCCAATACGTGTTCACTACCCGTAGAGCTTGCGCAAAGTCTCGCAGCGTTTCGTTAAGCGATCAGTCAAAAGCGTTATGGTATCGAGCGCAAGCCCGCCGGTACGGCACTCCGCCAACACTCCCTGCGCTGCGTCCGGCAGGGCGGCGATATAGTCGCGCACGTGCTGGACGGCCTTCTCGGCATCGTAACGGCACTCAGCGGCCGTCTTTTCCCAATGGCTCGGAAAGATCTTGCCGTGCTTGCGCTCTCCGCCCACTGCCATCGCTAATCGATTGTAAGTCTCGCGATCATAGGGCAACGCGCTGATAATGTCGTAGAACGGTGCGAGCCGGAACCGCCCTCCGGCTTCCATCAGAAGACTATAGTTCTTGCCGTGTGCGTCTACCCCTTCGATCATGTAGTTGAAGGCGCAAGCGCGCATGAATCGCTCGCGGTCAACGTCCGGGTTGCCCGAGCCTTCCAGCAACCGCATCACCTGCTTCATGCCGGGGCCGCCCTGATGCTGATACTTGTTTGCCGGATGCACCGATAGAGCCGAGCACACGTCTTCCTGATGGATGCGGTAGACCTTGCCGCCGGCGGCATCAAGCGGCAACCGCTGCCGGCCTTTCAGGCGCACGCGGTCATAGCGCGGGACCACGATGGTCTGAAGAGCGCCGATCCGGACAACTTCGCTCTTGATGACGTGCAGGCCCACAGCCTCAGCAAGCCGCAGGCAAAAATGTTCGTTCTCCACCTGCTGCTGAAGATCGGGGATTGAAGGCTTCACAATATGGGTGGAAGGCGTATAGCCGCGCTGCTCGTACCAGCGTCCGCCGACCCGGCAGACCGCCACTTTCGGCTGCGCCCCGGCGAGGCTAAAGAAACCGCTGTCCTCGCCGATACGCGTCTTGCCCGAAGCGCGCTGACGATTGCGCAAGACCTCCGCGAGCTGTTCCTCGCTTACTCGCGCAATGCGTTCGCGTTTGCGCAGACTTCCGATGCGCTCCGGCGGAACGATCTGCACTGAACCCGGAAGGTCTTCCCCGCGCGCGCCTGCCAGCGCGAAGGGATTGCGATGCGAAATGTCATGCTCCGCAGCAATCTGCCGGAGGGTCTCTTCGCGGTCGGGAAGCAGGTTCCAAAGATACGGCTCGATGGCCTTGTGCGAGTGTTCCTTGGCGGTAAGCGGCATCGATAGCGACAGCGGCACGGCATCGATCCGGTTTCGCCACGCATCGTCATAGACAAAGCGCAACTTCCCAGCTGCACCCGGAAAAATGGAGCCAACCTCTTCTTCGTCGATCAAAACCCGCAGCTCACTCATCGACGATCTCATCGATGCTGATGCGCGGGCGTGATTTGCCCTCCGCTGACTTGGTAGGAGCGAGTTCCGGGGTAGAGGTGTCATCATCAAGGACGAGCGACAGCCCGAGCACGTTTAGGGCCCGCAGGACAATGCCGAGCGTGATGCCAGGATCGCCTTTTTCAAGGCGCGATACCGATTCGCGGTTCACCTCGAGCCGCGCAGCCAGTTCGGTCTGGTTCATCCCCCGTTTGCGCCGGGTTTCTCTCACCGCCGCGCCAAGGTCGTTGGGTCGCCTGATATTCATTCTGTGTCGGCCGATCTTCGCTGGATATATCCGACATCAATATACTGTCGGATATATCCGACGTCAAGTATTTGTCGGATATTTCCGGCACACCGTCGTTGGCGCATATATCCGCCAACGAACTCCGGGTCGACGGCTAGTACCTTTTATCAAGTTTCGGGCAGTAACCCGCGGAGGTAAAAACATGCCGGACCAAACATTAAGTGGCCACGTCGCTCCTGAACGGAAGCCCGGCGAGCCTCCAGGATTCTTCACGGTCGCATCGCCCGAGGCGTCTGCAGACTAGTTTCGCGACGTAGCGGCGAACAGCACATAGATTGCGAGAGCCTAACTAGGCGCAATTTTATTTGCCGAACCATCATCTTCCGGAAGCAACGCTATCGCGTGCTCTCGTAAAAAAGGTATCTCGACCAGCGAGGTCGCACGGTTCTACGACGCCTTACACGCAGCCGTCACGCGCGGCTTCAAGCGGGCACGGCTGGGATGGATGCATTGATAGCAAGCAGATGTTATTGTCCAACGGCACCAACTCGCGCGAGTTCAAGGGGGGCACAACATGTACTGGAAGCAGATCGGGCTAGGCCTGTTCGCAGCGGCAGTTTACAGCTCTTTTTCTTTTCTCAGCCTTGCGGACCGCGCACCTTTAATTCCTGAGCCGTTTTTATCAATTATCATGATTGGTGGAATTGCCGCCCTGCCGGTTCATTTTATTTTACGACTATTCGTCCAGCGAGCCGGTTGGACAATCGAGGACAACGGCGTTATCCAGTTTGCGCTGGCTGCGACTCTCGTCTGGGGAGTTGCTGTTTTTACTACGCTTATTGTTTGGCTGATTGCGATCAATGTTTTCGGAACCAATTAGAACTTTCCGCCATTGAAATTCACTATTGACAATGATAATCATTTTCAACTAATTGAATAAAATTCACCTAAATGAGGAGATCTAATTGTTTTATGAAAACGTCAAGCAAACCGCAAAATATGTTGGCGTGGGACTAGTTGCGTCCTTCGCCACCGTAGCCGGCATTCAGGATTCTGCTTACATTGATAAAAATTTCCGTGGCAAAGAGAGCAGCACCGCATGTGAGAAGCTAGAGGCTGATCAATTGCCTAGGGGGCCACGGCTGCTCTTGGACATGTGGTTCGATAAGAAATAGCCGATGCTAAATTTCCATCGGCAGCCGGAAGGAAAAAAGATGCCTTAAGGTGTTCTGCAAAGCGCAGCAAAGACTAATAATTGTTCAGGAGCTTGGGCAGCAGTACTTCATTGTTGTGCTTAGCGCAAAAGAGCCCCGCATAATAAGAGCATTGATTTATCGCTTATCAAATCCACCCGGACTCTTTTGGCCTCGCCGTAGGTGTCTAACCCAATGCATTTATCAACTTAGACGCCGCCCTCGCAATCAATGCACTGCCAGCTGCAAGAGTAGGACTTACCGCCGCCCCAATTGCTGCGGTGCTGCTGAATGGAAAAACGGCTGCTGAAAGACAGAAAATAAAAGCCAAAGTATTAGGATTGCTGGCGAACTTTTGCTGCTCGTCTGCAAATCGTAAAAAGGTATTGGATAGTTTTTTCAAAATTACACCTGCGCAATTAAATTGTTAAATAAAGTAATCAAAATTATTGCAGTTATGTGCTTTCGTCAATTGGAAAGTCGCGAAGGTTTTCACATATCGGGGCATGCAGGCGATCAAAGCCGCAGCAGGCTGCCTGAGAAAAGCTCCGCTGTAAAAACTTTGTAGAATCAATTTCAGGATGAAAGGGCTGAATTGACATACCGAGCATCTGTTACTCTAAGTGTGATAATGTATCTTATGGAAATTATGTTGTTTGGGCTTTTTATTCACGTTTCTGAGCCCGTTCTATCAGACTGCCGCCAGTAACGGCACACACAAAGTCTGGCTTGCGTCTTGTCGTATCGCGCGCTGGCAATGGACCAATCTGCGCCTTTCAGACAAGGCCAAGCCTTGCTGGATCCGAATTGACTTTAGTCTTTACGCTGATCATAATCAGACTATGCAGTATGACGACTTAAGCAGTGAAATACTTGAGAGCGCATTTTTTGTTGCCGGTGTTCCGTCATTTTTTCGAAGTGACGAGGACGTGTTGGCCCGTCGTGCTGCTGAAACGGCGATTGCATTTTTATCGCTGATTGACGATGCGTCCGGCAGACCGGTTGTTTTTAGCGGAACGCTTGCGAGGCCCGAGGCCATCATCAGCCTCGTTTGGACAGGGTCCGAGGGGATGGAGGACCAGACTGTGATCGACTTTCTTTACGATGGTACATGGATGGCGCATTGGCAACTGGCGGGTACTCGGGCTTCATGCGCCGGTAGAGATTTAGAGACACTGAAGGTACTAGGGCTGCCCTTGGTTTTTAGAAATCATGCACCTCCGTCTGCCTTCGGCCCGTCAGGGCCTTAGTCCCTGCACCGGTAAGACTTCCAATAGTCATTCAAGAGCTTGCTGTCGGGCAAACTCCCCCCATTATAACGCTTGGTATCGCGCAAAACGCTGCACATGCACTGTGCGGCTTCGATGTCGGCATCATCTTTATCCGTGTGACCTTTAGCCTTTTTCCGGTCGCCAATGTGATTGCGCTCGCATTTTCGGGCTTCGCGAGTGAGCTGGTCCAGAAGGTCATTGGAAATCACAGTCTGAGCGAGGAGGAGAACTGCCTCTCGCGTGTCCGGATCGGCAAGGATCTCGCGAGCTAAGCCGTCGCTACCAGAGAGCTGATCAACGGCAGCCCCTGCAGTTGCGCCGCGCGAGGCCATCAGCTCCTTCACCGATGCGGCTATGCTAAGGATCGACGAAAGTATGGATAGAGATTCCCCGATGGCCATTCAGAGCTTCCCTCGACAGAGCTGCAGACAGTGACCTGAGAGCCTTCCTTCTTTCACTCAGAGGTAGAGTCCTGGGCTGCAAGGTCAATGATTAAATGGCTACCTCAAAATAATCCCTGCTGGTTCTTCCCCACAGGACGCGGACCCAACGGCCCTACCCCAAACGTTCTCCCCGAAAAGAAGAGGATGGCATCGCATGCGGCGCCGCAGAGCGGCTTTGCAGAGGGCAAGGCAGCTCCAGCGGCTCAAACCGCAACGATGGAGCCATCATGCAAAATTCCAACATCCTTCAGGAGAGCCCTGCACGCACCCAGTCCAACACACACGCCCCCGCGCAAGCCAAAGGCACCCGCATCCTTGAGGCGGCCCAGCTGCTTGTCCCGCTCCTCGAGAAGGGGACCAAGATCGAAACCCACGCCCTGCGCGATACGATGCGTAGCGTATTTCAGGCAAACGACAATGAAGGCCTATGGCAATGGAAGGATGCGTACGAGGCCTGCGAAGCCGCACTCGTCATCTTCCTGCAGACGTACCTTCCCGCCATGCGTCAAGGCGCAGGCGCGCCGCGCAATGTTCTGCCGATGCTGCGCTCCCTTGCCGATCTCATCCCAACGCACACCCGCCGCTCGGAAGACAGCCAGGCCTTCCAGCAATTCTCCACACCCCTCGAACTCGCCTTCATCACCGCCGAAGCCGCCGCCATAACTGAGACCGACAAAGTGCTCGAACCCTCAGCCGGAACCGGCATGCTGGCTGTTCACGCGCACGCCCTGCAGGCCAAGCTCGTCCTCAACGAGCTTGCTACCACACGCGCCGATATGCTGGCCGCATTGTTCCCCAACGCCCACCTCTCTCGCTTCAACGCGGAAAACATCGACGACTACCTGCCCCGCGCGCTGCGCCCCAGCCTCGTGCTCATGAACCCGCCATTCTCGGCCAAGGCCAATGTCGCAAGCAAACATCAGGGCATCGACGCGCTCCATGTCCATGCCGCCCTCAAGCGCCTCGCCCCCGGCGGACGCCTGGTCGCCATCACGGGCCGCGGATGCGTTCCAGCAAACCCCGCGTATCAACATATCTTCGGCAAGATTGGCGATCTCGGCCAGATCCTGTTTTCAGCCTCCCTCGACGGCCGCTTCTTCGCCAAACACGGCACGGCCATCGAAACCCGCATCACCGTCATCGAAAAGGACTCCGCGCTCGCCGCGCCCCCTACCTATCATAACGACATCACCGATCCGGCCCTGCTCCTCGATCTCATCCAGAACTGCCTTCCACCGCGCAGCGTCCCAAACATTCCGGCCCTTAGCGAACCTGCCGCTTCCCCGATCGCGCTGCTCTCCACAACAAAGCCCCGACCCGCACCGCACGTGCCGGCCGCCAAAACCCCCGAACCGCAGAACATTGTCGAACTCGACTACCACGAGCGCGCGGACGCCGCCGAAATCCGAGCTACCAGCGACACTATTTACGAGCCGTACCGTCTCGATTCCATCGCAATACCCGGCGCCAAACCACATCCCTCCAAGCTCATGCAATCGGCGGCGATGGCCTCCGTTAAGCCCCCTGTTCCCACTTACCGTCCGCATCTTCCCGCGAAGCTGATCGAGGATGGCATCCTCTCCGATGCCCAGCTTGAAACTATCATCCTGGCCGGTGAGGCCCACAGCCACTATCTCTCCGGCAAATGGCTCCTGGGCGATAATCCCCACACCCTTCAGTCCGCCAAAGACGATGACGCGGCGGCCATCACCTACCGCAAAGGATTCTTCATCGGCGATGGCACCGGATGCGGCAAGGGCCGCGAGGCCGCCGGCATCATTCTCGACAACTGGCTTAAAGGCCGCCGCCGCGCGCTCTGGATCTCAAAAAACGACGCACTTCTGGAAGACGCCCAGCGCGACTGGTCCGATCTTGGGCAGGAGAAGTTGCAGATCGTCCTGCAATGCAAATTCTCACCCGGAAAGCCCATCGTCCTCGATGAAGGGATCCTGTTCACCACATACGCTACGTTGCGATCCGCTGGCACCAACAGCAAAGGCTCCCGCCTGCAGCAAATCCTCAACTGGCTTGGTCGCGATTTCGATGGGCCAATCATCCTCGATGAAGCCCACGCTCTTGCCAACGCCTCCCCCGGCGAATCCGATCGCGGCAAGATCGAAGCCTCGCTACAAGGCATCGCCGGCCTTTCCCTACAAAACGCCCTGCCCCACGCCCGCATCACGTACGTGTCAGCAACCGGCGCAACCGTCGTCGAGAATCTCGCCTACGCTTCCCGCCTTGGATTCTGGGGCGGGGCCGACTTCCCGTTCGTCACCCGCGCCGAATTCATCCAGGCCATGCATGCCGGCGGCATCCCCGCCATGGAAGTCTTGGCACGCGATGCCAAAGCTCTGGGCCTTTATACCGCCCGCACGCTCTCGTTCGAGGATGTCGAGGTCGACATACTGGAACACGCGCTCACGCCCGAGCAGATCCGCATCTACGACTCGTATGCCGAAGCCTTCCAGATCATTCATCACAATCTGACCGACGCGCTCGATGCCGCCAACATCACAAGCCCGGTGGACGGTACCCTCAACGGCCAGGCCAAGAGCGCAGCCAAAGGCGCCTTCGAATCAAACAAGCAGCGCTTCTTCAACCACCTGATCACGGCCATGAAGATCCCGTCCCTAATCAGGGTTCTGCAGGCCGATCTCAATCACGGTAACGCTCCTGTTATCCAGCTGGTCACAACATCGGAAGCCCTCTTGAAGCGCCGCCTAGCCCTCATTCCGCCCTCCGAATGGGGCGATCTCGATATCGACATCACCCCCCGCGAATACGTGCTCGACTATCTGCATCATGCTTTCCCAATCACGCTGTACGAGACCTTCTCCGACGACGACGGCAAGCTCCATTCCCGCCCCGCCATGCACGATGGCCAACCCGTCATCTGCCGCGAGGCCGAGCGCCTGCGCGATGACATGATCGAAAGCCTCGCAGCCCTGCCGGCCGTCCAATCGGCCCTCGATCAAATCATCCAGCACTTCGGAACCGATATCGTTGCCGAGGTCACAGGCCGCAGCCGCCGCATCGTCAAAAAGACCGGCGCTCAGGGCCGGTCCGTGCTCGCCGTCGAAAATCGCTCCGGCTCGGCCAACCTCGCCGAAACCGCCGCCTTCATGGACGATCGCAAGCAGATCCTGATCTTCTCCGACGCCGGCGGCACCGGGCGCAGCTATCACGCCGCACTCACCGCCAAGAATCAGCGCCGCCGCATCCATTATGTGCTGGAACCCGGCTGGAAAGCCGATGCCGCCATTCAGGGCCTCGGGCGCACCAATCGCACCCATCAAGCCTCTGCTCCCGTTTGCCGCCCCGTGGCCACAGACGTGCGCGGTGAAAAGCGCTTTCTCTCCACCATCGCCAGACGCCTCGATACCCTCGGCGCTATCACCAAAGGCCAGCGCCAGACCGGCGGCCAGGGCCTGTTCCGCCCGGAAGACAATCTGGAAAGCCCCTACGCCCGCACCGCCCTCAATATCTTCTACCAGCAGATCATCCTCGGCAAGATTCCGGAGTGCTCGCTCGAAGACTTCGAAGAGGCGACAGGCCTTACGCTTTCACTCGACGCCGGCGGGATTCGCTCCGAAATGCCGCCCATGCAAACCTTCCTCAACCGCATGCTGGCGCTCAAAATCGAGATGCAGAACGCGCTCTTCGCGCATCTGGAAAACATCCTGGCCGGCATAATCGAACACGCGATCTCCGAAGGCCGCTACGAAATCGGCCTCGAAACTATCACCGCGCACAGCCTTCTGATCACCAAACGCCAGATCATCGACCGTCACAAGAGCGGGGCCGAAACCCTGCTCTATGAGGTTGAGCGCAAGAACCGGACCGCGCCCATCACCCTCGAGCGCGCTATCGAGATTGCCATCGACGCCAAGGCCAAATTCGTCCGTAACGAAAAATCCGGCAGTGCCGCTCTTCTGGTCAACGCCCCCTCGCGCACAATCGACGACGGCTCGGTCGAACGCCGCTATCGCATCCTGCGCCCGCTCGAAACCGATTACCTGAGCGAAACCAGCCTGCACCTCTCTTCCTGGAAAGAATGCGGCCGCGAGACGTTCGAACATCTCTGGGCGGCCCAGCTCGCTAAAATCCCCGAGTTCGTCACCTCTCGTCTGTTTATCGTCACGGGCCTCCTGCTCCCGATCTGGAACCGCCTGCCCGCCGATCACTGCCACATCTATCGCTTCACCACCGATGACGGCGAAAAAGTCATCGGCCGCCCCGTGAACCTGACCGATCTTGCCAATCTCGGGCTCACGCCCACCTTCGAACAGCCGGGCGAAGCCTACGACCACCTGATCACCGGCGGCATTATCGACCTGGCCGAAGGCTTGAGGCTGCGCAAGGTCAGCGTCATGTACGCCCCGCGCATCGAACTCACCGGCTTCAACGACATCAGCCTGCCCGGCCTCAAGGCCATGGGCCTCACTACCGAGATAATCGCCTACAAACTGCGCCTGTTCGTGCCTATGGGCGATGACACGAACGACGTCCTCGACAGACTCCTCAAACGCTATCCCCCGCGCTGATCCCTTCTCGCTGCCTACCCGCGCCTCTCTCCGGCCGAAGCCGCGGAGGGGAGGAGGCCACATGGCGCTCGAAAGGACACGCGTATGAGCAAAGATGCCAATGAAATTGCCAGGCTGCTTTCCCGCCATGCCTTGGCGGTCTGCCAGACCTATCTCCCCAATGGCCGCAAGACCGGAAATCACTGGATCATCGGCAACCTCGCCGGCGCCAAGGGCCGCAGCATGCACGTGCGCTTGCAGGGCCCCGATTACGGACCCGGCGCTGCCGGGAAATGGGCCGACAAAGCGACAGGCGAGCATGGCGATCTTCTCGACATTATTGCCGCCGCCAACGGCAGCATCTCCTTCCCCGAAACCCTCGAGGAAGCACGCCGCTTTCTGTCCCTTCCCCAACCTCTACCCGCGCGAGAGCCAACACCTTTCACGCCCTCCAATAACGCCGCGAAGGCCATGCGCCTTTTCCACTCGGGCAAAAACCTCCACGGCACCCATGCTGAACGCTATCTGCGCGGCCGTGCCATTACTGCATCGCTACAATACGAGGCGTTGCGTTTTCATCCCCATTGCTACTATCGCGAAGACGATGATGCGCCCCTGCAATCCTTCCCCGCTCTTCTCGCCGCAATCACCGATCTGTCCGGCACGCTGACCGGCGTCAATCGCACCTGGCTCGATCCGGCAACGCCCGCCCTTGCTTCGATACTCGATCCGCGCCGCGCCATGGGTCGCATGATCGGCAACGGCGTGCGTTTCGGCCTTGTCCGCGACGTCCTTATCGCCGGCGAGGGCCTTGAGACCGTTCTCTCCATCCGTACGCTTCTGCCCTGGATCCCTGCCGTATCGGCCCTGACAGCCGACCACCTCGCCCTTTTACACCTGCCGCTCTCATTGCGCCGCCTCTACGTCGCCCTCGACAACGATCCCGCCGGCGACATGGCCTGGGCCACCCTTTCGCGCATCGCTCGTGCCCAAGGCACCGCCGCCTTTCCACTCGTCGCCGCGCTCGATGACTGGAACGGCGATCTGCGCCGCCTCGGCTTTGCCGCATCGCGCGATCGGGCCCTCGCACAATTGCGCCCGGAAGATATCGCCCCGGCCCTGTCCCTTTGAGTCGATCACCCCCTGCGAGCCAAGCCCGATCCGTGCTCGCCTGTCGGCATAGCCACTGTCGGCATCCGCACCGACCGCGCGGGACTGTTCTCCCAGCAAAGCAGCGCACGTGGGACCACGGCCTTTTGAAGACGCGATCATGCCAGAGCCAGCGCGGGGTCAACCCAGAGGGTCGGCGCGTTGCGCCGCCTTGCGCGCGGACAAGTCCGCCGCGCTGCGGTGACACCCGCTTACTGGCTCAGGCAAGAGGATCGCGAAAGGCCGTGGTGGTCCACGGCTCACAACTTTATCCAAGGAGAAATGTCATGTCCCACTACGATCATTCCGAGCTTGCCTCCTACGAAGGCTCCGCTACCGCCGCCGTTATCGAAGGTCTCCAGACCTTCGGCTACACCCCCTCGGCTGACGAAATCGACCACCGGCCTTTGCCGGAAACCGAGGATATGGACCAGGCGATTTCCGCAATGTTCCAGATCATGTCCGATACCCTGCAGGACACCGCCTTGGAGCCCGATCTCGAAGATCTCCTCTGGTCGCTCGCCAACCTCTTCCACCGCAAAGCCGGCACCGTGCAGCGCCAGCTCGATGATAACGAATCCCGCCAGCGTTACTCGCAAGACCAGCAAGACGGCTCGGAAGTCCGATCCGTCGAGCTCGAAAACCTCATCGCGCACGGCCTGGCCATCCTGCAAAAGCGCGACCTCTTCGAATCCTGCCGCGATCTTGCAGGCGCGCATTTCGAAGCCATCACCGGAAGCGCATGGCGCCCCAAGGCCGGCTCGCTTGCCAACCGCAAGGCCATGACCGCCGCCGTCATCGACTCTAAGGACTTCATCAAAGCGAAGAAATACAAAGAGACCAACACGCTCACCCCTCCCGGAACGCTCTTCGCCCTCTCTGGCGGAATCGACTTCAACAACGTCGCGCTCATCTACGAAAAACTCGACGTGCTCCTGCAGCGCTTCCCCGACATGATCCTGATCCATGGCGGCGCCTCCAAAGGCGCAGACCATATCGCCGCCACCTGGGCTTCGGCCCGCGGTGTGACACAGCTGCCGTTCAAGCCCGACTTCACCCGCTGGGGCAAGAGCCGCGCCGGCTTCATGCGTAACGATGAGGTCCTCAAGCTAGAACCGCGCGGCGTTCTTATTTTCGACGGCACCGGCGTCCAGCACAACATGGCCGACAAGGCCAAAGCCGCCAAAATCCCGCTCAACGATTACCGCACCCAGAAGGTCGCGCGGTGAACGATGAGCGCCCATGCCCTGAGCGCTTCGCGGCGCTCTGGGTTTTTCAGCAGACGTCTGCCGTGGGCCGGCTGACTTCCTGCAAATCGCGATGATCCGTTCCTCGGTGAACCTGCTCTTACGCATCGTCCGTCACCTTTTCGGAGGCTACGGACTCTACCTAAATCAGCAGGAGAGCGAGAGTTTCAGGTCGCAGTCAGTGCTCGCAATCTAACCCTGCCCGTTTAAAGTCGCGCGTGACGGCTCTATGCGAGACTTCATAGAACACCTTTTTGCCGTCACACACAGATGCTGCCGGAACACTTTAGGCGTCTTTTTTAGTTTCGGCTGTCGCTGGTCAGCAGTTGATTGAACAATTGTTTGGATCGCGTTTTGTAGGCTTGCTCCACACAAGCATCTTCATGTGCCCCACCTGCGTTTTGGCACATTACGAAGTCCTGCAGGATCAGCAGGCGCTCCCGCGCAACCGTTGGCACATCGGGCATTGCCGGGAGTACTATATCGCCGGCGGTCGGGCCGTTCGGGTTCAGGCTGCAGAGCGTGCGATAGGTGTCGTAGACCGCGAGGCTTACGGGCAGGCGTGACTTGTGCATGTTATCGCTTGCAAGACGCTCTGCTTGGGTCCGTGTGGCTTCATCTTGAGCGCATTGAGCGGATGTTTGGACTCCGCGCATGCGTTCGTATGCAACGATCATATCTATGGCCGGGCCTATGGCGGGCTTGCCCACCTCCAGCAGGATGGATTCGGTTGCGGTGCGCAGCCAAGTTTGGCGGTCGGAGGCTGTTATCTCGGGCGAGGCTTGGGAGCAGGCCGATTTGGTGACTTCGAGAAGCGAAGGCGCAAAATCTCTGCTCGGGCCGTTCCAGACTTCCCACAGCGTACGTCTCAGCAGCAAGGGCGAGCCGAAATAGCGGTCGTGCATGCATTGGGCGAGCGTATGCTGTCCCGAGGCTGCCGTGAGGACGACCAACATTCTGGCGTATGTCTCGGCTGTAAAGTCTTTACGTTCGAGCTGGGCCCGAACATCGGTCGCAAGCGTCACCTCGATGCCGAACACAATGAAGCATCCGACAAGAGCGGCACAGGCAATGCGCTGTCGCAGGTTCATGGCGTGGCCCCGATGCTAGTCAAAGCGGGAGTACCATTGGTCGGCACCACGCCCAAATTTAGGCTCGACGGTTCATCGCGTGGTATCTAACAACGAAATTAACATTGGCCTCGAACTGCCAACATGCGACCCCCGGCGAGTTTAACACCCCATGAACGCTGCGCCACTCGATCTCGGGCCCGAATCGCCGCTCCGCTTCAAAAAGAAACATGCCGCCTGAAAACGATCCAACGCCGAACTCCGCGTCATCTCTGCAGGCCGACACCTAACAGCACCGCATACGCCGGTGTGCCCCCTTTTCCTGTGCGTTCGGATACGTCACACTCTGTATTGTGAAATCAGGCTTTCCGAAAAATTCTCGAAGCTCGTCTGCCCGTCGGCGATCCCCTTCAGTCTATTCTGAGCCCCTCAAAATCAAGATTGCTGGCAAGGATGACGCTCCGCTGTCCATATCCCAGCTCAGGGACGGCGTATATGAAGCCGTCCGCCAGCTCCTACCTTATGACAAGCATTACCGCGTCAAGCGCGTTGCGCTCTATCTGACCGTCATCGATGAAAACGGCCAGCCTGTGCAGATCTCGCCGACCGGTGAATGGACCATCTATCCCTACCAGTGCGCCGCCGAGGACTTTGACGACTAACAACCCCTTACATCGGCGTCTGGAAACCGGCCCAGCCCGCACTATTTGCTCCGAACCTGACCAGCCAACCTCCAATCATCACACAGCAGAGGTCGAGCCCGCCCCCGAGGGGGCGAGCCGGAGGCTGCGCCAGAGAAGAGACTCGATCGCCTTGCTCCCGGCACCCCCCACCCCAACCAGGAGCTTTTCCATGACCAAACCGAAGACCCCCGACGCCGCGGAGCCCGTGCAGATCTATCCAATCCGTATGATCCCGCTCAACCTCCTCGATGTCGATGAGGCCAACGTCCGCCAGACCAAAAACGGCGTGACCATCGACATGCTGGCCGACGACATCGCCCATCGCTCGCTGATCCAGTCGCTCAACGTGCGGACCGCCAACGATGCCGATGGCAACCCAACCGGACGCTTCGGCGTCAAAGCCGGCGGTCGCCGCCTCAAGGCGCTGCAGATCCTGGTCAAGCGTAGCCACATCGAGCCCGACCAGCCGATCCCCTGCATCGTCAAGGACAGTGGCAACGCCACCGATGACAGCCTGGCCGAGAACGTATTCCGCGAGCAGCTGCACCCGCTCGATCAGTTCAAGGCATTCAAGGAACTCGCCAACCAGGGCATCGCCGATGCCACCATCGCCAAGCGCTATCACGTCACCGAGCGCTTCGTGCAGCAGCGCCTGAAGCTCGCCAAGGCCAGCCCCAAGCTGCTCAAAGCCTTCCAGGACGAGGACATCAGCCTGGAACAGTTGCAGGCTTTCTGCATCACCGACGACCACAAGCGCCAGGACTCTCTCCTCAAGCTGATCAAGGGCGGCCAGCGCTACGGCGCCTATGACATCAGAAGGACGCTGACCGAAGATTCCATCGAAGCCGACGATCCGCGCGCACGTTTCGTGGGGCTTGACGCCTACAAGGCCGCGGGCGGCACCCTGATGCAGGACCTCTTCAAGGAGGAAAGCGGCCCCTGGCTGCAGGATCCTGTCTTGCTCGATGAACTCGCCACCGCAAAACTGGAGGCCGTGCGCGCCGACATCCTCGCCAAGGGCTACAAATGGGCCGAAATCTGCTTCATCGGCAGCTCTATCTGGGATCTCAAACGCAACCTGGCCACAATCCCCAACCTTCCCTCCTCCCTCACCAAGGAGGAGACCGCTCAGGAAGAGCAGCTCTGCAGCGAGCACGACAATCTGATCGAGGAGATCGAAAATACTGGCGAGGAGACCTCTCCGCGTAAGGCCGCCCGGCTCGAAAAGATCCGTGCCATTCTGATTGAACTCCGCAACCGCCCGCCACGCATGTCGGCCAAGCAGATCGCGCGCTCCGGCGTCCTCATCAGCATCGATAGCGACGGCGATCTCAGCATCGAGTACGGCTTTCTCAAACCCGAGGACGTCAAGCAACCGAAAAAAGCCGCCACCAAATCCTCAAACGCCGCCGACGGCGGCGCCGAACTCGACGCGGACGCTGGCGAACCCGGCGAAGACCAGGATGAAGACGACAGCGCCGAGTATGTCCGCGCCGATAACAATCCCGGTGCCATCATCGCGGGCAAGCCTCTCTCCGACAGCCTGGTGCGCGATCTCACCTCCTACCGCACCGTCGCGCTGCAGAACGCCCTCGCTCAAGACTTCAACACGTCCTTCCTCGCTGCCCTGCACGCGTTCTGCCTCTCGCTCTTCTACCGGCGCGGTCAGTTCCACCAGAGCACCGACTCTCACAAGGCCTGCGCCAAGATTGCCCCGACGCTGACCGAGTTCCGCGGCGTCCAGGGTCTGGAAGAGTTCGAACCGCAAAAGCAGATCACCCAGCGCCAGCAGCACTGGCGCGAACGCCTGCCCGAGACCTCGGACGCGCTTTGGAATGCCTTGAACCTGCTCTCCAACGAGGAGCGCGGCGATCTCTTCGCTCACTGCGTCAGCCTGACCCTCGACGCCGTGCATGGCAATCAGGCCCGCTCATCCTCGGCGCTGCATTCTGACCAGCTCGCCGAAGCCGTCCACCTCGACATGGCACAAGCCGGCTGGATCTCCACAGCGGCCAACTTTTTCAGCCGCATCAACAAGGAGCAGATCATCCAGGCTGTGAAGGAAGCCGTCCCCGCCAAGGCGGCCCTCATCGACCACCTCAAAAAAGGGGTAATGGCCTCCGAAGCCGAGCGCATCATCCAGGATATCAACTGGCTCCCACCCTTGCTGCGCGCCCCGTTCGCAGCAATGCCTGAGACTCACACCAATGCCTCTGCCGAGAACACCCCGGCTGATGCCAAAACCGAGTTACCGGCCTTCCTGAAAGGCGGCCTCAACGGCGCGTCCCCCCCGCCTGCCGCCTAGCCGGAACGCCCCGCGCCTCAAACCCTACCTCCCACACACACCGAGGCGCGGGGCGCTTCTTTACAACCTCGATGGCTCGGGACGCATGGCCGTTCTCGATCGCTCCGATACCCATTAACCCGCCAACCCGAAAAGGAGACTGCTTGCAGCACCCGCAATGACCACCACTCCCCGACACTCCCTCTATCGACGAACCCATTCCCTCACCACGGAACTCCTGTCCGCCGCGATCGCCGCCCACCATATCCACGGCCTGCTCCTGTCCGGCAACGACACCGATGCCCTCGGCCAGATGACCAAGCTCATCCAGCACATGCACGTCGCCATGCAAGACCGCCGCGAAATTACCCGCCTCATCAAAAAAGGCGTGCTCTCCCCGCCCTCCGCCCGGCCGCGCGGTTAGGAGGCGAGCCATGACCGACCCACAATCCCAAGAACTCTGGATTACCCTGCGCTTCAAAGGTTATGCCGAAGCCTCCGCACCGGCCCTGCGCGTCGCAGAGCTCACCCTTGCCGACCTGCAAGCTCATCTCGAGCGGCGCCATGGCGCGTTGCCGTTCGCGATCACGCAACCGGGCGAGATCATCGAAGTCGAGGAAGATGCCCAGATCTACGGTACCCAAGAACTGGAGCCGCTCTACGATCACGCCATGACCATCGGCTTTTCGCTGCGCTCGGCCCATCCGCTGGGTGAAGACCTCTCAGCTCCGCAGATCCGCAAAGCCCTCTATCGCCGCCTTGTCAGCCTTACCGACAACGAGCTTGTGGAAGCCGCCGGCGCGCCTTTCGATACCTACAAGGTCGATACCTAAGAAGTCGATCACTCCACCGATCCAATCCCATCGCGTCGGAACATCTACGACCACGCCCGGAAAAACTCGGCGGCGATCTCTGCATCACGGAATCGATTTGCTAGACCCCCGTTAAAATCCGCCCCCGCTTGCTCAACAAACAGTTTGACCCCGCAGCTTTGCCGCCGAGGACCGCATGCACCGCTTTCTCAACGCGCTCGCGTACCTTGCGTTCGTTGTTTCCAACGCCCCCGCCGCCGGCTTTGCCGCGCTCGGCACGGCTTTTGATCATCCCTCTCCATTGGCTGTCGCCGCTTTCGGTGCTGCCGTGCTCCTCGCTCCTGCTGCCTTGAGCGCCGCCTGCTACGTTAAAATCGATGCCCCTGACCTTTTCGGCATTGCCTCCGGAGAGCTGCGCTACACGTCACTCTTTACCCTGCCCGTCATCCTGATTGCGCTCTATCACTTGGCGATCGCCGACTATTCCCAGGCCGTCCACGATTTCGATTTCGCGGCGATCCTCTGCGGCCTTGGCGTTGTCATCGCCCTGTTCGGCGAGGCGCTTCCCCTCCGCCCCGACGATGACCGGGGCGACAGCCAGAGCCTTTAGAGGAAGAGATGCGTGCCAGCCGGGCAGGCCGGCTGCGCGCCAGAGAAAGCCCGCGCCCGGCTGTGAGCACCACCTCTACGGATCGTCCATCAACAGTTGACAGCAGGAATCATCCTAGCGACCACCAAAACTCCGCCTCGCCCGTCACGGAAAGACTGGCCCAGCCTTCACAGGCCCAAAGGCATGGAAACCAGCCCGCTGTTTCGCTCCATCCTCGCCGGTCTGGGCTGACCGTCATCACGGATATGCTTGAAAAGTGCTCCTTTGGGAGATCGTCAAAACGTAATGCCCGGATGCCGCGCCTTCTCTCCCGTTCTGTCAGTCCCTCCAGGCTCAGCATCGACGCAAAACGATCAACCTCGGCAAGGATGAGATCCATACTGCACGTCTCGCAGGCGCGAGATTGCGGCCTTGATCTTGCTTACGCGCGTGGCAGAAACTATCTCTCCTCTAGGGCGCCGGATCCGCGCCCGCCGAGGTAGTGCGCATGAAGCTCGTTCGCACCATCCTTGCTATTTTTATCAGCGCGGGGCTTGCTCTGGCGCCGGTGCAAGCTGCGTATGCAATGCGCATGGTGCCGATGGCGTCGATGGAAATTGCGGCCGACGCGACACCGCTGACCGATCAAGAATGTTTCTGTTGCGACGTTAACGTCCGGTGCCCCGTGAATATGTGCGCAACGCACTGCGTGCAACCGGCCCCGGTTTCCGATTTTACCTTTGGTATGGCCCTGACCCGCTACGCGCTGCGTAGTTGCGTGCCATACTTGCACGACGGGCTCAATTGGCAGCCCCCCACTCCGCCTCCTCGAGCTTGATCCTTCACACATGAAAAATGCGAGCGGCGACGCTCGGCATTGACGCTGCGCAGCTCGACGCTGCGCGGCGCGTGAAGACCTTCCAAACTCGGGAGTAACAACAATGCTGAAATCTTTAGCCGTTGCCTTGGCATTGGCCTCGGTGGCCTTTGCGGGCTCCGCCGGGCTGGCGCCGGCGCAATATCAGCCAGGTAAGCAGTGCGCAATGCCCATCACGAAGGGTGGTTGCCCAATATGGATACCGGCGCCGCAGCCGGGTCCGACGCTGCCCAAGCCGCCACGCAAATAGCTGCCGGTACGCCAGGCCCGTGGCCAAGCTGCGGGCCTGGCGCGCAGCGCAGCTCAAGTCTGCGCGGCCAAGTTATTCAAAAACTCGGGAGTAATAGGCAATGCTGAAAACTCTAAGGATCGCTTTTCTCGTGAGCACGCTAACGGTCACGGGATTTGCAGCAGTAACGCAGGCTCACCACAAGGTTGGGCACTGCATACCGGGCATCTTCAGTGTCGGGTGTCCAGTAACGCCGCAGGTACCGCAACTACCGAAACCCAGGTCGTAACCGCTGAGCGGTAAAGCATCGAGCGTGCGTACTCGGCGAGTGCAATTTGCCGACTGAGATCAGCTTTGCAGTGATGCGGGAGATCAATGTGGAGCGATGGCCAGGGAGACGACAGCCGCATTCCGAAGCTCGGCTCTGATTTCGCGGGACAAAGGCAACCTTCTGAACTGCCATGGGGCCTCCAACTGCCACTCATGTCCGTTTGCCGACGGATAGCACTCACTTGCCAACCAAATCTCTTCGCACGCTCGACGAGAGCGTTTGTGCCAGACATCGAACCTGAACCGCGTATGAACGCAACGTTCGGGTTTGCTTCACGTGCGCTCTTCTTTGCTGGCAGATCGACTGCGGGAACCGGTGGGCACACCGGCAGTTAGCGTGTGCGACGCGCCGGAAGGATCAGTCGAGCAATGGAGATAAACTCATGAACAAGACTATTCTGGCAAGCAGCGTGTTGCTGTTGTTGGTGACCACACCCCTTGTGTCTGCATTCGCGCACGACGACTATGACAGGCACACTCGCAATCACCGGAAGCACTACCAGTTCCACAGCGGCGTTGGCGAAACCCATGCGCGCGCCCACGAGGACGGGTTCTCCAGCAGGCGAGAACACCGGGCCTATCATCGAGCTCTTAAAGATCTGCACGGAGAGTTCCACGAAGATCATCCCAATACGCGGCATGATCATTACCCATCATCCAGCCGCTATCGGTGAAATGTAACAACAAGGCAGGAGGGCTTGCGTCCTCCTGCAGCCATGGCTGGCGACAGCCGCACCGTGGTCATTCAGTGCCATGTGGCCATTCAGCTTTCCATTGCGGGCCCGCGATTGATCTCTCGCATTGGCCCCGCACCTGCTCGCTAGGCGCTGAGAGATTGCTGAAAAATGAATCGTATCCTTCTAATTCAAGATGGAACGTAAAACTCAGGCAATTAATGCTCTTAAGTGAATGAACTCCGGAATTGACGAAACCCCGGCCCTACCCCATCATGTAACGACCTGCAATTTGAGCCAATCATGTCGTTGAGGCGCGCCATTGCTATGTTGCTGCTCACCGTGGGGTTTACCCTGGGGTCGGTGATCGGTGTAGCCGTGGCCACCGAGCAGGCCTTGGCTCAGCCGTGTCCGATGCATGACCAGGGTACCGATGGCCCATGCTGCAAAGGTGATTGCACGGGTGCCATGGCAGGCTGCTCCGTTAAATGCTCGGTGCCGTTTGGTGCGGCCTTGGTGCCGGACACTGCGCAGCTTGTGCAGGGTGCAAGTGCGCAAGTCCTCTTCTGGGATGCAGATGCCTACAACCCGTTTGTAGCTGGGCCTCCCCCACCCATACCCATCGTCTAATCTCCTGATCGATCGCGCGAGTCTGCGGGCCGCTCTCCGAGCGCGTCCGCTGCTGATCGCGTGCGCAGCGCATCGCTGCTGCCCAATTACATAATCGAGGAAGATGAGATGAGAACCGACATCAGAGCGCGGCTGCTCGCTGGCCTTATGGTGGCTTCCAGCCCCATGGCAGCTTTCGCAGCGGCTCAGGACTACGCCTTCGAGGCGGTCAAGGCCGAGGTCCGCAACGGTCCCGGCAGCGATATTGCTATACGGCTCGTCCACAAACCGAGCGGCAAACCCGTCGAAGGAGCGATCATCTTCCGCACGCGCCTCGACATGTCTCCCGATAACATGGAGGGCATGACGACCAAAGTCGAACCGCTGACCGAAAGCGAGCCTGGGGTCTATAAGTTCAGGGCCGACTTCACGATGGCTGGCGGCTGGGCTTTGAAGCTCCAGGCCAAGGTGCAGGGCGAGCCCGAGACCGTGCAGGGCACCGTCGTCTTCACCGCAAAGGATTGAGGACCAATCCATGCGCAAGTTGGCGTTCGTCCTGGCAGGTCTTTTGACAATCTTGGTGCCGACCGCGGTCGGCTACCGGATCGGCACCGGCCATTGGCCCTCCGTTCCGTCCTCGCTCATGGGCGAGGACGCGTATCAAGCTGAGTCTCCAGGCGCAATGCCTCAAGCAAGCCGTCGGGTTCTCTATTGGAAGGACCCCGACGGCAAGCCCGCTTATGCGGCCAACCCTGCCAAGACTGCCGAGGGCCGCGATTACGTGCCCGTCCATGAGGACGAAGAGCCGCTTTTGCCGGGTGATAAGCCTTCCGCCGCGCCGGCCGCTGGCAGCGAACCTGGCTCCACGGGCGAGCGCAAGATCAAATATTACCGCAATCCGATGGGTCTCCCTGACACGTCACAGACCCCGAAGAAGGATTGGATGGGGATGGACTACATCCCTGTCTATGAGGGCGAAGAGGATGAGGACGGCTCGTCGGTCAAGGTCAGCCTCGACAAGATCCAACGCGCCGGCGTGCGCTCCGAGCCGGTCGAAATGCGCAAGCTCTCGCATCCCGTGCGCGCGCCCGGCGTCGCCAAGATCGATGAGCGCACCATCCGTGACGTTGTACTGAGAGCAGACGGCTACATCGAGAAGCTTTACGTCGCTGAAACCGGCAAGCACGTTAAAGCTGGCGAGCCGCTGTTCCGCGTCTACAGCCCCGACATCGTCAGGGCGCAGGTTGATTTCCGGGTTGCCAAGGAGGCAACGGCCGGTCGGTCGCGCGCCGACGCCGAGAGGGATCTCGCCGGCGCCGTGCAGCGACTCGAAAACCTCGATGTGCCTCAAGGTGTGGTCGAGGCCTTGCGGTCGGGCAAGGACCCGATGCCGACCAAGATCGACTGGCCGTCGCCGGTCGGCGGGGTCATCATCGAAAAGAAGGTCATCGAGGGCCAGAGGGTCAACGCCGGCGACCTGCTGTACAGGATCGCCGACCTCGGCAGCATCTGGGTTGTGGCCGACGTGGCCGAGCAGGAGCTCGGTCAGATCAAAATCGGGGACCCCGCAACGGTCATGTTCCGCGCGTTTCCGGGCGAGAACTTCACCGGCCGCGTCACCTTCATCCTGCATGAGCTGGAAATGCAGACGCGGACCGCCAAGGTGCGCATCGAGGTCGCCAACCCCGAACACCGCATCCGGCACGACATGTACGCCGATGTCACGATCGAGGTCGGTCAGCAAGACGGAGAGCGTCTTGCAGTACCCCGGTCGGCTGTCCTCGACACGGGCGTCCGCCAGGTCGTGCTGATCGACAAGGGCGAAGGCCGGTTCGAGCCCCGCCCGGTTAAGCTCGGCATGCGTGGCGACGGATATATCGAGGTTCTGGAGGGACTGATCTCCGGTGACAAGGTCGTCACGACCGCCAACTTCCTGATCGATGCCGAAAGCAATCTCAAGGCTGCTCTCAAAGGCTTTGGGGCGGATACACCTGCCCCGGTCGAGCCGGCGTCACCCGCTGCGGCACCGACGTCCGAGGACGAGAAAAAGGATAAAGGCCGTGCCGACGCGAAGCCCATGGGGACCACGCCATGATCGCAAGGCTCATCCGCTGGTCGGCCAATAACCTCTTGCTCATCGCCATCGGCGTCATCCTCGCGACAGGGTTCGGCGTATATGCGGTCAAGAACGTACCGCTTGATGCTATTCCCGACCTCTCCGATACCCAGGTCATCATATACACCGACTACCCCGGCCAGGCGCCGCAGGTGGTCGAGGACCAGGTTACCTATCCTCTCTCAACCGCGATGCTCTCGGTGCCGAAGTCGCGTGTGGTGCGCGGGTTCTCGTTCTTCGGCGTGTCGTTCGTCTACGTCATCTTCCAGGACGGAACCGACATCTATTGGGCGCGCTCGCGTGTCATCGAGTATCTGAGCGCCGCCCAACGCAATCTGCCTTCCGGCGTGACGCCGACGCTCGGGCCGGACGCGACCGGCGTCGGCTGGGTCTACCAATATGCGGTCGTGGCGGCTAAGCGAACGCTGGCGGAGTTGCGCGCGACGCAGGACTGGCAGATCCGGTACGCGGTTGCAAAAGCAGAAGGCGTCGCCGAGGTGGCGAGCGTCGGCGGTTTCGTCAAGCAGTATAGCGTCGTCGTCGATCCGGCCCGCCTGCGCAGCTTCAACATCCCGCTCACCAAAGTGCGCGAAGCAATCCGCGCCAGCAACACCGACGTGGGCGGACGCGTTGTCGAGCTTGCCGAGACCGAGTTCATGGTGCGCGGCCGCGGATACATCCGCAGCATCGAGGACCTGGAGAAAATCGTTCTCAAAGCACAAGAGGGCGCGCCGGTGCTGCTGCGCGACGTGGCGCGCGTCGAATTGGCGCCGGACGAGCGGCGCGGCATCACGGAGCTGAACGGCGAAGGCGAGGCGGTGAGCGGCATCGCAGTGCAGCGTTACGGCCAGAACGCCCTCGACGTGATCGAGAACGTCAAAGCGCAACTCCAGGCCATCCAGGCGAGCCTGCCCGCAGGAACCGAAGTCATTCCGGTCTACGACCGTTCCGAACTCATTCACCGCGCTATCGACACCCTGAAGCGGACACTCATCGAGGAAAGCATCATCGTTGCCATTGTCTGCGTCGTCTTTCTGCTGCATGTGCGCAGCGCTTTCGTGGCCATCCTGACGCTGCCGCTGGGCATCCTCATCGCCTACATCCTTATGCACGCGTTGGGGCTGTCCTCAAACATCATGAGCCTGGGCGGCATTGCGATCGCCATTGGCGCAATGATCGACGCGGCCATCGTGATGGTCGAGAACGCTCACAAGCATCTGGAGCGCGCGCCACCCGACAAGCCGCGCACGGAGGTGCTGATCGAGGCGGCGAGCGAGGTGGGTCCTGCGCTGTTCTTCTCTCTGCTCATCATCACCGTGTCGTTCCTGCCGATCTTCACGCTGGAAGCGCAGGAAGGGCGGCTGTTCCAGCCGCTGGCCTATACCAAAACCTTCGCCATGGCCGCGGCAGCGTTTCTGTCGGTCACCCTGGTGCCCGCGCTCATGGTCATTTTCGTGCGCGGACGAATCATTCCGGAGCAGAAGAACCCGATCAACCGGTTCCTGATCTGGATCTACCGGCCGATGATCCGCGGCGTGCTCAAGGCTAAGACGCTGACCATTGCGCTCGCCTTGGCCGTGCTCGCCGTGAGCGTGTGGCCGGCGACGAAGCTAGGTTCCGAGTTCATGCCGAACCTGAACGAGGGCACGCTGTTCTATATGCCGGTGACGCTACCGGGTCTCTCGATCACCAAGGCGGCAGAGCTTCTGCAAACCCAGAACAAGATCATCAAGTCGTTTCCGGAGGTGGACTCGGTGTTCGGTAAGGCCGGCCGCGCGGCGACCGCAACCGATCCCGCTCCGACCGAGATGTTCGAGACCATCATCAACCTTAAGCCCGAGGACCAGTGGCGGCCGGGCATGACGGTGGAAAAGCTCACCTCTGAAATGGACAAGGCCCTCCAGTTCCCCGGCGTCTCGAACGCCTGGACCATGCCGATCAAGGCGCGCATCGACATGCTGGCCACCGGCATCCGCACCGTGGTCGGTGTCAAGGTGATCGGCAAAGACCTGAAGGAGATGGAAAAGCTCGCACGCGAGATCGAGGGGGCGATCAAGACGGTGCCGGGAACGGCAAGCGCCTATGCGGAGCGCATTATCGGCGGCTACTACCTTGAGATCGAGCCGGACCGCGACCAGCTCGCCCGCTACGGGCTGATGGTCGGCGACGTCCAGGATGTCGTCGCCACCGCGCTCGGCGCTGAAACAGTGACCACAACAGTCGAAGGCCGAGAGCGCTACGCGGTTAGCGTGCGCTATCCGCGCGAGTTGCGCTCCGATCCGGAGGCCATCGCCCGCGACGTCTACGTGCCGATGGAGAACGGATCGTCAATCCCGTTGAGTCAGGTGGCGAAGGTCAAGCTCACGACCGGCCCAGCCAGCATCCGCACCGAAAACGCCCAGCTCGCCGCCTACATCTTCGTCGATGTGCGCGACCGCGACCTCGGCAGCTATGTGGCGGATGCGAAACGGGCGGTTGAGGCGAGCGTCCAGTTTCCAACCGGCTATTACGCCGTCTGGAGCGGTCAGTTCGAGTACTATGAGAGGGCCAAGGCGCGCCTCTTGATCGTCGTGCCGCTGACGCTCGTGATCATCCTCCTGCTGCTCTACCTTAATTTTCAGCGCGTGACCGAGACGCTGATCGTCATGCTCTCGCTGCCCTTCGCCCTTGTCGGCGGACTCTGGTTGATGTGGTGGTTAAATTTCAATCTAAGCGTCGCTGTCGCGGTCGGCTTCATCGCGCTTGCCGGAGTCGCCGCCGAAACCGGCGTGATCATGCTGATTTATCTGGACCACGCCTGGCAGCATAAACGCGACCAAGCCGTCTTGTCGGGACGAGCGTTGACACGCACCGATCTCTACGACGCCATCATGGAGGGCGCGGTCGAGCGCGTGCGGCCCAAGATGATGACCGTGATCGCCATCATGGCCGGCCTGCTGCCGATCCTGTGGAGCCACGGCACCGGCTCCGAGGTCATGCAGCGCATCGCCGTGCCAATGATCGGCGGCATGGTGTCCTCGACCGTGCTCACCCTCTTGGTCATTCCGGCCATCTACGCCCTGGTCAAGGGCTACCGCCTGCCCAGGACGGCCGCCCCAGAGGTCGCGCAAGCTGAGGGCGTAGCATGATGAGGCGTTGGGTAAGACGTGAGCGCCGGCGACTCCCAGTCAGGGTTGCCTATGATTGGGCACTGATTCGTTTTTCTTGGGCCGCCGCAGCGGAAGGGATGCAGGTTGGTCGCTTCGAACCGTCGAAGATGGGGGATAGTGGCATGCGAATCGCGATGATTCTGATGACGGCCGCGGCGACGTTCGGACTTGCCACGAAGGCACAAGGCTCCGAATTGAGAGCGGCCTTCGAGGCGGCTTGCCTGCGCACCCCTGAGATCCCGGCCCTCGTTGCCCGCAGAGCCGAAGTCGATGCCCGCGCACGCGCTGCTGATGCTCTGTTACCCGGCGGCCCCTGGGCCACCGTCATGCACCGCACCGACGCACTGACCAACGACCGCGGCACGCGTGAGTACGAAGCGGAATTCGGTATCCCGATCTGGCTGCGCGGTGAGCGGGGTGCAAGCCTTGCGGCAGCCCTGACCGAAGGCGAACGGCTGGAAGCTGAGATCGGAGCTAGAAGGCTCGAGGTCGCAAAGCGCGTGCGCGAAGCCTATTGGATGGTCGCGGAAGCCCGAGAGAGGGTCGCAATCGCCGAACGCCGGCGGTCGACGGCCGCAACTCTTGCCAAAAGCATGCGCGAGCAGGCCGGGGCCGGACAGGTCGAGTTGGTGGAGACCAAGCTCGCCGACGCGGACGCGCGCGATGCCGAAGTCTCTCTTGCCGGGGTACGCAGCGAGCTCAATCAGGCGCGCATCGCGTTCGGCGTACTGACCGGTTTCGAGGCACCCGCGGGCTTTAGAGAAAGCGAGAGGAGCGGTGCGACCCCAGCCCATCACCCACGCATCGTCCTGCGGCGCGCCGCCACCGAGAAAGCACTCGCGGACGAGCAGCTCACCTGGACCGTGGATCGCGAGCGCCCCGAGCTCAGTGCCTTTGCCAATAACAACACCGATACCTCGGCCGAGCCGAACGTCACCTCGCTGGGTGTCCGCTTCAAAATTCCCTTCTCCTATGACGCCGTCAATGAACCTAAACGGGCCGCAGCCGCCGCCGAGGTCGTCGTAGCCCAGGAGGAGCTTGCTCTTGCCGAGCGGGAGGTCGGGGGCGATGTCGCTCAAGCTCGCGCCAGGCTTGATGGGGCCCGAAAGCAGCTCACCGGGCTCGAAGCCCGCCGTGCCGATCTCGCGGCTGTCTTGAAGCTCATCGAGGACGCGCAACAGACCGGTCAAACGACGTTCAACGACGTCATCCGCGCGCGGCTGCAGCTTTACGAGGCCGATCTGGCGCGGGCTTCTGCCCGCGTCGCCGTCGAGCGCGGCCGGTCCGATGTCATCCAGACTCTGGGATTGGAGCCCTGAGTCCAACGTCAGTACAGGAGCGTAGCAACATGATCAGACAAACGCTTGCCTTCGCCTTCTTCGCCTTGCTCGCAACAAGCGCTGTTGCCGAGGACAAAATCCCGGCCACCCTTTTCAAGAATGCTGGATGCGAATGTTGCGACAAGTATGCCGACTATCTCAACGCCAACGGGTTTAGCGTGAGTGTCTATGCGCTTCCCAACATGACCGTGATCAAGGACAGGTTTGGCGTGCGCGACGATCTCGAGGGCTGCCATACTACGGTCATCGACGGCTACGCGATCGAAGGCCATGTGCCCGTCGGACCGATCAAGCGCTTGCTTTCCGAAAAGCCAGCCATCAAGGGCATTTCGTTGCCGGGGATGCCGGCAGGGTCGCCCGGCATGAGCGGGGAAAAGGCAGCACCCTTCGAAATTCTCTCCATTACCGGCGGCGAAGAGCCCGCCCCGGTCTACGCAACTGAGTAATGCGCCTAAGCGTTGCCTGTCTGGGCGTGCATCCGGTACAGGAGCGGTACAACGTTGGAACTTAAGTCTCGCTCAAGCGTACGTAAGCAACAACGTACGCAAAGGAACAAATCATGAAAAAAACAATTCTCGCCGCGGCTCTGCTTTCGTCCATTTCTTTGGCCTATGCAGCCGAAGATCATACCATGGGTCGGGATGCAAGCGGCGGCTACGAACAGGCAATGGAGTCCATGAATAAAAAGATGGACGCCATGAAGCCAAGCGGCGATCCGGACGCTCACTTCGCGATGATGATGTCGATCCACCACCAGGCCGCGATCGAGATGGCGCAAACGTATGTCGCGAGCGGGAAGGATCCTAAGCTCAAGGCAATGGCCGAGAAGATGATCGCCGACCAAAAACGCGAAATCAGCGAACTCAAGATGTGGTCAACTGAGAAAAACTAAATTGCCATCATTGCGCGAGTTCCGGCAGTTTGGGCAACCGCTCACGCGATGATTTAGCTACCAGACGCCGCTGCGCAGACCATTGCGAACATACGTCCATATCGTTGGCGGAAAGTACAGCTGTGACGAAACGTTGGTTTCAGTGACCGTCTCACGGCTGGCCGCCCAGTTATCAATGGCATCCTCAAGCAGCGGCAACGCCTCCGCGAGCTGTACCCATTGATACGTCCATATGGTGTCTTGCTCCGAGAACCTGACCGTTCTCTGAGCAAGAACTTTTCCCGTATCGACGCCGTCATCGACCAGGTGAATAGTTACGCCTGCCCGGCTTCGATCCGCGGCAGCCAGCGCCCAGTAGGCAGGATGCTGGCCGCGATATTGGGGGGTTATGCCGGCGTGGTAGTTGATAAATGGTGCCGCGACTTTTTCCATAAGTTTGGGTTTGATTATTCGAGTTCCGTAGACTGCGACAACGTCAGGTTTGAGACTTGTAAGCAAAGCCTGGCAGTCGGGTCCGTTAACCGATGACACGTGCTGGACATTCAAATCGGATCGCAACGTAGGCAACAATCCAGCGTCGGAAAGCACGCGTTGACGCCGTAGTTTGTGCTTCGGCTCGCCGAGCTTGTAGACGACGCCGAACGCTGCCTGGCCGATCGCAGCCCCCCAGCCCAGAAACCGCGCTCGTCGACGCACGATATCCCATTTCCGTTCGGGCTCTTCTTGAATAACGGTCAAGTTTTTGAACCGCTCGGCAAGGCGGTTTGCTACACAATAGCCGAGCGGTCCTCCAGCGATCAGTAAAGCGACGATAGGCGATTTCGCCGTTTGAGAGATCATGGGGTCTCGAACCGTGCCTGCAGGTTGTGCCCATCTGCCAGAGTGCCCGTCACGACAACCTTCGCACCCGGAGAGAGTGGTGTTGCTAACTTGCCGACCAGCTTGTTCGGTTCGGCGGGGGCCAAATCTATTTGCGCTGTCCTGCCCTGATCCTGGACGATGGCTTTCATTTTTGCGCCCGCCGACGCTATCGGCGCGTCTTTCTCTCCTGTCAGATAAAAGGCCAGCTCTTCCGCTGAGGGTACAAACTCGACGTGATGACCCTCGACGTCGATGAGCGCGCCGCCATTCGGGCCTTTGGTTGCCTCATGGGCCGTTGCTCCAAGTGGAAGCGTTACAGCCAGCGCAGCGGCGAGGAGCCAGGGTGTCAGTTTAGATACTATTTTCATGCGTATTTTCCTTTGGGTTAGTAGGCTTCTACGGTTTCTCCGCTCGCCACAGGCGGACGGCTTTCGGCGAGCCGCTTCACGGCGGGCGCACCAAATTTCAGGAACAGGATCGGGGTCAGGATGGTATCGAGCAGCGTCGCGCTGATGAGGCCGCCGAAAATCGTGACGGCGACCGGGTGCAGGATTTCCTTGCCGGGTGCGTCTGCTCCGTAGAGCAAAGGAACCAGCGCCATACCCGCCGATAGAGCGGTCATCAGAACCGGCGTCAGCCGCTCCAAACTCCCGCGCACGACAAGCTTCTCGCCGAAGCTCTCGTTCTCATGCAGCACGAGGTTGATGTAGTGACTGATTTTCAGAATACCGTTGCGCGCGCTGATGCCAGTCAGCGTGATGAAGCCAATCATCGAGGCGACGGATAGGGGCTGATCCGCGATCCATAGAGCTAGGACGCTTCCTATGAAGGCGAGCGGCACGTTACCCATAATGATGAGCGCGAGCACGGCTGAGCGGTAGCGGCTGTAGAGGACGATGAAGATCGAGGCGAGCGAGATCAGCGATAGGCCCAGGATGAGCTGCGCGGCGTCTTCCTGTGCCTGAAACGTCCCTTCAAGGCTTGTCGAATACCCACTCGGCAAAGGCGTCGCAGCAATCACCTCGCGGATGCGAGTGACAATCCCCGCCATGTCGGAGCCATCGGTATTGGCGAGTACGACAATCCGGCGGCGACCATTTTCACGCGCGATCTGGTTGGGCCCTTCGGTTTCTTCGACGGTCGCGATCCGGTTGAGGGGGACCCGGCCCCGCGGGGTCTCGATCAGAAGCTCGCTTAAGCCTGCCGTCGTACGGTCGGCCTCGGACAGCCGCATCACCACATCGAAGCGCTTAGCCCCGTCGATAACGGTGGAGACGGTGCGGCCGTTGGAAAGGCTTTCTAGCGCTTCCGTGACGGCCGCAGGGGTGACGCCAAACAGAGCCGCCCGGTCTGGATCGACGCGGATTTCAAGCTGCGGGATAAGAACCTGCTTTTCAGTTTGGAGATCGACCAGACCGTCGATACCGGACAGCTTCGAGCGCAACGTTTCCGCAAGACTGCGCAGCGTGTCGAGGTCATCACCATAGATCTTGAGAGCGATTTCCGCCCTAACGCCGGAGAGCAGATGGTCAAGCCTGTGAGAAATCGGCTGGCCGACATTGATGGTCGCCGGAAGCACGGTGAGTTTCGCGCGCACGTCGGAGAGGATGGCTTCGCGCGTGCGCTCCGATTTTTCCAGATCGACGTCGATTTCGCTCGAATGAACGCCTTCGGCATGTTCGTCGAGTTCGGCGCGGCCCGTGCGCCGTCCTGCGGTTTTGACTTCTGGCACTTCAGTCAGCAGCTTTTCAGCAATCAGCCCGATCCGGTCGCTTTCTTCGAGCGAGATACCTGGATTAAAGGTCATGCTGATCGTGAGCGTGCCTTCGTTGAACGATGGCAGGAACGCGCGCGGCAGGGCGGAGGCGGCTACTCCGGCGACGAGAACTGCCACAGCGATGGTTGCAATGATCGCCTTGGTGTGCCGGAAGGCCCAATGCAGCAGACGCTCGTTGCCGCGCTTCAGCCCCCGCACCATCGCCCCGTCGTGATGGTCGAGCTGCTTGGCTCCACCCAGAAAATAAGAGGCCAGGACAGGCGTAATTGTGATGGAGACCACCAAGCTCGCCAGGATCGAGACGATGTAGGCCACGCCGAGCGGGGCGAAGAGCCGTCCTTCGATGCCCGAGAGAGCGAAGAGCGGAATAAACACCAGCACGATGATAAAGGTCGCATAGACGATGCCGGAGCGAACCTCGATGCTGGCGTCGGCCACCACCTGGAGCAACGGTCTTGGCTTGGCCTTGGCGCGGTTCTCCCGCAAGCGCCGGAAGATGTTCTCAACGTCGACGACCGCATCGTCGACCAGCTCGCCGATGGCAATAGCAAGGCCGCCCAGCGTCATCGTGTTGATCGACAATCCGAAGGCTTTGAAGATCAGAACCGTGATCAGAAGCGAGAGCGGAATCGCGGTCAGCGAGATCAGGGTCGTCCGCACATTCAGCAAAAACAGGAACAGGATGACGGCCACAACGATGGCCGCTTCCATCAACACGTTTTTGACGTTGCCGATGGAGGTCGTGATGAAATCCGCTTGCCGGAATAGAATCTGATCGACTTTGACGCCATTGCTCAGGTTCTTGCCGATTTCAGCCAGTGCAGACTCGACCTCACCGGTCAGTTTGACCGTATCGGCGCCGGGCTGCTTTTGAACTGAGATAATGACGGCCGGTGCGCCGTTGAAGCCCGCATCGCCGCGCTTAACGCGCGCCGCGTATGCGACTTCCGCCACCTGGCGCAGGAACACGGGCTGATCCTGCTTCGTGGCCACAACCACACTGCGCAAGTCTTCAAGGTCGGTCGTGCGCCCGAGATTCCGGATCAGAAACTCGCGGTCGTGCTGATCGACGAACCCGCCGCCCGTGTTGGCGCCGAAGGCGCGGATTGCGCGCTCGATGTCTTCCACCGCGATGTCGAGCGACGCGAGGGCCGCTATGTTGGGCGTTACGCGGAACTGGCGAACCTGACCGCCGATCGGGATGACCTGACTGATACCGGAGATAGACAGCAAGCGCGGGCGGATCACGAAGTCCGCCGTCTCGCGCACGGTCATTGGATCGGCCTTATCGCCGCCCGTGACGGCAATCAGCATGATTTCGCCCATGATAGAGGACACGGGGCCCATCTGCGGGGCGATGCCGGATGGGAGCTGCGATGCGATGCTAGCGAGCCGTTCGGCCACTTGCTGGCGGTTGCGGTAGATATCCGTGCCCCAATCGAACTCAGCGTAGACGATGGAAAGGCCAATGCCTGCCACCGATCGCACGCGCGTCACGCCGGGAATGCCGTTCAAGGCCGTCTCGATTGGATAGCCGACGAGCTGCTCGACTTCCGGCGGCGCCAGCCCTTCCGCCTCGGTCATGATGGTGACAGTCGGTTTATTCAGGTCCGGGAACACATCAACTGGCAGCGTGCGCAATGCGAGAGTGCCCCACACGACGAGCAAGGCCGCCGCCGCAAGTACGATCAGGCGGTTGTTGAGGCTGGTCTTGACGAGGAAATTGAACATCTTTGCCTCCTCACCGGACCTGATTGATGAGTTCGGCCCCGCGCTTCACTACGCGCGCGCCCGGATCGAGCCCGGCCGTCACGCCAACGCGCTCGGTATCGATCGGCGATGTTTTGACGACGCGCGCCTCAAATCGCTCCGCCTCCACATGCGCCCAGACAACGGACTGTCCGTTTGAGCTGCGCACAACGCTCGAGCGGGGGAGTGCAACGGCGGATACGGGCTCGTCAATTGCGGCATGAACCGTGACGGATTCGCCCACGCTCAATGGCGCGCCTTCACCCTTCAGCTTAAACCGTAGTGGCACGGCCTGCTGGCGGAGCGCCGGTGAACGCCCGGCAAAGGAGACCGATACTTTGCGCCCGTCTGCCGTCTGGGCGAGCGCGTCCTTGCCCGATTTCTCGATGCTCGCAGCGGTCACGGCGTCAAACGCCAGGGCTTCGATCCAGAGATTGGCTGGGTCTACGATTTGAAAGAGCAGAGATTGCGCTTCGACCACCTGACCCGCCGTGACGTTCGCTTGAGCGAGAATGCCGTCCGCCGGGGCGCGCAATTCTTCGCGGTCCTTCAGAACCGGATTGATGGCGGCGCGCCGCTTGCGGATGATATCGAGCTCGATCTTCGTATCGACGATCTGGCTGGCGGGCACTGCGCGACCACTCAAAGGCTCGATCCGCTTGAGCTTGGCTTCCAGGAGCGCAATCTGCTTGTCGAGATCGCCTTGCGTTTGGGTAATGTCGCTTTGATCAACGACCGCGACGGCAGGAACCAGATAACCCAGCACATCCCCCTTTTTCACTGAGGCACCAGTGATCGGGAAGCCGCCTTCCGGCGGTTCAATCCGGCCGGCGAGCAAGGACTGCACGACGCCGCTGCGATTGGGGTCTGGAATGACTTGGCCAATCAGGCGAACTGATTTTTGAATCGTTTCCGTTTTGGCGGTCTTGATTGTCGCAATGCCAAGCAGTCTCTGTGTGGGCTTCGGCACGAATACCGCGCCATCTTCCGTTCGCCGTGAGCTTTCAGGCAGGTCGAGAACGGCCTGAGCTGTGACACTTGCCTCACTAGCGCCCCCCACACCATTGGTCAGAACAACGGCGGCCATAGCGACAGTGCTGAGGCCGGACGCTGCGGCTACCACCAAAACGGCAGTGCGAATGGAGCGCGGGCCTTTGAGCGCCAGCAGGGAGAGGAGCACTACAAATCCCAGGCTCCCGGCCAGCATCCAAAGTGGAATGTCCGGCAATTGCGTTCCGTGCGGGACGATGTGGTCCCACACGCTGTCATGGGTCGCTTCAACTGGCGGCGGGGAAGGGATATCGAGGCGTCCAATCAAGAGGTCGGACTTGTCACCCGCTGAGATCGAGAAGGTAAGGTCGTAGTGACCGGGCGTGATCACCCATGGAGCTTTGAACTCATAGGCGCCCTTGGAGCCCGTTGCGGTGATCGTTTCATCGCCGCGCGTCATCTCGATCGAAGCCCCGGCCACGCCTTCGTTCGACCAGAACTCAGTCAGATAGACGATGAGCTTGCCGCCATCCCGCGCAGTTGGGATGCCGACCAGCTCGAAATCGTTGGAATGCGCATCGATGCGCGGCCCTGACGAGGAGGCAGCGGCGGGTTTTTCATCGCCGTGATCCTCGTCGCCATGAGCGAAAGCAAAGGTCGGAGCGAGCGATAGGGCTGCGATGAATAGTAACGCGGCCAATGCCTTCACGGCACCGCGTCCGCGTTCGATTGTGTTTATGTTTTTCATCATGACCGAATCCTCGCTCTCGCCCTGCCGCGTTACTTCTGACGCTTAGCGAGCCAGTCTTTCATCATGGCGATCTCGCTTTCCTGCGCCTTGATGATGTCCTCGGCGAGCTTCTGTGTAACGGGGTCCTTGCCGTACTTCAGAAGCACATTGGCCATATCGATCGCGCCTTGATGATGCGGGATCATGCCGTTCATGAAGTCGACATCGGCATCGCCGGTCATCTCCATGGTCATGTCCTTGTGCATCTTCGCGTTGACGGCTGCGAAGGCCGCTGCGGCTTCACTTTTCGGGGCTTCAGCGGCCTTCATATCGTGCATGCCATGCATGTCGTGCGAGCCGCCGGCATCCGCCATCTTTTCCATACAGTTCATGTCGCCGCCTTTGCCCATAGTCTTGCAGCAGCCGTCTTCGGCGTTAGCTACGGCAGGCGCAAACAGCAGGGCCGCTGCGAGGAGGAGTGTTCTAGTTTTCATCGTGGTGTCCTTTCGTGAGTGAGTTTGTTTATGAGTGTTGCTTCTACGGGTGCGCCAGGATGGCGACGCGGTTCGCTCGCAGCGCGCAACAGCACGTACTTTTTCGAGTTCCATGACGGAACTCCTTTCGTTTGACGGTTTCAGCTCACCGTCCGACATGCGGGGGCTGTAAAGCCACGGGCGCGGATCGGAGAGGCTGGCGGTCAGTGACCGAGGTCACGGAGCCGCAAAATGTTAAATCGAGGAATGGGGGCGCCGGACCGCAGACGGCGTACCAAGCGGCGCACAAGCCCTGCCGCAGCAGAGCAGCAATCAGACCTTAGGCGGTCGATCGAGACCGATGACGACGTCGGGCAACACCCGGCCCAACCGCGCCAAATAATACCGCATGTGGTTGCCGAGATTGTGTGTCCAATCGGATTGGCCGGGAAGCGCGGAGGCACCGCAATGCCCGCCCGCTCCGCACGAAGATGCGCCCTGACAGCAGCAGGCTCCCGTCGTACAGATCGCCCCGTCCGGATGTGATCGCGCCGGCTTTGCCGCCTGATCGAAGTCAACGGGTGAATGCGTTTTGGTGGATGAAACTTTTAAAATCGCGGCGGATCTCTGAGCCTCAGCTGGCGCCGTTACTGGTGCTGCACGGGTGGCGGCCACCACTGAGGCGGGTGACATCTGCGCGTGGGCGTGGCCGCCATGGGCAAAGGCGTTCGCCATGGTGCCGAACATAACGGCCACCACCACGATAAATCCTTTGATTGCCAGCCTTAGGCTCACGCCTCGTCCTCTCAGTTGATGTCTCTTACTCAAATACCAGAATACGCGTCTACACTCACTCTAATCGTTTATCTGTCCGAACGGGCCAAGACCTCCATCAGTTCGGCTACTTTTTTACGCTGCTCGGTGGCATTTCCGCTTGCGATGGCATGTTCGACGCAATGCCCGACATGATCCTTGAGAACGGCCTCCTCGACCTTCCGCAGGGCGGCACGAACCGCTGAGATCTGCGTTATGATGTCAATGCAGTAACGCTTCTCTTCGACCATGCGCGAAATGCCGCGCACCTGGCCTTCGATCTTTGTCAGCCGCTTGAGACACAGCTCGCTCGTCTCTTTTTCCATTCTTGACTTATACCCCTACGGGGTGTAGGTGTCAAGTGAATACCCCCAGGGGGTTTAGGTGCAGTGAGGTTTTTATGGCTAGTTCTTCTGATAATGGCTCCCAGCCAAAAGCATCCTGTTGCTCGCATGATCATGGCGGTCATCACGACCACGCGCAGCCCGCGTCGTCGCCGAATGTCATCCGGGATCCTGTCTGCGGCATGACCGTTGATCCTCACACGGCGCAGCACCGCGCATTGCATGAGGGGCATCCGTTTTATTTCTGCTCTGCGGGCTGCAAGTCCAAGTTCGAGGCCAACCCGGCCAAATACCTTGAAGACCGAGTCCCGCCGCCTGTTGTCGAAGGCGCTATCTACACATGCCCGATGCACCCCGAAGTGCGCCAGGAGGGTCCGGGCTTCTGCCCGATCTGCGGCATGGCGCTCGAACCGGAGACTGTCAGCGCGGATACGGCACCCAATCCTGAGCTGGCCGACATGACGCGACGGTTCTGGATTGGTCTTGTGCTAACCCTTCCGGTTTTCGCGCTCGAAATGGGAGGGCATTTGACCGGGCTACATCAATGGATCGGCTCGTCGACATCCAACTGGCTACAGCTGTTTCTCGCCACGCCGGTTGTGCTCTGGGCCGGTTGGCCGTTCTTCGAGCGCGGTTGGGCATCGCTCAAGACACGCAACCTCAATATGTTCACGCTGATCGCGATGGGAACCGGCACCGCCTGGGTCTACAGCGTGATTGCAACCGCATTTCCACACCTGTTCCCCGCCTCCATGCGGATGGGGGATGGCGCTGTACCAGTTTATTTCGAGGCCGCTGCCGTCATCACGGTTCTGGTGCTCCTAGGACAGGTATTGGAACTGAAGGCACGCGAGCAAACAAGCGGTGCTATACGCGCGCTTCTCGACCTCGCTCCCAAATCTGCGCGCCGCATTGCTGCTGACGGGTCGGAATCCGATGTCGGCCTTGATGTCGTTCAGGCCGGCGATCACCTCCGCGTGCGTCCGGGTGAGCGCGTGCCGGTCGATGGTGAAATTTTGGAGGGACGCAGCGCCATCGATGAGTCGATGGTGACCGGCGAGTCCATGCCGCTCACGAAAACCGCAGGCGATAAGGTCATCGGCGGCACGATGAACCAGTCGGGCGCATTCATCATGCGCGCCGACAAGGTTGGCCGCGAGACCATGCTCGCGCAGATCGTGCAGATGGTCGCGCAGGCACAGCGAAGCCGTGCCCCTATTCAAAAACTCGCCGATCAGGTCTCCGGGTGGTTTGTCCCGGCCGTCATCGCCATTGCGCTGTTGGCGTTCGCCGCCTGGGGCCTATTTGGACCCGAGCCGCGCTTCACTTATGGCCTGATCGCCGCCGTCTCGGTGCTCATCATCGCCTGCCCCTGCGCTCTTGGCCTCGCAACGCCCATGTCGATCATGGTCGGCGTCGGACGCGGCGCTCAGTCGGGCGTTCTGATCAAAAACGCCGAGGCCCTCGAACGCATGGAAAAAGTCGACACGCTTGTGATCGATAAGACCGGCACGCTTACAGAAGGCAGGCCGAGCGTGGTTGCCATTCGCACAACGTCCGGTGTCGAGGAGAACGAACTTCTGCGCCTGGCTGCCAGTCTCGAAATTGCCAGTGAGCACCCACTCGCAGCAGCCATCGTCCGCTCCGCAAAGGAGCGAGGATTGGAACTCTCTGCTGTTTCGGAATTCGACTCTCCGGTCGGCAAGGGGGTCACCGGCCTCGTGGATGGCAAGCGCATCGTCATCGGCAATGTCCGCATCATGGAACAGGCAAAGATTGAAACGCGAGCCCTTGACGACGCAGCTGACGACCTCCGCAGAGATGGAGCGACAGCCATCTTTGTCGCTATCGATGGGAAAGCAATTGGCATTCTGGCCATCGCCGATCCCGTGAAGGCAACGACGCCCGAAGCCGTCTCTGCGCTCAAAGATGCCGGCATCCGCGTGATCATGCTGACAGGGGATAACGCGACAACGGCGAAGGCCGTTGCCGAGAAGCTCGGTATTGCCGATGTGGAAGCGGAAGTCCTGCCCGAAGACAAGGGCAAGATCGTCGAACGTCTGCGCCGAGAGGGGCGCGTAGTCGCCATGGCGGGAGATGGCATCAATGACGCTCCCGCTCTGGCGGCCGCCGATGTCGGCATTGCCATGGGTACGGGAACAGACGTTGCTATGGAAAGCGCGGGCGTGACCCTCCTCAAGGGCGATCTCAATGGCATCGTGCGCGCGCGGCATCTCTCGGCCGCCACCATGGCGAACATCCGCCAGAACCTTTTCTTCGCCTTCGTCTATAACGCTGCCGGCGTTCCGGTGGCCGCGGGCGTTCTCTATCCGGCCTTCGGCATTCTCTTGTCGCCTATCATTGCCGCAGCAGCCATGGCGCTGTCTTCTGTCAGCGTCGTGGCAAACGCACTGCGGCTTCGGAACAGCCGCGTCTAAAGTTGTCCGTCTTTGAGCACGTGAATTCCGGTTCCCGGTCCCCGCGTGTTATGTTTGCTTTACGTTTGCTGCGGTCGCAAGTGCCGGCCACCCCACGCGCGCCCTCGCCCATGCACCAGACGGTCGCGGTCGCGCCAGCTTGTGCCCAAGACGCTGGGCCGGCTTCTCGACCAAATGCCATGAAGCGGCAGCAATGGGGACCAGAATGAGGAGCGTAAGGGCGGCTATCTGGACCGGCATAGCATTGGGCATAAGCTGCACCAGCGCCTGGGACACCGGCCATCCATAGAGATAAATTCCGTACGACAAATCATGCTTCATTGTGACCCTGGCCAAGGATGGGCACCGCAGGTTCGCGAGCCAGAACACCACGCTGGCTTCAAACCAAACCATGACTGGCACCATGAGCGGCGTCGACCAGAAGGCGAGCAGCGCGACCAAGCTTATGACCACGAGCCAAAGCTTTCCCGTGTAGTGTCGGGCGAAAAACGCCGCAGAGCCTAACGCGAAACAAAGTCCGAAGCGGCGGATCACGTCGGGCCCAGTCTTCGCTTCGATCAGGCCAGGAAGCAAATAAGACGCGGCGAACACAAATATCGCCAGCCACAGCCAGGCTTGGCTCCGAAATCCGGTTCGCAGCATACCCGCAGCGAATGCAAGCCCCAGACCGGCATAGCAAAGCACCTCATACTTGAGCGTCCAGACCGAATTATTGACCTGGCCGGCTAGCGGATTGCTGGTGAAAACACCGGGCAGTTCCGCCCGTCCCGTGATTAGCAGGGTGGTCTCTGCGAGGTATTTCAGAATGCCTGTGTCGGCAAAATAGCTTGATAACGGGCAAACCGTTATCAACGGTCCCAGCACCGCCACCGTGAAGATCGCGCACACGATGAGCCCCGGGAAAATCCGCATCACCCGCGCGACAGCGAACCGCGTCAGGTCCGACGTCCGCATGAGACTTGCCGTCACCAGGAAGCCGCTCAAGATGAAGAAGACATGCACCGCGTGCTGGCCGAGCGTATAGCCGGTGGTCTGTTGCACATAGTCCCAGGACAGGTTGCCGACCGTGATCTCGACAGCATGACTCACCGCCACGGCCAGAGCCGCAGCCAGTCGTACCGCGCCGAAGCTGTTGTCTTCCGGGATGAGGCTTCCGGCTTGCCGGTTCTCGTTCATGGGTTCGGCCTTTACATTTTTGGCCGAAGGTCGCACGGGAGCCTTCCAAAATGATTGAGGAAGACCGAGGCCGCCGTCAAACAGTGTCCGATGGTAAAAAAAGGACAAATCAAAGGGGGAGCTGCCGCTTGGCGGCGAGTCGGTATCGCGCGATGGTTGTGACCCGGTCGTTCATCAAGCGCACGAAGCTCAGACATTCGCGTGCCGTGCCTTTGCCATCGAAAATGCCGATACAGCCGGTACTCGAGGCCAGGACACATAATTTTGAAACATCTCGGCGTGCTGGCGCAGCAATCGAACGCGAAACGCCGCTTCGGCAGCAATTTCGTCAACGATTAGGTGGTTGACCGCTCGTGCACTCCCCGATCACTTGAGTGCAATGCCGGTTATTTTGCGTTGGTCTTCTTGACTGACCCCAACCTCAGGGCAGTGTCTCGGTCCTGCAATGCCCTCGCCATATCCCCGAGGGATGCGTAGGCAGCGGCTCTCATGCGATAGGCATCGCCATCGTTGGGGTCGCGCTCGATCACGCGCGTAAAGTCTGCGATCGCTTCCCGGTATTCTTTCCGCTTTCCGCGAAGGAAGCCGCGATTGAAGAGTACGTAGGTGTTGTTTGGCTCCCGGGCAAAGGCAGCATCGTAGTCAACGAGCGCCTCATCGAGGCGGCCAAGCGCTGAGAGGGCGCTGCCGCGGTTGACCATCGCCATGACATGATCGGGGCTGCGGCGAAGGGCTTGAGAGTAGTCCTCCACAGCGCTCTCGAATTGCCGCTGCCGGAAATGAACATTGCCGCGGTTGTAATACGGTAACGATGCGGCCGGCTGCACCTCGATGGCCGTGCTTAATTCCTCGATGGCTTTGTCGAGGCGTCCCGTTTGATAGAAGCGTAAGCCACGATCGTTGTGAAAGGCGGCATGAGCATCGCGATCCGCGAAATCGCCATGCCAGGCTTCGACGGCTGGCGTATCGGTTTCCACTCCAGCACAGGGTGTATCCAGGGCATTGGTGGAGAGTAGCAAAACAATGGTGATCGCTGTTCTACTGGTCATGGAAGGCTATCCACGATGACCGTCTGCGGGCGGGGCTGCGTCCGGTGATCGCTTAAGCCGCGTGGAACGCCGCCGTCAGGGCTCGATCCTATCACGATCTTCAGCGATGCAATTCGCCTGCGTGCCCCTGAAACATTTTGTAATAAACGCGAAACACCGCGAATCGTCTTCACCGACTAGAGTTCGGTCCAATCTTGCTTTTTCTAACGGCATGGCGGCCGCATGCAGAGCTAGGACCTCCTCATGATCAGACTGTGGATTGCCTTTTTCGCGCTGCTGGGCCTCACAGGCTGGGGTGAACGGGAACCAGCGTGGCCGCAGGTCGGTCCTATGCCTGATGAGCCCGTTGCTGTTCCGGCCCAACCCTACCGATCGATTGCGGCGGGTATCAAGAGCTATCGGCCTGTTGAACCGCGGCCTTGGGGTCAGATCAATCGCCAGGTGGCGCCACCGGGCGCACTACCGCCCGACCAGCAGCAGCCGAAGACGACGCCCGATCCTTCGCCAGCCCCGGCTCAGCCGAAAGCGATGGAGCCCATGCCGGGCATGCAGCACTGAAGAAGCAGATTCGTTGACGACGTGGGCCTTCGGGGGAAGGCGTCGCGATAGTACGGACCACCGGGGGATTGCTCATGGGTTGGGGCAGGCATCGTAGCGTTTGGAAGAGACTGATGATGGTGTCGGCTTCAAGTTCGATCGTTGTGTCGGGAGGCTGTGCGCAGTTCTCGCCTGATGGCGGCATGAGCCTTGTGAGCGACCTTTCGACCGCGGCGATTGGCCAGCCCGCCGCGAAAATCCACGATGAGCATGACGCCGCTGCGGCGGAGGCGCGCGTGGCCGAGCTACTCTCGCGCACGATGACGCCCGATGCGGCCGTGCAAATCGCGCTTGTGAACAACCGCGGACTGCAAGCCGCCTACAACGAACTCGGCGTGTCGGAAGCCATGATGGTTGAGGCGAGCCTGCCGCCCTCGCCAACCGTCACGTTGTCGCGCCTCATCCAGCCCTCGTCGATCGAGATCGAGGCGCAGATCCTGCAGAATGTGTTGGGTCTCCTGACACTGCCACGCCGGCGCGAGATAGCAGAAGATCGATTCCTTCAGGCACAAAAACGCGCGGTCGATGAGACACTCAAAATAGCGGCCGATGCGCGCCGCGGCTACTATCGGGCAGTGGCGGCAAACGAGCAGGTCGTCCTCTTGCGACAGGCTGTAACGTCGGCCGAAACCGTATCTGATTTCGCCAAGAAGCTTGGCGAGACAGGCGGCATGGCAAAGCTGGATCAAGCACGCGAGCACGCTTTCACGGCTGAGGTTGGCGGCCAATTGGCCCAGGCGCGCCTGACACAGCGTCTGGAACGCGAGCGGCTCAATCAGAGCCTTGGTCTGTGGGGCGTTCAGCTCCAATATAAACTGCCGGATAAACTGCCCGCCCTTCCCGCGAAACCGAAAATTGAAGACGACATTGAAACCGAGGCTGTGCTTTCTCGCATCGATCTGGAAATCGCACGTATGGAGATCGCTATCCTGGCCAAGGAATTCGGCCTCACGCGCGCAACTCGATTCATCGATGTGCTGGAGGTGCGGGGCATTCGTCGTATCGAAAAGAACAAGGTTTCGGACATCGACTACGCGCTCGGACCGGGCCCGACGCTGGTTCGCACAGAGACGCAGCGGACCGAGAAAGTTCGCTGGCGCGGCTTCGATGTCGATTTCCAGATTCCAATCTACGACTTCGGCGAAGTGCGGACCCGACGGGCCGAAGAAACCTATATGGGCACCGTCAACCGGTTGATCGAAAAAGCGGTGAATGTGCGGTCCGAGGCAAGGCAGGCCTATCAGGCTTATCGCGGGACGTATGATGTCGTTCGTCACTACGAGCGGGAGATCCTGCCGCTTCGGCAGATTATTACCGAGCAAACCCTGCTGAATTACAATGGGATGCTTGTCGATGTCTTCCAGTTGCTCGCGGACGCCCGGGCCCGGATCGACACGAATGTGCAGGCTGCGACCGCGCGGCGCGATTTCTGGCTGGCCAAAGTCGATTTGCACACCGCCGTGCTCGGAGGACGCGAGAGCGGTGTCGCACCAACAGCAGTGGCCGCTGGTTCGGGCGGATAACGGCATCGCGAAAGGAGCTCAAGATGACGGTATCTCGTAGAGACATGATGGCCGCGACGGGCGGGCTTGCGCTGCTGGGTGCGGCCAAGCTCTCCGGGCGCTCGGCCCATGCTGCCGTGCCAGAAGCGCAGTTTCAAGGGTCGCCGGCCACTCAGGCTCCGGTGGCTCCAGCGAGCGGACCGGACTATCAGCCGGTCGTAACGCTGAACGGCTGGACACTCCCACCGCGCATCAATGGCGAATGGAAAGAATTCCATCTGGTCGCTGAGCCGGTCGTGCGCGAGATGGCGCCCGGAATGAAAGCGCACCTGTGGGGCTACAACGGTCAGTCCCCCGGCCCGACGATCGAGGTGGTCGAGGGCGACAAGGTGCGGATTTTTGTCACCAACAAACTCCCCGAGCACACGACCATTCATTGGCACGGGCAGATCCTGCCGAGCGGCATGGATGGCGTTGGCGGATTGAGCCAACCCCACATCAAGCCGGGCGAGACATACGTCTACGAATGGCAGATCGCGAAGTCCGGTACATTCATGTATCACCCGCACGCCGATGAGATGGTCCAGATGGCCATGGGCATGATGGGGTTCTTTGTCGTCCATCCCAAAGACCCGAAGTTCATGCGAGTCGACCGTGATTTTGTCTTCCTGCTGAACGCCTATGATATAGATCCGGGTTCCTATGTCCCGCGCGTTGCGGAAATGCTGAACTTCAATCTGTGGAGCTGGAACAGCCGCGTATTCCCTGGAATCGACCCGCTTGTCGTACGCAAGGGTGATCGCGTTCGCGTCCGCTTCGGGAATCTCACGATGACGAACCACCCAATCCACATGCACGGCTACGATTTCGAGGTCACCTGCACGGACGGCGGCTGGGTGCGTCCCGAAGCCCGGTGGCCTGAGGTGACGATCGATTGCGCTGTTGGACAAATGCGCGCCTACGAATTCGACGCGATCTACGAGGGCGACTGGGCGATCCACTGCCACAAGGCGCACCACACGATGAACGCTATGGGGCATGAGTTGCGCAATTTCATCGGCGTCGATCAATCCGAGCTGAAGAAGCGTATGTCCCAGATGGTCAAAGGCTATATGCCGATGGGGGGCGCCGGCATGGCGGACATGGGCGAGATGGAGATGCCGCTTCCGGACAATACGTTGCCCATGATGACGGGGTTCGCTCAATTCGGCCCGGTCGAGATGGGCGGCATGTTTTCGGTTGTCAAAGTACGGGAGGGGCTTGACCGCAACGACTACAAGGACCCCGGCTGGTACAAGAACCCGGAAGGTACCGTCGCCTTCAAGTGGACGGGCGATCCGTCAAAACTTTCCAATCCCGTTCGCGCTCCGGCAGAACCAGCGGCGACGACCGAACCTGGCGCGCCCGCCTCGGAAATCGAATTGAAGGCTGTCAAGCCGGGCGGGCATTCTGGTCACTAAGTGCAATTGTCAGTGCTAGAGAGTAAGGAGCTGTCGCGTATGAGCGATCAACACACGCCCCACAATCCCGCCGCTACTCCTCAAAAAACCGGAACTGCGCGGCATGGATCGGCTGCTGGCAGCGGCGACAACGCGACGGGCCATGGCGCCCACGCGGGCAGTCCGTATTGGCGTCTCGCACTCATGCTTCTGATTTCTTTCGCGGCAATGTTCACGCTGATGTACGCGATGGTCAACACTTTCGAGAACGTCGTTCCTAACATAAACCAATTTTACATGGCTGGCTTGATGACTGCGCCAATGCTGCTGATCGAGCTATGGCTGATGCGGTCCATGTACCCCAATAGCCAGCTGAATATTGCTTTAACTGCTGTCGGGCTGATTGCACTTCTTGGTTTCTGGCTGGGAATCCGAGAGCAAGTCGCAATCGACGATCAGCAGCTCTTAAAGTCGATGATCCCGCATCATGCCGGCGCCATCCTCATGTGCGAAGAGGCCGAACTTCAAGTTCCGAAAGTGCAACAACTCTGCAACGGCATTATAAGCGCCCAGAAGAGCGAAATTGCTCAGATGCGAGCGATAATAGGGGAACTTCAGGCACAACGTTAAGCTTGTGCAGGCTCCCGCGAAGCTGCCGCGTCGGTTCGATCTCCGGTTCTTGTTCAGCTGCCATCTCCTGCTTGATTATCTCTACTCACGTAGGCTGCTCACCTGAGCCCAGGTTGATTGGCGGATCTCGTCCCTACCGTTTCGCGTGTGTTCGCAATCACCATGAGCGACGGGCGATCCGTCTGTGCGGCCGCTGATGCCGTGCGTGCTGCACACGTCCGCTGTCTAACGCCCCGCTTCCGGTTGCAGCCCGATGCTCCCCTCTGAACCGGCTGTTACGCATCGCCCGTCCCCCTTTGCGAGCTCACAGACCGGCCCTCGTAAGGACGCGATAAGCGCTGCCTAGAAACAATTTGTAACAATCGAGACATAAAGCGGTAGAGCGCGGTCCTTAGCGTCATCCAGCGCGATTGGTGCAATTGGTTGAGGGATATTCATGAGAACGCGGATCAAGAAGTCGAAGTGTCTGCTGTTAATGGCAGCAACCCTGGCTCTGCCGTTTGCCGCTACGAAAGTCGCGGCAGAGCCGGGAGAGACCGGGCATACGCACAAAGCCTTCGACGCGGGCGAGCCTGGTGATCCTGCTAAGCCGGCGCGGACCATCGCTATCGCCATGACCGAAGGCAATGGCGCCATGGCCTACGATCCGCACGAAGTGATCGTGAAGACCGGTGAGCAGGTCAAGTTTGTAATCACCAACAGCGGTGCGCTCGATCACGAGTTCATGCTCGACAGCGTCGAGAAGAATGCGAAGCACCGCATCGCCATGCAAAAAAACCCGGAGATGGAGCATGACGATCCCAACGGACGCCGCTTGAAACCAGGCGGCTCGGCAGAGATCGTGTGGAAATTCTCCAAGTCCGGAACCTTCGAGTTCGCCTGCCTCATTCCCGGCCACTCCGAAGCCGGCATGAAGGGCGTTGTCGTCGTATCGGACAAATAAATCAGTATCGAACGCTACACGATCCATTCAAACGAAGGAGTTCAAGACATGAAAATCGGATACGCACTGGCCGTTGCGACCTTGCTTCTCGCCGGACCTCCGGGCGTGGCGAGCGCAGGTGATAATCATGACCCCGCGATGCATCAGGCGGCGGATACGACTGCTGCAGAAAAGCCGGCCTCGTCCCTGCCGCAGGTCAGCGGCACCGTGACGAAGGTTGATGAGGCCGCCGGCAAGATCACGATCGATCATCAGGCCATTCCAAACTTGGAGATGGATCCGATGACCATGGTTTTCAAAGCATCGGATGCTGCGCTCTTAAAGGCTGCAAAGGCAGGTGACGCCGTGAAGTTCACGGCGGATAAGGTCAACGGTCAGCTGACCGTAATGAGCCTCGAAAAAGGGAAATGATCGATTGCGCAGCCCAGGTCGACCGAGAGACGCACAACCGGCCTGGGCTGTTATACTATGATCTGCGGAATAAAGATGTTGCCCCGGCGGAAACACGCATGTCTCCCTCAGATCTTCCAGCCTCAGAGCGCGATGAGCGCGATGCCAGTGCGCCGCCGGCCTCGATCACGGATGCCCATGTTCTGATTGTCGATGACGACGGCCAGCTTCGCCAGCTCGTCGCCAAGTTTCTTCGCGGTCAGGGTTATCGCGTGACGGGCGTCCGCGATGGGCGTGAGATGAATGATACCCTCAAGCTCGTGGTATTTGACCTCATCATCCTCGATGTCATGTTGCCTGGGCCTTCAGGCCTCGACCTCTGCCGGGAACTGCGCAAAACATCCTCGACCCCCATCATGATGCTGACAGCAAAGGGGGATGAAACGGATCGGATTGTCGGCCTGGAGCTTGGCGCTGACGATTATCTCGCAAAACCGTTCAGCACGAGGGAATTGCTCGCGCGAGTTCGTGCCCTTCTCCGCCGAGCTTCCGTGTCCCCGCACATCGTTCAGCCGCTGAGCGCTGGCGCCTACGCCTTTGAGGGGTGGGTTTTAGATACGCGCAAACGGCAACTGCTGAACCCCGAAGGGATCGTGATTGATCTCAGCACGGGCGAGTACGATATGCTGCTAGCCTTTGTCGAAAGCCCGCAGCGTGTTCTGACGCGGGAACAGTTGCTCGACCTTTCGCGCAACAGGGTCGCAACGGGTTTTGATCGCAGCATAGACGTTCAAATCAGCCGCCTGCGGCGCAAGCTTGAAAGTGCGGATGAAGGCGGAATGATCAAGACGGTACGCGGCGCTGGCTACATGTTCGTGCCAACCGTAAAGCGCGTCTGATACGCCTGCGGCGGAGGTCGCATGAGACTTTTACCTGACACTATTGCCGGGCGCACGATCGCGGTTCTTTTACTCGGGCTCATTGCACTGCATTTGGCCAGCATATGGGCCTACCAGCTAGGTCTTGACTCGGAAGTGGGATTGACGAACGCCGCGCGAACGGCAGAGCGGCTCGTCTCAATCAAATCGACGCTAAGCTGGCTTCCCGCTGAAAAAAGAGAGGAAACCGCCCATACTCTTTCCGGTGGCGCGTTGGAGGTTCACTACAGCACGGTCCCGTTGGCTGTTGCCCCTCCGGTGATGACAAGTTCAGCCCGCGCATTGCAGTCTGAGATCGAAAAACGCACAGAAACCCATCGGGACGGCGGCCTCATCGTCGGGACGCCTGCGCAAGGAACAGGCACCCGCACCGATCCGCATTTGACCCTTGTTTCGATGCGATTGCCAGACGGCGGGTGGGTCAACACCAACATCGCAGTGCTGGACGGTGCGCATAATTCCACGAGGGCCATCATTGTATCAACGGCTCTGATGGCGCTTGGAGTTTTGGGTATCGCCCTTGGCATGGCCCGGAGCGTCACACATCCTATCCGTAAATGCGCCGAAGAGGCCAAACGCGTCTACGTCGCGAGCGAACCACAGCCGATCCCGGTCGACGGCCCAAAAGAAGTGCGCGAGCTGGCAGCTGCTTTCAATGAAATGCAACTGCGCGTCAAGAAACTCGTTGACGAGCGCACCCTCATGCTTGCAGCGATTTCCCACGACCTGAAGTCACCGCTAGCCCGGTTGCGCTTGCGGTTGGAGGATGTTGCCGACGAAGACGTGCGCCGCGCCATCGAAACCGATTTCGATGACATGCTGCAGATGATCGGCTCGTCTTTGGAATTCCTGCGCAGCGATCATACCGGCGAAGAGCGCCAACGGCTCGATCTTGGTGCAATTGTCCGGACGATCTGCGATGACTACGCCGATCAGGGTCAGGCGGTGACACTCGAACGGCAAGACAAGGCAATCTTTACCGGCCGCCGCCTTGCGCTCAAGCGTGCATTCGCAAATTTGATCGGAAACGCCTTGAAGTACGGTCAAAGCGCAACTGTTCGCGTGCTGGCCACGTCGCAGAACATCACTTTGGAGATTGAGGATGAGGGTCCGGGCATTCCCGAGGATGAACTGAAGAAAGTTCTCACGCCCTTCTATCGCATCGAAGCCTCTCGCAGCCGCGATACCGGCGGAACAGGGCTGGGTCTTACGATTGCGCACAGCGTCATCGAAAGCCACGGCGGTACACTAGAGCTCAAGAACCGTCCCCAAGGCGGCCTCTTTGTGAGAGTGGTGTTGGCTAGAGCGGAGCGCTCCTAGGCCCTTAAGGCTGTGCCGGTTTCCGCGAGTTCAAAATTTTCACGACCGTCCCTGCAATCAAAGGAAACATTCGCGAAATCTCGCGGTAGCACCCTTCACCTAACTTCTGTGCATCGGACATCGCAAACGAGACCGATCTCGCTGCCGAGCGTCTGAAGACATCTAACTCCATTGCACAGGAGAACAACATGAACCGGATTATTCTCGCCTTCGCTGCCGCTGCAATCAGTTCCGCAACACTCGTTGGCGGCGCTCAGGCCAATACGATCTGGCGTTACCCTTACAAGAGCACGCCCTATGCCGTTCCTCATGACCACGCGCAGCCGCCTGCTGGCAAAGTTGCCGCCGGCAAGCCCGTTAAGCGGCATGTGCACCGGTGAGACCCTCCGTCGTCTCGTCAAACAGGCCAGCTCATCGGCTGGCCTGACCGTCGCTCGCCCGCAGCGACATGCTCGCGAGTGGCCAGTGAGCTTTTTGAGCTATAGCCGCGAGACCGGCCGCGATCGCGCGCGAAGAGACCAGGTTGTCTGGATAAGAAAAAGGGCCGCGAAGACGCCTTCCGCAACCGCCGGACATGCGGCCTAAACGGAAAAGCTTTCCATCTTTACGCCCGGCTTTTTCAGTGCGTTGACCAGCCAGTTGGGTTTCCGTCCGCGCCCCGTCCACGTCTCGGAGGGATTGTCGGGATTGCGGTACTTCACGGCGACACCCTTGCCCTTGCCGCGCCGGCCGCCGAACAGATCGTCCATGCTGAAGCCGCGCTTTTCGGCCATATCGGCAATGGCCCGCTTCACGTCCTCACGATCCTCCTTCCGCTTCTCCTCGATCTTGACGTCAAGCTTCTCCCGCAGGTCCAGGAGTTGCTTCAGCGACAGTCCTTCCAAATCGATCCGAGCCATCGTCCACTCAGTCCTCTTTCCGCCTCGCATGCGCCAGCATGATCCCGGTCCGCCAAGACTCCGTAAATCTTACTTTCCGCAAAACGGCAAGGCATTCCCCAATTATTGTTATCTTTGCCCCCGGCCGGGCCGCTTTTCGCCCTTTGTTCTGCGCGGCTACTACATTACGCTGTCCGCCACTGACTTGCACATTTTCAGGCGACCGCTGAAAGTCCCCACTTCACAAGAATGGTGATGCACCGCCCGGGTTACTTCTTAACCCACCATCCCGAGGCGGTAGACCGACCTCGTACATGACCCTGCGTCCGGCCCAGGACACGCTCTTCGCAACGTGTTACCCCATTCTGCTCACGGGTCTGGTGCAAAGCCGTGGCATGACCCGAATATAGATGAGCTCGGCCATAAGCTCGACGAGCGTTTGCGTGACGATGACCGCCGGGATGACTGGCATTGCTCCTGGTACTGCCAGCGCAAGCGGAAGAACCACAAGCGAGTTGCGGGTCGCTGTACTGAATGCGACAGCCCGGCCTTGATCGACTGGGAGCGAAAATGCCCGCGCCACCAGCCATCCAGCGATGGGAGCCATGACGGCGAAGGCAACATAAATCGGTGCCACCCGGAGCACGCTGCCGCTCGCAAGGCCGAGCTGCGGAACGACCGCGCAGATCACAACAAGCAGTACAAGGGCCGTGGCCGGGACGGGGAGGATGCTGATCAGCTTAACGGCCGCCTCAACCGGCTTTGCTTTGCTGGCAAGCAGCTGCAAAACACCCGCCAACAGCAGCGGCCCTGCAATCTACACCACGAAGGCATGCATGAAGGGCCCCGCGTTTACTAACCCGGCCGCCTCATCTCCGATCAACATTCGGAGATAGAACGGCAAGAGCGCCATCTGCGCCAGAAGAAGAAGTGGCGTCGCCGCGAGCAGCGATTTCGCGTCACTGCGGCCGAGATGCGCGAACGTCACGACGTAGTCCACGCACGGGGTCGGCAGCACAAACAAGACGCCGATAAGGAGAAGCGGATCGGCGGGCAGAAACAGGCTCAGGCCCGCCACCAGAAGCGGGACAACCACGAAGTTGCCAACCATCAATGCCGATAGAAAGCGGATATCCGTGAAAGCCCGGCCAAGGTGGGAGAGCGGGACCTGGAGGAAGGTGACGAACAGCATCAACGCGAGCGCCGGATTGATCAACGGTTCGAGTGTACCGCTCCCCGGCCAGACATACGACACGGCAGCCGCAGCGACGACAGCGAAGAAATAGATGGCGACCTGGTTCCGCTCTAACACCTTGCGGACGGGCTCAAGTGTCATAAGCAGCGTCAATCCCCTCGATTCACCTGCCCCGTTCGATATAGTCACTCGGGTTGTGCGTCATAGCGGGCAAACACTTCCGTGCTGCCATCCTTCTTCAACAGCAGCACCTCGTAAGGCTCTCGCTTGTTGCCTGACTCCATTCCGGGGGATCCGATCGGCATTCCCGGCACAACGAGACCTAGAGCGTCCGGGCGCTCGTCAAGCAGCCTGCGAACGTCCCGCTCGGGAACGTGCCCCTCGATCAAATATCCTTCGACTTTAGCGGTATGGCAGGCCGTGAGGGCAGCGGGAAGTCCTGCATCGAGCTTCATCTTCATCAGCTGCCCCATCGCAAGGTCTTTCACGACGACCTCGTGTCCGGCCTCCCGTAAGTGGCGAGCCCACGCGTGACAGCACGCACAGCCCCCGGTCGTCATCATTTCCAGGGACGCCGAAAAAGCGGCAGCCGGAAGCAGCGTCATGGCCAGCGTAGCCAGCCAAACGGGACGAAGCGAAGACGAAGTACGCATCATCATGGTGATGTCTCCTCTGATATTTGGCCGGGACGATTCCCGATGAAGGTTGATGCGACGAGCGCCATGGCGCCGATGACAATTGCCGAATCCGCGAGGTTAAAGGCAGGCCAGTGGAAGCCCCAGACGTGGAAATCCAGAAAGTCGACGACAGCACCGATACGCAGGCGGTCGAGGACGTTGCCAAGCGCTCCGCCGATAATCAAACCGAGCGCGACGGCTTCCAGCCGCGTTGTTGATCTGACCAAAAGAAGCCCGAGGAGCGCTGTCATGAGCAAGGTTATGCCGGCAAGCATAAGCGGCCGACCCGTGAACGTCTCGGTGAACAGGCTGAAGGAAATGCCCTCGTTGAAGCTGAGGCGCAGATTGAAGACCGGGAGCACCGCGAAAACCTCGCCGCGCCCGAGCGCCGCCAGTGCCCATAGCTTTGTCGCTTGATCCAGTAGAAAGGCCCCGAGAATTGCCAACAAGCCGCTTAATCTCGTTGCGCGTGTCGTCAACGGCGTGAGCGTGCGACCGTTCATGCACTTTCTCCGGGAGATGCCGCTGTTGTTGGACGGACGCGAAGCAGGCGCAAAGCATTTGCGGTCACCAGCACAGTGGCTCCTGTGTCCGCGAGGATGGCCATCCACAGCGAGCTGATGCCGAGCAGCGTCGTCATGAGGAAGATTGCTTTCAGCCCGAGTGCGATGACGATGTTCTGCCTGATGTTCGACAGGGTCGCCCGCGCAAGGACGACGAGTTCGGCGACGCCGCCAACCCTGTTGCTCAGCAGGGCCGCGTCCGCCGTTTCGAGCGCCACATCCGTGCCCCCGCCCATCGCTATGCCGACCGACGATGCCGCAAGGGCTGGCGCGTCGTTGATGCCATCGCCGACCATGGCCACCGGACCATGGGCTTTGAGTTGGGCGATCGCGTCGAGCTTGGCATCGGGCAGCAGTTCAGCGCGCACATCGAGCCCAAGCACGTTTGCAATAGCCTGACCGGTCCGCCGGTTGTCGCCGGTCAGCATGATGGTCTGGAGGCCTAAAGCCTTGAGGTCGCGTATGCCCGCCGCCGCATCCGGGCGCGGCTCGTCGCGTAAAGCGAGCAGACCTAACGCGAGATCTTTCGTGGCCACGATGACAACGGTTTTTCCCTCGCCTTCCAGCTTTTGGACCTGATCTGATAACGTGTCAGGTAACAGGTTCAGTTCGCTCGCATGGCGCGGTGAACCGACCGATACGAATCCATCGCGCAGTCGGGCGACAACAGCCTTGCCGGGGACGGCTGAGGCGCCGCCGAAGGTTTGCGGTATAGCAAGCCCGCGCGAGCGCGCCGCGGCGATGATCGCAAGCCCAAGCGGATGGCTGGAGCCCTGCTCGACCGCAGCAGCCTTCGCCAGCATGTCGTCCTCATCGCCTTCGATCGCGGCAACGTCGGTCACCTCTGGCTTGCCGACGGTCAGTGTGCCGGTCTTGTCGAAAGCAACGGCCGTGATCTTGCCCAGAGTTTCAAGCGCCGCCCCACCTTTGACTAACAGTACGCGACGGGCTCCGGCAGCGAGGCCGGACGCGATGGCGGCGGGCGTCGAGATGACGAGCGCGCAGGGACACGCGATCAGCAGGGTGGCGAGGCCGCGATAGATCCAAGTTTCCCAATCCGCTCCAAAGATCAGCGGCGGCACCACGATGATCAAGACGGCGGCGGCCATCGACGCGGGCGTGTAGTAGGCGGCGAAATTGTCTATGAAGCGCGCCGTCGGGGCTTTGGACGCTTGGGCGTTTTCGACCAGATGGATGATGCGGGCGATGGTGTTATCGGCCGCGGTCTTAGTGATGGATATCCTCAGCGTGCCGTTGCCGTTGATGCTGCCGGCATAGACGAGGGCTCCAACGGTTTTGCTGAGGGGCACCGACTCGCCAGTGACAGGCGCTTCGTCGAGCTCCGACAAGCCCTCGATGATCTCGCCGTCGGACGGGACACGGTCGCCCGGTCTTACGACAGCCACATCGCCGACGCGCAACTGTTCAACCGGCACTTGGCGGATTTCGCCGTCTTGCTCGATTTGGGCGACGCGTGGCACCAGACCGATCAGCGCTTTGATGCCCGCGCGGGCGCGGCCTGCCGCGACGTTTTCGAGAAGCTCGCCGACAGCAAAGAGGAAGATCACAACCGCTGCTTCTTCGGCCGCGCCGATGGTGATCGCTCCCGCAGCCGCAACGCTCATCAAGGTTTCGATGCTAAAGGGCGTGCCGGACATCGCACCGGCGAGAGCCCTACGGGCAATCGGCACCAAGCCTACGAGGGCTGCGGCGACGTAGGCGTAAAACGATAGGGACGGCGCCACCCAAGCCACGCCGAACGCGACCGCCAGCAAAGCCGCGGTGATGAGGACGAGCCGGCTCTTTCGGGTTTGCCACCAGGGCCGGTCTTCTTGTCGGCCGGTGTCAATTGGGATGGCGATCTCGGCTGCCGCTGGCCGCGGTGTGTAGCCCAGATTGCGAATCTTGTCCTCAATCACCTGGCGCGAGGTCCGACCGGCATCGTGATTCAGCGCCAGCATCTCCGTCCCAAAGTTGACGTTGATGTCGCTGACACCTGGCAGGCGCTTCAGGGCACTCTCAATCTTGAGAGCGCAAGCGCCGCAATCCATGCCCTCAACGCGCAACTTCAGTGTGTGGGCCGCCACCTTTCCATACTCGCTCGTGTTCATACTCTTCTAGACTTCCTTTCGGTCACCGCCCATACTGCACCCTGTAGTCACTACAGGGTCAAGCGATATGAGTGCAGGCGTCCGAACTATTGGGGACCTATCGAAGGTCACCGGCACCAAGGTCGAAACCATCCGATACTACGAACGGATTGGCCTGCTCGCGGCGCCGCCGCGAACCGCCGGCAACTATCGCGCCTACGGGGACGCCGCACTTGGCCGGTTGAGTTTCATACGCCGCGCCCGTGATCTGGGATTCGGTATTGATCAAATAAGGGCGCTCTTGAGCCTTTCGGAGAAGAAGAAGCGCTCCTGCAAGGCGGTCGATGCCATCGCACGCGAGCATCTCGCCGAAGTGGAGGGCAAGCTCGCCGACCTCATGGCGCTGCGCTGCGAGCTTGACAGCATCATCCGCCAATGCGGCTGCGGCACCATTGCGGATTGCCGGATCATCGAAGCGCTGGCTCCGGTGAACACGGGTCGCTGATCCCTGCAATGGGGTAAGGGCCGAGCGTGTTCCTGCGAGACCAACGCCTCGTCGTTTCCTGTGTCCGTCTTCCAGGCGCAGGCAGACACATGGGGCGGCTCCCTCCCTGCGGTCGGGCCACGCCCTATCGCGCGTTATGCGCGACCGAGCCCGCAAGCGGTCTCGGCCCGTCCGGGTTGCGGTCGTTGCCGCAAGTGAAGCGCAGCCCAGTGGGAGTGAGGTGCCGCCACCCTACGATCGCGTGTCCGAACAGGCATTCCTGCCCTGCGATTAGCCACAACAGCGCCAGCGCGCCGGAAGACCGCGCTTCATGCCTTACCCAGCCAGCTTGTCGCATGACTGTGATCGGAATCGCGCGCAACCTCGATTGCAGTACCGGAAACTCGCACGGTTTCACACCGGGCCGTAAGCGCTGCACTGACCACCAGGGCATCCAATTCGGGATTCCACGGGAATAAGCCGATATATAAAAATCTGCGCATTTTACACTTAAACAATTCTTATGTTTTTAAATGCTATTATCTATTTGAAATACAATAACCAAAAAGAGACGAGAATGGCTGATCCACGCACTGAATTCAATTCCGCTACTACTTTCACCATTGAAAGCTTTGATGACCTTCAATCGCTCAAAAATATTCCCCTGTCTGCCCCTGGTCAAACCGTCCATGTGCGCATCACCAAGGACGCCATTCTGGAAAAGTTGAGCCAGGACTTTGCCGCCGAACCGTTTGCCCCGATGGTAAAATACCTGCCCTATACGCTTGAGGATCAGGTCATCACAGTGCACCCCGGACAGCCCCTGACCCCGCAAAACATCCTTCCGCAACTGACGGATCTCGACCGCGGCCTTCTCTCCGCAACGATCCTGGGTGCGCTCGACAGGGACTTCGACACCTATCCCCTCGATATCCACGCGCCATACAATCCCCTCGCTGTGTTGCGCGATATTCTGGAAACAGAAGGCACTACGCTGGAAGGACCCTTCGCGAACGCGTTCAACGTACCGCTCCTGAGCCCTGACGATAGAGCCTCTTTCGTCCAATTCCTGGCCGACGCCAGCGCCGATGGCAAAGTCAGCAAGGAAGAAACACTCGATTTCATGATTCTTGCGAGCCGTACCCGTGGCGATGCCGAGCCCGACCCGTCGCTGACTGAAGCCGCACGCCACTTGCTGGAAGACAAGGCAATCGAAGCGACGCCCGAGCGCGCCAGGGCCTTGGCAAACCACATCGAACGGGCGACGGCTGTCCTTACCGTCATGCCCCCACTCGAGCCGCAAAAACTCGAATTCAGATCACAAGACCGCCTGGGTATGGACCTCTAACCCGACAGGCTCCCCAAGAAAGAGCTGCCCAGGGTCCGGACGAAACGCCGGACCATAGAGAAGCGTCCGCGCCGGACAGGACCCTTCGCGACCGAGCAATATTCGCGCGACCGCTGAGAAACCCGGCGCGCCTGCTTGCCTTCAAAAGATCGAATGCGGCCGCCCAAGGGCAAGCCCGGGACGGCTGAGAGCAGAGTCTTCTCCTGCTTTCGTTTTGCGCAGAATTTCGCGCTTTTTATTGCAAAATTTTTCTCAATTCCCTATTATGTCGTAAAAACAAAAAACAATAGAGGTGTGCATGACAACGGAGTTCGAAGCTCTCTTGAGTCGTGCAATTGTCGGAGATGCCAAAGAACGCAAGGACTTTGCCGATTATTGCCGCTCGAATGAAAGATATATCCTGGCGCTCGAATGGTATCGCCGCCTGGCCGATGCAGGAGATGCCGAAGCCCAATACCAGGCCGCCCTTCTCTTCTACGACGGCAAAGGCTGCCCCATTCCCAACACCGACAAGGCCGTCGAGCTCCTGACCCGCGCCGCGCAATCGGGTTATCAACCCGCCGCCCGCAAGCTCGCAGAGATCACCGGCGTTGCGCCCATTGACTCCACGAGCGAAGGTCCCACCGATCCCGATCCGATCAAGCCGCTCACATTCCGCGACGTCGCGTTCAAGCCGACCAACGATGGCTCGTTCTGTTCCGAAATCGTCCCTCACGAGCGCCTTACGGCCTACTACAGCTCCGACACTCGGGGCGACCAGCCCGATGCCGAGCAACCGTCCAACGATCCCAGCTACGACTATGACCGCGGTCACTACGCCAACACAGCGCTTAGAATTCATGAGCCGGACATGGACCCGGGAACGGACCAAGACCCGTATGCCCGGCTCGACAGCCTGATCGGCCTGTCAAAGCTTAAAACTCAACTGCAAACCATCAGAGCCGCGGCACAATTCCAAAGACGCCGCATCGAGGCTGGCCTCGCCGCCTCGGCCGCCAGCCATCATTTCGTGTTCGCGGGAAGCCCCGGCACGGGCAAGACCGAAGTCGCCCGCGCGCTCGGTCGCATCTTCCTCGATTGCAAGCTCCTGACCCGCGGCCATGTGGTCGAGGTCGACCGCTCCGATCTCATCGCCGGCTGGGTCGGTCATACCGCCCTCAAGACCGAAGCCGTACTCGAGCGCGCCTTGGGCGGCGTCCTCTTCATCGACGAAGCCTACAGCCTGGCCCACGGCTCAAGCTACGACTTCGGCGACGAAGCCCTGACCACCATCCTCAAATTCATCGAAGATCACAGAACCGATCTCATCGTCGTGATGGCGGGCACCCCGGCCGAGATGGACGCCCTCCTCGCCTGCAACCCCGGTCTCTCATCGCGCTTTCGTCACAAGATCGTCTTTCCGGATTTCTCCCCTGACGAGCTCTGCCGGATCTTCGACAAGTTCTGCCGCGAGGGCGATTACATCCTCCACGGCGATGCCTGGCCCGCACTTACCGCGCTGTTCCGCGACGCCCACAAGCACATCACGCCCGAGCTCGGCAATGCCCGCTTCGCGCGCAACGCTTTCGAATTCGCCATCGAGAACATGGCTCGCCGCATCATCCGCCACGATGACCCCGATCTCAAAACGCTCTTTTTCAGCGATATCCCAGTCCTCTCCGATCTGATGACCGGCAAGACGCGCGCGCCCACACTTCTGCTTTGATGCGCCGCGCCGACCGCTTTATGGCTTGGGACCATCCTCGGAAGCGCTGCCGCCGCCGCGCTTGCGCCCTGATAAAGTTGCACCCGCTTCCCGGTTGAATTCCTGCTTAATCTCCCTCTTCGGGCGGATCGCCTTGTCCGATGCCTTTTCGACAGGCGGAGCCGCCAGCTTCTGCTCCTGCGGAGCCGCAGCAATCGGCGTCTTTTCCTTGAACTCCTGCCGTTCCCGCAATCTCTTCTCCTCAGCCGCCTTGTTCCGCGACCGGATCTCCTCCAGAGATTTGTTGCTCGCGCCCTGCCGCCGAATGCTCTCCTTCGACTGCAGCAGCTTGTCACGCGCCTGCGGCGACACATCGGCCGGAATATCGACCTTCGGCGTCACCACCTTTCCGCGCGAGGCGGCGCCGGCTGCATCATCCAGCGATTTCTTCGCGTTCTGCTCGGCCGCATTGTCGATCGCTTTCTGCGGTGGAGGAGCCGGCGGTGCAGGTGGCACTTTCGGCGGGTCCGGCGTCGCCACCTTGCGAAACGTGTCCTTCACTCGACCGGCCGAAGCCGTATCGACGGTCCAAGCCATCAAGCCTACCGCAAGAAGCGGCACAAGCCCTACGATCCGCATGTTCGCTCCGCTCTATTGAGGGCGCTTATACTTCGCCTTGCTCGCCTGCGCGCTCATCAACGTACCCCCAGCGACCCCAAACCCCACGGCATAAGGCAAATCGCTGCGAACCGAGGTCATACGTTCCTGCAAGCTCAGCCCCGGCGGGCCGGCACTGAAGCTCCAAAGTGACGTCTCCACGACCTCCGCCATCATCGAGGACGCCAGCGCACGACCCGCCCCGCGTTTGATCACACCCTTGCCCATGCCCCTTAGTAGCGGTTTGCTCAAATAAGACCCGACCCCGGTCGGCAAAAGGATCCCAAACATTTCCGCCTGCGCGTAGTAGTGCTTTTGCGTCTGCCGCGAGAGCGCCGCCCGCTGCTCATTCTCCCAAATGCACAAATCGATTTCCTCGGCCGTGCGGGGTTTCATTAATTCCGCGTTGTTCTCGTTGTATTGCCGCTCCTCGCGGATCGCGTTGAAGACTTCCCGGAACGCGCCGAAAATATTCACCCCGAGCTTCCCGAGTTCGCTGCCCACGCAGCTCACCCAAGTTGCCTGGCCGTAGAGGAAGGCGTTGCTCACCCCCCAGGCCATCGCCTCGCCTTCGCTGGCCTGCCCGGAATAGCCTTCGTTGAAGAAGTAATAGACCGGCACCGTGCAGGTTTCCGGGCACGCATCACCCACGATCTTGAGCGAGATCTCCTTGTTGATCCCGCGCTTGATATCCATGGCATGACGCTGGATCTCGGCTTCCAGATCGATGATCGCAAACACCGGCTTGCCATTGATCGCCAGGATGGTGTCACCCGCGCTGATCTTCTGCGCCGCGCCGAAAATATCTTGCGCCATCGCCGTTTCGATCTCGACCCCAGGACTCAGGGGAGAATTGCTGTCGACAATTTTCGCGCCGAGATAGCCGACGATCGTCCGCCCGCCCAGCTCCCGCGCTTCTTGCATCTGATGCTCGATAGCCTTCCGCAGCGCTTTGAGCTGCAGTTGCGCCAGCTTGACCTCCTGCAACGGAGCCGTGACGCTCCCTTGCAGCAGCGGCCAGTTCGGAATCTCGAACCCGTAGGCCCACTCCCGCGATCCACCGCTTGACCGCGCAGCAAGCCCGTACCCGTGAAGCTGTCCGTTCTCGCAGGACTCATCGCTCGCAAAAGGCCGCCCCTTTGCTCCTTCCTTCACGGCGCTGCAATAAATCACATCCGCCGTGCCGTGGTAGTAAACGGTATCGTACTGACTTTCGATCACCACGCGGTCGTCTGCGGCCAGCGCGTTGCCGAAAAACGCATTGATCTTCCCGTTCGCCTCCACCGCGACCTCGTCATGAGCACCGGAATGCCCATGCACATAAATCTCACCGAAGCCTGACCGGTGCACGAGCGTCCGCCGTTCACAATCGCCGCTCTTCAGATGACCACTCCTCAACCGCGCCCGATCCTCGCTGACACGCACGGCGGCGGTCCACCACAAGGGAAACAGCGAAAGATTGCACACCGTCAGATGGGCCTCCTCGATCTTCGCCCCGAGCGTGTCGAGCTTGCGCTGCAACTCCTGCAACACCGCGTCCTGAGCCGTGATGCGCTGATAAACGAAGTACCCGCCCGCCAGAAGTAGACCGAGCAGCAGGACTTGCGACCCAACAACCCATCTCAAAGTGCGATCCATGCCGACCCCCGCACAAAAAACCCAGGCATTGCGCCCTAGACAAAAAGACGTGTTGGAAGAAATCAAGCGCAGATCAAGGGCAGCCCGCGCTCAATCTTTCAGCACACCACACTACAATGCTTGGATGACACCACCCTCTCAGTAAGCCCTTGCTGACAAAAATTCCGAGACACCCTCCCTCGGCAAAGAGCCCGAGAAGGGCTTCCCCACGGGCGAAGCCCGGGGCAGAATAGAGAAGAGCTCCGGCAGAAAGGAGCGCAAATGACCCATCCGCACTACCACGCCGTCTCATCCGCCAAATTGTTCGGAGGCGCAGCTGAGGACTATCTTCCAATCCACAGCTGGTTTGATGCCACCAAGGAGAGCTTCCCGGATTTCCGCCACCGGGCTCTGCGCCACCACGCCGAAGGGATCTTCGAGGCCGAACGCGTTTTCGGCATCACCATCATCAATTCGGGCGGCAAACAGGTGCCCGTGCGCTACATCGGGGAACAGCACGTCATGGAGGACTGCGGCAAGATCCCAACCGTCGCCGAATGGCTGAGCCGCATCAAACCTGAGCCCTGGATGCAGCGCGCCACCAAAGTCGGTGCTCAAACCCGGAGGACCGCAGCATGACAGAGCAGCTCTACACGCCCAGCATCGAAACCCGGCTCGCCCTGCTCCCGCGCAAAGCAGCCGAGCCCTTCCGCCAACTCCTTGCCACGGGCCAGTTGTCTGAAGACGTGGTCGGCATCGTTCTCGACGCTGGCGAGCAATCGGGCGACACCAACCGCCTGATCGCCTTCGCGGCCGGATATTTCAGCATGCGCCTCAAGAACGTGCCGGTCCACGACGTCATCGCCATGGCCCGCAAAAATCACCGGCGCATCAATCTGGCCTGGTCGCCATCGCGCTGGAAAGACGAGCACGATAAGCTCTCCCGCCTCGAAGCCTTGAAGCGCCTGGCCGAGGACAACGTCACCTACGACGTTTCGGCCTTCGCCCGGCATCTCCCCACCTTTTTCCCCGGCTATATCATCCGCACCAGCCGCAAGCTCGGCATGGAAGGCCTCCGCCAGCGCCATTGCATTGCCGCCTACCACGACAAACTCAAGGCCGGCACCTGCGCCATCCTTGCCATGCTGATCGATGGCCGGCGCTTCACAACCGAGTTGCAGCTCACCGGCCAGCCGGACGCTCCGCTCCGCATCGCCCAGATCCGCACCCGCTTCAACAGACTCCCAGACGATGCCACCAGAGCCCAGATCCATGCGCTTCTCGGCATCGCACAGCCATCCAGCGCTCTCAGCGCCAACCCGCTGCATGAAGACCTTCACCACTACATGGACAACCTGCGCGCCGTCCTTCCCGTCCTGCGCCGCCATTGCATCACGGCCGCAACCGTGACCTTCAACGGCGGCGGCGACGAAGGCGCGATCGAAGACGTAGGCCTCACACCGGCAAGCAATGCCGAAGCCATACTCAACGAACAAGTCACCGTCCTCCAGCGAACAAGCGTCTTCGACGACGGGCAATGGATCTATCAGACCCAACCCGTGGCCTGCACGCTCTCGGACGCCATAACCGCCATCACGGATGACTATCTCGCGTTCACGGATATCGATTGGTACAACGATTCAGGTGGGTTCGGTGAGCTGGAGATCAATGTCGAAGCCGGCACCGTCTTGCTCGAGGTCAGCACCCGCTACGAGGAATCGACCACCGAATATTCCGCCGAGCACGACATAGAAACTGGAGCCGAGCTTTGAGTGTTGCGCAACTGAGCCTTCCCCCGTTTGGATAAAAAAAGACCCCGGATTGCTCCGGGGTCAGTTATAGAACAGGGAAAGGTAAGAGGTGTGCCTCACCTTAAAGGGAAAGCCGCCCCCGGGCATTCCCAGAGGCGGCTTTCTACGCGCGCGGCTGTGCAGCCCGCTGACCTGCCATCTAGGCGGCCATTTCCAAACCGAAGTGCGGGATCTGGTGCATCCCCCCTGGCACCTCGATATCTGCCACCTCCATTTTCGGCACCCGCGCCCGGTTCAACAGTTTCTTCTTTATCCGCTCGAGCATCTCGGCCTGATCGTCGAGGCGATCCTGCTTGCGCTGCGCATCGGCCAAGCGGCCCTCCAGCTCATGCAGCGCAACCATCGAGCTCAGTACGCCGTTGAACCCTTTCAGCCAGATAACGCGATAACGCTTGCCTTCAAATTCCTCGGGGCTGGTGTTCAGCTCCTCAACGTTCCGGACCGGCACGTAACGGTTGGCTCCGATATCGACAAAACCTTGACGCTCCATCACCGTTTCAAACGACACCGGCGTTACGATCCTCCCTTTGCTCTTGTCCCGCAGCACGATCACGGCTGCGTTGCGCGGCGCATCAATCGGACCATCCCGATCCTGCCCCAGAGCTTCATTCTCACGCACCTTGCGAACATACAGAATGTCACTTGTGCGCACCTTCATCGATTTATTCAGACGTAAGTATTCCATTTTTTTATCCTCCACACAGTGGGGGCAGAAAGGCGCCGCCTGACGATCGGCCCCGCAAGCGGCGCCCCGTTTCTGCTCCTCCTTATCGTTACGCCATGCCCAGCTCAGGCGGCTCTTCCGACGCTGTCGTTGCGCCCCCCGACGTGCCCAGCGCCTTCTCGCACCGCTGCCTGATCTGCTCCGGCGTGGCAGGGCTCAACGCCATGCCATTGATCAACGCCACGGACGACTTCCATGCACGCTGCACATCGTAGCCCGCTTGCGAAAGCGACGATTTCTCATCCTTTGTAAACGCGGCGACCCTGTCCTGTGCGATGTTTGCCGCCGGCACATAGCGGTCGTACCCGATATTGACGGCCCTCAAGGCCGTCTTCAGCTCATCCACGCCAATGGTCGAGAGCACAGTGCCGTTGCCGTTCGCCAGCGTGAATTTGGTCACGAAGCGCTCAGCGTTGATCCCGGAATGCGCCGCACGCGCCTTATCCTCCTCGGTAAAAGGACCGAAGAACTTGATGTTCTCGCGCACCACCGTATCGCCCTCGCCAATATCCACCAGATCCAAGCCCTGCGACCTGAATTCAACCAGCGAAAGGCGCGAAACCTTCGGACGGTCCTCACCCTGCAGCGTCACCTGCGTTTGGAAACCGCTGCCATCGATATTGTATTTCGCCGAAATCCTCTGGCGATCATCGTCCTTGAGTTCGCCCAGCTTCTTGATGTTCATCGCATGAACGGCTGCTCCATCGCCGATGCTCACGAAACGAACCCCGCGCTCGTTAAGCTCCGCAATCGTCTTGGTCGCCCAGAACGAGCCAAGCTCCCTGGTCAGCACCACCCGGGTCCGGAACTTCGAGGTATCCGATGCATTCGCCTGCTCCGCAAAAATCTTCTTCTGCTCAGGCGTGATCGGCTCCAGGCGCATGATGTTGCCACGCACCGCATACTTGCCGCCGCCCACATAAACGAGCTGAAAATCGCTCGAGCGCAGATCCTTCACAGATTCGCGGGCGTAGGTAGGATCGATTTTACCCGCCTCGTAGATCTTGCACTGAAACCCGCCCGACGAACCATCCGCATCGCCGCCTTTGAGACCATTTACGATCTGCAGGTAACGAATGCCGCTGATCTGAACCGAGCGCTGCGAGCCCTCCTCCAATGTCACTGTAATGGCCTTGGCTTTCGTACTGTTATTAATGTTGTTTGCGTTTGTATTCATAATTGGATACTCCCTTTTTAAGTTGAATTAGATTTAAATATGTACAGTGATATTTTCATAATCAACCATAGATGGTCAATTATTTGATTTTAAGACTTCATTTATTGGCTGTTTTCTGCGCATTTCGAGATGAACACTTTTACATATCAGATAAGTATACTTGCAACTTTGAGACGCAATTCTCGGACAATTAGGAAATGTAATTGTCGGCGAAACATCCAAATGCTAAGAAAATGATCGTGGACTTCCGGTCCCCGCGTCACACAAGCGCCCAGCGCTTGCCCCACAGGCCCGGGCTCCCCTTGCCAACGCGATCAGTATTTCGGCCACTCCCGCCAGCGCATCAGGGGGCAATTGGGGCCCAAGGTCCGGAACGGATCCAGCCCGAGATAATCGCACCGCGTATAGGTCCGCGCCGCGCCGGTCCCCAAATAGGCATAGTCATAGAGAATGTGCGGATTGCCCCACACATAGAGCATCCAGCCCAAAGCACCGAACACCACCAGCCGGCCGTTCAGGCTGATGTTCGACTCCGCCAAACTCTGCTTTACAGTTCGCCACAGCGCTCTTTGCACCGCGCCCTTGGGATTGCGTGGATCATCAGGCTCCGGAAACGGTTTCACGACATACGCCATCAGAACACCACCTCCTTGGGTCCTTTGAACCGCTTGTTCCCGTAGCGCCGATTGACCGCATATTTAGAGCGCATCGGTTCGCACCGCTCATAACCCGGCAGGCTGACCAGCATCACCCGTTCCTGCCGATACAGCACAATCGCCCGCTTCTCGCGCCGGACCATCTCCGGCGTCAGCACCGGACGTTGTGAAATCGAGCGGTTTTCACCAACCCCATCGCTCGCCGCATGGCCCAGCGCATAAGATGGCGAAAGAATATTCTGGGTCCCGCAAAGCTCGCTGACCTTCTTGGCCTCCTCATCGGTCGAGATCGCGAAGAACAGCTTCAGATCCGAGTTGTCGAGGATCATCTGCTCACCTTCCGCGCCCCAGGTCGCCCGCATCTGCGCCCGCGACTGACAGACATTGATCACGTGAACATTGCCGTCTGCGCGTAAGATCGTCAGCTGCTTGGGCAGATCCTTGACGACGAAGTTTGCCGCCTCATCATTCATGAAAACCACACGCTGCGGGCATGGATCGCGCTGAAGCTCAAGCAGCATGCACGCGTTCAGCATCGCCCCGAACGGCTCGAACACCACGCGCCGCGAGCTGTCGAAATGGTTGTAGATCGTGAGATGACGCCCCCGCGCATCCTTGTATTTTAGATCGCGATACCGGAACGTCGATTTCTCGGTCAGCTTGTGCAGGATTCCCGACTTCGCATAGGGCATCATCGCCTGTTTGGCGACGTTGATGTATTCCTGCAGACCGCCCGTTTTCTTGTCGTTGACCATGCCGATCATGCCGCGGGCCATGATTGCTAAATCGCCCTCCAGCGCGCTGTCGTATTCCACCTCCTCGCACAGCGCGAGGAACATATTCAAATCCGTCACGATTGCCTGAATCGCAGAAAGACTGGCGTTCTGCGGATCCTTGACGCAAAGACCGATCATCGCAATCGTGATCACGTCACGGCCGCCTTGGCGCCAATAGGAATTGCGCTCGTCCTTGGGCTCCGGCACCAGCGCCAGCGCGATCGTCCGTGCATCGGTCAGCACGTCCCCACCGCCGGCCGCAAGGCCGTCCTTGATCAGATCCAGGGGATTGTAAGCTTCCGATCCGCCGACCCCGAGGCGAATGACCCGCTGCCCGAAGCGCCGCGCCCGGTATGCCGATGTCACCTCGAAGTTCTCGCCTTTGACATCCGTCACCACGCAAGGCTGATCGATCAGTCCCAAAAAAATGAACACCAAATTCCGGTTCTTGCCTGCGCCCGAAGGTGCAACAATCAGCATATGGACGGCTTCCAGAAGCAGAACCTTGCGACCCACCACCCCGGCATAAAACGCCACCTTGTTCTTCACCGAACCAAACAGCCTGGCAAACGAGCCCTGCTCGACGCAGATCCCGGAGTCCTCGATATCCTCGACGGTCGCGATCCGCGCCGAATGCGTCGATTCCTTCGGCCGCTCGGCATCCAACGCCTTTCTGAAGCGCAGCCGAAACCGCAGCGCCGCCAGCACAAGCTGCAGAACGCAAAACCCAGCCACGACCATAAATCCAATGCGCGCCTGTTCCGCAAACTCTGGCGGCACATACTGCCAGGCCCAGCCGTCCTTCAGCGCGTAATAGAGCCCACCCAGCACAATTACGGACTGCAACGCCGGCGACGTCTTCTTGCGCGCCTCCTGCCCCTGCCCGTTAGCTCCGCTCTTGCCGCCAGCCATCGCTCCAACTCCCGGCTCTGGTCAAAAAATTGCGGGGCACGCCTTTGCGCAGCCCCGCCACCACGCTCACCCGCCATCACGAACTCTCGCTCGGAAACGAGCACAAACCCGTGGCTTCTTCCATTTCAGCGGCCGTGAAACGGATCTGCGCCAACTCCGCCGCAGAGATCGTTTCCTTCATCACCGCCTGTCCCGGACGCTTTCTGGCCAGGTCCACTTTGATCGTCACACCCTGGTCATTCGGCACCTGGACGTAGCACCAGGAAGAGGTCCATTCCTGATTCCGGACGAACGACTTGTATTCAACGCCGGTTTGGACATTGATCCCGCGCTTGAACGCGTTGCTTTTGAACAGATTGAACGAGGTAGAGGCTTTCTCCAGCGCCTCCAGCTTGGCGAGTTGTTCGGAAAGCTCCGCCCGCTTCTGATCCAGTCCCGCTTTCTCGTCCTCAAGCGCCTTGCCGCGCCCTTCAAGCCCGGCAATCTCCTCGTTCCGCTTCTTGATCATGAGATCGAGATCACGCTCTCGAAGATCGAACGCCTTCTGCCGCTCCTGCAACTCCAGCTGAAAGGTTTTCTCCATCGTCGACAGGCCTTCGCTCAGCTTCTTGTCGAAGCATTTGTCATCACCCTGGAACGAAATTCCGGCGACGCATCGCATCTCAGACCAGATCGGATCATCAGGAAGAGAGCGCGAGATGTTGAATGCGACTAGCAATCCAATCGACCCCGTCACGCAACCGACCACGCAAACCGTGCCAAAATCCAAGATCCCTGCGCCAACATCACCCAGCTTGCCCATTGTCCTTCCTTTCCTTAAAAACGCTCCGATTTCGCAACCTCAATCGTTCGTTTCAGTCTTCTATCTCGGTGTTGGGAACCGTCTCCTGCACCTCAAGCGCAAGATCTGTCTCTCCGTGAAAATTCCTCTCTCATTTGCTATTTTGCGGAAAAGAGCGCGCTTACGCGCGCTCTCTCTTCTTGCCAACCGGCGCTGCAGCACCCTTTTCCGCCCCCGGCAAGGCAATCTTGGCCAGCACATCCGGATTGAGCAGCTCCTTGCCGACCACGTCATCGAGCTCAAGCAGCCCGCGCACGCGCGCTTCCCGCTTTTCCCGGCGCCGCACTTCCTCGAGCCCATGCAGACCCAGGAAGACGAGCGCCCAGACAGCGAACAGATCGATACCTATCGCGAGCGCCAGGGCGGGCTTGAACTTGTGCTTGAACTCCCAGACCACCTCCGACATCGAGACCGACTCCACCAGCGAACCGCTGACGGCTTCAGCGCCGGAGAGCTCATCGATCAGCGTTCTCAGCTTGCCAGCGATCTCCGCCATGTCCTGGCGGGTCTGGTCGATCGCCGCCGCCTGCCGCGCGCCAACCTTGGAGCCGTCGGTCGGCATGGCCGATACCGCCGATTCCACCGCTGCCAGCGACGAACGCACCATCTCGCCAAGACCGGCCGAGTTCATCGCTCCGATCATCGAGCGAAGCTCCGACGCACCCTTTACGAACACGCCCTCTCGCTCGCTCATCTTGAGATCGCGGTTGTTTACAGCCACCGAGATCTCGGCCAGCTTGGCGCGCATTTTCACGGCTTCCGCATCGGCCTTCTCGATCGCGCCACGGATTTCTTCCGAACCCGTATTCAGAACCGCTGCTGCACCTTCAAGAGACTGCGACAGCGGACCAGCGCCGCGGGCTCCGGTCGCCCCGCCGCCGGCAGCCTCCGACGTTCCGCGCGCCGAGAAACCAGCGGCCTTCGCCGACATTGCCGTCGGGATGCCACGCGCGTTCTTGATCTGCGCCGTAGCACTGGCAACGGCCTTCTCAAGCTTGTCGGTTGCAGCGTTGAGATGCATCTCCAGCGCCGGGATGCCGGTCGTCGACATGAACGCGTACCAGCTGCTTGTTCCAACAGCCCAGCAGCAGAACAGGAATATGCACACCCACCCGCCGATGAACGCGGATGTGCGATCCATCGTCGTCGAAAGCTTCGAGGCCTTGAGGAAGCCGATATAGATACACATCGAAAGCGTCATCGCGACGCTTAGCGCCATCAGCGAGTTGTCCAGCGTTGCACCCAGCGAGCGCGCCAGCTCGTAGTTCAAGCCCTTGTAGACCATCTCGCAGGTCAGCAGCGCAGCCGCGATCACGGCAAGCTCCGCCAACTTGGCTGAGACCGCGTGCGCCCGACCGCGCTTTTTATTGCGAACGATACGGCGCTGGCCTTCCTCAACCTCCTCCTTCGTCGGCAGGTTCATATCCCAGCCGAACGCCGTTTCCTTTTTCGCTCCGAGCTTGCCCTTGGTCCACTCGAGCAGACGCTTGAAAATCTTCATCGCTAGTCCTTTCGCCTTAGTTTCTTTGGCACATCAAGCCGCGGAACCGCGCGGCCGGCTCACACGTCGCCCAGTCCGAGATTGAGCTTCGATTTGCGGGCCCAGTTTTCGAACCCGCGCACCTCGGCACGCTTTTCCTTGATCATTTGATCGAGCAGATAGCCCATGCTCAAATGCACGCCGGCGCGCAGCGCCAGCTTTTCGATATCGGCGACCGCCACGTCCGGCTGGATGTAGCTTTCGAACGACCGCTCCATGATCAGCGGAACGGGAAGCCCCATCCCCAGCTTGGTGCGGTTGAGGATCACCCCATCGCCAAACATCCGCGCAGAAAACGCGCCGTAAAATGCCGTCCGCATGTAGAGAGGGTCGTCCAGCACATCGAACTGAGAGCTTGCGTTTGACATCGGCTTTCCTTTCCCAACGGCGACATCGCATTGCGCGTCACACAAGCCTTGGAAAAGCTCCGGCCCCTCTCAATCACCCCTGCCGTTGCGAAATTCGCGGTGATCCTGCGCTCCCATTGCAGCCAGCGCTGCTGGAACCAAACAGCGCCCATTCTCAAGCCCCTCGCGCGCACGCTCCGGCGATTTTTTCGCTATTGAAGCCCTCAACCGGGTGACCCGGACACCTCACGCGAGGCCCGAGCACCTTTGAGCAGGCCCGGCACTTCAAACCGCCACCCAACAGCGATACGCTCCGGCTTCGGAATTTTTTTGGGGGGAGTCACCGATCACATGACCTTCGACCCAACCAGCCTGCCGCAACGGCTCTATCTGGCCGAAGCCATCCGCTGCTACATCAAGGACAAGAACATTCCTCTGGCTTTCAATAAAAAGCCCGACGGAGATCCCATCGATTGCCTGCAGACCCGTCTTAAGACCTTCAAGACCGTCGACCGACCGGGCGGCGTCCATATTGACCGCAATGCCATTCGCGAAATCGCCTCGCCGACGGAGGACAAGCCCAATCCGCACCACGCAGCCGCCGTGGCCGCGTTCTTGGAACAGGAAGGCTACTGGCCCGTCCCCCTTCATCACGCCATGCTCATGCTGCCCAGCTATTTTGGAGCGGTGACGCCGGCCAACGAGCGCATCCTGCGTCGTATCGAAGGAGATTATGTCAGCTATCAGTATTCCAGCCGCGAACCGGACCGCATCCTGATCGGGCACACGACAATCCGCATCGCCAAAGACTGGGGTTGCGGCGTTGTCATGAACACCATCCGCACCACCACAACACCCGGCGTATCAGCTGCCTACAAAGGCGTCATCTTCGCTGACCATGATGCGATCCATGCCCTGATGCGTGCCGAAGACGAAGACGCTGGATTTCCCGCCTTCATGCATCTCGATCCCGGCGCAGCCCCCGAAGTCCTGAACGGATGCTGGCTTGGCAACGCACGCACCGTGCAACGGCATCTGAGCTCCATCACACTGCACAACGCCCCCTATCCGGAAGACGACAGCCCCATTCTGCCCGCACACCGGGACGTGCGTATGCCTGAGATCGTCCGCCGCCACATGCTTTGCGTCTTGAAGCACGGTCCGAGCAATTACCCGCCGGAGTACGTCTATCGGAACCCAATCGAAACCAAACCACCCACCTTTGATCAGGCCGAGCCCACCCCCTTGAAAACGCCCATGGGTTTCATCCCTCGCAACGAAGGATAGCCTAGGCACCGAAAACAGGTCTCTCAGATCGGCGCTTTTGTTAGCGTCTGTTTGAACCGTCACGCCCCGCGTTTCACGATTTCTCTGAAATTTTTCCCGTCAGAACCAGCCAGCCTTACCAGCACTTTTATCCGACGCGTCCGGCAAACCGCGCGACGTCATGATTTTCGGTCGCGCTTGCAACGACCTTCCGCACCAGCACCGCGAAGGTCGTTGCATTTCCGGCCCTATGCGCCGGATGGGCAAAGTGCATGGCTGGATGGTCCAGCCAGAAAAAACTCCTAAGAAAGGAAACTTACAATCATGACTACTCAAACAACAAATAAAGCACCTATCTACGAACTTGGCTTTTGCGCCAAGAAAGGCACGGACGGTCGCGGAAGCGAAATCCTCGGCTCCATGGTCCGCTTGGCCGCCGTATGGGAACGCAAGGATGCCACCAAAGGCGGTCTAGTCGATTTCTATACCAAAGCCGCATCCCCGTTCGGAGCTCTGGGCGACGGCGTCGTCTTCCTCCTGCCGCCCAATCTTCCCGAGCAGCGCGATCCGGACAAGCCCTACCCCATCTACGAGCTGGGTTTCTGCGCCAAGCGCGGAAAAACCCAGTCAGGGCAGGATATCCTGGGTGCCATGGTCCGCGTCGCGACTGTCTGGCCCCGCAAGGATGTCAGCAAGGGCGGTATCGTAGACTACCACCTGGATCCCGCTTCCCCCTTCGCCAATCTCGGCGATGGCGTGGTGTTTCTGATTCCCACCGAAACCAAGGGCAGCACTCCCCAGCCTGCCCATCAAGCAAACGAGCCGTATGATCCGGCGACGGGCGAGCTGAACGGCCACCTCGTCGACACCTATGCGGCTCCCGCCCTCGAGCAAATCTAAGCTCAAAAGGCCCGCCCCTCGCAGGGCGGGCCTTTCTCTTTCTACCAAACGAAAGGACCGATGATGAACACTCTTCGATACAATTATCTTCTGTCGGTGATCCGCAAGCTCGAGATCGAAACCCAAACGGCCGATGCGATCGCCGCACGCATCCTCAAGAACGGCGATATCTCTGCGCTCACGTCATTCGATGTTCAACAGCTTGGCCAGGCCGTCCAGACCAGTGCCATGCTCGCCCACGAAGCCGCAATCCAGCTCCCTCACGTTGCGGAGGTGCGATATGACTAGCCATCCCCACGATCTCAAATATATGGAGAGGCCATCCGACCGGCCGGTACATGGCAATCGTCCGGCTAAAGTCGCGGGCGGCGTCAGGACATATCCGGTGCTGGTGCCTGAGCTGTCGATGGTATAGCCGCCGGCAACCTGTCCTTCAGCGCCGCGTTCAAAATGACGTCGAAGACCTTACCCTTCCCCGAAGCCACATGCATCGCGGCTGCTCTTAGAGCCGCATAGTCCTGTGCGTCCACCTTCGCACCCGATCGGATTAGAAGGCTCGCCATATCCTCGTTGGCGTGATGGGCAGCCGTCAACAGCGCCCGGCCATCGCAGGCATTCACATCCGCTCCGGCCTTAATGAGAGCCTGAGCCAATAACAAGAAATTAGTGTCAACAGCGTTCCATAGTGCGAGATCGTTCTCGGCATGAACGTCCACTCCGGCATCCAGCAGCTCGATCATCGAAAAGTACTCTCCAGAACGCGCGCCCCTTACCAGTGCCCTTTCTCCAAAATGTGAACTTAATACGATAAGTTTCATAATTGTTTTTCCGTTTCTCATTGTATTTTATATTCTATCTATGGATTACATAGTGTACTGACACAAATCAAATAGAATTGCTCTCGCGTACCGAAGTGTTTTTATTACTTTTGGCGAGCGATATGATTTCCACTCTTTTTCAGTGCAGATGCTGGCGTCGCAGTAGTTTTCGTGCGGGCGCCGTCTGCTTGCCGCCCGAAACACCATGATCCTTGAAGATTTGATTGCACTGCGCACTTTCAGCCGCATCAAGCTGCACGCGAAGCTTCTGATCTTGGGTGGAAATCCTTGCCGCTCCTGTATTTCATCGGGTGGGCGCTTTCTTTCCAGATAGGCCGCCACCTTTTGGGCTTTAAGGCGGCCTTGGGCGGCGTGCGTAAGCCGCCGCTCCACATGCGGGCATACACCAAGGATGCGCTATGGCCGAGCGTAAGCAGGGCTTACCCGCATACGTGTGTGTGTTGCCCCGCGTCCTATGCTAGAATAAGTATCGTGGCAACGATTCCATATTCAGCCGGCGATTTATTTGGCTTCATTTCGATATATGAATAAATCGACGGCAGCTTTTAATTCCCATAATCGAAAATTCTTGCATTTTTTCTCCGAGTGAGGCCTAATATAAAGGCCGAACGAGGAGCGAGATGTGTTTTTGGTACCCAAAAACCCTCCCATTCGGACGTAAAACGGGGCTTCGCCACCGTTTACGTTTATCCGAATGGTCGGCATCTCGTGAGGAAACCGTCCCGGTTTCCCTCAACCCATCCAGGGTCGGGCATGTGCCCGACACCACACCGGGGCAACGGCCGCCCCGGACCCCGGCAAGCGGATAGCTTATCCCCTGACATAAGCTAACGGCTCGCCATCCCCCCACAGCGCACGGCCCGCGCACACGACACCCGCCACGGCCTTATGGCCGGGCAGGGTCATGCGCGTTCCGGCTTTAAGCCGGGCCGCCACTTCACAACACAGTCAAAACAGCTATGGAGGATCCTATTGAGCAACATCACAGGTCGCGGCGGCCGTCCCATCAAGCAGAAGGACGAGCTGCGCTGCATTCAGATCAAAATCCGCATCACCATTGCGGAAGACCACTATTACCGGCAGCAAGCCGCCCAGGCGGGACTCTCCGTCGCCGAATACCTCAGAAGGGCCGGACTGAATCTCGTGATCTCGGTTCCGCGCCCCATGGCAGACGCGCAGCTGATCCGCGAGGTCAACGCCATCGGCGTGAACATCAACCAGATCGCGCGTGCCGCCAACCGAGGCCAGGACGAGCGCGACTTCTGGCGGACTCTCGCCGACAAAGTGGCCAACACCCTCGATGAACTGGTCAAGAGGTCGGTTTGAACCCGCGCATCCTGCATGGGCGCTCGTTCAAAGGCGCCGCCGCCTATCTTTTGAAAGGATCCAAGCACGAACTCAATGACAAGCGAGTTGCGTGGACGATGACGCGCAACCTGGCCACCCAAAATCCGGAAACCGCCTGGCGCGTGATGGCCGCCATAGCCATCGACGCTCCGCAGCGGAAAAAAGAGGCCGGAATTCCCTTAACGGGCCGCAAGCAGAAAAACATCGTCAAGCATCTCGTGCTGACGTGGCACCCCGAGGAAAAGGACACCCTCACGCGCGAAGATATGGAGGCCGCCATCGAAGGCGCGCTCAAAGCCTTGGGCGCCGATAATCAGCAGTCGCTGATCATCGCCCACAACGATACCAAGCACCCCCACGTTCATATCCTGATCAACCGCACCCTCGACAATGGCACGCTGCTCGACGATTCCAACGAATGGAACAACCTGTCGGCCTGGGCGCTCGAATACCAGCGCCAACGCGGTCAGCATTATTCACCTCAGCGCGAATTGAACGCCGAGGCCCGCGCCCGCGGCGAGAAAACCAAATATCGCGCGGTCCCGCGTCACATCATTGATGCTGAGAAATTCATCCGGCATTCGGTCAACGACAACCCCGATCGCCGCATCGAGCTGCGCCACAAGCACCATGCGCTGGCCAAAGAGCAGGCCAACCGCTCGCACAAGCTGAAAAAGCGCCACAAGACGCAATGGGATACCTTGCAGCAAGACTTCCTGCAAAGCCGCCATGCCATCCGCGAACAAGCCCGGAAAGGGCAGGCGGCGGCGCGTGTGCAGATCATCGAGACGTTCCGGCCCCAGTGGCGAGCCTTGAAAGAGGCAGAGATCGCCGAACGAAGACAGTTCGAGGCGCGCGAAAAATCCACTTTCGGGCGTCTTTCGAACCTCTTCCGCAATGTCGACATCGCCCACTCGGCTGCCGACGGCCCGCGCCCTTCCATCCTGACCCAGCTCTGGCGCGGGATCGGAAACGCGACCGAGCGACAGGCCATGTTCGACAAGCAGCTCTCGCAGCGCCGCCAAGAGCTGGATATGCGCCAGCGCAAGGCCATCAGGGCAGCCATGCTCCCTGTCGTCGCCGCCTATAAGATGGAATCCGAAACCGCGGTCATCGAGTACCGCCGCGCGCGCGCAGACCTTACATTCATTCAGCGGGGCGAACTCGCCAAGAACAAGGCAGAATGGCACCAGCTCATCGAGCGCCGCAAAGCCGACTTCGAAAAGCTGGCTCTCTCGCTCGATCGCACCCAGGACTTCAAAAAGGCTGCTGACCCGCAGACCTTCATGGACAAGCTGCGCAACCGCGCCGCAGATTTCCGCTCCGATCGTGACCGCGATCCGCCAAGGCCGTTCAATGACAATGACCAAGACCAGGAGATCGAATGATCCCGCCAAATCTCTTCGTGTCAGACAGCTAAAACGCGCAATAGCACAGCAGCAAAGACGTGTAGTCACTCGGGCTCTGCCAACGGCACCGCCCCGCCGGGATACATGGCCTCGTACAGCAGCCTGGAGATTTCATAGTCCCGACGCGCGTCCGCATGATCAATCGCAAGATAGCCCTGATGGTCTCGCAGCCACGGATTGGCCGAGTGGTGACGCAACGCTTCACGAAGGTAGTCCCCGCTCCCATTGAACGCAGCCGTATGCAGCGGCGTAAACCCGTCCTCGAAGTCGACTTCGTCTAATTGCTTGCCGGCCGACAGCGCCTCGCTCAATTCGACGATGTCATTTGCCCGAGCCGCTGTGAACAGGTTCGGATCTTTCCGTCTCGGCCCCTCTTTGGATTGTGCGCGCGGCTTCAGCACGGGCGATACCCAATGGCAAACTTGTCCCGCAATTCCAGAAGCGATCCATATTGCGGGCCTCTCTCCGAGACCTGCACGAAGCCAGCCAACGGATCTGAACGCGGCCGATCGATCCAGTACGTCGATGACTGAGAAATAATCTCCACGCCCAGCTGCCTAAAGAGATCCCCTCCATCAACCGGCCAGGCAATGGCCGCGTTCACCGGAATGGCCGCGTCCTGCTCCTCGGCGGCTGTGGGGAACAGGAAAACCCGCGGATTGAAATGACGCGGCAGGAACGAGGTCAGCATCGACTGCGACACGCCTGCCCCCGACGGATTGCTGAGAGTAAGGCTTGCCGAAACCCCCGTGGTCCTCATTGGAGATGCGAGCCCGAAACGCTCCAGCACGATAAACCCGGAATAGAGGTAGATGAGCCGCGACGACAGCGTATCGAGGCGCCGCAAACACTCCAGTGCTGTCGTTTGCACGGTTCCAACCCGCAACGGCCCGGCTTCGAGGCTTGGCGGGATCACGCATGCGATGACATCGACCGGGCTAATATTGCCCTTGAACGCATGGCAGAACAGCAACAGCAGATATTGCCTTTCAAAGGACGGGTCATCGGTCTCAGGCCGGCAATAGGCCACGAACATCGTGCTGTCCAAAATCCTGGCCAGCTCGCCTTGGTGGGTAGCAGGCTCGTTACCCTGAAATGCTTTCTGCGGCTGATAGAATATCGCCAGACACTCGCGATGATACTCCCGCTTCGCGTCCGACGCCGCGCGCTCAACTTCATCCAGCAAGCCCTCCGCCCTCAGCCCACGAATATAGCGGTCGATGTACTGGAACTTCGGGTCCGATGGCAGATGGGTGTTTTGGGGATTGAACCAACCTTTTAAGTCATCGAGCTTCAGCAAATCGCTGCGCGGCCGGTCGACCGTAACGTCCACTCCCAACCGACGCTTCTCTTCTGCCTCCAGCGCATCCTCCCGCGCCATCATCTGATCCCGGATCGCCTGCCAACCGACACGCTTCCGGCTCTCCTGCGCAAGCTGCTTTTTGTACCGCAGCAACAGATCCATGTAGTGCTGCTTGAGCCCATCCGGAAAATAAACGAGCGCCGGATCGACCGGCTTTTTCCCCCCGACTTTTCCCCCCTGCCCGCTCCGAAGGGTAACAACCTTACCCTTCGCGCCGGAGCCCTTCGGCCGTTCACTCGCCGTCATCGATCTCGCCTTTTGCGAAGGAAATCAGATTCATGACGCGCAAGCCCCTTCCGGTTCCGGCACCCGTTTTCGACAAGGCTCAGAACCTGTCGCTGGCCGCACAGTACCACGCAACGCGCGCCCCCCGCCTCCTGGACCAGTTGGTCAAGAACCACCAGGGCCTGGTCTATAGGTTAGCCAAAACCTTTGGCCGTTACGACATCGCGCTGGACGACCTCATCTCCGAAGGCACCCTGGCTCTCGTTCAGGCCATCCACAACTTCGACCCCGCCAAGGCCGGCGACGCCTCCTTTGCGACCTACGCCACCTATTGGATCCGCACCGCCATCAAAGATTACATCATGCGAAACCACAGCATAGTGGCCGTCACCCCCACCGGCGACACCAAGCGCGCCTTCTTCCGCGTCCGCTTCGAGCGCAACAAGCTGGCTGAAGCGAACGCCGGCGTCCTGCCCCACGATTATCAGAAAACGATTGCAGACAAGCTCGGCATCTCCATCGCCACCGTCGCCCTTGTCGAAGCACGTCTTGCCCGCGACGTGTCCGCAGACGCGCCCCTGCTTTCCGCGGAGGACGGGACTCTCGTGGAAACTTTCACGTCCTCCGATCCCGTCCTCGAGCCTGCCCCAACGCCCGAAGATCTCGTTTCCCAAATCCAGGAGCGAGACTATCTGCGCAAGCTCGTCAAAACCCTGACCCACCGCGAGCGTCAGATCGTCTGCGAACGTGTGCTCGCTCCCAATCCGCCGACGATCGCGCGCCTGGCTGAAAAGCTCGGCATCACGCCGCAGCGTGTTCACCAGCTCGAAACTCGCGCCCTCAAAAAGTTGAAAGCGGCCTCGACCGGCATGATCCCGATCGGAGATCCGGCTGCGGCAGGGGAGACCGATGCCTAAGTATTAGCGCCCATGCCCACCGGTAACTTCGAGCCCAGCATCCCGGCGTGAAACTCCCGGCCGCTGCCCCGTTTACGCCCGGGTGTGATGCGCGGGCCTAGATCGAGCTCGCGCTCCTGGGCGAAGCGATCGACGATCGCAAACACCTGCGGACGCAGCTCTGTGGGGACCACCATCAGCTCGCAATCAAGCGCTTTGCTCATGTCCAGAACCAGACCCAAAGATAAGCCTGTTGTCCCGACCTCGATCCGCGACAGCTGCGCCTGCGCCGACCCCACGTCACGGCACAGGTCCTGCTGCGATTTTTTGCGGATCACCCGCCAGCGGGTCAACGAATTGACCAGTTTCGTCCGTTCTTTTACGGCTCTTTTTTTCCATGCACTCATTATGATTTCCCTCAATTATTGGTTGTACATTTTTCCATGTTACCAGAAAATGGCATTCGACTTCAAATAGACACGCCTTTGTATGTCGCGCATTCAAAAACAACTATAAATTGACATCAATAAAAGCGAATGGGGCTGGCCGCGCTCGAGTCTTCCGAGTTTCCCCAAGAAAGCAATATTGTTACCCTCTCCACCTCAGCTTCGCAAATCGCAGAAATCGCAGCTCGCAGGCGCCAACCAAACCAGCGGCAGTCGCGGTAATTTCTATATAGAGAAATAGCTCAGCGAGCTTTCACGGCTTTGCCGATAAATGCAGAAAAGAGTTTTTTCTTGCATTATCGTAATAAATTATGCAATACCAGCCAATTATCAACAATTACGGAGACGATCCAGAAAGAAACCACCGTTATGTCCAAGCGACTTTTTATTTCATCACTTGCTGCCACATTTTCTTTTGGCGCAGCCGTTGGGCTGGCAATTGACGAGTTAATCTCAAATACAAGCAGCGATTGCCCCTCCTCCAGAAATCAGACTGACAGACAATTCCCACCACTCAACGATTGGGACGCGCCAGCCACTGAAAATTCAGAATCCGGAAATCAGGCCGACAATCACTCATACCGGCTCAACAAACCGGAAGCAAAAACGCCCGACGCCCCCAGCGACGACCTCGAATGCCGGGAAACCAGCCCTGGTGTGTCTCGCTGCTGGCCCAAAGACCTTGCGCCCGCCCCCGACCAGAAGTTGACCTGCATCGAATCCGGCAACGAAACCCTGTGCTATCCCACACCCGCAGCCAAGAGCCCAAAGCTCGACCTTTAAGACTTGCAGCCCGTGCTCTCAAAGCGCACGGGCCGCTTCCTTCGGACTACGCGGCTCGGGCTCCTGCGCACCCTTGACGCCGGCTCTTTCGCGGCCTCACTCGGAAAACCGTACCCGCCGTCCGGGTACATGCGTCGAATAGCAAGCTCATAGCTTCCCCATCTCGCCGCACTTCCGCATGATCCATTGTCGGCATTCGTTGTTGTCCCGCACTCAGGGATCGACGTGCTTCCTCGAGAAACGGCACGTTCCCGTCAGCACGGTGGTGCGTCCGGGAACGGCTTTCCGGTTCTCCACACTCATGGATCAGCCCCCTAATCCCGCCTCTCGCCAGCAGGCCTTCCAACACTTAAAATCTTCCCGCCAACGGAAGCCTACGCGCATGCCCGGCGCCGGCGCTAGCGCTCCATCTCAATGCCAGGTTTCGGCGCGTTCTCAACCTCGGCCACGCGTTCGAGGGCCCGCGCCCGAAGCCGCGTCATCAAGGTGTCAGACACGTTGCTCTGATGTCCCGTGAAGCGTTCCAAAGCAGGCCGCTGCTGACCGACAGGGCCGATCCGCTTCATCTCCTGCCGCTCTACCGCTGTCAGGACATCGCGCGTCAGCACCATTCGCTGTCGCCACAGCCCGTCATTGCGCGCTGAAAACTCATCGACGATTACCTGCCGCTCCCGCGCATAGGTATCGAGCTTCGTATTGGCCTTTGAAAATGAACCCGCAACGCCGCCCGGGGCGATCTGCGTCTGCAGATCCGGCTCATACCGCCTCTCGAGCACGGACAGCTTTTCACGCGCCTCGGCCTTCAGCTGCTCGGCGATGTTGTTGATCTTCGAAAGATGTTCATCCGCATAACGGATCTTTGGATGGCCCGGCAGCGCCGCGCGCGCGCCGTCCATCCAGATCTTGAGCTCGAGCAACATCGCACTGTCATCAAGCTCGCCAGCCATCCCGCGCTCCTGCATCGCCGCCGATCTCTTCGGCCTGCCAATACACAAGCGTTGTAAACCCCGATCTTGTTTTAAAGCTCCCGCCGCTCAACATCAGACGAGGTATTCGCCTCCGGTTCACCAATACCTTGTATCAGGCGCCCATCAGCGGGAGGCATTCGTCTCTAACGAACGTGCTCCAGACCACTCTCGCGCTTGCCAGCGTCCCGTAAATTCAACGCAAGTTGTATCCTGGACACTAGCGCCCTTGGAGCCTCCCCCTGACCGAGCGCCACGATCACATCTTCAGGCATTGCCCTCTTCGCAACCAGCGTTTCAATCTCCCGCTGGATAGGCTCAATCTGCCCGGCCGAAAGCTCCTGCCCCCAACGATTTCCATACTCATCTCGATCAATCGCTTTGCAATTAAAATATTCCGATTTACTCACAATGACTCCTATTTTTGTTTAATTTTTATTATTGCCACCAAACGGCATTTCATTTCAACTATTTACTCAGTACTCCGTCGAGCGCTGCACGCCTCATGGGTATTAAGCTGCTCCTTGTAATTTCAAAATTGTACACCCCTGACATTGCGTTCTGGCCTGCACAACAACACCCAATCAAATCCCCTCCCATGACCTTGCTTTTTGGGCGCGACCTTCAAAATCCCGGCAGGAATGGCGTTGCGCCGTGATTCAAAAATAAAGCGTCGATGCGATTGATGGCAGAACGCAGCTGCTGCGGGCTCATCAACAGCATCCCATCCTGATGACCGAATTCTGAACGGGGAGCCGGCTGCGTATAAACCCGCTGCAACTCACGGCGACAATCGTGCAGCACGTCCTCGGCCGGCCGCTTGGATCGCTCGGGATGCAAATCTCCGATGTCCACCATGGTCACACCATTCTCCGTCCACACATTGGCGATATGCCGGACTGGAACCCACATTCGGGGACGAACCTGAACGAGGCCGTGCCGCATCTGCAGATCTGCCAATGTTGTCGAGCTGGGCGTCAGATTAGCCCTTTGCTGCCAATAATCCTCCTGCGCCGCGCGGCGATTAACACTAAAACAGGTCTCTTCACCGTCCACCCATTCATCGTCCCAATACAAATGTGAAATATCGGCAATATCTTTAAGATAATACGATTTCTCGTAGGGTTCTTCATCGTCAATGTCATAAAATACCACTATCTCATTCTCGGCAATCTTCATAATAGACACTCGTTTCTTTTTGTTTTTACGTTATGTATATTAACATGAAAATTTTGCAAAATCAATTTTTCGATATGGGCGTTTCAAAATATACCCATCCGCCGAGAAACGCGCTTCTCCAGAAAAAAGCTAGCTATGGTCTCAACCCAAAGGCTGACACGCACTCCCGCAGGTCATCACCAGCTGCTGTGACAAACTTCCATCACATCCAAATCGTCTACCCGCCGGCAGCGGCACTCCCGCCGGCGCTTTCAATAGCCCTGCCTGATGTTATTTTGGCAAACTCCACCACTGGAGCAGCGATCTCAATCTCTCGATTTCATCACAGAGGATCCACCATGTTCGGCACTCCTCGTCTTCCCTACGAAACCTATGCCATCGACAATCTGGAATACATCGCCCGCTATTCGCCCGATGCCTCGGATGCCTTCCATGCCGCTACAGGCCGTCCCCTCGCTCATCTCGAGCTGACCCTTGCTGTCATCAACCCCGACCGGCCCGGCACCATCACTCTCAAAGCTGACCACTACTATGACCCGCCGCCCTTTCGTACGGCCGAAGAAGCAGGCCGCGCGATCGCCACCTTCCTCGAAGATCGCCAAGGTCCTCGCAATCCCTATAGCTTTCCAAGCCTGCGCGATTCATCGGGAACCGCTTACGAACTTCCGCCACCCCTGGACCCGACGAATTAAATCGCGGCGCATACCGAGCTTGCCTTATTGTCGCTGTCCCAGGCTCGAAGCCTCAATAAGCTTGACATTATAATTATAATCTTGGTATTATATGGCGTGGGACGTAGAGCACACCGACGAGTTTGAACTCTGGTGGCATCAGCTCGCTGAAGGCCAACAGGACGACATTACCGCCGTCGTCGAAATTCTGATGGAGAAAGGACCACAACTGCCCTTTCCGCATTGCTCAGGCATCGAAGGCTCGCGCCATTCGCACATGCGCGAGCTACGCGTCCAGAGCGGCGGGAACCCGATCCGGATCTTTTATGCGTTCGATCCACGCCGTTGCGCCATCCTTCTCGTTGGAGGCGACAAGACCGGCAACGACCGTTTCTACAACGAATACACACCGCGCGCAGACGCGCTGTACGACACCCATTTGCAAGAGCTCAAAAAGGAGGGCTTGATAACATGACCGGACGCCGCCCCTTCAAGACCCTGACCAAGGCTTTCAGCCCCGAGCGCCGTTTGCGCATCGACAGGACTAAAGCCGAGCTTCTGGCCGGCATCGAACAAGCCACCCTGGCAGATCTCCGCGAAGCCCTCAAAGTATCGCAAGAGCAGCTGGCCTCCGCGCTGCAGCGTTCTCAGCCTGCCATCGCCCAGATGGAAAGCCGCACCGACATGAAGATATCCACCCTGCGCGAAACCATTGAAGCCCTCGGCGGCAAACTGGAACTGCTTGCCCATTTTCCATCCGGCGATATCAGTATCACCCGCCTCGGCGAAAACCCTGACCGTCAGTAATCCTGACCCGCCCCTTCCACCTTACCGGATCAACGCCGTACTCAGGCAATCGCCTGCAACCCAGATTTCGATACAAGCGAGAGAGTTCAGTGACGCGCCGGCTGACTTGGCGCAAGTGCTTCTTTGTAACGAGAGTTGTCTTGCCGCCGCCGAGACAATTAAAGCGCAGGCTCGGTTCACAAGAGCCTGCCGCTCGCGCAGCGAGCGGGACGCCGTCACCGGTGTGAGAGCGCGCTCCGAAGAAAATTTGTGAGCAATTTAAATCTACATCTTGTGTCCGGTAAACACTGGTATACACTACGTGTGCCATGATCAAAAAGATTACCGATTCGCCGCTGAAGTCGACCGAACGCCAAGCTTTGACGTTTGTGCGAAACCGAATCATGCACACGGGTGAGCCGCCGTCCGTACGCGAGCTCGCGAAAGAGCTCGGCTTCTCGTCACCAAGATCAGCCGTGCTAGTCATAAACAGTCTGATCGAGCACGGATATTTGAAGCGGCGCGAAGATGACAGGTCGCTGCAATTGCTCCGGATGCCGCAGGCAACAGCGGACAGAGAGTCCACCGTAGACGTGCCTCTCGTCGGAAGCGCACCGTGCGGCGCTCCGCTACTCGCCCAGGAAAACCTCGAGGCAATGATCCAGGTTTCGACCACGCTCGCTCGGCCCGGGCGCAAGTATTTCCTTCTCCGCGCAACCGGCGATTCGATGGACGGGGCCGGAATAAGTGACGGATCGTTGGTGTTGGTGCGTCAGCAAGATACGGCGAACGACAAAGAGATCGTGGTCGCGTTGGTTGATGATGAGGCCACGATCAAGGAGCTGCGTCGCTCAACCGACGCCGTAGCCCTCGTCCCAAGAAGCTCAAATTCGGCACATCGTCCGATCGTCTTGCGCCGTGACTTTCAGGTTCAAGGTGTCGTGATAGCCACGCTACCGGATGTTTCACCGAGCACGCCGCAAGGCGAAACCAAGAAGCGGAGGGGTTAGAACGATGCCACTGACCAACTCCGAGATCAGATTCTACGACAGCAACGTTCTCCGGCTGCCGGCCGACAAACGCAAGGAGTATCATGCGCAGGTTGACCGCCTCATCACCGAGCTGAGCCGCAGCATTCGCAATCAGACAGAGATACAGATCACGAAGGTCGTCAAAGCGGGCTCCTTCGCCAAGTTCACGATTCTGCGCAAGACCTCGACGGACCCCGTCGACGTGGACGTGGTCTTTTATATCTCAGGCAAAAATATCGACCGGGACACGCTGGAGAGCCTTAACAACACGATCCATGCCCTGCTGCTCAAGGTGTACCCCAACAAGCATGTTGAGGATTTTGAGATTCAGCGGAAGGCTGCAACGGCATCATTCGTGGGCTCGGGCCTCAGCGTAGACATCGTTCCCGTCATCGAAGACCCGTCTCGCCCTGGATATGGATGGCAATTCGATATCAAAGATGGCACGGCGCTTCAGACCTGCGCGCCGTGTCAGATCAAATTTGTTCAAGTGCGCAAAGACAATGATGCCGACTTCCGCACGCTCGTGCGTCTCGCAAAAAGGTGGCGCAACTTTTCTGAGCTCAGCGCTCTCAAGTCTTTCACCATCGAGCTCATCATGGCCTATCTGCTGGACCGCGATGGGGCCAACGGAACGATAGAAGAGAAGTTCCGCAAGTTCTTGCTCTACATCGCCCAGTCCGGTCTCAAGGAGCTGATCGCTTTCCCCGAGAACGCTAGGCCCCTCGGGCAATTTTCTAACCCGGTCGTGATCATCGATCCGGTCTACAGCCACAACAATGTAGCGGCACGCATCACCGAGCAAGAACGTCAGGAGATCGTATCGGCTGCGCAGGCCTCATGGGAAGCTGCGCACTTTGCATCAGCGGAAAACGACAATGAGGTCTGGAAGGAGATCTTCGGACCACGCTTCAGGATCGAGGATCAAGCATGACCTACACCACATCGAACTCTCACACCTATACGTATTCTACCACCGATATCGAAACGGTTATGCGGCGCTTTACGGCCGATCTCGTGATGATCGCCCAGAGCTCGGGTGGCATGACTGAAGCTGAGGCGCGCAAATATGCTCACGACATCGAGCTCCTCGCGAAGCATGGCTATCTGAAGAAGGTGGACATCACTCTGCTGAGCAACTCCCAGGAGATCAAGGCGACACAATACGTTGTCAACACGGACTCCGGCGCCCTTACGACCAGCCGTCCCGGTGGCGTCCTGTGGCCGAAGCTGCCGAACCCGCATCTGCGCATACTCATCTGGTACACCGATGCCTACGATACAGCCGCCAGGCAGTCGCTGCTAGGAAGGCTCCTCATCTCGTGGACAACCCTCAATGTCGATGCGAGCCACTCTACCCTGAAGCAATCTGGAGGTCGTGACTACACGAGCAACGGTTGGGGACTTCAGAGATTGGACTTCGCGGCGTGACACAGGGGCAAGTCAAGATATTCGATAGCGAGACGGTGCTGCCAGACGAGGGTTTGGCTGCGAAGGAGAAGACGTTACTCGGCTTTGAATCGCGATACGCGCGGATACGTGATCAGCTCAGGCTGTTGCTTAGCATCAGCGAACTCGGCAATTGGAACAAGAAACATCACGGGGGCCGCCTCAGTCTATGCGGCCTAGTCTCTGAGCAATATCCGCTCGTCATTTTCTACGGCGACGTTGGAACCGGTAAAACCGCGACGGCGGAGTGCATCGCAAATCGGCTGGTGAGCGAAGCGCGGGCAGAGGACTCCATCCTGTTCAAGCTAAGCAACCGCGTGAGAGGTTCCGGGAAAGTTGGAGAGATGGGCACCCTGGTAGCGGAGGCCTTCGAGAAGGTCACGCAGGCCGCTGGTAGGGGGCGACGCGCCATCTTGATCATCGACGAAGGCGACTCGCTGGCCGCAGCAAGATCGCAAGATCACAGCCACCATGAAGACAAGGTGGCCGTTAACACCCTCATCCAAGGGATAGACGATCTGCGTCGCTTCGGGGGACGCGTCGTTACGATCCTGTGTACCAACCGCATTGCGGCAGTCGACCCTGCTTTGCAGCGACGTGCCGCGATCATGGAGGAGTTTCGCCGGCCGACGGCGGAGGAGCGCAAACAGCTTTTCGCAATGGACCTAGCGGCGCTTCCCATTCGGGACAACGAATTGGAGCAGCTCGTTGCAATGACCGGAGCTGGCGACGGAAAGCCGACTTGGACCTACTCAGACATCCGTACGCGCCTGTACCCCGCAGCGTTGGCGCTCGCCTTTCCCCACAGAGAGCTGCGGTTTGACGATCTTCGAAAAGCGGCAGGGGAGGTTAAGCCCTCGCCCGTTGTGGAGGATCGATGAGCAATCGCTCTCCGCTGTTCGGCCGCCGAATTCACATCACTGGCAGCATTGCTGCAGACGCGGGCATTGCGCCTGCAGGCGATGTTGATCAGGCGCGAGCCGTCGTGGATGGCCTTGTTCGTGAGTTGGTCAGGAAAGGCGCAACGTTCGTCGTTCCGGTCGACGCAGAGAAACTGCGTTCAGGGGATAACCGCCCCATTTGTTTCGATTGGCTCGTTTGGCAAGCACTCAACGCGACACTAGCGCGCCGGCCGTCTGGCGCGCCCACCCCGCTGGCCGTGGCCGTGCAGCATCATAAGACCGAGGCGCAAATACCGGCCGAGTTCGAAGGGTTGTGGGACGAGTTGCGTGGCTCTGACCTGGTGCAGATAGAGAACGTGTCTCATTGGAACATGAACAGCAAGCGGATGGAGGCGCAAGCTAAGGCCGGGGACATTCTGATCACGCTCGGGGGGTCGGAAGGAGTCTTATTCCTGGCCAACCTCTACCACGATGCGGGTAAGCCGGTTGTGCCTCTGAACTTCCCCCTCGGGGCGGAAGACACCGGTGCGAGAAAATTGTTTGCGATGGGTCTTTCGAGCTCTCAGGCGAGCAGGCTTTTCCGCTCAACCAGCCAGAGCGCTCATCATTGGATCAATCGCATCAACTTCACTCAGCGAGCTACCACGACTGAGCGAGTAAGGGGGATCATCGAGTTGCTGGAGGCGTTGGAGAAGCCGCGAGCATTCGCCGTGAGGCTTTTGAATCCTAAGCACGAAGACTATGCAGCAGTGCAGGATTTCTTCGACATCGTCGTCCAGCCAGTGGTGGAAAATGAACTCGGTTTCAGCATGACCGTCGTGGATGGCGAGCAACCGTTCGAGCATGGCTTTTTCGATCAAGAAATATTCGCGAAGCTTCATCGGAGCAGTGTCGTAGTGGCCGACATCACTGGGTCGCGGCCAAACTGTTTCCTGGAGCTGGGATACGCGTTGGGACGTTGCCATCCGACAATGCTGACAGCGAAGGAAGGTACCTTCCATCCCAGCGACATCCAGGCGCTCGGCGGCCTCCATTGGAGTGCTACTGGCACGGTTGATAGACGGCGAGAAGCGTTCCGCAAGCATTGGAACGCGATCCGCACTCGCCCACCCCTCGTACCGATGGAGCCTCTGATATGGTGATCGCTCGGCGAGAGATATTTGTTTCGGTCGATGTAGAAACCTCGGGTCCAATCCCCGGCGAGTACAGCCTGCTATCGATCGGCGCATGCGAGGTCTACAACGAAGAGCAAACATTTCTCTGCGAACTCAAGCCGATTTCGCAAAAGGCAGACCCCGAAGCGCTGCGGGTAACCGGGCTTTCCCTCGAAAAGCTGGAGCAGACCGGCCTCGCTCCTAATGATGCCATGCGCAGATTCGCAGATTGGTTGGAAGGCCTTGCCGGCCAGGAGGACGCGCTCGTATTCGTTGGCCTAAACGCGCCCTTCGATTGGTCGTTTGTGAATTACTACTTTCATCGTTTCTACGGCAAGAACCCGTTCGGGTTCACGGCCTTGGATATTAAGGCCTACTACATGGGTGCGACGGGGTGCAGTTGGCAGGATACCCGTTCAAGCAGCATGGCGTCTGTCTTGAGGCCTAAAGGCAAAGGCGACCACAATGCGCTGCATGATGCGCAGTATCAGGCTGAGTTGTTCAGGCTGGCGCGGGACGCAAAGTCTCGTAGCAAGGCGTAAGGCGGATCGGGATTTTCAATCGTGAGGAATATTATGAAGGAAGATAAGTACCTGAGAGAGATTGAAATCGTTTGCCCCGTTTGTGGCTCAAGCAGCTTTGAAGTGAACGCGGCTGTCGATGGCTTAGTCGAGATGACGAAGTGTGCATCATGCGGACGAGAGGCTACAAAAGATGAGCTCTTGCGAGACAGCAGCGAAAACGTAGCCGAGCACGTAAAGGAGATGGGTTCGGAGATCTTAAAAGATACAGTGGCCGAGATGAGAGCGTCGATGAGGAAGGCGCTCAGTGGCAGCAAGTACATTAAGTTTAGGTGACGCTCGTGACGGTATCGTTAGAGGCCATTTTCGCCGGGCTGGCGTTTCTTTTATCTTGCTACGCAACGTTCGTGACGGTCCGGTTCAACCACCGTCAGAAAGCACTAATTGAAAGCCAAGAGCAGCTAAACGCCATGCTGCTCAGACAAGGTCAGCAGGAGGCGTCGAACGCCGGACGTGCTGACCTCGGCGCGACGTTCGTCAAGCTTGGTAGTAGCAAAGTTCGGTTGAAGATATGGAACAAGGGCAAAGCTCCGGCCCGCAACGTGCGCATCGAGATTGCGGATGCCAGCGACATTTTCATACCGTCGGAAATCGCTGAGAAATTTCCACTCGAAACGCTTGAGCAGCATCAGTCGGTTGAACTGATCGCATCCCCGCACATGGGCAGCAAGCTCAAGCACGCCGTTCGACTCATGTGGGAAGATGATTGCTCATCGGACAACGACAAGACTGTCTATCCGACGCTCTAGCGTTCTTGGCCGGGGGGATGCAACGGGGGCGCGTAGCGGGCCCCCTTGCCGAGGCGGGCGGAAGACCGCTGAGCAAGCTGTGGTGTCATACACCACACATCTTGCGAACATCTGAAGGCATCTTTTGAGTTCCGGTCGTCTCTAGCGCACACCGCAATAGCAATTAAAAAACTTTGCTGTTTAAATAAAAAAACCACCTGTGCGACCGCGCGACTTTGCAGTTTACGCTATTTTCTGATACAATGTAATTATGAATTTCGGAAAACTGACTGACAAGTTTCTAGCGACCTTACCCGTAATAGGCCCTCACGCTGGCATCGAAGCGGAGCTACTTCTTGCAAAAAGAAAGCCGATTGGCGGCCCCTTTTTGATTGCCGATGACTCCGATCCCAAAAAAATGTGCCGATCAATTCTTAAGGCCAGCCTAGATCGCATCAGGCTTGATGAGGCTGTGGAAAATGGCAGATTATCCAGTGTCGATCTGAACAGTGACGGGCTTACATTCCGCTACTATTGTCAAAGCGATCAGCACGAGCAATTAAAAAATTCTCTTGAGAGAAACCAATATGTATTTGGAGAGGAATTTGGCTACCGGCCTAGAGACATTAGATTTTTTGAATGGTACATTCAACTGCCCGACTGGCTGGGATCAGTTGTTAGAAGCTTAAATGCACCAATTCAACATGCCTTCCTAAACACCGCCCTTCGTGATGCTGGGATCGATGATCCCAAAAGGCATTGGGAAGAACTACGAAATCGTCTCAAAGTTCACGAAGCCACCAACGCTGTTGCTGATCAGCCTGAGCCTTAAATCTCACCTATTTAAACAGTGCGCCCAAAATCGCCAGGCCAAGGACGGCTCCCATGCACCACATAAGAATAGTTGCAATCCCCCCTGAACCCGTACCCCCCAAACGGGATCTGTCAATGTATCCGGTTCCATTACATTTCATACAAGCGTAAGTGTCTCCGCCGGCGGTCCGGCAGGTACCTTTTTTGCATGCAATATCATCGCATTCAACTTGCGGCATCGAGGTCCCCCAAAATCGCAATCATGCGCAATGTGAATTAACCAACTTTACTGGTAAGCTTAAGAGTTGTTGCGAGCATAGCCGGAACTCAACTTGACCTCAATACCGGCGTCGCGCACGGCGTCGCGCCAGTTCATCTGATGCGGGGTGGTCGATTGTCTACTCGCCCGAGATCAAGCTGGTTACGTAACTAGGCATATATTCCTGGCTATATAAAAAATTGATATTGAGAATTATTATCATTATACAGATGATAATAAACCAATTGCTATTTGGAGATATAATGACAAATGGAAATGTATTCGGAATTGTTTCTGCGGCGTTCATAGCGGTGGCTGTGTTCGCGGCTACTAAAAGTACTGGAGACGCGTGCTTGCAAGATGTTGATCACGGCGTTGGGCATGCGCCGACGGAGCAACCGCATGTAACGCTTGACGATTTGTAATGCTAGGGCGCGCCAAGCGCCTGCTTACACACGTCCCTCGCGCGGCGGAGAATGCGGTTCGCGCGATCGTCGCGCCGCCACTTAGTACCTAGTAAGGCGTTCGATCGCGGAGACGCCGGCTCTAAGTTCTACGTCTGCGTGAGCAATGGCCCGCGATTGACGCGGACGATTTGCTCAGGAGAGACCGCCCGATGATCAACCAGCTGCATAGGCGCTCACCACAGCGCAAGGCCGGGCGCGCAATTGTCATGCCGCCGGACCATGTGCACCTGACGACAGCGGAAAAAGAGCTCTGTAGCATGCGCATTGTCTGCTTGTCCATCATCTCGCCATCGGGCAGACCGGCGCCGCATCAAGCGGCGGGTTAGCGATACTCAGCCACCTCCCTGCCGATCAAATTACGCTCGTAAGGATGAGCGACGAGGCCGAGCCGCCTAAAGCCTCGCTCGAGCGTTATCGGAGACACGCGCAGCAGCGCCGCAACATAAGGCGGCGGATAGCCCGTTTCATCGATGTAGCTGTAAGCATCCGCGACAACCTCGTCGGATAGCCTGCGGGGGCGGCCTATCTGCGCTCCTCTCATACGTGCCGCCATGATCCCCTCGCAGGTTCTCCGGCGAAGGATACGGCGCTCGAACTGCGCATAGGCCGCAATAATCGTATAAAATAGCTCGCCTTCCGGCGTCGACGTGTCGATGTTGAGGGACATGATGTGCATGCCGACCTTACGAGCCTTCAAGCTCTCGGCCGTCAAGATGGCGTCCAGGGTAGATCGGAAGGCACGGTCGAGGTCCCAGACCACGAAGGTGTCGCCGGCGATCAAACGAGAGAGAGTTTCGTCAAAGACAGGGCGGCGCCCCGCCACGGCGGAGAGTTGCTCGAGATACAGCTCGTCGCAGCTCTCTTGCAGGCCGATGCACTGCCGGTCGAGCCGCTGGTCCGACGTGGAGACCCGCATGTAGCCGATGCGGCGACCGTTGGGGCAGAGAGTGGTCATGACACCACCTCGTCAAAAATGATCCTTTTTGTCGAGATGTGTCGGGGTCTGGAGGAACTTCGCCAGATTGGCGGATTTCCGCGGTCTTGCAAGTGGAATGTTATCAATTTCTCGCTAGTCTGATCTCCTCTACAATAACGATCATTTATGTTGAGCAGAAAAGCACTGGCTATCGCAAGCCTAAGGACCATCGTATGCAGTCAAGTTGTATTTACGGCAATTTTCACCACTCCGGCCATTGCCGCCGATGTGCTGACTACTAAAAAATTCTTTGACTGGAGCCCGGAGGCACAACGCAACTTCATCATAACGACCACGATGATGGGCGGCTTAATTGCCGCGAAAAACCGCGAAGGCCAAGCCGAATGCATCGACGCCTGGAATGCCACGCATCAAAATGATGGCTTCAAACCGGTGATCGACGCGATGAAAAAGCTCCCCGACTATCACCCTCTCGCCATCGTAAGCGCTGTTATCGAGAAGGCCTGCGGTGACTTTAAGTACACCACTAAAGCTGCGGCGCTGCCATAGTCGCCGTCGATACGCTGTGCTGCTCTTCCTTCTTTGGATCAACCGTTGCTGAGACCGACATCTTGCGCTCAACATACGTGTGGTTCTCCTGAGCCCGCTCCTTAATTTCACCGAGCTCCGTCTTGTCCGCTTCTTTTTGCTCCATCGAGAGCGGATTGTCCTGATCCGTATTGCGTTCGCGGATCTCGCCGACACGCACCCTGTCGCGGCGGTTGTGTCCAGCCCTTTCGATCGCGTCATCGAGCGGCTTTCTGCGTTCCCGATATTCAGCGGCCGATATCTTACCCGTGAAGTCTATGCTGGCAGCGTCTTCTGGAGTCACAGGGTTGTCGCTTTCATCCACGAGGAGATCGTTGCCCTGCGCATCCTTGCCGACCTTGAAGACAAAGCGCCCGTCCGGCAGCTTGGCCGCGTGGATCTCAAGATATGCTCGCAGAGCTTTTGTTTCGCGGGCTACGATCTCATCCAGCTCATCCTGATTGTCATCGAGCAGATTTTCTGTCTCCGGCAACTGCGCCATGATCTCTTCATGCATAGCCCGATAGGCCGCGTTGGTCGCAAGGAGAGCCGTCAGCGTGAGGTTCTGGTAGTCACGGCCTTTGCGGTCTCTCTCTTTAGTCTCCTCCCGCACATGTGCCAACGGGCTCAGAGGATTGCTCTCAAACTCCAGCTCGAGCTTTTTCTCACGAACAATCTCGTTGAACTTGTGCTTTATGTAGCCGGGATTGAGAGGGCCGAAGACCAGGCCTCTGACTGCTTCAAAAGCCGCTTCCAGATCGGGAAATCCAAGAAATTCCTGTTTCAAAAACAATGCACCCCGTATTATGGCTATATTTTAGCGCAAATAGGTTTAATAAATTATTACCAATTACGGTTTCGGTTTTTGACAAATATTGCTATTTCCTCCTGCAATTCAGGAAGTAGTTTTAAAATGGCCACAATGAATATTTCGCTGCCCATTCCCATGAAGGAATGGGTGATTGCCCAAGAAGCAGCCGGAAAGTATAGCACCGCTTCAGATTACGTTCGCGAGCTTATTCGCCGCGATCCGGAGTATGCCGCCCAGACAGCTCGGTTACAGGCGCTTGTCACAGAAGGCATCGAGAGCGGGATCTCTGACCTCACGGCCGAGGAAGTTCTTGCTCGCGCCGATGAAGAATATAAACGCCAAAATGCGCTACTTGCTTATCGCGGCTGCGGCCCGTGACCTGTCGGACATCCGCGAGGAAGGCCGAAAGCAGTTCGGCTTGCCGCGCTCCGATGCTTATATCGCCGGCCTACTCCAAGAGCTTGGCCGGGCTCGTAGCGAAATCAACCCGCCCGTCCGCGTGCACCCGCACAGATCTCCTGTCATACTATACAAATTCGACGACAACCGCTTGCCCCTGATCCTGCGCATCCGCCACGCTCACGAAGCATGGTGCGATCCTGCCCATTGATCCCAGCGAAGCCCGCGTGCTCACCGTGGGGGAAGCACGGCGAGCGCGCAACGTACGACTTGCACCGAGGCGTGGCAGCAGTGCCGTCCGGGTGCGCACAAATGGCGGTCAGCCAGCTGGTTGAAAAGACTGTGTAGCAGGCAGTGGAGTTGCTGATCGGTGCAGGCGGCAGCGAACTCGCGGGTGATTTTCTTGCGCATGGTGTTTCTCTCCGGTTTGGAGGCTCCGAACATCGAAGCCTTTCGCCCCGCCCCAGAAGGCTTCGCATGGACGAGACGACAGACACCGTAGAAAGACATCGCCATCTCGAGAGACGCCCGCGTATGATGCGGACGATTGCAAAGGGTCAGAAACGACAGTGATGCTGCTCAGGACTTTTGACGAGAAGCGCTGAGCGCCAACACGCAGCCGGCACTGCCGGCCGACCGAAGGACAATTGCGGAAGAGTTCTAGGCTTTGCTCTACCGAGCGGGCCGGCCGCTGCAAGCGGCCCATTCTTCGCCACCCATCACATTGCAACGGGACTTAGGCATGCTGCTGAAGGATTTTGAACAAGAGCTCCAGGACATCGCCCGGCCGGGCCGCAACGACCGCAACGCCTGCCACGGTCAGCTGCTGTCAACATTCGAAAAATCGGGCCTCGCGAGCGAGGAGGCCACCCAGCACGCGCGCCACCTCGCCCTGGCCATGGATCTCTGGCCCCAAGCCGACAGCAAACCGCTCTATTTTTGGATTGATGATCGCCTGACCTACCGCCACCCCGACAGTGGCTTTCCCTATGACATAGGCTTTGCCAGCTTTCTGATCGCCAGGCCCGACGGTTCCTACCTGGTCTCAATCTGGGAATTCGCAGAGCGCAACGACCGGATCAATCTGCTGCTCCATCACCAGGATCTGCCCGCACCCTTTGCGCAACACACCGCCCTAGGGGATATCCTCCGGGCCGAGCCGCCTAGCCACCGCCTCTATCAAGACCAGCGCTTCGTGCCCTTCACCTACAAACCCGACACGATTGCCCCGCTCGAGTGCTTCGAAGGCAAACCTGATTTCTCAGCCCAAAGCCGCTATCTGAAAAAATACTTCAGGATCGACCCAGCACCCGGCAGATGAAACCCCGCTCGGCGAGCCTTTAGACCGCTTTCTGCGACAGCCGCGCCTCTATTGCGGCTACCGACCGCGACAGCTGATCGGCGATCTCGAACTCGGATTTTCCTTCCCGCTTCAGCCGACGCATCATCTGGTCTTCCTTGCGCGACCAGCGCCGCCCTTCCCTGACCGGACGGCCATTCGCAATCGCCGCCAGCTGCTCTATGCAGGTTTCGGCTCCCAGCTCGCAGCGCAGCCGCCGCTTTTGCTCGGCCCGGGCGCTGTAACCATCAAACGCCTGGTTGTTGGTCAGCGCTATGCCGCGCCCGCCGAACAGGTCGATCCAGAAGATCTCCGCCATCAACGCGGCACGCTCGCTCTCACAGTCCTGGAGGATGATGAACTGCGGCTCTTGCCCTGCCGTCACGATCTCCCGAATGCGAAGACCGCAGATGGTTTCTCCCGCGTCCAGATGCTGCTCGCTGCGCAGGTCCAGCCGCGCGGTATGCCCAACATAAAAAACCTTCCGGCAGCGGGGATCGGCGATGGCGTAGATGACGAAACTCACCCTTCAAGTTTACCGCAACCCGCCCCCGGAAAGCCATTTGAGCCATACGCTGGTATGTCGCGCACAACCAACGCCACCAACGCCAAGACACCATAGCGCCTCGGCTGGTAAAGAGCGCTCGCGGCTGCTAAAAGAGGACTGGCAACAACGGTCCGCGATCATCTCGCAGCTGTTAGAGGCCAACACAAACCGTCCTAGAACCGTCCTAGTAGAAAAATCGGACTTGTTCGCGCGGCTAAGCTTTTGAAATGATTGGTCGGAGCGAGAGGATTTGAACCTCCGACCCCCAGTCCCCCAGACTGGTGCGCTAACCAGGCTGCGCTACGCTCCGACTTCGGCCCCCCTTATGTCTGGCCTTGGGCCTCCGGTCAACGCCTCGTTCCGCTTCCAGGCTCAAGAAGCGCCTCAATTTTTGCCGCAGCTTCGGGAAGCACGCCGAGAGGTGGCGGGCTTTGCCCCGCGGGAAGGGCCACGGCGGCGAAAAGGTCTCGGGTCGCCGCTACATCGTGGGCCACGATCCGGCGTTGCTCAGCGCCGGGCAGACTCACGTGTTCCGCGCTCGTGTGAGGGGCCTCTCTCCCAGGCCTCAGATGCTCCAGAAGCGGCCCCACGCCCTCACCGAGCGCTTTCGCCACCGCCTCGATGCGGACCCAGGCCCGCAGAAAGCGCGCATCCGCGTCCGCATCGCCGAGCGGCGCGCCGGCCGCGAGCGCCACGGCCTCCCTCTCGATGGGGGCTCGGCGTGTCTCGGGCATGTGCACGGCCCGCATCAGCTCCAGATCGACGCCGAGCGGCATTCCCGGTCCCGTGCCGATGAGGGCCAGCCCCTTGGTGTGAGCGAGGCTGAAGCTCACGCCATCATTGGCGAGAGCGGGCTTGCCGGATGCGCCGATGACAAAGGGCGTGCCGCGCACGGACGGACCGAGCTGGCGTTCGAGAAGAACACGCAGCGCGATGTGCGCCCGCATCCGCTCCCGGCGGGTGGCCTCATCCTTGATGGCGGCGAGGCGGGTGAGGACATCGCTCGAGAGACGCGGCGACGATGCCTCCAGCGCTTCGAGCGCCTCTCCCGATTTATGAAGATCTACGAGCCAGAGTTCCGTCTCAACCATCTGCATCCGCCTGCGCCGCTTCCGCCCGCGGCAGAGCCAGCCGACGCGATCACAGCGACTATACAGGACGACGGGCAGCCATGGAGCTTATGGCGTGCTTCCCGGCAAACGAAGACCGGTGACGCGCCAGCGCGTCACCGGTCCAATCTCTCGCATTCCTCTGCCGCAGACGTACCTAGCGCTGCCGGCTAGGCGCCCACGGCGCGCGCGCGGCGCGGAGCGCGCAACGGCTCGTTCTTGCCGAGCGTCTCGAGCAGGATCGAGCGGCACTGCTCCAGCTCCTTGATCGCAGCCTCGATAGCGGCCAAGTGCTCGATGGCGTTGCCCTGGTTGCGTGCCACCGCGCGGCGCGCCGACACGGGCACCGGCCCACGGCCACGCCCGCCCGTCGCGGGGACGTTCGCCTGCATCGCGCGCGCATCGGGAATGCCGCGCCCTGCAGCGGGAGCACGCGTCTCTGCCTCGCCCGGAAGGCGGCCGTGCTGCTTCACATGATCGATGCCCTGCTCGCGAAGGATCTTCTGCACGCCCTTGATGGTATAGCCCTCGGCGTGGAGCAGATGACGGATGCCGCGCAGCAGCTCCATGTCCTCCGGCCGGTAATACCTGCGCCCGCCGCCGCGCTTCATGGGCCGGACCTGCGGGAAGCGTGCTTCCCAGAATCTCAGAACATGCTTCTGGACATCGAGCTCATCAGCCACTTCGCTGATGGTTCGAAAAGCCTCCGCTGCCTTGCTCATCGTTACCCCTCGATGCCTTGGCCCAAGACGCGCATTGAACGGCATTCGCCGTCACGTTGTCTGCTGGCGCGCGCCGACCGCCCCTCAATTACACTCGCGGTTGGAATCAAGTTCCATGCCTGCCTCTCCTTCTCAGACGAAGAGACGTGCAGTTACTCGACGCTACAGCTTGCGGGCGCGATGATACCGTCAACGTCTCGCTGCGTCTCGACCAATCGGATCATTCGGTCACAGCTTTTTTCGCAATGAGACCAAGCGCAGCGCGATATCGTTTGTGCGTGCGTGCCTCATGTCGCGCGCAGGTGCGCGCTCTGCACGTCTTCTACACGCCCGCCCGTCGCGATGTCTTCGCGTTCGCCGACACCACGCTGCGACGAACACGCGCGCCTGCCGATTGTCGGCGCACGCCTTGAACACGTTGTCGTTTCTGGGCCGTTTCTGGAGGGCGCTTTGCGGAGACCGGATCAAGCCAGCGGTCTCGACGCGATCGGAGCGGCTTTGAAAAAGCACGCGCGTAACAAAGCGCGCATCTGCGCGCGCTCGCACGGGCCGTGCAAGAATTCACAGCCCGTTTACGCGCAGCATCCGCGCATCGATGCAACGCGCTCACGCACGACGTGCGGCAATCGCAGGGATTACTCGGCTGCCTTGGGGCGGCGCGACCGACCGGAGTTGATCCGATCCTTCATGATGTTGCTGGGGCGGAACACCAAAACTCTGCGCGGAGTGATGGGCACTTCCTTGCCGGTCTTGGGATTTCGACCGATGCGCTCGCCTTTTTGACGGATTCCAAACGAACCGAATGACGAAAGCTTCACCTGCTCTCCGCGGGCGAGACTCTCGGAGATCTCGTTGAGCACGAGCTCGACAAGCTCCTGCGATTCGTTTCTCGGCAGGCCGACTTTCCGGACCACTGCCTCGGCCAGATCGGCACGTGTCAGTGTCTTGCCGCTCATGCGCTTTCGCCTCCCCGTCGCTAGGTATTTTCCCTTATGCTACCGAGGGTCGCGTCGGCGGTCAATCACCCATCTCAACAAGCAACTGAAATATCACGTAGATTTAGCTAACGCCGAGAGGCCCGATTTTCAGACGTTCCGACGTCGGATTTGTGCACTGCACCCCCTATTTTCTCGCTTTTGCGAGATCACCAGCGGGCGAGTACCGCGCCCCAGGTAAATCCGCCTCCCATGGCTTCCATGAGCACGAGGTTACCCTCGCGCAGGCGGTGGTCCTCAAAGGCCATATTCAGAGCGAGCGGGATCGACGCCGCAGACGTATTTCCGTGCTTTTCCAATGACATAACGATCTTGCTCGGATCAACGCCCAGCTTCTTGGCTATGCCTTCCAGGATGCGCACGTTGGCCTGGTGGGGGACGTAGAGGTCGATCTCGTCGGCGGCATAACCGGTGATGACCAGAGTTTCCTCGATCACGCCGGAGATTTTTTGCACTGCATGACGGAACACCTCGCGGCCATTCATGCGCAAATGGCCAACAGTTTTCGTCGAGCCGGGGCCGCCGTCGACGTAAAGCAGGTCCTCGAAACGGCCGTCGGAGCGGATGAGGGTCGAGAGGATGCCGCGGTCCTCGCGCGTGCCGTGCTGGGGCTGCGCCTCGAGCACGACGGCGCCTGCGCCGTCGCCGAAGAGCACGCACGTCGAGCGATCCGTCCAATCCAGAATGCGCGAAAAGGTCTCCGCGCCGATGACGAGCGCGCGGTGGGACTGGCCGGCCTTGATGAAGTTGTCGGCGATGGTCATCGCGTAGACGAAGCCGGAGCAGACCGCCTGCACGTCGAACGCGGCGCCCTTGGTGATGCCGAGACCGGACTGGATACGAACCGCCGTCGACGGAAACGTGCGATCGGGCGTCGCCGTCGCGCAGACAACGAGATCGATATCGACCGGATCGATGCTCGCGCGCACCAGCGCCTGGCGCGCAGCGGCAATGCCGAGGGTGGACGTCAGCTCGTCATCGGCTGCGATGTGGCGCTGGCGGATGCCGCTTCTCTCGACGATCCAGTCGTCGGTGGTATCGACGATCTTCGCCATATCCGCGTTGGTCATGACGCGCTTGGGAAGATGGGCGCCCACACCGCGGATGACCGATCGAATGACTGCCAAGGTGTCCTCTTATCTGCTTCCGGGGTCTTGAGCCCCTTGTCCCCTATTGGGGAGCCGATTGCGGATCCTGGGACACGGTCCCAAGACGATGATGGAAAGTCTCGAGATCGGCAGCCAGCCGCTCCAGGAGGCCGCTCTCGGACATTTCGTAGCCGAGATCGACCGCGCTCGCAAAGCCCAGGGCGTCCGTGCCGCCGTGGCTCTTCACCGCCAGCCCGTTGAGGCCGAGGAACGTGCCACCATTGACCCGCCTGGGGTCCATTTTTTCCTTGAGAACACGGAAACCGCCACGCGCGAGCAGGGCACCAATGCGCGACAGCCACGTGCGCATCATGGCGTCCTTCAGATACTGGCCGATCTGCCGCGCGGTCCCTTCAGCGGTCTTCAAGGCGATGTTGCCCGCGAAGCCTTCGACGACCACCACGTCGACCTTGCCCTGGCCGATCTCGTCGCCCTCAATGAAGCCGCGATAGTCGAGCGGAAGCTCGACCGCTTTCAGGAGTGCGTGGGCCTCCTTCACTTCCTCGGCGCCCTTGATGTCCTCCACGCCGACGTTCAGAAGGCCCGCGGTCGGACGCTCGACGTGGAAGAGCGCGCGCGCCATGGCCGCGCCCATGAGTGTGAAATCGGAAAGCTGGCGCGCGGTGGCGCCGATGTTGGCGCCGACGTCGAGCACGATGCACTCGGCCGTGATGGTTGGCCAGAGCGCCGCGATGGCCGGGCGCTCGATACCCTTCATGGGGCGCAGGATGAGCTTCGCCATGGCCATCAACGCGCCAGTGTTGCCTGCGGAAACGGCGGCGTGCGCCTCGCCCTTCTGCACGGCTTCGAGCGCAAGCCACATGCTGGAGCCTTTGCCACGGCGCAGGGCCTGGCTCGGCTTCTCGTGCATGGCGACGACTTGCGTGGTGTGAACGATGCGTGAGCGGGCGGCGAGCGCCGGATGCGCGGCGAGAAGCGGCGCGATGCGCGCTTCGTCACCAACGAGAATGAAGCTCAACGCCGGATGGCGCTCAAGGGAGATCGCGGCGCCCGGGATTACCACCTCGGGTCCATGATCGCCCCCCATGGCGTCGAGCGCTAATGTCCGCGGCTGAGCCATCTGGCGCGTCTTGAACCTGTCGAACGAGCTCGGTGCTTTGTCTTCGAGCCAGCTCCATACCCCCGGGAGCAAGCCGTCGGGAAAATACCCGTTTGCACCTGCGAAACAACCAATTTCCGCCAATCCGCGGGGGAGAACCCGAGCGGCTTGGAAATTCTCTGGCTAGCGAGCCACTTGCGATGCGCTTCGGGCCGCCTGCCAGATTGGCCGCAAATTAAGATCGCGGCTTCAACTTGGCCAATGCGGCAAACGGACTTGCCCCGTCCGGGTCGGCCGCCGCTTTGGGGTCCACCCAATCGAACTCCGCGTTCTCCTTGCGCGGATAGGAAGGTAGGGCTGCGGAAAGCACAGCGAAAAGAATGGTCCCCACCTCGATGCGTCCCTCCTCGATGGGCTCCACATCCGGGATGCTGGACACCTCGCGATCGCCCTCGACGGCTGGCTCGTCTCCCAACTCCTCGGCCGGGCCGAGCTCGATGGAGAAAGCTTCAGAAATGACAGCGGGAACAGGCTCGAGGCTCACGACGCACGCCTGCGTCACCTCGGCGTCGAGCGCGCCCGCGAACAGATAGCGGCCCTTTCCGTGGGGCTTGATCTGGTAGGCGACGCGCAAGCTCTCGCAAGACGGAATGTCGAGCTCGCGCGCCAGCTCGATGCGCTCCTCCTCGGTCGCGACGCGCTTTTCGTTGAGCGTGCGATCGCCGATGTCGGAGACGAGATGGAGCCAGTCGCGAAGGGCGGTCATGCGATTTTTCCAGGTTGAACTCAGGAAACGGCCGTGGCGGCCGGATCGGGAAAGGTGATGCGGCCGCCTGCAAGCGCGTCCGTGGACGTGCCGGCGAGTGCGGCGCGAGCTGCCAGCACATAGCGGGCGAGCGCGCTGGCGCCTTCGGGGTTGGCGTCGAGGCCGGGCAGCGTCGCTGCCAGCTCGCCCGCGAGTGCGGGAGCCGGCTCGGGTGTTTCTGCCGCAGTGCGGTAGGCGAGGCAGCGCTCGCCCAGCGCCTGGGCCGCGCGCTTCACCTTCTTCGGCACCGACATGTCGCCGACGCCCATCTCGCGCAGGCAGTCGTCGATGTCCGTGACGAAGGTTTCGCTCAGGAAGCGAGCCGAGCGGCGGCCATGCTCTCCATCCGCCTGCAGCCGCTCCAGAACAGGGAAAAGCAGCAGGATGATCACAGCGGTACGCCCTTCCGGCGTATCGAGGACACCATAGCGCTCAAAAAACGCCGGCTGCCGAGCCTGGGCCACGATCGCGCCATAAAGGTCGATTGCTGTGCGCCGATCTTGGGCTCTGTTTCTAAACCAGGAGAGCACGCAGGTTTTCCTGTCCTTGACGTTAGGGGATGACGGGGACCACGCCGTTGCTTTGGGGGCTCCTTTTAGCTAAGGGCGGGACATGAGCACAGGGAATTCATGAGTCTCCGAGGGGGGCGTTACAATATGCGTCGTCGGGATGCGTCGCGCCAGGGCGCGGAACGCTGCAGGGCTGCACTCCGGTCTTGCCGAGCGGCCGTGCCTGCTGTTTTGCTGATGACGCTCTCGCTCGCCGCCTGCAGCGAGCAAATCACCAAGCACGGGCACTTGTTCCGCGAGACGGACATCGCACAGGTGCAGCCCGGCATGGGCCAGGAGCAGGTGCGCATGATCCTCGGCACACCGACGACCACGACCACCTCCGGTAACGGGTCCGTCTACTACTACATCTCGAGCACCGAGAAGAAGACGGCGTTCCTCAAGGGCGACGAAGTGGACCGCCAGGTGCTTGCCGTTTATTTCACGCCTGCTGCAACGGTGGACCGCGTTGCGAACTACGGCCTCAAGGACGGCAAGGTGTTCGACTTCGTGTCGCGCACGACGCCTGCTCCCGGCGGCAAGGAAGATGGCCTCATCAAGCAGCTCTTCCGCAACCTCGGCACCAAGCAGATCTTCGGCGAGTAGCAATGGCGGTCGAGGATCCGGCGATCACGATCCCGGTTCTCGCGTCTCTCGATCTCGCGGAGACCGAGCGCTTCTATCGTAACGCGCTCGGCTTCGCTGTCGACAGGATCGACGACTATCTGATCGCGAAGCGCGACCGGATGGAGATCCATTTCTGGCTCGCGGCGGATCGCATCCATCCCGAGCATACGTCCTGCTACATCCGCGGCGGGCAGATCAGCGCGCTCTACGAGGAGTATAGCGCGAAGGGCGTACCCACGCTTTCCGATTTCGCCGTGCGTCCGTGGAACATGAAAGAGTTCTACATCCGCGATCCGCACGGAAACCTGCTGCGCTTCGGCGGCGCGCCGGAGGAGCTGGACACGCACTGAGCTTTCACACCCCCAATAAAAAAAGCCCCGGAGCCGAGCTCCGGGGCTTTTCCTTTTTATCGATCGCGGATCGCTTAGCTGTGCGCCAGGACGGCGAGCAGCAGGAGCGCCACGATGTTGGTGATCTTGATGGCCGGGTTCACGGCGGGGCCAGCGGTGTCCTTGTAGGGATCGCCGACGGTGTCACCGGTGACCGACGCCTTGTGGGCTTCCGTGCCCTTGACGTGCTTCACGCCGTCCTTGTCGACGAAGCCATCCTCGAACGCTTTCTTGGCGTTGTCCCAGGCGCCGCCGCCCGAGGTCATCGAGATGGCAACGAAGAGACCGGTCACGATGACGCCGAGCAGCATGGCGCCGACCGCCGAGAATGCCGCGCCGCGACCACCGATCTGCTCGATCACGAAGAAGAGCACGATGGGCGACAGCACCGGCAGGAGCGACGGGATCACCATCTCCTTGATCGCGGACTTGGTCAGGATGTCGACTGCACGCGCATAGTCGGGACGCTCAGTGCCCTTCATGATGCCGGGCTTCGCCTTGAACTGACGGCGCACTTCCTCGACGATCGAGCCGGCGCAGCGGCCGACTGCCGTCATGGCGATGCCGCCGAACAGGTACGGGATGAGACCGCCGAGCAGGAGGCCGACCACGACATACGGATTGTCGAGGCCGAAGTCGATCTCGACGCCCTTGAAGTACTGATAGGACGTGGCACCGGCTTCGTTGGCCTTGGCGATGAAGTACTGGAGGTCATAGTTGTAGGCGGCAAACAGCACCAGCGCGCCGAGACCGGCCGAGCCGATTGCGTAGCCCTTGGTGACGGCCTTTGTGGTGTTGCCGACTGCGTCGAGGGCGTCCGTCGAACGGCGGACTTCCTTCGGCAGGCCGGACATTTCGGCGATGCCGCCGGCGTTGTCCGTCACCGGGCCGAAGGCGTCGAGCGCCACGATCATGCCGGCGAGGCCGAGCATCGTCGTGGTTGCGATCGCCGTGCCGAACAGGCCAGCAATGTTATAGGTGAAGAGGATGCCGGCGACGATCGCGATCGTCGGGAGCGCAGTCGCCTCGAGAGACACCGCGAGACCCTGGATGACGTTGGTGCCGTGGCCGGTGACGGAGGCCTGGCTGATCGAGCGTACCGGGCGGTAGCCGATGCCGGTGTAGTACTCCGTGATCCAGACGATGAGGCCGGTCAGCACGAGGCCGACGAGACCGCACAGGAAGAGACCCTGGCCGGTGATCGAAACGCCATTGGCGACACCGACCTCGCCGAAGCCGCCGAGAACGTACTGGGTCGCCGCATAGAGACCAGCGATGGACAAGACGCCCGAAGCGATGACGCCCTTATAGAGGGCACCCATGATCGAGTTGTTGGCGCCGAGCTTCACGAAGTAGGTGCCGACGATCGAGGTGACGATGCAGGCCGCGCAGATGGCGAGCGGATAGATCATCAGGGGTGCGAGGTTCGCCTGGCCAGCGAAGAAGATGGCCGCGAGAACCATGGTCGCGACGACCGTCACCGCATAGGTCTCGAACAGGTCGGCCGCCATGCCGGCGCAGTCACCGACGTTGTCGCCCACGTTGTCGGCGATGGTCGCCGGGTTGCGCGGGTCGTCCTCGGGAATGCCAGCCTCGACCTTGCCGACGAGGTCGCCGCCGACGTCCGCACCCTTGGTGAAGATGCCGCCGCCGAGACGGGCGAAGATCGAGATGAGGGACGCGCCGAAGCCCAACGCGACGAGCGCGTCGATGACCGTGCGGTCACCCGCGCCGTAGCCCATAAGATCAGTGAGAACATAGAAGTAGATGGCGACGCCGAGCAGGGCGAGACCAGCCACGAGCATTCCCGTCACGGCACCAGCCTTGAAGGCGATGTCGAGACCCTTGCCCAGCGAGACCGTTGCGGCCTGAGCGGTGCGCACGTTGGCGCGAACCGAGACGTTCATGCCGATGTAACCGGCGAGGCCGGAGAGGACTGCACCGATCAGGAAGCCGACGGCGACGAGCGGTCCCAGGAGGAACCAGGCGAGCGCGAAAATCACCGCGCCCACGATGCCGATGGTCTGATACTGGCGGTTGAGATAGGCGCTCGCGCCCTCGCGGATCGCGGCTGCGATCTCCTGCATCTTCGCGTTGCCCGCGTCGGACTTCATGACCGACTGAATCGTGACAACCGCATAAAGGATCGATAACGCCCCGCAGGCGATGATCCCCCAAACTATTTCCGTCATTGAATTCCCCTATATGGCCAGTTCGTTGGCTGCGACCTCGCACGTGTCCGTGCTCGCGACAACCGGTGAGCGTGATCGTTCCTGATTGAAATCAATCAACAACGTGAGCAACGCACTTCATCGCAAGTGTCGATCACGGATTACGCGCCGAGCCGGCAAAGCCCGAAGCGGTCTAGTCCGCGTTTCCCCGTCCCCTCCCAAAGCAGAGACGCGCGACCATGCCAAAAGACCCTTTGCGTTGCAATACAGGCACAAAGGGTTATCGCGTAGGGAAACAGACCTGCTCCCATCACATGCGACTTCAATTTTTCTTTTTTATTTCAGTTACCTACGCTCGCTCTCTCCGGTTTAGGAAGCCGAGATCGCGGCTGTGGTCTTTAGGCGGACATGACCGCCTGAGCCTCTTTAGCGTGCACTCCGTGCACGGCCCACATACGCAAAAGAGCAGACGACGCCCCGCGCGGGCGTTGCCTGCTCCCTATCCAGAAGGCCGTCGCGGCCGCGTCGGCGCCTTACTTACAGGGGCGCGCCTCGATCTGGCAGTCGAAGCTCCCTCCACCGCCGCCGGAGCACGTCATGCCCTTGCTGGCCGCACGAGAAAAACGAGCCCAATCACTGCCGTACTCGAAATCGGTGAAGCTTGCCCAAGAGCCGATCGCAGCCTTCTGAGCGGCCGCCTTGGTCGGCCCGCTGCCGCTGCCATAGTGATAGTGGTCCGTGAAGCACGTCCGGCCGCCTTCCTTGCGGAGATCGTGCATGTAGGCGAAGCCCGAATCATCCGCCATTGCAGGCGCTGCCACCGCGCTCATCACGGCCGCAGCCGCTATCGCCCTGAAAATCCTCGTTGCCGACATTGGAGCCTCATTTCGCATTCAGCTATTGAGGCGCGCAGTCTGCCCGATTCACTTAGGGGGCTCGATAGCGCCAGATCAGTGTCCGGCCGAATCGGCTGACGGCGAGGCAAACACGTCACACGGGTAGAATGTTAAGCGAGCAGCTCGGAATAACTGCGAGGCAGAACCCGCTCCGCACATAGCGAAACAGACCCTGCCTCGTGCTCGCTTTCGTATCGTCGCGCGCTTACTTCGCGGCAACGACGCTGATCTCGACCAGCATGCGCGGATCGACCAGCTTGGCCTCGACGCAAGCGCGGACGGGCGTGTTCTTGCCGGCGGTCCAAGCCTTGTAGGCCTCGTTCATCTGCTCGCGATGGCGGATGTCGGCAAGCCAGATGGTGGCCTGGACGACCTTATCCTTCGACGTGCCTGCGAGAGCCAGAAGGCGGTCGATCTCCTTCAGCACTTCCTCGGTCTGGCCTTTCACGCACCGCGAAAGATCGGACGGCACGATGCCCGCCGTGAAAACGAGGCCGCCTGCTTCGGCAGCCTTGGAATAGATCTCGTTGGACTCGTGGCGAACGATGGTCATGGTCGGCGGGGCTCCAATTCAAACAAAAAGGTGCGCCCGCTTAGCAAAGGTTGGCGCGCGGCGCCAGGGTCCGCGCGTCGCCCCCGCCCTGCCGAGGCTCAGAGCCAGGGCTGTTCCGCCACCCTCTTGCCGTCGATGACGAGGGCCTTGATCGCCACGTCACCCGATCGTCCAACAGCGAGGACCACCGAAATCTTCTTTTCACGGACCTGATTTTCCAGTTCGCGGCCCGTACCCTCCGGCACGAAATAACTTTCGATGCCATAGCGGACGGCGGCCTTCGGCAGCTCACCCGGGACGGCGCTGCCGGACACGTAGGAGACGATGCCCTTGAGGACGACCGTCTCGGCGCCCATGCCTTCGCTGGGATAGGTGCCGGAGGCGGAGACGACGTCCCACTGTCCAGGCGCCGCGGCGGGCTTCAGGGTCACGTAGACGGTGTCTCCCTGAACCGTGCCGGCGGGAACCGGAACCTCGGCGCGGCCGAAGCCGTAGCCGAGAATGACGTAGTCGCCGCGGAAGATTTCGCGCGGATCGACGGGGATCACCTCGGCGACGATCTCCCGGCCGTCCCGAAGCAGGGTCACGCGGCCGTAGACCATGCTCGCGAGCGCGACGGTCTGGAGAACCGCGACGATGGCAATCGCAAGCCAGGAGGTGGGCGACAACTTGATCATGACAGGGCTCCCTTAGCCTGCGCCTCGCCACGGGAATGAAGCCGGTAGGCCATTGCGGCCAGCGCGGAGACGATCAAGCCGGCGACGAGGAAGAAGAGTGACGTGTTGAGCAGTGTGCCGATGGTCTCGACGTACACGGCCAGGATCTCGACGGAGAAGCCGGCATAGCCGAGCCACAGCGCGCCGCGATTTCCGGATTTGAGACCCCAGAAAATGGCCGCGATGAGCAAGGCGAGCGCGAGCACCGCCAGCAGCGTGAAGACATCGAGCGGCGGGTTCTCGAAGAACTGCAGCGCCCAGAGCCCGGCGAGCACGATGACAAGGCCATAGTTGAACGAGCCCGACCACAGAGCCGGCAATTCCGGCTTGAGGCGCTCGCCCGCCATGGAGGCCGCCATGATGCCGAGCCCCATGGCGACGACGAGGCCATGGGCGTGTCCGTCGTTCAAGCGATAGCCGAGGCTCACCACAAATCCCGTCAGCGCAAGGCCGGCGAGATGAAGGCCGGGCCGCCAGCGCTGCCAATAGAAGGCAGCCGACACCAGGGCCCACGGCAAGAGGAAGAGCCAGAACACCTTGTCGAGCCGCAAGGCTTCCATGGTGCCCCAGATGGTGACGAGGATCATGGCGAAGGCGAGCGCGGGGTTCGACCTCAAGACGACGCCAGCCAGCAGAGCGCCTGCAGCCCAGAGCAGCACGGCGCCGGCCGGGTTGCCGTCCATGTGGTACATCTGGGAGATGAGCATGATGCTGCCGCCGAAGATGCCGACGCCAAGAAGAATGGCGGCATGAGAAAATCCGGCCATGCCGCGGCGGGCGAAGAAGCCCGATAGTCCGTAGGACGTCCACAGCGACGCGATCAGCAGCCCCAGGCGCAGCACGCGCGGCATATCCTGCCAGTTGGAGGCGACGAAGCTCATGACCGCGAAGCCGATCAGGACCGCGGAGAGAATGGCGAGCGAGTTGGCCAGCCCCAGCGTGCGGACGCCCCTCTCTGCGTCATGGCGAATGGCGGCTTCGTTCTCCGGCGTGATCCAACCCGCCTCGCGCCATCGCACGAGGTCGCGGTCGAGACGTTTGCGGTAGCTCCACATGGGGGGTCCTGATGTTCCGTTTAGGTGAGATCCGGTCGCGGACGGGGCGTTCGCGCGGGCATGGGTCCGGTGAAAAAAGCGACTTGGGCAGGCGCAGGCAGTCACGTGGGGAACACGGAGCGACAAAACCTTGCGCCGCTTCGTGCTTTTCCGGCTTCCGGCCGCGATCACGATCTCCGGCGGCTCGCCGTCCGTTGATCTCTACCGAGAGCAATGAGTCATCGCGAAATTATTATGTCACAAGCGTGACGTGCCCACGCGCCGGGATCAGCGCGCGAGCCTCGCCGCGCTTATGGGACATGCGGCGTTAAGGTTGAGAAACGCCAAACGCGGCGCACACAGAAATCTCCGGAAAGCTTCTCTCGCCTCCAGGGGCATTTCTCAACCTCACAGGCAGGGTCGCCGCCAGGTTATTGCGGCGCAGCAGGAGGAGGTGTCTCGGGAGCCGGGGCCGGCTCTGGCGCGGGGGTGGGAGCTGCGGACGGCGCTGGTGCCGGCGCAGGAGCGGGTGCGGTTGCTTCGGGTGGCGTGGCGGGACCTGTCGCGGGCTGCGGCGTGAAAGCGGTGTAGGCGATCACCGCCAGCGCAATGGCCGCGGCGATGGCAACAATGACCTTCGTGTCCATGTGCGTCCTCCGTGCTCCTGAAAAACACGAGCGGCCCTCTTAGCACGCTTTCCGCCATCAAGCCAGGAACGCTCCCCTTTGCCTGCGTCCAACGGGGGGCTCGACGGCACGGCCGACGCACGCCAGTATGCTGCGGACGTCCGGGTGTCCCGGCGCTCGCTTTTCGCGCTCAACCCTTATCGAGATGGCGGTCCATGGATCTCGACGCAACCTTTCTGGCGCGTATTCAGTTCGCATTTACTGTCTCGTTCCACATCATCTTCCCGAGCTTCACGATTGGGCTCGCGGCTTTCATCGCGACGCTGCTCGTGCGCTGGCGCATGACCGGGCGGGAGCACCTGCACAGGCTTGCCCGCTTCTGGACGAAGATCTTCGCCGTGAGCTTCGCGATGGGCGTCGTGTCCGGCATCGTGCTCTCCTACGAGTTCGGCACCAACTGGAGCGGCTTCTCGCGGATCGTGGGCAACGTGCTCGGGCCGCTGCTCGGCTACGAGGTGCTCACCGCCTTCTTCCTCGAGGCCTCCTTCCTCGGCATCATGCTCTTCGGCTGGAACCGGGTCTCGCCCAATCTTCACGTGACTGCGGCGGTTCTGGTCGCGATCGGCACGTCGCTGTCGGCGTTCTGGATCCTGGCGGCCAACAGCTGGATGCAGACTCCGGCCGGACACGAGGTGCGCGCGGGCATCGCCTATCCGGTGAGCTGGTTCGAGATCATCTTCAACCCGAGCTTCCCCTACCGCTTCTCGCACATGTTCACGGCGGCCTATCTCACAACATCGCTCGTGGTGGCGGCGGTGGGCGCGCGCTATCTGCTGGCCGGACGCTTCATCGAAGAATCCAAGACGATGCTGCGAATGGGCATCGGCATGGTGGCGCTGCTCGCTCCGCTCCAGCTCGTCATCGGCGACATGCACGGCCTCAATACGGCGAAGCATCAGCCGGCGAAGGTCGCGGCGATGGAGGCTCATTGGGACGGCAGCAAGCCAGCCGATCTGGTGCTGTTCGCCATCCCCTCCGAGACGGAGGAGAAGAACCATTTCGAGATCGCACTGCCCAACATCGCGAGCCTCATCATCACCCACGAGTGGGAGGGCCTGTTCAAGGGCCTCAAGGACTTCGCGCCTGAGGACAGGCCGCCAGTGAAGCCCGTGTTCTTCGCGTTCCGCATCATGGTGGGTCTCGGCCTACTCATGATAGCCGCGGGCGCGATCGGCGCATTCCTGTGGTGGCGCGGCGCGCTGTTCCACACACGGTGGTTCCTATGGCCGCTTTCGATCTCCTGGCCTGCCGGCTTCATCGCCATTCTCGCCGGATGGTGGGTGACCGAGACGGGGAGGCAGCCTTGGCTCGCCACCGGCATCGTGCGCACGGCGGAGGCAGCCTCACCCGTTTCCGCCGGGGCCGTGCTGACCACGCTGGTGCTGTTCGTACTGATCTACTCGGTCGTCTTCTCGATGGGCATCTACTACATCAACCGGCTGATCGAGAAGGGACCTGCGGGCGCCTCCGTCAAGCCGCCAGAGGGCGTGCCGTCACGACCGCTGTCGGCGGCCGAGGAAGCAGCCCACGAAGCCATCGAAGGGACGAGGTGAGCCCATGGAAGACACGTCCTATTGGCTCCCGCTCATCTGGGTCGCCATTCTCGGCGTCGCGGTGGCGCTCTACGTGGTGCTGGATGGCTTCGACCTCGGGATCGGCATCCTGTTCCCGGCGAGCCCGGAGGAAGCGGACCGGGATCAGATGATGAACTCGGTCGCGCCGTTCTGGGACGGCAACGAAACGTGGCTGGTGCTGGGAGGCGGCGGGCTTCTGGTGGCCTTTCCGCTGGCCTATTCGATCATCATGCCAGCGGTCTACCTGCCGGTGATCATCATGCTTCTGGCGCTGGTGTTCCGCGGCGTGGCGTTCGAGTTCCGCTGGGTCGCCAAGCCTCACCACCAGATCTGGGATCTTGCGTTCGCGGGGGGCTCGATCGTCGCCTCGTTCATGCAGGGCATCATTCTCGGCGCGCTGCTCGAAGGGCCCACGGTGCGCGACGGCGTATTCGCGGGCGGGACATTCGATTGGCTTTCTCCGTTTTCGCTGCTCACCGGCGTTGCCGTGGTGGCGGGCTATGCCCTTCTCGGCGCGACCTGGCTCGTCATGAAAACAGACGGCGAGGTTCAGACGCAAGCGCGCGAGCAAGCGAAGCGCATTCTTCCCTTGGTGCTGCTTGCTCTCGTGATCGTGAGCCTTTGGACTCCGTTCGCGGTGCCGCGCATCTTCGAGCGCTGGTTCACGCTGCCGAACTTCCTGATTCTAGCTCCCGTGCCGCTCTTGACGGCGTATGCGGCGTGGTCGTGCTGGTCGGCGCTTCATGCCGGGCGCGACACGGCTCCCTTCGTCTCGACCATCGCGCTGTTCCTGCTCGGGTTCATCGGCCTCGCGGTCTCGAATTTACCTTACATCGTGCCACCCAACGTGGACGTCTGGCAGGCGGCCGCCCACCCGTCGTCGCAGTTGTTCATGCTGATCGGAGTTCTCATCCTGCTGCCCGTGATCCTGGCTTATACCGTGTTCGTCTACTGGACGTTCCGCGGCAAGGTGAGAGCCGGCGAGGGGTATCACTGAGCGTCGCCGTGCGGGGCGCCCCCACACGCGGCCACGTCGCGAGAGGGCCTGTTTCGAGCTCGGATGAAGATCATGTGCGTCTGCGCCTCACGCGCTCAAACCATGGCAGCCGGGGTGCTGCTCGCGCCGATCGCGGCTCTTGTTGCGATCGGCTGTTTTACGTCTGACGCCGTGGCCGGAGCCCGGCTACGCGTCGCCGTGGAGAACGGCAACGTCGTGCTGTTCACGGGCAACAACCGCAAAACGCTCACCAGCCAGCAGCGCGACAGCGAGGCCGTCATCTCGCCCGATCAGCAATGGGTGATCTATACGCGCTCGGCAAAGCCAGCTTCCAAAAGCCCCGACGAGGACGATAGCGGCGACTGCACCGCGCTCAGCGCACCGGACGAGTTGCGGCGCGTTCGCATCGACGGCGCCGGTGACGAGTTGCTGATCCGAGGGCACGCGGGATCCGAACCCAGCCAGGCTCTGTGCGCGTTTCAGAACAAGCAATTCTCCGCCGACGGCGAGACGCTTTTTTTCCTCTCGCCTGCCTGGGCCACCTCCTCGGCGCTCCATGCATTCACCCTCAAATCGCGAACCGCGCGCTATGTGATGCCGGCGAACGATTTCGCGATCCTCTCGTGGTGCACTTCCGACCTCAAGGATTCCATTGTCGCCCAGCAGCACCGCTATCTCCGTTTCGGGGGCAGCTTCGATTGGTATTGGCTGTTCGATGCGAGCGGCGCAAAGGAGATCGCGCCCGTCGGCGAGTTCGACTCCTTCGACGCGGTAAAGGCCGATCTCGACGCGAGCGGACAGTGCGCGTCATGACACGCGCGCCGCTCTTCCTGAGGAGCGAGTCTGCGACCTCCGCCGGGCAGGAGAAGCGGGGCGAGGCCGAGCGAGGCGCGGGCGGCGCGGTAAGCCTAGAGCGTGTGGGGATAGGCGTTCTCGCCGCAACGCTGATGACGGCCTCCTACTATTTCGCCGCGCGCTATGGGCTCGCATTGCTCGCCCATCCGAGCGGGGTCGCCGTGTTCTGGCCTGCCTCGGGCATCGCGGTGGGTGCACTGCTCGTCTTCGGGCGGGCGAGCTTCGTGCCGGTCGCAACCGGCGTGGCCATCGCAACGATGGCGGCGAACATGGCCGCCGGGCGGATCTATGCATTGGCGCCCCTGTTCGCTTTCGCGAACGTGGTCGAGTGCCTGACGGTGGCGTGGCTTGCCGAACGGTTTCTCGGCACGGACCTGCGCTTCGACAGCCTGCGCCGGGTGTTCGGCATTTTCGTCGCCGCGACCGTGGGAACAGCGCTCGGCGCGGCCATCGGGGCCGTGACGATCAAGATACTCGGCGAGGCCAAAGGCCCGCTTCTCACGCACTGGCATCTCTGGTTCCGCTCAGACCTGATCGGCGTTATCGCCATCACGCCGATGATTCTAGGGTTGCGCACGCTCGCCTCTCGCGAGATCCCGGTGCGCGATCATATCGAGGGCCTGCTTCTGATCGGCCTCGTCTCCGCTACGGCGACGGCGCTCTATCCGGGCGCAATCGGGCAGCACGGCGCGGAGCTGCGCATTCCGGTCGCCATCCTGTTTCCGCCGTTGCTGCTGCTCGCCATCCGCCAGCCGCTCACCTATTCGCCGATCGGAGCTTCGCTCGTTGCGTTCATCCTGGTGGCCTGCGTCGTCGCGCAGCGGGGCGACATCACGGACGTCGACATCATGTGGTCGCAGATCACCATCGTGTCGATGGTCGCCTGCTCGCTTTCGCTTTCGGCGCTGATCGCGGAACGAAGCGCGGGCGAGGAGCGGCGAAAACTGCTCGTCCGCGAGCTCGATCACCGCGTCAAGAATGGGCTGACGCTCGTGCAGGCCGTGGTGGACCGCTCGCGCGAGAACGCATCCTCGGTCGAGGATTTCTACCTGGCGCTCGGCGGGCGCATCCGCTCCATGGCGCGCACGCATTCGATGCTGAGCCGGGAGAAGTGGCACGGGCTCGAGCTTGCGGAGCTCGTTCAAACCGAGCTTGCGCCGTTCCAGGACGCAAGCGCCGACGCGCTCACCGGCCCGCGCATTCTGTTGCGGCCGGCGCTTGCGCAATCCCTAAGCCTCGTGTTGCACGAGCTTTCGACCAACGCGGTCAAGCATGGCGCGCTGTCACGGCCGGAGGGCCGGGTTTTCGTCACCTGGCACATCGAGAGCACAGAGCTGCCGGACACAAAAATTCTCGTGATCGAGTGGCAGGAGCGTGGTCTTCCGCTCACGGGCGAGATCGGGCCGGAAGGGTTCGGCACGAGCACCATCCGCGATCTCTTGAAGTATGAGGCGGATGCGATGGTGACACTGACGTTTCCGGAGCATGGCGCAAATTGCACCATCTGGCTGCCACTCGCGCCTGCCGACCTGACGCTCACATGACGGGGGTGGCGCTCAGGCGTTCGCCTGACTGGCGCTGAAGTCGCGAATGAACTCCGCGATGCGATCGTGATCGAGCGGCTTGCTCATGCGGGCAAGCGCCTCGCGATCGGCATTCGAGGGCAGCGCTTCGTAGGCGGTTATGATGGCGTAGGCGATGCCCCGCTCGATCAGCACATCCACCAGCGGATCCGCGAAACCGTCCCTGAGGTTCATGTCGACGAGCACGAGGGACACAGGCTGGTCATCTATGACCTTGAGGGCTTCGGCTACCGAGGGCACCGGTCCCACAACCCGGGCGCCAGCCTTTTCCACGATGCCCTTCAAGGATTGGGCGACGTTCCAGGAATCCTCGACGACCAGCACGTCCACTTCGGCCCTGCTACACGTGATGCTGTCAGGTTTCGGGATGATGGACATGGCCGATATTAAGGCTCCTAGTGAGCATGTTCCGTGAATTTTTATGCGCCAGAAATACCCATATGTCCATTCCAGGCTGGCGGACCGGCAAAGAGGCAGCTTGACGAACGGCCGTTAAGGTTGTGATAGGCTCGGCGCCATGACAGAACACACACCCATTCACGTAATCGGCGGCGGCCTCGCGGGCTCGGAAGCGGCTTGGCAAATCGCATCCCAGGGCGTCCCGGCCGTTCTCCACGAAATGCGCCCGGAGCGCATGACGGATGCCCACAAGACGGAAGGCCTCGCGGAGCTGGTCTGCTCCAACTCCTTCCGGTCCGACGACTGGGAAAACAACGCAGTCGGCCTGCTGCACGAGGAAATGCGCCGCGCGGGCTCGCTCATCCTGGCGGCGGGAGACCGGCACAAGCTGCCGGCCGGCGGCGCGCTGGCGGTGGATCGCGACGGCTTTTCGGCCGAGGTGACGGCACGGCTCTCCCAGCATCCGCTGGTCACGATTGAGCGCGGCGAAGTGGCCGGACTGCCGCCAGCAGACTGGGACAGCGTGATCGTCGCGACCGGGCCGCTCACATCTCCCGCGCTGAGCGAGGCGGTGAAGACGCTCACGGGCGAAACCGAGCTTGCCTTCTTCGACGCCATCGCTCCCGTGGTGCATCTCGAGAGCATCGACCAGACGATCGCCTGGAAGCAATCGCGCTACGACAAGGCGGGACCCGCCGGAACCGGGGCTGACTACCTCAACTGCCCGATGTCGAAAGACGAGTACGAAGCTTTCATCGACGCTCTGCTCGCGGGCGAGAAGACCACTTTCAAGGACTGGGAAGCATCAACTCCCTATTTCGACGGATGCCTTCCGGTCGAGGTGATGGCGGAACGAGGCCGCGAGACTCTGCGTTTCGGGCCCATGAAGCCCGTGGGTCTCAGTGATCCCCGCACGGGGCGGCGGCCCTACGCCGTGGTGCAGCTTCGGCAGGACAACGCGCTCGGCACGCTCTGGAACATGGTGGGCTTCCAGACCAAGCTCAAGCACGCGGAGCAGGTGCGCGTGTTTCGCATGATCCCGGGGCTCGGAGACGCGGAGTTCGCGCGCTTGGGCGGCCTTCACCGCAACACGTTCCTCAACTCGCCGAAGCTGCTCGACAGCTCTCTCCGGCTCAAGGCCGAGCCGCGGCTTCGCTTTGCCGGTCAGATCACCGGGGTCGAGGGCTACGTGGAAAGCGCGGCGATCGGCTTGCTCGCCGGACGTTTCGCGGCTTGGGAGCGGAAGGGCGAGCCTCTCTCTCCGCCTCCGCCCACGACGGCGCTCGGTGCGCTGATCGCCCACATCACAGGCGGGCATCTTCTCGATGCCGGCGCCTCCGCGCCGTCGTTCCAGCCTATGAACATAAACTACGGGCTGCTGCCTCCGCTCGACGACGCGCCGACGTCGGGGGCGGACGGACGTCGGCTCAAAGGCAAGGAGCGCGGGGCAGAGAAAAAGCGCATCATGTCCCGGCGTGCGCTGAGAGAGCTGGAAGGCTGGCTTGCCGAACGCGCGCGGGTGGACGCTTAGGTTTCGAGCCTCGATAGGAGCAGGACGCTGGGCGACGCGGAGCAGAGACTCGTGAAAGTCGTGCCGCGCATCCGCGACATCGCGGCCGATGCGTGGGACGCTTGCGCTAACCCGGATGCGGCGACGTACAATCCGTTTCTCTCGCACGCGTTTCTCGGCGCGCTCGAGGCGGCCGGGACCGTCGGCGAGCGAAGCGGATGGCATCCCCATCACCTCGTGCTCGAAGGCCCGGGAGACGCAATTTCCGGCGTGATGCCGCTCTATGCCAAGACGCACAGCCAGGGCGAGTACGTGTTCGACCACGCCTGGGCCGACGCGCTGCACCGCGCGGGAGGACAGTATTATCCGAAGCTGCAGGGCGCCGTGCCATTCACGCCGGTTCCGGGGCGCCGCTTTCTCGCGCGGCCTGGCGCAAAGGAGGCCGAGACGGAACTGCTGCTCGCCCGTGCGGCCATTCAAGTTGCAGATCGCATCGGCGCATCCTCGGTGCACGTGACGTTCCTGACCGAAGGCGAATGGACGCGGCTCGGCGGCGAGGGCGGCTTTCTGAGACGCACCGGCCAGCAGTTCCATTGGCACAACGCGGGCTATCGCACCTTCGACGATTTTCTTCAGACGCTCGCCTCTCGCAAGCGCAAGGCGATCCGCAAGGAGAGGGCTGACGCGCAGGCCGCCGTCGAAATTTTCTCGGTCACCGGCGCGGAAATCACGGAGGCCCATTGGGATGCGTTCTTCGCGTTCTACACGGATACCGGATCGCGCAAGTGGGGACGGCCGTATCTCAACCGCACCTTCTTCTCACTTCTCGGTGCGGCCCTCGCGGATCGGTGTCTGCTCGTGTTCGCGCGGCGTGACGGGAAGCTGGTGGCGGGCGCGCTGAACCTCATCGGCGGAGACTGCCTGTTCGGGCGCTACTGGGGCGCGATCGAGCACCATCCGTTCCTGCATTTCGAGCTCTGCTACTATCAGGCCATCGACTATGCGATCGCGCACGGGCTTCCCCGTGTGGAAGCGGGCGCGCAAGGAGAGCACAAGCTCGCGCGCGGCTATCTCCCCGAGACGACGTACTCTCTCCACTGGCTCGCCGATCCGCGCCTCGAGGCGGCGGTGGCCCGCTATCTCGAGGAAGAGCGCAGCGAGGTGGCCGAGGTCAACGAGCTTCTGCGCGAGCACGGACCATTCAAGCGGGACGGCAACGGACAATAGGGCGCGCCGTGGGGAACCCGCTTCATCCGCATGAGATCAAGGCAAAGCTCGTGAGGGCTTGCAGAATGGCAAAGGCGATGCTCATAGAAGGCAGCATCAGACCTGAGATTGGGGTGAGCACGATGGCCTACGACACCAACAACGTCTTCGCCAAGATCCTGCGCGGGGAGATTCCGGCCCACAAGGTTCTGGAAGACGACGACGTGCTCGTCTTCATGGATGTGATGCCGCAGGCGCCGGGGCACACGCTCGTGGTGCCCAAGGCGGCCGCGCGCAACATTCTCGATGCCGATCCCGCTTCGCTCGCCAAGCTGCTTCCGGTGGTGCAGAAGGTGGCCCGCGCCGTCAAAAGCGCATTCGCGGCCGACGGCGTCAGCATCTTCCAGTACAACGAGGCGGCCGGCGGACAGAGCGTGTTCCACCTGCACATTCACGTGGTGCCGCGGCACACAGGCGTGCCGATGAAACCGCATTCGGGAAAGATGGAGGATCCCGCCGTTCTGGCCCAGAACGCGGAGAAGATACGCGCCGCGCTCGCTGGCGGCTAAGGGCCGCTGCTCAGCGGATCGGCGAGAGCTTGTCGCGCGGGGCTGTCGTCTGAACGGAGGTGGACCATTCTCCGACCGGGGATTCGGGATAAGCCTCGAACGCGTCTCCCTCACCTCCATAGCACCCGGCCACACAGGCGGCCGCATTCGACGAAAGCACCGCGCCGGGTGCGGCGGCGGTTTCGCCGTTGTCGGATGTGGGAACGAGCAAACCTTGCGTCACCGTCTTGGCGGCCTCGGCATGGCGCTTTGCGTAGACGACCTCAGGCTTGCCGATGGTCGTGCACCCGGCTTCGCATACCACAACGTCCATGCCCGGATAGGACGCGGCCAGCGGATGCGGTTTCTCGATACTGCTCTTCTCGGCTTCCAGGATCGACTTGGCGCGGCGCGTATAATAGTCGGCCTGCGGCGGCGCGTCGGCCTTTGCCTCGGCTGAAGCTGCCGGCGTGTCTTCAGCGGCAGCGGCGGGAAGTCCGGCCATCAGCATGACCGCCAGAGCGCTCATGCCCGCTTTCAGAGCCAACCGGCTGCAGCCGGCCATTCCAACGCCACGCATCGTTTCACACCCACGCTACGACAACACCGCGATCCCGGACTGTCGCAAAGCGGAGTTAACGAATCCTTCCGCCCTCAACGCGCGGCAGGGTAGCGCCAATAGACGCCGCGGTCCGTCGTCACCTCCTCCAGGCTCGGGGTGCGCAGCTTCGGCGGCCGGGTACCGCTGGCGATCAGCGCGGCGATGTCGGAGAGAAGCGCGTTGTTCTCCGCGTAGCCGGAGTGATTGAGGCCGAGGCTGTCCATGCTCGCGGCGGTCACGTCGATCGTGTCGATGCCCGGCAGGATCAGCGGCCCCGTGGCCGGCACGTCGCCCGCGCGCGGAATGCCGCCGTAGAAATTGCGCGAGACGCGAAGGGCGCGATCGTTGCCGGCGGCGTAGAGCGTGACGCCGTCGGCGAGACCCTTGATGGAGCTTGCGATGTTCTCGAAGTTGTCGCGATCGACATCGGGCGCGGCCAGAATGATCTGGCTGATCTGCACGCCTTCTGGCTTGGCGTAACGCAAGTCGCGCAGCACCTGTAGCGTCGGCTGGTTGCCCATGCTGTGGGCGATGATACTCACGGACTTCGCGCCCGTCTTGTTGATCACCAGCTCCATGAACTGCTTGAGATAGGGCTCGGACTGTCCGGAGCTCTCGCGATCGTAGGTGTAGCTCGCGAGCCCGCCGCCCGACGGCCAGCTGTAGGCGAAGGCCGCGCCGTCGAACTTCAGATCGTAGGAGATCTGCGCCGTGCGGTAGATGGCGTAGTCGAAGCTCGTGTTGTAGCCGTGCACGAAGATGAAGGCGTGATCCTTATAGCGCGACGAGGCGGCGAGCCGCTCGCGCACGGCGGCCAGGAACTCCTCCTCCGAGAGCGTCTTGATCTCTTCCATCGTAAAATGGCGATTGGGGTCCTCCGCCTCTTCGTAGAGCGTGACGTTGAAGACGCGGATGGCCCAGGGCCGCTCGATGGACGGAACCTTGTGGGCCTTGGGAACGGTGACGAGCGCGCGGCCGAGCTCCAGGCGCCGCCCGCGCTCGCTGCCATAGTCGAGCCGCTTGTCGTTCGGCGTCTGGGCGCGATCCGTACCGTAGTAGACAGGCACGACATCCCACTCGCCCGGAGCGGTCTTGGCCTCCTCGGCGGCCGGTGGCGGCGGCGGCGCAGGTGCGCCGGGCGCCATCGCGTCAGGGGGCGGCGCGCCGCTGCCCACGGGCTCGGGCGCGGAGGACGGAGCGGGGGCCTGCGGTTTCGCAGCGGCAGGCGGACGCGCCGCGGCTCTTGGGCGCGCTTCCTCTTCCCCGGCCGCGGGCGGAGACCCGCCGGCCGGTGCGCCATCGGTCTCGCTCGGAGCCTCGGCCTTGGGCTCGGGTGCCGACGGCGCGACCTCGTCCGTCACTGGCGGCGGCTCGGCCTGGGGCGCGGGCGCGGTTGCAGGCGGCGGACTGCCGCTCTTGGGAGCTTCTCCGCACGACGCTAGCATCAGCGCCGAAAGACAAGCCGCGATCACACCGAAGCTACGCAAGGTCGCCTCCCCCAAAATGCAGTCCGCATCAGGTATCCGCCATTGAAGGAACGGCACGGCGTTCCCAAGTCTCGCAAGCGGCCCTGCAAAATCGGGCGAGAGCGTAATTCCGATCCGGCGCCATTTCAAACGGGATCACGCCAATCGCCGCCAGCGCTGCTTGCGGTGATGAAGCCTACCGCCGATTGCGATAAAACACGGATAGGCTTCGACTTCGTGACACGGGCTTCCTCCGTCAATACGCCCAATCCAGGGGCAATTTCTTGAGGCAATGCGTCAGCGAGATACCATTCTTCTGACGGGCTTCGGCCCATTTCCTGGTGTCGCCGAGAACGCCAGCCAACGGTTCGTGCCCAAGCTCGCCCATCTCGCGGCACGCCGTTTCAGCGCGCACCGGGTGGTCTCCAGGATCCTGCCCACGGAATGGGAACGAGCGCCCGGCCGGCTCAAGACGCTCTACGAGCGGGAGCGGCCGAAGCTGGTGTTGCATTTCGGCGTATCGTCCAAGGCTACTTGCTTCGTGATCGAGACGCAGGCGCACAATCTGTGCCGCTCTGCAGAGGATGCCGTGGGCGCGCTGCCGAGCGACACCCACATCGTCCGCGGCGGGCCTGCGACCCACGCGACGCACGTTCCCGCCGAAGAAATCAAACGCCGCCTCGCCGCGTTGCGCGTTCCTGCCGAACTCTCGGACGATGCGGGCGGCTATCTCTGCAACGCCATTTTTTACCACTCGCTGCTTCTGGCGGAGCAAGGTGAGCAACCGGCGACTGTCGGCTTTTTTCATATTCCCCAGGAAATTCAGCCTGCGTTGCTCAAGTCGCGGGCCGATCCCAAGGCGATGCGGTTCGACTGGGGGACGGCGCTCATCGGCGGGCTCGAGATCATCCGGACCTGCCTCGGCCGGCCGCCCCCCTCACGCCGGCACGTTAAGGTCCTTTAACCGGGGGTGTGCATGATGGGCGTCCGGAGCCTCTCATGCCCCTCGATCGCCGCACCCTTCTTTCGACCGGACTGGTCTCGACCGGCCTTGCCGCCGCTGGGTTTTCCGCCCAGGCCGCAACGGGCGCGGGAGGCGAGGCGGGACCGCGTGCGCACTCGAAGGCTTCCGCATCATCCCTGCCATTTGCCCTCCTGCCGAAAGACGGCGTGGAGCAGACGGCAGACTTGCAGGCCGCCATCGACAGCGGGGCCAGCCAGGGTCTCCCGGTCACCCTTCCGCCGGGACGCTTTCGCATCGGCGCGTTGGCGCTGAGGCCCGGCACGCATCTCATTGGAACATCCGGACGCACCGTTCTCGAATTCACGGGCGGAGGCAGTTTTCTCTCAGGACGCAAGGCGGCGGGCGTCCGCCTCGAAGGGCTCGTCCTCGACGGTAATCTGCTCGGCATGGACGCCAATCAGGCGACGGGCCTCGTCTCGCTCGATGATTGCGAGGGGTTCACGCTGTCCGGCCTCGACGTGCGGCGCGGGTTGCTCAACGGCATCGCGCTGACCCGGTCGGCAGGGACGATCACCGACTGCACGCTGCGGGAGATGTCGCAGGCTGGCCTCTTCAGCCTTGATGCGCGCGGGCTCGACGTGAGCCACAACGCGATTTCGGACTGTGCCAACAACGGCGTGCAGATCTGGCGGAGCAGCCCCGGCGAGGACGGCAGCCTCGTTCAGGCGAACCGCATCGAGCGGATCGCTACCAAGGGCGGCGGCAGCGGGCAGAACGGAAACGGCATCAACGTGTTCCGCGCAGGCGGCGTGCTGGTCTCGGGCAACCGCATAACGGACTGCGCCTATTCCGCGATCCGCGGGAACGGAGCGAGCAACATCCAGATGGTCGGCAATGCGTGCCGCACGATCGGCGAAGTGGCGCTCTACGCGGAGTTTGCGTTCGAAGGCGCGCTCATCTCGGGCAATGTCGTAGACAACGCCGCGAGCGGCATCGCCGTCACCAACTTCAACGAGGGCGGACGGCTCGCCGTGGTGCAGGGCAATCTCGTCCGCAATCTGTTCCGGCGCGAGCACGAACCTGTGGATAAGCGCGGAGTGGGCATCGGTATCGAGGCGGACACCACGGTGACCGGCAACGTGATCGAAGGCGCGCCGACGGCGGGCATCCTGGCCGGGTGGGGAGCCTATCTACGCAACGTGGCGATGACCGGAAACCTGATCCGCGACGCGGGCGTGGGCATCCTGATCTCGTCAGACCCGGCTGCGGGCGCGTGCCTCATCAGCGCCAACATGATCACCGGGGCCCGCGACGGTGCGATCCGGGCCATGGATCATGGAACGCCGCTCGGACCTGACCTTGCCCTGGCGGATGCAGCTCCGCGTGGCGGGCGCCTCGCGATCAGCGGCAATCTCGCGGTGTAAACGCCGCGCCGTTCGATGCGCTCCCGAGCAGCGATGGATTGGCCCATTTCTGGCGTGTCTGGCCCCTGGCCTTCGCCAGGGTGACGAGGAAATTGAGGCAAGCCGCCTCCACACGTCAAAACCGTCACACCGGCGCAGGCCGGTGTCCAGATACGTGTGGACATACGGGCAATCCAGGTGCGACCCGCTCGGTAATTCTCGCTAGGGCGTCGTCGCGGCGGGGGGCGTGGCGCGGATCAGCTTCAACAGCTCGCTGTCCTTCGAGATCTGGCTCGTATCGCGGCACTGATCCTTGGCTTCGGCTGTGCATTCGACCGTCACCGTGTACGGCACGCCGAACTTCGTGATCGTGTACTCCGCGAGGAGGCCTTCCTCGCCACCTTCGTTGCGATCGTCGAACACGGAGACCGTGGGTCCCGCCTGGGGCGCGGCGCCCCGGCTCTCGTTCTGATAGATGGGGTAGCTCGCCGGGAACTCGTGCTGCACGCGCAGATCCGCCGACACGGAAACCGTCACGTCTCCATAACGTTCGACGATCTGGTACCAGACAGGCTCGGCCTCATCCATGACGACATCGCGCTCTGTCGCCGGGCGCGGACCGATGCGGAACGTGTTCTCCGCGACCCCGGGCGTCGCCTCGAAGGCGAGCACCGGCAGCTTGAGCTTGCCGAGCTGATCGTCTGCGGTGGGGCCGAGAGAACGGGGCGGATTGGCCGCCGTCGCGCTGACGAAGCTCTTGATCTCGGGATCGGACCACTGGACCGCGATGAGCTTGCCGGCGGCCGCGGCCAGCGTACTGGCCGACAGGAGCATGACGACCGCCAGTCCCGTCGCGGGCCGGTACGCACGAGCGGACACGCCAACAATCGTCATGCGGACATTTCCTTGTCTACTCAAGACATACCTAAGCGCTCAGCGGTCCGCCAAGCGGGGCCGGGCCATTTGGGTGCGAACCTTACCCGGGCGGCCCGTCCACGATCAAGTCCGTCAAGACCCGGCGTCTCCTCCGCGCAACGCCTCTGAGCACAAGCGCGTGGCAGGCGCGGCACGGGTTGAAGGAGTGCGCGCCAAATAGTATGCCGCTTGCATACTGGCATGGTGCGCATCCGGCATGATGTCAGTCCCGTGTGTTGCGTGGAGACCCGCATGCCAGCAGATCCTGGAACGCCCTCCGAGGCCGAGGCGCCGCGCAAGACGGGTCGAACCGCGTGGCGGCTGTTCCGCACGCTGCTGATCGGCGCCATCGTTGCGATCGCGCTTCTCGTCATCTTCCCGCCGCTAGGCCTCATCAAGGATCAACTCGCCAAGAGCATCGGGGATGCGTATGGCCGCAAGGTGACCATCGGGGCCATGCGCATTCACATCCCGCCCAAGCTCGAGCGGCCGAAGCTCGACGTGGAATTCGACCAGGTGGCCGTCTCCAATCCTGAGGGAATGCCGGAGCGCAATCTCTTTCTGGGCGACACCGTGAAGACCACGGTCGATCTGTTGCCGCTGCTCAAGGGCCGCGTGCGGATGGAAAGCCTGCAACTGATCAAGCCGAACATCACGCTCGAGGAAGATGCGAACGGCACCCGCAACTGGGTGTTCGGCACGCCTGCTGCGAGCGTGGCGGCACAACCGGCAACCTCGGCGCCCGTGGCCGCTTTCTCTCCGCCGCCGATCATCACGATCGGGGACGGCGCCCTTAGCTTCCGGAGCGGGAAGACGGGGGCCATTCGCGCGGTGAGCGCCATAAACTCCGCGCAGACACTGGACACCGTCGGAGGCGGCGCGACCTCAAAGGGAACGCTGGTGGCAGGTGGCGAAGCTGTCGCGTTCGACATCGTGCTCGGCGATTTCGATGCCATGGTCGCGGGCGGATCGTCGACCCTAAAGGCGAGCATCGACGGGCGTCCGTTGCGGGCGGCACTCGAAGGTGACGCGCTTTTCTCGGCCGCCGCCGAGTTCAAGGGCGACGTGACCGCATCCACGCCCTCTCTCTTCGATCTCGCGCGCTGGTTCGGCGCGGACACGACCGCGACCGGCGAGCCGCTCAAGACCTCGCTCGAAGGCAAGGTGCTGGCCACCACGCGCGACGTGACGTTCACCGAAACCGACGTGATGATCAACACGACGAGCAGCCGCTTCGACGGCAAGCTCGATCTTGGCGGCGTGCGGCCGAAGCTTTCTGGCACGATTGCGAGCGAGCATGTCGATCTCGGCCGGATCGCGGGCAAGGGAGGACGCGCATCGCTCGCACCTGAAGCGTCACCCGTTACAGAGTTCGAGCCGCAGGTGACCGCGGGCTGGGAGCAGCTTCTCAACGATCTCTCGACGCTGGAGCGCGGCCCGCAAGCGGCCGCGCAGGCCGAAGCTGCGTCCGCCACGGCCTCCTCGGCGCCCGGATGGAGCGAGCAGCCGTTCAATCTCAAGGCACTTCGGGCTTTCGATCTCGACGTGCTCGTCAACGCCGCCGCGATCACCTATGGCGCGCTCGATCTCAAGCAGGGACGCGTCAAAGCCGCGATCACCGACGGGGTGCTGGATGCCCAGCTCGAAGAGCTGGCCGTCGGCGCCGGCAAGGCAACGGGCACACTCAACGTCGACAGCCGCGCCGCGCCGCCCAAGGCCGCAGTGGTGCTCACCATGTCGGATGTCGCGGCGGAGCCCATCATCACCGAATTGACCGGAAAGCCGCTTCTTTCCGGCACATCCAACGTCGAGATCTCGGCGACGGCCGCTGGGCAGAACCAGAGCCAGCTCACCTCCACGCTCGAAGGGAAAGCGCATTTCCGCATGGGACAAGGCGCGCTGCGCGGCTTCGACGTGCGCCGGATGATCTTCGAATGGTGGAAAAGCTGGAAGTTCGACCTCGGCCTCAAGACAGGCTTCGAGCGCCTCGAAGCGCAGTACGACATCAAGAAAGGCATTCTCCGGAGCCAGCCGGGCCTCTCGATGGGCGGCTCTGAGGTGGAGATCAACTCGGCGGGAACTGTCAACGTACCGAGCAAGCGGCTCAACCAGGAAATCCGCGTGAAGGCCATCCCTCCGCCGACGGCGTTCCCGATCCCGGTGCGCATCTCGGGCGATTGGGCGAAACCGTCGATCGGCATCGACTGGGGCGGGCTCTTCTCCGCGGCGCCCGGCCTTGGCGGCCCGCAGGCGCTGGCGGTCGCACCGGAACCGGCACCCGCAAACGTGCAAGCCGCAATCCGCCGTGTTCTTGCTGCAGATCTGCCGGAAGATCGCCTTTCGCCGGAAGCCCGCGCGATGCTGCAATCTCTGCTTCCGGCGGAGAGCGCTCCTTAGGTTTTGCTCCGCACGGCCAGGGTTTTCCTGCTCGCACGGCAACGGTACAAGCTGTTGGTTTTTATATTGTTTCCACAAGCGCCCGCCAGAAGGCGCACTGCCGGGGGTTCCGTTGCCAGGGTCCAACTCTTTGGGCATTATCCGGCGAGGGATCCACATGCACTGTGAAACTGCACTGGATACGGGGGACGTCGCGTGAGGATTGCTCGTGGAGTTGCGTTGTGCGTCATTCCCGCACTCGCGGGTGCCGGCTTCGCAGGGTTCGCCCATCTGCCAACTCAGGATCGCGCGTTCGCGGCTGGGCCTTCGCCTCTTCTAGGGCGCGACATCGCAACATACGCGCTGGTGCAAAGCTTCGCGGCGCCGAGCATGGCACCGGCCTTCAATGGCGTGCGCACGGCTCCTCAGCGCGGTTTTACGCCGTGTGTTGGCGACGCCGGTGTGCAAGGCAACGATCTCGTGCAGCTCGCGCGTTGCAGCTTGCTGCCACCGGCTGATGGCTCGACGCCACCCGTCACCGGCGGCGGGACGACCACACCGGGGACTGATACGGGCGCGGGAAGCGGAACGGGGCAGCCTGGCACAGGTCAACCGGGTACCGGTGGGGGCACGGCCACGCCTCCGGCTCAAGCAGGCTTCGCCTACTATCCGCCCGGAGACCTCTTGGAGAAAGACAAAGGCCGCGGACGCGCGGACCGTCGCGTCTATGCGCCCGACATTGTCTTCCCGCTGAAACTCGGCCCCGGCCTTTTCCCGCACATGAACTCTCAGATCTGGGGCTATGGCGGCGGCGGCTGGAACGGCAAGGGCGCGGCCGGCGGCAGCGACAGCGATCCGCGCAACTACGACCCGATGAAGCAGCGGGACAACTACTGCGAGGTTCGCGGCTGGGACATGCCTCTTTGCCCCGGCGGCGCAGGCCATCAGGGCCAGGACATCCGTCCGCCGAGCTACAAGGACAACACGTGGGAAGTGGTCGCGGTCGCGGATGGCACGATCGTCAACGTGACCTCCAACACCACCGTGCAGCTCAAGACCAACGACGGCACCGACTACTACTATCTTCACATGCACCCGCGCTCGATCACCGTGAAGACGGGCGCGAAGGTGAAGCAGGGCCAAGTGCTCGGCAAGGTCTCGAAGTACATGGGCGGCAAGCCCGCCACGAGCCTGCATCTGCACTTGAACGTGCGCCAGCGCATCAAGGTCGGCGACAAGACCTTGCAGGTGTACGTCCCCGTATTCACCTCGATGATCGCCGCGTTGCGCCGCGCCAAGGGCCTCGATGCGGGCATCGATGCGGACGGCAATCTGATCGTCGATCCCGTGGTGGAGATCGGCGCGACGGCACCTCCGGCACCGACACCCACGCCGACACCTCAGCCGACGCCGCAACCTACGCCGACGCCTGCTCCCACGCCCGCGCCGGAGCCTGCGCCAGTGCCCGCACCGGCACCCGAACCCACGCCTCAGCCTGAGCCCACGCCTGCGCCCGAGCCCGCGCCGCAGCCGGAGCCCGCGCCTCAACCCGAGCCGGCGCCCGTTCCGCCTCAACCGGAGCCGACACCGACACCTGCGCCGACACCCGCTCCGCAGCCGGAACCGGCTCCCGCACCGGCGCCAACGCCTCAGCCCGCGCCGCAACCCGAGCCTCAGCCGGCCCCTGCGCCCGCGCCTCAGGAGCAAGGGTGGTGGGACTGGATCAAGGGTAAGTGGAACAATTGGTGGGGAAGTTGAGGCACGAGACCTCTTCACCTCCCCACGTCACGTCAATTTTGTCGAGTTAGGAGCAGCAACGATGCCGAGACATACGCCAGCAATTGCCATGGCGGTGCTCATGGCGCTCACCGTGCCGATGTTCTCGACAGCCGAAGCGCAATTGCCGCCGTCGCAATACGACAGGCTGCAGCGCTCGCTGGAGGAAAAGTTCGCGCCGAAAACGAAGCCTGCGCCCAAGCCCGGCCAGCCGGGAAGCAGCTCCGGCAAGGACGACTTCATCTACATCGAGCCGGATGAGAAGGCCTCGAAGAAGTCCAACGACCCGAATGCCAAGCGTTCGAGCGTGACGTGGAGCGAGTCCGTCTTTGCGTTCCTTTCCGACAAGCTCGGCACGGAAGCGGCTCCGGCTGCGGAGAACCAGCCGAAAGGCGCCTTCAGCGAAGCCTCCGAGGCCAGCACCTCGCGGCCCAGCCTGTTCCGCACGCTGTTCGGCCGCCGCGGCCGCACGCCCGCGGGCGAACCCGTCGAGGTCGCCGCGCGCAAGGTGCCCGTGGCCAAGCCCAACAGCTACGTCATTCAGCTCGCACCTACCGCGACCGACGCGGACATCGAGGCGCTGCTCAAGAAATACAATCTGCGTATCACCAAGATGATCGCGCCGCTCGGCGTGATCACGGTCGAGGTGGACGGCAAGGCGCCTGCCCCCGTGGGCGCGGCCCCGGGTGCCGCGCCCCAGGATCGCAAGGCGCAGCTCCAGAACATCCTCGAGCCTCCGCTCATCCGCGATCTCAGAAACGAGCGGATCGTCGAGGGCGCCTTCGTCAACTCCACGATGGAAGCCAAGCATCTGCCGAAGGGCGCGGGCGCCACCATCACGGTGGGCGACCAGATCTATAGCTGGCGCTGGAATGCCGGCGACGGCCAGGACGGCAACTGGGGCCTCAAGGCCATCCGTCTGCCGCCGGTGTGGAGCGTGCTCGCGCAGCATCGCAAGGCCAACCCGGATGCGAAGCGCCCGAAGATCGGCATCATCGACGGCGGCTTTGCGACCAATCCGCTGGTGCCGTTCGCTTCGATGGAGAACGTGAAGCCGCTGGTCTACCACACGGCGGGGTGCGGCACGCATCACGGCATGCATGTGGCCGGCATCATCGGCGCGCGGCGCGACGACCAGCCGGGCATCGACGGCATCATTCCCGACGCGCGCATGGATGCGATCGCGGTGGACGACAAGATCGTCGGCGACTCGGGCCACGTGGGCGTGGACGAAGGCTGGCAGGTGCACGCGCTGCTGTTCGACGACGTGCTCGCCAAGACGCTCGACTACGTCTACGCAAACCTAATGCAGCCCGACAATCTTCGGGTGGTGAACATCAGCCTCGGCTACAATTTTGTGGCCAGCAACCTGCTCGGCGACGAAGATCCGGAGGAGGTTCCCGGTCTCGCGCTGCACGTGATGCACCAGGCCAACCTGATCCGCCTGATGGCGAGCCGCGTGAAGGATCATGTGCTGTTCGTCGTCGCGGCGGGCAACGATTCCGACGACCGCGCCGTGCCGATCGACGCCAAGTGGGCCTCGCCGTTCGCGTGGGCGGGAACGCAGGAGTCCGCCACCGGCGACAGTCCGCCCAACATCCTCGTGGTGGAGGCCGTGGACCGTAACGGCGCGCGCGCCGAGTTCTCGAACATCGGCGGTCATCTCGCAGCGCCGGGCGTGGACATCATGAGCACGCTCTCGCCCGACAAGCTGCCGCTCGGCGTTTGCAGCGGCACCTCACAGGCCGCGCCGCACGTCGCCGCGCTGGCCGCCATCCTGTTCGAGCTCGCACCCGACAAGACGCCCGCCGAAATCGCGGAGATCCTGAAGGCGAGCGCAACGCCCGCCAAGCAGGGCGAGACCCACGCTCCCGCCATCGACGCGCTGGAAGCCGCGACGCGGCTCGTTCCCGAGGAGGTGCGCCTGCTCGCCGATCTCGACGGAGACGGCGCGGTGGGTCCGAGCGATCTTGCCGTGTTCTCGCGCCAGCTCGCGACCCTCTCCGGTGCGGCCACTCAGAATGCCGCCTTCACCGAGGACCTCAACGGCGACGGCGTGATCGACGACAACGAGTGCTTCTGGCCGCGCATCGACCTCAACGGCAGCGGCTTCGGCGCACTTTCTCCGAAGGATGCGCGCAAGCTCGGCGGCAGCGACCGCACGGATCTCGCTGCCATGGAGTTCCTCTGGTCGGATCCGGCGACGCCGTTTGGAACTGCAGTCGCCAGCGCCGGGCTTTCCACTCCGCCCGAGATCTACGCGGTTGCCGAGGCGTCGCCCGAGCCGATCACGAAATGCCGGCGGCTCGTGAGCACGACCACGGTCGCAAGCAACGCGACTGGCGCCGGCTCGCAGAACGGCGAGCAGGCCACGCCTCTGGTCACGGCCGCGCCGAGCGGGACCCAACCGGCAGCAGCGAGCGATCCAGCGGCCGTGAAGGCCGAAGTAGAGCGCGCGGTAGAGGAATTGCGCAAGACGCATCCCAACCTGCGCGTCACCATCAATCCCGCGACAGGACTGCCGACGACCGTGATGGGGCTCTCGCCGCAGCCGGGCTCGGGTGCGCCGTCGCTCGGGGCCAACGAGGGCGGCCGCGAGCAGACCGAGGAGGAAACGAAGCGGGCGGTGGAAGCCTATTTCGGCACCGGCGGCCTCAGCTCGCTCTATCCCTCGAAGAACAAGAGCGCGAAGCCGGAGTACATCGGACGGCGCAAGGATCCGGATTTTCCGGACCGCTACGTCGCGCAGGTGGAGCAGCGAGTGGACGGTATTCCCGTGTTCGGCTCCACCGCGAAGCTCAACGTCGACCGTTCGCTCGGCGTGACGAAGTTCAGCGGCACGATCTCCAACGTCGCGCTCGATGACACCAAGCCCAAGATCGCCGAAGGCGAGGCCATCGCCGCCGCGCGGGCCAAGCTCGCGGATGTGCTGCGCAGCGCGCCGGACGCCTCACGGGCCTTCCCGCTGGCGCCGGACCCGAGCAAGGCCGAAATCAAGAAGCCTGATCTCACCGTGTTCGATCCGGCTCTCATCGGCAAAGCGAAGTCGGGGCCGACACGGCTCGCGTGGCTGGTCACCATCGATTCCTTCCGCATCTTCGTGGACGCGAACACGGGCGAGGCCTTCTACTATTATCGCGATCAGCCTTCGGGGATGCTGCGGCGGGTGTACGATCTGGCCCAGGCCACGACCTTCCCGGGCTCGCTCGGCATCGACGAGGAGACGCGCAAGCGCATCGAGAAGCTCGCGCCGGAAGCGCTGGTCGCGTTCCGCAATGCAGGCATCGTACGCGACTACTTCTTCCTGACGTTCGGCCGCGACGGTTTCGACGACAACGCTGGACAAGGCGGCTCGCCGCTCGAAGCCTACGTCCGCCATGGGCGCACGCAGAATGCCTACTGGTGCACGAGCAAATCCTACGACTGCCCCAAGGCGAACGTCATGGTGTATGGCCCGGGCTATGCGGGCGCGCTCGACATCGTGGCTCACGAGATGACGCATGGCATCATCGCGCATGAGAAGAACCTGCTCTATCTCAACGAGCCGGGCGCGGTGAACGAGTCGCTCGCCGACATCTTCGGCGCGCTGATCGAGTTCGACGCGAGGGGCGACGGCGGCAACTGGCTGATTGGCGAATCCTCTCCCGGCTTCTCGATCACGTCGCCGCTGCGCAGCCTCGCCGATCCCAACCTCAAGGACGCCAACAACAAGTCGATGTTCGACCGCGCGGCGCGCTTCTCGCTCGCCAATCGCGGACAGCCCGACCACTACTCCGACGTGCTGACGCCCGACGATCCCCAGTGCGGATCGACCGCTTATCAGGACAACGGCTGTGTGCACTTCAACAGCGGCATCCTGAACAAGTTCGCTTATCTGATCTCCGAGGGCGGCACGCATCGCGGCGTGACGGTGCAGGGTATCGGGCGTTACAAGCTCGCGCGCATTACCTATCGCGCGATGACGGTAGGCCTCAATCAAAGCTCGACGCTGGCGCACGCGGCGAATGCCTTCGTCGAAGGCTGCTTCGAGCTCGCTGGCGCGGAGCTCGGCGGGCTCATCCCTTCCGATTGCGATCAGGTGGTGGCCTCGCAAAAGGCCGTCGGTCTCGAAGTGCCGTCGAGTTGAGCATCCTGACTTTTCGCCGTCCCGTTTTCGGGTCGCGGATAGCCAAACGAAATGTGACGAGGGAACGCGTATGAAACGGGTCCAAATCGACCGCCGGCAGCTTGGAAAGGGCCTTGCAGCCGCAATGGCGCTTCCCCTCGCGGGCGGCATCGGCAGCCTTTCCGCCCGGGCCCAGCGCTATGGCGGCACGTGGTCGTCGCTCGCGGGCCTCTCCGAAGAAGCCCAGCGGCTTGGGCTTTCCGTGCCTCGCATGGGCCTTGCGCCTTCGTCCTCCAGCGAGGACTTTACAGAGATCCAGCCGGCCATCGTGGACTTCATGGACAGCGTCAGCGCGTCGGCTCCCGACGCGCGGGGCGTAACGTCAGCCGACGTGGACAGCCTGCTCGATCGCGCGTCCGAGCTTCTTCGCACGGCGCGCAACGCGGAGCGGATGCCGCGCGACATCCCCGAGGGCCCGCAGGCGCAGGCGATCACTGCGCCCGCCTTCGACAGCATTGCCGAGGACTACCGGCGCCTGTTCGCCACGTGCGAGATCCGCTCCGAGAAGCGCTCGGAGGTGATGTGGTACGTCTCGAAGATCACCGATCCCACGCGGCGCAAGGCCTACGACCAGGTGTTCGAGGAAACCTGCGTGCCGTGGTATTTCGTGGCGATCATCCACGGCATGGAATGCGGCTTCGACATGCAGTCGCATCTCCACAACGGCGACTCGCTCAAGAAGAAAACCGTGCAGGTGCCGAAGGGCCGGCCCGCGCAATGGCTGCCGCCATCAGACTGGGTGTCGAGCGCGGTGGATGCGCTCCGCTACGACAAGCTCGACGAGAAGCCCGACTGGACGCTGGCGCACATGCTCTATCGCTGGGAAGCCTACAACGGCTGGCGCAGCCGCCTGCTCTACAAGATCAACACACCGTATCTGTGGAGCTTCTCGAACCACTACACGAAGGGCAAGTTCGTTGCCGACAACGTGTGGGATTCCAACGCCGTTTCCAAGCAGTGCGGCGCGGCCGTGATGCTGAGGGGACTGGTGGAAGCCGGTCACGTCGCGGCGCCCGCGTAAGGAAGAGTTGCACGAAATTTCGCGCTGTCATCGTTCAATTATGAGGCGTTGATCGAGATCAAAGCAACTTGCCGTGCGCGTGCCTCTTCATACAGGCGCGCGAACGGTCGTGCTGCCCACTCTCCCCCTCGGGGCAGCCTTCAGCTTTCCCCACCCCCACATAGTAAGCTGCGTCGCGCTTCGAGCCCCCGGCTTAGTCCGGGGGCTCCTAATTTCGCGAGACGCGACGCTCACTGCATCGCCGCCAGAGCTTCCACGAAGCTGTTGCCGGTCACCCGGATAATGCCCATCCCCGGATAGTCGAGGTCGATCGTCATCCACAAGGCAACCGCGAGGACGGCCCCGTAGACGGAGTCGAGGAGCGAGAAGCGCCGGTTCACGCGCCCGTTGCCGAAGCCGATCAGCGCCACGCCGATTGCCGTCGTGCCCAGCAGAGCTCCCATGATCGGAATGGGCAGGTGACGCCTTGCCATGGCGAGGTGCGTCGCATGCAAATCAATGACCTCGTTGACCGGGGGAAGCACGACGGCCATGAGGGGCGCATTGTCCTGCGTGCCCGTGATGGCCGCTTGCCACATGCGTTGGTGCAGGCCGCCGACCTTGGCGAGCAGCGTCTCGATCTCTTGGCGCCCGGCGCCGCTCAACATAGTGACTCGATCGCCCGTGTACTCCTTCAGCGCGGATTTGAGATCGCCGCGGTATGGATCGGCAAGGGTATCGGCACGCAGATACGCCGTTCCAAGCGCATTGGCTTCGGTGACCATGATGTCCAACCGGTCGATGAAGCGCGAACCGGCTCCCGAGAACGCAAAGCCGATCAAGAACGCGACCAGCGCGCCCGTGGAGTTCCGGACGAGCGCCACTTGGCGGTCCAGGGTCGCATCGGCGGATCGCGACCTGAGGCCCAATCTGAAACCGATTTCATGGGCGGCTATGACACCGGCGACGAGTGCGGCAGCGACGAGCAACTCAGCCATGGCTGCACCTTCCTCCGCAGAGCATCGCACCAGACCTTCGGGCCTGGACGCGAGAAAGGGCGTGTGATCGTCCGACGTCGAATATTAGCCGAAAAGCTTCTCTCTGCGAAGCGGGGCCGGACCGGCAGCAGCCCCCGCCATTCAAACAGAACGGGCGCCCGTGCGTGCGGGCGCCCATATCTTGTCGCGCTCACGGGGCGCGGATCATTTCGTCGTGTATCCGCCGTTGACGAGGATCGTCTGTCCCGTCATCCACCAGCCGTCCGACACGAGGAAGCGAATCCAGGGGACGATGTCCTCGATGTGCGTGAGGCCGGTGGGCGTGAAGGGCGATAGCGCGGCGGCCGTCTTGTGATAGGCTACGGCATCGGCGCCTTCCGCGGGATAGAAGAACGGTGTGTCCATCGGGCCCGGACCGATCGCCGTTACGGATATTCCGCGCGCGCCGAACTCCTTCGACGCCGCACGCGTGAAGTGCTCAACCGGCGCCTTGGTTCCGGCATACGAGGAGTAGAACGGCGTATATGCGCCGAGGAGCGAGGTCACGAGCGTGCAGACTTTGCCGTTGTCGTTGACGTGCTTGCCCGCCTCCTTGAGGAAGAAGAAAGCCGACTTGGCGTTGACCGCGCTCATCTCGTCGTACTCGGCCTCCGTGATGTCCACCATCGGCTTCTTCAGCACCTTGCCGACGGTGTTGATCGCGATATCCGGCTTTCCGACGGCGCTCACGGCATCCGCAAACAATTTCTCGACAGCTCCTGCCGACGTCAGGTCGGCTTGAAAGGCCACGCATTGTGCGCCCGCCGCCTTGACCGCTGCGACCGTTGCCTCGGCCTCGGCCTTGCTGGAGGGGCTGTTGTAGTGAATGGCGATGGCCTTGGCGCCTTGAGCCGCCAAGTCTTTCGCTATGAGACCGCCCAGGTTTTTCCCACCACCTGCGATGATGGCTGTCTTTCCCTTGATGCTGTGATCGACCATGATCTCCTCGTTCAACTAGCCTTTTCGCCATCGAGCATATCGTCTAGTTTCCATATATAAATATGGCCAATCTGGCATCACATGTCAGAAACGCCGAACAATGGAGACGCTTGCCGGTGGACCGCATCGAGCTGTTTCGCATCTTCGCTCGCGTGGTGGACTGCGCGAGCTTCACCCGGGCCGCGGACACGCTGGGGCTGCCGAGATCCTCGGTCTCCGCGGCAGTGCAAGACCTGGAAACGCGCCTCGGCACGCGACTCCTCAACCGGACGACCCGCAAGGTTGCGCCGACAAATGACGGGCTCGCCTTCTATGAAAGATGCCTGCGGCTGCTGGCGGACGTCGAAGAAGCCGAGACGCTGTTCCGCAAATCGGCCGCACGTCCCTCGGGAAAGCTCAGGATCGATGTGCCGGGCCGCATCGGGCGCGTCACGATCGCGCCGGCTCTGCCCGCCTTTCTCGATCGCTATCCCGACATCACCGTCGAGCTCAGCATGTCGGATCGAACCGTCAACCTCGTCGAGGACAACGTCGACTGCGCCTTACGCGTCGGGCCTCTGCGGGATTCAGGGTTGATCGCGCGGACTGTTGGAGAGCTGCGGCTGATCAACGTCGCCAGCCGTTCCTACATCAAGCGTCACGGCCGGCCGCGATCTCCCGAGACGCTCGATGCGCATTGGGCCGTGGGCTATGCCTCTCCCTCGACGGGGCGCGTCGAGGATTGGGAGTGGGTGGAAGACGGCGAGCTACGCTACCGCTCCGTGCGCGCGCGTGTGACAGTGAACAGCGCCGAGGGCTACATCGCGTGCTGCCTCGCGGGTCTGGGGCTCATCCAGATACCGGCCTACGATGTGAAGACCCATCTCGAGTCGGGTGAGCTCGTGGACGTGATGCGGACACACCCTCCCGCTTCGATGCCAATCACTTTGCTCTATCCGCATCGCCGGCATCTCTCGCATCGGCTTCAGGTCTTCACCGAGTGGCTCGAAACGGTGCTGAGAGCGGACGTGCTGGTCTAGGATGACGCTCGCGCGAGACGGCACGGAAGCGCCTTCAAGCGCCCAGCTTTTCGAGGCGTGCGTTTTTCATCGGTTCGCCGGCCGGGTTGGGGCCATAGATCCCCAACATGCGCGCGTACTTCGGTGCGAAGTATTTTCCGATGCTGCCAGCGGGCACACAGACCATATCACCCTGGCTGGCTTCCACGGTCACGCCGTCGCTTTCGACAAAGAGCTGGCCTTCGAGAACGTAGGCGAACTCGTCGTGCGCGTGCTCGTCCGTCCACGCCTCGCCCGTCAGCTCCCATTCGCTGATGATCGGATCTGTCCAAGTGCCGCGGGGCGGCCCCGTCAACCAACGGGCCTTGGGTTCGCCAACGAGTGGGGCCTTGGGAATTTTTCTGGGTGCCATCTCTTCCTCGCTCGGTAGCGGCTTGCGTGGGTATCTGGGATGAGCAGGCACTTTCCGCAACCCGGCTTCAACGAAGCCCAGGCCGGACGCGCATCATCCCAGCGTGACACCGCAGGCGGCAGGCCAGCCGAGGCCGGCCGATGTCTCCCCGCGCGGCTTGTATTCGCAGCCGATCCAGCCCTCGTATCCCGAGGCGTCGATCAGGTTGAAGATACGCGCGTAGTCGAGCTCACGCGTGCCGAGGCCCGGCTCGCCGCGATCGGGCGGGTCGGCACACTGGAAGTGGCGCGCGAGTGGACCGAACTCTGCGAGCGCGCGCTCCACGCCGCCCTCCTGGACGTGGCGGTGGTAGATGTCGAACTGGAGCCCGATGTTTGCTTCGCCCACCTCGGCAATCACGTCGCGAGCGTCTGCGGTGCGCGTCAGGAAATAGTCCGGCATGTCGCGCGTGTTGATCGGCTCGATCAGGATGTCGATGCCGAATGGCGCGGCCCAGTCCGCTGCCATGCGCAGGTTCGCGACGTAAGTCTCACGCGTGGCGCCATGCGTCGCAAGGCCCGCCATCACGTGCAGGCGCGGGCAATCGAGCGCCTCGGCGTAGGTCAGCGCGAGGTCGACGGCAGAGGCGAACTCGTCCTCCCGGCCGGGCAGGGCCGCGAAACCGCGCTCTCCCTTGTCCCAATGGCCGGGCGGCAAATTGAAGAGCACGAGCGAGAGGCCGTTGTCGTCGAGGCGTGCGCGAATGTCACCCGCCGGCACGGCGTAGGGGAACATGAACTCGACCCCCTTGAAGCCAGCCTTCGCGGCCGCCTCGAAACGATCGAGGAAGGGCAGCTCCGTAAAGAGGAAGCTCAGGTTCGCGGCAAAGCGGGGCATGGATGCTCTCGATGGCGGAAGGATCAATCGTGGGAGGGGCGGGACTGGCGCAGCTTCTTCACGTTGCCGCGTTTCACCTTTGTGTCCACGCGGCGCGCCCTGGCGGCACGGCTCGGCTTGGTGGCAACGCGCTTCTTGGGAACATGGAGCGCGCTGCGCACGAGCTCGACGAGGCGGGCGCGCGCATCCTCGCGGTTTCGCTCCTGCGTGCGGTGGCGCTCGGCGCGGATGACGAGCACGCCCTCGTCGGTCATGCGGCGGCCGGCGAGGCGCACCAGCCGGTCGCGCACCGCAATCGGCAGGCTGCCCGAATGGCGCACGTCGAAGCGCAGCTCGACCGCGGTCGAGACCTTGTTGACGTTCTGTCCGCCCGGTCCGGACGCGCGGATGAAACGCTCCTCCAGCTCACGCTCGTCGATCGATATGTCTTGGGTGACTTCCAGCATGGCGCGGGTTTAGCAGAGATTTGGCCGCTGTGCAGCGGGCTCAGCGGCCGCGCTGCCTGTTTCGGCTGGAACTGACGGCGGCGCGCGCGATGAGCAGGGTGCGTCCCATGCCGGATTCCGCATCCCGGCGGGCTTAGGCCGGAGGTTCCCATGATCACGATCTTCACCATATTGGTTCACGGCTTCGTGGCGCTGGTGGTTCTGCCGCTGGCCGTGCTTTCGCTCCTCGGCGGCTCGAAGCCGCCCCAGGGCGGGTTCCTCACCAAGTATTATCTCGCCGAGCCGCGCCTCATGCTGGCGAGCAACGTGTTCCTGCTCGCGGTCGGCGCGACGGCGCTTTCACGCCTGGCCGAGCATTTCGGCTTGGTCGGCACCGAGACCGCGAGCCGGCTCGACGTCTGGATCGGCGTGCCGGTCATGCTGCTTCTCGTGGTGTTTCTCGGCCTCTTCAGCCGGGCCTTTCTGAAAGTGCGCCGCGCCGAAAGGCAGATCTAGATCGCCGCCTCAAGGCTGCAGGAGGCGTCCCACACAGTCCGCGACGCCGTCCTGCCAGGGCGGCAGACGCAGTCCGAACGCGCGTTCGAACTTCGTGCAATCGAGCTCGGAGTTGAAGGGCCTCGGAGCCTTGGTCGGATAGTCGAGGCTGACGATAGGCTCCACCGGCACCTCCGGGCGACCGAGCCGTGTGGCGCAGCCCACCACCTCGCTCGCGAAGCCGTGCCAGGACGTGGCACCCGTCCCCGCCGCGTGGTAGGTGCCCCAGATGGAGGCATCCCTCTCGTGCTGCGTGAGCTGGCGCGCGACCTCCAGGATCGCCAATGCCAGATGCGGCGCGTAAGTGGGATTGCCGTGCTGATCGGCAACGATACGCAACGGGTCCTCGCCGGTCGCGAGCCCGAGAATCTTGGTCACGAAGTTCCGCCCCACAGCCCCGAACACCCAGCCGGTGCGGATGATCACGTGATGCGGATTGGCTTCGGCCACCGCGCGCTCGCCTTCGAGCTTCGAGCGTCCGTAGATCGTGAGGGGGTGCGGCTCGTCGCTCTCGACGTATGGCTCAGGCTTTCCGCCGTCGAACACGTAGTGGGTGGAAAGATGGATGACCGGCACGTTGCGCCGCGCGGCGGCGCGCGCAAGAACCCTAGCGCCCTCCTGATTGAGCGCGAAAGCGGCGTCCGGCTCCGTCTCGGCCTGGTCCACACCCGTGTAAGCTGCCGTGTTGATGACGATGCCGGGCTCAATATCGCCGAATGCGCGCTCGACAGACTTGGGATCGCGCAGATCGAGCGCCGGTCTTCCGGCCGCCAGCGCCTTGACATGCGGCGAGGCCGGCGCTGCCTCGATGAGCGCGCGCGCAACCTGTCCATGCCAACCTGCAATCAACAGCCGCATAAGCTCTCAAAACCCAGCATCCCGGCTCTGTGATGGCAGGGTAGCAAAAAGAACGCGCCACGTCGCTTCGGAACACGTCGTTTCGAGACGTGGCGCGCTTATCGGTGCCGTCCTGAATTTCTCCGCGCTTCCTAAGCGCACACAGCGAGGCGGACCGTGTTTCCGTCTGCGGGCTGCGCAGGCTGCTGGGGCTCGGCCGCTCGCGCGCGCAGGGCCTGTAAAGTCTGAAGCGCCGGGTTTCCGCCCAGGGCGCCGCCCACGATGTCCTGATCCATGCCGTGCTCCAGGCTCTCACGCGCGAGGTCGTGAGCGTATTTGAGGAGAGCCTCGTGCACGGCGCTGTGGAGCGCTTCGGCGAAGGCCGCACGTGCGCGACTGCCCGCCACGAAGCCTTCGGTCGCCTGCAGATCGATGGTGTAGTCCGTTCCAGAGATGCGGGTGACGCCGAGAATGAGATTGCGCACCGCCCTCAGCTCACGCTCGAACTCGAACGCCAGATCCCGTTTCATCGCCATGAAAACTGCGAGCTTGCCCATATGGAAAGTCCCCTTTCGAAGCGTTGTCTCCTGCACTTCGGAGGCTCGATTTATTCGCTTTACAAAAGGTTAATCCGGGTGACGGATTCTTAGTTTTTTCGTTTAAAAACATATGGTTGATAACTGGCCTCCGCTATCCTTCTAAGGAGTGCGGACTACTCGTGACGCAGCGCCTCGATGGGATCGAGGCGGGCGGCGCGGCGGGCCGGGAAATATCCGAAGACGACGCCGACGAGGGCCGCGAAAGCGAAGGCCACCAGCACGATGCCGGTGCTGACGATGAACGGCACGCCGAGCGCCATGGTGGCGAGCAGCGCCAAGGAGAGCCCCAGGATCACGCCGAGAATTCCTCCGAACACCGAAAGCGCGACCGCTTCGATCAGGAACTGCATCAGCACCTGGCTTTCCAGCGCGCCGATGGCGAGGCGAATGCCGATCTCGCGCGTGCGCTCGGTGACCGAGACCAGCATGATGTTCATGATGCCGATGCCGCCAACGAGCAGCGAGACGGCGGCCACCGCGCCGAGCAGCCCCGTCAGCATGGCCGTGGTTCCGGCTGTCGCTTGCAGGATCTGCTTCATGTCGTGGACGGAGAAATCATCCTCCTTGCCGGGCGCAATCTTGCGGCGCTCGCGCAGAAGCCATTCGATGTCGCGCTGGACCTTGGCGGTCTCGCCGCCGTTCTTCGCGGACACGAAGATGCGGCTGATGTTCGTGTTGCCGGCAAGCCTGCGATGCAGGGTGCGGATGGGCATGATCACGACGTCGTCCTGGTCGCTGCCGAAGCTCGATTGCCCCTTGGCCTGCAGCACACCGATCACCTCGCACGCCACGCTGCCGACGCGCAGGCTGCGCCCGACCGGCGCCTCGCGGCCGAACAGTTTGCTGCGCACCGTCTCGCCGATGATGCAGACGGCGCGTCCGCCCCGCATCTCGCCATCGAGGAAGGTGCGCCCGGCGCTCAGGTCCCAGTCCTGGGTCAAAAAGTAGTCGTTGCTCGTTCCGATCACCGTGGTGCTGCGATTTTCCGTTCCGTAGATGACGGTCGCCGTCTTCTGGGCCAGCGGCGCCACGGCTCGCGCGCCGAGAAGCTGCTGCTTCATGGCCTCGACATCGCGATAGTTGAAGGGCTTGGCTTCGGAGCTGGCGCGGCCGGGGCCGAACTGGCCGGGATTGACCGACAGCAGGTTGGTGCCGAGCTTGGCAAGATCGGCCGTCACCTTGGCGGTGGTGCCGTTGCCGATGGTGACCATGGCGATGACGGCGCCGACACCGATGACGATGCCGAGCACGGTGAGGACGGAGCGCAGCGCGTTGCGCCGGATGGCCTGGACGGCGAGCTTCAGCGTTTCGAAAAACATGTCACGCCGCCTCCCGGTTGACCGTATCGCTATCGATGCGGCCGTCGACGAAGCGAATGACACGACGCGCGTAGGCGGCGATATCGGCTTCATGCGTGACCATGACGACCGTGATGCCCTGATCGCGGTTGAGGCTCACGATCAGATCCATGATCTCGCGGCTGGTCTTGGTGTCGAGGTTGCCGGTCGGCTCGTCCGCCAGCAGCACGCGCGGGCTGGTGACGATGGCGCGCGCAATGGCGACGCGCTGCTGCTGGCCGCCGGAGAGCTCGGAGGAGCCGTGATCGATGCGCCCGCCAAGGCCCACGCGCTCCAGCGCCTTGATCGCGAGCTTGCGGCGCTCCACAGGAGCCAAGCCGCGATAGATCAGCGGCAGCTCCACATTCTCGACGGCCGTGGTGCGCGCGAGCAGGTTGAAGCCCTGAAACACGAAGCCCAGGAAATGACGCCGCAGCCGCGTGCGCTGGTTGCGCGAGAGCGTGCCCGTATCCACGCCCTGGAACAGATACTGGCCCGTGCTCGGCACATCGAGGCAGCCGATGACGTTCATGGTCGTGGACTTGCCGGAGCCGGAGGGGCCCATGATGGCTACGAACTCTCCCCGCTCGATGACGAGATCGACGCCCGCAAGGGCGTGCACCGTCGCGGCGCCGGTGCCGTAGGTCTTGGTCACGGAGCGAAACTCTATCAGGGGCGTTTTCGGGATTGCCTTTTGCATGGCGTCTTACGGTTGCTTCCCGTTACTGCGCGGCCGTCGTTTCGTCGATGATGACCGCCTGGCCCACCTCGAGCTCGCCCTTCACGATCTCGGTGACCTTGCCGTCGCTCGATCCGATCTCCACCGGCACCGATTGCGGCGCGCCATCGCGCATGACCCAGATCGTCCGGCTCGCCCCCGTTTCCTGCCGCGCGCTCGGCGCACGGAAGCGCGGCGGGCCGGGCAGGATGCGGCGCAGGAGGCTCGTCTGCTCCGCGGGGGCGTTGGATGCCTGCGGCGCGTAGCGCAAGGCCGCGTTGGGAACGAGAAGTGCATCCTTGACCTCGGTGACGGTGATCTCGGCCGTCGCCGTCATGCCGGGACGCAGAAGCAGCTCGGAGTTATCGACTCCCAGAATGGCCTTGTAGGTGACGACGCCTTGCACGACTTCGGAGGCATAGCGCAACTCCTCGATGGTGGCGGGGAACTTGCGATCCGGGAATGCATCGACGCTGAATTCCGCTTTCTGCCCCGTCTTCACCTTGCCGACGTCAGCCTCGTCCACATCGACCTGCAGTTCCATCTTGGTCAGATCCTCGGCGATGGAGATCAGCACCGGGGCCTGAAGCGAGGAGGCCACAGTCTGGCCCGGCTCGACAGCGCGCGACAGCACGACGCCGCGGATGGGCGACACGATGCGCGCCTTCTCGAAATTGGTTTCGTTGATCTTGAGATCGGCTTCCGAGACGCCGAGATCGGCGCGTGCGCTATCGAGGCTCGCGATGGCGCGATCGTAGGCGGCCTGCGCCGTATCCACATCCTGGACTGACGCCCAGCTTTTCGTGACGAGGGCCTTCTTGCGCTCAAGCTCGGCCTTCTTCTCGACGACGGTTGCCTCCGCGTCGCGGATCTTCGCCTGGCTGGCCACCACCTTGGCGCGCGAGCTGTCGAGCGTGGCCTTGAGCTTGTCGGTATCCAGCTCGACCAGGAGATCTCCGACCGCAACATGGGAGTTGTAGTCCACCATCACGCGGCGGACCGTGCCCGAAAGCTCGCTCGAAATGTCGACCTGATTGGTGGGCTGGACGGAGCCTGTCGCCGTGACGAGCACCGTGAGATTGCCGCGCGTCGCCGGCTGCGTCGTGTATCGCGTGCGCTCTCCCGATCCGGACGAGAGCGCGTACCAGGCCGCGAGCAGAACGAGCGCCGCAATACCAGCGCCGATCCACGGCCAGCGCCGCCGCGGCTCTCCTTCGAGACCGAGTGCTGCGGCGATGTCGTCCGGCGCCTGCTCGACAGGCGGCAGCGCGCCCTTCTGCGGTTGAGCCTCTTGAAGCGGCTTTGCCGCTGTGGCCGATCTCATTCGTTCACCCCGTTGGGCACCGCCGCGGCCCCAGTATCGACTGTCGGCGGCGCACCATTCCCCTGATCACGATCATCCCGATCGGCGGCCTCACTTCGTGCGACGGGGAAACGTCCGGCCGGACCTCAATCCGTCGCATTCGAGCTCTCCTTGGACGAAGCCGGAATATCTTTGTGCTACAGGGGGAAAAGCCGACTTTTTGTGGCGGGGAAACACTTCGTTACACGATGCGACAAACTGCGACGCCTCACCGCGCCGTCAGGCTCGTCCGACCCGGTGGTCCTTGAAGCGCTCCGTCATGCCCGGCCTTTCCACCAGCCCTTCCTGTCGCGCAGGATCTCGCGTGCCGCGTTGTGTCCGGGGACGCCCGTCACGCCGCCGCCGGGATGAGCGCCGGAAGCACACAGGTAGAGGCCGGGCAGCGGCATGCGATAATCGGCATGGCCGAGAACCGGCCGCATGGAGAAGAGCTGATCCAGGCTCAAGGCGCCGTGGAAGATGTCGCCGTCGATCAGGCCGAAGCGTTGTTCCAGATCCCAGGGCGAGAGCACCTGGCGGCCCACCACGCTCGCCTTGAAGTTCGGCGCATGCCGCGTCACCGTATCGATCACGAGATCGGCGAAGGCTTCCTTCTCATGCGGGTTCGACCAGGCGCGCGGAGCGGGTAGATGCGGCGCGACGTGCTGCACGAAAAGGCTCGCCACGTGGCGGCACTTGGGGGCCAGCGTGGCGTCCAGCATGGACGGAATGAGAATCTCGACGACGGGCTCCTTCGACCATCCGTCGCGCCGCGCGTCGAGATAGGCGCGCTCGAGGTAGTCGAGCGTCGGCCCGATCACGATGCCCGAGGCGAGGTGGTCCGTGCCCTCGCGGTTCGGACGGCAGGTAAAGTCCGGAAGCTCCGACAGCGCGACGTTCATGCGGAACGTGCCGGAGCCGGACTTGAGGCCCGCGAGCCGCTGGTGCAGGCCGGGATTGACCGCGCCTTCAGGGACCAGGCGCGAGAAGAGCAGCTTCGGCGGAACGGCCGCCGCCACGGCACGGGCGCGCACGGTTTCTCCCGAGGCGAGCACCACGCCCGCCGCGCGGCCGTTCTCGACCAGGATCTCGCGCACGGGGGCATCGGTGCGGATCTTCGCGCCCTTCTCACGCGCGGCTGCGGCGATGGCCGCGCTGATCGCTCCCATACCGCCCACCGCGTGACCCCAGACACCCGGCTTTCCGTTCACCTCGCCGAAGCAGTGGTGCAGCAGCACATATGCGGTGCCGGGCGTGGTTGGTGCTGCGTAGGTGCCGACGATGCCGTCGAACGCGAATGCGGCTTTCACGGTCTCGTTCTCGAACCAGCGAGCCAGAAAGTCTGCGGCGCTTTCGGTGAACAGCGCCGCAAGGTCGCGCTGTGCCTCGAGCGGGAGCTTCTGGACCGAGCGCGAGAGGCGTGCGCCCTTCCATAGCTCGCGCAGTCCGCCGCCTGCGTTGGGCGGCGTTTCCAGGAGAAGGCCCTTGAGCACGCTGGCTGCGCGATCGAGCGCGGCGTCGTAAGCGGGCAGCCGCGCAGCGTCCCGCTCGGAGAACGCGGCAATCGCGCGCTGACGCGCCGCGAGACCGTAGGGCATCACGAGCGCACGCCGGTCATCGACGGGCCAGAAGTTGGCGATCGGACGCTCGACGATCCTCAGTCCATGGCGAGGCAGATCAAGATCGCGAATGACCTTGGGGTTGAGGAGGCTCACGGTGTAGGCCGCGACCGAGTTGCGGAAGCCGGGATGAAACTCCTCGGTGTAGGCGGCGCCGCCGACGTTGGCGTTCTTCTCCAGCACCACCACATCGAGGCCGGCCGCAGCCAGATAAGCCGCCGCGGTGAGGCCGTTGTGGCCCCCGCCTATGATCGCAACGTCGTGCAAACCCAATCGCCCTCTCGCAACGCCCTGCGCGCCGAGACGACGACATCGGGCTCAGCCCCACGTGCAGCGCGACTCGTAGCAGGATTTCCTCGCCCCGCCGATGGTGCAGCTCGACCGCACGAACCGGCAGACCCGACAGCTATAGGAGGACAGGCATCCGCGATAGCTCCCGCCTTTGCGAAATTGGCAGGTGGTTATCGTCTGGCAGTCGCGGCCGGGATTGATGGCACCGCCCGGACCTTCCTGGGCAAGGCCGCGACCTGCGGAGAACGCGGCGGCGGCGAAGATCAGCGTCAAGCTCGCGACGCAGATGGTAGCTTTGCGCAACGTCGACATGGCTTTGGCCTCGTGGCTTCATCCATGCGCCAATTTTCTGCCACAATTGGGCTTCTGGCAACCGGGATGATCCGCTATCCCTACCCCGGCGGGTCCAGCAAAGATCCCAATGCTGAAATTCTGCCGTAAACACCTGCAATTCTTATATTTTTCAGAACCCTGTCATGACGAGAAACATCATGCATTCCATCTCTTTGCGGATTTTGGCTGTGGGCGCGGCCGTGCTTCCCGGACTGCTTGCGGCCGGCGGCGTCCGCGCAGAGACCTCTTCACTCACCGAGAAGATCAACGCGTATGTGGGCTGCATCAACCGGCTCTCGGAACGCGCCTACGACTCCCGCGAGCGCTACTTCAGCTGGGTGGGCAAGAAGGGTCCGACGGGGAAAGAGCGGATCATCTACGGCACGTACACGATCTACGACACGGCGGACTGCAAGAGCGGCGTCGAGAAAGCCAACACGCTCGACCCGCGCAATGCTGAGCTCGAGGCGGCGGCCTCAACCTATGTGGACGCGGTGGTCGCGCTCGAGCCTCTGCTCAAGGACGCGGACGACTATTACTCTCAGGAGAACTACAAAGACGACAAGATGGCCAAGGGCAAGGCGCTGCATCCCCAGCTCGTAGCCGCGTGGACTGCGTTCGCGACCGCTGACGCGAAGCTGCGGTCTGGCATCGATGTCGTGCAGGACATGCTGGCTGCGGAAGACCTCGTCAACATCGAGAAGGAGGAGGGCCGCAAGGGGCGCTATCACATCCAAGCGCTCATGATGCATGCGAAGCGGCTTATGCGCGCCCAAAGCACCGACAAGCCGGATCTTGCAAAGATCACGGCCGCCCTCGGCGAATACGAAGCGGCGACCAAGGCGGCCGACAGCTATGCCGAACAGAACAAGGACAGCAAAATCGGATCGAGCTTCGTCAGCTCCGCCAAGTCGTTCCTGGTCACGAGCAAGCAGCTGATGCGCCGCGTGCGCGACAAGGTCCCCTACAGCGACGGCGAGAAGATGATCCTCAACTCCGGCGGCGGCGGCTGGATGGTGGAGGGCTCGCCCGACCGGCTCATGCACGACTACAATCAGCTCGTCGAAAGCTACAACCGCGGTCCTGGCTTCTGAGGCTCGCCGCGTCCTATCCGGCAGGCGCGCTGCGTTATCATCACGGCGCTATGCGCAAGATTGCAGCGTGCCTGGATCCCGACCTTCGTCGGGATGACGTTCCTTTTTGGATGCCTAGGTTGCCCCAATTCAACGTCCGCCGGCTGCATGGCGCAGCCATGCCGTGGCTTCGCATGGACGGCCGCGATGACGCTCTTTTTTGTCGATCCGGCTGCCTCAATTCAACGTCATCCCGGCGCAGGCCGGGATCCAGACACGCCGGCGCGGTGCGCTGACCGAGAGTGAGTTGCGACCCGCCAACGGGCAATGGGCCACGCGGAAGCTGGCCACGCCTGCGTGGAGAAACCGCGTGCCGTAACCTGCGGCGCGGCAAGACGGAAGCGAGGCGCAGGCCGTGCTTCGCCTACTCTGCGGCGACCTTTTTGTTGGGCTGAACGAGCGTCATGTAGTCGTTGAGCAGCGTCTCGGAGATCTGGGCAGGCTTGAACTTGAAGTCGCCGATCTCGGAGACGGGCGTCACCTCGGCGGCGGTGCCGGTGATGAAACACTCCGAGAAGGTTGCCAGCTCGTCGGGGAGGATTGCACGCTCCCGCACCTCATAACCGCGCTTCTTCGCAAGCGCGATCACCGTGCGGCGCGTGATGCCGTCCAGGAAGCAGTCGGCCTCGGGCGTGTGGATCACACCATCCTTCACGAAGAAGATGTTGGCGCCGGTGCACTCGGCGATGCGGCCGCGATAGTCGAGCATGAGGGCATCGGCATAGCCGGCCCGCTCGGCGCGGTGCTTCTCGATGGTGCAGATCATGTAGAGACCGGCGGCCTTGGCCTTGGTGGGCGCGGTGGCCGGATCGGGACGGCGATACTTGGCGAAGCCGATGCGGATGCCCTTCAGCCGCTGCTCCATCGGGAAGTAGGAGCCCCAAGTCCAGGTGGCCACTGCGAGGTGAATCTTGGTCTGCTGGGCGGCCACGCCCATCTGCTCGCTGCCGCGCCAGGCGATGGGGCGGACATAGCAATCGACGAGGTTGTTGGCAGCCATCGTATCGCGGCACGCCTGATCGATCTCGGCCACGCTCTGCGTGATCTCGAATTCGAGGATGCGGGCGCTCTCGACGAGGCGCTCGGAATGCTCTGTCAGCTTGAAGATCTCGCCGCCGTATGCGCGCAGGCCCTCGAACACCGCGCTGCCGTAATGCAGCGCATGCGTCAGAATGTGAACATTGGCCTCGCGCCAGGGCACGAGCTTGCCATCCATCCAGATGAAACCGTCACGATCGTGGTAGGGAACGATCTCAGCCATGATGACGTCCTATTGGGTTCCGCAGTTCGCACTCGGCATTGGGCTCGTCGTCCTGCTCGACCGCCGAGACGGGTCTTCCGGACGGGTCCGGCCAGGTCGCTCCCCGCAATCGAGGTTGCGGGGCGGCAGAAAACGGAGCAATGCGCCCCGTTTCGGCATGTGACGGCCGCTTGAAAATGACTTGCCAGAAGTACCAATGGCATTCAAATATGTCAACATGGCTGACATAACTCGTGACCCCTCCGGTGCCCGACGCCAGAACCTGACGCGTGACAGCGCCCAGGACGCGCCCTCTTCAGCCAACGGACGAGCCGACCTCATCACGCACGTGGAGCTGTTTTTTTTCGCCTATCGTGATTTCACGGGCGATCCGGACGCGGTGCTGGCGCAATACGGCTTCGGGCGGGCCCATCACAGGGTGCTGCATTTCGTCCATCGCAATCCCGGCCTCAGAGTTGCCAACCTTCTCGAGATTTTGAAGATTACCAAGCAGTCGCTTGCGCGCGTGCTGAAGCAGCTCATCGGCGAGGGCTTCATCACGCAGAGGGCCGGAGCGGAGGATCGCCGCGAACGGCTGCTCTATGCGACCGTCAAAGGCACGCGGCTCGCTGAAAAGCTCACCGCCTTGCAGGTGAAGCGCGTGGAGGCGGCCCTTGCGGCCGCGGGACCCGAGGCGGAGGCCGCAACCAAACGCTTTTTGCTCGCCATGATCTCCGAGGAAGACCGGGCGCAAGTGGAAGCTCTTGTCCGCGTCTCACCGGCAGGCGACAAGGCCAGCGGGGAGAACCGTTGATGACCTCGTTATCAGACCGACGCTCCGAGCCGCTGCCGGACGATGCTCCGCATGTGCTGATCGTCGACGACGACCACAAGATCCGCGATCTGCTCGCGCGCTATCTCTACTCACAGGGCTTTCGCGTGACGACGGCAGCCGACGCCGAGATGGCCCAGGCCTCGCTCCGGGGACTCGATTTCGACATCGTGCTGCTGGACGTGATGATGCCCGGCATCAGCGGACTCGAGCTCGCACGCCAGATCAAGGCGGTGCGCGACATTCCGATCTGCATGCTGACAGCCCGCGCGGAGCCCGAGCAGCGCATCGAGGGGCTCGAGATCGGCGTCGACGACTACGTGCCGAAGCCGTTCGAGCCGCGCGAGCTTCTGCTGCGCATTCGCAACATCCTGAAGCGCGGCCAGAGTGCGCAGGCCGTTCAGGCGCCCCCGGTTTCCGACGAGGTAAGGATGGGAACCCTCGTGTTCCACATCGCGCGCGGAGAGCTCAAGCGCAACAACGAGACGATCAAGCTCACCGAACGTGAACGGGATCTCTTGCGCCAGTTCGCGCAGAAGCAGGGCACTCCCATACAGAGGCATGAACTGGCGACCGACGAGACGACCGGAAACGACCGGGCGATCGACGTGCAGATCAATCGCCTCCGCCGCAAAATCGAAACCGACCCCTCGAACCCGGTCTACCTTCAGACCGTGCGCGGCAAGGGATACATCCTGTACGTGGATTAGAACGTGGACCTTCTCGGCCCCTTCACCAGCGCGTCCGAACGAGCCGGGAAGGCATTCCGCTTCTTTTCGGAAAAATCCGCTCCGGCTCTCAGCCGGCTCAAGGGGCTGCACCAGAGCTTCGTGGGCCTGTTTGCCGAGCTGATGCCGAAGGGCCTCTATGCCCGCGCGCTCATCATCATCATCGCACCGATCGTCGTGCTCGAAGGCGTGATCGCGTTCGTGTTCATGGAGCGGCACTGGCAGAACGTCACGCGCCGCCTCTCCGAGACGACGGCGCGGGACATCGCGGCGCTGATCGACATCTACGAAGGCTCGCCGCCGGGCAAATACGACGAGATCATCCGCATCGCGCGCGACCGGCTCAATCTGTCCATGCAGATCCTGCCGCCCGGCGACCTGCCGGAATCGCGGCAGAAGCCGTTCTTCGATCTGCTCGACCGCGCACTCTCGCGCGAGATCTCGCGGCAGGTTCAGCGGCCGTTCTGGATCGATACGGTGGGACAATCGCGGCACGTGGAGATCCGCGTGCAGCATGCCGACTCCATCCTGCGTTTCCTCGCCGTGCGCACGCAGACCTATGCGTCCAACTCGCACATCTTCCTTCTCTGGATGGTCGGCTCGTCGGTGATCCTCTTGACCGTCGCCATCCTGTTCCTTCGCAACCAGATCCGCCCGATCCTGCGTCTTGCCGAAGCGGTGGACGCTTTCGGAAAGGGCCGCCCCGTGCCGGACGATTTCCAGGTCCGGGGCGCGCGCGAGGTGCGCCAGGCGGCGGCAGCCTTCCTCGAAATGCGCAACCGCATCCGCCAGCACGTGGAGCAGCGCACGACGATGCTGGCGGGCGTGAGTCACGACCTGCGAACGGTGCTGACCCGCTTCAAGCTCGAGCTCGCGTTCATGGGCGAAGGGCCGGACGTCCAGTCGCTCAAGGCGGACGTGGACGAGATGCAGCACATGCTGGAGGACTACCTCGCGTTTGCGCGCGGCGACGGCGGCGAAGAGGCGAAGCCCACGAACCTCACCGAGCTGCTCGAGGAAATCCTGGAGGAGTCGCAAGTCTACGGCACGGCAATCGAACTCAAGCTCCGCAAGCGGCGCGGCGACGTGATCCTTCCGCTCAAGCGGCAGGCCTTCAAACGCGCCATCACCAACCTTGTCTCGAACGCGGTGCGCTACGGCGATCAGATCGTGATCCGCGCCGCCACCGAAGGGCGATGGCTGCGTATCGAGGTCGACGACAACGGACCGGGCATCCCGGCATCTGAGCGGGCGAATGTGTTCAAGCCGTTCTACCGGATCGACAGGTCGCGCAACCAGGACGACGGCAACAGCGGCCTCGGGCTCGCCATTGCCCGCGACATCGCGAAAAGCCACGGCGGGGACATCACGCTCGGCGAGAGCTCCATGGGCGGGCTTCGCGCCATCATCTCCGTGCCGCTCTAGAGGCCGCTCTCTCCCCGTAATCCGCTGGTCTGCCTCGGGGTTTTTCCGCTCTCGCCGCCTCACGGGATGTTGAGTTACGTTACATCCCGTCTAGACGTAACGTTATTTCATGAATGTCCCGATCAGACGGGACTTGTTCCGTTCCTTCATTGAGAGGAGAGGTTTCATGACCTCACCAACCGTTACGAGGATCACCGCACTTGCGGTCGCGTCCGTGTTCAGCCTGCCAGCCACTGCGGCCGACGCCGTCTCGCAGAAGCTTCCGGATGCCACCGCCTGCACCAAAACCGTCAACGCCATGGGCGCCAGCATGGGGCACACCAGCGAAACAGCACCGGACGGCCGGCCGATCTATCGCTTCGTGCTTCGCACCAACGGGCTCGACTACGAGGTGGTGTGCGATGCCGCAACCGGCGTCGTCGGCGACGTCTCGCCCCGCGCCACACACTGATCCTGATTTTGCTTTCAAATCAGCAGGCTACCCTCGGGTGGCCTGCTTTTTCGTGCCGATATTTTCCCGGCGATCCCGTGCTACACAAGTCCGTGATTGGGAAAAATGCCGCGTTGCGCGAACTGTTACAGTATAGCATAACCCTAGGGGTGAGGGTGATGCTGCACTTGCAGCGGCGTCGATACCCAAACGGCCAGAAAGCGGGACCGCCACCCGCCGATGGCATGGCACTCAATGCGGCGGCCGCGGACCCGACAGGCTATCCTCCTTGCTGCGTTAGGTCCCCGCCGCATCGATGTCAAAAGAACCCGGTCGCCGGAGCTTTCGGGCTCATCCGGGTTCAAACGAGGACACGTAGCCGCGGGCGTGCGCGATCTGACACGCCATGATCATTTCGCCAGCTCGCGGCTGCGCCCCTCTCCCGCAAGCACAGCTTTCGTCATCAGCTCTCCGAGACCACCTTCGGCCATCAGCACGCCGAGCGCCGCTGCCGTGGTGCCGCCGGGCGACGTCACGTTCTGGCGCAGGACGCTCGCGTCGAGATCCGAGCGGTGCAAGAGCTCGCCCGCTCCCGAGACGGTAGCCCTGGCGAGGCGCTTCGCCAAACCGGCCTCCAGCCCTGCGGCGATCCCGGCCTTCTCCAGACATTCGGCGAGCAGAAACACATAGGCGGGTCCCGAGCCGGAGACGGCCGTCACCGCATCCATCAGCTCCTCCTTCTCGACCCACGCGACCTCTCCCACGGCCGACAAGAGCGCTTCGCACAAGCCCTGTGCGGCAGGTGTCACGTGGGCGTTCGCAGCGCAAACCGTGATGCCACGGCCGATAGCGGCAGGCGTGTTGGGCATGGCGCGCACGACGGCGGCGCCTTGCGCCAGATGCTTTTCGAAACTCTGCAGCGTGCGCCCGGCCGCGATGGAGATCGTCAACGTCTGAGGTCTGGCGAGGCGGGCAACCGGCGGAAAGACGGCGTCCATCACCTGAGGCTTGACCGCGACGAGGATCACCCCCGGCGCCTCGGAGAGGCTTTCAATGCGCGGCTCGGCTGCAATGCCGTACTTGGCGAGAAGCGCTGCAACCTCGGACGGCGGAGACGGGTCCTGGACGCGGACGCGCTTGGGATCGAGGCCGCGCGCGATCAAACCCTCGATCAGGGCGCCGCCCATCTTGCCCGCTCCGACGAGAAGGAGGGGACCGTTGAATGTGAATGCCATTGTGCCGTGCCGTTCTGCTTCTCTGCGGGGACCGCCGCAGACGCAGCTCAGCTTTGTCCAGAGGCGGCTTAGGCTTGGCCCTCGGTCTGGAACATGGTCGAGACGAGCGCTTCCCGGCTCTCCTTACCCGCCCAAACGACGAACTGGAAGGCCTGATAGTAGCGCTCGCAGGCTTCGAGAGCGGCCTTGAGGATGGCTTCGCACTGGCCCGGCGTGATCACGGCGCCATTGAGCAGCAGGGCGTGGCGGAACATCACCAGGCCTTCCTGGGTCCACAGATCGAAATGGCCGAGCCAGAGCTGCTCGTTGATCTGGGCAATCAAGCGGTACATCTCGTTGAGGCGCGTCTCGGGCACCCGGAAATCGAACGCGCAGGCCAGATGCAAGGCCTCGAGGTCATCGCGCCAGTTGAGCGAGACGTGATAGTCGGTCCAATTGCCGCCCACGACCAGCGTCAGCTCGTCGTCGCCCGTGCGATCCGTCTGCCAGTCATAGTTCGCAGCAAGCTGCTCCACCAGATCGATCGGGTGAGTGATGCGCTGATTGCCCTTTTCGGACGATGCCATTCTGGCTCCTTCAACCTGCTCGGCGACCTCGTTCGGCTGCCGGCATTCCTGATCGCCGCACTGCACGCTCTGCCGATGACCTGATTGGGGCGAAACTCGACTTGTCCCCGGGTGCTTCGCGTTCTCAACGGCTGAGCAAAGGCACCGCAGCTCCCCTGTCGAGCCAGCCTCGCAACGGGGAAAATTGACCCGCGTTTCGAAGCACTCTGAACGCCGCAGACGAAAACAGAGGGGCGCACGAGTCGCAAGCCGATGGCGGTTTTGTCCACGAGCAAAGTGGGCAAAATGGTGTCGCGACGCTTAAGGCGCAGCGTTTGCGCAACTCGCTGACGCCAAATGTTGAAAAGTCGATTTTGCGATGTGGAAACGGCGGCCGCGCACTCGACAAGCGGAACGAAGCACCGAGGCATCTCGTGCCGAGACGCGCGAAGGGCTAGAGCCCGATCACTCCCGATCGCCGCTCAAGGCCATCAGTAAGATCGAAAATTCACGCTTCGGACTGATAGGGTCCGAAGCGATCATGGGACTTCAGTGAGACCGATGATTCACGCTTCGGACTGATAGGGTCCGAAGCGACCATGGGACTTCAATGAGACCAATGATTCACGCTTCGGACTGATAGGGTCCGAAGCGATCATGGGACTTCAGTGAGACCGATGATTCACGCTTCGGACTGATAGGGTCCGAAGCGACCATGGGACTTCAATGAGACCAATGATTCACGCTTCGGACTGATAGGGTCCGAAGCGATCATGGTCTAGACACCCGAGCGCGGCGTGCTGCCTTCGAGCGCGGCCACGCGGGCTTCGAGAGCGGTGATGAGACCGGCCAGCCGCTCGTTCTCGGCGCGAGCCTTCTCGGCCATGGCCTTCGCAGCCTCGAACTCCTCGCGCTTCACGAGGTCCATGCTCTCCAGCAGCCGTTCGGCCTGCGCGCGCATGACGCCCTCCACCTCGCGGCGGACACCTTGAGCGGCACCGGCAGCGTCCGTCATCAGCTTGGCGACTTCATCGAGCAGACGATTTGAGGTCTGGGTCATCGGGGTTCCTTCCGCTGGCGCGCCGGGCGACGCGCTTTTTCGTCTGATACTCCGCCGCCGCTGGCATGGGGAGCGTCGCAAGAGCCGCAGTCCGCTCGGGGCGCGTGCGGCCTGGGGTCTGCTGTCATCTGTCCGGACTATGGTGGTTCGCAGGGCACGGTTCAAGCGCCCGGGCGAGGATCGCTTGACTCGCTTGCCGAGACCCGGCAGCGTCCGCCCGCCGCTCCGGCTGGCACTATGAGCCATTGAACGCGAAAGGGAAATCCGCAAGCGCCATGAACCTTCTCGCCATTCCCTTTCCAGATTTCGATCCGGTTGCCATCTCCATCGGGCCGTTCGCCATCAAATGGTACGGCCTCGCCTACCTCGTGGGGCTGATCCTCGGCTGGATCTACGTCAGGCGGCTGCTGCAGCAGCCGCAGCTCTGGCGCAACAACACGCCGCCCTTCAGCCTCGAGAAGGTGGACGACCTCCTGCTCTACATCACGATCGGCGTCATCGCGGGCGGGCGGCTCGGCTATGTCTTCCTTTACGAACCCGGCACCTATCTCGCCGCCCCGCTCGACATCTTCGCGGTGTGGAAGGGCGGCATGAGCTTCCATGGCGCGCTCGCGGGGTGCGGGCTCGCGGTTTGGCTGTTCGCCGTGCGCAACAAGATCAGCGCGCTCAGCGCCATGGATCTCGGCACCGCAGCGGTGCCGATCGGGCTCTTCTTCGGGCGCCTCGCAAACTTCATCAATGGCGAGTTGTTCGGCCGCGTCTCGGATGTGCCGTGGGCAATGGTGTTTCCGCATGCCAAATGGCTCCACCCCGCGATCGAGCCCGCAACCCGCCATCCGAGCCAGCTCTACGAGGCGGCGCTGGAGGGTCTCGCTCTTTTCCTCGTGCTGAGGCTCCTCACGCACACGTTCGGCGCGCTCAAGTCTCCGGGGCTGGTGACGGGCGTGTTTCTCTCGGGCTACGCGCTCGCGCGCTCGTTCTCGGAAATCTTCCGCGAGCCGCACGCGGAGCACCTCTTCAACATCGGCCCCTTCACGGCGGGGCAGGTGTACTCCCTGCCGATGCTGCTCGGCGGGCTCTACCTCATCTGGCGCGCCCGCCAGCAGACCAGCGCCGCGCGGACATGACAGCCGAGACCACCAACGCGGAGACGCCGCTCGGCGCGAAGCTCAAGGCCCGCATCCGCCGCGATGGCCCGATCGACGTTTCGGCGTACATGCTCGCCTGTCTCGCCGATCCGGAGCACGGCTACTACAAGCGCCGGTCCGCGATCGGCGCGGCGGGCGATTTCGTCACGGCGCCCGAGATCAGCCAGGTGTTCGGCGAGCTGATCGGGCTGTGGTGCGCCGTCGTGTGGCAGCAGATGGGCTCGCCGGGCCGGGTCAATCTGGTCGAGCTCGGCGCGGGGCGGGGAACGATGATGCGGGACGCACTGCGTGCCGCGCGCCTCGTGCCGGCTTTCCGGAGCGCGCTGTCGGTTCACCTTGTCGACAGCAACGAGACGCTGCGCGATCTTCAGCGCGTGACGCTGGCCGAATGCGGCGTGCCCGTTCATTTTCATGGCGACGCCGTCTCAGCGCTCACGAGTGAGTCGCATATCCCGGATCATCCGACCATCGTGCTCGCCAACGAGTTTCTCGACGCGCTTCCGGTCGCGCAGCTCGTCTATGCAGAGGGGGACTGGCGGGCCCGCAAGGTAACCGTCGACGCCGGGGGCGCGTTGCAGTTCACGCTCGATCGCGGTGCCCGGCTGGACCCCGCCTTGCTCCACGAGACGCCGACAGCTCCCCGGGACGGGGATATTCTCGAAGTCTGCGCAGACCATGAGGCCGTGGTCGCCGCCGGTCTTCGCAGCCGCGCGAGCCTCGCGCCGCTCGCGGCGCTGTTCATCGACTACGGCCACACCGCAACCGGCTTCGGCGACACGCTGCAGGGCGTGGCGGGGCAGAAGCACGTTTCGCCGTTCCACCGGCCGGGGGAGACGGACCTCTCGGCGCAGGTCGACTTCCAGAGCTTCACCAAGAGCTGCGCCGCGGCCGGTCTCGCGGTCGATGGCCCCATGCCGCAAGCGGAGTTCCTGGGGCGCCTCGGCATCATCGAACGCGCTTCGCGGCTGATGTCGGCCAATCCGGCGATGGCGTCCGAGATCGAAGCCGGCGTGGCGCGCCTGATCGCGCCCACGGGCATGGGCTCCCGTTTCCTGGTGCTCGGCGTGCGCTCGCCCGCGCTTCCTCCGTTGCCCGCTTTCGAGCAGGCCGACGCATAAGGTATAAGCCGTTTCATCTGATCCCAATCAAGAACAGTGAGCCCATGCTGAGCCCCCTCGAGGCCGATAGCCTCTCCATCCTCCCCGGCATCCGTCACGGCTTCTTCACCCGGCAGGGCGGCACCTCCCGCGGGATCTACGCCAGCCTCAACTGCGGAGCGGGCTCCAAGGACAACGCCGTGTCGGTGATCGAGAACCGCTCCCGCGTGGCCCAGCATCTCGGCAGCTTTGGAGACGATGTTCAGACCATTTACCAAACCCACAGTGCGGAGGCGCATGTCGTGGACCGGCTCGTCCCGCGCGACGAGCTGCCCAAGGGCGACGCGCTCGTCACCAAGACGCGCGGCCTCGTGATCGGCATCCTGACGGCCGACTGCGCGCCAGTGCTGTTCGCCGACGCTGACGCGGGGGTCGTGGGGGCGGCTCACGCCGGATGGCGAGGCGCCCTCGGCGGCATTCTGGAAGCCACTGTGGCCGCCATGGAGGGCATTGGCGCTGATCGCTCACGCATTTTTGCCGCGCTCGGTCCCTCGATCGGGCCCAAGTCCTACGAGGTGGGCCCCGAGTTCGTGGCCGCGTTCGAAGCCGCGGACGCAGGCAACGCCCGGTTCTTTACCATTCCCAAGGGGCGCAAGACGCCCCACTTCGACCTGCCCGGCTATGTGATGCATCGGCTCGGCCGGCTCGGCCTGCGCCGCAGCGAGCAACAGTCTCCGTGCACCTACGAGAACGAATCGATGTTCTACAGCTTTCGGCGAGCAACACATCGAAATGAGCCCGATTACGGGCGCCAAATCTCCGCCATTGTTGTGGCCTAACTGCAAAATCCACAATCGCGTTGTGGATGTTGCGGACAGAATTAGCCACGACACCGTTTTCACCTCGATTCCGTCTGGACGCACGGCGGGCGGGTAGATACAGGACTCGGTAGAGGGTACCGGCAGCGTTTTAGGAGAAATGGCCGCAAAGTCTGTACGCCGGCCGCCGGAGAACAGCGGATCATTCACAGGGGGACGTCATCGTGACGACCATTGATGCTGCTGCGGCATGGCGTGGTAACAGATCAGTCGTGTTCGCAGTCTTCGCAACTTTCGTGGCTTTCGGCCTGGGTGGGTGCGAGACGGGTGCCAACCTGTTTGCGAACAACGCCGCCGACCCGAACGCGTCACTGTCCACTGGACAGCCGCCGGCGGCTTCCATCTCGCAGACTCCGAAAATCGCCATCGCTCCGGTGATCGGCGCGCCCGATGCGGTCGCAAAGCAGCTTCAGACGCAGCTCACGAGCGCCATCGAATCGCAGCGGATCACCGTTGCCAAGGGCGCGAACGACAAGGCTGAGTTCACTCTGCGCGGCTACGTGGTGTCGGCACGCGAGAAGGGACGCACGAAGGTTTCCTACATCTGGGACGTCACCGATCCCTCGGGCAAGCGCGTGAACCGGATCACCGGCGAGGAAGTGCTCGCGGGCGCTCAGTCCAAGGACCCGTGGGCCGCAGTGACCCCGCAGGTTGTTGATACGATCTCGAGCAAGACGGCGGGCTCGCTCGCCACCTGGCTGCCGACGCAGGGTGCATCCGCTCCCGTTGCCATGGGCGGCTCGACTACGGGTGCTGCGGTTTCCCCGCAGACGGCTCCGGCGGTCGCTGGCTCCGTGCAGACGGCTGCGACGCCGACGGCTTACGCTCAGCCGCAGGCGACGGCCAACCCCATTCCGCCGTCCGCGGCAGGCGGTCCCACCACCGGCAGCATCGCGCGTGAAGGCGCGGTGACGGCCATGGTGCCGAGCGTGACCGGCGCGCCCGGCGACGGCGGCGTCGCGCTTACCAGCGCGATCCAGCGCGAGCTGACCCGCAACGGCCTGGCTCTCACCGAGACGGCTTCGGCTCAGACCTACAGGGTCGAGGGCAAGGTCGTGGTGGGCGAGGGCCAGAACGGCAAGCAGCCGATTCAGATCGACTGGAACGTTAAGGATCCTCAGGGCAAGAAGCTCGGCACGGTGTCGCAGAAGAACGAGATTCCTCAAGGGTCTCTGGATGGCGCCTGGGGCAAGACCGCCGATGCGGCGGCCGCTGCCGCCGCCCAGGGCATCCTGAAACTGCTGCCGCCGCAGAGCAAAGTGAACTGATCGTTCGTAAGGTGGCGCGGCGTGAGGGGCGCTGGCCACACTTCAACAGAGTCTGCTAAACATGCCGGGCCCGGGTGGTTTACACACCCGGGCCCGCGCGTTAGAAGGCGCGTCATCGAAGTGTCGCATGAGGAGCGTCCATGCCATTCGATGCGCGTGGAGATAATGGCAGGGGCGGCCAGACCATGAAGATCGTTGCCGGAAACAGCAACCGGCCGCTGGCTGAGGCTATTGCACAGTATCTCAAGATCTCGCCTGCGAAGTCTCAGGTGAAGCGCTTCGCGGACATGGAAGTGTTCGTGGAGATCCAGGAGAACGTGCGCGGCCAGGATGCGTTCGTCATCCAGTCGACGTCGTTCCCCGCCAACGACAACCTGATGGAGCTGCTGATCCTGATCGACGCGCTGAAGCGCTCATCAGCCCGGCGCATCACGGCGGTCATTCCCTATTACGGCTATGCGCGGCAGGACCGGAAGCCCGGCCCGCGCACGCCAATCTCGGCGAAGCTCGTCGCCAACCTGATCGAGCGCGCCGGCGCAGATCGCGTGCTGACGCTCGACCTGCACGCCGGGCAGATCCAGGGCTTCTTCGACATCCCGACCGACAACCTGTTCGCGGCACCGGTGATGGTGCGCGACATCGAGGACCGCTACGGCAGCAAGAACGTCGTCGTCGTCTCACCCGACGTCGGCGGCGTGGTGCGCGCGCGTGCGCTTGCCAAGCGCATCGACGTGCCGATCGCGATCTGCGACAAGCGGCGCGAGCGGCCGGGCGAGTCCGAGGTCATGAACGTCATCGGCGACGTGCAGGGCAAGCTGTGCATCCTCATCGACGACATCGTCGATAGCGGCGGCACGCTCGTGAACGCTGCGGAAGCGCTGCTGGCCAAAGGCGCGACCGAGGTCAGCGCCTACATTACGCACGGCGTGCTTTCAGGTGGCGCCGTCTCGCGTATTCAGAATTCGCGGCTGAAATCGCTCGTCATCACGGATTCGATCCTGCCGACGGCGGCGGTGCAGGCTGCGCGCAACATCCGAGTGCTCTCGATCGCTCCCCTGCTCGGCGAAGCCATCCAGCGCACCTCGCGCGAGGAAAGCGTCTCGAGCCTCTTCTACTGAGCGAGGAAGACGAGCGGGCTCTCTTGGAGCCTAGCTCAGCGGGCCGCTGATCACGGTCACCTTCAGGCGTGCGATGCCCATCTTGGCGAAGCCGAGCTTTTCGGCCGTGGCGCGTGAGACGTCCAGCATGCGGCCTTTGACGTACGGCCCCGAGTTGTTGATGCGCACGAGCGCCATCGCTTCCGTCTTGGGGTTCACGAGCACCAGGATCGTGCCGTTGGGATAGACCGGGCTCGCGGCGTTGTCGGGAAGGTCGGCGCGCATCTCCTCGCCGGACGAGAGGATCGTGCAGGGATTGCCGGGATCGACCTTGCAGTCGTCGTAGAAAGAGGCCGTCACCACCTCCTCGAAGCCGACGAGCTTTTCCATCTCGGAGCTGGTTTTCACGCGATGGCAGACGCTGTTGTAGCAGTAGGTCTTGCCGGGCTTCTTCGCGTGGGCGGTCTCAGCGAGCGAGGCGAGACCGAGTGTTCCGGCGGCGAGCGCGATGGCCGCGCCGCAGACAATGCGGACCGAAGCAGATTTCACGTAGCGTCCCCCGACGTTCCCAGTGACAGGACGCAGAAAGTCTTCGATTCTTAGCAAGAATGTGGCCGTGCCGAAGTTATCTCCAGCCCGGCCCATTGGCGTTGCGTGGCTGCCGCACTCTCAGCGCGAGAGCTTCTTCGCCTTGAGCTCGGCGAGATAGTCGCCCCAGCGCTTGTCCTTCTGCAGCGAGAGCATGTGCAGATAGGACCACGTGTAGAGGCCGGTGTCGTGTCCGTCATCGAAGACGATGCGGACGGCGTAGTTACCCACGCCGCGCAGCTCGCGGATCTTAACGTTCTTCTTGCCCCCGACGGTGACGCGCTGATCCTTCGAGTGGCCTTGCACCTCAGCGGAGGGGCTCAGCACGCGCAGGAACTCGGCGGACAGCTCGTGATCGTCGCGCGTGGCGAAGGTCACGTGCAGGGCTTCGCCGCCGTGCACGATCTCGAGCTTCGGCGGCTTCATGCCACGGCCTGCGGCGCGCTCGAGCTCGGACCACGCCTTTGCGGCGATCTCGCGGAAGATCTGCGCGCTCGGGCTGTCGGGCGCTGTCGCTGTGACGGGCCGGCCGGAATCCGACGTCTCGCGCACCTCGATGGTAAGCGGCACCTCGCCGAGGAACGGCACCTCCAGCTTCTCCGCCTCGGCCTTGGCGCCGCCGTGGCCGAAGATGTCGTAGCGCGCTCCCGTATCGGGCGCGATGAAGTAGCTCATGTTCTCGACGATGCCGAGCAGCGGCACGTTGACCTTGCGGAACATGGCGAGACCCTTGCGGGCGTCGATCAGCGCCAGATCCTGCGGCGTCGAGACGATCACGGCGCCGGAGAGCGGCACCTGCTGGGCGATGGTGAGCTGCACGTCGCCGGTGCCGGGCGGCATATCGATCACCAGCACGTCGAGATCGCCCCAGAGCACCTCGCGCAGCATCTGATTGAGCGCGCCGACCACCATGGGGCCGCGCCAGACGATGGGCGTGCCTTCCTCGACCATGAAGCCCATGGACATGGCCTTGATGCCGTAACCTTCCATCGGCAAGAGCTTCTTGTCGGCGCTCGCCTCCGGCTTTCCGGTGATGCCGAGCAGGCGCGGCTGGGAGGGACCATAGATGTCCGCGTCCATGATGCCGGCCTTGAGGCCGATGGCCTGGAAGCCGAGCGCCAAGTTGGCAGCGACCGTAGATTTGCCGACGCCGCCCTTGCCCGAGGCGACGGCGACGATGTGCTTGACGCTGGGCACACCCTGCGTCTGGCGGACGGGCGCTGCGGCCTGCTGCTGCGAGGGGCGGTGGCCGGCATCGCCTGCGGTGCCACGGGCGCGTGCCTCGGTGACGCGCGGATGCTCACGGCCATTGCCAGAAGAGGGCTTGGGCTGAGGCGGCTCGCGGCCAGGAGCGGCCTCCGCGGTGAGCACCGCGACCACGCCCGCAACGCCCTCGATCTCCTTCACGACCTTCTCTGCTGCACCGCGCAATGGCTCCAGCTCCTCGGCGCGCGAGGCGGGCACGGTGATGGAAAAGTAAACGCGGCCGTCCTTGATCAGGATATCGGAAACCAGGCCGAGATCGACGATGTTGCCGTCCAGATCGGGGCCTTTGACGCGGCGCAACCGCTCCATGACCTGGGACTTCAAATCGGACATGCGGTGCTCCTGGTTTTTCCTTCGTGGGCGGCCGCAGGCGGCCTCGCGGGCGTCTGTGGCTGCCGGGACTCAAACGCTCTGGCTCTAAGTCATGCGGGAGAAACTCGCAATGGCGGAGTTCTCGCGCAGGCCCCTTTCGGATATAGGAAACCAGCCTATGCTCCGCCAGCGGAGACCGGCCAACATGGGAGAGATATCAATGGACGGACTGCTGGCGCTGAGCCGCGCGATCGACCGCGTCTCCGCGTCGATTGGACGCTCGGTCGCGTGGCTGATCGTGGCCGCCGCCCTGATCAGCGCCGTCAACGCCGTGGTGCGCAGACTCTTCGATTGGAGCGCGAACTCGCTGCTCGAAATCCAATGGTGGCTGTTCGCGGCCGTGTTCCTGCTCGCGGCGCCCTGGACGCTCGCGATCAACGAGCACATCCGCATCGACGTGGTGAACAGCCGGCTTTCCGCCCGGACGCGCAACATCATCGAGCTCGTGGGGCACATTTTCTTCCTGCTGCCGACTGCGGCGCTGGTCGTCTACACATCCTGGATCTTCTTCGCGACCTCCTTCGCCCAGAACGAGCAATCGCCCAACGCGGGAGGACTTGCGCTGTGGCCGATCAAGGCGCTGATCCCGGTCGCGTTCGCGCTGCTTTTCGTCCAGGGGCTTTCGGAGCTGATCAAGCGCATCGCCATCATGCGCGGAGACCTGACGGAAAAAGGGGAACACCAGGGCTATCACGACGACGCGGTAGCCGCGGGCACGGAGGCCCCGCACGGGTCGCACGACACGAGACGCCACGACCACTGAGACGGGCGGCAACAGGCTGAGCCTGAGCCTCAGCGCCAGACGACAACGGGGGAACGACGACGCATGACCGCCTTTCTGGCCCAGAACCTCGCGCCGATCATGTTCGCGTCGCTGGTGATCTTCCTGCTGCTCGGCTATCCGGTCGCGTTCTCGCTCGGAGCGGTGGGGCTGGTGTTCTTCGTCGTTGGCGTGGAACTCGCGCCGCACTCGGACGGGGTCATCACACTCTCCTGGCATCTCCTGCAATCGATGCCCGGGCGCATCTTCGACGTGATGCGCAACGACACGCTGCTGGCGATCCCCTTCTTCACGTTCATGGGGCTGATCCTCGAACGATCGGGCATGGCGGAGGATCTGCTCGAGACGGTGGGGCAACTTTTCGGCACGCTGCGCGGCGGCCTCGCCTACGCTGTGATCTTCGTCGGCGCGCTGCTCGCCGCCACCACCGGCGTAGTCGCGGCCAGCGTCATCTCCATGGGCCTGATCTCGCTGCCGATCATGCTGCGCTACGGCTACGACCGGCGGCTCGCCTCGGGCGTGATCGCGGCGTCCGGCACGCTAGCGCAGATCATTCCGCCGTCGCTGGTGCTGATCGTTCTCGCCGACCAACTCGGCCGTTCGGTCGACGATATGTACAAAGCGGCCATCCTGCCGGGGCTGACGCTCGCCGGTCTCTATGCGGCCTACGTGTTCATCGTCTCGATCATCCGTCCGGACGCCGCGCCGGGCCTTCCCGCGGAGGAGGTCGGGCATCGCGAGGCGGATGGGTCGCGCGGTCTCACCTCACTCAGCATCTTGACCATTCTCTCGGGATTGTTCGCAGCCTGGATGATGCACGGCTCGTCCTATTCGGGGATCGATCGCGGCATTCTCGCCATGGCCTGGGGCATCATGTTCGCGCTCGGCGCCGCCTTGCTCAACCGCGGTCTCATGATCGTCACCGGGCGCGGGCTGCTTTCGGCCATCGCCGAGCGCGTGACATTCGTGATGGTGCCACCGCTGCTCCTGATCTTCCTCGTGCTTGGCACCATTCTCGTCGGTATTGCAACGCCGACGGAGGGCGGCGCCATGGGCGCGGTCGGCGCTCTCATCCTCGCGGCTGCCAAGCGCTACAGCGATTCCGACGCCCGCCGCTTCAATTTCCAGATCGTGCGGCAGGCCGCGGAAGCCACCGCGAAGCTCGCCGCGTTCGTGATGTTCATCCTGATCGGGGCACGCATCTTCTCGCTCACCTTCTACGGTGTGAACGGCCACATCTGGGTGGAGCATCTGCTCACCTCGCTGCCGGGCGGCATGTACGGCTTCCTGATCGCCGTGATGATCCTCATCTTTCTGCTGGCGTTCTTCCTCGACTTCTTCGAGCTGTGCTTCATCCTGGTGCCGCTGCTGAAACCAGCGGCCGAAGCGATCTTCCGTACATCTCCAGAGGCCATCGCCATCGCCAAGAGCTTCGGCTTCGCCGTGCTCACCCGGACCGATAGTGCGGGGGTCGTGACGGAGATGGTTGCGGACGTGACACCTTTCGTGGTCTGGTTCGGTGTGCTTCTGGCCGTCAACATGCAGACGAGCTTCATGCATCCGCCTTTCGGCTTCGCGCTGTTCTATCTTCGCAGCGTCGCGCCCCGGGAAACCTATCAGGACAAGGTGACGGGGCGCCTGATGCCGCCGGTCACCACGAGCGATATCTATTGGGGCGCCGTTCCCTTCGTGTGCATTCAGCTCGTCATGGTCGGGCTGATCATGGCGATGCCCTCGCTCGTGATGCCAAAGCCGGGGGCTCACAAGGCTCCGCCGCCAACGTCCATTTCACGCCCGCTTTCCACAGCGCCTGTGGGCGATCGTGGATTTGCGCTGCCCGGCGCGCCGCCCGCGATCGAGGGCGCACCCGACGTTCCCTGGAGCGGCCCAGGCGCGCCAAGCCTCGACATGCGGGAGCTTCCGAGCTTCACGGCACCCGAGCGCACGCTGCCGCGGACTGCCCCCGCGCCTTGAGCAGATCAAGCGGATAAATTGCCTCCGCATGAATCCCGATGAAGGGTTTCTTTGCGCTGCACCGTCGATCCCCTATTCACGAGACCGCGCGTGCGTGCGATTGTCGCCCGCGCGTGCGAATAAGCATTTCGGAGGAGTCGGATTGCTTCTCGCGCGCGCATCCGCCGCTCCCAGTGAGACGCGTGGGCCTGCTCGCAAGAAGCTCGCTTCGAGCCGCGGGCGATACGCGAAAATATCATGGGGCGATTGCGCAACAGTGTGATGATCCGTTGCGCAACGTCACAATTTCACACTGGAGATGCTATTCACTCTCTTGCTAAGTGGGAGGCAGGATCGAGCTCGGCGCGAGGCGCGCCAGTCGGATGAACGCAAGCGGGGCATTCGATCCATTGCATCCATCACAACGTAGTGCGTCTCCAAAATCAGCGCGTTCCGAAAGTCATTCATGCGGAAGACAAGAAGCTTCGCGTCTCCGACGCTCAAGAACGAGAACATCGACAAGCTCGGAGCGCCTGTCGAGGTTCGCCGTCATCCCGGCGCACGCCGCCTCACGCTGCGCGTGAGCCGCACGCGGCGCACTGTGATCGTCACCCTTCCTGTTCAGTGCGACATCGACGAAGCCGGCTCGTTCATCACGCGCAACATCGACTGGGTGCGCGAGCGTCTGGACAGCCTTCCCACCGCCGTGCCGTTCCGTGACGGCGTGTTCATTCCGTTGCGCGGCGAAGCGCATCGCGTCGTTTTCTCCGGGCTTTCCCGCCGCGCACCGGTCGAGCGCAAGGTTTCCTCCTCCTATCCCGAGCTGTGCGTTTCGGGCCAGGCCGAGCATGCGCCGCGGCGCCTCAAGGACTGGCTCGCAAAGGAGGCGCATCGCGATCTCGAAGAGCGCGTCGCCTTTCACGCCAAGCGCCTGCGCGTCTCGCCTAAGCGCATCGCCGTTCGCGACCAGGCCAGCCGCTGGGGCTCCTGCTCGACGACGGGCGTGCTGTCGTTCTCCTGGCGGCTCATCATGGCGCCTGCGGATATTCTCGACTATGTGGCGGCCCACGAGGTGGCGCATCTCAAGGAGATGAACCACGGACCGCGTTTCTGGGCGCTGGTGCGCCAGACCATGCCTGGGCTCGACGAGGCCAAGCGCTGGCTGCAGATCTACGGCATGGACCTGCATCGCTACGGTGCGCTGGACGAGGCCTGAGAGTTGCGCGCCGCTTATTAGCCCCGGCGCTCGGATGCTTCCACAGCAGCGGCGAGATCGCGATAGACGCGCTGGATGACCTCTGCCTTCTCGGCATTTCCACACAGACGCGGGATCGTAACCTCCGCATAGTGGCGCGGATCAAGGGTGGGCCAGTTGACGCGCTGTTGCTTCACGTGGGCGACTGCGGTCTCCACATCACCGAGCTGCACGAGCGAGGCGGCGAGCCGATAGGCCGTGTAGGGTGTGCGGAAGACCTGCTCCGAGTGCCGCGCGGCCACGACTGCCCGCTCATAATCGCCGTTATTCATATAGACTTGGCTGATCCAAGCCTGGGTGACCCAGCGCACGGGGTTGTCGGGAGACATGGTCGTATCGAAGGCGATGAGATCGTCGATCGCGGATTGTGAGGCGCTGGCGCAGGTGAGCGGGATGGCCTTCACCAGAAAGCGGGCGAGCCCGTGGTTGGGGTCCAGCTCGAGCGTCCGTTTTGTCGCCGCGAGCGCTTCGGCCATGCGGCCCGCATGCCAGTGGTGGATCGATACGTTGAATATGGCATCGGCGTCGTCGGGCGCGAGCTCAAGCGCGCGGCGCGCGTGCGCCTCGGCTTCGGCCCGGGCTGCGGACGTATCCGATGACGGGTCGACATTCGCGAGATAGGAGAGCTTGTCGGCGAGGACGGAGTCCGCCTGGCCCATATCGGCGTCGAGGGCGAGCGCGCGCCGCGCCAGCGCAATGCGCTCCTTCTCCCAGGCGAGACTGTCTCTCGCCTCTCCCGGCATCCAGGTTGACTGGAGAAAGAGCTGCCAGGCCGTTGCGTTCTCGATATTGCCTTTGAGGGCTCGCTTGGCGGCTGTGTAGAGCTGCGGAAGAATTTCGGACACAAGCGTGGATACCAGCTCGCTCTGGGCGGCAAGGTCGTCCGTTGCGGTGGGCCGCTCGTAGTTCTGTGCCCAAACGGGGGCGCCTTTGGCCGCGTCGACGAGCTGGATGTTGATCAGCGTCCGCGTCTTGTCGCGCTGGAGACTGCCTTCGAGGATGTAGCTCACGCCCAACTCGCTTCCGACACGGCGCAGATCTGTGGCCTCGCGAAACTGGAACGCGGAGGTGCGCGCAGAGAGCGCGAGGGATTTCACGCGAACGAGCGCGGTCGTGAGCGCGTCGGTGAGGCCGTCGGCCCAGCGGGTGTTCGGCTCGTCCTTCGACATGTCGGTGAAGGGAAGCACCGCCAGCGTGATGGCATCCACCGCCTTATGGGGCGTGGCGGGTCCTCTCAACACAGGAGCAGGGGCGACATCTCGCGTCGACGGCGCCGCGGCCCAGAACGCGACCAGCACGAGCGCAGATGCGACGGTAAGAAACGCGGGCTTGGCCGCCCAGGAGCGCCATATGGGTGGCGCGGCTTCCGGCGTGTCCGGCTGGCTCTCGTCCGGGCCGGACAAGGCCAGCTGCTCCTCATCGGCGGCGTTGAACTCGACTGCGTAGCCGCCCTTGGGGATGTCGATGCGGATCGGATCGTGCCGCCCGGAGGTCAGATAGTAGTTGTCGAGAAGCTTGCGCAGACGGCCGGCCTGCACGCGCACGATGGGATCGGTGCCGGGGTCGAACTCGGCGCCACGCTCGAAGACGTCCACGCCGATGGCATAGCCCTTCAGCCGCTCAACCTCGCCCCCCAGCGTGGCGTCGACCAGATAGCGCAAGAGCGCGCGCATCTTCGGCGCGGAGGCGAACTCCTCCGAGGCCAAGATCGCTTCGAGCTGCTTTTCAACGTCGACCCGCTCTCGAGTCATCCCCTTTTTTCATCCGACCGAGTTCGCCACGCAGAAAATTGAACGCCCGTCACTGTCGGCACTTGCGGGCCCGAAGAAGAATTGGAAGGTCCGTGAGGAGGATATGTTCATTTCGCCGCACAGCGCGGAATAGCTGAGCGAATTCAGCGCGAGCGGCGTGATCTTGTGACGTGATTTAACGGTAAATTGCGGTGACATACTACCGGGTTCGCGGAGCGCAGCCTAGTATTTGCGCAGATTTGTAACTGGCTTGGGCGAGGCGAGCGTTTGCTGCTGCCTCACGATCACGAGGGCGTTAGCCCGATCGAGCTTCTCCCCCGCGCAATATCCCGAACCGCTGCTTTATTTCAGCGTGCTTCAAGCGCCGCTCGATCCTGCTGCGTCCCCGCGAGCCATCTTCTCCGGCGAGCCCCATAGCCGGCGTTCATCCCCGAAACAACGTCGAGACCGGGATGCCGCCCGAACAGCGGCGCCGCTCGGCCGGCAAGCGGAAAAGGCCATGCGGTACTACTTCCACCTCGTCTGCGAGACCGTCATCTGCATCGATCACATCGGCCAAGAACTCGAGAGCCTTCGCGAGGCCAAGGCGGAGGCGGCGCGCATCGCGCGCGAGCGTGCGACGAGCGAACCGGGGGCCCGCTGGGCTGTATCGGTCGTCAACGACGACAACAAGGAAGTCTTGCGCCTGCCCGTCGCCGACGCGGCGCTGACAGGCTGAGCGCCTTCCGGCGCACGCCGCCGGCGTTCAGACGTTCAGGCCGGCATCCGGGCGTTCACCGCACGGGCGGGCGAACGATGATGCGCCCTTCCGACGTAACCGTGGTTTCGCCCCGGGCGGACGCAGGCGCGCTCTCCTCGGCGGAGGCCCGCATGAGAATTCCGGCGATGGAATCTTCCCTGGGTTGCTGCTTCTGCGGCGAGCGGCTCAAGGCGTCCGCAACAGGCGGGCCGCGCCGGGTAACAGCATCCGGCAGTGAGAGCGGCGCCTTTCCGTCATGGGCCGCCAGCATGACATCGTGCCAGATCTCGGCGGGCAGCGTTCCGCCCGCTACCCTGTTCATGGTGCGGCCGTCGTCGTTGCCGACCCAGACGCCCGCCGTGAGATACGACGTATAGCCGACGAACCAGGCGTCGCGGAAATCCTGCGATGTTCCCGTCTTGCCGGCCACGGTGTGGCCGGGGATCGCGGCGCGGCGTCCGGTGCCGGTCGCCACAACGGACTGCAGCATGTCGTTCATGGCGGCAACCGAGCGGAGCGGGATCGCGGGGTCCGATTTGGCGTCGATGCGCTTGAACAGCACTTTTCCCGCGCCCGTCCGGATGCGGCGGACGGCATAAGGCTCGTTCACGTAGCCCCCGTTGGCGAACGCGGCGTAAGCACCCGTGAGATCAAGGAGCGACACCTCGGACGTGCCGAGCGCGAGGGAGGCATCGGCGCGCAACGGCGACTTCATACCGAGGCGGCGTGCTGTCGCCGTGACCTTGCTCACGCCCGCATCGAGCAGAAGCCGCACGGCAACGGAATTGATGGAGTTCGCCAAGGCATAGCGCAGCGTGGTGGCGCCGACGTAGCGGTTGTTCTCGTTCTTGGGCGACCAGCGGCCTGCGGTGACCGGCGCATCCTCGACGATGCTGTCGGGTGTCAGCCCGCTTTCCAGCGCCGTGAGATAGACCACGGGCTTGAAGGCGGACCCCGGCTGGCGATGGGCCTTCACCGCGCGGTTGAACTGGCTGTCGGCATAAGAGCGTCCGCCGATCAGCGCGCGGATGCCGCCGTCCGGCGCGAGCACGACGACCGCGGCCTGGCTCGCCTCGAGCGGACGGCCCTTGCCGGCCAAGGCGCTCTCCACAACCTCGCCCGCGCGGCGCTGCAGGTTCGCGTCCAGCGTCGTCTCGATGACGATCTCGTCGCGATCGGCATCCTCGAAGGGCGCGGCCACATCCAGCACATAGTCGACCGCATAGGCCATGTCGGCCTGCTCAGGCACGCGCATCATCGAGGAGAAGCGGATCTCGGACGCGCGCGCCCGATTGGCCTCCTCCTCGCTGATCAATCCCGCCTCGACCATCTTGCCGATGACGACCCGGCCGCGGGCGATGGCCTGTACGGGGCTTGCGCTCGGTGCATACTTCGAGGGTGCCTTGAGGAGACCGGCGATGACGGCCGCTTCCGCGAGCGTGAGCTCACGCGCGGACTTGGCGAAATAGCGTTGGGACGCCGCCTCGATGCCGTGGGCGCCGCCGCCGAAGTAGACGCGATTGAGATAGAGCTCGAGGATATCGCGCTTGGAGAGCTTGAGCTCCAGCCAGAGCGCGAGCACCAGCTCCTCAGCCTTGCGGGAAAACGTGCGCTCGGAGGAGAGGAACAGGTTCTTTGCGAGCTGCTGCGTGAGCGTCGAGCCGCCCTGCGTCAGGCGCCCGGCGCGGAGATTGGCGATGGCCGCGCGCAGCATGCCCAAGGGATCGAGGCCGGGATGCTCGAAGAAGCGGCGATCCTCGGTCGCAACCACCGCATCGGCCACCTCGCGCGGCAGCATGTCGAGCGGGATGTAAGCGCGTGAGACGCCGCGCTCGGCGACGAGGCTGCCGTCGCGTCCCAGTATGCGGATGACGGGACCTGTCGCCTTGGGCCGCATCGAGAGCGGATCGGGAAAGGTGACGGTGTAATAGATGAAGAGCGCGCCGACCGTGATCGCGATCAGTGAGAGCGCCGCGACAGGGGCGAGCAGCAGAAAGCGGATGAAGAAGGGAAGCTCGGAGCGGCCACGGCCGCCGTCATCCGGCGTGGCATAGGATTGCCAGTCGTGCTGGTGCGGCGGATCCGGCTGATGCGGCCCCCTGTAATCTCGGCCGTCGTACCCCATGCTCTCTCGAGCCCCACCGCGCCGCCGATATCCGGCTCTCCCAAAGGCCCGGCGAAAGCGCGGCCTCGGAAGATTATGGGGAGGGTTTGGCTAACGCTGCGTTAACCCGCCGGCACGCGCGGCTCAGCGGCTCGTGAAGGGCGCGGCGATGATGGCGAGCAGAATGCGGGCCGCGATGGTGAAGAACATGAAGAGCAACTGCCGCTCCTCGAGCAGAAGCTCCACCCAGATATTGTACTTGGGATCGATGCCGGTGCTGGTGATGAGGCTCTTGAGATCGCGCGCCCATCCCAACATCATCGAGAGCGTCTCCGGCGAATTGTAGCCGACCAACGCCAGCGCGAAGGCGCCCAGGATCAGAGACAAAAAGATCGTGCTGGTGCCCACCAGAAGACGCAGCAACATGGTCGCTCTTCCCTTCCCGCGCTTCGCGCGGTCTTGACCCCACCCCCTGCCGTCACAACATGACGGAAGCCCCGGAAGGTAAATCCTGAGGGGAGAGCGCACAAGCTTCCGTTTTTCCGAGGCGCGCGTGCGGTTTTAGCGTCGCGCCGTTGCGAAAGAGAGAGATGACGAAGAGCACAGTCGAACGCTACTCGGACCCCGCCATCCAGGCCGCCGTGGCCCGCATCGAGGCGGTTTCGCGGCTAATGGACGACCTTTTCGTGATTCCTGGAACGAAAGTGCGCGTCGGCCTCGACTCGGTGATCGGACTCGTGCCGATCGTGGGCGATCTCATCTCGCAGGCGATCTCGAGCTACATCATCTGGGAGGCACGCCAGCTCGGCGTTTCGCGCCTCGTCATCGGGCGCATGATCGCCAACACGGCCGTGGATACGGTGATCGGCATCATTCCGTTCGCGGGCGATGCCTTCGACGTGGCCTTCCGCGCCAACATGAAGAACCTGGCCCTCCTCAAAGGCCACCTTGCAAAGCACGGCCACATCCGCCGCGACGCGGCGGGTACCGGCCCCGTCATCGACGTGCGCGCGACGCGCGTCGGCTGAGTCCGCCCGGCAGGTGCATCATGTGGTGCCAATACGCGACACTTGCAGTCGCAAGTCACGCTAACCGCTGTGGATTCCGTGGTTTGCCCATAGAGCTGGGCAGGCGACTCAGGGAATTAGTCAGTTTGTAGTGAAGCCGCATGTCGCGTTTCTGGTGTTGCGTCGGCTCTAAGCCCGTCACAAGGATCGCAATGCCGAGACTCTTCCAAGCCGCAGCTCTTGTTTTCGCCCTGACGTTCCTCGGTGGCTGCTGCCGCGATACGATCCGTGAAATGTCGTCTCTGAAGGACACCCCGCTGCGTCCGCAGCACCAGCGGAGCGCAAAGGCGGCATCCCAGCCGGCGAGCGAGGCCAAGTCCGCACGCGTCGACCGCGACGACGACGAGGACACCAGCCGGATCGAAACGGGCTCCGTTGCCAAGCCGGATTGCCAGGGTCAGCACATCGCCTATCAGGCGACGAAGGAATATCTGAAGAACTTCGGCCCCAAGCCGCCGGATGAGCCCGGCGAGCGCGGTCCGTGCAAGCCCGACGCGAAGTAACCTCGCTTCCTCTGCTTCACCAGATCGAAACGCGGGGCCGCATCATTGCCTCGCGTTTTTATTTGCCGATCAGCCGGCCTCGCGATATTCGCGGGCTGCGGCGATGCCGAGCAAGGCGCGCCAGATCTCGACCATCGCCAGGGAATCGAGGCCGCAATAGGCGAGCAGGTTGTCCCGTGCCGCTCGCGCCTCATCCAGCTCCAGCTCGCCGGTGACGATGGCGTTCCACGTCTCGCTCGCGGTGGCGCCTTCTCGGATCGCGAGGGTCTTGTAGGAGAGGCTCGGCACCAGGGCCGGCAGCACCCATTTGATCGATGTCTTGCCGCGAAATGCGGGGTGCACGACCATCTGCGCGGTGAAGACATCCATGAGATCGACGACGCGCTCGTTCACACCCGCGAGATAGCTCTCCTCGGCCGGCAGGCGCTCGGCGAGCTTGGCGTTGATGCCCTTCTCGAAGGGCTTGTTCCACACGACGATGGATCCCTCGGCGGGCAGCGAGGCTTTGAGCGCGGCGACGAACGGCTCGTCCGGGCAGGTGGTTTCCGTGAACAGGAACTCGCGGTGGATCGCCTCTCCGCCCGGCCTCTCGACCACGTGCAGCGAGAACTGGAAGGGGACGTGGTTGAAGGGGCCGTAGCCCGCAAATCGCGGGAGCGCGCAGGGATAGGTCTCGTAATCGAGGAAGGCTGCGGGATAGCGAATGTCGTCGAGAAAGGCCGCGAGCGGGGCAATCTCGACGAACGGGCGGCGGCGCTTCGCGGCATTCACCTGGTTGCGCTGATTGTCCGTCAGCTCCGCGCTGTCGGGCACGTCCTCGATCGCCAGAACGCCACTATCGACGAGCGCGCGCAGCTTCTTCGGTGACTGCCCGATGCGCGTGAGATCATGTACGCTGTAAGCCGGAACGTTCGGGTTGATGTAGCCGAACGTGGTGCATTGGCTGCTGCGGCCCTTGTAGATGCAGACACATGGCGCGGAGGGAAGCGCGGGGAGCTGCAGAAGATCATGGGCAGCGTCCATCTCCACGGCCACCGCATCGAGAAGCGGCGCAACCCGGTCCGTGAAGTCCTCGCGCGTGAAGAGGCGGTCGAGATCGAGCGTGCCGTCCGACACGTAAGAGCTGTCGAGACGCACGAGATTGAGGCGGCCGAGCGGGACGCCGTTCTCGCGCAGCACCAACGCCTGGAAGGCGATGTCGTGGGCGTAGAGGTCGTCCTTTGCCTTGCGATCCTCGCCACTGGTCGACGCCTTCACCTCGTAAAGGTCGTAGGCGGTGAGCGCGTCGTTCCAGACGAGAATGTCACAGGCGGTGGTGTAGCGACCGGTCTCGAACACGGGCTGGTACAGGATGGGCGTGCGCGCATCCGCCAATTGCGCGGTGCCCACCGCGTCGCCGCGGCGGATCAGAACGCCGCCCGGGAACAACTCGCGGGCCCGCACGTCCACATCATTGCCGATCTCGATGATCGCCTGCTCGAACACCGACAGCGGCTCGGCGTGGTAGACTTCGGGCTTGTGAACCTTCACCCAGGCGTTGTGGGCGCAGTCGCGGTAGACGAGATAGTTCGTCTTGCTGAGCTTCATCCCCCATACGGCCGCTTCTCTGGGCCGCCCCCATGTTCGACCGCGCCCTGCCGGGCTCCAAGGCCTTCTGCGCTCCAGGTTCTCGGCCGGCCGCATTTTCTTGCGACGAACCGGCCTCCACTTCCCCGGAAAATGCTCTAGGCTCGGTGATACTTTGAAACCAAGGTGCGGGGTGGAACGTACAAAATGCACACTGGTCCGCCAAACCCTGAATGAGGTTTCCCCGTGCTTATCCGCAAGGCGTCCGACATTCCGTCTTCTGAGATCACGCCGCGCGCGATTTATCTGAAGCGGCGCGAGCTTTTGCAGGGCGGGTTGGCGTTGTCGGCGCTGGCCGCGCTTCGCCCGCAACAGGCCCGGGCTGCCATGCTGGCGTTCACCAAGAGCCCGTTCTCGACCGACGAGACGCCGACGCGCAAGGCCGACGCCACGAGCTACAACAACTTCTACGAGTTCGGCACCGACAAGGCCGATCCGGCCGCCAAGGCGCATACGCTCACCACTGCGCCCTGGTCCGTCAAGATCGACGGGCTCGTCGGCAAGCCCGCCACCTACACGCTCGAGGACATCCTGGGCCATGCCAAGCTCGAGGAGCGCATCTACCGCCTGCGGTGCGTCGAAGGCTGGTCTATGGTCATCCCCTGGGTGGGCTTTCCTCTGGCGGATCTCCTGAAGCGCGTGGAGCCGCAGGGCAGCGCGAAATACGTCGCCTTCGAGACGCTGGTTCGGCCTGACGAGATGCCCGGACAGCGCGGCATTTTCCAGCCGCTGCCGTGGCCCTATCTCGAAGGGCTTCGGCTCGACGAAGCCATGCATCCGCTTACGATCCTCGCGACCGGCATGTACGGCGAGACGCTGCCGAACCAGAACGGGGCGCCGCTTCGGCTGGTGGTGCCGTGGAAGTACGGCTTCAAGAGCATCAAGTCGATCGTGCGCATCTCGCTCGTCGAAAAGCAGCCGCCGACGACGTGGCAATCGCAAGCCGACAACGAGTACGGCTTCTATTCGAACGTGAACCCGGAAGTCGATCATCCCCGCTGGAGCCAGGCGACAGAGCGGCGCATCGGCGAAGGAAGCGGACTGTTCGCGAAGCGGCGGCCCACGCAGATGTTCAACGGCTACGGCGAGCAGGTCGCTCACCTCTACGCAGGATTGGATCTCCGTGCCAACTACTGAGACCCTCGCCAAGGTTAGCGACCGGCCGCGGCCGCACGCCGCGCGGGCTCTTTGGCCGTCGTGGATCGGACCTGGAAGCTGGGCGCTCTACGGGCTCGGACTCGTGCCGGCGGCCTGGACGTTTTATCTCGCCGTTTCCGACCAGCTCGGCGCAGACCCGCTCAAGGTGCTCGAGCGCTCGCTCGGCCTCTGGGCGCTGCGCTTCCTGGTTGCCGGGCTCGCCATCACGCCACTTCGCCGTCTCGGAGGCCCCAATCTCATCCGCTACCGGCGCACGCTCGGCGTGCTCGCGTTTCTCTACGCGCTCTTTCACGTCGCGGTGTACGTCGCGCTCGATCAAGGCTTCGACCTCCACCTCATCTTGAAAGACATCCTCAAGCGGCCTTACATCACGATCGGGCTCTTGAGCTTCCTGATCCTCATTCCGCTGGCGGCGACGTCGAACGCGACGATGATCAAGCGGCTCGGCGGCGCGGCGTGGCAGCGGCTGCATCGCTGGGTCTATCTCGCTGCCTTGGCGGCGGCGGTGCATTTCATCATGCTGGTGAAAGCCTGGCCGCCGGAGCCCCTCGTCTATGCAGCGATCGTCGCGATGCTGCTGCTCTTCCGGCTTGCGGATCGCGGCCGCAGAACCACATTCACTCCATATCCGAACACGAAGCGAGGAAACCCATGACAGATACCGAGGAGTACTGGCGTCAGAAGCTCACGCCCGAGCAGTATCGCGTGCTGCGCCAGGGCGGAACGGAGCGGCCATTCACCGGCGAGCATCTCAACACGCACGACCACGGCAAGTTCACGTGCGCGGCCTGCGGCAATCAGCTTTTCGCGTCGGATACGAAGTTCGATTCCGGCACCGGCTGGCCGTCGTTCGATCAGGCGCTTCCCGGCGCCGTGGCTTATCACCGGGATGCCTCGCATGGCATGGTGCGGACGGAGGTGACTTGCGCGAAGTGCGGCTCGCACCTCGGCCACGTGTTCGACGACGGGCCGACGGGCACAGGCAAGCGCTACTGCATCAACTCGGTGTGCCTCAATATCGAGAAGGACGGCGCCTAGAGCGACGGAGCGCTTCTTATCGCCGGCAGGTGCGCTCTCAACGGGCGCATCCACTTTCAACATCGGTCCGCACAAAAGATCGGTCCGCACAAAAGGCAGACCCCGCCGTGAAGCGTTTTTCAGCTCCAGAGCGGGGCAGCACCTTTCGGCGCCTGACGTTCGCCGGGTGATGGCGCCCGTCTGGTTATTGAACGCGCCAGAACGAAACAGGTTCCCAAAAAATCAGGTTGCCTCGCCGATGATGTAGCGCTCGATCTCATCCTCGGGGATGCCTTCCTCGCTGCGAACCCAGCCGCGCACGGAAACGCCAGCCTCGTGAACTGTTTCCGGATCGCCGGAAATAAGCGGGTGCCACCAGGCGAGACCGCGTCCCTCGTCCAGGCGGCGATAGGCACAGCTTTCGGGTAACCAAGACAACGTGCGAACGCGCCGCAAATCGATCTTCAGGCAATCCGGCATCTTCTCGAAGCGGTTCTCGTAATCCTTGCAGCGGCACGAGCCGATGTCGAGCAGACCGCAGGCGAGCCGCGTCAGATATACGGTGCCGGTGTCCTCCTCCTCGATTTTCACGAGACAGCACTGCCCGCATCCGTCGCAGAGCGAATCCCACTCCTCCGCCGTCATCTGCTTGAGGGTCTTGATTTCCCAGAAGGGCTTTTCCGCGCCTTCCGGCGCCCACACGGCCTCGTCCGATATGGCGCGCCGCGCGGGGTTGGCGCGGCTGCGGGGGGCGCTCTTGCGCGGCGTCCGCTCGCGCTTCTCTGGTTTGGGCTTGGAGCTTTTGCTCACGTCTCAATCTCTCGCAGGGTATCTCGACCGATAGCACGCCGCCTCGCCCAGATCAGCCGCCGCGTACACACCGCGAGCCACGGCGCGCGCCACGCAATCGGCGGCGACGGCACCCAGGCGCAGGAGCTGCATCAGGCGCGCGCTTGCGTCCTCCGCCAGCGCCACGTGCCCGCTCGCCAGCACGAACAGCGTATCGCCGTCGACGTGCGAATGGATCGGCCGCACGGCGCGCGCAAGGCCGTCCTGCGCCATGATGGCGATGCGCCGCGCCTCCGATTTCGTCAATATCGCGTTGGTCGCGACAAGCCCTATGGTGGTGTTGGTGCCGGGCGCGGCCGGCGCGATGTCGAACCGGCTGCCGCGGACCGGGTCCTCGGCGGACACGGCCGGGATCGGGCTCGGCCAGCCCCGGCCGCCGAACTCATTCTCGAGCTCGTAGGGCGCGGCCCAGAAATGCCCGGTGCCGGGGATCACGGGCGAACCGAACGGGTTGACCGCGATGAGCGCACCGATCTGGATCTCGCCGTCATACGCGCTCGCGGAGCCAAGGCCGCCCTTCATGTTGCCTGCCATGGCGCCCATTCCGGCGCCAACGTTGCCAAGCTCGAAGTGGCTGTCCGCGCGCTCGCACGCCTCGATACCCCAGGCGCGGTAAGGCGGCATCTCGCCCCACGCCTTGTCGCCGCCGTTGGGAAGATCGAACAGCACAGCGCCGGGCACAACGGGCGAAACGTGCGGCGTCTCTCCCAAGGCGAAGCCGCGTTTTCTCGCCCCGAGCCAGGCGACGGCCCCGGACACGGCCTCGAGGCCGTAAACCGAGCCGCCGGAAAGGACGATGCCGTCGACCGCTTCGACTAAGCAGGTCGGGTCGAGCGCGTCGGTTTCGCGGGTGCCCGGCGCGCCTCCGCGCACGTCGCAGGCCGCAACCGCGCGCCGCTCCGGAAGCACGACCGTGACGCCGCTACGCACCGAAGCGCAGTGGGCATTGCCGACAGCAATGCCGTCGACGTCGGTGATGAGATTGCGCGGGCCGGGACGGATGGTCATGTCGCTGCGTGACTCGTCCGGACAGAGATCAGGAAAATGGTGCCCCTGGCCCGACTCGAACGGGCACGTCATTGCTGACAACAGATTTTGAGTCTGCCGCGTCTACCGATTCCGCCACAGAGGCTGTGAGGCTTTTCAATCGCTTCGTCCTCAGCCTCTACCTGGGCTCAGGCGGGGTTGCAAGCCTTGCTTTGCGGGGCGCTCTGTTGAAATCTCGGACGTAAATGTGGCTGCGACGCTACAGAACGGCACTATTCACCGCTCCCTTTGCCCCTAGGGACGGTCCGGGCTTCGGGTGAGCAGCGGCATCCGTTACGCTGTCACATCGGATCATCTGTATCGGGACAGGTTGCGCCCGCAAGATAGATCAAAGACTTGTGCCGCGTATTCCCGTAGGGAGACCTCACGTCATTCGCGGTATCGCTCCTCCGCTCCGTGGCACCTTGAGCCTCGCTGCCTGCCTGCTGGCGGGAAGCGGCGGAGCGGCATGGGCCATCGACGTGACCACGCCGGTCGTGATCAACGATGCCTCGGTGCTCGGCACCGACGACATCAACATCGAAGGCGGATCGCTGCATTTCAACATCAGCGCGGCGCTCGAGAACAACCTCGGCTTCTTCGACGGAAAGACGGGTACGGTCACGGCCGCGCCGGGGCAGATCGTGGAGTTCGGGCCGAGCTTCCTCGGCACCTTCATCGGCATCGATGCGGACAGCACGGCGGTGTTCGGATCGTCCACGGCAACGGGCACCATCCTCATCAATACCGATTTCGGATCGTCGCATCCGGATGGCCGCGTGGTGGTCGCGGGCGGCACGCTCGGCGGCGATATCGGCCTCGTCATGCTCCTCGCGAGCGCGGCCTCCACCACCGTGGAAGCGGGCGCAACGCTCGATCTCAACGGCCCCATCGCCTACGTTCACAACCTCAAGGGCAGCGGCAGCGTCGTCACCCACGGCGGCGAGCTCGGCCTGATCGTCGACGACGGATCGAGCACGGAGTTCTCCGGCACGATCAGCGGATCGAGCGGCGTCGCGATCATGAATGCGGGTTTCACCAACGGCACGATGATCCTGTCGGGCAACAACACCTACACGGGCGGCACGCTCGTCTGCGTGTGCGCGACCTTGCAGCTCGGCAACGGCGGGGCATCAGGCTCCATCATCGGCAACGTGACCAACGGCGGCGTGCTGGCCTTCAACCGCTCCGATATCTACGTGTTCACGGGGTCGATCGAGGACGATGTTTTCGATGCCGGCTCGGTGGTGCAGATGGGCACCGGCACGACCGTGCTGACGGGAACGCACACCTACACCGGCGATACCCTCGTCGAAGCGGGCAAGCTGGTGGTGAACGGCTCGATCGCTCAGTCCGACGTGACGGTTCAGAGCGGAGCGACGCTCTCCGGCACGGGCACACTCGGAGACACCACTGTGCTCGCGGGCGGCGTCCACGCGCCGGGCAACTCCATCGGAACGCAGACCGTCGGCGACTACATCCTCTCGGCGGGCGCGGTGCTCGAAGTGGAGATCAACGCGGCGGGCCAAAGCGACCGCGTGGTCGCGACAGGAACGGTCGACCTCACGGGCGCGGTGCTGCGCGTGATCACAGAGCCCGGACGCTACGTTCCGGGCATGAGCTATCTCATCATCGACAGCGCGGGCGGGCCGATCTCCGGCTCGTTCGCGACGTTCGTCAGTCCGTTCGCCTTTCTCGATCCCACCGTGTCGTTCGCGGGTGGCGGCAGCCAACTGGAGCTGACGCTCAGCCGGAATGCGACCGCCTTCGCCGACGTCGCGCTCACCCCGAACCAGCGCAACGTCGCAGGCGCGATCGACGGTCTCGCGAGCAGCGATCCGACCTATCAGAGCGTGGTGGGGCAGACGCGCGATGGCGCACGCGCGGCCTTCGATGCACTTTCGGGCGAGGTGCACGCGACGCTCGGCGGGCTTCTCGTCGAGGACAGCCGCCACGTGCGCGACGCGCTGCTCGGGCGTCTTGCACAGGCGTTCCATAGCGGCGGCTCCCCCATGCTCGGCGGCAGCGGCCCGGCTATCGTCGCCGATCTCGCGCCTCCCGGGCGCATGGCCCTCGGCGCAGGCCGTGGCAGCGCGGAGCCCGCGCCTGCGATCAACCGGGGGCTCACCTTCTGGACACACGGCTACGGCTCCTGGGGCGACTACGACAGCGACGGCAACGCGGCTGCGGCCGAGCGCGCGCTCGGCGGCTTCGTCTCAGGCATGGATGCCGCCATCGGAGCATCCTGGCGGGCCGGTCTCGCCACGGGCTACGCACACGCCAACTCCTCGATCAACGCACGCCGCTCCACGGCCGAGGTCGATACCTATCACCTTGCCGCCTATGCGGGCGGCCCGGTGGGGGCGCTGGCCCTCCGGTCCGGCCTCGCCTGGTCGTGGCACGAGATCGATACGAGCCGCGCCATCGTGTTCCCCGGCTTCACCGAGCGAGCGGACGCGAATTACGACGGCGACACGGGGCAGATCTTCGCCGAGGCCGCCCTGCCGTTCAGCTCCGGGCGCCTGGCGATCGAGCCGTTTGCCGGGCTCGCTTACGTTCACACGGACACGGACGGCTTCGTCGAGACCGGCTCATCCGCCGCGCTTCGCTCTTCCGGCAATACGGAGAGCGTGACCTTCTCGACCCTCGGCTTCCGCGCGGCGACGCGCTTCGATGCGGGCGGCCTCGAGGTGATGCCGCGCGTCTCGGTGGCGTGGCAGCATGCCTTCGACAGGGTCGCGCCGGGGCTCGCGTTGTCGTTCGTCTCTTCGGGCGCAGGGTTCGGCGTCAGCGGCGTGCCGCTCGCCGAGGATGCGGCGCTGATCGAAGCGGGGCTCGACCTTGGCCTCAGCGCCGATGCGACGCTGGGAATTTCCTACACGGGCCAGCTTGCCGGAGACACCGAGGATCACGGTGTCCGGGGTACGTTGCTCTGGCGATTCTGAGGGGCTCCGGGAGCCTTTACTTCCAGGAGAAGGTGGTGCGGCCGGTGCCGTGGATGTGCTCGGCGACCTCTACGTGGTCGCCCACGTGCGGATCGGTCTTCTTGAGTGCCATGACGTGGGCCACGCGGCCGTCCGCCAGCTTCACGTCGACGGCGAGGCCTTCCTCGATGGCGATGCTCTTGGCGCCGACAAGCGGGCCGACATTCTCGACGACGCCCGCAACGCGGCGCGTCTCGACGTTGGCATCGAGGCCGGTCAGCCAGAACCCGCCAGCGACGCAACCGGCCGCGGCCACGCCCGCGCCAATCCACTTCAGACGGTCGTAGAAGAGCTTCTGGTCCAGCCTGCGTCTGGTTTCGTCGCGCATGTGCTCATCCCTCGAGGATCCGGCGGGCCGACACGAGGCTTCGCCGCACTTGACTGCTCAAGCCGCCTTCTCGTGCCCTTCGACCAGGCGCACGATGTCGGCCATGATGTCGTTCAACTGGAAATCCTTCGGCGTGTAGACTGCGGCCACGCCGAAGCTCTTGAGCTTGACCTCATCCTCGGGCGGAATGATGCCGCCCACGACGACGGGAATGTCCGCAAGCCCTTCCTTGCGCATGCGATCCATCAGCTCTGACACCAGCGGCACGTGCGATCCGGAAAGGATCGACAGGCCGACCACGTGGGCGCTCTCGTCCACGGCGGCGCGCACGATCTGGGCGGGCGTCAGGCGGATGCCTTCGTAGACAACCTCCATGCCGACGTCGCGGGCGCGCACGGCGATCTGCTCGGCGCCGTTGGAGTGGCCGTCGAGGCCCGGCTTGCCCACCAGGAACTTGATGCGCCGGCCAAGCTTGTTCGACACGGCTTCCACGGAAGCACGGACGCCGTCCAGCTCCGTGCTCGCACGCTCGGGCGCCGCCTGGGCCACGCCGGTCGGCGCGCGGTATTCGCCGAACACGCGGCGCAGCGTGGTGCCCCATTCGCCCGTCGTCACGCCGGCCTTGGCGCAGGCGATCGAGCTTTCCATGATGTTGCGGCCTTCTTTCGCCGCCGATTCGAGATCGGACAGGGCCTTGTTGACGGCCTTCGCGTCGCGCCCTTCGCGCCAGGCCTTCAGGCGGCCGACCTGCTCTGCCTCGACCGCGGGATCCACCACCATGATCGCGCCTTCACCGGCTGTGAGCGGCGACGGCTCTGTCTCGGTCCACTTGTTCACGCCGACGACGATCTGCTCGCCGGTCTCGATCTGGCGCACGCGCGAGGAGTTGCTCTCGACGAGGCGCCGCTTCATGTAGTCGATGGCCGCGATCGCGCCGCCCATGCGCTCGATGGTGGCGAGCTCGGCCTTGGCCTGCTCCTTCAGCTCCTCCACCTTGCGGGTGATCTCCGCCGAGCCGTCGAAGATGTCGCCGTACTCGAGAAGGTCGGTCTCGTAAGCGACGATCTGCTGCATGCGCAGCGACCACTGCTGATCCCAGGGACGCGGCAGACCCAGCGCCTCGTTCCAGGCGGGAAGCTGCACGGCGCGGGCGCGGGCCTTCTTCGAAAGCGTCACCGCCATCATCTCGAGCAGGATGCGGTAGACGTTGTTCTCGGGTTGCGGCTCGGTGAGGCCGAGGCTGTTGACCTGCACGCCGTAGCGGAACATGCGGTTCTTGGCGTCGGTGACGCCGTAGCGCTCACGCGTGATCTCATCCCACAGCTCACCGAACGCCCGCATCTTGCAGATCTCGGTGATGAAGCGCATTCCGGCGTTCACGAAGAAGGAAACGCGGCCGACGACGGTGCCGAATTCCTCATCCGGAACCTCGCCGGAGGCCTTCACCGTATCGAGCACGGCGATGGCGGTGGCGAGCGCGTAGGAGAGCTCCTGCACCGGCGTCGCGCCGGCTTCCTGCAGATGGTAGGAGCAGACGTTCGTGGGGTTCCACTTGGGAACCTCGCGGTAGGAGAAGACGATCGTATCCTTGATCAGGCGGAGCGAGGGCTCGGGCGGGAACACGTAGGTTCCGCGCGAGAGATACTCCTTGATGATGTCGTTCTGAATCGTGCCGGTGAGCTTGACGCGCGGCGCGCCGGTCTCGTCGGCCGTGGCGATGTAGAGCGACAACAGCCACGCCGCGGTGGCGTTGATCGTCATCGAGGTGTTCATCTGGTCGAGCGGAATGCCCTCGAGCAGGCGGCGCATATCGCCCAGGTGCGAAACCGGCACGCCGACCTTGCCGACCTCGCCCCTGGCAAGCTCGTGGTCCGAATCGTAACCGGTCTGGGTTGGCAGGTCGAAAGCGATCGAAAGGCCGGTCTGCCCTTTGGCCAGGTTTTTCCGGTAAAGCTCGTTCGACTTGGCAGCCGTTGAGTGGCCCGCATAGGTCCGGAAAAGCCAGGGCTTATCCCGAACCGGACCCTTGCCAGCCGAACCCCCACCCGATTTTTCCGACATTCTCAAACCCCTCGCGCGCATTCACGATTTCCCATAGCGTACCGGCCGGCACGCGCAAGGCAAAAGTCTAATTCGTCACGGGGATAGCGTCAGGCGCGCAGGCGCTTGGGATCGTTGGTCAGAGGCGTGCGGATGCGGGTCGCGGCCTCCACCAGACGGGTCAGCGCCAGCATCACGAGGAGGGCCACGATCATGCCCAGCCCAGCCTGCACGACGATGTTTGCGCTTTTTTCGGTGCTGACGGAAAAGCCAAGGTGGTTCAAGGCATAGATTCCGGTGAGGCCGCCCCAGAAGATGGCGGGGGCAAACACGGCCGCCAACCCCTTCACCGGGAGCATCGCGCGCATCACCATAAAGACCAACAGGGTCAAGGCGGCGACGATCCAGTAGCTCATGCTGTCGGCCATGGCGATGTCGTCCAGAACCTTGAAAACAGCCTCGTGCCCCATGGAAGCTCCCGTAAAATGCAGCTCGAACCCTGAAACCCGCCATTGATAGCGCGCGTTCATTAACTCTTCGTATGAGTTGCCGGGGCTTCGCGGTGTGGCCCTCCCGTTTCCGGGTCCCGCCACGGCCGGGGTTTCAATTGAGGATCGTCTCCAATGTCGCCGCGACAAACTCTTTATTGCGGCGCCAAAAAGTGCTTGAAACGAGGCCGACGGTACGGAGGCGCTTCAAAAAGCCGCCTCCACTGACCGGTTAGGGCCATGGTTTCTGGGACATCCGGTCAACGGGATCCAGCACAATCATGGACCGCGGGACCCTTCTTCGCGTCAGGGAGAGACGAGAGCATGTCGAGCCAAAGCGCCGCAACAAAAGGCAGCACCACGGTCACTCCGGCTGCGCCTGCAATAGTTGCTGCCAAGAAAGACCTCTACGAGATCGGTGAGATCCCCCCGCTCGGCCACGTGCCGAAGAACATGTATGCGTGGGCCATCCGCAAGGATCGCCAGGGTGAGCCTGACAAGGCGATGCAGGTCGAGGTCGTGCCCACCTGGGAGCTCGACAGCCACGACGTGCTCGTTCTCGTGATGGCGGCCGGCGTCAACTACAACGGCGTCTGGGCCTCGCTCGGCACGCCGATCTCTATGTTCGACGTCCATAAGCAGCCCTTCCACGTCGCCGGGTCGGACGCGTCCGGCATCGTTTGGGCCGTCGGCTCCAAGGTGAAACGCTGGAAGGTCGGCGATGAAGTCGTCATCCACTGCAACCAGGATGATGGCGACGACGAGGAGTGCAACGGCGGCGACCCGATGTTCTCGCCCTCCCAGCGCATCTGGGGCTACGAGACGCCGGACGGCAGCTTCGCGCAGTTCTGCCGCGTGCAGGACCGCCAGCTGCTCGAGCGCCCGAAGCATCTCACGTGGGAAGAAGCGGCCTGCTACACGCTGACGCTCGCCACGGCTTACCGCATGCTGTTCGGCCATCGCCCGCACGTGCTGCGTCCGGGCCACAACGTTCTCGTCTGGGGCGCGGCCGGCGGTCTCGGCGCGTTCGCCGTGCAGCTCTGCGCGACGTCGGGCGCCAACGCGATCGGCGTCGTCTCGGATGACGACAAGCGTGACTTCGTCATGCAGCTCGGCGCCAAGGGCGTCATCAACCGCAAGAACTTCAAGTGCTGGGGCCAGCTGCCGAAGGTGAACTCGCCCGAGTATCACGAATGGCTGAAGGAGATGCGCAGCTTCGGCAAGGCGATCTGGGACATCACCGGCAAGGGCGTGAACGTCGACTGCGTGTTCGAGCACCCGGGTGAGACGACGATCCCGGTCTCCGTGCAGGTCGTGAAGCGCGGCGGCATGGTCGTGATCTGCGCCGGCACCACCGGCTACAATCTCACGATGGATGCCCGCTATCTCTGGATGCATCAGAAGCGCGTGCAGGGCTCTCACTTCGCTAACCTCCAGCAGGCCTCGCAGGCCAATAAGCTGGTGGTCGAGCGGCGCATCGATCCGTGCATGTCGGAAGTGTTCTCGTGGGCGCAGATTCCCAAGGCCCACATGCGCATGATGCGCAACGAGCACAAGCCCGGCAACATGGCGGTGCTGGTTCAGGCGCCCACCACGGGCCTGCGCACGTTCGAGGACGTGATCGAGGCCAGCCAGGCTCGTCACGGCTAGCTCGCCAAAAGCAGCGCGAGAAAGATCGGGGCGCGGCAGGTTTGCCGCGCCTTTTCTTTTAGGCCGCAGTCGGACCCAGTGGGGGCGACGAGTGGCCGTCGCGCGTCTCGGGCATGGCGAGGGTGTAGACCGCGAGGCCCAGCCGATTGGCCGGGACCGCGAAGCAATATTCGGCGAGCGCGATGGACCAGCTCGCGAGAATGACAATCCAAAGCGGTTTGTCGGTAAACTTCAGGTGGCCGTACCAAGCGAGCGTCATGAAGACGTTGGACGCTGCGAGCAGCAGGACCGGTGCAACAGGCTTCTACTTCTGCCGGACAAGCTCGGCGCATCCGGCCGTCGCTTCCTCGCCAGCCTCCACGTAGCAGGCGCCGATGCGATCCGGTCCCAGGATCCGGCCGTGGTTGTAGCCCTTGGCGTTCGGCGCGACCCAGGTGAAGGACAGGTTGTCCGGATAGATCACGCCGAAGAAGTTCTTGGTGCCGTCCGCATACGTGAAGTTGCCGCGGAAGCGGCGATCCTGCTGCTCGGTGATCACAACCTTCTTCTCGCTCCAGGTCTTGTAACCCTTCTTGTCGGAGATAGTGCGGTTCTCGCCGACCCAGGTCCCGACAAGATTGGGAATCGCGCTGTCGTCACCTGCGCCCGCCGAGGACGAGACGCCAACCATTGCCGCAAGCGAGGCGAGCGCGATGCCTCGGCGTCCCGCCAGACCCGGACGGGCATTCTGCTTTCGATGTTCCATAAACTCTCCCTTTGTGCCCTCGCGGGCTCGAACCGCTCCGGGCTGAGGGGAGATTCTATTTTCGAATCCGGCGAAGTGAAATTCACGCCTTCGGGATGTGCGCCCGGTCAGGCCGCGTTTCGACGCGGCTCGCTCTCGTGCTTGCCGTTGGTCAGCTTCTTCAGTTCCATGATGCCCCGGTTGACCTCGGCGCCGAGCAGGATGATCACGGCTGTGACCTGGAAAAAGATCATGGCGACCATCAGCTGGGAAAGGCCGGCATAGAAGCGCGCATAGTTGCTGATCGAAAGATAGTACGAATAGAAGCCCGCGATGGCGAGCCAGACCACGACGGAAAAGGTGACGCCGGGCCACACGTCCGCGAGGCGGCGCTTGCCAGCGGCGAGCCAGAGATGGAACGCCAGGAGCTGCGCGCCGATGACGGCCGCGCCCAGCATGTATCGCACGGCGGGCGCCAGCCACGTGGAATCGAGGATCGACCGGATCAGCGACGGCTCCACCCACGAGGGCCCGAATTGCGCGGCGAGCGCGGGGCCGACCACCACGGCCCAGGTCAATACCAGCATCGAGGCGCCGCTGATCAGGACGAGAAGCATGCTGAGCGCCAGACAGACCGGATAGGGCCGCGTCTCATGCACGCGATAGGCTCCGTTGAGGGCCGCGCGCAGCGTCTCGACCGCGCTCGTCGCGAAGAACAGCGCGAGAAATCCGCCGAATGTCAGGAGATCTATGCGGGTCTGGCCCATGATGGCATCGACCTGAGGTGCCAGAGCCTCGGCCACCGCCTGCGGCAGGTTGTGGAAGAGCTGCGAGACAGCCTCCGCCGCAAGCTCCCGGCCGCCGAACAGGCCCGCAAGCCCGCCCAGGAAGATGCAGAAGGGGAACAGCGATACCACGAAGGCAAACGCCACAGCACCGGCCATGGCGAAGCCCGAATGCTCGTAGAGCCGGTAGAGGGCAGACAACAACGTGCGGTAACGCTTCATCGGCAGGCAGTCTGGCGGGTGTTTGGTCTAATGTCGAGCCGGGACCCTAGTCCAAAGGGTCCTCCGAGGTCCATGTCCCCGGGGCAACTCTCGACATGAAATGCCCTGCCTCGTTAACGATCGCAACGGATCGTGGCGTAATGCCCGTCAGGCCCCGTGCGTTCCTGTCGCTGGGGCACGAGTTTGTCTTGACGGCAAGGCTCGGAAATTTGCAGATGACGTCCTGAAATGACGGGTCCGCGACGGGCCCGGGGGACGAATTGCGCCCCAAAGCCGGTGGGAGGATTCAAATTCATGTCGACCGTTGATCTCAAGTCCGGAAGCGACCTTCTGGCTGCCGGACCGCAGCGCCTGATCGAGAAGACCGCCGAGGCCGTGAAGGCCGCCGATCGGGTGCTGGACCTCGCCAAGGCAGGCGTGCGCGCCAGGATCAAAGAGGTCGGCGGCGTGGACGAAGCCCAGCACGCCGCGCACGGCCTCGCCTGGCTCGCCACCACGGTCGAAGCTCTGCGGCAAATGAACCTGTGGGCGGCGCGCCTCAAGGAAGAAGGCAACTTCGGCGAGTTCGAGCAGCTTCTGCTCCTCGCGGCCTTCGCCGAGTACGGCGCACAGATCGCCGGCGGCATCCCCATGAGCCAGCTCGAGATCATCCGCCCCGAAGCGCTCGGCGTCTCGAAGGCCGACATCCGCAAGTACGAGGATGCCGTGGCAGACGTGGTCGCGGCGGGCAGCACGGAGACCGTCAAGGCCAAGCTCGCGGAGTTTATCAAGCACGCGCAGGGTGCGACGACCTTCGGCAACTCCGGCCTCGACGAGACCATGTCCGCGATCCACGAGCAGATGCGCTCGTTCTCGGAAGCGGAAGTGGTGCCGCATGCGCACGAGTGGCATCTGGCGAACGCCTACATCCCGATCGAAATCATCGGCAAGGTGGCTGAGCTCGGCGTCTTCGGTCTCACGCTGCCGGAGGAATTCGGCGGCCTCGGGCTCGGCAAGCTCGCCATGTGCGTCGTCTCGGAAGAGCTGTCGCGCGGCTACATCGGCGTCGGCTCGCTCGGCACGCGCGCCGAGATCGCGGGCGAGTTGATCCTGCACAACGGCACGCCCGAGCAGAAGCAGAAGTACCTGCCGAAGATCGCCACCGGCGAGATCCTGCCGACGGCCGTGTTCACGGAGCCCAACACGGGCTCTGACCTCGCCTCGCTCAAGACGCGCGCCGTGAAGTCGGGCGACGTCTACAAGATCACCGGGCAAAAGACCTGGATCACGCATCCGGTTCGCGCGGATATCATGACCGTGCTGACGCGCACCAATCCGGACGAGAAGGGCTACAAGGGCCTTTCCATGTTCATCGCCGAGAAGCCGCGCGGCACGGACGAGAACCCGTTCCCGGCCAACGGCATGACGGGCGGCGAGATCGAGGTGCTCGGCTATCGCGGCATGAAGGAGTACGACATCTCCTTCGATGGCTTCGAGGTGCCGGCGGAGAACCTGCTCGGCGGCGTCGAGGGGCAGGGCTTCAAGCAGCTCATGAACACGTTCGAAGGCGCGCGCATCCAGACGGCCGCGCGTGCGGTGGGCGTGGCGCAGTGCGCCATGGACCTCGCGCTCAAGTATGCGCTCGAGCGCGTCCAGTTCGGCAAGCCGATCTACTCGTTCCCGCGCGTCGCCAACAAGGTGGTGATGATGGCCGTCGAGACCATGATCGCACGCCAGCTCTCCTATTTCGCCGCACGCGAGAAGGATGAGGGCCATCGCTGCGATCTCGAGGCCGGAATGGCGAAGCTGCTCGGCGCCCGTGTCGCCTGGGCCAACGCCGACAACGCGCTGCAGATCCACGGCGGTAACGGCTTCGCGCTGGAATATCCCGTGTCGCGCGTGCTGTGCGATGCGCGCATCCTCAACATCTTCGAGGGCGCAGCCGAAATCCAGGCGCAGGTCATCGCGCGCCGCCTGCTCGAGGACAAGGGCTGATCCTTCCTTTTGGCTCAGACGATCATGTGGAGGGGCAGATGCGAGCATCTGCCCCTTTTTCCTGGTGGCGACCGGCTCTCCGCAGCGGGCTAAGGCCAACTCCCGAATAGTTGATTTTTTCCAGCCGAACCGGACAGTTACACTCGCAGCATCAGCTCCAGTCCTTCCCGGAACACCAGGATAAATTCTGATGCCCCTGCTCCTCCGCTCGCTTGCGGCCGCGCTTCTGCTCGCCGGTTCCGCTCACGCCCAGGACATTCCGGCGGAGGTGCCGCCCGCCAGCGACTTCGCACCCGGTTCGGGGCGTGTGTGGTTCTCGTCCTGCACGTTCGAGGCGGAGCGCTATGTCTCCTGCAAGGATGCGGCGCGCCCCGCCATCGAGGCCATCGCCAAGCCGGGAGACGGCACGCCCGGAGAGGCGCTCCAGGCCTTCGTGAAGAAGCTCTTCACCGACAAGGGCTGCACCTTCGATGCTCCGCCGGAGAGCTTTCGCGTGAACGGCATCTTCCTCTCGTTCGATTCAAAGGCCGCTCATCAGATCGCGTGCCAGGGCCAGAAGGCGGATCTCGTATTCAAGCCAGGCGTGATCATTCTTCTGAATACGCTCTATTTCGTTGCGGGCGATCCGCCGCAGTAAGGGCTCGCACCTTCCCTTCCGGCCGCCGCACCGTTATTCCTCGGCGGATGACACAAAAATCCATTTTGATCACGGGAGCTTCGTCCGGCATCGGACTGGCCTCGGCCCGGCTCCTCAGAGGGCACGGATGGCGCGTCCTCGCGACCGCGCGCACGCAGCAGGACGCCGACATGCTCTCGCGCGATGTCGGCGTGGAAGTGCTCTATCTCGATCTCGCCGATCCGAACTCCATCGCATGGTGTGCGGAGCAAGCGCTCCGGATGACGGACGGACAGCTCACCGCCCTGTTCAACAACGGCGCTTACGGACAGGTTGGCGCAGTGGAGGATCTTTCGACCGATCTCCTGCGCCGTCAGCTCGAGGTCAACGTGATCGGCACGCACGATCTCACCCGGCGGCTGATCCCCTCCATGCGGGCGGCGGGGGGCGGACGCATCGTGCAGTGCTCCTCCGTGCTCGGCTTCGTTTCCGTTCCCTATCGCGGCGCCTACTGTGCTTCGAAGTACGCGCTGGAAGCGCTCAGCGACGCGCTCCGGCTGGAGCTCAAGGGTACGGGCATTCATGTCTCCATCATCGAGCCCGGACCGATCCGCACGCGTTTCGTGGAAACGGCGCTCGCCAATTTCCGTGCGACGATCGACATCGAAAGCTCAGCCCATCGGGACGTCTACCAGGCACGCCTCAGCGCAATGGAGCAGGGTGGGAAATCGACGTTCAAGCTGGAACCCGAGGCCGTTGCCTGGAAGCTCGTGCATGCCGTCGAGAGCAAGTCTCCGAAGCGGCGCTACATGGTGACGGTGCCGACTTACGCGGCCGCCGCGGGGCGGCGTTTTCTTCCTGCGCCTCTCGCCGACTGGCTCGCGCAGAAGATCTAAGGCCGCTCATTCACAGGTGAGTTCACCTTTCTTCAACCTTGGACCTCTATCGTGTGTCCACTGATGTTATTTCGAGCGCGCAGTTCGTGCGAAGCATCGGGACTGCGCCATCAACATTTTGAACGGTTTGATTGGCCATGCCGCTCCTGGAGACCATCACGAGCGTACTATTCGGCGGTAAAGACACTGCCCGACGCCGGGCCGCCGCCGCCCAGAAGCCCGAAGACCTTCGCACCGTCGTGCGCGTTCCCCAGCGCATGCGCAGCGGATATCTCTGGACCGAGAAGCTGATTTCGCCCCGCGCCTGCATGATCAAGGACCTGTCGGTGAAGGGTGCGCGCGTCGAGATCATCGGCGACCCCGTGAAGCACAGTCTTCTCGCCGACGGCGTGCGTCTCTACTTCGATACGGAGAAGCACGAGATCCAGAGCAAGGTGGTCTGGTCCAAGGGACAGATGCTGGGATTGCGTTTCGAAGGAAAGCCGCGACCGCCTTCGCGCACGTATCGCTAAAGCATTCTCCCGCGAGGTAAATCAGTTCGCGCGGCGCTTGTGAACAAGGCCCTGCTTGCAGCCGGCCTTGAACTCCATGTTGGAAATCTTCCGATCGCGATTGGTGTCGACGGCTTCGAAGCTGTCGATATAAGGCTCCGCGCCAGCGGGCGAGAGATCGCTACGTCCGGCCGCCAGATTCCAGATCGCCCTGCAGTCGTCCTCGTTCAACGCGGCGCCTGGCGGGGTCTCGCGCCCGGCATCCCTCGACGGCTCTTCCGCAACGGCCAAGCTTGAAACGAGGACGAACAGGGCTGCGCACGCGTAGACTTTTTTCCTGGTGTTCATCATCAAACTCCCCGGTGTGCACTTCTCTCCTCGACCTTACATTTTCGTAGAGAAGCCTCGCATGCCTTGTCTCGCGGCGCCGGAAGCAACACGTCGTCTCCCTATACAGCGGGTTCCGCAGGTCCCGACCCCGAGGGCCTGACCATCCCGTAACAGGAGTAGATCACATGAACCGCACCTTCATCAAACTCGCCGCTGGCTGTGCCTCGGCGCTCCTGCTCGCCGGTGCGACGAGCTCGGCAAACGCCAACTACCTCGGTTATGGCAACGGCGATCCTGGAAACTGGAGCTTCTGGGACGAGCAGAACGGCGGTCCGGTGCACGAGACGCCGCCTCCAGCGCCTCACATCAGGACCGTGCACCATAGTTATGTGCACCACAGCACTCATCATCTGCCGAATATGCCGAAACGGCCCGACTACCGGCACTCCTGACCGTAGCGGCTCGGCTTCAGGCGGAACGTGGCCTCCACGGCAGACGTTCCGCCGTGCGGCTATTCATAAAAAATGCCGTCAACACGCACAAACTGAACACCGAAATTAAGCTGGTGAAATAGACTTTCACCTGGCGAAACATGTCGATTAAAAGCCAGACGCAAAAATACCGGTGAAAAACCCATACGGACATATGTATAAGTACGTACTCTTGTCGCCAGCCGTCACGAATCATGACTGGTTATCGCAAATTCACGACTCACTGCCTCGGTCGGAAAAGTGTGATGGCAAAACTCCTATTCGACTATCCTCTGGCGGAACGCGTTTTTCACAACGCGCTGGCAGCTGCGTGCATCGCCAGGCTCGAGGAAGAAGGCGAAGCTCCTGAGATCTCCGACTGCAGGGCTCTGATCCTTGCTGCTGTTATCACGGGCGTTCGCAGCGGCGAGCGCGACCCCGACACGTTGCTGGCGTTCGCTCTCGGACTGCTATTTCGCTTTTTTCCTCATGACAGCAGCCCAGCAAGTTCCAATTTTACTTTAGGACATCGTCCAAATCGGCGCCCGCTTTAAAAAAGCAACGCTCCGCTATTGCGGATTCATTTGTAAATAAAATTATTTCGCAAACATATGCCGACGCTAGGCATAGGTCATAGGATAACGATCAACCTTTGTCCTCTTTGTTTCAGTGTCGGGAAATCCACAACGACATTCAACAAATTACGTATCCACAATGTCGATGTTTTCATACCCCGTGTAAATATGGATATATTTGAAGCACGAGTATATGCGTGTGTATCGCTAGCGTTCTGATCTGATGCTTCGTCGATTATGGGGGTGCATGATGACGGACTTGAACGCACGGCTTTCTGTGCGGCCACTCTATATCCAAGTGCGCGACGCTCTCGTTCAGAAGATCACCGGAGGTGACTGGAGGCCGGGGGCCGCCCTTCCGAACGAGACCCAACTGGCCCAGTCGCTTGGAATTAGCATCGGTACTGTTCGCAAAGCTCTCGACATGATGGAGATCGAGCGCATCGTGACGCGCAGGCAGGGCCGTGGAACTTTCGTAAACGACTATGCTTCCAGTGATACTCCATTCCCCTTCTCAACGATCCGCAACAGCGAGGGGAAACGTGTCAGCGGCGAACGACACGGCAGGTCCGTCACGCGCGTTCAAGCCAGCGTGGAGGAGGCCAAGCGTCTGGGTGTCCGTCCGGACGACGAACTCATTCGTGTCGACCGCTCGAGAAGCCACAACCGGCTGACGTTTATGGTGGAGACCTGCCTGCTTCCAGCAAAGCACTTTCGCCGGCTGCCGGAGGAGCTTGGCCGCTATCGGCTATCGGTTCTGGCCCAGCAGAACTCCATTCTCCTTGGCCATGCGGACGAAAAGGTCGACATCGTACCGGCTAACGAGGCCGATGCCCGAGAACTCGGCGTCCCCGAACTCACCCCACTCCTGAGACTGGATCGCGTGATTTTTTCCGACAACCACGACGCTCTCGAATGGCGCGTCGGACGCTGCTTCCTGCGGCACCTGCATTACACAGTTCAGTTCACGTGATACTCCAAGCCGATGATGCCCCCGCCGTTCTTGCAGAAAATATCTGCACGGCCATGCTTGGGGCCTGGGCGTTCCGGCGCAGGACTTACAAAGCTCAGTTGGCGAAGCGGAAGTGCATGATGTCACCGTCCTTGACGACATACTCCTTGCCTTCGAGGCGCATCTTGCCGGCTTCCTTCGCGCCCACTTCGCCGCCGCCCGCCACGTAATCCTCATAGGCGATGGTTTCGGCGCGGATGAAGCCCTTCTCGAAGTCGGTATGGATGACGCCCGCGGCCTGCGGAGCCTTGGTGCCGCGCGCAATAGTCCAGGCGCGCGCTTCCTTGGGGCCGATGGTGAAGTAGGTGACGAGGTCGAGAAGCTCATAGCCGGCGCGGATGAGACGATTGAGGCCGGGCTCGGCGAGCCCCATCTCGGCCAGAAACTCGGCGCGATCCTCCGCGGGAAGCCCCGCGAACTCGGCTTCGATCTTGGCCGAGATGATCACGCACGCCGCGCCTTCCGCCTTGGCCCTCTCTTCGACCTTCTTCGAGTGGGCATTGCCGTTGGCGGCCGATGCCTCCTCCACGTTGCAGACATAAACGACGGGTTTCGAGGTGAGGAGCTGAAGGGCGAGAAACGCGGGCTTCTCCTCCGACGTGATGTCGGCGAGCCTCGCAGGCTTGCCTTCGCGGAGCGGCACGAGCGCTTTCTCCATCACGACGAGCTGCGCCTTGCTCTCCTTGTCGCCGCTCTTGGCTTTCTTCTCGAGCGCGCCGATGCGCTTCTCGAGGCTCTCCATATCGGCCAGCATCAGCTCGGTCTCGACGACCTCGGCGTCCGCAAGCGGATCGATGCGGTTCTCGACGTGGGTGATGTCGTCGTCCTCGAAGCAGCGCAGCACGTAGGCCACGGCATCGACCTCGCGGATGTGCGAAAGGAACTTGTTGCCGAGCCCTTCGCCCTTGGATGCGCCGCGCACGAGGCCCGCGATGTCGACGAAGGTGAGGCGCGTCGGGATGATCTGCCCGGACTTGGCAATGCCCGCGAGCTTCTCCAGGCGCTCATCGGGAACGCCGACCTCGCCGACGTTCGGCTCGATGGTGCAGAAGGGATAGTTGGCCGCTTCCGCCGCAGCCGTCTGCGTCAGCGCATTGAAGAGGGTGGACTTGCCGACGTTCGGCAGGCCAACGATGCCGCACTTGAAACCCATGGGGAAAGTCTCTCGAATTGTTCGAGGCTCGCCCTACACCGCCGCCAGCCGCCGATCAATGTAAAACGGCAGAACGGGCAGAGGTGTCGCGGCACCTCCGCCCGAAATCACGGCCTGGCGGCGAAAAATAGCCAGACGAGGACAGTTATTCGTCCTCCTCATCCAGCACTTTCTCGGTCGCGGTCAGGAGGCCCACGCTCGGGTTGGTGCCGCAGTATTTGCCGACCTTCTCCATGTTGGATACGAAAGCGTCGGTATCGAAGATCTTGTCCTCGGAATCCGAGGCGTGATAGCCCGCGATCCACATCAGGATGAACCCCAAGCCTTCCTCGTCCTCCTTGCTGGAGTTCACAGCGGCCTCGCAGGTCATGGTGGCGAGGTCAATCGCCTCGGCGCCATGGGCGGTTGCATTCTCGCCGAGCAGCTTGGAAGCGATGGACAGCACGCCGACCTTCGGGCGCTCCTTGCATCCGGCGAGGATTTTCTCGAAGTCCTTGCCGAGAGCGTTGAAGTCGACCACGGAGCCCTGCTCCTCGGTCACCGAGTAGCCGGCGATCCAATAGAGGATGCCGCCCATGCCGGACTTGTCGTTCGCAGAGCCGGAATCGATGGATTGAATGAGCTGGCTGCAGCTCACTGTCGACACGTCGATCTTTTCCGCCATGGCGGCGGTGCTCAAGCCCACAACTTGCAGCAGCACTGTGGCAAGGATGGAATAAAGGCGCCGCATATATGTCCCCCGGGTTAGCCCACTTCCGCACGGCAGCGCGATCGGCGCGCATCGGTGCACCATCGATCGCTCCTAATGCGGATTGCTTTACCGAGCCTGACCACGGCTCCGTAACAGGACCGAGGGGCGCCGCACTCAGCGGATTTTCGTGAGCTCGAAGGCGGAGTAGCTCGCCGGGCTCGGCAGCCTTTCCTTGCCGGTCATGGCATCGGCCAGGGCCTCGGCAACAACCGTCCCCTCCTCCAACTCCTTCACCGCGATGACCATGAAGGGGCGCTGCCAGTTGGTGCCATCGGCATCGCAACTGACGCAGCGCTCGCGATACTGGCCGAGGTTCAGGCTCGAGATCGGGATGGACGCGTCGATGGCGCCCGACACCAGTTCCGCCGTGCGGGTGGCGCGGCGGGCGGCGCGCTTCTTCTCCTCGACGGGGTTGCCTTCCTGGGACGCCGTGCCGACGGCGACGATCTCGCGTGCGCTGGCAAGGCCGTCGCGCACCTCCTGGTCTAGAACGTCGCCTGCAATCTCGGCGCCCGAGATCACGCGGCCGTCCCTCTCCAGGTCCTCAGCACTCCCGCGCACCCACAGGAACTGTTTCTTTGCGACGACGACATCGAACGTTCCGCGCCGGCCCGCCTTGTCGCGCCCCTCGATCTCGAAAATCAACGTGCCCTTGGTCTGGCGCATGGGCTCGGCGGCCGACAACGGGGCAATCTCCGTCGGCACGTAGGGCTCGGCGTAGGGATCGACGACGACGTTATGGACGACGACGGCCGCGGTGGTCAGAACGGCCGTGGAGCCGAGCGCGGCTGCGGCGCCTGCCTTGGTCTGCAGGAACGTCGACAGCCAGTTGTACCAATCCTGCCAGCCACGGATGCGGTCGAACCATTTGTAGGTGCTCCACGCGCGGCGCACCTTCTTCGATTTCTGGAATTGCTCCTTGAGCTTGTCCGTCCCGAGCGGCATCCGGCGCATCCCCCTTTCGAATTGTTACGTGCAGGATAGCGCGAATTCCAATCAGAAAAGAGACGAACTCACTCGCTCGGCTTGCGGCCCGCCAGCCATTTCTTGAGGTTCTCCGCCAGCGCGTTCGCGCTCTTGCCCGCGCGCTCGCCCGCCGGATGGGCGCGCTGCTTGGGAGCGGGCCTCGAGGGCGGGGCTGCGGGCTCCGCCTCAGCCGCGCGGCCGCGCTCCTTGCGCGGGTCGGGGCTCTCTCCCAGCGTCTTCGCCACGTCTGTCAGAAAGCGCGACTGGTCATCTTTCGCGAGGCGCGGGGACGCCTGGGCAATGGCCGCGAGCAGCGGCTCGAGCCAGTCCTGGTCTGCCTTCGTGAAATCGTTCAGCACCCAGCGCGCGACCAGCTCCTTTACGCCGGGATGGCCGACGCCGATGCGTACACGCACATAGTCATTGCCGAGATGGGCGGAGATGGAGCGCAAGCCGTTGTGGCCCGCGTTGCCGCCGCCGGTCTTCACCTTGAGCTTGCCGGGCGCGAGGTCGATCTCGTCATAGAAGACGACGATGTCGCCTTCCGCGATCTTGAGGAACCGCGCCGCCTCGCCCACGGAGCGGCCGCTCTCGTTCATGTAGGTGTCGGGCTTGAGAAGAAGCACCTTCTCGCCGCCGATCTCGCCGTCGGCCGCGTAGCCCTGGAACTTGCGCTTCCAGGGGCCGAAGCGATGCGCCTCGGCAATGAGATCCACCGCCATGAACCCGACGTTGTGGCGGTTCCGGGCGTATTCGCTGCCAGGATTTCCGAGGCCGACGAACAGCTTCATGGCTCAACCCTGAATAAGAAAAAGGCCGGCACTCGAAAGCGAATGCCGGCCTTTCGCGTCGAAGCGACTTACTTCTTGGCCGCGGGCTTGGCGGCCGGAGCCTTGCCACCCGCTGCGGGAGCAGCTGCGCCCTTGGCGGCAGCCGCACCAGCCTTGGCGGCTGCGGGAGCGGCGGCCTTGGCATCGCCTGCTGCGGGAGCGGCACCTTCCGCTGCGGAGGCGGCACCCTCGTCGTCGTCCTTCTTGGCACCGGCAATGGTGGCGACCGTGAAGTCGCGGTTGCTGATGACCGGGCTCACACCCTCCGGCATGCCAACGGCGGAAATGTGAATCGAGCGACCGATCTCGAGGCCTTCGAGGTTGATCTCGAAGAAGGACGGGATCTTGTCGTAGGGGCAGAAAATCTCAACCTCGTGGCGCACGATGTTGAGCACGCCACCGCGCTTGAGGCCCGGAGACAGCGCGTGGTTGGCGAAGCGGATCGGCACGAAGACGCGGATGATGCCGTCCTTGCCGATGCGCAGGAAGTCGACGTGGATCGGGTGATCCTTCACGGGATCGACCTGTACGTCGCGGGGAATGACGCGGATCTTGTTCGAGCCGACGGCGATGTCGAACACGGACGAGGTGAAATGACCCTTGATGAACTGCTTCCAGAGATCGTTGCCGTTGATGGCAATGATTTCGGCAGGCTGACCGTCTCCGTAGATGACGGCGGGAACATTTCCTTCGCGGCGAGCTTGACGTGCGGCCCCCTTGCCTGCACGCGGGCGCGCCGTGGCTTTGATCTCAACGATCTCAGACATGGCATTTTCTCCAATGAAAAAAGGGCCTTAACAGGCCCATCCAACTGCAACCGGCCTCCAAGGGTGCCGGGCAGGTCTCTCGCAGGTGCTTGAGATGGGCGCGTTATAGCTGCGGCGGGGGCCGTTGGCAATCGACGATCGGGTGGCAAATCCGGCCGGAACGCCCCATTTTACGGGCGATTAACCTTTGGAGACCCGATCTGCGGGGCGATGCCTCCCCGTAGCCTTCGGACGGTATGCTACACTCTTCAAAATCGGTGGCCCCGAATCCCTGGACCAGAGAGCTCGATGACCCGGAAAGTCACTAAGCGCCGCCCGGCGCAGGAGCAGGACAAGCTCATCTTCACGGCGCTGCAGGAGTCCGGCCGCCCGGTCTCGGCTTACGAGATCATCGACCAGCTTCGCGACCGCGCGACGCTCGCGCCGCAGACCGTGTATCGGGCGCTCGACCGGCTGATCGCGTCGGGCTCGGCGCATCGGCTCGAATCGCTCAACGCCTTCGTCGCGTGCTGCCAATCGACCCACAAGGGCGCCGGTGCGGCGGTGTTCGCCATCTGCGACGACTGCGGAACGGTCTCGGAGTTTGCCGAGCCGCGCGCCGTCGAGGCGCTGGCGAGCTGGGCCAAGAAGGCGAAGTACACGGTTCGCGCGATGACTCTGGAATTGCGCGGACGCTGCTCGGCCTGCACGGCGCGGATGGCGTGAAGCGGGCAGTAGGCAGTAGGCAGTAGGCAGTAGGCAGTAGGCAGTAGGCAGTAGCGTTGCGATCTGGGGCAGCACGCGCAACCGCTCTCATGCCTTCCCCGAGACAGACCTCGCTCAGAAAAGAAAACGGGCGCGTGTCCGGTTGGGTCGGACACGCGCCCTTGTCTGTCTGCCAGTCAAGGCACCCTAGTTCGCAGTCACTTGAAACAGCGCGCAAGGCCCGCGGCCTCGCGCAGCGTCGTCTCAGGCGGCTGCCTTCGCCTTCCTGATGGTGCGGGAGCGAGCCTGCGCAGGCTTCTCAGCCTTGCGGATTCGTTCGCTGTTCTCCCCTGGCGCCGCGCCCCGGCGATGCGTCTTGACGACCACCTCGCCAGCCTCGAACGCCTCCTGGAGAACAGGGATGGCTCGTGCGGGATCAGCCGTCCCGCTCATGAACACGTCGAGCGCGGCATAGCCGGTCTCCGGCCAGCTATGGATGGAGATGTGACTCTCCGCCAAAACCGCAACTCCCGTGACCCCGCCCGTGGGCTTCAGGGGGTGAAGATGCATGTGCAGGAGCGTCGCGCCCGAGGCTTCGACACAACGTTTGAGAGTCCGCTCCACGTGCTCGATATCGTCGAGCTTGCGCGCACCATATAGATCAATGATCAGGTGCCGGCCGGCATAACGGCCCGCGCGGTCCTCACTCGTGTCCTCAAGAGCAACGCGCGCACCCTGCGTCGCGTGCAGATCTTCCTTTTGGGCGGGGCTTGAACGAGTCAAGTCCATCCCCAATTGGAAGAGGGTGTCATTAAAGGCCATATGACCCACTCCCCAACCAGCAGACAGATTCAACCCGAACGCTCCTTACCTTGGGGGTGTGGGGATGGAAGTCCTTGACCTTAAGGGCAGGTGGACGAACGGAGACGACGGATATGATGCAAGTGCCCCCCCGTCGCAAGAGAAAAGTGACCCTCTGGGGCTAAAAATTTTGGCCGTAACGTCACACCCTTCCAGCACGATACAGCAGCGGCCGTTTCGAGCGCCTCAGCGCGGCGTCACTGCGGGTTCAGGAACTGCTCGAGCAGCTTCTTGCCTTTCGACTTGCCGCTCTCTCCGTTGCCGCCGCCGCCCAGGAGATCGTTGACGATCTCATCGGCCTTTTTGCCTTTGAACTGCTTCCCGATCTCCTTGATCGTGTCGACCGCTTTGGGGTCCTTGAGGACGCCAGCGAGATCGGGCGAGTATTTCGGGTTCTCCCAGGAGCCGTGCACGCGAACCGGAATCTCGATGCCCGAGACATCCTGCGTGCTGCCTTGTCCGGCAAGGCTCGCCACCAGCTTCGGACGCAGCATGTAGTCGACCTCACGGGTCGGCAGCGTCACCTTGCCGGAGCCGGTGAGGCGCAGCAGCGGGCTCACGAGTTTCAGATCCTGATTCTCAGCAGTGCCGGAGCGCACCGTCCAGGTGGACGTCATTTCGCTGAAATCGGTCTTGTCGGTCGGCGCGGTGCCGAGACCGCCGAAACTCCCCTTGCCGATACCGCGCACCATCTCCGCCACGTTGACGCCGATGATGGCGCCATCGGCAAAGGCCAGCTCGGCCTTTCCGGACAGCGTTTCGACGATCTGGCGCTCGCTCGCGCCTTGGCCCGCGAGCGCGAACGCGAGGCGTCCGGTGCCGGTCAGCCGATCGAGGTCAGCCGCGTCCGTGAGGAGAGGCTGGGCGGAAATGCCGTCGAGCGTGATGTTGGCTGCGAGGCTCGCCGTGTTGCCGGCGGTGCCATCGAGCGTCACCGTGCCATGGCCGCGTCCATTGTAGAGGCGCACCTCGTCGAGCGTGGTCTTCATCACGCGGTTCTTGAGGGCGACGGTGAGATCGGACTGGTCGAGGTGGATGGTGCGGACGGTCAGCCGCCCGATCGAGAGCTTTGCGTTGGCATCGATTGCACCGAGACCGTCGAGGTTCAGCGGCTCCTCGTCCCAGCCGTCGCGCTTGGTGTAGCCCTGTACGCGCGGACCAGGAGGCGGCCGCTCGCTTTCCTGCAGCAAATCCTCGATGGACTGCGCGCCGCCACCGCTGCTCTCGCGGGGCTTCGCTGCGGGCGCAGATCGCACGCCGTGGGACGCATACGTGTTGAGGTCCAGCTCCGTGAGCTTGAGATTGGCTTTCACGTAAGGCCGGGCGCCGCGCGTATCGAGACTGATCTCGCCGCGCGCCGTCGTCTTGTCGAGCACGATCTCCGCGGTCGAGAAGCTGAACTGGTCCGGCGCGCCGCGGAAGAGCCCCTTGGCCGTCATCGGGCCAAAACCTTCGGACGGCGGGATGTCCGTGCCGAGCCAGGCCGCGAGGGAGCGCGCCGAGGACGACTTAGCGGACAGGATACCTTCGGCGAGGAGCGCATCCTTGAAGTTCGCCGAGCCCTCGAAGGTGGCATCGAGCGCGTTGGCGGCGAGTGTCAGCTTGAGCTTCGCCGGCCGGCTTTCCATGACTTCCGAGAGCGACGTCAGCGCGCTGTCGAAGGTGACTGTCTGGCCTTTCCACGCGACGTTGCCTTTGGCGAGCAGCGGCTCTGTGAGAGCGGCCAGTGCCATGTCGACGTTGATCGCGGAGAGCCGAGAGGAGCTGCCCGTGCGCGCGTCTTGATAATTGAGCGTGCCGTTGTCGATGTGCACGTCGTCGAGCTTCAGGTCCCCGAGGCGCAGGAAGGAGCCGTTCCGGCGCGCGGGCAAGGCGGGCGCGTCGGAGGCAGGCGCACCGGCCTGCGCCAGCCTGATGCGCGCCGCGCGATCATCGAGTGCTGCGAAATCCCACGATTTGCGGCCGTTGCGGTCCACCTCGAGATTGAAGACCGGCTCGCGCAGGCGCAGCGTCTTGACGCGCACCTCGCGCTGGATCAACGGCCAGAGTGCGACGCTGACGTCGAGCGACTGCATGCTGACGAGGGGCTTCGCGCCTTCAAAGCCGGGAGCGCCGGACAGCGAGACGTCCGCCAGAGAAATGCCGACCGAAGGATAGAGCGTGAACGAGGACGGCCCGGCGATGACGAGATCGCGCCCCGTCTTCTCCTTGACCGCCGCGATCACGCGGTCACGCACGAAGTTGGCGGGAAGCGCCGCGACCGCGAAGGCCGCTGCGCCGGCCGCCATCGCAATCAAACCCAGCACGCCATAAAACAGGAACGACCGCACACCCGAGCGCTGCGGCTCACCGTAGGGCGGCGGATAGCCTCGCTCCTGATAGGGCGCGGGACCACGCGACGCCGACATCGGAGGATAGCCGGGACCTTGCTGCGGCGGATAATGCCCCTGCCCTTGCGGCGGAGGGCGGCCTGGCCTGGCAGGCGGCGCGCTCCGCTCCTCCGCAGGACGATAAGTCTCCAAACGGGGCGGTCTCCCCTGCGGAGGCGGGGTTCTGCTCGTCATCGGGCTCCTGACCTCGTGACTGGCCGTAACTCAAGAACGCGCACCTCTGACGTTTCGGCCGTAACTTGCGCTCATAAACGGCAATTGTGTCAGGGCGCGGCCCGTTTCGCGCGCCCTGCAGCAGATTTATCCACGCTTTGGCGCAGCGGCCAGCGAGCGCCTTACTTCGCCGTTGCCTCGCAAAATTACAACTTTTACGCGAAATTCACTTGTGCGACTCACGAGTTGTATTTAATTCAAATTTAGCGAGCCTTATCCGTCATTTCTCAGACTCGTTTCGGGCATCTTTGCGTCACCCCAGGGTCTGCTTTTCGACATCCCCATCTGTCATATCTCAACCTATGAGCGAGAAATACCGTTTTGTCCGTCCGCTGCTTCCGGTGGCGTTCGCGCTGGCCGCATCGGTTCATCTCCTTAGCCCTCCCACAAGCGCGGCTCCTCCGCCCGGCGGCTCGGCGATCCTGAGCGGCAAGGCGACCGTCATCGACGGCGACACGCTGGAGATCGCGGGCGAGCGCGTGCGGCTGGAAGGCATCGACGCGCCAGAGAGCGACCAGACCTGCGGTGGTGGCTGGTTCGGGAGCTGGAAGTGCGGACGCGCGGCGACAGCGCAGCTCAGATGGCTGGTCGGCGGACGGCGCGTCGATTGCGAGTCCGGGGGGCGCGACAAGTACGGCCGCGTGCTCGGATGGTGCTCCGCCGACGGGCGGGACATCAATGCGGAGATGGTGCGCACGGGCCATGCCTGGGCGTTCGTGAAGTACTCCACGCGCTACGAGACGATCGAAGCTGAGGCGCGCAAGGCGAAGGCTGGAATCTGGCAGGGCGAAGCGGAGCCGCCGTGGAAGTTTCGCGAGCGCCGCTGGGAGGTTGCCGAGACGGCCGCTCCCAAGGGCTGCGCCATCAAGGGCAACATCACCGCGAACGGGCACATCTATCACATGCCCTGGAGCCCCTGGTACGCGAAGGTGAAAGTGGAGCCGGGGAAGGGCGAACGCTGGTTCTGCAGCGAGGACGAGGCTGCCAAGGCCGGGTTCAGGCCTGCGATGGGACTTTGAGCCCACTCAGGGTTCACGAGATTTCGCGGGCCGTGCGGAAGCGCCGGCCCGCTTTCCGTTTCAGTACGCACGTTCCCTCATCCGAACATTGCGCTGCAAGATAGTTGGCAGGTTGACTTCCCATAACGGAGGGAAGACATTCCCGTCCCGTCCATGTCGAGGAGCGAGTCACGGGAGCATCTCCCGCCGTCTCCTGCTCGCCGCGGCCTCGCTACGCCCTCCAATTTGGTGGCGCTGGCCTCATTGTTCTTGCGGTCTCGGGTCTCGAGAAGGGAATACCCCCAATGGTCCGTCCGAACCTTCAGCGCTTGCCGGCCATCCTCGCCGCCGCCGTGCTTTCGGCCTTCGCGTCTCTGCCTGCACTTGCGAGCGACAGTTGGCCCGGCATTCACGCCGAAGCCTTCGCGGGGCGGCCGCTGCACGACGCCCGTGGGATCGTGAAGCTCACCGCACCCTATCGCCCGGACGACGTGCGCAGCGTTCCGCTGGAAGCGGACATCTCCGTCGGAGAGAACCACACCATCAAGACCGTCTCGTTCGTGGTGGATGAAAACCCTTCGCCGGTTGCCGCGGTCTTCCGCATGGGAGAGGGGCGCAGCAAGGCGCACCTCGTCACGCGCATTCGCCTCGATCAGCAATCCGACGTGCGCGTCATCGTCGAGACCGACGACGGAACGCTCTACATGGCCGAGCAGCTCGTGAAGTTCGCAGGCGGGCAAGCCTCATGCTCCGCGCCTCCGGTTGGAGACCCGGCCGAGATCGCCGCCAACATGGGCAAGATGGATTTCGCGGCAGTGGGCGACAAACCCAACGGATCGCATCAGGTCGCGCGGGCGCGCTATGCGCTCAACCATCCGAACCACACCGGCATGGTGCTGGACCCAGTCTCGCTGCTCTATATCCCCCTGCTGATGGTGGAGCACATCGAAGCGTGGCAGGGCGAAGATCTGGTGTTCGAGATGACGGGATCGATCACGCTCGCGCAGAATCCGGCCATCGAGTTCGACTACGTGACGAACGGTGCGACGGAGATGACGGTGATCGTGCGTGACACGAGCGGCGGCACGTGGACACGCCGTTTTCCCATCGGCCCGGCCGGCTAAGGCGCGTTCACACTCTCCTCACAGTCCGCTTCTTTGAGCGCGCCCGAACGCGGCCGCATGGGCGCGCCATTCTGAAATGCGTTTACCGGGCGCGCCAGCTACGGAACCAATCTTCCAACGGAACGTTACTCCCCCGTCAATGACCTAACGTTTCGGAGGAGGATAATGGGCAATCTGTTGCACTGGGCCGTTGTTTTCCTCGTGGTTGCACTTGTCGCGGCTTTTCTGGGCTTCGGCGGCGTGGCCGGTACGGCGATGGAAGGAGCGCGCCTCCTGTTCTGGGTGGCGATCGTTTTCCTCGTAATCTCGCTGGTACTCGGACTGATACGCCGAGCTTAGTTTCTCACGCGCGAGCATTGCCGCGAGGCCGTGTCCGCACAGCTTTCCTACCTTCAGGTTCAGCCTCTCGATTGCTCCGGTCAAGCGCCGGAGCAGAAGGATGCGCATGGCCTGATGGCACTACCACTACGTTTCAACCAGCTATAGGAGTTCGCAATGAACTGGGATCGCATTGAAGGCAACTGGAAGCAGTTTTCCGGCAAGGTGAAGGAGAAGTGGGGCAAGCTCACCGATGACGATCTTGCCGTGATCAACGGCAAGCGCGATCAGCTCGAAGGCAAGATCCAGGAGCGTTATGGCTACGGCCGCGATCAGGTGAAGAAGGAACTCGACGACTGGTCGAAGTCGCTCTAAGCGGGTCCTCATCCGCTAACGAAAAATCCGTCGGCGAGCCTTTGCTCTCCGACGGATTTTTTTATGTTTTGCTGGGGGCGCCCCGATCAGCCGCCGGGGAAGGTGATCATGATCTTCATGCGCACGAGCTCGGGGAAATAAGCTTCGAGGCCCTTGCCCGCGAAATAGAGAACGACGCCAAGCAGCATCAAGGCAGGGATGGCCGCGAGGGCCGCCTTCAGGAAAAAGACCACGAGACGCCCGAAGGGAACGTCGAAGCTGCGAACGGAGGCGGCCACCGGCTCGCTGTCGTAGGACGTAGGCGTCGACCGTGCCCGTGAAAGATAGGACGGGGGATCGCCGAGGGCCGCGTCCATGCCGCGTCCTTCGCGGGCGCGCTGCTCGCGCTCCCTCGCCTCCCGTGCACGGGCATCGCGTTCCCGCCTCAGCGTGCGGGGCAAGTCGTCAAAATCGCTATCCGCCGTCAGCGGAAAGTTCGCATCTGTCATCTCGTCACCATGGGTCCACAAGGGCGTCTCGCCACGAAGTACTCAGCGTCCGCCCCGGCGCGGGTCCTCCTATCCTGAGGACAGTGTTATTGCTAAGTTGCGCCGCGATTTTGACGGGGAGGTGTTCTTGAGCTCGCTAAAAGATCTAATCCGTACAATTCCGGACTACCCCAAGCGCGGCATCATGTTCCGCGACGTGACGACACTGCTGGGCGATGCTCAAGGCTTCAAGGCGGCTATCGCGCAGATGGCCGAGCCGTTCCGAACGCAGCCCATCGACGCAGTGGCGGGCATCGAGGCGCGCGGGTTCATCCTGGGCGGCGCCATCGCCGACCGGCTCGGATGCGAGCTTCATCCCGATCCGCAAGAAGGGCAAGCTTCCCTGGAAAACCATCGGCCAGGAGTACTCGCTCGAGTACGGCGTGGACGTGATCGAGATCCACGAGGATGCCTTGACGGCCGGCCAGCGCATCCTGATCGTCGACGACCTGATCGCAACGGGCGGCACGGCGGAAGCGGCCGCGAAGCTCGTGCGGCGCTCGGGCGGCACCATCGTGGGGGCGACCTTCATCATCGACCTGCCGGATCTCGGCGGCAGCAAGCTCTTGAAGAGCCACGGCATCGACTGTCATGTTCTTGTGGCTTTCGAAGGACATTGAATGGGCTTTTCCGCGGACGAGATGAAAGCCGCGCTTCACTCAATCGCGCGGTGGCGGGCAGACCCGGAGGCTCCGCTCGCTTGTCCCCGCTGCGGAGAAACCGGTCTTTCGCTCGCCGACCATTCGGCGCGGCCCTATACCGAGTGGTATCAGCTCTCCTGCCGGGCTTGCGGGCTCGCGGAGATGGTCCACATTCCACTCGGGCCGCCCGTGATGGGCGGGCTCGACTGAGCCTCTGCGAGAACCCATGAAAATCAACGGCAAGGCAACGCGCACGATCTGGCCCGAAAGCGGCAGCGCCTCGGTGGCGATCATCGACCAAACCCTGCTGCCTCACCGTTTGGAGACCGTCTCGCTCGAAACCGTCGAGGATGCGGCGCGGGCCATCCTGACGATGCAGGTGCGGGGCGCGCCCCTGATCGGGGCAACCGCCGCCTACGGCCTTGCGCTGGCGCTGCGGCAGGATGCCTCGGATACGGCGCTCGCGGACGCCATCGCGCTGCTCGCCAAGCAGCGGCCGACGGCGGTCAATCTCCGGTGGGCGCTCGAGGAAATGCGCCGCGCACTTGCGGGGCTCGCTCCTGAAGCGCGTGCGGCCGCTGCCCTCGCCAAAGCCGCTGCTATCGCGGACGACGACGTGGAGACCTGCCGCCTCATCGGCGTGCACGGCCTGCCGCTCATCGAGGCCATCGCCAAGACAAAGCCAAAGGGCGAGCCGGTCAACATCCTCACCCATTGCAATGCCGGCTGGCTCGCGTGCGTCGACTGGGGCACGGCGACGTCTCCGATCTACCAGGCGTACGATGCCGGCATTCCCGTCCACGTGTGGGTGGACGAAACCCGGCCGCGCAATCAGGGTGCGTCGCTCACCGCGTTCGAGCTCGGCAGCCACGGCGTGCCGCACACCATCGTGGTGGACAACGCGGGCGGCCATCTGATGCAGCACGGCAAGGTCGATCTCTGCATCGTGGGCACGGACCGCGTGGCGGCCAACGGCGACGTTGCGAACAAGATCGGCACCTACCTCAAGGCGCTCGCGGCGCACGATACCGGCGTGCCGTTCTACGTGGCGCTCCCCTATTCGACGATCGACTGGTCGCTCGCCTCCGGCCGCGACATCCCGATCGAGGAGCGGAGCGCGACGGAGGTTTTGGCCATGACGGGACGTCTCGCGGATGGATCGGTGGTGACCGTCGACATCGCGGCCCGAGGGTCACCCGCGGCCAATCCTGCGTTCGACGTGACACCCTCCCGGCTCGTCACGGGCTTCATCACGGAGCGAGGCGTTGCGCCCGCCAGCCGCGACGGGCTTCTTTCGCTCTATCCGGAACGCAACGAGAGCGCAGCATGACGAAGGGCGAGGCCAGCAAGCGCGACAGGGAGAAACTACGCAAGCCGCAGAGCCGCAACGAGACGCGGCTGCGCGAACTCGTCATCGAGACCGCGCTCTCCATGAGCCGCAGCGGCCTTTCGCCGTGCCGCTCGGGAAACGTCTCCTGCCGTTTCGAGGACGGCATGCTGATCACGCCCACTGGGCTCGCCTACGAGGACCTGGGCGCGAAGGACATCGTGTTCGTGGCGGGTGACGGCTCGGTGCCCGGAAAGCAGAAAAAGCCGTCCAGCGAGTGGCACTTCCATCTCTCCGCCTACGCTGCACGCCCGGATATGAATGCCGTCGTCCACACGCATTCGCTGCACGCGGTGGTGCTGGCGTGCGCGGGGCGGGCAATCCCAGCCTTTCACTACATGGTGACGGTGGCGGGCGGCGACGACATCCCCGTCGTGCCCTATGCCACGTTCGGAACGCCGGAGCTGGCCGAGCACGTGGCGCGCGGCCTCCAGGATCGCAAGGCCTGTCTGATGGCGCATCATGGAGCGATCGCGCTCGGCGAGACGCTGCCCAAGGCGCTCGAGCTTGCGCATGAGGTCGAGGTGCTGGCGGAGCAGTACTACAAGCTGCTCTTGCTCGGTCCGCCGGAGCTGCTCTCCGACAGCGAGATGGCGCGCGTGATCGAGAAGTTCAAAAGCTACGGGCAGAACGCCCAGAGCTGAGAGGCGCGCCTCACTCCGCGGGCAGCATCGTATCCAGCATATGGTGCATGTTCTCGCGGCCGAAATAGCCGCTGATGCGGCCGATCTCCACGCCGTCGCGCACCAGCACCAATGTCGGCACCATTGTCACGGGGGCCGTGAGCTTGAAGCTGTCGGCTGCGCGATCGTTGATGTCCACGAACCGCAGCGGGGCCGCCCTTCCGGCGCGCGAGGCGGCATAGGACGGCACTACGTCCCGGCGAAACACCGGGCAATAAATGCAGCCCGGCGCCTCGAACGCGATCAGCTCTATTCCCGCCGGAGACGCGCTACTGGTCGCGTCCTGATCCGGAGCGGCGCCGGCTGAACCGGGGAGCGCGAGCGCCAGCAGTCCCATTCCGAGACACCTGGATTTGGCGAGAATGAAGGTTCGTATGCTCATGGCCCCGGCGCTGCAGCTTCGGTGCCATCAGGCGGAGCGCACTGGGCGGCCTGCCGTGTTCCGTCATTCACGGTAAAGACTGCCGCGAACCCAGAGCGCTCCCGCTGCGTTGTAGGTGACAGAGAGCGAGGAGGCCGGTGTCATGAAACGCGCAGCCGTAGCCTACGAGGCGGGATTTCATGTTCTCACGGGGGATGCGCGTTCTCAGGCGGCATCCATGGTGATCGAGCCGGGCGGCACGGAGGGCGGCGCGGACAATCGCCACCGTGGGGCAGACCAATGGCTCTATGTGGCGAGCGGCCATGGGGAAGCGCTGGTCAACGGCCACGTCTATCCGCTGAAGGCTGGAGCGCTGATGTTGATCCAGCGCGGGGATACGCACGAGATCCGCAACACAGGAGAGAGCGCGCTCAAGACCCTCAACGTCTACGTTCCACCCGCCTACAGCGCGTCCGGTGACGAGCTTCCGCCCGGAAAAAGCGATTGACGAGAACGGTTTCGCCGCTGCTTCCTATCACTTAAGAACTATCCCGTAAGGGACTGAAGAGATGGAACTCAGCGTTAATTTCGATGTTAGATTTGTGAAATTCTAAACAAGTTCCGGGTGCTCACGGTGCAAGACGAAACGACCAGCCTTCCCTACCTGCTCTCCGGATCGACCCTGATCCTCGTTCTGGCCGCGTTCTACGTGGGCCGGTCTCTGTGGATCGCGCGCCGTGAATGGCCGCAGTGCAGCACGGACACCAAGGTGCTGTATCTGCTCGTGGCTCCGCTGCTGACGCTCGCGGTCGACGTGCTCGAGGTCACCGATCGTCTGTTCTGGAGCGGCCGGAAGGGCAAGCCGCAGGTTGCGAAGCGGATGGTGAAAGCGCCGCTCGGTGTGATTCCCCTCAGGCCCAAGTCAGCCCTTCGCTCGGAAGGCTAAGCGCATTCCACGCCTATCGATGCTCGCTCGCTTCCCTGCCCGGGGCGGCGGGCCTGTTCGCGCGTGCGTGGCGCTTTTGCCGTAAACGGACGATTAAGCGAGCAACCGCAATTCGCAGCGGCAAATCAACGTCGTTTGAGGTCCTTTGGGGGACAATCCGCTGATTACCTTCCGTGCGGGGATCTCCATGACGCTCAAGACGTTCGGGCAGCGCAACAAGGACATGGCATCGGCCGCCACAAGGCCCACACCTGCGCCCGCCAAGACGGGGCGCCCATTCCTCAAATGGGGGCTGGGCGTGACAGTCGCCCTCCTGACGCTGGTCTACTTCAGCAAGGACCTGTTCGAGCGCTACACGGCTCCCCGATGGGCCGACGAGGCCGTCACCGCGCAGACGCCGTTCCACACTTACTTCAAAGACAAGGACTTCTCGCGCCCGCCCGGCTTCCTCGCGCTCGACGCGACGATGATGATCTACGCGGGAGCGAAGGCCTGCAACGACACGCCGCGCGCCAAGGCCGCCTGGGACCGCATTCCGAAAATCTATGAGCTGCTGCTGCTCGAAAGCTCGGACAAGGCGAGCATTTCGGTGGTCGAGGACGCGTTCGAGCGGGGCTACGAAGACCTCAGCAAAAACCTGCCGGCCAGCTTCTGCGAGACGAGTTACTATTACCTCATCCACGACCACAAGATTTACAGCGCTCGTATCGCAGACAAGCTTCAGGTGAGCATCGCCCAGAACGAGGCGAACATCCGGCAGCTCACAGCGAGCCAGGAGTCCGTGGAAGCCTGCATGAGGCACTACATCGCCTATCGGTTCCACACGAGCGAATGCCTGCGGCTGACGAAGAGCCTCCAGGACCGCCGCGAAGCCTCGCCCTGAAGCCCTCCGCTTGTCACGCGCGGAACATCGGGTCTCGCACGGGCACGTCATAACCAGCGCCGAGCCGCCCAACGGCCCCCACCTCTAACCTTCCCTCATCTGGCTCCTGCGCGACGCCCGCCGACGCGGCCGCTTCCGCCGCCAGACACCGACACCGGAGACGACATCGATGCGTGGCATCACACTGGGACTCATGCTGGCTGTTGCGACCTCAGCACTCGTAGCCGTTACCGAGCCGCTCACGACGCCTGCGATGGCAGCTGACATCACGCTCGATACGAGCAAGCTCGCACGCCTTCCGGGAGCAAAAGAGACCTACGCCAGCCCGGCCACGACCATTTTCACGAGCCCGGATTCCGTGCCCGCCGCGGCGGATGCCGCCGCCAAGCTTCTCGCCGCCGACGGCTGGCAGCGCTACGAGGATCCCTTCTCCGCAAGCGCCGCCAATCCCAACCTCTCCATCATGACGTTCAAGAAGGAGCGGCAGGGGCTTTCCGTGTTCGTCACGCTAGCGCCTGCGCAGGGCAACGCGACGAGCGTTTCCTACACGGCCAATGCCATCGTCGACGACCTGCCGTTTTCCAAGGATGCCTCCGAGATCAAGTATGCGCCGGAGCGGCCGCATCTCGCCCTCGTCACGCAGGCTCCGCTCGAAGAGCAGCTCTCCTTCTTTCGCCGCGAATTGACCGCGCGGGGGTGGCTGCCCTACTCGCGAAGGGAAAACCGCAAGATGACGGCGGACGACGACACGTCCGAGCCCAACGAGCGCGGCAAGTTCGCGTTCTTCGTGCGCGATAACCATCGCCCGCTCATGCTTCGCCTACAGAACCGCGAAGACGGCCGCCTCGACGTCGTGATCGAGGCTGTGCCGCAAAAATTGCTGACGCTGCTCGTTGAAAAAGAAGAACCTGCCGCACCTCCGGCTGCGGCTGCAGCTCCCCCGGCGGAGAGCGAGCCACACAACGAGACCGCAAAGGGCATGGATGCAAACGACGCCTTCAACGCCATCGCCGGTGAAATCCTGAACGAGGTGCGCAAGGCGACCAAGGACGCGATGGCCGATCTCAATCGCCCCGCATCGCAGGCCTCCGGCTCACCCGCCGCAACAGAAACGCTCGCCGAGCTTGCCGACGGCAATGCGCCGATCCCTCTCCCGGCAACGGCAGAGGAGATCGACTTCGACGGCGGACGCGGTTCGCTCGAGTTCGAAAGCGCCTCCAGCGTCAAATCTGTCGCGGCGTTCTATCGCGACGTGATGAAGCGCGGCGGATGGAAGGCCGATCGCTCGGTCATCGACAAGGACAACATGGTGGTGCTGCGCTTCTCCAAGGCTGCGCAAGACCTCTCGCTCACGATCATGGCGTTCGGCAAGAAGACGCGCGTCACGGCCTCGGGCTCGGCGCTCGCAACCGCCGAAGCAGAGCCTGCGGAAAACGCCTCGGAAGAGAGCCACGCGGAGGCAAAGCTCGTCACGGAGCTGACCGCCGAAGAGCGGAGCGGCTTGCCTGTTCCTGCGCCGCACTCGGTCAGCGGCAGCGAGAAGAGCCTGTTCCGCCTGTCCGTCAACGCGACGGTGCCTGCGTCGACCGAAACCGTTCTCGCCTTCTACCGGCGTGAGCTCGCCAAGATCGAGTGGAAGGAACAGGCGGGTAGCGCTGTCCTTTCGGCGGACCGCGCGGACGTTGCTTTCACGTCGCCGCAAGGGCCTGCCCGGCTCGTGCTCACGTACAAGAACGGCGAGACGACCTCGGTTCTGAGCTTGCGCAAGACGGAGGAGGCCCGCAAGTCCGGCCTGCTGCCGCCGGACGGCAAGATCAAGCTGCTTTTCGGCAATATGCTGGAGCAGGACGCCGTGCTCACGATCGGCAAGACGACGGTAAAGATCGGCGCTGGACTTGGCAGCAAGAAGCCGGACGGCCCGACGCTGGAGATTGCGCCCGGCAAGCACACCTACTCGCTGAAAGTCTCCGGACAGCCGGCGCAGACGGACGCGTTCGAAGTCACGGCGGGCGACATCTGGGGCCTCATGATCGGACCCGGCGGCGTGCTGCCGTTGCAGATGTACTGAGAGATTGACGGCCGACGCTCTCACATCAGGGCGTCGGCGCCGTCCTCTGCCGGATCCACAGCACGAGAAGCACGAGCGCGGAGCCGATGATCGCCGAGACGACGTCGCGCAGCGAAATCGTGATCTGATCGAGATTGGGGAACAGCCCCAACAGACGGAACAGGAGGCCGCCAACCAGCGCGCCTGCCAGACCGAGCGCGAGGTTCTGGAACAGGCCAAACCCCTTTCGCTCGCGCCTCACGATCAGGCCAACGAGGCTCCCGCCGATCAGCCCGATGATGGCCCACACGAAAAACTGAGCGAACGAAAAGGACATGCCACTTTTCTCCGTCTCTGTGCCCTCGCCGCCTGCCAGCCCAGCATCCGGGAGGCGCGGCATTCCTTCCCTATAGCACCCTTGCAGACCGAGGCACGCGAGTTCCGCGCAAATGGGTTGATCGGCGGTTGATCGCCGCCATCAAGGAGCATCCTGGGAAAAAGAGCAGCCGGACACAGCGGACACGCCGCGCCCGGCTCAAGATCACTCCGGCAGGATACGCACGGCGCCCTTGTCGGCGCTGGCGGCGAAGGCCGCATAAGCCTTCAGCGCGGTGGTGACATTGCGCTTGCGGGGCGCGGCCGGCTTCCAGCCGAGCTTGTCCTGCTCGGTGCGGCGGGTGGCGAGTTCCGCTTCGGAGACCGCAAGGTTGATCGTGCGGTTCGGGATGTCGATCTCGATGATGTCGCCCTGGCGCACGAGGCCGATGGCGCCACCCTGCGCCGCTTCCGGCGAGGCATGGCCGATGGAGAGGCCCGAGGTGCCGCCCGAGAAGCGTCCATCGGTGATGAGCGCGCAAGCCTTTCCGAGACCCTTGGATTTCAGGTAGCTCGTCGGATAGAGCATTTCCTGCATGCCTGGTCCGCCCTTCGGCCCTTCGTAGCGGATGACGACGACGTCGCCAGCCTTCACCTCGCCGCCGAGGATGCCCTTCACGGCTGCATCCTGGCTTTCATAGACGACAGCGGGGCCCGAAAACTTCAGGATCGATTCATCGACGCCGGCCGTCTTCACGATGCATCCGTCGAGGGCGATGTTGCCGGAGAGAACGGCAAGGCCACCATCCTTCGAGAACGGATGCTCGACGGAGCGGATGACGCCTTTCTCTCCGTCCGTGTCGAGGTCGTCCCAGCGCGCCTCCTGACTGAAGGCGACCTGGGTGGGAATGCCGCCAGGCGCGGCGCGGAAGAAGGTGCGCACCATCTCGCTGTTGGTGCGCGTGATGTCCCAGCGGTCGACGGCGTCACCCAGCGTTTCGGCGTGCACGGTCGGCGTGTCGCGATGGAGCAGACCGCCGCGATCGAGCTCGCCCAGGATGCGCATGATGCCGCCTGCGCGATGCACGTCCTCCATGTGCACGTCCTGCTTGGCGGGCGCGACCTTGGAGAGGCACGGCACCTTGCGGGACAGGTGGTCGATGTCGTCCATCGTGAAGTCGACTCCGCCTTCGTAGGCGGCCGCCAGGATGTGGAGCACCGTGTTGGTCGAGCCGCCCATGGCGATGTCGAGCGACATGGCGTTCTCGAAGGCCTTCTTGTTCGCAATGCTACGCGGCAACACGCTCTCGTCGTTCTGCTCGTAGTAGCGGCGGGCGAGATCGACGATCAGGTGGCCGGCCTCGACGAACAGGCGCTTGCGGTCGCCATGCGTCGCGAGCGTGGAGCCGTTTCCGGGCAGCGACAGGCCGAGGGCCTCAGTCAGGCAGTTCATCGAATTGGCGGTGAACATGCCGGAGCAGGAGCCGCACGTCGGGCAGGCCGAGCGCTCGATGACCTTGACGTCCTCGTCCGACACCTTGTCGTCGGCGGCGGCCACCATGGCATCGACGAGATCGAGCGCGTGGGTCTTGCCGTGGAGGACGACCTTGCCGGCCTCCATCGGTCCGCCGGAGACGAAGACGGACGGGATGTTGAGGCGCATGGCGGCATTCAGCATGCCGGGGGTGATCTTGTCACAGTTCGAGATGCAGACCATGGCGTCGGCGCAATGCGCGTTGACCATGTACTCGACCGAGTCCGCGATGATCTCGCGCGACGGCAGCGAATAGAGCATGCCGTCGTGGCCCATGGCGATGCCGTCATCGACGGCGATCGTGTTGAATTCCTTGGCGACGCCGCCGGCCGCCTCGATCTCGCGCGCGACCAGCTGGCCGAGGTCCTTCAGGTGGACGTGGCCCGGCACGAACTGGGTGAACGAGTTCACCACCGCAATGATCGGCTTTCCGAAATCCGCGTCCTTCATGCCGGTCGCGCGCCAGAGGCCGCGGGCACCGGCCATGTTACGGCCGTGGGTGGTGGTTCGGGAGCGATAAGGAGGCATTGTTTGGGATCTTTCTAATCTCTTCCGATACCGCCCCGTACGACCTTCCCAGACGGTTGTAAAATATATTATTGAGAACACATTAGGTCGTACGGAGACTTTATGTCATGTTGGACCTGCGCCAGCTCCGCCATTTTCTCGCCGTCGCCGACACGCTGCATTTCGGGCGGGCCGCGGAACGGCTGGGCATGACCCAGCCGCCGCTCAGCCAGTCCATCCTGGCGCTCGAGCGGCAGCTGGGAGCCGCGCTTTTCACCCGCTCGAAGCGGAATGTGGCGCTGACCGCGTTCGGGCGGCAATGGCTCGAGCATGTTCGCCCGGCCGTGGAGAGGATAGCGGCGTTGCCCGACATCGCGCGGCGGATCCGCGACGGCACGGTTGGACAGCTCGGACTGAGCTTCGTCAGCACGGCGGACTACAGCCTGTTACCCGCGCTGGTCCGCCGGTATGCGGCGCGCTTTCCGTCCGTGGAGGTCAACCTCACCGAAGCGACCAGCGACGTGCAGATCGAAAGTCTTTTGGGCGGACATGGCCATGCCGGGATCATCATCCCGCCCGATACCGCGCTGCCGGAGGCGCTGGCCTATATGCCGTTGCTGCGCGAGCCTTTGGTTGCGGCCGTCCCGGAGGCCTGGGTTTCGGACGGGCGCTCTTCGGATGGGGACTGGCTGGACCAGCCGCTCATTCTCTTTCCGCGGCGCGTGGCCCCTGTCTTTCACGACCTCGTCACCGGCTACCTCGCCAGGCGAAGCGGGTCCTTGCATGTGAGGCAGGAGGCCATCCAGATGCAAACGATCATCAGCCTCGTCTCGGCCGGCATGGGCTTCGCGCTGGTGCCGGACTCGTTGCGGAACCTTGCCCGGACAGGCGTGCGCTATCTGGAGCTGCGGGAGCCGCCGGTGCTGGAAACGGGCCTCGCGTGGTTACGCGAGAACGACAGCGCGACACTCCGAGAATTCCTGAGCGTTGCCGCAGACGTCAAAGCCGCGTGAGACCCGGCGCGATGCGCGCTGCTCGGCGGAATTATCTTTCTATTTCAGGGAGTGGTTGGTGGAGCCAAGCGGGATCGAACCGCTGACCTCTTGCATGCCATGCAAGCGCTCTCCCAGCTGAGCTATGGCCCCTTACCATGGGTTCTTGCGTGTTGGGGAACCGAAGCTCCCTTTCGCAAGCGGGATCCTGAGGCGTGTGCCGCGCTGGTGCTTGCGGCGCCGTCAAGATCACGAAGACCGGCTCATTAGGCCGATCGCCTCAAAACTGCAAGAGCGAAGTTAGCGCATGCACGCCAAAAAGATACGGACGTGCCACCTTCGCCTTCCTTGCGCCTCGCAGGCCGCGAGTGACGCGCCAGATGGCAGGATCTGGCGCGATCGTGGTCACTGACTGGACCGACGATTCACGCGCCAGATGG
>NZ_KB911255.1:170000-862190 GCF_000383415.1 Hyphomicrobium zavarzinii ATCC 27496 | reverse complement strand
AACGCGCACCGCTTTCTGGTGCGCGAGCACGCGGCCGAGGCGGGCGTGGAGCCGGAGAGCGTGGTGCTGGAGCCCAGCGCCCGTAACACGGCCCCTGCCATCGCCGTCGCCGCGCTCCTCGCCGCCCGGCGCGATCCCGCTGCCATCCTCGCCATCATGCCGTCCGATCACGTGATCGCGGATGCGGCGGGCTTCGCGGACGCCGTGCGCCGCGCAGCGGAGGTCGCGAGCCGCGGGCGTATTGTCCTCTTCGGTATCGCGCCCACCGAGCCGCACACCGGCTACGGCTACATCCGCAAGGGCAACGCCCTCGCGGAGGGCGCCGAGGGCGCCTTCGAGGTCGACAGCTTCTTCGAGAAGCCGAACGCGGAAACCGCGCAAACCTACCTCGATGATGGGCGCTACCTCTGGAACAGCGGTATCTTCGTCTTCCGGGCCGACACCTATCTGGACGAGCTGGCCCGCCATAACCGCGCCGTGCTGGCCGCGGCACGCGAAGCGCTCGAACATGCGAGCGAGGACTTGGGCTTTCTCCGCCTCGATGCCGCAGCCTTCGCCAAGGCGCCGAGCATCTCCGTCGACTACGCCGTGATGGAGAAGACCGACAAGGCCGCCGTGCTGCCTCTCTCCATCGGCTGGAGCGATCTCGGATCGTGGGCCTCGCTCTGGGATGCCGCGCCCCGCGATACGGACGGCAACTTCATCCAGGGCGACGCGCTGACCGAGGACACCACCGACTGCTACATCCGCAGCGAGAAGGCGCTCATCTCGACGATCGGCGTGAAGGACCTGGTGATCGTGGAGACGCCGGACACCGTGCTGGTGGCTGACAAATCCCGCTCGCAGGACGTCGCGCGCTTCGTCACGCGCCTAAAGGCTGCCGGCCGCAAGGAGCACGAGCAGCATCTCCGCAGCTACCGGCCGTGGGGCTTCTTCGAAACCCTCAACATGGGCCCGCGCTTCCAGGTGAAGCTGCTCCACGTCAAGCCGGGCGGCATCCTCTCCATGCAGATGCACCATCACCGCTCCGAGCACTGGGTCGTGGTGCAAGGCACCGCCCGCGTGACGGTCGACGACACGGAGAAGCTCGTCCGCGAGAAAGAAAGCGTCTACATCGTCGCCACCCAGTGGCACCGGCTCGAAAATCCGGGAAAAGTTCCGCTCGAGCTCATCGAGGTCCAGATCGGCACTTATCTCGGCGAGGACGACATCATCCGCAGCGACGATATCTACAATCGCGGCGACGGCGAAACCGCCTGATGAGCCAGCCGGATTCGTATGGCGGGCCATTCCGGCCACACCCGGCCTAGCCCCTGCCCTCGACTGGGACACAGCGATGTGCTTTCTATCGCCGCTTCCCGTTGCAACCACGACACACGCTGCGATGTCGACGGGATGAGCCCGTGTTGAAGGTGTGCGTCCCGTGCGTTTGATCTGCGTCAGTCCTGCGTTTCGCTTGTCGGCGCTCCTCGCGGTTGCCACGGCCCTTACGGCTGCGGCGTGTCTTCCGGCATCTGCCTCCTCCCTCTCCACATGCACGCAAAGCTATGCGGCCTGGACCCAGGTCCGCGACCGCGCACTCGTCCGTCTTGAAGCAACCCCAACCCTGCTCGGACTGGACAACACCTGGTGCGCAAGGTCGCCGTCGCAAGTCCCGGAGCTCAGGGCACGGCTCAACGCCGTGAAGACGGTCTGCGCCTCGGTCGAAGAGAAAGATCAGCCTCAGGTCACAGACCTCATCGGACGAACGGAAAGCCTTCTCAGCCGAACGCGCGTATGCGCGCCGCCGCCGGCAACCGTGACCCAGCGCGGGGCCTGGGACACCTCCGTGCGCCCAGCCCCTCCATCCGCGCGCAAGGAGACCACACGCAAAACCTTGCCGCCTGCTTCGCCGAGCGTCCCCTCCGAGCTCTCAAAAAGGGGCCCGACCGTCGTCACCGCCCCCGCCAAGATTACGCCCGTCAAAGTCGCGGTACAGGACAAATCCCAAACCAAGGCCAAGCCGTCGGGTCCCGTGGCGGTTGCCGCGTCCCCGTCTCCGCCAGCAGATCGCGCACCGACGGCGGTAATATCAAACACACCGGCCTTACAGCCCTTCTCTGTTGCCGCCGGCCCGGTGGAAACGACCGCGTTCAATGCCGCCCCTCCGGGCCCCGCCGCGCGGCCGGTGACTCCGCCTCAGTCCGCGGGGTCCCCGGCGCAGCACCAGTCGAGCGATCCGGAATGTTTGTCCGTTTTGATGTCATCCTCGACGACCTTCATCGTCGAGAATACCCACTGCTCCTCTGGGATCGTCCTGACTTCGATCGAGCTTGCCGGCGAGGATCAGACGTCGCGGTGCTTCACCAAGAAGATCCGAAGCCAGATCTCGTTGGCGAGCGCGGCCTCCGCGCCCCACATCAATTACCAATGCATCGAGGGAAGCCCCGGCTGCTCGATTGAGGTCCTGCGGGGGATGTTCCCTGAGTGCTATGCTGGATGAAGGGTCGCAACGGAAGCGGCAGCCTTCAGTTGAATGACATTCTTGTTCCCCACCTCCGCCTGCGCTACCAAGCCTCTTTAAAGCCATTTCATGAGCGCTTTTTTGGGGGCTAGCTTCACGTGACGGACAAAACTGCCTTGATTACCGGCGTCACCGGTCAGGACGGCGCCTATCTGGCGCGCCTTCTGCTCGCCAAAGGGTACACGGTCCATGGCGTGAAACGCCGCTCGTCGTCCTTCAATACCGCGCGCGTCGATTCCATTTATGTCGATCCCCATGAAGGCGGCACGCGCTTCTTCATGCACTACGGTGATCTGACCGACGCCACCAATCTCATCCGCCTGGTCCAGGAAACCAAGCCTGACGAGATCTACAATCTCGCTGCCCAAAGCCACGTGCAGGTGAGCTTTGAAACACCCGAGTACACCGCCAATTCCGACGCGCTCGGAACCTTGCGCCTGCTCGAAGCCATCCGCATCCTGGGTCTTGAACAGACGGCGCGCTTTTATCAGGCCTCCACGTCGGAACTCTACGGCAAGGTCCAGGACGTTCCCCAACGGGAAACGACGCCGTTCTATCCGCGTTCCCCGTACGCCGCCGCCAAGCTTTACGCCTACTGGATCACCGTCAACTATCGGGAGGCGTATGGCATGCATGCCTCCAACGGCATTCTGTTCAACCATGAAGGCCCGCTCCGCGGCGAGACGTTCGTAACGCGCAAGATCACGCGCGCGGTCGCCGCCATCGAGCTTGGGCTGCAAAACACGCTCTACCTCGGCAATCTCGATTCCCTGCGTGACTGGGGCCATGCGCGCGATTACGTGGAAGGCATGTGGCTGATGCTGCAGCAGCCCACCGCTGACGACTACGTACTCGCGACCGGCAAGATGCATTCGGTCCGCACGTTCGTCGAGCTGGCCTTTGCCGAGGTCGGCCGCGCAATTGAATGGAAGGGCAGCGGTGTCGACGAGGTCGGGTTCGATGCCGCAACCGGCGAGCCCCGTGTCAGGGTCGATCCCCGCTACTTCCGTCCCACGGAGGTCGACCAGCTCCTGGGAGACGCGACAAAAGCCAAGCAAAAGCTCGGGTGGGAGCCGAAAGTCAGCTTTCAGGAGCTCGTGAGCGAGATGGTACGCTCCGATCTGGACGCCGTCGCGCAAGAGCATCAGCGTAAAGACCGCAGCGCTTTCTAGTTCTCCGGATGACCAGCCGGAAGCTTCATTGGTCCGCCGTGGACGAGGCACAAGACATGAGCGAAACGAACCCTATCCCGTCCCCCCTCTATGCGCTCGCGGGCAAGCGCGTCTGGGTTGCCGGCCACCGCGGGATGGTCGGGTCGGCGATCGTCCGCCGCCTCGCCCGTGAAAACTGTGAAGTCCTCACCGTGAACCGTGCAGATGTGGACCTTCGCCGCCAGACCGACGTGGACGCGTGGATGAAGGCCGCGCGCCCCGAAATAATCTTCCTGGCGGCCGCCAAGGTCGGCGGCATTCTCGCCAACGACACGTTTCCAGCCGAGTTCCTCTACGACAATCTGGCGATCGAGACGAACATCATCCATGCCGCGCATGAGAACGGCGTCGAGAAGCTCCTCTTTCTGGGATCCTCCTGCATCTATCCGAAGTTCGCGACCCAACCTATCGTTGAGGAGGCCCTGCTGACGGGCGCGCTCGAGCCCACCAACGAATGGTACGCCATCGCCAAGATTGCGGGCCTCAAACTCTGCCAGGCTTATCGCCGCCAGCACGGCGCGGACTTCATCTCCGCCATGCCGACCAATCTCTACGGCCCCGGCGACAACTTCGATCTCGCAAGCAGCCACGTCTTGCCGGCTCTCATTCGTAAGGCCCATACGGCGAAAGTGAACGGCGACCGCGAGATCGTGCTCTGGGGGACCGGAACCCCACTGCGCGAGTTCCTGCACGTCGATGACTGCGCAGACGCCTGCGTGCACCTCATAAAAGTCTACAGCGGCGAGAGCCACATCAATGTCGGATCGGGGACGGATCTCTCGATCCTGGAGCTCACCCGCCTCGTCTGTGCGGTCATTGGCTTTACCGGCGACATCACCCACGACCTCTCGAAACCCGACGGAACGCCGCGCAAGCTCATGAGCACCGACCGGTTGCGCGCGCTCGGATGGACGCCCTCCATTTCGCTTGAGGACGGGATCCGCAGGACCTACCGCGATTTCTGTGCAATGAGCGCTTAGACCCAGCATCGGGAATCGCTGATGGCCTTACTCCGGTAGGAGGCACAGCGACACGCGACCCTCTGCGGAACCGTCGGTAGTTTTGACGGTTAGGCCCCTTAAAAAGCAGCAGAAAAGGTTGGCTCTTTCCAAAAGTGTGCTGCCTCGGCACCTTTCACAGGATAACCACGCGTCCGCGTGCCGTTCGCCTTGACCGCAACGCCGGATTGTGCGCCAACTGAGCTATGGTTCGGGATCGCCAGAGGGCAAATGGCGGAAACGGACGTCTCGAGAGAATTTGATTCCGGGCTCGAACGGCTCAACGCGGGGTAACTATGACAGCATCGAAGATGATCTCCCTCACGGGGGGAGTTCGCATTGCGGTTGCCGCCATTGCGGTGATCGGCAGCGCGACGGTGGTAACTGCTCAGTCCAATGAGCAGACGGCGGCCCAACCCCAACAGCAGACCGGCGCGCAAACGGCCGCTCTCTCTGCGGAAGATCAGGCGCTCACCATCGGCCAGATCGTCGAGGCCAACAAAGCCGGCGGCGTCGAGGCTTTGACCAAGGCCCTGTCGCCTCTGATCATCGAGAACCCTGCGCTGGCCGCGACGCTCGTTGACATCGCCAAGAGCAAGCCGGAGCTCGCCGAAACACTGGCGGAAGTTCTGGCCCGTATCCAGAAGGGCCTCAAGGAGCTCGATCCCGAGAAGGCCAAGCAGATTGCAACCATCATCGCGTCTGCCCCTCCCGCCTTCCAGGCCGCCTATGCCGTGGCCCAGAGCCCCGGCGATACCGGAGGAACACAGACGGCCGATGCTGGAAGTACTGCTGGCGGCGGAGCCGGTGCGGCAACCGGCGGCGGTGACGGCGGCGGTGGTGCAGGAGCTGCAGGTGTCGGCTACGGTGGCGGCCTCAGCGGCGGCGGAAGCATCGGCGGCGGCGGTGGAACCGTAAGCCCTGCTTCGCCGTAATAGGATTGTCCTGACGACCCCCCTTGTGCCCGCCCTTAAAGGCGGGCATTTTTTTGCCCAGGCCGGTTCGCTGCAGCCGCGAAAGAAGACGGTTTTCCGCCGGGATTGCTAGAATCAAATGAGATGGTGTGGCCTCACGGCCGCAATGCAATCCCATCGCATTCGTTTGTCCCCTGAGAACTTGACCCCATCCACAACATCTGTTTGCAATGGCTACCAGGACGTGTGGGGCGATGGGAACGTCGCAACCAGCATTCTGATTGCACTTAGTAAGTTTATGCGGCGTACAGAGTGAGGTCGTTTAATGGACCGTGTAGTGCGTAGCGGCGGCATGTTCCGCCCTGTTGGCTTGGCAATTGCGCTGAGTCTGTCTCTGGCCGGCGGAGTGGCCTTTGCCCAATCCGCAGCCCCCGGTACGGTCACCAACCTGATCGTGGCCAACCTCGACAAGCCGAAAGCCATCTGCAAGTCCGTGGCCCCGGTGGTCGCAAGCTCGCCGGGCTCGTTCGGCGAGGTCATCAGCGCTTCGCAGACCTATCCCGAGCTGCTCGAGCCTTTGGGCGAGTGCTGCGCGGTCATCCAGAAATCGCTGAAGAAGAACGACCCGGAAGCGGCCAAGACCGTGTCCGACATCCTCGTCTCCGGTCCAGCCGCCTTCCAGGCGGTGTGCGCGGTCTCCCTTGCCGACAGCGGCGGCACGCAGGTCATTGCCTCGTCGGCTGGGACAGACGGCGGAAGCGGGACCTCAGGTGTGGGCTACGGTGGCGGCCTTCCCGGCGGCGGCGGTATCGGTGGCGGTGGTGGCGTCGTCAGCCCCTCGGCTCCCTAGCCCTCTGGGCTCGACATCATCGTGTCGCAGATCTATGCGAGGCTAGCCGCCATCGGTTGGCCTCAAGTTTTTTACTTGATAGCTACCGAGGTAAAATATCGCCCGGGAGAATACTGGGTTTAGTGCAAATTATGCTGCCTTGTCAGAGGGCTGGTCATTGATCAATGTAGCGCAACATGATTGGGCGGTGCATTCAGACGGGGAGAAGCGCGGGGATGAAGACGGGGGAAAGCATGCCGAAATCCCATTGGCTTGTCGTCAACACCCACGCTCATCGCGAGAAGTTGGCGATCGAGAACCTCCAGCGCCAGAACTTCCAGAGCTACTGTCCCCTGATGCGGAAGCGGCTGCGCGGGAGAACGGGGCCGCGAGAGGTTCTACGCCCGTTGTTCCCGAGCTACCTTTTCGTGCGTGTCACTCCGGACAAGTCGCAATGGCGCCCCGTGCTTTCGACCTATGGTGTTCGGAAGGTCGTCCGCTTCGGCGATGATGTGCCCTATCTCGATGCGCGCTTCGTCGAGACGCTGCAGGCGCGCGAGATCGACGGCGCCATCGTCAAGCCGCGCGAGCCCTACGCCCCGGGCCAGGACATCCGCATCGTTTCCGGACCGTTCGACGGATTGATTGCGAAGATCATCGACGTCCGGGAAAACGACCGGCTCGTGATCCTGATGGACCTCCTAGGCCAGTCCGTGCGCGGGCGCATTCACGCCGACCAGGTCAGTCCGCTGGGGGCGAACTGACGAGGTTCGTATCGGCTCCTTGGCGCGCCGGGCCTTCCAGCTCCTGCAGCACCGCGTTCCAACGCGCGACGGCGATCGTCTTGTCATAGTGTGCCTCGAAGGCCGCCCGCGCCCGGGCGCCCATCTCAGACCCGCGTCTCGGATTGGCGCTGAGATCAAGCAGGGTACGCGCCAGAGCGGCGCCGTCACCTTCCGGGATCGATGTCCCACAATCGTGTCTGCGCAGCACGCGCGCGATTTCACCGTCGACGTCGCCAATGAAAACTGTCGGCCGGCCCGCAGCGGCCACGCCATAGAACTTGCTGGGCACGATCAGCCCCTCGAGCTCCGGGCGCAGCGTCACGAGATGAACGTCCGCCGCCGAAAGGCTTTCCGACAAGCGCTCGCGTGGCTGATAGGGCTCGAAGCGAACCGATTTGAGACCGCGGGCAGTCACCTCGCGCCGAAACCTCTCGAACTGAGCTCCCCCCCCGATAAAGAGCCAGATGATGGGTCGCTGCTGCCCCCAGACATGGCTTTCCGCTAGCGGAGGAAGTGCCTTTTCCTCGATTAGCGTGGTCGCATCGATAAAGGTTTGATACTCGTGGGCGCGGCCGAGATTGCCGGAGTAGCCAACAACGAAAGTATTCTCGAGCTTCCAATCCCGTCTCAGCGGGTTATCGGCCACCTCCAGCGGGCGGATGAGTGATCCATCTGCCCAGTTTGGGATGACGGAAATTTGCTCTCTTGGAACACCGAGGTTGGCAAGCCGCTGCGCCATGAGTTCGCCGATCGCGATGGTGTAGGTCGAGGATTGAAGCGATCGGTTGCGCAGCCGTGCAAGCAGCCCATACCCGATCCTGGATAGTCGCCCCCGCCCCAGGCCAAGAGCCGAGGCCACCTCGGGGAAGACATCTTGCAGCCAGTTGACGAGCTTGGCCCGGCGCAGTTTCGCAATTGGGGCGACCAGGATCGAAAGCATCGGTGGATCAGTTTTAGCGACAATGACATCGCCTTTGCGGGCCAGTCGCCACAGACGCCACGTCGCCGAAAGGTAGAAGGTCGCATAGTCGACGGCACGGCCGACCAAGTTGGAGCGCCCGAAGCGGGACGTCCACACACGGTGGACTTCGACGCCATTTATGACCTCGCGGGGAGGTAGGCGCTCGTTGGTATCCTCGTAACGCTGCCTAGACGTAATCACGACGATGCGTCGGCCGCCCCTCGCAAGTTCGAACGCGAGATCCGATAGAATCTGCGACGTCGCCGAGTGGTCGGGATGGAAGAAGCGATTAAGAAAAATAGTGATAGGGGGTGAGCTAGACACTAATGTTGGTTTCTCAGGAAAAACGCTCAGCAAGAGGGGCTATTGGGCGTGATGTCGCTCACGGGCCCGTTCGCCGGCCGAGTGGCCTGCTGGCCCTCCGCGGTACCGGCGCACGAGCGCCGGACGGCCTTTCCGCCCAAGCCGCTGAGCTTGCTCCTAACGCCTCTTCAGATGCAGAGGATCAGATTAACCACATTGGGTTCGTTTTGCAGAAATACGCACGAAGCCATGCTGCCAAGCGCCTTACATACTCAACAACCGGCTCACGGGATCACCACGCCCACGGTTCGCACCCTCGCCACAGATTGATTTCTTGTCCCGATCCTTTTTTGACTGCCTTAGATCCTCCAAGGCCTGCCTGATCTGCCTCGCGAGATGCGCCTCGTGACGGGCCAACTTAGTGAGCAGATCACCTCGAGACAGCATAGCTTCAAGCGCGCGGCCACAAAGGCGATACTCGTAACGCTCGCCATCTGCCCGAGAGTCGACGAAAACGCCGCGGTTGTCCTGATCAGGACAGTGCTCGCTCAGCTGGGTATCGTGCATTCTGTGCTGCTGGTAGGCGATCCAAACTCTCCGGCCACTCAATGCGCATCGGCGCTGCCCAGGACATGCTGGTCGCCGGCTTTGACTCGTTCGCGATCATGCAGGCGGGTGGGTGGAAATCAGCGAACGTGGTGCTGAGGTATGTGGAGAATGCGTCGACGAAGGAGTTGCATGAGAGGAGGTGGGAACTGATTTCAGGACGCTTGCGCACATGCACTTGACATGGGCGTTGTCCATAAAATGACTGCCTGCCCCTCTAGCAGGCCAGCGACTGCTTGCACTCTTACAGAACCCGTGGGCCCAACCGGCAGACGCCGTGAAGTCAATGCATCGCGTGGGTTCTGATATTCAGCGCCTCAGACTTGCGTCGCAGTAAACCGACCGATAGCACTCGCACTGATATCGAAACGAGTACTCTGTGTTCAAAGACGCAAACAGAATGGGTCAACGCGCATGCAATGCGTTGCGCGCCGCAGTTGCTCTGTTTCCAACCGTCCGCGCCGGATTGCCAACGACAATTAGCCAAGGGTCAACTGATCGGGTTGCCACGCATCGCGCTCCGACCACAGCACCTTCGCCAATCCTCACGCCCGGACCGACAAACGCGTCGGCGGCGATCCAGGCGTGCGCGCCGATCTCTATTGGCGCGACCATTAGCTCGAATTCACCCTGCAGATCATGTGTGGCGGTGCATAGATGCGCATGCTGGCTAACGATCGCTTCCCGGGCAATGCGGATAGCCGCGACATTGTAAAGCTTGCAATCCCAACCGATGGTGGCGTCAATCTCTACTTCGAGATTCCATGGCGCCCAAACCCGCACTGACGGATAGATGACCGCACCCGAACCAATCTTGGCACCGAACAACCGCAACACCTGTCTTCGCCAGGCATGCAGCGGCGTCGGCGTGAAACGGAAAAATACAAAGTGGACCAGGTGCCAAGTCAAGCGCGCGAATTTATTTGCACGGGAAGGCCGCGCCATACGATGCAGGGGAGTATGGGGAATCGCCGATGAGGACTCTTTATCTTGTTGCATGACGTACGCCGTGAGCCCCCATGGCTTGACCTGTAGTAACTTGTTGGCGGCGGATTGCTCGGTGCACGCGTGAATGTTGTTCCGCCATTCGGGCTAGGGCCATACCGCAGCCTACCAGCGACCAGAAAAAGGGTGACGCTGGGGCAGCGGGCGCGACAAACCAAGCTTCGAATTGCGAGTTGACGATCAAGCCCAAAGACGTTCCAATCACCAGACCAATTTGCGCGCGAAGCGTGCCGTTTGGTAACCGCGCTGCCGCACGCATAAGGCGGATGAAAAAACTGGCAATCATCAACACGTAGAGCACCAAGCCGATTTGGCCGAGTTCCTCCAAGATGGCGAGAACCGTATTCCCTTTCTCGCGACCATAGTCGGCAGCAGAAAATCCGCCAATATATTCTGTAATGCCGGCCGACACGCCATAGCCAACACCCATCAAATCGCCTTCTTCAGCGCCCGCTAGAGATTCCTCCCAAACACCGCGCCGGGAATAAAAAACATCGCCGCTTTCTTCGGTGCCCTTCGCGACTATTCCCCATACTCTGCTTCCCAAGTCAGGAACATTCAAAACTACCACGGCGCCGGTCAGTAAGACGAGACCCAAGACGGCCGCATATCGACCAAGGCCCGTGTAGTAAAGGTATGTGGCCCCGGCGACGCCAACGGCGAGGATACTGCTGCGGGCTCCGGTAAGCAGCAACACGGCCAGTACTGAGCCCAGCGTAAGGTAAGCGATCATGCGCCGCCGCATCTTACCTAGGTAGTTGCAGTGGAAATACCAAACCGTCCAAGGCACCGACATAAGCACCAGTATACCAAGAAGATTTGGGTTGTAGGCTAAGCCACGATACAGAACCATACTGCCAGTATCGAGAGCCGCCTCTGCGAGGCCAGCGCCCAAAACGCCCGTCACCACTACAAGAAGCGTCATGCCTGCGAAGACGCTGAATGCGTGTTCCGCCAACGCCTTATGTGCCCAAGCGTAACCAGCAGAGATAAAGGTCACCGTTACAAAGACCTGGAGTATTGCCTTCGGCGCTGACAGAGCCGGCACCTGCGACCATAGAACAGTTGCGAAAATCCAGCCCAGATAGACTAGAGTCGCAAGGCCAAATGCGCCAGTCAGCCCCCGCCCAAGATAACCGCGTGTCGATAGGAAAAATAGAAATATAAGAAGCCAAACAAACCGCATCGTACTGTTAAATGCAGTGCCCAAATAGCGAATATCGACAGCAGCAAAAGCTATCAGTGTTAGCGCAAACAACAACAGAAACAACCAATCGAGCTTGCTCCCTTTCTTCGCGTTGTGCAGACGGCGCGGCTTTGTGGCTAAATTTATCATACGTTGCCTTGCTATCTTGAAGGGTTCGCTACGTCCGCGGCGACGTCCCGGGTCCCGGCGCGGCGAACGCACGCCGCCAAATATCTGCAATCTTCCCAGCTTGATTCTCGATGGTCCACTCAGAGATCAGCTCGCTGGCAGCCGCCACCAAACGGCGCCGTGCGCTTGGATCAAGAGCGAAACGTGTTATAGATTCAGCCAGTCGGTCGGGAGCACAGGCTGGGACCACCAGTGCCGTGTCGTCGCGGAGGAGGTCGCCGGCGCAGCCAAAAATATCTGTGGCGATGACTGGCGCACCAACCGCCATCGCCTCATTGACCACTAGGCCCCAATTGTCGAAACGCGAGGGTGCCACGACAAAGTCCGCCGCGGCATAGGCACGCCAGACGTCGTCGCCGCTGAGGCGCCCGACCTGATGGATACTTGGATCCACTGCCGCCGCCGAGGCGATCCTGTCGCGCAACTCCCCGTCTCCAGCGATCACAAGTTGCATACCGCGCACCTGCGAGGTCACTCTCGGCCAAGCCACAAGCAAATCCTCGATGCCCTTCAACGAAACCAGCCGCCCGATGAACAGGGCCACCGTCGCGTCGCGCGCGATGCCGAAGCGTTCGCGGAAGGTCGCGCCAGCAGTGGGCTCGCTCGCAAGGAACTGACGGATACTGGTAACGTCGACGGTCATCTGAACCGCAGTCATCTTGTTATCCGGCACGCCGAAGCCGCGCAAATAAGCTGCCTGCCTGTTTCCGCCAGGGGCGAAGTGAGTGACCATTTTGAATAGATGCGGATAGGCGATGCTTTTGACCGCGCCACGCCAGCACGACGGCGTTCCGCGCCAGGTATCAAGATCGACAACCACCGGCAAGCCGCACGCATCGCCGATCAGGATCGCGGCGAGCGAGGGCGGTGCGCTCCAGCCCGCCACATGCAGTAGGTCTGGCCGCGTCTCCCGAATGCGGCGATGTATGGCGCGCATAGCATTGAGCCGACCCTTGGGCAACACTTCATGTGGAAAGCTTCGCGCGTCGAGTTCCCATTTCTGGGTGAGCGCGCGGTTCATGAACACCACATCAATTTCGCCCGGCCAGATTGCGCGTAACGCCCTCGCGAGATCGAGCATGTAGCCCGCCGGCTCGATGCGGAAGAGCAAGACTCGAGGTGCCTTCTTACTCACGGCGCACGCCAATTCGCGAGCCGACAAGGCTATCGGTTTTGCTATCCGCGTCGCTAGAGGCGCCTCCAAGGATCGCCGCGCCGACACCGGTTTTTGCCATGACTTTGCGAGAGCCGAGCTCCGACAAATGGCCAGCGTCCCTATAAAGCGGCACACCGTCGATTTCAGTGCGGCAGATAGCGTCGTCGCAGAGATAGTCAGCGAGATTGACAAGCCGGACCCCGGTCTTCGCGGCGACCTCCTTTAGCACGCTGTCTACATGGGCGCGAAAATCGCGGGCGGCTGAGGCGGAGAGCTGGCAATCACGGTTAGGGCCGAATATTGGCGCGCCGGTCGCTTTCCGCTCGTAGCACAGTCCGATGTCGAAGCCAGTCGCCGGCGTCGGCCCGACGATGACGACTTCTTTGCCGAGCGCCTGAATGCGCTCGATCGTCTCCCGAAACTGGCCAATAATTGCGGACCGTTTGTCTATCTGCTCCACGTAGCCGTCTCGTTCGGTTTTTATAAGCGCGGCGGCGTTGTTCCGTGTGTACTGCGCGTAAACGGAGCCCAGCACCACGCGGTTGATATTCGGATGCTCAGAGAGGAAACTCAATACGCTCTGATTGAAAGCGATGCAGCCAATGCTCCAGTCACGCGGATACGGAATGGTGGGCCAAGCCGGCGCCACGTCCACGATCGGGCCGCACAAAGACTTTGTTGCCTGCCAAAGGCCGCCACCCCGCAAGCCGCGACCTTGGTTTCTGCCTCAAAGGCCCGCCTGAGAGCAATGCGCCGGTCGCTAGGTCGCTCAAGCAGCGCACGGGCTGCTCCGGCAAACCGATCCGCATCGTCCGCGGTTGCGAGGAGCGGCACGTTGGCGTCCTGATAGCGCTGTGCCAGCGACCTCAGCTTGTGATTGACGCCGATTACTGCGAACGGTGTTTGGTTGATCACGCTGAAGACGCCTGCGTGAAAGCGAGAGGTTAGGATCGCGTCATGCTCAGCTAGGCTGCGCGCACGGCAAAACTCCGCCGAGGCCGGATCCCTGACCCAAATGAACTCCATTCGGCGCAATAGCTCGGTCACACGCGCTCGCTCGCCTGCTCGGCGGCTTGCCAAATGTCTTGAATGATGCGATCCGGCCGCACGCGGTCGGCCATGCGCTCACGCGCGTCTTGGCGCGCGCGCGCGGCCTCCTGCCGGTAGCGCTCATCCAAGCTGCGCTCGAGCGCCGCCTCGATCTCATCCTCCGAGTCGTTCGCCGCGAACAAGCCGAACTCATGACATTCGATCAGGTCGCGCACCGCGCCGACTGAAGGCGACAGCGCCAGTAGCGGCCGGCCGACCTCCACATAGTCGATCAGCTTGCTCGGAAGAAACACGCCGCGCTCGCACGGCGCCTCGATGAGGACTAGCAGATCGGCTTCGGCGAGGCGCTCCAGGCAATCCAGAAAGGGCATCCCGGTGATCTTGCGGATGACACCGGTCAGTCCGAATTCGGCGGCTACAGCCTCGAAGGCCGGATCCAACTGCCCGATAATCTCGATCTCACAGCGGATCTCCGGACATCGTTTGGCGACTTTGGCAAAGGCTTTGAAGAGCAAGGTCGGGTCTCGCTCCCTCGACAGATTTCCAGCGTGGCAGATCCGAAAGCGCGATGGATCCGCCGGCGCAGCTGCCGAGCCTGGCCGCCAGCCCATGCCGATATGCGGGATGATCAAACCGCGCCGCAGCATCGGCGTATCCGCTGTGTCCAGGCCGAGCGGCTCGGCCAGGTAATCGCGAAGCTGCTCCGACGGAAAGGTGTTGACGTCGGCCGTCGTGGCGGCGGCGCGCAGATAGCGATCCTTCAAGAGCCGCTGCAGTGGCGGCACCGGATAACAATAGGGCGGTGGGAAGCGATGGCTAGGAGGGTCGTTCCAATTGGCGATCCAGACCGGTGCGGCGTCGCCGAGCCTGCGGCGAAACAACATTGCCGGAAGATGCGCAATGCAGGAAGTCGAGCGCGACAGCGCCAAGTCGAACGGCTGTTCGCGATGCAGCTCGAGCGCGGCGCGTGCGGCCCGGTCGGCCCATGAAGCGGAGCCGATCGGGTGGCCGGTTCGGATCGCGCCGAGCAAGCGCGCCGCATTGCCAGCCAAGCCGCTGCGCTGATGGTCGGGTGGGTCCCGCCGCACCGCCTCGAGACGTGACCACGGCTCGCCCCAGCCTGACGAATAGACTTTACCGCCGCCGGGGGCCGCGAATACGACGACCTCCCAGCCGGCGTCAAGCATGGCGAGGGCAAGCTTGCTGTTGACCAGTGCCTCCGAGAAAAAGCTCGGCGCGAAAGCCGGTGCGAACATCAGCACGCGTGGTGGACGATCTACCGGAAAGCTCATGGCCGCGCGCGTCCACCATCGAAATAAGCTGCCAAGCGCTGCTCGCCGCTCGCGGCCAGGCGGCGCTGCTCCCGCAGCATAGCTCGCGCCGCCTCGCGCCGGTGCTCGATCTCGCCGAGGGCTGCGAGAACGCGCCGTGCAATCAACTCGGGATCGGTTGTCGCTGGCATAGTCACCTCCGGCGCTTCGCTGGCCGGAGCCCAATCCCGAACCAATTCCAGCTTCGGCTCGATGCCGATCGCGAGGAAGGGCGTTTCGCCCAATACAGCAAAGACGGCGCCGTGAAAACGCGCAGTGACGACAAGGTCCATTTGCGCGAGAGCGTGCCAAAACGTCTCGAAAGCGCCAGCCTCGCAACGCCAAGCGGTCACGGGCTCGCCGCTGCGCGATAGCGCAGCAAGAAAACGCGTATCCGACGAAGCCAGAGAGAAGAACGTTGGCTCGACGCCTTGGTCGCGCAGCCGTCGCGCAGCTTCGATCGCCGCCTCGAAATAGGCGTCGTCCCAAGCCTTCCAGTCGCGCAGAATGACACCGACCTGCTTGCGGCCGTCGGTTCGCTCCGGCGCGCTCGGCAGCTTGTGCGTCGCCTCGGCGAAGGCCGAGCTGAAGCACAAGTCAGCGCTTCGCAACGCCGTTTCGACCCCATGTCGCTCGCAGAATGCCATGGAGGCGTCGTCGCGCACCCAAACGAGTGCCATACCTTTCAGAAGGCTCGCCGCGGCCGCTTCGGCCGGGCTACCAACCGGAAACGGACCGACGCCGATGCCGATCCCCAACCGCGGCGTGCGGAACTCGATCCAATGTCGCCGCCGCGCGCGGTAGCTGTCGATCAAGCTCAACGGCCGCGTCAACTTCCGGAGTACGCGTTGCGCTAGCGGGGCCAGTGCCGCCGGCGGATCATGTTTGAACGAGAAGAACTGCGTGCCGCCGCCATAGACGATGGTGTCGAATCGTTCCTCATGCGCGCCGCGGCGTCGCAATCCGTCGAGCCGCCGGTCGCGGTAGGCGAGTTCGACATCCGTCGCGATCTGCACCGCATGAGGTGCGAGCAGCCGCTGCGCCGCGATCGCCAAGGCGTCGTCGCCGAAATTGCCTTCGGCGTAGTTCCCGCGCAGCAGGATGGTTCGGGCAGATCCGGTTCGAGGGGCGGTCGCGGCGGCGCTCATGACATGGACACCGATAGCGGTTGCCCCCGCCCCCCTTGCGCGGCCAGGCTGCGATAGAGGTCCGTCATCCGCCGAGCGCAGGTCGGCCAGGTGAGATGGGTTTGCACGTAGGCGCGGCCGCGGGCGCCCATCGCGCGCAGCGCCTCTGGAGCCATGAGCGAGGCGAAGCGGAGGGTTGCGGCCAGTTCGTCCGGCTCGGGTGAAACCCACCAACCGCAACTTTGGCTCTCGAGCGCGGACCAGGGCGTGCCGGTCGAGGCAATCGCCGGCGTGCCATAGGCTAGGGCTTCGGCCACCACCACGCCGAAATTCTCAGAATGGCTGGGCAGGATCAGCAAATCGGTTTGTTCGAGCAGCCGCGCCTTGGCCTCGCCGAAAGCCGGCTCCTCAAAGTTGAGGCGGTCGGCGACGCCGAGTTCCTGTGCCAGCCGCCACAGAGCTTCGCGGTGGCCGCCGTCGTCCGGACCGACGATGCGCAGCCGCCAGCCATCGAGCTTCGCTCGGGCGAAGGCCACGAGCAGGCCGTCAATGTTCTTGATCGGATGCACGCGGCCCAAGAACAGCAGCGTGCGCTCCTGCACCGATGCCCGGGAGGCCGCGGCTGGTGCGGCAGGTGCGGCTGGGATTGCAGCTTCCGCTTGTGGAAGATCGACACCGAACGGGATAACGGCAAAGGGACCGTGCACGCCGGCCGCCTCGGCGGCGGCGCGCTCGGCCTCCGACGTCACATGGGTCGCATCGGCACGCGCCAGGTCGCGCTCTTGATACAGCCGCCAAGCCACCGCTTTGCGCATCGCCTTGTGTCGCCGCGCCCAGGGCAGCAGCATGCCGTGCATGCTGATCGCCAGCGGCGCCCGTTCGGCTCGTGCCGCCGTGGCCAGCCCGTGATTGAGGAAGCTCCAGATGCCGTGACTGTGGCATATGAAGTCGCGTCCGCCGCGATGCGCCTCCTCGCGCCAGCGCGCTGTCTCAGCGCGCATACGTCTGGCCAGCGCCCAAGGGAAGCGCTCCGGGAGCAATGTCGTTCGGTCGGCCAGGGCGTCGCTCTCATCCTGCGAGAAAGTGAGGATGCGCGACTCGACGCCCTCCTCCCGTAAAGCCTCGCACAGCGCCGGCAAGACGGCCGCGATCCCTCCGGCCGCGCGGCGAAGATCCGGCACGGCGTGCAGCACCATCAGATTGCTCATGCGGTCTGCTCCGGGGCAGCGACTTCGTCCAGCCCCGAGCCAACGACAAAGCGCCCGGCGAGATCCTGCACCTTGCTGATGAAATGTTCCGGCGCGAACTGCTGACTTGCTGTGCTCGCTTTTACGTGCAGGTTGCGCTGCAACAGCTGATCATCCAAGAGCCCGCCGAAGTGCGAAATTGCCTCGTCAACCGAACTGTAAAGCTGACGCGGATCGTTCAGGATCTCGCGTTGCGCTCCGGCCTGCGGAGCGAACACGACGATACCAGCCGCAGTCATTTCTGCGGTCGCGATGCCGAAGGCCTCGATCTCGCAGGCGCTCAATCCATATCGGAATCGACCGAGCAGGTGCTGCTTGGCGATGCCGTTGACGAATGGGACGCGTTCGATCCATCCCGAGCGTTCGCGGCAAAGCGCGTCGATCCTCGCGCCATACCCTACGTCACCGTTTGGCCCGGCGATGCAAAGCCGCAGCGACGATCCAGACTTGCGCAGGCGTTCAATGATGTTGATGCAGGTCTCAATGCGCTTCTCCGGCGAGACTCGCCCGAAAACGAGAACGCCGTCCTCGCGCCGGTCCCAGTCCGGTCCGGGCCCAGAGAGCGGCACCGCCGGGTAGATCATTTCGATTGGGCCAGGGCAAAACGGCGCGGATTGACGCGCAGTCCAATGCGAATTCGCAATGAATAGATCGTTATGCAGGGATCTAACGCGCTCCCCGGAAATGACTGAGGCGAGGCGCCAAGCCATCGCCCGAGCCATCGAGCGATTACGCGGCGCATTGGGCGCGTCAAATTTATCCGCCAATGTATCGTTCCAGACCGCGCTCGAGATGAAATGCATTGCTGGAAGGCCCCAATGGACGACCCCTGAGGCAGTCACGCGCAAATCGTACTCAGCGCCAACCGCTCTAAGCGAGCGGAGATAATCCCCATGTGCTAAGGTGCCGAGCGGCCAAGCGTTGGTGCGCTCGGCGATGCGAATTCGCACCTGCGAGGGGGCGATCTTTAGATTGGCCAATCTGTTCAGCGCGTTGAGATCAAAGCCGCCGCGAGTGTAAACTGTCACATCGAAATCGCGAAGCAACGCTTCGATGATCCACATCGCCGCACACTCGGCGCCGCCCCGCCCCCAGAGCGGATGCGCTACGACGGCTTTCGGCTTGGCGACGGAAGGTGTCGTCATCGGGCCGTGCCGCGAAACAACCGCCGCAAAATCAGCGTTTCCAAGGTTGTCTTCTCCAGCGTGTCGAGACTGACATAGGTCACAGCCAGAAGGGCGGCAGAACTGGCGATGGTTGTGGCGATCACGCGCGCGAAGCTCGGCTCCAGCAGGGAGGCGACAGCTAGGCCGGCGAGTAAACCAGCGCCAAAGGCGAAGGTGACCGGCGCCGTAGTAGTCCGTAGCCAGGATCGAACTGCACCCGGCGAATGCGTCTCAAGTAAGAACAGCCGCAGCACCGCCACCAGGCCGGAGGTCGTTATCAACGCTGTCAATGCGTCCGGCAAGCCACCGCCCAGCTTGGCCGCGACATAGCCCAAAGGAAGCGCGGCAATGGTCACAAGCCCGCATACGAGCTGGTACAAGGCGATGCGGCCAATCGCTAGATGCGCAACGCCTATCGAGTATGAGAGCTGATCCAGAAGGAACGCGATCGTCAGTAAAGCGATTGCCTCCGAGGCCCCTGGCGGAGGCGAGCCGAGCCATAGCCCGAGCACCGTCGGTAGTTCGATCATCAGCGGCGCGGCGAGGATAGCGCCGATCAGACCGGCATATTTACAGGCGAGCAGCGCGGCGCCGATCATTTGACTACGCTCACCCGCCGCTTCGATCATGTAAATCTTTGGAGTGACTGCCTGACTCACCGCCGTCGAGAGCTGCCTAAGTACGCCGATCAACTGGTTGCCTACCCCGAGCGCGGCGCTGGCGGCTGGTCCAAATAAAACGTTGGCGAGGACTACGAAACCTTGAATTCGCGCGATCGTCGCCAGCGAGCCGAAGATTGTCCACGAAAATAGGCCCAATCGCTGACGAAGCTCGGAGCGGTCGATCATCTGCAGTGGACGCAACCGGCTCTCAGGATATTGCCACGCGGCGATCAGCGAACCGATCAGCATGGCGCTGGCGGCGGCGGCAGCCTGCACCGTCGCATATCCGAGTAAGCGATCGCCCGAATAGTCGAGCAACATCCAGCTTCCAATGAGCACGATCAATGACCTAAAAATATCGAGTACGGCAAACGGCGCGAAGCGTTCTCTCGTCTGCAGCAGGGTTTCGTAAGGAGCTAGAAACGCCCCAAGCGCCGCGGCGGCGACCGAGATCCGCAACGCAATGCGGGCGGAGCCGCGCAATTCGTCCGGCATGCTAAGCGCGTTTTCGAGCAACCACACGCCGAGCGTCTCGCCGGCGGCCACGATTAGCAGCGCGATCGCAAGATGTGGCCCCAGGCTTGCGTTGAAGATGCGCCGCATGCCCGACGGCTCCTTGGCGAGGCCGGACGCCAGCATCCGCTGCGTGACCGCACCCATGGCGCCGGTAAGGAAGCCCAGCATCAGTGGCAAGCTGGCGATCGCCGCGTAAACGCCGAAGGCGTCGACGCCCAGCGCCAGCAGGGCGAAACGCGTGGCAAAGATCGTGGCCGCCATTGTCGCCGCAATACGCGCCCAAAGAACCAGCGTATTGAAGGCTATCGAATGCGAGGCGGCGGCCATGCGAAGTCGGCTCAGACGCGGTATTGGTCGACGTCGCTGCTCGACGACGACGCCACCGCCCGGTACGTCTCAAGCAGCTTTTCCGCATGCGCGGACCAAACGCAGGCGCTGCGTGCGAAGGTGGCGCCGGACTGGGCGATCGCCCGCCAGGAACGCTGCCTATCCGTCAACGCGCTGCGCAGCGCTGTCTCGAGGGAGGCGACGTCGCGCGGCTTCACCAGCAAGCCGGTGCGGCCGTGCTCGATGAACTGCGATGGACCTTGTCCTTCGACGCCGATGGTCAACAGGCCGGAGGCCATCGCTTCGATGTAGGCGACGCCGAACGCCTCGCGATAGGAGGGCAGGGCGAAAATGTCGGCGCGCAATAGGCGGTCGAAAACCTCGGCATTCGTCATTGTTCCTGCGAAGGCAACCCGCGCCTTCAGTCCGGCCGCTTCCGCTTGGCGTTGGAGTTCCTTGCGCAGCGGACCGTCGCCGATCAATGTGAGCCGCCATTCCGCGAGGTCCGAGCCCGGCGTCGGCTCGAGCCGAGCGAGCGCGTCAATCAGCAGATCGACGCCCTTGCCCTCTTGCAGATTCGCCACGCAGATCAACTCGATCGGTTCGGCGTCCGGCGTCGGCGCCTGGCGCTGGCCTGCCGGCGGCTCGACGCCGTTCCAGACGCTGACGATATGGTCCTCGCGGCCGGCGAGGCGGGCGGCGTAGGCTCTTAGCGGCTCGCCTACGACCACAATCCGATCTGCTCTTGACAGGGCGGTCCTAAATCGGAGCGCTTGCTGTGGTGCTTCAGTATATTGCTTGTTAGTATTTTCTCCGTGGATCGTTATGATCACGGGCAACTTATATCTTGTTGCCACCTTGACCGCTGCTGGTGCCAGCAATTCGGTGTGCACGTGAACTGCGTCCGGTCGGAAAGTAGAGATCTCTTGCGTAAGAACGGCTTCAACTGTTCTGTCCAGCGAAATATTTGTTAAGAGGCGCGTCAGTTCACTTGGTAAGGTTAGGTAACGTGTTGTCTGGAGCCGTTCGATTTCGTGGAAATCAGACCGATCAATGTGGCCGCGATGCTCGCGCGAAGCGTACCTTTCTAGTCCAATCGGAGCCCACCCTCTCAAGACATTGACGGAGACCCGAGTTCCAGCCCTAGCTAAAGCGATAGCTGAATCAGATATAAATCGCGCAGGCCATCCATCGCGCTTATTCGGGAACCACGGAGTGATAACCGCAATGCGCATAATATCAACTACTTAACCGTGTGCATAAACTGGATAGTCTGGACGCCTCTAAGCCGATGCAGTGATCGCATCGACGATCCGCTCTGCGGCGAAACCGTCCCCGAAGGGATTACCCGCACGGGCCATCCTCGCGTATGCGACGGCATCGCTCAGAAGCTCGACAGTGCCTGCAACGATCCGCTGAGCATCTGTTCCGACGAGCCGCCCCGCCCCTACTTCAACGACCTCGGGTCGCTCAGTCACGTCGCGCAGGATGAGCACCGGCTTGCCGAAGGAAGGGGCCTCCTCCTGTATACCGCCAGAATCTGTCAAAATCAGCGTCGATCGGTTCATGACGGCGAGCAACTCTAGGTAGCCCAACGGCTCGACGAGGTGTATGCGCGGTCTGCCGCCCAGACGTTGGACCACGAACTCCCGCACGTTCGGATTGGGATGCACCGGATAGATGATCGCATGGTCCTCGAAGCGCGCAGCAATCTCACTCAGCGCCGTGCATATGCCATCGAGGCCGGCGCCGAACGATTCGCGCCGATGGCTAGTGACCAGAATCGGCGTGTAAACTTCGAGATCCGCCATTACCGCCGGGCCCAGAGCCGCATCGAGCTCAATCCCATTGAGCCCCGGGCGCAAGAGCCTCAGTGCATCCACGACCGTGTTGCCAGTCACGGTGATGGCGCTCTCGTCCACCCCCAGCCTCAAGAGATTGTCGCGTGACAATGCTGTGGGAGCAAAACTGTGCGTTGCGACATGGCTTACAAAGACGCGGTTGGCTTCCTCCGGAAACGGTGCCCAGATGTCGAAACTTCGAAGTCCCGCCTCGACGTGTGCGACTTTGATACGTCGATAGAATGCCGTAACAGCAGCCACCATTGCTGTTGACGTATCGCCCTGCACAATAACCCAGTCTGGCCGTTCGGTATCGAGCATTCGATCAAGTGATGCGAAGAGGCGGCTGGTCAACTCCGCAATGGTCTGACCTGGCTGCATGATGGTCAGATCGATATCTGGCACGATGCCGAACGCGCTGAGCGCCTTTACGCTGAGTTCGCGGTGCTGGCCGCTGTTCACCACGAGCGTCGCGAGATTGTGCATTTTGCGCAGCGACAGGATCACGGGCGCAAGCTTGATCGCCTCCGGACGCGTGCCGAGAACCACGGCGACTTTCACGGCGTTGCTGATCCGAGGCCCCGCGCACAAAGGGGGCACCGCCTCAACCACTCTGTATGATCGTTCACGTAAGCCGTCGCGTATTTTTGGTGATAGTTCATAAGGCGATGCCCACGACATCTCGGCGAAGGGCCGTCTTTAGCCGTTCCCTGACCTGATCGAGCTTGACGAACAGCGTATTGTGCGACTCGCCCCCCGCCTGCTACGATCGATCGTTCAATGGGCGAATAGGTCGCGCGAACAAAGCCACAGTTTTTCATCACAGATTCAATCATTGGATCGGTGGTCTCTGTGATCACAGCCGCAAGTGACTGCTTCGCAAGGGTAGCCAAAGCGCCAGCTATGACCTGTGGCTCGTAACCCTCGACGTCCATCTTGATCAGCACCGGGTCTGTGTTCGCCAGAATGTCGTCGAGCGTACGAACCTTGACCTCGCGCGTTGCTTCGTCGGAAGCCGCAGCAACCCGATTGGTCGTGTCCTTGCCGACCGTGAAGCGCACCATTCCCGCCGCAGCGCCAATAGCTGCCTCAATGACTGTCACGCGATCACCGATCCGGTTTATCTCAACGTTTCTCTTGAGCGACTGAACCGTGCCGGGATCAGGCTCTATCGCGATAGAACGGGCGCCGCATACGGCCGACGCGAGCACCGTATAGCTCCCGATGTTGGCACCCACGTCGACGAACAGGTCGCCGGGTCGCAGCAGGTGAAGGAGGAAAGCCATGTCCACGAATTCGTGGAGCCCACAATAGATGTTGCCCGTCGCTCCGGTCATGCCGTTACGAACGATTAGCTTAGATCCTTCGATCCAGTGGAATTCGACCTCATCTCGCAACCGACTTTCGACCTGCCAGCGCGCATAGCGCCAATAGGCGCTGAAGGGCCGCCTGGAACTCAGCGGATGGCGGGCAATGAACTGGAGTGTTGGAAGAATTGACGCCACTTGGTTCTAATTACGCTTAAGGATTATTGGGCATGCCCGATAATCCCGCCTGCCCTTCGACACTTCGTGTCTGCGCGGCGTCGGAACGTCCAACCAACTTTAACAGCGCGTGGTAAAGGCACGCCCGAGGATGCCGATTATCCCATGTGCTTTCACGCATTGGCGCCCATCCAACACCAGACAAGCGAAACACCCGCTTGTCTCTAAATCCTCAAGAAGCGACATGCAGTGACACAACATATAGCTACCGCACTCCGCCCGACTCCGCGCCAGGTGAGAATGACCAGAAGCTCCAACGACAATCCCGACCAAACTAAATCAGACCGTCCAAAATACAAATGCTTGCGGGGATAAAATAAATGATGTCAGGCAACAATTCGCACCGAAATAGCCGCAGGCCCCACCGACCGGGGCAACGATAGATTGTTTCCCTCCCAAAACCCCACCTCCTGCCAAGCCTGCTCAATTCTTTTGGCATCGACCTTTTCGCCGAGGATCACCATACGCACTGTTTTTAATGAGATCGCAAGGTCATTTTGGAAGCTGGCATTGAAGATATACCAAACATCCATCGCGGCTTTGTCTGAAGCACCCACCTCTCGTCCTCCGTGAACCTGTGCCCATCCAGTAAGTCCAGGGCGAACAGCGAGGCGCCCCGAGTGCGCAGGAGACTGATCCACAGGCAGAAGCGGCCGCGGCCCAATGAAGGACATCTCCCCAATCAAGATATTAAAGAGCTGCGGAAGCTCGTCGAGCCGCGTGCGGCGCAGAAAGCGTCCCACAAGCGAGGATCGGTGTTCTTCGGAAATGCGCCGACCAAGCTCATCGTGTGCAGAACGCATGGTACGGAATTTATAGAGCTTCATCCGCCTTCCAAAAACACCTGGGCGTTCCTGCCAAAACAGAACCGGCACACCGACGTCCAGGGCCACCGCCGCAGCTATAATCACCATCAAAGGCGCAGTCGCTACAATCATCACGAGAGATAGGGCGAAATCAGTTGCACGCTTGATGCGCCAATATGGTCGCACGATCACCCCACCATCTACAATGGCCCGAAGGGTGGGCAATGAGCCTCCTCGCGAACCTCCTGGACCATCCTCGGATAACGGCGGAGGCGGATGCTGGATTGAATTGTCGGCCTCGAGCCTCAACCGCTCTGAGAAGTAGTCAATTGTGATTCCTGTGCTGTCTTCTATCGAGCCAAGAGCGTCGCGAACTTGCGGTGAAAGCTCCGACGGCGCAACGGTCACAACAATTCGATTGATCTCAACACCGTGAACTTCCAGCCGTCGCAGGACTTCTAACAGCTCATCCGGAAGTCCAAGTATGGATACGCCGTGCAAAAAACGACCCCTATGTCGATCGTTCCGGCCAAGCACGCCCGCAATGTGGATTGCGTCGGCTGCAAACTGCTTTGCAGCACGTATGAAGAGTTCAGCGACAGTATTCAACCCAAGAATCAGAACCGTTTCGGAGCGCACAGGAGCGTCAAGCGCCGGCGCTATTTTCGCACGCGATCGCAGACCGTGGCGTAGGCGCATGGCAGCACGCAGTGCGCACATCAATGCCACCGCCAAGATCACATGGAGAACGGGTATGGCGCGTGCCAACCCCTCAAGCCTATCGTAAGCAAAAGTCGCGCTGGTGGCGGCTAGAACCGTTAGTGGTGCACCGATGGATACACGCAAGAAATCGCTGAATGTGCTGTAACGCCAAAAGCCGCGGTTCGTTCCGACAACCGGCAGCAGGAGTGCGCCGGCGCCAACGGAAAACAACAAATATGGTGTGAGCGCCACCATGCGCTCAGGCGAAAATTCTAGATTATCCCTCAGCAGGAGCGAACCAACCGCGGCAATTGCGATCGCGCCGAGGTCCAGCAGTAACATCACAAGCGCACGCATTACCCCCTCGCGGCAATATACCCCCATCAATCAGTGTACCTATATCAGCACATTGCACAAAACTGGAAGCAGAAAAGCATCTTTAATGCAACTTCGGCGGAACATTGAAATTATAACAATTCTCGCCCGGGATCTTCCCTTATTGAAACCGATCAATCCGCCCCGCTTGCGCTTGGCGATAGGAAAGCACTTGCTTTTGGAAGGGCTGCTCCAGGTCAGCGCCATATGGGTCTAGCAAGGATAGAACGGTTGCTTCCTGGGCAGGCGCAATAACCGCAACACCATAAGCCAGTCGGTCAAGCATCCAGTCGCGCGTGTGCCGCTCTTGCAGGGCCGACGCGACGTCAATCAACGCGGCCGTTTTTAGATCTTTTGGAAGCTTGCTCCACGTGGCAAGAGCCAAGTGAACGCGCATTTCGACAACGGAGATCTCACGCGGTCCAAAGACGAAACAGGAGCGAAGTCGTTCTTCAAACACTCCTGCCGTTGGAACCTCTGCCTTGACCTCGGACAACGCCAAGACACACCACGCAGCAGCAGCAGACGGAGAAGAGCTGGCTAGATGTTCTGCAGAATTGCGTACGCGATGTTCCCGCACTGGCGTGGGAACAAAGCCTGGCGGAAACCCCATTCGATCGAGTTCCAACGCTAGGCCGAGCTCTGGGTCTGCCCAATCCGACCGCGATGGCTCGCGCGAAGCTAGGGCGACGTACGCCCTCTCAATTTCGTTGCTTTCGGCTTTGAAAGACCGCTGCCCCAAATCTCGCGCCACGAAACGCGCATTGGTCACTTCGGCTTCCTGCTGCCAAAGGCTGGTTCCGGAAATAAACAGCAACAAGCCGATCATCGTGAAAAGGAAACGAAGCATGGCGAGAACCACTAGGCCAGCTAAGAAGAGTAATAGTTCTGATATTTCTTATGATAGTACGTATAGTAAGAGGAATAGCTGGACATGTGGCGAAGCTGCGCGTTGTTCAGCACCAAGCCTGCAATCTTCTGTCTCGGATTATCGAGGGCCTGTAGGCTTCTCTGAACAAGGTCACGCGGTGTTTCGCGCCAATGCACGACATAAATAACCTTGTCGACAATCCTGGACAGGATGGCACTATCGATGACAGGAGAAACAGGAGGCGCATCGATAAAAACAACATCATAGCTTTCCTTCACGGAAGCAAGTAGGGCACGGAGCCGTTCCGACGCAAGGATATCCGGCGGATGTCGTGTCGTCGTTCCAGCCGGCACGATCGTGAAATTGGGGAACGGGCCACGCAGGAATACTTTGTCAGGTGGTGCTTGCCCCATTAAGAGATCCGTCAACCCTGGACCTTCGTGCAGTTTGAAATATTTCGATGTCGAAGGATGCCGGAGATCGCAGTCGATCAGCAGCACCCTCTGATTTGAGGCCGCCGCAGAGTGAGCAAGCGATTGCGTAATCGTCGATTTTCCCTCAGACGGGACTGACGAGGTTACTAGGATCAACTTCGGTGGCTGGTCTATGTTCGACATCAGCGCGCTAACGCGAACGCTGCGGATGCTTTCACCAAACCGAGAAAGAGGCTTCACCGCGACATACTCAGGGATGGAGAGCTTGCGTCCCTCAACCATTTGTTCCTTGGAATCCAGCTTCGGCACGATCGCCAATACTGGGAACTGCGTGGCCTGCTCGAGCTGCTCGACCGTCGTAAATCCGCTCTCGACTTGCTCGAGGAGGAAGCCGGCGCCAAGCCCAAGCGCAAGGCCCGCGAGCAAGGCGAGGAGAAGAGTACGCCCTTTCCGGGGATAGCTCGGCACCGTCGGCTCAAATGCCGGTGCGATTACACGCGACTCGGCCGACTGGAGGCTGGTCTGCTGTTCTGCTTCTTTGAAGCGGGTGAGGAGAGATTCGTACAGCACACGGTTCGCTTGGGCGTCGCGCTCGAGCTCACGAAGGCGGATGACGGCCTGATCATTGCTGTTGGCGCCGGTCAGCTCCCGCAGGCTGGTCTCGAGTGACTGCTCCTTCTTCAGCGCAAACTCATAGTCAGTCTTGAGCGTCTGGACGACGCGCGCCACTTCCTGAGAGATCTGCCGCCGGATATCCCCCCTCTCTGCACGGAGTTTGACCACCGAGGGATGTTCCGGTCCATAACGCGTCAGGAGATCTGCTTCCTGGCGTCCAAGCTCCGCAGCCTGGGTACGAAGCCCGACAATTGCCGGCGAATTGACGACGGCAGCAACGCTTTCAATCCCAGCTCCGCCTTCCAGCGTACGCTGCGCCTGATCGTACTGTGCCCTTTTCTCAACCGTCTGCGCCCTCGCGGCAACGAGTTGTGTGTTGATGGAGCTTGCCTGCTGCTCCGCTAATGTCCCGGCCTGTGCTGTGACCAGATTGTGCTTAGCCCGATGCTCGGCGAGGACGCGCTCTGACGTCTCAAGTTGTCCACGAAGCGCTGCAACGCGCTCACTGAGCCAAGTTGCGGCTCGTCGTGCACCTTGATAGCGAGCCTCTAATTGTTCCAGCAGGTAAGATTCTGCGACTGCATTGGCGAGGTCGGCGGAGAGTTTCGAATTCGGATGCGAGTAGGAGACTTCGATAAAATATGTCGGTCCGACACGCTTTACGGAAACGCCTTCTTGCACTTCCTTGATAATGTCCAGCTGACGGTGTGGCAGCGAACCTGCCGCGTCTTGTTCGGTCTTCGGCGCATCGTCCTCCGGGGCGCCCTTAGGAAGAAAACTCACAAGCCACGCTTTGAGACTGAAGGAAGGAGCCGAGCCAGAAAACCTGGAATCCTTTTCGAGGTTGAGCTTCTCGGCCGCCCGGCGCGCCACCGAGAAGGACTGGACCAGCGACACTTCAGTGGCAATGCTGCTTGTATCTAACGTTATGTCTCCGACGACAGCTTCCTCACGGAGGACACGCTCCTTGCGGGGATCAATCAGGAGCTGGGTTGTGGCCGTGTAAATTGGTGTGGCCTGAAGCAGCCAGACGACAGCAAGAGCCAGCACAGTTGCAATTGCACTGACTATGACCAGCCAGCGCCGTAAGACCATTGCGTAAATGCCGCGGAGCTGCGCGGCAAATGATGGGCCTTCGTCCTCATAGGGAACCGACAACGCCTCGACCTGACTGGTCTTGAACTGGCTGTTCATCAAAAACCTACGCTGTCTGAATCAACCAACAGAAACCTGACCGGTCAGGGACTAATCAATAAACCAGCCCAAAGAGTGTCAGCAGGTTTCAGTCTACGAATGGTCGCAACGGACAACGGCTCCAATGCATACGATTGGCTATAAGCGCTCAGGCGCTAGTACTGCGTCTTAAGACCCACGCTAAAGACGCTCTTGTCGTAGTCGATCGTCGGAACGATGTTGCTCTCGTAATCGAGATACGAATAGTTGGCCCAAACCGTCAGCCACGGACGGAAGAGATAATCCACTCCCGCGGTGGCCCGGAAGTAATCGTCGTCCCGGCTGCCGTCCACGTATTCGGCGTTGCCGTAGGCAAGGCCTGCATTGAAAGCAACGTCGCGCCGCCACGCATAGTCCGCACGAACACCGACTTCGGTGTTGATGCGGTTCGAACCGGTCGCGTACTGGCTCGGTGAGCCGACGTCACGAGAGCCGACAAGAGCAACGGTCAGCAGCGGAGAGACGTCCCAGCGCAATTGAGCGCGGTAATACCAGTCATCGATCGATTTGAGAGTGGCCAGATCCGGCTCATAGGAGCGGAAGCCAATCGCAGCTTCGGCGGACGTGATGCGCGTCAGCTCATAGCGGACACCGGCGCCAACCTTATAGCCCTCGCCATCCATCCGTGCGTCTTCATATTCGCGGGTGTCGTAGGAGGTTTCCGCAAACACCGAGGTCTTTGGGCTGATCTCATAACCCAGTCGGGCGGTCGCCTCGTAGGCGGTGCCGTTGCGGAAAGACTGATCGATCTCTCCCATGAGGACCTTTGCGTCAAAGAATTCCTCGTCGCGCACCGTGCCGCTGACCTCACCCCACAGGCGGTTGAAGCCCTTATGGACGAGAACGCCACCGCCGAGCGTCTGAGTCTTGATAGGCTCCAGGAAGTTCTGGAACGACTCGCCTGAACCGCGCGCCTCGTACCCGTACTCGTAGCCGCCGAAGGCCTTCACATAGAAGTTGCGCTGGATATCAAGGCGACCCGCAATTCCAACGTTCGCGTAGCCCGTATTCTCGCTGTCGTAGTCGTTGTAGAAGTTACCGCCACCACCAGCGTAGAGCTCTAGCGCATGGCGGGACCAGTTGGAGATCACGCCAACCCGCGCATCCACGTTCGTGTAGAAGTCGCTCTTGGTGTTTGTCGGTGTCGCGAACACGTTGTCGTCGAACACCAGAGTTGCGCTTGCTTCCGGGACGACGATGAACGAGCCCGCGCGGATGCCGGGAGAATAGCGGCGGGACCCAGGCGCAAGCAGGCCGGAGACGTTTGTAGGCAGGTAGTTTGAGGCGCCCACCGGCGTCTCTTGGGCGGCCGCCGGGACCGTCAGAAATACAGCCGTCAGAGCGAGCCCCCCGGCCCTCCCAGACTTATACCCCCGCATCATACTACCCCCCTGAAACCCGCCAACGCCTTACCAATAAGTGAATCAAAAACAGAGGCTTCAATTGTGCTCAGCACTGTGCATTCAATGTTCGTTAAAGCACGCTGGCAGACGAACTGGCAATACCAAATGGAGGTTGTCCTCCCTTAAGTAGCGAACTCGAAGGCGAGGCTGTGCCTCTCCCGCAACTGAATCACGCCTGTGACTTGCGCCCAGACAAGTTGCACAGCGGCCGAGCATACTTTGCGACATCGGAATTCGGCTAGAACAGCCGCTCCTGCACCGTGATCATATCGCCCGGATACACGATGACACTCGGATCGACAGGGTGATCCTTGAGCTCGCCACCACTCGCCCGACGGATCGTGACATAGTTGGTGGACGCCCGCGGACTGAAGCCGCCAGCAAGGGCAATTGCACTCACCACATTGAGCCCTGGCCGATAGGGATATTCCCCCGCCTTCCCAACCTCCCCAAGCAGGTAAATCGGTCTCTGGCTCATGACCTCGACCGAGACCTTGGGGTTGATGAGATATCGGCCCGAAAGACGTTCCGTAAGCCTCTGCTCCACCTCGTTGCCGGACAGGCCGGCAACCGGCACCTGGCCGATCAGCGGAAACGCAATATTCCCAGTGCCGTCAACGACGAACTCGCCCGACAGCTGCTGCTCATTGAAAACCGTGACTTTGACCTTGTCGCCGTTCTCGAGCTTGGGCGCAGGTGGGGGAGCCGTGCTGCTCGTCGAGCCGACGGTTCCCATGGCACTCGGAGCCAACTGCGCCTGCCCGCTGCAGCCTGCGCAAAGGAAGGCCACCAGCAGGATGACCGGTAGCCACAGGCGGGAGGAGAAGTCGGAAGAGCTCCGGATGTGCATTCGAATTTCGCTACCCAGTATGTGCCGTTCGTCCAATACCGGCCTCTTGTGGCAGACACTGGGCGATTGCAGTCAGCGAAGCAATAATGATCCCCGCGCGAACATTCCCTACCATGTGGATAGTCCGGAAAGGGGGACGACGGAAGAGGGAGGCGCAGCGGAGCGGGAGAATATGGCCACCTATGTGGTGAGGAAGCGCCGCTCCGCACCCTCGAGCACCAGGGCCGTCAGATGGCCCGTTGCATAGGCTCCCGTGTCGATGTCAATCCGATTCGGACGTACGTCGGGACGTTCGACCGGAGAATGGCCGTGTACGACGGTCTTGCCGAAGTCCTGCGTGCTTCCAAGGAATTCGTGCCGGATCCACATCAGATCGCGCGGATCCTGCCGCTCTAGCGAAACTCCAGGACGCACACCGGCATGGCAGAAGAAATAATCGCCGAAACTGACCGACGTCTGGAGCTCAGACAGCATCCGGACATGGGAGGGTGGCATCCGTTTCCTGAGCTCGTCAGCAAGTCCCCCAAAACCAACGCGGCCAAGGACTTCATTGACGTCAATACGATAAGAGAGGAGCGTTTCAAGGCCCCCGAGCTGCCGCCACGACGAGCCGACGTTTGGGTCGGCCAAGAAGCTGCCCAGCATGTCCTCATGGTTGCCCTTCAGAAGAACACGGCCAATGCCCTCCGGAGAGGGTAGCGACAGCCGTTCCAGCACACCCGCCGAATCCGGCCCGCGGTCAATATAGTCCCCGAGGTAGATGAGCCGGACGTCTGCCGGCGGGCGGGATTGAAGATCCATCTCGATCTGATCATGCAGGCGATCGAGCAGATGGGCGCATCCGTGGATATCCCCAATCGCATAGACGCGAAGCCCTTCCGGCAGTTGGGCCTGGTGCAGGGAGCGCACTTCAGGTTTCTTGCCAAAAAATCTGGAAATCATGACGTTATCCGCTCGCGACTGCTCCAGGATTGGGCATACCCCGCACCGAGCAAAGCTGCAAACCCAAGCGCTACGCCTTGGATCTGGATCGAAAAATCCACCGCGGCGTGCAGCGCAATGATGAGAGCCGCAGCCACCGCGACAGCCGGGGCAAGGCGATTGCGGCGCCGCTTCAGAACGCCGCGCACGCAGACCCCCACAATCCACGCAAAGCCCCCGAAGAGGACGGCCGCCATCGGCGCACCAAGGCCAAGAATAGCCTCGAGATAGCTGTTGTGGGCTTCTTTCCAACGTCCAAGAAGCGGAAGGGTGTCGTCCCGGAACATCGGAAATACACTGGCGAAGCTTCCGTAGCCGTATCCGAGCAGCGGACGCGCCTGGATGGCCTTTAAGGTAATGACGGCTGTCGCCACCCGGTCGTCGACGGTGTTCTCTGAGGTCGTTCCTGCAAGACGGGTTCCGATAAGCTCCCCGCGGGCGGATAGCGCGAGAATTGCTCCCAGGACGGCAATTGCGAGCGCTGTGCGCCTCAGTGCCTTGCCATGCTTGCTTTCCGTCTTGTCGAGAAAGACCATCAGCAGCACGGCCGAAAATCCGAACAACACTCCACCTCGCGAATTGGAGAGCAACATCCCGAGAAGCAGCGGCATCAACAATACGCTGTATAGGGCCAATCCGCGTCCGATTCCAACGATCCTGGCCAGTATCTCGCGACGGTCCCGAAAGCCATGGTCGACCAGGCTCATCCGTAGATCCCGGCTGAGCAGCCCCCAGGTGCACACCAATCCCAGCGCCATGTAGATCGCAAAATGGCTGCGGTTGTAGAATGTGCCAGTGAGGCCCTCCCGCTGTTCAAACTTGAAGAGCGAAGCAGGCAGAAGGCGGGATGTTGTCTCCGGCCCGATGGCAGCGAGGGCCAGCGCGTAAATCGCCTGGATCGCAGCCGCGATGGCCATCGCCCCGACAATGCGCGTCGCCCAGACCGGATCCCGGCCGAGTTGCAGAGCCAGCAAAAAGACGGACGTCGCCGTCGCGAGACGCAGCAGGCCGAGATAAGTCTCGCCCGGGTTGACGCTGATCCTACCCGGTAAGGTCTCGCCCAAGAGCTCCGACGCCTTGGCCCATTCGGGCGCGTGCGTCCAGGCGGGCGTCCACGTTTGGCCCTGCACATAGATCCACGCCATGACCAGACCGAACGTCACAAGCGGAACGGCAATCCGCCGCGCAGTGATGAGGGGACCGGTTCTGGCGACGACCTCGATCAGGGAAAACAGAACGAGCAGACCGCCAAAGGCAGTCGCGTTGATCCCCCAGGCCAGGGGAACGTTGGCGCCAAAAATCAAGGGCACGAAACCCAGCGCGACCAGAAACGCCCACCCCACTGACCGCTGCAGCACCGCAACCAAGACCGGCTCATCCCCGAAATACGTCGTTGGACGCGCGTTCTTGCCCATGATCGCGGCAACCGCACGTCCTTCAGCTCAACGATTGTTTACGCTGCCGCAGGAAGCCCGGCAATGAGGAGGAAATAAGTGGCCTGAAGACCTGTGCGCCCAGAATTGCCAAGAATTCACGGAAAATTAGCCAGCCAGCCCCACCCTGGAGACACTCGCAAATCTAAGGTGTTGCCATGACGATGATCGCTATTGGATGGATTGGCCTGGGCCTCGGTCTCGCCATGGGCTTTACGCTCGGCCGCTGGACCTCCGAAATGGATGACCGCCCGCAGCCCTCGCCGCAGGCGGTCAATTAACTCGATCATCCCTTCTATCGTCTCGGAAACCCGCTGGACGCCACTTTCCAATGGGTTTCCAGATTTCTACGCGAACGTAACTTCGCGACGATAAAGCAGTGACAGGGATTTGGGAGCAGCTTCGCCCTCAGACGTAGCGCTTTGCGCCGTCGTCATGACGGATGACGGAGCCTTCGCGAACACAAGCAGCTCTCGACCCATCAAGCCCGTCTCCACAAGCTGCGTAGCCGACAGAAGCGTCGACAGCGCTCCCTCCCCGTCCACCATCAAGCCTCTCGTCTCCTCTCTTGCGGAGAGGAGATCGATAGCAGCGACCAGTTCTGTCTGTGTTGGAAGGAGTGTGCTCGTAACGGCCGCTTCCGCAACGACGGAGTCTGTCTTGCCGACGTTGGATCTGGCTTTGGCCGTCCGCAACAAGCCGGCTTTCGAGGCTGACTTCTTGACCTCCAACGAGGCGATCTCCGTTCTCGGCTCCGAACCGCAAACACGGTCCCCATAGTGTCGGCGCATTTCGGAAGCGCTGACCTTGATCAAGCTGCTCGTTGACAAGAGCGCGCCAAGCTTTCCCTTGAGGCTCGGCCGGACGCCCTGCAGCCAATAGGAGGTTGCGGCGTTGAGCCGTCGGCCTGTCCCCGGGTCGTGCGCCGCGTGAAAGCCGAACCTCGCCCGGGGCGTGAAGCAGGCGTTTGCGTTGCGCACAAACGACCAAGCGCAGGCGGAGTTGCAAGGCCCATCGACCACGACTTTGGAGACCCGCGCCAAGGCCAGGGCCGCCGCGCCCGTCCCGCCCGGCGAATAGCGGATCGTCACGGTCTGTCCCCGCGACGCCGCCGAGCGGAATGCCGCGTAGTTGAGCTCGCCGTTGAAACTGATATCGCCCGATTGCGCCAGGGCTTCCATCGGAAGCGAAAGGACGCCAAGCGCAAGCATCGTCGTACGCAGCGCACGACCACGCAGCCGGAGAGCCCCCCCGGCCATTCCCGTGTTTGACATTGTTTTACGCCGTCTCTGTTGAACGGGCGCCGGTTTTTGATTTTGGCGCCACTTATTGCCAACGAGACTAGGTGAAAGGCGCGCATTTCCGCTTAATCAGCGCCTTTCAGAAGACGTTACGCGTGGCTCATTTTGGGAATTTCATTCTGATGCTTAAAGCTTCGTCACCGTCGGGCTTGAGCGCTACTCCGCTCCCTCCGTGCCGACCGGAAGCTATTGCTCACAACCAGGCCAAATCCTGCTGTTGTTCCGCGCCGCAAGACATCGCGTGATCGTTTACACAGTCAGCCACACCAGAGCACCGGTCACCCCAAATACGACCAGCGCCAGAATCACACCCTCCCGCCACGATGGATCAGGCCCACCATAGTCAGGCTCCTTCTCATATCCGCTCACCTTGGATCCCATCCCCTAGACCAGTTTGCGGACTTCTTCTTATCACTGAACAATTATCGCGCCACCCTTCCATTCCAGACACCTGTCAGGACAGCTGTTGACCCTCTCCATAAGAGTCCACAAAGGAGAGAAACCCATGCGTATCATGACTGTTTTCGTTTTAACCGGGGCGCTGCTGTGTACAGCCACCAGTGCCACGGCATTGGAGGTTACCTCACACAACGATATCCGCAAACTCAACAGCGGGCTTGACCAGCGCCTCGAGTCAACCTCGGCCGCGCTCACCGCCGCCTTTAACAACCTCAAGGACACTATAGACGACATTCTTGCACGCCTTGGCGTACTCGAAACCAAAATGGCGGCCGTCACCACCAAACAACCCGCGGACTGGAATACCCCGCTCGAAAACCGCCTGCTGGGGATCGAGAGCACCAACGCGGCCCAGACCAATGCCATCAACACCGCGACCACAAAGAACAACGCGCAGGACAACCGCCTCGCTGCGCTGGAAAATCAAACCCCAGCCGCAATCCGTATACGCGTCAAGAGCAGTAGCTGTAGCGACATCAGCGTAGTACGAGGTTCCCAACGCATGTGCCCGAGCAACAGGGTGCTCGTGGGCGTCACCGGAGGCGTCATCGCAACCAGCTCCAAATCCTGGAGCGGCACCTTCCACTGCTGCGAACTGGAAACCTACTAAGAAGCCTCACACGACATGGCCCTTCGGGGCCATTCGTTGTCATGAGCATCGGGCTTCATCGCCGCAAGCTTCACCGTGAGTCCCAATGCGTTTCTAATCCCAGGGGCACTGGACCTGGCATTGATCGTGTCAGGAATGACAGGATGGTGCGGTCTCGCAAAAATGCTGCAGGCCATGCCGTGAAACCGGGCGGGATGATTGCAACTCCGCCGCTTGCCATCACACCCCAAAGGATTCCAGCTTCGCACCCTTCTTGATCGCCATCACCAGCCAGTTCGGCTTGCGGCCGCGCCCCGTCCAGGTCTCCTCAGCATTCTTAGGGTTCCGGAACTTGACGACAACCGGCTTCTTGCCTCGGCCGCCGAACAGCTCTTCCAGCGAGAAGCCTGCCTGCTCCGCCAATTCGCGCATCTTGGCCTTGGTTTCACGGGCCTCCGATGCCTTTCTCTCGGTAAGCGCCGCCTCAATCAGCTCCCTCGCCTCCAGAAGCTCGGCGTAGCTCATCTTCTCGAGTCCGGTCAGTCGGGCCATCTGAAACTCCATGCATGAAAGGGCGTTTTTTTATATGCCCCGCTGCCATAAAGCAAATGAGCACGCCGAATGAGAGCTAATTCTGAATGAAGCAGCGGTAGGCGACTGTCGTGTTGTTGTCCCGTTCGTAGCTGAAGTCGCTAATTGACGTGCTGCCAACGGTGGCATGCCCATCAAAGGGCGACGTGACTGTCGCATAGTCGTCCAGCCACTCCCAATTCCCTGTCTCGCCGGTGAGCGCGTAGTTGTTCATGGCGATGTACCATTCCTGGCTGCGTGGCAGGCGGCCGCCGTACTTCGTGAAGCAAGTGTCGGCTGCGACGTTCCAGGATGCCACGGTGGAGGCCTCCTCAGCGGTTTGCATGCACCCGAGACTGCGCCCCTGTGCGGCAATCTGCGTGAACCCCGCCGGGCAACCCGTCATGTCGCTGCTCGCATAGCCGTTGTAGCGGCAGAAGGTGACGGTGACGTTCTTCGGACGTGTTTCAGTGCCGCCCGTGGCACCCGACGCATCGGGAGCAGCCGCACCTGCCGACGTCGCGCGGTAAGCACCCGCACCGGCCACATAAGCGGTTGAGTTATCCGTATACACTTCGTGGGTGTGGCTCTTCAGATCATCGGCCTGCACGTTGCCGGGGGCACGCGTGCCATCCGGGTCGTTGCCCGCCCCGTTGTCGCGGCCACGCAGGAAGCGGCCACGAGCAGTCGTGTATTCGGACCAGCCCGAAGGACAGGACGTTGCCTCGAACGCCGCAATCGTTCCGGCAGGCATACCAACTCCGATGTTCGTCCAGCTTGACCCATCACATACCTGCATCGTCGCGCTGGTGTAACGTATGGCGCCGGTGATGCCGCTGCCGCACGTAAGGCTGCTTGTGCCAACTTGGATCGCATCGCTCGCCGATATGGTGCCCACCACATCCAGCGACGCTTTTGGTGCATTGGTATTGATGCCCATCTTGCCCGTTGGATCGATGACGGGGAATTGATACCATCCCGTCCATGTTCCACTGTAGCGGCCGCGTACGTACATGCCTTGCGCCAAAGAGCCGGCCACAGCATACGGAATGGCAAACTGCGTCAGCTGCCCGCTACCGTCCTTGGTCCCATACTCAAATGAAAATGGGTGAAAGTAGTAGCTGTCGGACGTAGGCGCATTCGTCGCGTCAGTCCCCCGCAAGAGCGTGTAGCCGCTACCCGAACGAGCGTTAGAGATGTCGTTCCAGTCTTTTACGCCGCTCGTCACCACCGCTCCGAAGCCACCCCCAATCTGGCCGTTGACGTAGAGCGAGGTTGAAGGTGCCGTCGTGCCGATACCGATGTTGGCCCCCCACACGCGCATCCTCTCCTGGCCGCCCGCCGTAAAGCCGATGGTGTTGGCCGCAGGCATAAACATCCCGGTATTGGTATTGCCCGTCCAGGTGTAGGTCGGTGCACTCACGCTGTCACTGCTGTTCCCGAAGACCTGCGTGCCGACATCAACGCTGCCACTCGCCGAGATGTTTCCTGCAACGTCCAGCTTGGCACCGGGGGTGCTGGTGCCAACGCCAACTTTGTCTTGGGGTAGCAGCAGAAGATCGGAACCCGTGAACGTCGTCGAGATCGTCATATTGCCGGTGCTGCCGTTGTAAAGTTCAATCCGACCATAGGTGCTGCGGTTTGAAGTGAAGGCCTGCAACACGCCATTTGCCGGAACCTCCACCGAACCGTTCACGTGCAGCGAAGAGCTTGGGGCGGATGTCCCAATTCCAAGCCGCTTGTTGGCATTGTCCCAGAAGAAGTTGCTGGTATCCCCAGCGAGAGTATTTGCAGCGTTAAACTGGATAGCACCCGTGCTTGAGGCCGCATTGGTACCGCCCGCCGAGACAGTGCCGCTGGCCAAGCTTACCCAGCCCAAACTGTTGCAGACCTGAAGGGTGTTGCTGGTGCTGCTGTAGCGGAGCGCGCCCAAAATGCCCGCGCCGCAGCTGAGGGTGCTGGGGCCGACTTGGATGGCATCAGTCGCCGAAATCGTTCCGGCCACATCCAGCTTGGCGAGAGGGTTGTTGGTACCGATTCCAAGATTGCCGCCGTTGCTCATGCGCCATCGGTAGACGGAGTTTGTTCGATCATAGAGACCGATATTGTCTGTTGAAGGATAAAGCTCCCACGTGTTCCCGCTGCTGCCCGAAGGCTTAAAGATGATCCGATTGTTGCCATCAAAGGGTCCCTCAAGAACGACGGCCCCGCCGGAAACCTCAAGCGCACCCGACCCACCAACGGTGCCAATCCCGACCTTGCCGTTGGTGCCGACAAACAGACCGGGCGCATCACTAGCCTGCTGGGTGGAAGATACGATGAAACTTCCGCTCACTTGCAGCGTGGCATTCGGAGTGAGCATGTTGTGGCCAATCCCCACATTACCGGTCGGCGACGTGATGTAGAGGCGATAGCCAAAGCCGCTGTGGTAGATCCCGAAGTTGCCTGCGCCGCCGCCAGCACCGGCCCCCGTCGACATGAGCGAATAGATGCCGCCATTATCGGCCGTCGCATTGAGCGACAACCCCGAACCATATCTTGCTGCGTCGGCCTGTCGAATTGTGAGCCCGCCGCCGGACGCGGTGGAATTCATACCGGGAACATCAAAAACGGGAATGCCGTCCGCGCCGATGACAAGGCGCTGTGTGCCTGCGGCTGTGAAGGTCAAGCTGGTGTTCTCGCTGGCAATGATGGTTGTCGTGCCGGAGATGATGCGGTCTTCCTGGCCGCCACCGGAAGCCCCCAGGGTCGTCCACGTAGTACCGTTGCAGTATTGCAGACTGCCGCTGTTGTAGCGAATGGCCCCCGCTATCGGGGCGCCGCAGGTCAGGCTGCTGCTACCCACCTGGATGGCGTTTGATGCTGAAATGGTTCCGGCAACATCCAGCATCGCCAATGGGCTGCCGACACCCAACCCGACCCGTCCGCCAAAATAGTTCTTCGCATTCACGTCCTGCTGGTAGAAGCCGAAGTAATTGCCGGTGATGGTGCCCCCAGTGGCGCGGTTGTTGATATAGATGCCGTACATGTTTCCGATGGTTCCGTTCATGGCATACGGGATGATGGAAAGGCCGCGGACATCATCGGTGATACGTCCGGTTGCCGTTCCGTTATAGTGGCCAAACTGGATCACCTGGCCGGTAAGCGCCGCCAACCGCCCTTCATCCCCGGCATGACGTCTGAGGACATTGCTGCGGCTCCCATAGACATAGCCGCTGTTGCTCACACCTGGGTCAATGAAAACAGCCGGTGTGGAAGCAATGCCGATGTTGTAATAGATGCCGTCGGCCGATGCCCTGTAGGATGGCTCCACGTTCAGCGTAAATCTGGTTGCGTCCGTCACCTCTTCGCTGATCTGAACCCGAGAGCTCGCGTTGCCGGTGTTCCCTATCCCGATGCTGCCATCCGCATTCACCACCAAACTCGGTGTCGTCGTTTGCCCGGTCACCGACACCACAAACGTGCCGCTGACCTGTAAGGTCGCTGTCGGAACCGAAGTTCCAGCCCCAACTTTCCCACTGAAATACCCGGCCGTCGCACTGACAGCCCCTGTAGCACTCACACCAAGCGTCACAAGACCACGGTACGGGTCAAACCAGGCGCTGTTGGCACCGGCCTGGGTCACGCTGATGTAACCGGATTGGCTGACCGCCACCATGCTGGTGGCATTGTTGGTGCCAGACACAATACGGTCTCCGCTGCTGGCAACCACTCCCGTCAGCCCCGAACCATCGCCAACAAATGCTGTGGCGGAAATGGTACCGCTGACTTCCAGGGGCGCAGCCGCAGTGCGGTTCATGTTGATGGCAGTCCAGCTGGTATTGATCTGACTGCCGCTAACCGTGAGCGTGGTGCTGGGGGCTTTCGTCCCGATGCCGACGTTGCCGGAAGTTCTCTTTATAGAAAGGGCCTCAACACCAGTTGCGTCGTTGTCATTCCTGAGAACATCAAACCGATCGTTCGTGCCATCATATTGAATGGTGAACCCATAGGAATCGCTTGCCTCACGAAATTTCACCGCCCCCTTATAGGAGCTTGCCGTTGTCAGTCGTATTTGTCGATCCGCAGAAGACGACAGGCTACCAAACTCGCCACCTCCAAACACATGCAGCGTGGTGCTGGGGGCTGTCGTCCCGATCCCAACATTGCCGGAAGCATTAATGACCATGCGTTCGGTGCCGGCGGTGGTGAAGCTGATTGGGCCGTTGAGATTTGCGGTGATTTGCGTGGTTCCCGAGGTGATGCGGTCGGCTGTTCCGGTGATCGGGGAGCCGTTGACGAGGATATTTGTGGCGCTGATCGTGCCGTAGACATCAAGCTCCGCATTGGGATTTGTTGTGCCGATGCCGACTAGACCGCCGGTTGATAGGTAGAGGGAGTTTGACGGGCAGCCCACGAAGTCCGCTCCGCCGCCGATGCAGACACGGCGGGCATCATTGCCGAGGGTGTTGGAAATGCGCGAAACCGGCGCCCAGACCTGGGCCTCGGCCCCAATGCTCACGCAGGCCAAAACGGCGCAGGCAACAGCACGGCGAAGAAGGCGGTTCACAGCCGCACTGTGCACGCAGTTCACGTATACATCAGCACGACGCGCTATTTATTAGGCAGGGAATGTGTCCGGCACACAACCTACGCATAGGGAGTGACCTTTAGATTTAAGTCAGGAAACCGAAAACCTAAACCTGAAGCACAATAAGCGGACCGCGTTGAGGATCGCCGGATACCGTGAAACAATAGGTGCATTGATCACGGCAATCGCTAAGAAACCTTGGCTTTCCTGGTGAGGGGACGCAGGGGGGAGTTTAACGCGTCGGCTTCAGCCTGAGGCCGTGGGTTCGAAGACGGGTTCAGCTCACGAGCTCGCGGTGGCCAGTCGTGGGAAAGCGGCGGTCTACCGTCTGCGTGACAGTTCCTCCGCTGCTACCGCCTCCACAACTGCAAGGTCCATCTCGGCGACACTGGAGCGCCGTGCAACTTCCGCAGCCACCTTCGCCCAGTGATAGAACTCCTGCCGATCCCCCAGAGCCCGTGAGCGGGCGGCAAGTCGCTGCGCCGAATAGTAGGCGTTTCGCTCGTCACTTTGGATCAACGCAAGCGCGTCTGCCCGCCAGAGACGCCGCATCTCCTGACGGCGGTTCCACCACTGTCGAGACAACGGGAACATCATTGCCTTCGAGCCGCCTACCACCCCTCTCGCAACCATACCGCGGTCATGCCATTTGTCGAACATGGACATCGGACACCCTATCAATGGGCGGGGATGGATGGTCCGCATACCCCACACCATTGCTCGCGCTGCGTGAAAGGGCCGACCTGCCCCGGAACACCGGTCAATGGTAAGCCTTGGCGAAGGCGGAATATCCACAGGCCTGGTTGGCCTCCGACTGCTCTCCCCTCACCGCGTGAAATATAAGGCCGTTTCTGGACAAGACATCATGCAGGACGGGTCGCGATTGCAGCCAAGCGTCCAAGTCTATACGATCAGCATCCAAGAGCGACAGGGCGAACAGCGTAAGCAAGTCAACTTCCCGCGCTGTTACGCTCTCTGCTCGACCTTCCAAGGCTCTATAAATCACTTTCCATATCGTAGCCAAAGGCATGGTTCTCTCCCACAAAGCGACCCGTCAATAATCGTCGCCCTTTGAGACACGGGGATAACTTCCTTCTTTTGGGATCATTTCTTTATGTCTGCACCCATGAACCTGCCAACAGCACCCACACGAAAGCCTGCGAACATCGATCTTCACGTCGGGAGAAGACTGCGCGCCCTTCGCCTTTTACGGGAGTTAAGCCAGGAGGCCCTGGCGGAAAGGATCGGATTGACGTTCCAACAGATCCAGAAATACGAGAAGGGGGTCAACCGCATTAGCGCCTCCCGCCTCCAGCAGTTCGCGGACACGCTCAACGTCAAGCCACAGTTCTTTTTCGATGCGGATCAGGATCCTGGCACTCACGGCTCACAAAACGCGCTTCCCCTTGATCTCATCTTCGACCGCGACGTCGCAGCAATGGTAAACGCATTCGGACAGATTACTGACGCAGGCATTCGACGTGCAATTGTCGATCATATCCGCTCCCTCGCGGCGTGTTGCACGGAGCCGCGAAAAGCAGATCAATGACTGAGGTTTGTCTCCGAGGGAAGGACGTCCATGTCCTTCAGCGCAAACTGTCCCTTTAGGCTCTCAAGAGCTTCCTCGATCAGCATCGCGGCGTCTTCACTGCCAAGAACTCTCGACTCTTCTGTCGCATAGATCAAGAGCCGCGCGAGGGCGCTAGCATCCTTCTCTAGGGACACATGAGAGGACCCGGACGCTTCCTCGTCCATCATGCCCGCCATGTTCCGCTCAGCAAAATCCTTGTCTTTATAGGGCATAAGACGGCTCCATTTGGCGCAACGCGAAGCGCTTCACTTTTCCGGTGGGGGTCTTCGGCAAGCTCGGAACGAAAGTGATCTCTCGCGGCGCCTTGTAGGGCGCGATCACAGCCTTCGCATGCTTGCAGAGTTCACTTTCCAGCCCGACTGATCCTTGGGCGCTTTCGGCGAGAACAACAAAGGCCTTGACGGAATATCCCCGCCTTGCGCACGGCACGCCGATGACCGCGCATTCCGCGACCGCGGCATGAGAAAGCAATGCCGCTTCCACCTCGGTCGGAACGACCTTGTAGCCGGACGACACAATGAGATCGTCCATCCTCCCTTGATACCAGAAGTATCCGTCTGGATCGCGATAGTAGGCGTCTCCGGTCACGTTCCAGCCGTTGCGGACATACTCACTCTGTCGCGCATCATCGAGATAGCGGCAGCCGGTGGGACCACGCACGGCGAGCCATCCAACGGTGTTATCGGGCAGTTCGTTTCCCGCTTCATCGAGCACGGTCGCCTCGAACCCGGGAACAACCTTCCCTGTCGCTCCCGGGCGGATGTCATCGCCGGCTGCCGAGATAAAGATATGCAGCATCTCCGTGGAGCCGATTCCGTCGATGATCCGCTGTCCCGTCGCGTTGCGGAACGCGTCAAACGTGGACTTCGGAAGCGTTTCGCCCGCGGAAACACAGGCGCGAAGCGCGCCGATGTCGAATTGTTCGACAATTGGCAACATCATCCGATAGGCAGTGGCCGACGTGAAGCAAATCGTCGGGCGGCACTTCTCGATCGCCGCCAGAAGCTGCTCCGGCCGCCCATCCTCGAGGAGCAGGGCAGACGCCCCGACACGCAAGGGAAAGAGGAGGAGCCCACCAAGTCCATAAGTAAAGGCCAGCGGTGGCGAGCCGCAGAAGGTGTCGAACGGTGTTGGGTTCAAAATTTTGGCGGAGAAGGTATCGCAAATGGCGAGAAGATCGCGGTGACTGTGGACTGCACCTTTGGGGACGCCCGTTGTTCCGGACGTGAACGCTATCAAGCAAGGGCTATCCGCAGAAGCCCGGAACGGAACAACCGGAGTGCTATCGAGGCGAGCGAGGAAATCGATGTCAGATGCATCGTGCGCGACTTGCTCCGGGCGAACAGAATAAGTCGCAATACTTCGCAACGTTGGACACGGGCGACGGCAGCGATCAAGCTCACGCAGCATCTCTCGCTCACAGACAGCATGCGAGATTTGCGCCTTCTTTATGATTGATTGCAGCTCGCCAGCCCGCAGCATCGGCATCGTCGATACGACAATGCCGCCGGCCCGGATGACCGCGAGATGCAGCGCGGCCAGCGCCGGACTGTTTCGCCCCCTCAGGAGAACACGGTTTCCCGGAACCAGACCGAGCCGCTTCACGAGGGCAGTGGCGTAGCGCGAAACACGCGATTGTAGCTCCTCATAGGTCCACATCGTCGTGAGTGAGCGCAAGGCGAGGCGATGCCCTTCCCCGGCCGCCACCCAATCATCCACCAGGATTTCGGTGACGTTGAAGCGAGCCGGATAGGCATGCCCCGGCACCTCAAGGCGCTCCGGCAAAGAAAACTGATCTGGCATGTGATCACGGACAAACGTATCAATACGCTTTGACATGGCTGCTCACCCAGCGAGTTTCTGATTGGCCACACTCGTCGCGAGCACGGTTCCCCGAATGTCCCGCAGCCTGCGCGTTTGGCGCAGAGCGTGTTCTGAGATGTCGACCGTGATGCCCACGACATCCATGCCCTTCCACACGATGGGAAGACCAAGCGGCTGGGGGTTCCAGCCGAGGCGCAAGAAGCGCGTGATCCAAGGGGGTTCCGTCACGATCGAAAGCTGAGAAATGCCGCATTCAAGGCAAAGCTCTTGAACACCGCACATGATCTGGCAGGAGACGTTGCTGATGGCGTGGGGTTCACGCGCCTCCGGCACCACATAGAAGCGCGTCCACTCGTAGATGTCCGGAGCTCGAGGAATGGGACGGACGCCGGCAAGCTCTGGAAACACGTCGGCAAGGAGATGGGGTTTGAGTGACGAGATCAGCCTTGATCCGCCCTGCACGCGCATTTTCTCGTCAAGCGCGAGCAGGTAGATGGCATTTTCGTTGTCGAACTGATCGACTTCGCGCTCATCCAAGCGGGCCAGATCATGCCACCCGCGCTCGTGGACATAGATCCGGTGTCGTATGCGGTAGCTTTCTTCGACCTGTTCTCGATAGCGCTGGCGGTTGTCCGCAGTTACCACGTGGAGCATGAATCCTTCTCCGAGTTGCGTCGGAGAAAGATCGCCACGTCAGGGGTAGGGTCTTGAATCCCTCGGTCGAGGAGTTGACGAAGATCAGATTTTCTGTCTAACCAACCGTCACAGGGAGATCGCCCGCCAGCTTATGGCGTTGGCCACCGCGTGGGCACGGCTTACAGCGTTTAGCTTCCTCAAGCTGTTGCGAAGATGCGCCTTCGCCGTTTGCTCGGAAATGGCGAGGATTTCACCTATCTCCCAATCAGTTTTGCCGCGCGCGACCCAAAGGAGCACTTCACGCTCGCGCTCGGTCAAGGCCTCATACCTGCCCGCAGCAGCCGGCGCAGGCGGAGGCCGAAGCGATTGGGCTTTCCCATGCGCAAAGATCGACAGTAGCTGGAGCGCCTCCCTACCGCGATGCGGGATGTCGAGCTTCGCGCCGCCCATGGTCACGCAGCTTTGCTCCCCAGTGCTGCCAAGGATGGGAACGGAAAAGCCACGTCGAAGACCGCACTCTGCAGCCTCATTCATAACGCGTCTCGCTTCCTTGCTCGGATGAGGGCAGCGCACTTCGTCCCAGAAGAATGCCTGGGTGGAAGACCTTGTATGGGCGGCCATGGGATCATGAAGAAAAAAATTCTGATCCATATAGCGATCAAACCAGGTTTTTGACCAGCCATTGAGGATCAACGAGGCCTGCAGGCCGGAGCCGGGCGGCGGCATCTCGGTGATAAGAAAATTTGTGAAGCCGAATTCGCTAAGCGCAACGCCAAGAAGCGAATAAACCTCGTCACAGTCACTGGCTGCCTGCAACTGGTCAACAATGTCAAAAGTGCGCCGCTCGATACCCGACATCGCGAGCCCCAGTACTCCAGGTAATATTGGTACCTTGGGCTCAGCCGGACGACAAGCCGACTTAACGGTCCTCAGCACATAGTCCCAAACGGGTAAGGCATGAACATCGATCCCAAAACCTTGGCGCGACAACGTCTCGCCTTCCCGCATCAGACGGGCTGTTTTCCGGAACCGGACAGTCTCGCGTGCGGGTCCCAGATCCACGGGCGCATCAGAGCGGTCCGGCGAGGCGTGGCGATGAACATGGCTGGGATGGCACGGACACCGGCATTGGAACAGGTGGCCGGCGTGCGCAGGAACTTGAGCGTGAACGACCTTCCCGCCGGCGCACAAGCAGAAAAGCAGCTTCGCGCCGTGGTAACCGGGCGCTCCCCTCTTCAGCAGGCTTGCACACGTGCGTCATCTCAGGCACTGCCTAGAATTTTAACAATCCAGCCAATCACAAATGAACCTCTCCGCGGCATGCTCAAGCATTTACGGGGCTGGTCTGATGCGCTTTTTCGCTTATTGCATGGTCGCCGGGATCGCCTTCGTCGGCGCCGCAAAGCTGTTCCCGCCAGCTCCGCAGGACATAACGTACCACTATGTGGATGAGCGGGGCCAGCCCATCACCGAGGTGGTGGCGCGCGCCTACTTTGCCGAGCAGGAACGCCTGGACACCCTTGAATGGGAATCCAAACGCCGCACCTCCGAAGAAGGAATCCTCGCCAGCTCGCCCGCTTCCTCTGGGCCGGTGACCCATTCGGACCTGTCCAACCGTGCGGCCGTTCCGCCCGGCACAAGCCTCCGAGCAACAGAGCCGAGCAAGGACTATATCAGCGTGCAGGGCTATTACCGGCGCGACGGGACCTACATCGCCCCACACAAGAGGTCGGCCGCGAACCGCACCGAAACCGACAACTGGAGCACCCGGGGCAACAAGAACCCCTTCACCGGCAAGTCAGGCTCCAACAAAGCCAGGCGCTAATCCTGCAAAACCAAATCATCGGGGCCCGCTGCCCAAACTACGCCAAGACACTGAGTTGGACGAGTGGTGCGCGCCTCTACTGGCACAACTCCATCAACCCGGTCGACGGGTTGCGGCGCATTCCACCCCTCATGTTGGCATCGCATGCCTCCGCGCCTGTACCCGCCACTTTGATGGTGCCGGAGACGTGAAGGGTGGCAGAAGGCGCTGTTGTGCCGATGCCGACAATACCGCTGGTCCCCACATAAAGGCTTGGCGTGGTGGTCTGCCCACTGGCGGACACGATGAAACTGCCGGAGACCTGCAACGTGGCGGCAGGTTCAGCCATGCCAATACCGACATGACCAGCCGACGTCACCCTCAGCCGTTCAGCGTTGTTGGTGACGATTTTGGCCGAAGTATTGTTAGTCGTACCATAATACGCTGAACCCATATCTGCCCCGAACACGGCACTCACGTTTGTTGACGTTGCGCGGTAATGCGGCAGGTTTCCTACCGTGTCGTTCAGGTGGACCACACTCTGAGCCAAACCCCACCCGGACGCGTTAGCGGGTGCAGTCGTGCCTATACCAATCTTTCCGTTTTCACCAATGACTACCCTCTCGCTCCCCGCCGTCGAAATAGTGATGCTGCGGTCTTCGTTCACCAGAACCTGCGACGTACCGCTTACAATGCGATCGGAAGACGCTCCGCCCGCCGCCGCCATACTCTGCCAGCCGGAACCCTTACAGAACTCGAAGGTGCTTTGGCTGGTGTAGCGGATGGCACCGGCGCGGTTGCTATCACAGGCTTCGCCGCCATCGGCGATGCGGATTGTGCCGGAGACGTGGAGCGACGTGGAAGGCGCCCACGGCGTAATTCCACCTTCAGGCATGTTCAGCCCGATTCCGACAGACTGGGCGAAGTTCGCACTGAACTTGCCGCCGGACTTCACGTTCAGCCCCGCCTGCGTGTTCGACGGGTACAAGGTCAGCCCGGCAACACCAGTGTAGGCCGTCGAGAACCGCGCGATAGAGGTATGGCCCGAGTTAACGTGCCCAATATTAACGTACGGGTTGCCTCCAATCACCGGGCCTCCGCCTGAAACGAGACGGATGTTGCCCCCCTTCAAGCCAGGGCCATAACTGAAGCCCAATGCTTCGGAAGCATTCTGCGCCTGATAAAGAACCAACGGTACAACGCTCGAGGTCGTCGGAGAAATCTCCAGCATGGCAGACCCGCTGCTTGTCCCTATGCCAACCTTTCCGCTGGTATCCACATACAGGCTCGGCGTGGTTGTCTGCGCGCTCGTGCTGACGATGAAACTGCCGGAGACCTGCAACGTCGCTGTGGGGGAAACCGTACCGACGCCGATGTCCCCGGCATGGGTAATCACCATCCGAGGTTGGCGGATCGCGGTTTGAAAAACAAGGTCTCCCCCACTGTAAGCACCAATTATCAACCCGCCGGCGTTGTAAGTTTCCAGCACGGCTGCGTTGTTGCGCCAGTTGCTGAAGGAGCCGCCATTGCTGCCAAGCTGAAGCAACGACACCATTCCGGGCTGGCCGCCCAATCCTGTAGCGTTCAGGTTGGCAGCGGTGAAGCCGGTGGAATAGTCCGCGGTATTGCCATAGGCATAAACGCCCGAGGTTTGTGAGCCCTCAGAGTTGATGACAACCCCGCCGCTCACCGTGCTTGCGGTACCAACGCCAACTCGACCGCTGAAGTACCCATCGGTCCCGCTGATGGCACCGGTGCTGCTCACGCCCACGGCGACAAGGCCGAGGTTGGGGTGGAAATACGCGGTGTTGTAACCGCCCTGCGTAACACTAATGTAGCCGGTGTCGGAGATAGCCACCATGCGGGTCTGGGCGGTGGACCCGGACACGATGCGGTCGGAACTGCCCGCAGTCACGCCGGTAAGGCCGCTACCGTCACCCAAAAAGGTGCCATACACCTGCGTGCCGGAGATGTAGCGGAAATAGCCATAGGTTCCGCTTACCGCACCGTTGCGCGTCGTGTCCACAAAAGACGCGCTGACATTGGTGGCACTCACCAGCGAACTGCTGACACTGTTGGAACCGATGGTTACGGCACTCAACGCCAAAATGGTTGCTGCCGGAAAATACCCCTGTGTGCCACTGACGTAGTAGGCGTTCAACGCCGATGCAGATACCATCTGCATCGAAATAGACGTACTGTCACTTATCGCAATCACTTGCGCAGGAATGTTGGAAATGCTGTACCAATCGGCAACGCCTCCGCCCGACAGTGTTACCCAGCTTACGCCATTGCAGTATTGAATGTCCCCGCTATTGAAGCGGATTGCTCCCGATATCCCTGTACTGCAGGCTAGGCTACTTGCGCCAACCTGAATAGCGTCGCTTGCCGAAATCGTCCCTCCCACGTCAAGCGTAGCGAGCCTACCCGCCTTCCCAATCGCGACACCTTCACCAAAGTAACCAGAGGTGCCGCTGACAGGGCCCGTTGCGCTTACCCCGAGCGTCACCAGTCCCCGGTATGGATCAAACCAACCGCTGTTAGCCCCTGCCTGCGTGATGGAGATGTAGCCGGTGTCGCTGATGGCCACCATCCGCGTGGCTGCATTCGTACCGCTGACGATGCGGTCGGTTGCGCCCGCGATCACGCCGGTGAGACCAGAACCATCGCCCGTGAAACGCCCGTACATGTCAGTACCGCTGACATAGCGAAAGTATCCAAACGTCCCGCTGACCGTGCCGTTACGCGTGGCATCAACGTAGGTTGCGCTTACGCTCGTCGCGCTCACCAACGAGCTCGATACCGTATTGGCCAAAAGATTGGCGAGCAAACTCCAACCGGCACTGAAGTACCCCCAGGTGCCGCCTGAGGTCGTCAGGCTTATGTAGCCCGTATTCTCGTTGATGATCACCGCATGGGTATTGCTGATGATGCGGTCACCCTGAACATTCAAATTCGTCAAACCATTGCCATCGCCGATGAACTTGTTGGCCGATACGTTGCCCGTGATGCTCACGTGCCCGGCTGTTGAAAGGCTCGGGGCATAGCTTGGGCACCCGATGTCGGCAGGACGCATATGATCGGGAACCCCCATACAAAGGCGGTTCGAGTTATTGCCCGCCGTGCTGGAAATGATGGTGACATCACCCCAGTCACCCGATTGCGCGTTCCCCCATGCCGCGGCCAGCGCAAGTAGCGCCGTCGTAGCGATGCGGACTAGCGCTTGAGGCAAATCTGCGGGTTCCCGTTCTTGTCGATGCGCACCGAGCCGACGGGTACACCATCACAGCCCTTGTCGATCGCCGTCACCCTTTTGGATACGCCTTCGTACACCGTCCAACCCGCAGCAGCGATGCTGCCAAGGCAAATGACGGTCATAACGATACGGCAAAAGGCGCTGCTCACAGGCGCACTTTGCCTGCAGTTTCCGTATACATCAGCAAGGGCGCCGCCGATGTAAGCACCTCCTGTGGCTTCGCCGCATCTGTTCCGCCACTACAATGATTTTCCTGACCCGTATTACGCAAGCGCAACCCGCGCCTTCTCGCACATGGCCTCCGGGATCTGTTCGTTCCCAACCACCCATGCCATGGCCTCCACGATCACATCGGCCTTCAAGCCCCCGCAACACCAGTTCAGCCTCTCCGGTAGAGGAAGTCCACCTAGGCTTGCCCTCAATTGTTACCTCTTCGGATTACCCGTCCGCGCACCCGTGCCCCCGCTCCAACGGTTCACGCACTCATCAAAACACCAAGCACCCCTTCCTAATCGCCGTACTCCAGATGATCGAAATCCGGCACCACCCGTCTCAGGCAATCACGGTCAGGCAACGACAGCACATCTTGAACAGACCGTTCCGGCACCGGTAGCGCCTTTAACGCCGTCGCCGGTTCTGGAAGCCTCTTCACGTCCGGCATCGGCAGCAACTTCACCGAGACCGCCTCAACCGTCCTCGGCATCGCGGTTTGGAGACGCGCCATGCGCCTGCGCTCCAAGAGCGATCTGACAAACTTGACATAGAAGGGAGGAACATCGGCAATCATACTTGATGCTCCCATATGACCACACACACGGAAAGCACGCGTGCCCAAGCCGTATGCAACGCAATCACCCGACCGCACGCCACACGGCCGAGCGAAGGGCCATGTCATCTCCTGCCCTTTCCGTATCTATTACAGCGGTATTTGCGTCACGCGCTTGCCAACCCCTCACCCGCTGCCCATCGTTCATTGCGTGGCACGGGTAACGGCGATGTTCTCAATGAGGTAAGCCTCCGCCGAAGCTATGTGTGCGGACCCGCGCCACGTTCCTGCTCCTGTCTAGGCCGGCTGCTGCCCCTGTTTGAGGAACGATGGCAGCCGGCCCCCCATTCGCTTGACGAAGATGCTGCCCATATGGCCAGCTTCCGTTTCATCAAGCCCAGCTGATCTTGCAGGCGGACTACAACGGAGAGCGACCGCATACGAGCCTCAACGGGCTCACGCCGAACGAGTTTGCAAGGAGGTCCACACCGGACCATAACCAGAACGGACTCTAGATATGAGCGAGTACGTTGCGGGGGCAAGATCACCCGAAGCGCCGCGCCATCCCTGGCAAATGCAGCGCGCCAAGGCGCACGCACGGCGCATATCCCGCCAAGCTAGGGCAATACTGTCTGACACCCGCCGCGAGGAGCTACCCGTCCCACGAAAAGTCGACCCGGATACCGAACAAATGAGCAGCGTTTCCGCAACCAATCAGAGACACCTCGTATCGGCTACGCGCGCGCCATACTAAGGTGTCGGACGCTCGATCCACAGCTCAACGCCCCCAAACTCCACTAGCATGCAATCAGAGCAATCTAGCATTTGCGGTTCTCTCGGAGCACCGGCGACATGGGAAACGAGAACCCAAACCGAAAATAGAACTAGCCCAAGCAGGAACACACACGCATTACAGAGAATCCGTATTTCCTGCCTAGTCAAGCGAAGGGCAGGCTTCGGACGCTGGGAAGGGTCTTCAACACACATTATCTAGCGCGCAAACATGTGAACTACATTCGAGCAGGCAACCAATTACAGCCTTTCGAGAGCAAGGTCGATTAACCCCTCAGAACCTTTATATCGCGCACTGATTGTTTTTGGATAGTCCCCTCGAAGCACACACTCTCGCCTAGCCTGCAAAATCGACCTTGATTCCATCGGACAGTCCCTACGAGCATCAGCTAGAGTTCTGAGCCCATCGCGCGACGCCTGAAGAAGCCAACTCGGAGGACAGTCGGCGCGGGCTCTTGTCCTCATTGACTTATCGTCGGCAAGATGCCTTGTTTGCGCGCATCGATGCGCCGAACGTCGGCGAGGCCAGAATCTAAGATCTTTTGCTTCGGGAGCCGATCCGTTGATTGGCTTTTGTTGTTGCACATCAGAAGGTGGTGGGAATGTGTGGTATTTCGGGATTAATCCACCTAGATGGCCATCCGCTGGGAGACATTGCACAGCGGCTCAATGTAATGAGTCAGCTCATCGCCCACCGAGGTCCAAACGGGCAAGGGACTTGGATCGCGCCGGATCGCAGTGGCGGGCTAGCTCATCGACGGCTGAGCATCCTCGACTTGTCATCCGCAGGCGCTCAGCCAATGAGTGGACCGGCGAACCACCATGTTGTGCACAATGGCGAAGTGTATAATTTCATCGAACTGCGACAGCAGATGTCATCGGCGTGGGGATTTCGCAGTCAAACCGATACAGAAGTTATCCTCGCAGCATATGATCACTGGGGAACAGATTGCCTTTCCCGTCTTCAAGGAATGTTTGCGTTCGCTGTTTGGGATGAACCTTCCCGTCGATTGTTCTGCGCACGGGATCGGTTTGGCATAAAGCCATTCTATTACACTGTCGTTGACCGAATTTTTTATTTTGCTTCGGAAGCAAAGGCGTTACTTCCCTTCCTTCCTGAGATACAAACGGACGAGCAAGCGTTTGCAGAGTATCTAACTTTTCAGTACTGCATAGGCGAGAATACGCTTTTCAAAGGAGTGAAGGAGCTCCCGCCGGGGCACATGCTTATTGTTGAAAACGGCTCAATATCGACACGGCGGTATTGGGATGTGGTCTATGAGATCGACCAGGATCACAGTCCGGCCTGGTTTATGCGTCGAATGCGAGAGATTCTAGAGGATTCGGTGCGCATGCATATGCGCAGCGATGTGCCGATTGGAGCGTATGTATCTGGAGGCGTAGATTCGAGTCTCATCAGCATTCTAGCTACTCAACATGACAGCTCTCAAAAAGTGGGCTTCCATGGCCGTTTCACGGATTACCCTGGCTATGATGAATGCAAGTATGCTTATGCGGCTGCAGGAGCAAGCGAGACCACACTTCACGTAATCGACATCACCCACAACGATTTCCAGCGTCATATCGGAGATGTAATTTATCACCTTGACTTCCCCGTTTGCGGACCCGGATCGTTTCCGCAGTACATGGTTTCCGCGCTAGCTGCTCAGCACGTGCGGGTAGTTTTGGGTGGACAAGGTGGGGACGAGATTTTTGGCGGATATGCCCGGTATCTTGTTGCGTATTTTGAGCAGTGCATAAGAGCCGCAATTGATGGCACGTATCAGAATGGACAGTTCCTAGTTACCCTCGAATCCATCGTTCCGAATCTTGGCGTCCTCCGCGAGTACCAGCCATTAATTCGCGAATTCTGGAGAGATGGTCTTTTTGGTAAAATGGACGAACGCTATTTCCGCCTGATAAATCGCGCAACTGACATGAATGAGGAGATCGATTGGAACGACATCGATTTGGCCCCGGTTGGCGAGGCGTTCCGTTCTATCTTCAATAGCACACGCAACGTCAAGAAGCAGGCCTATTTCGATGCCATGACGCATTTCGATTTCAAGTGCCTACTTCCTGCACTGCTTACGGTTGAAGACAGGATGAGCATGGCGCACGGACTTGAAAGCCGCGTGCCATTTCTAGATCAGTCGCTCGTAGAGTTTGTTGCGAGCGTCCCCCCCACTCTTAAATTCTCCGGCGGAAGATTAAAGCAGATGGTTAGAGACGTTTTTGAGGATCGAATTCCCAAAGACATCCTCGATCGCAGAGACAAGATGGGGTTTCCAGTGCCACTCAAGGAATGGTTCGGGGGGCCACTAAAAGAAATGGCCGGAGACATATTTTTGACAATGAGGGTTAAACATCGCCCACACTTTAATGCCGATGCCGTGCTGAAAAATTTTGACCACGCCCAACCCTTTTCCCGGAAAACGTGGGGCTTGTTAAGTCTAGAGCTTTGGCATCAAACATTTCATGATCGTGCTGCAGAATATCGGACGTTGTTGGACAAAGAAGCATCGCGAATGGACCTCGGAGTACTTCAAGCATAGCGACGGCGATGCAGATTAAGTCGCAAAGCTCCAATCCTTTTCGAGAGCTGCTTGTCCCATCGGTGTTCATTTCCCGTTATCGAGCATTTAGCGCTCTGTCGTTGACTTGCAAGCGTCGGCGCGATCAGGACAGAAGGAACAATATGTGGAACGCCATACGCTTGATCTTCGGAAAGCGCCGGCTACTCTTTGAGACGGTGTTGTTGGCCCTAAAGGCGCGTTTCGTGGGTAACGCGCTCGGCGCCGCCTGGGTCATTCTCTACCCAGGGATCTTCCTCGCACTTTATGCGACGGTGATGATACAGATCCTAGGCGTTCGCACGCCCGGTCTATCGACGTCGAACTACGTTCTCGTCATCTTTTCCGGACTAGTGCCATTTTTGGCCTTTTCTGAATCGCTGGGCGTCGGGACTGCTGCAATTGTCGCCAACCGTTCCTTGCTACGCAATACGCTGTTTCCCATCGAACTGGTGGTCATGCGGGATGTCCTCGTGGGGCATGTGACCATGGGTATCGGGATGTTACTTGTGTGTGTAGCCGCTTGGTATAATGGACATCTTCACGGAACACAGCTCCTTCTGCCGCTGGTTTATGGGTTGCAAATTGTAATGGCTCTTGGCCTCGTCTGGCTGACGGCAACGCTCAACGTTTTTTTTCGCGACCTTCAACAGACCATCCCCATTATTGTACTTATGCTCATGATGGTATCACCTATTGCGTACACACCTGAAATGGTACCTGCTGGTCTAAAGTTTCTGACCGTAGTCAATCCTTTGGCATGGCTGATGGACGTCTACCGAGGCTGTCTTATTTTCGGGGAAGTACCTTGGGACAAACTTTTTTTGCTCATGGTGTTCAGCGCCGCGATCTTTTCTCTCGGACTGCGTGTTATCACCCGATTGAAGCCGGTTTTCGTCGACTATGTCTGATATCGCGATCCAACTTGACGGTATAACAAAGCACTTCCGGCGCTTCCGCAGCCCTGGGTTGCGCGCGCTCAACGCGCTAGGCATTCCTGTTCCGGCGGGAAGTTTCGATACATTTACCGCACTCGAATCCATCTCCCTGACAGTTCGTCGAGGCGAAAAAGTTGCGCTGATTGGCCGTAATGGCGCTGGCAAGACAACACTACTGCGGCTGATCTCAAAGCAGATCCAGCCCGATTCCGGGCGCATTAGAGTCGCCGGAAACCTGGAAGCCTTGATGGAGCTGGGAACGGGATTTCATCCCGATTTTAACGCACTGCAGAACATTCGCTCGGCACTCGCCTATCAGGGAGTGAGTGGCGCGAAAGTCGCACAGCTCGAGGCTCAGATCATCGATTTCGCTGAGCTCGATGACTTCATCATGCGCCCCGTGCGCGAGTATTCAACGGGTATGTATGCTCGCCTTGCCTTCGCAGTCGCCACCTCTATCGAACCGGACATCCTAATTATCGATGAGATTCTTGGGGCGGGAGATGCCTACTTCGTTGGCAAATCAATCCAACGCATGAAGGAGCTCACCTCACAAGGTGCGACTGTTCTATTCGTCTCGCACGACATGTCTGCTGTACAAATGCTGTGTGATCGAGGGGTATGGATCGACGGCGGACGCGTACGCGAAGACAGTGACGTTCTTTCGGTGAGCAAGGCATACAATGCCTTTATCCGAGAGGAAGAAGAGGTTCGATTGCGTATGCGGAGCATGACGCTGAGCCGTTCGACGGTGCGTGAAGTTATGAAAGGAGAGGCTTGTGAGATCTATCGCTTCGTTGGCGAGGATCTTCACGTGCCGAAGAAGCCATTTCTGCTGAGCGGCGTGCGGTTCAGAGCGGGCGCGACGCCCTGGCAGACGATGTCACTCTCAAATCTCGACGACACTTCACGAATCATCGACGAGCCCGGCTCGACCGACTGGTCTCGGCTTGCAGTGCAAGGCGGAAAGTTAAGCCGAGCATTTTCCCAGCAGGGTGGCCGCTTCAAGCATGCTCCATTTCAGATCGATTGGCGAGGGCTACCGAGCCATGATCGAAAAATCGAACTCACGACACGAGGGAGTCCAAGCTCAGATATCGCTTTCGAGCGCTTCGATGCGGATCTCGGACGCTACGAACGCCTAGGCACAATTGCAAAGGACGCAAACTGGAGCACGCGCGTGTTCGATGTGCCGGCATCCCAATCTTCGCGGCAGTCCATCCGCGAAACTGCGAGTTTCGAACTTGAACCGCTCGCTTCAATCGATCGCTATGGTGATGGGGACACTCGTATCGTCGGATTTGCTTTCTTCGATATCGAAATGCGGCGACGGCATACCTTAGTGAGTGGCGAGGCTGCAGCAGCAGTGCTGCGATTTGAGGTAGAACGACCAGTCACCAACCCCGTTGGCGTGGTCGCTATCTATCGTCCAGACGGAACGTGCGCAATGCAGGTCTTTTCGAACCGTCTCGGAGACGAACTCGGGGTTCTTCAAACTAATGGGTTGCTGCGTGTGCGTTTCACTCCGCTGCTGCTTGGGCCCGGTGACTATATTGTGTCGGTTGCGCTCTTTAAAGCTCTCCCGCTGAGCAGTGGCATCGAGCCGCCCGCATACGATTTACACGATCGCTGTTACGCGCTTAAGGTCTTGCCTCCTGCGGGTATTGCCGTCGAAATCGGGACAGTCAACCAGCCCGCGTCCTGGGATGTGCTGAATGATCGAAATGAATAACAAAGGGCTCTACGATAGCGTTGAGATTTGGGAACAGGAGATGCAGCCTGGCCAGCGCAATCTGCTACGGGCGCTGCTCGATATCTGGCCTTCGGGTTGCAAGACCGTTCTTGATGTGGGGTGCGGAGACGGAAAGATCAGTGGCCCTCTTTCAGGCTATACGGGTGCTGATTTTACGGGAGTCGACATCGCGGGGGAAGCTCTCGCGCGCCTGCCGTTTCGGGGGCTCGAAGCGAGCGCCGACGCACTCCCGTTCGCTGATGGCACCTTCGACCTCGTCATGACCACCGACAGCCTCGAGCACCTCCCCGACGAAGTCGAGCGGGGCGCCTGGCAGGAAATTTTCCGGACCGCAAGGCAGTGGGTGATCGTTGCCGTGCCGTTCCGAGAAGAACTACTAGATGGGCTCTCGTCTTGTCATACCTGCAAGTGCGAATATCATGTCAACTGGCATCAGCGCCGTTACGACATTGACGATCTGGCGCTGCGAGCCCCTGAGGGATGGGAACCCGCATTCGCGGTCCTGAGCGGTGAAGCGTGGAGCCCCACACTTCCCTACGAAACTCATGTCCGCAGAAGGATTTTCAATCAATACAATGGCTGGGATAAATCGGTCTGTCCAAATTGCGGCGCACGCGGCCAAACGCCATCTCCTGCGCCTGCGTTGCCCCCCTCCCTGGCTAATGCGCTTGGGTGCTACACGTACAACGCACTAAGGACACACAGGATTGCGAGAAGCCACAGCGAAGTCGTGGTAGCTTTTTGCCGGACGGGAACTCCTGCTGCAACACCGTCATTGGAGACTGCCGTTACGCAGATTCGGGCTGCGACAGAGGTTTATGTTCCTGAAGCCCCCGAAAGCGCCGATCTCGTATCGTTTCCACAGGTGGCGCGTCGCGTAGTACGATCCGGCGGTGACTTTGTCGCTCAGTTTCCCCTCTACGACCGAACCTCGCCGCTCATCGTGCGGCGAACAGAGGGTAGCTCGGATGCCGTGGCACTAACCGTTACAGACGGTGTAGGCCAGGCATTCAACGGTCTCGCTCTTTCGCCCGGCGAGATTGAAGCGGAAGTTACCTTTAACCGGCCGCTCATCGCGGGTACCTTTGGCATTATTGTCGAAGCAAAGGGAGCCCCTCCAATTGCACGCCTCAAATTAGGGGATGGGCCGACGATTACTTGGGTCTCACCCAAAGCCGATGGTGCCTTTGCGTACCACACAATCAACACAGGAGCGCTCGCTGTCCACGTGCAGATCCGCGACAGCGATTGGCTTGATGAAAGCATTTTTCCAGTTGAGGCACCGATCAACTATCCGTCGCCTGCCGAACTCTTTGTCCTTCAGAACGAGACTGACGAAGTGCAAAGTAACGCGATCAACACGCTGACGGCAGATCTGGAGGTTATGCGCGCGGGTGCGGAACGAGCAGAACACTTGGCCGTCGACCTGCAAAATGTCAGTGCGGAGCGGGACGCACTACTGGTGCGGGCATCCGAAGCGGATAGGCTCGCCGTCGAGGTGCAAAATCTTGATGCCGAGCGCAACTTCCTTCTGAAACGTGCCTCTGACGCCGACCGGCTCGCAGTAGACGTACAGAATTTACGTGCTGAGCGCGACGCTCTTTCAGCGCGCGCAGCTGAGGCTGAAAAGCTAGATGTGGAGACGCAGAACCTCCGAACCGAGCGAGATGCACTCGCCGCGCGTGCAGCTGAGGCCGAGCAGCTATCTGTGAAAGTCCAAAACCTGGCCGCAGACCGAGACGCCCTCGCCAAACGATCAAATGAAGCTGAAAAGCTTGCTGTGGAGACGCAGAACCTCCGAGCCGAGCGAGATGCACTCGCCGCGCGTGCAGCTGAGGCCGAGCAGCTATCTGTGAAAGTCCAAAACCTCGCCGCAGACCGAGACGCCCTCGCCAAACGATCAAATGAAGCTGAAAAGCTTGCTGTGGAGACGCAGAACCTCCGAGCCGAGCGAGATGCACTCGCCGCGCGTGCGGCTGAGGCCGAAAGACTTGCTGCCGACGTTCAGTATTTGCTCGAAGAGCGAGATCATTTTAAGGATCGCGCGGGCGAAGCTGATCGGCTCGCCTCAATGTCAGAAAGTTTATCTGCCGAGAACGCCTCGCTGAGGGAGCTTCTTACCCTTCGCCCGCAGGAAACGAATGCACCCCGCGTACTCATGCTTTGTCACGACCAGCACCTGGACAGGCGCGTTTCTGCCCAAGCACACAGTCTCATCGCAAGTGGTTGTCATGTCACGCTCATGATGCTCGCGTTCGGTCCGGAGGGGTCTTCCGAAACCGATGCGGCCGGGCTCGAGATCGTGCGGATCGGGCTGGCGGGCATCATTCCGGAAAACCCGACGTATGTGCGCTACATGGCGCGGCAGAACTCCTATAACGATGCGCTGAACCGCAGAGCCAACAAGAACCAGAAGCTGCTCAAGCTGTGGAACCTCGGCTTTCGCACAAGTTCCAACATCAACCGCTATCGTTACCTCACGGGTCTCTATATCCGCTATCGCAACCGCTTCATGCATGATCCGCTGCCATTCCGCAGCGCGTTCTACAATGCGGCGAAGGGGCTCTCGTTCGACTTGCTGCAGGTGCATGACCTGCCGGCGCTGGAAGCCGGAGTGCAACTCGCCGAGGAGCACAACGTGCCGCTCGTCTACGATGCGCACGAGCTCTATCCGGAGCAGGCGTCGTTTTCGCGAGAGCAACGGCGCATATGCAGCGAGACCGAGGCACGATTGATCACACGGGCACAGCTCGTTATCGCGGTCAACGATTCGATCGGCGAGGAGATGGCGCGGCGTTATCACATTCGCAAGCCCGTGACGCTGTGGAATGCACTGACTCCGGACGCGTCCTTTGACATCACAGCGCGACACGACCGGCTCCGGCAGAAGCTCGGCCTAGCCCAGAGCCGGCGCATCCTGCTGTTCCAGGGCGGCTATTCGCCGAACCGTAATCTCGAACGCTTGGTGGACGCCATGGCGCATGTGAAGACGGGCGATGTCGATCTGGTTCTGCTCGGGTTCGGCGGGTTCGAGCGCGTTCTGCGACAACACGCCGAGCGCCTCGGCTTGCTCGGCAAGCGTGTCCATTTTCTGAAGGCAGTGGACCAGAACGAGCTGCTGCAGCATTCAGCGTCGGCCGATCTGGGGATCATCCCCTATCCGCATGTGGACATGAATTCCTACTTCTGCACGCCGAACAAGCTCTTCGAGTTCATCCAGGCCGGTCTGCCAATCCTTGCCAACAGCTCACCGGAGCTCATACGGTTCGTCAAAGGAAACGGCTTTGGCCATGTCGCGCCCATGACCTCGGCGGAGGCAATTGCGGAGGCCATCGATGCGGCGTTCTCGCATTCAGACTATGCACGCTGGCGCAACAATCTCGTGGCCGGTCGCGATCGGTTCACATGGAACCAACAGGAGGAGCGCTATCTCAAGGCGATCTGGCCACACCTGAAATATCGGCTGCCGCAGCGCTCAGGGGCAGTTCATCCCGACGCCAGCTGACGTCCTCGACTAAGGCCGAGTGCAGTCGAGGGGCGTCGTCACCTCACCCGCGGCCGGTCTCGTGTGCCCCATAAGGTAGGCGATCCACAACTCCGGAAGGGATATAAGGGCGCTCTCTTGCATGCTAGCAACAAAGTCTCTGGATAAGGTGTAGCGTTGCTCTGCGGCAGTTGCGGCACAAATCGCATCGCGATAGGCGACGCCCGCCGCTGTTGTAAAGCTCTGAGGGATCAGTTTGGCAAACACCTCTTTCGGAATACTTCGCACGTAGGTCGCGTAATTGGCTACTGCGTCCGAGCTCACTTTCATCGCGCTCTCGAAGCCATGGCGAAGACCGTCACAGTACGATCTAATCCTGTCATAAGGGATCATGGGCCCTGCGTCGGTAGCAAGCCCGTCATCGGTTTGCCAGAAGTTGAGGCCGAGCGTTATCGGACAAATGAACTCGCCGTCTTGGTAGATCCACTCACGAACCTGCGGAGAACCGTAGAGGGCAGCTTTGGAATTCTCGAACGTGCGGGCCTGGACCCAATAGTAGATGCTTGATGCAAAGGCTGGCGCAGCGGAGGCCAAGGATGCGGTGCGATCCTGGTCGAGAGAAACGAACGCAGTATAATTGAAGCCGGGGTTCCAGGCAACTTCATTGCGCAGTCCGAAGTTGAACTGAACAACAGTATCCTTGTTGATGCGCCTCACGTAGCCGTGCCCCATCGGCGCATCCGCAGACAAGGCGCGGAATGGACAGATTTCCGCTGTAGTGCAGAGAGCTGCCAGGTGAGACGTTGGCGCCGTCGAAATATACTGACGGCGCACTCGCCCTTCGGCATCGAAATACACGAGCCGAGATTTGAACGTATCGGCCACCCACATACTGCCATCGGTATCGAACAGGGTGCCGTATGGCATATTGAACCACGCACTACCGAGGCCGTTACCTCCGGATCTTCGCTGGGTGCGTAGCGTGTCATCAATTTGGCGCAGGCCACCATTGTGAGCATCGGAGATCCACAACTGCCCCTTTTTTGGATCGAGGCTCACGCTGGTAGGCCAGAGATAACCGTCGTCGTCCCACCCCTCGTGCCCACTGTTCTGTAGGTGCTTGCCATCAAGGCCAAATTTTACAAGCTGCGGGGGCGCCAGCCCCGAGGCGACAATACTGCCGCCGGTAGCATCGTAGGCGACTCCATGGGCACGGCCAAGGCGCGCATACCATCGCTTCTTCCTAGTCGCGCGGTCAAAAAGCAGAACTCCATTGTTGTCAAAATCAGCCACGGCGAACGTCTTGCCGTCCGGCGAAAGTACTATGTTTTCCGGGCCTACTAGTTCGAGGTCCACAACGCGGTCTTTGAGAAGAAATGTGCCATCGTCGTTGTGCGCTAGAACAAGAACGTCTTTTCCGAGGTAGTTCGCAATGAACAGCTCCCTAGTCTCCCGGTCGTATGCGAGTCCCGTGGGAAACCATTTTTCGATCTCGTGCGGCTTGGTGATTTCGGTGAGCAAACCGGTTTCCGTGTCGACCAGCCAGGCATTCAAATAACTCGCGACAGCCAGAGTCCTGGCATCTATGCGGACGAGGCTGACCGGGAGGTTGATATTGCCGCTAAGTTTCCTCGTCTCCATTTCTGAATTGCGGAGAATAGATCGCCACCCCGTGGTTCTAGGTGCGAACAATCCCGTATATGCGAGGTCCGTATAAGCTTCTACGAATGTCATATTGCGAAAGAAAGACGCGCTGCCGGTTGCTTCGGCAAACCCGGCACGACCTGGCCACGTGTGGTTGACCGGCGGCACTGGCTCATCGCGTAGCGCCATGATGTCCTTGGGATGGAGACAACCGCTGAAGGGATCTGCAGCTGACCAATGGCCGTCTATGTACGCCTCGGGCATTGCATGATGGATTGTGGTCCCGTCTCTGTGACGCGAATGGATATCTAGCGCTCTAAAGGGAACCCCTTTCGCCTCAAGCTCCATGCTGGTCCAGAGTACCGTGTGCGCACAGTTCCCCTTCATGCCCGAGCGCCCCTCCTCCTGCGCCATCGGTCCTGAAGAATAGGTCTCAAGGCGGGGGTAGATCTTCATTTCGAGAAGGGGAACGAACTCCTGAGTCTCAGAACCTGCAAACGCAGGCAGTGGCAAGAACATCGCCATCACGAGAAGATATATTCCAGCGGTCAGCAGATTGAGTTGACGCATGAGGGTAGTGGTTCCAAATTAAGGCTATCATTCTCTTTAGGCGCAGCTGAACGCCCGGGCAAGGTCGAGCCAAGCCCACTTTCAGCGGCGGCCTGGGTGCTTCCGATCAGCGATCAGTCACGGAAAGAACATGCGACGTGCCATTGCAGGGTTTTTACTGATCGTTTCGCTCGCCTATTCTGTAGATGTCAGTATTTCCGAGGCTTGGTCGCAGGCACAAACCAATGTTCAAGGTGCTCGGCACGGATTCGACGACATGGGCGTTGTGACACTCGACATCGAAAACGTCGGCGCTGTCCATCATCCCGCATGGATCGCGTTGTATGCGCTCGCCTTCGGCGGTCAGCCCTCCTATTCGGTGGATCACACGGTTGAGCCTGATCCACGGCGTTTTTTCGCAGCAATCGAATGGCTGGAAGCGAACCTCAAGCAGAATGTGCAGGGGCAGTGGGTGTGGGAGTATGACTTCAACTCAACCTACAACAATGTGGAGGTTGCGGCGCCATGGGCGAGTGCTTTCGGACAGGCGACAGGAATAGAGGCTCTCGTCCTCGCCTACCATAAAACGAATGAAAAGCGCCATCTTGAAACGGCGCTCAAGGCCGCTCGGATACTTTTCGAGCCGCTTTCTGCCGGAGGTCTTTTGTTCGGGAAGGGAGATGATGTCTGGTTCGAGGAAGTGCCATCCCGATCCGGCGAGCCAAGCCATATTCTCAATGGCCACATGCGCGCGCTCATCGCGCTGCAACGCCTCGCAGACGCGAGCGGCGACACGAAGGTCAAGGCTTGGCTCGAGAAGGGGACGGATACGCTGCTTCGCTGGCTGCCGCGTTACGACACCGGATATGCACTCCGATACGACCTCAATCCGCGCAAGAAAGATCTTCTGTTCCGTCTTGCCAACCCATACGGTTTCGAGGGGCTGCCGCTCGCCGTCGGCTCCCTTGCGTTGGTTGATCCCGCTTCCGGTAAACGTCATGCGATCGACATGGGGTCGGACGGCGCGTTCCAGGGTGACAACCGCATAGCGGGGACACACTGGACGGTTCCGGAAACGATCGGCGATAGACTCGCCCGTCGCCTCGTGCCTGCGAGCATCGAAGATCCGGATGCTATGGGCAGTCCGCATACCTATTTCTATTTCAAGCTTCCCGGCGAGTGGACCGACAACCTGCGGACCCGCGAGTATGAGCTCGAGATCTCATACTTCGACGAGACTCCTGGGTACATCTCCGTCCAACATCGCAGCATTGCGCCAGGCCGGACGTTCCGAGACATGCGCGACGGCGACTTGTTCTTGAGCGGCGAAGGCGTCTGGCGCAACTGGAAGATCCCGCTGCGAACGGTCGACCTCGGCTACCCCGTAGGCGAACTCTACGCCGAGAAACATCAGGAGTATCTCGCCGCGATCGCATCCGTCGACGCGCGCTTCGCGCCGTGGGCGAAGATCGCGGCGGCATACAGGCATTATATCGCTAACACCAATACCGGAAAAAAAGTAACGCCTGAGCCCGTCGTCATACCCAAACAGACGCCGATGCTGCCTATCTACTCGTTGGACGAAAGCGGTGTACTTCGCCAGCATTTGCCAGATGACGGCTCGCGATTTTTTTCCAATGGTATGTACGATCCCGATACAAGCCGAGGCAGCGGTATCCCAACTTACTCTCCATTTGTCATAGCAGAACAACTGATCCATGGTCAGAACATAGGCGGCGCAACCTACACGCCCGAAAAGCTGAAAATCGATCGTAGCCCCGCGCTTAGCTGGTTTCTTGATGAAAAAAACCAAGTGCGCGCTGGCAATGCGGTTCTCTACAGCTACCCGTTCGACAATACGTACAACGACGTTGTGACCAAATCTCCCTGGGTATCTGCATTCGGTCAGGCCTACGTACTCGAAGGCCTGATCTATGCCATCGAGAACAGATTGACTGAGCGAGACCTCCGTCCGCTCACCGAGGCGGTCATTAAGAGCTACACGATCGATGTGAGAGAGGGAGGCATCCGCACCACTGGGCTTGATGGCTTGCATTACTACGAGGAGGTGCCCAACGGGACCCACGTGCTTAATGCGCACCTGATTAGCTCGGCGGCGCTGCACAAGGTGGCGAAGTACTTGAAAAGCAGCGACGAAGCCGAGCGGCTTTCCCGCGAAGGCGTAGCAGCTCTTCATGCGCGCCTCGCAGACTTCGACACTGGCTATTGGTTGCGATATGACCTCAATCCCAAGAAGGAGCTCTTGATACAACTTGACTGGCATGAGGGGACAACCTCGCCGCTAGTGGACCGCGTGACGCTTACCAATCCCGAAACCGGCAACTACGTGGAGGCTGATGTCGGCGCGCAAGGGGACAATACCGCCATAGCAGCCCATATTTCCGGCACCGATTGGGGACAGTCGCAGACCGTTGACGAAACCACCGTGCGCGGTTTCTTAAATGGTTACGAACGCCATAGCGAGCCCCTCAAGGGCGGCACCCGTCAAAACGTCTACCTGTCGCTCGCCTTGCCAGATCAGCCCCGGGTCGGTGACGCGGTTCAGACGCATGTGCTGCGCATACGGTATAGGGACATGGCCCCTGGTCTCTTCGGTATTTCCATTCAGGCAATAAATGAGGGCAATTACTTATCCTTCGTGCCATTGCGCCTAGGAGCGCTGCGCACGATCGGCGACGACAAATGGAAAGAAGCAACATTTCTCATGCGCCCGCAGGATATGGGCTGGTACAAAGGGATTGACTACCAGGCGTATGAAGTCGAGCAGTTGGAGAAACTCGCGTACGACACCGAAGATTGGCTCCTCTCCCAGTATGCGACGCGGCACCGTCATTTCCTGGCTCTGCATAAGGAGCGTAAGCCACTTTTTGCAGGATCGACTGCCACCAAGGTGACGCAGTTGGCGCCGGTCATCGTTGATGCGTCAGCCACCTACAAGGACCACGGCTTCGAGAATGCGCTCGATGGGGATACCAACGATGACTATGTTGCCGGTATCGAAGGTGAGGAGATGGCGTTTGTGAAGCTGCACTTCGATAGGACTGTGACACCCGGCAAGCTGCAGCTCATATGGGAGAACGCGGATAATTTCGCACGCCGCGTGCGCATCTTACATTGCGGACGGGTGCTTGCCGAATCGTCATCGCTCGCCGGCATTCAAAGCCGCCTAGATATCAAGAACGCCCCTGCCCTCAGGGACCTACGCATCGAATTCAGCGACTTCTCCGGGCAGCCTCGCGTTCTACTGCGTCAGTTGAGTCTTTGGTCGTCGGATAAACCCGCGGTCAAACCCGCACAGGACACGTGCGATGACTAATCCTCGCCGTTTCCATGCCAAGCTCCTTGCCGGGGCGGCGCTTTTCTGTCTGCTGCTTATCTTGAGCGATGACGTGCACTCGTCCGATGACGGCATCGTGATGGGCCCACGAGATCCCGCCAACCCGTTGCATGTTTATCGCCTCCCTATCACCAGCGAGATAAAGCGAGTGGCGGACGCTCTGGCGAAAGACACAACGTCAGATCATGAGAAGATGTTGCGGTTTATGGCAGTACTCAAAACATCGAAGGTTGGGTATCCGAGCAAGTCTACACCGGAGGCGGTCCTGGCAGAAAAAGTCGGCTCATGCGGCAGCTTTAGCAACGTTGTGTCAGCTATGGCCGCCACGCATGGAATATCAACGCGCCTGGTCGCTCTGTACAATTGGCCTGATTCTTCTGGCCACGTTTTAGTAGAGGCGTTAATCGACGGGCAATGGCGTCTCTACGATCCGACCTATGACGCTTATTACTATCTAGCCTCAGATAGAGCCAGGACGGCCCTATCACTCGAGCGCATACGAACTGGCTATCTAGAGGGAGCCGATATTACGGCAGAGATCGCGATGCCTCGGCTAGGAGTGGAGCAGTACACGGGGCGCGATCTGTTCCTCAAGTCCGACCCCATCGGCTTCATCGGGCCTGAGCACGAACTCGTATTCCCATTGAAGCTGGATATGATGGGAACGACGAGCATCTCGAAAGAAAACATACGGTCCTTTCAAGGCGCCGACTTTATCGGCGCGGCCAGTACCAACCAGAACCAGAACTGGACGCTACTGAACCTTGTACCTGGAAAACCCTATGCCTTCACTATCGAGCCTGATTGGCTGGGGGGGGATCTTAAAGGGAACAATCAAACCTTTAAGTTACTGGTCTCTCTCGAGCTCGGAACGCTTCACGGCAAAAAAGAGCATCAGTTCGACTTCACAGAACTCCATGGAAAGGCGGAACCATGGAAGATCATTTTCACGCCGTCGAGCAACAAAGCGGTTCTCAAGCTTAGCCATGACTATAGAGGTCCCGATTATAGATATATGACGATGAAGGGTTACACACTTTCGTCGAATTAAGCCCGGCCACGGAGGAAAAATTCTAAAGGGACGAGTGTGTTGCAGCTCTAAATGGGGGTCGCACTGAAATTGAACTGCAGCGAATATCTTGCCGCCAACGACCAATTAGCGGGTCTCCCTCAAACAAAAGGCTTGTTGACCCAATTCGCTAAACTCCACAGAAAGAATCAAACTCAAATAGCGCGGCGTCTAAAATTGTGATCGATAAATCTAGTGTTTGTGCTGACGTCATAATGTTCGCAATGGATCGTCGACTTGATCGGCGTATCGTTCTTGCCGCTGAGACACTTCAGGCGAACGGTTTTTCAACATGCCTTCTGGCCCCTGCTGACCGATCAGTGATCGATGAGCCGATATGGGTGGAGCGTGTGTCTACTAGCGGATTGGGAATGTATGGCAAGGGCCTGCGCTTGCATCGCTTCATGCGTGACCGCTTTCCATTCTTGAGAGGCACAATGCGGCGGTTAACTTGGCAAGCCGTAAAGGCGCCTGAGCAAGTCTTTCTATCACTCTTCGACACCGCAATCTCGCGCGCTAAGGGGAAGGTATACGTGGCGCATGACTTGCCAATGCTTCCGGTAGCGCTGGCAGCGCAGCGTTTGCATGGCGGCAAGGTCATTCTCGACTGCCATGAGCTGTATTCAGAACAGGCGTTTTCCAAAGCGGAGCGCCAGCTTTGGCGAAGTGTGGAGGCGCGCTACATTGGCCAAGCGGACGCCGTCATTACAGTGAACCCTTCCATCGCACGCGAGCTAAGGCAAAATCATGGACTGCCCGAAGTCCATGTCGTGAGCAATGCGGATCGCTTTGTGCCCGACACTCCTCGTAACACCGACAACCCGTTCAGATCGCTATTTGGGAACCAGCGCTCCGCACCGACGGTGCTCTATCAAGGCGGTCTATCGTCGGGCAGAAATCTCGATACGCTTGTAGCGGCGTTCTCCGTTATGCGCCACACCGACGCACAACTTGTACTTCTAGGAGACGGAGGAGCAAAGACAATGCTGCGCAAGAAAGCTCGGCAGCTCTCCATTTCCGACCGCGTTCATTTCATTCCAACGGTCCCGCAGAAACAGCTAATCGAGTTTGCGCGCTGGGCCGATCTTGGCGTCATACCGTATCAGGCGAACTGCCTCAACAACGAGTTATGCACGCCAAACAAGCTTTTTGAATTCATCATGGCGCGGCTACCAATAGTCGCAAGCGACTTACCTGAGATCCGCCGGATCGTTAGCGGCTACGACATTGGTGTTCTTGGAAGTACCGGAACGCCAGCCGATTTCGCGGCGCTCATTGATGCAGCACTCGAAGCCAGAGTTGAAAAGGCCGAGATGTGGCAAAAAAACTTGCAGCGCGCGGCGTGCGAACAGTGCTGGGAGCGCGAGGGAATGAAGTATCTAGCCGTGGTCCGGAAACTTGCAAATGACATCGGTCCCCACGTGGGGAGGGGCACATGACGTCCCCCCCCCCGATATTGCGTAGATGCTCAACTGGCCGTAGCGCGGAAAATTCTAGCAGCGCATGGCTAACGTTCTCCAGCTAACCCGTAGCTGCTTCTTGAACTAAGATCTGCGCAATCCTCCTCGCAGCTGCTCCATCGCCATAAAGCGAAGCTGGTTCCGGCTTGGACGAAAGACTTTCAACAACGGCCGCCCGAATTGCATCGCCGCTCCGAGGCGGACAGAGCCTATTCCAGCCGGCATCAACCAGCTCGCTCCACTCCGTCTCTTCACGTAGCGTGACACACGGGGTTCCATGGAAGTAGGCTTCCTTTTGAACGCCACCAGAATCCGTCAAAATCACGCTCGCGTGACGCTCGAGCCAGATCATGTCTAAAAATCCAACTGGAGGCAGGACACGGACTGTTGGTGGAACCACCAGATCGAAGCCGTCTAGCCGAGCCTTCGTGCGTGGATGGAGCGGGAGGATGATAGGGAGGGGACACTTGGCAAAGCCATCCAGAATTACTGAAAGCGTCTCGCGATGGTCGGTATTAGACGCACGATGCACCGTTGCAAGTGCATACTCGCTCGGCAAATTATCCGCAGGGGGCCTTCGATTGGCTACGCGCGCTCCAAAATGAATTGCGGCATCAAACATGACGTCACCCACCAGGGAAGCACCCTCGATACCTTCTCTAGCGAGATTGGCGACCGCATTTTTTGTTGGAACAAACAATAAATCCGACAGGTGATCTACGAGAACCCGATTGATCTCCTCCGGCATCAGCCGGTTGAAAGACCGCAGACCGGCTTCGACGTGAGCCACCCTCACGCCGAGCTTCGACGCGGCGAGTGCGCCGGCCAGGGTTGAATCGGTATCCCCGTACACCAAAACGGTGCGCGGCTTCAAATCGACAAACACTCGCTCCAATGCTTCAAGCATGCGGCCCGTGTTCTGGCCATGAGATCCACCGCCGATGCCGAGATTGACCGCTGGGGGCGCGATATCGAGCTCATCAAAGAAGAGCTTCGACATATTGTCATCATAGTGCTGCCCAGTGTGGACGATCGTTTCCGAGATTCCGGCTTGAGCAAAGGCTCGGGAGACGGCTGCGGCTTTTACGAACTGGGGGCGCGCCCCAAGAATAGAAATGATCATATCTTCGCTTTTCTTAAGTTTTCACCGGCTTCAATTCCAATCGAAGGCGTCGCGATCATTCGGAATTTTTTGAAACTAGCCACAATTAAAGATCTCAAGCGAGTGGAGCAATAGAAGGTCGATGTCCTGCACCCTTCACCTTAGCAAAGGTGAGGCAGCGGAACCCACTGCTTCCAAGAGGCTAGCTACCACGTTGCCTGGCGACGGCTTTTTTCCTATCGTTTCCGATCGAGAGTAACTGGACTGGTCTGCACGCTGCGAAATTCCTCGAGGGCAGACATACACATGTGATTTCGCAGCTTCAACTTACCGCACTATCGTCAAAGTCACTCAATCAGCCGACCGCAACGAGCAGATCATGATCCGCACATTCAATATATTTGCGTTCCTTTTTGCGATTGCATCAACAACGAGCGCAGCCGCTCCGGATGGTGCACTTTATTTGTATGGTGATGCCGACCAAAAAAAATTCTTGGGTTGCTTGAGTTGCGACAAGCGTAACGCAGATTCTGTCTGTAATACATACGGCAGATTTGGGTCGAAATACGGTAATCTATCTATTTGGAACAGTTTCGGCTACTTCGGTTCAAAATATTCAAAGGGTAGCCCGTGGAGCAAATACTCGTCATCACCTCCCATAATTGTGGATGAAGGCGGAAATTCCTACGGTGCTCTCACCACCAATAAATATCATCCCAACAAAGCTACAATAGAAACTTTCGCACAGCTCGCAGAATTTGTTGCTGTGTACGAGGATCTTGATGCAGCGCGCGCTTTGTATTGCGGCGCCCTACTAGACGCACTTACAAACCTACATCCCCCTATCCCTTAACTCTTTGACCTTGCCCCCCGGAAGGTACTCGCTCATAATTGGAGTCCGTTCTGGTTATGGGCTAACGGGGACCTTCTTGCAAACTCGTTCGGCGTGAGCCCGTCAGGGCTCGTGTGCGGTCGCACGCTTGCGGCCACCGCGCTTGCGGACGACGAGCCGTTCCTCCCGGTAGATGCGGAAGAGTTTTTTGTGATTCACAGCGAAGCCCTCCCGACGCAGCAACAAGTGCAGACGACGGTAGCCGAACCGGCAGCGATGAGCTTCCAAAGCTTTTAAGCGCGTGCGCAGCACACCGTCTTCACTGCGCCGCTCATAACCGTAAACCTTCGGCGCAAACCCAACGAGGGCGCACGCATGGCGCTGCGAATAGCGCCTTTTCTTCGATCGCCCAGCACACGGCGGACTTCCTCGCGGCGGGCGTCAGAAGTTTTTTTTCAGCAGCTCTTTGAGGGTGGCGTTGTCGAGCATCTGCTCGGCCAGCAGCTTCTTCAGCTTGCGGTTCTCATCCTCGAGCGTCCTCAGGCGCTTCGCCTCCGACACCTCAAGCCCGCCATACTTTGACTTCCTGGCATAGAACGTTGCCGACGAGATCCCGTGCCGGCGGCATACCTCGGCCGTGGCCATGCCCGCTTCCTGCTCGCGCAGGATGGAGATGATCTGTTCCTCCGAAAACCTACCCTTACGCATCGTCCGTCTCCTTCTCGGATCGACGGACTCTAGCTCACATCGGGTACCCCTGCGGGGGCAAGGTCATCACTAACACCACAGCATCGCCTGCTTCTGTTTCGACCTCCTTGAGCTAAACGGCAAGGATCTCCGGCAGGAACCTCTGGAGAAGCGGCGAACGTCATTGCGCAAACTCTTGGAAAAGACGGACATCCCCCAGCTAACGTTTTCAGAAAGCCATACTGACGGTGAGCAACTTCTGCAGAGGCTGGATAAGATCGGCATGGAAGGCGTGGTTTTCAAACGCAAGGAACAGAAATACGTCTCCGGCCGCAACCGAGGGTGGGTAAAGGTCAAGTGCCATGCCTGGCGTCACGCCAACGCGAACAGGAAGGCTTTGTTCAGCCACCACAATGGATCAAAGCCTGAATTGAAGGCACGCCGCTTGGCGTAGCATGAGACGCGGCGTACCTTGTTCCAGTGACATCCCTTCCACGCACCCACCTCGAGCGCTTGCAGCACCATACCGAGGAAATAAACAAACGACTTGGATTCTCGTTCACGCTGGCTGACTTCGTCAACGCCAATATGAATTACGACCGTCTCGGCGATGCCGCCACCGAGACACTTGTGAGCAACGTCGCCGGATTGATGCGTCTCCTCAAGATCCCAGCCAAATCACTGCAGCCCTTCCTTCTTTCGTCGCCTACCTTCTTCAGGCGCTCCCCGTTCTCAGTCCAGACGCAGTTCACGGATATCGCCGCGTTGCTCGGCATGCCATGGCGTTCCTACGTCAAAAAAGTTCTCAAAGCTCACCGCATCGCCAACGCGACACCGGAAAGCGTCAACATCCTCATAGACGCCCTTGCCACAGAGCTGGAGCTATCACCGGCTGCGGTAAAAGCCATCCTGAAAAGGCACACCATCCTCTTGGGAAGCAACGCCAATACGCTTGTGTCCAACATCCGCACGACAATCAATCGCCTTAACCTATCAAAATCAGACTATGCCACCTTCGTCCGCCGCGCGCCCGGCCTGCTCGCCACTCCCACAGATACCCTAGAAACAAAAGTCAAAGCCTTCGCCGACATATTCTCCATCCATCCCGCAACAGCGCTGAAAGCGCTTCGTCGCTCGCCACCCCTCTTGGCCATGGCCTCCGACACGATCCGCAATAACCTGCACCGTTCGGCGACCGCCCTCAACATACCGGTCCACAACTGGAGCCAGACCGTCATTAAGAAACCAAGCCTCGCCAGCTACCGCGCTGGCACACTCCTTTCCACCGTCTCCCAAATCGCAAGCTTGTTTAAGATGTCAGCCCCAGACGTCATAGCGATTGCATCCCGCTTCCCTTCCCTCCTCTGCATTTCCATCGAAGCCTATGAAAGCAAGCTTCCGCTTGTCCTCAAATTCTGCCGAACCCTTGGCTTCGACTATACGCCCGCCGAAACACTCCGAGAATGTCCTCTTGCCTTCACCTACGCACCGAGGCGGCTTCACGAACGTCTGCGGCTGGCAGAACTCGGATTGGGGCCACGAAGCATCATGAACCTCCTCACACTCGCCAATGAGGACGCAGCTCCTCTTCTTCGACGCAGCCGGCTCCACCCGTAACCAACACCCTGACACCCTCCTTCCATTCTGCTGCCAACACAGCACCGTCCGTGAAGCCCTTGAAAGACGCACAGCCCGCCCCATAAAACTCCTATGCCTTTCGACAAAGCCACACACTGCGAACTGCGCTTCCACCATGCAGCGATCAGCCAGGGTCTTCCCTATCAGGCGTGGATACGGACACTCATCATCACCTTCGAAAGGAGGTTTCCGGATCTCCCCGTCTCCACCTATCCCAATACCTTCCTCGTATGGGTACGCGCGAACACCAACGCCATGTTGGCCATCTCGGATACGTCGCCGGTCATGAACTGAAGAGGGAAAGAGTGGGGCAGGGAAAGGGTGACGGCGCATCGGGCAGGAAGAGAGGCTTCCCCCGACCGCCCGAAACCTGAAGGAGACCGTTCCCATGTCAAAGTCCACAAGCCGCCGCAGCAAAGCCACGTCCGCCGCCATTCCCGAAACCACCTCCATCGACATCCCGTTCAACCGCTTGCGCTTGAGCGAGAAGAACGTCCGCACCATCTACGACAAGGACGCCATCAAGCAGCTTTCCGAAAGCATCGCGGAAAACGGCCTCATCCAAGCCCTCAGCGTCAGACCCGTCCTCGATACTGATGGAAACGAAACCGGCGACTACGAGGTGCAAGCGGGTGGACGCCGGTTCCGCGCCCTTGAGCTCCTCACAAGGAGCAAGCGCCGCGCTATCGACCAGCTCACACCTTGCGTCCTCAAAACCACCGGCCTTGCCGAGGATGACAGCTACGTCGAAAACGCCCAGCGCGAAGCCTTGCATCCCATTGACGAGTTCCGCGCGTTCAAAGCCATGCAGGACGCTGGAAAGACAGAAACCCAAATCTCCACCGCCCACCGCGTCAGCATCGCCTTCGTTCGGCAACGCTTGCGCTTGGCATCCGCAAGCCCGTTGATCCTGCAGGCATACCGCGACGAGGAAATCGACCTTGATCAACTGATGGCTTATTGCGTCACCAACGACCACGCACGCCAGGACTCCGTGTTCGAACGCCTCAGGGACTCCTACGAGCACCACGCCCACGCCATCCGGCGCGCCCTGACGGGAGACACGGTCTCATCCAACGACCCCCGCGTGCGTTTCATCGGCCTCGACACCTATGAAAAAGCTGGTGGGCATGTGGAACGCGACCTCTTCAGCTCGACCGACCAAGGATATCTCAAGGACGTTGAGTTACTGAACCGCCTCGTGGCCGACAAGCTCAACGCCGCCGCGAAAAAGCTGCAAAACAAGGGCTGGAAATGGGTCGAGGCTGCTGTTTCCATCCCCCACAGCGTCAAGTGGGGTCTTGACCGCGTGATTGGCGAAGAAGCGTTGCTGTCTGCCAAGGAACAAAAGCGCCTCGACAAGCTGAATGTTGAAATTGAGGAGCTCGACAAGCTGGATGAGCTCTCCGACGAGCAGGATGCACGCCGAGACGAGCTTCAAACCGAGATCACCGCGCTTGAAGACAAGCCCGCCGTGTTCTCCAACGAAGACATGGCACGCGCCGGCGTTTTCCTCTCTATCGACCACAACGGAAACCTGGTCGTGGATGCAGGCTTCATCAAACAGGATGACACACACTCACAAGACGCGGGTGATGATGACGACCATCCGGAGCCCAACAGCAATGCGAATGAGCCCACCCCATCCAAAGGGGACGACAACGCCGAGGGCTCACGACCGCTTTCCGCCGCGCTCCTCGAAGACCTCACATCCTACCGCACCGTGGCGCTGCGCAATGCCATGGCTCAGGATTTCAAGGTCGCCTTCATTGCGGTGGTGCACGCTTTCGCACTCTCGCGCTTCTACACCTTCAGTCACGGCAAGACCTGCCTGCAGCTGAAGCTGGATGCGTCTTTCCCCGCCAAGGCCCCGGGCCTCGACGAATGGGCGCCCACAAAGGCCGTTTCCGACCGTGATCTTGCATGGAAGAAGCTGCTGCCCAAGAACAGCGCCGATCTCTGGCAGGCGTTGCTCGCCATGGACCTCACCGACCTGCACAGCTTGTTCGCCCACCTTGCCAGCCTCTCAGTCAACGCAGCCATCACGCCCCATGTGAGAAGCGCCGAAAGCGTCGCACACGCCAACGACCTCTTCCGCGCCCTCGACACCGATATGGTGAAGCTGGGATGGGTCACCACCGCTGACAACTACCTCAACCGCGTCTCCAAGGACCGCATCCTTGAAGCTGTGGAGCAGGCCCGCGGCGAGGACACCAAGTTGCTCATCTCCCACATGAAGAAAGAGCCGATGGCCAAAGAAGCCGAACGCCTCATCGAGGGTAAAGGGTGGTTGCCTGAAGCTCTACGCATACAAGCGACTTCCAAGGCTGCGGACCACGAAGACGACCGCAGCGATGATGGCGTCGAAGATAGCCTTCCCACCTTCCTCACCGAAGGAGCGCAAGACACGCAAGAGGCCGCTTAAGTAAGCCAAGTGTCATTGGCCACATCCGCAAGGGTGTGGCCATTTATTATGCCGTCTTCTTAGAGTGCGATTTCAATGCAGTCGGGAAGCGAACATGCTTCATAACCGCGGCCTTGAACTCGAGATCATATTTCTCAAAGCCCGTGTTGGACCTCGCTGGAAGCCTCCCCCTGTTGAGCCCGTCCAACGCCTCGGCCAGATCTCGTCGCTCCAGAGCCAGCGTCCACATTTCCCTGTCAATCTGACCGATCTTCTTTGAGACCAGCTGCGCAAGGGTCGGTGATTTTTTTGCCATGGCACATCCTCACACCTCGGAATCGAGGCGTCCAATGGCTTGCTGTCTGCAAAGGCACTGACGGTCGGCCGATCGGTATCCCGAAAGTGGAGAGGTTACGGCAGGCAGGGTTGCATTGCCGCGGCCTACAACTCTATCACCGGCACTTGGAGGTGTGTCCGCCCCATGGATCCATCAAAAGCCGAAATCTAGGACACAGAGCTCAAACAACGTCCCAACCGTACGGGTCACGCTTCGCGCTTTCGACGTAGTCTTTGATCAGGGTCATCTTTTGTTGCAGGGCCTCTCGTCCTGCATCTAACCCTTGCTCACAAGCTGTGCGATAGCAAACATAGAGAACAAGATCGATCTGCTCGTCGACCAAATAAGCGTCAATCGATTGCTTCGCGCACACGGCGACAAGCTCACCGACCATGCCAGGGCACTTGCGCGCCATGGCTTTCCTCAACTGAGCGCGATTTCCAGGAACGAGATATCGACGCTTTTTCTTAACCGCGGTTGAGGCCACAAACCCATCGTCGCCGGGCGGCTCGCCACCAAAGCCCGAGCGGGGACGAGGACCCTCAGTCAGACCGCCCGGTATAATCACGAGGCGCGCGCGGCCCCTTGCCTTTCGTTCCATGCCTTGCCCCTTTGATGGACTTAGCCTTCTCATAGGACGTCAAACGGTTATCGAACCCAACCAGCTCATGAAGGTGCGATGATTTTTCTTGAAGCATCTCCACCCCCTTTTTTGTCAATTCATAGAGCTTTAACGGTGGCCCAGACTTGGAAGGTGAAGTTCCGGTCCGGGCGATGATTTCCTGCTCAAGCAATCTCTGGATTGTGCCGTACATCTGGGCCGTGTTGACCTCGTAGTTTTCACTTTCTAGGAATTCATAAATTGCCAAGCCGCTCGCATTAGCTCCGAGATATTGAACCGTTCGACATATTCTGAAAGTGAAATCGCCCATCTTTGGGTCTTTGCCTTTGGGTGCAGCAGGCCCAGTAAGCGCGGTTGAGGCGCGCAGTTTCAGCGTCTTCATCGAGTTGTCCTCAGCTTGCTTCATTTGAATTAGCTAACACGCATAAGCTAACGCGGTCAAGCTAACGTGGGACGTCACCGCTATCAGAGAGCTATTCCTCTGTCGCAGGTTGCCGTCCATTCTCACCTTCCGCGTTCAGCCTCCAAGGTCTGCCGACGCCGAATGCACCGCTCTGACGCGGATAAGGTCCGGATCGGCCGGGAAGGCGAGAGGTTGCGGCAGGGTGTTCACCTTGGCCTCGGTCGCGCGGACTCCCTCGGCCTTTCTGAGAGGCGGAGCAGGCCAGAGTCGGGGCCGGGCGCAACGGCGGCGGGAGACTATTTTCCGCCGGGGCCTACGGCCCCTTTGCATCGCGAACAAAATAGACCCCGCCTTGCCGTCCTTCGCTTCGCTACGGCCGCGCGCGGGGTGGCGCGCGGTGCTGCCCGTCCGCGCCTCCGGCTGAGGGTCCGCCGGAAAGGCCGGTGGATGTCACCGGTCTCCGAGAAACCAACGGGAATTACACCCATGGCCTACAACTCCTCGTACCGCCGTTCCGGCTATCCCTCCGTCACCGCCACCGCGCGCGTTGCCGACAACCTGGCGCTCTATGGGCACCGCCCCTCTGCAGACGAGCCGGAATACCGCCCCATGCCGGAGCCCGAGCAGCTCACCGGCGCGGTCAGCTGCCTCTTTTCGGCGATCACAGGCCCGTTCACTGACACCGCGCTGGAACCCGACATTGACGACATGCTGTGGTCATTGGCCAACACGCTGCACCACAAGACCGAACGCATGCAGCGACTGCTGGACGACAACGAAGCCCAGCAGCGCGCCTCCCTCGAGGAGCAGGACGGTTCCGAGGTGCGGTCGGTCGAGCTCGAACGTCTCACCGACAAGGGGCGCGCCCTGATGGATCGCCGCAATGCCTTCGAGCACATGCGCGACGCCGCCGCAGAAGCCTACGAGAACGAGACCGGCTCCGTGTGGCGCCCGCGCTCAGGCTCGGTGGTCAACCGCAAGGCGCAGACCGCGGCCATGGTCGACTCCCGCGACTACCTCAACGCCAAGCGTTACGCGGAGACCAACGTCATGATGCCGGCCGGCACAAAGATTGCCATCGCCGGTGGGTTGCAGTTCCAGGACCACAACGCGATCTACGCCGCGCTGGACGCCGCTTTGGTCCGGTACCCCGACATGGTCCTCCTGCACGGCGCCGCCAAGACCGGCGTCGACCACCTCGCCCTTACCTGGGCTCGCAACAAGGGCGTGAAGGCCATCGGGTTCGAGCCTGAATGGAACCGCCACAACCGTGCAGCTCCCTTCAAGCGCAACGACAAGATGCTCGAGGCCACGCCCGCCGAAGTCATCGTGTTCCCTGGCAACGGCATCACCGATAACCTCGCCGACAAGGCCAAGGAACAACGCATCCGTGTTGTGGATTGCCGCAAACCGGCGGCTTAGGCCGCCTACGGCCCCGGCTTACCCGGGGCTTCTTCATGGCCGGCATCAGAGAGGGAGAAGGGCAAGGGACTTGCGGCCGGAAACCGCCCCGAAGAGAGAGATCGGCCACCCGTCAAAAAAGGAAAGCAACACCGTGCTCCCCATCACAACACTCGCAGCCTTCAAACGCGCCCTCAAACCCGGCACACGTTGGGAAACACGGTCCTCCCATCGCGCGCCAAACGACCAGCTCATCTCCATCTGGGAAGAAAAGGAAGTCATCCACGCCCAGTCCAACGCCGTGGCGTTCTCAATCGGCGTCTCTAAGACTGCCATCGCCGCCGGAAAGCAAAACCCCCACCGCAATGGGTCATGGCTCTGGTTCCCCAAAGCCAGCGCATGCACGTTCACCGAGGGAAGCCTTCGCATCACCCACAACAATGACGCTCAGCACTGGCGAGAGTACCGCCCTGTGCAAGAGTTCAGCAAAAGCCTAGTCCAATGACATCGCACACCGTCTGGACAGTAGCCGCAGACACAGTCTGCGAAGGATGGGCACCCGCCACAATCCATGAGGACGAAGTCTCATACACGGACGTCTACCTCACACGTATCGAGGCCGAGCAAGAACTGGCCGACATTATCAGTGAACGGCTCTGCCTCTTCATAAAAAGCCCGGAAAGCTACGACGGCATCAATGATGCCCTCAACAGCGGCTTCTCCGTCATTGAAGCCGTCATGCGCGCTGACGGCACCATCCTCATCGACGGACAGGAAGAAGGCACCGCACCGCCTTCAATAAGATCCGCCATCGCCAACCTCCCGCCAACAATGGAAAGCCCCCTGCAAACAAATAACAAAGTCCAAAATCAAAAGCGAAACCCGGGCAGCTCTCGATTTTACCGAACACGCAAACCTACCTAGGGGCAAACCGAAGCAGCTGACACCCGCAGGAAACAATGCTCACACCAAATAAATCTTTGCGCCTTAACCATGTTAAAATAAGCAATTTCCTAGGAGGATTCCAAAAGAGTTGCGCGAAGGCAACACGGGGGGTCCGTAAAAACATTTCCCCAGAATATGTCTTTGCCTCCGCCCGCAAACGCGTATCATTTAGATCAATCAACCTTGAATATAGGGAGCGCCTTACCAAACCAATATCCTTCAAATTCACCAGCCATATTCCGTATCGCGTCGTTTCTTTTGCTGGAGACTTTCATGGTCTTGGCCTACTTCAATTTGCGCCCCATTCTACGAATAAGAAAAACGGTTCAACCCGTATCAGCTGCGTGGACCATGCGGTGATCGCAACGTCACGCACGCACGGATATCCATACCGTCAGCGACAATTGTTTCGCCGGCCGCTGGTCTGTCCTTGCCTTTAAGCTGAAACCTATCCCCATTCCCGTCCCTGTCCAACCTCGTCCGTGCGCACGGCCTGGTAAGCCTTTCCGTACGCGACCTCGGTCTATGTCAGATGACGGGTAGTGGCAGGTGAAGCACGCTCCTAGGAAAGCAAGCGCTTCACCTGCCACCTCTTCGCCGCAGCGAAAAATACAGTGGGTCCCTTTTCATTATCACCGGGGACTCCGAGGTCAACAGAATGATGCAAAATTCCCGGTTTCGGCGACACATTACCCTTTCGGTGCATTCGTTCATGCCACACACCCCGCTGTGCATGGACGGTACGATGGCAGGCGGGGCGCAGTCACAAGCAACCCGCCTGCCATCCTCCCGCTCGCCACTATCGTTTCGCGATCCCATTTCACGGCCCCTTCCAGAAACCACGACCTCGGAAGACAAACCACATCAACAAAAGCCACTATGCGCGCTACAGCCAACGACAAGTAATGGTTGGCAATCCAAATTTACCGACGCCAAACTTCATTTCCATCCCCACGGGGACGGAATTCGTCTTCCTTGTCACGTTCTCAGCTCGAGTTCTCATGTCTGATCCCCTCGCCCGCCTCAAAACAATAGACCGCCGCCGGATCATGCTGGCCACCTATAGCCGCCGCATTAGATTGACACGCCCCCTGGCCCCCGAAACCGAACGCCGCATGCAGAAGCGTATCGACGCACGTTTCAATGACCTCACACGCGAGCGCCGTCAGCTCGTCGAGCTCATCAAAGCCGACCCGGTTCTACGCCAACGCTTCTACGACCAAGAAGAAGCGATGCGCAAAGCCGCAACGCCGAACGCCGTCCCTTCCTCTCAAAAGGAACGAGACCGCTAGCCACTTCTATGACCAACAAGGGAATACAATTTTGATTACTTTGTATGCTGAGCGTATTGCCAATGTATCCAAACAGTCCGACGCTTCCTTCCGTCACCAACCACGACGAAAGGAAGACACATGGACCAAACCACGACCACGCGCCCGCAGGGTAACTTCACGATGAACCTCAACTTCCGGCGCGCGAAAAATCCCAACGCGCCCGCCATCACCGGAAGCATCTCCACGCCTGAACACCCGGATCGGAAATTCGACTTCTCCGCTTTCGCCCAGCAGGAGACCGACAAGGAGACAGGCGAGGTCAAAACCTACTACATCGGCCCGGTCAGCACCGCGACCAGCATGCGTAGCGCACTCGCCCAAACCAAGGAGAACAACACGCACTTCATCGCCATCCGCCCCAACCAGTTCAAGATCTTTCAAACCCTGGAAGACGGAAGCCCCAACCCTGACTATGAAGCCTTGAGCGCTGAGGACCAGAAAAAGGAAGACATGAAGCCCGCCTTCTGGGGCAAGTGGACCCGCACTCCCGAGCTTCCCGTACTGGACTGCTCCGCTTGGGAACGCGAACCCAACCGCTACGGACCGTGGGCCAGCGGAAACACGCAGCACCACATGACCAAGGAACAGCTGCAAAGCGCCGAACACGCGGCCGACGCCGAGCCGCAGCGTTCCGGCCGGAAGAGCCGCGCCCGCACCGAAGACGCCGACATAGCCCGCTAACGGCACCAACAAAAAAGCCCCCGCTCAGGGGGCATTTTTGTTTACGTGTCCATCACCAGACCCCGCAGAACCAACCCCAGCCCGTAAGATGCGGATACCGCAATCAAGGCATTCAGCGCCGAGAGCGTCATCGAAGCCTTCACGGCGCCGAGCCTGTTCACGTCATTGGCCCGTTGCCAGAACGCCTGATACTTCGGAAGCGACGTGACACACAGGCCCGCCATCCCAACCGGCACAACCACAAGGCCCGAAACCGCGCCGAGCCCGCAAACGGCGCATATCACCAGCAGCAGATACTCCACCGAAAGCACGTTCACCGGTCACTACTCCTGTCCTCTTGCCGCAGCGCGCTAAGCCCCGCCATGTAATCCCTCTCCCGCGCCACCACTTTGCGAAATTCCTCCCCATCCGGGTAACTCACCATCCCCCGCAAATCCTCCAGATAAAACTCGTCGCCACTTATCCGCACGTTTGAATTGCCCAGACGGTAGAACGTATCCGCCTTTTCATCGAACAGATACGGAATGCCCCTCACCACAGTCACCTCGTAGAACGACACCGTAACCCCCTTCCTCCGCACCTCCTCAAGGGTCATGTCCCGGCTGCCAATCGACAGGCAAGAAAACAAGCCCCGCTCGGGGTCATAGCGGAACTGGATGTTATCGAGAAAAAACGTAGGTAGCTCCTTCATGAGACCTCTCCTCAACGGTCGCGTTCCTCACTTCTACGCACCCGCTCATGAAGGGCTCTGTCCTTGTCCATAATCGCCTTAAACACATCACCCCGTGGAGCGCTGACAGCACCAACTTCAATCAAGGCCGTATAATCATTCACCCCCAATCTCTTCGAAGGATTTGATGCCCGCATCAGTTCATCCCCCACTTCATCGTAATAGTAAGGAACCCCGCCAACCACATAAGCCCGCCACAACGCGGCATGCACGTGCCCACGTTCCACTTCATCCATTGTCACCACGCGGGGCTCCAGCCCCGACGACGACATGAAGACCTTGCGCGCAGCATCGAAACGGTAGCGTTGGTTGTTGAGGTAGATGTCGCAATACCGGTGCGCGTCCTTCATCATTCCCCCCTGTCGCTATCCGCATGCCTCTCCTTTTCCCGCCTCCAGAACGCCCTCTCCTTCGCCATCGCCTTCTTGAAGGCATCACCCGTGGGAATGATCAAACGTTGATCCTTCTCATCAAGCAACTCAAACTGCTGATAGGTCAAAACCATGTGCGGGCCGCCAACGCGCCGGAACTCCTTCAGCCGCTCGTCGTGATAATAGGGGTAACCCTTGATCAGCACGACTTTCAGGCTCGCCAGGTGCACACCCCGAACAGACAGTTCCTCTGCCCGCAGCCTCTTCGACCGCTCCATCTCGTGCTGAAACACCTTCATCGCGTCATCCGTTAGCCACGGCTCGTTATTGAGGTAATACCGCTTCAACTCGTTCATGGTCACCTCCGCCTTCAACGTACGGACGTGCCTATCGACCTGCAAACCAAATTTCCTAGCTGCTCCTCGCTACGCCATATCCCCCTTTGCTACGCCCGCAAGCCGCACATCCACGAGGTATGGCCTTTGCGCGCGGGTCGTCGTGGCGATACCCGCTTCGGCCGCCAGAACATCCAACCTCTTTGAAAACTCGGCCTCCGTGTAAGCAACCGCATTGATGGACAAACACCAGCGCGCATAATCCTCATGCAATACCTTTACCGACAGCAGGTCCTCGCCAGGTTCAATGCGCGCCAACATGTAAGTGTCTACATGGCCCAAAACCTTCTTAGGTACGGATAGGGTTTTCGCTGCCTCAACCTCCTTCGCCCGCCACGGCGTCGTCACCATGAACAACCCGACACCCGAGCCGACCTCGATGAAGCACGCCAAGAGGATGGAAAGCGCGAGACCAATGTGCTCCTTCTTCACGGCATCCGTCACCAGACCAATAACCCCTGCCAAAGCATCCACCTGCGCGTCAGATGTCAGGGGCGTCACGTGTTCCGGCGATTGAAGGGATGGGTGTTGCAGTGCAGCCGTCAGCCGCTGCACCTCGTTAGACGCCGCTAGCTCAACCTTCAGCTTCGCAACCTCCTCACACGCAGCGCGCGTGGATTTGCGGTCAACGGCGCAATTATCGGACAGAACGCCGACCGCCTGCCCTCCCGCCCACACACGTTGCTTCAGCCTAAATGCAATCTCATCCTGCACCTCACGCACGCTCCGCTGGGGCCCTTGGAATGCAAGCGCATCCTCGATGCGCTTTCTCTCCTTTCTCACATCGCCATAACCATCCACTTGGGCTTGGGCCGTCCCCGCCTTGCTTGACCTGTGCTCGGCCGCAAACCCCAGCGACGATACGAACGAGAAACTTGTGCAAATACCAAACAGGGCGACCGCTGCCGCAGCTGAAAGCACATCGCCATGGCGCAATCCCCACGACATCATGAAAGGCGCAATCGCCTTCAGGCAATCGCCGCAGGCGGCGCCGGCACCGTAGAGTTTTCCATCAAGCTCGGTATCCGCGCTGCGCAACCCCATGCGAAAATTAAGCGCAACAGATACAGCGATAAGCCCCAGCGACACCACAATGCCAAAGACGACCACCGCATCAACCAGAAGGCTCCGTTGGTTTTGAAGCTCTCGCGCACGTTTGGATCGCAGCCCACGCCTCTTCACCATGCTTGGTCTTCAGCTCCTCAATGGATTGATTGACTGCCTCCGCAAGCACCCGTTCGCAAAAGCCGTTTTTGGCTTCCCCGGTGACGAGCTTGATAATCTGAAGACTAATGGACATGGATTCTGGGACGCGAAGGTTCAGGCGCATCCGGTACCCTTTGAAATCCGCACGCCGGGTTGTCCTTACCCTTTGAGTACGCGCAAACCGTTCCCGCAAAATGTTGCGGCTATCCGCCATCCATCACCCTTGCTGTTGCGAAGGGCAGATTCTCCCATAAAGGGGAAAGGCGAATAAAGAGAAATTCCCTAGCTACTGCTAGCTACGCCATACCCCGCCCTACCTCTCCCGTTCCTTCCCCCAATTCTGCAGCACAGGCGACCATTCCGCCGTTTCCTCAAACCCCCGCCTTCTTGACACCTCCCTCACTTGCCGCGCCACATAGTCGTCGCGGTCATTTCCCCGTGCGGGTGCTTGACACATGCGGTCTAACGCCATCGCCACGGGATTCCCATTCGCCACCTCATGGCCAAGCAGCTCTACAGCAGAAGGCTTCTCGGCCTTATGATCAATCCATCGTCCCAACGAAGAATTCAAAAGAAAGACCCCCGCAATTTCCCGCAACTCGACGACATCCGCATCCCTCATCTGCCAATCGCGAGCCTCTTCGCGCCGAAAGGTAGAGGCACCAAGCCGCTTCGCCACTTCCGGTACCAAATCCCAAACGAACGATGCCTCATAGGTCATGACGTCAGGACAAGCGAGTTTATCCGGGTGCTCTTCTCGCGCCCGCCGCGCGAGCCGTAACAACTCTTCCGCAAGCCACCTGTCCGAAAGTCGGTAGATCCGTTCCATCTCCACTCGTGTTGCAGCAAGCCGTTTGAGTTGAGCAGGAGATAACAACCGTGAAAATTCCAAAATGCCCTCCATAACCCAGACTACCCCATCGTGCAGGAACGCATGGTGACGGAGGCACAAACCTGCCTACGCGCTGAGCACCGAAACTGCGCACAGCATGAAACGTCTCGCACGCCATCCCGAAGCTTTTTTTCCTAGCTGCGCCAGTCCCCCCTTCCCTACGCTTTGCACCTCCTTCCAAATCCGTCACGCGAGGTCGCGCCGGTAAAGGGAGAGGGAGAGGCGGGTTCCGCCGGGCAAGCCGGTACGGGCACCGAGAGGTGTTCCGGCCGGGCAACCCGGAGGACAACCATGAACGCACCCATCAACATCCGTGCCCTTGAACGCGAAATCCGCCACTTCCACTTGTTCTGCGGACTGGGCGGCGGCGCAAAAGGCTTCAACCGCGGCCAAGCCCGCGTCGGAAAAACAACCGCACGCTTCCGCTGCATCGGGGGAATCGACAACAACGCTTCGGCGATCAAGGATTTCTCGCGGCTGGCCGGCGTTGAAGGAACCTGCCTCGATCTCTTTTCCCGTGAGCAGTACATCGCCTTCCATGGCCACGAGCCGCCGCCTGATTGGCGGGAGGCAACACCGCAAGACCTTCACACGGCCGCCGGTCACGAACGCCCGCACATCATCTTCCTGTCCGCGCCCTGCAAGGGGTTTTCGGGGCTGCTCGCCGAAGGCCTCAGCAAAACCGACCGCTACCAAAGCTTGAACGCCCTCACGCTTCGGGGCATCTGGCTGGCGCTCGAAGCCTGGAAGCACGACCCCACGGAACTGTTCGTCTTTGAAAACGTGCCGCGCATCATGACGCGCGGCCGTCACCTGCTTGACCGCATTGGAGAGCTTTTGCGCCAGTATGGGTATGCGGTGGCAGAAACCACCCATGATTGCGGCGAGCTTGGCGGTCTTTCCCAAAGCCGCAAGCGTTTCCTTCTTGTCGCGCGCCACATGGAGAAGGTGCCGCCCGTCCTCTACGAGCCGGAGAAACGTTCCCTCAAATCCATTGGATCTCTCCTTTCGCGGTTCCCCCTGCCCGGCGATATCGAAGCGGCCGGCCCCATGCACCGCGTCCCCGCGCTGCAATGGAAAACGTGGGTGCGCCTTGCATTCGTCGAAGCGGGTTCCGATTGGCGCAGCCTCAACAAGCTCGCTGTGGAGAACGGGTATCTTTCCGAATACCTGCTGATGCCGGAAAGCCGTTGGGACAACTCCCTTCAGTACGGCGTGAAACGGTGGAACGATGCGTCAGGCACGATCGCCGCGCGCAGCCACCCCGCCAACGGAAAGTTCTCAGTTGCCAACCCGCGCATTGATGGCCACCCGCGTTCGGTGCAGATGGGCGTGCGGCCGTGGTCGGAGACCGCACCCGTCGTCACCGGCAAGATGATGGTGGGTGGTGGCCCCCACTCCGTCGCTGACCCGCGCCTGCAGGGTGCCCCGCTGTCAAATAACACAAAACACCCGTCAAACCCATAACGGCTTCATGAACGACCTGTTTATTCTTGCTCAGACTGTCACTAGCCGTATGGCTGCGCTGCAAACCCTTCTGAATAGTACGCCTGTGTTGGGCGGTTCCCAATTTGTGCGGGCGCATTTGCGCCCCGAAACATTTGAACGTGCAGCAAAGCTGGCCGAGTTTTTAGAACAGGGGAAAACGATACATGCTAGGGAAATTGTATCAGAAATAATGAGTGGCGTGCTGAGGGTCGATGCCGAGTTTTTGCATCCCTGCTTATCGAACGAGCTTTTCCCTCTGGAAAGCGCAGTTTACGGCCTTAGTGCAGGGTTGAGTAAGACGGACGTTAGCAGCCAAGACCTTGCTGATTAGCAGACGCTACGCTGTAGCGGCTGGCGCGATATGGGTGGAGGTTTCGGGTCCAAGGTCAATGGGTGGGATCGAATCCTTGTTGGTGGAGCGTTAGCCCGATGGCGACGGGACGGACCCAAATGGGCGTCGAGCCAAGCGTGAACGTCGCCCCCGACCACGCGAGCAACAGGGTTGTTCCCATAACGCCGGCGATTGCTTCGGCGGCTTTAGGGGGAACGGCGTTTCCAATGCGCTCGCGCCAATCAGCATCCGACAACCCCTCCAGTTCGAGATGTTCTTCGGGGTCCAGCAAGGATTGAAGCGCAGCGAGCTCCAGCGTTGTAAAGGGCCGGTGCCAGGTTCCATCCAGCGCGCGGATGACGGTGGTGAGTTTATGGTCAGGCGCTGGAAGCTGATCAACGCGCGGGTCGGCCAGTGACCAGAACCCATTGTCACGCTGGCCGTGGGCGGTGATGCCATAAGAGGGCGTGTTCCATGGAACAACGCCGTAATGCCCGCCGGTCTGATAGTTCTCCTTGCCGTTGCGGAAGGCGACCGGGCGCGGGTCGGCAACCGACAATGCGCCGGGTGCAACCTGCTGGGCGCCGGTGACGGTGTAGGAATGCTGCTCCCAATGGGTGACGCGTTCCTTCGCGCTCGAGGCGCCGGGGTGCCAGTTGTGGTGACGTGGGTCGGCAACGGAGAGACCTCCGGCCGGTCCGCCGGGTCCGGCAACAGCGGGGGATGCGCTTTCCCACGGAACGATGCGGCAGGTGGTGTTGAAGCGCGGGTGTCACGTTCCCGGAACGTGACAATTACAACCCCCGCCCGACCCAACCAAAATCTCAACCTCCCCATCTCCCCATCTGGGGGCCTCCACATGTGGGGATACACATGTGGGCTTGATGGCCACCCCATCTGTGGGGTTGTGGTGGTGGGGGCCTCCCCATACCCCCATGCGTGGGCCTGTGGGCCTCTCCAACTGTGGGCCTCCCCACTTGGGTATCTGTGGGCACCCCCATGTCCCCATACCCCCATCTGTGGGCTTGGGGGTTTTAGCTCCATGATTTATGCCCGCGTTTCCGCCCGTTCTCATTTCCTACTTGTGGGCCTGTGGGTATCCCCACCTGTGGGCCTCCCCATCTGGGGACTTGTGGGCGTCCCCATAACCCCATCTGTGTATCTGTGGTTGCCCCCACGTGTGGGCATGGGGACATACCCATAACCCCATACCCCCATCCCCACAGACCCCCATCTGTAAAAAATATCACACCCCCTGCATACGATTGCCCATGTCATGAGCGCGGTCGCTGGACAGTCCTTAGATAACGACGCAGCATCCACCCATGAGCACTCAACAACGCGCCGCCATTATCGCCTTCATCTCCCCCAAGGGCGGTGTTGGCAAATCACTCACCTGCCTTACGCTGGCAGCGAGCCTCACCAATCAGGGTTATACGGCCCGCGTCATCGACTTCGACCAAACCGAAACCCTTTACCGCTGGTACAAGAGCAACCCCTGCATCGACCTTATTAAAGGTCTTGAGGTGGAGAAGGGGCCTACCGCCGACATCGACATCGACGCCTTGGTCAACGGCCTGTGGAATTACAGCGGCCACGATTTTGTCTTCGTCGATCTCGCCGGCCACATGAATCGCGTTGCCTTGCTCCTGGCCGCCGCCGCCGACATCACCATCACCCCGATGGGCCTCGATGAGCCCGACGCGCGGGAAGCCCAAAAGCTCAACCGCGAACTCAAAGGCATGGCTTCGAAAATGACGAAGCCGCTGACCCACCGCCTCCTTGTCAACAAGGTTCCCTTCGGAATTCTCCCCGCCCACCAGGCCCTCACACTGGATGAGGTCGATGCCAGCGACATGGTTAGGTTCAAGAACATTCTGCACCTGCGCCCCATCCTCTCGGAAACGTGGAAGACTGGAACGACACCGCATTACGCCGACCAAAAGCGCTTACCGGTCAAAAGGGCCGTCGAAGAGATCGACGCCATAACCGAAGAGTTGCTGGCCGTATTCCAACCCCAAGAAGAAAGGATTGCCGCATGAGCAGCCCCGCCAATAGACCCTTCATGCGCCCGTCGCTCTCCGATGACCGCGGCTCGTTCGCCGACGTCTCGAAAGCCGTGAACGAACACGCGGCCGAACGCGGCATCCCAACCGTCGTCCCAACACCAAGCCCTTCCGCCCAGCAAGACCAGGAACAAAGCACTTTGCCGTCGGCATCGGTGGTCAAGATCTCAAACGCCAAGAAAGGGAAGGGGGCCCGTACTTCGGAACAAGCCCAGTCCCCCACCAAACGCCTGTCCGTCGACATCCCCGACTATCTGCGCGCCGAATTGCGCAAACGCGCCGGTGATGGCGAGAACACCATCAAATACCTAATCTGCCGCGCGCTGAAAAAAGATGGCTTCCACGTCGAGGCCCGCGACCTCGTGGAGGACGGCCGCCGTGAAGCCAACTAAGCTGAACCTCAAATCCCAAGCCGAATTCAGCGATCTTTCGCTCGAGCAAAAGAACAGGTACCTGCAGGAGGTCGCCGCGCGAATATCTGTCATCGAAGGCGACGAAGACCCCCAGCCCCTCAACAAGGAAGCGCTCGCCAGGCTCCGGCGGTTCTACATGCGCCGACGGCTTTCCGACCTCGCCTTGGACACCACCACCAACCCTTTGTTGCGCGACACCCTTAAACGTCTTAGCGAAGCCGTCCACCTTGACGAGGTTGGCCAACTCATCAAACACGAAGCGCCCCTCAAGCTGACGTCCAACATCCTCACGCTCCGCGATGCGCCGACCGAAGAAAACCAACTATCCTTCTTCTCGCCACCCACCTACGACGCCCCCCTCAAGGACGACGTCAACCTGATGGACGTGGCGCCATTCTCGCTTTCCAAGAACAAACGCGAGGAAGGCGTCATACGCTACGAGCTCCCCGACGCCATCATCACCATCGAAGGCGGCGCCGAAACAGGCCTGGCCAACGCCTTCGACTACGACATCTTCCTGCACATGGTGACATCCCTCACCTCCACCATGAAAGAGTACCGCATCGCCGAGAAGAAGGGATTGCGCCCCAGCCTCCCCGCGCGCTGCTACCGCCCCTCGATGGGCGAAATCCTCTCCTTCGCGCGAAGAGGCCACGGGGGTCGCCAGTACGAGCGCATCGAAGGAGCGCTGGACCGCTTGCAGGCAACCCGCATCAAAATCACCAACCTCAACCACGCAGCCAAGCGCCGCGCCTCGGAATCATTCCCCCTCATCGGACGCTACAAGGTCATCTCGCGCACCAAGGGCAACAAGATCGACACTGTTGAAATCGACATTCCGGATTGGGTGTATCAGGGCGTGGTCAACCCCAGCGACAAACCCAGCGTGCTCACGCTTCACGCCGACTACTTCCTCATTGCCAAACCCCTTGCCCGCTTCATTTACCGCCTCGCCCGCAAGTCCGCAGGAACGACGGGCATCTCCGACTACGGCCTTGAGACCGTCCACCTGCGTTCGGGTTCAAGCTTACCCTTCGCCAAGTTCAGAAGGGCCCTGCAAGAAATCGTCGAGGATTCCAAACTCTGCCCGTTGCCCGAGTACAATCTTGAAATCCTGCCCGCCAAGAACGGCGAGAAGCTGCGCATGACCAAGCGCCACGCGCAAATCACCGAAGGAGATCAGCAAGCCGCCTGATGGACAAAAAGCCCGTGCATCGCTTCCTCCGGCTTGGACAAAAATGGCCCCATGCCGCGTTGGACAAAAACGCCGTGCATCATTCCGTCCAAACTTTTCGGGAACGCAAGTGATGCCTTTTCAGGCACCTAGCTGAGCACCACACGCCTTGGACAAAAATGCCGTGCATCATTCTGTCCAAAAAACCCGTGCATCGCTCCCACGCACTCAGCCCCTCAAATCTTCCTGCAAACCACTGACATCATTCATATCCATCGACGGCTTCCCGAAATATCCGTGCATCACATCCTGACCATGCCCAACCGCTTGGACAAAACCACCGTGCATTGATGCCGCATGCTTGGACAAAAATGCTGACCCCACTGATGCACAAGGATTCACACCCCGTCAGGGAAGGGGCCCTTGGAGCAACCTCGCGTGCATCGCTTCCGAGAGTTTGGACAAAACCACCGTGCATCACCACCAACCCCTCGGACAAAAAATCAAAGAAGCGATTTTTGGCCAAGCCCGTGCATCCCTTCCCCTCCGGCGTGCATCATTCCGTCCAGGCCGTGCATCATTCCGTCCGAACCCGTGCAACATTCCGTCCGGCCCGTGCATCACTGCCCAAAAGCACCGGCAAGGCCATATGGGCATTCGTGTTCGTGAACCTGAAACCTTTCTAAAACCTCCTTCTCTATAACTATCAAAATCCTTCAAACCGCCTACGGCGGGATTTTTCATCTTGAAAAGGGAAGGGGGGTCAGTCTCCGTCGCAGGCACATCCATAACCATCCATGCACATCACCGATGCCGACATCCAGAAGCTTGCCCGCAAGCTGGTCGAAACATTCAGCTGGCAAGACCCACGGCAAAGAGGTTTTGAGCGCTACTGGCCTCTTGCAGGCCCGTTGCAATCGTTTTTCGAGCACGCGGTGGGTACGCTTGAGCAAGAGGTGGCAAAAGCCCTCCTAACCGCGTTGGAAGCTGCCCTGAAGAAGATGGCACCGCACTCCTTCCACATGGACGCAGACACAGTAGCAACGTTCCTCGACGCAGCACCGCTCCCGCCAAGGCCCCGCAAGCCCCATCACAGTTCGCTTCGCCGCCGGTAGGCTTGGCGACCTCTGAACGTTCGCGTTAGACTCTTACGATGAGCGTCATCCCCACCTGGACGGCCCCCCTTACGCTCGCCCCGAATGGGATCTTTGTGTTTGGGTCAAACCTCGCCGGACGGCATGGCGCGGGCGCCGCATATACGGCGCTGAAGCACTACGGCGCAATCTACGGACAGGGAATCGGGTTGCGGGGCCGCTCTTATGCGTTGTCGACCATGTCCGCCAATCCCCCGCCGCGCCCCGCCCAAGTCCGGCCGCTGCCGCTTGGCGCGATTACCAACCACGCTGACGTGTTCAAAGCTTTCGCGGCTCAACACCCGGAACTGCTGTTCTTCCTCACCCGCGTAGGATGTGGTTCAGCCGGATTTTCTGACCGGCAGATTGCGCCGCTGTTCCTCAACGCCCCAGCCAACGTGCTGCGGCCGCCGGAATGGGGAAGGGACAGTGCGCGCCATCGAGACAGCGACCGCACATAAAAAAACGGATTGGGCGCATACGCGAGGCCAATCCGTTCTTCGTGAAAGCTTTCATGAAACGCGTAGGTATGTGATTGCTCACCGTCTGGGCCTTGGCGTCGCCGCTGTACCGTGCGTACACGATGCACACACCTGCGGTCCGCACGAACACGATGTGCACCAAACCTGATCAATCAACGACAGGAACTCACTCAATCCGCCACCCCCTGTTGCAGCAATACCAACCTGATCATCCTTGCAACAAATTGTGATGCCCGCCTCCGTACCCTTAGCTACCCCTACGACCTCCTAAGTACGAACGCTCTTCTTGGACCCCTTGCTAAGGGCTTTATCCATTGCTTTTTGTAACGCATGCAAAACCATGAACATCACCTCATTCCCCTGGAACATCTTGAGCGCAATCTCCTGATTGCTGCTGAATTGCTGGCTCAAGACGCCGCTTTCCTGCCCATCTTCCTCCGCATCGAGGCTGCCGTTGAGCACGCGCGGAAAGATGATCCTCTGTCCCGCGCCCGAGCCCTTCTGCAAAGGACGCAGACGGCGGTTTGAACGCCATCTCCTGCATTAAATCACGTGCCAGAAGCAGCTTGGGCCCCGACCCGTATTTCTCACCTTTGGGCGAATGCCCCATCAAGACATCAATCAATCTTTGGTCGCTGGGCTTTGCCTCGCCAAGCCTGTCCCGGAACGTATGCCGCAACGAATAAAACGACTGCCCTTCCAACGGCAGCAGATTGTTCTCGCGCAAATACTTGGTCACCGTATTGGACAAGTTGGTCGGCTTCCCCCGGTACGTCGGGAACCCATCCGGATAACGGCGCATCACCTCTAAGGCGATACCTGCAAGAGGTATGGTCCGCCGCGAGTGCTTGGTCTTCAACTTTCGCTGGTTTTCACGCAAGACGACGCGCGGAATGTCTCCATCGAGGATGATATCCTCCGGCTGAAGCCCGACAACTTCAGACGGGCGCATGCCCGTTTCAGCAACCACGTAGAAAATCGCGCGGGCCTCCGGATTAAGCCCGTCCATGACCCCGTCCTTTAAGAGCACGTCTTGAACAAACTCGCGCGTGAACCCCGTACGCTGTTTCTTCTCCCCGCCCTTGAGACGCATGCCCACAAACGGGTCGCTGATATTGATTTTTTCTTCATCCACCACCGCCCGGAACATCGCAGCAACAGTGCCGATATTCTTATTGGCCGTGTTCACGTCCATACGGTCCTTCAACACCTCTTCCTTCAGCGCATCACGATACGTGCGCACATCAGAGACCGTGAGCACCTCAACAAGTTTGTCACCTCCGACGAATTTTAAGAACCGCCCCAGCATCTGATCGCGCTGATTGCGCCAACGGCGACATTGCTCTGCCGACTTCCCCTTCAATTCCACAGCCTGAATGACCTCATAGTCATCCACCAACTGAGATAGCCGCCTAGAGCTGCGTGGCGAGGGCAGCAGACCAAACAATGCCGATCCGGCAACGGGAAGCTCTTTTTTTCCAGACAGCGCTTCCAAAGCATCCAGCCGCTTCGTCAGCTCGTCGATGGGAGAGGCGCTAAGAGCCTCCAGTTCGAGATATGGGAACCCGAACCTCCCTGCCAACTCCACAGCTGCATTTGCACGCTTCACCGCGTGAGGGTCGATGCCCGAAGCGAGGTCGCGCCAGTATCGTTGCAGGTCAGCATCCAGCTTTGCCACCACATGCTTGGCCGCAACCGCCCTTGGGTCGTCGGTAATCCGAATTCCCGTCGTCACCCTGACCACACCTCTTCGGTCAAGCATCGAGAACGCACGGGGCACTTTCCGCACCAAGTACCAGAAGCCAAATCGTTTGTGGGGAACCGGAGCATTTGAACGTGTCATGGGCCGACCTCCATTGTGGACGGCAACCCATATTTCACATGGGACGGTTGCCCTCCAGGTTGGATTACAAAGCCCCCGTTGCCCCTCTTAGCTCCGCCGAGGGTCAGGCTTTATAATGCAATTTCAATGGATTAGACTGACAAGTTATGGCGGAGACGAGGGGATTCGAACCCCTGATACCCCTTTAGAGGGTATAACGATTTAGCAAACCGCCGCCTTCAGCCTCTCGGCCACGTCTCCGGATCGCGCGAAGCACCCGTATAGATGTGGGGTCGCCGCTTTGCAAGCGCGCCGCCACCCTTTCTGACCGACGTTTTCACACCCAGGCGGGCACGGCCCCTTCATTGGTTTGTCCCAAGTCATATGATAAGGGGCGTGAGCCGCACAAACTCGTCGCCGAAGCAAAAAACAGTGCCGGCCAGTGGAGTAAGGGGATGGTTCGTATCGCATACGCAGGCGCGGGCGCCGCACTTGTCCTGGCCGCGTCAGGAAGTGCGTGGGCGCTCGAATACTGCGTGACGTGCGAAGGCCCGCCCGCCATGTACCGGTGCGTCGTCGACGGAACGCCGGACGGCCCCGGCAAGGACCCCAGCGCCTCCCTCTACTGCATCTCGGAAATGGCCTCGAAGGGCCGCCACGAGGCCTGCGCGGTCTCCCGCGGCGCGCCCTTCCCCTGTCCCGGCCTCACCACCATGGTGAAGCCGCCGCCGAAGCTCCCGGGCATGGCGGCACCTCAGATCGGGGCGCCGGCACCTGACAACCGCACCCCGCTCGCAAGTGAGCCTCCCGCACCCGAGACCGCGCCGCCGCCGGAAGCCGAAAAGCCGGCAAAGGTGCCGCGCACGGTCGAGGAGCTGGCCGGCGAAACGGTGAGATCCTCCAAGAAGGGCCTGGAGCAGGCCGGCGAAGCCATCGGCGGCACTGCGAAAAAAGCGGGCGAGCAGATCGGCAACGCCGGAAGCGCCATTGGCAATGCCGCAACCAAGACGTGGAACTGCCTGACGTCGCTCTTCAGTGACTGCGGCCAGCAAGCCGAACCGGCCGAAAAACCCGCCCCGCCGGACGAGCCGCCTCATCAGTGAGTCAAGCCAGCCACGCCGCAAATAATATTGCGAACCGTTAGCTTGGCTTCATTCGAATCACATACGTTCCAAGCCGTGGGGGAGAATTACCTCGCCTGACGCGACTGCGGTCTCGGCCGCCTTGCGTCTGCTACCGGTGCATGCGTCAGAGCCTTTTTGGACAGGTGTCCTTGAGATCTCTGAACCGAAACGACCGATCAGCTGGTCAAAGAGCCCAGTGGAACGTGTGGCAGCCCAGGACGGCGCTGCCAGAGGGAGCGTTCCAAAGGCGCGCATCGCACCATCCCATAAGTCCGTCCAGGACCGCCGTGTCCGCTCCGGCCCCGCCAGCATCGTCGTCGTCTCGCTCCGCCAGCCCTGGCAGAGGGAGAGGTGTGTCGCGGCTGTCGCAGGCTTATTCGATCGGAGCTCGGTCACGGCACCAGCTAGAAGATGGAGTGCACTATGCTGAAGCACCTTCGTCAGTGGTCCACCGACGCGTCCCGACCAAGGAGCGCCGCTCATACCCATGAGCTTCGGCACGATACCGACTGGGACTTTGTACTCCTGTGGCGACTTAAACCTCCGCATCCTCCAAGTAGAACTTGAATGAGCTTTGCCGGCAGGGCGTGCGACCCGGCGCCGGCTAGAAAAACTAAAGGCCGGTCCCCCCAGGGCCGGCCTTCTAGTTTTTGAAGCGTGCGCGAGACGGCCGCTACATCGGCAGGCGCGCGATCTGATTTCCGAAGTAGTTCTCGACCGCGGTCATAATGGAATCCGAAACCTTATCGCGCCACGTGTCGGATCTGAGCAGCTCCGCGTCCTGCTTGTTGGTGACGTAGGCGAGCTCGATCAGCACCGAGGGGAACTGCGCCGTCTTCAGCACCCGGAACGCGGCCTGCTGGTCCGGCTTGGCACGAAGCTCAGTGCTTGCGCCCATGTATTCGATCACCGAGCGGGTGAAGACGCTGGTGCGCTCCTGCGTGGCGTCGACCTCGCGCCCCGCGAGATCGGCGAGAATGCTCTTAACCGCCGAGAGATCGTTGTCGATGCTCGCCTTCTTCATCGTATCGACTTCATCCTTCGTCAGGACGGCGCTCGACACCTCGCCCTTGGCGGAGCGCTGAAGTGCGTTGGCAACGTTCTCGCGCAGCGAATAGATGGTGGCACCGCGCGCCTTGGAGTTGCCGCCCGCATAGTCGGCGTGCACGGCGATGAACAGGTTCGCCTTGTGCTCCTCGGCGAAATCGACGCGCTTGCCGAGCTCGACGAACACGTCGGTATCGCGCGTCATCAGCACTTTGTAACGGCCGGTCTTCTCGAGCTTGTCCTTGAGCATGAGACTGAACGCGAGGACGACATCCTTCTCGACGGTGCCGTTTTTCATGGCACCCGAGTCGTGTCCGCCGTGGCCAGGATCAATCACGATGATCGGCTTGAACGAGCGCGCGGCGATCTCATCCGGACGCTGGGCGGGCATCGGCAGCGGGGGTTGCACGTCGACGGCACCGAGCGCGAACGGCGCGACCTTGAGCGGCTTCTTCGCCGCCTTGGTGGCCGAGTTGACCGGCACGATGTCGAGCGCCAGGCGATGGCCCTTGCCGTCCTTCGCACCTTCGATGCTGGCGCTCTCAACGACGACCGGGCGCGTGACCTCGATCACCACGCGGGACTTGCCGGGCGCCGATCGGCCGGCCTGGAACGACTTCACGAGACCGACCGCGATGTTCTCCTCGGGCTGCGCAGGAAGACGCAGCGCGGTCTCCGCGATGTCCACGATCACGCGATTGGGGTTCGAAAGCGAGAAAACCTGGAACTCGACCTCCTTGGGGAGGCCAATCAGAAAGCGCGTATGGCTGGCGTCGCCGCCGAGCGTCGCTTCCGGCGCGGCAGCGGCCTGCACCTTGGCTTTGGCAGCGGCACCGAGAGAGCCGGTCTCGACGGATTTCTTGGATTTTTGCGGGGAAGCGGCAGGGATCTTGTCTGACACGGCGCGCTGGTCCGCCGCGATCGCCGCGAGCGGAAACGCAAGCGCAAAAAGCGCGCAGAAGCTCTGCAGCGCAAAGCGCTGCCGGTATTCATTCATCATCGTTGTGTGACCCCCGTCTACGCAACACGGTCCATTGGCGGGACAGTCATTAAGTAACCGTAGATAATGGCGTTTTGCGGGACGCCATCAGGCATTGTTATGGAACGATAAAGGTTAACGATTTACTAATCGTCCACCATGCCGAGCGCGGGCGCACGGGAATAACCAAGCAAAATCAATGTTGTGAAGATTTTATTTAGGAAAACGTATTTGGTTACTTTTCGGTTAACGATGCGCCCGTCCAGCGCGCGAGGGCGGCCCCATCGCTGGCCCGCTCGTCGACCCACGTCTCAGTCCCGTCGGCGAAGGACTCCTTTTTCCAGAACGGCGCCCGGGACTTGAGATAGTCCATCAGGAACTCCGCCGCCTCGAAGGCCGCCCTGCGGTGGGCCGAGAGCGTGATGACCAGAACGATCGGGTCGCCGGGCTTCAACTCGCCGAACCGGTGAACGACGAGAGATCCGGTGAGGCCGAACCGCTCGCGGGCCTCATCGTCGATACGGCCGAGCTCGAGTTCGGTCATGCCAGGATAGTGCTCGAGGGTGAGCGTCTGGAGCGCCCGCCCGCCGGCTTCGCCGCGCACGAGCCCCGTGAAGGTCACGATACCGCCGACGTCGGTACGCCTATCGGTCAAGAGGCGGATTTCCTCCGCCACATCGAACGCCTCGCGCTGAACACGCACCGCCACGGCCGTTTCTCCTCAGCCGCCAGTCACCGGCGGAAAGAAGGCGATCTCCCGCGCACCCGCAAGCGCATGCGCCGGCTTCACATGAACCTGATCCAGCGCAGCGCGCACCACGCCTGCCCGCGCGAACGCGTTCTCGTACTCGGGGCCGCGCGTGCTGAGCCAAGCCACGAGATCGCCGACGGTCGCGACGCCCTGAGGCACGTCGACGACCTCCTCCGCGCGTCCCACTTTCTCGCGCACCCAGGCGAAATAGCGCACGGTGAGGCGCTGCCCCGCCGCGGCAGAGGCCCGAGCCTCGCTTATCGTTCCGATCGACACCGAACTACCCTTCCATCGCGTGGCGGACACCAGCCTTGAGATAGTCATAGCCGGTCCAGAGCGTAAGCACTGCCGCGACCCAGAGAAGCACAATTCCCGCAACCGAAGTGCCCGGAACGATCCGGTCTCCGGCCGGTCCCGCGATCAGAAATGCCAGCGCGACCATCTGCACGGCCGTCTTCCATTTGGCGAGGGCCGTCACGTGCACCTTGACGTTCAGCTCCGCCAGGAACTCGCGCAGCCCGGAAACGAGGATTTCACGGCACATGATCACGATGGCGGCCCAGATCGACAGCCCGTCGATGGTCCGGTCATGCACCAGCATGATCAGCGCCGCCCCCACGATCAGCTTGTCCGCGATCGGGTCCAGCATGCGTCCCAGCGTCGACTGCTGCTCGAGCCGGCGCGCGAGGTACCCATCGAGCCAGTCGGTGATGGCCGCGGCGACGAACAGCCAGAACGCGGCCCACCGCCCGGCTTCCCCTTCGACGAACATCAGGCAGGCCACGAGCGCAGGAACAGCCGCGATCCGTGCGTAGGTGAGCACGTTCGGCAGGCTGGTCGCATGAGGCCGGGTTGAGATGGGCGGGTCCATGGCGCCTAGCTAACACCATCCGGGCGCACGCCAGTCAATGGGGTACCGACCGGCGGCTCAACACGGCTTGAAGGAGAAACAGCGAAGTCCCCAGCCGGGGCGCCGCAATAGGCCTTATCCACAGGCAAATCCCGGAACCCAGGAACAAACCGCCCGACCACTCGTTCTCGTAACAGAAACGTCAAGCTGCCGACGTAAGTATCTCGTCGTCGACCGCTGGTCGTCAGCGCCTAGAGTGTAGCCGCGTATTTGGAATCAGGCGCCATTGTGGGCAGAGCAGGAGTGAAAGCTCCTGCTCTGCTCATTTTTTATGGCGGAGAGGCTTGGTTAAATCTTGGCCTTGGTGTCCCGCCCGGCGTCCGACACGATCTGGCGCGCGAGCTCGAACGCATCGCGGAAATCGAGGTCGAGCGGCTGCGAAGCCGTCAGCATACGGCGGAACAGCCCCGCCTGCGTCTTGTACTTGATATCGCCGATGGCGAGCGCGCCGACGCCGAGCGTGCTGCATCCCGGAAGCGGAACGCCATCCATGAAGAGATCCAGACCCTCGATACCGTAGGGCTTCACCGCATTGACGTCCGCAGCGACGAGAAGCCCCGGCGCCTTGGCGAGTTGCATCCGCGAGATGATGTTCACCCCAGCCGGACCCGCCGTGAAGATCACGTCGGAAGTCTTGAGAAGCTTGCTCTTGAGCGCATCCGTCTGCCCGGCGACGGGATGGAGCGCAACGTTGAAACGCTCGGCCGCAAACCCGGCGGAAGCCTCCAGCGGCTCTATTGCATCGTGCGCCACGATGCGCACCTCCGCACCCTCGTTCGCGGCGATGACGGCGGACGAAAATCCGACGACGCCCATCGCGCCGAACACGGAAACCCGAAGGCCCTGCCAGCCACGTCCGTAGCTGCGCCGCAGCACGCGCTCGACGCACGCCACCATCGCCGCCGCGGTCGTGAATGACCCGCCCGGATCGGCGAAAACGGAAACCTCGAACGGCGGCACCATCGCGCGGCGCGCCGCCTTCATCATGTCGAGCGCGAGCGTGATGTCCTTGCCGCCGATGAACAGGCCCGTCATGGCTTTCGGCGGCCGCGAGAAGATCGCGTCCTGCACCAGCGCCCCCACGTCGCCGAGCCCAACGTTGTCGTAGGGCAGGACGACTTTGTATCCGGAATCGACCGCCATGTTGCAGTCGAACGGGCTCATGAATTTCTGCGGAGAAAGCATGTAGAGGATCGGCAGCGATCCCGGCGCCGCATCCTTTGCTTTCGTTTTCGTGCGCTTGGGTGTTTTTGCGGTTTGCGGGGTTTTCGCGGAGCTGGATTTCAAAGCCGCCTGAGGTGCCCGCTTTTCCGACGAACGCGCACGCTTCGAACGAGCGTCGCCCGAAGGGCGACGGCCCAGCACATCCTCACTCACACGCATGACTGACTTCCCCCACGCCCTCGACGGGCACACGCACGACACTCTGCGGGCGCCGGCACGGCCTCACGCGACGCCGGTCTGCCACACCCTTGAACGGTGACTATGACAGCCGATGGTTGAGAAAGGATTTTAAAAATAGCTGGGAATGGCAGGCGTTGATCAATCAGCCTGCGGCAAAAACTCAAAAAGGTATCGCAAGGAAACGGTATTCGCTCGACAAAACATTAACGGGCCAAAGGCCAACGTCTCAAACCCTGCGCTCGTGAAAGAAATCGTAAATCTTCTTCGCCATTTCCGCTGAAATCCCGTCGACGGCCTGCAGATCGTCCACGCCGGCGCGCGACACGGCCTTGGCAGAGCCGAAGTGCTTCAGCAGCGCGCGCTTGCGCGTCGGGCCGATCCCCGCGATCTCATCGAGCGGGTTGGCCCCGAGCGACTTCGCCCGTTTGGCCCGGTGCGTGCCGATGGCGAAGCGATGAGCCTCATCGCGCAGCCGCTGCACGAAGTAGAGCACGGGATCGCGCGGCTCCAGCATGAAGGGCGCCCGGCCCGGCATATGAAAATGTTCGCGACCCGCATCCCGGTCCGGCCCCTTGGCGACACCGACCACCTTGATGTCGCTGATCCCGAGCTCCGCCAGCACCTCAAGCGCGACCGTGAGCTGCCCCAGGCCGCCATCCACCAGAACCAGGTCCGGCCGGTCCGGCAGCGTATCCGGAAAAGAAGCGGCTTCCGCTTCCTCCTCGGCCGCCTCGCCCTGCCCCGGCACATGCTCCCACAGCGCTTCCGCGGGCGTCTCGGCCGGAGCTTCGGCCTCGTTCTCGGCAAGCCGGCGGAAACGGCGCTCCAGCACCTCCCGCATCATGCCGTAGTCGTCACCCGGCACGAGCGCATCCGATCGGATGTTGAACTTGCGATAGGCCCCCTTCGCGAACCCCTCCGGCCCGGCAACGATCATGCCGCCCACGGCATTGGTGCCCATGATGTGGCTGTTGTCGAACACCTCCACGCGGCGCGGCGGCCGCGGAAGCCCGAACCGCTCGCCCAGCGCCGCGAGCAGCGTACGCTGCGACGAGCCCTCGGCGAGCTTGCGGCCGAGCGCTTCGCGGGCATTGGAGAGTGCGTGCTCGACCAGCCCCGACTTCACGCCCCGCTGCGGAACGCGGATCTCCACACGCCGGTCGGCCTTTATCGAGAGCGCTTCCGCGAGAAGCGCATGGTTGGCGATCTCGTGCGAGAGAAGGATCAGCCGCGGCACGGGCTTGTCGTCATAGAACTGCGCAACGAAGCTATCGAGCACCTCTTCCACCGGAAGAGACCGATCGGCCTTCGGATAGTAGGCGCGGTTGCCCCAGTTCTGGCCAACGCGGAAAAAGAACACCTGGATGCAGGTCTGCCCGCCCTCCTGGAAGGCCGCAAACACGTCCGCTTCCTCGACGCCGTCGGGGTTGATCGCCTGCTCGGCCGTCACATGCGCCAGCGCCCAAAGGCGGTTGCGCAGCTTCGCCGCCCGCTCGAACTCGAGCTTCTCCGCCGCCTCCTCCATCAGCCGCTGGTACATTTCGCGCACCGACTGGCTCTCGCCCTTGAGAAACCGCAGCGCCTCGTCCACAAGCGCCCCATAGTCTTCAAGGCTGATCTCGCCCGTGCACGGCGCCGAGCAACGCTTGATCTGATAGAGCAGGCATGGCCGCGTGCGGCTCTCGTAGACGCTGTCGGAGCAGGAGCGCAGAAGGAACGCGCGCTCCAGCATGTTGATGGTGCGGTTCACCGCCCCCGCCGACGCGAACGGCCCGAAGTATTCGCCCTTGATGGTGCGCGCGCCGCGATGTTTCAGGATCTGGGGCGCGCCTTGATCGCGGCGGATCAGAATGTACGGAAACGACTTGTCGTCCCGCAGCGTGACGTTGAAGCGCGGACGAAACCGCTTGATCAGGTTCGCCTCGAGCAGCAGCGCCTCGGCCTCGGTCCTGACCGTCACGAACTCCATGGAGGCCGTAGCCTGGATCATCCGCAGCGTGCGGTTCGGGAGCCCGGCGAGCCGCGTATAATTCTGAACGCGCGCTTTGAGATTGCGCGCCTTGCCCACGTAGACCACCTCGCCGCCCGCATCGAGCATACGGTAGACGCCAGGCCCCGTGGTCAGGGTCTTGAGATAGGACGCGATCACGTCCGCCCCCGTGGGCACCGGCGCGCCCGCGCTCTCGCGGCGTTCTTCCGGCCCGATATTGGCGGGGGGCGCGCCGGTCTTGTCTTCGGTGTTGGGCATGTCCGGAACATTGGCGGGATGGCCCCGCCCGTCAAGCAGGCAGCATGAAATCGGCGGCAACACCGCCGCACCGGGCCGAAATGCCACAAATTCGCCTCGGAGGTCGCAGTCCTTGGGCGGACCGAAAGGCAATCTACGCGCAATTGATCCCGCTGAGCCCGGCGCGTCCGGAGGTGACGGCCCATGCGAGTTTTCACAACCCTTGCTGTCGCGCTCGTGGTGGCCTTGTCCCCCGCGCTGGCGAAGGACAAGCCGAAGCCGCCGCCGCTCGAGTTCAAGAAGTCGGAGCAGGTCCTGAAATGGATCAACGACTATCGCCGGGCGCCGGAGCCGGACCGCCTGCCGGAAGTCGTGCACGCGATGGGCGACCTCGGCCTGTTCCGCGATCTGGATTCGGCCGGCGTCTATGTCGGCTTCATCGGCGGCGTCATCGGCGCCAATCCGGAAGGCGCGGAACGGCTGGTCTCCCGCATGTTCCCGATGCCGCCCGAGGATCAGGTGGTGCTGATCCGAGCCATCGCCTACTCGGGCCTTCCGGACTGGAAGCAGCTGCTGCAGAAGTTCATCGAGCGCATGCCCGCCCGCATGGTGCTCATCCGCAAATATCTCTACGGCGACGGCAAGACGCTCCAGGAGCTGCCCATCGACGAAGGCTCTTACGTTCTCGACGCGCTCTGGGGCTATTACTTCGCAACCGGCTATCGCGAACCTATCGAGCGCATCGTGAGCGCGCTCAAACTCTCCACCAACAAGGACGACCTGGAAAAGCTGACCATCGGCTCCATGGCAAAATGGACGCTCGCCAGCAACGCCTCGCGCGAGCGCGATCTTCTCGACATCCTCGCCGAGGAGATGAACCGTCAGCCGCCCGAGGTGAGAAAGCCGCTCCGCGAGGTGATCGAGGCCGCCGAGACCTTCGAGATCGGCAAGATCCGCAAGGACGCCCTCGCCGCCATCGACGAGTTGAAGCTCAAAGGCCCACAGAAGGCGCGTGACTTCGCCTGGTGGGGACAGGCGGGTCAAACGGCGCTCGCCCTCGGCTGCGTGGCCGCCGGCGCGATGGGCCAGGTCGCGCTCGGCATTCCGTGTGTGGTTGGCGGGGCCGTCTCCACGGCCGCGCTCAAATACTTCGCGCCCGCGCAATAGCAGCAAGAAAGACGGAGATCTGAGATAGAAACGCGGCCGGGCTCAGCTCGCGCAGAGCGAATGAGCTTTGGCGAGCGCCTCGTTTCGCGACGGGAACGTGCCGATCGCTTCACCGCCCGCCGGACGCGACGAGAGAAAGCTCTTCGTCATGCTGTCCTCGAAACCGTCGATCACCGAAAGCGCAATGTAGTGCACATCCGCGCCCACCGGAGATTTCACCAGCACGGTCGTCTCGCCGCCATACCGCGCGGTTTCGACAAGACAACGCCCCGGCTTGACGCCGAGGCCTGAAGGAGGATCGAATTGGGGCTTGGCGGTCGCATCTCCTCCGCCTCCAAGACCCGTCACGAGCGCAGCCAGTCCACCCGCTTCGGGTCCGGCTGCGGCGACGTAAGGCGTGCTCGGCGGCGGCGGAACGCTCTCCACGATCGGCGGAACGACAGCGGTCGTAGGTGGTGGAGGCGGCGGTCCCGCGAGAGCGTCCGCAGGTGCAGCGGCCTGTTTCACATCAGATGCAGGAGCCGCATTGCCAGCTTGAGCCACATGAGATGCAGGCTTTAGGGCTGGTACTTTCACGTCTGCAAGCGCGGACGGCGGTGTGAACAGCGCGAATCCAGGCACGGGCTCGCCGCTCTCGGCGGTATCGGCCGGTGATGCCGGAGAAGCAGGCGCAGCCGGCGTGGTGAACCCATCGGGCTCGGCAAGCAATTCCGCGACCGCGTCGGCGGCAGTGCGCGCAGCCGGAGCTTTGGAAGGCGAAGCCGCAGCCTTCACAGCCGCCTTCGCTGAGGGCGCCGTTGCCGCCGAGGCCGTCGAAGAGGCAGGCGCGCGTTCACGCATCGGAGCCGCGGCGGGCGCTGTCGCGTCCCCGCGCGACCAGACCGTGCGAACCGCGGACGAAGCCGACGACGTCGCCCCCGTTGTCATTCCTCCACGACGCTCCGGCGGCTGGGAAGGGGGCGCCGCCGCACGTCCTCCGCCGGTAGCCCGCGGCTGAGCCGGAGCTTGCTGCCAGGGCAGCACTTCGATGTCCTGAGGCGCGGCGCGCTGTCCGCCCGCGCAGTATTCGGAGCGGAACTGCCCCGCCACCCACTCGATGGAGCCGGCATACTTGGGATCGGCCGCCCAGCGCCGTGCGAGATCCGAGAAGCGCACCGGACGGTTCAGCTCCCGCGACTTGGCGAGAATGTGCTCCTGCTTGAGCTGCGTGCGCGGCGCGACGGGATTGTTGATCATTTCACCGGAGTACACGACGAGGTGCTGGATCTGCGCCAGCACGCCCGTGTTCACATCCGGAAAGCTGTCACCGGGAACGCCGCCGCCGGTCGTACCGATGCCTGCAAAATTGTTCTGCTTGGGATCGACGTCCCCCATGCGCCCGTTCGGCGCGCGATAGGTGAGAAAGTTGGTCTCGATCGCCATCTGGAAGAACGCGTAGTCCCAGCGCACGTGCCAGGTCTCGCCGTGGTGGCGATAGAAAGAGGCGATGTCGCGAAAGCGCGGCGAGAGATTGCCGTTGCGCCGCGTGAGAAACGCCATCAGCCGCTCGGGCGTCACGCAGGCGGGAACCATGTTCTGCCGCGAGGTGCGGATCTCGGGCAGCTTGGGGGCGGCCACAGCCGCGAGCGGGGCAGCAAGCGCTGCGAGCCCCGCGGCCAGCACCACGCACGCCGATCGGCTCACAAAGGAAAGACTCGAAAAACTTGCGGTCATGAAACGCTCACGGACAACACCAACGAACGCAACGATCCGAGCTTCCCTCAGCCCTCGGGGCAGAGCTCGAAGGCTTTTTCCAGGGCCTGAGACTGACTCTGGAACTCGCCGACCGACTGACCGCCCTTCGCATAGGCGTTGATGTAGGCGTCGGCCTCGCGCTTTTCGGACCCGTCGTTGACGTCGAGCACCGTGTAGTTGGTCGTCTTGTCCTGCGTGGCCTTGATGATGATGGCCTTGGATCCGCCGTAGCTCGCGGTCCACACACGGCACTTGCCGGAGGCTGCCGCGCTCGGAGCCGCCTTCTTGTCCGGCTTGTCGGCTTTCTCGGTCTTTTTCTCCACCTTGCCGGCATCCTTGATCGCGCCGGGCAGCGCGGCCACCTCGATGGCCTTTGCACCCTTGGATTTGCCGGCTGCCGGAGCCGCCACGGCGGCCTGCTCGGCCTCCATGGAAACCTGCGTCTCGGCAGGAGGCGTGGGTTCGGCGTTGAGAAGCGTGAGCGGCGGGCTCATCGACGCGGTCTGCGTCTTCGCCTTCGCATCCGGTGCGACGGCGGCCGCCTCCGCGGAAGCGGCCTTCACCGGAAGCTTCGCGGCACCCTGATCCTCTGCGGCAGGCGGAGCGCCGAGTGACGAGCGGCCCGTCGTGCCCTCGGCCTTGGCCGCCTCAATGGCGCGCTTCTGCGCGTCGAGGCCACGCGTCTTCGCCGGGGCCTCTGCCGACGCCGTTTTCACGGGCGTTCCGCGGATCTCCGCGACCAGCTCCGGCTGCGGATCGGCCTCCTTGCAGACGCCGTCGAAAAAGCGCGTGGCGATGGTCTCGATGTCGACGGCATACCGACGGCTGGTCGGGGCCCACTTCTTGGCGAGCTGGGTGAACGTGATCGGCCCGTCGATGCTCTTTTGCCAGGACGTGAGAACGTTCCACTCCTGAATATTGCGCGTGCGCTCGGCGACCGGGTTTTCCACGTGCTCACCCGAGTACATCAGAAGATGCTCGATGTGCGCCCGTGCGCCGGTCGAAACGTCCTTGAAGCGCTCGCCCCGCGCGCCCTTTCCGGTCGCGCCCAGGCCCGCGAAATTATTCTGGTCCGGCTTCACGTCGCCGCCATAAGCGAGATAGCCCGTCTCGAGCAGCATCTGGAAAAACGCATAGTCCCAGCGCACGTGCAGCGCCTCGCCGTGGCGCATGTATTCGCTGGCGACCACGTCGAATTTGGGTTCGAGCTTGGGGTTGCGCTGCCTGACGTAGCTCATCAAGCGGCCCGGCGTCGCGCATTCGGCGACTTGATTGGTTTCGCTGACTTTAATCGGGGGCAGATCGGCCGCGCTGGCAGCGGCGGGAAGAGCTGTTACGGACGCCAGAAGCAGCGCCACGCCGGAACGTGAAGACCTAGATCGGCAGGTCATGGGACACCCCAATTTTCTACGCGGCGCAGAGCGCGCCCAACAATCCGAACAATGGTTCGTAAGCCCTTAAGCTTAAGAGCCGGTTTACGCGCGAATCGACGGACGACAGATGAGGCTTACCCGTGACCCATGTTTGGGGCGCGAGTGGGGGGATGAGAGGGAGGAATTGTGGCGTGGACGGGCACAAGCGCGCAGCCACCCGCGCTTAACCCAACTGCCTACTGCCTACTGCCTACTGCCTACTGCCCCTCCGCCCAGGTCAGATGCTGCCCGCCGTCGAGCGCAATCATCTGCCCGGTCAATGACGGGGAGGCCAGGATGAAGCGGACGGCGGCCGCGATCTCTTCCGGGGTCGGCCCACGCTTGAGCAGGGTCGACTGGGCCTCCCGCGCGAAATCGGCATCCGTCTGATGGACGCTCTTGAGCACCGGCCCCGGCCCGATCGCGTTGACGCGGACCCTGGGCGCGAGCGCCTGCGCCAGCGTCCGCGTCGCCGTCCACAGCCCCGCCTTGGAGATGGTGTAGGAGAAGAAGTCGGGCGTGAGCTTCCACACCCGCTGGTCGATGATGTTGATCACGTTGCCCGCCACACCCTCCGGCAGATTGAGGAACAGCGCCTTGGCGAGGAACACAGGTGCCTTGAGGTTGATGTCGAGGTGCGTGTCCCAGGTGCCGGGCGTCACCGTCGCAACCGTATCGACGAGGAACTCCGACGCATTGTTGATCAGGCAGACCGGCGGGCCGAACAGCTCCCGGCACTTCGGAATGAGCCCTTCGATGTCGGCCTCAGACGCGAGATCCCCCGCGATCGCGGCCCCGGTTCCCCCCGCATTGCGGATCTCGGTGACCAAGGCCTCCGCCTCCCGCGACGAGCGGCGATAATGCACGCACACCTGCCAGCCATTGCGCGCCAGATCGAGCGCGATCGCGCGTCCGATACGCCGGGCGCTCCCGGTGATGAGCACAGTAGGCGCAAGCTCGTTTGGATGAGACATCTTCGTAAGGGTCCTGCTGACGACTGCACTTCGGCGCGCTGACCGACGAGAGATAGCCGTCCAATCGCATCACGCCAACGTGCGCATCACTTGGGCATTGCTCGCGCGTGGTGCACAAGCGCGTCAAATCGTCCGAAATTCCTTGGTTTTGTGCCTCTTTAGCGAGCGCCAGTTGCGCAATGAGCAGCCAATTTCGAGCCCGAGTTGCTGCTGCGCGACACCGTTTGAGCGAGCCCCTCACCCGCCGCGTTTAAGGCTTGGCTCCATCAGAAGTTTCCGCCCTTTATGACACCCACGTTACGCCAATAAAGCGGCGCTCTCTCCTAGTCTTGCGGCACGCCGAGACGACCGGGGAGCACGCATCCGGCGTAGGGCGCATCGAGTGTGGGAACTATCTTTTGGGGGTTTAGGTACGATGACAATGTCATTCACGAAATCGGTTGGCGCGGCCGGCATCGCGCTTCTTACGTGCGCGGCACCGGCTCTCGCCAGCGACATGACCCCGCCCCCGGCCGGACGCGAGTTCTCCTGGTCCGTCAACGCGGCGATCACCAGCGACTACGTCTTCCGCGGCGTGTCTCAGTCCGACAACGACCCGGCCCTGCAGGCCGGCATCGACTTCGCATACGGCATTCTCTACGCGGGCGCCTGGGGCTCCTCCATCGACGAGACCTTCCTCGGCGGCAACCTAGAGATCGATTACTACGCGGGCATCAAGCCGGTGCTCGGCCCCGCGACCTTCGACCTCGGGATCCTCTACTACACCTATCCCGGTGTGACCGAGCCCGCCAAGGGCGACGCGGAGGTGGTCGAGCTCAAGATCGGCGTGAGCGGCGAAATTCTCCCCAAGCTGACCGGATCGACCTACTTTTACTGGAGCCCGGAAGCCGCGGGTGACAATGGCGAATATTGGGTCTCGGAAACCAGCCTTGCCTACGCCCTTCCGAAGGTCTTCGTCTTCGATCCCACCATCAGCGGCACCTACGGCTACTCCGAGAACGTGGACACGGACGTGGAAACCGCGTGGTGGAATGTCGGCCTGACGCTTGGCTACGACAAGTTCTCCTTCGATTTCCGCTACTGGGACAGCGACTTCGACACCTTCAACGCCGTCAGCCTGACCAACCTCTCGGACGAGCGCTTCGTCTTCACCGCGAAGGTTGCCTTCCCGTAGGTCTCTCCTTTTCCCATCTGCACCTGAACGGGGCCGTTTCTGGCCCCGTTTTTTTTGCCAAACGGGGAATCAAAACACTGTTCCGGCTTTCGACAGCACCGTTTTTGATTCTGATTCCCCGGAACATCCGACGTGAGATTACTTTCTTTTCCCCATTACGCATTGCGACATGCCTAAAAAATAGGCAGCAGCCTCCCAAATCCCGTTCACAATCCGTCAACAGATGCCTCCAGTTTGCGCTTTTTGAAGGCAAGAAGTGGCCAGTTTCCGGCCAGAGTGGCATTGATGAGACACCTGTAACGGCAGCGGTGGACCCGTGTGTCTTAAAGCTTGTGCTTGGTGGGGAGTTTCGGTCTTCTGATGGGCAAGACGCACTCGCCGAGTGGAAGCGGGTCGCCCGATCATTCTGTTTCTGACGCATGATCAGGAGACCTGTTCGGTAGGGGGCACACGAACTCAGGTGTGGGACTTTGGGGGTTACAGGTACTATGAAAGCATCATTCGCCAAGTCGGTCGGAGCCGCGAGCATCGCGCTTTTGACCCTTTCGGGCGCCGCTCTTGCAGACGGCTACGGTGAAAGCGTGAAGGACGCGCCGGCTCCGGCTGGTCGCGAGTTCAGCTGGTCGGTCACTCTCGGCGGCACGTCCGACTATATCTTCCGTGGCCTCTCGCTGCGCAACGAAGATCCGGCAGCTCAGGGCTCGATCGATTTCTCGTACGGAATTCTGTACGCTGGCGCATGGGCGTCCAACGTTGGCGGCCTCGGAGCGCCTGCTGAAATCGACTGGTACGTCGGCATCAAGCCGGTTCTCGGCCCGGTCACGTTCGACTTCGGCGTTGTCTACTACACCTATCCGGGTGGCGACGACATCTCGGGTCCGCGCGCCAACCACGAGCTTGACTATGTCGAGCTCAAGGCTGGTGCCAGCGGCGAGATCGCCAAGAACCTGACCATCGGCGTAATGGGCTTCTACTCGCCGGAGCAGCAGGGCTGGGGCGAGACCTACGCGGTCGAAGGCACCGCAGCTTACGCGCTTCCTGCAGTCGGCATCTTCACGCCGACGATTGGCGGCACGTATGGCTGGCAAGGCACCGAGGAAGTTGGTGTTCTCGTCAATGGCGACGACTACACCTACTGGAACGTTGGTCTTGCGCTCGCCGTCGAGAAGTTCACCTTCGACTTCCGCTACTGGGATACGGACATCAGCAAGGCTGACGCTCTTCCCGGCGCCTACGGCCTCTCCGACGACCGCTTCGTGTTCTCGGCAAAGGTCACGCTGCCCTAGTCGGTACGCGCCAGAATTCACAACGGAACGGGACCCTCGCGGGTCCCGTTTTCGTTTGTGGAAGGGCCCAGCGGCTAAAGCGTTGCGCGCAAGACACAAACCTGGGGAGACGAATCGTCGTCTCGCCCTTTGTTCTTGTTTCCTAACGACCTCTGCGCTTTCCTGTCCGGCACAAGGGGTACGCGTATCGCGCGTGGCACAAAGCGCGAGACAACGATTCTGCGTTGAGGGACGGTATTCATGTGGGGTTTCAGAAATTCGGCGCTGACACTTCTCGCGGGCGTTTCGCTCGTGAGCCTGTCGGGCACTGCCCTGGCAGACGGCTACGGCGGTAGCGTCAAGGACGCCCCCATCGCCGAGGGTCGCAAGCTCGATCTCTCGGTCACGCTTGGCGGCACCAGCGACTACGTCTTCCGCGGCATCTCGCAGACATTCGAGAACCCGGCCGCCCAAGGATCCGTCGACCTCACCTACGGCATCTTCTATGCCGGTATCTGGGCCTCCAACGTCGACTTCGACGACAATCCGAAGGCCAACGCGGAAATCGACCTGTACGCGGGCCTCAAGCCCACCTGGGGTCCGGTCACCTTCGACCTCGGCGTGCTCTACTACGCCTACCCCAGCGCGAAGGATTCCGCCGCAGAGCTCGATTATGTGGAACTGAAGGCCGGCTACAGCATGGCCTCGCCGTGGATCAAGGGCCTCACCAGCGGCACCACGCTCTACTGGTCCTCTGAATACGGCGGCGACGTCGGCGAGGTCTTCACGCTGGAAAGCGCAGCCGCCTATGAGCTGCCGCAGTTCGGCATCTTCAGCCCCTCCATCACTGGCGCCTATGGCACCGTCTACGGCGACTGGAAGGAAGGCTTCAGCGTGGATGGCACGCGAGAGGACGAATACACCTACTGGAACGTCGGCCTCGCCCTCGCGGTCGAGAAGTTTACGTTCGACTTCCGCTATTGGGATACGGACATCGGCAATGTCGTCGGTCCGGCCGTTTGCGTCAGCGAAGGCCTCTGCGACGAGCGTTTCGTGTTCACCGCCAAGGTCACGTTGCCTTGATGTCCTGAACTCTTTCTTTGAAGCCCGACCTCCTGCATGGGCGATGCTGAAAACCGAGGCCTACCGGCCTCGGTTTTTCTTTGCGCGCTCGCCTGTCCGCGCGCCCGGCGCGGAGATGCCCAGACCACTGACATGCTGCCATACGGCCGTTGCAAGCCCTTCATCGTGCTGTCACCCGCCCCCGCTAGCGTCTGCCGCAAGTCGCCTCTTGAGACTGATCCTCTCGCCCCGAATTCCGCAGTGGGGCGCGAGCCGCCGGCCTCGGCGTTCGCTTGAGAGGAACAGGAGGGGGACGCGCGCATCGCCCTCGTCATCGCGCGTCCGTCTACGACCGCCACGCCCCGCCTGCGGGTACGCGGCGGAGAAAGAGGCCAGCCTGGCAGAACTCCCCGGCGTCCCCGCGGCCGGCGAAGGAAAGCAGGCTGGCCTCGTTTGCTTGAGCGGACCCGCAATCCCCGATTTTCCCCAGCTCTCGCCGCCTGGAGCTTGATCATCCGGCTGCGCGCAATCTATGAGATTGAGAGGCGGAAAATTGAGCAGATGCCGTGATTCTGACGATTGCCATCATGGTCGCTCTCACGATCGCGGTCGCGGCACACACGCTTGCGCCGCGCATGGCCGACGGACGCGTGATCTTCGAGCAAAGCCCGGACCGGCCGGCTGGCTTCGGTTACAGGATGGCCTGGCTCGCCGTGCGAAGCCGCGATACCCGCGCCGTGGTGGAGGAGCTGGGCTTGCTCGCGGCCGAGCCCTGCAACTGGAAATCCGGGATCGGCACCGTCTACGACGACCACCTCGGCAACGACCACGTCTTCGTATCCCCGCCGGTGAACGGCTGGACGTTCGTCGTCGGCCTGGCTCTACCCCATCCCGTCGGCCGCAACTTCACCAACAAATGCTCCCCGCTTCTCGAGCAGCTCGGCCGGCGCTTCGTCGAGGTGCAGTTCTTCTTCGCCTACCCGGCCATCGATTGCTTCGCCTGGGCACGCCTCCTGGAAGGCCGCATCATCCGTGCCTTCGCCATCACCGATTCCGGTGTCGTCTGGAACCGGGGTCGCGCCACCAAGGAGGAGCGCGCGCTCGGCCTCAAACTGTTCGATTTCCGCGGCGTGCGCGGCCGTAAGGGGGATGCCGGCGGAGAGATCATTCTCTATCCCACCGAAGAGCACGTGCTGCGGCTCGCCCAGCGTTGGAGCATCGACCCGACCGAGCTGGACAATATGGACACGCCCACGCCCGGCCTCGGCTACATCGCGCTCGCCCCCGCCTCCTGGCGTCCCGAGCGTCTGCGCAAGGCAGGCTAACCCAAAGCTCAGGGCCTCAAAGCCCGTTCAAGCAGCTTGGCGCTTCTCGGACATGACGGCCGAACGCAGGGCACGCTGCGGCATGTCCGGGAGCGTGAAGATCGTCGCGGACCGGCGCATCGGGCTCTCAGCGACGATGCTCTTTTGGCGCCCGAGCACGAGAGTGCCTGTCGTCTGCTTGTAACGCTTGAGCAGGCGCGGCGCCTTTTTCGGAATGGGTTTCCCCGCGGGCGGCGTCGTCCGCCGCCGAGCGCCCTTGAGCCCCTTGGGGACATTCTGGCGGGCGATGGACCTCAGACGCGCGGCAAGCGCCCAGCGCCGCGCGCTCGAAATGGAGAAATCGGAAGCGAAGAAGCCGAAAACCCGCTCCACCTTGGGAGCCTGGCGCACCAGGAACAGGGCAGGCAGGAAATGCGAAAAATCGGGAGCCGCACCACGCACCGCCTTGGACCCGGCGAGCGCCCGGAGAATCCAGCCGAAAAACCTTCCGACAATCCCGTTTCCTGCAGCCGCGGCCGGCATAACCCACCTCCCAGAAGTCCGCGGACGGACTTGTTCTAAAGAGGAAGATTACATCGTTTGGTTAAAGCAAATATAATTTATCGTTCCAAAATAATATGTTGGAGAAAAATGCTTACACAAAATGACAGCTATGAAGATTCAGCCCGTCTTGCGCGCCCACGGACCTAAGCTGCCGATAGCCCGGCGATCTCCGCCATCTGATGGGCAATCATCTGATCCAGGAAGCCCTCGAAGCGCACGGTGAACGTCGAGAGCCCCCTTGGGTCGTTGCTCCATTCCTGAAGCTTTTCGGCGAACTGCTCCGGCAATTCCGCCGCCGTCTCGTCGAGATCCACGACGCTTGCCCGGAACGCCGCTTCGGTCATCGGCAGAAAAGGAATGGTCACCATGTCCAAGTGGCCGTCGGCATGGCGGCGGGGAGCATGCACGGCTGCCGCCAGCACGATAGTCCTCTGACCGTCGAAAGATGCAATCGCGCCGATCAGCAGCCGGGACGTTTCGAACCCGGCGGGCGCTCGATAGGTCCAGCTTTGTCCGGCGGCGAGATCCATATCTACGACTCCACAAAAACTACTGACGGCTCAAAGCTTTGAGCAACAACAGGGCTGGTAGCCGTGCATCGGGGCAGCTTTCGGGCGCCACCCCGCCGAAACTTAAAAGGAACTATGCGCCACCCGCCGGATGACCTTGTAAAAAAACGACGTTGAAGGCCTTGCCACACCCGGCTCAAAAATTTGCAGTCTCGCAAAATATGGCGAAACGGCCGGGCTCGTGCCCGGAGCTTAGACTACCGGCCGGCTCTAGGCGAGCCGATCTCGCCGGGCACGCCGCTACGGATCCCGGGCGCCGAGGCCGCCCGCAGCGCCCTGCCCAGCCGCGCCGTCGTCAACTGCGTCCGATGCGATAATGCGATCTTCCCGCCCCTGGAAGGTATCCGCCGGCAGCGGCGCGTGATCCGCCTCGCAGGCGCGCGCAGTGGTCACCCCCGTGCGCCGGTCCAGAAAAAGCGACGTGCACGACGCGGGCGCCACAGACGCTTCCGCCATTCGGATCCAGCCGGAGGGCTGCTCCGCCCTGAGCGCGTGACGTGACGCGCTCGGCACAGCCTCGACCGCGGGGCCGCCTGCCAGCACCACGTTGGAAACGAAGCTCCAGAACCCGACGAAGTGCCAGAACACCGCGCCTCCCAGAAATCCGATGATGCTCCAGCCGAGACCGCTCAAACCATCGAGCAGCCGCTTGGCGGCATCGAGCCGCTCGCGAGCCGTGAAAACCGGCGGAGCACCGGCCTCGATGGCCGCAGCGCCATCATGCCCCTCCGCGCGGAACTCTCCGCCCAACGCGGAAGCCAGACTGCGTTCGTTCGCAATTCCCTGCATGCCTCGAGCCTGCAATAGCGAAAACCAAACGCAGAACGACTCGAAGCTTGAGACGAGGCGGCGGTGGCGGCAAGCCGAAATGCGGCAATCAAAAGACCGCGATCCCACAGGCCCGCATGAGTCTCACAGAGACATGACCAATCAAGCGCATGATCCAACGCGGCTTTCCCGCATCCCATAAAGACAGGAGGCTAGCGGAGACTGCGCAGCAGCCGCAGACTTATCCACAAGCGAAGAAGCGTCGAGCTGCCTGAGCACGCGCGCTGAAAGCCGCGCCGCTCAGCGAACCGGCGGCACGTGCATCCGGGAGCTCCGGCAAAGCGCGCCTTGATCCTCGTTGTCGCCGCAGGAACGCGGCTCGCCGGTCTTCGAGAAGCAGATGCGGATCTCGCGGAAACGGCTTCCCGGGCCGCGGCAGGCCACCGCCATCATGTCGGGCTTGAGCTGCGGGTTCACCGCCGCGAACTCCCGAATGACGTCGCGCGGATCGAGAAACTGCGCTTGCGTGGGTTTGCGGAAACGCTCCGGCACCTTGAGGCTCGCGAACAGCCGCCGCGCGGTTTGGAAGTACCCCTCTGGCGTGAGGCCCGAGCAGGTCCCATGCTTGCGGTACTCATGAATGATCAGCCGCTTGCTCGGCATGATGTCCATCATGTCGTCGATGATGGATTGCGGCACGTAAGGCTTCACCCGTGTGGGGCAGTCCTCGGGATACCCGCGCTCGTACTGCGGCCAGAGCCCATGCAGGATGAACGCATAGCGCCGCCCGTCCCGGCGCGCGCATTGCGTATCGTCATCCTGCCCCTCGGGGCTGTCGCAGTGCGTCGGGCTCCAGGAGAGCACCAGCGAGTAATAGTCGAACGCGCCCGCCGCATTCGCCTCATTCCGGGCGCCGCCACTGGTGTTGCGAGCCGTCGTCGCGGGCGGTGCCTCCCCGGACCGGTTTCCGCCCTCGTCGCCCTTGCGCTCGAAATAGGCGAGCACCAGGGCAATTGCGATCAGCGCCAGAAGGCCAGGGAGAGTGAGCTGAGGACGGGAGGCCATGAAGGTCGATCGGGTCCGGGTTCTGCTGCGGAGAGGGAAGGAGAGATGCGCTGTATCACGCCACGCGGCGCGAAAGCGCATCGAGTATTCTGACCCAGCTCCGCGCGCCCTTCTTGAAGCTCTTCAAGTTGTATTTCTCATTGGGCGAGTGGATACGGTCGTCCTCTACGCCGAAGCCGACGAGCAGGCTATCCATCCCGAGCGCGGCCTTGAACGAGGTCACGATCGGGATCGAGGCGCCGCACCCCATCAGCACGGTCTTGGTGCCCCACTCCTCCTCGAGCGCAGCGGCAGCGGCCTGCATCGCGGGCGCGGACGTGTCGAACCCGATCGCCGCGCTGCCATGCCCGCCGAGGAACTCGGCCTCGCAGTCGTCTGGCAGATTGTCGGTCACGAACTTGCGCACGGCGGCCAGCACGTGCTCGGGATCTTGCCCGGGCACCAGGCGGCACGTGATCTTGACCGAGGCCTGCGCCGGAATGACCGTCTTCGAGCCTACTCCCTGATAACCGCCCGTGATGCCGTTGAACTCGAGCGTCGGGCGCGACCAGAGCTGCTCGATGAGCGAAGCGGACCTCTCGCCGGCGGGCGTCGACAGCCCGATCGGCCCCAGCAATTGCTTCGCGTCGAGACCGAGCGCCTGCCATTGCTTGAGCTGCACCTTGGTGGGCGCGACGATCCCATCATAGAAGCCCGGAATCTTGATGCGGCCCTTGTCGTCGTGGATCTTGCCGAGCAGGCCGACGAGCGCGCGGATCGGGTTCATCGCTGGCCCGCCGTACATGCCCGAATGCAGATCGCGCGACGGTCCCTTGACGATCACCTCGATACCCGCGAGCCCGCGCAGCATGGTGGTGATGGCGGGCGTGTCCTTGTCCCACTGCCCCGTGTCGCACACCAGCACGAGATCCGCCTTGATCTCCTTGCCGCTTTTCTTGAGAAAGCCGGGAAGCGACGGGGACCCGCACTCTTCCTCGCCTTCGATCATCGCCGAAACGGCGAGCGGCAGCTCGCCCACGACCTCTTTCCAGGCGCGCGCCGCCTCCAGGAAGGTCATGAGCTGGCCCTTGTTGTCCTCGGCGCCGCGCGCAACGATGACCTTGCCGTTGGCCTTGTCGCTCGCGATGCGCGGCTCGAATGGCGGCTTGGTCCACAGCTCGAGCGGGTCCGGCGGCTGCACGTCATAGTGGCCGTAGAAGAGAACGTGCGGCGTGCCCTTCGCGACCTTCGCGCGATCGTGCCCCACCACGATCGGATGCCCCGTCGTCTGGCGCACGCTGGCCGGGATGCCGGCCTCCGTCAATTGCGCCGCGCACCAATCGGCTGCCTTGCGGCAGGAGTCCTTGTAGGCCGGGTCCGCCGAGATGCTCTCTATCCGGAGCAGCTCGAACAGCCGCTCGAGGCCGGCGTCGAAATTGCGGTCGAGCCGCTCGAGAACCTTGGCAACGTGATCCGTCATGGGAGTCCTATCTTGAGCAAGACGTTCGCGAGAGTGCGCGATCGGTCCGGTGCAGTCAAAGGGAGTGTTGGCGCATCCCGGCGGCTATGCCACAGTCTCGCACCGGGCATCAATCCGGCACTCTGGAGGCCCGGTCCGCCGAGTGTGGCCCCAATGGGTGGCGAGGTTGTGAAACAGTCTCTTAATCAAAATATTGGAGCACCTTCCCACCTCAAGATCTTCGTACGCTGAGGAAGCGGGATAGAAACCAAACGCAGCCTAGAACAGGCGATCGTTTCAAAGAGAGGCACACGTGTCAGTTGCCCGGCCATCTTCCGACGCGGCTCCGAAATGGGTCTACTACTTCGCCGCCGGAGAAGCGGAAGGCGGCGCCGCGATGAAGAACCTGCTCGGCGGCAAGGGCGCGAACCTGGCCGAGATGGCGAGCCTCGGCCTGCCTGTCCCGCCCGGCTTCACCATCACCACCGAAGTCTGCGGCCTTTACTACAGGAACGGCCGCGCCCTGCCGGAAGGACTTGCCCCGCAGGTCGAGCGCGCCCTCGTCAAGGTCGGCCAGGAAACCGGCGCGCGCTTCGGCGACGAGGAGAACCCGCTGCTCGTCGCGGTGAGATCCGGCTCGCGTGCCTCCATGCCGGGCATGATGGACACCATTCTGAACCTCGGCCTCAACGATCGCACCGTTCTGGGCCTCGCACGCCGCTCGGGCGATGAGCGCTTCGCCTACGACAGTTATCGCCGCTTCATCCAGATGTACGGCGACGTGGTTCTCGGCGTCGATCACGGGGTGTTCGAGGACATTCTCGACAACTTCAAGAACCTCAACGGCTACTCCTTCGACACCGAGCTCGGCGCCGACGAATGGCGCGCCGTCATCGCGCTCTACAAGACCGCCATCGAGGACGCACTCGGCGCACCGTTCCCACAGGATACGAACGAGCAGCTCTGGGGTGCCATCGGCGCCGTATTCGGCTCCTGGCTCAACGCCCGCGCCGTCACCTATCGCCGCCTCCACGCGATCCCGGACGAATGGGGCACCGCAGTCAACGTACAGGCCATGGTGTTCGGCAACATGGGCGACACATCGGCAACCGGCGTCGCCTTCACCCGCAATCCCTCCACCGGCGCCAACGAGATCTACGGCGAATACCTGGTCAACGCCCAGGGCGAGGACGTCGTGGCGGGCATACGCACCCCGCAGCCGCTCACCCTCAAGGCCCGCCTCGAGGCGGAGGACCCAAACCTCTCGCTCGAGGAGGAGATGCCTCAGGCCTTCAGCGAGCTAAAGCTCATCTTCTCGGCCCTCGAAAGCCGCTACCGCGACATGCAGGACATCGAGTTCACCATCCAGAACGGCAAAGTCTGGATGCTGCAGACACGCTCCGGCAAGCGCACGGCGGAAGCCGCTGTGAAGATCGCCGTCGACATGGCGGACGAGGGCATCATTACGCGTGCGGAAGCCGTTCTGCGCGTGGACCCTTCGGGCTTCACCCAGCTTCTTCACCCGACCATCGATCCCGCCGGTGAGAAGGAGCTGCTGACGACGGGGCTTCCCGCCTCACCCGGCGCCGCGGCGGGCGCCATCGTCTTCAACTCCGACGAGGCCGAACGCCAGAAGCAGCAAGGCCGCGACGTGATCCTGGTGCGCACGGAGACGAGCCCGGAGGACATCCACGGCATGCACGCCTCGGCCGGCATCCTCACCGCGCGCGGCGGAATGACGAGCCACGCCGCCGTGGTAGCCCGCGGCATGGGCGTGCCCTGCGTCTCCGGCGCCGGCGCGCTTCGCATTAACGAGAAGGCGGAAACGCTGAGCATCGGCCCGCGCGCGTTGAAGGCCGGAGACGTCATCACCATCGACGGCGCGACGGGGCGCGTCTACGCGGGTTCCGTCCCCATGCGCCAGCCGCAGCTCTCCGGCGACTTCGCCCGCCTCATCGGATGGGCCGACGACGCACGCGGCCTCGCCGTGCGCGCCAACGCCGATACGCCGAAGGATGCCCGCCAGGCCCGGTCCTTCGGCGCGCAGGGCATCGGCCTCTGCCGCACGGAGCACATGTTCTTCGATGCAGCCCGTATTCTGGCCATGCGCGAGATGATCTGCGCCACGAACGAGGCCGGGCGCCGCACCGCACTGGCGAAGATCCTGCCCTTCCAGCGAAGCGATTTCATCGAGCTGTTCGAGATCATGGGCGAGCTTCCGGTCACCATCCGCCTGCTCGACCCGCCTCTGCACGAGTTTCTGCCGCGCCACGAGCGCGAACTCGAAGCCGTCGCGGCTGAGCTCAAGATGCCGGTGGAGAAACTCAAGGCCCGCGTGGCGGAGCTCTCCGAATTTAATCCCATGCTAGGCCTGCGCGGCTCACGCCTTGCCATCCGCTATCCCGAAATCACCGAGATGCAGGCGCGCGCCATCTTCGAGGCCGCCATCGAAGCGGAGAAGCGTCTCGGCGCCGCCATCGTTCCTGAGATCATGATCCCGCTCGTCGCCTACCGGCGCGAGTTCGACATCCTGGCGGGCGTCATCCGTGCCACAGCCGAAACCGTGGAGAAGGAAGCGGGCGCGCGTCTCGACTACAAGCTCGGCACCATGATCGAGCTGCCGCGCGCCTGTATCAAAGCAGACAAGCTGGCCGAGGGAGAGGACGGCGCCGAGTTCTTCTCGTTCGGCACCAACGACCTCACGCAGACCATCCTTGGCCTGAGCCGCGACGACGCCTCCCCCATTCTATCGACCTACGCGACGCAGGGTGTTTACGAGACCGATCCCTTCGTCTCCATCGACCAGCAGGGCGTCGGCGAGCTGGTGAAGATTGGCGTCGAACGCGGGCGGGCGGAAAAGCCGGGCCTCAAGATGGGCATCTGCGGCGAGCACGGCGGAGACCCGGACTCCGTGGCGTTCTTCCATAAGCTCGGGTTCGACTACGTCTCGTGCTCCCCGTTCCGCGTGCCCATCGCCCGCCTCGCCGCCGCCCAAGCAGCCATCCGCGCCAAGCTCGAGACCCCGGAAAAATCCGAGACCCGCCCGGCGTTCTGAGAAGCGTTCTGAGCCTCGAAGGCTACCGGCCAGCAGGTCGTCACACCCATGAGAGCAGATTACGCATGATCCATCACCTGTCTCTCGGAGTGACCGACATCGAACGCGCAGCCGCATTCTACGATGCGGCCCTTGCGCCGCTGGGATATGTCCGCGTGTGGTCGGACCTTCGCCCTGGAGAGCCCAATCAGGCAGCCGGATACGGCGTTCCTGGCGGTGGCGACACGCTGGCTCTCAAGCATCGTCCCGAACGACATCAGCCGCCAGGCCCTGGCTTCCACCTCGCGTTTGCCGCTCCCGATCCGCACGCTGTCGAGGAGTTCTATCGTGCAGCACTCCGGCATGGAGCGAAGGACAACGGCGCCCCCGGTCTCCGTGCGCACTACGGCCCCCGCTACTTCGCGGCGTTCGTCGTGGACCCCGACGGACACAAACTCGAAGCGGTTTTCAATGGTGAGCGATGACGACGCGCGCCGGAAGCAGCGAGCCTCCCGACGTTCACGCTAGTGGAGCAGATCGCGGTTCTCGATGCGATCGATCTCGTCGAGGCTCGGGCGGCGCGGTCGCGGGCCCTGCCGGCGCGGCATGAGCAGGAGCCACAGCACCAGCGGCGGAACGATGAAGCACCACGCCATCCAGAATGAGTAGTCCCGGTTCTTCCAGCCGGCGATGAATCCGGCCAGCGCGGCGGCCGTGATCGCCGACAAGCCCCAGATTACGATACCAGCCATCATGGCGGCGTTCCCTTCATAGTGCGTGCGTGAGAGCCAGGAGACACATGAGAAAGAACTGAGGCGAAATCAAGCTCCCAGTGCTGGAGGCGCAGCTTCACCCGCCCCCTCTCGCGATTGAGGTTAATCGCCGAAAAGCCAATGCAGCCGAATGCGTTCCACGCTTCACGCGGCAGGCGCGAAGTCGAGCCCGAGGTCGAGAATCGGCGCCGAATGCGTGAGCCCGCCTACGGAAATCAAATCCACGCCTGTCTCCGCGATGGCCCGCACCGTATCGAGCGTGACGCCGCCCGACGCTTCCGTCAGAACGCGCCCATCCACCATCTCGACGGCGGCGCGCAACGTCTCCGTGCTCATGTTGTCGAGCAGCACCGCGTCGATCGGATGTTTCAACGCCGCCGCGAGCTCGTCGAGCGTCCCGACCTCCACCTCGATCTTGACCATGTGCCCGGCATGCATCCGCGCGGAGATGATCGCACGCTCCACGCTGCCCGCCGCAACGATGTGATTGTCCTTGATGAGGATCGCGTCGTAGAGGCCGGAGCGGTGATTGTGCCCGCCGCCGCAGCGCACCGCGTATTTCTCGAAGGCCCGCAGCCCAGGCGTGGTCTTGCGCGTGTCCACGATGCGCGCATGCGTGCCCGACACCGCGTCCGCAAACCGGCGCGTGAGCGTGGCGATGCCGCTCATGTGACAGAGGAAGTTCAGCGCCACGCGCTCCGCCGTGAGCAGCGAACGCGCCGAGCCCGAAACGCGCGCCACCACCGCGCCGTCTGCAACGCGATCACCGTCCGCCGCGAGTGGCTCAAACACCACCTGCAAATCGAGCGCATGAAAGGCCGCCTTCGCGACATCGAGCCCGGAGATCACGCCCTGACGGCGCGCGCCGAAAGTCGCCCGCGCCTGCGTCGTCGCGGAGACGGTGGAATCCGTCGTCAGGTCGCCGCGCGTGCCGAGATCCTCGAGCAAGGCCTGCTCGACGGCGCGCTCGATGATGAGGCGCGACAGGGTGCCATCCACAGGGCGTAGGCTCACAGCGGCATCTCCTCCGCGAGCTGCAAGCTCGCCGCGCGGCGCGGACGCGCGCCGATCGCTCTGATCTGGGAAAGCGTAACGGCGCTGCGATGCTGAAACTCCGCCGAAGGCTCCGGAAAGTCCGAACGGAAATGCGCCCCGCGGCTCTCCGTGCGCAACAGCGCGGAAGCAGCGATGATCTCCGCTGCGAGCGCCATGTTGGCGACGAGACCGTCCTCTCCCGCTTCTTCCCCGATCCCGCGCAGGATCGCGAGCGCCTGCTCGAGACCGCGCCCGGTGCGAACGACACCCACGTGCTCGCTCATGGTCCGGCGCAGAAGAGCGACGAGGTGAGCCCGGTACGCCGCGTCGAACGGACGCTCCGCCGAGGTGCGGTAGGTCCGCGCGATCGGATAGGCCATGGACGGCGTGACGAGGCTTCCGATATCGTCGGCCACGCGCGCGCCCAGCACCACCGCTTCGAGGAGCGAGTTCGACGCGAGCCGGTTGGCGCCGTGCAGCCCCGTGGATGCCACTTCGCCGACAGCCCAGAGACCTTCGAGCGACGTGCGGCCCGACAGGTCCGTCGCGACGCCGCCCATGTGATAGTGCGCTGCCGGCGCCACCGGAATGGGCTGCGTGACGGGATCGATGCCCGCCGCGATGCAATGGCTGTAAACGGTCGGAAACGCTGTTGGAAACGCAGCTCCGATCGCCTCGCGGCAATCGAGGAACGCGCCACGAGCCGCCACGATCTCCGAAAATACGCCGCGTGCCACGATATCGCGCGGCGCAAGCTCGCCTGCCGGATTGAGGCTGAGCATGAACCGCTCGCCCTTGCCGTTGATGAGCGTCGCGCCTTCGCCCCGCAACGCTTCGGACGCAAGCGGCGCTGGATCCATGTGCGCGTCGATGGCGGTCGGATGGAATTGCACGAACTCCGCATCCGCGATCACCGCGCCCGCCCGCGCCGCAAAGGCCACGGCCTCGCCGCGCGCATAGATCGGATTGGTAGTAACGGAATAGAGCGCACCCGCCCCGCCCGTTGCGAGCACGACGGCACTCGCCGGCATGAAATCGAAAGTGCCCGTGCCTTTCGCCTCCGTCCGCACGAGCCGCACACCGGCCACGCGCCCAGCGCTTCCCGAGCCGCCTTCGAGGATGAGATCCTGCGCCTCGTAGTTTTCGAGAACGCGGATCGAAGGCGTGGCTTGCACCGCCGCGATCAACGCCTGCATGATGGCCGCGCCTGCCCGATCACCCGAGACGCGCACCACGCGCTTCTGCGAGTGAGCAGCCTCCCGCGAGAGCACGTAGTGCCCCGCGAGATCGCGATCGAAGGGAACGCCATAGCGCAGCAGATCGGCGATGCGGGCTGGCGCCTCCGCGGCGATCACGTCCGCCACATGCGTATCAACGATACCGCCACCTGCCGCGATCGTATCGGCCGCATGCTGGGCCGGCGTATCGCCCTCACCCACAGCCGCCGCGATCCCGCCCTGCGCCCACACGCTCGACGCGCCCTGGCCGAGTGGGGCAGCCGCGACGACGGTAACCGGCAGAGGCGCGAGGCGAAGCGCCGTGAAGAGCCCCGCCAATCCAGCACCGATGATGACGATATCGCCCGCCCCAAGCGCGCCGGAAGGATCGGCGAAGCCATGGCTTGGAGGAAGGCTGCGATCGGAGTCCATGGGCGGACCTCCTGAAGTGCGTCCGGACGAAAGCGGAACCCGATTTCCCGGCAAGAAGCACGATCAATCGCGGACTGCTGGAGTAGGCCCGCAGCAAGCACACGCCGCAGGGAGAGGACGCGGGCCACGAGGGCCCGCGCAGGAAAAGCTTAGGCCGAAGCCTCCACCATGCGCTCGACCGCGCGGCGCGCCTTCTCGGCGACAGCGGGATCGACCGTCACTTCGTAACGGTTGTAGAGCAGCGCCTCGTAGATGTTCTCGAGGCTGATGCGCTTCATGTGCGGGCACAGGTTGCACGGACGCACGAACTCGACATCCGGAGCTTCCGCCGCCACGTTGGACGCCATCGAGCACTCGGTGACGAGCACCACCTTCGCCGGGCGCTTGGTCTTCACCCAGTCGATCATGGCCGCCGTCGAGCCCGTGAAGTCCGCCGCGTTGATGACGTCCGGCGGGCACTCGGGATGCGCGATGATGCGCAGGCCCGGCTCCGCTTCGCGCATGGCGTTCATCTCTTCGCCGGTGAAGCGCTCGTGCACCTCGCAGTGGCCCTTCCAGGCGATGATCTCGACCTTGGTCTTGGTCTGCACGTACTTCGCGAGATACTCGTCGGGGATCAGCAGCACGCGCGGCGCGCCAAGGCTCTCGACGATCTTGACCGCATTCGACGACGTGCAGGTGATATCGCACTCGGCCTTAACGGCGGCGCTCGTGTTGACGTAGGTGACGATCGGCACGCCGGGATAGGCTGCCCGCAACGCACGGACGTCCTCAGGCGTGATCGAAGCCGCGAGCGAGCAGCCCGCCAGCGGATCGGGAATAAGCACAGTCTTGTCCGGGCTGAGCAGCTTAGACGTCTCGGCCATGAAGTGCACGCCGGCCTGCACGATCACGTCTGCTTCCGCGCGCGCGGCTTCCTTCGCGAGCTGCAAGCTGTCGCCACGGAAATCGCCTACGCAGTGGAAGATCTCCGGCGTCATGTAGTTGTGCGCCAGGATAACGGCATTGCGCTTCGCCTTGAGCTCGTTGATCGCCTTCACGATCGGCGCGTAGTGCACCCACTCCATCGGCGTGACGACGTGCTTCACCCGCTCGTAGAGAGGCTCGAGCTCACGCTTGAGAGCCGGCGTGAACGCAAACGGCGGAACGACCGTCTCCTTCGCCCGCGAGCGCGGTGCGCAGCTCGCTGCGTCCTCCGTCCGGGGAAGCTCCAAAGCCGAATGGGCCGAGCCAAGCGCCATTTTGACCTCCGTTCTATCATATACTCCACTTGAGTATATGAAGGACCTGAAAAACACCGGCCATCTCAGGCCAGCCACCTCCACGACCACGTCACGTCGATCAACGCGCCATGTGTAACCTACGCCCGCCCCGTCGAAAGGTTCCATCGGTTATGCTCGATCAGAGCATTGAGCGTACAAAAAGAATCTAGTTGAGACGCCGGCGATTTTCCAGGCCGTTGCTGAAAATATTTGCAGACCCGCCGCAGCAATGCGCAGCGCGGCGAGTCTAGCTACGCACGGGTTTCACACGCACGCCCGGAGCGGGCCGCTCCAGCAGCACCTCGCGCCGGAAGCGGAACAGCTTGGCCGGACGCCCGCCGGTTTGCGTCTTGACCTCGCCCGTCGGCTCCACGAGACCGGCGCTCTCGACGAGCCGGCGGAAGTTCTGTTTGTGCAGATGCGGGCCGAGGATGGCCTCCACCGTCTTCTGCAGCTCGAACAGAGTGAAATCGTCCGGCATCAGCTCGAAGATGACGGGGCGGTATTTGATTTTCGCGCGCACGCGGCCGATCGCCGTCGCGAGGATGCGCCGATGATCGAAGCGCATGGCAGCGCCAAGCCGGGGCGCGGTGACGCCCCAGGAGGACGCAGATTCGCGCCCATCGCGCCGGGCCTCCTCGACGAGCCCCGCTTCGTAAAGCAGCTCGAAACGATCGAGCACCTTCTCCTCGTCCCACGCTCCGCCATCGAGGCCGAAGCAGATCCGCACGCGATCCTCGCGCTGCACGGGCCGCGCAGGTGCCGAGCGCAGAACAGGCCGCTGCGCCCACTCCTTGAGCCTGGGCTCGATCTCGGCGGAGAGAATTTCGGGTTTGCCTTTGCGCCAGTCTTCCCACGGGAAGAACTGATACCAGCTGCGCCAGGAGCCATGCTGCAGATCGCGCGCATGTCCCGTTTCGGTCAGCGCGAGATAGCCGATGGAAACCACGTGCGGAGAATGATCGGCGGGCTCTGCGTGCCGCCCGCGATCGCCGAACGTGTAGAGCTGTTCGACATAGCCGAGACCGAGGCCCGTCTGCTCCTCCACCCAGGCACGCAAGCCGCTTTCCAGCGTGCGATGCGCCACGGGCGAGAAGGGACCGAACGGAAGCCCGTCCGTCGCGCTCGCACTATCCGTCTCGTTGCGGATCACGAGCACGACGGGCTCGTCGTCGATCACAGCAACGATCGCGGCATTGAGCCCGATTTCCACGTTCGCGGCCTCAGGGCGCACCGCGGCGTGGAGTGCTTTTTCTGCGCCGGTTTCTCCATCGTGAAACCGCCGCTTGATGTTTGCATCTGTGACCATGGCATCCGCTCCTGATTGCCCGCTAAACGCCGATCGTGGCGATTTTCGGAACCAACGGAAGCGGGATTTTCTTTGCGAAACAGGGAATAAAATCGAAAGCTTCCGCAAAGCCCCAAAACACGCGTTATTGCGCTTGGCTGAGGTCGGAAAATCTCCGAAGAAAAAGATGCTGCGCATCTGCCGCAGGCAGCGGTTCGAGAGCGATCAGCTTCCGCTGAATCGACTCTCCCAACCTGGTAGGCTCACCAAAGTAGAGCAGCGCTTCATCGCGTGCGAAACCGGCGAGCCCTGTCGCTTCGTAAAATGCGGCGATGCTGTCGGCACGCTTGATCTTCGCCGTGATCGCCTCCGGAAGCCGCGGCGGCAGTGAAAAACGCCGGTGAATGGCCTCGAGCAGCTTCAATTCGAACGATTTGTAGTCGAGACCGATTGCCGTTTTGAACGGGCTAATCAAATCACCGATCACGTACTCCGCGGAATCGTGAAGCAGAGCCGCGAGCCGCCACGCCTGCGGCCAATCCGGATTGAGATCCTCCGCGATCTCCTCCACCAGCAGCACATGCTGCGCGACTGAGAACGCATGCGCCCCCTGCGTCTGCCCGTTCCACCGGGCAACGCGCGCGAGGCCATGCGCGATATCCTCGATCTCGATATCGGCGGGCGAGGGATTAAGCAGGTCCAGCCGCCGCCCGGAGAGCATTCTCTGCCAGGCGCGCGGAACGCGGGTCTCGGGCTCGGATCCAGGCTCGCTCATCGCAATTCAAGCCGTTGGTGGAACGAAAGCGCGCTGCAGCTTGGCGCACGCTTTGTGGCGCGGGCATCCGGTTAGATGATCGTTCACCATGCCCGTCGACTGCATGAACGCGTAGAGCGTGGTGGGACCTACGAACCGGAACCCCTCTTTCTTGAGCGCCTTGGAAAGCCGCACGGACACATCCGTCGAAGCCGGAACCTCGCCCACCTTGGCATAGGCGTTGATGGCGGGCTTCCCGCCCGCGTGATGCCACAGGAACGACGCGAGCGACTGCCGCTTTCTGAGCACGAGATAGGCTTTCGCGTTGTCGATCGCAGCCAGCACCTTGAGGCGGTTGCGCACGATTCCCTCGTCCGCCATCAACCGCGCGATGTCCCTCTCGGTGTAGCGCGCGATGCGAGCCGGATCGAAATCATGAAACGCGCGCCGGAATGACTCGCGCTTTCGCAGGATCGTGATCCACGAGAGCCCAGCCTGAAAACCTTCGAGCAGCAGCTTTTCGAAGAGGCGCTGATCGTCCGCATGGGGCACGCCCCATTCCTCATCGTGATAACGCGCGTAGAGCGGATCGTCGATGCCGGCCCAGGGGCAACGCGCCAGTACGTCGGCGTCAGGCAATTTCATTCGGAGCCCCGAGCTGAAAGGTGGCGAACGACGGAAGCACGACGCGAAGCGGAAGACCGTTCACGGTCACCAGCGTGCCGCCGCGCTGCGCTTCTGCCACGCGGTCGAGCCTCAGGAGAGCAAGCCCGCGCTGGCCCGCAACAGATCCGAGACGGCCGATTTCAGCCTCCCCAACCAGAACAGGGAGCGGCCCCTGTGGCAGCTCGTGGTCGGCCTCCACAGGCACCACCCGCTTGCGAACCGTGGTGCGATGCTGCATGCGCGACACCACCTCCTGGCCCACGTAACAGCCCTTGTCGAACGACACGCCGTTCAACTGGTCCAGCAGCGCCTCGTGCGGAAACGTATCGCCGAACACGAAATCCCGCCCGCCTTCGGGAACGCCGAGCCCGATGCGATGAGCCTCATAAGCCTCCGGTGACGCGTTCACTGCATCCCCGGCATCACGCACCGCGGTCACATCCGCGATGAAACGGCTCCCGAGCGCCGGAAGACGCGGATCCGCATAGACCAGCGCTCCAGCCGGAACGTCGGACGGCACGGTCTCCCCGCCCCAAGCAGCGCCGACGGCGAAGTCAGCCGACACGTCGCGGATCTCTGCCTGCGCCCTGAGCTTGTACATCGAGAGCCGCTTGACGAGATCTCCCGTCTTCTCCCGCAGCGTATCGAGGAGAAAGCCGTCCCCTCTCTTCACCACCAGGAAGTCGAACAGCATCTTGCCTTGCGGTGCAAGCAGCGCCGCATAAAGCGCGTGCGCTTCAGCGATCAGCGCGATGTCGTTTGTGATCAGTCCGCCGAGCAGCTTTTCCGCATCGGCTCCCGTGACGGAAACGACACCGCGATCCGCCAACACCGTCACATGGGGCCTCGTTGTGGCGGTCGTCATGGGCGTCTCTCGAATACGCGACTATAGCTCGGCTCAGCGGTCGCGGCGGCCGCTGGCCGCGCGCTTCTTGAGAAGCTCCTTCTCAGCCCCAGCCTCCTGCGACACCGGCGCCGGTTTGGCAGCGGGCTTCGCAGCCGAAGCGCCACCCTGGGCCTTCGCCGTGATCGGCTTCTGGCAGGCCCACGCCGCCACTTCGTCGATGTCGTAGAAGCGGCAGGCTTCCATCAGCATGCGGGCTTCCGTCCACATGTCGCCGTCCACCATCGGCATGAAGAGATCGTGGACATTGTCCACGCCGAGATAGCAGCGCACACCCGCTTCCCTGAGCTTCACGAACGGCGCGATCGAGTTGTGCAGCGGCGCCGTCATCGGCAGCTGCTTCATGCTGAGGGCCGCAGACGGGCAGATGATGATGCCCATATCCGCTTCCTTCACCTTCTCGATGATGCGGTCCTGCTCGCGATCTTCCTTGGCCGAGAGCGAGATCGCGTGCACGCCGAACACGCGGCCCTGCATGCCGTGCTCAATGGTCTTCTCCGCGAGAAGCTCGGTCTCGTTCTCGAGCGGATTGTTCTCCTGGTCGATGTGCACGTCCACCGGCTTGCCGAGCTTCTTGGCGAGCGACAGCACCACGTCGAGATGCTTCTCGGGCTTGGGCCGGTCACGCGAGGGCAAGCCGCCGCAATAATCCGCGAGCTCGCAGGCTTCCGCATACTGCTCGAACGAGGCCGGATCGAGCACGCCCTGCAGCGGCTGCACGCCCACCTCGAACTGGATGCGCCCCGCATACCGCTGCTTGACCTCGAGCGCCGCCTTGATCGGAAGAAGGCCGACGGTGCTGTCCGCGTCCACCATCGTTCGGCAGTAGGTTGCGCCCTGATGGATCATGGTCTCGACGCCGCGGCTGATGCGCTCCACGAGATCGTCGTGCGTGTAGTTCTCCTTGAGGTAGCGGTAGAGCTCCCACTTCTTCTGCATGTCGACCTGGCTGAGCCGCAGGTTCTCGTGCGTGATCAGATACGCCTTGTCGAAATGCGCGTGATGATTGGCGAGACCGCCGAGACGCTCTGCCGCCTGAAGGAACCGGAGCCTAAGGTTCCAGGGTTCGCTGTCGTCGGCGAGGCGGTAGCGATAGGTGCCGCGCTCGGCATCGATGATGATCTGCTCGAGCGTCGCGATGCCCACGTCGGCATCCGTGATGAGCGGAATTCCGTTCTCGATGGAGAGCTTGCGGATGAGCTTCGCATCCGAGCTCTCGTCGTAGTCCTCGTCGCCCGTGAGCACGTTGATGACGAGATCGAACCGGTTGGCCTTGAGGAACGAGAGAATGTTCGGCGAGCGCCCGTCGGTGATCTTGTGGATCTCGGTGCTCTTGATGCCGTTGGCAACGAAGAAGCGGTGCGTGCCGGGGGTCGCGTAAAGCTCGACATCGAGTGTGAGAATGCGCCGGATGGCGGGAAGCATGCGCTTCTTGTCCTCGGGGCGTCCGGCGCTGATCAGAAGGCTTTTGCGGCGCTGGCGTCCGAGGAGCTTCAGGTTGAAGGCCAGAAGCTCGAGTGAGATTGCGTTGCTCATTTTCCTGACCTCGTTTGTTGCGATAAGCGCTGGCTCGCGCGTCTTAACCCCGCGGAACGTCGCCGCGTGGTGGTCAGAATCGCACCTTATTGTAGTTGCCGCGCCAGCACCACCGGATTGCGTGGGCCATCCACGGTCGCCCGGCAGACAGAAGCTCGCCGACGTCGCCATCGGACATCCGCCCGCGTCCTGTACGCGAAGCGGCGCGGGCCTACAACGTCCGCGGAGGTTTAAGTCGTCGCACCCCCGCGGAACGCTGGAATTCAGATGCCTTGATCGGCAGGCTTCGCCTCGGGCGCGGCTCCGTTGGCCGGCGGAGCAGCCGCATCCGGCTGAGCGGCGGCAGGCGGCGCCTCCGGCGCAGGCTCGCTAGCCTGCTGCGGCTGAGCCTTTGCGGCAGGCGTATAGCCCGGCGGCATCACGGTACCCGACTTCGGCAGGCGCTTCATCACGTATACGACCGTCGAGGCGTTGACGTGCTGCGCGAGATGCACGACGTGCTCGTTGTGCATCCGGAAGCAGCCCGACGAGGAAGCCGACCCGATCGACTTGGAATCGTTGGTGCCGTGAATGCGGTAGAGCGTATTGCCGAGATAGATCGCCTTGGCGCCCAGCGGGTTGTTGAGGCCGCCCGTCATGCGGACCGGCAGGCCGGGCTTGCGTTGGCGCATCTCCGCGGGCGGGATCCAATCCGGCCAGTCCTCGATGCGCGACACCCGCTCGACGCCGGTCCAGGCGAAGCCCTGCTTGCCGACGGCGATGGGATACACATAGGCCGCGCTCTGCGAGAGCGTGTAGTAGAGCTTGCGTCCTGCGGTATCGATGACGATGGAGCCCGGTGCGAACCCGTTCGAGAAGCTCGCCGTTTGAGGTGCCTTCGCCGAGATGGACGGCCGCCCGCCGCCCTGCATCAGATCGACCGGCTTCATCATAGCCGGCCCCGCACCGAGATAGGACGGCTTGGAGCTGGCGGGCGGGCCACCCCACATTCCATACTGGCTGAGGCCCTGCGCGGCTGCCGGAGCAGCGGCTCCGAAAGCAACAAGCCCGGCGCCGAGAACAAGCGCGGAAATCCTGAACCCAAACATCATTCAACCTCGAAGTACGCTGACCCGACCGCACCGACCAATAAGGGCGCGGTCACTTACATGGGGGCACTATATCGAACCTTCCAGATACCTGCATCCCCACAGCGGAATTGGTTGATACCGTTTAAGAATAGAGGACTGCAACGCAAGGCGCGTCATGCCGCAGCTCGCCTCACGGGAAGAATGTCCGCCCCTTGCCCCGTGTGCCGCGAAATACCTCTACTGGTACTTCCGGAACGTGTGCCAGGTTCCATCCGCTCCGATAGCAATACGCCACCACGCCCATTTTTTCGCATCCCGCATGGACTTGGCAGCCGCGGGGGGCACGAGGCGATAGAGATCCACCTCCTCCTGAGGCTTCAGGCTGTCGAGCGGCAGCTCGGCCAGGTACGGCCAGACGTAGACCATCGTGTTTTCGGGGTCTTTCCCGATGGCGAGACGCGCTGGAGGCAGCGCCAGCAGGTTCGCGATGGTCGCGAGCACCTCCCGCCCCTCTCCGTCGGCCGAGATCTTCTTCCAATACGCGATCGGATCCTTGTTCGCGTCCTCGCCGAAATCCGGCTTGATCTCGTTCCACTCGATGGCGCCCTTCAGCTCCGCCACATCTCCGGCGTGCACGGCTGCAAGGATCTGCTCGCGCATATCCGCCACGTTCGGAGGCAGCGCGCCATGGAACGCCCGCTCCTCGGGCACCACCTTTTCGGCAGCGCCGCTTTTTTCCGCGACAGCCGCTTTTTCCCCCGCAAGCGCCTGAAAACTTGAGGTATTGGCATGGACAAGGCACAGCGCCGCCGCTACCAATGAAAGCGCGCCAAGACTGCCGTTTGCGGCTCGCCGCCGGGTGTGCATCGTGGTGTTTTGCTTCGAGACCGCCCTTTGCGCGTCGGGAGCGCGTGCGATCCCATCCACAGCGAATGCGAGCACCTTCGGTTCGTAACCCATGAGGCTCTGATTTCCCTTCCATCGACCTGGGTCAGCCAGGTCCCATTCGAGGTGCAATGCCGGAAGTCGATATAGCGCTGTCGCCAAGGTGGCGCGCATGCAGCTAGTCCCCAACCTGCTGATCATCCCCGTTGGAATAGTGATCGGTGTGCTTGTCGCGGCTCCAGTCGGTCCCGTCAACGTACTCTGCATACAGCGCGCCATCGAACGCGGCTTTTGGGGCGGCCTCGCCGCCGGCATCGGCGCCATGCTGGGCGACGGCCTCATCGCTCTCTTCGCCAGCCTCGGCGTCGGCGCCATCTCGGGCGCCATCGAATATCACCGCCAGACAATCCAGATCGTAGGCGGCCTCGCGCTGATCCTGTTCGGCCTCAAGCTCTACGTCGCGCCGCCACGCTTGATGAGCGTTCAGGCCGAGGGCGAAGGAGCAGCGTCCCTGCGCGACTATGCCTGGGACATCCCGAAAACGTTCTTCCTCACCATCACCAATCCCGGCGCCGTGCTCGGCTTGTTCGCCATCTTCGGCGGCATCAGCACCTTCGTGGAGGTCCACAGCTACGTGGACGCCCTGACCATGGTCGCGTCCATCATGGGCGGAAGTTTCATGTGGTGGCTCGGCCTCTCGCGCCTGATCGGCCGCCTGCGCCACCGCTTCAGCCCGGCGCATTTGGCTTACACGAACCGCATTTCGGGCGTGCTGCTGATCGGCTTCGGCGCCCTGCTGATAGGCGAGATGGTGCTGAAGATGTTGACCTGAGACAGGGTCACAAACGGAAAAACCCGGCCGCATGGCGGCCGAGTTTCAAGATCCTAGACGACGGAAAGCAAAGAAAACGAGCTTACTGCACGTTGCGATCGAGCGTGAATTCGCCCATTTCGATCCGCCGCTCGAGCCCGACTGCGAGCTTCTTGACGGCATCCTCTCCATAGAGAGAGACAAGATCGGTCAGCGCCGTGAACAGAGCGGCATAGGCCATCTGCTCCGGTGCGACCCCACTTTCCGTCCCTTCGTCCCAAGCCGCGAGAATAAGGCTAAGCGCGCGGAAGCTCAGGTCTTCGGACGAATTGAGTTCGATATGAGTAGCCATCACAGTCCTTCCCCCAGGAAGCTAATTCGAGAGCCAAGCCAAGCCACCCCTCGCCTCACGACTCTCGACCCTTGCAATTCGTACACCTAACACGGTGAACCTTGGCGACCAGACCCCGCGGTAATTCACAGTAAACTACCCGCTACCCTCTGTTTCGTGAGAACGCCGCCGCCGCATGGCGCTCGTCCTACCGAGTGCACTGAAGTTAAGGCGTATTCTTCACCAGTCCGTCGCCAATTTGAATGCCCTCGGCGAGGAAACGCTCGATGGACGACTGCGCCGTCGGCGTGCACGTCACATAGGTGCGCCGATAGCTGCGATAGCCTTGATTGAAGCTGCGTGTGAGGCGCGCCCGCCGCAACGCGGTGCCCCCTTCCGTGTCGAGCAGCTCTTTCATCCGGTCACGCCATACCTGCCCATCGTTCGCACTGCAAAGTTCGCGCAAGTAATGGACAGCACCCAGAATTTCGGCGAGCCGCATCAGCTTGTCGTCGTAGGGCTTGGTATCCCCCGGCGCCGCGACTGCGCCGCTCGCTCCGCCGCCCACGAGCGAGAGAGCAGCGCCGAGCGCCAGCAGCATCCCTTTGATGGAGGGCCGCCTCAGGCGCGGAAATTGCGGTTCGAACCCAGTCACGTATCGGCTCTCTCGGTTGTGCAAGAGAGTTTATCACCGATTCTGACCCCAGCATGGCGGGAATCTGGGAAAGCGCGGGCGGCACTAACCCTTGTGCTGGCGCGATTTACCATGTCCGCCACACCTCTCGCCCCGTGCGGAATTAGAGGATATTGTCTGCCGGCGCGCGATTGCGGCGAGCCGCACGGGTGGGGTCGAACGACAGAACGTTCGATCGGATCGCGCGCATTTGTGTGGGGGCGAAATCCGGAGATTGTGTACTCCGCGTTTCGCGTTGCGTGACGGGAGTAGAGTATGGGTTACCGAGGCGAAGATCTGGATCTGAGGACGCCCCAGGCCGCGCCAGGAGACCATGCCCAGCCGCAACAGGCCGACCCGTTTTTCGTAAGCCAAAGAACGCGTCCCTCCGCCGGCGCACCGCGCGGCGCCCCGATCTGGGTCGACGAAACCGTACTCGACTGCTGCAACCACGCCTTCGACGTGGCGGCCGCCCACCGCGCCAACGAGGTGCGCATCGAGCATCTCATCTACGCCCTCACCCGCACCGAGGACGCCGCCGAGCCGTTCGAAATCCGCGGCGTGCGCGTCGCTGCCTTGCGCCGCGAGGCCGCGACCGTCATCGCAACCGAGATCCCGGCCGCACCCGGCAACGGCAAGACCGTGCCGAGGCGCGCCGAAGCGCTCGAGGAGGTGCTGAGGCTCGCCGCCGCTCACGCCTACCGCAAGCAATCCCCCGTCAGCGTCGCCGACGTTGTCTACGCGCTGTTCGACAGCGGCGTCGAGTTCGCGAGCCTGGGGCGGCTCTTGCCTGGCGTCTTCCCGCGCACTCTGGCCGCCCCCATGCCGGAGGCTACGCTCGACGTCGAAGCCGTGCGCGAGCGCGTTCGCAGCGCCGCCGCCGTGCCGCCTCAGCCCTCTCGCACCATTTCATCTGACTTGGCGAGCCTCGCGGCCGCTCAGGCGCAGACCCAGCAATCGCGCATCGACACCCTCGAGCAATCGGTGCGTGCCCTCACCAGCGACTTGGCAAACGAGAGAAAAATCTTATCGGGAGTGCTGCAAGATCTGCAGCGGGAACTCATGGCTCAACGCGAAGAAGCGACCCGCCTCGGCGGCCTCACGCACGAGAAGATCCAGACCGTCTTCGGAGACCGCTTGCAGAGCCTCGAGCAGGCATTTCTATCGGCACGCAACCCTGTGTCGGCGGACTTCGGACCGCTTCAGGACCGCCTGGGGTTGCTGGAGCGCGCACTGCAGGCCGAGATCTCGGTGACACGCGCCGCGGTCGAATCCCTCGCCGCGAAGCAGACCGTGGATCTGGCACCGCTTCTCGATCGCCTCGAAGCCATCGAGGAAGCCGCCCTTGAGGAACGCGAGCACGCGCGCACGAACGAGCAGGCCTTGAACGCCAGCATCCAGGCCCTCACCGCCGGGCTCGAGCGTCAGCCGGGAGAGATCGCAAACCTCGTCTCGCCCCCCATCGTCGAGCAATTGAACGCCGCCGCCGCGGCGCGCGACGCCCAGCACACGGCCGCAACCGACAGCCTGGCGGAAGCCCATCGCCGTCTCGGCCTCTTGGAGGAGGCGCTCAACGCGCACGCCGCGCGGGCCGAGAACGCCGAAAGCCTCGCCGCGCAGGATCGCGTCAGCCTGCGCGACGCGCTCGCCCGCCTGAGCGAGACCATCGCCCAGGAAGTGACGAACGGACACGCGGCCTTCACGCGTCTCTCCGAAGGCTTCACGCAGGATCTCTCCGAGCTGCACGACAGCCTGGCCAAGATCAACACCAACCAGCACACCCTGGCGACCACGCTCGACAGCCAGGGGCAGGACGCGGCGGTCGCCGTCGCCACCCTCGTCGCCCGCATCCAAAGCCTGGAGCAGGCCGCGGCGAGGCCTGTGGAAATGCTGCACTCCCTCTCCACCACCGTCGAGAAGATGCACAAGGTCACGGTCGAGCGGTACTTCCGCCGGAACCGCTTCTGGTACTGGCTGTTCGGCACCGACGATTGGCTTGCCGCGAGCTGGCCGTCCCAGTCCGCGCGCATCGCCGAGGAGCTGCGCTCGATCAAGAACTAGCGCGAGGAGACGAGTTTCCCCCTCGTCCTCACCCGCCGTGGAACCCTACTGCCTACTGCCTACTGCCTACTGCCTACTACCCACGGGCTACCTGTTGCCCGCTGCCTGCTGCCCCGACTTCATTTGCCCCGCTTCGCCCGCTGCACAGCGAGCTCGAGCGCTTCGAGGAAGCGCGATCTGTCCTGCCGCGTGAACGACGCATTGAAGCTGCCGCCTTCACCGGTCTCACGCAGATGCCGCGAGAGATCGCGCATCGCGAGCGCCATGCCGATACTCGCGTCGGTGAACGGCTTACCCGTGGGGCCGAGGGCCTGAGCGCCAGTCTTGAGGCAACGCGAGGCCAGAGGAATATCGGCCGTCACCGCGATATCGCCCGCCACGATACGGCTCGCGATCCAGTCGTCGGCCGCATCCGGCCCCTCCTGCACCACCACACGCTCGACTTTGCTGCCTTCCGGCAGCCGCATCCAGGTGTTGGACACGTAGACGATCGCAAGATCGTGCCGGTCCGCAACCCGCAGGGCCTCCTCTTTCACCGGGCAGGCATCCGCATCAACGTAAATGATTGTCACCCGTCTTCCCCAACCCTCACTCGCCGTCGCCCCACTGCCTACTGCCTACTGCCTACTGCCCGTTACCTGCTGCCCGCTGCCGCCAAATAAGCTACACTCATTTTCATGAGCTGGCACAAAGACCGCGGGCCCGGCGAGCGCCGCGGCTATCACCATGGAAACTTGCGCGAGGCGCTGATCGAGGCCGCGCTGAACCTGATCCGCGAGAAGGGTCCGGCAGGCTTCACCTTTGCCGAAGCCGCGCGGGCGGCCGGCGTCTCTCCCGCCGCACCTTATCGCCATTTCCGCGACCGGGACGCCCTCATCGCTGACATAGCCAAGCGCGGCTTCGAGGCCTTCACCCGCGCGCTGACCGTCGCCTGGAACGAAGGGCGCCCCAACGCACGGGACGCTTTCAACCGCCTCGGCGCGGCCTATCTGGCCTTCGCCAGCAGCGAGCCCGCCTACTTCTCGGCCATGTTCGAATCCGGCCTTTCGCTTTCGGAATATCCGGAAGTCCGCGCGGAGGGAGACCGCGCCTTCGCCGTGCTGCGCGAAGCCTGCGAGGCGCTGATTGCCACGCTGCCGAAGGAGCGCCGCCCGCCGCCATTGATGATGGCACTTCACATCTGGTCGCTGTCGCACGGCATCGCCGCGCTGTTCGCTCGCGGCGATCAGGCCCGCCGCCCGATCCCCATGCGCCCCGAGGAGCTGCTCGAAGCCGCCGTGCTGATCTACCTCGACGGCCTCGGCATCGGCGGGCGCTGAAACCAGACCGCACGAACGACAACACCCGCTCCTCGCCCAGCACTTGCCGGGCATGAGCGCAATTGCGATGCATATCGATGATCGGCGCGCATCCGCGTTCTTGCTCACAGAGCCTTGATCCCGGCCGCTCGTGCCAAGCATGGCGCCGGGATGACGGCCCTGGGAGGAGAGCCGCTATCCGCGCAAATGGCGTCACCCCGACGTAGGTCGGGGTCCAGACACGCTGAAACGAAGGCCTACTTCTTCTCGGGTGTCACCACACGGATCGAAAGCTCGCGAAGCTGCTTCGGCGAGACCTCACTCGGCGCACCCATCAAGAGATCGTTGGCCTGCTGGTTCATCGGGAACAGGGCTACGTCGCGCACCGTCTTGGTGCCCGTGAGCAGCATCACCATGCGCTCGATGCCGGCTGCCATGCCGCCGTGCGGAGGTGCGCCGTACTGGAACGCGCGCAGCATGCCGCCGAAGCGCTCCTCGACGACCTCAGGCCCGAGCCCTGCGACGCCGAACGCGGCGATCATCGCATCGGGGCGATGGTTGCGCACGCCGCCCGATGCGATCTCATAGCCGTTGCAGACGATGTCGTACTGGTAGGCCTTAATCTTAAGATAGTCCTCCGGGCTCGTCGCCGCCTGGAGCGTTTCCAGACCGCCCTGGGGCATCGAGAACGGGTTGTGCGAGAAGTCGATCTTCTTCTCGTCCTCGTTCCACTCGTAGAACGGGAAGTCGACGATCCACGCGAACGCGAAGCGCCCTTCGTCGACGAGCTTGAGCTCGCGGCCCACCTCATCACGCGCCAGCCCCGCGAACTTGTAGAACTTGGCTGGATCGCCAGCCGTGAAGAAGCAGGCATCGCCCGTCTTGAGGCCCATCTGCGCCTGAATGGCGGAAGCCCGCTCTGCGCCCACGTTCTTCGCGATCGGGCCGGCACCGGCAGCGCCTTCCTCCTCGCGCCAGAAGATGTAGCCGAGACCCGGCTGGCCTTCCTTCTGTGCCCACGCGTTCATGCGATCGCAGAACGCGCGCGAACCGCCGCCCGGAGCCGGGATAGCCCACACGCGCACCTTGGGATCGCGCTCAATCATCTGCGCGAACACCTTGAAGCCCGAGCCGCGGAAATGCTCGGTCACATCCTGCATCTCGATCGGGTTGCGCAGGTCCGGCTTGTCGGAGCCATACTTTGCGATGGCCGTGTCATAGGGAATGCGCTGCCAGCCGCGATCCACGCGCTTGCCGTCCGCGAACTCCTCGAACACGGAGGTCAGGATCGGCTCCATCGTCTGGAAAATGTCCTCCTGCTCGACGAAGCTCATCTCGAGGTCGAGCTGATAGAATTCGCCCGGCAGACGATCGGCACGCGGGTCCTCGTCGCGGAAGCACGGCGCGATCTGGAAGTAGCGGTCGAAGCCCGAGACCATGAGCAGCTGCTTGTACTGCTGCGGAGCCTGCGGCAGCGCGTAGAACTTGCCCGCGTGAATACGCGACGGCACGAGGAAGTCGCGCGCACCCTCGGGCGAGGACGCAGTCAGGATCGGCGTCGGAAATTCGTTGAAGCCAGCGTCATGCATCCGCGCGCGCAGCGACTTCGTGATCTGAAGCCGCTTCATGATGATGCCGTGCAGCGTCTCGCGGCGCAGATCGAGGAAGCGGTAGGTGAGGCGCAGGTCTTCCGGATAGTCCGGCTCTCCGAACACGGGGACCGGCAATTCCTTGGCTTCGGACAGCACCTCGATCTCGGTCGCGTAAACCTCGATCTCGCCAGTGGGCAATTCCGCATTCGTCGTGCCGTCGGGGCGCTTGCGCACGCTGCCATCAACGCGGATCACCCACTCCGAACGCACGGTCTCGGCCATCTTGAAGGCCGGGCTGTCCGGGTCGGCAACCACCTGCGTCACGCCATAGTGGTCGCGCAGATCGATGAACAGAACGCCGCCATGGTCGCGCACGCGATGGACCCAGCCGGAAAGACGCGCCGTGGTCCCGATGTCGCCAGACCTCAGCGCCCCGCACGTATGAGACCGGTATCGATGCAGCGTCCCCTGAGCCGCCCCTGCCTTGCCCACGCCCGCTTCCGCCTTCTTCCCGTCTGCCATCTGCCAATACCTTGAGGCCCCGATCCAAACGCCGGATCGAACGAATCCGGCGTGCCCGTGGCTATACCCCTGATTGAAGTTGGCGGAAAAGCGCATGATGCCCCCGCAAAGTCAAGGCTTTGGGGACCGTTCCGGCAGACCGGAGCGGGCAACCCGGGAGCCACGCTTGCAAGTTCGAGAAAGCCGATTTTGAATCAGTCTCTTAGGTGAAAAGAGCCCGTCGGCATCACCCCCCGCAGCGAGGCAGTCAGGACGAGCCTGGGGAAGCTGCCCAAAGCCGCCTTGTCCAAGTTGTCTGGCTTCGGTCGATCGGCGGGTTCAGAGCAGGACCAGCACCACCAGCCACATCGCCACGGACGCCGAAAACAGCCCCGCGCTGAGCTTCAACTTTCCGGAAACCTCCCGGAATTCACGCTCAAGCGTCCCCAATTCCGTCAAACGGCGGCTAACGGCCTCGAAAGTCCGAAAAGCTTGATAATCCCCTTTCGAATTTCCATCGACCGCATCGAGCCGCGTTTTCAAGAAATCAAATCGGCGCGAGAGATCGTCGATCTTTGCAGCGCGAGCCTTATACTCCCGTTCCTGAAATTCGGAAAACCGGTAGCTCCGCGATGCGTCCTCGCGCACCTCTGCAATGTCGCCTTTCAAAATCTGGATTTCCCGGCCGAGCGAGCGGATCTCCAGAATAACCTGATCGAGCTTGATGGCCGTATCGGAGACGAACGCATCCCGCGCGATAAGCTGCACTGCGGGTCCGGTCGCCACACGCTTGAATGGATTTTCTGCGATCATATAAGGCTGAAGCGCGGAGCTTCGGACACCGATCGGGCTCTTCCTGCCAAGCTCTTGCACGCCACACTCCTACGCGACACCTTAGCGGCCGCAACGCCCGCGACACGTCATGCGGGGCAACCGCACGCGGAATGGCAGCGCAAATCAATATTTTGGAGTTTCGTTTTCAGGATTTGAACAAGGCGAGCAAAATCGGAAACCGGCCAACAATAGTTTGGCCTAATCCGAAACCTTCGCCCTCTAGAAATCCGTGACTGCTCGTGACCCGCGCCTGCGGAATTTTATACATCACAGGCGTTTACTTGACTAGATGTCGCACCCTGCCATTTTACTTTTCCGCCGGATTTTATTTTGGCCGGACTTGGCGCGCGCGAAAGGGCACGCCTTCAAGCGGCGAGAACCGCAAGCGAGCACGCCGGACCGGCCGAATGGCACCGGACGGCCGCGCCGCAGCGTCGTGTCTCCCCGACGCTCATCGGGGAGAAAATGCGCCCGGCGCGCACGGAACTAGCGACATCCGCGCTTCCCGTGTCTATAACCGTCGCGCAATGCGCGTCATTACCTCGACTTCTGCCCTTTCCGAAACCTGCTCCAGGCTCGCCGCCGGCGACTTCGTCGCCGTCGACACCGAGTTCATGCGTGAGCAGACGTTCTGGCCTGACCTCTGCCTGATCCAGCTCGCCGGCCCCGGCGACGAGGTGATCGTGGACCCGCTGGCGGAGGGCCTCGATCTAAAGCCCTTCTACGACCTCATGGCGGACGAGAAGGTCGTGAAGGTCTTCCACGCCGCGCGCCAGGACATCGAGATCGTCTTCTCCGAGGCAGGCCTCATCCCGGCGCCGGTCTTCGACACGCAGATCGCCGCCATGGTTTGCGGCTTCGGCGAAAGCGTGAGCTACGTCAATCTGGTGAAGAAGATCACCGGCCGCGACCTCGACAAAAGCTCGCGCTTTACCGACTGGAGCCGCCGTCCGTTGACGGAAAAACAGCTCGTCTACGCCATTGGCGACGTCACTCACCTGCGGGACATCTATACCCACCTCAAGACCGAGCTCGAGGTGACCAACCGGGAATCGTGGCTGGACGAGGAGATGGCGGAACTGACCGCGCCCTCGACCTACGAGAGCCACCCGGAGAACGCTTGGCAGCGCCTCAAGATGCGCGTCAAGAACCGCAAAGCCCTCGCCGTTCTGATCGAGCTGGCGGCCTGGCGCGAGCGCCTTGCGCAGGCGCAGGACGTGCCGCGCGGACGCATCCTGCGCGACGAAGCTCTCTACGACATCGCCAACCAGCAGCCCACGAGCCCGGAGAAACTCTCCGAGCTTCGCACGCTGAGCGACGGCTTCTCGCGCTCACAGCGCGCCAAGGAGATCGTGGACGCGGTGAAGCGCGGCCTCGAGCGCGATCCGAAGACTGTGCCAGCGCTTCCGCACAGCCAGCCCATGTCCGCGGAAGCCACCGCCACCATCGAGTTGCTGAAGGTGCTGCTCAAGGCCTCCGCCGCACGTCACCGCGTGGCCCCACGCCTCATCGCAGACGCCGACGATCTGGAGCGCATCGCGAGCGAAAAGGATCCCGATGTCCCCGCCCTCAAGGGCTGGCGCCGGCAGCTCTTCGGCGAGGACGCGCTCAAGCTGAAGCGTGGCGAGTTGGCTCTGACGCTCGCCAAAGGCGAGGTGCTCGCCATCGGCCTTCCCGAGGAGAGCTGAGCGCGGCGGCACGACACTCCGCTGCCTGTTGCCCTACTTCCTCGGATCGTACTTATGCTTCTGGCGCCATTCCGTCAGAAAGTACGAGAGGCTGTCGTCGATGGTATCCGGTAGCACGATGCGCACCGTGACCAGCTCATCGCCGGTCGCTCCCGTCGCCGCATTGCGGATGCCCTTGCCCTTGAGCCGCAGCACCTGCCCGGAGCTGGTGCCCTTGGGGATGGTGAGCTGCACCCGGCCCGACGCGGTCGGAACCTCCACCTTGCCGCCAAGAACCGCCTCGTCGATGGTGATCGGCACTTCGATCAGGATGTCGTCGCCCTCGCGCCGGAAATCGCGATGCGGACGCACGCGGATCTCGACCAGCGCGTCGCCGGATTCGCCGCCCGCCACGCCAGGCTCTCCGCGCCCGCGAAGACGGAGGATCTGCCCGTCCGACACACCTTCCGGCACGGCGAGATCGAGCACACCGTTGTCCGGCAGCGTCACCCGCTTCTTCGCGCCCTGCACGGCCTCCAGAAAATCCACGTCCAGCGTGTAGCGGACATCCCGCCCCTTCGTGGAGAACCCGGCGCGGCCTCCACCGCCGCGTCCCATGCCGGAGAACAGGTCGGAGAAGACGTCGCCGAAATCCTCGAAGATCGGCCCGCCGCCACGCGACCGCGCCCCCGCGCCCTGCGGCCGATAGGCAGGCCTGCGCGGCTCGCCCGAGGCATCGATCTCGCCAGCATCGAACTGCCGGCGCCGATCGGGGTCGCCGACGATGTCATGCGCCGCCGTCACCTTCTTGAAACGCTCCTCGGCCGTCTTCGATGGATTGACGTCGGGATGCAGCTCTTTGACGAGCTTGAGGTAGGCACGCCGAATCTGATCGTCGGTCGCGCCACGGGGCACGCCCAGAATTTCGTAGGGATCATCGGCCATGAGCGGCGTGCATCCTTAGTGTGCTTTTCATCCCACAATCGCTTCGAGCCCCACCGCGCGATCCGGCTTTCCGGCAAGAAGCAAGATCCTGGACAGGGGCGGGTCAAGTGCAAAGAAAACACTCAGCGCGAGGATATGAAGGCCGGTCGGCCACTGGCTACGATAGATACGGGATCAGAAGCGCCCGAGACCAGCGCAAATTTGCGTCTGTGCTCAGCCCAGAATGCGGATCTCCGGCTCCCGTTGCACAAGCTCTGCGAGCATTCCGAAGCGCCGCCTCAGCCGTTCGCCGTCGAGCGCCTCGTAAGTCCTGGGAATGGTGAGAACGAGCTTCGGTCCCTCGTAGGAGAGCTTGGTCTCGTCGATGACGCCCGGCATGCCGATCGAGAGCATATGGGCCGCGCGAATGGCCGCGCCGATGATGCGAGCGCGTTTCTGCGCCCGCTTGCTGACCGCGAGCCGGAGCCGGGCCGAAAGATCGTCCCCCTTCGCCTCGTCCGATCCCACGTGCCGGTAGTAGACGGCGAGCGCGAGGAAGATGCGGCCGGGATGATCGATACCCGACATCCCCGAGTGAGCCACCACGTTGAGGCTTTGCTCACCCCGGTAGTCGGGATGCGCCCGCCAGCCGATGTCGGAGAGAAGGCACGCGGCATGTCTCAGCCGCCGGTCCTCCTCCGTTTCCTTGAGGCCATCCCCCTCGAACAGCGCGTCTGTCCATGAGCAGAGCTCGTGCGCATGTGCGACCGAACGGGACCTGAGGCGCGCATAGTCCTCGCAGAAACAGAGCAACGGATCCTTGGCCTGCTCGTGCGGCGTCATGAGGCTGAACAGCAGCCCTTCGCGGATGCCGAAGACGGAGAAGATCACCTCCGAGGGCGCCAGCGCCTCGAGCAGACGTTCGAGCACCAGCGCGCCGTAGGGCACCACGTCGCGCCGCGCGCGCGCCACCTCTTCCATACCCCTGAGAGTCGAAACCTTCTTCGTCCGGCGCACAAACTGGCAGAACTCGATCGCCTCGCGCGTCGGAATGGAATAGCCGTGCATCACGCGCAGGGGGTAGTTCGTGTGCTCCATGTGCAGCTTGGCAAGCGCGCGCCACGTGCCGCCGACCGCGTAGAACGGACGCCCTCGCCCGTTGACCAGCCAGTTGATGCGCGCAACCGATTCATCCACCACCGGCAGCGCGCGCTCGATGCGGTTCGCCGTCTGGTCGATGAGACGCAGGCCGCCGAGCGGCAGGGTCGCCGCGTCGTTGAGGCGGTCCTTGTAGATGTCGATCACTTCGAGGCTGCCGCCACCGAGGTCGGCCGCGAGTCCGTCCGCATTCATGAAGCCCATGCGGATACCGTAGGCGGCGAATTGCGCTTCCATCTCGCCGGAAAGAACTTCGATACGCGTGCCGGCCGCCTTCTCCGCGCGCACGATGAAGTCGTGCCCGTCCTCGGCTTCGCGCACTGCCGCGGTGGCCAGCACACGGAGGTTCTTTACCTTGAGGATATGCGCGATTGCGCGGAACCGCCGCAACGCCTCGAGCGCCCGCTCCACGCTCTCAGCGCCGAGATGCCCGGTGGAGGCGATCGACTTGCCGAGCCCGCACAGGACCTTCTCGTTGAAGATCGGCATGGCCGCCCGCACGGCGCCCTCGTACACCACGAGACGCACCGAGTTCGACCCGATGTCGATCACGCCGAGAGGCTCGAGCTCCGTTGCTTTTCCGCGCCCGCCGAACACCTGCGTCAAGCTCACCGATGAGTCCTGCCCGGAGCGACTGTTTTTGCCAAACCACGCCAAAAACGCGAAACCCGCTCTACATCATGAGTTTAGGCCGTGAAATACGCGTCTGCTTGATAGGGGCTCAAGCGGCGCCGGTCTAGTCTTTTTGCAAATCGAAGCGCGGGGGAAAATGCTTCTTGAGCGCCTGTCCGCGCCCCGAGAGCGAAGGATTTGTCATGAAGTACTTGTGCGCGTTGAAGGGCATTTCGCCCGGGGCAGGCTCGATGCGGGAGGACGACCCGTCTGCCTTGATTTCCCAGCTCTGCTGGTTGTCCTTGAGATTGGCAACCATGATCTGGTCGAGAATCTGCTCGTGCACGGTGGCGTTCTTGATCGGCACCATGGCCTCGACGCGCCGGTCGAGGTTCCGCGGCATCATGTCCGCCGAGCTGATGTAGACCGCAGCGGCAGGCGACGGCAGCCCTTCGCCCTCTCCGAAGCAGTAGATGCGCGCGTGCTCGAGGAAACGCCCGATAATGCTCTTGACGCGAATGTTCTCCGAGAGCCCCGGAATGCCCGGCCTCAGGCAGCACACGCCGCGCACCACGAGATCGATTTCGACGCCCGCCTGGCTCGCCTCGTAGAGCGCATCGATGATCTGCGCATCGACGAGCGAGTTCATCTTCATCCAGATCGCGCCGGGACGCCCCGCCTTCACATGCGCGATCTCGCGCTCGATGTGATCGAGAATGCGGTTGCGGATGCCGCGCGGGCTCGCTGCCACGTACTCGAGCTCCGCAGGCTCACCGTAACCGGTGACGAAGTTCAAGATGCGGGTGACGTCGCGCGCGATACCCGCGTCCGTCGTGAAGAGCGAAAGATCCGTATAAATACGGGCCGTCTGCACATGATAGTTGCCGGTGCCGATGTGGCAGTAGGTGACCAGCTCCGAGTTTTCCCGGCGCACGATCTGTCCGAGCTTGGCGTGCGTCTTGAGCTCGATGAAGCCGTACACCACGTGCACGCCCGCCTTTTCGAGATCGCGTGCCCAGCGGATATTGGCGGCCTCGTCGAAGCGCGCCTTGAGCTCCACCACCGCCGTGACGGACTTGCCCGCCTCGACGGCCTCTTTCAGCGCCTGCACGATCGGACTGTCGCGCGACGTCCGGTAGAGCGTCCACTTGATCGCCATGACGTTGGGATCGGCCACCGCTTGCCGCAGGAACTGCACCACCACGTCGAAGCTCTCGTAAGGATGGTGGACGACGAGATCCTTCTTGCTGATGGCGGCAAAACAATCGCCGTTGAACTCGCGAATGCGCTCGGGGAAGCGCGGATTGAACACGCTGAACACGAGGTCGGGCCGGTCCGGCACGATGAGCTGCGACGTATCGGAAAGCCCGAGCAGCCCTTCCTTGAGGAACACGGATTCCTCCCCCACCTCCAGCTCGTCGATCACGAACTTCTTGAGCCTGTCCGGCATGCGCGCATCGAGCTCCAGCCGGATCACATGGCCACGGCGCCGCCGCTTCAGGAGCGTCTCGAACGAGCGCACCAGGTCTTCCGCTTCCTCCTGCAGCTCCACGTCGCTGTCGCGCAGCACGCGAAACGCGCCCTGGCTCTTCACGTCGAAGCCGGGGAACAGCTCCGAGATGAACATGCCGATCAGCTCCTCGAGCTGAATGAAGCGAAGCTGCGTCGACTTCGCCGTCTCCTCCACGCGCAGCCGGATGAAGCGCTCGAGCTGGCTCGGGATCGGGATGAGCCCGCTCATGGCCTTCGCATCGCTTTTGCGCTGCATCCAGACGACCATCGTGAGCCCGAGGTTCGGAATGAACGGGAACGGATGGGCGGGATCGACGGCGATCGGCGTGAGGATCGGAAAGATGTGCGAGAGGAACAGGCGCTGCAGCCACGTCTTCTCGGCAGGCGAGAGACCGGCGGGCTCGACGATCTCGATACCCGCCGTGGCCATGTCCTTCTTGATCTCGTTCCAGCACGCCTGTTTGTCCGCGACGAGCTTAGCGGCGAAGCGATTGATCTCCATGAGCTGCTGCTTCGGCGTCAGGCCGTCCTGGGTCAGCGTCGCGACCCCGGCCGCGATCTGGCCGTAGATGCCCGCCGCGCGCACCATGTAGAATTCGTCGAGGTTGGAGGCGGAGATCGATAGGAAGCGCAGCCGCTCCAGCACCGGATGCTGCTTGTTCTGGGCCTCTTCGAGCACGCGCCTGTTGAACTGCAGCCACGAAAGCTCGCGATTGTAGAACCGGGCAGGACCTTCGGGCACGGGAGTTGCGGGAACCGGCGCGCGTGCTTCCACTTTCTGCTTACCTTTTGCTGAAGCCATGTCGTCTTTCCTGCAATCATTCCGGCCAATCGGTAGGCCCGAATGAGGCGTACAACGTGCAACAGTATGATGACGGCCTTAGCGCCTGTTTCATCACGCAAAAAAGCCGCGGTGGCTGGCCCCCTGGTGGAAATGGCGCGCCAGAACGGGAGATCGAATCACTTTCGCACCCGATGAGGCGCAACGCCATCGTGACGAAAAGATCCTAGCCTTCGCCGCCGCCATCTTCCGCATCTTCGCGCTCCGCCGCAAGGGCAGCCGCGGCAACGGCTCGCGTCACCTTCCGTTGCATGGCGAGCGAAAGCCTGTCGCACACCGCGACCACCCGCGTGGCCGCATCCATCGAGCGATCCATGTGCAGCGCAAGATAGCTCACGACATGCGGCTCGACGGCGAGTTGCCGGTCGGAAAAGAGCTTCACCAGAACGGAGCGGATAAGCGCTTCGTCAGGCGGCTCGATCAGCACCGGCGGGATGGCCCGCAGCCGCGACCTGAGATCCGGCAGAGCGATCGTCATCTCTCCCGGCGCGATGCGGGAGGTCATCAGCAGCGAGCCGGACTTCTCGCGCGCGAGATTGAGCAGATGGAAGAGAACCTGCTCGCTCCCGATACCGCGATCGATGTCCTCCACCACGAGCGTGCGCTGCTGCTCGAAAGCGGCAACGGCCGTCTCGTCGAGCGTACGCGCAGCCACCACCGAGGCATGCGAGCGCGCGCGCCACACGTTGGCGAGGTGGCTTTTGCCGGCGCCTGCCGGTCCGACGACAGTCGCCGCATGAAGCGGCCAGCCCGGCCAGCTATCCACGAGATCGACAGCCGTCGTATTCGACCGGCTGACGAGAAAATCCTCGGCCTCCTGCGCTTGGCGATGAGGAAGCGCGAGCACGAGCTGCTGGGGCTCCGCTGCTTTGGTGGCGCGTGCGGTCATGGCAGCGTCTCGATCGTAGCGGGAGCCGTGCCCCGGTAGACGGGGCTCTTCAGATAGACATCGAGCGCAAAGCGGATCAGCACGCCCAGCGCCGCAGCCAGCGGAACCGCGACCAGCGTGCCGACGATGCCGAACAGATAGCTGAACACGAACAGCGCGAAGATCAGCCACACCGGATGCAGACCGATCTTGGAACCGACGATGGTGGGGCTCAGGAAGCCTGCGTCGAGCCCCTGCGCGGCCAGGAACACCCCCACCACGACCAGGATCGGCAGCATCTCCGGCCAGAACTGAACGATGGCGACGGTCGTCGCCGTCATGAAGCCCAAAGCCCAGCCGACGAACGGAATGAAAGCAAGCAACCCTGTCATGAGACCGATCAGAAGTCCGTAGTTGAGCCCGATCGCCGAGAGAGCGACCGCGTAGATGATGCCGAGAATGATGCACACTGTTCCCTGCCCGCGCACGAACGCCGCCACCGCGTCGTTCATGTCGGAGGCGAGGCCCCTGAGCGAGGCCGCGTGATTTCGCGGCAGCCAGCCATCGATCTTTTCGAGCATCGGGTGCCAGTCCACGAGCAGATAGAAAACGACGAGCGGCGTCACGAGCATCAAGGCCAGGAAGTTCACGATCGTTAAGCTGCCGCTCCAGATCGAAGTCGCCGCCCAGCCCGCGAGGCTCGCCCAGTTCTCCGCCAACTGGTCCGACGCGCGTCCGATCTGCGCATCCAAACCGGCGAAACCAGGGCCGAGCCGCTCCCGGGCCCATGTTTCCAACGCGCCCCTCAGCCGCGTGATCTCACCCGGAAGCGCCGCCGCCAGCTCCTGCGCCTGCGTGAGGATGATGGGCACGATCAGCACCAGCGCCGCGATCATCACGACGGCGAGCGTCGCGACGATCAGGAGAGAGGCGACGACCCTGTTCAATCCGAGCGAAACCAGACGATCCGCGAGCGGGCTCAGGAAATAGGCGATCGCGATACCGGCGATGAACGGCAGCAGGATGTCCTTCAGGACCGCGATCGTGAGGATGAGCAATCCCGCCGCCGTGACCCAAAACAGAACCTGCCGCTCCGCGCGCATGCCTTCCCCCGTGCCGGGCGCGCACGCCGCGCGCCGCTCCACTGCGGGGACTTTTACCCAGACATGTGTCGAAGCCAAGCCCGCAGATACGCCCAGAGCGACGCGATCGTAAGCGCCCCCGCAATCCACACCAGCCCGACCCGCAATGTTTCGAGCCCGAGGCCGAAGCCGTCGTCGGCGAGCACGGTGGCCGCCAGCACGATCTGCGCCGCGGTATTGGCCTTGCTGACGATGAGGGGGCTTATGCGCACCGGATGATCGAGCAGCCAGGAGAGCATGACGCCGACGACGATGAGAATATCGCGCGAGACCACCGCGATCACGAGCCACGACGGCAACGCGCCGCGCACGCCGAGGGCTACGAAGATGGAAACGATCAACAGCTTGTCGGCCAACGGATCGAGATAGGCGCCGAGTTCTGTCGAAAGGCCGAAGCGCTTGGCGATGAAACCGTCGACCGCGTCAGAGACACCCGCGAGCACGAACGCGAAGAACGCGAGCTGCGTCTGTCCCGACACCAGAAGCCAGAACACCACGGGCACCAGGATCACACGCCCTAACGTGATCAGGTTCGGAATGTTCAACTGGCTGGTACCTGTCTCTCGAAATACGACCATACGTCACGTTATCCGACATCAAATCCAACCGGCCCCTCTGTACGGCTGGATCCGACCGGCTCGATGGCCCGAGCGATGCACAAGACCTGAAAACCAGTCGATCCCAAAAAGGCGTAAGACGCACCTTTCGGGCGTCTTACGCCAACCGGCCAAATTTTGCACCCGATCTCGTCAATCTGGCGCGCAACCGGTCACTTAAGAATTTGAATTCGAGCACGATAAGAGATGTTGATCGCGAGCAAAATCCGTAATTTTGCCTAATAGCCGGACCGGAGCGTCCACAATCCTCCGCCGGCGGTCAATGTCAGGCCCTGTCGGGCCAATACGGGTGCGAGGCCCGCGCCTCCCCCGGGATAGCGGAGAGAAACTTCCGCGCTGCGCGCCGAGACAGCCCCGATGCGCACGTCGTCCACGCCCGGGAGATCCAGAAGACGCCCCCTGAGATCGTTCCACTCGCCGAGGCTCGTGAACTCGACCGCCATGTGAACCTCGCCACCGCCACCGGAGAAACCGCCGCCCTGGCCGCCCTCCTCGGTCTTGGCGACTTTCCAGCGCCCTTCGAGCACGCCTTGCGTCACCACGGACGCGAACTCCATGGCGTAGGCGACATCACCGTCCGTGAGCCGATAGCTCCGCCGCCAGGAGAGCAGTCCGGCCGGATCGATGCCGGCCAGCGTCACGTTGAGCTGCTTGCCGGCGGTGTCCACCTCGGCAACCGCGAACAGCACGTAATCCGCTTTGTACTCGTTCGTCAGGATGCGCTCGACGCTGTCGTCGCCGTTGATGGCTGCCGCGATCGTGTCGTCATGAACCACCGGCAGAAGCGTTTCGATCTTGAGCGGCGTCAGCGTGTTGTCGAGATCGAGCCCCTTCCACACCTGGCTCCACGTTCCGCCCGCCGGACGATAGCGCATGGCCCCTTTCTCGCCGGGCTCTGCCGTCACCGGCACGAGCACCATGCGCGGAGCCTGCTCCTCCACGAACGGCACGCCCTCGCGCCGCAGGAGCTCGCGCACGCTGTCGGCCTGGAACGAGAAGTCGAGGCTCGCGATGTAGCGCGTATTCGAATTGCTTTCCGAGCGCACGGCAACGCCGTCGATATAGTTCGCTGCCCGCACGCCCTTGAGCCGGTCTATGCGGTTGTAGGCAGTGACGGGAACGAGCCGCTTCAGCAGCGCGCCCAGCGCAGCCTGCTGGCCCTCGGCGTGCGCCTTCTCCTTGGCCGCAACCGCGTCCTTGGCCGTCGCATCCACCGGATAGTTTGCGATCGTAAAAACCTTGTCCGCCGGTGCCGCCCAGGCGGGCAGCGCCCCCACGACCATCGCGAGCCCAAAGCCGAGCATGAGCCGGGAAGTCTTGGGTCGAGTCGTCAAATCATCCCTCCAGCGTAGTCAAACCGGTCTTGTCCCGGGCGGGCTTCCATGGATCTTAAGACTGCCGCGAACCGTGGCCAGCCTGCGGCATAGAGTGCTTCCCGAAGTCTGGAGCCGGATTTCCGAACAGGAAGCACGAAATCCGAACGACTCTTAGGACATGGCGCGCCCGTTGTCCGTTGCCGTTATGCCCCTGAGCTGGTAGGAGGCCCCATCTCCCTTTCACATTCGGGCGAAAGTAGGGTTTAGAGTGCTGGCGGATAACCGGTCCCGGGCTTGATCCGAAACGGAAACCGGCTTTTCGGCAACACCGACCCCGACCCGAGCGAGCTCCGAGGACTCATGAGCCAACCAGCGGACGGTTCGCCAGGCAAGAGCATCACCTACCGTGAGTCCGGGGTAGACATAGACGCCGGAAACGCGCTCGTCGAGGCGATCAAAGGCATTGCGAAATCGACCCGCCGCACCGGGGCGGATGCGGATCTCGGCGGTTTCGGCGGCCTGTTCGACCTCAAGGGCGCGGGCTTCCGCGATCCCGTGCTCGTCGCCGCGAACGATGGCGTCGGCACCAAGCTGCGCATCGCCATCGACACCGGCCGTCACGCAACCATCGGCATCGACCTCGTCGCCATGTGCGTGAACGACCTCGTCGTGCAAGGTGCCGAGCCCCTGTTCTTCTTGGATTATTTCGCCGTCGGAAAACTTGATGTGGTGACCGCCACCGCCGTGGTGTCCGGCATCGGAGAGGGCTGCCGCCAGGCGGGATGCGCCCTGATCGGCGGCGAGACCGCGGAAATGCCGGGCCACTACAAGGGCGCCGACTACGATCTCGCAGGCTTTGCCGTTGGAGCCGTGGAGCGCGGCGAGATCCTGCCGCGTCCCGACGTGGCCGTGGGCGACATCGTCATCGGCCTGCCCTCGTCCGGCGTCCACTCCAACGGCTATTCACTCGTCCGCCGCCTTGCCGCCGAGGAGAAGCTCGGCTGGGACGATCCGGCCCCCTTCGCGCGCGAGAAATCGCTCGCCGATGCCCTGCTTGAGCCCACGCGCATTTACGTCAAGCCCGTGCTCGCCGCGATCGAGGCGAGCGGCGGCGCGCTCGACGGCCCCATCAAGGCGCTCGCTCACATCACCGGCGGCGGCTTGTCCGAAAACCTGCCGCGCGTGCTGCCGCCGACAGTGGCCGCGACCGTGGACCTCACGAGCTGGCAGACGCCTGCCGTCTTCCAGTGGCTCGCCCGCGCCGGCCGCCTTCCCGACGACGAGATGCTGCGCACCTTCAACTGCGGCATCGGCATGATCGCCGTGGTCGCCAAGAGCGGAGCGGACGCCGTGCTGGCAAGCCTCGCGGCGGCCGGCGAGCGCCCGGTCGTGATCGGCGAGATCACGCCGCCCCGCGGCGAGAAGAGCTCGGCCAAGGGCAAGGGCGACGCCTGGGCCGTCACCTATGAAGGCACGCTCAAGTTCGGATGATCGCATGACAGCCAAAAAGCGCGTTGCAGTGCTGATTTCCGGCCGGGGCTCCAACATGCAGGCGCTGGTCGAAGCCGCGCGTGCCGCCGACTATCCGGCCGAGATCTCGCTCGTCATCTCGAACCGCCCCGACGCCGCGGGTCTCGCCTGGGCAAAGGCGCAAGGCATCCCCACACTCGGCCTCGACCACAAGCGCTACGAAAGCCGAGAGCATTTCGAAGGGCAGCTCCAGAGCGTCCTCGAGATGTCGCACATCGAGATCGTCGCGCTCGCGGGCTTCATGCGCCTCATGACAGCGCCGTTCGTCGAGCGCTGGCGCGACCGCATGATCAACATCCATCCCTCGCTGTTGCCGTCCTTCAAGGGGCTGCAAACGCACGAGCAGGCACTGGCAGCCGGCGTCAAGATATCCGGTTGCACCGTGCATTTTGTACGCGCGGAGATGGACGACGGTCCCATCATCGGCCAGGCCGCCGTTCCGGTTCTTTCCTCGGATACGCCCGATTCGCTGGCGGCCCGCGTTCTCGCGGCGGAGCACCGGCTCTACCCCCGCGCCCTTGAGCTTGTTGCGCGCGGTCAAACCCAACTCAAAGATGAGCGGGTATACTGGCAAGATGTTGTTAACACTGGGATTAACCAAGAGCTGGTCCTGGGCTCGCCATCTCTCTGAACGGCAGATACTGAAACCCTGCCCTGCGTCAATCGTTTCGCCACAATCGTCGCCGAGCAACGCTGCCGCATGGACAGGTCGAAATCCGGGGCACTAGACTCCCAAACTCGAACCTCTCCAACAGTAACCCCCGGAACACCAAGCAGTTGGGTTTCGTGTGCTAGAGTAATTGGGAAAGCAAGGGTCCGCATTCCCAGACCGGCACATCGATCAATGGGTTAGGCGTTAAGAAGACCCGAAGACGAGCGAAGGCAACCTCGAACCGGATGATATGGTCCGTCGGTGCATTCGCGTGAAAAGCACATGTAACTGATCGGGACCGGCAAGGCCCCACCGGATCACCCGGAGACAACTTCGCATGACCGCACAAAGCACTGAGCAGCAGTCGGGCTTCGGCCTCGGCGACGAGAGCAGCATCTGGTTCAATCTTTCTCCGCTCCTCAAGGACCCGGAGAATCCGATGCGCCTCCTGATGCAGATGGCTGAGCGCTATGGTCCCGTCATTCCCGTGAACATGGCCAACCAGCGCGTCGTGCTCGTCACCGAGCCCGAGTACTTCAAGCACGTGCTGGTGACCAAGGTCGACAACTACATCAAGTATTTCGACGGTCTGAAGCCGATCTTCGGCAAGTCGATGATCACCCACGACGGCGCGCTCTGGCAGAAGATCCGTATGCCCCAGCAGCCCGCATTCCACCCCGACGCGTTCGCCGACTACATCCCCTACTTCATCGATGCCATCAAATCGAAGATGGCCCAGTGGGGCCGCCTCGCCAAGACCGGCGAGACCTTCGAGATGGTCGAGCAGACGTGGACGCTGGCCGCCGACATGATCTGCAAGGCGCTGTTCGACCGCGACATGCCCTTCAATCCGCACTTCGTCTTCAAGTGCGTGAAGACCTACACCGACGTGTCCAACCACAAGGACATCCGCCTGAAGCGTCAGTCCGACGCCCTGTTCGAGGTCGGCGAGGAGGATACGGCGAAGGCCGTCGAGGCGTGGTGGAGCGTTCCGCCTGCCGTCTTCGCGGCCGACCCGCGCGAGGAGCGCGAGAAGACCCTGCTCAAGATGATCGAGGCGGCCGTTGCCGACCCGAGCATTCCCGAGTTCGACAGGCAGCAGGCTATCGACGAGATCAAGCAGTATCTGTGGGCCGGCACGGAGACGACCGCGCTGACGCTCGCCTGGGCGATGTACCTCACCTCGAAGCATCCCGAGGCCGCCGAGCGCATCCGCCGCGAGGGCGAGGCCGTCTGCGGCGATCGCGAGCCCACGGCCGCCGACTACTCCGCGCTCCAGTACACGCGCTCGGTCATCCAGGAGACCATGCGCATCTATCCGCCGGTTTGGAGCCTCATCCGCGTCGCCACCCAGCCGGACGTGATCGCAGGCAAGGAGATCAAGCCCGGCGACCGCATCGTGCTGTTCGGCTACGGCGCGCACCACAATCCGAAGTTCTGGAAGGACCCCGAGGCGTTCATCCCCGAGCGCTGGATGGACAAGACCCAGAAGCAGGTGAAGTACAGCTACATTCCGTTCGGCGCGGGCAAGCGCTCGTGCATCGGCGGCGCCATGAGCCAGGTCGAGAACACGCTGGCGCTTTCGATCCTGCTGCGCCGCTTCCGTCCCGAGTATGTCGGCCTCGAGCCGCCGGGCATCAACGCGACGGTGACGCTCACGCCGCGCGGCGGATTGCTGTTCCGCGTTCGCGAGCTGAGCTGAGCTGAGAAAGCGAATAACAGCCAGCTCATCTCTTGCAGGCGTATCTCCCCGCCTTCGTCGGGGTGACGGAACGTAAGGCGACGCGTCCCACAACCGCGGCCACAGGCCGGGATCCAGACACGTCTCCGAAAAACACGGCCGCTGTTTGGACCACGCAATAAAAAACGGGCCTCGAACGAGGCCCGTTTTCGTTTCAGATCGGTCCGGCCGTTTTAGCCGACGATCTCGTCAGCCTTGAAGAAGAGGCCGATCTCGCGCTGAGCCGATGCCGCGCTGTCCGAGCCGTGCACCGAGTTCTCGCCCTTCGAGAGCGCGAACAGCTTGCGGATGGTGCCCTCTGCAGCCTGCGCCGGATCGGTCGCGCCCATAACTTCGCGATACTTGGCGATGGCGTTCTCGCCTTCGAGCACCTGAAGCACGATCGGCTCCGAGGTCATGAACGTGACGAGTTCGCCGAAGAAGGGACGCTCCTTGTGCTCGGCATAGAATTCCTGCGCCTGGGCAGTGCTGAGCTTCACGCGCTTCTGAGCGACGATGCGCAGCCCCGACTTTTCGATCACGGCGTTCACGGCGCCGGTCAGATTACGCTTCGTCGCGTCGGGCTTGATGATGGAGAAGGTGCGCTCAATGGCCATCGTAAATCTCTCGAGTTCTGTGTTGCATCTTGAATTTTATGACATTGGGGCGGCTTATAGGACCGGCGTCTTCCCCCAAGAAAGGCGGCGCCTTAACGCAGGCAGCAAGTCTCGGGTGCCAGCCGGGCAAAAATGCCCTGTAAAAGCCCGGATTCAATGTCTGATCAGACGTTGATGTGCGGAGATTGCATAGACTATCCCTGGTGTCCATGACGAACGTTTGAAACAACATGAGATGCAGCGGCATCTTGTGGAGTGTAGCGGACACCAACGGATGCTCATGGGCGGGGTGACTTTCGGGGCGGAGCTTGCCGGCGTCAGGCGGTTCTAAAGTGAGGGACGGGGGGCTTGGACCAGTTTTCCCTCTTCATGGTATGAGCAGGCATGAGCGGATCAGAGACGGACATTCAGTGGTTTATTGCCCGGGACGGCAAGCAGCACGGGCCGGTATCGGACGTCGAGCTTAAGAAGCTCGTCGAGCTTGCTCATTTGAAGGCGAACGACCTCGTCTGGCGCCAGGGTTTCACCGACTGGCGAACTGCCGTCTCCGTGTTCCCGTCCATTGCAGATCCGGCTCCCGCAACCCAGGCAGCCCCCGCGTCACCCGCCGCCCCGGCCGCCGTTTCGCCGTCCGCTGCACCCGCTGCCAGCGCTTCTACGGCCCCGTCTCAGCCGCAAGCCGCGTCCGCTCCGCAAACCGCCGCCACCGCTCAGCAGCGCGCGCCCCTCTCTGCAACGACACCGTCCTCCTCGCAGCCCGCCGCAGGGGCAGAGAGCTGGCGAACCCCCGGCGAGCCCGCGCGCGCCAACCCCCTGACGACAGGCGCTGCTCCGGGAGCGGCAGCCGGCAACCCCGTCACCGGCCGCCCCGCTGCCGGCACCGGCCCGCGCCCCGATGGCGCGTACCCGTCGCCCGCGGTTATGCCACGCACCACCACCGACAGCCGCAAGCCGTCCGAGATGCCCAAGCAGCCGGCTCGCGGACGCGGGCGCAGGCTCGCTCTGGTGGCAACCGGCCTGCTTGCCATGACCGGAGCCGGGGCTTGGCTCAGCAGCCAGTACAAGGACCAGATCCTCGCCTTCATCCAAAGCCAGAGCGGCGGCAGCGCCACCGGCGAGGTGAAGACCGCGAACGCCATTCCGCCCTCGCCGCCGCCAACCGCTGTGGCCGAGCCCGCGGCGGCCCCACCCGCGTCGGGCGCTGCCGAGGCGGCCCCCGTAACACCTGCGATGCTCTCGCCCGACGACGTGGACCGTAAGCTGCAGGGCCGCACCACGTGGGTCTCCATCAAGCAGGAGTTCCCGGACTGGTATCAGACCCGCGTCGCCGAGGTCGCGCGCCTCTCCTCCGAGCACAAGGACCAGGCCGAGATCACGCGCTATCTGGTCACGGAGTTCGTCCAGCTCCGGCGTGAGAACGCGAAATTCGCGCTCGCCGCCAGTACCACGCGCCACAAGGAGGTGGCGTCCGCGTTTCTCGCCAACCTGAAGCAGCTTTCGGCCGAGAGCGGAGACGGCTGCTACGACTTCATCTCGAAGGGCGAGACGAGCACGGCAATCGTCGAGCGCATCGACGACCCGGCCAAGAACTCCGAGATCGAGGCGCAGATGGTTGCGGTCGTCGCCGCCATCGCCGAGGGCCGTAAGCAGCCGAGCGACCACGCTGCGCCTGTGAAGACTGATTATGACGTTCTCGCCGGAGAGCTCGGCCGCCTCGGCTGGACCCAGGCCGACATGCAGCTCTTCGCCAACCCGCGCGAGCTTGCGAAAGCGCCCCGCGAGCGCGTCTGCAACATGCTGAAGGACTGGTTCACCGCGCATCTCTCCATCCAGGACCCCAGCACCCAGGAGCGCCTGCTTTTCGAGACGCTGAAACCGGTGGTCTCGGGCTAAGGCACTCCCGATGCTCGACCAACTCATCAAGGTTCTGCTGACGAGCGTGCTGGTGGTCACGGCTTCGGAAGCCGCCAAGCGCAGTGTCGTGCTTGGGGCGCTGATCGCCTCGCTGCCCCTGACGTCGATCCTGGCGATGATCTGGCTCTATGCCGACACTCGCGACCCGCAACGGCTGGCGGCCTTTGCGACCGGCATCTTCTGGCTCGTCTTACCGTCCCTCGTCATGCTCATCGTCCTCCCCCTGCTGCTGCGCAAAGGCTTCGCGTTCGCGCCGAGCCTTGCCGTCTCGGTGGCGGCGACCACGGCCAGCTATCTGGTCATGCTCCGGCTCCTGAAATGGTTCGGCATCGCGATATGAGCCAGCCAGGGTGACACACGGGGAGCGCGCCACTCGCGACACCACGTCCGCAGCAACCCGTGACAATTCCGCCGCGAGCGGCTATTCGCTCGCACACCATGCTGCACATCAACGACCTCACCTACCGCATCGAAGGCAAGCCGATCCTGGAGGAGGCGACCGCCGCCATTCCCGAGGGCCACAAGGTCGGCCTCGTCGGACGCAACGGCGCGGGCAAATCCACGCTTCTGAAGCTGATCGCAGGCGATCTCCACGCCGATCAGGGCACCGTCACCATTCCGCGCGGCGCCCGCATCGGCCGCATCGCGCAGGAGGCGCCCGGCGGTGATGAAAGCCTCGTCGATTGGGTGCTCTCGACCGACATCGAGCGCGCGAGCCTGCTTGCCGAAGCCGAAACGGCGACCGACCCGCACCGCATCGCCGAGATCCAGATCCGCCTCGCCGACATGCGCGCCCATGCCGCCCCGGCCCGCGCCGCGAGCATCCTCGCGGGCCTCGGCTTCGACGAGGAAGCCCAGCGGCGCCCCTGCCGCGCCTTCTCGGGCGGATGGCGCATGCGCGTCGCGCTCGGCTCCGTGCTGTTCCTCGAGCCCGACATCCTGCTGCTCGACGAGCCGACCAACTACCTCGATCTCGAAGGCACGCTCTGGCTCGAAAGCTATCTCAAGAGCTATCCGCACACCGTTCTGATCGTGAGCCACGACCGCGATCTTCTCAATCGCGCGGCAGGCGCCATCCTTCATCTCGATCGCGGCAAGCTTACGCTCTACACCGGCGGCTACGATGATTTCGAGGAGACGCGCCGCGCCAAGCAGAGCCTCGTGCTGAAGCTCAAGAAGAAGCAGGACGACGAGCGCCGCCGCATCCAGGCGTTCATCGACCGCTTCAAGGCCAAGGCCACCAAGGCCAAGCAGGCCCAGAGCCGCGTGAAGGCCCTCGCCAAGATGCAGCCCATCGCATCACAGGTGGAGGACCGCGTGGCGCCGTTCGCGCTGCCGAGCCCCGAGAAGCCGCTCGCGAGCCCGCTCATTCGCATCGAGAAGGCGACCGCCGGCTATGATCCAGCTCATCCCATTCTGGCCGGGCTCGACCTGCGCATCGACCAGGACGATCGCATCGCGTTGCTCGGTGCCAACGGCAACGGCAAATCCACCTTCGCCAAGCTCGTGGCGGGCAAGCTGGCACCACTCTCGGGCAACGTGTTCGGCACGAACCGCGTTTCGGTCGGCTACTTCGCCCAGCACCAGCTCGACGAATTGAACCCGCTCTCGACGCCCTTCGACTACGTCGTGAAGCTGATGCCGGAGGCGACGGAGGCCCAGCGGCGAACGCGCCTCGGCACCTGGGGCTTCGGCGCCGACAAGGCCGATACGAAATGCGGCAACCTCTCGGGCGGCGAGAAGGCGCGCCTGCTGCTCGCGCTCACCGCTTTTCACGCTCCGCACCTGCTCATCCTCGACGAGCCGACCAACCACCTCGACGTCGACAGCCGCGAGGCGCTGATCCACGCCATCTCCGAGTTCGAAGGCGCCGTCATCCTCATCAGCCACGATCGCCATCTGGTGGAAGCCACCGCCGATCGCCTCTGGCTGGTCGCGAACGGCACGGTGAAATCCTACGACGGCGACATGGACTCGTACCGTGCCGAGTTGCTGCAAGCCCGCGCGCCCCGTGGCGACCGGAAGGGAGCGGCCGATACGGCCTCGCTCGACACCCGCGCCAGCCGCGCCGATCAACGCAAAGCTGCTGCCGACCGGCGGGCCGAGCTGGCGCCGCTCAAGAAAGCCATGCAGGCCGCGGAGAAATCCGTCGAGCGTTTGACGGCGGAGCTGGCGAAGCTCGACGAGGCGCTCGCCTCTCCCGATCTTTACGCCGATGCCGCCAAGGCGAGCCGCATCTCGCTCGAGCGTGGCCAGACGGCGAAGCGTCTCGCGGAGGCAGAGGAAGCCTGGCTGATGGCAACCAGCGCCTATGAGGACGCTGAACAGTCTGCGAGCGCCTGAGGACCCGCAGGGAACCCATCTCCATCCTCCGCGTTTTTCCAGCACAGGAGGCGTGCGGCGCACATCGAGGCGCCGCGAGCGCGTGGCGCCGTCTCCGCAACAAACATGGAGGAGAAAATCATGATCAGGCATGGAGCGGCACTTGCGGCGGCGCTGACGCTTGGCGCACTCACCGCGCACGCTGCGAGCATGATTTCACCCGACGGCCTCAAGGCATCGGAAAGCGCTGTGACGGTCGGCGCGGTCACGGCGGAAAAGGATGGCTACCTCGTCGTGCACGCCACGGACTTCACGGGCACGATCCCCGGCACAGTCATCGGCCACGCTCCCGTGAAGGCGGGTGAGAACACCAGCGTTGCGATCACGCTCGAACGCAAGGCGAAGGCCGGCAGCAAGCTCATCGTGATGCTGCACGAGGAAGGCAACAACGACACAACCTTCGATTCGGCCGACAAGCCCGCCACAAGTGGCCGCGGGCCGGTTCAGCAGATCGTGACCGTGGAGTAAGCGGGCCAACCCCAAGGCGGCTCGAGACCCGACACGGATCATGAGCAGCCGGCGGTCCCCTCAAGGCCGCCGGCAACTTGTCGTATGGAAGCTTAGAAAAAAGACCGCGCCGGTCAGATCATCTGATCGAGCAGCATGCGCGCAATCGCCTCTGGCTCCGCCGAGCTTTCCGCGCGCGCGGTGCGCCGCGTAACGCCCTCGGTCGCCCAATAGAAAACAGTCACCACGTCGTCTTCCACGACGAAGGTCGCATCGTGATGTTTTCCGTCCTTCGCGATACTGAACGCAGTGGGCGGATAGCTCGTCTCCATCTTCGGCCCCTCCTGCAAAAGCACCTTCGACGATGCGCGGAAAGATACCGTGAATCGGCCATTTGGCACGTACGTGCGATTACCTAGATGCCTCGCCGCACTGGCTCGCGCAGTTAACCCGCGATCTTCGAGAAGTCCGCAACCGTCAGAGTTGCAGCGCGGATCTCAGAGAGCAGCTTGAGGCGGTTGGCGCGCAGCGTGGGGTCGGCGTCGTTAACCGTAACCTTGTCGAAGAAGTGGTCCACGGGCGCGCGCAACTCCGCGAGCGCATTCATCGCGCCCTTGAAGTTCTCGACGTTGATCGCCGCCACCGTATCCTGCTTCACGCTCTCGATCGCCGCGGCCAGAGCGAGCTCTTCCTTCTCCTTGAGCAGCTTGAGATCGTAGCCGCCCGTATAGCTCGCCTTGTCCTTCTTCTCCTCGATGGAGAGGATGTTGGACGCACGCTTCACGCCCGCCAGCAGGTTCGCGCCGTCATCGGTCTTCAGGAACTCGCCGAGTGCTTCCACGCGGCGCACGATCAGCGCGAGATCATCCTGCCCTCCGAGCGAGAACACCGCGTCGATGAGATCGTGCCGCGCACCCTTGTCCTTGAGATAGACCTTGAGCCGGTCGGCAAAGAAGGACAGGAGATCGACAGAGGTCGAGCGAACGGACTGCCCCGCCCACGTAACCTTGCCGGCTGCCCCGAGCTTGTAGTGGCCAATGGCCTGCTCGAAAGCGTGGATCAGCGGCACCCGTAGATCATTCTCGATCACGATGCGGATCACGCCGAGCGCCGCGCGGCGAAGCTGATAGGGATCACCCGAACCCGTCGGCTTCTCGTCGATGGCCCAGAAGCCGACCAGCGTGTCGAGCTTGTCGGCGAGCGCGACGGCGATCGCAACCGCGTCGCCCTCCTCCTCCTTGGGCACGACGTCCGTCGGACCTTTGGGCTTGTAGTGCAGCTCGATGGCGCGCGCGATCTCAGGTTTCGCGCCCGCGTGCTCCGCATAGTAGCGCCCCATCAGGCCCTGCAGCTCCGGGAACTCGCCCACCATGCCGGAGACAAGATCCGCCTTGCACAGCTCGGCTGCCCGCCGCGCATCCTGCGGATCGGCATCCACCGCGCCCGCGATCTGGAACGCCAGCTCCTTGATGCGCTCCACGCGCTCCTTCTGCGTGCCGAGCTTCTCATGGAACGTGATGCCTTCGAGCGAGATCGCCATCTCGTCGAGCGGACGCTTGAGATCCTGCTCCCAGAAGAACTTCGCGTCCGAAAGGCGCGCGCGGATCACCTTCTCGTTGCCCGAGACGATCTGCGTGCCGCCATCCGTTGCGGTGAGGTTCGAGACGAGAATGAACCGGTTCGCGAGCTTGCCCGTCTTGGGATCGCGCACCGAGAAACACTTCTGATGCGTCTTCATCGAGGTTATCAGGCACTCGGCCGGCACCTCGAGAAAGCTCTTCTCGAACTCGCCCATCAGCACGACGGGCCATTCGGTGAGACCCGCGTTCTCGGCCAGCAGCGCCTCGTCCGCGATCAGCTCGAGCTTCCCTTTCGCCGCGAGCCCTTCCGCCTGCTCGCGGATCTCCTCCGCGCGCTCGGCAGCGTTCAGCATCACCGCATGGCCCGCGAGCTTCTCCGCATAGTCCTCGAAGCCCGTAACCTCGAACAGCTCGTTGCCGTGGAAGCGATGGCCGCGCGTCGCATTCGACGCCGTGAGCCCCGCGATCTCGAGCGGCACGATGGTTCCGTCGATCATGCAGATGATCGACTTGAGCGGCCGGATCCACTGGAACGTGCCGGAGCCCCAGCGCATGGACTTCGGCCACGGAAACTTCGCGAGCACCGACGACACGACCTCCGCCGTGATCGCCGCCGCCGGACGGCCCGGCTTCTCGATCCGCGCGACGTAGTAGTCGCCCTTCTTCTCGTCCTTCACGATCTCCGCATCGCCCAGCGAGGCGAGCCCCGCCGACTTCAGGAAGCCCTGCACCGCCTGCTCCGGCGCGCCCACGCGCGGCCCCTTCTTCTCCTCCGAGATGGCAGGCGAATGCGCGGGCACGTCCTCAATGGCGAGCGCGAGACGGCGCGGCGTCGCGAAGCTGTGCGCGTCACCGACCGCAAGGCCCGCCGCGCGCAAGCCGTCCGTCACCAGCCGCTTGAGATCGTCCGCCGCCCGCGCCTGCATGCGCGAAGGGATCTCCTCGGAAAAAAGCTCGAGCAACAGTTCGGCCATCGGCAAGTGCCTCGTGGAAGATATTCGAATGCGGGACGCCCGCGCGTCGTCGTCACAGACATACGGGGACGCTCGGGAGCGGGCAACTCGAAAGGAAAAGCCACCCGCCAAACAGAGAGAACCGAGGGCACGCGGCAGGCATGCCCTCGGTCAGAAATCGCGACAGTCGGTCGATCCGGGCGGCCTTACGGCGCCGGAGCGGACTCGGGAGCCGGAGCAGCCTCAGGCGCGGGAGCGGCTTCAGGCGTTGCTTCCGGTGCAGCCTCGGGCTGAGCCTCGGGAGCGGCCGAAGGTTGAGCCTCCGGTGCCGCAGGAGCTGCTTCCGGAGCAGGAGCCGCCTCGGGGGCCGGCGCCGGCTCAGGCTCGGGAGCCGGTGCAGGAGCAGGAGCAGGCTCCGGCGCGGCGGCGGGTGCCGCAGCAGGCTCAGGAGCAGCCGCAGGCGTCGGCGTCGCTGCCGGTGTCGGCTGCGAGCGCGGAATGTACTGGATCGCCTGCTTGCCGACGTCTTCCACCGTGCCGGTCGTGGTGAGATAGCCGAGCCCGACGATCAGCGCCGCGATGTACATCCAGAGCACCGGGCGATACCGGCCGAGCAGGATGCCGCCGATCAGAAGCGCGGGGATGGCGATAACAAGCAAACCAATATGGGTCTCGGTCACGAACGGCCTCCTTCAGTCTCGAGCCACGCAGCGCAGCACGCCTTGGCGAGCTCGCGGACGCGCAGGATATACCCCTGGCGCTCCGTAACCGATATGACGCCCCGTGCATCGAGAAGATTGAAGACGTGTGAGGCTTTTATGCACTGGTCATAGGCCGGCAAGGCCATCAGGTGCTTTTCCTCGTTTGCGCCCTTATCGAGCAGCGCCTTGCATTCCTTTTCGGCATCGCGGAAATGCTGGAGCAGAAGCGCCGTATCCGCGTGCTCGAAGTTGAAGCGCGAATACTCTTGCTCCGCCTGCAGAAAAACGTCGCCGTAGGTGAGCTTCCGCTCGTCGGTGCGCCCGTTGAAATTGAGATCGAACACCCGGTCCACACCCTGGACGTACATCGCCAGACGTTCGAGACCGTAGGTAATCTCGCCCGCGACGGGATTGCAGTCGAAGCCGCCCACCTGCTGGAAGTAGGTGAACTGCGTCACCTCCATGCCGTTGCACCACACCTCCCAGCCGAGCCCCCAGGCGCCCAGCGTCGGGCTCTCCCAGTCGTCCTCGACGAAGCGGATGTCGTTGACGCGCGTATCGATGCCGATGGCATCGAGGCTGGCGAGGTAGAGGTCGAGTATGTTCTCAGGCGACGGCTTCATGATCACCTGGAACTGATAGTAGTGCTGCAGCCGGTTCGGGTTCTCGCCGTAGCGCCCATCCTTCGGGCGGCGCGAGGGCTGCACGTAGCAGGCGCTCCACGGACGCGGGCCGAGCGAGCGCAGCGTGGTGGCCGGGTGGAACGTGCCCGCGCCCACCTCCATGTCGTAGGGCTGAAGCACCACGCAACCCTGGGCGCCCCAGAACTGCTGGAGCGTGAGGATCAGATCCTGGAAGCTTTCCTTGGGCCGGAGAGCCGGCGCAGCGGCGCTCTTGGCTTCGGCGGCCCGTGGTGACGATTTCGACATGACGCGCGTTCGCCCGAGTGGTTCTGAAGGGGGGGATGCGAGGGGCGCACTATACGCATTCGCGCCCCCATGTCACGCCGCGCGGATAAGTCCCCCGGAGCGGACAACCGTTCCGCCGGACGGCGCTGACAACCTGCCCTAGCGCGAGGCGGCACCCGGGAGCTGTTCGAGAACCTTGCCGAGGAGCTGGCGCGCTTCGGGTGACGGTGGAAGTTCAGGACGATTTGGTGCGCGGCCGGTAAACGCCCGTCTGCGGATCACGCTCCAGCGTGCCGAGATCCTTCGGAGCGTCGCGGCCGCGCCGGGCAACGGCCTCCCGCAGATCGGCCTCTCGCTTGCGCGCACCCTCCTCGGCCTCCGCCAGCAGGCGCGACACCCATTTGTAGCCGGCATAGAGGCCAGCTCCGGCGAGCATCAGAGCGAACACTTGGGGCATGACACCACCTTCTCCACGCGGGAGGTTCGTAAAAGGCCCTCCGCGCGGCTCAAAGACCGAAGCGCGACCACAGGGCTCTCAGTTCCACAGCGGACACCAGATCGTCAGCGAAAGCAAGACCTTGAGGAAGATCCGACCCGCCTCCCAGCACCGACGGCAGTTTACGCAGGCGCGACGACAGCCATCCCCGCTCCACGGGCACCACGCGCAGCCGCACGTTCTCGCCGTGCACCTCACGCATCTTCGTGCGCACGTCCGAGATGCCGTCGATGAGACCCAGCTCCAGCGCTTCCGGCGCCGACCAGAACGCACCCGAGAACAGCTCCGAATCCGGACCCTTGAGCCGCCCCACGCGCCGGTCCTTGACGACGCCGATGAACACGTCGTGCACGGTGCGCTGGATGGCCTTGAGCCGCTCGATGTCGTCCTCCTTCTCGGGCTGGAACGGATCGAGCGCGCCCTTGCTCGTGCCCGCGGTGTAGACTCGCCGCGAGATGCCGAGCTTCTCGATCGCGCGGTCGAGGCCGAAGCTCGCCGAGATCACGCCGATGGAACCGACGATCGACGAGGCGTCCGCATAGATCTCATCGCCCGCCACCGCCAGATAGTAGCCGCCCGACGCCGCCACATCCTCACAGAAGACATAGATCTTCTTGCCTTTCTCGTCCGCGAGCTGACGCAGGCGCCGGAACAACAGGCTCGACTGCACCGGGCTGCCGCCGGGCGAGTTGATGATCACCGCCACCGATTTGGCACGCGACATCGAGAACGCCTTCTCGATCGGCCCGGCGAGCGCGGCGAGGCTGAGCCCCGGCCGTAGCGGCGCGGCCATGCCGATAGCCCCGGAAAACCTCAGGACAGGAACCACGACGCCGCGGTTGAACAGCCCCATTCGATCACGTCCTTTCGCTGAGCTTCGTTATTGATGAAGCGGCGGCCATCACCGGTTCTCCGCCGCCTCCCAGTCTTTCCCATAGGCTACCGAAAGCGCCTGGCCAAGCCGGAGCACGCCTTCCGCGCCCCGGGTGAAACGCTCGTTGGCCTCGTGGAGCACAAGCCCCGGCTCGAGCCGGAACGGCGCCTTCGATCCCTTGCATCCCCTGAGCAGGATGCGGCTGGCCGCCTCCCCCTCGTGGGAATGGAGCGGCAGCGCCGAAAGCGCCCCGAACCGCCCCTTCAGTGCCTCTAGCAGATCCGGCAGCGCCTCCGTCTTGTGGACGATGAGAGCATCTCCCCCCGGACGCGCCATGCGGGCGAGAAACCGGCACCAGTCCTCGAGACCAGCTTCCGGCATGGCGTGCGCCGCCGCCTTGAGCGCGTTGCGCGCAGAGGTGCCCGCTCCTTCGGTGTGGTAGGGCGGATTGGCGATGACCTGATCAAACTGACCTTCGTCAGCCCCGAGTGCCGCGAGATCTGCACTCGCCACGCGCCGAATGTCCGCTTCTACCACGGAGACCCGCTCTCCGAGGCCGTTCCTCGCGATATTCTCCCGGGCGAGCGCCACCAGATCGGGCTCCCGCTCGAGCAGAACGACGGTCGCCTCCGGACACCGCCATGCGACCGAAAGTCCGGCGGTTCCGACCCCGGCCCCCACGTCGAGAACCCGGAACGGCGCCCCGCCCCGCCCCCGCACGGCAGCGGCCAGCATCACCGCATCGAGACCGGCCCTATAGCCTTTCAACGGCTGGAGAATATTGAGCCGTCCCCCCAGGAATGCGTCATCGCTGACGGACATGCACGAGCCTCGCTGCACCTCGTTTTTCCGGTGCGTCCCCGCCTGACTCTGGCTAAGGTGCCCGGACGATGTGTGGGGTATAAGGGCCGGCGCGGGGAGATTCCACCGGTCTGCCGCGCGCCTTGTTCAGCCGTTCGACCTGAGCTTCTGATCCAGACTGCAAGAAACGTTCGCAACAAACTAAGGAATTCGCCCGTGGGAGTTGTCGTCCCCCTCAATGAAGCCCGTGAACCGTCGCAAAGCCTCGCGCCGTTGCTCGAGCTCGTCAACGAGGACATGAACGCGATCAATCGGATCATCCTCGACAAAGCCGTCTCCCACGTCGAGCTCATTCCGAAGCTGACACACCATCTGGTGAATTCCGGCGGCAAGCGCCTCCGCCCGATGCTCGCCATCGCCGCCTCCAAGCTCTGCGCCTATCGCGGAGACGGGCATGTGCGCACCGCAGCCGCCATCGAGTTCATGCACACCGCGACGCTTCTGCACGACGACGTGGTGGACGAGAGCGACACCCGCCGCGGCCGCAAGACGGCCCGCCTCATCTGGGGCAACCAGGCCACCGTGCTCGTCGGCGACTTCCTGCTCGGACAGGCGTTCCGCATGCTCGTGGACGTAGGCTCGCTGCCGGTCCTGCGCATTCTCTCCAACGCTGCCGCCACCATCGCGGAAGGCGAGGTGATGCAGCTCGCCGCCGCCAAGAACACCGCGACCACCGAGGACGCCTACCTCTCGATTATCGACGCCAAGACTGCGGCCCTCTTTGCTGCGGCTGCCGAGGTCGGCGGCGCCATCACCAACCGCCCGGCGGACGAGCAGGCCGCGCTCCGCTCCTACGGCCGCAACCTGGGCCTCGCGTTCCAGCTCGTGGACGACGCACTCGACTACTCGGGCGACAGCGCGCGCCTCGGCAAATCCGTGGGCGACGATTTCCGCGAAGGCAAGATCACGCTGCCTGTGATCCTCTCCTTCCGGCGCGGTAACGACAAGGATCGCGAGTTCTGGAATCGCACCATCGTCTCGGGTGACATTCAGAACGGCGATCTCGAGCACGCCATCCAGCTCATGAAAAAGCACAACGCCATCGACGCCACGCTGGAGCGCGCGCGTTCCTACGGCAGCATCGCCCGCGACGCGCTCGCCATCTTCCCGGACAGCACCGAGAAGAGCGCCATGCAGGACGTCATCGACTTCTGCATCGCCCGCGCGCACTGACCGGAAAAAGCTTCAACCGATGTCCGAGGCCGCAACCCACCACGTGGGCCAAGCCGCTGCGAGCGCGGCTTCTGCGGCGGCCGCGGCTTCGGCGCTCGGAAACACGCCGAAGCAAGTCGGGCCAGCCCCCGAGAGGGCCGCATACTCGATCTGCGGCAACGACGTGAGTGCGGCGAGCACGGCTCCGATCTCCGGCACCACGGCTTCCGCGGCTGGCGCGAGATCGTTTCCGCACACCCGCATGAACGCGAGCAACCCGTCGCGATCCGCAAAACGCGGCGCAGGCGGCGCGCCATAGTGAGCCGCGAGACGCGGAGCGGCGAGAGCGCGAAACACACGCGCCGTCTTGTCAGCCGGCACATCGGCCAGCGGATTGACCAGCACGGTGTGAAGAACCGGAAGACCGTCCGGAATGTCCGCCAGTTGCTCGCCGACGCCCGTCATCCACAGCGCCCGGCTTTCGAGGCATACCGGAACGTCGGCTCCGAGTGTGAGCGCGAAACGATGCCAGTCGACAGCATTCCCGGCCTCACCGCTCGCGCGCCGTAGCACCCTCAGCAGCGCTCCCGCATCGGCCGAACCGCCGCCGATGCCCGCCGCCACCGGCAGATTTTTCTCGAGATGGACAGAGCCGGTCGGGAGTCCGGCCTCCGTCGAGGCGAGCAACTCCAGCGCACGCGAAAGTATGTTCGGACCTGAAAGCTTGTCCGCGAAAGGACCGCTCACCGTGAGCGCTCGCGCCGCGCCCGGTTCGAGCGTAACCACGTCGCCCGCGCGCGCGAACGCGACCAGGCTCCGGATCTCGTGGAAGCCGTCATCGCGACGGCCCGCCACTTCGAGCGTCAGATTGATTTTTGCCGGCGCGAATTCGCGGAAAGACGTCATCGAGCAAGCATCCGCGCCGCGCCGGCATGAGAGCAGGAGGAAAGACCGGCAGAGTAACGAGCGTTACTTCTGCTCGTTCTCACCCGATTTCGCAGCCTGCTTGCCGGAGCCGCTGATCGCTGCGGGCGCATCGACACCCGTCAGCCCGCTTTCCAGCTTCTTCTTGATCTTCGCCTCGTCCTCGGGCTCGGGCTTGAGCGAAAGCGCCTGATCCCACTGGTAGCGCGCCTCGCGCTCGCGGCCCACGCGCCACAGCGCATCGCCGAGATGGTCGTTGAGCACCGGATCGTCCGGCTTCAGCTCCACAGCCCGCTCTAGGTAACGCACGGCATCGGCGAAATTGCCCTGCATGTAGTGCGCCCAGCCGAGGCTGTCGACGATGTAGCCGTCATCCGGCTTCAGTGCGACGGCCTTCTCGATGTGCGCCATGCCTTCTTTGAGCTTGCGCCCCTGGTCGATCCACGAATAGCCGAGATAGTTGAGGATCAGCGGCTGGTCCGGATAGAGCGACAGCGCCTTCTCGAGATCTGCTTCGGCCGCAGACCAGTTCTTGAGGCGCTCGTAGCTCGTGCCGCGCGCATAGAAATAGACCCAATGGCGCCGCTCTGGCTTCGGCACCAGCGCCAGCGCCTGATCGTAGTAGGGAATGGCCTCCGCATACATCTTGCGCGCACGCAGGATGTTGCCGAGCGCATCCAGGATCTCGAGCCTGTCAGAGACGGTGAGCGGCAGAGGTTCGTCCAGCGCGGGATCAGCCTTCGCCGTCTTGGTACCGGAGGCAGCCGCGCCACCGCTGAGGATCGCGCGGAACGTCTCGGGTCCCACCACGCCGTCCGCCTTGAGATCGTTCTTCTTCTGGAAGGCCATCACGGCCCGGCGCGTCCCGTCGCCGAACTTGCCGTCCGCCGTGCCGATGTCGTAGCCGAGTGCCTGCAGCGCCTCTTGAAGCTTCTGCACGCTGTCTCCGCGATCGCCACGGCGGAGCACTTCGTCGTCAGCAAGAGAGGCAAGCTCCGGCTTCGCAGGCTCGGCAGGCGCAGCAGCTTCGGTCTTGGTCTCAGTCGCCTGCGTCTTCGACGTCTCGTCGAGCAGCGCCGAAAGCGTGGCACGCGCCTCGTCCACCCGGTCGAGCGAGTTGAGGTTGAACGCCTTGCGGATCTCAACCGCCGTCGCCAGCGGGCTGGTCTTCGGAATGCGGTTGTAGGTGTTGATGGCGTCCGCGTATTGCTTGTTGCCTTCATAGGCACTCGCGAGCGCGGCCAGCGCGAACTGATGGTCGGGCTCCACGAACAGAGCCATCTGCATGTAGAGCACGCCGACACCCACGGCGCCCTCACCGATCAAGGCTTCGCCGAGACCGTAGAACACCTCCGCCATGCCGTCCGACGGCGTCGTGACAATGGGATCGATCTTCTTGCCCGACTGCACGGCGGCGCGCAGACTCCGCAGCAACGGATGGCCGTCACCCTGAGACTTCTCGATGTGTTCGTTGATGATGGAGAGCGCACGCTTGCGATCGCCCGTGTAGGCCTCATGGCGTGCAAAGGCCAGCGCTATGCGCAGCGTGCGCGCATCCTGCCCGTAGACCTTCTCGTAAGAAGCCCGCGCCTCGGCGCGCCGCCCCGCAATGTCCGCGATCAGCGCACGATGATAGCGAAGGAAGAACTGCGCCCACTCCGCCTGCTTGGGCAGGTCGAGACGCGCCAGCGCGCCCGATATGTCGTTCTGTGCAAGCTCGACCCAGGCGACGGCCATCGCGCTCGTCAGCTCGCCGATGGGGCCCGAGCCAGCGGACTTGAAATGCTCTTCCGACTTCCGCCAGGCGCCCGCCTTGAAGTCCCGCAGCGCGAGCGCGAGTTGCGCCATGCGATGCTGCTTCTGCACGCCGACCAGATCCTCGGCCAGCTTGAAGGCGCGCGGCCAGTCTCCACGGGTAGCTTCGATCTGGAACGCCTGCTCAAGCAGAAGCTCGTTCTCGGGGTCGTGGATGAGAGCGTTCCGGTAGAACTCCGCCGCTTCCGCCGCGTCGTTCTGCGACTTGGCGATGCGCCCGGCCAGATAGCTGCCCACCAGCGAGTGCGTGCCCTCGAACGTCTCGGTCGCCTCGACCGTCTCGCCTCGCGAGAGCCCGGGAGCTCCGGCGAGACCCAAGGCCAAAAGAGGAACGAGGACGGTTAACCGGCCACGGCGAGCGCTCATTCTGTGATCCTCTCTGGGAAACCCAGCACGATTTCGGAAGAGAGTAGCAAACCTTACGGGCGGTTGGCGACTCTGCTTAAACGGTGATCCAAACGGTAATTAACCGGAATCCACCCGTGCGGGACCGAGAAGAGCCCTACATCTCGGCGTAATTCGGTCCGCCGCCACCTTCGGGGCAAACCCAGGTAATATTTTGGCTGGGATCCTTGATGTCGCACGTTTTGCAGTGAACGCAGTTTTGTGCGTTGATCTGGAAGATCGGCTCGCCCACGTCGCTCCGCACCACCTCGTAGACCCCCGCCGGGCAATACCGCTGGGCGGGCTCCGCATAGTCCGGAAGGTTGACCTCGATCGGAATGGAGGGGTCGGTGAGCTTGAGGTGGACCGGCTGATCCTCCTCGTGATTCGTGGCCGAGAAGGACACGTTGGTCAGCTTGTCGAAGGTCAGCACGCCATCCGGCTTCGGATAGACGATCGGCTCGGCCCTCTTGGCACGAACGAGTGTCGCATAATCGGCCTTCCCGTGCCTCAGCGTGCCGAAGGGCGACCAGCCGCCGAGCAGCGTCCTGAGCCACATGTCGAGCCCGCCGAACGCGATGCCGGCGAAGCCCAGCCGAGACCAGAACGGCTTGACGTTGCGCACGCGCTTGAGATCGCGCGCGATGTCGCCGCTGCGCACCGCTTCCTCGTAACCCACGATCGTATCGTGCGTACGGCCCTCAGCGAGCGCCGCCACCGTGGCTTCCGCCGCGTGGATGCCGGAGAGGATCGCGTTGTGGCTGCCCTTGATGCGCGGCACGTTCATGAAACCGGCCGCGCAACCGATCAGCATGCCACCCGGGAACACGAGCTTCGGGATCGATTGCCAGCCGCCTTCGGTCAACGCGCGCGCCCCGTAGGCGATGCGCCGCCCGCCCTCGAACACCGAGCGGATCTTGGGGTGCGTCTTGAAGCGCTGGAACTCGTCGTAGGGCGAAAGATAGGGGTTCTCGTAGTTGAGGTGGACGACGAAGCCCACGGACACGAGGTTCTTGCCGTAGTGATAGAGGAACGATCCGCCGCCCGTCTTGCGGTCGAGCGGCCAGCCGAAGCTGTGCTGAACGAGACCGGGGCGATGCTTCTCCGGCGCGACCTCCCACAGCTCCTTGAGTCCGATACCGTACTTTTGCGGCTGGCTGTCGCGCGCGAGATCGAACTTCTTGATCAGCGTCTTGGTGAGCGACCCGCGTGCACCCTCGGCGAAGAGCGTATACTTGCCGCGAAGCTCCATGCCGCGCGTGAAGCTGTCCTTGGGCTCCCCATCGCGGCCGACGCCCATGTCGCCTGTCGCCACACCCTGCACCACACCGGTCTCGTCGTAGAGCACCTCGGCCGCAGCGAAGCCCGGATAGATTTCGACACCCAGCTCCGCAGCCTGCTCGCCAAGCCACCGCACCAGCAGGCCGAGGCTGCCGATGTAGTTGCCATGGTTGCTCATGAGCGGCGGCATCAGGATGTTCGGCAGACGGATATCACCCGCCGGTCCGAGCACCAGAAAATGATCCTCCTCCACTTGCGTGGAAAGCGGCGCGCCACGCTCGCGCCAATCCGGGATCAGACGGTTGAGGCCGATGGGATCGATCACCGCGCCCGACAGGATGTGCGCGCCGACCTCGCTGCCCTTCTCGATGACGACGACGGAGATATCCTCTCCCCGCTCGCTCGCGAGTTGCTTGATGCGGATCGCGGCTGCAAGACCGGACGGCCCCGCTCCGACAATCACAACATCGAACTCCATGGCCTCCCGCTCAGGGAGGTCAGCACCATCGCGCGCCATCGTTTTCTTATCCCATCACCGCTGCTGTCGTGTCGATTTGGTCCCAATTGAAGAATGCGTCAAGCATTGTAAACAGTCCCGACACAACGCCCGGAGCGTGCATTTGGATCGCCGCGCCGGTAAAGTGCGCTTCAATGCAAACCGAAACCGACACCCGCGCGCTCGTGGCGCTTCTCGATTGGTACCGGGAGATGGGAGCGGACGCCTCCGTGGCGGACGAACCCGTCGACTGGCTGTCGCGTGGAGACGCGGCACCAGGCCACACCTTCCAGTGGCCGGAAATCACACGGGGAGAAACCGGCAGGGCTGCACCCCCGGCCGCCAATGCGCCCCCCCGCGCCCGCGAAGACGGCATGGCGCGTCCGCAGCTACGTCCGGCTCCGCAAACCCCGCCACCGGCCTCGCGGGCTCCCGCGCCGGGCTTCGAGCCGAGACCCGGCTTCTCCGCAACCCCGCCCGACGCCGCCGAGACCGCCGCCCGCGCGGCCGCGCGCAAGGCGGCAACGCTCGATGAGCTGGAAAGCGCGCTGCGCGCCTTCGACGGCTGCGGCCTCAAGGCCACCGCCAAGAACCTGTGTTTCTACAGGGGCGCGCCCCGCGCGCGCCTCATGATCGTGGGCGAGGCGCCCGGCCGCGAGGAGGATCTGGAAGGAAAGCCATTCGTAGGACGCGCCGGTCAGCTCCTCGACAAGATGCTGGCGGCCATCTCCCTCAAGGAGGAGGACGTCCACATCACCAACGTCGTCTACTGGCGTCCGCCCGGCAACCGCACGCCGACACCGCAGGAGAGCCAGGTGTGCCGTCCGTTCCTCGAAAGGCAGATGGAGCTGGTGGAACCGGACATCGTGCTGCTGCTCGGCGGTGCCGCGGCCAAACAGGTGCTCGACGTGGCAGAAGGCATCATGCGCATTCGCGGCAAATGGCGTGAGATCCAAAGCGGCCCGCGCGCCATCAAGACCATGGCGACGCTGCACCCCGCCTACCTCCTGCGCACGCCAGCAGCCAAGCGCCACGCCTGGCGCGATCTGCTCGCGGTGAGAGCCGCTCTCGATGGAGAGACGGGCACGGCGAGACGCCCCCAATCCAACGCCTGAGGACAGTCCCTTGACGAGCCGCATCGACGAAACGCGCCCATTCATTCCTGTGCGCATCGCCATCCTCACCATGTCCGACACGCGCTCCGCCGCCGAGGACAGGTCCGGCAACACGCTCGCCGAGCTGGCCGCCGCATCAGGTCATACGGTGGTCGCCCGCGCGCTCGTGCGGGACGACGCGGAAGCCATTCGCGCGCAGGTCTCGGCCTGGATCGCGGCCCCCGGGATCGACGTGATCCTCACCACGGGCGGCACCGGCTTCACCGGCCGCGATGTGACGCCCGAAGCCGTGAAGCCGCTGTTCGAGAAGGAGATCGAAGGCTTCGCGATCCTCTTCCATCAGCTATCTTTTCAGTCCGTCGGCACCTCGACCATCCAGTCGCGCGCCTGCGGCGGCATCGCGCATGGAACGCTGATCTTCTGCCTGCCGGGGTCGACGGGAGCCTGCAAGGACGCCTGGAACGGCATCCTCAAGCTCCAGCTCGACAACCGCCATCGTCCCTGCAATTTCGTAGAGATCATGCCGCGCTTCGAGGAGCATCGCCCCAAGGCGTGAGCGCGGAGCCGCCTTATCTGCGTTCTGCGAGCGGCTCGCCCACGGGCCCGGCGTCCGGCCCGAACAGATTGGCGATCCTGCTGACCGGCATACCGAGCAGGTAGAGCCCGAGCCGGGCCTGGCTGCGCACGAGCCTCGAACCATACCCGTCCCGGCGATAGCGCGCCGCGCTCGTGACGATCCGCGCGTTGAGCAGCGTGACCCGTCCGCGGCCGATGCGCCGCACGAGATCGACGTCCTCCATCAGCGGCAAGGTCGCAAACCCGCCCGCCTCCTCGTAGAGCGCGCGAGAAACCAGCAGTCCCTGATCGCCGTAAGGAAGCTTGAGCAGGCTGCCGCGCCAAGACGACAACTGCTCGAACAGGCGCGGCATCATCCCTTCGTCGTCGAGCGCGAAACGAAACGCAGCCGCCGATGGCCGCCGGCGCCCCTTTTCGACACGCTCGATGTGAAGCCCTGCCTCGCGCTCCCACCCTGGATCGAGAAACGAGTCCGGGTTGAGAAACAGAAGCCACGGAAACCGCGCCCGCTCGGCACCTGCCTTGAGCTGAGCGCCGCGTCCGGACGGCGCCTTGAGGATCTCGGCTCCCGCGCTGTCAGCAATTTCGAGGGTACGGTCCGTCGAGCCGCCATCGGCCACGATCACCTCGCGCACCAGCCCGTCGACCGCCGCCGGCACGAGCGAGGACATCGTCTCGGCCAAATGAGCCTGATCGTTGAGGGTAGGGATGACGACCGAAATCATGGGCCCTGTCTTGCACCAAGTCTTGCAGCTCAACAAGCGCCAGCGGCGCCACAGCCCGGGGTGCGGGACCATCCGCCCACGTTCAAATTAATGGGCGTTACGGGCAGTCTGGAAATTTTGTTCTTTATTTGTTCCCGATCTGCGGATACTGTCTTCGATCATGAAATCCGGCCGCGCCACCCTATGAGCAAACCCATCCCCCGCTCCGAGACAGCGCCGGAAAGCCTCGTGGAGGCAGAGCGCAGGCGCGGGCGTGGTGCACGCTCCAACCATTCCGGCCGCTTCGAGAGCGAGCGGCGTACCGTCTTCGACGACGGCTGGGAAAGCATGGGGGAGCTGGAAGCGCTCCGCACGGAAGTCTACCAGGAGCCTGCTCGCTCCATCATCACCCGCAACCAGAGCCCTGACATCTCCTTCGACCAGTCGATCAATCCCTATCGCGGTTGTGAGCACGGCTGCATTTACTGCTACGCCCGCCCGACGCATTGCTATCTCGGCCACTCCGCGGGGCTCGATTTCGAGACCAAGCTTTATGCGAAGACCAACGCCGCCGAGCTTCTGGAGAAGGAGCTGGCGAGCAAGGCCTACAAGCCGAAGGTCATCGCGCTCGGCACCAATACCGATCCCTATCAGCCCATCGAGCGCGAGCAGCGCATCACGCGGCGGATCCTCGAGGTGCTGGAGCGCACCGGCCATCCCGTTGGCATCGTCACCAAGTCCGCGCTCGTGCTCCGCGATGTCGATATCCTTTCGCGGATGGCGGCGCGCGGCCTCGCCAAGGTCGCGCTCTCCGTCACCACGCTGGACAGAACCATCGCACGCGCCATGGAGCCTCGCGCGGTCACCCCTGCGAAGCGCTTGGAGGCGGTCCGGGGCCTCTCCGAAGCGGGCGTCCCGGTGTCCGTCATGGTGGCCCCGATCATCCCAGGCCTGACCGACAGCGAGATCGAGCGCATTCTCGAAGCCGCCCGCGACGCAGGCGCTCGAGAGGCGGGCTACGTGCTCCTGCGCCTGCCGCTGGAACTCAAGGACGTGTTCCGCGAATGGCTGGCGAGCGAGTTCCCGGATCGCGCAGACCGGGTGATCAACCTTCTGCGCTCCATGCACGGCGGAGAGGACTATGTGGCGGAGTTCAAGGTCCGCCAGAAAGGCCGCGGCCCTTATGCCGACCAGATCGCGCTGCGCTTCAGGTTGGCGCTGAAGCGGCTGGGGCTCAATCAGCGCCACCACGCCCTGCGTCTCGACCTCTTTCAACCGCCCGTACCAAAAGGCCAGCAGATGCGGCTGTTATAAATCAGGCAGCGGGGAGCAGGCAGTAAGGCAGTCGGGGAACTTCCACCCACTGCCCACCTCTATCCACACCCGCCTTTGACACGCCATTAATTCCCCGCAACCCTAAGGGCATGCGGGTGGATGATTCGAGAATTGTACCGACCTTCGAGCTGGAAGCGGCCGAGCTGTCCTTGGCCGGCGGTCCGATCGTGGGCATCGATGAAGCGGGCAGGGGCCCCTGGGCCGGCCCGGTCGTGGCCGCCGCCGTCGTTCTCGACCCCGATCGCATTCCCCAAGGTATCGACGACTCCAAGGCTCTGGAGGCGGAGGACCGCGAGCGTCTGTTCGAGCGCATCAGCGCAACCGCCCTCGCCATCGGCGTCGGTATTGGCGACGTGGAGCGCATTGATCGCGACAACATCCTGGCCGCCACCATGTGGGCGATGACGGACGCGGTGAAACGGCTCTCCTGCCGCCCGCGCCTCGCCATCGTCGACGGCAATCGCGCGCCGCGCCTCTTCTGTCAGACCCGCACCATCGTCAAGGGCGACGCCAAGTGTCTCTCGATTGCCGCGGCCTCCATCGTCGCCAAGGTGACGCGCGACCGGATGATGATAGCACTCGCCCGGGAGATCCCAGGGTACGGCTTCGAGCGCCACAAGGGCTACGGAACCCCCGAGCATCGCGCCGCCCTGGTCCGCCTCGGCATCACGCCCCATCACCGCCGCTCGTTCAGACCCGTTCAACTCGCCCTCGGACTTGTCGGAGCGGAGGAGGGCGAGGCGGAGGAAGTCGTCTGAGCCATCGAGCTGGCACGGCGAACAGCTCCGCTCCCTGAGCATCTTTCCCGGTTGAGTGGCGCCAAACACCCCGGCGACGCATCCGGTCGGGCCACGCCCTCCGGCGCGGCGGAACCAAATCGTTTCCCGATTGGAAACATAAGTGCCTGACACGCAGCGCTTGCACGGAAACAAACGTGCACATGCAGCGAACCTACGGGCAGTTGTGCCTCAAAAGGCAACAACACGGCGCGCATCATACCTTGCGTTTTTGCGCCTCGCCTGAGATCGTTCGGTCACGCTCTTGTTCAACCTCCAGCAAATGGGGAAACGACCCGCCCGATGCCGCATCACACGCCGCTCATAGCGACGATTGTCACCGGTCTGGCTCTTGCCTTTGTCTTCGGCGCATTGGCCCATCGCCTGCGCATCTCGCCCCTAGTCGGATATCTGGTTGCCGGCATCGCGATCGGCCCCTACACACCTGGCTTCATTGCGGATCAGGGCCTCGCGAACGAGCTTGCCGAAATCGGCGTGATCCTCCTGATGTTCGGCGTCGGCCTCCATTTCTCCATGAAGGAATTATGGGCGGTACGGAACATCGCCGTACCGGGCGCCGTGGTGCAGATCGCGGTTGCGACACTCCTCGGCGCGGCCCTCGCGCACACCATCGGATGGTCGCCGGGCGCGGGCCTCGTCTTCGGATTGGCACTCTCGTGCGCCAGCACCGTCGTCCTCCTGCGCGCGCTTCAGGAGCGCCGCCTGATCACGACCGAGCGCGGCCAGATCGCGGTCGGCTGGCTGATCGTCGAGGATCTCGTGATGGTCCTCACCCTCGTTCTCCTGCCCGCCATAGCACCCCTTCTCGGCGGTCATCCGGACGGACAATCGGCCGGGTCATCCTCCGTCGACGTGAGCCAGCTCATGAAAACGGTGGCGCTGACCATTGGAAAGGTCTCCGCTTTCGTCGCCATCATGATGCTGGTCGGCAGGCGCGTCATTCCGTGGATCCTCCACTACACGGCCCACACCGGCTCGCGCGAGTTGTTCCGCCTCGCCGTGCTTTCGATCGCCCTCGGCGTCGCCTTCATCGCCGCCAACCTGTTCGGCGTCTCTTTCGCACTCGGCGCCTTCTTCGCAGGTCTCATCCTGAGCGAGTCCCAGCTTTCCCAGCAGGCGGCCAACGAAAGCCTTCCGTTGCGTGACGCGTTCGCCGTTCTCTTCTTCGTCTCGGTCGGCATGCTGTTCGATCCGAAGATCGTCATCGAGCAGCCGCTTGCCGTCGCCGCGACGCTTCTGATCATCGTCATCGGCAAATCTCTGGCGGCGCTCGCCATCGTCCGCGCCTTCGGCCATCCGCTCGGCACCGCCTTCACCATTTCGGCAAGCCTCGCGCAGATCGGCGAGTTCTCCTTCATCCTCGCGGCCCTCGGCATGAGCCTCGATCTGCTGCCCGCCGCCGGACGCGACCTCATCCTCGCAGGCGCACTGCTCTCGATCGTCCTGAACCCTCTCTTCTTCGTCGGCCTCGATCACCTGAAGCCCTGGCTCGAGAAGAAGGACGAGACGCATCCCGCGAACAATGCCGAGCCCGAGGAAGAGGAAGAGCCGGTTTCCGTTACCGATCTCGAAGGCCACGTGATCGTTGTGGGCATCGGCCGCATCGGCAAGCGGATCATCGATAATCTCGCGCCCAGCGCGAAGCCCCTCTACGTGATCGACGAGAACGAGGAGGAGATCAAACGCCTCCACGCCCGCAGCATCGAAGGCATCGCCGGCAGCGCGACGACGTTACTGCACGCAGCCAACCCCGCGAAGGCATCGGCCATGATCGTCGCCATCCCGAGCAACTTCGAAGCGGGACAGGCCATCGAGCAGGGCCGCGCCGCCAATGCCGCGATGCCGATCATCGGCCGCGCGCAGACCGAAGCGGAGGCGGATTATCTGCGCAGCTACGGTGCGACCCACGTCATCATCGGCGCCGACACGCTGGCCGATGCGCTCCTCGCGACATACCGCGCGACCGCGAGCGAGCAGCCACCGCCACCCGCAAGCCCTGAGCCGCCCCCCGAACCAAAAACCTGAGCGGACGAACGGTCCTCTCGCCGCATCGTTCCGGCTGCAGCGCCGGGCAAGAGCGTTGGCGCGCGCCGCGCAATGCCTTGCCCCGCAGCGCTGCGGCATCCCAATAAACGACGAATATTTATTGTTGTTATTCAATTAGTAACAGTGGACGGATAAAGTTTTACGTAATTTCGCAGGAACAATCAGATGATTTCCCGCGTGGGTTCCCCTGTTCATTTGGATAAGCAATGCTTCGCAACTTGAAACTGAAACACAAGGTCGTCGCGCTTATCGCCTTCCTTGCCCTTCTGCCCGTCGCCGGTGCCGCGCTCTCCTATCGCAGCCTCTCCGCCCAGAGCGAGGCGCAGGATCTCGCCATGCGCGCCAAGACCGGACAGATGTACCTCGAACGGATCAACGGTCTCGTCTACGCGATCGTCATGGACTCGCGCGGTATCTATATGTCGAGCGACTGGGCCTCGGCCGAGAGCTACGGCAACGGCCTGCTCAAAGGCGCCGCAGAGCTGGAGAAGACGACTCAGTTGTGGGATGAGACGGTCGTGGGCGAAAACCGCGAAGGCCTCGCCGATACGAAAGCCACCATCGCCGAGTTCATCAAATTCCGCACTGAGCTCGTTCGCCTCGCCCGCGAGGAGACGCTTTCCGCAGCGCGGGCATTCGGCGACAACGACGCCAACCGCGCAAATCGCAAATCCCTGAACGACAAGCTGCGCGGCCTCTCCGCGCACTACGAGACCTACGTCGAGACGACGAGCGTCGCCTCCGAAGCCGCACGCCAGGCCACGTTGCGCACACTTGCATGGACCAGCGCCATCTCCATTCTCACCCTGCTCGCGGGCATCTGGCTCGTGATCCAGCACCTCACGCGCCCGATCGAAGGCATGAAGCTCTCGATCCTCGACCTCGCCGCGGGCCATACCGATCGCGAGATCTACGGCACCGATCGCAAGGACGAGATCGGCGAGATCGCGGGCGCCGTGCTCGTCTTCAAGCAGAACATCATCGAGGCGGAGCGCCTCCGCGCCGAGCAGGCCGAGAGCGAGAAGCGCATCGCAGCCCAGCGTCGCGCCGACATGATGGACCTCGCCAATCGGTTCCAGGAGAGCGTCGGACGCGTGGTCGATACGGTCTCTGCCGCCTCGTCCCAGCTTGAAGCGGCAGCGGGTCAGCTCACCATGAACGCCGCTTCCACCCAGGAGCTTTCCGGCACAGTAGCCAGCGCCTCCGAGCAGACGTCGGTCAATGTGCAGGGCGTCGCCGCCGCATCGGAGCAACTCTCTTCCACGGTCCAGGAAATCAGCCGCCAGGTGCACGAAAGCTCGTCGATCGCCAACGACGCCGTGCGCCAGGCCGCCAAGACCAATGAGAACGTGATCGAGCTTTCGCAGTCGGCAGAGCGCATCGGCGCTGTTGTCGAGCTGATCAATCAGATCGCGGGACAGACCAACCTTCTGGCCTTGAACGCCACCATCGAGGCCGCACGCGCCGGCGATGCCGGAAAGGGCTTCGCGGTCGTGGCGCAGGAAGTGAAGGCACTCGCCGCGCAGACCGCAAAGGCCACCAGCGAGATCGGAAGCCAGATCCAGAGCATGCAGGCGTCCACGCGTGAGGCGGTCGACGCGATCAATGAGATCGCCTCCACCATCAACCGCATCTCGGCCGTCAGCAGCAACATCGCAGCCGCCGTCGAGCAGCAGGGCGCCACCACGCAGGAGATCAGCCGCAACGTGATGGAAGCCGCCAAGGGCACCAGCGAGGTCGCATCCAGCATCACGGCCGTGAGCCAGGGCGCATCCGAGACGGGCTCGGCGTCGAGCCAGGTTCTCGCCTCCGCCAAGTCTCTGTCGGGCGATAGCCGTACACTGAAAGTCGAGGTGGAGCGCTTCCTCTCGACCGTCCGCGCGGCGTGAGCCCCGGACAAAAAAATAACGCGCGCGCCCTAAGCCGCTGATCTTGAATCCAGATCCCAATCGCGCCGGTCCCACGACCGGCGCGATTGCTTTGTTCGCCTTCCGTTCGCCGCAAACCGATGCGAGTCCTGGCCCTGCCGAAACGTGAAAACATCCTTACGCATTAACCGAAAATTAACTCCCGCCATTTACATTCCATTAACCGTGGGACTGCTTTCTGGTCGCGTTGGGTTCGCTTCATGGATCCCTGGCATTTGTGGTTCTTCTTAGTGAGTTGCGTCGAATGGGTGTGCGTCGTCGTTCAAGTGCGGCTGCAGCGGGTCGCGGCGGCATGGCCAGAGATCGGTCTTTGGCCCGAAATCGAATCCTGGTGGGAGATTGCCTCGACCAGCTTCGTAGACTACCGGATGGAAGCGTAGATCTCGTCTTCGCCGACCCCCCTTACAATCTCCAGCTCTCGACCGAGCTTCTTCGCCCGAACAACACGCGCGTCGACGGCGTCGACGATGCCTGGGACAAGTTCGGCTCGTTCGAGGAGTACGACATCTTCACCCGCGCCTGGCTCTCGCAATGCCGCCGCGTGCTGAAGCCCGATGGCGCACTCTGGGTCATCGGCTCCTATCACAACGTATTCCGTTTGGGCGCCGCGCTCCAGGACATGGGCTTCTGGATCCTGAACGACGTCGTCTGGCGCAAAGTGAACCCGATGCCGAACTTCCGCGGCCGGAGATTCACCAACGCGCATGAGACGCTGATCTGGGCGGCTCGCGATCAGAAGTCGCGCTACACCTTCAACTACGAGAGCCTGAAGACGTCGAACGACGATCTTCAGATGCGCTCCGACTGGCTGTTCCCGATCTGCTCGGGCCCTGAGCGGCTGAAGGACGAAGGCGGCCGCAAGGCTCATCCGACGCAGAAGCCGGAAGCCCTCCTCCATCGCGTGCTTCTCGCCACCACCAATCCCGGCGACACCGTGCTCGATCCATTTTTCGGCACAGGGACCACTGGCGCGGTGGCCCAGCGCCTCGGCCGCAACTGGGTCGGCATCGAACGCGATCCGGACTATGCCAAGGCCGCCGAGGAGCGCATCGCGAAGATCGTGCCGCTGTCACCCTCGGCGCTTGAAACGCAGCCCTCGAAACGCAGCGAGCCGCGCGTGCCCTTCGGCACCATCGTCGAGCTCGGCATTCTGCGCGCGGGCTCGAAGCTCTACGACGAGCGCCGCAGCGTGCGCGCCGAGGTGAAGGCGGACGGCACGCTCGCCGTGCCCGGCAGCCGCGGCTCGATCCATCGTCTCGGTGCCGTCGTGCAGGGCAAGACCGCGTGCAACGGCTGGACGTTCTGGCACTACGAGCGCGAAGGCGTTCTGCACCCCATCGACACCCTGCGCGAGCGCGCCAAGGTGGAGCTTGGACTCTCCGAGGCGAAACCGGAGGTGCCTCACATCATCGCTGCCGAGTAGAACGCAACGAGAGCGTGCGATCGTTCGCCATAGAATTTGATCGCACGTCGCATCTCGAAAAGACCACGCCCTTCGATGGGATCCAAAGCGGCGATGGTCAAGCGCACTTGGCGCGGCAAACGGGACCCGGAGCAAAATCTGCAGCGGTCGGGTTTTTGCTTCGGGTCCCGGCCTAATTACCCCCAAAGGCTGCCCGTTGCCGGCTGCCTGCTGCCTCTCCCTCAATGCTCCTTGAGCGCGTGCGCGATCACCTTGCGCATCACCGAGGGCAAAGCGGCACTTCCGAGATCGCGGCGCGCAACCCACCGGCAACGCTCGGGGTCGGCCCAGAACGTCAGGCTGGATTCCGCGGGCACGATGGCGCGCAGGATCATCAGCTCCAGCCTGAAGTGCGTGAAGGTGTGGCTGACGACGCCCGGCACCTCCCACCAGTCCGCCTTCATCGGCTGAGCCGCGAGCGCGAGATCGACCGGCAGCCAGTCGTCCCCCCAATCGGTGGAGGGGACTTCGAGCATGCCGCCGAGCAGACCCGCCTCGGGCCTCTTGCGCAGCAGCACATGCCCATCCTCACGAAGCGCCAGAAATGCGATGCCATAGCGCACCGGACGATCCGGCTTCACGAGCTTGACGGGAAGCTGCTGCTCGATACCGAGCGCGTGCGCGTGGCAATCCTGCTGCAGCGGGCACATGAGGCACGAGGGCCGCTTCGGCGAGCAGACCGTCGCGCCGAGATCCATCATCGCCTGCGCGAAATCGCCGGCGCGCCGCTGTGGCGTGAGGCTTTCCGCGAGCCGTTTCAACTCGCGCTTGGCGGAAGGCAGCGGACGCTTGAAGGCGAACAGACGCGAGACGACGCGCTCGATGTTGCCGTCCACCGGAGTCGCCGCCTCGCCGAACGCGATCGCAGCGATTGCGGCTGCCGTGTAAGGCCCGATCCCTGGCAACTCACGCAGCGTCTCTTCCGTGCGCGGAAACTGCCCGCCGTGCTCCGCGACGACGGCCTGCGCGCACTTGTAGAGATTGCGCGCCCGCGAGTAGTAGCCTAGGCCCGCCCATGCGGCGAGAACGTCGTCGAGATCGGCGGCGGCGAGTTTATCCACCGAAGGCCAGCGCGAAAGGAAGCGCTCGTAATAGGGGATAACCGCCTTGACAGTAGTTTGCTGCAGCATGATCTCGCTGAGCCAGACGCGGTAGGGATCGGACCGCTTTCCCCGCTTGCTACGCCAAGGAAGATCGCGCCGCTCGCGGTCATACCAGTCGAGCAACGCCGCAACCGTATCCGGTCCGGCCGGTCGAAGTGGCAGTTGCCTGCGCGCAACAGCTTTCACCCAGTGCCCCCTTGAGAGCGCGTCTCCGGCTGAAGACGCCGCGAATCGATCTCTATGATGCTAGGGATCTGCAACAGCTCTGCATATGATGGCGACGTCGCGTGAACGCAAAGCTCACAGAAAAGCCACGAAAGAGATCGCTCCCGCATCCTGCGCGCCGGTCTCTTTCCCTTGCCCCGTCGGACACGCGCTTCGCCGTTCCGCAGGCAGCCCGCTTCGTGCCGGCCAAGGCGGTGGGCAGCTTCGTGCCGTCACTGACCCGCAAAGCGTTTGAGAAATTTGGCTTTTCGACAGCCACCCTGATCACGGACTGGCCCCGCATCGCCGGCGCCGAGCTTGCCGAATACACGGTGCCCGACCGGCTGAAGTGGCCGCGAGGCGTGGCGGGCGCCGAGAACGGTCTTGACGACGACCAAGGCGAGCGCCGCGCCGCGACCCTGATCCTGCGCGTCGATCCGGCCCGCGCACTCGACGTGGAATACCGAGCACGCCAGATCATGGATCGCATCAACGCCTATTTCGGCTATCGCGCCGTGGAGACGATCCGCCTGATCCAGGCCCCCGTCGAGACCAGCGGGCGAAAGGCGGCCCCGCCGTCCGCGAAAGCGCAGCTCCGGTCCGCGTCGGTGACAGAGGTTTCCGGCGACCCGCTGAGCGCTGCCCTGGCACGGCTGGAAAAGGGCGTCCTGAGAGACCAGGCCACCCGGCGCAAGTAAGGGCGCACACCCCGTTTAGGCGCGGCATCCCTGCGCATTCAAATAGCATTCAGCCTGGTTTTGCCTTAATCGGGGGCCGGGCCCATGTTATCAGCCAGACCCTGAACAAGAGGCGCCCGGACCGGCCGCGACAGCAAAGGCGAGCCTGGTCAGACGCGAACGCCATGAGGAGTGAACGATGGACGTGATGAGCCGGCTCGATCGCCGCCAGGCCCTGAAAGCCGGAACCGCCATAGCCGGGCTGGCCTTTTTGACCACCGCGTTTCCGGCCCTTGCCCAGCGCGCGCAGGGCCCCGCCGAGGTGCCCGTTGCCGAGCTGATGAAAGCCGGTGATCTGCCGGATCTCGCCATCGGACCCGAGGATGCCAAGGTCACCATCGTCGAATACGCCTCGATGACCTGCGGCCACTGCATGCACTTCCACACCAAGGTCTTTCCGGAGCTGAAGAAGAAGTACATCGACACCGGCAAGATCCGCTTCATTTTCCGCGAGTTCCCGCTCGATGCGCGCGCATTCGCAGCCTCCATGCTCGCCCGCTGCGCCGGCTCCACCGAGAAGTCGCTGGCTCTCGTCAGCGCGCTGTTCGAAACGCAGGAGACCTGGGCCTTCGTGAAGGAGAACCCCACGCCGAAGCTGTTCGAGATCGCCAAGCAGGCGGGCTTCACACAGGAAAGCTTCGACAAGTGCCTGACCGACCAGAAGCTCTTGGATCAGCTCACCGCCATCCACACGCGCGCCAACACCGTGTTCGGCGTGAACGCGACGCCTTCGTTCTTTATCAACGGCAAGCGCCTCCAGGCTGCGCCGTCGATCGAGGAGTTCGACAAGGTGCTCGAGCCGCTGCTCGCGGGCTGATCACGCGGCAGGCCGGTTGATGGGGCCGGTCGAAGGGAAACGGGAGCGCACACGCGATGGGTCAGGCCCCGGCAAAGATGGCGAGAGCGAAAACAGTTGCTCTCGCCCTTGCGGCGAGCCTGATCCTGGCGGCCTGCTCCGGAAACGGCCCTGGCTTTCCCGGCCTTTCGGCAACGGACGGGGCCTCGTCCACATCCGCCGAAACATCCGCGTCGGGGAGCCCATACCCCGATGCGGCCGCTGGCGCCAAGCCGGTCGGGGACGCGCCCATCAGTCCGTTCGGGCATATCCCCGATCCATCCCAGGGCGGCCGCCAGGTCATTCAGAACCCGACCATCGCGGAGATCATGGCCACCGGTCCCTTGCCGGAAATGGCCATCGGCCGGCAGGACGCGCCGGTCACCATCGTCCAGTACGCGTCGCTGACCTGTCCACATTGCCGCAGCTTCCATCAGACCACATTCCCGGAGCTGCAAAGCACCTATATCAAGACCGGCAAGGTGCGCTTCATCCTGCGCGAGTTTCCCATCGGCAAGCAGTCCGGCAACGCCACCATCGCGTTGCGCTGCGCCCCGCCCGATAAGTACTTCGAGCTCTACGGGAAATTCATGGACCAGCAGAACGCCTGGGTGTCCCAGGAAGTTCGCCTGGAACCCATCTTCGCCGTCGCCAAGCAGGTGGGGATGACGCAAAGCCAGTTCGATGCGTGCCTGAAGAATCAGGCCATGATCGATGGATTGAAGTGGGTCAAGGAGCGCGGGCGGACACTCGGCATCATCGGAACGCCGATGTTCTTCGTGCAAGGCAAGCTCGTGAAGAAGACGCTCACCATGAGCGAGATCCGCGAGCTGGTCGAGCCGCTGCTGGCCGCGCCGCAGGCGTCCGCCGCGGGCGCGGTGCGCACGCCCTGATCGTTCCACCCGCCGCATACGGCCCGCCACATACGGGAGGTGTGCACGGGATGAGTGGGATTAGACGCACGATATGAAGATCAGCCGCCTCAGGCTTCTCGGGTTCAAGTCCTTCGTCGAGCCGACGGAGCTGATCATCGAGTCCGGCCTCACCGGCGTCGTGGGGCCGAACGGCTGCGGCAAATCCAATCTGCTCGAAGCGCTTCGCTGGGTCATGGGCGAGACCTCGCACAAGTCCATGCGCGCCGCCGCGATGGACGACGTGATCTTCTCCGGCACCACCTCGCGGCCCGCGCGCAATGTGGCCGAGGTGACGCTCTTCCTCGACAACCATGAGCGCAAGGCGCCCGCCGAGTTCAACGACAGCGACCTCATCGAGATCACGCGCCGCATCGAGCGCGAGGCCGGCTCCGCCTACCGCATCAACGGGCGGGAAGCACGCGCCCGCGACGTCAAGATCCTGTTCGAGGACGCCGCTACCGGCGCGCGGTCGCCCGCCCTCGTCCGCCAGGGGCAGATCTCCGAGATCGTCAACGCCAAGCCCGAGCAGCGCCGCCGCGTGCTGGAGGATGCCGCCGGCATCGCGGGTCTCCACAGCCGCCGCCACGAGGCGGAGCTGCGCCTCAAGGGCGCCGAAAGCAACCTCGCCCGCCTCGCCGACATCATGGGCCAGCTCGGCTCGCAGATCGAAAGCCTGAAACGCCAGGCGCGCCAGGCGCGCCGCTACAAGGACCTTTCCGAGGAGATCCGCCGCGCGGAGGCCCTCCTCGCCCACCTGTCGTGGATCGAGGCCCAGACGCTCGTCCAAACCGAGGAGCACAACTTCGCGGAAGGACTGGCCTTGCTCGGCCGCGTCACCGAGGATGAGGCTAAGGCCCTGCGCCTCGAAGCCGAGCTCGCCGAATCCATCCCGCCCCTGCGCGACAAGGAAGCCGAGCGCGGCGCCGCCCTGAGCCGCATCAAGATCGAGACCGAGGGCCTCGCGAAGGAGGCCCAGCGCTGCAACGAGCGGCGCCAGGAGCTGAGCAAGCTCGCGGGCGAGCTGGAGAAGGATCTCGCACGCGAGGCCGTTCTGATCTCCGAAGCGAAGGAGATCCTTGCTGGCTTCGACGTGGAAACCTCCGCCCTCGAAGCGGCCGACATCGAGGCCGAGGCCGCGGAGGATCACATCCTGGCCGCCGAGGAAGAGGCGACCGCCGCCCTCGCCGCCGCCGAAAAGGAGCTGGCCGTCGTCACCGAGCGCGCGGCCGAAAGCCGGGCGCGCCGCAAGTCGCTCGAAGGCCAGGAGGCCGAGCGCCGCGCCACCATCGCCAAGCTCGACGCGAAGCTCACCGCGCTTCAGCGCGATACGGAAGCCGCCGCGGCGGGAGCACCCGATTCCCTGAAACTCGCCGCGATCACCGAGCAGGGCCAGCGCCTCGCCCGCGAGATCGCGGTCATCGAAACAACCACCCTCGAAGCCGAGGAGAAGCTCGGAGATCTTGCCGAAACCGCGCGCGTGCGCAGCAATGAGCTGCAGCACGCCCGCATGGCGCTGTCGACCCTCGTCACCGAGCGCGAGACGCTCCACAAGCTCGTGATGCCGGCCTACGAGGAAGGCATGCCGCCCGTGGTCGAGCACCTCACGGTCGCGCCGGGATACGAGGCCGCTCTCGTTGCCGCCTTGGGTGACGACCTGGACGCTCCCGTGCATGAGGACGCGCCCGTGCGCTGGCGCCTGATCGAGGTGAAACCCGACGACGAGGCGCTGCCCGCCGATGCGGAACCGCTGAGCCTTCACGTCGGCGCGCCGCCCGAGCTGACACGCCGCCTCCGCCAGATCGGCGTCGTCTCCCGCGAGCTCGGCGCGCGTCTTCAGCCGCACCTGAAACAAGGCCAGCGCCTTGTCAGCCGCGAAGGCGATCTCTGGCGGTGGGACGGGTTCATCGCAGTAGCTGGCGGCATGACGCCGGCCGCTCAGCGTCTCGCCGAGCGCAACCGCCTCGCCGAGATGTTCGAGCGCGAGAAGGTCGCCCGCGCCGACGTCCAGCGCCTCACCGCCCTCGACCAGGAGGCGGCCACCGCTCACGCGGCAGCGGCCAACGAGGAGAAGCGGCTCCGCGCGCTCTGGCGCGAAACCCAGACCAATCTCGTCACCACGCGCGAGGCCCTGAGCGCCATCGAGCGCCAGGCGCGCGAAACGGAAGCCAAGCTGCACGCAGTTGCCGAAGCGCGCGAGCGCGCGGAAGCGGACCGCAGGGAAGCCCAGGCCGCGCTCGATCATATCGAGGACGAATTCGCAAGGCTCGACGCCGAGGACGATCCGGCCGCGCGCCTCCCGGAAGTCCAGAAGGCCGCTCAGGATCGCCGCACGGCCCTCTCCGTCGCGCAGTCGCGCGTCGCCACCCATGCGCGCGAGCGGGAGACGCGCAAGCGCCGCGCTGAAACCATCGTCGCCGAGCGGACCCGCTGGGCCACCCGCAGCCAGAGCGCCATGGAGCACATCGCAGCGCTCGAGGAGCGGCTCGCCAAGACGAAGGGCGACATCGCTGCGCTGGAGGAAGTGATTCCCGCGCTCGACGATCGCCGCCAGAGCCTGCTCGGCGCACTCGCTGATGCGGAAGAAGCCCGCAACGCCGCGGCCGACGACCTCGCCCGCGCCGACAACGCGCTGCGCGCCGCAAGCCAGAACCTGCGCGAGCTGCAAGCCGCCGTCGCCTCCGCGCGCGAAGGACGCGCCCGTATCGAGACTCGTCTCGAAGGCGCCCGCACGCGCCGCCAGGAGGAAGCCCGCCGCATCCGCGAGGCTCTGAACGTCAATCCGGACGAATGCCTCGGCCTTGCCGGGCTCGCCCCCGATACCGCGCTCCCGGCCCTCGCCGAGGCCGACCGCAGCCTTCAGCGCCTCAAGGCCGATCGCGAGCGCCTGGGCGGCGTCAATCTGCAGGCGGACGACGAACTCAACGCGTTCCTCGAGCAGATGAGCACGATGGAGACCGAGCGCAACGACGTGGAGCAGGCCATTGCCAAGCTCCGCGGAGCCATTGGCCAATTGAACCGCGAAGGCAAGAAGCGCCTCGACGAGGCCTTCGAGACCGTCAACGGCCACTTCCAGCGCCTGTTCACCACCCTCTTCGGCGGCGGCGAGGCCCGGCTCGAGATGATCGAGGGCGAGGACCCGCTGGAGAGCGGCCTCGAAATCATCGCCAAGCCGCCGGGCAAGAAGCCCGCAACGTTGTCTCTACTCTCCGGCGGCGAGCAGACCCTCACCGCCCTCTCGCTCATTTTCGCGGTGTTCCTCACCAACCCCTCGCCTATCTGCGTGCTGGACGAGGTGGACGCGCCTCTCGATGACGCGAACGTGGACCGCTTCTGCACGCTGATGGAGAAAATGTCGGAGGAAACGGCCACCCGCTTCCTCGTCATCACCCACCATCCCATGACCATGATGCGCATGAACCGCCTGTTCGGGGTGACCATGGCTGAAAAGGGCGTGTCCCAGCTCGTCTCGGTAGACCTCGAGACTGCCAAATCCTTCCGCGAGGCGGGCTGATTCCCTGAGTTTCTCTGGTCTTTTGCGCGGTTTGGCCAAAAGCCGGCCTCGTGAGGACCACGACCATGCCCCCTAAGTAGCAGCGTCCCAGCCTGCGCCGTTTAGCCATACCCCGCCTAGCTCTGCAAAAATGTGGCCTTTGCTTGACACCGCTTAAGCTCCGGCTATGGTGCGCGCCGTTGGTAATCCGGCCGTTTCAGCCCACAGTCTGGCACGGACAGGGGAAGCTATGTCGACGCCGAGTGATGACGAAAAACCGGCTCGCGGCGAGATCTCCCCCGAAGAGCGGGAGGCGTTCAAGAAGCGCGCTTCCGATCTTGGTGCTCGACTTGAGCAGGTCAAGGCGGAGGCCCGTGCAAAGCGCGGTCCTGAGCCTGGTGACCGGGCGCGAGGCGCGGCCATGGGCCAGGCGATGAAAATCGCCATCGAGCTCGTTGTCGGCATCGCAGTCGGCGGGTTCATCGGCAAGGTGCTGGACGACCAGTTCGGCTCGGCACCTTGGTTATTGATTTTGTTCCTGATGCTCGGTTTTGCTGCCGGCCTCTTGAACATTGTGCGTACCGCCCGGCGCCTGCAGGCCGAGGCAGAACCGCTTCAGCGCAACGCGAAGGCGGTTCCCGATGACGACGAAGAAGACGACCGGAAGTAGGGGACGGAACATTGGCTGAAGCGGCAGAAGTGGCGGGTCATGCGGCCGAGCACCATGGGCCCATGGCGCAGTTCGAAATCAAGCGCCTCGTGCCGCTTGAGCTTTTTGGCTACGACATCTCGTTTACGAACGCCTCGCTGTTCATGGTGCTGGCGCTCGTTCTGATTTCCGGCTTCCTCATCTTCGCGATGACCGGCCGTTCGCTGGTCCCGAGCCGCATCCAGTCCATCGCCGAAAGCGTCTATGAGTTCGTCGCAGGCATCGTCCGCGAGAACCTGGGCGAGGAAGGCATGCGCTACTTCCCCTGGGTGTTCTCGATCTTCATCTTCATTCTCACGCTGAACATGCTCGGCATGATCCCGGGCTCCTTCACCGTGACGAGCCACATCATCGTGACCTTCGCGCTCGCCGCCATGGTCTGGATCGTGGCGACGGGCATCGGCTTCGCTCGCCACGGCCTCGGCTATCTCAAGCTGTTCGTCCCGCACGGCGTTCCGATCTGGCTGATGCCGCTGATCGTGCCGATCGAGATCGTGTCCTACCTGATCCGTCCCATCAGCTTGTCCGTCCGTCTGTTCGCGAACATGATGGCCGGCCACACCATGCTGAAGGTGTTCGCGAGCTTCGCCGTGAGCCTGCCGTTCGTCGCCAAGGCGTTTCCGGTTCTGTTCACCGCGGCATTCACCGGCCTCGAGTTTCTCGTGGCCTTCCTTCAAGCCTTCATCTTCACCGTGCTGACCTGCATCTACCTCAACGATGCGGTCAACATGCACCACTGATTAGCGCCGTAGGCCGGGTTTGGCACTTCTGCCGGGCCTGGAGCAAAGCGTGCCGTTCACAGTTCGAAACCCACTCAAAACTCTAAATGGAGACGACCATGGATCCCCAGGCAGCAAAGTTCATCGGCGCCGGCCTCGCCTGCTTCGCCCTCATCGGCGCTGGCATCGGCATCGGCAACATCTTCGGCAACTACCTGTCGGGCGCGCTCCGCAATCCGTCGGCTGCTCCGGGCCAGTTCACGAACCTGCTGATCGGCTTCGCTCTTGCTGAAGCGACGGGCCTCTTCGGCCTTCTGATCGCTCTGATCATCCTCTTCGGTTGATCCTATCTTCGGCGGCAGGCCTGAGATCCGGGGTAGACCTGTGATCTGAGGCCCGCTGTCGACTACTCCACCTGGAGAAGACCAATGATCGCAGCGATGACCGTGCTCGCCGCGGAGTTGCCCGGAATTGCCACCGACGTGGCCGAGGCACTCGACGAGCACAAGTCCGGCGGCCTGCCGCAGCTCAATCAGCCGGATTTCGCGCCGCAGCTCTTCTGGCTCGCCCTCACCTTCGTGCTTCTGTACGTGATCATGAAGCGCGTTGCGCTCCCGCGCATCGGTGAAGTGATCGAGGAGCGGAAGGATCGTATCCAGCGCGATCTCGCGGCAGCCGAGCGTCTCAAGGGTGAAACCGAGAAGGCGCTTCAGGCTTACGAGAAGGCCCTGGCTGACGCTCGTTCGAACGCAACCTCCATCGCCCGGCAGACGCGTGACTCGCTGAACGCCGAAGTCGACAAGGAGCGTAAGGCGATCGAGGATCAGCTCGCCAAGAAGCTGAGCGACGCGGAAGCGAGCATCACCGCCACCAAGGACAAGGCGCTGGCGAGCGTCAAGGACATCGCGGGCGACACGGTTGTGTCGATCGTGAGCGCGCTGACCAACCTCTCCGTTTCCAAGGATGAGGTGAACAGCGCCCTGGCCGCATCGGAGAAGTGAGGACGCCATGTTCAATCCCGCTTATCCCGAATTCTGGGTCCTGATCTCGTTCACGCTGTTCGTCGCCGTTCTCGTCTGGAAGGGCGTGCCCGGCCTGATCGGAAAGGCTCTCGATCAGCGTGCGGTCGCAATCCGCACCGAGCTGGATGAGGCACGCCGCCTGCGTGAGGAGGCTCAGCAGCTCCTGGCTGACTATCAGCGCAAGAGCCGCGAGGCCGAGGACGAGGCCAAGTCGATCGTCGAGACCGCCAAGCGTGAGGCAGAGCGTCTTGCAGCCGAGACCCGCAAAGCTCTCGCCGAGCAGGTCGAGCGCCGCACCAAGGCTGCCGAGGAGAAGATCGCCCGCGCCGAAGCTCAGGCCGTCAGCGACGTGCGCGCCGCTGCCGTCGATCTCGCGGTCAAGGCGTCGGAAAGCATCTTGAAGACCAAGATCGCCGGAGACACCTCGAACTCGCTGACCGACGCCGCAATCCGCGACCTCAAGGGCAAGCTGAACTGAGTTCCGCTGTGTCGCTCTAAGAAATATGTCGCTCTAAGACACATGAAAGCCGGGCTTCATCGCCCGGCTTTTTTGTTTGGCCTCAGAGCAGCGCAATGAGGGTCGCACTAAGTGCCGAGACTGTGCCCCTCCACGGAAGCATGCTCCCGCTGCCAGCGCGAACGCAAGCGCGGTGCAATGTACCAGCTCACAAACGGCGAGATCACGAAGCTCGCGACGATCACGGCGGGCAGCAAGACGGCGGCGTTCACCTGGAGAGCCGGGATCGAGAGCACAGCCACCGCGCCCACACCGAACAGGACCGCGTTGACGGGCAGGAACACAAGCGCTGCGATAGCGGTACGCGTTCTCATGACAAATCTCCTTTGCCATTCGAACGCTTGAAGATGAGGGTCGTTCCGAACGTCTGATCCAGATCTGCCGCTAGATTCGATCTATCCCCCGCTCGCCACGATCAGCCCCGCGAAGCAGGTCAGCACCAGCGCCGACACACGCGGGATGGCGCGGGAGGCCTGTCCGGAAGCCATCGCCCGCCCGGCCACGCGGCCAACCGCGATCCAGGATAACCCCGCCACCGCGACGAACGCCGCAAAGGCGAGGAGGTAAGGCACCACATTCGCGGACGAGAACGGAATGACGCCGAACGCAAAAACAATGGCTTTCGGATTGAGCAGCGTGGTGATGAAAACCCGTCCGGCTGGCACACCCGCCGGCGCTCCCCGGAGCCCCTCGCGCCGGGTCCACAGCTCGAACGCCGCATAGAGCAGATAGGCACCGATCGCAACGCGCAGCAGCGTGGTGATCGCCGGAGAAGCCGCGAGCACCGGTCCCAGCAGGGCGTGCAGGCATCCGATCGCGATCAGATACCCCGCCACCTCGGCGCCGATCAGCGGAAGCGACCGGCGCCAGCCCACGAGCGCGCCGGAGGCCGCCAGGAGCGTATTCGTCGGTCCTGGCGTGCCGAGGATCGCGAGAACGGCGAGAGAAAAGGCGATAGGATCATGCATGTTGCCACCCTGATGGCAGCATCCGAGCCGAGTCTTGATCTGGATCAGACCGCACAGCGTGCACTCGCCAGGTCACACCTATCTTCTGGACGAAAATCCGATGCCGCACGAGATCGAATGGCTGGCGCCGTGGTACGCAATCGAGGATCCCGGCGTCCACGCCGGGCTCGAGCGGCAGCTTCGCGTCGAGATGTCGGAGAGGCACGTGCTGGCAGGCGAGAGCGTTCGCCTCCTGGCCCGCCGCGAAGATACGGATGACGCCCTCTTCGCCCTCACAGGCGGACGCGTTGCAGAGGTGCATATGACGTGGCGCCAGAGCGCCGAGCCGGACCCGCGCTGGCCAGCGACCGCCATCTTCGAGTCGCTCGATGAATGGGCCCGCGACAGCATGCGTCCGCTGCACGCGGAGCTGTCTCGTTTGCGGTGAGAGAGCGGGCTATCCCGCGTTTGGCGTGTTGCGGTCGAAGCCGACGTAGACTTCGAACTCGCCGGGGCGCGCGCCTTCGGGCACATCGAAGGTCACTGTGCGAACGGCCGAGAAATAGCCGATCGGATTCTCGACCGCGACCGTCGCATCCACGCGCAGCTTGTCCGTCGTGAGCCGCTCGCGCTTCGCGTCGGTGACGAACACATTGATCGGCATGGAGATCGGCCCCGACTGACCGCGAGGCCCCAGCAGGATGCGGCCCGAGAAGCCGTACTTCACCGTCACCTGCGTGCCGTTTATCGTGCATTCGCGCGCGGTCTTGGTGATCTCGCCGCGATGCATGATGGCAAGACCGTCGCCCACCCGGCCCGTCTCGTAGATCGTGAGGTGGCTGTCACGCGGCCAGGTCAGGAAGCGCGGGCAGCCCGGTTGCGCGTCGCCACCCGAGAACTGAGGCGCACTGTCGCCGCCCGCCTTCGCGGCCGCGATCAGATCCTGCTCGCTGACGCCCGTGGGCTCGGCCCCGGAGGATCCGCCGCCGAAAATGCTGGTTCCGAGGCCGGAGGTGACGGACGACATGCCGCATCCCCCGAGCGCGAGCGCGGCAGCAAGGGCGGCCGCGGTCGAAACCGCGCCTTTGACCTTTGTCATGACGGATTGCGCCATCCCGCTCCGATCCGCATAATCCCCCAGAACCGTCCGCGCGTCGCGAGAACGACCCAAGCTCGTCGCATCGTTTCTAGTCCAGGACGAACGACTCAAGCTCTATCATCCCTATCTTGAACCATAAAGCGGCCGCTCCCTTTTTGGCCCACACGACCCGAGGACAAGTCCAAATGGCCTCTTCCAGCGCCGAGCACGACCAAGCAAAGCGTCCGGCCCTGAACGTTCTCCTGGCCGCCCCCCGCGGCTTCTGTGCGGGCGTCGACCGTGCGATCCAGATCGTCGAGCTGGCATTGGCCAAGTTCGGCGCGCCGGTCTACGTACGCCACGAGATTGTCCATAACCGATATGTCGTGGAATCCCTGAAGGCTAAAGGTGCCGTTTTTGTGGAGGAACTGGACGAGATCCCCGACACCGACCAGCCTGTGATCTTTTCGGCACACGGGGTGCCCAAGTCCGTGCCCCTGGCCGCAAAATCCCGCAATCTTTTCTCGATCGACGCCACCTGCCCGCTGGTTTTCAAAGTGCATACCGAGGCGAGCCGCCATCACGCGGAAGGCCGCAAGATCGTTCTGATCGGCCATGCGGGCCACCCGGAGGTGGAGGGCACCACAGGCCAGCTCCCGCCGGGCTCGGTAACCTTGATCGAGACGGCCGCCGACGCAGAGACCTTCGAGCCTGAGGACGCCTCCCGCCTCGCCTACGTGACGCAGACGACCCTCTCCGTGGACGACACAGCCGACATCGTGGCGATCCTGAAGCGCCGCTTCCCGGCCATCGTCGGCCCCCACAAGGAGGACATCTGCTACGCCACGACCAACCGCCAGGCAGCCGTGAAGGCCATTGCCGGCAAGGTCGGCCTCACCATCGTCGTCGGCGCGCCGAACTCGTCGAACTCGCTGCGTCTCGTCGAGGTCGCCGAACGGTCGGGCTGCCCGAAAGCCATTCTCATCCAGCGCGCTTCCGATATACCCTGGCCTCTGTTCGACGGCGTCGAGGCCGTCGGCATTACGGCCGGCGCCTCCGCCCCGGAGACCCTTGTCGACGAGGTGCTGGACGCGCTGAACGCCCGCTTCGCCATCTCCGTCGAGCAGGTGAGAACGGCTAACGAGCGCATCGCCTTCAACGTCCCCCGCGAGTTGCGCGAGCCTGCCGACGCCTGATACACGGGGAAACCCTTCGCACCTCGGCCCCTCATCCAGTCACCGAAAAAGCAAAACCTATGGCCGTTTATACGGAAGTGACGGACGACGAGCTCGCGCGGCTGATCGCGGGCTACGATCTCGGCGCGCTGCTCTCCTACAAGGGCATCGCCGAAGGCGTCGAGAACACCAACTACATGGTGCACACGAGCGAAGGCACCTTCATCCTCACGCTCTACGAGCGCCGCGTCGACACGGCGGACCTGCCGTTCTTCCTAGGCCTCCTGGAGCATCTGAACCGGAGAGGCATCTCCTGCCCGTTGCCGGTTCGCAATCGCAACGGCGAGGTGCTGACGGAAATCTCCGGCCGCACCGCCGCCATCGTCACCTTCCTCGAAGGGGTCTGGCCGCGCCGCCCGCGCGTCGAGCACTGCGCGGAAGTGGGACGCGCACTCGCGGGCCTTCACCTCGCGGGCAAGGATTTCGCTCTGACGCGCCGCAACGCGTTGGGCCTCGAAGGCTGGCACGCGCTGTTCGACCGCTTCGCCCCGCGCGCGGACGAGATCGCGCGCGGCCTCGGCAATCTCATCGCCTACGAGCTGGCCTATCTGGATCGCGCCTGGCCAAAAGACCTTCCCTCCGGCGTCATTCACGCCGACCTTTTTCCGGACAACGTGTTCTTCATCGGCGACAAGCTGTCCGGCCTCATCGACTTCTACTTCGCCTGCAACGACGCCTGGGCCTACGATCTCGCAATCTGCCTCAACGCATGGTGCTTCGAAGCTGACTTCGCCTTCAACGCCACCAAGGCCCGCGCGCTCCTCTCCGCCTATCAGAGCGCGCGCCCCCTCACCGAGGCCGAGTACGAGGCGTTTCCTACGCTCGCACGTGGCGCGGCGCTTCGCTTCCTGCTCACCCGCTCCCACGATTGGCTGCACACGGACCCTAACGCCCTCGTGAAGCCCCACGATCCGAACGCTTACGTTCGCCGCCTGAGGTTCCATCAGGAGGTGAACTCGCCGGGCGAATACGGATTGGAGAGGGTGCGATGAGCGGGACGAAGAAATCGATCGAGATCTACACCGACGGCGCCTGCTCCGGAAATCCGGGCCCGGGCGGCTGGGGCGCGATCCTCATCTGGGGCGATCACCGCAAGGAGATCAAAGGCGGCGAGGCCGAGACCACGAACAACCGCATGGAGCTGATGGCGGCGATCTCCGCACTCGAAGCGCTGAAGACAGGCGTCGAGGCGGATCTCTACACGGACAGCGCCTACGTGCGGAACGGCATCTCGAGCTGGATCCACGGCTGGAAGCGCAACGGCTGGCGCACCGCCGACAAGAAGCCGGTCAAGAACGTGGAGCTGTGGCAGCGCCTCGAGCAGGCGCTCTCCCGCCACAAGGTGACCTGGCACTGGGTGAAGGGCCACGCCGGACATCCCGAGAATGAGCGCGCAGACGAGCTTGCGCGCGAAGGCATGGCCGAGTTCAAACGCCGGTAGCTATTGTTTCCAATCCAGCCGGCCCCACCGCGACGGAAGTTCTTTCCGAGCGGCATGGTGCGTAATCCGTATCCGGCGAACGGTGATCCGCCCGCCGACGCCGCCTCCCCCTAAAACCATTGGCGCACAATCACGAGGCAATCGGCCCCGGCCCTGCGCGTGACGTGCGTCAAAGCGCACCAATCTTAGGGATTCATTCCCGGATTTCGTAAGATTTTACACATCCATTGCTAGGAATATAGGTGAAGGAAATAAGTTAACTGGCGGAAATAAATAGATGTTGTCCACGCTGCGTCTTCGTCTTCCGATCGCCATCGTCGGTCTCGGATTGGTGAGCTCAACGATCATGGGCTGGATCGGATGGTCCGGCGCAAGAAGCGCCTTGGAGGCATCCGCCTTCGACCGGCTTAACCTCGCAGCCGAATCCCGTCGCACCAGCCTCGAGCTCGTCGCAGACCGCCTGCGCGTCGACACCAGGAACATCGCCGGCCACAAGCTGGTGCTCGACAACATCGGCGACCTGACCGAGACGCTGAGCAAGTCCCCCGAGGCCCGCACGCAGGCGCTGGAATTCTTCGCTGGCCTCCCGCCCGAGCAGCGCGCCGAGAATGACGGCAGCATGTCCGGCACCATGTACGGCCTGCGCCATTCCAAGGTGCATCCGATCGCGATGACGGCGCTCACGCAGGCGAAGTACGACGACATCCTGCTGCTCGATGAGACCGGCACCATCGTTTACACGGCAAAAAAAGGCGCAGAGTTCGGCCAGAAGATCGGCACGCCCGCGACGGAAGGCTCCGGCCTCGAGACCCTGCTCGATGCGATGCAGAAGGCTGGCGACAAGGACGTGACCTTCCAGGATTTCCGCGAGTCCACACTGTCCGCCTCGGGCCCCCTCGCATTCATCGGCACGCCGATCCTCAAGAAGTCGAACGTCGCCATGGACAGTGCCCAGCAGGATATTCGCGTCGGCTATGCCGTCATCCGCGTGGCACCCGCCCTTCTCGACCAGGTCTTGAGCGATCGCCACGGCCTCGGCAAAACCGGCGAGACCTACGCCGTCGGCACCGACGGACTGATCCGCACCAACGCACCCCTCGCCACAACCCCGACCGCTGGCAAACCCGCCGCGATGATGGGCTTCGATGGCAAGTCTTCGAGCGAGCTTTCCCGCTTCCATCGCAACGGCAACGCCTATCTCACCGCTGGAAACAAGGTCGAGTTCCTCGGCGCGGCGTGGAACGTTTACGCCGAGCAGGCGGACGACGAGGCCCTCGCCGCCGCAGCCGGCATTTCGCGCACCATGGGATTGGCAGCACTTCTGATCGTCGGTGCCCAGATTCTCGTTGGCTGGCTGGTCGCTCGCGGCATCGTGCGCCCCATCGGCGCACTGACGGCAGCCCTCAAGGCCCTTGCCGGCGGCAAGCTCACCTCCCAGATCGCGGGCAGGGAGCGCCGAGACGAAATCGGCGAGATCGCCCGCGCCGTCGAAGACATCCGTACCTTCACCGCCGCCGAGACCGAGCGCCGTGCGGCGGCCGCCGAGGAGGAGCGCCGCGAGCGCGAAGCCCAGCGCCGCCAGCTCACCGAAAGCCTGGCCCGCGATTTCGAGGAGCGCGTCGGCACGGTCGTGAGATCGGTCGCCCATGCGGCTGGCGACTTGGAGAAATCGGCGCTCGAGATGGCCGCCATCGCCGACCAGACCAAGGCCAGCTCCGTCAGGGTCGCAACCGCGACCGACTCCGCCAACCACGAGGTTCAGTCCGTCGCCGCCGCCTCCGAGCAGCTTTCGGCTTCCATTCGCGAGGTCGCATCGCTGACCTCACGCTCGGGCTCCATCGCCTCCGAAGCGGACAGGCATGCCCAGCAGACACACGAGATCGTCGCGTCGCTCTCCTCGAAAGCGGCGACCATTCAGAACGTCATCGACATGATCAAGGCGATCGCCGAACAGACCAACCTGCTGGCTCTCAACGCCACCATCGAAGCCGCGCGGGCGGGCGAAGCCGGAAAGGGCTTCTCGGTCGTGGCGAGCGAGGTGAAGGCCTTGGCCAGCCAGACCACAAAAGCCACCGGAGAGATCGCAGCCCAGATCGACGCGGTCGGCAGCGAGGTCAAGAACGCCGTCGACGCGGTATCGAGCATCCGCACCGTGGTGACCGACATCAGCCACGCCGTCGTCGCCATCTCCTCGGCCATCGAGGAGCAGACTGCGGCCACAGGCGAGATCGCCAAGTCCGCGCAGAGCGCCGCCGGCGAAACGGCCTCCGTCTCGACGAACATCGAAGAGGTCTCGCAGGCGATCACCACCACCGACCGGGCGGCAAATGACGTCGTCGAGCGGGCCCGTAGCCTCGGCAAGGAGGCATCGGACCTCGACCACAGCCTGCGTCAGTTCATCGAGCGGCTGCTCGCGGCATAAGCCCCGCCTGACGGCTGGCCAGCGCACGAGGGGCGCAGGCCAGCGTCACGCGGAATGCGTGGACCGGCTCGCCGGACAACGCCAGGCGAGCCAAGGTTGCATCAGCCTACGCGGAAGACGGCACCGGCCACGGAGCGGGCGCGCGTGCGAACGGCGCCCCCGTCGTTGCCGGAGCGAACCAGCCACTGCCCATTGGGCGCGCGGCCAACGATCTCGCCGACGTGGTGACGCCAAACGACAACGGCGCCGACCTGCGGGCCGCTCGGGCTGCCCCACTTGCTCCAGTTCCAGGCGACGTTGAGATGCGCGCCACCGCCGCGCTGCGTGCGCATCCACCAGCCGCACCAGGCGCGCGGACGCGGACCGGCGGAATGGCTGCCGCTGCTGTAGGACGAGCGTGACTCGTAGCTCTGAGTTGCGTAGCGCACCCGCTGGGCGCGGCCGCGCGAGGCGACGCGCTGACGCTTGGCGCGCGGCGTGCTCACCCGCTGATCGGCGACGGAAGCAGAATGCTGGACGAAAGGATTCCAGCTATCGCGGGCGGTTTCGCGAGACGGACGCGCGTCCGCAGACGTCGCGCCAGCGAGTACCAACAGAGTCGCCGCGACGGCGAAGACGTTCTTTCTCATCTCAAAGGTCCCCATACTATTGCGTACTGAACAAGGCGCCAGTCGCACGAGCACCGGGCAGAAACAAGGAAACGGAACGCAAGCGCGTCAATATGTCCACCCTGAGAAACCCCAGACTGGCTTGACATGTGCTAAGTAAAATGAAGTATTTATTTCTGTTGTTTTACTTGAGAGCCGCCAGAACTTTTTCGGCAGTCGCCTTGTTATGCTCGGGAGGACTGTCTTCGATGCCGAGATATTTTACAACGCCGTCCTCGACGATCATCGCGTAGCGCTTCGAGCGAGTCCCCAATCCAAAGCCCGAAAGATCGATATCGAGACCGATCGCCTTCGCGAAATCTGCGTTCCCGTCGGCGAGCATCTCCACATCGTCCTGTGCATCCCGCGCCTTGGCCCATGCAGTGAGTACAAACACATCATTCACGGCCGTACACGCAACTGTATCCACACCTTTCGCCTTGAGATCGTCCGCTCGCCCGACGAAGCCCGGCAGGTGCTGCTCGCTGCAGGTCGGCGTGAAGGCACCCGGCACGGCGAACAGCACCACCGTCTTGCCCTTGAACACCTCGCTCGACGACACCGGCTTCGGACCGCCCTCGCCCATGATCGTGAACTTCGCCTCGGGGAGTGTGTCGCCAACCTTGATGCTCATCTCGGGTCTCCTGCAGTCTTAGGGTTGAGGCTTAGTAAAACTACGTAGTCGATTGGGACGCGGACCGTCACTTGGCGACAAACGTCGCAAACGAGGATCCCGCTTCACCGACGAGCGTGACCGTCACCGGCTTTCCCTTGAGCGCCGAGAGGTCCACGTCGCTGCCGAGTGCGGCTTCGAACGTCAGGACTCCATCGGCTGACGGCCGGCCCACAAGCTCGGGAATCGGCAGAAATAGGCCATTTGGAGCCTCTAGGAAGGCTTCCGCCCCCGTGACACCCTGGGGGAAACGCGCCGCGATGGAGATCTTCGGCTGGGCGCCGCCGAGGTCGGCCTCGGCCTTGATCAGAGCCGGATCGCCGTCGCGGAGCTTGTCCTGCGCGCGGGGAACGCTGTCGAGCGCCTGCGCCGCTTCAGGCGTCAGCGGATCGGCTTCATCCGGCGCGATCGTGAGCGACAACGACACGTCGATCGGCACACACACGTCCTTGCAGATGCCGTACTGAAGATCGACCGCGAGCGCGACCGGCTCACCGTCGTTCGTGGGCGCGATCGCCACGGGCAGGATCAGCCCGTCGTGATAGCCGATCGTGTTGCCCGACTTGTCGATGAAGCGCTGCGGCGCCGGAAACATCACATCCGCGCTCGCGAGGTTGGTAGATTTCGACCAATCGAAAGACGGCGGCAAGCCACCCGCGTCTCCAGGCGCGCGCCAGTATGTTTTCCATCCCGGCTCGAGCACGATCTCGACGAAGGCGAGGTGCTTTTCGCCCTCTTGAGACGCCTTTCCGGACACCAGCCGCGCCTTCGTTTTGTGTCCCGAAACCCAGGGCGACTCTGCAGCGAAAGCGGGCGCGGTGCCGCTTGAAGACGCCACAACAAGAGCAAATATTACTTTGATGATACAGCCGTAAGCAGGTGAATTCGGGCGCAGCATGAAGTTTCGGCTCTCTTTCGCACAGACAAAAGCCCAAGGATTTGGCACAGCGGCGGGGCTCCTCCGCACAGCCTCGCGACCGTATCTATACGGCGTAAAGCGATTTTGCGCGGCACAAAACACGGCTTCACATGCGGCCTCAGTGGGGGCTAGTCTCGATCCATGACCACGCCGAGATCGAAGCGCAAGAGACGGAGCGACACCTTCCTCAAGGGACAGCTTCTCGTCGCGATGCCATTGATGACGGACCGGCGATTTGCCCGCTCGGTCATCTACATGTGTGCCCATTCCGATGATGGTGCAATGGGTCTCATCATCAATCACCGCGCCGATCACATCAGCTTTCCGGATCTGCTTGAGCGCCTCGGCATCATTCCGAGCGGCTCCGACGAAGGAATTTCGAACGACATCCTCGAACGGCAGGTTCACGTCGGCGGTCCTGTCGAGACGGGCCGCGGCTTCGTGCTTCACTCGTCCGACTACTATTCGACGGAATCCACGCTGCCAATCGACCACGAGGTCAGTCTCACGGCTTCGATCGAGATTCTGAAAGCGATCGCCTGCGGAGAAGGCCCGCTGCACGCCATGCTGGCGCTCGGCTATGCCGGATGGTCAGCGGGACAATTGGAAAGCGAGATCCAGGCCAACGGCTGGCTGCACTGCCCGCCGGATCTCGACCTGCTGTTCGATCCCGACATCGAGGACAAGTATGCACGCGCCCTCGCCAAGATCGGCGTCGACCCGTCCCATCTCGTGAGCGACGCTGGCCACGCTTAGGCTCGGCTAAATCCAACCAGCGAGCGAGTTCGCAGCCGGATGTATCCCTCGGCTACGTGTTGCCTGCTGCCCGCTGCCATCCTCAATTCTGTTTACGCGCAACACCGGCCAGGCGTGCGAGGCTCTCGGCGATCGCGGGCGGCAGGTTCGAGAAATCCGGATCGGGCCGCGCGGGCCCGGGAGCAGGGCGGCTGGCGGCGGCTGGTGCGGGCTTTGCGGCCTGAACCCTCGGCTGAACCTGTGGCGGGCCGGACGGTGACGGCTGCACCCCGATGTTCGGCGGCAGACCGGCAGGCAGACCCGCGCCAGGAACAGGCGGAGGAGCAGGCTGCACCAGAATAGGCCGCGGCGCCTCGGGCACGACGTGTGGCGGCGGCGCAGGCGGCGTGAGCGCTGAGAGAGCTGGTCCCGGCAGCGGCGGCGGTGAGGGCGGCGGCATCGGCGGAGGTGGCAGATCGGCGCCACGAAGCGGCGGCGGCATATCCGGCCCGGGTGCGGGCGCACGCGGCTTTGCGATCCCGGCAGGCGGAGCCGAAGCCATCGGCACCACATCCGGCAACACATCGGCAAGGCGCGTCATGAGCTGTGGGGCAGACGGCACTGGTCCCGCGGCAGGCGGTGGCGGAGCAAACGCTGCTGCCGGAGGCGCGGCACCAAGCGGCACCGTCGGTTGGGGTGGAACGCCCGGCGGCGGCATGGCGGCGGGCTTGCCGTTCGCATGAGGCTCCGGCGATGTACCGTTTACACGCTCCGGACGCAGACGCCCGCGCCGTGCGGCCAGTTGCGCGCTGTCCTCACGCGGACGCTGCTCGGCCTGCGGAGCGTGCAATGCTCGCGGCGGCGGAGCAGAAGGCGGCCGCGCGGCGCCATTCGCGCCCATCGGCGGCGGCGCATTGGCGGCCTGGGCGGCACCGGCGGCAGCCACCACGGCCTCATCCGGCTTGTGCGAGGGAGCGCCCTGCGCTTTGCCGCCACGCCGCTTCTTCGTTTTCGGACGGAACACGCCGACCGGCTTGTGCTTGTTCTCGGTGGTCCGCACCGTCGCGAGCACCTGCAGCACCTCGGCCTCGGCGATGGCATCGCCGCAGTAAGCGCCCTGCGCATACTCGCACCCGATCGAACGCAGGAACCCGACCTCGCTCTCGGTCTCGACGCCCTTGGCCACGACCTTCTTGCTGAGCTCGTGGGCAAGCGCCACCATCGAGCGGACGAGCTGGCCTTCGTTGCTGCTCTTCGCATTTCCACCCTGCATGAGGGACTGATCGATCTTCACCGTGTCGAACGGCAAACGGTCGAGATAGGCGAGCGACGAATAGCCGGTACCGAACTCGTCGAGCACGATCTCCGCGCCCGCCCCGCGCAGCCACTCGAGCACTTCCGTCGACTGCTCCGGATTTTCGAGCGCGATCTGCTCCGTCACCTCAAGGCGCAGCGAGCCTTTCGGCACCACGGTGCGCCCGAGAATGTGGCGGATCTCCTGAATCACGTCCTGCCGGAAGAGATGCCGGCACGAGATATTGACGCTGACGAACAGCGGCGCCTCGCTGCGCGGAAATTCCTTTTGCCACGCGATGACATCGCGCGAGGCCCGCTGCAGGAGATAGGCTCCGAGCTTGGCCACGAGATCCGTCTCATCGGCAAACGGAACGAACACCGACGGATCTATGGTGCCGAGCTGCGGATGATCCCACCGCGCAACGGCCTCGAAGCCCGCCAGCTCCTCGGTTGGAAGATAGATGATGGGCAGGTAGGCGATGCGAACCTGGTTCTTCTCCATCGCCCGGCGCAGCTCGGCTTCGAGCGCGGCGCGGTCGTCCTGCTCGCCGCGCATCTCGGGCGTGAAGACCTCGATGCGGTCCGCGCCCGCGCGCTTGGCGCGGAACATGGCAATCTCGGCCTTCTTGAGAAGATCGTGGCTCTTCTCCTCGTTCTCGAACATCGCGATACCGATCGAGCCGGTGAGCACGATCTCCTGCCCTGCGATCTTGATCGGCGACCGGAGCGAGCGGCGAATGCGCTCCGCGTGCTGGGCGAGCTCGCCCACGGACTGGTCGGCAAGCACCAGCAGCGCAAACCGATCGCCGCTGACGCGCGCGAGCGTGTCGTTAGGGCCGAGGTGACGCTGCAGACGCCGGGCGATCGTGAGAAGCAAACTATCGCCCAGCACGAGGCCGAGAGACGAGTTGACGCTCGTGAACTTGTCGATGTCGATGATGAGCATGGTGGGCCGCACCTGCGGCTCCGCCGTCGCACGCCGCATGGCGACCTGAAGCCGGTCGAGCAGAAGCTCGCGGTTCGGAAGTCCGGTCAGGCTGTCGTGAACGGCATCGTGCAGAAGCCGCTCGTGCGCGCGCTTGGCATCCGTCACGTCGCGAATGAGGCCGACGCATTTGAACGAGCGCGGATCCGTGCCCGGCACGCCCGCCGCCTCGATCTCGAACCAGCGATAGTTGTTGTCCGCCTGGCGGAGACGGAAATCGCAACAGATCTTGCCGTCGCGCCGCTCCTGCACCGTGAACAGCGCAAGCCTGAACCGCTCGCGGTCGGAGGGATGCAGATGGCGCATGAACTCGTCGGTGCGCGAGGAAAGGTCGCCCGGAGAAAGCCCGAGCAGCGCATCGACGCTGGGGCTGACTTTCACCTCGTCACGCCGTGCATTCCACTCCCACACGGCCGCGCCCGATGCGTCCACCGCAATGGAGCGGGCCTGGAGTTCGGAAGGCGCGGCGCCATAGACGGGCTCCCCTGAGCGGAACGCGTACTGCGTCACGGTGAAACCGATCGACAGCAGGATGAGCACGAGGCCGGACACGAGCCCGAACACGACCACCTCGCCGGAGAGCTGGCCCGTGAGAGCCACGCCCGCGCCGAAGATCCACACCAGGAACAGGATCCAAGTGGGAATGAGCGAGAGCGCGCGATCCTGGCCGCGCAGCGCGAGGAAAAGAATGAGCCCAGTGCCCGTGAAACCGATGAACACGAAGGAAAGACGCGCGAACGTCGCAGCAAGCCTCGGATCGATGATCGCCACGGCGATGAGCGAGAACTGCGCCAGCAGCCACACGCTGATCAGCATCCGGATGAGGCCGTGCCACAAGGCAAGCCGCAGGAACACGTGGAGGAAGAGAACGAGGCTCGCCGCCAGCGCCGATTCCGCCGCCGCACGGTAGACCGCATTGGCTTCGGGCTTCATCTGGAACAGCTTATGAAAGAAGCCGAAGTCGACGCAGAGATAGGCGAGCGTGCACCAAGCGACGAGCGCCGATGCCGGGAAGATCAGCTTGTGGTTGGCGGCGAAGATGGCGGTCAGGAAGATCGCCATCAGACCCGTGAGGCCGAGCAACACGCCATTGAAGAGCTGGCGGTCCGAGATCTTGATTTCGTAGTCGAGCGGCTTCCAGAGATAGAGGCGCACGAAACGCTCTGAGCTCATCTCGGCGACGTAGGTAATGGTCTGCCCGGGCTCGAGCGTGATGCGGAAGAGATCCGCCCGGTCGCTCTTGATGCGCTCGGGAACGAAACCGATCGACGGTGTCACCGCCTCGATGCGGCGCGCGTCGAGATCCGGCCACACAACGCCGGAGCCGATCACGCTGTAACGATCCGCCGACAGCCAGCGCTCCACCGGCCGGTCCGTGGGATTGGTGAGCGCGAACACGATCCAGTTGGGGTTCGTGCCCGACGTGGTTGCGGAAACCGACATGCGGCTCGCAAGACCATCCGCGCCGGCCGCTGTTTCCACCTGAAGGCTGTCGCCGCGCGCTTCGTAGAGATCGCCGAGCGTCGTGATCTCGATCCGGCCCTGGTCGGGGCTGATCTCGATCGCCTTGAGGGCGAGCGCGGGACGAGCCGCGAGCACGACACCGCAAAGGACAGCGAGCAGCAGCGCGGCAAGCCGCCCCGCGACACCCCCAGGCGCGACGCAACGGAGGATCGGCCGCGCGAAGCCCCTCACGGTTGCACCTCCCCGGCCATCCAGTCCTCGGCGAGGATCGCGAACACGACATGATCCTGCCAGGCGCCGTTGATCTTGAGATAGCGCCGGGCGAGCCCTTCCTTGAGAAAGCCCGTGCGCGTCAGCACCTCGATGGAGCGCCCGTTGGTCGGCTGAACTGCGGCCTCGATGCGATGCAGGCGAAGCTGCTCGAAGGCGTGCGGCAGCACGGCTTTCACTGCCGCCGTCATGTGCCCGCGCCCTACGAAGGGAAGCCCCAGCCAGTAGCCGAGCATGGCCGACTGCGTAACGCCGCGCCGGACGTTGGACAGCGTGACGCCGCCCATCAGGCGGTCTGTCTCTGCTTCGAAGATGAGAAACGCATAGCCGAGGTCGTCGCGCGCCTCGCGCTGATAGTGCTTCACGCGGCGCCGGTAAGCGCTCTTGGTGAGGTCGTCCCGCGGCCAGGCCGGCTCCCACGGCGTGAGATGCGCGCGGCTTAAAGTCCTGAGCTCCGCCCAAGGAGCGTAGTCGCTCATCAGCGGCGGACGCAGCCACACCCCGCGGCCTTGGATGACCGCCCACTCCGACGAGTTTCCGGCCCTCAGGAACGCCATCAGGCTGTCCTTGCCTCCGAGCTTGCCGCCCCGCGCCCAATGCGTTGCGCGGCTTCCGACGCGAGCCGTTCGGAAACCTTTCCGGCTCCCACCACGGCGACCGATGGGCTCCGCGCGATGAGTTGCTGCGCGAAGCGTCCGATATCCTCGACGCTGACCGCGTCCACGTTTCGGATCAGCTCGTCGCTGCCGACAATCCGTCCGTAAGCCAACATTTGCCGTGCCATCTGCTCGGCACGGGCAGACGATGATTCCAAGCTCATTAGCAGCCCGGCCTTGAGCTGAGCTTTCGCCCGGTTCAGTTCCGCTTCGGAGGGTCCGCGCCGCGCCACATCCTCGAGCTCGGTGCCCGTCACGTCGATGAGGCTCGCCATCGTTTCCGTTCCCGTCGCCGCGTGCACCGCGAGAAGCCCCGTATCGGAGAGACCCCACGCGGACGAATAGATCGAATAGCAAAGCCCCCGCTTCTCACGAGCCTCCTGGAACAGGCGGGACGACATCCCTCCGCCAAAGAGACCCGAGAAAACCTGGGCCGTGAAATACTCCTGAGCGCGATAGGAAGGACCTTCGAACGCAAGCACGAGATGGCTCTGCTCGAAACGTTTGTGATCCCAACGGATGCCACCGTGGTAGCGCGCCTGCTCCTCACCCTCGATTCCATGGGAAGTGAGCCCCCCGAATAGGGCCTCAGCGTGGCGGACCAGAGGCTCGTGGTGGACGGCGCCGGCCGCCGCGAGCACCATGCTGCCGGGCCGGTAGTGGGTTTTCAGGAATTGCTGCAGATCAGCCGGCGAAAATCGCTTCACGTTGGCGGCCGGCCCCAGGATGGTTCGCCCGAGCGCCTGGCCGGGGTAGGCCGCCTCGTTCATCAGCTCGAAGGCGATGTCGTCAGGCACGTCTCGCGTGGCCGCGATCTCCTGCAGGATCACCTCGCGCTCGCGTTCGAGTTCGTCGGATGAAAACCTCGAGTTGAGCAGAATGTCGGCCAGGATCTCCAGCGCAACCCCTTCGTCGCCCTTAAGAACCCGGGCGAAATAGGCGGTGGTCTCGAGCCCCGTCGCAGCGTTCAGCTCTCCGCCAACCGCTTCGATCTCCTCGGCGATAGCCTGCGCCGAGCGGCTCGCCGTTCCCTTGAACGACATATGTTCGAGAAAATGCGAGATGCCGTTCTCGGCCAGCGTCTCGCTGCGGGACCCCACCCCGACCCAGATCCCGAGCGACGTGGTCTCGAGATGCGGCATCGTGTGGGTGATGACCGTGAGACCGTTGGAGAGCCGCGAGATCTCTTCCGTCATGACGCCCCCGCGGAAGCCGGCTGCACCGTCCCCTCGACAAAGCGTTTTACCGCCTCGACGTCGTTTTCGAGAACAGGATAGCGCTCGGCATCCGTGAGCAGGTTCGAGAGACGCGGCGGCAGGCCGGGCCGCTCGCCCGTGATCCGCTCCATCGCGTCGGGAAACTTCGCGGGATGCGCGGTCGAGAGCACGATGCCGGGCACCGCCGACTGCGGAACCGTCTTTTCGAGCGCAACGAGACCGCAGGCCGTATGCGGATCCAGAAGATAGCCGCTCGCCACGCGCGTGCGCCGGATGGCATCCGCCACCTCTGCTTCAGAGGCCGACGAAGCCGCGAAATCGCTCTTGAACTGCGCGGCCGTTCCCGCGAGATCGAAACGCCCGCCCTGCGAGAGCGAGCCCATCGCGCCGCGGATGAACCCGGCGTCGCGCCCAGATGCCTCAAACAGGTAGCGCTCGAAATTCGAGGAGATCTGGATGTCCATCGAAGGCGACGTCGTCTCCACCACGCCCCGCATCTCGTAGACGCCGGTCGCGTGGGCGCGCGGAAGGATGTCGTTCTCGTTGGAGGCGATGACGAGCCGCTCGATCGGCAAGCCCATGCGCTTGGCCACCCACCCCGCGAGAATATCGCCGAAATTGCCGGTCGGCACGGAGACGGTGATCGGCCGATGCGGCGCACCGAGCGCCGCGCCAGCGACGAAATAGTACGTGACCTGCGCCACGATGCGGGCCCAGTTGATGGAGTTCACGCCCGAGAGCGAGAGCCGGTCGCGGAACGCATGGTCGTTGAACATCGCTTTGACCAGCGCCTGGCAGTCGTCGAACGTGCCCTTGATCGCAACCGCGTGTACGTTCGCTTCCTTCGGCGTGGTCATCATCCGCCGCTGGACATCCGAAACGCGCCCATCTGGAAAGAGGATCACGACATCGACGCGCTTCGAAGAGCGGAACGCCTCGATTGCGGCCCCCCCCGTATCGCCGGACGTCGCGCCCACGATGGTCGCGCGTTGGCCGCGCTTCGCGAGCGCATGATCCATGAGCCGCGCGAGAAGCTGCATCGCCACGTCCTTGAACGCGAGCGTCGGCCCGTGGAACAGCTCCAGCACCCACCGGTTGCGGTCGATCTGCACGAGCGGCGTCACCGCCGGATGGCCGAACTGGCCGTAGGCATCACGCGCCATGCCGAGCAGCGTCGACTTGTCGATCGACCCGCCGACGAAGGGCGCCATCACCTCGACGGCCACCTCCGCGAACGGCCGGCCGGCAAACGAGGCGATGGTCTCGCGCGAGAGCGCAGGCCACGTCTCGGGCACATAGAGCCCTCCGTCGCGGGCGAGCCCCTGCAGCAGCACATCCTCGAAGGTGAGGGAAAGCACTTCGCCCCGGGTGGAAATATAGGTCACGAGCTTGGCATCCTGGGTTGTACGGGCTGCCGGCCGCAAACGATCGAGTGTTGGCCGGAAACGCGCGGAAACCGGCTTCCGAGCCGGGATCCGATCTTGTCTCTAACGCTGTACCGGGCGGCCCGCCTGCGATCAAGCCAAGGCCGGACGGCGGGCTCCCGCCCCTATGCGTTCCGTCGCCGCGTCCAGGCAAACGCCGCGAACACTGCGAGCAAGGTGGCAGCGAGACCGAACCAGGTCAGCGCATATTCGAGATGGCGGTTCGGAATGTCGAGCCGGGTCACGCCCCCCTTGGGCCAGCCGCCCGGATTGGCAGGCTCAGCTGTCGCGTCGACGAAGAACGGCAGCACCCGCGCCCGGTCCTCGTCCGAGCCCAGCGAGGCCGCCATGCCGTCGAGATCCCGCCAATACCAGACGTTTCGCGTCCGGTCGGCATCCGGCTCGAACCACCCTTTGACGCCGGCCTTGCGCACGAGCCCGCGGACGGTCACGCGGCCCTCGATCTGCCCGGCGGCCCGCGCCGCGGGCTCCTTGAACTCCTCCGGCACGAAGCCGCGATTGACGAACAGGATCTTGCCGCCGTCCGTCTCGAACGGCGTGTAGATGTGCCAGCCCGGCCCCTCCGCGTCGACGGCGAACAGGCGTCGCTCGTCCCCATGGCGGAAATGCCCGCTCACAGAAACCGGCCGGTACTCCTCGTGGCCGAGCTGCTTCCAAGCCTCCGCCGGCTGCTCCAGCGGCATGGGCTCCTTGCCGAGGCTCTCGTTGATCGAGGCGATCAGCGTCTCTTTCCAGGCCAGCCGCTCGAGCTGCCAAAAGCCGAGTCCGAGCAGAATTGGCAGCGCCACGAGCGTCATCAGCGCCGGCACCATGAGGCTACGGCCGCGCGGCGCGCCGCCATTGAGATCGCCGGATGTCATGTCAGTCCTTGGCCAACCGGCCCTCTTCCGCTTTGTTGACCCACTGCAGCGCGATCAGGATCGCCTTGAGGAACCGCAGCAGAATGAACGCCAAGAGCGGCGTGACAACGCCCCACAGTGCCACATGGACCCAAAGCGGCGGCCCGAAGCGGAATTCGACGATGAGCGCGAGCCCCAGCACCACGAAGCCGAGGATCAGGATGGCGAAAACGGCGGGGCCGTCTCCGGTGTCGATGAACTTGTAGTCGAGACCGCACTTGCTGCAGGCAGGCTTCAGCATCAGGCCGTTGTGAAACAGGGAGCCCTGGCCGCACCGGGGGCAACGCGCGAGCAGACCCGCCACGATTGGCGACACGCTCTGGCCCCGCTCGTGCGCATTCTCGCTTCCGCTCATCGACCGTCTCCTCGCTTGCGTAACTCTAGGTGGCCCCGGTGTGCGCTCCGGATCGCGAAGGTCCGAGGGCTCGTCTGTCCCGTGCCTACCCCGGAAAGGGCAAGGGGCCGGGCAAAAAACCCGACCCCTTCCCCTTTTGCGTCGCGTTGTCCCTGACGAGTGTCAGTGACCGGCGCCCGGATGAGCGCCCGCGCCCCACACATAGATTGCGGCGAACAGGAACAGCCAAACCACGTCGACGAAGTGCCAGTACCAGGCAGCGGCCTCGAAGCCGAAGTGCTGCTGGGGCGTGAAATGGCCCTTGATCGCGCGAAGCAGGCACACCAGCAGGAAGATGGTGCCGATGATCACGTGCGCGCCGTGGAAGCCCGTGGCCATGAAGAAGGCGGAGCCGTAAGCGTGGCCGCCGAAGGTGAAGGCGGCGTGCATGTACTCGTAAGCCTGCGTGATGGTGAAGAGCACGCCGAGCACGACGGTGGCGAGCAGGCCGAGAACCAGACCGCGGCGGTCGTTCTTGAGCAACGCGTGGTGTGCCCACGTGACCGTGCAGCCCGACGACAGCAGGATCAGCGTGTTGACGAGCGGGAGGCCCCACGGATCGAAGGTGCCCTTGAAGTAGCCGTTGACCGGCGCACCCGTCGTGGGGACCACGGCATCCGTCGACTCGACAGGCACCGGCGGCCACTGCCCGCCGAACAGCGCGTTCCGCTGCACCATGCCGAGCGCTTCGGAGACGTTCTCCGGCTTGTAGATGTCAGCCGGGAACAGGGCGAAATCGAAATAGGCCCAGAACCAGGCGACGAAGAACATCACTTCCGAAGCGATGAAGAGAATGATGCCGTAGCGGAGGTGAAGCTGCACGACCGGCGTGTGATCGCCGCGGTGCGCTTCGATGATCACGTCACGCCACCACATGTAGGCGGTGGCGGCGAGGCCCGCGAAACCAGCCGCGAACACCCAGGGACCGTGCATGCCGAACAGGCCCGTTGCGCCTTCACCCGTCGAGCGCATCCAGATGATGGCGCCGACGGCCGTCACGAACGCCGACAGGGATGCCGTCAGCGGCCATGGGCTCGGATCGAGCAGGTGGTAGTCGTGTTGCTTGCCGTGCGCTTGGGCCATATTCGTCTCCACAGTCCCCGTTCGTTTGTATCCCCCGGCCTTGCCGAAAGCTCGCCCGACACCATCGAGGTTGTCGGCCAATCTCTCGTCTCGGCCCATCGATTTACCCGCAGCAACTTCGGCTCCGGGGTCTTCCTTACTCGATCCAGGGCACGCTTCGCTTCGCGAACCGGACGCCCAGGTCTTCCTTTGCGGCATTTTCCGCGACGGACCGGATGATCGCTACGAGACCCGGTGTCCAATCCGTCCGAAAATGCCTCAGCCTCCCTGCCGTGCCTCCCCGGATTTGACCTCGGCCTTGGGGCCGCTGCCGTCCACCGGATAGAACGTATAGGAAAGCGTGATCTCCTTGATGTTCGCCGCGTCCCGGTCCGCGAGGATCGAAGGATCGACGAAAAACGACACCGGCATGTCGACGCTTTCGCCGGCCGCCAGCGTCTGCTCCGTGAAGCAGAAGCACTCGATCTTGCTGAAGTAGGCGCCCGCGATGTCGGGCGAGACGTTGAAGCTCGCCGTGCCCTTCACGGTGCCGCTGGAGGAATTGTGCGCCTTGTAGAAGGCAAGCGCATTCTCGCCGAGCTTGACCGTGATCGTCCGCTGCGCCGGCTGGAACTCCCAGTGCATGCCCGGCGTCACGTTCGCATCGAACCGCACAGTGATGGTGCGCTCGAGAACGGTTTCGGGCGCCTTTTCCGCGCGCATCGGCGTGCCGCCGAAACCTGTCACCTGGCAGAACATGCGATAGAGCGGGACGGCGGCATACGTGGCCGCGCCCATGAACAGGAGCGCGCCGAGGCACGTCACCACCACGCCGCGGTTGCTTCCGCGGCGGACCGGATCCCGTTTCGGCTCCGCTGCACCGGCAGCGGGGGCACTGTTCTCGTCGTTTGTCGTCACATCAGCTCCAGATCAACGACCGCTTCGCTTAAACGCTTAGTTTCCCATCCTCACGATGGTGGCGGCATAGAACAACAGCACCAGAAATCCGAGCCCCAAGGCAATCGCCACGGAACGCAGGCGCTGGCGCTTCAAGCGCTTCTGCTCTTCGTCTGCTCCGTCGCTCACCATGGCCTCGCGCGCGTTGAGTTCGATCTGTCCCATCTATCCTATACCCAAAGCTTGAGGGCGAGATTCTCGCCGAGGATGACCGCGAACAGAATGAAGAGATAAAAGATCGAGAACGTGAACAGCCGCTTGGCGGCGTGATCCGCCTCGCGTCCCTCACGGATCTGCCAGACCTTGAACGCCAGGTGCAGGAAGATGAGGCCCAGCACCACCGAAACCACCGCATAGACGATACCGCCGAGTCCGATCACATAGGGCATCACGGCAAGCGGGGTGAGCACGAGCGAGTAGAGCAGGATCTGGCGGCGCGTCTCGTCCGCACCGGCCACCACCGGCAGCATCGGCACGCCGACGCGCTCGTAGTCGCGGCAGCGATAAAGCGCGAGCGCCCAGAAGTGCGGAGGCGTCCACATGAAGATGATGAGGAACAGCAGCACGCTCTCGATGGTCACCGTGCCGGTGACGGCAGCCCAGCCGATCATCGGCGGGAACGAGCCGGCGGCACCGCCGATGACGATGTTCTGCGGCGTCCGGCGCTTGAGCCACATCGTGTAGAAGAAGACATAGTAGGCGATCGTGAGCGCCAGCAGCGCGCCCGCCACCCAGTTCACGAGCACGCCGAGCGTCACCACCGACATGACGGAGAGCACGGAGCCGAACGCGAGCGCCTCGTCGGCCGTCACGCGCCCGCGCGGAATGGGGCGCGCAGCCGTGCGCGCCATGTGCGCGTCGATGTCGGCGTCGTACCACATGTTGAGCGCGCCCGACGCGCCTGCGCCGACAGCGATGCAGATAATGGCGATGATCGCCAGAACAGGGTGCAGGTTACCCGGCGCAGCGACCAGGCCTGCGAGAGAGGTGAACACCACGAGCGACATCACCCGCGGCTTCATGAGCTCGAGGAAATCCCCGACTGAGGGTTCCGAGCTTGTGGCCGAGACGTTGAGCGTGCCCTCGGCAGTCAATCCTGACATCGTCTTGCATCCTCCCGCCGCGGGTTGCCCCCGCCGATAACGCTCGCAATTCTCTGTTGCGGCTTCGAGGTGATACGGTGGGCGTACTGACGCCCACCGCACGTTCGGAACGCTGGGAAAGGGAAGGCTCCCGGCCTCACCTTTCCCGAAGAGCGCTTAGTGATGCGAGCTGCCCGAGATACGCGGCAGCGTCTCGAAGCAGTGGAACGGAGGCGGCGAAGACAGCGTCCATTCCAGCGTGGTCGCACCGACGCCCCACGGATTGTTGCCGGCAGGAACCTTACGGGCCAGGGCAACGAACACGCCGATGAAGAAGCACAGCGTACCGACGGCCGTCATGTACGAGCCGATCGAGGACACGTGGTTCCAGAAGGCGTAGGCATCCGGATAGTCGACATAGCGGCGGGGCATGCCGGCGAGGCCGAGGAAGTGCTGCGGGAAGAACAGCACGTTGGCACCGACGAAGGTGATCCAGAAGTGCATCTTGCCCCAGAACTCGGAGTACATGTAGCCGCTCATCTTCGGGAACCAGTAGTACCAGCCCGCGAAGATCGAGAACACGGCGCCGAGCGACAGCACGTAGTGGAAGTGCGCGACGACGTAATAGGTGTCGTGCAGCGCGCGGTCGACGCCGGCGTTCGCCAGCATGACGCCCGTGACGCCGCCCACGGTGAACAGGAAGATGAAGCCCAGCGCCCAGATCATCGGCAGGCGGAACTGGATGGAGCCGCCCCACATGGTTGCAATCCAGGAGAAGATCTTCACGCCCGTGGGAACCGCGATCACCATCGTTGCGAACACGAAGTAGGCCTGCGTGTTGACCGTGATGCCGGCGGCATACATGTGGTGCGCCCACACGATGAAGCCGACGAGGCCGATGGCGAGCATGGCGTACGCCATGCCGAGGTAGCCGAACACCGGCTTGCGCGAGAAGGTTGCCACGATGTGGCTGATCATGCCGAAGCCGGGCAGGATCAGAATGTACACTTCGGGATGACCGAAGAACCAGAACAGATGCTGATAGAGGATCGGGTCACCGCCGCCCGCCGGAGCGAAGAAGGTGGTGCCGAAGTTGCGGTCGGTGAGCAGCATCGTGATCGCGCCGGCGAGAACCGGGAGCGAGAGGAGCAGCAGGAACGCCGTGATCAGCACCGACCAGACGAACAGCGGCATCTTGTGCATGGTCATGCCAGGAGCGCGCATGTTGAAGATGGTGGTGATGAAGTTGATGGCGCCGAGGATCGACGAAGCACCCGCGACGTGAAGCGCGAGGATCGCGAAGTCGACGGCCGGACCCGGATGGCCGGAAACCGACAGCGGCGCATAGAGCGTCCAGCCGCTGCCGACGCCGTGCATGCCCGACGGACCTTCGACGAACATCGAGATCAGGAGCAGCGTGAGCGCCACCGGCAGAAGCCAGAACGAGATGTTGTTCATGCGCGGGAACGCCATGTCCGGCGCGCCGATCTGCAGCGGAACGAACCAGTTGCCGAACCCGCCCATGGTGGACGGCATGACCATGAAGAACACCATGATGAGACCATGGCCGGTCACGAACACGTTGAACATGTGCGGGTTGGAGAAGTACTGCATGCCCGGCTCGGCGAGCTCGAGACGCATGGCGATCGACAGCGCGCCACCGATGATACCGGAGATCATGCCGAAGATCAGGTACATCGTGCCGATGTCTTTATGGTTCGTCGAGAACAGCCAGCGACGCCACCCGGTAGGGGTGTGGTCGTGATCGTGGCCGGCGTGTGCGGTGGTGCTACCCATTGTTCAAGCCCTTGTTAACCTGGGTGTTTCCAATCCTGTGCAGGCAAGAGGAAACGGCTGTCCAAAAAGCCGTTGCCTTGTTCGCTTAGCGCTGCGAGGCGGTGTTCTCGGCAACGGCCTTGATGCCGGCCTGCTCGAGAGCGACCTTATCGAGGATCTCGCGTGCCTTCTTCTTGTCCTTGGCCTGCATTGCGGCAGCCCACTCGGTGAAAACACCTTCGGACACGACGCGCACAGCGATCGGCATGAACGCATGGTTCAGACCGCAGAGCTCCGAGCACTGCCCGTAGAACATGCCTTCCTTCTCAGCCTGGAACCAGGTGGAGGTGAGGCGGCCCGGAACCGCGTCGATCTTCGAGCCGAACGACTGCACGGTCCAGTTGTGGATCACGTCGTTGCTGGTCACGAGGACGTGGACGACCTTGTTGACCGGCACCACGATCTCGTTGTCGACCGAAAGCAGGCGCGGCGTCGGGATGCCCTTCTGCTCGCGAGCCGCGACCTCGTCGTCCGTCAGCATGTTAGACGTAATCGTGAAGTTGCCGTGATCCGGGTACTCATGCTCCCAGAACCAGGAGTTGCCCACCGCCTTGATCGTGAGATCGGGCTTCGGATAGCTGTACTGGTTCATCAGCAGCTTGAACGAAGGAATGGCGATCACCACCAGGATGAGGATGGGGATCACAGTCCAGGCCACTTCGAGCAGCGTGTGGTGCGTGGTCTGGCTGGGCGTCGGGTTGCGCCGCTCGCTAAAGCGGAACATCACGTAGATCAGCAGGATGAGAACGAAAATCGCGATCGCGATGATGATCGTGTTCGTGAGGTCGTAGAAGCTGTGCAGCTCGCGTGCGATCGGCGTCGCGGCCTCCTGGAGCCCCATCTGTTTGGGATAAGGCTGACCAAGGCCATTGTTGGCCAACGCAGCGCCTGGCGTCACGAGCAGGGCGATGAGCCCAGCCAGTGCCACCTGAGGCACACACTTGAGAATCCATTTCAGCATTAATCCGCTCCCCGGTTCGTGCTCCGGCACCTGTGCCGGAATCTCCCTGATGTCGGCCGTTTCGATCTTTCCGATCGTTCCTGCCCGGCGTCGCTCGCCGCGCCCTGGGGGGTGCGCCCTGTCCGACCTTGTATGCTGCACCGCCAGTAGTGCACGCGGCTGTGGCAGAGTCCCCCGACCACACACAGCACAAACGTCAAACTCGGCTCAAGTCAAGTTTTCTGCGTCATAACTACGCGTTGAAAAAATGGCGAAGCTGATCTGGGTCATATTGCGTCGCAGCATGACATGCGGCCGCCGCAGCGAAAGCGTGCCGCTTTGCGACCGCACCATGACGACGGCCGTGCGCAGGCGGGTCCCACTTTGGCCTTTTTCCTCGCCGAGACGAGCGGAGTACGGTAGAGGCGCACAAGCGCCATTTACGGGCACTAGGGCGCCGTTGATCCGTAGGCTCATCGAGGGATATCCGTTTCTATGGCAACCTGCACCAGCCGGTCGAACAGCCTCGCACCCCCCTCTCACGCGCACAGAACCATGGTGTTGTGCGCTGCGCTATTCGCACTCTTAACGGGACTGGCGGACACGGGATTTAACCTCGTCCGTCCGGCACTTGCCGGAGGTAGCGCGGGTGAGCAACCTAAGGCGGCGGCACTCTCCCCGCAGTTCGCCGATGGAACCGTGAAGGGCCAGTACGGCGATTGGCAGTACGTCTGCAAGCCGCCGCCACCCGGCGCCAAGAACGAGGTGTGCGCACTGGTTCAGAGCGTCACCGCCGAGGACCGCAAGAACGTCGGCCTCACCATCTACTTCCAGAAGTTCTCGAACGGCACGAAGGTGCTGCGCGTGTTCGCGCCTGTCGGCATCCTTCTTCCACCCGGCGTGGGGTTGAAGGTGGACGGCGTGGACATCGGCCACGCCCCCTTCCTGCGCTGTCACACCTTCGCCTGCTACGCGCAGGTCACCGTCGAGGACAAGCTCATCCAGCAGCTCTCTACGGGCAAAACCGCAATTTTCATCATCTTCCAGACGGAAGAGGCGGGCATCGGCATCCCGATCTCGCTTGCAGGATTCGCAGATGGCCTCTCGGCGCTGAACTGAACGCGCAACGAAAAGGCCCCCGCATCTCTCGCCCGTTCAGGGCGGTGATGCAGGGGCCTTTGTTCTGTGAAACCGCTCGGGAAACCCGGTTCCGGCCCTAAGCCACGCGGCGCTGCTTGCCCGCCGAATCCGGCTTGGAAACGGTGATGCTGTTGTCCTTGCCCGTGCCGTTGAAGCTGATGTAATCGCGCTCGGCGCTCACGGCCGGGCGAACGGCATAGGCCTTCGCCCAGGGGAAGGCGTGCGACCACGTTTCGCCGATCTTCCTTGAGCTCTCGGTATACTGCTCGGCAGCCGTGCGCCAGAAGGCCAGTTGCTCGTTGATAACGTCCTGCGGCGTGCGGCAGTGGGCCAAACGCGTTGGAACTTGCATGTAGGCCTGGGTCCGCCGATTGAGCAGTCCCATCACCTCGAGCTGGCAGCACGCGGCAGCCTTGAGCGGTGCCGTGGCTTGCGCGGTCAGCGCCTGAGCATCGAAGCCCGAGGCGACGCCATCCGTCGACGGTGCGCGCGGGCTGAAGCTATCGATTGCGGAAAAATAGGATTGAAAAATCGCACCGAACGGACCGAAGGCGTTCGGATCAAAGCCCGCTTGCGTACCCATCGCCTCAACTCCCTAAACATGGGTCCGGCTACATGGCCGAAACCTCTTGATCAGACGTTTTTAAAACTAGGCAGGACTGTTCTCGAATGCAAATGATCAAGATCAAATGGGCATGGACAAGACAATAACGAAATGTTGATAAGATTCGCATCATTTCAACTCGCGATCCGACAGCATTGATCCCGATGTTATTTTCCGTTTTGCTACCGAACGAGCCGTCATGAGTCCGTGACCTCGGCCCGCTATGGGACACCCGGTCACGAACAAGGGGGTTCCATTGATGACGCGCACCGCGCTCCCGCCGTCTGTCGCCTTCGAAGCAGCCGAGAACGAGGGGTCGAACCCCAGCCACGGCCCGACCATCGGCGACCTCATCGCAACACGCCTCTCTCGCCGTGATCTCGTAAAGGGACTGGCTGCGGTTTCCGTCGCCGCCGAAGCTCTCTGGCCGAAAGCTCTTGCCGCGGCCCCCGCCTCCGGTGAGGAAAAAGGCACAGCCTCCCGTTTCAATTTCGTCGAGCTGCCCATCGCCCCCGGTTCCAAGACCCATCACGTCGCCGAGGGCTACGACGCCGACATCCTGATCCGCTGGGGTGACGCCGTTCTACCGGACGCCCCGGAGTTCGCACCCGGCAAGCCCGACGCAGCCGCCCAGGAGAAGCAGTTCGGCTACAACAACGACTTCCTGGGCTTCATTCCGCTGGAGGGCCGCTCGGACCACGGGCTGCTCGTCGTCAATCACGAGTACACGAACGGCGAGCTGATGGTGCCCGGCCTCGCCCCCCGCAGCGACAAGGACTCGCAGTTCAGCGGCGTCACGCGCGAGATCGTGGATACCGAGATGATGGCGCACGGCGGCTCGGTGATCGAGATCCGCCGCGAAGGCGGCAAGTGGTCGGTCGTGCCCGGCTCACGTTATGCCCGCCGCATCACCGCCGAAACCGAGATGGCGGTCTCCGGCCCCGCGGCGGGGCACGCGCGCATGAAAACAACGGCAGATCCCACCGGCACCCGCATCAAGGGCATGTTGAACAACTGTGCCGGCGGCGTGACGCCCTGGGGCACGTGGCTCACCTGCGAGGAGAACTTCAACGGCTACTTCTGGGGCAAAGCCGCCGCCGAGCCCGTGACGAAGGAAGCCCGTGCTCTCCGCCGCTACGGCGCACCCGGCGAGTGGTACGCCTGGGGCCGCTATCACGACCGCTTCGACACGCTGAAAGAGCCCAACGAGGCGAACCGCTTCGGCTGGGTGGTCGAGATCGATCCGCTCGATCCCACGTCTGTGCCGGTGAAGCGCACGGCGCTCGGCCGCTTCAAACACGAGGGCGCGGGCAACATCGTCAACGGCGACGGCCGCTTCGTCGTCTATCAGGGCGACGACGAGCGCTTCGACTACGTCTATCGCTTCGTGACGGACGGCAAGGTGGACCTCGCAAACCGCGCGGCCAACAAGGATCTGCTCGACAAGGGCGTGCTCTCGGTCGCCCGCTTCAAGGCAGACGGCACCGGCGAATGGCTTCCCTTGATCCACGGCGCACCCAACAAGGACGGCCAAATCTGGCTAAGCGCGCAAAACGGCTTCGAGGATCAGGGCGACGTTCTGATCCACACCCGCCTCGCAGCCGACATGCTGGGCGCCACCCGCATGGATCGCCCTGAGGACATCGAGGTCGATCCCAAGACCGGCAAGATCTACCTGATGCTGACCAACAACGCGAAGCGGAAGGCGGACCAGACGGACGCAGCCAACCCGCGTGCGGAGAACCTGTTCGGCCATATCATCGAGATCACGCCCGCGAACGGCGACCATGCGGCCCCGGCTTTCACGTGGGAGATCCTGCTCAAGTGCGGCTCGCCGGCCGTCGCTGAGGTCGGCGCTACCTTCAATCCCGCCACCACGGAGAACGGCTGGTTCGGCATGCCGGACAACTGCGCAATCGATTCGGAAGGGCGTCTCTGGGTCGCCACCGACGGCAACAGCACCAAGCGCACCGGCCGCGCCGACGGCATTTGGGCGATCGAGACCGACGGCGAGCGTCGCGCCACCTCCCGCTGCTTCTTCCAGGTACCGACGGGCGCGGAGATGTGCGGCCCGTGCTTCACCCCGGACCTCGAGACGTTCTTCGTCGCCGTTCAGCATCCCGGCGAGACCGAGGACGACGCGCCGCCCTCGACCTTCGACACGCCTTCAACGCGCTGGCCCGACTTCAAGGACGGCATCCCGCCGCGCCCCTCCGTCGTCGCCATCACCCGCAAGGGCGGCGGGAAAATCGCGGGATGAACGGACGCTTGAAAAAAGGCACCCGGTCGTGAAAGACCGGGCGCCTCCTGAAAAATTTTGAGAGCAGGCCGCCCCAATACCGGCCCGCCGGACACAATGAACTAAATTAGCCTGCCAGCTTCGCCTTGATGAAACCGAGCACGAGCGCGGTCAGCGCTCCGCTCACGCCGCCGGTGGCAAATCCGGTCACGATCGCATTGATGTCGAGGCCCGAGGCTGCGGCCGCCCCGCCGAGACCGAGAAGCGGACCGAGCAACTGCCCGCCAAGTCCTCCGCCCAGGGCGCCGGCGATCGTGTTGCCGAGTGTGCCAAGGGCGTCGTTCTTAGTTGCAGCGGCCGCGGCGTTGCCGCCGATTGCGCCACTGACGGCTTGGATGAGTAATGATGTAAGATCCATCGAAATCTCCCCAATAAAAATCGATCTGGCACTTGTTTGAAACCTAGATCGACACAGCAATTGTCAGCCTTCACTATGTTTCATTCAAACGCAAGCCGCCTTTGATCTGATATGGTTGACAATCCAGCCCCTATTGGCGGCATCCGGCTCTATCGTTACTGGCGCGAGACCAGGATCGCATCTCGCAGACGCGAAGCAGGCGCAATACCTTTGACTGATCAATAGCCTGGACAGCGATGGACGGGCGATGAGCATCACCCCCGCGCCGTCATCGGCGAAGCAGCAGCCAGGGAGCAAATTGAGCCTTGCAGACCCGTCCCTTCGCGGTGCAAACATCCTTCAAAGCATTTTCCGATCTCATGGGCTCCTGCCCGTCGTAGAAAATGCGACACCAAAGGACCTTTCGGCTCCGATCGATCGCATCGGACGCCCGGGTGCCCGCCGAACCGGAATGAGGAGAGTCCCCTCGATGAACGTGCACGTCCTTCCGATGACCGCAGCGCCGATCGACGCCGTTCGCCACGACTGGACGAGAGCCGAGGCGCAGGCCATCCACGACCTCCCGTTCAACGACCTCCTGTTCCGCGCCGCCACCGTCCAGCGCCTTCACTTCGATCCCAACAAGGTCCAGCTCGCCCGCCTGCTCTCCATCAAGACCGGCGGCTGCGCCGAGGACTGCGGCTATTGCAGCCAGTCCGCCCATCACGCCTCCGGCACCGGCCTGAAGGCTTCGAAGCTGATGGAGGTCGAGCGCGTCCTCAATGAGGCGAGGAAGGCCAAGGCCCAGGGCGCCACGCGCTACTGCATGGGCGCAGCCTGGCGCTCGCCGAAGAGCCGCGACATGGACTCGGTCGTCGCCATGGTGGAAGGCGTCAAGGCGCTCGGCATGGAAACCTGCATGACGCTCGGCATGCTCTCCTACGACGACGTCGTGAAACTCAAGGACGCCGGCCTCGACTACTACAATCACAACATCGATACGTCCGAGCGCTACTATTCCGAGATCATCAAGACGCGCACTTTCGCAGACCGCCTCGACACGCTGTCGCGCGTACGCGAAGCGGGTATCAAGGTCTGCTCCGGCGGCATCGTCGGCCTCGGCGAGACCATTGAGGATCGCATCGACATGCTGGTGACGCTCGCCAACCTCGAGCAGCACCCCGAGAGCGTGCCGATCAACATGCTGATCCCCATTCCGGGCACGCCGCTCGAGAACCGCAAGAAGGTCGACCCCATTGCTTTCGTGCGCATCATCGCGCTCGCCCGCATCATGATGCCGACCTCATTCGTGCGCCTTTCCGCCGGCCGCACCGAGATGAGCGAGGAGACGCAGGCGCTTTGCTTCTTTGCTGGCGCCAACTCGATCTTCTGCGGCGAGACGCTGCTCACCGCCGACAACCCAGGCGAGGACAAGGATCAGGCGCTGTTCAACAAGCTCGGCATCGAGCCGATGGCGCTCGACACCGACGCGGCCGCCGATGCGGGCATCGAGACGGCGCCCTCGGAGCACGCCGGCTGCGGCTGCTCTGGAACCTCCTCATGTCAGACAGCCACGAGCGCGCGCTAAAGGCGCTGGAACGTCGCGGCCGCCTGCGCGAGCTCAGCCCCCGCAGCGGCATCGACTTCTCGTCCAACGATTATCTCGGCCTTGCCACGTCGCCGGAGCTGACCGAGGCCGTCGCGCACGCGCTCGCGCGCGGTGTTGCCATCGGTGCGGGCGGCTCGCGCCTCCTGCGCGGCAACGATCCCGAGCATGAGGAGCTGGAGGCCGACGCGCAGGATTTCTTCGGCGCGGAAAGCTGCCTCTACTTCGGCGGCGGCTTCGTCGCCAACTACGCGCTCTTCTCGACGCTTCCACAGCGCGGCGATCTCGTTGTCCACGACGAGCTCATCCATGCCAGCGTCATCGACGGGATGCGCGCGAGCAAAGCGGCGATTGCCTCGGCGCGCCACAACGATGCGCAGAGTTTCGAGGACGCCATCGCGGCCTGGCGCGCAGCGGGCGGCACCGGCCAGCCCTGGCTCGCGGTCGAAAGCCTCTACTCGATGGACGGCGACCGCGCTCCCCTCGGCGCGCTCATAGAGGTCGCACGCCGTCACGACGGCATGCTCGTCGTCGACGAGGCCCACGCCACGGGCGTGCTCGGCCCCGATGGACGCGGCCTTGCCCACGCGCTCGAAGGCGCACCCGATGTCGTCTCTCTGCATACCTGCGGAAAGGCTCTCGGCGTCAGCGGCGCATTGCTGCTCACCTCGCGCGGCCTGCGTGATTTTCTCGTCAACCGCGCCCGCCCCTTCATCTATGCGACCGCTCCCTCTCCGCTGATGGCGGCCGCCGTGCGCGCCTCTCTTCGCCTGGTTCGCGATGCGCCGGAGCGGCGGGAACGCCTCGCCAAGCTCGTCGATTTCGCAGGCCGGGCATTGAACGAGCGCTGTGGCATCGCGCCCTCCGGATCGCACATCCAGCCCGTTATCCTCGGCGCCGACGAGCGGGCCGTCGCGATTGCCCGCGCGCTCGTCGCGGAAGGCTTCGACGTCCGCGCCGTCCGCCCGCCGACCGTTCCCGAAGGCACCGCGCGCCTTCGCGTCTCCCTCACCCTCAACGCCGGCGAGGACGCCACCACGCGCCTCATCGATACGCTCGCCGCCATCCTTCAGCGGGTGCCCGCATGACCAACCCTCAGATTAGGAAGCCGATGCTTTCGCGCTCCGTCTCCGTAGAGCGCGAAACAGCTCGAAGGTTCGATGCTTCCGACACACGCATCTGGATCCCGGCCTTCGCCGGGATGACGGAAGAAGGTGATCGTGCCGAGTGCCTCCCCGGAACGTCACCCCGACGGAGGTCGGGGTCCAGGCACGTTTCGAAGCGTCGCGTACGGTCGCTCAGATGCAGCGCGGAAAGCGCTTTGACATGACACAATGCCTCATCGTCACCGGAACCGACACCGACGTCGGCAAGACTGTGTTCGCAGCCGCCCTCTCGGGCGCGCTCGGCGCATACTATTGGAAGCCCATTCAGTGCGGCCTCGCGGAAGGCGGAGACACCAGCCGCATCCGCGCGCTCTCCGGCCTCGCGCCTGATCACGTGCTGCCCGAGATCTACCGCCTGGAAATGGCCGCCTCCCCCCATCGCGCGGCCGAGGCGGAAGGCCTGGAGATCAGTATCGCGAAGCTGAAGCTCCCCGAGGCTCCCGGCCCCCTCGTCGTCGAAGGCGCGGGCGGCCTCATGGTGCCCGTCAACCGCCAGACGCTGCTGATCGACGTCTTCGCGTCCTGGCGCCTGCCCGTGGTGCTCGTGGCGCGCACCGCCCTCGGCACCATCAATCACACGCTCCTCTCGATCGAGGCGTTGAACGGCCGCAACATCCCGATCCTGGGCGTAGCCTTCGTCGGCGACGAGATGCCCGACACCGAGCAGACGATCGCCGAGATGGGCAACGTGCGCCGCCTCGGGCGCCTGCCTCACCTCGATACCCTGACCCGTGCGACTTTGAGCGACGCATTCGCGAGCCACTTCCGCGTCGAGGATTTCCGCTGATGGCGCGCTCCACCGTCTGGCATCCGTTCACGCAGCATGGCGCCGAGCCCAACGCGACGATGATCGCGCGCGGAGAGGGCGCCTGGCTCGAAACAGAGGATGGCCGGCGCATCCTCGATGGCATCTCGTCGTGGTGGGTCGTCACCCACGGCCATCGCCACCCGGCCATCGTCGCCGCCATCCACGAGCAGATCGACAAGCTCGATCAGGTGATCTTCGCGGGCTTCACCCACGCCCCTGCCGAGGAGCTTGCAAAAAAGGTGGTGGGACTGGCCCCCGCTGGTCTCGACCACGTCTTCTTCTCCGACAGCGGTTCAACTTCCATCGAAGTCGCGCTCAAGATGGCGCTCGGCTACTGGCGCAACATCGGACAGACGCGCACGCGCATCGCGGCCCTGGAGCACGGCTACCACGGCGACACCATCGGCACCATGTCGGCCGGCGCGCGCGGCGTCTTCAATGCCGCCTACGAGCCGCTGTTGTTCGATGTCGTGCGTATTCCTTTTCCCTATCCGGGACGCGAGCAGGAGACGCTGGACGCTCTCGACGCCGCCTGCCGCGAAGCCCCGCTCGCAGCCCTCATCGTCGAGCCCCTGATCCTGGGCGCAGGCGGCATGATGATGTACGGCGCGACGACTCTCCACGAGATGAAGCGCATCTGCGAGCGCCACGACGCGCTCTTCATCGCCGACGAGGTGATGACCGGATGGGGCCGCACCGGCACGCTGTTCGCCTGCGATCAGGCCGCGATCGCACCGGACATCATGTGCGTCGCCAAAGGTCTCACCGGCGGCAGCTTGCCGCTCGCCGCCACCCTCGCCTCGGCCCGCATTTTCGATGCCCACTATTCCGAGGACCGCTCGCGCACGCTGTTCCACTCGTCGAGCTTCACCGCCAATCCGGTCTGCTGCGCGGCAGCGCTCGCAAATCTACGCATTTGGGAAACCGAGCCCGTCCTCGAACGCGTCGCAGCACTCGGGGCGTTGCAGGAGCGCGCGCTCGGCGCGCTCACGGCCAAGAGCGCGGGCTTCAAGAACCCGCGCCGCCTCGGCACCATCACGGCGGTAGACCTGGAGGTCGATGACAGCGGCTATCTGGCGTCGGTCGGCCCAGCGCTCCGCGCGCATTTCCTCGCGCGTGGCATCCTGCTCCGCCCGCTCGGCAACACCATCTACGTGATGCCGCCGTACTGCACGACCGAAGCCGACCTCGCCCTCGCCTACGACGCGATCCGCGACGCCCCTAAGGCGCTGTCCCGAGGACCTTAACCCCGCTAATCAAGCCTTCCGCTTCAGCACGTAGGCGGTCTCCTCAAGGGAGGTCACGCCGCGGTCCTTGAGGTTCTGGCTCTGCTCGAGGCGATCCCGGCTGTCCGTGACGCGGATCTCGTGCGTCGCGCCGAACAGCGCCGAGACCTGCTCGGACGGCGTCGAGAACGGCGGGCCCGAGATCTGGCCGTCCGGATAGGCGAGCGACACGAGAAGAATGGACGCCGAAGCGGGCACCGCCTCCGCAAGTTTCTTGGCGTAGCGCTGCTGCAAGCTCGGCGGCAGGGCCACCAGCGCGGCACGGTCATAGACCGCCGCCACGTCGGAGAGCGCATCGGCCGGCATCTCGAACACGTCCCCGCACCAGATCGTGAACGGACCCGCCGTGCGCACAACGAACGGCCCCGTCGAACGCGTATCCGCTTCGAGCCCCTGCTCGCGGAAGAAATCATCCACCGCCAGCGGCGAAAGCTCCGCGCCGATCACGCGGTGACCGTTGCCCGCAAGCCAAACCATGTCTTGGCTCTTCCCGCACAACGGCACGAAAACGGCCGATCCAGGTGCGAGGTTGAGCGACGGCCAGTTCCGCGGCAACAGATCGTTGCCCTCGGCCTGATGGAAGCCGATATCGCCTTTTTGCCAACGTTCGAGCCAGAAGTCGGGTGTCAGAGGCACCGTCCCTCCTCCTTTTGTCAGTGTCACCTTCGAGGAAACTCGTACCGGGGATCAGCTGCGATAATCTGCATTGATCGATACGTAGTCGTGCGTGAGATCGCACGTCCACACGTGAGACGTAGCCTTGCCCACGCCCACATCGATGCGAATGACGATCTCGCGCCCCTTCATATAGGACGCCGCAGTCGCTTCGTCATACTCCGCCGACCGCTCCCCGTCGCGCGCCACGCAATGGTCGCCGAACCAGATGGAAAGCTTGTCGCGGTCGGCCGCCTCGCCGGACTTGCCGACCGCCATCACCACCCGGCCCCAGTTCGGATCTTCGCCCGCGATCGCCGTCTTGAGGATCGGGGAGTTGGCACACGACAGCGCGATTTTCCGCGCGGCCTTCTCGCTCTCCGCCCCCTCCACGATGAAGGTGACGAACTTGGAGAGCCCCTCGCCGTCCTTCGCCACCTGGATCGCGAGATCCTGCATCAGATCGTGGAGCGCGGCCGAAAATTCCTTGAGCTTCTTCGAGCCCGCCTTCGTGATCGGCTCCTGCCCGCGCGCACTCGCGTCTCCCGTTGCGAAGATCAGGCACGTGTCGCTGGTGGAGGTGTCGCCGTCCACCGTCATCGCGTTGAAGGTCGTCTCGACATGCTCCGAGAGCAGCGCCTGCAGCGGCTTTGCGGCGATATGGGCGTCCGTGAAGATGAAGCACAGCATCGTCGCCATGTCGGGTGCGATCATTCCGGCACCCTTGCAGAAGCCGTTGAGGGTCACCTCGACATCCCCGATCAACGCCTTGCGCGTCGCCATTTTCGGATAGGTGTCCGTCGTCATGATCGCGCGCGCGGCCGCCTCGAAGGCATCGGGAGCCGCGTCCTTGACGAGCCCCTCGAGCAGATGCGCGAACTTCTCCGCCTCGAGCGGCTCGCCGATCACGCCTGTCGATGCCACGAACACCTCGTGGCGCGCGCAGTCGCCCGCCTTCGCAGCCGCGTCCACCGTGATCTCGACCGCTTCCTTGCCCTTCTTGCCGGTGAAAGCGTTCGCGTTGCCGGAGTTGACCACCAGCACGCGCGCCTCACCCTTCTTGAGATGCTTGCGGCAGGTGAGGACAGGCGCCGAGGCCGTCTTGGATTGGGTGAAAACGCCCGCGACGGCCGTGTCCTCCGCCAGGACGGCGACCATGAGATCGGTGCGGCCCTGATAGCGGATGCCAGCTTCCGCCGTGGAGAAGTGCACGCCGGCGATCGGATCGAGCCGGGGCAGTGTGGCAGGCGCGAAGGGCGAGGGAGGCATAGTCTTGGCCATGGAAGGAAACCCCAAACGAAATCTGCGGCAGGAGCGGGAGCGCCGCCCCCTGTTCGCCGCTCTTATAGATCAACGCGCGCCGGATATCCGCAGTCCAAAATAGAGACTGAGGACCCTAAAGCGGAATTTTTCGCTTGAGATGACAGGTATCAGTGTCCGCTCGAAGCCGAGAAGACGTTAACGACGATAACCCCGGCGATGATGAGGGAAAGGCCGATCAGGGCGGCGAGGTCCAGCTTCTGTCCGAACGCGACCCATCCGATGGCGGAGATCAGCACGATGCCGATTCCGGACCAGACCGCGTAGGCAACTCCCACAGGGATCGTCCGGAGCGCGAGCGAGAGGAAATAGAACGCCGCCCCATAGCCGATGGCCACGACGAGTGTGGGAAGAGGTTTGCTGAACCCCTCGGAAGCCTTGAGCGCGGAGGTCGCGATCACCTCCAGGACGATGGCAAGGGCCAAGGCGACGTGGCTCGACATTCTAGCCTTCCAAGCGCGAGCAAGACCCTGAAAAGGCGGTGGCCGGGGCGCACTGAGGCCCCGGCCGGAGCCAGCTTAGTTCTTCTTGTCTTCGGTCTTGTTTTCGTCCGGCTTCTTCTGTTCTTCCATCTTCTGGATCTGCTGATCCATCTGCTGCTCGAACATCTTCTTCTTGGCGGCGGCCAGCGCGGCCTCCTGCTCGACCTGCAGCTTGATCTCGCTGTCCACGTACTCGATGCTCGCCTTGCCACGCAGATCCTGGGCCACCTGCTGGCCCTTCTGCTGCACCATGCTGTTGACGATCTGGCCCTTCACCTCCTCGAAGGTGGGAAGGGGCTTCGTGCGGCGGTCCTCGATCTTGATGATGTGCCAGCCGAACTTGGTCTGCACCGGCTTCGACACCTCACCCTTGCGGAGCGCGAACGCGGCATCCTCGAACTCCTTCACCATCTGCCCCTTCGAGAAGTAGCCGAGCTTTCCGCCGTCGGCCTTGGAGCCGGGATCGTTCGAGTATTCTTCAGCCAGCTTGGCGAAATCCTCGCCCTTGCCGATCTTCTCGAGCACTTCCTTGGCCTTGTCCTCGCTATCGACCAGGATGTGGCGGGCTTCCACCTCGTCTTCCGCGGGGATCATCTTGACCTTGTCGTCGTAGATGCCCTTGACCAGACCGTCGCTGATCGCGCCCTTGATGGACTTCTCGTAGAAGGCGTCGCGCTTCGCACGCGTATTCCAATAGGCAAGGCGCTTCTCGTAGTCCGCCCCGCTCGTCAACTTCTCGCCCTCGGCCGCGTCGGCGAAAAGTTGCATCTCAATCAGGAATTCGAGCAGCAGGCGGCGGCGGTTTGCAGCCGGAAGATTGGCAACCTCCGGGCCCACCTCGGCTTCCGCCAGCGCGAGATCCGATTCACGGATCTCCTTGCCATTGAGCTTCGCGACGACGGCGTCATCGGCCAGGGCCGCCGTCGGCGCCAGAAGAGCCGGTCCGGACAACAACGCCGCGCCGGCGAGTGCAAGCGCGGCAAGACGGACAACGCGGGGCTGTTTCACGGGAATGGCTCCTGCCAGGTTCATGGCCTCGGGAAGCGCGCCGGGACAATGGGCGCGGCGCTCCAGCCGAGGCGGAGGGATGCGAGATCGCAAATTGGGCGCATCCATAGACCAGGGCTCGGCGAGATGCCAAGTTAACAATTGCAGATATTTGCCCGCATTTTTCCCAGAATCCGGCTTAGGGACACCCGAACGACGCTTCTAAGAGAATAACCTGCCACGCGTTGACATTTCCGGTCGGCAATCCTTATGTCTGCCCCCGTGTGGCCGATTGGCCGGACTGGCGCTCCCGCGGTTCTCCAGTTCTTGGTTATGGACCGCCTGACGTACCCGGGCGAGCGTGACGCTCGACCATCCGGACGCGCCGTGCGTTCCCGCCAAGTCCATGATTTTGAGGAATTATCTTGATGCTCTCTCTCGGCACGATCGCCTCGAAGATCTTCGGCTCATCCAACGAGCGGAGAATCAAGACCTTCCGCTCGCGGGTGGAGGCCATCAACGCCCTCGAGCCCGAAGTGTCCAAACTGACGGACAGCGAGCTGCGCGCCCGCACCGAAACTTTCCGTGAGCAGTACCGCAGCGGCACCTCCCTGGACGATCTTCTGGTCCCGGCGTTCGCCACCGTGCGCGAGGCAGCGAAGCGCACCCTCGGCCAGCGCCACTTCGACGTTCAGCTCATCGGCGGCATGGTGCTCCACGAAGGCAATATCGCCGAGATGAAGACGGGCGAAGGTAAGACGCTCGTCGCCACCCTCGCTGTGTATCTCAACGCACTTGCCGGCGAAGGCGTCCACGTCGTCACCGTCAACGACTACCTCGCCAAGCGCGACGCCGAGTGGATGGGCCAAGTCTACCGCTTCCTCGGCCTCACCGTGGACACCATCGTCCACGGCCTCGACGACGAGCAGCGCAAGGCCGCCTACGCCGCCGACGTCACCTACGCGACCAACAACGAGCTGGGCTTCGACTACCTCCGCGACAACATGAAGTTGCGCAAGGACGACATGGCCCAGCGCGGCCATGCCTTCGCCATCGTCGACGAGGTGGACAGCATTCTCATCGACGAGGCGCGGACGCCGCTCATCATTTCGGGTCCCCTGGAGGACCGCGCCGACCTTTACGTGGCCGTCGATAAGCTCATCCCCAAGCTCACCGCCGAGGACTACGAGCTCGACGAGAAGCAGCGCCAGGTTTCGCTCAACGAGCTCGGCAACGAGCGTATGGAGCAATTCCTCGCCGAGGCCGGTATGCTCAAGGGCTCGCTCTACGACATCGAGAACGTCTCGCTCGTCCATCACGTCAACCAGGCGCTCAAGGCGCACAAGCTGTTCCAGCGCGACAAGGACTACATCGTCAAGGCGGGCGAAGTGGTCATCATCGACGAGTTCACGGGCCGCATGATGCCCGGCCGCCGCTATTCGGAAGGCCTCCACCAGGCGCTCGAAGCCAAGGAGAACGTCGAGATCCAGCCCGAGAACCAGACGCTGGCCTCGATCACCTTCCAGAACTACTTCCGCCTCTACAAGAAGCTCGCCGGCATGACCGGCACCGCGCTGACGGAAGCGTCCGAGTTCATGGACATCTACGGGCTGGAGGTTGTCGAGATTCCGACCAACCTCAAGATCTCGCGTATCGACGAGGACGACGAGATCTACCGCACGCAGAAGGAAAAGCTCGCCGCCATCGTCACGACCATCGCGGACTGCGCGCGCCGCGGCCAGCCGATCCTCGTCGGCACCACCTCGATCGAGAAGTCGGAGCAGTTGTCCGAGCTGCTCAAGGACAAGACCTACATCATGAACCTGGGCCGCTCGCTGCTCTCGCAGGCCGAGAAGCTCAAGGAGGCGAAGGACGGCAAATCGAGCGCGGAATCGGATCTCAAGGCGTATTTCAACGACATCGGCGCCTATCTGATCGAGATTGGCTCGGCGAAGACCAAGGGCGACGCCATCGCGCATCAGGTTCTGAACGCTCGCTACCACGAGCAGGAAGCCGGCATCATCGCCCAGGCGGGCGTCCCGGGCGCCGTGACGATCGCAACCAACATGGCCGGCCGCGGCACGGACATCCAGCTCGGCGGCAATGCGGAGTATCAGGTACGCGACTGGGTCGCCGAGGAAACGGCTGCGGGACGCACGCCCTCCGAGGACGAGATCGCGAAGAAGCGGGCCGAGATCCTGGCCGCAATCGAGGGGCGCAAGAAGACGGCCCTCGAAGCCGGCGGCCTCTACGTGATCGGCACCGAGCGCCACGAAAGCCGCCGCATCGACAACCAGCTTCGCGGCCGCTCTGGCCGTCAGGGCGACCCGGGCCGCTCGAAATTCTATCTCGCGCTCGACGACGACCTGATGCGCATCTTCGGCTCCGACCGCATGGACAGCGTGCTGAAGACGCTCGGTCTCCAGGAGGGTGAGGCGATCACCCATCCGTGGATGAACAAGAGCCTCGAGATGGCGCAGAAGAAGGTCGAGGCCCGCAACTTCGACATCCGCAAGCAGATCCTGAAGTACGACGACGTGATGAACGACCAGCGCAAGGTCATTTTCGACCAGCGCAAGGACATCATGGCCGAGGACGACGTGTCCGAGACGGTGAAGGATCTGCGCCATCAGGTGGTGAACGATCTCGTCAGCCGCTTCATCCCCGAGCGCGCCTACGCCGAGCAGTGGAACATGACGGAGCTGAAGGAGGCCATGCTGGCCATCTTCGGTCTCGATCTACCGCTCCAGGAGTGGGGCGCGGAGGAAGGCATCGCCGACCAGGAGATCCTGGAGCGTCTGATCGCGGCCGTGGACGAGAAGGCCGCGAAGAAGGCCGCCGACATTGGCCCGCCCACTTACCGGCAGATCGAGAAGATGGTTCTCCTGCAGACCCTCGATCACCTCTGGCGCGAGCATCTCGTGACGCTCGAGCACCTGCGTCAGGTCATCGGCTTCCGCGCCTACGGCCAGCGCGATCCGCTGAACGAGTACAAGAGCGAGGCCTTCGTGCTGTTCGAGAGCATGCTGGCACGCCTGCGCGAAGCAACGACCGGCCAGTTGATGCACGTGGAGCTCGCCCCTCCGGGCGAAGCCAACCCCGAGCTCGAGGAGCGTGAGCTTCCCGAGATGCACGCACACCACCTCGACCCCACCACTGGCGTCGACGAGATGTCCGAAGAGTTGGCGATGGTCGACGCAGCCATCGCAGCGCGGGGACGGGGCAGCCGCACGCCCGAGAAGCGGGCCCCCCTGCAAACCCGCAAGGCCGCAGGCGCCGTGGATCCCTCCGAGCCCGCAACCTGGGGCAAGATCTCGCGCAATGCGCCCTGCCCGTGCGGCTCCGGCAAGAAGTACAAGCACTGCCACGGCAAATACGAATAGCCGCCGGCCCACACGAGCTTTCCGGGAAGACACGAGGCCCGTCCTGACACGCGTCAGGGCGGGCCTCGTCCTTTGGGGATGCGTAAAACCCTTCGCGCCCCGAGCGGCGAAGGCGGCCGCCTCGGCTTTACTTGCCCGTCCCGAAGACTGCGCCTGCTCCAATTTTCGAGCGGAGACGGTCCGAAAAACAATCCGTTCGCTACCGGCGGATACTCCCGGTATGTCGCGCAAGCAAAAATGCGGAAAAACGAATTATTAATTATAATCGAAGCATGGTTTTCGGCGAATTATCACGAGGTAACAAATAGTAAACCAGGAATTACATAGGGATATACTTCACATAACTTGGAAAATTGCAAGTTTTAGTCTTTAGATTAGCAAGTTAGTAGGATTTGTTTATCTAGACATCTATCGCTTTTACATCGCTTTAACGACCCAAGCGTACCTTGTCCCTAGTTCAGACGCGCCGGGCAGCACCGCGCAACGAACTATAAGAATTGAAGTCGACATTGGGAGTTTTGAGTCATGACCAACATTTTCTCGCGTTTCCTGAAGGATGAGTCTGGCGCCACCGCGATCGAGTACGGCCTGATCGCTGGCATCATCAGCGTCGGCATTATCTCGACCCTTGGCCCGCTTGCCGACGCACTCAACGGCGTGTTCGGCAAGATCACGGATGACCTCCCCTCCAACTAAGCCGCGAACGGGATTGGCTTCAAGACACTCAATCCCACAAGGACCATCTGAGGAAACCCTCGGATGGTCCTTCGCTTTTCCGCAGCTTTGCATCTCCGTGAGGCCCGAGAAATGCGTCGCCTGCACACGCCATTAATCTTCGTGAGATAGGATTGAAGAGTGAGCCGAGAGGCACTCGTTGTGTCGGAAGCAGGCATGAAAATTCTTCTCAAGAAATTCTGGACGGACGACCGGGGCGCTACCGCGATCGAGTACGCGCTGATTGCAGGTGTAGTGTCGGTCGGCATCGTCGCCAGCCTCCACGAGATGGCTCCCTTGATAAATGCCCAGTACGAGAATATTAGCGACGCATTCGATCAGGGCCAATAGCGTCAAATCGCTTTTCGGATAGAGGAAACGCCCGTGTTCGAGTACGCGTTGCTCATGGTATTTCCGGCGCTTCTCGCGTTCGGCGGCGCCTACGATCTTTTGACGATGACGATCCCCAATCGCGTCTCGCTGGCGCTCGTCGGCTTGTTCCTGGTTGTAGCGATGATCGCGGGTCTCTCTATCGAGCAGATTCTCTCTCACTTCGCGGCCGGTCTGCTCGTTCTCGCAGCCGGTATCGCCCTGTTCGCCATCGGCGGCTTCGGCGGCGGCGACGCCAAGCTCCTGGCCGCGGCAGCACTGTGGATCGGCTTCGAGCAGCTCCTGCCGTTCTTGGTCTACGTCACCTTCTTCGGTGGCCTTCTCGCCTTCGCCATCCTGTTCTATCGGCGTCTCCCGCTCCTCGGGGTCTATGCTCCGGAATGGGCCATCAAGCTCCACAAGCAAGGCGGCGGCATCCCTTACGGAATTGCCATTGCCAGCTCGGCACTTCTGGTCTGCCCGAAGACGGCCCTTTTTATAGCATCAGCCGTCTGATCATCGTCCAAAACGGAACAGACATTAACGCCGCGTTGACGTTTGTCCTTCAAACTTTGGCTTCTAGGCACAAGGTTCGGCCATAAGGCCGTATGGGACAACGCGCGCAATGAAACGGCCCCAGCTCATTGGACTTGCCATCGCGGCGACTGCTGGCCTCATGGCATTCATGATGGTGCGCGGCCTCGTGAGCAAGCCGCCCGTCCAGAAGACCGTTGAGGTCAAGGTGAAGTCGAGCGACGTCCTCGTCGCGCGCACCGACATCGGTCTCGGCCAGATCACCAACGACAGCCTGTTCCGCTGGCAATCCTGGCCCGAGGAGACCGTAACGGCGGGCTTCATCACCCGCACCGCGCAGCCGGATGCCATGACGCAGCTTGCAGGCTCGATTGCCCGCGCGCCCATCATGGCCGGCGAGCCCATCACGCAGCAGAAGCTCGTCAAGGCCGGCCAGGGCGGCGTTCTCGCCGCCATCCTGCCCGCGGGCATGCGCGCGATCTCGACGCGCATCAAGGAGGAGACGGCCGTCGGCAATCTCATCCTCCCCAACGATCGCGTGGACGTCATCCTGATTCGCCGCTTGAGGGGCAGATCTGGCCAAGAGGAGTATGTGAGCGACCTCCTGTTCGGCAACGTCCGCGTACTCGCCATCGGCCAGCAGATCGAGACCAAGGAAGGCAAGAAGACAGCCGACGGAGCTGCCACGACGGCAACTCTCGAGCTGACGGCCCGCCAGGCCGAGCTTCTCGCCCTCGGAAACTCCATGGGCGACATCAGTCTCTCGCTGCGTTCGATTGCCGATCTCGATGTCAACCAAGGCCCGACTGCGGGCATCGACCCATCGGTCAAAGAGAGCACTGCAATTCGCGTCCTGCGTTATGGAACTGCATCGCGTTCGTACGGCGTAAACTGAGCACTTCTCGAGTTTTAGTCCGTCAAAAGGCGATAACATGCGCATTCACGTCGAACCGTCGGCTCGCTATGCCTTGGCATGGTCTGCCGCGCTCGTCTTAGGTCTGGTCCTCGCATTCCACAGCCCGCGCGCGCAGGCTGGGGGCGATTTCGTGCCTCCGCCGGGCTCTCAAAGCTCTGTCCTGCGCATCAGCGGTGGAGAGGCCTTGCCCCAATCGCGCGCCGTGCGCATCGGCCGCAACAAATCGCTTTTGGTAGAATTGCCCGTCGATCTCCGCGACGTGATGGTGTCCTCGCCCGATATCGTCGACGCCGTGGTCCAGTCGTCGAGCCGCGTACATCTGATCGCCAAGAAAATCGGACAATCCAACGCGTTCTTCTTCGATGCCAACGGCGAGCAAGTGCTCACGCTTGAAATCAGCGTGGAGCAGGACACGGCCGTGCTCGACGCGCTGCTTCAGCGGCTGCTGCCCGGTGCCAACATCAAATCTGAGATCCTGAACGATACGGTCATCCTCACCGGCACCGTCCGCACGCCGGTCGACTCGAACCGCGCGAGCGACATCGCCTCCCGCTTCATCGTGGCGACGCCCGAATCCGACAAGCGCGACAAGAACAAGGTTGTGAACCTGCTCGGCGTCGAAGGCGAGGAGCAGGTCATGCTCAAGGTCGTCGTCGCCGAGGTTCAGCGCGAGCTGCTGAAGCAGTTCGGCATCAACCTCGCAGCTGACATCAACGCCGGCAACTTCACCTGGAGCCTGCTGACGGCCAACGCGCTCCCGCTGACGACCGCAGCCGGTCTCGGCGCCCTCCCCATATTCGGCGTCTCGACTGCCGGCGATCCGAACGACCCCGCTGTAGCCTGCGGCGCGGGACAAGGCTGCGTCTATAATCAGGGACCTGCCGCAAACAGTTTCGGAAACTCGGGAACGGTCTCGAACTGGAGTTCGAGCGACGTCAAGCTCGGCAAGGCCATGCGCGCACTTGAGCGCGATGGCCTCGTTCGCACGCTGGCCGAACCCAATCTGACCGCGATTTCCGGCGAGCCCGCCAAGTTTCTCGCGGGTGGCGAGTATCCGATCCCGGTGAAGGACTCGAACGGCCAGACCACTGTCACTTTCAAGGAGTTCGGTGTTGGCGTCGCCTTCACGCCGACGGTCCTCTCCGAGGGCCGCATCAGCCTCAAGATCGAAAGCGAGGTGAGCGAGCTTTCGAACGCGGGCGCGATCGTGCTCGATTCCACCTCGATCCCGGCCCTGAAGAAACGCCAGGCGAACTCCACCGTCGAGCTTCCCTCGGGCGGCTCCATCGCGCTCGCGGGCCTCATCTCCGACGACGTGCGCCAGAATATCGACGGCTTCCCGGGCCTCAAGGACGTACCCGTGCTCGGCACGCTGTTCCGCAGCCGCGACTTCATCAAGCGCGAGACGGAGCTCGTGGTCATCGTTACGCCGTACCTGGTCAAGCCCGTTGCCCCCAAGGATCTCGCGAAGCCGCTGGACGGTCTCGCCGAGTCCAGCGATCTGCGGGCCAACTTCATGGGTCACTTGAATCGCATCTACGGCACCGAGAGCGTGGCCCCCGCGGGCGACCTCAAGGGCGACTACGGATTTATCGTGGAATAGTGGGCGAGCCTGGAGACGCAATCATGGATTACGCACTTGCTTCGCCGCCAGAGAAACGCGCCCCCGCGCGCTTTCGCCCGGTCTCTTACGCGCTGATCGCCTTCCTGGCGACCGCTCTCGCAGGATGTCGCCATGACTACGACATTGGCGCGCCCCAGGTCGCGGGCTGGTCGATGGTGGACGCGACCCAGCGTCACCCGATCATCGTCTCCCAACAGCCCCAGACGATGCAGCTCCGCGTCGGAGCCTCGTCCCGTGGACTGGCGCCCCGCCAGCGCGCCGAGGTGCTGGAGTTCGCCGACCGCGCCCGCGCAAGCGACGCCGGCAACAGCCGCGTGATCATCCAGGCTCCCGGCGGCGGCTCCAACGAGATCGCCGCCATGCACGCGGTCGGCGAGATCCGCCAGATCCTGAGCGACAACGGATTTGCGGAATCCTCGATCGCCATCGAGGCCTACCATGCCGCAGAAACCGCCGACGCTCCGGTGCGCATCTCGTATCTGCGCTATGTCGCCGAAGCGCCGACGTGTGGTTATTGGCCGACCAATCTGGCTCGCGAGCCCAACAACGGAAACTATCCGAATTTCGGCTGCGCCAATCAGCACAACCTCGCCGTCATGGTCGCGAACCCGGGCGATCTCCTCGGCCCGCGCACCGAAAGCGATCGCCCAGGCGAGCGCAGGGACACAGCGTGGGACAAGTACGTGAGGGGTGAATCGACCGCTTCGAAGAAGACCGACGACGAGAAAGTAAAGATCGCAAAGTGACGGTAGGCGCAGCCATGTCCAAGTCTTTGAAAGGTTCGGCAACGGAAGCGTACGACGCGCTCTCGCCCTTTGCCCTTGAGGCAGAAGGCGCGGAGACGCCGGCGCTGAGCGATCGTGCACGCCCCCTGCCCCGCATTTCGATCCAGGCCTTCTGCGAGACGCCCCAAACGGCGGAGGCACTGCAGGCCGCCTCCGAGGATCGGCGCCTGAGCAAAGCCCACGTCACCATCCAGATGGGCGGCGCTCCCGCCGCTGTCGCCCACTATCAGGAAAGCCCCACGCCGAACCTCATCATTCTGGAATCGCACCTTCCCCACGGCGAGCTCGTGGCCACGCTCGAAGAGCTGGCTCAGAGCTGCGATCCGGGCACGAAGGTCGTGATCATCGGCTCCACCAACGACGTGGTCCTCTACCGCGATCTCATGAAGCGCGGCATCTCCGAATACCTCGTGGCGCCCATTTCGTCGTTCGAGCTGATGGAGTGCTTGTCAGGGCTCTATAACAACCCGGATTCCGATCCGGTCGGCCAAGTCTTCGCCTTCATCGGAGCCAAGGGTGGCGTAGGTTCGTCCACCATCTGCCACAACGTGGCGTGGACACTCTCCGAAGCCCTCGCGACCAACATCGTCATCGCCGATATGGATCTCGCATTCGGCACGACTGGGCTCGACTTCAACCAGGATCCCGTCCAGGGCATCGCCGATGCGCTCCAGAACCCCGACCGTCTCGACGAGGTTCTGCTCGACCGCTTGCTGACCACCTGCTCGAAGCATCTCTCGATCTTCGCCGCGCCTGTCGTGCTTGATCGCGACTACGAAATGTCGCCCGAAGGATGCGAGACGGTGATCGACGTCGTGCGCCAGAACGTGCCGTTCGTCGCCGTCGACCTGCCGCACACCTGGGCGCCGTGGACCAAGCGCCTCCTGCTCCAGGCTGACGAGATCGTCATCACGGCCATCCCCGATCTCGCCAACCTTCGCAACGCGAAGAACATCATCGATCTCGTGAAGACCGCGCGCAAGAACGACGCCGCGCCCCACCTGGTGCTCAACATGGCCAACATGCAGAAGCGCCCCGAGATCACGCCGAAGGAGTTCGAGAACGCGCTCGATCTCAAAACCCTCGCCGTGATCGATTTCGACTGCGAGAACTTCGGCCAGGCCGCCAACAACGGTCAGATGGTCGAGGAATACAACAGCAAGGCGAAGGCACCCCAGGCCTTCCGCGACATCGCCATGGCGCTTGCGCACCGCAAGGAAGTGAAGGTCGAGAAGAAGTCGCCGCTCGCCCCACTCCTTGAAAAGCTCAAACTCATGCGTTGACGGAGACCTCATGTTCGGCAGACGCACGAATGAACCCGGCGCCCAACGTAAGCTGCCCGCACCCTCCGCGGCGCCGGCCCCTGGGCCTGCGCCCGCGTCCGCGCCCCCGCCTCCGTCCGCGGCCGTGCCCTCGCGCGCGGAGCCCGTTGAGCAGCAGCGCCACCATTCGGAAGAATACTACGACGTAAAGACGACCGTCTTTAACGCACTCATCGACACCATCGACCTCACGCAGCTCGCGAAGCTCGACTCCGCGGCCGCGCGCGAGGAGATCCGCGACATCGTAAGCGAGATCATCCAGGTCAAGAACGTCGTGATGTCGATCGCGGAGCAGGAAGAGCTGCTCGAGGACATCTGCAACGACGTGCTGGGCTATGGCCCCCTCGAGCCCCTGCTCGCACGCGACGACATCGCCGACATTATGGTCAACGGCGCCACGACCACCTTCATCGAGGTCAACGGCAAAACGCAGAAGACCGGCGTGCGCTTTGCCGACAACCAGCAGCTCATGAACATCTGCCAGCGCATCGTGAGCCAGGTCGGCCGCCGCGTTGACGAAAGCAGCCCCATATGCGACGCGCGTCTTCCGGACGGCTCGCGCGTCAACGTCATTGCGCCCCCGCTCGCCATCGACGGCCCTGCGCTCACGATCCGCAAGTTCAAGAAGGATCGCCTGACGCTCGAGCAGCTCCAGAAGTTCGGCGCTATCACGCCACAGGCAAAGACCATTCTCGAGATCATCGGACGTGTTCGCTGCAACGTTCTGATCTCAGGCGGCACGGGTTCAGGCAAGACCACGCTTCTGAACTGCCTCACCGGCACCATCGACCACGACGAGCGCATCATCACCTGTGAGGACTCGGCCGAGCTTCAGCTCCAGCAACCCCACGTCGTGCGCCTCGAAACGCGCCCGCCGAACCTCGAAGGTGAAGGCGAGATCACCATGCGCGATCTCGTCAAGAACTGCCTGCGTATGCGCCCGGAGCGGATCATCGTCGGCGAGGTCCGCGGCCCCGAAGCTTTCGACCTTCTGCAGGCCATGAACACCGGCCATGACGGCTCCATGGGCACGCTTCACTCGAACAGCCCGCGCGAAGCACTGAGCCGTCTGGAATCCATGATCATGATGGGCGGCTTCACACTCCCCATCAAAACCATCCGCGAGATGATCGTCGGCTCCATCGACGTCATCATCCAGGCCGCGCGTCTGCGCGACGGCTCGCGCAAGGTGACCCACATCACTGAGGTCACCGGCATGGAAGAGGACATCATCACTCTCCAGAATCTCATCGTCTACGAGATCACAGGAGAGGATGCCAACGGCAAGCTGACCGGACGCCACAGGTCGACGGGCATCGCACGGCCGGCATTCTGGGACCGCGCTCAGTACTACAAGGAAGAAAACCGGCTGGCCGCGGCCTTGGCTGCGGCCGAGGTGCTGGATACCAACGGCAATCCCATGGGAGAAGGCCGTGATTGATGCCGGCGCGATGCCACTGCTGACGGCTCTTGTCGCGGCGGTCGCCATCGCGGCGACGGCCTACGCCGTCATGTATCCCTATATTTCGAGCGATCGCGCAAAGGACAAGCGCGTCGCGAACGTGACGGAATCGCGCGCCAAGAAGATGTCGACGCGCTCGGCCGCCGAAGTGGCGGCAAACCGCAAGAAGCAGGTTGCCGAAAGCCTCAAGGATATCGAGAACAGGCAGAAGGCGCGCGAGAAGGTTTCCTTGCGCCTGCGCCTCGAACGCGCGGGCCTCGACGTCGAGCCGAAGATGTTCTGGATCGCGAGCGCTGTCTCGGCCGTCCTCGTCACCATCCTTGTCGTGAGCTTCCTGCCGGCCTCCACATCGTCGTTCCGGCCGATGATCATGATCGCCACCCTGATCGTCGGCGGCCTCGGCATTCCCCGCTTCGTCCTCTCCAAGATGATCGCGCGCCGTCAGAAAAAGTTTTTGGCGGAGCTTGCGAACTCGATCGACGTCATCGTGCGCGGCATCAAATCCGGCCTGCCGTTGAACGAATGCTTCGGCGTGATCGCCCGCGAGGCCCCCGAGCCTGTCGCCAGCGAGTTCCGCGAGACGATCGAGCAGCAGCGCATCGGCGTGTCGCTCTCGGAAGCTCTCGATCGTCTCACGCTGCGTATGCCCCTTCCAGAGGTCAAGTTCCTCGCCATCGTGATCGCGATCCAGCAGCAATCCGGCGGCAACCTTGCCGAAGCGCTCGCCAACCTTTCCGGCGTTCTGCGCGATCGCTTCAAGATGGCCATGAAGGTCAAGGCTCTTTCGGCCGAAGCGAAGGCGTCCGCCATGATCCTCGCCGCCCTGCCACCGGGCGTCATGTTCATGGTGTACTCGTCGTCGCCAGATTACATCAGCCCGCTGTTCACGACGCGAACGGGAAACCTTTTCATCCTCGTCGGCCTAACCTGGATGCTGATCGGCGTGCTGCTCATGCGCAAGATGATCAACTTCAAGTTCTAGTCTCGAAAGAGCGCTGCCATGCAAGACCTCATAGATACACTTATATCTCCGCAGTTTCTTGCGACGATGCTGGCTGCGGTTTCGGTCTTCGCCACCATACTGGCGGTCGTGATGCCGATCCTTGCGCGCGACCAGATGAACCAGCGCATGCGCGTCATGGCGCTCGAGCGCGACGCGTTGAGGTCCAAGCGTCTGGCAGAGCTGAACAAGGAGCGTGCGGGCCAAGGCAGGCTGCGGCAGGCGCCGAAAGGCTTCATGCAGCAGATCGTCGACAAGCTCAATCTGAGAGCCCAGTTCGACAGCGAGGAGCTGCGCAACAAACTCAAGATGGCAGGTCTCAGAGGCCAGGCGCCGCTCGTGGCCTACATGTTCTTCCGCGTGGCAGCCCCGCCGCTAGCCTTCATCGTCACGCTGCTCTACCTGTTCTTCGTCGCCGAAATCGAGGCGTCGTCGAATATGAAGCTGCTCTATTCAGTCCTTGCCGCCGGCGCCGGCTATTACCTGCCCAACGTGTTTATCGAAAACCTCACGCAGAAGCGCCAGCAAGCCATCAAAATAGCGTTCCCTGAAGCCCTCGACATGCTGCTGATCTGCGTCCAGTCCGGCATGTCGGTGGAAGCGTCTTTCGGGAAGGTGGCAAAGGAAATCTCGAACCAATGCGTCGAGCTGGGCGAGGAGCTGTCTCTGACGACAGCCGAGCTCTCCTATCTGCCGGATCGGCGTCAGGCCTTCGAGAACCTCGCCAAGCGAACGAACCTTCCGAGCGTCAAGGCGGTCACCACCGCGCTCGTGCAGGCAGAGCGCTACGGCACGCCCGTGAGCCAGGCCCTCCGCGTGATGGCCAAGGAAAACCGCGATATGCGCATGGCTGACGCCGAGAAGAAGGCAGCGGCCCTGCCCCCGAAGCTCACGGTGCCGATGATCGTATTCTTCCTGCCCGTCTTGTTCGTCGTGATCCTCGGTCCCGCCGCGATAACCTTCTGGAAGATGCAATAGTCTCGCTGAACGGTCCCGGCCCCCTGGCGCGTCACATGGCGGAGAATTGCCGCTAGCCTGGCGTCATCACGCACCCAAGCACGGAAAAGCCGGCGAACAGAGCGCCGGCTTTCGTCGTCGATCATCGATGAAGTAGGCGCAAGCGCCTGGGTATGCCCAGGTGGCGCTCGTTACTCCGCGGTGAACAGAGAGGCTGCGTGATCCGGCTCCGTACGGCCACCGAACCCGGTCTCGATGTTGCTCGACCGGAGCGCGGGCGCCTGGGCAGCAACCGGCGTCGGCGCCTTCACCTGGGCCTTGGCCACAGCCGTTGACCAGGAAGGCTCCTGCGCCGGCGTCTCACGTGGCGTCCGGGCGGGCGCCGAAGCCGGTGCAACAGCCTTGGCATCGAGCTTCACCATCTTCTTCAGAAGCGCGGTATTCGCCTGCGCATCGCTCGGCGAGAGATCCACTGAAGCCGTCCTCGTCGCTTCGTCGTACTTGCCCTGAAGGCCGAGCACGAGCGCCAGGTTCTGCCGAACCTTCGCGTTCTCGCCACCCGTCGCCGAAGCCTGCCGCAGAAGCTGCTCGCCACGATCCGCTTCGCCGCTCATGGTGTAGGCGAGCGCGAGATTGTTCAGCACGGACGGATGTCCGGGATTGAGCGCCTGCGCGCGTTCATAGTACGAGATCGCCTCGCGATAGCTGCCTTCCTTGGCCAGCACCGTGCCGCGCGCAAGGATGACGCGCCAATCGGGATTGGCAGGATCGTCCGCCACCGCGAGCACCTTCTTCGCAACGCTGACTTGATCGAGATCGAGCGCAAGGCGGCCATAGTCCGCAGCCAGGCGCCGGTCCGAGCCATGGATCAGCGACGCCTGCTGCAGCACGGCCAGCGCCTCGCGCTTCTGCCCCATCACCTTGAGGTTCTGCGCATAGGCGAGCGCTGCATCGAGATCGCGCGGGTTCTTGGAATACTGCTGTCCCCAATACTCGGTGGCCGCACGCGGATCGCTGGGCTGCTGAGCTTGGGCCGTCTCGGTAGCTGCGGGCGCCGTGTCGGGAGCCAGCGCGGAAAACAGCCCCGCGCTTTCCTCGCCGCCGATCTGAGCGCACGCACCGAGCAGCAGACTGGCCGCGATGGCTGCGAGCACACCGACGGGACGTGCCCTCTTCGGCATCGCAAGCGCGTCGAGGTCGGCCATGAATGTCTCCACTGCTCGTCGGTCACGGGGCGGGGCGCGCCTTATGCGCCCGTCTCCCGTCACTTTCCGATACAGCAGTCAATAAAGCCTTAACCGATCCGGCAGGGCCGCGCCCTAACCCGCGACTTCGGCCCGCGCCCCTCTGATCCACTCCTCGATGGCGGGAAGCGAGAGGATTGTATCGACGTAAGCCGCCGCCGTGCCGTCATCGCCGAACGCCCCGAGATCCGCAACATAGGTGCGGAAGCGCGAGGCCACCGGCGCGAACATGGCATCCGCGATCGAGAAGCGAGAGAACAGAAACGGACCATCGCCGCCGAACCGCTTGCGGCTGTCCATCCAGAGCTCGACGATCCGCCGGATGTTCGCCACCACCGCATCGGGATGCTCGGGCTTGGGATCCTGCGAGAGGATCTTCATCGGGCAGTGCTCGCGCAAGGGCTGAAAGCCCGAATGCATTTCCGCGCTGACCGAGCGCGCCACGGCTCTCGCCCTGACATCCGACGGCCACAGTGCCTTATCAGGATGGCGCTCGGCGACGTATTCGAGAATGGCGAGACTGTCCCAGATCATGAGATCGCCCGACCACAGCACCGGCACCTTTCCCGCCGGCGAATGCGCCAGGATCTGCTCCTTCGCGTCCGTGGCGCGGAGATTGATTCTGACCTCTGTGAAATCGATCCCCGCCTGCTTCAAGGCGAGCCAGGGCCTCAGGCTCCAGCTCGACGTATTCTTGTTGCCAATGACGAGTCGATATCCTTCAGCCGCCATCCTGAGCCGTCCTCTTGCGATTGTGTTTCCCTGCGTGTCTGGGGATAATGCCTGATCATCCGAGGTCCGTCCAAGCGGCCATTCTTACGAGACCAAAAGAACCCATCCATGACCGACAAATCTTCAGGGCCGAGCGCGCTCTCCCCCACCGATGTGCTGGCCCCCCACGACACCGCCGGCCCCAGCACCCCAATCTGGCTCGTCTCCGAATCGCAGCCGGTGGCACGCCTCACGGGCCTGGACGACACGGCCAAAGCGTGGCTCGAGCGCACGCGGTTCACGAGCGCGGCCAAGAAGCAGGCGCTCATTCCAGGTCCTCAGGGCGCGTTGGCAGGCGTTGCGCTCGGCATCGGCAACGGAAGCGCGGGCGATCCCTCCGGCCCCTCCGACCTTCTGATGGGACAGCTCGCCGCAAGCCTGCCCGAAGGCCTCTATCATCTTGGAGGCGACGTTCCCAATGCGGAGCTTGCCGCCATCGCGTGGGGCCTCGGCGCCTACCGCTTCCGCCGCTACAAGAGCGCGCCCGGCGAGGCCCCGCCGCGGCTCAAGCTGCCCCAAAAGCTCGACTATCAGGCGGTCGTCAACCAGGTCGGCGCGATCTGGAAAGGACGCGATCTGATCAATACGCCCGCGTCCGACCTTGCCCCGGAAGATCTGGAAGCCGCCGCTCAGCGCCTCGCCCGCGATCACGGCGCGAGCATCGAGACCATTGTCGGCGACGACCTGCTCGAAAAAGGGTTCCGCATGATCCATGCGGTCGGCCGCGCCAGCTCCCGTGCGCCCCGCCTCATCGACGTCAGATGGCAGAAGCCCGGCGGCAACCCCAAGGCGCCGATGCTCACGCTCGTCGGCAAGGGCATCACCTTCGACACCGGCGGCCTCGACATAAAGCCCGCCTCCGGTATGCTTCTCATGAAGAAGGATATGGGTGGCGCCGCCGCGGCCCTCACGCTGGCCGAGCTGATCATGAGCCGCGGCCTCGATGTGCGCCTGCGTTTGCTGATCGCAGCAGCCGAGAACAGCATTTCAGGCGATGCATTCCGCCCGGGCGACATTCTCCTGAGCCGCGCGGGCAAAACCGTCGAAATCGGAAACACCGACGCGGAAGGCCGCCTCGTGCTCGCCGACGCGCTATCGCTGGCCGACGAGGAGCAGCCCGACACGATCCTCGTATTCGCGACGCTGACCGGCGCGGCCCGCGTGGCCCTCGGCCCGGACCTCCCCGCATTCTTCACGAACGACAACGCATTCGCCGAAGCGCTCAGCGCGGAGGCCGAGGCCGTCGGCGACCCGGTATGGCGTCTGCCGTTCTGGCCGGGATACGAGCGCCACCTCGACAGCGACATCGCCGACATGAACAACGTCTATGATGCTCCCTTCGCCGGGGCCATCACCGCCGCCCTGTTCCTGAAGCGCTTCGTGAAGAACGCGCGCCGCTTCGCCCACTTCGATCTTTATGGCTGGCGCCCGGCACCCCGTCCCCTCGGCCCCAAAGGCGGCGAGCCGCAGACGGCGCGCGCCCTCTTCTCACTTCTCACCAAAGAGCTCTGCTCATGACCAACGACAAGCCGGCGGACGAGAGCGGCAACGTCAGCGAGCCTGCTCAGCCGGCCGCTCCGCCCAAGCTCGACCCGCGCCGTCACGTCGTCCGGCCCGATCTCGCAGCCCTCTCGCTTCGTGGCCAGGTGGTCTCACCCCGCTATGCCGCAGGCACGACGCGCCAGGTTGCGAAACCTGCGATCCCTCTGCGCCGCGAACCGTCGCCCAATGTGGGGATCGAGACCGAAGCCCTCTTCGGCGAAATGGTGAAAGTGTACGACGAAGCCGAAGGATGGGCCTGGGTCCAGCTCCAGCGCGACCGTTATGTAGGCTACGTTCCTTCGAGTGCCTTGAGCAGCGAGGTGCAGCTCTCGACCCATCGCGTCAAAGCGCTCGGCACGTTCGTTTATGCGGCGGCGGACATCAAGACACCGCCGGTGATGCACCTGCCGCTCAACGCCGAGATCCGCGTCAGCGAATGGGGAGAGCGCTTCTGCCGTCTCGAACGCGGCGGCTTCATAATCACCCGCCACATCATCGAGAAGGACCGCTACGAACGCGATTTCGTCGATATCGCTGAGCGCTTGATCGGCACGCCGTATCTGTGGGGCGGCCGCACCCGCATCGGCATCGACTGCTCGGGCCTCGTTCAAGTCGCCCTCGAAGCGGCCGGCGTGGCAGCCCCCCGCGACAGCGACATGCAGATGAACGAGCTCGGCACGTCCATCCTGATCCCCGAGGATTTGGAAGGCCTGCAGCGCGGCGACCTGATCTTCTGGAAAAGTCACGTCGGGATCATGAGCGATGGCGTGATGCTGGTTCATGCCAACGCGCACCACATGGCCGTGGCTGTGGAAACGCTGCCGGAAGCCGCGCAACGCATCGCCAGGGATGGTTCGAAAATCCTTGCAATCCGGCGCATCCCGCAAGCGGCAACGGCGCCGAAAGCCTGAACGATCAACCGCGACGGTAAGGCAGGAAGTGGCGATCGTGGCGCTCGCCGTATCCGTCCGGCTCCGGCCCGTCGCGCCAAACCGTGCCGTCCCCGAGCAGAATGATGGTCTCGATGCCGCGCTCTACTCCGGTCACGGAGCTCACCCAGCGCCGCTGGATGATCTGGCCTTGCGTAATGCGCTCGAGAAGCAGCACCAGCTCCTCGAGCTTCCCGACCAGCCGATCCTCATACGTCTCGCCGGCAATCGCGATGTCGAAACGCCCCGTCTCCCTCAGCGCCAACGCCACCGGACACGCGGCGGCAACGACCGGCTCGATTGAAAGCAGCCAGCATTCGTCTTCATTGCCCTCGAAGACGTGCGCAACATCCTTGATCGTCGGAACCCAATAGCGAAGCTGCTCGATCGTCGCCTGGACCGAGGACGGATGAAAACCCTCTTGCGTCGTCGTCATGCGAAATACACCGGCCTGATCGGAATGTGCGCAGGATGTCTCAAAAGGTGACCGCCCTCAAGCGCGATGACAGGCGGCGCATCCTGACGTAGGGAAAATTTCTGCCGACCGCGCGATGTTCGAGAATGGTCAACCCGCGATCGCCGCGCGGTGCGCCACCTTGAGATCAAACGCCGCCGCCAGAAGCGCCTTCGTATAATCCGCTTTGGGCGCTGTGAAAATTTCGTCCGCCGGACCTTCCTCCACCGCCTTGCCGTTCCGCATCACGATCACATAGTTGCAGAGCGCGCGCACGACTTTGAGATCGTGACTGATGAAAACATAGGCAAGATTACGCTTGGCTTGCAGCTCCCGCAGGAGGTCGACGATCTGCGCCTGCACGCTCATATCGAGCGCGCTCGTCGGCTCGTCGAGTACGATGAACTTGGGTTCGAGCGCCATGGCACGCGCGATGGCGATACGCTGACGTTGCCCGCCGGAGAATTCGTGCGGATACCGGTCCAGCGACGAAGCCGCGTCGAGCCCCACTTCGCTCAGGGCCTTCGCCGCCTGCTCGCGCCGTTGCGCAGCGGTCCACTCGGGCTTCTGGATGAGCAGGCCCTCCTCGATGATCTCGAAGATCGAAAGGCGCGGCGAGAGCGATCCATAGGGATCCTGGAAAACAACCTGCATCTCGCGCCTGAGCGGGCGCATCTCCTTGGAGGTGAGCCCGTCGATACGCTTGCCGAGATAGACGATGGGTCCGGACGACGAGATCAGCCGCAGGATCGCAAGCCCGAGCGTCGTCTTGCCCGATCCCGACTCGCCGACAACGCCCACCGTCTGCCCGGCAAGGATCTTCACCGAAACACCGTCCACCGCCTTCACGTGATCCACGGTCCGCTGCAGGAAGCCACGCTTGATCGGAAACCACACCTTGAGATCCTGCGTCTCCGCGATCACGGGTGAGGCGGCATCGAAATGCGGCGGCTTGCCCTTGGGCTCCGCCGCGATCAGATGGCGCGTGTAGGGATGTTGCGGAGAAGCGAACAGCGCCTCCGTCGGCTGCTCCTCCACGATCGAGCCGCTCTGCATGACGTAGACGCGCTCCGCCATCCGCCGCACGATGCCGAGATCGTGTGTGATCAGCAGCATCGCCATTCCCATTTCGCGCTGGAGATTGCGCAGAAGCTCCAGGATCTGCGCCTGGATGGTCACGTCGAGCGCGGTCGTCGGCTCGTCTGCGATCAGAAGATCCGGCTCGTTGGCGAGCGCCATCGCGATCATGACCCGCTGGCGCTGCCCGCCCGAAAGCTGGTGCGGGAAAGCGTTGAGCCGCTTCTCGGGCTCCGGAATACCGACCTTCGTCAGAAGCTCGATGACGCGCGCGCGGGCAGCCTGTCCGCTGAGACCGCGATGGAGCGCCAGGATCTCGCCCACCTGCCGCTCGATGGTATGCAGCGGATTGAGCGAGGTCATCGGCTCCTGAAAGATGATCGAGATGCGATCCCCGCGGATACGCTTGAGATCCTGCTCGGACGTCTTCAGCAGATCCTTCCCCTCGAAGAAGATCTCGCCCGTGGGATGCGACGCGGCCGGATAGGGCAGCAGCCGCAGGATTGAAAGCGCCGAGACGGACTTCCCGCTGCCGGACTCGCCGACGAGCGCCACCGTCTCACCCTTGTTGATCTTGAACGTGACGCCTTTCACGGCCGTCGTCGTCGTGCCGCCGCCCGAGCGGAAGGCCACCGACAGGTTCTTGACGTTTATCAGCACCTCTTTGGACATCGCCTACCCCCTCACGCAAAGGTCTTGCGGGGATCGAGCGCGTCGCGCACCCCTTCGAAGATGAAGATCAAGAGCGACAGCATGATCGCGATGGAGAAGAACGCGCTCATGCCGAGCCAAGGCGCGCCGAGATCACCCTTGCCCTGCAACAGCAGCTCACCCAGCGACGGCGAGCCCGGCGGCAAGCCAAGCCCGAGGAAGTCGAGCGACGTCAGCGTGGTGATGGAGCCCGAAAGCTGGAACGGCATGAACGTCAGCGTTGCGACGGTGGCGTTCGGCAGGAGGTGCTTGCGCATGATGGTCGTGTCGGAAAGCCCCAGTGCCCGCGCCGCGCGCACGTATTCGAAGTTGCGCGCCCGCAGGAACTCCGCGCGCACCACGCCGACGAGGGACGTCCATTGGAAGGCAAGCAGCACGAACAGCAGCGTCCAGAAGCCCGGCACCAGAACGGCCGCGATGATGATCAGCACGTAGAGCGTCGGAATGTTGCCCCAGATCTCCAGGAACCGCTGCATGAGGAGATCGATCCACCCGCCGTAGAACCCTTGAACAGCGCCTGCCGCGATGCCGATCAGGCTCGATAGGATAGTCAAGATCAGGCCGAACATCACCGAGATGCGGAACCCATAGATCACGCGCGCCAGCACGTCCCGGCCCTGGTTGTCGAGCCCGAGCCAATTCCAGTTTCCGACGGCTAGATAGCGCGCCATCTGATCGGGCGGCGCGTCACAGAGCTTCGCGCGCGCAGCCCATTGCGGCGGCGCGGGATAACCGAGCCCCGCCTGATGCTTCACGCCATCCCGCTCGAGGAAGCAGTTGCCGTCGGCATCCACGCGGTTCGGATAGTCCTTGTTGATGGTGTCGTAGGAATAGCGGATCGGCGGCCAAATCATCCAGCCGTTGGAGGTAATCTCCTCGATGATGAGCGGATCGCGATAGTCCGTCACCGCCAGGAAGCCTCCGAACTTGGATTCGGGATAGTCGACGAGCACGGGGAACAGCGTCTCGCCCTTGTAGCGCACGATCAGCGGCCTATCGTTGGCGATGACCTCCGCGAACAGCGTGACGAAAAACAGGATGAGAAAGAGGACGAGGCTCCAGTAGCCGCGCCGGTTCGCCTTGAAGTTCGCCCAGCGCCGCGCGTTGATCGGCGAGAGCGTGAAGCGCGGAAGGAGCCGCGTGAAAAGCGGCGGACGCACCGGATCGGTCGTCACGGCCTGCTCGTTGGTATCCTCGCGTCGGGCGTCCACGGCTAGATCTCCCGGCTCTCGAAGTCGATGCGGGGATCGACAAGTGTATAGATGAAATCGGTGACGACGTTCACGACAAGCCCCATCAGCGCAAAGATGTAGAGCGTGGCGAACACCACCGCATAATCTCGCTTGATCGCGCTCTCGAAGCCGAGCAGCCCGAGCCCGTCGAGCGAGAACACCGTCTCGATCAGCAGCGAGCCCGAGAAGAAGGCGCTGATGAAGGCCCCCGGAAAGCCCGCGATGATGAGCAGCATCGCGTTACGGAAGATATGCCCGTAGAGCACCTCCCGCTCGCTAAGCCCCTTGGAGCGCGCCGTGATCACGTACTGCTTGCGGATTTCGTCCAGGAAGCTGTTCTTGGTGAGGAACGCCATGGTGGTGAAGGCGCCGAGCGACATCGCGATGATTGGCAGCGTCAAGTGCCAGAAGTAATCCACGATCTTCCCGAACGTCGAAAGCTGTTCCCAGTTGTCCGAGGTGAGCCCGCGTGACGGGAACCACTGGAAGAACGACGAGCCCGCGAACACGATGAGCAGCAGCACCGCCACGAGGAAGCCCGGCACCGCGTAGCCGACGACCAGAAGCGTGCTGGTCCAGGTATCGAACTTCTCCCCATCTTTCACCGCCTTCCGGATGCCGAGCGGAATGGAGATGAAATACGTGATCAGCGTCATCCAGAGGCCAAGCGAGATCGAAACCGGCATCTTCTCCTTGATCAGCTCGATCACCGACACGTCGCGGAAGTAGCTCTTTCCGAAATCGAACATGAGATAGCTTTTCATCATGAGCAGAAAGCGCTCATGCGCGGGCTTGTCGAAGCCGAACTGCTTTTCGAGGCTTTTGATGAACTCGGGATCGAGCCCCTGCGCACCGCGATACTTCGAGGTGACGCTGTCGCCCGCGCCCTGGCCGAGTTGCGACTGGCTCCCGCCCCCAAGCGTATCGCGTCCGCCGCCGCCGAGGCGGTCCGAGATCGACGTGTCGCTGCCCGTGAGCTTGGCGATCATCTGCTCGACCGGCCCGCCCGGCGCGAACTGCACGATCACGAAACTGATCAGCATGATACCGATCATCGTCGGAATGATGAGCAGCAATCGCTTGAGGAGATAGGCAGCCATCGTCGATCAGATCCTCGTTGGGGCGCCGCGCCCTGTCATCGGCTCATTCGTCACCGCTGAACCAGCGCTTTTGCCTTCTCGCTATCGTACCACCACGTATCGAGCGCGCCGCGCTCGTACCTGGGCTTCACCTCCGGCCATCCGAACTTGTTCCAGAACGCAAGGTTGTGCGCGCCCTTGTACCATTGCGGCACCCAGTAGTAGCCCGCTCTCAGAACACGATCCGCCGCGCGCGTCGCCGTCACCAGCTCAGCCCGCGATTTTGCCGTCACGATATGATCGATCAACTGGTCGAGCACAGGGTCCGCGATCCCGGCCAGGTTGAAGCTGCCATTCGTTTTGGCCGCGTCCGATCCCCAGAACGTCTTGAGCTCGATGCCGGGCGTAAGCCGGAGCGCATAGCGCTGCGTCGTGAGGTCGAAGTCGAAATCCTTGAGCCGGCGCTCATACTGGGCGGCATCCACCCGCCGCATCGTCGCATCGATACCGATCGCCTTCAGGTTCTTGAGATAAGGCCCCACGATCCGTTCGAACGAAGGGCTGTCGATCAGGATCTCGACCGAAAAGGGCTGCCCCGCCGCGTTGCGAAGCCCTTGCGGCGTCTGCGTCCATCCCGCCTCCGCGAGAAGCTTGGAGGCACGCCGCAATTGCTCGCGATTGTTGCCGCTGCCGTCCGTCACCGGAGGCGAGACGGCCTCGCCGAACACGGCTGCGGGAAGCTTGTCCCGGAACGGCTCCAGTAACGCCAGCTCTTCAGGCGATGGCACTCCGGACGCCTTCATGTCGGAGTTTTCGAAGTAGCTCCCGGTGCGCGTATAGAGCCCGAAAAAGAGGTTCTTGTTGCTCCACTCGAAATCGAACGCAAGGCCAAGTGCCTCCCGAACGCGCACGTCCTTGAACTTGTCGCGGCGCGTATTGATGAAGAAGCCTTGCGCGCCCGAAGGCCGCTCGTCGGGGATCGTGAGCAGCTTCACCCGGCCGTCCTTGACAGCCGGCTTGTCGTAACCGCCCGCCCAGTCCTTGGAGGTGAACTCCTCGCGGAAATCGAAATTCCCGGCCAGCAGGTTCTCGAGCTCGAGCGTCCGGTCGCGATAGTACTCGTAGCGAACCTCGTCGAAGTTGTGCTGCCCACGATTGATCGGCAGGTCCTTGCCCCAATAGTCCTCGCGCCGCACGTAAGTGACGTAGGTACCAGCCTTGAAGTCACCGATCTTGTAAGGGCCGGAGCCGAGCGGCGGCTCGAGCGTCGTCTTCTCGAAATCGTGCGCTGTGTAGTACGCCTTCGACAGGATCGGCAGCGTCGCAACGGAAATCGGCAGGTCGCGAATAAGCTGTCCTTGGAACGTGTAGCGCACCGTTTGCGGATCGAGCGCCTCGGCGGACACCACGTCCTTCAGCGGAATGGCGAACGCCGGATGCCCCTTCGCCTTGATCGTGTCGAAGGAGAACACGACGTCGTCGGCGGTGAGCGGGCTGCCGTCGGCGAACTTTGCTTCCGGCCTCAGCTTGAAGGTAACCGAAAGACCGTCAGGCGCCACGTCCGCCGAGGAGGCGACAAGCCCGTAGACGGCATCCGGCTCGTCCAATGCGCGCGCCATCAGGGTATCGAACACCAGCTCCATGCCCTGGGCGGCGTCGCCCTTCAGGATGTAAGCATTGAAGCTGTCGAACGTGGTGAGCCCAGCCGTGCCGATCTGCGAGGCTTTCCCGCCCTTCGGCGCATCCGGATTGACGTAGTCGAAATGCGTGAAGTCAGCCGGATACTTGAGATCGCCGAAAATCGAGAGCCCATGCTTGGGCTCCGCCGAGAGCGGCGAGGCGAGGCCCGCCGCGAAAGCCAGAGCGCAGAATGCTGTAAGACCAGCGCGCACGCCGAGAAGTCGTCTCATCTGCCCTCCGAGAGACCGCGCCACCATCACGTTCATTTCCTGTGTGACGCGAGCGCCTGCTGCTTGGCCGGATCGACCCACCAGACCTGGCTGAAACCTGCGGTCAGAGACGGAAGCTTCTCAGGCCGGCCAAACATGTCCCACGTCGCGAGCCACTCGTAGGGATTGTACCACTGCGGCACCAGATAGTGCCCCCACAGCAGAACCCGGTCGAGCGCTCGGGTATGCGCGACGACCTCGTCCCGATCCTTCGCCACCACGAGCTTCTCGATCAGCGCGTCGATCACCGGGCTCTTGATGCCGATGGTGTTGCGGCTGCCGTCCTGGTCCGCCGCGGCCGAGCCCCAGAAGTCCCGCTGCTCGTTTCCGGGCGACAGGGATTGCGGGAAGCTGTCTATGACGATGTCGAAATCGAAGGTCGTCTCGCGCCGCTCGTACTGCGCCGGATCGACCACGCGGACCGACGCCTTCACGCCGATCTTCTCGAGATTGGCACGATAGTGCGCCACATGCCGCTGGAAGGCATCGGAGCCGAGCAGGAACTCCACCGTGAACGGCTCGCCCTTGTCGTTGCGCAGCACCGTTTGTGTCTTGGCCGAGCCGAGGCCAACCGCGCGGCCGAGCTTGCAGAACATGCCGCAGTCAGGATCGTCGATCTCCTCCTGGCGCACTTCCCAGCCCGCCTCCTTGAAGAGACGCATCGCCTCCTGCAGATTCTTGCGCGCGTCCTCACGCGAGGCATAGACCGGGTTCTTCCACTCCGTCGTGAACACTTCCGCCGGAAGATCCTTTTCGAACTCCTTGAGGATCTCGAGCTCACGGCCCTGCGGCAGCCCCTTCGCGGCCAGCTCCGAGTTGTCGAAATAGCTTCCGACGCGCGTGTACTGGCCGAACAGAACCGACTTGTTCAGATCCTCGAAATCGAACGCATAGTTGAAAGCCTGCCGAACGCGGGGATCCTTGAACTTGTCGCGCCGCGTGTTGAACACGAAGCCCTGCATCCGTGCGACGCCCTTGGTCGGGATCGCTTCCTTCTTGACCCAACCCTTCTGGATCGCATCGAACGCGAACTGCGTGGCCCATGAGCTTGCCGTGTTCTCGCGCCAGAAGTCGGCGCGGCCGGCCTTGAAGTCCTCGAACGCGGCGGTGCGATCGCGGAAATACTGGAACCGCATCTCGTCGAAGTTCCACTGGCCCACCATCACCGGCAGGTCCTTCGCCCAGTAATCCTTCACGCGCTCGAACACGATGCGGTTTCCGGTATCGAATTCCTTGATCTTGTACGGCCCGGAGCCCAGCGGCACTTCGAGCGTGCTCTTGGTGAGATCGCGCGGCTCGCCGTTCTTGCCGGTGGCCTCCCAATAGTGCTTCGGAAGCACGGTAAGCTGCCCGAGGATCTGCGGAAGCTCGCGGTTACCCGCGATATCGAACGTGAACGTCACCTCGTGATCGCCGGTCTTTTCGGCCTTGACCACGTTCTTGTAGTAGCGGGCATACATCGGATGAGCCTTCTTCAGCGCATCGAGGCTGAAGATCACGTCCTCAGGCGTGATCGGCTTTCCGTCATGGAAGCGGGCTTCCGGCCTCAGGCCGAACTTGGCCCACGAGTAATCCGGCGGATAGGAAACCCATTCGGCGACGAGACCGTACTCCGTCGACTCTTCGTCCGGGCTTCCAGCCATCAGCGAGTCGTAGATCATGCCGATGCCGCCCGCCGACATTCCCTTGATAGAGTAGGGATTGAGGGAGTCGAACGTACCCTCGACCGCGAACCGCACCGTGCCGCCCTTCGGCGCATCGGGATTGACCCAATCGAAATGCTTGAAGTCAGGCCCGAACCGCGGATCTCCGATCAGCGAGAGCGCATGATGGCGAACAGAGCTCGCGTCCGCCGGAACTACAGCAGGCGAAGCGGCGGGCGCGCTCTCCTCCTGGGCCGAAGCCGGCGCTGAGAGTGCCGCAGCCGTCACAAAAAGCGCGGCGAGAAAGGACGAGAAGCGGGCGGAGAGGAGCGAGGGACCTGAGCGGTGTGAAGAGCGCGAGGCAGTCACGTTATCCGCGCGCGAGCGAGACTGATGAACCCTGTATGCCGCTACCATCGTCGCTTTCGTCCCTTTCAACCACCAAGGTGGCGCGCGCAAAGCACCCGCGCGGACGCCCACCCATGACCGACCAGCCCCAGCGGAAGCGGAGGCATTGCGAAAACCAGTTCCTAGAGCGCTTCCGGAAAGGTGTGAAGGAACTTTTCCGAAAGAAGTACGCGGAAACAACGCACTAGGAAGAAGTCCGCGATCCGACTAAATCCGCAGCGGACCCTAGCACGCCTTAAATCCAGATTCGGATTAAAGATCGGCAAGATCAGGGGCCGGAAGAGGGCCGGACGGATCCCCGGCCGACGGATAGTCCGGCAAGATGATGGCAAACAAAATCGGGGCCTCTCCTGAAGGAGAAGCCCCGACCACAACTCGATATGTCGCGCGGACCAATCCGTCCGCAGCCGGCCTTTAAGGCAGCGGATGCGGAGTGTCCGCCAGCGTCCGGATATAGGCGATCAGGTCGGCGAGATCGGCCGGATCAGACACGCCGTTGAAAATCATCTTGGTGCCGGGCAGCCAGGCCTTGGGCGCGTGCAGGAAGCCCGCGAGGTCGGCATACGTCCACTCGCCGGTCTTGGCCTTCATGGCCTCGGAATAACCGTTGAAATCCGAGCGGCTGGCGCGGGCGCGGCCCACGACGTCCCAAAGGTTGGGACCGGCCTTGCTGGCGGCGGCCTTGTCGGCCGTGTGGCACGCCAGGCACTTCTTGAACGTGCCCTGGCCGTTCTCGGGCTTGGCAGTCGCAAGCGCGGCAACCACCTGCGCCGGATCGAACGCGGCAGCAGCCGGGGCACCCGCTTCGGACTTGCCACCAGCGGCCTCCGTCGCAGCCGGAAGGGTGAAGCCCCCGGCGACCGGGCCGTGCGCGCCATGACCGTTGCGCGCGATGTCGATCGCCGTCTTGGGCACAAAGATGAGAAGCAAAGCCGCGAGCACCGCTCCGGCAATCTTGGTCAGTTCAAAGGAATCCATCATCTTCTCTTCACCCTGCAACCGGACGATCCTCGTCCACCGCTTCGAACACGAGGTGCGATTTTGTTAACGTCAAATCATGAACTTAACGTTTCAGCCTGAGATCCGGCTTCACCAAATCTAAGGGGAAAGCCTCTCCGGCTCGCTAATACCGAGCCCCCCGCAACTCAGAACGCATCTAAAAGACGCGGGCCATGCCTTGCAACCCCACACCCGGCCAGTCTACAGCTCATGTCGTCACATGGAGCCGCAGCGCCATCAGATCGAAGGGTTTCAAGGCCTTTGGTGCCCAATTCCTGTCAATACGACGAAGAAGACCGCCCCCAACATAGGCACCGGAGCGGCCCCGGACATGGGGCCAAATGTCCGGGTCATCTGGCCCAGAGCGATATGCCTTGAGCAAACGCCGGACAGGGGCGGGCGGCCAGGCCCAACGGAAGCATTTGCCGGCGAGGTGAAGGCCGGTAAGAAAATGCAACCAACCAAAACCTGGATCGGATCGCGCGCTCCAGAGAACGAGAAGGCACAATGACGAAAGCACTGATCATCATCCCGGCCCGCATGGCCTCCACCCGCCTTCCGAACAAGCCGCTGGCCGACATCGAAGGCGAGCCGATGATCGTGCGCGTGTGGCGTCAGGCCTATGCCGCCGAAATGGGCCGGGTCGTCGTTGCCGCCGATTGCGAGGAGATCTGCAGCGCGGTGCGCGATGCGGGAGGCGAGGCGCTGATTACGCGTCCCGACCATGCTTCGGGGTCCGACCGCATTTTCGAGGCCCTGAACCGCGTCGATCCCGAAGCGGAAACCGACATCGTCATCAACCTGCAGGGCGACCTGCCGACCCTGGAGCCCCGCTTGATCCAGGAGTGTGCGTCCGTCCTGCTCACCAGCAAGGAACCGCACATTGCAACCCTCGCCGCCGAGATCCACGACGCCGACGAGCGCACCAACCCCAACGTGGTGAAAATCGTCGGCACCCCGGTCTCCCAGAACCGCCTGCGCGCTCTTTACTTCACCCGCGCCACGGCTCCCCACGGCGACGGCCCGCTGTTCCACCACATCGGCATCTACGCCTACCGGCGCACGGCGCTGGAGCGCTTCGTGTCGCTCCCCGCCTCGTATCTGGAAACGCGCGAGCGCCTGGAGCAGCTTCGCGCGCTGGAGGACGGCATGCGCATCGACGTAGCCATCGTTGACACTGTTCCCCTCGGTGTCGATACTCCGGCCGATCTCAACCGGGCCCGGCAGCTCATCAGACGAGCGCGCCGTTCCTGATCTCCGTCGGCTCACCCTCACCGGGCCGGGCCTCCGTCCCCACCTCTGCACCTGTCCGGTGTCCATGACCGGGGCCGTCCGCGGCCAGAGGCGGTCAATCCGAACACGCCTCCGTCTGTCGAGACCTGCACCATGACGAACTCCACGCGCGCGCACTCCTCCGATGCCTCGGCCTCAGCAAAGCGCATCGCTTACCAAGGCGAGCCCGGCGCGAATTCGCATCTGGCCTGCACGGAAGCATATCCGGACTTCGAAGCCCTGGCCTACCCCACCTTCGAGGACGCGCTTGCAGCCGTCACATCCGGCGAAGTGCTCTACGCCATGATCCCGATCGAGAACTCGGTCGCAGGGCGCGTCGCCGACATCCATCATCTTCTGCCCGGCGCGAACCTCTACATCGTCGGCGAGCACTTCCTGCGCGTGCGCCATCAGCTCATGTCGGTGAAGGGCAGCTCGCTCGAAACCTTGAAGAAGGTGCTGAGCCACACCCAAGCGCTCGGCCAGTGCCGCAACACGCTGCGCTCGATGGGCCTCACGCCCGTGCCGGAGGCCGATACGGCGGGATCGGCCCGCATCGTGAGCGAGCAGGGCGATCCGGCGCTCGCCGCCATCGCCTCGCGGCTGGCAGCCGAGATCTATGGTCTCGAAATTCTCCGCTCCGACATCGAGGACGAGGCGCACAACACCACGCGCTTCCTCATCCTTGCCAAGGATCCGGACGACGCCGAGCCCGAGGACAGCCCGGTCGTCACCACGTTCCTGTTCCGCGTGCGCAACGTGCCCGCCGCGCTCTACAAGGCGCTCGGCGGCTTCGCCACCAACGGCGTCAACATGATGAAGCTCGAGAGCTATCAGCTCGAGGGCACCTTCAACGCCACCATGTTCTACGCCGATATCGAGGGTCACCCGGCCGATCGCCCGGTTCAGCTTGCGCTCGAGGAGCTGTCGTTCTTCTCGACGGAGCTGCGCCTGCTCGGCACTTATCCGGCTAGCCCCTACCGCGCCGAGGCGGCACGTGCGGCCGCTCCGCCGACGGGCAAATAGCAGAACAGGTTCCCCATGAGACTGGCCGGAAAGATCGCAATCGTGACCGGAGCGGCTTCCGGGTTCGGTCGCGGCATCGCGGAAATATTCGCCGCGGAAGGCGCCAAGGTCGCCGTCGTCGACATCGATGCGAAACGGGCGGGCGAAGCTGCAGCGAGCATCGGCGCGGGCGCCATCTCCATTTCGGCCGACGTCTCGCGAAAAGCCGACGTCGACGCCATGATCGCGGCAACGGTCAAAGCATTCGGCGGTCTCGACATCCTCGTCAACAACGCCGGAACGACCCACAAGAACCAGTCGCTCATGACGGTGAGCGAGGAGGAGTTCGACCGCATCTATGCGGTCAACGTGAAGTCGATCTATCTCACCACGCTCGCCGCCGTTCCAGAGCTGGAGAAGCGCGGCGGCGGCTCCATCATCAATACCGCCTCGACCGCCGGTGTGCGCCCACGCCCGGGCCTCACCTGGTACAACGGCTCCAAGGGCGCGGTCATCACGCTCACGAAATCCATGGCGGCCGAGCTCGCACCGAAGAACATCCGCGTCAACGCCATCAACCCCGTGATCGGCGAAACCGGCATGCTGGAGCAGTTCATGGGGGCGGCCGATACGCCCGAGAACCGGGCGAAGTTTCTAGCCGGCATCCCGCTGGGGCGCATGTCGAAGCCTCAGGACATCGCCAACGCCGCCCTGTTCCTGGCAGATCCCGCGTCCAGCTTCGTCACGGGTGTCGCCATCGAGGTCGACGGCGGACGTTGTATCTAGCCGCCCGATTTCGCGTCTCTGGATCCGGCTCCATGCGAAGCATGCTTCCGCCACGAGCGTGATGACGTATCCCATCTGGCGAACAGCCGCCTCCTCCCGACGTCACCCCGACGGAGGTTGGGGTCCAGACACATCGAGCAGGGATTGGGTCGGTTGCCTCCCCACGAACGGAGCGACCGTCATATCCTCAGGGCACTGCCACGGATCTGATAGAGCGTGAGCGCGGTCGCAACGGCTAGGTTCAAGCTGTCCAGCTTGCCCGCCATCGGAATTTTAATGAGCCGCGAGCACGAGCGCGTAAGGCTTTCCGAGAGCCCAGGCCCTTCGCTCCCCATCACCAGCAGCACAGGCCCCTTGTAGGCCGCTTGCCGGAAATCCTCCTGCGCATCGAGATGCGTGCCGACCACATCGCCGCGCCACGTCGCGCGCCACAGCAGGAAGTCCTCGCGCGTGGTGCGCACCAGCGGCACGCTGAACACAGACCCCATCGTCGCGCGCACCGCTTCCCGCGAATAGGGATCGCACGAGTTGCCGACCAGAATGATGCCCTTTGCACCGACCGCATCGACCGTGCGGATGATGGTGCCGAGATTGCCGGGATCGCGCACCTCCTCGAGCGCGAGCCAGCAGTCCTCGCTCGCAACGCGCTCCGGAGGATCGACCCAGCGCTGCCGGAACACCCCGATCATCGACTGCGGGTTTTCTTTCGACGCGAGCTTCGCCAGCACGGGCTCCGAGACTTCGAGCACGTCCGCCCCCGCGCCCAGCGCCCAGCCGACGAGCGAGCGCGATACGGGGCTCGCCGCCGATCCGGACTGATAGACGAGGCTCGTCGGCGTGAAGCCAGCTTCGCGCGCCGTGACCAGGATCGAAGCGCCCTCCGCTACGAACAGGCCCGTCTGCTTGCGCTCCTTGCGCATGTCGAGGGCACGGATCGCCTTCACCCTGTCGTTGGTGAGACTGGTGATGATGCGCGGTTCCGGCCCGGTCATGATGTCCACCGCACGAACAGCGATGTGGGAACCGCGGCCCCGCCGCCCTCAGCCGACAAAGCGAGTTCTCCAAACGAGAGATGTCCGCCGCGATCCGCGAGCACGTCGGCCGAAAGTTGCTCGAATGCCAGCGCGGACGCGCGAATGGCGTAGACGGTGAGGATCATCGCCGCGCGCCCCGGCGCCAGCAATTGCGCCGCATTCTTCAACAGGACCGGCAAGCCCTGGAACAGATCCCACACCTCGCCTTCCGGGCCGCGCCCGAACTTCGGCGGATCGATCAGGATCACATGATAGGTCTTGCCCCGCCGAACCTCGCGCGCAACGAACTTCGCCGCATCGTCCAGGATCCAGCGTATCGGCGCGGAGCCGAGCCCCGACGCCGTCTGATTCTCCTTGGCCCACTGGATCGCCTTCTTGGACGCATCCACGTGCGTGACCTCAGCCCCGGCCCGCGCGGCCAGAAGCGAGGCGGCACCCGTGTAGGCAAAGAGGTTCAGCACGCGCGGGCGCTCCCCGCTCACTGCACCGATCTGCTCGATCATCCAGTCCCAGTGCGGTGATTGCTCCGGAAAGAGCCCGAGATGCCACAGCCCCTGCAGCTTGCAGGTCAGCACCACCTCGCCCACACGCACCGGCCAGCCGTCCGGCACTGGCTTGTCGAGCCGCCACTTTCCTTTTTCCTCGTCGTCGGCCGAAGCGGAGAAGACGGCATGCGCCTTCCCCCAGGCCGCGCCGCCGAGCTGCCGGCTCCAGAGCGCCTGCGGCTCCGGCCTGTCGACGACTATCGGACCGAACCGTTCGAGCTTGCGCCCACCGCCACTGTCGAGAAGCGCGTAGTCGGCTGGCCCCTTGGTGCGGATCAGCTCGAGCTTGCCCGATCGCTCGAACGGGCGGGGCCGGCGCTTCACTGCGCCCTCGGTCTTGTCGTCCTTGGCAGAGGTCATCGCGTGTCCCGTGGGGACTCGTCCCGCGCGCGCTCGATGATGTCGAGAATGGTAGCTCCGGGCGTGTCCAGCGGAAGCCGCAGGAAATCCGCCGACTGGCGAAGCGCGTCGTCGAGCAGGCGATGGAAATCGTCGCGATCGACCTCGATGGTGCCGAACTGGCGAAGGTGATCGGTCACGAACTGTGTATCCAACAACGTGAAGCCGCCGGCGATCAGCCGTCCGGCAAGATGAACGAGGGCGATCTTGGAAGCGTCCCGCACATAGGAGAACATGCTCTCGCCGAAGAACACGCCGCCCAGCGCCACCCCGTAGAGACCACCGACCAGACGGTCACCCTCCCACACTTCTACAGTGTGGCAGTGGCCGAGCCGGAAGAGCTCCTGATAGAGCCCGCGGATACGGCCGTTGATCCAGGTGGACCGCCGCCCCGCGCGCTCCGCGGCGCACCCCTCGATCACCCCTTCGTAGTCGGTATCGATGGCAACCCGCAGTGCGCCGCTCCGCACCGTCCGCGCCAGGCGCTTTGGAACGTGCACCGCCTCGAGCGGAAGGATGCCCCGGTGCTGAGGCTCGATCCAATAGAGCGCAGGATCATCCGCGCTCTCGGCCATTGGAAAGATGCCGCAGCTGTAGGCCTTGAGAAGGACCTGCGGCGTAATCTCGATCATGATGTCGTCGCGTGACGCCATCACTCATGCTCCCGTCTCAACGTCCTTGCGCCGGCTATCCGGCACCAGGCGCGATACTAAAGCCGGATCACTCGAGTGGCGAGTACCTTGACCACACCGCGCGTCAGGACTGCTTCCCGAGATACTTTTCTAGCCAATGGATATCGTAGAGCCCGTTGGCAATGTCCGGCTGCCGGATCAGTTCGTTGAACAACGGGATCGTCGTCTCGATTCCGTCGATCACGAACTCCGACAACGCGCGCCTAAGGCGCATCAGGCATTCATTGCGGTTCTTTCCGTGCACGATCAGCTTACCAATCAAGCTGTCGTAGAACGGGGGAATGCGATAGCCCTGGTACACACCGCTGTCGACACGCACGCCAAGTCCGCCCGGCGGATGCCAGTAAGTGATCTGGCCAGGCGAAGGCCGGAAGGTGCGCGGATTCTCGGCGTTGATTCGACACTCGATCGCATGCCCGGAGAACGTGATGTCCTCCTGCTTGAACCCGAGCTGGCCGCCGGACGCCACGCGGATCTGCTCCAGCACGAGGTCGATGCCGGTGATGGCCTCGGTGACCGGATGCTCCACCTGCAGACGCGTGTTCATTTCGATGAAATAGAACTCGCCGTCCTCGAACAGGAACTCGACCGTTCCTGCGCCGCGGTACTTGATCTTGCGCATCGCGGCGGCGACGACCTCGCCGATCTTCTGGCGCGAAGCGGCGTTGAGCGCGGGCGACGGAGATTCTTCGAGGATCTTCTGGTGGCGCCGCTGCAGCGAGCAATCGCGCTCGCCGAGGTGCACCGCGTTGCCCTTGCCATCGCCGAACACCTGGATCTCGATGTGGCGCGGCTTCTGCAGATATTTCTCGATATAGACGGAGTCGTTGCCGAACGCCGCCTTGGCTTCCGAGCGTGCCGTCGCGAGAGCGATGCCGAGGTCCGCCGCCGAATGGGCAACCTTCATGCCGCGGCCGCCGCCGCCGGCGGTCGCCTTGATCAGCACAGGGAAGCCCATGTCCTTGGCGATCTTCATCGCCTGCGCTTCGCTGGTCACCGCGCCATCGGAGCCGGGCACCACCGGAATGCCGAGCTTCTTGGCGGTTTCCTTGGCTTCGATCTTGTCGCCCATGATCCGGATGTGCTCGGACGTGGGGCCGATGAAGGTGATCGAATGCTCTTCGAGGATCTCCGCGAAGCGGGCGTTCTCGGAAAGGAAGCCGTAGCCCGGATGGACGGCATCCGCGCCGGTGATCTCGCAAGCGGCCAGCAACCGCGGAATGTTGAGATAGCTGTCGCTGGCGGGCGGCGAGCCGATGCACACGCTCTCGTCGGCAAGCCTAACGTGCATCGCATCCGCGTCAGCCGTCGAATGGACGGCCACCGTCGCAATGCCGAGCTCCTTGCACGCGCGCTGAATGCGCAGCGCGATCTCACCCCGGTTGGCAATAAGGACCTTGTCGAACATTCTTATGTCGGGCAACCGGCAACAGGCAGCTGGCAGCATATACGAGGATCAGATCCCGCTGCCCGTTGCCCGCTGCCCGCTGCCGCTTCTCCCTTATTCAATGATCACAAGCGGCTCGCCGAACTCCACGGGCTGGCCATTCTCCACCAGAACGGCCGTGACCGTTCCCGCACGCGGGGCGGGGATCTGGTTCATGGTCTTCATCGCCTCGATGATCAGCAGCGTATCGCCCTGCTGCACGCGCGCCCCGACCTCGACGAACGGAGGCGCCTTCGGATCGGGCGAGCGATAGGCCGTGCCGACCATCGGCGACTTGACGGCACCCGGATGCTTGGCGGGATCGCCGCCTGCCGCGGGCGCCGGCTGCGCACCCGGCCCGGCCGAAGGCGCGGAAACCGGGGCAGGCGCACCAGAGAAATGAGAGGCAGCGGGCACGGCCGCCGCGATCGTCACCGTGCGGGCAACGCGCACCTTGAGCCCGCTCTTCTCGATCTCGATCTCTGAGAGACCCGTATCGTTCAAGAGCTGTGCGAGCTCCCTGATCAACTGCTGCTCGCCACTCGGTTTCTCGGCATCGTCTTTCGCCGTCATGCGCGCTAGCCCTTTCCCTTTCGGCTTCTTATCGCTGTCTTTGGATTTGTGTTTCACGAGACGCTCATGTCACCAGCTTCGCCATTGCGTCGAGTGCAAGCTCGTAGCCTTGAACGCCGAGGCCGCAGATGACGCCCTTTGCGGCAAGCGAGACATAGGAGTGGTGACGAAAACTCTCGCGGCGGAAAATATTGGAAAGATGCACTTCGATCACCGGCAGCTCCGCGGCCGTGAGTGCATCGAGAATGCCGATGGACGTGTGCGTGAGCGAGCCGGCATTGAGAATGATCCCGGAAGCCGCGCCGCGCGCTTCCTGAATCCATCCGATGAGCTCGCCCTCGTGATTGGTCTGGCGGAATGAAACAGTAAGCCCCAGCGCAGCCGCCCTCGCCTCTGCCCGCTGGCGCACGTCATCGAGCGTATCCCGGCCGTAGATCTCGGGCTCGCGCACGCCGAGCAAGTTCAGGTTCGGGCCGTTGAGGACGAATACGGGTTTGGCCATTCGCGCTTCTGCAAGGGAGTGTGGGCTGAGTGGTCGTTAGCTGAACCGCTTTTTCGCGGACGCTTCCGTCCATGAATGCAGGCCCTCCCGGCACCGGGAAAGCCACACAAGGTCCCTAGCAGCTTTAACGCACCCGCGAAAGGTCGCCAAGCCAAACGTTATGGGGCGTGTTTACCAAACCGTCTCCGGACAGAGGATCAAGGCACACCCCTAAGAAACGGGGAAAATCAAGTGCATAGAAGGCCGCCGCGGACCGAAGCCGGCCACGGCGGCCTTCTGTTTCTCAGCAATAGGTGCAGCCGGACTTCCTCAGCGCAACCACGTGCTCCTCGAGCACGTCGTAAAGGTTCTCGGGCGCCCCGCCGATGGCACGGTCGCCGACCAGGAAGTGGGGCGTGCCGTTGATGGAGAGCTTGCGGGCGAGGTCCTTCACCCGGTCGAGCTCGGCCTTGACCTCGGGCGAGTTCATGTCGGCCTTGAGCTTCGCCATGTCGAGCCCGTGAGCCTCCGCGACCTTGAGGCCGACCGCCTCGTTCACGAGGCCCTTGGTCGAGATCATGTCGCGATGGACTTCCCAATACTTGCCCTGCATGCGCGCGGCGAGCGCCACCTTGGCCGCCTGCTCGGATTCGTCACGCAGGATCGGAAATTCCTTGAACACCACGCGAACGTTCTTGTCCTTCTCCACCAGCTTCGCGATCTCGCCGAAGCCGCGCTTGCAGTATCCGCAGTTGTAATCGAAGAACTCGACCACGGTGATATCGCCGTCCGGATTGCCCGCGACCGGCGCATTGGGAGCGCGATAGATCTCCTTGGCGTGCTCCGCAACCATCGCCTTCGTGCGATCGGCCTCGTCCTTGGCGAGCTTGGCTTCGAGCGAGCTCTGCACCTCGAGGAAGATCTCGGGGTTCTTGACGAGGTAGTCCTTTACGATCGCTTCGATCGCCTTGCGCTGATCGGGGCTGAACTCGTTGGCGCCGACCTGAGGCGCCGCGATCGCCGCACGGTCCTTCGCGTCTCCGGCCATCACGAACCACAGTCCGGTGATGAGAAGCAGCGGTGCCGCCACGAGCGCGCCGATGCTGAGGCCCGAGGGCCTGTTCGGCTTGTTGGGATTGGATTGGGTCATATGCGCTCCATAAGATGGCCGCGGACCAGTTCTCGGCCGCGCCTCGATAGGGGAATATAGGTCTTCAGGTCTGGGGCTTGTAGTTGATGATGTCGTCCGCCTTCACCCAGTCGGGTGAACCCGCCTTGAGACCGGCCTGGGCGCGTTTCGCAAACTCCTGCGCCTGTTTCAAGGCTCCAAAATAGAAGAGCCCTTGCGCCCGCGCCAGTTCTGCCTGCGCCATCATGCCCTTGTCGTAATACGCCTGCCCGAGCGTGTTATAGGCCGTGGCGTTGTCGGGCTCTTTCTGGACGGCCTTGCGCAAGAGGTTGATCGCCTCGTCGGCAACGCGGGGGTCCTTCGTCTGGATCAGCGCTTGCGCGAGCTGAACGCCCACGAGCGGCGCATCTCCGCCGTGGAGTTGCAGCGCCTTCCTGAAAGGTCCGATGGCCTCCTGCGGGCGGCCGGCCTTCTGCAGGAAGTCACCCTTCACCTCCCAGAAGTAAGGATCGTTCGGCCTCTCGCGCAGAAGCGCATCCGCGCCTTGCAGCGCCGTCTCAAGGCCGCCCGCCCCGCCCCGGCGGAACGAGGCGATGGCCCGCGCATAACGCGCCGGCAGGCTCGTATCGGACGGTGGATAGCGGTTGAACACCACCGCCGGCGGCTCGATGTAGCCCGAGAGTTTCGCACGCACCATGTCGTGGCGAAGCTGAAGCTCGGGTGCATCTTTGTTGTTGTAGTAGGGGCTGCTCTCCACGAGCTGCCTCAGCCGCGCCAGACGGTCCGTGGCCACGGGATGGGTGCGCGCGAACGCGTCCTTGTGTGCGTCCGAGAACAGCTCCTGCCCCGCGAACCGCTCGAAGGTGGCGAGCATGCCCCGCCCGGATTGCTGAGTGGCGTTGAGATACTGAAGGCCAGCTTGGTCAGCCGCCGATTCCTGTGAACGCCGCTCGGCCGTCAGACCACGCATGATGAGCTCGTTGCCGCCCATCATCACGCCCTGTCCCGCGCTTCCGATTTCTTTGCCCGCATCCCCTCCCGAGACCGCGCCGCCGATCATGGCGCCGATGCCGAGCAGCTGGATGAGGAGCGCACGCGTCTGATCCTTCGCGATGCGCGAGCGAAGGGCCGCCATATGACCGCCTGCGATATGGCCTGCTTCGTGCGCGAGCACGCCGATCACCTCGTTCGGCGTATTGGCCTGCATCAGCGTGCCGGTGTGCATGAACACGTTGCGCCCGTCGATCACGAAGGCGTTGAACGCATCGTTGTTGACGATGCGGACGGTGACACGCCCGGTGCCGAGGCCCGCCGCACGGAAAATCTTCTGGGAGTAGTCGTTGAGCAGAAGCTCGATCTCGGTGTCGCGGATCAGCGGCAACCCTTGCGCCCGCGCGGACGGCGCGGAGAAAAGTCCCGTGACGGCGCCAGCCATCGATACGGCAAGGACGATCGCGCGAAGGCGGAATCTCAAGTTCGATGTGTTCATGCTCGTTGGATCGCTCGAAAAACTCGCGCCGAATTGTGCAGAAGACAACGCCCACCTCGCCCTAAATGGGCATACCGAGCCGAGGAGCGCAAGACCAGCGGCCGCGATACTGGCCAGACCGCAGGTTGGCGCCTATAAGCCCTCCCGATTAACGACGCGAACGGCGCGTTTCCATGACATGGACCTGCGCCATTGCGGCCAAAGGAAGGCGTTCGATGACGAGCAACCAGGCCCCCGGCCGCAAAGATGCGCGCACCCGTGCACCCGCCCGCCGGAGCGACATCGCAAGCTTCATTGTCATGGACGTCATGCACGCGGCCGCCGTGCTCGAAGCACAGGGACGCTCCATCATCCACATGGAAGTGGGCCAGCCGGGAACACCCGCACCCGAGGCGGCCTTGGCGCGCGTCAAGTCCGCTCTCCATTCCGAAACGCTCGGATATACCGCGGCCCTCGGCATCGGCGACCTGAGGCGGCGCATCGCACGCTCCTACGGCGAACGTTACAACGTCGACGTCGACCAGAGCCGCGTCATCGTCTGCACCGGCTCGTCGGCCGCCTTTCTCCTGGCGTTCCTTGCCCTATTCGATGCGGGTGCGCGTGTCGCGCTCCCCTCGCCGGGCTATCCCTGCTACCGCCACATCCTCTCGGCTCTCGGCTGCGCCTCGCCACTCATCGAAACCAGCCCCGAGACGCGTTGGATGCCGACACTCGACCAGCTCGCAGCCCTCGACCGCGACGTCGGCCTCGATGGGCTTCTGATCGCGAGCCCCGCCAATCCCACGGGCACCATGATCGAGCCCGAGCGCCTACGGGAGCTGGCCGGATACTGCGACGACCGCGGCCTCTGGTTCGTGTCGGATGAGATCTACCACGGGCTGACCTACGAGAAGGCGGCAACAACGGCCCTCTCGGTTTCCGGCAACGCCGTCGTCATTAATAGCTTCTCGAAATATCACGCCATGACCGGCTGGCGCGTCGGCTGGCTTGTCGTCCCGCCCTCGCTGGTGCGCACCATCGAGCGGCTTCAGCAGAACTTCTTCATATCGGCTCCGGCCGTCTCTCAGATCGCAGCCCTCGGCGCGTTTGAGGCGCACGACGAGCTCGAACGAAACCGCGAGACCTACGCAAAGAACCGGACGTTGCTCCTGGACGCCTTGCCAAAGGCGGGCTTCACGGCGCTCGCCCCCGCGGACGGCGCCTTCTATCTCTATGCGGACGTCTCGCGTTTCACGCACGACGCCCGGAGCTTCGCCACAGACATGCTGAACGAGATCGGCGTGGCCGTCACCCCCGGCCTCGATTTCGACGAGGCGCGCGGCAACCAGTTCCTGCGCTTTTCCTATGCCGGCACGGAAGCCGACATCGCGGAGGGCGCGCGCCGCATCGCCGATTGGCCCCGTCTTCGGACTGCGCGGTGACGCGACAAAAAAGGGGGCGACCGGCGCCCCCTTTTCCGAAGCCGGATCGATCAGCCTCTGCCGCCCGCACCGAGCGACACGAAGCGCGGACCGATATCCACGTGGATGTGGTTCATGTTCCGGTAGGTCATGGTGCCGCCCGCCATGTGGTTGGCGCGCAGCCAGTTCACGATTGCGGCCTTGCGTCCGCCCGCGTTGAAGTCGACGGCCAGGCCGAAACCATGCTTCGACGGCTTGCCGCTGCCCGCGATGCGCGCGCCCGGACGGCAGGTCGAGATCACCTGCACGGGGCCGAACTGTGCCTCGATGCGATCGAGAAGAGCGCGGGCCGAAGCCTGGAGGCAGCCGCGCGAGGCGCCGCCGCCACCGCCGCCCGTATGGCTGGCCGTCATGGCACGGCCCTGCAGGCGGGCGGCACGGCCGACCTTGCCCTGGCCACGATACTTGGCGGACTTGCCGGTGGTGCGCCGCGCAGTGGCGCGAGCCTTGTTGTTCGAGGTGTACGCCTTCTTCGGCGCAGCGCGGCGATCCGCTTCGTAGAGCGAGCTGACGGGACCGTTGTCGATCCGCGCTTCGGCCGGCGCTGCGAGACACGCAGCGACACCCATACCCACTACGGCAGCAAGAATACGCTTGCTCATGGAGAACTCCCTTTAAATCTACTGAGGAATTCCGGAGACCGCACAACAACGGTAAGAAGAAAGAGATATCAGTCCCGGAATACTTCAAGTCACAACCGTGATATCTGGAAACGAAATCAAGAAATGTTCCCAGCTCACGTCATGGGAGCAATGGAGTGACGCCCCCATCACGGCCGGAATATCGAAACTCGGCCTTACCATTACTCCGCACGACGGGGCGGCAGTCACCAGCCGGATATGGTCAAAATGTGGCTTGCGGCCACGCGCGAGGGGCGCCTCGAAAGGCGTCGGACAGCGCTCTTTGAATTCGTTCGGGATTCTCCGGCCGCCCCGAAACGGACGAGCAAATTTGTCGCGACCCCAATCGGTTGGGGACGACAGTGAAACGGGCCGGGCAACTATGCCCGGCCCGTCCATGATGTAGTCAGGAAAAGAGACCGCGCAGTCAGCCGCCCAGACGGCGCTGCCACCAGCCGCGCCGAACGGTCGGCTCCTCGCCGCCCCCTGCGTCCGCACTGCCGGTCTGATCCGGCGACACCACGACCCGCTCGAGCTTCGGCTCGGCCGAGGTTGCCTGTCGGGCCCGAACGCGCGCTAGGACCGTATCCTCCTGCGCCGGCACCTCGCTTTGAGATGGGGCGGCAGGCTGCTCGGGAGCAGCCTTAGCGCGCGGCGCGTCCTCAGTCTCGACGGCAACCGCCTCCACGACCGGCGCGTCGGGCTGAGCCCGCGGTGCGCGCTCGCGGCGGCGCGGCTCACGGGCCGCCGGAGCCGCCACCTGAGTTTCTTCCGCAATCACTTCGATGGGCGCTGCGTCGTCGACCTGAGCATCGTCCAGCCCGGTATCGGCATCTTCATCGCCCGAGAAAGTCTGCTCGCCAGCCTCGTTCACTGAGCCGGCACCCTCGCCGTTCCGCGCGCGATCGCGGCCGCGACGGCCACCGCGCCGGCCACGACGCCTGCGCCGGCCGCCGCCCTCTTCAGAGCGTTCTCCATTCCGCTGGCCCGAGGCGCGCTCCTCGCGAGGAGCGCCTTCGTCGTCCCCGTAAGCATCCTCGATCTCGATCGGGCCGCCTTCGCCGCCGACCTCGATGGGCTCATCGCCGTCGGGGCCTCCGTCCTGCAGATCGTCCTCGTAAGGCTGCGGCTCGTCGCCACGACGCCCCTCGATCCGGCCCTCGCCGCCACGCTCGCGATCACCGCTGCCACCGCGACGGCCACGCCGGCGGCGCCGGCGGCGGCCACCCTCGCGGCCTTCCTGCTGGCCACGGCCATCGTCGCGGCCACGGCTTTCGCCGCGCGGCTCGCTGCCGGAAGCGGCCAATTCTTCGTCCGCACCCTCCTCGTCGGCGTCACCCTCACGGCCTTCCTCGCCCGCGAAGCCCCAATCCATGTTGACCGCGGCACGGTCCGGACGGCGCGTTGCGACGGGCGCGGCATGCCCCTTCTCGATCAGGAAGTTCGCGCCCTGCAGCTTGTCGCTCGCCTGCACGGTCACGAAGATGCCCTGACGGGCTTCCATCTCATTGATGAAGTGGCGCTTGTTGTTGAGGATGTAGAGCGCGACGCTCGACGTCGTGGTAGCGACCAGCGACGTCCGCGCACCCGCCAGCATCGCATCCTCGAGCGCACGCAGAACGGCGAGCGCAACGCTCTCGGTGGAGCGGATAATGCCGGTACCCTGGCAGTGCGGGCACTGCGAGGTGGAGCCTTCGAGCACGCCCGAGCGCAGACGCTGGCGGCTCATCTCCATAAGGCCGAAATGGCTGATCCGGCCGAGCTGAATGCGCGCACGGTCGAAACGAAGCGCATCCTTCAGCCGCCGCTCGACGGCGCGGTTGTTGCGCTTCTCCTCCATGTCGATGAAGTCGATCACGATCAGGCCCGCGAGGTCGCGGAGCTTGAGCTGACGCGCGATCTCGTCGGCCGCCTCGAGATTGGTGTTGAGCGCCGTCTCCTCGATGGAGAACTCGCGCGTGGATTTGCCCGAGTTCACGTCGATCGCCACCAGCGCTTCCGTCTGGTTGATGACGAGGTAGCCGCCCGACTTCAGCGTCACGTAGGGATTGAACATGGCATTGAGCTGGCGCTCGATGCCGTACTTCGTGAACAGCGGCTCGGGATCCTGGTGCGCAAGGACGTTCTTGGCATGGCTCGGCATGAGCATGCGCATGAAGTCCTTGGCATCCTTGTGCGCGTGCTCGCCCGCGACGATGATCTCCTCCACGTCCTTGTTGTAAAGGTCGCGGATCGAACGCTTGATCAGGTTGCCTTCCTCATAGACGAGGCTCGGCGCCGTGCTCTCGAGCGTGAGGTCACGGACGCTCTCCCACAGGCGCAGCAGGTATTCGAAATCGCGCTTGATCTCCTGTTTGGTTCGCGAGGCACCTGCCGTGCGGATGATGAGCCCCATGCCCTCCGGCACTTCGAGCTCCTGCGCGATGGCCTTGAGCCGCTTGCGGTCCTGCGGATTGGTGATCTTGCGCGAGATACCGCCACCGCGCGCCGTGTTCGGCATCAGCACGGTGTAACGGCCTGCGAGCGAAAGATAGGTGGTAAGCGCCGCCCCCTTGTTGCCGCGCTCTTCCTTGACGACCTGCACCAGGATGACCTGGCGGCGCTTGATGACCTCTTGGATCTTGTAGCTGCGCGGACGGCGGCGCGGACGCGAGGGAAGCTCCTCGAGCGCATCCTCGGCGCCAGCACTTTCGAGCGCCTCGGGCTCGCTAGCCCCGCTGGCGACGACCTGCACGACGCCGCCTTCGCCGGCATCCCCTGCCGGGGCTTCCGGAGCGGCCTCGGCTTGAGAGGCCTCCTCAGCCGCTTCGACGGCGACGGCATCCGCCGCCGGCGTCTCCGGCTCGTCATCCGGGGAAGAGTCGAGATCACCGCCTTCGAAACCGCCGGCGCTCTCGGGCTCCGCGACGTCCTCTACGAGCACGTCGTCGCGAACGCTGGCCTCGGCGATGACCTCGGGACCATGATCGTCGTCGGCGCCGTCGTCCTCTGTGCTGGCGTCGTCCAGATCCTCCGAACCGTTCTCCTCGTCGGAGTGGTCGTCGTCTGACCGGGCGCCGTCCTCAGATCCGGCCTCCTGGCCGCGAGCGCCGCCTTGGTGCTGCCGTCTGCGCGCCAGCCGTTCGGCCCGTGCGTCAGCGGCAGCCTCCTCCTCGGCTTCCGCGGCCGCTTCCTCGTCGAGGAGCGCCTGCCGGTCGGCCATCGGGATTTGGTAGTAGTCGGGATGGATTTCGTTGAATGCGAGAAAGCCGTGGCGGTTTCCGCCGTAGTCGACGAAGGCCGCCTGGAGCGAAGGCTCCACCCGCGTAACCTTTGCCAGATAGATATTCCCGCGAAGCAGTTTGCGGGCAGCGCTCTCGTAGTCGAACTCCTCTACACGTCCGTTGCGCAGAACCACCACCCGAGTCTCCTCGGGGTGGGTGGCATCGATAAGCATCTTGTTGGGTGCCATGTGTTTTTGTCCTTTGCGCGCCGGTGGGCCGAACCACCGGAACCGGCCAGACGGCCGGAGGCGACAAGCGGCCGGGTCGTGGCGCGCGCCTTGGTTGTGGTGTTTGAAATGAAAGTGTTGGGGGTGAACTTACGGGCGCGCATCCCGCGCACAGCCGGGCGGGCCGGATGCGCGACGCCTCGGGCCGCGATCGGGCCGGAAGCTGAGAAACGGAATGTGCGGTCGATCTGCATGAGCTTCGAGTGACAGGTTTCCTGATGGAGGCCTGGGGCATGCCCGAACGCAGAAACTGCGCTGGAGCGGAAAGCGGGGAACCGTCCCTGGTGCGTGCGCGGCACGTGAGCTGCAACAGCACCGGAGATGATCCGGAGTTTGCACGAGAGGACAGCGTCAGCCGTCGTCGGGTGAAAAAGGCCCGCGCGGTTCGGCAAGAGCACAGTCCCGCCCGCCTGCGGCACCCCTTTCAACGGCGCCAATCAGGCAAGCTGCATCGTAGCCAAGACCGCGCCCTTGGTTCGAGACATCGGGTGCGACGCGCTTCGGCGCATCAATCCGCCAAACCTCCTCGGAGGCCAAGGCAAACGCTGCCGATCACAAAGCGCGCGCCGAGCTGTCATCGAGCCGTGCGCATCGTCCGCTTCTGGGACTTGGCGATCACCGGTTGGGAAAAAAGCTGGCCCTAAACCAGACCGAGCATCCTGCAACCAGCTAAACTCTCGCGTGAAGAGGACGTACTCAACACGATGCGGGTTAATTTTGTACGGGTTCGCTGGCAGGCTGGCAAGTACGATATCAAGGAAACCGAGCCGCAGGCGCCCACAATCGGCCATGCCCTTGCGCAAAAGCGGCGAATATGACCTAACTTGTAGAGCCTACGTGATAATTTGCTCACGAACGCGATGGGGAACGCGTGCAGCCGGGGATGGGAACCAGGACCGGAACTGTTGGCCTGCGGACGGCTTTGGCAGCCTTCGCGGTGCTGATGCATATCTGGAGCGGTTCCCCCGCCACGGCCGATACGGTGGCCACAGCAACCCGCGCCGAGCTCACCGGAGACACCAACCGGACCACCTTCCAGCTCGATTTGACCGCGGGCGTCACCGCCGAGATTTTCACCCTCGCCAATCCCTATCGCGTCATCGTCGATCTGCCTGACGTGACGTTCCGCCTGCCGGACGGCACGGGCCAGGGGGGCAGCGGACTGGTGCGCGCCTTCCGTTACGGACTGTTCGCCGAACGCAAGGCGCGCGTCGTGCTTGACACCACGGGGCCGGTCCGCATCGAGCGCGCGGCCATGACCGCAGCGCCGAAAGGAAACGGCATCGTCTTCACCTTCGATATGGTGACCACGGCGCCCGAAAGCTTCGGCATGGGCACGGGGGCTGGCAAGGCCGAGCCCTCCCCCACTCCCCCGGCAGACGAGAGCAAAGCCCTCGCCAAGCCCAAGCGCTCCGGCAAGGCCATCATCATGATCGACCCCGGCCATGGCGGCATCGACGGCGGCGCGACCGGCGCCAGCAACGTGCTCGAGAAGAATGTCGTACTGGCGGTTGGCAAGGAACTGGGGCGCCAGCTCGCAACGACGGGCCGCTACGATGTCCGCATGACCCGGGCATCCGACGTTTTTATCTCTCTTGATCAGCGTCTTAATATGTCTCTCACGCAGGGCGTCGATCTCTTCATCTCGCTGCACGCCGATTCCCTGCCCGAGCAGAACATCGCCCAGACCATCCGTGGTGCGACCATCTACACGCTCTCGGAGCGAGCCTCGGACGAGCAGGCTCGCCGCATGGCCGAAAAGGAAAACGCATCGGATCTCGTCGCCGGCCTGAGCTCCGCCGACAGCCGCGGCGACGACGAGGTGAAAAGCATCCTCATCGACCTCATGAAACGCGAGACGGCAAATTTCTCGACCGACTTCTCGAACACCCTCGTCCACAAGATGAAGCGCGCGACCACGCTGTCCCGGGATCCCCAGCGCGCCGCCGCCTTCAAGGTGCTGAAGCAGACCCATGCCCCATCGGTGCTGATCGAGCTCGGCTACCTCAGCAATCTCGAGGACGAGAAGCTCCTGAACTCGCCCGAGTGGCACAAGAAGGTCGCGTCCTCCATTACCGCCGCCGTGGACAGCTATTTCACGAAACGCACGGCGGGCTCGCCCGCCCCCTGAACATGCCCCGCCGCGGCCAAGTGTCGTGCAGCGCGGCGCGCATATCTGCGGATTAAACCTTCGCCAACTGCTTCGCGCCTAAACTTCGGCACTTTTTCAATGCCTAACCGCTTGGAGTGGCATCAGCAAAGATCGGTTTAGGATGGGCAGGGTTTATGGACGACGTGATGCCACAATCCATGTTAATGTTTCGGCTTGATCCAAGGGTTGCTGCAGTGCAATAGCAAGGGCAACCACGGCATTTCCGGCTCAGTTGTGACAGGCTTGTCGAAGGAAATGCGGCAAACACAAATGTCTCGGGCGTATTCCGATCTGCCATGTTGGGATCGGGCACGCACTTGCGAGTTCCCAGAACACCTTATTGGTCGAGCGGACCCAGGCTGAATGCGAGCCCCTACCCTTCCACCTCAGCAAGAGCCCCGCAGACGGACCAGGCGGCGCAAGAGCTTTCTCTTGAGCTTCCTCGGCTGGAGCTTCGCGGCGTTCGTCGTGCTCTTCCTGGTCGGCTCGGCAGGTGCGGGCTACGTGCTGTGGCAGGTCTCTAAGGATCTCCCGGACTACGAAAGCCTCGCCAAGTACGAGCCTCCGGTCATGACGCGCATCCACGCCCATGACGGCTCGCTGATCGCGGAGTACGCGCGCGAGCGGCGCATTTTCGTGCCGATCAACACCATTCCGAAGCGCGTGATCGCAGCTTTCCTCTCGGCGGAGGATCGCCGTTTCTATGAGCACGGCGGCCTCGACGTGCAGGGCATTGCGCGCGCCGTCTTCAAGTTCATCGAAACCAAGGCCCGCGGCGGCGACCGCCGGACGGAAGGCGCGTCCACGATCACCCAGCAGGTCGCCAAGAACTTCCTTCTCACCAGCGACCGCACCATCGATCGCAAGATCAAGGAAGCCATTCTCGCAATCCGCATCGAGCGCGCCTACTCGAAGGACAAGATCCTCGAGCTGTACCTGAACGAGATCTATCTGGGCATCGGCGCCTATGGCGTGGCAGCGGCAGGCCTCGCCTACTTCAACAAGGAGCTGAAGGACCTCACCATCGAGGAGGTCGCCTACCTCGCGGCGCTCCCGAAGGCCCCCAACAACTACCATCCGTTCCGCCAGAAGGTGAAAGCCACCGAGCGCCGCAACTGGATCATCGGCCAGATGGCCGAGAACGGTTACATCACCGAAGAGGAAGCGACCGAAGCCAAGGCCAAGCCGCTCACCGTGAACATCCGCCCGGGCGGCGCGCACATCTTTGCCGCTGAATACTTCGCCGAGGAAGTGCGCCGCTCGCTGATGTCAGCCTATGGCGAGGCAAAGCTCTACGCCGGCGGCCTCTCCGTCCGCACCACCCTCGATCCGCGTCTCCAGCAGATCGGCCGCAAGGCCCTGATCGACGGCCTCGTCGCCTACGACCGCAAGCAGGGCTGGCGCGGTCCGGTGAGCAAAATCGACATTGCGGGCGACTGGGGCGTGCCCCTCGGCGCCACCGACAGCCCCTCCGACATCGCCCCCTGGCGGCTCGGCGTCGTCCTCTCCATGGAGAAGACGAAAGCCGTCGTCGGCCTCAAGCCGGCGCGCAAGCAGGACGGCTCTCTCACAGACGAGCGCCACGCCGTCGAGATCACGCTCGACGAGATCAAGTGGGCGAAGGTTCCGGGCAAGCGCACGGAAGCGAAGCAGATCTCCGACATCCTCTCGCCCGGCGACGTGATCTACGTATCGCCCAAGGACGAGAAGAACCTCGCGGGCGTCTGGTCGCTCATGCAGATCCCCGAGATCAGCGGCGGCCTTATTGCCATGGATCCGCACACCGGCCGCGTGCTCGCCGTCGTCGGCGGCTTCTCCTTCGCCATGAGCCAGTTCGACCGCGCCCTGCAGGCGAAGCGCCAGCCAGGTTCGTCCTTCAAGCCGTTCGTCTACGCAGCCGCCATCGACAATGGTTACAAGCCCACCTCCATCGTGCTCGACGCGCCGATCGAGATCGAACAGGGCCCTGGCCAGGACATCTGGCGTCCGAACAACTACGAGAAGGAGCAGTCGGGCGGCCCGACCACGCTGCGCGTCGGCATCGAGAAATCGCGCAACCAGATGACGGTCCGCCTCGCCCAGGACATGGGCATGCCGATCATCACCGAATATGCCAAGCGCTTCGGCATCTACGACGACCTGCTTCCGGTGCTCTCCATGTCGCTCGGCGCAGGCGAGACGACGCTGCTGCGCATGGCGACCGCCTATTGCATGATCGCCAACGGCGGCAAGACCGTGCGCCCCACGCTGATCGACCGCATCCAGGATCGCTGGGGTAAGTCCGTCTGGCGCCACGACGCACGTCAGTGCATCGACTGCGCCGCCGATCATTGGGCCAACCAGCCCGAGCCGGACATCCCGGACGACCGCAAGCAGATCGTCGACCCGCACACCGCCTATCAGATGACCTCGATCATGGAAGGCGTCATCCAGCGCGGCACCGCCACCTCGCTCAAGGCCTTGAACCGCCCCCTCGCGGGCAAGACCGGCACGACCAACGAGGAGAAGGACGCCTGGTTCGTCGGCTACACGCCGGATCTCGTGGTTGGCGTCTTCGTCGGCTTCGACACGCCGCGTCCGATGGGCAAGGGCAACACCGGCGGCCACGTGACCGCGCCGATCTTCGGCAACTTCATGAAGGCCGCGCTGGCGGATCAGCCCGCCGTGCCCTTCCGTATCCCGCCCGGCATCAAGCTCGTGCGCGTCAACCTGAAGACCGGCCTGCGCGCCTCTCCGGATGACACGACCGCCATCATGGAAGCCTTCAAGCCCAACGAGGAGCCGGACGACGCCTACTCCGTCATCGGCTTCTCCGATCCTTACGCACAGAGCTCGGCGAGCGGACAGCCCCAGGACGGCGGCGCCTGGCAGGCAACTCCTTCGGCCCAACCAGGTTACGGCGGCGGACGCGGGGGCATGTGGTGAGAATTTCTCCCGCTTACGGTGCGCTTTAGTTGATCCACCGTAGGATTACGTGCAGCCCGACGACGCGTTTACATCCACCCGCGCCGCCACTATATCTCTCGCCATAACCCCCTATATCACTGTCTGTTGGGAGGCAGCTATGCGCGCTGAAGCGCAAAAAGTCGTGACTTCTATCGAAGAGGCGCTCGTCCTCTTGAGGAGGTCTCTTTGACCCGGAACAGGCAGAGGCTCGTCTAGCCGATCTCAACCGGCGCGCGGAAGATCCCGCGCTCTGGAATGACCCTGCGCAGGCCCAGAAGGTCATGCGCCAGCGTCAGCAGCTCGAACGCTCCCTCACGGACTTCCGCCGTATCGAGCGCGAGTTCGAGGACAATCTCACGCTGATCGAGCTCGGCGAGGCCGAGGAGGACGAGGCCACCGTCACCGAAGGTGAAGGCGCGCTGAAGCGTCTCGACGAGGAGGTTCAGCGCAAGAGCGTCGAGGCCATGCTCTCGGGCGAGGCCGACGGCATGGACACCTACGTCGAAGTCCATGCAGGCGCCGGCGGCACGGAAAGCCAGGATTGGGCCTCCATGCTGACCCGCATGTACATACGGTGGGCGGAACGGCGCGGCTTCAAGGTCAAGCTGATCGACGAGAGCCCGGGCGAAGAAGCCGGTCTCAAATCCGCGACGCTCGAGATCGAGGGCGAGAACGCCTACGGCTGGCTGAAGACGGAGGCCGGTGTGCACCGCCTCGTGCGCATCTCGCCGTTCGATTCCAACGCACGCCGCCACACGAGCTTCGCCTCCGTGACGGTCTACCCGGTGATCGACGACTCGATCGACATCGAGATCAATCCGGCCGACGTGGACGTGAGCTTTGCCCGGTCGAGCGGCGCAGGCGGACAGCACGTGAACCGTACCGAATCCGCCGTGCGCCTCGTGCACAAGCCGACCGGTATCGTCATCTTCGCGCAGGAGCAGCGCTCCCAGCACCAGAACAAGGACATCGCCTTCAAGCGTCTGAAGGCGCGCCTCTACGAGCTCGAACTGAAGAAGCGCGAGGAGCAGGCCTCCGCCGACCAGGCGGCCAAGACCGATATCGGCTGGGGCCACCAGATCCGCTCCTACGTGTTGCAGCCCTACCAGCTCGTGAAGGACCTGCGCACTGGAGAGCAGAGCTCGAACCCGGACGCAGTGCTGGACGGCGATCTTGACCCGTTCATTGAGGCGACCTTGGCCCAGCGCATGAAGGGCGGCACCGCCGCCGAGATTGCCGACCTCGATTAGTCAGCAGCGGGCAGCAGGCAACCGGCAGCGGCGTTCGCTGAGGTCGCTGCCTGCCCGCCGCTTCCCCTTGCCCTGTCCCCCAGGGAACAGCGGCCACCTCACAAATCTTTATGGTGCGACTCGTGGGAACCAAAGCGCCCTCCCCGCTGTTGGTCTCCCAGATCCGCCAGAGCAGCCACCCCCCGCGCCCTGGCGAGATAGAACACTGCCACGGGTTCCCCCGACCACGCTGGGCAGTGTTCACCCCACGATCGGCCCCCCAGTCCCCCCGCTGGGGGGCCTTTTTGTTGAATGCCGTTTAGAAAGAACCGCGTCTTCATATGTCAACTAATTGAATAGAAACAGCATTCAACGAACCCGCCGGAGCGGATCACGCAAAAATTCGCGCGGCCCACCCTCTCCCGCAGAATAAAGTTCCTTGTCGTCCGTTCTTCCCTAAGTGCGACCCGAATGCCTATGTCCCCGCGTTGGCAATCGAGCCGCATACCGCGTCTCATCAAAGCCGAGTGTCGCGATGAGCACGTCAATGGACGGGACAGGCCCCGCACACCTGTCCCGTCTTTTGTTTTTTCGGGTCTGGTGGATGCCCGGCCTCCGCGCTCAGTGGGCGAAGGCGGCCTCGTAGACGTCGGGCTTGAAGCCGACAATAAGCGTCTTGGCCCCGACCTCAAGCACCGGTCGCTTGATCAGCGACGGCTGGGCGAGCATCAGGGCAATCGCCTTCTTCTGATCGAGCCCCTGCTTTTCGGCATCCGGCAGCTTCCGGAACGTGGTCCCCGCGCGATTGAGCACGGTTTCCCAGCCGGCCTCCTTGCACCAGCGCTCCAGCCGCGCCTTGTCGATGCCGGACTTCTTGTAATCGTGAAAGACGGCCTCGATGCCCTGCGCCTCGAGCCAGGACCGGGCTTTCTTCATCGTGTCGCAATTGGGAATACCGTAAATCGTGACCGATTGCGTCTTGGCCATCTTCACTCCCACTCGATAGTGCCCGGCGGCTTGCTCGTCACGTCGTAGACCACGCGGTTGATGCCGCGCACCTCGTTGATGATGCGCGTGGCGGCGCGCCCCAGGAAGCCCATGTCGAACGGGAAGAAGTCGGCCGTCATGCCGTCCACCGAGGTGACGGCGCGCAGCGCGAGAACGTGGTCGTATGTGCGCCCGTCTCCCATGACGCCGACGGTCCGCACCGGCAGCAGCACGGCGAAGGCCTGCCAGATCGCATCGTACAGGCCCGCCTTGCGGATCTCGTCGAGATAGATCGCATCGGCCTTGCGCAGAATGTCGAGCTTCTCGACGGTGATCTCACCGGGAATACGAATTGCGAGACCCGGCCCCGGGAACGGATGACGTCCGACGAACGCGTCGGGCAGCCCGAGCTCGCGCCCGAGCGCGCGCACCTCGTCCTTGAACAGCTCGCGCAGCGGCTCCACGAGCTTCATGTTCATGCGCTCGGGCAGGCCGCCCACATTGTGATGCGACTTGATCGTGACCGACGGCCCGCCGCTGAACGACACGCTTTCGATCACATCCGGATAGAGCGTGCCTTGCGCGAGGAACTGCGCGGGCGCTGTATCGGCACGCGAAGCGCCAGAAGAGGAGCCGTCGCCGATCTTGCGCGCTTCCGCTTCGAACACCTCGATGAAGTGCTTGCCGATGGTCTTGCGCTTGGTTTCGGGATCGGAAACGCCCGCGAGCGCATCCAGGAACTGCTTCGAGGCGTCCACATGCACGAGCGGAATATTGAAGTGATCGCGGAACAGGCCGACCACCTGCTCGGCCTCTCCGAGGCGCATGAGGCCATGATCCACGAACACGCACGTGAGCTGATCGCCGATTGCCTCGTGGATCAGAACCGCGGCCACCGCACTGTCGACGCCGCCGGAAAGGCCGCAGATCACGCGCCCCTTGCCCACCTGCTTGCGGATACGCTCGATCATCTCGCGCCGGTAAGCGGCCATCGTCCAGTCGGGCTTGAGGCCCGCGATCCGATGCACGAAGTTCGAGATCAGCTTCTCGCCATCCGGCGTGTGAACGACCTCGGGATGGAATTGCACGGCATAGAAGCGCCGCGCCTCGTCGGCGACCGCCGCGAACGGAGCGTTCTCACTCGTCGCGATGACGCGAAACCCCTCGGGCAGCCGGGTCACGCGATCGCCGTGGCTCATCCACACCTGATGCCGGTCGCCCTTCTCCCACACTCCCTCGAACAAGGGGCTCTCTGCATCGACCGAAAGAACGGCCCGGCCGAACTCGCGATGATGCCCGCTTTCCACCTTGCCGCCGAGTTGCTCCGCCATGGTCTGCTGGCCGTAGCAGATGCCGAAAACCGGGATCCCGGCCTTGAACACGGCGTCGGGCGCCCGGGGGCTGCCCTCTTCCGGGACCGAGGAAGGCCCGCCGGAAAGAATGACGGCCTGCGGTTTGAGCTTGGCGAACGCCGCTTCGGCATTCTGGAAGGGATGGATCTCGCAATAGACGCCGGCCTCGCGAACACGCCGCGCAATGAGCTGCGTGACTTGGCTGCCGAAGTCGATGATGAGGACGGTGGCGGACATGGAGGTTGGGTCGCTCCCTGAGAAAGTCCGGGTAGACCACCCCGCCGCCCGAGCGTCAAGACAGCGGCGGGTGAAGCAAAGCCGCACTCCACCGCCGGCACCGGAAACGCGCCCCTCCCCCGCCTGAAGCACCCCAAACAGCGCCTTGCGGGAGCCGCGAAACCGGCTAACTGGCCCAACTCTTGCGATCCATGGGGTTATTCGTTCATTTCTGAGAGGCATAGTCCCTGCCATGTTCGCCCCTCGCCGAGCCCTCTTCGCGCCCCGCCCCCTCGAGGGAATGGGCGCCAGAGACAAGGAAATGACCGAGCCCGCGGGCCTGCCCCTGCGCGAGACGCCCTTCGAGGCCGCCAAGAGATGGGCACTCGGAGTCGCCTATGCGTTGCAGCCGCACCGCGTGGCGAGCGTCCCCCACCTTCTGGCCTGGACGGCACTCGACCTGTTACGCGGCGGCACGGAGATTCCAGATCAAAATCGGACGCGGTCCCGCCCTGACACATTCGGCGGCGTCGTTCGTGGCCTGACGGCCGAGACCTATGTGGCCGCGGCCCGCCTGGGCTTTTTCCCCTGGGCCCATTGCGGTCCCCTCAAGTGGTGGACCCGCGAGAAGCGCTCCATCCTGTTCTTTCCCGAGCTGCACATCTCCCGGCGCCTGAAGCGGCTCATGAGGACAGGCAAATACCGGGTGACGTTCGATACGGCATTCGAGGAGGTGCTGGCCAAGTGCGCAGCCCCCCGCGCCTACAATTGGCACGCCCTCACCTGGCTCACGCCGCGGTACAGGGCATTCTTCGCTGAGCTCCACCGCAAAGGCCACACGCACTCCTACGAGGTCTGGAACGCCGACGGTGAGCTCGTCGCCGGCGGTTTCGGCACCGTGGCCGGACGCGTCTTCGTCGGAGAATCCATGTTCAGCCGCGAGCCGGATACCTCCAAGCTCGGCAGCGTGGTGCTCTACGCGCACTTGAAACACTGGGGCTTCGCCTTCGTGGACGCTCGCGACACGACGCCCGTTCTGAGCAAGACGGGTTACCGCGAAATCCCGCGCGCCGAGTACGAAGCCCTCATGCGGGAGCACGCGACCGGCACCAGCCTCCCCGGGCGCTGGATCGCCGAGTTCTCTCCCGCAGAAGCCGTCGAAATGTTCGACAAGGCCACGTAGCAGGCGTCTGCCATCCCGCTGCCGACGCGCATTCACCTCTTGCTAACCAAAAAAGAGCGAACGCCGAACGCGAGCCCGCACACGGCCTCTCTCTTGCGAGGAAACGTAACTACTTAGGGATTGTCCCAGTAGTATACGGACCGAACCGGCAGAAACGAAAACCACACATGAACGCCGAAGACACCACGCCGCGCGAGACCTGGAGCAAATGGATCCACCGCTGGATTCTGGGGCTCGCCTATGCCGCTCGTCCCGGACGCATCGGAGACCTGCCGTCGCTGATCTGGCATTCGGCCCTCGACATCGCGCGCGGCGGCACTGTGGTGCCGGATGCCTCCCGCACGGCGTCACGGCCCGACACCTTCGCAGGCATCTGCCGCGACATCTCTGCCCTCACCATGATCGAAGCCGCCCGCAAAGGCTTCTTTGCCTGGGCGCATTGCGGTCCCCTCAAATGGTGGACACGCGAGAAGCGCATGGCGCTGGTCTTCAACGAGCACAAGCTTGAGAAGCGCTGCCTGCGCGAGATGAAGAAGAACGCCTATCGCGTCAGCTTCGACACCGCTTTCGAAACGGTGGTGCGCGAGTGCGCAGCGCCCCGCGCTTACAATTGGCACACGCTGACCTGGATTACGCCGCTGATGCAGCGCCTCTACCGGGACCTGCACCGGCTTGGCTACGCTCATTCGTTCGAGATCTGGAATGCGGACGGCAAGCTCGTCGGCGGCGGCTTCGGCATATCGATCGGCCGCGTGTTCCTCTCCGACTCCCTGTTCAGCCGCGAGCGCGACGTCTCGAAGATGGTAAGCTCGGCGCTCTACTACCATCTTGCCAAGTGGGGCTACGTGCTCTGCGATGGCCGCGACTACACACCCATGCAGGACGCCATGGGATATCGCGAGATCTCGCGCGCGGACTATGAAGCGATCCTCGCCAAGCACGCCCACACGGGCGGCCGCCAGGGCCGCTGGGTGGCGGAAGCCGACCTCGCGACCGTAGCGCAATGGGTCTCCGCGAACAAGCGGCCGGCCATTGCCGGCACGCCCGGCAAGACGTCCGTGCACGAGACTGCAACGGCGGAAGCTTCCCGCGCGGCGTAGCTAGTCTTAGGCGGGCTGACCGGGATTGAGCTGCCAGATGGCGATATTGAGCGCGGTCGCGTAGCTCACCCACACGAGATAGGGCACGAACAAAAGGCTCGCGAGCCGGTTCGTCTTCCACGTCAGCGAGATGAAGATGACGATGGAGACCAGGAGCGCCACGATATTGGCGGCCGCGAGCGCGATCTGGTGCTCCTTGAACATCAGCACCGACCAGGCCGCGTTGATCTGGAGCGAGATCACCCAGACGATCAGCGCCTGCCGAAAGCCTTCCTTCTCGAACACCAGCCACCCGGCCACGGCGATCATGATGTAGAGCACCGTCCACACCGGCGGGAACAGCCAGTTCGGCGGCGTCCAGTCCGGTTTCACCAGCGCTTCGTACCAGGCGCCCGGAAGGTAGGTCATGCCGGTGAGCGCCGCAGCTGCCACCAACGCGAGAAAGATCAGAAGGGTGAGGAACGGTCTCATGAAGGATTACTGCGCGGCCTCTGCGGGTTGGGTCTGTGGCTTGGCCACAATATTCAATCTTTCGACGGCCGCTTGAAGAATCTGGGCCAGCAGCTCTGGATAGCGCATTCCCTGGAAGCCGGCCATGATGTTGAGCTTCCCGTCCCAGCACCAGCCGGGATTGGGATTCACCTCCAGCAGCTTGAGCTCGCCCTTGCTGTCCGCCCGGAAATCGAAGCGCGCATAGTCACGGCAGCCGAGCCGCTCGAACAGGCGCGTCGAGTGCTCGACGAGCTGCTGCTGGGCAAGCTCCGAGAGTGAGGCCTCCTGATAGCGGATCTGCGTCCAGTAGGGACTCTCAGGCTCCCACTTGCTCTCGTAGCCGAGGATCTTGGGAAGGTTCGGATCGAGCTTCGAGTAATCGACCTCGAGGATCGGCAGCGCCCTGAGCCCCTGGTCAGGATTGCCGATCAGGCCGACGGAGTATTCGGCCCCCGTCAGAAATTCCTGCACCAGCACCGACCGCTTGGGAAACTCCGCTCTCAGCCGCTCGAGATAATCGAGCAGGGCCTTCTCGTTGCTCACTACCGCATCCATCGTGATGCCCTGGGAGCTGTCGCCCGTGTTAGGCTTCAAGAGCGCGGGGAACACCGAGGGCAGCGTGGCCCCCTGGTCTCCGGGGCGCACGTAGGTTTCGAGCGGAACCGGCACATCGAGCGTCATGGCAACGGCCCGCACGAGGCCCTTGTCGTAGCAGGCCGCGAGCGCGGCCGGCGCGCCACCGGTATAGGGAAGCCCCAACGCATCCAGCATCGCCGGAACGTGCAGCTCCTTGAAGGGATCGTTGTTGAACCCCTCGTCGCAGAGATTGAAGACGAGATCGGTCCTGAGATCCGCGAGATCGCGATCGAGCGTCGCATGATTGTCGAGATAGCGGAACTTGTACGTCGTAAGCTCCGCGAGCGCATCCTTGAGACGGCGGACCGTCTCCATGTCCTCGTCCTGGAACGCGCCGCCGCGCTTCACCTGATCGGGAAGGCGGGGATCGCCGAGCAGAACCGTGACGTCGAGCTGCTGCAGCTTGCCGCGCGGCTTGCGCGCCGGAAGCTGAGGCGCATCCGCCGAGAGCAGCAGCCGCCGCGCCATCATGCCGAGATCCTGGTCGCGATCGGATACGGATTCCGCGCTGCCGTGATAGCGGATGTTCCGGAACCCGCAGCGCTCGAGAAGCTTGCCGATGCTCTCCTTCGTATAGAGGCGTTCGGCATAGAACTGATCCGCGATCACGCCGATCTCGTCGTGCACGATCACCTCGCGCGAGATGAGGCGTTCCCGGTCCGCCGACAGCGAGCGCTCGCGGCAGACGAAGTGATGCTCATCGATCCACTCCCACGAGCGGCGATCGAAATGATCGGCCATGTATGCGCCGTCGGTGATGTCGAGCACGATCTGTCCCGAAGGACGCAGCAGCTTGCCGACGGTAGTGAGAACCTTCTCGTCGTCCTGCTTGTTCGAGAAATAGCCGAACGAGTTGCCCATGATGGCAACGCAGTCGAAGCTGCTCTCGGGAAGCCGCGGATTGCGCGCATCGCCTTCCTTGAAGACGACCTGCAGACCCTCTGTCTGCGCTCGCTTCTTGGCGAGGCGGATGAGATAGCGCGACCGGTCGACGCCGGAGACGTTCTTGAACCCGCGCCGCGCAAGCTCGAGGCAATGCCGGCCCTGCCCGCAGCACAGATCGAGGATCGCGCTGTGCGGCTGGATTGCTGCCGTCGAGACGATGAAATCCACCTCGCGGCGGGTGTTCTCGTTGTTCTCGACGACGTCACCGTCGGTTTTCACGTAGAGCGCATTGAAAAGCTTGCGCCACCACTCTGCTGGCAGATGCTGCTCGAGATCCGCAACGGGTCCGAGACAGGAGCGCGGCGAGGGGCGCTTCGGCTTCTTCGCCTTCGGCACGGGGGCCATGATGGACGATCGTCCTCGCGAGCAGTTCGAGCCTGAAGCCGGTCAACTCATGGGGCGAGAAAAAGTTCAGGCAATATCTGAACTCTCGTCGCCACGGCTCGCGGCGGGCGCGCGAAGACCGCTCGGCGCCTTCGCAGCGCGCGCAACTTAGTCAAGGATTGTGACAAAGCAAGCGGCATGTTTGCGCCGTCCCCCGCTGCGATGGGGGAGTTAGCGGGCCCGCTTGAAGCTTGCGACAAAGAAGCCGTCCGTGCCGTGCGACGCCGGGGTGAGCAGCAGGGTTTCCGCCGATCCATCGGCGGACGCCGGGGGCTCCCCGCCGATGGTGGACCGCCAGACATCGCCGTAAGGCAGGATCTCGAACCCCTCGGACCGACTGAGGAACCAGGCAACCTGATCGACATTTTCCTGAGGCAACACAGAGCATGTAACGTAGACGAGCCGCCCGCCTGGCTTCACGAGCCCCGAGGCGAGCGACAGCACCTCCCGCTGCTCCTCGATGCGCGTTGCCAGCGCCTCCGGCTTGAGCCGCCACTTCGCATCCGGCTTGCGCCGCCAGGTTCCAGAACCCGAGCATGGCGCATCCACGAGCACCACGTCGAAACGCGGCCCCAGCGCTTCGAGTGCGTCCTTGTCCCCGCCATCCAGCACCTGGACGTTCCGGGCGCCCGCCCTTTGCAGCCTTTCGAAAATCGGCCGGAGCTGACCTTTGTCACTGTCGTAGGCGTAGATCTGGCCGCTGTTCTGCATGGCCGCCGCGAGCGCCAGCGTCTTGCCGCCAGCCCCTGCACAAAGATCGAGCACCTGCTGGCGGGGCGCCGCGCCGGTGAGCGCCGCCGCGATCTGGCTGCCCTCGTCCTGCACCTCGAACCATCCCTTACCATGGGCCGCTTCCGCTTCGACGTGCGGGCTGCGCGCGGGGCCTTCCGGCGCCGGAATGCGGACGCCGTAGGGCGCGAGCCACGTGGGCGACACATCGAGCTTCACAAGCGCCGTGACGACCTTGTCACGCGCGGCCTTGAGCGTATTCGCCCTGAGATCGATGGGCGCCCGCTCGGCCATCGCCCGCCCTTCCGCGATCACCCTGTCTCCGAACGCGCGCTCGAAAAAGGGCAGGATCCAATCGGGAATGTCAGCGGCGACGTTGGGAGCGGCGTCGGCTGGAACACCGGCTTCGAGACGGGCACGCTCTTCGTCGCTCAAAGGCGCCGGAGCATGGGGACCGCTGTCGCAGGCCGAAGCGACGTCCGCAGGGGAAAGGCCGAGAGCCTTCGGGGCTGCAGCGAGCGCGAGCGCACGCGGCGCGGCGCTGCCCATTTGCGCCTCGAGCGAGAGCCGCCGCCGGAGCACGTCATAAACCAGCGTGCCGATCGCCGCCCGGTCTCCCGAGCCCGCGAAGCGGTGACGCTTGCCCCAATCCTGAAGCGCGGTCGCCGCCGGCTGGTGACGCGAGAAAATATCCTCGAGCACCTCGGCCGCGGCTTGGATGCGGGCACCCGGTCTCACGAACGTCGATCCTTAGATTGGCGCCGGCGCGCTCACGCGCCGCCGGCAGAGAAGAACAGAATGCGGATGGCGAACAGCACCCACATGACGAAGAGCGTGAGCGAGGCGAACAGATAGCCATAGAAGCGGTAAGGCTGCTTGTTCGCCGTCGTGTGGATGTAGGCGTGATAGAGGCGCGCCAGCACGAACACCCAGGCGAGAACGACGAAGACGAGATTCACCTGGCTCGTGATCATCAGAAATGCGACCACGGCATAGAACAGGATAGGCGTCTCGAGCTGGTTGTGAAACGCGTTGGAAACCTGCGTCGCCCGCGCCGGCCATTTTGGCTGCCTGAGCGAGATGTCTCCGAACGTCACCTCGCCGCGCTTCACCGCGCCCACGCGCTCCTTGCGCATCCATCCCTGAAGAAAGAACGTCAGGAACACCTGCACGAACACCGGATAGAGAATGGCGGTCTGGCTCATGACAGGACCCGTTCGGACTGCGGCTTCGGCTTAAACGCTGCCGGGATAGTTCGGGCTCTCGCGGGTGATGAGAACGCCGTGAGGATGGCTCTCGCGCATGCTGGCCGGAGAGATGCGGATGAAGTTCGCGTTCTTCCGCAGATCCGCGAGCGTCTTGGCTCCCGTGTAGCCCATGCCCGCGCGCAGACCGCCGACGAGCTGGTTCAGCACCGCATCCACCGGCCCCTTGTAGGGCACCTGCCCCTCGATGCCTTCCGGAACCAGCTTGAGCTGATCTTTCACTTCCTGCTGGAAGTAGCGGTCGGCCGAGCCGCGGGCCATGGCGCCCAGCGAGCCCATGCCGCGATACGCCTTGTAGGTGCGTCCCTGGTAGAGATAGGTCTCGCCCGGCGCCTCGTCGGTACCGGCCAGAAGCGAGCCCACCATCACGCAATCGGCACCAGCCGCCAGCGCCTTCACGATGTCGCCGGAGAACCGGATGCCGCCGTCGGCGATCACCGGCACGTCGTGCTTGTGAGCTTCCGCGGCGCAATTCATCACCGCCGTGAGCTGCGGCACGCCCACACCGGCCACGATACGCGTGGTGCAGATCGAGCCCGGCCCGATGCCGACCTTCACCGAATCCGCACCCGCTTCGATCAGCGCACGCGTCGCCTCGGCGGTCGCGACGTTACCCGCCACCACCTGCACCGAGTTCGAGATCTTCTTGATGCGCGTCACGGCGTCGAGCACGCTGCGCGAATGGCCATGCGCCGTGTCCACCACGATGAGATCGCATCCGGCCTCAAGCAGCTTCTCCGTCCGCTCCCAGCCGTCGTTGCCGACCGTCGTCGCCGCGGCGACGCGCAGGCGGCCCTCCGGGTCCTTGCACGCGTTCGGATGCTTCTGCGCCTTCTCGATGTCCTTCACGGTGATCAGGCCGACGCAATGATAGCTGTCGTCCACCACCAGGAGCTTCTCGATGCGGTTCTGGTGCAAGAGGCGCTTCGCCTCTTCGCGGCTCACGTCGCGCTTGACGGTAATGAGCCGCTCCTTGGTCATCAGCTCCGCTACGGGCTGCTTGAGGTTGGTCGCGAAACGAACGTCGCGGTTGGTGAGAATGCCGACGAGACGCCCCTTGGTCTCGCCCTTCTTAGGCGCCTCGACCACCGGGATGCCCGAGATCGAGTGGCCGGCCATCAACTTCAACGCTTCGTCGAGCGTGGCCGTGGGCTGAATGGTGACGGGATTGAGAACGATACCGGATTCGTACTTCTTCACCGAGGCCGCGTGGCGGCCTTGCTCGTCGGGCGTGAGGTTGCGGTGCAACACGCCGATGCCGCCTTCCTGAGCCATGGCGATGGCGAGGCGGCTTTCGGTGACCGTGTCCATGGCCGAGGACAGGATCGGAATATTGAGCGAGATGGTGCGCGTAACCCGGCTTGCGACGTTGACCTGGCTCGGCAGGACTTCCGAGGCGGCCGGGACCAGAAGCACATCATCAAATGTCAGTGCCAGACCCAAATCGCTATCGATTGGGCGGTTAGCCATGGCTCTCTCCTTGGGCGGGTTTGACAAAGGCGGCCGCTGAACGGAGCGGCCAGGCTCGAATGTCGGATGCCCTATAGCATCGGTCGATGGAGAGGGGAAGGGACCCTCCCTGCGGCCGAGCGGCTCGCCAGAGGACGGGCCGAGAGCGGCAGCGGGAAATCCCGATTGTTCGGTTCACCAATTCTCTCGCAACTGCACATTAGCATCGCTTATGGCGAACATTGAAAATTCAATTAGACCTCGGGCGCTTATCGCGTTAGGAAGACCGGGCTAAAGTGCTCTAGAGCGTTTTAAGGAGGAAACAAAAATGAAGATTTGGTCCAAGCCCGCCGTGCGCGAGCAGGAAGTCGGCCTCGAGGTCACGAGCTACCTCCCGGCGGAGATCGACATCATCTAATTGATGATGAAGACTGGCTCGCGCACTGGCGAGCCGATAAGGCACGGCGGTCGAGCAAGCGGCCGCCGTTGCTATTTTCAGGCCCCCGCAAACAAGGCTTTGCGCGCGAATCAGAGGGCCCGGAATCAGCCCTTGAAGCCCGTAGCCAGCACATAGAGTTCCGCACTGTCCGAGCGGCTCGCTGGCGGCTTCACATGACGCACCGTCGTGAAGCGCTGCTTCAGAAGATCGAGCAGATCGCGTTCCGTGCCCCCCTGGAACACCTTGCAGAGAAACGCCCCGCCCGGCGCAAGCACATCGCACGCAAAGTGCGCGGCCGCCTCCGCGAGCATCATGATCCTGAGGTGATCGGTCTTGGCGTGCCCCACCGTCGGCGCCGCCATGTCGGACAGCACCACGTCGGCCGCGCCGTCTCTCATTTTGCTCTTGAGCCAGCCTTCCGCGCGCTCGTCCATGAAATCGAGCGTCGCCGACTCGACACCCGCCAGCGGCTCCATGTCGAGAATGTCGATGGCAATCACCTGCCCGCGACCGTCGATGGACTTGGTGCGTTCAGCCGCGATCTGGCTCCAGCCGCCGGGCGCAGCGCCAAGGTCCACCACCCGGCCGCCAGGCTTCAGGAAGTGATACTTGTCGTCGATCTCGATGATCTTGTACGCCGCGCGCGAGCGGTATCCGGCGCGCTTCGCGGCCGACACGTAGGGGTCGTTGAGCTGACGCTCGAGCCAGCGCTGAGAGGAGGCCGTGCGGCTGCGCGCCGTCCTGAGGCGCACGTTGAGATCGCGCTGCCCGCCAGCCGAACCGATCGCACTCGAGGTGCCCTTGCCGCCGGACCCTCGCCCCGATTTTCCCTTCATCCGCATAGAGATCAACCTGACCGTTGGCGGCGCCGGCGACGGCCCGCGCGATAAACGCCGTCCTCGCTCATCAGCGTCGCAAGAATACCTTCGCGCAACCCCCGATCGGCAACACGCAGCCGCTCGGCCGGCCATTGCCGCAGGATCGCTTCCAGAATGGCGCAACCCGCGAGAACGAGGTCCGCCCGCTCGTGTCCAATGCACGGCTCCGCCACTCGCTCGTCGTAGGAGCGCGCGAGCAACGCATATGTCACAGACTGGATCTGGTCGATGGAGAGCCAGCACCCGTCCACGCGCGCGCGGTCGTAGCGCTTGAGCCCGAGGTGGATGCCCGCGACCGTGGTCACGGTGCCGGACGTGCCGAGCAGGTGCACGTTGCGGTCCCGCGACAGCTCGCGAAAGCCGTGCAGCGCCTCGAACGGATGCACGAGCTCGGTGACATACCGCACCATGTCCTCGAAGCTCTCGGGCGTGACGTGATGGCCGCCGAAGCGCTCGGCGAGCGTGACCACGCCGACCGGCAGCGAGGTCCAGGCCCGGATGCCCGGTTTCACGCCCGGCCGCTTCACACCGTCCTGGCCTCCCTCTCGCGCACCCCGCGAGAGGTCGAGCCAGATCAGCTCCGACGAGCCCCCGCCGATATCGAATACGAGCACATAGTCGGCCCTGTAGTCGATCAGCGAGGCGCAGCCGGATACGGCGAGACTCGCCTCCGTCTCGCGGTCCAGAACCTCGATCTTGAGGCCGACCTCGTCTTCCACCTGACGCAGGAAATCGTGTCCATTGCTGGCGATGCGGCAGGCCTCCGTGGCCACGCAGCGGGCGCGTTCCACGTCGTTGCGCGCGAGCTTCGAGGCGCAGATCTTGAGCGCCTCGATCGTGCGCCGCATGGCAGCGTCCGACAGGCGCCCCGTCTGCGACACACCTTCACCGAGCCGGATGATCCGCGAGAACGCGTCGACCACACGAAACCCGCGCCGCGAAGGCCGCGCCAGCAGGAGGCGGCAGTTGTTGGTCCCGAGATCCAGCGCGCCATACACATGACCACGCTCACTCACGGCAGGATGCCTGCCGCGGACGTTATGGTGTATTCCGTTGAATGGCGCCTTGGCGGCGCCCGCCTCCCCGGAGGCATGTCGCGGATCGCGAGGGGGAGCGCTGGCGCGCTCGTCATCCGTCAGTTCCGGCACGTCTTTTTCCCCAGTGCCTGGTTCCGGGGATCCGAACGGCGTTGCCGCGGGCTCACCCTCTCTTCAGGCCAAGTTCTGGCTGCATCTGGCAGGAGTGTAGCAGGAGACGGCTCAGCGTAAAGTAAAAGCGCGTGCGTGGTATACAACGGCGGTTGGCAAATTTGCGGTTGCCTCCGCGCGCTCCAGCCCTATCGCCTGCTACAAGGCGGTGTTTCTTCCGTTTGCGACTGACCCGCTTCGATAGTCGGTGCCCATGCTGCGACCCTGCCTTGCCCTCCTCCTAGCCTGCATGCTTCCCGCCGGCGCCCATCCCGAATCCGGGCCGCGCCCAGCCACCCCCAAAAGCGACATGGCCGGACTGGTGGCGGCCTATCCCGGCGTTCTCGAAAAGCTCGACGGCAACACCCTCGTCTGGCGGGATGGCACGCGTATGCCGGTCGATGACGGCAAGGGTGAAAAGCCGTTCGCAGCCTGGCTCGCCGACCCGGACATCGAGGACATGCTGCGCCTCCCCTATCCCGCTGGCGCACCGGCCACCCCGCCCGCTCCCGAGAGCGATCCCGGGCGCGCACGCAACGCCGCATTCTTCGAGAAAATGTATGGCGACTGCCGGAAGGGCGGGGTGAAATCACGCCTGACGACGATCACCTGGCTCCCGGCGAAAGCGCGACAGAAGCTGCAGATCACCACGGTCAACAGCGTCTCCGCCCGCCTCGAAGCGGTGTCTAAAGAGCTCGACGCGCTTCCGGCCGAATTCGACAAGTATCTGATCCCGGCTGCCGGCACCTACAATTGCCGCGTCATTGCCGGCACGGACCGCGTCTCGGCCCATGGGTTCGCCATCGCCATCGATATCGCCGTGGCGCAAAGCGACTACTGGCGGTGGTCCAAGGGGAGCGCGCAAGCCGCCTACCGCAACCGCATCCCGTTGGAGATCGTCCAGATCTTCGAGAAGCACGGGTTCATCTGGGGTGGCCGCTGGTATCACTTCGACACCATGCACTTCGAGTACCGCCCCGAGTTGCTGCCACCCCTCGCGCCGCTCCCCTCCCGCTGACGCGCCGGCCACCCTTGTGCGACAAACCCGCAATTCGCGTGGCAGTCCGCCGCGCCCCGGCCGCCCCTTGTTGCCCAAGCCCCGGAAAAATAAGGGTCTGAAGCAAAACGGCGCTTCCGGCGTTCTTGCGCGACCCGGAATGAGCTGTTATACGGCCCCACTCGACGCGCCGGACCGTGATCGCGCCAGCCCTACCAGCCTGACGCAGGGATCGCCGTCCACCTGACGCACGTCGCGATCCCGGCTTTGGGGGATCGTCTAATGGTAGGACTGCAGACTCTGACTCTGCCTGTCTAGGTTCGAATCCTAGTCCCCCAGCCAATAAAATCAATAACTTACGCAGTATTCAGTTTTGAGTAAATCGGTCTGGCTCACTCCGGGCTCACCGATTTCATCATGACGATTTCCTGGCCTACCGCTTGGCGGAAGCAAGATCCAACTCCATCTGTCGCTGGAGACCATGATGATAGTGGTACCGGCGCGTTTTGTTTCGCCCGATCCCTCTCACCTCCTCCTGCCATTTGACCAGCCCACCCGCCCGCACCATGTCGTCCAAGGCGTTGCGACAGGCTTTACGGAAGTTCGCGCGCTCCATGGACGTCATCTCCATGACGTTCTTGCCGGTGAGATAACCCAGAGTAACCTCGTCGACGAAGGAGTTGTTGTTCATCCCGTCGATGTAGGGCCAGAAGGACTTCGCGTAATCGGACGAAAGCGAGAACTGGACGTCGGCGTTGAGACTCACAAGGCGCGCCTTCATCATGGCTTCGACTGTCCAGTCCCCGTAGGTCACCGTCACCACATCATCGAGGCCCACACCGGTCCATGACACGTCATGGAGAATGTTGCCCATGGCGCCCTTGCCTTTGGGCAGACGCCCAGCTTGAAACTCTTCCAAAATGAGTTCTGCATCCCCTTCGTACGCAGTGATGACGACCTGCTTGATCTCCTCGAAGGTGAAGACCAGGGTTGCAACGTTGTTGGTGTGCTCTGACACTCCCATGAGGCGGATTAACTCCCGCCAAGTTGCTGACGAGGCAAACCCCCTGCGTCTCCAGGTACTTTCTGGATCGACAATAAAGGTTTCCTTCTTATCGAGCCGAAAAACGGCGTAGAGCGCATCTCGGTGCTGACTGCCGAGTTCTCGGCCGGAGACTTGGATGACCGAATGGCCTGGAACGATGTAAAGCCGCTTGAACTTGCTGTCGGTGATCAGCCCTTGCCGCTTTGGCGCAAATGCGGCCGTGCGCGTGAGACGAGCAGGAACCTTTGCAGGATTGCGGCGGCCACGACGTGCTGAGATGCGCTTGAGTCGCTTCGACTCAACAGGCGAAAGTGTCGGTCCGTACGCTGTGCTCATTTATGGCGAGTAAATCACGTAATTGGGAACCACGCCACCAAACGCCGGAACCGCGACACCAAAAGAAGCTTAAATTGCAGGCACGGCAAAACGAAAATTCAAAGACTTGGAGGGCCCACCCCTAATAGTGCAAGTGACTGCGGGGACTTTACGCGAAGGTGTGTGACGAGATTGCGCGTGCGCGTGGGGAGGTATGCTCGTCCCTGTGGATAAGTCGCTCCGACGAGCGTAATGGCGCTACCAGAATCCGTAGTGGCCCTACCAGATTTCGTAATGGCGTTACCAGAAATCGTAACAGCCCCACCAGAAATGCAATGCAAATATTTGATTTGATTCACTGTTGGCGTCCACAGACTTATTAGAGACTAGAATAAGAATAGATTAAGACCTAAAGGGACGAGACAGCCTTGTGGACAACTCATCAGAAATTGACCGCAAGTTGAGACCCTTAAAATTGCGTTCGCGGAAGACCGCTCACAAACCGCAATCCGTCCGCCGCTTACGCTCTGGACGGAAACCTTCGCTTCGAGACAGGATCGTGCGGGACGAAAAGCCTGCATGACAAAGAATGGGTCGAGAAGCGGAAACGCCCGCCTTGTATACATATACCGCAGGTATCCTGAGGCTATCTCCTCACATCACGACGAAGCCAAGATCACGGATTTGAACCAAGTTCGCTCAACTGAATGGAGTAATGTTTGTGCAGCAAAAAAAAGCAACGCGGCGCCACTTGCGAAACCGACTTGCCGCCCCAGACCTTGAGTGCAGACCAATCTGCAAACGTTTGGCACTCAACCCAATGGAGTGAAAGTCATGGCCGAAGGAAAGAAGCCCGTCTATGTCGCAAACGTCGTCGCCAAGCGCGACGGCAAGGAGTTCTGGACTCGCGTGGGTTCGGTCTTCGAGAACGGCAACGAGGCTCACCCGTTCACGCTGCTGCTCAATCCCGGCGTCTCGGTCGGCGAGAAGATCGTCTTCTCGATCCCGAAGGCTAAGGAGGAGGCGGAAGCCGCCTGACATCTCAAAGCTCTTCGGAGCGCGTCCCCGTCAGCAATGGCGGGGATTTTTTTCGTGCTCTCACTGGCAGAGCGTGAATTCCGCCCCAGACTTCAAGCCCAACCCCCTCACGTTTGGAGTCTGCCATGCAGAAACACTCTTGCCCGCCGCCATCCCCGCGTGCGCGTCGTATCCTGCGCCAGATTGGCAAGCGGCCCGCCACTTGGGACAAGCTCGCTTACACGCGGGCCTATACCCTCCAGCACGGTATGCGGGCCGCCAAGCTCACGGCGGTGATCGATTGCATCAAGTACATTCGCCGGGACGGTCCATTGCCTCTACCTTGAACTCCAGCCCCTCGAATGGAGGGGCTTTTTTGTGTGCAGTCAGAATTCTGGGGCGCGACCACGCATCATCTGGGCTTGTTAATCCAAGTCGCCCTTGATGCCCTTCGGCAGCATACGCCAGCGTCCGCGTCCAACGGGTATCTTGCGCTCGATCATCACACGATCCGGATCTCGCAACTGGCTGGGAGACGGCCGCCAACTCGATGGCGCTGCCTTGTCGCCGCCTGACATCCTTTTGAGTTCCTTCAGCAGTCTGTCAGTCTGCTCGGGCGTCATTCTGTCGGTCTCGTCCTTCTTCTTTTCGTGTCCGGGCCTGAAACGATCCCACAGGCTCTTCAATAGCCCGCTGCTTCCTTCGGGTGGCCGCCCCGCCAGATGAAACAGTCCCTCCTCCTTCTGGTCTTCGGGCAACTCCCAGAGCGCCGCCTCAAGTGTCGTCAGCTCCGGCTTCAGCTCGCCAGCGACGACGAACCGTTGCCGCTCCGTAAGAAATAGCGGCGCAGCACGCCGATGGAGCTTGTCGTTCGACAGAAAGACCTCACAGAACGGCAGATAGTAGAGGTAGGCCATATCCGTGCGATTGCTCGGCCGATCGGGTGAGATCAACCCCTTGTCGATCGCGATGTAGAAGAACAGATCGACCAGGAAGCAATGCGCCACGTAGGGCGCATAGTCGGTCAATGCTGGATAACCATGTGACTTCCAGCGCTGCTCGACATAGCGAAACATCTCCTTCGGCAAGCCAAGGACAAAATACGCCGTCTTGAGGAGTTCAAAGCGTGGCGTGGTGGCCATCACCTGTCGGGCCATCGCAAAGGCGTCGGCTTCGTTCTTCGGCATGGCGGTCACGCCAAGGGCCCCCTTGATCACCTTGGCACTGCCGGACAGGTCCATGTCCAGAAGCGCTTGCCGCCACCCTGCAACAAACATCCGCTCGACGTCCATAAACCGGCCGTCCTGCCATCGGTTGAACGCCTCCATTTCCGGCTGGGCGTCGAATACCATGGAGACCTTGCCGGCATGCTTTACGGCTCGCCCGCCACCGACCGACGGTCGACCATCCATGCCGACCGGGCGGCCGAGCAGCTCATGCAGGCACATCGTCGTGTGTACGACATTGGGGTAAGTGTGCAGCACCGGCGTCTTGCGGGCCATGTCAGCAACCACCTTGGCGTGGTCGCGTCCGCTGGTTTCTTTCTTCTGAAGGTCAGCAAGAACCTCGACCAGATAGATCGGGCACAGGTTGGTCATGAAGAGGCAGTCAAAGACGGCCGCCTCGTTCACGTTCAGCATCTCGATGGCAGACTTGTCGAACAGCACCATGGGTCCCATGGTCTATACTTGCTGGGCAATTGCGGCTTCTCGCCAGACGCAGCCCCAGCGTCCTGTGGACGGCTTTCGCCTCCGCAAAACAACAGGTTCACATCACGCAAGGAAACGCCTCTAAATCGACGACCCAGACGCTCTTCTGACATGGAGCCTTGCATGAGTGAGCCATCCCTCCGGCGCTACACCAGCCTGGTGGCTGCCATCCAGATCCTTCGGCAGCGAAAACTCACGCTGCTCAATCCCGAGCTATGGGACGACCGCAACGACGTCTACACCATGCGGAAGTATCAGGAAGCGGTGCAAGCCCGCTCCATCCTCGCACTGTGCTTCGCGCAGCAGTTTGAGACGTACCACCATTGGCGAGTGTTTTCGCAGGGGATGGACGGCGTGTGTTTGGAGTTCGACCGCGAACGCCTGATACAAGCATTCGCAGGCATCCCGCATGTGCGCCACGGTTCGGTCGAGTATTACGAGCTGCGCAAGCTCGGCAAAGCACCGCCGACCGTCAACGACCTGCCGTTCATCAAGCGGTTCCCCTATCAGGACGAGAAGGAGTTCCGGATCGTTTACGTCGACAACGAGCACCTACTCAGCTTCAAGGAGTTCGACGTCGACTTGGCGGCAATTGCACGCATCAACCTTAGCCCGTGGATGCCGAAGCCATTGTCGGACTCGGTCAAGGCAACCATCCGATCGATCCCGGGATGCAAGAGCATCAAGCTGAATCGTTCAACACTGGTCGAGAACGAGCAATGGAAGGGCTATGTCGACGGGATAGCATCCTGAGCCGCGCATCTATCGCCCGCCACCCTCCAATCTTACAGGTCGCAACGAGTGGGATGACCATATTCCCGGCGATGGCGTTGCGTAATTCTCTGGTCGCGGTCCCCAGGCGATGGTCATGAATGACGCGCCAGCAACAAATTCGACCCCCGCGTAAAACACGCTATCGCCGGCCGCTAGCCGTTCGGCGATAGGCTAAGGTCGGAGCACGCGGCGATTGATTCGGCATTCAGCGCGCGAGGGGCTCCAATGAACGATTTCCGATCGCACCTGTGGGATATATTCGTCTACATCGGCATCGGCGCCTTGATCCTGATGCTCGTCGGCATCCAGGATTTGCTGCATAGCACTAGGCATCTTAATGCCGTGTTGGAGGCGGTTGAAAAGCTTTCGGCCGCGCTGGCAGTCATTATCGTCCCAGCAATTCTGATGTTGGCCGGCGCACTTGTTGAACCTCTCGCCAATGGTTTCGAGAAGATCGTCTTCTGGCTGCTGCGTAAGGCCGGCAGAGAAACCACGATGGCCCGCTCGGGAACGGCGCTGGAAACCTACATCCAGAAGCACTTTACAGACCAGATCCTTGGTGAAGGCGCCCGGCCTTACCCATTGTGTAAGGAGTACGTTGAAGCCAACGGCCTGAGCACGACGTTCATGCCGTTTCTTGCGAAGTTTGGCTTTTATCGGAGCGCAGCGTTCTGCTTCCTCGTCTATGCGATCGTTGAAGCTTGGCGGTTTACCGCATCACTCGATCCCGCTGCCGGGACGATCAACAACACGGCTCTTATGTCGGCAGTCGTAGCGATCGCCTTGGTGCTGATTTACCTGAACCGCGGTCGACAATTTCTGTCCTACCAAGCCCCGGCTGTGTACGCGGCCTTCCTCGGCCCGGTGCTGTCACGTCTGTTGGAGCATAACCCCAAGGATGAATGAGAGAGGGGGTGCATTACTTAGGACATATGATCCGGACCGCGAACTTAACAAACAGTGGTAGGCGCCTAGTGCAGATATCTGGTGCGTGTTCGCACGGCCTCTTAAATCATCTACGTGGCGTGGTCGGCGCGCGCCTCTTAGCTTAGATGCGGCCATAGATTAGTTGCTGAGCGCCACGGCGCTCTCGGTCGCCGTGAGCGAAGCCACTGGCTCCGATCGCAGTTGCTGATCGTGTTGCTCGTTGGTCCTACAAACAAGCAAACTTCACGCGCGTCCCGGTTTTCCTCCCTTCCTCACTAGCATACGAGAACAAACCGTGATTACATGATTCAATCCGATTCTTGCAGGCTTGGCACCACGTCGTATGAAGTCACGAACTCAGCTTGAAGGATGGCCGGACATCCATCCCCGCAGTTCGTTGGCGGGGTGGGAGCGTCCAGGCTCGAACGATGATCAGCTTTTTTCCGTTGACGAAGTAGCCCCAATCGTCGGGCTTCATCCGTCGTTTGTTCGCAGGGTTATTGGCTCGGCTAAGAGGGTCGGCTTTGATGACATCGAAAAATTACTTCTGATCGATGACGCGGCCGAGACCTTTGTGCCAAGAAGCAAGGTGGCAGCATACTTCAATAGGTTGGCATCTCTCAGGAGCGTCGAGCAACTCCGCCCGCATAGTATCCCGTTGAACCAAGTGATCTGTGGTGATGCGCACAAGCTCATATCTTCACTGGCCGACAAAAGTGTCGATTGCGTAGTGACGTCAACGCCTTATTGGGCTGTCCGTATCTATGGCACACCGAAGCAGGTCGAATGGGCTGACGGGGAGGTCTGTCCCTACGGCCACGAACAAACGCCTGAGGGCTTCATTCGCCACTCGGTCGAAATTCTCTATCTGCTGAAGCCCAAACTCGCGAACCTGGGTTCCATCTGGTGGAACATCGGAGATACTTTTAATACCCGCACCCAGATTAGGGGCAACGCGGCTGAAACACTTCGAGCCATGAAGGGCCTCGATCGTCGTCGCTGGACAGAACACAACTGCCGACGTTACAGCGCTGGACATGCCTATCTTGAGGACGGCGAACAAGCACTGATACCACAGCGTATCGCGGAGCGCGCCAGCAGGATCGGCTACCTTGTAAAATCCATGATCTCATGGAGCAAAGATGGCTCAATGCCTGAGCCAACCAATTCTCGCGTCACAAAATCTGTCGAGCACATCATCCACCTGACGAAGGTTCGGACTCCCTGCTTCGATAAAGAAGCATTCCGAACTACGCCGGCCATGCTTGGCGGTCGCAACCCACTTTTGGAACAAGACAAGGTCACAGATGTTTGGCACCTTCCGACCTCGTCAGGTGGTGATGGTCACGGTGCGCAATTCCCGTTGGCGCTTCCTGGGCGCTGCATCGCACTGTCCACGAAAGAGAACGGCTTAGTGCTTGATCCGTTTGCAGGGTCCGGGACGAGCGGTCTTGCTGCATTGAAGTTGAAGAGACAGTTCGTCGGTTTTGACGTGTCACAGGAATACGTCGATCTAGCCAACAAGAAGCTAGAGCAATCTCGGGAAACCAACAAACCGCCCGCCCGAAATACTCGACGCCAGAAGCCTGGAAAGGGCTCAGTAGGGAAGTGATATTGACGGCAGTTCGGATGCTGTAACAATCTCAACCGGACTAAGGCGCCCTGCTGCCTTGGTTCGCTTGATACCGTCCCAAACGACGAGAATAGCTAATGGGCTGTTTGGACCGACGGTCTCTCTGAAGTCAGCTAGATAACCTAACGTTTTGTACACACTATCCAGAATGTAGCGCTGATCTCTCGTGCGTTTAACCTCAATGATGATGCGTTGGATTTCGCCCGTCGGCCAAGTCACTCGTGCAGTGACGTCGGGTCGCCGCATTGAAGCGTCAAGATCGTACTCGCTGAAAATCGCCTTATATGCACTAGCTTTGCCCATTTCCTGCGGGACCGTCTGATAGAAAATTTCGACAGTCAGTCCGTCTTTCTCCAATGTGAATTTTGGGCGTTTTGGAGCAGTGTCGCCCCCGATCAAGAGTGCCTCATTTAACTCCCAGCCGTTTCGCAGATGAATCTCCACTAATACCAGCAGTGTCCAAACCTCAAAAAGGTCATCAAGATCCTCAGGAGCAAGTTGCTTTTGTCTCAGAAGATTGCGTAATAGGTTCTCATTCGCCAGTTCGACAATGTTGACGTACAGATCGTAAATTCGCACGGCAGCAAGTACATCGGGTCTCCTACTTTTGCGAAGCGGGCCGACTTCGCGTGCACTTAAACGATTACTGGGGCGAACACCTCTGCCTCGCAACGCTCCGGCGTTTCTTCGGGCAATATCGGTGCTGTTTAGCGTCTGCACACGGGCAATTTCAGGGATTTGATGACGATCTAGCCATTCGCCGTTCTCAACTATACGGCCCAAGAGAAAGGAGAAAAGTCTTGCCGCGCCTGTATCCGCGCTGCGTTCAATTGCGCGCGTAACAAAACGTGTAGGATCACTGCCCGACTGGGTACGCCTCGCGATAGTTCTCTGCCAATCTATCCGGCCACGTGGCGGCCCCGAACGGTCGTCAACCATGTGTTGCGTGGTAGATGGCATTGTCCGTATAAAATGCGGCAAATGCTCATCCAAGAAAGCTTTCAATTCATCAGTAAGTGCGAAGTTCAAACGGCGTAGCGTCTCGAAATCTCGCTTGGGAAGACAGGCAAACGCAGCAAGAACATCTGATGGGCGATAGGTAGCCGAAAATCGTTTGAGCAGGACCCAGCCGAGGCGAGAAACCCCATCTAAGACTTGCTCAAATTCATCGCTCGTCCACAATTTCAGAAGACTTCTTTGAACGTTGCAGATAACCGCGATTTTTCTGCCTCGCTTTGCAGCAGTTCCAAAATCTGCCCTTCAACTGAGGAAAGCGATTCCTGATCCAACCCATCGAGCTGCGGAAGGACATACGCTGTCACAGCATCGATAAATGATGCTTCTGCCGAAGCCGCCAGACTGCCGCCGAACGAGTGCTTCGTTCTCATGCTCATATAATCCACGAGGTCAGCCCAGATAGCCGGCCCTAGCGGGCGAACACTGTTAAGGACGGGAAGAAGTTTTCCGACGAGTTCAAGATCGGCTTGATCAAGTCCTCGACCCTCTATCCAAGCAATCAGCTCGTCCGGCGGAGGAATGCCGACATGCACAACTGCGAAACGACGAACGAACGCGGCAGATAACTGAAAAAGCAGGTTTCGATCGAACGTGTTCATGGTCGCGATAATCCGCCAATCCCGACCAACGGTATATCTTCCCGTCTCACCGGAAAAGCCGGACGCTGCGGAGTTCCGGTCGAATGCTAGCGTGACGTTTTTGCCGCCCTGTCGATAGGGCATAACGGCGTTATGGCCGGACAAAACCGTAAACAGCTGACCGAAAGCCTTGTCGACATCAGCTCGATTCAATTCGTCTATGACCAGCCACTTATTCTCACGAAGGGCCTGAACAAACAGTCCCTCTTGGAACACAAGCTTTGCTCCATCAACCGCAGGCATATACCCGCCAAGTGTGTCAAACGTGGTCCAGTCAGCAGTCGCCGTCGTGAACACGTGCCCATCTGATGCGGGAAACGAAAATTCGCTTGCATACTTCTCGCCAACTTCCGCAAGTCGGCCCGCCAAGGTCGATTTCCCAGTGCCAGGCGGCCCTGTGAGTATCAAGTGTTTTCCAGCGCGCAGCAGCGTCACAAGCTGGCGCAACAGCGCATCCGGTAGCAACAGGTCGCGCCGTAGATATTCAATTAGGTCTTCAGGAAGATCCTCTTCGATGCTTTCAGCCTCTGCCTCCACCACGGGCTTCGCTTCAAGAGGCGCAATTGTCAGAAGATGCTCAAGCAGTTGATCGCGATCGACTGGCACGTCAGCAAATGAGTGCCCCTGCGGCATCCCCACTCTGCCAAAAAACGCTGCAAACTCTTTGTCATCAAACTTGTATTCAGTCTTAAATCGATCGACTAACTTTTCGGGTGTCACGTCATCAGTCAAATCATCATATCTTAGTGCCCATGCAGCCAAAGCTTCTGCTGGGACCTTAAGCTGCTTCGATTTGGAACGACGCAGTTTCGTTTGCACTGCATCGACGTAGTTCTCTGTCAATTTTAGTATCATCCCATCGCGGTCGTGCTCGATGTGCACGATCGGACGCAGCGTGTTGCTGCGCTCAAGCGATGTATAAGTGCCGGAACGGGGATAACCCATATGCCGCCACTGCCAGACGAAGGGGTTGAAGAAGACATGGTCGGAATCGAGTGCAGAACCATTGCTGCTTACAATTCCCATCAGTCTTGTTGTCGAGTCGAGGGTTGTCTTTGTGCTGATTGTGATAGGGTTGGTATTGGTCAAACCTTCCCGCTTGACCACGAGAAAATCGACGAACAGGCCGTTGCAGGCCTCCTTAAGCTGATTTAAGGCCCACTTCTGGGTATCCAGGGCGACATATTTTGGCATGCGAATCGTTCCCAACGTCCGATCTTCATAGATCAGCCGAAGACCCGCAATACAAGGTGAGAACCGGTGGTGAGAGCGTCGGAACGCGAGCAAGTTGTTGAAGACTAAGGCGAAGCTCGTTGCTTGTAGGCGCCGACCCGGTTGGCAGTTCTAGAAATGTTGTCAGCAAGGGTCCCCTGTAACCAACACGTCCTGCCGTTGCACGAACGGTCATTCCTGCAACGTGTGGAACCGTGGAACGCGACGCGCGGAAATCTGGTCGCTAGTTACACCGCTCGCGTTGCAGAATGACGTTGCATTTTCATGATGCATGAACGGCATCGTTTGCCGATCTGCAACGCCCCGTCGGGCCATAGAGACGGCGATCGATTGTATTCATCGCGGCCGATCTACCATCGTGTCAGCATGCTCGCACGATGAAAGTATGAAACTTGAAGATCGGCTACGCCCGCGTATCTACGACCGACCAGAACCTGGATCTCCAGCTCGACGCCCTCCACGGCGCTGGCGTCGCCTCTGAGAACGTCTACACCGACAAGGCATCCGGCCAGAGCGACAGCCGCCTTGGTCTGGATAGTTGCCTGAAGGCGCTTCGCAAAGGCGATACCCTTGTCGTCTGGAAGCTCGACAGGCTAGGCCGCAACCTTCGCCACCTAATCAATACGGTTCGGGAACTGGAGGAACGCGGCGTCGGGTTCAAGGTGTTGACTGGCCAAGGCTCGAACATCGATACGGCAACGCCTGCGGGTAAGCTCACTTTTGGCATCTTTGCGGCTCTGGCCGAGTTCGAACGTTCCTTGATATCCGAACGCACTAAGGCGGGCCTCAAGTCTGCACGCGCTCGCGGTCGCCGGGGCGGCGCCAAGCCAAAACTCTCGCCCTACGCACTTGCCGGTGTGAACGCCAAGGCCGAACACGCAGCACTTGTTCGCGACAAAAACTTCTCACTGGCGAAAGCCGCCGAAGAGCTTGGGGTTCACCGTTCGACACTCTGGCGCTCTCGCCGCCGAGCCGAAGACGCACCACAACATCGCAAGAACGTTGAAAAAACCCTGTAATTACTGTATTAATTGATCACTTATGAGACGTGACCGCGCTATTGAGCTTATTAAAACCATCGAGCCTGCGATCAGGTCATTGGGCGCTGCTGCGCTCTATATTTTCGGCTCTACCGCGCGTGATGACGCGAAGCCAACCTCAGACATCGACATCTTCGTGGATCGTGACCCAACCAAGCATGTAGGCCTTATTGAGTTCTCCAATCTTGAGTTTCTGCTCGAAGAGACTTTGGGCACCGACGTCGACCTCTGCACCCGAAGCGCATTGCACCCCGCGCTCCGCGAGACCATCGAGAAAACTGCAATCAAAGTCTTCTAGTTCGTGATCCGGTCGCCCCTGCCCCGGCTACAGGACATGACAGAGGCCAGTGCTAACCTGATGCGGCTAGTCAAAGGACGGAAGCTTGAAGACTTGTCGACCGACTGGGCGTTGCGCATGGCCTGTCAGCACGGCGTTCTGATTGTCGCCGAAGCTGCTAACAACCTCCCGCCGGACCTCCTCGCCCGATACCCGGAGATACCCTGGAAAAGCATTATCAATATGGGGCATCGGCTTCGCCACGAGTACTTCAGAGTTGATCTGGACATTCTCTGGGATGTGCTGGTCAACCATCTGCCAGCACTGGACCGGACAGCTCGAAGGATAATTGCCGATCTCTCGCAGCCTGCGCTGCCGTTGTGACGCTGGCAGAATTGAGCAATGAGGATGACGCTAAATCATGCCGGCAATTGAACCGGCAATCCTCCCAACACTTCTGTTGCCAAGTACCTGATAATGAATAATAATAAGCGGCAACGAAAGCGGCAATACTGAGCCAACTTACTCCGTTCGAACCGATGATGCCCCAAGACCGGGGCTTTCGCATTGCCGAGAAGTCCATCGTTCTGGTCGAAGAAGCTTCCGCTCTTTGGAGCAGCGTCAATCCCGCACTTGGAAACGAGCTGGGTAATCTCGTGCGGTCGATGAATTGTTACTACTCGAACCTGATTGAGGGGCATCCGACCCACCCAGTCGATATCGAACGCGCGCTCTCCGGGGACTTTGCCGACAATCGGGAGGCGCGCAACCTTCAGCTCGAAGCAGTAGCCCATATTGCCGTGCAGGCCATGATCGATCACGGGCAGGCCCCTTCTCCCGTCATGTCGACTGAGTTTCTAAAATGGGCCCACTACGAGTTCTGCCGCCGATTACCTGAAGAGCTTCTTTGGGTCACAAACCCGGACACGCACGAGCGGCTTCCTGTCCTTCCAGGTGAGTTCCGAAAACACCACGTCCGAGTAGGCCATCATGTGGCTCCAGCGCCAGAGCAAATCGAACCGCTCTTGGATCGTTTCGTGAAGGCTTATGCGGATGATAAGATTTCAAGAGTTTACAGATGCGCTGCGGTAGCTGCCTCGCACCATCGCCTACTTTGGGTTCACCCCTTCCTGGACGGAAATGGTCGTGTGGCGCGCTTGTTCTCGCATGCGATGTTCCGCGAGTGGCAGATCGGCTCTCACCTTTGGTCAGTTTCGCGGGGATTGGGTCGAAACGCCGAGCACTACAAGGCGGCGCTCGCTTCGGCCGATGACCCAAGACGCGGTGACTATGACGGTCGAGGAAATCTAACTGACGAAGGACTGACGCGCTTCTGCGACTTTTTCCTGGATATCTGCATCGATCAGGTTCGCTTCATGCGCGATATGCTCCGCCCGCAAGAGCTAATGCTGCGGGTCCAGCTATGGTGTGAACATGAAGTTGCTGCCGGTCGTCTGCCGGCTCGTTCGTGGACGCTTCTTCGTGAAGCATTGCTACTCGGCTCTTTTGCCAGAGGCGATGCGCCGGCTGTGACGGGGCACAAAGAACGCCAAGCAAGGACAGTTCTGAACGCTTTGCTCGCCCGTGGTGTCCTGGTCTCTGACGGTCCACGAAGCCGTGTACGTGTAGGTTTTCCAACGGATGTCATTGAACGCTGGATACCGACGCTCTACCCAGCAGCAATATTGTGAGGTTCGAGTCCTGACCAAGGTACAAAACTGCTGGCCAAGCTAACCGCCGCCAGGCGATTGGAGGCGATTAGGGGCGATTAGAACAAATATTATCTCTATAATTTCAGAATGTTGCGTAATCGCCGAGGCGATTATCGGCTGCTAATTCCCTGCCTTGGAGGCTTCGCCCGGCGCTTGGCCGGCTTCGAAATGCCGTTCATCGCTGAGCTGATGGCGGCTCCCACCGTCCCGTTCAGTTCATGCAATCGCTTATCGACCAGATGCACGTAGCGGGCGGTCGTCTGCGGATCGGCATGGCCGAGCAGCCCGCCGATCATCGGCAATGAGGCGCCGGAATCGGCCGCCATGCTCGCAAACGAATGCCGTAGGTCATGGATGCGCACCCCGTCGAGCTTGGCGGTCTCGCAGACCAGGTACCAGGCTTTGTGGAGATTGGTTAGGTGGGTCCCGTGTACGTGACCGGTGATCACATACGGGTTCTCCTCGACCTTGGGGATCGTCTTCAACACAGCTAGCGCTTCATCGCTGAGCCGGATGATCTTCTCACCCGTCTTGCTATCCGGCAGGAAGAGGCTCTTCATATCCGCCCGGACGAAGCTCCATTGAAGTGTAAGGATCTCGTTGAGCCGCGCGCCCGTCAGCATCAGGAGCCGGATCGCATACGCGCTGGAAGCCGTGATCTTCCCCTCGCCTTCTAACGCAGTCACCGTAGCGGCAATGAGCGCATATTCCTGGCGCGTAAGGTAGCGCTCGTGCTTGCTGAGCCGGTACTTGGTAACCCGCAGACACGGATTAACTTCACGGTCATCGACGCCAGTGTCCTGCGCCCAGCTAAAAAGCTTGGACAGAACAGACAGCACGAAGTTCGCGCGGCCCGGCACCGAGGCCAGCTAGCGTGAAACTGTGCAACGTCGGCGCGGGTAATCTTGTGCAGCTGGCGCTTGCCGAGCCGAGGCACGATCACCTTGTCCAGGAGCCGTTGATACTCGGTCCTGGTGCGCGCCTTCAGCTTGGGCCCATGCTGCTCCATGAACAGCTTCTGCGCTTCCTCGAAAGTTAGCGCATCACGCTCGCGGCGCAGTCGCTCTGCCGGATCTCCTCCACCAGCCATCTCGATGAGAAGGTCGCTAGCTCTTTTGCGCGCGGTCTCGGCCGTCCAGGGCGAACCGTGGCGACCTATAGTGACCCACTGCTCTTGCCCTCGTACCTTCTTGTGTACGAAGTAGCTGCGCGAGGTGCCTCGCACCCTCACGCCGAACCCAACAAGCTCATTGTCCCGGAGGACATCCCCGGACTGAAGCCGCTCAACGGCGGTCTTGGTAATCCGTCCCGTAACAACGGCCATGCCGGCAGAACCCCGCACTGGATTTTCGCTCACTCTGGCTCACTCTTGGCTCACCGGTGGCCAGAAAGTGCCGAGTATAGCCGCGCGCCAGCGTCTGCTCAATATGTTGTTTTTCAATGGCTTTTCGCAAAGATGCGAAGAGGTGCGCAATGCCGAAAAGCTACTGGGACATACTCTGACTCTGCCTGTCTAGGTTCGAATCCTAGTCCCCCAGCCAATCAAAACAACCAACTAGCTAACATCTCCGCAGGGCGCGTCACCGGGGTGGGCACCTTGTCGACACCAGCAAAATAGCCCTGGCGAGAACCCGGACGGCCTCCCCCTACTCCCTCACCGCGTCGTCACGCAGCGTCACGTAGATCGCCGGGATGACGAGCACGGTGAGCAGCGTCGACGAGGCGAGGCCGAACAGCATCGAGATCGCAAGCCCCTGGAAGATGGGATCCGTCAGGATCACCGCGGCGCCGATCATCGCGGCAAGAGCGGTGAGCAGAATGGGCTTGAAGCGAATGGCGCCGGCCTCGAGCAGCACTTCGCGCAGCGGCGCACCGCTCACCCGGCGATGCTGGATGAAATCGACGAGCAGGATCGAGTTGCGCACGATGATGCCCGCGAGCGCAATGAACCCGATCATCGACGTGGCCGTGAATGGCGCCCCGAACAGCCAATGCCCGAACACGATGCCGATCAGCGTCAGGGGCACCGGCGTCAGAATGACGAGCGGCAACGTGAACGAGCGGAACTGCGCCACGACCAGCACATAAATTCCGAGCAGCGCCACCGCGAAAGCCGCGCCCATGTCGCGAAAGGTGACATAGGTGACCTCCCACTCGCCGTCCCACAAGAGAACCGGCTTCGTCTCGCTTAGCGGCTGCCCGTGGAGGCGCACTTCAGGCTTCGGCAGCGCGCCCCAGTCTTTGGCGTCGATGAGCTGCTGCACCGCCAGCATCCCATAGATCGGCGCCTCGTAAGCGCCGGCCAGCTCCGCCATCACCATCTCGGCCGCGCGTCCGTTGTGCCGGAACACGACCGGAGATGCTTCCTCTCGCGTGACACGCACAACGTCGCCCAGCTCGACGACACCCCGCTCGCCGGGAAGCGCGTTGGCCGGTACCGGCGTCGACAGCGTCCGCTCCGAGATCGCGAGATCGTTTTTCGGAAGCTGCACCGCGATCTCGACGGGGTGGCGGCCTCCGCCCTTGTGTGAGTAGCCGACCGCGGTGCCCGTGAGATAAGCCCCGATGGTGCTGTAGACGTCGTTTTCCTGGACGTTATGGAATTCGAGGTTGTCCTGGTCGAGGGTAATGCGCAGACGCGGCGCATGCTCGCGGAAGCCCACGTCCACGTCCACGATGTAAGGAACCGACCGGAAAAGCGCCGCAACCTCTCGGGCGACCGCACGCCGCTGCTCCGCGTCCGCGCCGTACACCTCGGCGAGCAGCGTCGCGATCACGGGCGGACCAGGCGGAACCTCCACCACCTTCACGACAGTTCCCGGCGGCATTGGGAGACCGTCGAGCAGGTGGCGCGCTTCGAGGGCGATTGCATGGCTCGCGCGGGTGCGTTCCCCTTTCGGCGCGAGATTGACTTGTAGATCACCTTGGTGAGGCGCGCTGCGCAGATAGGAGTGCCGCACGAGGCCGTTGAAGTTGAACGGCGCGGCCGTGCCCGCGTAGGCTTGGATCGACGACAGCTCGGAAAGCCCTGCCAGGCGTTCCGCCGCCGCGTTGAGAACGCGATCCGTCTGCTCGAGGCTGGAGCCCGGAGGGAGATCGACCACCACCTGGAATTCCGACTTGTCGTCGAAGGGCAAGAGCTTCACGGTGACTGCCTTGGTGGCAAACGGAAGCAGCGCGAGCAACGTCGCCGCGCCGACCATCAGCAGAAAGCCGAGCGCCGAGCGCCGCGCGGAAATGATCGGACGCGCAGCCGCCCGGTAGCTATGACCGAGCCAGCCGCCGCCGGCCGTTTCGACATGCCCGCCTGCCGCACCGCCCACAAAGCGAAGCATCAGCCATGGCGTCACGATGACGGCGACAAAGAAAGACAGCAGCATGGCCGCCGACGCATTCGCCGGGATTGGGCTCATGTAGGGTCCCATCAGGCCCGAAACGAACAGCATCGGCAGAAGCGCGGCAACGACGGTGAGCGTCGCGAAGATGGTCGGATTACCGACCTCCGCGACCGCGTCGATGGCAGCGGCCGTTCGGCTGCGGCCATCGGGCATGGCCCAGTGGCGCGCAATATTCTCGATGACGACGATGGCGTCATCAACCAGAATGCCGATCGAGAAAATGAGAGCGAACAGGCTGACGCGATTGATGGTGTAGCCGAGCAGCCAGGATGCGAACAGCGTCAGCAGGATCGTGACGGGAATGACGACGAGCACCACCGCGCCCTCGCGCCACCCGATGGCGAGTCCGACGAGAAGCACGATCGAGAGAGTGGCGAGGCCCAGGTGGAAGAGCAGCTCGTTCGCCTTGTCGTTGGCGGTCTCGCCGTAGTTGCGGGTGACGATCACATCCACGTCGTCCGGGACCAGCTGGCCCTTGAGATCCTTTAGCCGCTCGACGATGCGCTCCGAGATCACCACCGCGTTGGCGCCTGCGCGCTTGGCAAGCGCCAGAGTAACGGCCGGTGCCCGTTGCAGCTCTCCGGTCTCACCTTTGCTGATGTGCCACGCGCGGCGCTCGAGCGGCTTGGCGCCCACGACGACATTCGCAACGTCGCGGACATAGACGGGACGGGAATCGCGCGTGGTCAGCAGCAGCAGACCAATGTCGGGGACACCCTGAAGCGTTTGCCCGGCCGCGACCGAAAGGCTCTGTCCGCCCTCACGCACGCGTCCCGCGAGAAACGAGCGGTTGGCGCCCTTCACCTTTCCGACGAGCTCGGCAAGCGTCACACCGTAGTTCGCAAGCTTTTCCGGAACCGGTTCCACACGGATCTGATCCGGCCGTCCGCCGACGATGTAGGAAAGGCCGACATCTTCAAGCTTTGCGAGCTCGACCTGCAAATTCTCGGCGATATGAAAGAGGGCGTTGTCCTCGTAGCGGGTGATGCCCGCCTTAGGAGCCAGCGTGAGCGTGACGATGGCGACGTCATCGATACCGCGGCCAACGATCAGGGGCTCGGGAATACCCACGGGTATCCGGTCATAGTTGGCGCGAACCTTCTCATGAACGCGCAGAATGGCGTCGTCCTGCGGGGTGCCGACGAAGAAGCGGGCCGTTACGACCACCCTGTCGTCCTCAGTGCTCGAATACACGTGCTCGACGCCGTTGATGGCTTTGACGATGGTTTCGAGCGGCTCGGTGACGAGCTTGACCGCATCCTCCGCCTTGAGCCCGTCGGCGGAGACGAAGATGTCCACCATAGGCACCGAGATCTGCGGCTCCTCCTCGCGCGGAAGTGCCACCAGCGCGATCAGCCCGAGCGCAAGGCTCGCGAGCAGAATGAGCGGCGTCAACGGCGATTGAATGAAGGCGCGGGTCAGGAACCCCGAGATCCCGAGCCGAGGAGAACCCGTCATGGCAGCACCAGCCTGTCGCCGGCGTTGACCCCTGCGAGCACTTCGACGCTCTGCTGCCCGTCCGGCGTCTGAACCGTGCGCCCCGTCTGAACGACGACATCCGCATACCCGGAGCCATTCCGCGCGAGCCGCACGAAATCGATACCGAAGCGGCGGAACACGAACGGCCGCGGAACGACATACCCCTGGCGCTTGCCCGCCGAGATCCAGGCGAGAACACGCTCTCCAACGAAATAGCTGCCGAGGTCCGGCACTTCGGCGTCGGCGATGACGCGGCCATTGTCGAGCTCGGGATAGACCTGAGTAATACGCCCGCTCGCCAGCGGCGCCTCCGGGCTCTCGAGACCGCGCGCGCCGAGACGAATGGGATCGCCCACTTTCATGAAACGGGCAAAGCGTTCCGGCAGCTCAAGGCGCAGAAGGTATCCGTTGGCGGCAATCGTGGCGATGCTCTCACCGGGAAGAACGACGCTTCCCTCCGTAACCGGAACCTTGAGTACGCGCCCGGCCGTCGGGGCCAGCACCTCTCCTTCCTGGATCTCCGTCTCGGCGACCGCGCGCTCGGCCTGCGCAGCCTTGAGATCGTTGGATGCCACGTCGTAGGCCGTCTGCGCCTGATCGACACGCGATTGCGGCGAGACGCCCTGGGACAACAGCGTTTGCGACCGCTCGAGCTCGACCTTCGCCGTCTCCATGCGCGAAGTCGCGGCGACGATGCGGGCATCGATGGCCTTGATCTTGAGCGCGATCTTCGGATCGGCGACGAGAGCGAGAACTTGGCCCTGACCCACCGAATCTCCTTCGTCCGTCTTGAGCGCCACCACCGTGCCAGGCGTACGCACGCGCGCGTAGATCAGATCGCGGCTGCGCACCGTGGCGTAGACGGATTTGAGATCGTCGATCTCCGTGGCAGCGACCTCGAACGTCGATGGATCAGCCGCGCGCGCATCCACGCCCGCGGCGAGCGCGAGCAGATATGTGGCGGAAAGAATACCGGCAAATGCCTTCATGGGCTGGCCCTTCTAGGCGGCCTCTAATTGAGCTTGACTCAATATCAGAATATTCTAAATTAGCAAATATGAATATTAAAGAGCTAACCTCCAGTAGCGAAGATGCCGCGGCCCTGCTCAAGGCGCTCGCCAACCCGCATCGCCTGATGATCCTTTGTGAGTTGCATAACGGTGAGCGGTCGGTCTCGGCGCTGGAAGAGGTCGTACCGCTCAGCCAATCGGCGCTCTCCCAACATCTCGCTAAACTGAGAGAAGGCGGCTTCGTCGCCACGCGGCGGGAAGCGCAGATGATCTACTACGCGCTGGCTGATGAGCGCGTATCCCGCCTTATCGGCGTGCTGCATGAAATCTTCTGCGAGCACCGCGCGCCAAAAAACCGGAGACTATCGAAATGACCATAGATCGCGCCGTGCTGGCCTTTGCAGGATCGATGATCCTGGTGAGCCTCGTATTGAGCCACTATCACAGCCCGTACTGGCTCTTCCTCACGGCATTCGTCGGAGCCAATCTCCTGCAGGCCTCGCTGACAGGCTTCTGCCCGCTGGCTCTGATTCTGAAAAAGCTCGGCATGCGTCCCGGCCAGGCGTTCTTCTAGGCGAAGCTTTCGGAGCCGTCCGGCTGCCCAGAACAGACGCGACTTGAAAGCGAAACAGCAAGGAAATGCAGGCAGTTTGGCAAAGGTGGCAGGGCTATTTCCCTGTCGCAGGAGGGGAATTCCACGCTGGGCGCCCCCCGTCTGACTCTCAAGCCGCCGCGCCGTCCCGCCCCAACTTTGCCTCGTAGAGTTTGAGCACAGATCGTTTCCCCGCCGATATGGCGCTCGCCTCGGCCGGACGCTACGCTCGCTCCCGCTATCGAAAAGGAGGAAGGAGAGCGACACGGCCATGCTGAGGGCAACAGCCATCCTTTTTTCGCTGCTGCTCCATGGATTGGTCGGCAATGCTCTCTGGCTGCGCCTTCAGCCGGAACAATTCGAGGCGTTGAATCTCGGAGAGGCGCAAGAGATCTTCCTTGAGCCTCAGGGCATGGACCTGAGCGAGGTCACGAATATCGGAGATGACCTCCAAAGCCTCGAGGCCCAGCCATCCGTTGCGATCGATCAGGCCGCGCCGCCACCTCCGATGGTAGCGCCTTTGGACGAGCCACAAAACACGGCAGAGGATGCAAGCGGCAGCCTGGCCGAGAACGTCACCCCGCTCGCTCCGCAGGAGGCACCGGCCGATACTCTTTCTCGCGCTCAGCCGGAGACGATCCGCGACGTCATTGCGTCCGAGGAAAGCACCATCGAGCCAAACCTCGTCGATGTGCGCGGTCCAGAACCGGAACGCATTGAGGAGCAGGAGTTTGTTGCGGCCAATCAGGCATCATCCCCCGAGCAGAACCAGCTCTCCGACGCTGTGAAGGCCGATGAGACGCTTCCGCAATCGCTCTCAGAGGCTCCACCGCTGGCCGCCCAGCATCACCCTCCGCCGGACACGATCGCCGAAGCCAACCAGCCCGCCTCGCCGGACGCACTCAAGGAGCCCGCTCTCGAAAGCTATCGTGGACAGTCCCCCTCGCTCACCCCCCTGGAGGAAGCGGCACCCGAGGATATCCAGCTCGTGGCCCAGCCCGAGCAAGTCGTGATCGTGACGGAGTACAGCTCCGGAGAGGAGAAGAAGGGCGGCGACGCCAGCATCACCAGGCTCTACCTCGGCAAGATCAACGAGCGCGTCCAGCGCGCCAAGGTGAACCCGCGCTCGCGCATGACCGGGACCGTCGTCGTGAAGTTCACGGTGGGACTTGATGGGTCGCTTATAGCAAAGGAAGTAGTTTCATCGTCGGGAGCCGAGGTGCTGGACCGCGCCGCTCTCACGACGCTCGAACGCGCCGCCCCTTTCCCGGAAATTCCGCCGGAGGTGAGCGCGCTACCCATGACTTTCTCGCAGACATTCCGGTTTCTCGTCCGATAGCCGCAGGGAAGCCCGCTTCAGTTCAACCCGTGGTGCCAAGCCAGGCAAAAGAGCATGGCAAGAATTCCCACTGCCGCTCCCGCGCTTTACGCAGGTTCGCGCGTGTCCCAAACCTCTGGCTCGTCACGCAGCAAACGAGTGAAACCCATGAAGCTCCCTGTCACGGCCACGGCAATGATGCTGATTTTGGGATGCGCCCCGGCAATCGCCGGAGACCATCCCTACGCCGGCGTATGGGGCGAGGCGGGTGCCGACGAGGTCAAGGAGAACCCGGACTTCTTCGGAGAAAACGGCTGCTATAACAAATTCACCGAACAGCTCCCTGACGGCCGCTTCCGGTACTACCTCGTCGATCATGCGAAGTGGATCAGCGAGAAGAAGGTCGAATACCTGCTGGCTCAGGAGGGAACCTGCACGGTGGATGAAACCGGCAAGAGCGAGAAGTGCACGGGCCAGGTCATTGGCGAAAAACAAAGCGATTGGTACATCGCCTATCAGAACGCGGACACAAAGAGCATCCGCGCGACGTTCTACGAAAACGTCTTCTACTTCGAGAAGCGGTTCAATGGCGAGCCGATCGTTCGTCAGAAGTGCCCATTCGATATGGCGAAGATCAAGCAGTTCATCACGGGCAGGACGATTGCCGACTGCACGACGAGATGCAGGGCCTTTGGCAAAACAGAGATCGAGCCGTTCAATGCCCTGCTCTCTTTCATCAAGGCACAACACTAGAACAAGACGCGGATGTTCATCGCATCTTTCTGCAGACGTTCGGAAAGAGACCGGTGGGAACGGATCGGCAAAGCCGCAATCCTGGATCGGCAGGCCCTCAGATCGTATCGAGCGGCTGCACGATGAGGCCCTTCGCACTTTGCTGGAGAAAAGCGGAGATGCCGTACACCTCGGCGATGTTCGCTTCCGTCAACACGTGCTGAGGCGCACCGTCCGCAGCCACCCTCCCGCGATCGAGCAGCACGAGCCGCGTGCACCATCGGGCCGCGAGTGACAATTCGTGGAGCGAGGCCACCACGATCCGTCCCCGCTGCGCGAGGCCGGCGAGCACCTTCATCAGGCTGATCTGGTGAGACGGATCGAGGCCGGCCGTCGGCTCATCGGCCAGAAGGATCGGAGTATCCTGAGCCAACGCGCGGGCGATGAGAACCCGCGCCCGCTCGCCGCCTGACAATTCCGACAGCAGCCGGTCGCGAAGTACGAGAACGTCGGCCTCCGCCATCGCCTCTTCGACCCTAGCCCCGTCGCGATCCGTCAACCCGCGCATCGGTTGCAGGTACGGCGTCCGTCCGAGTGCGACGACCTTCTCCACGCTGAGTGGCCAAGCCACATCCCGCTCCTGCGGAACGTAGCTCAGGAGCTTCGCGCGCTCGGGCGCATCCAGCTTAGCAAGCAGCCGGCCATTGATGGCGAGGGTCCCAGTCGAGGGCACCAGCCCCAGGATGGATTTGATCAGGGTGGACTTGCCCGCCCCGTTCGGTCCGATCAATCCAATGAAGTCACCCCCCTTTAGCGACAAGGAGACGTCGGTCAGCGCCGGGCGCGGTCCGAGCTGAACCGAAACTTTGTCGACCGAAAGCGTGGTCATAGGACGTTCCTCCGGTTCTTGATGACGAGCCAGAGGAAGAACGGCGCTCCCACGATGGCCGTGAGCACGCCCAGCTTGAGATCGCGTCCCGGCGCGATGATCCGCGTGGCGATATCGGACGCCAGCAGCAGCGCCGCGCCGCCGAGCGCGCTGGCGGTGAGCAACCGGCTCGGCTGCGCCCCGACGAGCGGGCGAAGCAGATGAGGAACGATGAGCCCCACGAAACTGATGGAGCCCGCCACCGCCGTTGCCGCCCCCACCGAAGCGGCGGTCCCCAGCACCGCCAGCCACTGCGTCCGGCGAAGGCGGATGCCCATGCTGGAGGCGACATCGGCGCCGAGCGTGAGCGCATCCAGCGCCCGCCCCAGCGCGAACAGCATGACCCAGCCCGCCAGCATGAAGGGAAGCGACAGATAGACGTGCAGCATCGAGCGGTCCGCGAGCGAGCCCAGCATCCAGAACAGGATCTCGACGGCCGCAAATGGATTGGGCGAGAGGTTGAGCGCCAGCGAGGTGAGAGCGCCGGAAAGGCTCGTGATGGCGACACCGGAAAGGATGAGCGTGAGCGTGCCGGCATGCGTGCCCGAAAGCAGTTGGATCAGCACGACAGCAGCGACGGCGCCACCCATCGCCATCAATGGAAGCGCAAGCGCGAATGCGCCGGATAACCCGGTATAGAGCGCAATCACCGCGCCCAGCGATGCCGACGCACTGATGCCGAGCACGCCTGGATCCGCGAGCGGATTGCGCAAATACCCTTGCAGCACGGCGCCCGAAAGACCGAGCGTCGCGCCGATCGCGAGGCCGAGGATGGCCCGCGGCAGGCGGATCTCCCGCATCACCAGACGCGCCGCTTCATTGTCGCCATTGAGCAATCCGGCGATGGAAGTCCCGACGTCCAATCCGGCCGGGCCGATCAGAAGCGAGATGGCGAACAAGAGGACGACGAGCACCGCGAGCGCCGCGAGCAGGAGGCGATAGCTCATTTCGCAGCGCCCCGCTCGGCCTTGAGCACAGGCGCGTGCGCCGAGAGCAAGCGGACGGCTTGCGCGGTGAAAGGCGCTCCGCAGATCCAATATCTGTCAGGAATGGATGTGAGCTCGCCCCCGTCGAGGACCGCTCTCAATGCCGGGTGCTCGAAGGTCTGGTAGGCGAGCGCAGGCGCCGTGCCGGGGCGAAGGCCGCCAATGATCAGATCGGGCGCGGAGTTCACGAGCACCTCGAGCGGAAGCCGCACCATGCCGGTGAGGCCCAGCCTGGACCCCAGGTTCTCGAAACCCGAGCGCTCCACGATCGCGCTCGCCAGCGTCCCCGAGCCGGACGTATAGCTGTTGGCATAATGGAGAGCCGCAAGCGGGCGACGCCCCCCATGAATCCACTCGGGAATTGCGGCGAGTTGCCGGTCAAGCTCGCCGATCAGCTCCTGTGCCCGTGCCTCCCGATGCAGCAGGCGCCCCATCCGCAACATCTGCTCCCGGATCTCCGGAAACGAGTACGACGGCGGAAACTCCTCGAGCCGGAAGCCCAGGCGCTTCAACATCGCAATGGAGGCGCGATTGGTGAACGTGCCGGACAGAATGAGATCCGGCTTCATCATGAAGATCTCTTCGGCGAGCCCGTGGTTGATCGGAAACCGGCGCGCCTGCTCCGCCAGCACCGAACTCTCGGGATCTATCGCCAGGTGCGAGACAGAGCGAAGCTGGCCCTCGTCGGCCATTAACATGGCGAGTTGATCCGTGCAGAGGTTCATGGAAACGACACGCCGTGGCGGCGCGTCCGCATGAGCCGCCATGGAGCCGGCAAGCATCACCGCCGCGCATGCGGCAGCCAGCAGCCTCACGCCACGACCGTTGATCCGGGCGGCAAGGCGAACTGCGATAAGCGTGGCACGAATGATCATCTGATCCCGCCGGCGAGGAGCAGGAAGCTGCGGAGAACCGCGCGTGTGACTGTTTCGGATCGACGGGCAGCCGCATCTCTCATGCGGCGCGAGTATCGTGATTGCCCGTTGTTTTCGAAATTAAATGCCCACTTCGCGATGACCTGACGCAGCGTCCGTTCGGTTGCACATCAGTCGCCACGACGGTTGTCCGTCCCTCTGCGCGTCCCGCACATCAGGTGGGCGACTTGTGAAGGCAGGTCTCCTGGCTTACGGCTCAAGCGCTTCGAGCGGCCTTCCCGGCGACGGATCGCCAGTGGCAGTTCGGCCAAAGCTTGCCGTTAACAGTTGCGGGCGCAGCCACGGCTTCGACATAAGTCTCACCGCGTTCCCTATTAATCCGGAGGCTGGGAACTCGACCTCCTGGAACCGTCACGGCGCCACTTTGGCTACGGCCGGACGCCGGTGTCAACTGCCCACACCTGCCAAAGATCACCTCACCCGCAAAATGGGCTCCGGAAACCATGCGCCGGCGTCATCGAGAGAGCTGGCCCGCGGATCGGCCGGGGGCTAGAATGCAGCCCTACAGGCGCGCGAGAATTGATACGGCGTCATCGAGGAACCATGAGACGCCTTCTCGTCATTGGCATCGGGGCCGGAAATCCCGATTACATCACCATCCAGGCTATCAACGCCCTCAATCAGGCGGATGCGTTCTTTGTGTTCGACAAGGGCGAGGCAAAAGGCGATCTCGTGCGCTTTCGCAAGGAAATCTGCGAACGCCACATGAAGGATCGCCCCTTCAAGTTCATTTCGATCGCAGACCCCGTGCGCGATCCGGAACCCGGCGGCTACAAGCTCGGCGTCGCCGATTGGCATCGCGAACGCGCGAAGCGGCTTGCCGCACAGATCACAGCCGAGGTGGATGTAAACGGCTGCGGCGCGTTCCTCGTATGGGGCGATCCGAGCCTTTACGACAGCACCTTGCGCCTTGTGGATCTGCTACGCTCGGAAGGTGGCCTCGAATTCGACTGCGAGGTTATTCCGGGCATCAGCAGCGTGCAGGCACTCGCCGCGCGCCACGCCATGGTTCTGAACGCGGTGGGAGAGCCGGTGCATATCACGACGGGGCGCAAACTCGTGAAGCACGGAATGCCGGAGACGGAAGAGAGCGTCGTCGTCATGCTCGACGGCGGCGAGACGCTCCGCGCCATCTGCGACGACGATATCGAGATCCACTGGGGAGCCTACCTCGGCACGCCCGACGAAATTCTCCTGTCCGGCAAGCTTCGCGATCTCGTCGATGTCATCGAGCAGATCCGCGCCCGCGAGAAAGAGAAGCACGGCTGGATCATGGATACCTACGTGCTGCGAAGAACGCGCCCTAAAGCGCGGAGCGATCAATCCGACGACAGAAAATGAAAGAACGAGCCGGTCACGGAGCCATTGCGTGAGCCTGCGGGGCGCACGGCGCCGGTCCCCGCATCCCGGCACTCCATCAACGGCTGCCCCGTATCCGACAGCAGCGTCGCGTAATGGAACTCGTGCCCGTAGATCTCGGCCTCCTTCCTGCCCAGCACGCAATCGGAAAGCAGCCTCGCGCGGCGATATCCAAGATGTAGCTTGCGCTTGAGGAACGAGGTCTCCGCAGTGAGCAGTCCCGCCATCGCATGCCGATGGCCGTCCGCGTCCTCGAGCCCCTGCCCCAGCACCATGTAGCCTCCGCATTCGCCGTGAATGGGGACGGCCCGCTCCGCCGCCGCTCTCAAGCCCGTGAGAAAGCGAGACGCGGCCGCAATCCGTCCCGCATGCAGCTCCGGATATCCGCCGGGAAGCCAGATCGCGTCCGCAGCTTCGCTCGGGCTCTCGTCCTGCAACGGCGAGAACGGCAGGATCTCCGCCCCCGCGTCACGCCACGATTTCAGAAGGTGATTGTAGGCGAACGAGAACGCGACATCGCGGGCGAGGGCAACCCGCTGACCGGGAGGCCGCATCGCCGGACGCAACTCGGGCGAGGCAGCCGGTTCGATATGATGAGCCGCCTCCAGAAGCGCAGCGAGATCCACCTCGTCCGCGATCCGTGCCCCGATGCGGTTTATCTTCGCTTGCCAGTCTTCCGTCTCGCCCGCCTGCACCAGACCGAGATGGCGTTCCGGCAGCCGCAAATCGCCATCGCGGAACAGGGCGCCGAACACCTTGAGCCCGATGCGCGCGAAGCCCGGCGTGATCATCGCCAGATGACGCGCGCTGGCGACCTGGTTGAGAATGACCCCCACGACGCGCACATCCGGCCGGTAGAGAGCGCAACCCAGCGCCAGCGCCGCGGCCGTCTCCGTCTGCCCGGAAACGTCGAGCACCAGAACCACCGGCCAGCCGAGCAGCGCAGCGAGATCCGCCGTGGACCCGCTCCCGGCGCGCCCCGCATCCGAGGCGCCGTCGAACAAGCCCATCACGCCTTCTACGATGGCGACATCCGCATCCGGCGTCGTATCGGCGACGAGCCGCTTGATCGCAGGAGCGGGCATCGCCCATGTATCGAGATTGAAGCTCGGCCGCCCGGCCGCCGCCTCATGATGGCCGGTATCGATGTAATCGGGTCCCGTCTTGAACGGCTGAACCGCGCGTTCGCTCTGCCGCAATGCTGCGAGCAGGCCGAGCGTTACCGTCGTCTTGCCCGAGCCAGAGCAGGGCGCCGCAACGATCAACCCTCTTGTCCTGCGCGCCGTCACCATCAGCGCCCCCTGTAGCGGCGCTGGTAGTCCACGCTGTAGAGCGCGCTCTCACGAAAATCGCGGTGCCCCAGCGACGGACCAACAAGAATGAGCGCCGTGCGATCTATTCCGGCTTCGCCGACTGCATCGGCAATGGTGCCGAGCGTGCCGCGCAGGATCTCCTGGTCGGGCCAGCTCGCCTTCGCGACCACGACGGCGGGGCAGTCCTTGCCGTACAACGGCACCAGTTCCTGAACCACCTCGGCGATGGCCTGGATTGAAAGATGGATGGCAAGCGTCGCGCGCGTGGCGGCAAACGCAGCCAGCGTCTCCGTGGGCGGCATCGAAGAGGCGCGCCCCGGCGTGCGCGTAAGCACGAGCGATTGCGCGACTTCAGGGAGCGTCAATTCCTGGCACAGGGCAGCCGCAGCGGCCGCGAACGACGGCACTCCCGGCGTCATCGTGTAGGGAATGCCCAGCGCATCGAGGCGCCTCATCTGCTCGCCCACCGCACTCCATATCGAAACGTCGCCCGAATGCAGGCGCGCGACATCCTTCCCCGCATCCGTGGCCGCCTTCATCTCCGCAATGATTTCATCGAGCGAAAAGGGGGCCGTATCGACAATGCGGGCATCCGGCGGGCAGTGCGAGAGAAGCTCCTTGGGCACCAGAGATCCCGCGTAAAGGCAAACGGGAGACGCCGCGATCAGATCGCGCCCGCGCAGCGTGATGAGATCCGCAGCCCCCGGACCGGCGCCAATGAAATGGACCGTCACGTTCCGCCTCCATCCGATCGCGTGCCGTCGCCGATGGCAAACGCGCACGTCGCCCTTGGCGTCGCCACCCTCGGCCCCAGCAGCCGGCCGTTCACGCCGGCCGCCAGCAAGGCCGCCGCTTCGGCAACGGATCGTGTGCCCTTGTGTTCCAGCGCGGCAGCCGATTGCGTCAGCACCGACCCCGCCATCGCATCCAGCGCATCTGTTGGATAGGTTGCGACACGCACGCCGAGGCGCCGCGCCGCCTCCTGCAAACCATCCTCATCGGATTTGGACGCCTCCGTCGCGATCAGCGCGATAGGAGCTTCGCACCGGAATGCCTCCCGCGCGGCCGTGATCACCGCATCGATGTCCGCCGCCGACGCACCGCGCCGGCATCCGATCCCCGCTACGAGCATGGCTTCACCACCCGCCATTGCGTAACCGGCTTGCCCGGATTCCAGACCGTCTCGCCCCCGACAGGCTTCAGCCGCGCCACACCCAGCCGCACGAGATCGCCGCCGTAGCGCTGGAACAAGTCGAGCACCAGCATCTCGGTCTTGAGCGCAACCGCATTTGCAACGAGACGGCCTCCAGGTTTCAGCGCGGCCCACGCAGCTTCGAACACGCCGGCGTCCCCCATCCCCCCGCCGATGAACACCGCATCGGGACTGGGGAGGCCGGAAAAAGCTTCCGGTGCGCGTCCCCTCACGATGGCGAGATCCGGCGTGCCGAGTTGCGCCGCATTGCGAGCCGCCCGCTCCGCGCGGTCCGCGCGCTCCTCGATGCCGAACGCCTTGAGTGACGGATGACGCAACAGCCACTCGATCGCAATCGAGCCGGCGCCGAGCCCCACGTCCCACAGAACCTCTCCCGCTCGCGGCGCGAGGGACGACAGCGTCACCGCGCGGATCTCACGCTTGGTGAGTTGCCCATCGTTCTCGAAAAGATCGTCGTCGAGCCCCGATGACAGGCTGAGCGCAACGTCACAGGCACCCGCCGGCACCTCGATTGCGATGGTATTTAAATCGTCCGTCTCACCACAGGAAAGCTCCGAAGCCCGGCCGGACACCACGCGCTCGCGCGGCCCGCCCAGCGCTTCGAGAATGGTGATCCTCGCCTCGCCAAGACCGCGCGCCGCGAGCAGCCGGGCGACATCGGACGGCGTCTTGCCGTTCCACGACAGCGCCAGAATGCGCGCACCCGGCTGAAGGTGCCGGATGATCGCTTCGAGCGGCCTCCCATGCAGCGTCACCAGCGCCGTATCCTGCAACGCCCAGCCGAGCCGCGAGGCGGCAAACGAGAACGCGGACGGCTGCGGCAGGCACAGCATCTCCTCGACGGGAACGAGCTCCACGAGCTGCTTGCCGACGCCATAGAAAAAGGGATCGCCGCTGGCCAGCACCGCCACCGGGCGCCCCCGCCACGCCATGATCTCGGGCCAAGCCTCGCTGATCGGGCTCGGCCAGGAAAGTTGCTTGCCGCGCACGAGATCTCGGACCAACATGAGATGTCTTTTCCCGCCGACCACCAGCTCGGCACTCTCTAGGAGCAGCTTCGCCGAATCCGAGAGCCCCGCGACGCCGTCCTCACCCAGCCCGATGAGAGACAGCCAGCGCGCGCCGGAGCGGCCTGTCTCGTTACCAGCCATGAGCAGCACCCCGATGCGCATCCTCATACTCGGCGGCACGACGGAAGCGTCCGCCCTCGCGAAGCGCCTCGAAGGCGATCCGCGCTTTGCGCCCACCTTGTCCCTGGCCGGTCGCACCAAAGCACCGGCAACCCCTGGCATCGCCGTCCGCATCGGAGGCTTCGGCGGCGCGGAGGGGCTTGCCCAGTGGCTTGCTCAATCCAAAACCGAAGCGGTGATCGACGCGACGCATCCCTTCGCCGCCCAAATCTCCGCAAACGCGAACGCGGCCACGATCCAGGCGGGAATTCCGCTGTGCACCGTCATCCGCCCGCCCTGGCAACCGGTCGCCGGAGACCGCTGGCAGACCGTCAAAACCGTGGAAGACGCAGCGGACAGCTTGGGAAAGACACCGCGCCGGGTATTTCTGAGCATCGGCCGCCAGACCATCGGCGCGTTCACGCGCGCGCCGCACCACACCTATCTCGCGCGCCTCATCGAGCCGCCGGACACCGCGCCACTTCCGCCCCTCCTGACCCTGCTCCAGCACCGCGGCCCCTTCGATCTCGCGAGCGAGATCGCACTGCTCCGCAGCGAGCGGATCGATGTGGTCGTGTCGAAAAATTCCGGCGGCAGCGCCACCTATGCCAAGATCGAAGCCGCCCGCACGCTGGGTCTTCCGGTGATCATGATCGCGCGGCCGCACAAGGCGAACCCAGCCGTCGTTCGCGACGCGGAAGAAGCGCTCGACTGGCTCATCCGGCATCATGCTGATGCCTCGCGCTCCGAGCGCGGCGTGTAAACCCACGGCGTAGCGCCGTCGCGCGGGATCAGGCGCGTCCGGCTGGAGCCGATCAGCACCAGCGTCCGCATGTCGACACCGGCGGGATCGGCCTTGCCGAGGCTCTCGATCCGCACCTGCAGGTCCGCCGTGCCCGCTGCCTTGACGAACAGCACCACCGTATCGGCTGCTTTCAAGCCTCTGAGAAAACCCAGCGCACGGCCGAGTTGCTCCGGCCTGGCGCGCGAAGCCGGATTGTAGAGCGCGATCACGAAATCTCCACGTGCGGCCGCTTCGAGCCGCTGCTCGATCGTGCTCCACGCTTTGAGATTGTCAGACAGCGAGATGGCGCAGAAATCACCTCCGAGCGGAGCTCCCACGCTAGCGGCTGCCGCCAGCATCGCTGTGACGCCGGGCTCGATACGGATGTCCAGCGCGCGCCACGCAGGCTCGCCCTCTTCGATCGCTTCAAAAACGGCAGCCGCCATCGCGAACACGCCGGGATCGCCGCCCGACACGACGACAACGGTATGACCGGCCTCGGCGAGCGCCAGCGCATGACGCGCGCGATCGACCTCGACGCGGTTGTCTGAACCGTGGCGCCGCTGCCCTGCAGGGCCCGGCGGCACACGATCGAGATAGGTGAAATAGCCGACGAGATCGGTCGCCTCTTCGAGGGCCTTCCGCACCGCAGGCGTCACCAGTTCCGGTGCGCCGGGACCAAGCCCCACCACTGTCAGCTTACCGTTCATAGCCGCCGCCCCTGGCCGGGAATGATCACCATGGCGAAATAAGTTCCGGCCACGCCGTCACACTCCCTGAGCGGCATGATCAGCTCATCCGCCATCGTCCCGCGCTCGACGTAGATCGCGCGATCGGAAAGGCCCGCATTCTCCACCGCCCGGCGTACTTTCTCGAGGTTGCGTCCGATCTTCATGATGACGGCCGCATCCGACGCCGCGAGCCGCTGCGTCAGCCGCTCCTCGTCGAGCGTGCCTGGAATGACGGTGAGGATATCGTCGCCCCACGTGATCGGCGCATTGGCGCGCGTCCAGCATCCGGACATGCCCGTAACACCAGGCACGACCTCCACAGGAAACGCTTCGTCCAAACGGCGCCACATGTGCATGAACGAGCCGTAGAAGAATGGATCGCCCTCCGCGAGCAACCCGACCGAACGCCCACCCTTGAGCTCGGCTTCCAGAGCAGCGGCAGTTTCCTTGTAGAACCTGGCGATCTGCTCCCGATACTCGGAGTGATCGGCAGGAACCTCGTCTGTAAGGGGATATTCGAAACGCAGCTCCCGGCGCTCGGCACCGACCAGCGCTGAGACGACCTTGCGGGCGTTGCCCTGCCGACCCTTCTTCGCGAAGAAGGCGATCACATCGACGGAGCACACGAGCGCGGCAGCACGCAGCGTCATGTAGCGGGTATCGCCCGGCCCGACGCCGATGCCGTAGAGCGTTCCCGCGACCGCCTTTCCGCCGATGTCTTCGAGAGAGATCATTCGGCCTCGCTCGCAAGGGCGTTGATCGCCGCTGCCGTCATCGCACTTCCCCCCTTACGGCCCTTCACGATCAGATAGGGGCACCGGCCATCGGCCCGAAGCGCCTCCTTGGATTCGGCAGCTCCCACAAACCCGACCGGAATCCCCACGATAGCCGCCGGGCGCGGTGCGCCCTCGTCCAGCATTTCGAGCAGGCGGAACAGCGAGGTCGGCGCGTTGCCGATGGCGACGACGGCTCCGGCGAGTTTCGGCCGCCACAGCTCCATCGCGGCCGCGGATCGCGTCGTACCCATCTTGCGCGCCAGCTCCGCAACCTCGGGGGCCTGAAGCGTGCAGATCACTTCGTTGTTGGCAGGCAGGCGGCTCCGGGTGATGCCATGCGCCACCATGTTGGCGTCGCAGAGAATAGGCGCGCCCGCGAGCAAAGCCTCCCGCGCACGTGCGGTGAAATCGTCCGACATCACAATGTCGGACGCGATCTCGACCATGCCGGACGCATGGATGATGCGCACGGCCACCTTCTCGGAATGCCCGTTGAAACGCGCGAGATCGGCCTCGGCCCGGATGATCGAGAACGAGTTGCGGTAGATCTCGGCACCGTCGCGGATATAGGAGCGCTCGTGCGTCACGGCATCAAATTCCAGCTTCCAGCATCAGGCGAAGACGTTCGAGGTTGTCCGGCTCCACATAGGCAACCGGAGGAGCCTCCGCCCGCCCATGACGAGCCACCCCGAACACAGTACCGCAATCCACCAGCATGAGATCGGCCGCCTTCGAGCGGGCGCATCCTTTGGCACATCCCGAGACGTGAACCGAGGAAACACCCGGCAGGGGAAGCAACTGGGCAAGTCTGTAGGCGGCGGCTCGCACATCCAGCCGCGCGGAGCTGCAGGCGGGCGCGCCCGGACACGCGTCGATCAGTGTCAGCGGATCATCGGGATCGGCAATAAACCCGCACTCCCGCGCCCTCGCAAGCAGGATCTCCACGTCCCGCATCCGAGTCGCAGGCACAACGAGCGCCCGCCATGGAGAAAGCCGGAACTCGTCCAGGCCCAAACTCTGGGCCGCAGCCAACAAATCGCGCATCGATGCGGCTTCGAGACGCCCGAACGGCGCCCCGATCCCGGCGCCAACCACCGTTCCGTTCACCATGATCGGACCGAGCACACTGCCGCAAGACTGCTGGGGCGGCGCCAGCACATTCTCGGAGATAGCGGCGCCATAGGGCGCGAGTGCCAGCTTTAGATCCTGAACGAGGCGAGGCGCGAGAGCCCGGAAGCGGGTCCGCCCCGTGTTCTCGGTCGCTGCGAGAGAGGCTCTCAAGAGAGCTGTTACGGCATCCACGGCCGCATCCGGCGCGACGATCCCCAGCCACGCCACGCCATCGGTCCTATCGGCGCCGATGGCGATCGCCGGACGTGCCCCATCGCGGACCGCTCTCAGACGTACATCGGCGCGCTCGCCGTCGAGAGGAAGCACGCCGCCACCATCGACCGAAAAGCCGAATTTCGCTGGAAGCGACCAGAGGTCGCTCGCCTGCGAGAGCGCCGTCTCCAAGGCTAGGACGATAGGGCGAACGTCGGAGACCTCCGTCGGATCGAGCCCGGCGAGCGGGTTGATCATGACGTTGCGAACGGACTCGGCCTCCGCATTGAGATCGATAAGGCCGAGCGCCGAAAGCATGCTCCAGACCTCGGGAAGCCCTTCTACCCGGATTCCGCGGATCTGCACGTTGGCGCGGCGCGTGAGATCGATATGCCCATTGCCATGCCGCTCGGCGATCTCGCAGATGTCGAGCATCTGCTCCGCGCTGAGCGTTCCGCAGTGCGCCCGCACGCGCACGATCAGCCCATCGCCCGTTTCCATAGGCTTGAGCGCGCCCGGGCACCATCCCCTCACGGGCGCCCGGTGCGCGGTGGCGGCGGGATCGCTCATGGCAGCGCTCTCTTTTCGGATGCACGCCGCACCTCGCCACTGGCGAGCACGCGATGCAGCTCGGCATGAACCGCGTTGCGCCGGGGCGACCACAAGCGCCGCGCGATCGCATCTTGCAGGCGTTCGGCAATGGCACGAGCCGCAGACGCATTCAGCGTCAGAAGCGACCCCAGGCAATCTTCGTCCGCGATCAAGACGTCATGCACCGCTTCGAACAGGTGATCGTCCACCACGTCCGCCGTCGCGGAGAACGCATAGAGCGCGTCGACGCCCTGCGCGATCTCCGCCACGCCGCGATGTCCGTGCGCGATCATGCCCGAAACCCAGCGCGGATTGGTGAGCCGCCCGCGAACGATGCGCACGACCTCCTCGCTGACCGTGCGCGCCTTGGGCGCCGCGGCCACACTGGTGTCGAGGTGATAAAGAGCCGGCGCCTTGCCGAGCCCCGCCGCAGCCGCAGCAAAACCCCCGACGAAATCCGCAACGCCATCGCCGTCGAGAAGATCGCGCTCCCTGTCGTCTTGCGGATGCACCAGCGCATCCGTCGCCGCGACACGCTCCTCAAAATCTTTCGCCGCCGGACGCTCGCTGTCGTCGCCCCCATAAGCATGAGAGCTGGACTGAAGATAGGCAGCCGCGAGATCGGCCCGGCTCTCCCACGCGCTGTCAAGCGCGGTTGCAGCCGCCCCCGCGCCATAGGTGCCGGGTTCGCTGCCGAAGATGCGAGACAGGCTTTCACCGCGAAGCCTTGCAGCGGACAGCGGGTTCCACTCTTCCGGCTCGTCGCGCTCCGCAACCAGCCGCACGGCAAGGTCGAACAGGGCAATCTGCGCCGGAAAGATGTCGCGGAACGATCCCGAGATGCGCAGCGTGACGTCGATCCTCGGCCGATCGAGCTTGGCAATCGGCAGCACCTCGACGCCGACCACGCGGTTCGATCCGTCGTCCCAGCGCGGGCGCACGCCGAGATAGGCCAACGCCTGGGCGAGATCGTCGCCCCCTGTGCGCAGCGAGGCCGAGGCCCAGAGATCGAGCATCAGCGCGCGGGGATAATCTCCGTGGTCCTGCATGTAACGGCGCACAACCTCGTCGGCCGCACGCGCGCCCACGATAGCGGCCGTCCGCGTTGGCACGGCACGCGGATCGATGGTCGTGAGGTTCCGTCCTGTGGGAAGCACATCGCGACGCCCACGGGTGGGCGCTCCTGATGGCCCCGGCGCAACGCGGCGAGCGTCGAGCGACGCGATCAGGGCACCCCGCTCGCTTTCGGCGCACGCGAGGATCGCCTGCTCGACACCCGCGATCTGCGCCTCCCCACCGCCGGAGGCGCGAACCATCTGAGCCGCCAGAGCCGTCCGCGCATCCAGAGAAGCCGCCCTGCCAAACACGTGAAGATGATCGCGGATCGCCAGATCCTTGATGTCGCAAAGCTGCGCATCGAGCTTGCCGATCGCATCCCGGGGCGCATCGGTCTTCTCCAGCCCGCAGTCCGCGGCAAGGCCAGAGCGCCACGCGCGATCCAAAATCTCCCGCTCGAGGATCGCGATGCGCCGCCTGTCGACGCCATCGGCCTCGGCATATTCCTCGATGAGCCCTTCGAGCTCTCCCAGCGGGCCGTGAAGCCCCGCCTCGCACAATGGCGGCGTCATGTGCCCGATGGTAAGCGCAGAAATCCGCCGCTTGGCCTGCACTGCTTCGCCCGGATTGTTCACGATGAACGGATAGATCACCGGCACGGGCCCGAGCACCGCTTCGGGAAAGCAAGCCTCAGAAAGCGCGAGCGCCTTGCCGGGAAGCCATTCCAGCGTGCCATGCGTACCGAGATGCACGAGCGCATGGATCTTCCGCGTCTCGCGCAGCCACCCGTAGAGCGCCACATAGGCATGGCGCGGCGGAAGCTGCATGTCATGATAGCCCGCTTTGCGGTCGCCGTGCGCACCGCGATCCGGCTGAAGCGAGATGACGATGTTCCCGGCCACCACAGCGCGAAACCGGAAATGACCGTTCTCAAAGGACGGATCGTCCTCCGGCGCACCCCACGCGGTCTCGATCTCTTTCGCAATCTCACCCGGCAGCGCACCCAGCCAGCCCAGATAGTCGCGGAGCGGCACCGTGATCGTATCGGCCCCCGGCGCAAGATCCGCGAGGCGCGAGATGAGATCATGCGCTTCGAACGGTTCATCCCCGACGTCGTAGCCTTCCGCGCGCAGCAGCCCCATGATCTCGGCCACGCTCTCGGGCGTATCGAGGCCGCAGGCATAACCCGTCCGCCCCGCGCGGTTCGGATAATCGGACAGCAGGATCGCAACACGCCGCGAGGCGCGCTCGGCCTGCCCAAGCCGCACCCAGGCAGCCGCGAGCTCGGCCACGAAAGACACGCGGCCGTCGTCGGGCTCGTGCAGCACCCGCGCGTATTGCAGATCGGCCGCAGGCGCCACATCCGCCTTGAACGAGATCGCACGCGTAAAGAGGCGGCCGTCCAGCTCGGGCAGCACGACGTTCATCGCGAGATCGCTTGGAGACAGTCCTCGCCTGGAAGCCTCCCACGCGACCTTCGGATGCCCCGCGAGCGCAACCTGCAGCACCGGACAGTCCGCGGCGTCGAGAACAGTGGTCTCGTCGGCCCGCATCGCGGAGAATGCCGTCGCATTCAGCACAACGGCCGGCATCACGCGGCGAATGAGAGCTTCGAGTGGACGGGTCGCATCCGGGTCTTTGAGGCTCGTGAGCGCGACGCACACTGGCCGCAGCCCTCGCGCGCGGAGCGCATCCGCCAACCGCGTAACCGGCTTGAAATCTCCCGCCAGCAGGCTCGACCTGTAGAAGACGACGAGCGCGCTCGGCCGATCCGGACAGGCCGAGATGGTATCGAGCCTGACAGGCAGGCCCTCCCCGTCGAGCGCCAGCGCCGGTTCCATATCGAGAGGGGGATCGAAGGCGACATCGCGTCCCAAGAGATGTGCGGCATAGAGGAGCGCGTTGCAGGCATTGTGCGGCCCGCCGGCACGAAAGTAGCGGTCGAACGCCTCGACGACGTCTCGCGGCGCCGTGGAAAGCGCCACCAGCCGCGCATCGGGCCGGTCGTCGCCCGGTAGCGCCACCAGCAGCGTGCCGCGCTCGGATGCGGCGCGCGCAAGACGCTCGAAGCCGTAGCGCCAGTAGTCGAGACCGCCGAGGCTGCGCACGATGACGAGACGCGCGTGCTCGATCACGCGCTCCACGTAGACATCCACCGACATGGGATGGCGAAGCTTCTTGAGGCTGGCAAGCCTCAGCGACGGAAAGCGGGAGGCATCCTGCTCCCACGCCGACGCGAGTGCCGAGAGATCGCTGTCGCTGAACGACAAGACAACGATATCGGCGGGTGTCTGGTTGAGATCAACCGCGCCGTCAATTTCGTCCAGCGATCCCGTCTCGACGGCAAGTAGATGCATAAAGCAACCTTACACGCTTGAAATCGCCCGCGCGATGGCCTCCCGGTCAAGTCCCTTCTGCCCGATCACGACGAGACGGCCCTGCCGGCTTTCGCCTTCGCGCCAGGGGCGGTCGAACTGATGCTGCAGGCGCGAGCCTACACCCTGGATCAAGAGCCGCATCGGCTTACCTTTGACCTCGGTAAACCCTTTGATCCGCAGGATATCGTGGTCGTCCGCCGCCCGCCGGATGCGGGCCAGCAGCACCTCAGGATCCTCGAGCTGCGGAACATCCACGATGAACGTGTCGAAATCGTCGTGATCGTGGTCTTCCTCGTTATCGTGATGCGAGGGGCGCGCCGCGAGATCGGCTTCAGCAGCCGCACCCAGCCCGAGCAGCACTTTTGCTTCGAGCTGGCCGCCGGTCGTCTCCACTACCTTGACCGCGCGCGGAACAGACTGCCGGATCTCCTCCGACACCCGCTCGAGATCCGCGGCCGTCATGAGATCGGCCTTGTTGAGCACGATGAGATCCGCGCAGAGAAGCTGATCCTCGTAGACCTCCTCGAGCGGATTCTCGTGATCGACCGACGCATCATCGGCGCGTTGCGTCGCGAGCGCCTCCGGGTCGTCCGCGAAACGGCCGGCCGCAACCGCCGCCCCGTCGACCACCGCGATGACGCCGTCCACCGTCACGCGCGAGGCGATCGCCGGCCAGTTGAACGCCTGCACGAGCGGCTTCGGGAGCGCGAGCCCGGACGTCTCGATCAGGATGTGCTCGGGCGGATCGGAAAGCGCCAGCAGTCGTTCCAGAGCAGGCACGAAATCGTCGGCCACGGTGCAGCAGATGCAGCCGTTCGAAAGCTCCACGATGCGATCCTCGCTGCAGCTTTCCACGCCACAGCCCTTGAGGATCTCTCCGTCGATGCCGACATCGCCGAACTCGTTGACGATGACAGCCAGTCGCCGGCCCTGGGCGTTCTGGAGGATATTGCGAACGAGCGTCGTCTTCCCGGCTCCGAGAAAGCCGGTCACGATGCTGCACGGCACTTTGGCGAGCGCTGTCATTCTCTGTCTTGCTCCGGCATGGAAAAACCCAACGGGGGAACGCGTGCGATCACGCCCTTGCGGAACGCTTCGGGGCGCTCCTTCCAGGGCACGATTCCATTCTCTGTTTTCTGAAACGCGGTAGCGGCCGCGATGATCTGATCGGCATGCCGCTCGGCATCGAGATCGCCGACGAGGTAGGTCCACCTGTCCGGCCCCACCATGGCGACGGTGCTGGGCCGGTTGCACACGGCAAGGCACTCGACAGGCGTGACCTTGATATGGCTCGCGTCCGTCTGCGCGAGCTTCTCATGCAGCACATCTGCCAGCGCACGCCCCGGCAGATGAAAACCCTCGCCTTCAGGATTGGCTCGCCGGCATGAAACGCAAACGAATATGGTTACGTCGGAATGGGTCATAAGATGCCGGACCTCAGAGCGCGCTAAGCGCGCCCCGTGCTATCCGTCCACTGCCAGAACCAGCCAACGGCGAGCCCCGTCGCAGCCCACAGCACCGCGTGAACCGCGAGCGATGTCGCCGCAAAACGGGCCGCAAGCTCGGCCGGCACGCGGCTCACCTCGCCCCCATGAAGGTGGGGAGCGCCGATCACATGCGGGGAGACCAGCAGAGCGACACCCAGGATCTGGAGCGCGAGACTGCGCGACCTCAGGATGAGCCAGAGGGCACCTCCCGTTGCCACCGCCGTCGCGACCCACCAGACCTGCCGGTCGATAAGATCCGCGGCTGGCATTCCAGGAAGCTCGGGCGCAAGCCCCAGCGCAGGCGCGAGGCCAGTCACGACAAAGCCGGCAGCACCCCACATCAGCGCCCGTTGCGGATCGATGCGATCACCCGAGGCGAGCAGCCCGGCAAGCAGCAGGAATGCGAAGCCGATCGCAGTCGCAATCGTCACCGTGCTCGTATAGAGCGTGCGCTCGATGCCGTCGGCGGGGGCCCATCCTTCTTCGCCCCCGGCCGCAGCATCGTGGTCGGCATGGGCGAGGATGAGACGCGCGTCGTCGCCCCGGAACACGGCAGGGCTGATCAGGGAGGGAGCCTCCGCAGCCTGGCTCTCAAAAACCTCGGCCGCGAGAATCAAGGGCGTGGTCGTGAAGTGCTGGATGACCGCTACGAGCACGCCAGCAAGAAAACCAGCCACAAGGCTGGTTGAAAGAACACGAATTATCATGGCGTTCCTCGATCAGTGACAAGGAAAGCTGAGCGCGTGGCGCGTATCGTGTCCGGCGTTGTGAATGGTGGAGGAATGCGAGAAACCGGCCGTGAAGACGAGACCGGCGCCCAGCACGAGCGCAAGCGCCGCGGCCTTCAGGCTTTCGCTTCTCGTGCCTTCCGCAGGTACGGTCGTAGAGGTGTAGGATTGCGTGTTCATCTCAATTCTCCCAGGCCGCCCCTCCGCGGCCACACGAGCTTATAGTTTCGACGGCCGGTCTCCTGGCTCTCGGTTCTCCGCGCTCAAGCGCCTTCCCGGTTTCCCAGTGGCATTCAGGCCGAGCACTCACCGATAACAGTTGCGGGGGCAGCTGCGGATTGGCCATGACGAGGCGACACCGCATTCCCGTTCAATCCTCTTGCGAGGAACCGTCACCAGTTTGATAAGGGCTGTTTCGGCATTGCGTCAATCGAAATCCGGCTCCGCGAAGGCCGGCAGTACAGGCGCGAACGGCCTCGTCCCCCCGCTTGAAAAGGAGCATCGCCCCATGCAGAACGGCACCAGCGAAGAGGCCCGCCACAAAGAGAAAATGGCGAACAGGAAAGCCGTGCAAGACGCGGAAGTTTCTTCCAAAAACATGGAGAAGGGACTGCTGATCGTCCACACCGGCAAGGGCAAAGGTAAATCCACGGCCGCTTGGGGGCTTCTCTTGCGTGCGCTCGGCAGGGGGCTGCGCGTTGGTGTCGTGCAATTCGGAAAGGGCGCCTGGGAAACCGGCGAGCGCAAAGCTGTCGAGAAGTTCGGGGATCAGGTTGTCTGGCACACATTGGGCGAAGGCTTTACCTGGGAAACGCAGGATCGCGCCCGCGATGTCGCCGCCGCCGAGCGGGCCTGGGCAGTGGCCATGGAGTTGATGGCGGACCCGTCCTTCGGACTCATCATCCTCGACGAGCTGAACATCGCGCTGCGCTACGACCACCTCGACCTCGCAATGGTCGTCGCAGCCCTCAAGGAAAAGCGCCCCAATCTGCACGTGGTCGTGACCGGACGCAACGCCAAGGCCGAGATGATCGAGGCCGCCGATCTCGTCACCGAGATGACCCTCGTGAAGCATCACTTCGCTGCCGGCGTCAAAGCCCAGGAAGGCATCGAGTTCTGACGCCCATGAAAGCGATCATGTTCCAGGGCACGGGCTCGGACGTCGGCAAGTCGTTGCTGGTTGCCGGGCTCGCCCGCGCGTTCGCCAACCGGGGCCTGCGCGTGCGCCCGTTCAAGCCGCAGAACATGTCGAACAACGCGGCCGTGACGCCCGACGGCGGCGAGATCGGCCGCGCCCAAGCCCTCCAGGCGCGCGCGGCCCGCATCGCCCCCACCATCCACATGAACCCGGTGCTCCTGAAGCCGCAGAGCGAGATCGGCGCTCAGGTGGTCGTGCAAGGCCGCGTGATCGGCAACGCTCCTGCGCGCGGCTATCACGACATGAAGCCCCGCCTGATGGCCGCCGTGCTCGACAGCTTCGAGCGGCTCTCCCAGGAGGCCGACATCGTTCTGGTGGAAGGCGCGGGCTCCGCCTCCGAGATCAACCTTCGCAAGGGCGACATCGCCAACATGGGCTTCGCACGCGCTGCGGATGTGCCGGTCGTGCTGATCGGCGATATCGAGCGCGGCGGCATCTTCGCAAGCCTTGCAGGCACGCGTGCGGTGATCACGCCCGAAGATGCAGCCATGGTCGAAGGCTTCATCGTCAACAAGTTCCGCGGCGATCCGGCGCTCTTTGCAACCGGGCTCGATCTCATTGCCCAGCAGACCGGGTGGAGCGCGCTCGGCCTCGTGCCCTATTTCACCGAAGCGGCTAACCTGCCCGCCGAGGACTCCCAATCGCTCGTAACGGGCCGCACGGCGAGCGGCGACGCGAGCCACCCGCTCGTCGTGGTGCTCGCCTATCCGCGCCTGTCCAACTTCGACGATTTCGATCCCTTGCGCCTCGAGCCCGGCATCGACTTCGCCTTCCTCCGGCCGGGAGAGCCGATCCCGGGAACGGCTGCCCTCGTCATTCTGCCGGGTTCGAAATCCACCATCGCAGACCTCGCAGCGCTAAGGGAAACCGGCTGGGACATCGACCTCGCGGCACACGTGCGCCGCGGCGGCCACGTGCTCGGGATCTGCGGGGGATATCAAATGCTCGGCCGCGAGATCGCCGATCCCGGCGGCATCGAAGGCCCGGCGGGATCAACGCGCGGCTTGGGCCTGCTCGATGTCGAAACGATGCTGGCGGGAGACAAAATGCTGGTCGAGGTAGCGGGTACGGCGACCGGCGGCATACCGATAAAAGGCTACGAGATGCACGTCGGCCGGACCAATGGTCCGGGCTGCGCAAACCCCATGCTGCAGTTCTCCGATGGCAGACGCGACGGAGCCGTGAGCCCGTCCGGTCGCATCTCGGGGTGCTACGTGCACGGCCTCTTCGCGAGCGACGCGTATCGCTCGGCACTTCTCGATGGGCTTGGCGCGACGTCCGGCGTCCATGACTACGAGGCGGGCGTCGATGCCACGCTCGACGCGCTCGCCGCACATCTGGAAGCGCACCTCGATTGCGACCGCATCCTTGAAATCGCTCGCACACCGACGCTCGCAAGCTCGGTATAAGAGAGCGCACAACTCGCGGTCAGGGCACGTGTATCTCTGTGGCGAATTTGTACTCTCGCCCTCAGCGCCCGCCCCTCCGTGTGCATTTCTAAATTGACTCCCTGCCGCACGTTCTGAGCACATACGCCCCGTGACGGTTCCGCGGGATACGAAAGTCTCCCCGGATAATAGGGAACGCGGTGAGACCATGTGTCGACCCCGCGGCTGCGCCCGCAACTGTGAGCGGCAAGCATCTTTCGCAATGCCACTGGCGATCGACCTGATCGCTGGGAAGGCCGGGAGAAGCGCCAGAGCCGTGAGCCAGGAGACCTGCCGCCACATGTCGCCCACCTGCTGTGCGGGACGCGCAGAAGGACGGTTCACCGTAGTGGCGGCTGATGCGCAACCGAACGGAAGCAGCGTCAGGACATCACGGATGGGCAACCGGCGAGCTGTCTCGCTTGTCTCCCGAACTCCGGCATACCTGTCCTCGGGCGGCTTCTCGTTCCATCGTCTCTGACGGGGAACTCGCCATGGCTACACTTGATCCACACGCTCCATCGCCCGCTTTCGTTACGCTGGCAGACTTGCGCACACTCATCGAGGCAGAGCTTCGAAGCTGGACTTGCGGCTGGAGCGTCGGCTCCTTCGGCGCCATCGGCGAGTATCACCAGGACGAGGGCGAGAGGTTGATCGTCGACGATCCGGCCAATCTCACCCGCGCCACCAGCCGCGGCGCCATCCGCATTGCGCTGAAGGAGAACGTAGAGCCCGTCGCTTACGAGTTGTTGAGCCCTCGTCCCCATCGCTGGAGCCAGGGCATCGCGCTTTGCCTGCCCGACGCGGAAGCCGCAGCCGCTCAGCGCGAGGCCTTGACCGAGCTCGGCATCGATCGCGACGCCATCCGCCCCGAGGATCGAGGCGCCATTCTGTTCGATGTGGGCCTTGCCCAGCCGCAAATCGACTTCTGCGTGCGCACCAGCGATCCGGATCTCTTGCGCGTGCTCAGGAGCTGCTGCGGTAAACCGACCTTCGCCACCGAGGCCGGCATGGCCATCCTCTCGCAGCATCCGCACCGGGTCGTGATATCGCATCTCGGCCGCGCCGAGGTTTATCAGAAGATCGGCGGGCCGGACACGGGCGGCGTCTCGCCGCCAGGTCCTCACACCCACGTGCTGCCCAAACTACTATCCGCGCGCAGAACGCATTCGGCGAACACGCCAATCCCCGACGGCCTGACGCCGTGCGCGTTCCTCTATCCCGGCAACCCCGTCATCGGCGCACTGGGCGAGGACACTCCCTACGACGATGGATTGTTCGTAAAATTCCAGAACTATCTCGCAGCTTTCGGACCGCCTGCCTACACCGCGACGAAGCAGCGTGTGTGGCGCGCCATCGAGAACCGGGAAGATCCGGCAAACTTCGACGAGCCACAAACCCGCCTCGAAAGAGCCGCGCTGCGAAATGCCATCCGCCAACTGATCCGGCGCAGCGAAGCATCGGCTGATCAAGCTTTGCAGCAGAGTATAGAAGCTTGGCGCGCTGAGTTCGACAGGGCCTCCGAGAGCGACGACGAGTAACCTGCGCAACGCTCCACATCAGGAGTGTGGCAGATGTGTCTCGCATGGAGGTGCTGTTGGAAGAGTTCGAGGTTTGCACATTGACTCTGCCCCTCCCTTGAGGCGCTCTAAGAAACGTGACGGTGTCACCATCTGCGCAAGCAGGCGGCGACTAAGAGGGAACACGGTGTGACGCGAGCGCTGAAAAGCGCAGCACGTCGAAGCCGAGGCTGCTCCCGCAACTGTAAACGGCGAGTCTCTACCAACGACGCCACTGGCGGCCCCCAATTGGGCAACCGGGAAGGCAGGTAAAGAGACGCTTGAGCCGTGAGCCAGGAGACCTGCCGGCACGAGTCGCCCATCCTACGTGCGGGACGCGCGTTGGAACGGTTACCCGTAGTGGCGGCTGATGTGCAACCGAATGGGAGCAACGTCAGGCATGCCCAGGGTCTCGATACCCACCTGATTTGAGAACCAAGAACGCTCGCGTATGGCGGGCAATGCATCGTGCCGCGATACTTGCGGCGCCTTCGCATTGTGTGCCGCCGTTGCGAGCCGTCGGGCCGACCTGCCGGAGTTCCCGTCCATCACTCGTGACGGGGGAATTTGTGACGTATCGTAATATCGCCGCGACATCGGCGCCAAAAGGTGTCTTGAAAGCGCTTCTGCTCTCGACCAGCGCCACGCTTGTGACGCTCGCGACGCCCGCCGTAGCCCAGGAAGCGGAGGAGCTTCCGCCGCTGGTCGTCGAAGGCGCGACCGTCGAGAAGCCCAAAACAAAGGTGAGCAAGACCACTGGCTCGCCGTCATCCTACGCCGTCCCTGGCCCCGCGGATTCCGCTGATGCGGCCACGCTCACATCGAACGGCGGCGACGGCCAGACCGTGACCGGCGTCCCCGCCAATCAGATCGGCTCAGCCATCACAGTCGTGACCGGCGCCCAGCTCAAGGCGCAGCAGATCCGCCATGCCGCCGACGCGCTTCGCAGCCTGCCGGGCGTCTCGGTCAGCCAATCGGGAAGTGCAGGCGGCATCACGCAAATCCGTATCCGCGGCGCCGAAGGCAATCACACCCTCGTGCTCATCGACGGCATCGACGCCTCCGCGGCCACCGGCAACGAATTCGACTGGTCGAACCTCATGGCCGACGACATCGAGCGCATTGAGGTCATTCGCGGCGGACAGAGCGGTATCTACGGCTCGAAGGCGATCGGTGGCGTCGTCAACGTCATCACGAAGGGCGGCAAGGGCCCGATCACCTTGGCTGCGAAGACCGAGTTCGGCAGCTATGGCACGCGAGATGTGTCCGCCCGCGCTTCCGGCGGCACCGACCAGTTCTGGCTGGCGATCAGCGCCGGTTACCGCGAGCAGGACGGCTTCAACTGGGACATCTGGGGCACGGAAGACGATCCCTGGAACAACTCCAGCATCAACGTCAAAGGCGGTGTGACCCTGATGCAGGGCATGACGCTCGATTTCTTCGTGCGCAACTCGCACAAGCTCGTCAACTCCGACCCCGATCTTTACATGCCGCGCCCCCAAACCCCTTACAACAGCGTGGGCGATGCGCCGGACTATTCCAAGACGGATCTCTTCCTCGGCGGCGTGAACCTGCGGTGGGACATGCTGGGAGGCGCGCTCACGCACGTGGTCAAAGCCAACCGGACCGACACGGACTCCTGGTACTTCGCATCGGGCCCCTGGGGCGGCGTCTCAACGAACGACTCCATCGCCGAAACCTACTCCTACCTCGCCACCTATCGCTTCTCGACACCTGAGCTTCTGCAATCGAAGCACAGCATCAGCGGCTTCATCGAGAAGAAGGACGAGGAGTTCACCCCGGGATACAGCTACACCGACGCGCTCACCCGCGAGCGCGGTCACGTGGCGACGGTCGGCGAATACCGCACGGGCTTCTACGACCGCTTGTTCGTGGGCGGCACGATCCGTCGTGACAACAACGATACGTTCGCCGATTTCACGACCTGGAACGTCAACGCGTCGCTGAATTTGCCTGAGATCGGCCTGAGGCCGCACACCAGCACCGGCACCAGCGTTGCCCTGCCCGGCATGTTCGAGCAGTTCGGCACCGTTCTCGGTAACTTCATCGGAAACCCGAACCTGGTTCCCGAGGAATCCTACAGCTGGGACGCCGGTGTGGAGTTCAGCTTCCTCAAGGGCCGCGCTATCCTGGACGTGACCTACTTCGAAGCCGACCTCAAGAACGAGATCACCAGCTCCGGTAACTCCATGTACAATCAGCTCGGTGTGAGCGAGCGCAAGGGTGTGGAGATTTCAGGCCGTCTCGCCGTGATGCAGGGCCTGACAATCGGCGCCAGCTACACCTACCTCGACGCTTCCAACCCCGACGGCTCCATCGAGATCCGCCGCCCCGAGCACGCGGGGCGTGGCGACGTGAACTACAGCTTCGATGGTGGCCGCGGAAATCTCAACCTTGCGGCGATCTACAACGGCCAGACGGAAGACACCGACTTCGTGAGCTTCCAGAACGTCGTGCTGGACGACTATTGGCTCGTGAACATCGCGGGATCCTACGAGGTCACGCCGCAGTTCGAGATCTTCGGACGTGTCGATAACCTGCTGGATGAGCAGTATCAGGAGATCCTGGGCTACAATACGCTTGGCTTGGCAGCCTACGGCGGCGTGCGGATCAAGCTCGAGGATCCCTCTACAGCCCACTGGGCCAAGTATCGCTAAGAGAAGAACTCGGAAAGCGATGGAGTGCCCCCACGCTCCCGTCACTTCGTCGCGCGCCCGCAGCCAAACCACACCGGCTGCGGGCATTTCGTTTGCAACCGTCAAAGACCTTTGTGACGGGTCTCGCCCTTGAACTCGGTCTCGTCGGTGTCGATGGCGACGACGTCGAGCTCGTTGTTCTTTGTGTTGGCGTAGGTGAAGCGATAGTGCGGATCGGATGAGATCGAGATGCTGGTCTCAACCCGGAAAACGAGATCCTCGCCCCGATTGACCGTCATCGTCTTCACGAACCGCGCAGGTGTATAGGCGCGCGTTACCGGGTCCATCTGAAGCCCGTTGATGTTCGGGTGACGGATCATGATTTGCGCTTCCCGAAGCGGCGTCGTCTCGAGCGCAGGATCGAAGCTCTTCACGACGATCTTCCCGAGATCCGAACTCGCGCCGTCGATATCCTTGGGTGCGGGCGCCGAGCATCCGCCGGACGCCTTTACGAAAGTCTTTGCCATGTGCAGCGTGCCATCGCTGGTCTCCACGATGGCGCGCACATACGAGTAGGTATCGATGCGTACGCGCGTGGTCATGCGCCGCTCTCCGCCGCCATCCCCGGCGGCAGGACCGAACGTGAACGCAGCTGCCACGGGCGCCGGGTTTTGGTCGATGATCAGCGTGAGCGACTTCAGCGCGCCCTTGACGCTGGGCGGCACGCGCATGGTGATCGGAACGATCGCTGCGTCCTCCGCCCGCTCCGGCGCGTCGATCACAATGAGGCCGTCGCCCTCGACGATCGCTCTTTCACCGAAGACTTCCTTGCGCAGCGACGGCCAAAGGTCTTCATCGCCGGCAACGGCAGGCAAAGACATTCCCGCCACACCAAGCGCGAGAGCAACCGCGATCGCTGTGCGGCGCCCTACGTCGCTGACAAGTCCTCCGACCTTGAAAATCCTGCTCACCGGCTATCCTCCTCGATTGATCTTGTTGCTCTTGTCTCGGTCAGTCCCATTCCAACTCCGCGAACGCCGTGGTCACGTTTCGCACGTGGAAGGTGTCGAACAGTTTCCAATCCGCCCGTTCCGAAAGCGCGGCGGTTTTGGCGGCCTCGCTCATCGTCTTGTTGTCAGCGATCAGCTTGCGGACATCGCTGGCCACCGTGGACAGGTATTTCCGCTCGGCATCGAGCGCGCCTGGGAACTCCATGGCTGGAGGTCCGTGCCCCGGCACCACGCGCGCCGCTTTCCGCGTCGCAAGCTCGTCCAGCAGCGAAAGCCAGCCCTTGATGGAGCCGTCGATCGTCGGAATATGGACGGAGAACAGCAGGTCGCCGAGAAACAGCGTGTCGGTTGCCGTATCCGTGATTATGAGATCGTTATCGGTATGCGCCGTTTTCTGGGGCTCGCAGACGAGGCTACGCCCGCCCAGATCGAGCGACAGCTTGTCCTCCACCAGCACGGTGGGCAGCACGATCTCCGAGCCTTCGAACGCCTCGTCGCCGAGCATCAGCTTGTTGGACTGGAGATAGCTATCGGCCCGCATGGCGAGCGCGCGTTGTAGCTTGTGATGACCGACATAGTCCGGCCTGTCCGCCTTGAAGGCCGCATTGCCCAGCACATGATCTGGATGCATGTGCGTGTTGATGACGTACTTGATTGGCCGGTCCGTCACGCCTCGGATCGCTGCGTGCAGCTCCCGGCCCACTTTGAAGCTGCCCGACGTGTCGATGACCGCCACAGCGTCCTTGCCGACGATGAAGCTCGCGTTCGCGATATCACCCCTGTTTTGCGGAGACTGCTCCTCGTAGAGCCCCTGATGAACGAAGACCCCCGGCGCCACCTCGCTTACCGAAAGTGCGGACGGCGCACCCGCTCGCGCAGGCACATATCGCAGTACTGGCGCAGCCAATGCGAACGTTGCGGCAAGAAAGGTCCGGCGCGAAAGGGAATGTGCCGCCTCGATCTCCCGCGAAAGCAACTCCGCGTCGGGCGCGAGGGCTTTTCGCCTTCCCGCACCTTTTCCTTCAAGACGCGAACGATCCGCCAGTTTTTCCATCGGTCCGACTTCCTTCCAGTCGGTAGTCTATCGATCCAAAAAATTACGTCGCAAGGCTGTCCACGACCTCCTTGAGGGCGGGACGAATGGTGCTGGGATCTTTCAAGGCCCACGCGACGAGGCTCGCCCCTTGAAGCGTGCTCAGCACGAGAAGCGCCGCCCGCTCGGGCTTGAGATCGGCGCGAACATCGCCGCTCGACACACCGGAGCGAAGCGTCTGCTCCAGCCACTCGAGATGAATACGAAAGAAATGCTCGACGCGCCCTTGCATCGAAGGCGGCAGATAGGCCGCATCTGCAGCCAATGCGCCGCAAAGGGGCATCTGCCGATCGCGTAATCCCTGAACGAAGAAATCGCCGTAAGCCAGAAGCTTGCCCTTGGTGTCGAGCCGGCGCTCCGAAAGCTTGGCGAGCTCAGCCTGGAAGCGCTCGAGATAAGAGTCGATCAGCGCGTTCCCCAAGCTCTCCTTGGTGGGAAAGTGATGGTGGATGCTGGCCTTGCGTATCCCGACGCGCTCCGAAAGGTCGGCATAGCTGAAAGCAGCATACCCGACGGTACGCACGAGGCTCTCCGCCTCCGCGAGCAAAGCTGTCTTGGTATCCATGGTCGTCATTTGCCACTTTTTACCTACCAACTGGTAGGTTGTCAATCGAGCGCGCCGGCTGCCCGCTCCCGAAGCGCCGGATGATATTGCGAGCACCCGCCGTTAACCATCACTCTATCCGCCCACGGAAGTGAAGGGGGTTTCCGCGCTAGAATCCAGAAAATTGTTCGCTTTCACCATGTGCTCGGGCTCGTCTGACGGATGGTGGCAAAGAAGCTAAGATGCGCCCAAACGGGAACCAGAGGGATGCGGACCAAGGCACTGAAAACAGTGACCTTTCTTGACGCGTGCCGCCTCCCGTCAATTCCAGGGCGGTCTCCGAACCTACGTCGTATTTCTATAGGGCTGACATGACGCAAGCCGCAGCAAAGAAGATTGCGTGTGTGGTGATGGGCGATGAATCGCTCCTCGTCCAATGCGGAGAGGCGCTGCGAGAGCGGCAGCACAAGATCGAAGCGGTCGTTACGGCCAACGATCAGGTCGCGTCCTGGGCCAAAGGGCACGGCATCCCGACCCTGGCGCCCGGCGCCAGCCTCGAGCAGGATCTCGCGCCCTACACCTACGACTGGTTCTTCAGCATCGCCAATCTCCGGCTCATCCCCAAGGGTGTCTGGCAGCGCGCGCGTGAAGGCTCGGCGAACTTCCATGATGGCCCTCTGCCTCGCTACGCAGGCCTCAACACGCCGGTCTGGGCCATCCTGGCCGGAGAGACCGGCTACGGCGTCACCTGGCACGCACTGTCGGAGGGGATCGACGAGGGCGCGATCTACGCCGAGCGCGCCTTCGAGATCAGCGACGATGACACAGCGCTCACGCTGAATACGAAGTGCTTCGAAGCTGGCATTGCCTCGTTCTCCGAGCTGATCGAGAAGATCGAGAGCGGAAGCCTCGAAGGCCGCCCGCAATCCTTCGGCGAGCGCCTCTACTTCGGGAAGACAAAACGCCCCGAAGCCGCCGCCACCCTAGACTTCCGCCAGTCGGTCAGCCAGATCGGACGTCTTCAGCGCGCGCTCTCCTTCGGCCAGCGCTACGCAAACCCGCTCTGCCTGCCCAAGATCAGAACCGCATCCGGCGCCTACGCCGTGACCGATCTCGAAATCGACACGACGAGCGTCGCGGCGCGCCCAGGAACGGTGATCGATGTCGACAAGAGCGGCGCCACCCTCGCCGCAGCCGACGGCAGCGTGCGTATCAAGGCACTCCGCGACAGCGCGGGTGAGGCTGTCGATCCCAGCGCGGTTCTCGCCAAGGGCGAGGTGATCCGCCCGCTCGACGCAGACGAAAGCATCCGGCTCACGGAGCTGACGCACGAGCTGGCGAAGAACGAGAGCTATTTCCGCGATCGCCTCACGGAGGCGCGCGATCCCGATCTCAACGGCGTGCTGCCGAAAGACGACGGCGCGATCCCCGCGTATGAGACCATCCAGCTTCCCCTGCCCGAGACCTGGGAGGCGGAGCGGACTGTCTCGGCGCTTGCCGCATTTTTTGCGCGCACAGGCAACCAGTCCCGCTTCCGGATCGCCCTCGTCGGCGACCGCCTCGCCGCGGACAGCGCTACGTTCGCGGGCTATATCGCACCGGCCGTCCCTCTGACTCTCGAGGTCGCATCGGACACGACGACAGCTTCTCTCTCCACCTCCGTCGCAAAGGAGCTGGCCGAAGCCCGCCGCCGCCGCGGCTATGCCGGAGATCTCGTTAACTGCAATCCAAAGCTTTCTCCCGGCCGCGCCACGGTCGCAATTCGACTGACGGGCGGATCCACCAGCTCGGAGCCTCTCCCGGGAAGCATCCTCACTTTCGTCATTCCGCCCAGCGCACACGCCATTGACGTTCTCGCTGACACGGCTCGTCTGCCGCGCACCGCTCTCGATGCGATCTCACGTCAGATCCAGGCGGTTTTCTCGGCGTTAGCGAGCAAGAGCGCACCCGAAAAGGTCGCGGATCTTCCGCTCATGTCGGACGCGGAAGTCGAAACCCTGCTCGTCGGCCGCAACCAGACGGGCCGCCCCTACGACCGCACCGCACTCGTGCATCGCCTGATCGAACAGCAAGCAGCGCGCACGCCCGACGCGACAGCCCTCATCTGCGAGGATGAGAAACTGACCTACCGCGATCTCGATGCACGAGCCAACCGCGTTGCAGAGACGCTCGTTTCCCTCGGCGTGAAGCCGGATACGCTCGTCGGCCTCTACGTACACCGGTCGTGCGACCTCGTCGTCGGCGCGCTCGCGATCCTCAAGGCAGGCGGCGCGTACGTTCCGCTCGATCCCATCTATCCGAAGGACCGCATCGCCCTCATGATCGAGGACAGCGGCCTCTCCATCGTCCTCACGGAGAAGGGCCTCCAGCCGCCGGTTGGCACCAGCGCCGTCCATGTGCTGTCGGTCGAGGAGGCAGCTTCCAAGGCGAGCGCCGCCGCATCGGCCCCGCAGACCGAAACAACCTCCGCGAACCTCGCCTATGTGATCTACACCTCTGGATCGACCGGGCGTCCCAAGGGCGTGATGGTCGAGCACAGGAACGTCGTGAACTTCTTCGCCGGAATGGACGATCGCATTCCGCGCGCGGCAGACACGCAGCCCGTTTGGCTGGCTGTAACCAGCCTCTCGTTCGACATCTCGGTGCTCGAGCTGTTCTGGACGCTGGCCAACGGCTTTGCGGTTGTCGTCCACACGAGCCAGCAACGGGCCGCCACGACCGCGAAGCGGCGGCAAGGCGCCCACGCACCTATGGATTTCAGCCTCTACTTCTGGGGCAACGACGATGGAGCGGGGCCGCGGAAATATCAGCTCCTGCTCAAGGGCGCGCGCTATGCCGACACACGCGGCTTCCGCGCCGTGTGGACACCGGAGCGGCACTTCCACGCCTTCGGCGGCCCCTACCCCAACCCGTCAGTAACCGGTGCGGCCGTCGCGGCCGTCACCCGCAACCTCGACATCCGCGCCGGCAGTTGCGTGCTGCCGCTGCATCACCCCGCGCGCGTGGCCGAGGAATGGGCGGTCATCGACAACATCAGCAACGGCCGCGCGGGCATCGCGTTCGCGTCGGGCTGGATGCCCGAGGACTTCCTGCTGCGCCCGGAAAACGCGCCGCCCAACAACAAGAGCGCCATGCTGCGCGACATCGACGCCGTGCGACGTCTCTGGCGCGGCGAGGCCGTGCAGTTCGACGCTCCCGGCGGCAAGCAGGTGAACGTGCTCACCCAGCCTCGCCCGGTCAGCAAGGAGCTGCCGATCTGGGTGACGACGGCCGGCAATCCGGACACCTACCGCGAAGCAGCCCGCCTCGGCGCCAATGTGCTCACACATCTTCTCGGCCAATCCATCGACGAGGTCGCGGACAAGATCCGCATCTACCGTGAAACGCTCGCCGAGACCGGACGCAATCCAGCCGATTACACCGTCACGCTGATGCTGCACACCTTGATCGGGCACGACAGGGAAGAAGTGCGCGCGGCCGCCCGTGAGCCGATGAAGGCTTATCTCAGAAGCGCAGCGGCGCTGATAAAGCAGTATGCCTGGGCCTTCCCCGCCTTCAAGAAGCCCAAGGGCGTCACACAGCCCATGGACATCGATCTCCAGACCCTCGATCCCGAGGAGGTCGATGCCATCATCGAGTTCGCGTTCCTGCGCTACTTTGACGATAGCGGCCTCTTCGGCACCTTCGACGACGCCATGGCGCGCACCGAGCAGCTCAAGGCGATCGGCGTCAACGAGATTGCGTGCCTCATCGACTTCGGCGTCTCGACGGAAGTGGCTCTGCAGGCACTGGAGCCTCTCGCCGAAGTCGTGGGCGCGGTTCACGCCCAGGGCAACTCCATCGTCGACATGGGCGAGCACGGCAGCCTCGCCGCCCTCGTGCGCCGCCACGGCGTTACCCATATGCAGTGCACGCCGTCCATGGCCGCCATGATCCTCATGAGCGACGAGGATCGCGCCGCGCTTCAGTCCATCCGCCACCTGTTCATCGGCGGCGAAGCGCTTCAGCCTGCGCTCCTCAACGACCTGAGGAAAACCACCGCCGCCACGGTCGAGAACATGTACGGCCCCACCGAAACCACCATCTGGTCCTCGACGGGACCGGCCACCGCTGCGGGCAGCGGCGCCGTGCCGCTCGGAACGCCCATCGCCAACACGCAGCTCTACATTCTCGACGACGCGCGCCGGCTCGTTCCGCCGGGCGTCCCGGGCGAGCTCCACATCGGCGGCGACGGCGTCACCCGCGGCTATCTCGGCCGTGACGACCTCACCCGCGAGCGCTTCCTCGAAAATCCGTTCGTCCCAGGCGAGCGCGTCTATCGCACGGGCGATCTCGTGCGCATCGGCGAGGATGGCGAGATACACTTCCTCGGCCGCGCGGATCATCAGGTCAAGGTGCGCGGCTATCGCATCGAGCTCGGTGAGATCGAAGCGCGTATCGGTCTCCACCCCGCCGTCGCCGAAGCAGTTGTAATGGCGAGAGAGGACGAAGCGAACGACGTGCGCATCGTCGCGTACGTGCGCTACGAGCGCGAGCCCGTGCCGGATGCGGAATTGAAGGCTCACGTGCGTCATGCGCTACCGGACTTCATGGTGCCGGCGCACTTCGTCACCATGCAATCGTTCCCGCTGACCCCTAACGCGAAAGTGGACCGCAAGGCTCTGCCCCGCCCCGAGGAAGCCTGCCGCACGAAGGCTCCCGTCGAGTACATCGCCCCGACGAACGACTTGCAGCTCCGCCTGTCGGATGCCTTCAAGAAGCTGCTCGGCGTGGAACGGGTCGGTGCGTTCGACAACTTCTTCACGCTTGGCGGCCACTCGCTGCTGGCCGTCCAGCTTCACCGCGACCTCAAGGCCAGCATCGCGCCCGAGCTCACCATCACCGACATCTATCGCTTCCCGACAGTGGCCGGTCTTGCGGGACACATCCAGGATCGCGGACAGGCCGGAAAGCACCTGAGCCAGGTTGCTGATCGCGCCGCCGCACGTCGCCAGGCCATGCTGGGACGCCGGGCCGTGCCGGAGCGGACACGCGGCGTATCGTGAGCATCTTCGCGGGCCTCCTCGACCCACGCATCGCGATCGTCGAACGTGCGATCGGGGACGGCCTCGCCGCATCCTTTCCCGAGGAGCAAGCAGCCGTCGCCCCTGCTGTGGCGAAGCGCAGGCGTGAGTTTCTGGCAGGGCGAAATGCAGCCCATGACGCGCTTGCAAAGCTCGGCGCTCCTAGAAAGCCCCTTCTCCCAGGCCCCGATCGAATGCCGCTCTGGCCGGCAGGCTACGTCGGCAGCATCACGCACACGGATTGCCATTGCGCCGTGGCGGTCGGGCGCGCGGACGACGGTGTGCGCGCCATTGGCATCGACCTGGAACCGGCCGAGACGTTGCCTCCAGGCGTCCTGGAAACGATCGGCCGGGCCGAGGAAATTGCGTGGCTGCAATCGGCCGCGCGAAACGAGCGAGATCTCCTCGCCCGCGCCCTCTTCAGCGCCAAGGAATGCACGTTCAAGTGCCAGTTCCCGGTGACGCGGGAAATGCTCGAATTCGAAGACCTCTCAATCGAGATCGATCTCCGCGCGGAGACTTTCAAGGCCACATTCGAGCGCGACGCCGGCGAGTTTCCGCGCGGCCACACCGCCCGCGGCCGCATACGCGTGGCCAACGGCCTACTCGCGAGCGCCATAGCTCTCTATTGCTGAATCTGTGTTGCTGAAGCAGGGGTGAGGCACCGCCGCACGTGAATGCGGCGGTGACGTCTGTTCGCTACTCGGCCGCGATCTGCTGAACCGTCCGGCTCCGGTCGGCCCGCATCAGCTCCTGGCGGAGGTGGCTCGCCAGAACGCGCACGTTCGGCTCAAGAACCATGCTGTCGTGATCGCCCGGAACCTCGTGGATCGCGAGGTCCGCAACGAAAGGCGACCATCCATTGTCTGCACGCAGCAGGCTGCGCTCGTGATTGAGCTCGCGCCCGCCGGTCACCCGGTAGGCGACCTGCAGCTTCGGACGCATCAACAGAACGGACCCGTCGTAGGCCGCACCTTGATAGCGCGAAAGCGCACGGCGGAAGGCAGCCTCGATCTCCTCGTTGTGGAACTGCTCGGCAGACTTGGGCTGCACGCCGGCACGCGCCTGCGCCTTCCGCTGCTCCCACTCAATGCGGCGGCGCACCCAGTTGCTGAAGAAGGAGAGACCTTCCTTCTCGACATCCTGCATCTTCATCATCAAGCGGTCCTGCGCGGAGAGCACGGGGTTCGCCGGATAGGGCGTATCGAGCAGAACGACGATCGCGGCCTCTTCTCCAGCGGCCCGAAGCTGCTGCGCCATCTCGTAGGCCACGAGCCCGCCACCCGAGAACCCGCCGAGCAGATAGGGACCATGCGGCTGCACGGTGCGAACTTCCGCAAGATAGTCTCGCGCCATCTCCTCGAACGTCTCGTGCGGCGCCTGACCGCCGTAGATGCCCCGCGCCTGGAGGCCGTAAACGGGACGGTCTGCCCCGATCTGCACTGCCAGATGCCGCAGGTTGAGAATGTTGCCGAACATGCCCGCGCACAGGAAGAACGGCGTGCGCCGGGGATCCTTGCCGCTGTCCATCCGCACCAGGTGCAGCAGGCGCGGCCGCTCGAGGGCAGTGACAGTCGCTCCTGCATCCGCACCGGCATCGCTCTGAGGCTTCACGCCACTCTGCTCGATGAGGGCTGCGCACTGCGCGATCGTCGGGGCCTCGAACAGCACCGAAATCGGGAACTCGACGGAGAACGCCTTCTTGATCATGCGGAACAGGCGAACCGCGATCAGCGAATGCCCGCCGAGATCGAAGAAGCTGTCGTGAATGCCGATCTTCTTCACGCCGAGGAGCTCGGTCCAGAAGCCCGCGAGCGCCTTCTCGATATCCGTGCCGGGCTCGACGAAATCGACACCAAGATCCGGCCGTTCGAACGTCGTAGAAGATGCCGCCGCCTGAACCTCGGCCCGCGCGGCAGCCCGCTGCAGCGCCGGAAGATCCATCGAGCTCACGATCACCTGCGGCTTACCGGAGCCGACTGCGCGCAAAAGCGCTTCGAACCCTTCACCCGGAAGAATGCCTTGATCGACTTGGGCGGCAAGCCGCGCCAGTGCGGGCGAGAGCTCCGCCGTATCGCTTCCCTTGGAAGCCTCGGCCGTCTTCGCCTCACCTTCGTTCGAGAGCGACGCCGAGAGATCGGTTCCAGCCGCGAGCTTCTTGATCGTGAAGCCTTCGACCTCGATCACCACACGCCCCTCGGCGTCGGCAATCGTGACGTCGAACGTCGCGTAGCCCGGTCCCAGATCCTTCGACGTGTTGAGGCGGGCGTGGCTCCAGATCTTGGCAGGCAGCGCCCCGTTGATGCAGAGCTTGCCGTACGTCATCGGCACCCACAGGCCCGCCGCCGGCGAATAGCCGTCGATCAGGTTCATGGCGTAACCCGTCGCGATGTCCAGCAAGGCAGGATGAACCAGATAGCCGTGATCGAGATCGGTGACGAAATCGTCAGACAGTGCAAGCTGAGCCAGCGCCTCGCCACGCCCGAACGAGGCCGAGCGCAGCACCTGCCAGCGCGCACCGAACCTCAGGTGATCTTCCTGCGCCGAACGATGCGGCTTGTCACCCGCGACAAGCGCTTTCGTCTCGCAGGCAGCCCCGATCCTGGCGGCATCGATAACGCGTCGCTTGGAGGAAGGCGCGATCCTCACGATAGCTTCCGCGTGACGCACGAGCGCTGCTCCGGGCTGCTCGCTGTCGATCGCGATCCGATAGCCGTCTGCCTCCGGTGTGAGCGTGACGCGCGCTGTGCGCGGTTCGTCGTCGGGAACGTGCAAGGGCCTGAGGAACGTCAGATCCTCGATCTCGAACGGCCCTTCGATCCGCTGCTCGGAGAGGGCTTCCGCGATCAGCTCGATGTAGCCTGTGCCCGGCCAGATGGCATGGCCGCTCTTAAGGCGATGCTCGTTCAGCACCCAATGGCGCGTGCTGTCGAGACGCGCCTCGAGCCATTCTTCTTTGTCCGATACGCGCACGCGCCGGTCGAACAAGGGCCCAAGCGCCGCTTCCACAACCGGCGCGGCATCTTGCTGCTCGGCCTGCGCAATGGCGCGCGCCGCCAGACCGACATCCTTCCACACGCCCCAATGCACGGCGATCGTGCGAACGCTGGACCCCACACGGCTTTCCGCAAACGCGTTGAGGAACGCGTTGGCCGCCACATAGTCGACCTGACCGGCCGGAGCCGTATCGGTGCTCGTCGACGAGAACAGCACCATCACGTCGAGCGGTTCTTTCTTGAGCACCTCGGCAAGCACCAGCGTGCCGAGGATCTTGGGCGCGAAAACGTCCTCAATGTCGGAGAGAGCCTTGAGGGCGATCAGATCGTCCTTCACGACGCCGGCCGTGTGCAGCACGCCGTTGAGACGGCCAAAACGGGCTTTCGCCGTCTCGACGACGGCGCGCATCGCCTCCGAATTGGTGATGTCGGCCTGCGCCACGGCCACCTCGCCGCCCGCAGCTTCGATCCTGCGAACCGCGGCAATGGCACGGCCGATGCGGTCGTTCTCGCCGTAAGCGGCCAGATAGCCATCCCACTCCGCGCTGTCGGGCAGCGCAGTGCGCGCCACCAGCACGAGCCGAGCCTTGAAACGCCGCGCCAGATCCTCGGCGCAAGCCGTTGCAAGCTCACCGAGGCCGCCCGTGATCAGATAGACGCCGCGCTCGCGGAACACGGCCTCGCCTTCCCCGGCCTTGTCGAGAGAAAGCGGCTCCTGACTCTGTGTCCAGCGCCGGCCTTTCCGGTAGCAGACGATCTCGTTGCAGGGCTCCGCCAGGATGTCGTCCCAGATGCGATCCGCCGCCGAGACTTCCGCGCCCTGCGCATCCAAAGCGGCGGCAAGGCGTTTCACCAGCAGCGCACGCTGACGCCGCACGAACGTCTCACGTCCGCCGGTGGCGAGCGGAATATCGATCACCCGCACGGACACATTGGGCATCTCGCGGGGAAGCACCTGCGCGGGACCCAGCACCGTCGCCTTGTCGGGATAGGCAAGGCACTCGTTGCCGATGCGCTGCATGCCGTTGGTCAGAACCGTGATGTGGGTCGGAAGCGTATGGCCGGCATCAGACAGCGCCTGCCCCAGGAAGAACAAGCTGTAGAAGCCCCGCTCCTGATTGCGATGGAAGAAGCTCGATCCCGGACGGAAGCTCTCGTCGTGCGTCGCCAGCCAAAGATGCACGATCCGCTGCGGGACGCCGCCCGCGCCCGTGAGATCCTTCACGAGCGCGTCATAGCCGTCGCGACCCTGCTCCGGGCAGAGCACATAGTCGCCCGCTGCCGTAACGCCGAAGGCATCACCCAAGGTGACCGTGCGCACCGTATGGCCGAGTTCACGAAGCCGGGCGACGAGCCCCGCGCCAATACCGCCATCGTCCAGGAACACAAGCCACGACGACGCCTCCTGTTCCGCATCGAGCCGCACATTCGGCGAAGATTGCTTCCAAACCGGTTGCCATCCCCAATTCGCCATGTCGGCGATCTTGGCAGGCGAAGCGTCCTCCTGCGCTGCGCCGCTGGCCGCGATCCGCTCTAGGAAATAGCTCTGATGCTGGAACGCATAGGTCGGGAGATTGACCCGCTGGGGATCCGCCCCTTCCGAAAGTTTCTCGAGCGGCACCGCCACGCCAACCGCCCACGCACGCCCAAGCGCCGTGAGGAAATGCAGATTGTCATCGATCGCCTCCTCCGAATGAGGAAGGCTGTTGATCACCTGATTGGCCGGAATGCCTTGCGCTTTGGCCAGCGAACCGAGCACACGGCCGGGCCCGACCTCGATGTAAACGCGCGACGGTTGCGCAGCGAGCAGCGCCATGCCGTCGCCGAACCGCACCGTGGAGCGCAGGTGCTTCGTCCAGTAGGCGGGATCGCGGGCTTCGGCCGCCGTCAGCCAGGTACCGGTCAGGTTGGACACGATCGGGATCGTGGGCGCGGACAAAGGCGTCGAGCGCAGAAAATCCTGGAAGCGCTCGAGGATCGGCGCCAGCATCCGCGAATGAGCCGCGATGTCGATCGGAATACGGCTTGCCTCGATTCCTTCAGCGACGAGCACCTGACGGAAAGCATCAAGGGCGTCGTTCGAGCCCGACACGACGCAAAGCTCGGGCGCATTGATGGAGGCAACATCGAGATCGGCGGGCAGCCGCGCCTTCAGCGCCTCGGCGGGAAGCGCCACGCTCAGCATTCCGCCGGGCGGAACCTCGTCGAACAGTTCGCCGCGCAACCGCACGAGCTTCACCGCTCGCTCGAAACTCAGCACGCCGGCAACGCACGCCGCCGCGTTCTCGCCCATCGAATGGCCGATGAGCGCTGCGGGCTTCACGCCCCAACTCATCCAGAGGCGCGCCAGCGCAACCTCCACGATGAGAATGGCCGGAAGCTGAAGCGAGGGCCGCAGAAGCCGTTCCACCGCGTCGGCCGCCTCCGCACCCTGCGGAAGCCAGATGTCCCGGATCTCTTGCGCGGCAGGTGCCGGAAGATAGGAGAGCCCTTCGTCGACGACGCGCCGGAACGCGGGTTCGTCACGATAGAGAGCACGCGCCATATGCGGATACTGCGCTCCGCCGCCCGGAAACAGGAACACGGCCTCGGCCGTTCCCTCGACGGGCGTGTGTGTAAACACGCGATGCGTGTCCGGTTGAGCAAGCAGCGCCATCGCATCCGCCCGGTCAGCGACGGCAGCCACCCTGCGATGCTCGAAATGCCGCCGCCCGTTGAGCAGCGTGTGGGCCACGTCCTCCAGCCCGAGATCCGGATTGGCTTCGAGATGCTTCGCGAGCCGCTTACCGGCCTCGTCGAGCGCCTTGCGGCTCTTGGCCGTGAGAACCAGAACCTGCGGGCCTGCATCCGCGCGCGCGGCAGGCACCTTCCGCAGAGGCGCCTCCTCGACGATCACATGCGCGTTCGTCCCGCCGACACCGAGGGAGTTGATGCCCGCGCGGCGCGGGGCGCCAGTGGACGTCCAGGGCGTCAGCCGGTCGTTCACAACAAACGGGCTGGCGGCGAAATTTATGGCCGGATTGGGCTTCTCGAACCCGAGTGTCGGCGGGATTTCCCCGTGCTTCACGGAGAGAACGGCCTTGATGAGACTGACGACACCTGCCGCGGTATCGAGATGCCCGATGTTGGATTTCACCGAGCCGACCCGGCAGAAGCCGGTCTTGTCGGTCGTCTGGCGGAACGCCTGAGTGAGAGCTTCGATCTCGATCGGGTCGCCGAGATACGTCCCCGTGCCGTGGCACTCCACATAACCGATGGAGCTCGCCTCGAGACCCGCCAGCGCCTGCGCTTCGACGATGGCCTCGGCCTGCCCCGTGACGCTTGGGGCGAGATAGCCCGCCTTGCTTGCGCCGTCGTTGTTGATCGCCGTCGCCTTGATCACGGCATGGATGGGATCGCCGTCAGCGAGCGCATCCGCCAGCCGCCGCAGCACGACGACACCCGTGCCGCTTCCGAACACGGTTCCGGAGGCCCGATGGTCGAAGGCCCGGCAATGACCGTCCGTCGAAAGGATCTCGCCATCCTGGAAAAGATAGCCCCGCCCTTGCGGAAGCTCGATAGTGACGCCACCCGCGAGCGCCATCTCGCATTCGCCGCTGAGCAGGCTCTGGCAGGCATAATGCACGGCGACGAGCGATGTCGAGCACGCCGTCTGCACGTTCACGCTCGGCCCATGCAGATCGAAAAGATAGGACGCGCGCGTCGCGAGGAAGTCTTTGTCGTTGCCGGTGTGACGAAGCAGGAACATGCCCGTCTTGTCGACCAGGGCGCGATGGCTGCAGACGTTGAAATAGAAATAGCTGCCCATGCCGCAGCCGGCGAACACCCCGACAGGGCCCGCGATGCGCTCTGGCGTGCGCGTCGAATCCTCCAGCGCTTCCCACGCGCATTCCAGAAACTGGCGATGCTGCGGGTCCATGATCGCCGCTTCCTTCGGGCTGAACCCAAAGAACTCGGCATCGAAGCCTTCGAAACCGCGAAGCTCCGCGGTCCGGGGGACATAATTCTTACGGCGAAGATTGTCCGGGCTCTCGCCAGCCTGCAGCAGTTGCTCCGGCGTTCGGGTCTCGATGGACTCCACACCTTCCCGGAGATTGTGCCAAAACTCCTCGACTGAACGGGCACCGGGTACGCGCAGCGCCATCCCAACGATCGCGATGTCGCTTTGGGACGCCCCGCTCTCACTCTCGGACATACTTGCCTCGTCTCAACTCAATTGGCCGGGCGCCTTGCCGGATACGACCGCACAGAAACGGCAAAGCACCAATTTCGGGCTCGGCTGCAGGAAGCGCGCCAGATTTCACCCGTTCGCATCAGATCAATAAAAGTCGCACAAAAAACGGATTTGGATATTGATGCAAAGCACCTATTCCCTTTTTAAAGCATTCCCGCCCGAGATGATATTAATTGAATACGACAAGCTATCCAAAAAGACAGACTGCAGATCGACGAAGAGCGGCTATGGTTAACAGCGCGAAAGCCATCACGGCGTACACCGCAGATGGAAATCCCGCTTAAGCCACAGTTTTATGACAGAAAAACGAGGTCGGCGTCCGCACAGCGAGGCTCGGCCGTGCCTACCCGCCCGAGGTAAATCCGAGCAATTTTCAGGATAAAAAATTAACCAATCAAATAAACCATATTTTACCTTCGCCGCAAAAGGAGGAACACTGCGCATGCTATAGAGGCGTCGCCAGATCGAAGCGATCAGATAATGCGGACGTTTCCTGCGTGCACAGCGATCCATTTCTAGTCGAAGGTGTAAATGTCGAGACACTCTCCCTGGGAGATGCGTCTTCACGCGTCTGCGAGGAGGTGGGCTCGGGGAAATCCTTCTCGGTCTTCACCCTCAATCTCGACCACATCGTAAAACTGCGCTGCAACAAGGCGTTCCGCGCTGCTTACGACAGGGCACGCATCGTTTTGGCGGACGGGTTTCCCATCGTTCTCGCTGGCCGCCTTCAAGGACGGCACCTGTCCCGCACGACGGGGGCGGACCTGATCGAGCCTCTCTGCGCGGAAGCGAGCCGCCGTGGCCTACCGGTGCTGCTGTTCGGCTCCACGTTCGACTCTCTTGCCGGATCGGCGCGCCATCTCAAGAAAGACCATCCCGGCCTCACCATCGCCGGTGTGTACTCTCCGCCCCACGGCATTGATGTCCTCTCCGGAGAGGCCAACGAAGGCATCGAGTTCATCAAGAGCTCCGGCGCCAAAATCTGTTTCGTTGCCCTCGGCGCACCGAAGCAGGAGATTTTTGCCGACCGGTGCGCCCAGGAAGTGGAAGGCGTTTCGTTCATATGCATCGGCGCAGGATTGGATTTCCTCGCCGGCCATCAACGCCGCGCCCCGAAGGTGTTCCAAACCCTCGGCTGCGAGTGGCTGTGGCGCATGGCGCTCAATCCGCGCCGCCTCGCACGCCGTTACCTCGAATGCCTGTACGTATTTCCGGGCGTTCTGCTGGGCGGATTGGCCCGCCGCTGAGGTCTGGCTCCCAGCCAACGCAAATCCCACGTCAGCTATAGCTTGAACTAACGGCGCGTCCTCAGTACGCGCCGCGGAACAGCACGAACACCGTGCGCGTGATGATCTCGATATCGAGCCAGATCGACCAGTTGTCGATGTAATAGAGATCGTGCTGCATGCGGCTGCGGATATCCTCGGTCGTCTTCGTCTCGCCTCGGAACCCATGCACCTGCGCCCATCCGGTCAAACCGGGACGCACCCGGCGGCGGCGGGAGAAGAGATCGAGCTTCTGCTCGAAGAGCTGATCATGCGCCAGCGCATGGGGGCGCGGCCCCACGATCGACATGTCGCCAGTGAGAACGTTGAGGAGCTGCGGAAGCTCGTCAATGCTCGTACGCCTTAGAATACGGCCCATTCGCGTCACACGGGGATCATCGCGCTCGGCTTGCTTGACCGTCGGGCCATCCTCCGTCACCGCCATGGTGCGGAACTTGAAGATCCGGAAGATGCTGTTGTTCTGGCCATAGCGGCGTTGCCGGAAGAAGACCGGGCCGGGGCTGTCGATCTTGATGGCGAGCGCCACCACCGCGAGCAGCGGGGCGAGCACGATCAGGCCGACCAGCGCAACCGCGTAGTCCAGCATCGACTTCAGGAGCACGTTGCTCTCGGAAAGCGGCACCAGGTTCACGACGTTGGTCCTGAGCGGACCGAAATTCCGCGAGCCGTGGACGACCACCGGATAAGGATCGAGTTCGGTGCACAGCAAAAGCTCAGTCGAGTACGACGCCAGCCCGTTCACCGCCGTTTGAATCCGGGCCGTATCCTGGGCCGGCAAGCCGATGAAAACGGTGTCGAACTCGTTGCGCTCGATCGCGTCCTTGAGCTCCGCGAGGCCACCGTCGAGAGGCAGATCCGAGCTGCCGATCGCGGCGGGCTTGGCGAGATACACGCCCTCGACCACCACTGATTGCTCGGAGTTTTCGATCTGATCCTTCATGGCGGTGATAAACTCGAGCGTGCCGAAGATGGCCACCCGCCGACGGAGCTGACCGGTCGCAACCATATGGCGCACGCGCCGCATCGCAGCCACACGCACCGTGACGAGAGCCACGGCGCTGAGCGCGAACCAGGTCAGGAACCAGCCGCGCGAATACCCTTCAGCGCTCTTGAAGATGTAGAGAATGCCCAAGAGGACGAGGAGCGACATCGCGAGCGCCCCCCAGAGCTTCCCGTAGCCGACGACGCGATCGACCAGAACATTGGGCTCGTACAGCCCCGCCTGCTTCATAAATAGGTAAAGCGTGACAGAGAGCAGAGGCGCGGGCGCGAGATAGGGAAGCAGGCCCTGATCCTGGTCAAGAAACAGATCGATGTAGAGAAACTTGGCAACCGCAGCCGCCAGGATGACCGAGAGCCCTTCGGCAATCGCACAGGCCGTTATGCAGTTCTCGAACTTGGACAGAACTCCAGATCGAGCACTATCCACCCGCGCGAGCTGCCGAGCCCTCGCCGACACGGGCTCAACGTGCACGTTACTCTCAGCCATAACTGTCCCGACCACGCGCGCGCAATTCTAATTCTTTGGCCGTCGCGCTCGAAAATAAGCATGCGCAGACGTGCTCCATCGCCCCGGTCCAGCGCGCCATACCGTAAAATTTCAGGCTTGGATGCGTGGATAATATTTCGTTACATCAACGTTTTGGAAAGGATAAACAAATAAATTGGTTAACGTTGCTGATCCACCGTAAAGGCGGAACGGGCACGCCAACGGGGTCAACTCCATCAGCTGACTGATATTTTCGGAGGCAGAGGGCCGAGTTATAAATCAGTCATCTGACTGACAGGTGTCGAATGAAAGCGCGCTTCCCGGCGACGCTCAGCTCTGTGATGTGAGCAGCCGCGAGAGATACTGTCCGTATGCGCTCTTTCCATGCCGCACCGCAGCGGCTTCGAGTTGCGCCCCGTCGATGAAACGCATCCGCCACGCCACTTCCTCCGGACACGCGATCTTGAAGCCTTGCCGCTTCTCAAGCGTGCGAACGAACTCCGCAGCCTCGATCAGGCTGTCGGGCGTCCCGGTATCGAGCCACGCATAGCCTCGTCCCATCAACTCGACCGAAAGCGTGCCGCTGTCGAGGTAGGCGCGGTTCATGTCCGTGATCTCGAGCTCGCCCCGCGCGGACGGCTTGAGCCCCACTGCGATGTGAGGCGCCTTCTCGTCGTAGAAATAGAGGCCCGTCACGGCCCAGTTGGATTTGGGCTTCACCGGCTTCTCCTCGATGGAGACCGCCTTCATGCCCTGATCGAACTCGACGACGCCGTAACGCTCGGGATCGGTGACATGGTAGGCGAAAACCGTCGCGCCGCTCTGCCGGCCAACCGCCACCTTCAATAGCTCCGGCAGTCCGTGACCGTAGTAGATGTTGTCGCCCAGGATTAGGCAAGAGCGCTGCCCGGCAACGAAATCCGCGCCGATGATATAGGCCTGCGCAAGTCCTTCGGGATGAGGCTGCTCGGCATAGGTGAGCGAGATTCCCCATTGTGATCCGTCACCGAGCAGACGCTGAAAGTTCGGCAGGTCATGCGGCGTAGAGATCAAAAGAATGTCCCGGATCCCGGCCAGCATCAGCGTGGTCAGCGGATAGTAGACCATCGGCTTGTCGTAGACGGGGAGGAGCTGCTTCGACGTGACGTGCGTCATCGGATGCAGCCGCGTTCCGCTACCGCCCGCCAGAATGATGCCCTTCATGATACCCTCGATGCCATGCCGCGAGATCGTCTTTAGGCGAGCCGCTCGAGCACGCCCGGTAGTGAAGCGCGCCATAGCGGCATGCGATAGCCGTGCAGCGACGCGAGCTTGCCGCTGTCCAGCCGCGAGTTGGCGGGCCGCCGCGCAGGCGTGGGATAGTCGGCGGTCGTGATCTTCTCCACCGTCACAGTCCTGCCCTTTCTCGCCCGCAGCCAATCACAGATCTCGGCCGCAAATTCCGCCCAGGTGGCTTCGCCGCCTGCCCCCATGTGGAACAGCCCACGCAAATCCGCCCGATCGGGTTCGGAGAGCACATTCCGTGCCACGGTCAGAACACCGTCGGCGACGTCGAGCGCGGAGCTCGGCGCGCCCACCTGATCCGAAACGATACGCAGGACGTCCCGCTCCCCCGCCAGCCGAAGGATCGTCTTCGCGAAATTGGCGCCAAACGGGCTGTACACCCACCCGATCCTCAGAACGACAGTGTTGGGGGAAGCAGCAAGCACGGCGTTTTCGCCCGCGAGCTTCGACGCGCCATAGACGCCGAGCGGCGCAGGGATGTGGTCTCGGTCCAGGGGCTATCCTTTGAACCGTCGAACACATAGTCGGTCGAAATATGGATCAGCGGAACGCCAAGTGAGCTCGCAGCCTCCGCCAGCGCCCGTGGCCCCTCCGCGTTCACAGCGTAGGCGAGATCGGGCTCGCTCTCAGCCTTGTCGACCGCGGTGTAAGCCGCGGCGGAGACAATGAGATCCGCCCTCGCAGCGGCCAACAGCGCGCCCACGCGCTCGGGGCTCGCGAGATCGAGCTCCGGCCGGCCGAGGGGCACGATGTCAGCGCCGAACGCAGGCCCGCGTTCCAGAAGCGCCTGAACCACTTGCCCCTTCTTGCCGGTGACGACGATGCGCATGGGAGCTATCCGGCGCCGACAGCAGTGCCGAGCCGCTCGCCGGAATAGACCTTCTCGCGCAGCGGACGCCACCACCAGTCATTATCGAGATACCACAGCACCGTCTTCTCGATGCCGGTGTCGAAGGTTTCCTTAGCGCGCCAGCCAAGCTCGGTTTCCAGCCGTGACGCGTCGATGGCATAGCGGTAGTCGTGCCCGGGGCGGTCCGTCACGAAGCGGATGAGATTGGCATGCGGCTCGCGCGCCGGACGCACCCGATCGAGAATGCCGCAGATCGCCTCCACGACGTCGATGTTCCGCCGCTCGTTGCGCCCGCCCACGTTGTACTTCTCGCCGAGCCGTCCCTTGCCCGCAATCAGGTGCAGGGCGCGGGCGTGATCCTCCACATAGAGCCAATCACGGACGTTCGAGCCGTTTCCGTAGACCGGCAACGGCTTGCCATCGAGCGCGTTCAGGATCGTGAGAGGAATGAGCTTCTCGGGAAAATGATACGGCCCGTAATTGTTGGAGCAGTTGGAGATGATCGCGGGGAAGCCATAGGTGCGGTGCCACGACATGACCAGATGATCGGAAGCGGCTTTCGACGCCGAATAAGGCGAGCTCGGATCGTAGGCCGTTTGCTCGGTGAAGAAGCCGTCCGCCTCGAGCGAGCCGTAGACCTCGTCCGTCGAGACATGAAGGAACCGAAAGCTTGCTTTGCGCGCCTCATCGAGTCCGAGCCAGTAGTGGCGCGCTGCCTCGATCAGAGTGTAGGTGCCGACGATATTCGTCTGGATGAAATCCGCCGAGCCGTCGATGGACCGGTCGACGTGGCTTTCCGCCGCCAGATGGTAGATCCGGTCCGGCTGGAAGTCGTTGAGGGCTGCCGCAACGGCCTGCCGGTCGCAAATATCGGCCCGCAGGAAGCGATGGTTCGGAGCGTGCTCCACCGCACGCAAACTGGCCAGGTTGCCCGCATAAGTGAGCTTGTCGAACGTCAGCACTTCCGCGCCGGCCTCGTTGACGAGATAGCGCACCAGCGCCGACCCGATGAACCCGGCTCCTCCCGTCACCACTATACGCATCTGTCTCTCCGGCTTATTCGAAGTCGCGCGCAAGGTCGTGAAATCTCGGCAGCTTGGCGTCGCGCGGCGAGACCAGCGGCTCCAGCCCCGCCAGCGGCCAGGCAATGTTGAGGTCGGGATCGTCCCACAAAACCCCGCGCTCGTGCTCGGGACTGTAGGTGCTCGTCACCGCGTACCAGACCTCGGTATCCGGAACGAGGGTACAGAAACCGTGCGCAAACCCCGGCGGAATCCAAAGCTGGCTGTCGTCCTCCGAGGAAAGTTTTACCGCCACGTGCTGACCGAAGGTGGGCGAGGAGCGCCGCACGTCGACTGCGACGTCTAGCATCGCACCCTGCGCGCAACGGACAAGCTTTCCTTGAGCGGCCGGCGCGATCTGATAGTGAAGCCCGCGCACCGTGCCCGCAGGACGGGAAAGAGATTGATTGTACTGCACGAACTGCACATCGCCCGCTTGCGACTGAAACAGATCCGCACGAAAAAGCTCGACGAAATGGCCTCTACTGTCGCCATGCCGCTTTGGCGTGATCTTGATCACGTCGGGAATATGGCATCTCTCGAAGATCACCTGATCCGGCATCCTTTGCTCGTCGTATCGCGACCAATGCCTTAATGGTCTCCGCGCTTTCCGTGCAAGAACTGTCCGTTGGTTCGGTTTATGACGCGCCCCGCGCGCCATTGTTGATCCAAAATAAGGCGTTCGCCGCTCTTAACTGTATTGGCGGTTTGAGGTGTATGCTGCAATCGCCTGTTGGCATACTTCGGACGGTCCGTGGTGGCGATCCGACCAATGTCGTCGTAAGGACAGGCGAATAGCGGCCTGATGCAAGGCCAAGGCTTTTCGGAACGTTCATGAGCGCCGAACCAATCGACCGTCATGTGTTTCGCGGACTCATGCGAAACGTACCTGGACAAGTGTCCGTCGTGGCCACCGGCGCACCCGGCAACCGCATGGGCCTGACCGCGAGCGCCGTGTGCTCGCTGACAGATTTGCCGCCGACCGTCATCGTCTGCGTCAATCGCACGGCGGGCGCCCACGACCCGATCATTCGGAACGGCTTCTTCAGCATCAACGCGCTTGCCGTTCATCAGGAGAGCGTCGCGCGCGTCTTTTCGGGCGCCACCCGCGCTTATGGAGAAGCCCGCTTCGAGACCGGCAACTGGTCCCCGGGCGTAACCGGAGCGCCCATTCTGGCCGACGCCGTCTGCCGGCTCGAATGCCGCCTGTCCGAATACAGAACCGCCTCGTCCCACACCGTATTCTTTGGGCAGGTGATCGCAGGATCCGCGTCCGCCGAGGCAAGCCCGCTCCTTTACATGCGCGGCTCGTATGTGGGCTTGGAACAGAGCTTGCAGGATGAGCGGGATCAGGCCCGCAACGAGGTATGTGTCTCGGGCGGGCGTATCAAATAGGGACGCCGCCGTGCCGGGTGCGGAGAGTTTGAGAGTTGCGGTGATGGATCGCGAGACCCCGAGCACCGCCTTTACCGAGAACAAGACCAGCACAGCCGAGCCTCATGCCCGGAGCGCGGCAGCCGCCACGCAACCCGGCGCCGAGCCGCTCCGGATTGCCTATCTCGTCAACCAATACCCCAAGGTCAGCCACACCTTCATCCGCCGGGAGATCCTGGCCGTGGAGCGGCAAGGTATCGCCGTGGAGCGCGTCGCCATTCGCGGATGGGATGCCGAAGTCGTGGATGCCGAGGACATCGCCGAGCAGGCACGCACCCGCTACGCCCTGAAAGGGGGAATGCTGCCACTCCTGAAGGCGTCGTGGCGCACCCTGCTCGCCTCGCCCCGCCAGTTCGCGAACGCCTTGCGCGAAGCCCTGCGCATGTCCTGGGGCGGAGAACGTTCCGCGCCCTATCACCTCATCTATCTCGCCGAGGCCTGTCTCATTCTCGAATGGCTGCGCGAAGCGGACGTCAAGCACGTTCACGCTCACTTCGGAACCAACTCGGCAGAGGTCGCGACACTCGTTCATCTGCTCGGCGGCCCGGCGTACAGCTTCACGGTCCACGGCCCGGACGAGTTCGACAAGGCCCATTGTCTCCACCTCGACAAGAAGATCGGCCACGCAAAGTTCGTCGCGGCCGTGAATTCCTATTGCCGCGCGCAACTCTTCCGCCGCGCCAACCTCACCGACTGGGGAAAGATCAAGATAGTCCATTGCGGGCTGGAGCCTGAATTCCGCGCCACAAGTGAAAGCCCGGAGCCGACCAAAGGCCGCCTGGTATGCGTCGGACGGCTCTGCGAGCAGAAGGGACAACTCGTCCTTCTCGACGCCTTCAGCGAGTTGCGCAAGAGGATCGGCGGATCTCATCTCGTTCTGGCTGGCGACGGCGAGATGCGCCCTGAGATCGAAGCCCGCATCGCAACGCTCGGCCTGTCCGGCGCTGTCACCATTACCGGCTGGATCAGCAGCGCCGCCGTGCGCGACGAGATTCTCGCAGCCGAAGCGCTTGTATTGCCGAGCTTCCAGGAGAGCCTGCCGGTCGTCATCATGGAGGCCATGGCGCTCCGCCGCCCTGTGATCACCACGTACGTCGCGGGCATTCCGGAGCTGGTCATCCCCGGGGAAACCGGCTGGCTCGTGCCGGCCGCAGCCATCACGCCCCTGGTGGACGCCATGGAAGCTTGCCTCACCTCCTCTCCCGAAGCCCTGAAGCGCATGGGAGACGCCGGCTACGCACGTGTCGTTGGACGCCATGACATCGACAAGGAAGCCGAAAAGCTCGCCCGGCTCTTCAAAAGCAACGCGATAGGCCGCGAGATCGAAGAATGGCACTCCTAGACGTCGCCACCGCTGGTCTCTTGCTTGTAGGCATCGTGCTGGCCGTCCCGGTAGCCGTGCTTCTGGTCGAGATCGTCTCCGCCCTTGCCTTTTCGAGCCCGCAGAGACGCCGGGGCGACGCCAAACCCCGCTTGGCCGTGCTGGTGCCCGCGCACGACGAAGCGCTCGTCATCACCGAGACCCTTCTCAATATCCGCGATCAGCTTTCACCCGGCGATCGTCTGCTGGTTGTTGCCGACAACTGCACCGACGCAACCGCCGAGATCGCCGAAAATCTCGGCGCCGAAGTCGTCCGGCGCACGGACACCACACGGCGCGGCAAGAGCTACGCCCTCGATTTCGGCATCCGCCACCTCGCCTCGAACCCTCCCGACGTGGTCATCATCGTGGACGCGGACTGCGCCCTCGACTCCGGCTGCCTCCCGACCATCGGCAAAGAAGCTTACGAGACCGGCCGCCCTGTCCAGGCCCACTACGAGCTGCTTGCGCCCGCCGAAAGCCCGCCGCCGCGCGTCGGCATCGCGGTTTTTGCCGCAAAGGTTAAAAACTATCTTCGCGCCCTCGGATTTTACAATGTTGGCCTGCCCTGCCAGCTCATGGGAACCGGCATGGCATTTCCCTGGGGCGCCTTTTCGAAGGTCGACCTTAATTCCGGCGAGCTCGCCGAAGATTTGGTTCTCGGATTAGACCTCGCCCGGGCCGGAATTCCCCCCATGTTTTGTCCAACGGCGCGCGTCACAAGCCGCTTTCCCGTGAGTGAGGAAGGCAGCCAAACGCAGCGCGCTCGCTGGGAAACCGGCCACCTGACAACCATAGCCCGCCGCGTTCCGCTCTTACTATCTGAAGCCATAACCTCACGAAATTGGCCACTTTTCGCCCTGGCGCTCGATGCTGCTGTGCCGCCGCTTGCGTTGCACGCGATGGCCCTCGCCGTCTTCGGCGTCGCCTCACTAATCTGGGCGCTTCTGACGGGGGTCACGTCCCCCCTGATCCTCGCCGCCGCCATCGCCGCCGCTTTCACGATCGCCGTGGCGCTCGCCTGGCAAAGCGTAGGTAGGGATAACATTACATTAATTGAATTGGCCCGCGCACCCGCTTATGCCATTTCAAAATTATCGCTATATGCTCAAATCTTGAAAGGGAAACACATTTCCTGGATCAGGTCGAAAAGGGACTGAGTGTGGAATGACTATTTTCGAACGCATACCGAACCCTCTCGACGCGACCCAGAAGCTAAGTCAGATCCTCGCAAACCCATCCGCCGATGCCGATACGGCTCCCGTCGAGTCGAAACTGGCGCGCCCGGCTGCCGACGAGGGAGATGCCGCGGCACAGGAGGCCGACAGTTGCGACATGTTCTTCGGTGACCCCACCAGCGCCCGCCGCATGGCGAAGATCATCGCGATTGCCAACACGCAGTCGGCGCACATCATCGGCGTCACCGGCGCACGCCCTGGCGTCGGCGTAACGGTCACCAGCCGCCAGCTCGCAGGAGCAATCTCGAACTTCGGAAGAAAGACGCTTCTCGTCGACCTGAGCGGAGTCGATTTTTCGAGCCTCGGCTCCGCTCACGCCCCCGCAGCCCCGATCACGCTTCTGGACTATGCGTCGGAGATCCGGCCGGGCCTCAGCGTCGTCGATGGCACCGCCGTGCCTCTGCTGCACGAGAAGACGCTTTCCGAGCTTCACCATGCGCTCGATACCGCCTCGCGATCTGGCTACACCATCATCGTCGATCTGCCCCCCGTGCTGCAGAAATCCGGCCAGCCGGTTCCTGCTACAGCCATCTCGGGCGCCGCGTGCGATCTCGTCTTTCTCGTCTGCCTGAGCGGCACCATGCAGCGCAAGGATCTGATCTCGTGCGTGCAAACGTGCGCGATCATGGAATTGAAGGTCGGCGGCCTGATCCTGAACGACTGGAAGCTTCCTGGCAGCAGCATCCTGGAAAGTTGACACCCTGACGGCGGCCGAAACCGGCCGCCTGGACGATCTGCAATGGAGTGATGCCGCACATGGGCATTGGATCTGAATTCATCCGGGAGCATCTGGTCTTCGCGCTGGACGTACTGCGCCGGCGCTGGCTCCTTCTCGCTTTGCCGATCTTGCTCGCGGCCCTCCTTTCGGCCTTCGCCGTCAAGTTCGCGCCCACCAAGTACACCGCCAAGTCGCTCATCCTCCTCCAGGCTGCAAACCGCAGCATCGGCGGATCGAACACCATCCAGCGCTCCAGCACCTACGAGCAGGTCCGCGCGATCGAAGCGTGGCTGAAGAGCGACCACGTGCTCGCAGGCATCCTGCCTCAGATCAAGGCCTTCCCTCCCGCGAAGTCGCCGGCCGAGCTGTTCATCCAGACAAGAGCGCTCGGCGCTTCGCTGACCTTCGAGCTCGTGGGCGGCTCCATTCTTGAGGTCGGTCTCGAAGGCCGCAATCCCGTGGGCCTCGGACGGGACCTCGAGGTCATCCTCTCGCGCCTCATGGAAGGCCTCACCGGCCCCGAGCAGAACATCTTCAGCGCGCCCCAATTCGTGCTCATGCGCAGAAGCGAGGACGTGGCCATCGCCGAGACGGCCTTGATGAAGGCCATCAACGAAGGCGGCTTCCAGGCACCGCTCCAGGTGCGCGCTGAGCTTCAGCAGCTGTGGACCATGACCCAGCGCCGCGGCAACGCGAGCTACGACATGTCGTCGAGCGCGGAGCCTCCGCCGGAAACGGCCTCGGACGACGACAAGAGGGCTTTCGCTGCAGCCAACAGGCTCCGCCTTGCCATCAGCGAGAACCCGAAGGTGGTTCAGAACCTCGAACGCCTGTATGGCGTCTATCAGGCCGCCCTCGATCGCTTCCAGGCCCTGCAGAACCAGGCAGGCGGCGCGCGCGGCAACAACTATGTCGGCATCTTCGACTCGCCTGACGATCTGCTCATCATCGGACGCCCGAAGGATCCAATCGTCGGAGAAAGCGTCGCGCGCAAGCTCGCCGTGGCCGGCATCCTGCTGAGCGTGATCGGAGGCTGCGGCCTCGTATTCCTGGTCGAGCTGTTCGCCGGCCTCTTGCGCACGAGACGCGACCACGAGAACGCATCCGGCCTTCAGGTCGTCGGACGGGTCTCGAGAATTCCGCGAAGGAAGCTTGCCCACGGCTGAGCACAGCCCAGAACGGAGGATACGGATCACATGATCGCAAAACGCGTAGTCCGATCCGCTCTGATCGCACTGTCCATGCTCTTCTGCGCCAGCGCCGCAATGGCCCAGGCGCACGCCAAATTCGACCCCGATACCGGCCTTTTCAGGGTCGAATACAAAACCTCGACCGTCGTGGATGCCGAGTTCAGTTTCTGGCGCGGTGAGTGGTCCTGGCTCGGCCTTGGCCTGGTGACGAGCGTGGTGGAGCCCCTGCGCCGCTACTCGGTGCGCGGAGACGCAGCCGAGAAAATGACACTCGATGCCGATGTGGAGCTTTCGGAGCCCGGCAAAGCCACTTGGGCTTTGCGGCTTAAGGAGGATCCGGAGCGCGCCACGGACGTCTTCGGCACCATTATCTTCAGGATTTCGAGCGACGCGCTGAAGCGCAAGGGTTTCGATCCCGTGGCGGACGTGCGTCCCGACCGGATGGGATGGTCGCTGCTTCTGGAGCCGGACAAGCCACCCCTGACGATCACGTTCGACAAACCCGTCGAAAGCCTCAGCTTCGAGATGGGAAACCGTAACGAGATCCGCGCCTATCTCCTCCAGAAGAACACCAGGCCCGATTCACTCGATCTCAAGATGACGGTGTCCCTTCCGGGCGAGTTCGTGCCCACTCTCTCCGAGCGCCTGGGCGAGAAGAAGGACACCTGGTGGGCAAGCGACATCCATTGGAACCGCACGCCTGTCGACCTGAGCTTCCTTAACGCCGAAGAGAAGCCCGCCGGAAAGCGGGGCTTCCTGCACGCGGTCGGCGAGGACCTGGTGTTCGAGGATGGAACCAAGGCCCGCTTCTGGGGCACGAACCTGTCGGGCTACGCGCTGTTCCAGGGCACCACGCCCGAGCTCGTGCGCAATCAGGCCAAGCGCATTTCGAAGCTTGGCTTCAATCTGGTCCGCATTCATCACCACGACTCGGCCTGGGTCTCACCCAACATCTTCGGCGCCGAGCCGCCGAACACCCTTTCCCTCAACGCCGCCTCGCTCGAGAAGATCGACTGGTGGATCAAGTGTCTCCGGGACGAAGGCATCTACGTCTGGCTGGACCTCCACGTTGGACGGAAGCTCAAGAAGGCCGACGGCGTCGATGCGTTCCAGGAGATCGCGGACAAGGACGGTGCCACGGCCGAAATGAAGGGCTACATGTATGTCAACGACAGCATCAAGGCCCGCACGAAGGAGTTCGCGGACGCTTACCTCTCGCATGTGAACCCTCACACCGGGCTCGCCTACAAGGATGATCCGGCCGTCGTCACCGTGCTGATCACGAATGAGAACGACCTCACCCAGCACTACGGAAACGGCCTGTTGCCGGACAAGAACGTGCCCTGGCATTCGGAGCGCTATCTCGCACGCGCCGACGCGTTCGCGGCGAAATCCGGGCTCGATAAGAGCAAGGTCTGGCGAAGCTGGGAGTTCGGGGCGTCGAAGATCTTCCTCGCCGACCTAGAACACGCCTATTTCAGCGACATGACGAGCCACTTGCGTAAGCTCGGCGTCAAGGTGCCGATCGTCGGCACCAACTACTGGGGCGGCATGAATACGTCCGGCCTTACCTCGCTCGCTGAAGGCGATATGGTGGATGCGCACGCTTACGGCGGCACCAACGAGGTCGAGAACAATCCGCGCTTCACGCCGAGCCTGATGAGCTGGATCTCCGGCGGCGCGATCGTCAACAAGCCGTTTTCCGTCAGCGAGTGGAACGTCGAGCCATTCCCCGTATTCGACCGCTTCCAGGTTCCAGCCCATCTCGCCTCCGTCGCAAGCCTCCAGGGCTGGAACGCATTGCTTCAGTACGCCTATACCCAGGCCCCCATGAACGGCTACGCCTCCGTCGGAAACTGGGAGGGTTACAATGATCCGGCCCTGCTCGCGACCATGCCGGCCGCCGCTCTTCTGTTCCGCGCCAAGCATGTGAGCGAGGCTAAGAGCACATACGAGCTCGACCTGCCTGAAAAGGTGTTTACGGGGACCGAGGTCAACGCACGCACCTCGCGCGCCATCAGAACCCTCACCGAAACCTCAAAGCTGCGCATCAGGGTGCCCCAGATGCCGGCCCTGAGCTGGATCACCGAGCAGCCTGCGGCAAGCAGCGCAAAACAGATCACCGATCCCGATTTCGACGCCATCGGGGAAGGCAAGACCAGCGTTTGTTCCGACACCGGCGAGCTCTGCCGCGACTGGCAGCAAGGCGTCTTCACGGTCAACACTGCGAAATCCCAGATCGCGAGCGGCTGGCTCGGCGGAAAGACAATCGCGCTGCGCGACGTCACCGTAGCTCTGAGCACCGCAAATGCCGCAGTTGCCGTTCAGAGCCTCGACGGCGAGCCTTTGCCCCAGTCGAGCAGGCTTATGGTTTCGATCTCGGCCCGGTCGACACCCGAGGTGCAGGGACGTCTGCCGTATCTCACCGAGCCCGTCGAAGGGGAAATCAGAATTCGCGCGCGGGCTGGGCTCAAGGCCTACAAAGCGGATCGCGAAGGCGTCCTGTCACCCGTGCCGCTCGAAACCACCGCCGAAGGCTACACGCTTCTGCGCCTCACGCCAGACATCCGCTCGCACTGGCTGTTCCTGCAATAGTCGCCAGCTAGCAGTCCGCGTCCCCAAGCACACCCGAACGCGGGTTTTTAGCGACAGTCTCCCACGCAATGCATTGGAGCGTTCGCGCAAGCGGCTCGCCGATCTCGGGCGGCGATGGAAGATCGGCCGGACTTTGCCGATAGAGCGTCGCGAAGTGCACCAGCGCCGAGAAGTAGATGCCAGCAAGGCTCGCGTGAATGTCGTCGAATGGCTTCGAGGGATCTCTGAGCGCGCCGGTGGCAGAGTCGACGACCGGATTGGCCACCATATCGATCAGGCGAAACGGCCTTCCGTCTGGCCATTCAAAACGATCGCCCGGCTTCGGAGCCGCCATACGCGCATCGAGCGCCAGGAGTGCGTCGCCCACCGGGGCCGAATAAATGGGATCCTCGATGCCGCAACCGGCATCTGATGTCGAGGTCCAGCCGAGCCGATGCAGCCAATGAGGCGCGACGACGGACGGCTTCCGGGCCGCGTCCGCAAGTTCATCCCACAGCACCCGCTCCGCCTTCATCTCGGCGCGCCAATCGAAACCCTCGGGCGCGGGCTTGCCTCCAGCCCGATGCGAGCCCTGGAAGTTCACCCACGTCTGGTAGAGATAGACGCGTGCCTTAGGATTGGCCTTGAGCAGGGTGCAGTAGAAGCTGCGCAGATAATAGGGGCTGAACTCGTACTTGAGCGTTCCCGCAAGCGGAACAGCCTCCGTCGCAACGAGCGTATCGTAACGCCCCGCCTCCGTTTCGAAGACCGCTCGCTTCTTGGCCATCGGAGAAGCGTCGCGATCGTAGCTGTGTGGCCGCCCGCGCCAGAGGGCCGACAATGGGGAGCCGAACAGCGTGTGATCCGTCATGGTGTAGGCAAGCTTTCGGCTCTCCGCCAGCCTGCCGACGACCGACATGATGTCGACGCGGCCCCACGCCGAGTCCGCCTTCTGCTCGATGAGGCTGTGCCCCACCCACATGACCGAAATACCCGGCTTGGGACCGAGCCTGTGCTCCTGCCAGCTCTCCGCGGGCGCGCGCACCATGTCTTGAGCCCTTACTTCGAAAAGGCTTGCCCAGCCGGCCGCCGCAACGGCGAGCGAGACACAAAGAGGATTGCGATATCCGGCCATTTCTCAGCCTATCAGCATGCGCGAAGACGAAAGCGCGCGCTTGAGCCGCTTCAGGATCTGCCGCGCGACCACGCTCACATGCGGCGCCTTGAGAACATCGAGATGATCACCCGGAACGTGCTGCACATCGAGGTTGCGGACGACAGCCCTCCAGCGCGCCGTCGTGTCCAGCGTCTTGCTATCATCCGCCCGGAACAGAACCGTCGTTCCGTCGTAGGGCTTCACCTTGTATCGGCGCGCCGCCCGCGCATAGATGGTATCGCGCAAAGCAGCGCGCCGGGCATCCTGAACGTCCAGGATGTTCATCACCGGGAACGCGTCCCCGGCCGGGCCTGCAAACGCACTGATCAGCTCCGAAAAGCGCGCACGCCCGCGCACAAACCCCGGCATCACGCCCTCTTTCGGGAACATCTGCACGTGATGCAGCGCGCGGCGTGCGACTGTCCTGATCTTGCGCTCAGGCATCACTGTATCGAACATCGCGAGGAACGCGACCTCCTCACCGGCGCGGCGAAGCTGCTGGGCCATTTCGTAGGCGAGCAAGCCTCCGAACGACAGCCCGGCGAGAGAATAGGGACCGTGCGGCTGCTTCTTGCGCACCTCGACGAGATAGTCGGCCGCAAGCGTCTCGACCGAGATAAAACGCGATCTCTCATCCGCGTCTCCGTTCAGGATGCCGAGCTCGCACGGAACGAAGATCGCGTAAACCGGCGTATGCGGCGCAAGCTGGTCCGCCAGCTCCTGATAGAGATGGATGCCGCAGATGCAGAACAGCGGCGGTCCCTCCCCTTGCTCCTGCAGCGACACGAGCGATGGCTGCTCGAGATGCGGACGCATGCTCATTGCCGCGCCCAATCCGGCGACGGTGGGGTTCTGGAAAAACAGCGGTAGCGTGCACCGCGGCGAGATATCGGCCCGGATGCGGTTCACGACGCGCACCGCCAGCATGGAATGACCGCCGAGATCGAAGAAGTTCTCGTGAACGCCGAAGCGCTCGGTGCCGAGAACCTCACGCCAGATCTCCCAAATGGCCTGCTCGGTGAGGTTTCGCGGCGGCGTCGCGGCTTCGATCGTGAGATCGGGCAGCGGCCCTGCCGCCAGCTGCTTGCGATCGATCTTTCCGCTCCCAAGCAGCGGCAAGGCTTCCATTTCGGTAAAATGCTGCGGTACCATGTAGTCCGGCAGAAGGGCGCGCAGATGATCCCGAAGCGCCTCTCGCCCCGCAGGCTCCGCGCCCGACGCCACATACGCGACGAGCCGTTTGTCTCCGCCGAAATCACGGACGTCGACTGCCGCACGTGAGACCTGCGGATGCCGCGCCAGCGCCGCCTCGATCTCCGCAAGCTCGATCCGGTATCCTCGGATCTTCACTTGCGAATCCGACCGGCCGAGATGCAACAGCATGCCGTCTTTGCGCCACAAGGCGCGATCACCCGTGCGATAGAGCCTCGCCTGGCCGTCGCTGGGGAAGAACGGATCTGCCAAAAATCGCTCCGCCGTCAGCTCCGGCCGTTTGAGGTAGCCCGCGCTGACGCCAAGCCCGCCGATGAACAGCTCACCCTCGACACCGATAGGGCACCGCCGCATGCCGGCATCGAGCACGTAGACCTGCGTATTGGCAATCGGCCGTCCAATGGAGATGCGTTGTTCCGCGGGGTCTGCCACCAGCCCGCCGGTGGACCAGACCGTCGTCTCGGTCGGCCCATACATGTTCCAGACCGCCTCGCAACGCACCCGCAAGGCCATTGCCAAATCCGGCGGAAGCGGCTCGCCCGTTACGATAGCCGTCTTGAGCCACGGTGAGCCGGGCCATCCCGCTGCCAGCAGCAGATACCAGGTCGACGGCGTCGCCTGCACCACGGATACGCCGTGCTCGTCAATCAGGCGCCACAAGGCAGCGCCATCCGCGATCTCGTCGCCGCCAGCCAGCACGATCTGCGCCCCGGCGCCGAGCGGCAACAACGTTTCAGTGATGGAAATGTCGAAGCTCAGCGTGGTCACCGCGAGAATGCGGTCGGATGCGGCAAGCCCCGGCTCCTGCTCCACGCTCGCGAGCAGGTTCACAACCGGGCGGTGAGGGACCACCACGCCTTTCGGTTCCCCTGTCGAGCCCGACGTGTAGAGAATGTAGGCGGCATCATCCGGACCGGCATCACGCGACACGTCCCACGCATCATCGGTCCGCGCCAGATCCGCCCCTTCGGAAATCGCCTTGCCGACGTCGAGACGCGAGGTCTCGGATGCCCAATCCACGAGCGCTCCCTCCGGAGCATGGGTGAGAATGAGTCCGAGGCCTGCATCGCCCGCCATGTAGCGCAGCCGCGCAGCGGGATTGGTGGGGTCGAGCGGCACATAAGCGCCGCCGGACTTCAGAATGCCGAGCTGCGCCACCAGCATCTCGACGGACCTGACGGCATAGAGCCCGACGCGGTCGCCTCGGCCGATCCCGCGCGCACGCAACGCGCGTGCAACCGCGTCCGCCGCACGGCCCAGCTCCCCATAGCTCGTCGCGCGCCCTTGGAACACAACCGCGGGTTCGTCGGCATTTCTCTCGAACGCAGGCGCCAGCCACGCAGGAACCGTCTCCGCGCGCAACGCAAGATCGCGCCCCCGCCCGAACGAGGAGATCCATGCGGCCTCCTCGGCATCCATCATCGGGAGAGCCGCTATCGTCACCGTTTCGGAAGCGGCCACAGCCCGAAGAACCCGCTCGTAATGAGAGGCGAGACGTTCCATCGTCTCCCGCTCGAACAGCTCCGCCGCATACTCGAAGCCGATCGAAAAATCGTGCTCGGCATCCACCATCACTGCAAGATCGAACTGCGTGGCCTCGCGGTCGAAATCAAAGCGCGAGACTTCGAGCCCGCCGAAATCGAGCTTACCGACCGGCGTGTTGATCATGTTGAACAGGACGTTGAAGAGAGGCGCGCGGCTGGCGTCTCGCTGATGTTTCAGCGCACGCACCAGAAGCTCGAACGGCATGTCCTGATGCGCAAAGGCGTCGAGCGCGCGCTGACGAACCTGCCGCAGGAGCGACGCGAAATCCTGCCCGCTGTCGACATCGGATCTCAGCACAAGCATGTTGACGAATGTACCGATGAGCGCTTCCGAGCGCGCATGGTTGCGATTGGCAATGGGAACACCGAACGAAATATCCGTTCGCCCGGAATGACGGTGCAGCAGCGCGTCGAGCGCCGCCATCATCACCATCGAAAGGCTCGCCGCGTGACGAGCGCCCAGCGCCGTCAATTCCTTCACAAGACCGGGATCGAGCGGCACCCGCACACGGCCGCCGCGATAGAGCGGATGATTGGGACGCGGCGCATCGGAAGCGAGCGCAAACGGCTCGAGATCGGCAAGCTCCTGTTCCCAGTACGCTTCCTCACGCTCACGCCGCGCGCCGGCAAACGTGCTGCGCTGCCACGCGGCGTAATCCGCATATTGCGCGACCAAAGGAGGCAGCAGCCCCACTTCGGCGCCAAGAGCCGCGCGATAGAAGTGCGCAAGCTCGCGCGCCAGCACGGCGAACGACCACTGATCGCCGATGATATGATGCATCACGATGAGCAGAACCGCCTCCCCCGCCCCGAGTTCGACGAGGTAGGTCCGCATCAACGGGCCGCGCTCAAAATCGAACGTCTCGTGTGTCAGGCGCGCAAGCAGGCGCTCCAGCTCCTCGGCCCGCGCCGCGGGATCGGCGGCCGAAAGCGCAACACGGCGAAGCGGAACGTGCATGGCCAGGTGAACGCGCGGCTCGACTCCGGACGCAGTCGTCTCGAACGTCGTCCGTAGAATATCGTGACGCTCGATGACGCGGGCGAATGCCGCCTCCATCGCATCCGCATCGACCGTGCCCCTGAGCCGCAAGGCGAGCGGCATGTGGTAGGCAGGGCTTTCCGGCGCCTGCTGGTGAATGAACCACATGCGTTCCTGCGAGAAGGACAGCGGCGTAGCGTCTGCCAAAACGATCTCGCCGCCTTGCCCTCGATCCACGCACGAAGAAACGGAGCGGCCCGCTTCGTCCCGAAGCTTCCGCGCGAGACCGGCAATGGTCGGCGCCTCGAACACACTCCGGATCGCGAGATCCACGCCGGAGGCAGCTTTCAGGCGCGAGACGAGCTGTGTCGCGGTGAGGGAGTTTCCGCCCTGCAGGAAGAAGTCATCGTCCACATTGCAGCGATCGAGACCCAGCACAGCCATCCACGCGTCGGCGACAACGCGTTCGGTGGCATCCGCAGGATCCCGGCTGGCCTGCACGGCCGGTCCGCCATTGAGCCTCTCACCCTCGAAGCCGCGTGCGAGATAGCGCTGGCGCGCGACAGCACGTTGCGGCTTTCCGCTCGAAGTCTGGGGCAACGCCCCGCGCTTCAACACCACGACATCGTGAACCTCGACGCCGTGCTCCGCGCTCACTTCACGCCTAATACGCTCGGCCAGGTCACGGATTGCGGCCTCGTCAGGCCTCCCCGAACATTCGGCGAGCAGCACCACGGCTTCCCCGACGGATCGTTCGATGCCCAAGGCGATAACGCCACCTTCGCGCACGGCATCATGTGCCGCCTCCGCCGTATGCTCGATGTCCTGCGGATAAAGATTGCGCCCATGCACGACGATCAGGTCTTTGCGGCGCCCGGAAATATAGAGCTGACCATCGTGCAGAAAGCCGAGATCGCCGGTACGCAGGAAGCGCTCGCCGCTTCCCGCGAGCTCTGCGCCGAACGCCTCGCGGCTCTCGTCCGGCTTCCCCCAGTAGCCTTGCCCGATGGTCAGCCCGCGCACCCAGATTTCGCCAACCCGGTTCGGCGCACGCTCAACGCCAGTTTCCGCGTCGACGATGCGAAGATCGAGCCCATCGAGCACCGCGCCGCACCCGACGAGCGTCTTGGCGTCGGCGGCATGGCCTGGCGCCTCGCAAACCTCGTTGCGCTCGAGGGCGGCGCTGTCCAAGCGTAGAAAACGCGGCGGCGTTTCCTCGCAATTGAGGCTTACGGCGAGAACGGCCTCCGCCATTCCGTAGGCCGGCGCGAAAGCCTCGCTACGAAACCCATGCGGAGCGAAAGCGCGCAGGAAAGCCTGGACGGTATCGGCGCGAACCGGCTCTCCGCCGCTCGTCGCCAGAGACCAGGAGCCGAGATCCACCGTCCAGTTCGGACGGCGGGCTAGAGCTCTCACGCAAGACAGGTACGCAGTATCCGGCCCACCGCTATGCGAGACGCGATATTTGGCTATTCCCTCGAGCCACGAAAGCGGCCTGCGCATGAACGAGACAGTCGGCATAAGATAGGAGGTCGCGCCCTTGTAGAGCGGCGCGATCACGCCCTGCACAAGCCCGAAATCGTGAAACCAGGGGAGCCAATTGAGGGAGCTGACCGGTTCCGTGCTCGAATCCGCTGTGCGTGTGATCACCGCGCAGTGATGCAGCACGTTGGCGTGCGTGAGTTCTACTCCGCGAGGTTCGCTGGTCGAGCCGGACGTATATTGCAGGTACGCAAGATCGCTTTCCGAAACCGTGACGTCTGGCGGTGCCGTCGCGAGACCTCCATCGAGCGCCTCGTAAGACACCCAATTATCAGGCACTGGCAGCGGCAGCTTCGCGAGCTGGTCTGCGGTGGTGACGACAAGGCTTGCGCCGGCATCGGCCGCGATGCCCTGCAGGCGACGGTATCCGATTTCCGCAAACTGCCGCGGCGCTGGCGCTGGCGCCGGAATGGGCACCGCGCCGGCCACGATGCACGCCCAGAACAGCTCGATGCTTTCGAGACCGTTGTCGAACGCGAGAAGCACACGCTCCCCCGGCTCGCAACGCGCGGCCAGGGCATAGGCGAGAGTGAACACCCGCCGCTGCAGCTCTTCGTAAGTGATCTGGCAGGCTATGCCGAGATTGTCGGCCAGCAGCGCGTAGGCGACCGTCGTCGCGCCGAGGCGGCTGCATTGACGCAGAAAGAGAGTGCGCAAATCTGCTGGAGCCCGGTCCTCCGGCGAGGCGGTGCGCAGCTTGGATGCTTTGGGAGAGAGGGCACGAAGCCGGTCTCTGGGACTGACATGAGTCACGTTATCGCAGCCACGACTGTTTCCACGACCGACATGACGCCTCAGCCACCCAGACGCCCCTGCCAACATTCAGAAAAAACGAAAAAACCCGAACCAAATCCTATCCGTCCGCGCAGCGCCTAACAAACGCCCCAGAGCACTAGCGTTAACGGAGCGAAAAGCATTGTGCCCGCCTCCGCAAGACGGGATCGCACGACGACGGAATCACTTGTATTCAATTAATTTTCCCGCACGCCCCGTGAGCAGGTCTCGCCGAAATTTCATCTGTCCGGCGGCCTCGGGAAATCGGCCCAGAACGTGGAGAAAAGAGGACGCCAGAGGCATCGGCTCACGCCCCGTGCGCTTGAGGTAAAGGCGGAGCACCTGAACGGGATAGACCAGCGCGAGCGCAAGGCCCGCAGGCCCCACAAGCACCACCGTGGCGGCGATCGCTGCCGGAATGCCGGCACCCCAGATCCACGCGCGGCGGGACTCGGCCACCCAATGACGCTCAGGCGGGTCGCCATGCAGGTGAGCGCCTTGGGCAAACGCGTAGCCGGAGCGCACGGAGCGGCGCCACCACTGGGAGAAACGCGTCATCGCCGCGTCATGCAGCGTCATCGGGTGATCGAGGCAGAAAATCTTCCACCCCCGCCGACGCAAGCGAACGCACAGCTCGGGCTCCTCGCCCGCAATGAGATCCGGCCGGTAACCGCCGGCCTCGCGGAACGCGCTTGCGCGCATCAACGCATCTCCGCCGCAGCTTTTCACCTCGCCCGCAGGAACGCTCCATTCGAGATCGCAAAGCCGGTTATAGAGAGAGCGTTCCGGAAACCGCTCCCGCCGCCGGCCGAATACGACGGCCGCCGCATCCGTCTCGGACAGAAAGCGGCGTGCGGTCCCGATCCAGCCGCGCTCCACCTCGCAATCGCCATCCACAAACTGAATGTAGGCCGGGCGCTCCCCAAGGCTCTCCAGATGGGAAAATCCCGCGTTGCGCGCCCGGGCAGCCGTGAAGGGCAAGCTGAGGTCAAGCGGCACCACGTGCACGCCAAGCCCTTCCGCGAACGCGATCGAGCCGTCGCTCGATCCGGAATCCACGTAGACGATCGTGCGAACCTGCCCGAGGAGCGAGCGCAGGCAACGCTGAAGCCGCTCGCCCTCGTTGCGCCCGATGACGATTGCCGCGACGTCCTGGTGAGGCTGCTCCACCGCGCCCGGGCCGCCCTCCGTCATCGCGGCTCCCCGCCGGCAGACGGATTGAGGATCGCGCTCTGACGCGCGAGATCGCTGAGAAACCGTTCGGGATTCGTGGGTGCGCGTCCCCGCACGACGTTGCGGAGCATCGATAGTGCGGTTCCGGCCGCAAGCGCGAGATCCGCCAGCGCCGCATAGACCACGCCATGATGCTTGATGAAGTAGCGCCGCCGCGACTGGAACCAGTAGGGAGCCCGCCGCTTGACACGCCCCGCCGCATCGGTGACGCCCGTGCTCTTGCCCACGAGATGGATCACACGGCTCTCGGGCACATACCAGCAAGACCAGCCGTAATCCAACGCACGACGGCAGAAATCCGTCTCCTCGTAGTAGAGGAAGTAGTCCTCGTCCATCAGCCCCACGTCCTGGAAAACGCGTGTGCGGATCAGCATGCTCGCGCCCGAAAGCCAATCGTAGCGGGAGGGCTCATCGGTGAGAGGAGGCGCGATCACCCACGGCTTCAGCAGCTTGGACACGACGCCGATCTGAAGGCTCGATTCGAACTCGCCCGCGACCGAATGAAAGCGAAACGCCGAGCATTGGCGCTCCCCATCGGGGTGCTCCAGGCGGCTTCCGGCGATCCCCGCATCGGGATGGGTTTCGAGAAAGGAGATGAGCGCGCGGAGCCCGCCCGGCCTCACGACGGTGTCGGTATTCAGAAGCCAGATGTACTTAGGGGGCTGCGGCTTCGCGAGCTGCTCGCGAACCACGCCGTTGTTGCCATAGCTGAAGCCGCCGTTGATCGGCATCGGCAGCAGCCGCGCCCACGCGGACCATCCGTTCTCCGCTATGGCGCGCGCGATCTCTGCGCCCGATCCATCCGGCGAGGCGTTGTCTGCGACCACCACATGAGAGCCGGGATACTGCGCAATCTCGGGCTCGAGCGAGCGAAGAGCGTCCAGCGTGAGATCGCGCGTGCAATAATTCACGAGCGCGACAACGACGGTGACACCCGAAGCTGTCTTATCCGTCTGCTCAGAAAACATAATTTCACCCACTACGATCGGACGCGGTTGCGCCTCAGACGCGCGGCACTCGTACTATCACAGCACCGAAGCTTCGGAAGAAATCCCGCTGACTTTGGTTGAGCGGGGCGAAATCCCGCCTCGCGCGCGGCGTCATCCACAGGCCTCGGCGCGGAGCCCGGCTGCAAGTTCCGTCGTCGCGAACCGGCCCCAAACCGCACGTTCTCGACTGCGACGATCCGATGAAACACCGCCCTTCCGTGTGACAATCCACAGCTCGCGGCGGCAGCGGTTAACCAAGGTAAACAATATCATAATATTTATGTTGCACATGATTGTATCAGGTCATATTTTTCGATTTCTAGACGTGCCGTTTTGGCACGTATTTGCTCCTGACTTAGGTCGTTCACATGGGGCACGTCGTTGGCCTGCAATCTTTGTGCAGACGAACGCCGTAGCGGAAGGGTGGAGTCCGTGACGAGTAAAATTGTTAGCCGCCCGATCGTGCGGCGAGTGCGCATTCCGACGCTTTTGGGCGCGTGTGTCGCAGCAAGCATATTGCCTGGCGCTATTTTTGCCGACAGCTTTGGAGAAGACTCGGCCCATGCCGATAGGCATGCGGCCTCGGCGGTGGATCTCGCATCCGTATCGCCCGCGCATGCGCTCTCGCCAAACGCGTCGAGTATCCGCGAGGTCGAGTATAGCGTACCCGCCGCGCAAACGCAGGCTCAAACCAAGAAGCGGGCGACATTCGACATGTCGCACGTCGAGCGCATCCGGATCCGCGTGTGGGGCAACGCCGACGTAAGCGGCGACTACACCATCGATCCGGACTCTTCGCTCTCCTTCCCGCGCCTGGGCCGTATCGAGATCGGCACCATGACGCCGGCCGAGCTCGAGCAGATGCTGGCCCAGAAGCTCAGCGCCTTGACGCGCACCGACGTGACGGTGGCCATCGAGGTCGCCAAGTTCCGTCCCTACTTCATCATGGGTCAGGTTGCCGAAGCCGGTGCCATCGAATGGCGCCCGGGCCTCAAGGTGATCCAGGCCATTTCTCTCGCACGCGGTGTGATGCGTTCGTCTGTCGAGGGAGGCAGCACGCAGGTTCGTACGGTTGCGAACCGCCAGACGCGGACGCAGTTGACCTTCGCTCTCGCACAGCTCGCGCGCCTAAAGGCCGAGCGTGAGGGTGCTGACGCGGTCGCAACGACCGAGCGCGTCAAGACGCTGATCAAGAGCGTTCCGGAATCGAGCCGCACGGCTCTGACGACGCTCGTCGCTCGCCAGAACACGATGCTGAGCGAGCAGCGCGACATGATGGAAACCCAGCTCATCGGCCTTCGTCGTGAGCGCGAGGCCGCCGAGCGTGAGCTCTCCGCCGCCCAGAGCCAGGAGAAGGCCGTCCTCGGCCAGCTCGAGATCACGCGCGCTCAGCTCGCCGACATCGAGAGCCTCAAGGACAAGCAGCTCGTCTCCAAGAGCCGTTATCTGAGCCAGAAGTCGGACCTGCTTTCGAGCGAGGTGCGTTACGCAGAGGCGCACTCCATGGTCGAGCGTGCACGCGTTCGCCTGAGCAACATCGACCAGCAGCTCGTGATGGTTCCGCAGCAGCGCCGCGCCGCTCTGAGCGAGCGTATCGATGCGCTCGAGCGTGAGGTCGCCCAGCTCGAGCTCGCTTCGGGCGTGCGCCCCGGCACCGCTGACCAGGAGGATGTGCTGAAGCTCAAGTATCACATCGCCCGCGAGACCGCTGAAGGCGTACAGACGATTCCCGCCTCCGTGTTCACCGAGATCCTGCCGGGTGATGTGCTGATCGTGGCCGAAGGCCAGGACGCCCAGCCTGAGGCCGCCAGCGAGCAGTCGTCTCTCGAAGGCAGCGACAACGCGATCGACGCTGCCGACGCCGCGCAGCGCATGATCGAGGACGCGGCCGTGGACGCCCCGGCGATCCTCCGCCGCACGTCTTCCTCGTCCTCGGACGCAGGCAGCCGCAGCCACTACTGAGATTGCTTCCAGCGGCCGTGCGGCATGACCTGCCGCGCGGCCGCTTTTTCGTGCCCAAACGGATGCATCTTCGTCACGAGCCAGCCACCCCGGCGCGACGCCGCAAGGCCCACGGACGCCATGTTGGCCCGATATTAATCTCCTCATGCGTGAATGGCTTGCCAACCAGCCCCTTCGATGGTGATTAGGCCTGTCCCAGGCCGACCGGGCACTTTCGGAACTTGATGCGAGGAGAGCATCGCGTGCGATTTGTACCGCTTGATGCGCTCTCCCGGCTCAGCTTCTCCGCGCTCCGCGACCGCTTCATCCACGGCCGCATTTTCCAGGCCGCCAGCCTGATGATGGGCGCTCAGGTTCTGAGCCAGGTGATCCGCCTCGGCGGCAACCTGATCATCACCAGATTGCTGGCTCCCGAGATGTTCGGCCTCATGATCCTCGTGATCATGATCCAGGTCACGCTCGGCCTGCTCTCCGACATCGGACTTCGCTCCGCCATCATTCAGAGCAAGCGCGGAGACGATCCCGTGCTCCTCAACACCGCGTTCTCGGTGCAGGTGCTCCGCGGCGTGATCATGTGGATCGCCTGCGTCGCCATCGCGATGCTGTTGTATCTCGCCAACAGCTTCGGTCTCTTCAAGGAAGGAACCGCCTTCACCGCGCCCGAGCTGCCCCTCCTGCTCATTGCCGCGTCATTCGTGTTCGTGATCGGTGGTTTCCAGTCCACGAACCACATGACGGCCGGCCGCAACCTTGCACTCGGCCGTCTCATCATCATCGACGGGGCCGCCCAGATCGGCAGCCTGATCTTGATGATCGCGCTCGGCTACTTCACCCGGTCGATCTGGTCTCTTGTCGCTGCCAGCGTGGTCGCGACACTCATCACGACCGTGATGAGCCACACGTATCTCCCGGGCATCAAGAACCGCTTCATGTGGAACCGGGAGGCACTCACCGAGATATCGAAGTTCGGCCAGTGGGTGTTGGTTTCATCGATCACCTTCGTGTTCGCAACCAACATCGATCGCGCCTTCCTCGGCGCCGTCGTCAGCGCTGCGACCCTCGGCATCTACTCCATCGCGCTCAACCTGCATGGAGCGGTCGACGGGCTGATCTCGCGGCTGTTCGACAATGTCGTTCTCCCGGCTTTGAGCGAGGCCTCTCGTGAGAGCCACGAGAAGCTGCGCCAGCAATTGATGCGCCTGCGCCCACCGATCGACATCTGGTATCTGAGCTCTGCCGGCTTTCTGTTCGCGGTTGCGCCGAGCCTCGTCTCGCTGCTCTACGATCACCGTTACGAGGATGCGGGCGCCCTCCTCCAGATCCTGTCGTTCTCTCTCGTGTTCGCGCGATACGGCGTTTTCAGCATGGCTTACCTCGCCGTTGGACGGCCGAAGTACCAGGCGATCCTGAGCTTCGTGAGACTGGTTGCCGTTGCCGTTCTCTTGCCGACCCTCTTCTACATGTACGGCCTTCACGGCGCGATGTACGCCATCGCGCTCCATCCCATCGTCATGATGCCTTTCCACTACGTCTTCGCCCGCGAGCTCGGTCTTGCGGATCTGAAATACGAGCTGATGGTGCTCCCGGCATGGCCCGCGGGCTACATCGCCGGATTGACCGCAATAGCGATCCTCACCCGCATCCTCGGCTGAGACGCCTCGTCAGGCGATCGCAGCGCGGCGATGCCATCCTAGATCTGAGGGGCAGGGAGCTTCCGCGCCAGAGCGGGTTGCCAAGCGGGTACGCAGACCGGAGAGGGCGGCCGCACGCGAACCACCTCCTCATGTCTCTTTGCCGAAAGGCCGTAGGCGGCACGCCCCAGCGCCGCGAATACGATACCGAGATGAACCGTCAATGCGACATCGCTCGTCGTCGCGACGAGCGTCAGCCAGCCCACGAGGATCGCCAGCAGCACGGCACACGTCGAACGATCTCCGTGGCGCGCCTCGCGCCAGGCCCCGACCAGCAAGCCGTAAACGCTTTGCAGGAAGATGGAGAAGAACAGCACGAACCCGACGAACCCGTAGCTGAGCGCGATCTGCAGGTAGAGGTTCGTGATGTCGATGATGCCCTGCCCCTGGACAAGGTGATCGAACTTCCCGCTCGACATGAACCCGATGTTGCCGAACAGGAAATGGCTGCGGATATAGTCCAGCGACGTGATCAGAAGCTGTTTGCGATAATCGAACGTCCCGTAAGGATCGATCTCCGAATGATCGGTCTCGAACAGCCAGACGCTGCCCGCCATAACGCCGGCCAACAACCCCACGAAGTAGGTGGTCCGCAGCACCGTCGAGCGCATTGCAAACATCGCATAGACGCCATAGCCGAGCGCGAGCCCCACCATCGCCCCGCGCGAGCCGGTGGCAAATAGCCCGATGAACAGAAACGCCCGAAGCAGGTTGAGCCGGATGAACCCGAGCGACATGCGATGCTTCAGATATTCGAGTAGCAGCATGCCCGCCGCCAGATAGAATCCGAGCGAATGCGTGTTCGCCGTAGCCGAGATGCGCAGGAGCCCGCCACGATAATCGGGAATGCCCATCACGGAAGGCGGCTCGAACAGTCTGTAGAAATCCCACTGCTTGAGCGTGGAGATGAACGTCACGGCCGCGAGAATGACCGCGCAGGCGAGGAAGCCCCGCAGACAGGTTTCAAGCGCGTCATCGCTGTCTATGGCGCGCACCAGCGCCATATAGGGCACGATGAGGATCATGAACTGCTCCGCGAAGAAGCGGAACCCGCTCGTCACGTTGAGGGCCTGCGCCACCATGGCCGCCGTATACGCGGCAAACGCCACCACCGCGAAATCGGCGAGAGACCAGCCGAGCTTCGGCCGATCCGGCGATCGCGCGTAGAACAGCAGCGGCAGAAGAATGACGACGACCGCGATGCGGCTGTTCGAGACCACGGCGAGAAAGTTGATGCCTGGAAACGGAAGATCGGCATGAACGAAGTGCGGCACGGAGGGCACCGCGATCAGAAAGAAAGCCACGCGCCGGGCCGCCGAGAGGGGCGCCAGCGCCAGCATCAGCGCGGCCGTGGTCAGGAGGATCGTGAGAGGGTCGACGACGAGGAAGACGACCGGAATGCTGAGGAGCCACAGGAAAAGCCCGCGGCCCGCATCGAGATGCACCGTTCTCAATACGACGATCGCGAGACCGAGCGCAGCAAAGGCATAGATGGCGGCCGAAACGCTTGCGCCCATGCAACCGTGATCCTGAGGCCCATGGCCATGGAGAATCCAAAGCCATTGTTTCCGCTAACCAAATAATACGCGGCGACAAGCGCCGCCATCATGTGCGGAGAATATGGTTGATGCTTCGGATTAACGGGGCATACCGGCGCCAGACGGGGGAAAGGCCCTATCGGTCGGTCGGAATCCAGATCATCGCGATGGTGCCCGCTGTTGCCGCGGCAGCAACAATGCCGATGAGCAGCGGCTTCGAAAAGTCCGACGCCACAGCCGTGAACAAAACGGATCCCCACGCGACCGCAACGGCAGTGAATTTGATCTCGCGCCGGATCGCCCGCCGCTCCTCGAAGCGCCGCGCTTCCGCCATGGCCTCCCTGAGCAACGGCACCCGGTCGAGCCATCCGAGCAATCTCTCGCTCGAGCGTGCGAACGCCCAAAGCGCGACCAGCAGGAAGGGAGTTGTCGGCAGGCCAGGCAGGATCGCACCGGCAATGGCGAGCAGCGTTGCAATGCCGCCGACAGCGATATAGGCCAACCTTTGCACGCGATGCCCAATCTCCCGGTCAGTGGCATAGTGAATTGAGTTGCAGATCCGGATCATATCGGTCTTGCGTGCCGTACGCATCGGGCATCGGCTTGATCTGAATCAATAATCACGACCGCCATAATATAGAATAAAATTGTGGTGCTGAGCGAGATCCCTCAAGGCTGCAGACCGAAACCGCCCTACGGCGCCCGTGAAGCCGCCACAAAAGGAGCCGCCATGGCGAGCGACAGTCATGATCTTGAAATGTTGCGGGGCGCCCTGTTTCTGTCAGGGCTGTCCGAGAGCGACTTCAAGAAATTCGCTGCCGAGACACCCATCGTAACACTCTCCGCGGGCGAAATCCTGTTTCACCAGGGCGACGTGGCGACGGCCTTCTATTTCGTCCTGGACGGATGGGCAGCCCTGTTCCGCGAAGGCTCGGACGGCGAGCGGACGGCGATCCATCTCATCGGCCCGGGTGAATCGTTCGCCGAGGCCGTGCTCGCCCGCGAAGCCCACTATCCCGTCAGTGCCGAAGCCGCGACCGATCTCCGGCTCGCGAGAATAGACACGGCGCGCTTCCGCGCCCTCATCCTGCAATCACCCGAGCTGTCGCTGTCGATCATCGCCGCGGTCTTCGGAAAGCTTCGTCGTCTCGTTGCGCGCATTGAGCAGGATCAGGAGTGGTCACCCCAGCGCCGGGTCGCGGCCTTCCTGCATAAGATCTGCGGGGACAATGACGGCATTTGCCGCTTCGAGCTCCCCGTCGAGCAGCGCTACATCGCAGCACGCCTATCCATGACGCCGGCAACACTGTCGCGCGCGCTAAGTGAGCTTGCCGCGATCGGCGTAGAAGCGAAACGACGAAGAATTGTCGTGAGCGACGTCAGCAGACTCGCCCGCTTCGTCAACCAGGATGAGTTCTGAATATCGCACGTCCGCGTGTCGCACAGGACACACACCCTCCATGCCAAGACACCACTTGACCAAGAGCAAGTAGCTTTCGAACAAACTGGAATACGTTGGTCAAGAAACAACGCATCGGGGTCTGTAAAAAGATGTATTTTACGGGAAACTTTAGTCAGAAAGATCGCCGTCCCTCGGATGAGACGCTCCGTGCAGGGGAAATCGCTGGCCGCCAAGCAGGCGGCCTCGAAGCTGGATTGGCCCTTTGCGCCCTGCTTCTCGCGTGGCCGACCGACGCATCGAGCCAGTCGGCCGCACCGGGTGCGAGCGTCGACCTGCCCCCGGTCGTCGTTCAGGGCACCACGTCCCAGCCCGCAAAGAAATCCAAGAAAGCCGCAACCTCGGCGGCGTCTGGAGCAACGCAAGCATCCGAGGGCGTAGGTGCCGAGGCCGCTCCGGCCAGCGAAGGCTCGCCGAGCCAGGAAGCCGCGAGAACCCTGAACGCCATCCCCGGCGGCACCGCCGTCGTCACCAGCGAGGAGATCACGCCCAAGGCCAGCGCGTCGCTCTCCGAGATGCTGGCGTTCGTCCCTGGCGTCGTCGTGCAGAACTTCTTCGGCAGCAACGACCAGCCGCGCCTCCAGATCCGCGGCTCCGGCCTTCAGCAGAACCCCTCGGAGCGCGGCACCCTCGTGCTTCAGGACGGCTTGCCCATCAACCGCGCGGACGGATCCTATATCGTCGGCTTCGCAGATCCGAAGAGCGCCGAGTTCGTCGAGGTTTATCGCGGCTACACCGCCAACCGGCTCGGCGCCACGGTACTGGGCGGCGCCATCAATTTCGTTTCGCCCACAGGCATCACGGACCCCGGCGTCGAGGTCAGCGTCGAAGGCGGAAGCTTCGGTCATTTCGCCACCAGCGCACAGGCCGGCGCGCGCCAGGGTGATCTCGACGCCCACGCGAGCCTCAGCTACGCCGAGCGCGATGGCTACCGTATTCACAACGAATCCGAACGCACAAACCTGAACATCAATGCAGGCGCGCGCATCAACGAGAACATCAACACACGCCTGTTCTTCGGATACACCGACCTCGCCTTCGACGTCGTGGGTCCGCTGTCCAGCAAGCTGATGGAGCAGAACCCGAAGCAGATCTGCTCGGGCCCGCCCAACTGCCTCGGTCCGAACGTCGGCCGTGACGATCCGAGCCGTGAAGCCGAACAGTTCCGCGTCGGCTCGCGCACGACCGCGCGTTACGGCGCTAACCTGTTCGACGTCGCGTTCGGTTACACTTACACGGACGACAGCTTCACGTTCCCGATTTCCGGCGGCGTGCGCGAGACGGACGGCGGCGACTTCACAACTGTCATGCGCTACGCCTACGCGCCAGAGCCGAGCCGCGCTCTGCCCCTATTCGAGCTGACCGGCCAGTATGTCGTCGGCTCCGCCGACCGCAGCTACTTCATCAACAATCGCGGCGACAAGGATCTCCTTGTCGGCGAGAACGAGCTCGACTCGAGCACGCTTTCGATCCACGCCGGCTTCAACGTCCCCATCACGGACCGGCTGACGGTCTCGCCTGGCATCGCGTACTCCTACGCCACGCGCGACAACGACGACATCTATACCGCGACGACGCGCCCCTTCCTCGCAATCCCAAATCCCGCAGCGACGATGCGGGGCACGCGCCCCTTCAGGGACACGAGCTATGATCGCTCCTACTCCGAGTGGAGCCCGAGCCTCGCGCTCAGCTACGACATCGCTCGCGATCAATCTGTCTTCACCGCCGTGAGCCGCAGCTTCGAGCCGCCGACCCACGACGACCTGATCGCCACCGTCAACGGCAATCCGAATGCCAGCGCCGGATTTGGCGGATCGGCGCCGAACCCTCTGGCCGCCGTGTTCTCAACACCCGATCTCGATGCACAGACCGCAACTACGCTCGAAGGCGGCTGGAAGGGCAATACCAGCTCCATCGCATGGTCCGCCATTGCCTATTACTCCTGGGTCGAGGACGAGCTGCTCAACCTGCGTGACGCATCGGGCGTTTCCCTCGGCGCCGTCAACGCAGACAAGACAACCCACTTCGGCATCGAGCTGGGAGCCGCCGTCACACTCACCGCAAACCTCAGCGGCCGCGTGGCCTACACCTACCAGGACTTCCGCTTCGACGGCGACCGCAACTACGGCGACAATCGCCTGGCCGGCGCCCCGAGTCACATCGTGAACGCAGCTCTGCGCTACACGGTCATCCCGGGTCTATGGGTCGAAGCCGAGGTCAACTGGGTTCCCGACGAAACCCCGGTCGACAACGCCAACAAGCTCTACAACGAGGCTTTCACGCTGGTCGATCTCCGGTCGAGCTACGCCGTAACCGACAACCTCTCGATCTTCGGCGAGGTCTCGAACATCTTCGACGAAAGGTACGCATCCGCGACGCTGGTCGTCGACTCCGTCTCGAGCCCCAACCAGGCTGTCTTCCTGCCGGGTGACGGGCGTGCATTCGTAGCGGGAGTAAAAGCGAAGTTCTGATGTTTAGAAAACAGCACTTGGGGCGCGGTTACGCCGAGCCCACAGGCATCACGCGCAGAACCTTGATGAAAGGCGGAGCGTCGCTTGGCGGCGCTTTCGCCGTTTCTGCGCTTGTGCCATCGCCCGCATTCGCCGCGCCTCTCGACAAGCTCGAGATCTGGGGGCCGCCTGCGGGACCTTCGATCACCGTTCTGCACGCCATCGCCACGGGAAAGCTCGACGGCGTCGCACGCAAACCCACCCTGCGCGTCTGGCGCCAGGTCGACGAGGTGCGCGCGGGATTGACATCGAAAAGCTTCGACGTGGGCATCACCCCCGTCCCGGTCGCGGCCAATCTTTACAACAAGGGCCTCGGCGTGCGGCTCGTCAACGTCATGACGAACGGCATCCTCTACGTCATGTCGGCGGATCCGGACCTGACGAGCCTCGAAAAGCTCCGTGGTCGAAAGCTCGCGACGCTGTTCCCCAACGAGCTTCCGAGCCTGATCCTTGAGCGCCTGTTCCGTCTTGCAGGCGTGGACGGCAAGAAGGATCTGGAGCAGGTGCCGAGCGCCACACCGCTCGAAGCCATGCAGCTCCTGGTTCTCGGCCGCGTGGACGCCGCAATCATTCCGGAGCCCGCCGCATCGGCTGCCATCGTCAAAGGAAACCTCGCCGGCAAGGTTATCCACCGGGTCATCGACCTCCAGGCCGAATGGGGGCGCCTGACCGGAAAGCCGACCATCGTCCCCCAGGCCGGTCTCGTGGTGACAGACAGCTTCCGCGAAGCAAACGGTCCTGCTCTCCAGGCGCTTCAGGACGCCCTCGCCAAAGCCGCAGCCGACGTGGCAGCCCATCCGGCACGCGCCGCCAACAACGCAGCGGGACCGCTGCAGATGCCGTGGCCCGTAATCGAGAAGTCCATCCCCTACTGCAATCTCGTGGCCACACCGGCACGCGAGGCCCGCACGGCCGTCGAAAGCGTTCTGGAGGCCATGGCAGAGGTCAACCCCGGCTACATCGGCGGCAAGCTGCCGGATGCCGATTTCTACTTGTGAGGCCCCGATGGGACAGGTCTTGCTCGACAGGATGGGACGCCTCGGCCGCTTCTTGTGGTCGGGATGGGTGGGCGTCGCCGGTCTCGCACTGTTCTCCGCCGTCTGGCAGATAGGCCACGAAGCCTATGGCGATTTCATTCTCCCTTCTCCCATCGCCACCTTCCACGCCACGGCAGAGCTATTGCGCGCGGAGGAAACATGGCGGCTGGCTCGAGCCACCTCCACCCGCGCCATCCAGGGCTTCGCGCTGACCGCCTTTCTCGGCGGCGTGCTCGGACTCGCGGTCGGGTACTCCGCCGCGGCCATGCGCCTGGCGCGTCCCCTCCTCACCATCATCATGGGCGTGCCGCCGATCGCCTGGATCGTGCTCGCCATGATCTGGTTCGGATCGACCAGCGGAACGGTTCTGACGACGATCGTCGTCGCAGGCTTCCCTCTCGTTTTCGCCAACGTCGCCGAAGCCGTGGCGACGCGCGACCGCGCGTTGGAGGAGATGGCCAAGGCCTTCGGCGCCGGCCCGCTGCAAAGGCTATGGACGGTCGTGATGCGCCATGTGGCAGGCCAGTATTTTCCGGCATTGGCCGTCGCCCTCGGATCGGCCTTCAAAGTGGCGGTCATGGCCGAGCTTCTTGCCAACATCGACGGCATCGGCGTCGCGCTCGCCATGTCGCGCTCCAATCTCGATGTCGCTCAGTCGATCGCCTGGGTGGTGGTGATCGTCACCGCGATTTTCATGGTGGAGTACGGCGTGGTGCAGCCCATCCGCGCCGAGCTCGAGCGCTGGCGTGAAGCCGCTCGCCCATGGGGGGTCAAGAGATGACAGCCCTTGCGCTCGAAGGCGTCTCCCACGCCTATTTCGGCCGGACCGTTCTGGACCGGGTCAAGCTCGACGTACGCGACGGAGAGATCGTCTCGCTCGTCGGTCCTTCCGGTTGCGGCAAGAGCACGCTTGTCCACATCGCCGCCGGGCTCATCGAGCCCCAGCGAGGCCGCGTCGCCAATGGCTACCGCCGTCACGGCATGATCTTTCAGGAGCACCGCCTCCTGCCGTGGGCCACGGCTGAGGACAACATCGCTTATCCGCTTCGCCTCGCAGGCGTGCGCTGCAACGCGCGCCGTGCGCGAGCCAGGGCGGCCGCCGACCTCGTGCACCTCGATCGCCGGGATCTCGAGAAGTACCCGGTCGAGTTGTCGGGCGGCATGCGCCAGCGGGCGGCCATCGCTCGCGCGCTTGTCGTGGAGCCGGACTTCGTGTTCTTTGATGAACCGTTCACCGCACTCGATGTCGCGCTGAAACGCCAGATGCAGGATCTCGTGATCGCCGCGGCGCGCCAGGCGCGTTTCGCGGGCCTCTTCGTGACCCACGATCTCGCGGAAGCCGTGCGCGTATCCGACCGGATCGTTGTGCTGGACGAGCGCGTTCGCGGCATCGCCGGAGAACGCTTCCTGTCCCGGCCTCAGGGAGAGCGTGACGACGCCTTCGTGTTCGCGACCGTGCAGGCCTTCTTGAACGAAGATCCTCTCTTCGCCCATATCCACGATACCAACGAGCGGCGGGCATCATGAGCACGTCTCAGTCGGCGCGATTCGAGTCTCTGTCCGGGACTCTCGATGTTCTCAGCGACGAGGGGTTTCGCCTCTTCTTTCCGCTAGCCGCCCTTCACGCCGCGCTATGGCCTTTTCTATGGGCGGTGATCTACGGTTTCAATCTGCCGCTCGCGACCGAGATCCCCCCTGGCCTTTGGCACGTCCACGAGCTGATCATTGGATCGTTCGGTGCCGCGCTCATCGGCTTCATCACCACCGCCGTTCCGGAGTGGACCGACACGCCGCGGCTTCGCGGGCGCGCACTGTTCGTGTTTGCAGGTCTCTGGGGCTTTCCCCGCATCGCCGGCCTTGTCGGCCTGGAATCCCTCGGTCCCATCGCCGCTGTTTGCGATCTCGCCTGGCTCGCGCTCCTCGTCGCCTATCTCGTGCAGATCTCGCTCAGGAAACAGTCCACGCGCTTGATCGGCTTCGTGTTCTGGATCGCGTCCCTGTTTCTCGCCGAGGCCGTCACCCGCTACGCGTTCCTCGACATCGCGAACCGCATGGAGCTTGCCCAGCGCGCAAGCCACCTCGCCGGGTTCATTTTCCTCGGCATTCTCGGGATCGCGCTGGCGCGCATCACCGTGCCGGTGACCAATCTTGTGCTCGATCCCACCCAGGAGACCTCGCCGTTCCGCCCGCACCCCGGCCGCATGAACCTCGCACCCGGGCTCGTCGCCGTACTGATAGGCGCGGAAGTCCTCGGTCTATCCCAACAGACCACGGGTTATCTGTTCATTGCCGCTGGCGCCGCCTTCATGGACCGCGTGGCCGAAGCCTTCATCGGCAAGGAAATCGTGCGGGCCGAGATCCTGGCGCTCGCAGGCTCGAGCGCATTTGCCGGCATCGGCCTGATCCTGATTGGCGCAACCCACCTGGGAGCCCCGATCCCGGAGCGTGCCGGGCTGCACGTCGCCCTGATGGGCGGGCTGGGCCTCGGCGTCCTCACCGTATTCGCGATTGCCGGGCTGAGGCACACGGGACAGGCGCTCGGCCTTGTCCGCCAGACCAGGGCCGCAATGCTTTTCCTGGTGGCAGCCATGGTCGTGCGGGTTCTTCCCGAGATCTGGCCAACGGACTTGCTCTCGTCCCCGCCCTATGCGCTTGTGTCGCTACTCTGGGCCGCAGCCTTCTTGCTTTGGGTTAAGGTCTACTGGCCGTTCATACGCGATCGTAGCACCTTCCAACACGACGGCTGTTGAGGCGCTCCCGTGACCACCACCCATCTCATCCGGCAGAAAAACCCGCCCGCAATCCTTAGTCTCGGATTCCGGCCGTTCTTTCTCTTGGGCTCCATCTATGCCGCGGTCTTGATCGCGCTCTGGGTGCCGTGGTTCCTGGGCCTCATCTCCGTGCCGAGCGCTTTCCCGCCCACCGCCTGGCACGCCCACGAGTTGCTGTTCGGCTTCGTACCCGCCATCGTCGCGGGCTTCCTGCTGACGGCGGTACCGAACTGGACCGGACGAGCACCCGTGAGGGGGCTGTCACTCGGCGCCCTCGTGCTGCTCTGGCTCACGGGCCGCATCGCCCTCGCGCTGTCCGCACACCTTGATCCGTTGCTCACGGCAGCACTCTGCGTATCGTTCCCCCTCGCGCTGGCGGCTATCATAGGGCGCGAGATCGTTGCAGCAAAGAACTGGCGCAACCTCAAGATCGTCGGTGCCCTGATCGGCCTCGCCGGAGCCGACGCCCTGTTTCACTACGAGGTCTTCGAGTTCGGCCGACTGAAGCATGCGCAGACGCTGGCCGTCGCCGTGGCGCTTCTGCTTGTGATGACCATCGCCGGGCGCATCATCCCGTTCTTCACCACCAACTGGCTGAAGCAGAACCGGCCTGGGGCCCTGCCGCAACTCTTTGGCCGCTACGACATGGCTGCCATGGTGCTCAGCGGAGCCGCGCTCCTCGGCTGGGCCTGCCTTCCAGTTTTGGAAAGCCTGACCGCTCAGGCTCGTCCGATCGTGGGCTCGGCCATGATTGCGGCCGCAGCCGCGAATTTCTACCGCCAAAGCCGCTGGACACCGCTCCGTACCTTCGCCGAGCCGCTGCTCGCCATTCTTCACGTGGCGTACGTTTTCGTGGGCCTCGGCTTCTTGCTGTCCGGCCTTGGCGTTCTGAACGACAACTTCGAGTTTGCGTCCGCCGGCCTCCACGCGTGGACCACGGGCGCCATCGGCACCATGATCATCGCGGTGATGACGCGCGTTTCGAGAGGCCACAGCGGCCGAAAGCTCACCGCACCCGCAAGCACGGTCGTGCTCTATGCCACGGCGCTTATTGCAACCTGCGCCCGCATCGGCGCGGCGCTCCACCCGGAATTGACGTCCATCCTGCTTCCGGTCTCGGGCGCCGCCTGGATCCTGGCCTTCGGCGGCTTTGCCGCGCTCTACGGCCCCATGCTCATGAAGCAAAGGCTGTAATCGCGCGAACCACCTTCCGTTCGCACAGCACAGTTTACATCGATGACCGAATAAGGATTGCAGCCCGGCTCAGGATGCAGCCGCGCGCTCTGCGGCCGATTCCGACATCGCCGCCGCACACCACCCCAGTATGTCCTCGCGGCGCTGCGGGAGGAAAACCAGGTCGTCTCCAACGAAATCGCGCCACGCCTCGAAATGGACGCGCTTCAAGCCGACCAGCACCGGCACCTGAAGGAAAACCGCACTTTCGATCAACGGCCGGAAGCCGTTCCCATCCGACTCCCGCTTCCCGAACCGGTTGATGATAACGAGCTCTGTTGCGGGATCGAGCGACGACGCCGCAAGACCGACGGAATCCTCGAGCGCGTTCGCGTCCAGCCGGCATCCCGGCTCCGGCGGAGCCCGATCGTCAGACGTCTTGATGCACTGCCCGGTGGCGAGGTCCTCGAGCGTCATCTCGCAACGGTTGGGGCGCGGCGCAGACTTGGACTGCACGGCGCCTGCGAGCTTCACGCCCGCATGACGGAATTGGTAGGCCACATCGGTGAGCAAGGCATCCGTCAGCTCGCCTTGATCGCCTTCGTAAAGAATCGCCGCGACATTCATGGATGAGCCCAACGCGTTTTTTCCGTTCGATCGACTGCAGCCTTCGCCCGATCAAGCCGACAATCAGCCTAGCTTGAAATGAAGCCGAGCGCCGCCCGAACGGCATTGATTTGCGTTAAGTCAGCCTAACAGACCGGAAGCGGCTGACACATCCCCAATGTCGTCCCGAGAAAATAGCGGGAGAGAGCACGAGGCTCCCTCCCGCCTCCGCATCAACCGATCTTGGCGTAAGCTTCGATTTCGACCTTCTGCCAGGGGCGCAGCATGGACGTTACCTGAACAAGGGTGCTGGCCGGACGCACGGCATCGAAGGACTCGAGATGTCCCTTGGCGACGGCGTCGGCGTCGTTGATGTCCCGAACGTAGACGACGGTTCTCACCACATCCTTGAAGCTCGCGCCCGCGTCCTCGAGCGCCTTGCCGACGATGGCGAGCGCCGCCCGTGTCTGCGTGTAGGCATCGCTCTTCTCATGGCCCACTGGCGCGCAGGTGCCCGAGACGTGCACGTCGTTGCCGATCCGCACCGCGCGCGAATAGCCGAACACGCCTTCGTAAGCTCCCCCCGAGGAGACGTTCACGCGCTTGGCCTTGCTGGCAGTCGTCATCTTTTCCTTCCTTTCGCTTGTTTATAGTTTGGTCGCATCGCGGAGCCGGTACCAGGTCTCGACGACCGGCACGACGCGCTTCGCAATTGGGTGAGCCGGGTAGCTCGGGAACACGAGATCGTCGAACGCGGTCCGCCCGGACGTATCTCCGATGAGCTGAAGCGCGATCTTGTGCCCGAAATAGGTGGCGCGCGAGACGCCGGTCCCGCAGTAGCCGATGGCGTAGTGAACGCCCTTGGACGTGCGGCCGAGATGCGGGACCTCGTCGTAGGTGTAGCCGATGAGGCCATCCCACGCGTGCGTGATGGGCACGTCCGCGAGCGCCGGAAAAACCCGCAGCATGTCGCGCGCGAGGTGGCCGAACGCCAGCGGCGACGTGTCGGAGGCGAGACGTCCCACGCGCCCGCCCCAGATCACGCGGCGCTCTCCCGGAGCCGCCCGGAAATAGTAGAAGACGCGGTTGGTGTTTCCGTAGACGCGATTCTTCGGCATCAGCGGCGCGAAGATCGCCTCTGGAATCTTATCCGTCGCAATCAGGCCGGAGCCGATCGGAACGATCCGCCGTCCAAGCTCCGGCAGAAGGTTGTCCGTATAGCCGTTGGTGGCGATGATGACGTTGCGGCAGCTCACTTCGCCGCGCGCGGTGCGCACATCGAACCCGCCTGCGCGCGATGAGATGTCCTCAACCCCGGCATTGCCGATGACGAAGCCCCCTGCCTCCTCGATCCGCTGCGCGAGCCCCGCGTGATAAAGCCCGGGATGAAGGGACGCGTCAGCCGGCAGCACAGAGCCGCCATGGAAAACGTCCGATCCGATCTCTGCGTGCTGCTCCGAGCGCGGCACCATGAAACTCTCGACGCCGGCCAGCTTCCGCAGATCCTCCATGTCACGCGCCATGGCATCGTAGTGCTCAGGCTGGATAGCCGCGCGAAAGCGGCCGCACCGCTGGAAATGACACGCAATCTGCTCCGTCGTGACCAGGTGCTCTATGTAGTCGAGCATCTCCACGCCTTCACGAAGCATCGCTTCGGCTTTCCTTCGCCCGCGCAACTGAATGAGCCGCTTGACCCGGAACTTCTGATTGCCGCTGCCGATCTGTCCGCCATTCCGCGTGCTAGCACCGAACCCGGGATCGTTGCGCTCGAGCACGGCCACGGAGCGCCCGTTGCGCAGAAGCGTAAGCGCCGCTGAAAGTCCGGTGAAGCCGGATCCCACCACCACGACATCGACGGTCGCGGGAAGTGCGCGATCCGATTTTCGCCGCGGTGCCGCCTCCCACCAGTAGGGACGATAGAGAAGCCCGGCAGACGACGTGACGCGCCCCTCTGCGAGGCTGGATACGGTTGGACCAGTAGGCTCTTCGCTCGTCATCGAGCACGTTCCTTTTTGATCGGAAATTCAGCCAATTCGAAAAATCATGGCTTTCACTGCATACAAAGAAGTTGCACCTCATGCAAGTTTGTTGTACGCCATGATCAGCGAGCATGCAGACAAAGTCGACCGCTCAAAGACAAGCTCGCATTGGGAGGAATGCCATGTCGATGGCACATTGGAACTGGCGTAATTCGCCAGGGCAACTTGTTGCACCGCAAGATCTCGATATTCAGAAAGCCAAGCTGTTTCTCGCCCAGCATCAGGTCCGTTACGTACTGGCTCAGTTCGTGGACATCTATGGTGTCGCGAAGAGCAAGGCCGTTCCCGTCGACCACCTCGAAGACATCGTCACCGATGGCGTGGGCTTCGCGGGCGGCGGCGTGTTCGGCATGAGGCTCGCGCCTCACGAGCCCGAGTACATGGTGATCGGCGACCTCTCGACGATGACGCTTACGCCCTGGGCGCCCGGCTATGCCCGCATGATGGGAACGGGCACCGTGTGCGGCAAGCCCCATCCCATCGACACCCGCAACATCCTGAAGACGCAGATCGCGCGCCTTTCCGAGCGCGGCTGGACCCTGAACACCGGCATCGAGCCTGAGTTCAGCCTGTTCGAGCGCACGACGGACGGCTCGATCGTTCCGTTCGATTCGACGGACGTCCTCCAGAAGCCCGCCTACGACTATCGCGGCCTCTCCCGCGTCCGCGTCTTCCTGGAGCGCGTCACGGAAAGCCTGCAGGCGCTCGGAATCGACGTCTACCAGATCGACCACGAGGACGGAAACGGCCAGTACGAGATCAACTTCAAGTACGCCGACGCACTTACATCGGCCGATCAGATCATTCTGTTCAAGATGGCCGCGGCCGAGATCGCTCATGAGCTTGGCGCCATCTGCTCCTTCATGCCGAAGCCGAAGAGCTCCACCACCGGCAACGGCATGCATATCCACGCCTCGATCGCCGATGCAGCCGGACGCAACCTGTTCCACGATGCATCCGACAAGAACGGCATGGGCCTGTCGCAGCTTGCCTACCACTTCCTGGCGGGCATCCTGAAGCACGCAGCCGCTCTCACGGCCCTGCTTGCGCCAAGCGTGAACTCCTACAAGAGACTCGTCATCGGCCGCACGGCGTCTGGCACGACCTGGGCTCCGGTCTTCGTCGCCTATGGCGACAACAACCGCACGGCAATGGTCCGCGTTCCTTACGGACGCATCGAGCTCAGAACCGGCGACTCGGGCATGAACCCCTACCTCGCGCAGGCCGCCATGATCGCGGCCGGCCTCGACGGCGTGGACCGCAAGCTCGATCCCGGCCCGCCGCACAACGTCAATTTCTATGCGCTCTCGCCGCAGGAAATTGCCGCAAGAAACATCGACATCCTTCCCCAGTCTCTCAGCGAAGCCGTCGAGGCTCTGAACAAGAGCGAGCTCTTCCGCAAGACGCTGGGAACCGAGTTCATCGACGAGTTCGTATCGCTGAAACGCGACGAATGGACCGACTACCACCGCCACGTCTCCGATTGGGAAGTGAAGCGCTACCTGAGCTTCTTCTAGGACGCGTGCTCTCGGCCGGCCGCAGGCCCGGCTGAGAAAAATTACAACAGCAGAACGCAGGGCGGCGCCGGTCTTCGGCGACGAAGGGCCGGTGCGCGCCCTGCGCAACACCAAACCTGAAGGAATGAACCTCCCATGTGTGGAATTGCTGGGCTCTTCATAAAAGACCCGAAGCTCGAGCCAGAGCTCGGCGCGCTTCTCGCAAAAATGACCTCGACGCTGTGCAGCCGCGGCCCCGACTCGGCGGGATTCGCGATCTACAGCCGGGGCAAGGGCGATCTCTCCAAACTCACCATCGCCGGTCCCTCCACGAGCTTCGACATCGCGGGCGTCGCTGAAAAGCTCGCCACCTTCATCGGCAACGGCGCGAAAAGCGCGGTCCGGTACTCTCATGCCGTAGTCTCGCTGCGGCCGGAGGACGTGGCTAAGGCGGAGGAATGGCTCACGGCCAACCACCCCGACGTCACTGTGATGAGCGAGGGCACGAGCCTCGAGATCTATAAAGAGGTGGGCTATCCGGACGACGTGGCGAAGGCCTTCGGCATCGCCGGCATGGCGGGCAGCCACGGCATTTCCCACACGCGTATGGCCACGGAATCGGCCGTCACCACCAACGGCGCGCATCCTTTCTCGACCGGCGCCGATCAGTGCCTCGTGCACAATGGGTCGCTCTCGAACCATGCTTCCCTCCGCCGCGAGCTCAAGCGTGAAGGCATCCGGATCAAGACCGAGAACGACAGCGAGGTGGCGGCCGGCTACCTCACCAAGCAGATGCAGGCGGGCCAAACCCTCGGCGAGGCGCTGAAATCCAGCCTCGACGACCTCGACGGCTTCTTCACGTTCGTGGTCGGCACCGAGCAGGGCTTCGGCGTGCTGCGCGATCCCATCGCGTGCAAGCCTGCCGTCATGGCGGAGACCGACCGCTATGTGGCGTTCGCCTCCGAATACAAGAGCCTCACCTGCCTCCCCGGAATTGAGAAAGCCAAGGTCTGGGAGCCGAAACCCGCCACCGTCTACTTCTGGGAGCACAACTGATGCCGAGCATCGATCTGTCGAAGACATCCGTTCGAGAGCTGAATGCCGCGCTCCACAAGCTGAAGGCGGACACCAACGAAACGCTCTGGACGGTCACCAACCCTAACGGAGAGCACTCGATCGCCGCAGGCGTCGACGCCCCTGTCACCATCAATGTGCAGGGCAGCGTCGGTTATTTCTGTGGCGGCATGAACAAGCACGCCAATATCGTCATCGACGGCAGCGCCGGCCAGGGCGTTGGCGAGAACATGATGTCCGGCCGCATACACGTGAAGGGCGACGCGAGCCAGAGCGCTGGCGCCACCGGACGCGGCGGTCTGCTGATCGTGGACGGAAACGCCTCAGCCCGCTGCGGCATCTCCATGAAGGGCATCGACATCGTGGTGAAGGGCGGCATCGGCCACCTCTCCGCCTTCATGGGCCAGAACGGGCGTCTCGTCGTATTCGGCGAGGCGGGAGAAGCTCTCGGAGACTCGATCTACGAGGCCCGTCTCTATGTGCGCGGCCCTGTCGCTGGGCTCGGAGCCGACTGCATCGAGAAACCGCTGCGCGACACGCACAAGGCCGAGCTGATGGAGCTGCTCACGGAAGCGGGAGAGGCTCACAAGATCGATATCGCCGAGTTCCGCCGCTACGGCTCGGCGCGCAAACTTTACAACTTCAACATCGACAACGCCGGAGCCTACTGATGACCAGCCACGAACGGAACTGGATGCCGACCACTCCGCGCAAGTCGGCCACCTTCGACGACTACTCGCTCTCCGAGATCCGCCGCGCCGCCGCTACCGGCATCTACGACATCCGCGGCGGCGGCTCGAAGCGCCGCCTGCCGAACTTCGACGACTTGGTGATGCTCGGCGCCTCCATGTCGCGATATCCCCTCGAAGGCTATCGTGAGAAATGCGGAACCGACGTGGTTCTCGGCACGCGCTTCGCCAAGAAGCCGATCCACCTCAAGATCCCCGTCACCATCGCAGGCATGAGCTTCGGCTCGCTTTCGGCCAATGCCAAGGAAGCCCTCGGACGCGGCGCCTCCCTCGCTGGCACCTCCACGACCACGGGCGACGGCGGCATGACGCCGGAAGAGCGCGGCCAGTCCACCACGCTGGTCTACCAGTATCTGCCGTCGCGCTACGGCATGAACCCGGACGACCTGCGCAAGGCGGACGCCATCGAGATCGTGATCGGCCAGGGCGCCAAGCCCGGCGGCGGCGGCATGCTGCTCGGCCAGAAGATCTCCGACCGCGTGGCCGAGATGCGCCAGCTTCCGAAGGGTATCGACCAGCGCTCGGCCTGCCGCCATCCCGATTGGACCGGTGCCGACGATCTCGAGATCAAGATCAACGAGCTGCGTGAGATCACAGACTGGGAGAAGCCGATCTACCTCAAGGTCGGCGCGAGCCGCCCCTACTTCGACGTCGCGCTGGCCGTTAAATCCGGTGCGGACGTCGTTGTGCTCGACGGCATGCAGGGCGGAACGGCGGCGACGCAGGAGGTGTTCATCGAGCACGTCGGCATTCCGCTGCTCTCCGCAATCCGCCCCGCCGTGCAGGCCCTCCAGGACCTCGGCATGCATCGCAAGGTGCAGCTCATCGTCTCGGGCGGCATTCGCAATGGCGCGGATGTGGCGAAGGCGCTCGCGCTTGGCGCCGATGCAGTGGCTGTCGGCACGGCAGCGCTCGTGGCCCTCGGCGACAACGACCCAAAATGGGAGAAGGAGTACGCGCAGATCGGCTCCGCCCCGGGTTGCTACGACGATTGGCACGAGGGACGCGACCCCGCAGGCATCACCACCCAGACGCCCGAGCTCTACAAGCGCCTGGACCCCGTCATCGCTGGCCGCAGGCTCGCCAACTACCTCAAGGTCTTGACGCTGGAGGCCCAGACGCTGGCGCGTGCCTGCGGCAAAAACCATCTCCACAACCTGGAGCCGGAGGACTTGGCGGCACTCACCATCGAGGCAGCAGCCATGGCCCGCGTTCCGCTGGCAGGCACCACTTGGATCCCCGGGGCTACGGCTTGAGCTGTGCAGCAGCTCTCAGGCCATTTCCCCCAACTGCCGGGAGTGAAAACTCCCGGCATTTTTTTCCGGAAGCGCGTGAAGCGCCTCTCATTCTTCGCCATAGATGATGATGGAGATGAACTTCGCCCGCTCGTCGAGCAGCTTCTCCGGGCCATGCACCACGTCTCCCGAGAAGGTGAAGGCATCTCCCGGCTCGAGCAGATACGTGTACTCGCCGAACCGGTACTCCACCCGCCCTTGCAGCATGTAGATGAACTCGGTGCCGGGATGGGCAAAGCGCGGATAGGACTGGCTCTTCTTGTCCATCTCGATGAAGAAGGGATCGAACAGCTTCTTCGGCCCCTTGTCGTAGGAGAGAAGCTTGTAAGTGTAGCCGTACTTCGTACCGACCCGCACGACTTCCATCTGCTCGCTGCGCTTGACGAGCTGCGCCGTGCCCTCTTTCCTATCGGTCTGCTTGAACAGATCCGAAAGCCCGATGCCGAGTGCGTGACACAGCCGCTCGAGAGAATCGAGACTCGCCGTCGCCATTCCATTCTCGATCCGGCTCAGCATGGCGCTGGACATGCCCGCCCCCGTGCTGAGATCGGCAAGCGTGAGGTTCGCAGCCAGCCGAAGCTGCTTGAATACCTCTCCGATGCGCTTTTCCAACGGCACGTTCGCCGTGTCGTGCTGCGCGTCCGCCTTCGCAGCCGGCTGGCCTTCCGCAAGTTTGTGACGTCGCGAAGGAGCCCGCCGGACTTTGGTTTTTGCCATGTCGTGCCTTGCCTGAGATGAGTCAAACGTACTGCAAACGCACGAACTTTGCCGCGCGAAGCAGGGGGCTGCTCCCATAATGCAGCGTTGCTCCGGATTGGCAACCGATGCTGCAGCGCACAGTCCAGTTACCTGACGGGCAATAAATTTGCATACAGGGTATGCAAATTTATTGCATCAGAGGCAACTCTGCGGCAGTATGCCTCGCACTAACACTTCATCAATAACTCCTCCTGAAGGGGAGCATAGGGAGCGATTCATGCAGGACGTGGCGAACAAAAAGCCGGAGGCAAACACTGCTTTTGCCGGCGATGAATTCGGCGGGTTGCACCGAACAATTGACTGGAAGGGTGCGTTTTGGATTGCGAGCGGTGTGCCCGCGCTCGTTCTGATTTCAATCGGCGGCATGGGGGCGACGGCCGGCAAGCTCGCCTTCCTCGTCTGGACGATCTCCGTGGTGATGGGCTTCCTCCAAGCCTACAGCTACGCCGAGATCGCAGGCCTCTTCAAAAACAAGTCGGGCGGCGCCGCCGTCTACGGCTCGGCTGCATGGCTGCGCTATAGCAAGCTCATCGCGCCGCTGTCGGTCTGGTGCAATTGGTATGCATGGACGCCGGTGCTATCGCTCGGCTGTGCCATCGCCGCCGGCTACATCCTCAACGCCATCGCGCCCATCCCCGTGTTCGGCGCGGACTCGCCTGAGGTTCTCGCCTGGCTCAAGAACGCAGCCAATGCCGCCGCCATCGACGGCAAATCCGCCGAGGAAGCTGCAAAGCTCGCCATCGCGGCCGTGACGGAAGCGGCAACACCCGCTCTTCGCACGATGACGCTTGCGAGCTTCTCGTTCTTCGGCCTTGCCAACATCGAGATCGGCCCGACCTTCTTCATCGGCGCGGCGCTGATGCTGATCACCTTCGCCATTCAGCATCGCGGCGTGCTCGGCACCGCGCGCGTTCAGATGGCGATCGGCCTTCTCGTCGTCATCCCGATGCTCATCGTCGGCATCGTTCCCTACTTCAACGGCGGCGTGAACTACCAGAACTATACGCCGCTCGTGCCTCCGAACGGCGAGTGGAACAACGGCGGCTGGACGTTCTTCCTCGGCGCTCTGTTCATCGCCGGCTGGTCCACCTACGCCTTCGAGACGGCCGTCTGCTACACGCGCGAGTTCAAGAATCCGGCTTCCGATACCAAGAAGTCGATCATCGCCGCTGGTCTTCTCTGCGTCCTGCTCTACACGCTGGTTGCTGCATCCTTTCAGGGATACCTCGGCCTCGAGGGCATGACGCAGCCCGGTATCGTGGACGGCACCGGCGTTGCGGCTGCCATGGGCCACATGGTCGGCGGTGGCTCGCAGATCATCACCCATCTTCTGGAGATGATGATGATCCTCGCGCTCATCCTCGCGATCCAGATGGCGATGGCCGGCTCCTCCCGCACGCTCTATCAGGGCGGCGTCGATGGCTGGCTGCCGAAGTACCTCGCCCACACCAACGAGCACGGCGCCCCCACGCGCGCCATGTGGACCGATCTCATCTTCAACCTCGGTCTTCTCACCTTCGCGGCTTCGGACGCGACGGCGTACTACCTGATCCTCTCCATCTCGAACGTCGGCTACATGATCTTCATCTTCCTGAACCTTCAGGCGACGTGGATCCACCGCATCGACAGCCCCAACATTCCCCGCCCCTACCGGGCACCGAACTGGCTGATCGCCGTCAACGCAGGACTCGGCTTCTTCAACCTGTTCCTCATGGGCGTTGGCGCCAAGGTCTGGGGCAATCCCAACGCGCTTTGGTACGGTTTGGCGTTCGGATTGCTGATCATACCCGTCTTCCTGTTCCGTCACTACGTGCAGGACAAGGGACGCTTCCCCGATCACATGCTGATCGACCTGGATCTCAAGAGCCAGGATCTCGGCGAGAGACGTGCGGGCATCCTGCCCTACCTGGCACTCGCCGCGGGCGCTGCCATCGTCCTCTTCGGCCACTACTACTTCCAGCTCCCGTCTTGAGCCTGAGACGGAGCACCTAGCGGACTGGCCGGGTCATCTCATGACCCGGCCATTTTTGTATCAGGAGAGCGCTTCCGCGAGCTTCGCGATGCCGGCCTCGATCTCCCGCTCGCTGAGCGAGGAGAACCCGAGCACGAGATAACGGTCTCCCTCCGGCACTGGCCCGAAATTGATGGCCGCTCCAGAGGCCAGCGTGTAGACGCCCACACCCGCCGCGAGCCCGATCTCCTCGACCTCCTTGGCCGAAGGCAAATGAGAGGGCAACCGCCACGCCAGATGCATGCCTGCTTCGTCGCCGATGATCTCGCTCTCGTTGAAATGCCGGCGTAGCGAGGAGACGAGCGCGTTCCGCCGCGCGAGATAGAGGTTGCGGATGCGCCGGACATGCCGTTCGAACCCGCCGCCGGTCATAAAATCGGCAAGCGCAGCCTGCTCGAGCCACGGCTGCCCGTTGTTCATGAGCGTTTTGACCTGACGCGCGCGTGAAATAAGATCGTTCGGCACCACCACGTATCCAAGACGGAGCCCCGCGCCGAGGCACTTGGAGAACGTGCCGAGATAAATGACACGATCCGCGCGATCGAGCCCCTTTAGAGCCGCGATCGGCGCCCCGTGAAACCGGAAATCGCTGTCGTAGTCGTCCTCGACGATATAGGAGCCGGTCTGCGCCGCCCATGCCAGCAACTCGAGCCGCCGCTCGAGCGACAGCGTAACGCCGAGCGGATACTGATGCGAGGGCGTCACGTAGGCGATCGCATTCCGGATGTTTGGCAGCTGGCTGCAATCGAGCCCGCGATGATCGATCCGGACAGGCACGAGCTTCGCGCCGAAGCTCTCGAACAGAAACGCAGCACCCTGGTAGCAGGGCGACTCGACAACCGCCGTGCTGCCAGGCTCCAGGATCATCCGGCTCACGAGATTGAGACCATCCTGGCTTCCGCCCACGATCAGGATCTGGTCCGGGCTCGCGACAATGCTCCGCGCCGGCCGCAGCCGGTCGGCGATCGCGCGACGCAGGTCGATCAGCCCCGCGACGTCCCGGTACTCGGTGAGCGCCGACCCTGCCGACTGAAGCCGCCGGTGGACGAGTGTCGCCCACGCCTTGCGCGGAAACGAGTTCGGATCGGGCCGGCCGACCCAGAAGTCGGCCGTCAGCTTGCGCCGATGAGGATTGACGAGCATCTGCGCGCGAAACTCGCGCTGCATCACCTTCGACGGGCGGCGCACTTTTCGCGAGACGGAGCGCGCTTCGCCATGCGTAGCCGTATAGAGAACATCCTCAGGAATCTGCAAAGACACGAACGTCCCGCGCGTTTTGCGGGATTCGATATAACCTTCCGCCATTAAACGCTCGTAGGTGAGACTGATCGTGTTTCGAGAAACACCAAGTTGCTCGCTCAAAATACGCGTAGCAGGCAGCGGCTCTCCAGGACGAAGCCTCCCTTCCAAAATCATCCCGCGTACCTGCTCAAAAATCTGGATTTGCAGGCTGATTTCGCCCTCACGCTGAAGTCTGAGCGGCAATGTCACGGCTGGAAAGCTCCCCGGCAGATCGCAGAACCGAGTTCCGCATTGGCACCATAGTAGTGCGAGTGGCCATCAATTCCATAGAGCCACGCCTCACGCAGCGGGTAGAGCCACCGCGCCTTGCCTGCGCCGTAAGAACAGCACAGATCCCGGGATAATGCCCTGTACAGAAACATTTATTCTCGGTTTGATCGGTCTTTTGCCCAGACGATAACGCTCCGCCTTCAAACTTGTTGGCGACACTCCGGAGAGGCCACGGGCAAGGAGAGATGGCACCAGCAGTCGTTTTCTCCCTGGCCCTAGGTGAGAGCCAAGCCGCGAGCCTATGGTTGCCACGCCACGGCACAATGGGTGGGAACACTTGGCAGAAGCCGCGAAATCATCGTCCGGTCATTTCCGAATTAAATTCGGGAACGGCGGAGCGAGAAACAGGAAATGAAGCGGAAATAAGAAAATTGCCGCTTCCAGCAGGATTCGCGGATTTCAAAAGAAAATAGTCGCCCACACCCAAGCGCCCGTGACCAGGACAAGAAAATCCTGAGAAACGTCTAGGAGGAAACATCATGTCCAGATCAGTCGGCGCCGCGGCGCTGCTGTTGACGACCGCCTTGGCCATGCCAGCCATCGCCAACGACGATGTGTTGAAGCAGAGCAAGGATCCCAACCAGTGGGCCCTGCAAACGGGTGACTACGCAAATCACCGCTTTTCCACCCTCGATCAGATCAACACGCGCAACGTCGGCGATCTGAAGGTCGCCTGGAGCTTCTCGACGGGCGTGTTGCGCGGTCACGAGGGAACGCCGCTGGTCATCGGCAGCACGATGTACCTCCACTCGCCGTTCCCGAACGTCGTCTATGCGTTGAACCTCGACGACGAGAACAAGATCATCTGGAAGTACTCTCCGAAGCAGGATCCCTCGGTCATCGGCGTGATGTGCTGCGACACCGTCAACCGCGGGCTCGCCTATGCTGAAGGCAAGATCTTCCTCTACCAGGCCGACACCACAGTCGTCGCACTCGACGCCAAGACCGGCCAGGAGGCTTGGAAGGTCGTGAACGGCGATCCCAAGAAGGGCGAGACCGGCGTTGCCGCACCCGTCGTCATCAAGGACAAGGTGATCGTCGGTATCTCGGGCGCGGAGTTCGGCATCCAGGGCTCGATCACGGCCTACGACATCAAGACCGGCAAGCGGGCCTGGCGCGGCTATAGCGTCGGCCCCGACGATCAGATCTTGTTCGATCCCCAGAAGACCACCTCGCTCGGCAAGCCGGTCGGCAAGGACAGCTCCCTCAAGACCTGGACTGGCGACCAGTGGAAGATCGGCGGCGGCTCGGTATGGGGATGGTTCTCCTACGATCCGGAGCTCGATCTCTTCTACTACGGTACCGCGAACCCCTCGACCTGGAACCCGGCTCAGCGCGCGGGACCCGATGGAAAGCAGATCGACCAGAAGTGGACGATGTCGATCATCGCCCGCAATCCGGACACGGGCGTCGCTGCCTGGGCCTACCAGATGACCCCGTTTGACGAGTGGGATTACGACGGCATCAACGAGATGATCCTCGTGGACCAGGAAGTCGCGGGCAAAACGCACAAGGCCCTCGTCCACTTCGATCGCAACGGCTTCGGCTACACGCTCGACCGCACCAATGGTGAGTTGCTGGTCGCCAAGCCTTACGATCCCGACCTCAACTGGTCGAGCGGCGTCGAGATGGACAAGTCCAAGCCGAATTACGGCAGACCGACTGTCGTCGCCTCGAAGTCGACGTTCCTCAACGGCGCGGACGTGAACACGAAGAACATCTGCCCAGCCGCGCTCGGCTTCAAGGATCAGCAGCCGGCTGCCTACTCGCCGGAGACGCGTCTCTTCTATGTCCCGATCAACAACGTCTGCATGGACTACGAGCCCTTCAAGGTCTCGTACACACCGGGACAGCCGTACGTCGGCGCCACGCTCTCGATGTTCCCGCCCGAAGGCAAGACCAACACGGGCCATGTGATTGCGTGGGATGCCGGCAAGGGTGAGATCGTCTACAGCCACGACGAACGCTTCTCGGTGTGGTCGGGCGTACTGGCCACTGCCGGCGGCATCTTCTGCCACGGCACGCTGGACGGCTACCTCAAGTGCCGCGACCAGAAGGACGGCAAAGAGCTGTTCAAGCACAGAAACCCGTCCGGCATCATCGGCAACGTGTTCACCTACAGCCACAAGGGCAAGCAGTACATCGGCGTGTTCTCGGGCGTTGGCGGCTGGGCCGGCATCGGCTTGGCGGCAGGTCTCGACAAGCCCACCGACGGCCTCGGCGCGGTCGGCAACTATGCGGGCCTCAAGGAGTTCACGGCTCTTGGCGGAACACTCTCCGTCTACTCGCTGCCATAGCGCTTCCTCCAACAAGGGTTAGGCCTGCGAGCAACTTGGACCGGCACCCCGCGTGCCGGTCCTTTTTGGCTTATGATGACCGTCCGAAATTGGAGTGCCGCACGTGAGCCAGACGAGAATACCCGAACTTCCCGCCGTTGCGCCCATAGTCCTCGCAGGACGCATCGCGCCCATCGATGAGCGGGAGCGGATGAGCGCCATCGCCAAAACGCCCCTCGAAAGCCCATGGCGCGTGACACGGACAGGCCTCGCTGGCGACCAGCAGGCCGATCAGAAGAACCACGGCGGCCCCGAGAAGGCGGTCCACCACTATCCCTTTGATCACTACCGAGCATGGGAGGCGCAGATCGGCGAGCATGCCCTTCTCGGCGCGCCCGGCGCATTCGGTGAGAACCTCTCGACCACCGGATGGACGGAATCGAACGTCCACATCGGCGACATCGTGCGCTTCGGATCAGCCGTGCTTCAGGTCAGCCAGGGACGGCAGCCCTGCTGGAAGCTCAACGCGCGCTTTTCACGCCGCGACATGTCGATGCTGACGCAAATGAGCGGCCGCACCGGTTGGTACTATCGCGTGATCGAGGAAGGCGAGGCAAATCCCGGAGACGAGCTAAGGCTTGTCGAGCGACTGCACGAGGCCTGGCCGCTCTCGCGGCTGATCACGCTGCTCTACCGCGACACGCGCCGTTACGACGAGCTGGCGAAAATGGCGGAGATTGCAGAGCTCGCCGCCGGATGGCGCGCGCTGGCCACACGCCGCATCGAGAAACACGCTGTCGAAGACTGGGCGCCGCGCCTCCTCGGCGAGGTTTGACTGCCCCTTTGTCTGTCAGGCCCCTGACACCCGGAACCTGCGAAGCGACGCAATCCCGAGCAGCACGAACAGAACGAGCGCCGCCCCTTGAGTTGCGGCGAATGGAGGCTCGGATTGCGTCGGGGCCAGCGCCGAAAGCGCAGGGTTCTTGAGGAACGTCTGCACGATCAGCACGAACACATTGAGATAGAGCGCGAGCGTAGCCGACACCACGTAGATCCCGCGCCACGCACCCGACAACTGAGCGACGTAACGCGCATAGACCGCAACAGCGAGCACCGCCAGCGAAATGAGCGCTACGATGTGGGAAGGCAGCAGCTGAACGAACGGAAATCCAAAGCCTGTCACGTTCGTCGCCACCGTCGCCGCAAGGAATACATGTGTCGCGCCATCAAGCCGCTCGTTCGACAAAAAGCCGCCGACGACCACAAAACCCGCGGCAATACCCACGAGACTCAGCGCAACGTGAAAAAGCGTGAACCCTTCCAGCCCGAAAATCATCTTGCCCCCAGCATAGATCTCTCGAACATTCGACAGAATGTGAGCCCTAAAAGATTATCAGCATCATGAAAATACCTGCAACCGGGGAAACCGCAATCGAAATAAGGCAAGACGGAAAACCGCAAAGGAGGAAAACAGCCGGTCCCTCACACGCAGGCCCCTAGCTCTCCAGCAGCGCCTTGCGCGTGGCGGACAGGAACTCCTCGGAGATCGCATGCCCTTCCGTCGCGCGCGCCAGCACCAGCGCTCCGACCAGCATACTGGCAGTCGTGAGCGCCTCCTCCCGCGAAGCCTTCTTTTTTCGCCGCGACAGGATCTGAGGCAGCCTGTCGATCAGCGACATCACACCCGCCGCGAACGCAGACCGGATTGGCCCTTTGCGCTCATTGCGGGCTATATCCCCGCAGAGCGCGGCAATCGGACAGCCTTCCGCCCGCTCGTCCCGGTGGCTGAGCCGCGTGTAGCGCTTGATGAATGCTGCCCGCAGCCCCTCGGCGTCGGAGCCATGACGCGCAATGAGATCGTCATAGTACTTGCGCTTCGCTTCGAACGCCTCGTCGCACGCTGCGACGACCAGCGCTTCCTTGGACTGGAAATGACCATAGAACGCGCCGTGCGTAAGCCCGGCCTCCGCCATGAGAGACGGAACGCTGACCCCATCGATGCCATGCTGCGGAAAAAGCCGCGACGCCGCGCGGATGACGTCGATCCGGTGCTGATCCGCCTGCTTGCGGGAAACGCGGGGCATGCTTCCTCTCCTCTTATTTTTGGGCCGCGATCATCGCCGCCGAATAGCACACGCCATTTATGATCCTGCCAATATATGCGGCACGTCGCCCTGCGCGAGATCAATTGCCTGTCAGGCTGCGAGAGGCGCTCGGCGCGGCCCCTCGGAGTTTCTGAGCGCTGCAAATGCCAGTGCGGCGAGGATGCAAAGAACACCCGCCACGAAAAACGCAGGCAAATAGGTGTCGTAGACGGTGCGCGAAAGACCCGCGCCATAGGCGGCCGAGGCCGCCCCCAGTTGATGTCCCGCAAAGATCCAGCCGAACACGATGTTGGCCTTGCCGTCTCCGAACCGCTCGGCCGTGAGCTTCACCGTGGGCGGCACAGTCGCGATCCAGTCGAGCCCATAGAACAAGGCGAATATCGTGAGCCCCACTATCGTGAAATCGCTGAAAGGAAGGTAGAGCAACGAGAGCCCGCGCAAGAGATAGTACCAGAACAGAAGCCACCGGTTGTCAAACCGGTCGGACAACCACCCCGAACCAAGCGTTCCGAAAAAATCGAACACACCCATCATCGCGAGCAGACCGGCCGCACTCGTCGCAACCAGCCCGAAGTCGCCGCAGAAGGGAATGAAGTGCGTCTGCATCAACCCGTTGGTGCTCACGCCGCAGATGTAGAACGTGCCGAAGAGCACCCAGAAGACGGGAACACGCACAGCCTCCCGCAGGATTAGGAGCGGCGCGAGAAGAGATTGCCCGAGCCCTCCGGAAACCGGCACCTCACGCTCGTCGGGTTTGCTCTCGCCATAAGCGGGCAATCCCACATCCCGAGGGCGATCCCGCATCAGGGCCAGCACCGCCAGCGCAGTCAACAGCAGGGCACCGCACACCACGCCCAGCGCCGTCCTCCACCCGAGAGCCTCGGTAAGGCGCGCCAGCAGCGGAAGAAAGACGAGTTGCCCCGACGCCGAGCTTGCCGCCAGCAGACCGAGCACCAGGCCGCGGCGAGCCGAGAACCAGCGCATCGCAACCGTCGCGCCCAGCACCATCGCCATGAGACCGGTACCGATGCCGACAACGACGCCCCAGAGCACGACGAGCTGCCAAATCTCGCTCATGGCCAGCGAGGCCGTGAGCGCAGCGGCGATGAGGGAGAGGGCAGCCAGCACCACCCGGCGCACGCCGAAGCGGTTCATGAACGCGGCGGCGAACGGCCCCATCAAACCGAAAAGCGCAAAGCGAACCGCGAGCGCAGCCGACACTTCATCGCGTCGCCAGCCGAATTCCTTCTCCAAGGGCTCGATGAAAACGCCGGGGGCACCGACCGCACCGGCCGTGACCAGCATGGTCAGAAACGTAACGGCCACCACCACCCATCCGTAATGGATATCATGGCGGCGCAGCACACCCGCAAGCGCGTTCGAGATCACAACCCGCGCCCTCGCATCGTGTCCAAGAATTGCAAATCGCCCCGTGCGGCGTCCATCATAGGCCCCTCGTCCGCCGCTCGTCATCAGCGTGGCACAAGCCGCATTAAATTATGGACATAATATAATAGTCCGGACTTGTTGACCAGCGCCGGTGTTCCTGGCTCGCCCCCCGGCGGCAAACTCTCGATATCGGAGACGCGCCCAGGAGTTGCATCGACGCACCTCTGCGGGCATCAGAAAGCGGCCTTCGCATCGAGGGCCGGGCGACCCAGAAAGCGCATCCAAACGCACCAATGCTCAACAAACATCTCTGATCCGCCAGAGACTTGCAGGAGCGCCATCCCCCTGCGCTCAATCCCTCCCTAGCTATTTCCCGCAACCGGCCTATGTTGGAAGCATCGTGAAGTTGGACCCCTGGCCGTGACGCAAAGCCCCGCAAGCCGGCAGAAAACCCGCAGCCCCTGGGCCGCCATTTTGGCGGTTGTCCTTGGTGCGCTCGCTGGCTTCGCATCCGGCTTCGGCTTTGCCACCAGCACGGCGGGTGGCATTTCCATTGCGGATCACGGCCTCGATGCCCGCACTGCCGGCAAGTCGGCCTCCGTCCGGCTCGACGCGTCCAACCCGGACGCCAGCGTCGGCGGCACATCCCCCGACGCCGCCCTCTCACGCAGCGAAAGCTTCGATCCTTGGCCCCGCGAAACTTGTCTGGCCTTGCCCGGCGCGTTTCGTTTGCCCATCGCCGTCGCGCTCGTTCGCGATGGGCGCAGCCGCGCACCGCCTGTCGCCTGAGCCGGTCGCCTGATCGGCCCGCTGCGCCTTTTTACCTGACATAGCCAATTTCCCGCCCACCGCCCGGAGCACGCCTCCCGGCGGTGTCGGCCATATCGGAATGCGACAATGCTTCATTTCTCGCGCTTCAAAACACTGCTGATCCTGGGCGTGTGCCTGCTCGGCGTCCTGCTCAGCATCCCCAACTTCATAAAGCCCGGCGTCTTGCCCTCCTGGGTTCCTCAACCTCGCATCAACCTCGGCCTCGATCTCCAGGGCGGCTCGTATCTGCTGCTCGAGGTGGATATGAACTCCGTCATCAAGGAACGGATCGCAAGCGCGCGTTCCTCCACGGCCGAGGCGCTCCGCAAAGCCCGTGTCCCCTTCACCTCGGTGGTCTCCGGCAAGGATAGCGTTACGGTGACCCTGACGGACGCCGCCAACATGGGCGCCGCTCGCCAAGCCATGAAAGACATCCTGGCTGAACGCGTGGACGGCCCCTCGCGTGCGCCCGTGTTCGTCACCACCACCGACGGCGCGATCATCACCCTGACGCTCGATCCGCAAGGCGTGCTCGATCTCTCGAGCAAAGCCATCCAACAGTCGATTTCCATCGTGCGCCGCCGTATCGACGAAACGGGCGTCAACGAGCCGGTCGTAGCCCGTCAAGGCCAGAACCGCGTCCTCGTCGAGCTGCCCGGCGTCTCCGACCCCGACCGCATCAAGCGCCTGCTGGGCTCGACGGCAAAAATGACCTTCCGCCTCGTCGCGCCGGAGGGCACGGCCGCCGGTCCCGATATCGAAATGCTGCCGATGGCCAACAAGGCCGAAGGGACCGCCAAGCTTCCCGTGCGCCGCCACGTGGAGGTGGACGGCATGAACCTCACCCGCGCCAACGCCGCAATGGATCGCAACGCGGGCGGATGGGTGGTCGACTTCGGTCTCGATTCCATCGGCACCCGCCGCTTCGCCGACACGAGCACGAAGCACGTGGGCGAGCCCTTCGCGATCGTGCTGGACAACAAGGTGATCAGCGCCCCGGTCATCCGCGAGCCGATCCTCGGCGGACAAGGCCAGATCAGCGGACACTTCACTGTGGAGGAGGCAAACGATCTCGCCGTGCTGCTGCGCGCGGGCGCTCTCCCCGCGCCGCTCACCATCGTCGAGGAGCGCACCATCGGCCCAAGCCTTGGCGCGGACGCGATCCGGGCGGGTCTCTACTCGATAATCGCGGGCTTCACGCTTGTCGTCGGCTTCATGATCGCCACCTACGGGCGCTTAGGTTTGTTCGCCGCCACGGCTCTCTTCGCCAACCTTGCCCTTACCATCGCCGGCCTTTCGATGATGAGCGCAACCCTCACCCTGCCAGGCATGGCGGGCATTCTGCTGGCGCTCGGCATGGCAGTCGACGCCAACATCCTGATCAACGAGCGAACCAGGGAGGAGCTGACCAAACGCAACGGCGTGATCTCCTCGATCGAGACCGGCTTCCGTCGCGCCTACACCACCATCATGGACGCCAACATCACCACGCTCATCAAGATGCTCATCTTGTTCGTCGTGGGCGTGGGCGCCATTCGCGGCTTCGCGGTCACCATCAGCCTCGGCATCGTCGTGTCGATCTTCACGGCCATCGTGCTCGTCCGCCTGCTCACCGCAACGTGGATCAAGTACGCGCGCCCGAAGTCTTTAAGCATCGGGACGCGCTTCCGCTTCTTCCCCGATCATACCACCATCCAGTTCATGAAGGCACGCTACACAGGCCTCATCGTATCGGCCGCCATCAGCCTTGCGTCTCTGGGGCTGGCCTTCCACCCCGGCCTCAAGATGGGCATCGACTTCGCGGGCGGCGTGGTGATCGAGGCGAAGACGCCGGCCCCCGCGGATGCACCCACGCTGCAAAGCGCGCTAGCCGATGCGGGCCTCGGCCCGGTCCAGGTCCAGCGCTTCGGCGGCCCGGATGACGTGCTGCTGCGCTTCGAGCATCCGCAGGGAACGCCCGAACAGCAGCAGGCCGCCTTGCAGACCGCACGCGAGACCGTGCAGAAAGCAGCGCCCGGAACGGAGATCCGCCGCGTGGAGGTGGTCGGCCCCTCGGTCGGCGCCGAGCTGCTGAGTGATGGAATGTGGGCTCTCGGCCTCGCCGCCGTGGCCATGTTCGCCTACATCACCTTCCGCTTCGAGTGGCCGTTCGCAGTGGGCGCGATCGTGACGATGTTCCTCGATCTCACGAAGACGGTTGGCTTTCTTGCCCTCACGGGCTTCGAGTTCAACCTGACCTCGATCGCGGCCATCCTCACCATCATGGGCTTCTCCATCAACGACAAGGTCGTCGTCTACGATCGCGTCCGCGAGAACCTGGTCCGCTACAAGCGCACGCCGCTTCGCGAGATCGTCGATAAGAGCATCAACGAGACGCTGTCCCGCACTATCGGGACATCCCTCGCTCTGTTCCTGTCGATCGCCCCGCTCGCGGCATTCGGCGGCCCCGCGCTACGGGAGTTCGCGCTGACGCTTCTCTTCGGTCTCGTGCTCGCCACGAGCTCGTCGATCTTCATCGCGGCACCGATCCTGCTGAACATCGGAGAGCGTTATCTCCGCCGCAGCGGACCGGCACCGGCCGCACCGGAAGGAGCGCTACCCGCCAAATAGCAACCGGGTCGCAACTCCTCGTCAAACCTCGAACGCGCGGCGGAACTAAACCGCGGCTGGATGACCAGCCGCGGTTTTCTTTGTTTTTTGAGTTGTCTCATTTCCGCGGCAGAGGCGGAGGCGGGTCCCCTGTATCGCTCGGGGGCGGGATGACCGGCATCTTGCCTTTGAAGTCGTCGGGGATGGGTTTCTGGATCTTCGGATCAATTCCGCGCGGCGGCTCGAGAACGCCTTCTCCTTCCTTGAGCTCTTTCGACAGCGGCTCCTTCGGCTTGTCGCCCCCGGTGCTTGGATCGGGCGGTGGTGCCGGGCTTTCGGATGGCGGCTCCATTACCTCGGGCGGCGAAGCAGGCGCGCCAGAAGGCGACGGTTGAGCGACCGCGGCGGCAGGGCCGAAGAATGCGCAAAGCGCAATTGATCCGGCAAAAGCGCGCCACCGAGGATCAGCTCGCGTTTTGCGATAGCGCAACAGCAAAGCGTACACTCCTCTTCTCGTGAGCATCTTCCTAGAGAACGGTCAGCGTGCACACTCCGTTCCGCGCGCGCCCCATGCTGAACAGTCTTCCGTTGCATATACGGGAACCAAAGCTGATCGCCCGCGATTACCCGGCCAGCCGCAACAGGCTGGAGAGCGCCCCAATGTATGAGTTGATATTCACGGTATGCTCGGTTCTCGTCGGAGCCTCATGCAGGCAGGAGAACCCTATTCAGCTCGAAGAGCACGTCGGAATGATGGGGTGCCTCGTCGCGTCTCAGATAGAAGGCGCGAAATGGGTGGAGGCGCACCCAAACTTCTACGTCACGCGCTACACGTGCCAGCCTGCAAAGATGTTCGCCCACACCTGAAGCCTGTCGTCGCCGTCAGGTTCGCAGGGTTTCGAGCGCTTCGCGGATCTTTTTCGACAGCTCCTCGAGCGTGAACGGTTTGGCGAGGAAGTGCACGCCAGCGTCCAGAACGCCATTGTGGACGACGGCGTTCTTCGTAAACCCGGTCATGAACATGACCTTGAGATCGGGCCGCAACTCAAGAGCTCGGTCGGCGAGCTTCCGGCCATTCATTTCGGGCATGACGATATCGGTCAGAAGAAGATCGACGCTCTTGCCATTTCCGATCTGGACCAGCGCCTCACTCGCATTGCGCGCTTCGAGCACGGTATAGCCGAGCTCGCGCAAGCCGGCCGCAGTGAGCTCCAGCACACGCGCATCGTCTTCCACGAGCAGGATCGTCTCCGTGCCTCCGATCTGGCGCTCGCCCGACGTCTCCTCGGTGGCCCGCTCGGCCTCGCCGGCATAGTAGCGAGGCAGATAGATCTTGATGGTCGTGCCTTGCCCGATCTCCGAGTAGACCTTCACATGGCCCCCGGTCTGCTTCACGAAGCCGTAGACCTGCGACAACCCAAGCCCGGTGCCTTTGCTCTGCTCCTTGGTGGTGAAGAATGGATCAAAGGCTTTCGCCATAACCTCCGGCGACATGCCCGTGCCTGTATCGGTGACCGCGATCAGCACGTACTGGCCGGCCGGAACACCGGGATGGAGGCGCGAATAGCGATCGTCGAGGTGGCAGTTGGCCGTCTCCACGGTGAGCTTGCCGCCCTCGGGCATAGCATCGCGCGCATTGACACATAAATTGAGAAGCGAGCTTTCGAGCTGCACGGGATCGGCATGGGTCAGCCATAGGCCCCCGCCCAGGATGGTCTCCATGCTGATCGCCTCTCCGATCGCACGCGAGATGAGCTCGGAGATTCCGGCCACGAACTTGTTGGCGTCGATGGGCTTGGGCGCGAGCGGTTGCTGGCGTGAGAACGCAAGCAGTCTTTTGACGAGCGTCGCGGCCCGGTTCGCTCCGTCGAGCGCTCCGGCGAGAAACGCCTCCGCCCCGGCCTCACCTTTTGCGAGGCGCTTCTGCGCGAGCCCCACACCGCTCACGATCACGGCCAGCATGTTGTTGAAGTCGTGCGCGATGCCACCCGTCAGCTGGCCGATCGCCTCCACCTTCTGCATCTGGCGGATCTGAAGCTCCGCCGCCTCTCGCTCCGCAATCGAAGCTTTGAGAAGTTGATTTGCGTTTGCGATCTCGACAGCACTCCTGCGTGTGTTGACGATCCAGGCCGCAAGCGCGCCGAGTGTTGCGAAAAGTCCGAGCGCAATGGCGACGAGTAAGGTGGCGATGGTCCGATCGGCCGCGTCCTCACGCGCATCGAGCAGGTTCTGCTCCTCGCGCCTCATGCTGCGAAAGCGCTCCCGCAGATCGGTCATCAGTTCGAGGCCCTGCCGGTCGAGCACTTTCGCGAGCGCCGCCTCGAACCCATTGTTCCTGCGTAGCTCGATCGTCTGGTCGGCGACCTCGATGCGCTTGCCGATGAGCGGAAGCGCCGACGCCACGGCTTTGGCCTGGTCCGAGTTGTCTCCCACGAGCACGCGAAGGTCCGCGAGCTTGTCCGGAAGCTTCGCCTTGGCTTCCAGAAACGGAGTGAGAAACGCGTCATCGCCCGTCAGGATGAAGCTGCGCTGCCCAATCTCGGCATCCTGCAAAAGCGACCAGATCTCGGAAATCCGCGTCTCGACCTCGAGCGTATGGCGCACCCAATGGGCCTGGTTGACGTACCGCGTCCCTAGCCAGATGGTCATCGCAAATATGAGGATCAGAGCCGCGCCAGCGACTTCAGGCACACGATTTTTGAGCACGTGAAACACGGTGTTCGTCATCGAGAGCCTGATCCCTTGCGCCTCCGCCCGAGCACATATCCCAGATGTGCTTTCGCTAAGCAATGCTTAGGCGACGCCGCGCCGCGTGAAAGCCCGGGTAGGTTTGTGAAGTTCCGCCAACGGCGGAACCGATGCCCCCGCGCCGGTGTTCAGGGAAAATAACCAAGAAAAAGGAGCCAAGAATGCACAAGGCACTCCTCCCCCTGGTTGTAGGTCTCGCTTGGTACGCCCCGGTTTTCGCCGCAGGCAGCGCAGGAGACGACGCCGGCCAAGTTGCGTTCAATACCCACTGCCGCAACTGTCATTCGACCAATCCCGGCGACAACCGCCTCGGTCCGAGCCTGCACAACATCTTCGGCGCGAAGGCGGGCCAAGTCCACGGCTTCGCCAACTATTCGGGTAGCCTCACCAGCGACATGACCTGGGACGAAGCCACCCTCGACAAGTTCATCACCGACCCCACCGCGCTCGCATCCAACACCACGATGAAGCCGTTTGCGGGCGTGGCTGACGCAGAGCAGCGCAAGCTGATCATCGACTTCCTGAAGACAAAATCGAAGTCTTAGACTCCACCCCAAGACCGCCTGACGGCCCCACGCCCCGGGAACTTCTCGCGTCCTGGGGCGTTCATTCGGTCACCGCGCGGCCTGCCGGACCAAGCGGCAGTCTCGGACAACTCTTCGGGTGAGAGGCATCCCTATGACAAGATGGGCTGCGGCGCTGAGGGGCGTGCTGCCCGGCTCGTCGAAGGAGAAAAGCGCGTCAGGCAAGGACAGCGTGAACGGCGCCAAGGCACACGCAGGCGCCGCCTCCGGCGCAACGGTTGAGTCTACACTCGCCGAAACCGCCCGCCTCAACGCCCCGGTGGTATGGCTGCTCGGCAAGGTTCAGAGCGGCAAGACCTCCGTGATCCGCGCGATCACCCAAAGCACGGATGCCGAGATCGGCGATGGCTTCCGCCCGTGTACCCGCACCTCGCGCATCTACGCCTTCCCTGCCGAGACGCCGGTCCTGCGCTTCCTCGACACCCGCGGGCTCGGCGAATCCGCCTACGATCCCGCTGAGGATCTGGCCTTCAACGAGGCCAATGCTCACCTCATCCTCACAACCATGCGGGCCATGGACCCGAGCCAGGATGCCGTGGTCGACACCCTGCGCAAGGTGCGGGCGCGCCATCCGGACTGGCCGATCGTCGTTGCACAGACGAGCCTTCACGATGCCTACCGGCCAGGAGAGGGCCATATCCTCCCCTATCCCTTCGAGGCGGGATCGCCACGGGAAGCCGTCGAGCGTATTCCGACGGACCTCATGCGCAGCCTCGCCTATCAGCGCACGCTTTTCGATGACCTTCCCGGGAAAGGCCCGCTTCTTTTCGTCCCCGTCGATCTCACCCGATCCGACGACAGGCTCCCGCCCAGCGACTACGGGCTCGATGCGCTCACCGAAGCCCTCGCTGGCGTCGCCCCCGCCGGCATGCTCGCTGCGTTGTCGGCGATGCCCGGTTTCGAGGCCGATCCAAAAGCACGCTCGGCCGATCCAATCGTAATGGGTCATGCCATGGCCGCCGCCGGAAGTGACCTCGTCCCCATCCCGGTTGCCGGTGCCATTGCCGCCTCCACCATCCAGGCGCGTATGCTGAGCCAGCTCGGCGGCCTCTATGGTATCGCGTGGGATCGGCGCGCCTACGCGGAGCTGACCGCAGCCTTGGGAGCGGGCACGCTCGCACGCGTCGCAACGGGAATCGGCGTCCGCCAGCTCGCGAAATTCCTGCCGGTCTATGGCCAAACCGCGGGCGCGGCCGCCTCGGCAGCCGCGAGCTTTGCCGTCACTTACGCACTCGGCAAAGCCGCCGTCGCCTACCTCCATGGCCGCCGCCTCGGCAACACCGACACGAAGAGCGTTGCCGCCATCTACCAGCAGGCCCTGCGCGACGCCTTCCGTATGGCGAAGGAGCGTCGGCTTGCGGACCGGGATCGCGGGGCACAGCCATGAGCACCCCCTCCGGCAACCGCAGCGCGCGCCGAACGGCCTCTCTCATTCTCATCGCGTTCGGCCTTCTGATCCCGGCCCTGTCGCTCATTCCGCTCGGCAGCATCTGGCTCTGGCAGAACGGCTATCTGCTCTACTGGACCGGCTTCGCGCTGGCCGCTGTCCTGGCTGTTTATCTGGCCCAGCGCCGCTTGCTTCCGAAGGCACCGGAAATCGCAGAGGAAACCCCCGCAACTGCAGCCGCGGAGGAGGCGGCGACACGGCCCGATCCCGGCTGGTCCCCGCTCGAGGAGCAAGCCTGGATGGACGTTCAGGCGCTCGCCAGCCGCACCGACCCGGCCCGGATCACCACCACCGGCGGCCTTCTCAAGCTCGGACAGGATGCCATCGAGACCGTGGCGAAACGCCTTCATCCCGGCCGCAGCGATCCACTCTGGCAATTCACGACACCGGAAGCGCTCGCCATCATCGAGCGTGTCAGCCGAAAGCTCCGCGTCTTCATGCTGGAAAGCGTTCCATTCGGCGACCGGCTCACGATCGCCCAGGTTCGCGCGCTTTACAGACGGCGCGGCCTCCTCGAGACGGCTGAGCGCGTCTACGATGTGTGGCGCGTGATCAGGCTCGCAAATCCAGCCACAGCCGCCGTCCAGGAGGCGCGCGAGCAGCTTTCCAAGGCCATGATGCAATGGGGGCGGGACGCGGTTACGCGCCGCCTCATGGAGATCTACGTCGCAGAGATCGGACGCGCCGCGATCGATCTCTACGGCGGGCGCCTGCGCGTGACATCGGCAGCGCTCGCCGCCCACGTCTCCGACGAAACCGCCGCCGATCAAGCCGCCATGAGCCAGATCCGCGCCGAGCCGCTTCGCATTCTGGTTGCTGGCCAGACGGGAGTGGGCAAGTCGAGCCTGGTCAACGCCCTCGCCACCGAGGTCAAGGCCGCGACGGACACGCTGCCCGCCACCTCGGCGTTTACCGCCTATGTGCTCGAACGCGAAGGTTTTCCCGCCGCATTTCTGATCGACAGCCCCGGCATCGGAACCGATCCCAAGATGCTCGAGGAATTGATGGAGCGGGCAGCCGATTGCGACCTCGTTCTGTGGGTCGTTGCCGCCCATCGCGCCGACCGTGAGATCGATCGAAAGGCGCTCGAAACCTTGCGGCTTCACTTTGCAGCGCGCCTGAACCGCAGGCGGCCACCTCTTATCCTCGTCACCACCCACATCGACCGGCTGCGTCCCTTTGGCGAGTGGAACCCGCCCTATGCGCTTCTCTCCGATGATCGCGAGAAGGCGCGCAATATCCGCGACGCGGTGTCCGCCGCCTCGGCCGACCTCGGGTTTGCAGCAGACGAAACCGTACCGGTCAGCCTTCTCGATCCCGGCGCGCCCTACAACGTCGAGCAGCTCTGGCAACGCATCGCAGACGCGCTCCCCGAAGCCATGCGCGCGCAGCTCCTTCGTTGCCTTCACGATCTCAAGGACAAATGGACATGGAAATCCGTGTGGTCCCAGGCCAGCGGCGCGGGCCGCGCCATCGCAGGCTCTTTCAAGAGAGAGCCCGCCCGCTCCGGACGCCCCCCATGATCAGCGCGGACCGGCAGAAAACAGAAAAAACTACGGGAGCGGCCCCATGGCGATGATCGCAGAGGTACCATCCGAGACACGCGAACGCGCGCGAGCCGAAGAGGACGCGCGGGCCGAGCGCACGACCGAGGAGACATGGGCCTTGGTTGCGAACGTGTCGGTGACGGGCCTGTTCGCGCTGGCCACCCTCGCGGCCCTCTACCTCATGAAGGAGGTGGTCGTTCCCGTCATCCTCGCGTGGGTCGTCGCCAACATCCTGCTCCCCGTCGTCGCCTGGATGGAGAAACGCGGGCTCCCGCGGAGCGCATCCGTCCTGATCGTGGCGCTTGCCATGGTGGCGGTCGTGCTCACCATCGTGGCCCTCTTGTCGCTGCCGCTCACCTATTGGCTCGGCCGCGCGACCGAGCTCGGCGCGCTCATCAAGGAAAAGCTTCAGTCCATGGCGCAGCCGCTGGAGTTCCTGAAAGAGATCCTTGGCGCCATCGGTCAGGCCACCGGCCAGGCGGGCACCGGCCTTCATGTGGAGGAGAGCACCAACATCGTCGGCGGCATCGTGAGCATCCTCACGCCTGCGGTCACGCAAGGCATCCTCTTCATCGGCGCCCTCATCTTCTACATGATCTATCAGAAGCAGATCAAAGCACGTTCCGTCCTGATCCTGCCGAACCGCGATGCGCGCCTGACGGCACTCAAGATCCTGTCTGACATCGAGCGCAACACCACCGTCTATTTCGGCACGTTCACCATCGTGAACGCCTGCCTAGGTCTCGCCACCACGATCCTTGCCTATGCTGCCGGCCTCCCGAACCCGTTGCTCTGGGGCGTGCTGGCTGCGGTCCTCAACTACATCCCCTACATCGGCCCCGTGATCATGGTGGCCGTGCTGTTCCTCATAGGGCTGTTCACTTTCCCCAGCATTTCCGAAGCGTTAGTCGCACCTCTCATCTACATCGCCATGACCACCGTCGAAGGCCATTTCATCACGCCCACGCTCATGGGCAAACGCATGACCATGAACCCCTTCGCCGTGTTTCTCGCCATTGGCTTCTGGACTTGGATGTGGGGACCGATCGGCGCTTTCGTCGCGGTGCCCATTCTGATGACCACCACCGTCACGTTCCGCCATCTCTTCCCTAAGGACGCACCCGAGCTGCCCGCATGAAACCAAGTCATGAAACCAAGTGACGGGGATCTGCGTTGAACGCGCAGGCCGCAAAGGCCGTCCCACATACACAAGGAGCTCCACCCCATGGCACAATCAACCTCGAGCACGAGCACGCGCGCCACGAGCGATTACGGCCGCAATGCCGCCGACGATCTCGCCGACAAGGCCGCGAACCTGGCCGAGAAGACCGGCGAGCAGATCGAGCGCGTGGTGCAGAACGTCGCCGACCAAGGCCGTCAGGCCACCGAGCAAGTGCAGGTCGTCGCCGAGAACTTCAAGACCGCTGTCGACAAGTCGGTGAAGGAGCAGCCGCTCACCACGCTGGCCGTTGCCGCCGGCCTCGGCTTCATCATCGGCGCGCTTTGGAAATCTTAAGCGCACGAAGATAACGTCGAAAGCAATCCGGGGAGATGCGCGATATGTTCCAAGGCCTCTTCAGGCGCGCCGAATCCACAATCGACTCGGTCGTCGCAAAGTATGTGGGGCGCGCGGCTATCGCCATCCCCCTGGTCATTGCAGGCGGCTTCGCCACCGCCGCCCTCACCGTGAAGCTTGTCGAGATCTACGGCTCCGTCACGGCCTACGCCATCATGGCGGCGCTCTTCGCCCTGATCGGGCTTGTGACGATGGCCGTCATAAACACGGGTGCACGCCCGGCTGAGAGCCAGCCTGCGGAACCCTCGACCGCCTCCGAAGGCACGGCCGAGAGCACCGGACCCGATGCCTCCGATCTGCTGACACCAGAGGTGAAAGCGTTCCTTGCCTCTGCGGCGCCGGCAGCACTGCCGAGCATCGTTAGGGGCGTCGGCCGCAATCTGCCGCTCATTCTGCTGCTGGCCTTGATCGGCTTCGTGATCTCGCGCTTCGCGGAGAACGCGGAGACCGTCTCTACGCCGTCAGAGGGAGATCTGGCCGCCGCGCCTCCCGCGGCGTGATCGGCCTCGAAGAGCTTAAGCGCTCGAAAAGGTCCCACCCGTTGCCGGGCGGGACCTCTTGTGTTGGCTGAGACTATTTCTCTTTGCAGGGTGTCGCGACGCCGATGCACTGATACTTCGTGCCGATCTTGCGGCAGTCGTGATCGGCATCCTTGGCGACATCCCACTTCGCCCAGCTCTCGTCGTACTTCTTGCGGACATCGAGACGCCAGGCCCACTTGGCCTGGTTGATGGCTTCCGCCTCCGTCTTCTCCCGCCGTCCATAGGAGGAGACTGCCTCGCCCTTACAGGTGAACTTTTCGAGCTTTTCACCGGAAAGCACGGTTGAGAGCGTATCCTTGCAGGGGATCGCCTTGCGCTTGCACACCCAGCGCTGCCCCTTCGGGGTCTTCACCTCGTTGCAATCCACGCTACGCGCGTCTGCATAGCGCCACGAGTTGAACTCGGGCCCCACCTTCTCGGCCACCGCGCGGCGCCACGCAAAGAGCGAGTTCTGATACGCGCCGAGGTTCTTCGAGAGGGCCGGCTCGCCTTCAGCCACGATCGGCTCCGTTTTGCACTCGCGCGCAACGCTCGCGCTCGCGAAGCTGACCGCAGCCACCAACCCCACCGCGGCAAGCTTGAGCACGCGGACAACGCCCTGAGACTTCATCCCTGTTCCCCATCTGTGATGTTTGAAAATACCGAGAGAATGATGTCGCCCGCCGGGGCGATCGAGGCCACACATATCCCGACCGCAAAGCTCCCCTTGAGCAAAACCGGAGGCAATCTAGCGGACGACCAAGACGGCACTCAGACGGAATGGTGAGCTTACGGGAATTGTAAAGTATGGGACATACGGGGGTAAGAATGGCCCCCTAGGATCAGGGTCGGGCGGTCACTGAGTGTGGGCTTCCTCGTGTTGCCCACAGCCAGCTCCTGAACAAATTGGTCCCCCCTCGAGTGCTGCCCGGAATAGGCACCCAACCTTGCTGGGTGTCAGAGCCCGAACGCCCCAAAAGGTGTTCGGGCTCTTTTCATATACCGTAACTTCGATGGCGCTGGTCCCCCATCACGGCGACGCGGAAAACCTTGGGTCCGTCAGATACTTGGGACGGCCCCCAACCCCGGGAAAGCCGGTCGTGCACGCGCGGCTACCCCGGGCCAGATGCGGTCTTGGCACCGCCGGATTGGTGCTATAGACGCGGAAAGAAGAGGCGATGGACATGCGCGCCACAGGGATGGCAGGACCACGTCGCGACCCAGGGAGTTCCGGCATGCGTCTGCTTCTCGTAGAGGATGACAAGGAGACGGCGCGCTACGTTTCGAAGGGGCTCATCCAGGCGGGGCATACCATCGACGTCGTATCCGACGGCAAGGACGGCCTCGCGCTCGCGATTCGCGAGAACTACGACATCGTGATCCTCGACCGCATGTTGCCGGGCCTCGACGGCCTCTCGCTGGCCCGCACGTTGCGAACTGCCGGCAGCCACGTGTCGATCCTGTTCCTCACCTCCCTTGGCGGGGTGAACGATCGCGTGCAAGGTCTCGACGTCGGTGGCGACGACTATCTCGTGAAGCCGTTCGCCTTCGCGGAGCTGCTCGCCCGCGTCAACGCCCTCGGACGGCGTGCGCCCATGCGGTCGGAGGGAGACATCCTCAGAGCCGGTGACCTCGAGCTCGACGTCGGTAGCCGCGTCGTGAAACGGGGCCAAGAGCGCATCGACTTGCAGCCCAAGGAGTTCGTGCTCCTGGAAACGCTCATGCGCAACAAAGGCCGTGTCGTCACACGCACCATGCTGCTCGAGCGCGTCTGGGGCTTCCATTTCGACCCGCGCACGAGCGTCGTGGAAACGCACATCTCGCGCCTGCGCGCCAAGATCGACCGGCCCTTCGCCAAGCCCTTGATCCACACCGTTCGCGGCAGCGGCTATTCCATCAATGACAGTCCGTGATCTGTTCCGGCGCACGCAGGTCCGCTCTGCCGTCGCGTTCACCCTCATCATCACGGTCAGCGTCACGGCGTTGTTCGCGGTTCTGATCGTGCACCTCGCAGCCGGCCTCGAGGACAGCGTGCGGGCGCGCGTCGTGCACACGCGAGACGCGCTCCTGGCCATCGACCGGCGTTACGGCTTCGACGAATTGGTGAGCGTCGTCGTCGACGAGGCGGAATCCGTCCGCGACGCCGACAGCATCTTTGCCGTCCAGGACTCCAATGGCGCCATTGTCGCCGGCAACATCCGCACCGAACGCCCGTTCGAAGGTTGGCGGGTGCTGGAACGCTCCCACCTGCCCGACATCGCCGGGAACGGAACCGGCCGCGATCGCTTCTTCGCTCTCTGGACCCCGGTCTCGAAAGGCATGCTGCTGATCGGCCGCAGCGACCGCGAGGTGCAGCAGGCACGGCTGATCCTGATGCGCAGCCTGGGCTGGGGCCTGCTCGCCACCGTCATCCTGGGCGTCGGATCGGGCATCTACCTCGCGCGCGGCGCGCAAAGGCGCATTGACGACATCGCCAACACGCTTTCGGCCGTCTCCGCCGGCGAGCTCGATCGGCGCGTTCCCATCAAGCTGTCCCAGCACGATCTCGACGAAGTGGGCCAGCGCATCAACGCGATGCTGACCCAGCTCGAACGCCTGGTGCAAAGCGCCAACCAATCCTCGACCGACATCGCCCACGATCTCAAGCGCCCCATGACGCGGCTGCGCCAGCAGCTCGAGAGCGCTTACGATGCCGAGCCCGCCAACTCCGAAATCAAGCCCATCCTCGATGGCGCCATCGAGGAGGTGGACAGCATCGTCTCCACCTTCGAAGCGCTTCTGAACATCGGCCAGCTCGAAGCAGGCGACCGGCGCGCGCGCTTCGTCGACATTGACCTGCGTAAGGTGCTCGACGACGCGACGGAGGCTTACGCGCCAGTCATTGAGGACAGCGGCTTCAACCTCGCATGGAACGCCCAGCAAGCCGCAGCGCTCACCATTCGCGGAGACCACGAGCTTCTTCTCCAGCTCGTCGCCAACCTTATCGAGAATGTGATCCAGCACTGCCCCTCGGGAACCACCATCGAGTTGGCGCTCTCCGGAAATCCGCGCAAACCCAACCTTACGGTGGCCGACAATGGCCCCGGCATCCCGTCCGATGAGCATGAGAAGGTCTTCCGGCGCTTCTACCGGCTGGAACGCGAGCGCTCGAGCCCCGGCCATGGTCTCGGCCTCAGCCTCGTGCGCGCCATCGCGGACCTGCACGGCGCCAGCATCGACCTGATCGACAACGCCCCGGGCCTCAAGGTCTCGATCACGTTTCCACAAAGACCGTAACGCAGCGAGCCGCGCATCATCTCACGGCAATCCACATTACGGGATTTGTAAGGTCGCCTCCAGACCAGGGTAAACCCGCTGCGACATAGTCGGCGACACCCTAGAACAGGAGACAGACTATGAGAAAACTGACTGTCCTAACGGTTGCACTCGCCGCGCTCATGACGGCGGCTCTCTATGGCGCTCCGGCCTTCGCCGATGATGCACAGCCCGCCGCCGAAGCTCCGGCGGACAGCTCGGCGACGACCTCCACCGACACCCCGGCTCCCGACGCCGCGCCTGCGAGCGAGGAAAAGCCTGCCGAGTAATCACGCAGCGACGCTCGCAAAGCGGGCTCTGCCGCGAACGCGAGACGCCTGAGCAGCCAGGCGCCCGGAGCACACTCCGCGACGGCTTGATTCCAATCGCGGAGTTCGTGCTCTACTAAGAGGATGAGATGGCGGGTTGATTCTCGCCGTCTCGTCTTCTTGCGGCAAAGGAAGCCCGGCCCTCCTCATGACGGACAACGAAGCGGTCCAGCTCTCCTCGCTCCTGGTCGGCGCGCGCTACGACGAAGCGGAGAGGCTTGCGCAAAGCCTCCTCGCGCAAGGGCGCATCCAGGATCTCGCCCACTTCACCCTCGGCATCGTGCACTATCAACGCCGCGATTACGACGGCGCCGTCGAGGCCCTGCAGCGGGCCATTACGCTCAACCCCACCGCATCTGCCTGGAACAACCTCGGCGCCGCCTATCGCGCCACCGCCAAGCTCACCGAGGCCGCGAACGCCTACGAGAGCGCGCTTGCGATCGATTCCAGTTTTGTGGATGCGGCCGCGAACTACGCGAACGTGCTCGTCGATCTGGGCAACTACACGGCCGCTGAGACCATGGCACGGCGCGCAATCGCCAACGGCGCCACCTCGCTTCAGGTTTATGTCACCCTTGGCAACGCTCAGTTTCGGCAAGGCGATCTGATCGCCGCCGCTCAATCGTTCAGGAAAGCGCTGGACATCGGCTACAACGTCGGTGCGGTGAGAAACCTCGGCAGCACGCTCGCCAATCTTGCCCGCTTTGCCGATGCCAAACAGGTGTACGGCGCGGCCCTCGCGCGTCAGCCCGATCCGGAGCTGCACTCGAGCCTGCTGATCTGCCTCACTTACGATCCCGAAATGAGCGCTCCCGCGCTTCGCGCCGCCTCGGCCGCCTATGATACCGCCTACGCGAAGCCCGTCGCGCGGCCGCTCGCGCGCCATGCCAACACACCGGAGCCCGAGCGCCGTCTGCGGGTGGGCTACGTCTCGCCGGATCTCTGCAATCATGTGGTCGCCGTGTTCATGCTCCCGCTGATGACCCGGCATGATCGAAACGCCGTCGACATCTACTGCTACGCGGATGTGCGTCACGTCGACGAGACCAGCCGCAAATTCCAGGGAATCTCGAACTGGGTGCAGATCACGGGCCTGCCCGACGAGCGTGTCGCCGCGCAGATCGAGCAGGACCGGATCGACGTGCTGGTGGATCTCGCCGGACATTCGCCCGGCAACCGCCAACTGGTGTTTGCGCGCAAACCCGCGCCCGTGCAGCTTTCCTACGTGATCGGAACCGGCACCACGACGGGGCTCTTGACGATGGATGGCCTGATCGCCGACAAAGACCTGTTGCCGGCCGGCTCCGAGGCCTTCATCAGCGAGCGGCCCCGCCACCTGGATCGCCCGTTCGTCGCCTACGAGCCTCCCCCGACGATGCCTCCCGTGGGACCGCTTCCCGCCTTGCGAAACGGCCACGTCACATTCGGATATTTCGGCCGCCCCATCCGCCTCAACGATCGCGTCGTGCGCGTGTGGTCGGACATCCTGCGCGCCTGCCCCGGCAGCCGCCTGCGTCTCGACAACAAGCCTTTCGGTTCCCCCGGAACGCAGGAGGATGTGCGCCGGCGTTTTCTCGCGCACGGCATCCCCGCCGCGCGCTTGGATCTCCGTGATACGCCCATCCATGCCGCCGTGCTCGCCGCCTACAACGAGATCGACATCGCGCTCGATCCCTTTCCGCATAACGCCGGGACGACCTCGCTCGAAGCCTTGTGGATGGGCGTGCCGGTGCTGACGCTCACCGATCGTCCGCCGGTCGGACGCCTCGGAGCGAGTCTGCTCGGAGCACTGGATCTCCACGGCTGGATCGCACGCGACGACCAGGACTACGTGGACAAGGCGGCCCGCGCAGCGCGCGATCTCGAAGGTCTCGCCGCAGTGAGAGCCGGATTGCGAGCCCGCTGCGAACGATCGGCGCTCGGCGATGTCGAAGGGCTCACCCGCGCGATGGAAAGGCTCTACCGTCAGTGCTGGCGCGAATGGTGCCAATCCGCCGCCACTTGAAGCTGCAGACTTGGAGAGGCGGCCGAGAGCGCTTAATCTCCCTCTTACACCTTGTCGGATCGCGTCCCATGCAGGACATCGAGGATATTCTGGCGCGTCTGTCGAAGTCGCCGTTTCGACAGAGGTTCAAACTTCGCGCTGAAGAACGGGCCTATCTCGAAACCCATGGCCTCGAAGGCATCCTGGAGCAAGCCCGCGGCTTCATCCGAAAGCGCCTCGCCGCCGCCTTTCCCGAGAACGACGGCAAGCAGACACCGTTTAAAAGCCATCCCGTCTTCATCGCCCAGCACGCAACGGCCACCTGTTGCCGGGGATGCCTCGAAAAATGGCACGGCATCGGCCAAGGCCATCCGCTCGGTGCCGCCGAAGTCGACCACGTCATCGCGGTGATCGAGCACTGGCTGAGACAGCACGCGGGTGACTGTCGCGAGCCACGCCAGCCACGCCTTCTCTGACCCACCAGCACTCGAACATCCGCCCGGCTCCGCCGACGCGATAGACGGCTTCACAACGATGCATATTTGCAACACATTCGGCAGGAAGTGATGCCGATTACGGGGTAGCACGGGCTTGCGCCCGCAACGCCTCCCAGGCACCCTATCTGACATCGCGCCGGACACCGGACGGGAAACCGTGCCCGCCACGGCAATTTGAGGGTCCATCGCAACACCGAAGGGGGAGACCTTTCGCATGACGATCGAGCGTTCCAGAGGTCGAGGTTCGCGCCTGCCCTCGACACCGCGTTTCGCCTTGCTGGCCTTGATGGCCTTGGCCGTATCCTCGTTCACGCCCACGCGGGCATCCGCCCAGGACCTGTTCTCGTTCCTCTGGGATGGCGGATCGCGCTCGGTCGTTGGCTTCAGTTCGAAGTATGAGCCGCGCCAGATCATCGTCTCCTTCGGCGACAGGAAGCTCTATTGGATCCACAAGCGGGGCGAAGCCATCAGCTACCCGATCGCCGTACCGCGTGAGCAGAGCCGCTGGTCGGGCGTGACGAGTGTCTCGAACAAGGCGGTGAACCCGAGCTGGACGCCGACGCCCACCATGCTGCGCGAGAACCCGCGCCTGCCTCGCTGGGTGCCGGGCGGCCATCCGCAGAACCCGCTGGGTGTACGCGCACTCTATCTCGGTGCATCCGCCTACCGCATCCACGGCACCGACGCGCCCTGGACCATCGGCACCGCCGTCTCCAAGGGATGCATTCGCATGTACAACGAGGACGTGCTGGACCTTTACCCGCGCGTGCCGGTCGGAACCAAAGTCACCGTGACGTGGCAGCGCTTTGGCTGATCTGACGTGGCCCGGGAAACCGGGCCACAGCTCCGTTCAGAACACGCGTTTCGAGTTGTAGCACACCCTCCCCCACAAGCTTCGCTCAAGGCAAATCGAGCAAGTCTTTTGGCTAGGCTTCCGTCCAGCACGAAGAACGTCTCGATCGCGTTGTGTGATCTACAAGCCGCGATGGAGCGGGCCGGACGCGGCCCGTGGAGGAACGGTGCCTAGGCCGTGCTCGCTTCGGACCTCTCCGGAGCGCGATGCACCGGTCTCACGGAAGACTTGGAGCGCGGGTCGATGAAAAACCGATCGCGCTCCGCAGCAGTGGCCCCTTGAGCGGTTGATGAGCCCGGTGCAGGCCGAGAGAAGATCCAGCAGAGGTGGCGACGACGTCGAGAACGTCGAGCTGACCGGCCCCAAGAAGGTGGCCGCGCTTCTCCTTTCCATGGACAAGAAGGTCGCCTCGCGCCTTCTGAAGCACTTCGACGAAGACGACATCAAACTCATCGCCCAGACCGCGACCGATCTCGGCGCGGTCTCGAAGCAGACGCTCGACGCCCTCATCGAAGAATTCGCGATGAGCCTGCGCACGGGCGGCGATCTCGTCGCGACCGCCAACGAGGTCGAGCAGCTCCTCGCCGGTGTCGTGCCCCCGGAGCAGATCGCCGAGATCATGTCTCAGGTGCGCTCGAAATCGCTGCAATCGATCTGGATCAAGCTCGGCGAGGTGCCGGAGCTTTCGACAGCGCAGTATCTCTCGAAGGAGCATCCCCAGGTATCCGCGCTCGTCCTGTCACGCACGCCTCCTGCCTACGCGGCTGCGGCCCTCAAGATGCTGCCCACCCCGCTGCGCAACGAGATCATGCGACGGATGCTTGCGCTCAAGATCGTGCTCGAACGGCCGATCATGCTGCTGGAGGGCGCCGTGAAGGAAGAACTGCTCTACAAGAGCGCGAAGAACACCGGCCCCACCATCCACGCCCGTCTTGCCGACATCATCAACAAGATGGATCGCAAGCAGATGGACGAGATCCTGACCGATCTCGATCAGCATCGCCCGAAGGAAGCCGAGGTCGTGCGCGGCCTGCTCTTCACCTTCGACGATCTGATGCGTCTCTCGCAGCCGGCCCTCGTCACGCTGTTCGACGGCGTTCCGGCGGATCGCACCATCACGGCGCTTTTCGGCGCCGATCCGAAGATGGCGGAGCTGATCCTCGAAGCTACCCCCGCGCGCGCCCGCCGCATGATCGAGCAGGAGCTCGCCACGGGCAAGAAGGCCAGTGCCAAGGAAGTTCAGAAGGCACGGCGCGCCATCGCCGACGCGGCGATGGAGATGATCGAAAAAGGTATCATTGAGATCGGGAATTCGGAGGAGGAATGATGCGGGAGGAATACGCAGAGATCCGCCACTCCGGCGGCCAGCCCGGCACGGACAAGCTGCTGGAGCCGCCCAAGCTCGAAGTCGAGCGCCTGCATGTGCTCAAAGGCGTGCTCGAACGCCTGGTGACCACGCTCGCCGAGCGCTTCCGCGACTACTGCAACGTTCCCTCGTCGTTTTTCGTCAACCAGGTCGAAAGCGGAAATTCCTGGGACGTTCTCGAATCCTACGAGGACAGCATCGCCGGCATCTACTACTGCCGCCAGTGGGACAGCAAGATCGTCATCGGCCTCGACCGCCGCTTCATTTTCTCGCTGATCGACGCAGCTTTCGGCGGTGACGGCAGCATGCCGCCTTTCGAAGCCGATCGGCCCTTCACCTCGCTCGAAGCGCGCCTCGCCCGCAGCGTCTTCAGCATCGTCGTTCCCGAGCTGGAGGACCTCCTCAACCCGATCACGCCCGTCAATCTCGATCTCGAGAAGCTCGAAACCAAGCTCGACTTCCAGATCCTCGGCCAGACCGACGTGCCCGTCATCGCCGTCCAGATCCTCTTTCAGATCCTGGATAACGGCGGGCGCATGTTCATGATCATTCCGCAATCGGCGCTCTATCCGATCCGCAAGCTGCTCGAACGGTCTCGCGCGCTGGACGGCACCAGCGTCGATCCCGAGTGGCAGAAGAAGATGCAGGACGGACTTGCGTCTTCAACCATGCTTCTGAAGGGCGTGCTCGAGGGTCCGGAAATGACGCTCGCTGAGATTACGGCGCTCGAGCCCGGCCAGATCCTGCGCCTCGACGCCGACACCAAGAGCCTGATCGCCCTCGAATGTCAGGACGAGCGCCTCTTCTGGTGCCGCCTCGCGCAATCCAAGAGCCAGTTCGCTCTCGTCGTCGAGCAGCCGATCGACCGGCAGAAGGAGCTGGTTGCGGATCTGATCTCGAGCTCTCCCGCGCGCTGACGCGAGACAGTCGCACTGCGTCATCTGCCCGCGGGGCGCGTGAACGACGCTCTGAAATTTACGCTTCGTTAAGTCTGCCGCCCCGTGGCCAGAGCGGTTCTCCCGCGGTGCACGCCGCTTTTTTTGCGCTTTCACCTAAAGAAGCTGATCAGATTGCGTCCTAAACAACGCCGCTCGTAACCGATTCTTAGGCAAGGCCGTGGAGTATCGTCGTTCATATGACGAAACTTCAGCGCGGGCGGCAGCAAATGGGAATGACTGAAATCGAAACCGGATCACAAGAAGCCGGAAGCGTCGACTCATTGGAACAACGTGCTGCGTGTCTTGTTAATCCCGCGTCGGGAATCGCAAACGACTACCTCAATCACTTCAACGAGGTTCTCCTTCTGATCGAGAACCTTCCGACGCTCCTGCCCGAAATGCTCGATGAGCTGCTCGAGTGGCGCCCGGTGACCTACCGCGAGTATTTCGCGAAGTCCCTGCTGCCCGGCAGCGCACGCGCCCTCGAAATCTACGAAGGCCTGGACGAAGCCTTCCGGCGCGACTTCGAAAGCATCATCGACGGTATCAACGCCATGGCGATGGCGAGCATCGACGTTATTCGCGCTCATCGCAGCCCCGATGGGGAACTCGATCCTTCGCGCGTTTCCGACTTCTGCGAGAATGCATCTTGCGCAATCCGGAGCGCACTCAACCGCGCCTCCGATCTCGTGAACAACGGAAGGGAAAACGCGGCCGAGTCTCCTCAGGGCATGGCCGACCGGCTCATCCCGTGTGTGGCGTAACCGAGTAAGCGCGCCAGACGCCAAGGGGGACTTCCAATGGACGAGTTACTGCGGGACTTTCTGACAGAGACGACCGAGCACATCGAAGGAGCGGAAACCCAGCTCGTGCATTTCGAGCGCAATCCCTCCGATGCGTCTCTGATCACCAGCATTTTCCGCCTTGTTCACACCATCAAGGGCACATCGAGCTTCCTGGGCCTCGAACGCCTTGAGCGCGTGGGCCACGCAGCGGAATCGGTGATGGGCATGCTGCGCGACGGCGTTCCGCCGACGCAGCACTCCGTCACCATCATTCTTGCTGCAATCGATCGCATCAAGACAATCATTGAGGAAATCGGAGCCCACGGCTCCGAGCCCCCGGGCGACGACAGCGCCATCATCGATGCGCTCGAAGCCTACTATGCCGCCGGCTCCGAGGCCGCAACGGCCGCCGCAGCAGCGGAGGCAAGCTCCAACAAGGCCGCCGCGCCGGCAGCATCGCCCGAACCCGCAGCTCCCGTTGTGGAAGCTGCCCCCGTAGCCGCCGCTGTCGAGCAGGTCAAGCCGGCCGAGCCCAAGGTCGAAGCACCCGCAGCACGCGCCGAGGCTCCGAAGGCGGAAGCCGCTGCGTCCCAGTCGAAGGAAGGCCGCTCGCAAGGCGGCTCCACGGCAAACCAGGAATCCATTCGCGTCTCGGTGGACACCATCGAGCGCATGATGCAGCTCGTCTCCGAGCTTGTCCTCAGCCGCAACCAGCTCCTCGAGCTCGCGCGTCACCGTGAGGACGACGCGATCAAGACACCGCTTCAGCACCTTTCGACGCTGACCAGCGACCTGCAGGACGCCGTGATGCGCGCCCGCATGCAGCCGGTCGGCCGTCTTTACGCGAACCTGCCGCGCCTCGTCCGCGAGCTTTCGACCAGCCTTGGCAAGAGCATCGATCTCGTTACGGAAGGCGCCGATACCGAGCTCGATCGTCAGCTCATCGAGGTCATTCGCGATCCGCTGACCCACCTCATCCGCAACTGCGCCGACCACGGCATCGAGCGCCCTGAAGAGCGTCTCGCGAAGGGCAAGCCCGAGCGCGGAGAAATTCGCGTCTCTGCCGCTCACGAAGCCGGCCAGATCACCATCGACATCGCCGACGACGGCAAGGGCCTCGACACCGAGCGCATCAAGAAGAAGATTCTCTCCCAGGGCATGGCGACGGAGCAGGAGCTCCACGCCATGAGCAACGAGGAGATCTATCGCTTCATTTTCGAGCCCGGATTCTCCACGGCGCAGGTCGTGTCGAACGTGTCCGGCCGCGGCGTCGGCATGGACGTCGTGCGCTCGAACATCGAGGCGATCGGCGGCTCCGTCACCCTCTCCTCGAACGAAGGCAAGGGCAGCCGCTTCTCACTCCGCATTCCGCTCACGCTCGCGATCGCGCCTGCCCTCATCATCGAGGTCGCCGGCCAGCGCTTCGCCCTGCCCCAGACGTCCGTCGTCGAGGCGGTGAGCCTGGGCAAGAACTACAAGGATTTGATCCAGAACGTGCAGAACGCTCTGGTGCTGAAGCTGCGCGAGGAAGTAATTCCCGCCGTCGAGCTGCGCGAAGTCGTCGGCCTCGGCAACAATGACGCGAACGAGGAGAGCGAGAAGCTCGCCGTCGTCATGCGCGTGGGCACGGACTCTTTCTGCATCATCGTCGACGGCGTTGCCGACATCCAGGAGATCGTCGTCAAGCCGCTCAGCGCCTCGCTGGCTCACCTCAAGGTCTTCAGCGGCCACACCATCCTCGGTGACGGCTCGGTCGTTCTCATCCTGGATCCCGCCGGCATTGGCGCCAACCTTGGCATCGAGAAGTCGACCGAGAAGAAGCGCGAGCAGGCCCGCGACCAGAACGCCCAGGAGCGCCGCCGTCTCGTCATGTTCCGCGCCGGCCCCGGCGCGCCGAAGGTTCTGCCCCTTTCGCTCGTCTCGCGCATCGAGATGGTCGAGACCAACCGCATCGAAAGCTCGGACGGCCGCCTTATGGTGCTGCTCCAGGGCCGCCTGATGCCGATCGTGCCGATCTCGTCGCATATCGACATGTCGCGTCCGTCGTATCCGGTGCTGGTGGTCGCAACGGAGAACCGCTCCATCGGACTCATGGCCGACGAGATCGTGGACATCCTCGAGGACAAGCTCGAGATCCAGCTCGCCTCTGCCAACTCCGAGCTGGTGGGCTCTGCCGAGATCCGCGGCGAAGCCGTCGAGCTCATCGACGTCTCGCACTTCATCCGCATGGCCGACTCGCCCGGCAGGACCAACCCCGTGCCTCAGCGGGTGCTGTTCGCAGCCGACGACCAACTCGTCCGCGACATGCTTTGCCCGGCTCTCTCGGCCGCAAGCTACAACCTTGTCGCGACGTCCATCCCGGCCGACATCAGCGAGCTGGTCAACCAGTTCGCCTCCTTCGACGCCATCATCCTTGATGCCGATGCACCGGCCTTGTCGGCGCCCGGGTTCCTCCGCGCACTCAAGGAGCGCAAGGATCCGGCCCGCACGCCCATCATCGGTGTCAGCCGGACACCCACGAACCGCACCTCGCGCATCGCCACCGAGAACGGCATGCTCGCGCTTCTGAGCAAGCATGACCGCCATGCCCTGCTCGAGACGCTCGCCTACGCTCTCGATGCAGCCGCCGATGCCAAGGCCACGAGCATGGAGATTGCAGCATGAGCGCCGCTGTCGCCCTTCAGACCGTCTCCGACGTTCCGACCGCAGGTGAGGAGAGCTACTTCACCGTATTCGCTGGCGGGGAAGCATTTGGCCTGTCTGTCCTCCACACGCAGACCATCTTCCGCATCACCAGCGTGACCCCGATCCCGCTTGGCCCGATCGACATCGTCGGCTTGGTAAACCTGCGCGGAAAGATCGTAACCGCCGTAAGCCTGCGCCGCCGCCTCGGCATCCCCGTCGACGAGGTGCAGAACTCGCTTGCGATCGGCATCGAGCACAAAGGCGAGAACTTCGCTCTCATCGTGGACGAGGTCGGCGACGTGCTGACGCTCGACGCCTCGATGAAGGTGCAGATTCCTGCCCACTTCGATCCTGCACGTTCCCGCTTCATGGCGGGTCTCTACAAAGTCGGAAACCTCCTGATCCCCGCACTCAACATCGGGGCTCTCTTCGACTTCTCCAACTAGACCGGACGAGGCCCGGGCTCTCGGGCCCGGCACGCCGGCCTCAAGAACGTGGCTGCGATCCCTTCGGCTCCACACGGAGCCCGAAGGCGAAACACGGTCCGCAAAGTGAGTAGTGTAGCGTAAAGGTGAGTGACATGAAGAAAGCGCTCGTGGTGGATGACTCTTCCTTCATCCGCAAGATCGCCCGGCAGATTCTCGACAACATGGGCTTCGAAGTCTCGGAGGCCAAGGATGGCGCACATGCCCTCGAGCAGTGCCAGGCATCCCTGCCCGACCTGATCCTTCTCGACTGGAACATGCCCGTGATGAGCGGTCTGGAGTTCCTGACCAAGCTCCGCAAGATGCCGCACGGCGACGAACCCCAGGTCGTCTTCTGCACCACCGAGAACACGCGCGACAAGATCCTGACCGCGCTCGAAGCCGGCGCGACCGAATACATCATGAAGCCTTTTGATCAGGAAATTATTCGCACCAAACTCGAGCAGATCGGGATGGTGTGACGATCAAAGCCCGTGCGTGTGAGCCCGCGAAGGCAAGCCCGCCACGATCGGCTCAACCTTAATATAAGTGATGCGTAACATGTCCCAAGCATTTGACGCCCTTTGCGAATTCTTGCGCCGCTCGTCCGGCCTGGTGATGGAGCAGAGCAAGAAGTACCTCGTCGAAAGCCGCGTCATGCCGATCGTCCGGCGCGAAAAGCTTTCGGGGCTCGAGGAACTGGTGCTCATCCTCCAGAAGAACCAGAACCCCAAGCTCACCAAAGACGTCATCGAGGCGATGACGATCAACGAGACCTACTTCTTTCGCGACAAGGCCCCCTTCGATCAGTTCCGCAACGTCATGCTGCCGGCGCTGATCGCGTCACGCCAGAACGACAAGCGCCTGCGCATCTGGTCCGCCGCGGCCTCCACCGGCCAGGAAGCCTACTCGCTCGCGATGATCCTGGACGAGAACGCGGCACGTATGCCCGGCTGGAAGATCGAGATCCTCGGAACCGACCTTTCGGACCAGGTGCTCGAAAAGGCCCGCAAAGGCATCTATTCGCAGTTCGAGGTTCAGCGCGGCCTGCCGACGCCCATGCTGCTGCGCCACTTCAATCAGATCGGCGATAGCTGGCAGATCTCGGACGCGATGCGCTCGAAGGTCACCTTTCGCCAGATGAACCTGCTCGCCGACTACACCTCCCTCGGCCGCTTCGACATCATCTTCTGCCGCAACGTGCTGATCTACTTCGATGCCGCCCGCAAGATGGACATCCTCGGCCGCATGACGCGCATCCTTGCGCCCGATGGCTTCCTCACGCTCGGCGCATCCGAAAGCTTGATCGGCCTCAAGACGGATCTTGTCCCGCATCCCGAGCACCGCGGAATTTTCCAGCGCGGCGGCGCCATGGCGTCTCCCGCAGCAGACGCGGCTTCCCGCTTTGCCTCGCGCATCGACACACCGGCTCCCACCCTGCCGCCCGGCTTTGGCGCAACGGCCATGAATGCCGCGGCCCGCTTTCGCACCGCCGGCTAGGTCATCATCTCAGAATTGGACGTATTGAACGCGGCGGTCAAATCCGCCGCGTTTCTTTTTCCTGACGATCCCGGTCAGGCCGTGCAAGCTCGCTGCCTCTCCCGAGCTGCGCGAGCCGCGTGATGTCGGCGATGTTGTTGGCTCCGAGGCCTTCTGTATCGACAAGTGCGGCCAGCGCGTCGCCCGCTACGCTCTGCAGCATTGTCCTGACCGCAAGACGCTCCGTCCGCGGCCCGCGCTCGAGCGCGACCGATCCGGTGTCGCCCGGTGCATCGGTCGAGCGTGGCGGTCTCGCCTTCAAAAGCTCGGCGACCTTGAGCGCGCTCGCATCACGATCGAGCACGACCGGCGGCAACATCTCCGCCGCGCCGCCGCTCGCCGCCGCGTCGTTCGAGGCGCTGGCGACCGGCATGGCGTCCGGATTGCCGATCCACATCGCTTCCTGAGTGCGCCGATTGACGAGCCCCGGCAGAACCTCGCCGCCCGCCTTGTTGTATTTCTGGAAGATGTCGCGGGCTGCATCGAGATCGCCCCGCCGCACGGCATCGCCGAGGCCGCTGTCGATCCAAGCCGTTCCCGCGTTGTAGGTGAGCGACGTCAGCGCCGCCTTGGTGCCTTCGTCCACATGCGGCGCCGCCTTTTCGACGATCGAACGCGCAGACGACACCTCGGCCTGGAACCTGCGCTCAGCCTCCGTACGGCTGATGACCTCACCGGCGTAGCGTGCCCGCGTGCCGTAGCCGTTCGTGTGCTGCGCATAGTCCCAAGTCGCCTTGGGCGTGAAACCTTCGAAGTTGCGGATCGCATCCAGATAAAAGCTGTGCATGGCAGGGATCTGTGGCCTCCGACCAGCCTTGTTAACCCGAGGCCCTTGCGTAAAGCTGACGCCGATTTCCAGACCCAGACTCACGAGATCCTTGGCACGGCAGTTGCGTAGAACGGTATGTGTCCTCGTTTGGTGCAGCCATGCAGCTATCCGCTAACCTTCGCGCTCGAATCTCCGCTCTCGGTGAGTTGTCCCGCCCTTTGGGAGAAACCCGTGCGACGGCTCTTGCCCGCGCGCTCGTCAATGCAGTCGCGACCGACGTAGCCCATGGCCGCGATCCACAAGCCACCATCGACGGCTGGATTCGCCGTATTGCCGCTGAGATCGTCGAAAAAGCCCCTACCGAGACCGCCACGCCTAGAAAGCCGGCCGGTCCGCGCCGCATCGGAGACGTTCTACCGGAGATCCACTGAGCTCTTAGCGGCTCACTGGAAGCGTTGTGCCATCGCAATTGCGCCGGTCTTCCCGCCTCACCGTGCCGAAGCCTGACGAGCCGTTACTGCCTGTCCCGTTCTGGCACGAATAAGCCCGTAAAATTTGAGCAAACTTTTCCTGTGTCACCTAAGCCGACTGCAAGAGGCCCTGAGGTACAAAGAGTGACGCTGCCGCACCAAAGCGGTGAGCCGAAAAAAGTATCAGGGTCAGGGTCGGTTCAAACATGTACCAGAAAGCCAATGTGACTATGCTCCGTCAGCGTCGCGACAACATCCGCGAGTGGCTGGAGGAAGAAGCCCCGTACACCGACGTCGACCAGCGTCACCTCGATGCCCATACGCCCGAGCGTGCCTATTGGCACCATGGCTATCAAGCCGCGCTGAGCGACATCATGGCTATGCTCGCCCTTGAAGGCGAAAGAAACGACACCTCGGACATTCCCAATTAGTGCCGGCCGGCCTATCCGGATGCATCCGGTTCCCCGGCGGCTGGAAGTCGTGGAACAGTTCGCACTCCGCATGGAAGGCCGCCTCACTGGACGTCGAGCATCTGTACTTGAACAGATTGCCCGACCCGATGAGCTGAAGAAGCTTGTCGCGGACGTCATGGTCGGCCCGGCCGACGTAGTCGACATAGAACCTGCCGTCGGGGCCTTTGTGTCCAAGCACAAAGGCTCCCGGCGCGACGCGCGGGATGGTGTCGGTAATGTCGTCGTAAGCGAGCCTGAAGGGCCCGAGAAGTCCTGTGCTTGTCATCGCTCTCGCCGCTCGTGGACCAGACGGGAATGGAATTACGCTCATACCGAACTCACGCTCTAACAACGCCGTTTACGCGGGATTAAACATATAGCCCTTCCGCGCTCCTGCGAATGCCGTTGCTGCCGGCATCCTTACCATCCGCGGGTGTGGGATAGTCCTGCCGGCCGAAAGATCCGTTCTCCTGGCGGCCTTGGCCACCGGAGGAATTCGCGAGGCCCTGGCCAAGCTGCCCCTGCGGCGACCCTTGGGATGCCGCGGAGCCGGAACCGCCGAAGCCGGACTGCGTAACGCTCAAGCGGGAGGCTTCGCTCTGCGGGCCGGTCGTGACGCCGTCGACCGAGTAGCCCGCCGAGGACAAAGCACCGACCAGCGCATCGCGTTCTCGCTCGATCACGGCCAGCGTCTCGCGCCGCTGTGTCTCGAGATGCACGGTGATCGCGTTGTCCTTGAGCGCGAGCCGCACCGTCACGCTGCCGAGATTGGCGGGCTTGAGCTCGATGCTCAGGACCTTGACCACGCCTTCCGACGAGCTTTCGCCGAGGCCATCGGCCCGCAACTCAGCTTTCACCTCCCGGGCGATCTGATCGCTCAGGGGCTCGTAAGTGCCAGTCGCATCGGAGGCCTCGTCCATCGGCCGGCTGGCCTGAGCGGCGTTGAGCATGGACACGAACGAGTTCGCCCCCTGCTGTTGCGAATTCCCGCTCGAAGAGCCTCCGCTATCCTGCTGGCGCCCGCCCGCATGGGCTCCCATGGCTTGATCCGCGGATGCGCTGCCACCCTGGCTCCGCGCCTCGACCGCCGGTGACCGGCTCGCACCGGTCTCGCTCTTGGATGCGGTGGTGTCTGTATTCATCTCCGGCCGGACGCGATCGAACGTCTCTCGAACACCCTGTCCCGCCTTGGCTGCTGCCGTCTCACGGGCAAGCTGCTCTCCCTCCGGAGCGGCCTCCGCCGCCTCCGACGCAGCCGCATCCACCGGCTCACCGAAAGACGCGACCGCATCCGATGGCATCGGCTCCAGAGCCAGATGCTTCTCCTGGCCCAGGACGGTCACCTTGATCTCGACCGGAGGCTCCACGCCGGGTGCGTCAGCGAGCGCGTCCACGCCGATTTCCTCGGACGCCTCCGGGTTCTTGAGAAGGGCCAGAAGCTTGGCCGCATCGAGCTGATCCTCGTTTTCGATGACCTCGCTCGGCAGCAGTGGTCCGTCCTCTTGCGTCTCGGCCTTCTTATCCTCCGTGATATCGCCACGGCGCACCAGCGCTTCGCCCGTCTTCAATGTCGCGAGTGCCTCGGCAAACTCCCCGCTCTGAGCCGGGTCCGAAGGCTCGACAGGCTTTTCCAACGCCGCAAGAATCAACGAAAGGCCAGTGACACCGCCCTGGTCGGTCCGCTTCGTGCCCTCGTCGCTCGACCGCGCGGAATCGTCCTCGCGCTTGCCCGTATCGGCCGCATCCTCGTTGCTCGCGTCCTTGCGCTCTGTGCTCGCCCGTTCGGACGCGTTCGCGCTCCGCGAAGACGAGGAAGCCGGCGTATCCGAAGAGCGCGAAGCCGAATCCAGAGCATCGCGAAATGACGTGTCTCCACGATCGTTGCGCGCGCCCTCACCCGGGCTCTGGCGCACACTCGTTGTCACGGAGAGCATGGCTGAATTCAAAGCCTGCGCGGCGCTCACTGCGGCACTCCTTCCAATAGTGAATCGACTTTCGAAAGCAACGTCTGCGCACGGCCGACGGCTTCCGGCGGCGCTTCCTCGAGCTTCTCCGGAGCCTCCGGCCACTTGCCGACAGACCGCGCCACGGCGAGCGCGGACTCGCGCACCTCCCGATCCGAAGCACCGAGCTTTGCGACATCGACCTGGTTCAGCAGCTCGACCCCGCGCTCGAACTCGTCGGTCGCGACCAGGGACGCCCCCTCGAACAGCTTCGCCCGCTCGACCGCGCGGCTGCCAGGCTGCGAGAGATCCCGCGCCTTGTTCGCCGCGAACTTCGCGATGTCGATGTTGCCGCCCTTCGTCGCTTCCTCCGCAATCGAAAGGTAGAGGCCGACACGTTCGGCCGCGGGCACCTTCATCAGCTCGGACTCGGTGCGCGACACCCACTCCGACGCGCGCTTGTAGTTCTGACGCGCCACGCCAGCAAAGAACTGCCTGCGGAAGTTGCGCGCGAAAAGCGAGCGTGGAAAGCGGCGCGAATACTGTGAGGCGAGCACGTCGAAGCGCTCCACCTCGCCTTCTCGCGCCAGGAGCAGGATCTGCTGGCGCAGGGCCGATTCCTCGATCAGCGTTCCCGGCGCGAGCAGGCGCGCCTCGTCGAAGAAATCGATGGCCTTCTTGATGTCCTTCTTGCCGATCAGCGTGCCCTGGATGAGCGCGATCATGCCGCCGAGCAACGGATCGAGCTTCCGGGCTTCGATCTTGTGGATCATGCTCAGCGCATCGACGAGCCGGCCTTCCCCGTAGGCCAGCGCACCCTTGAGAAGACGGCGCTCGATGAACGGCGTCTTCTTACGCCCGATAACCGTCTTGAGAACCGCCGGATCGCCGCCGCTCAGAACGAAAAAGATGGCCGCGCGAACATTGCGAACGTCGTCCCAGGCGCCCACAGGCAGATCGCGCATCTGCTCGCCGTAATCGCGCAGCAATTTCCGCTGAAGCTCATGCGCCGTCGTGCTGCCGGAAGCGACCTCGTCTTGCACGGAGCGAAGCGAGCGCACGAGAACGTAGGGCTGCTTGTCGAGCTCAACGGCCGGCATCTCGGGCCAAAGCGGTTCAGGCGGAGGCTCGCCCTCCGCTTCGCCGCCTTCAGCAGCCTTCGCGTTATCGGTGGCCTCGCCATGCCCGGCTTCCGCGCCCTCGGGCGGCGGAGTGCTTTCCGCCTTCGCGCTCTCGCCATGGTCTCCCGCCGCTATGGCTCCGCCGGCGCCGGCCGAGAGGCAGGCGAGTGCGAGCAGCAGGAAGAGAGCACCACCTCTCATCACGTCCTGGGCACCCTGAGAAGGATCTCGATACGGCGGTTCTCCGCCGCATTGGGATCTGACGGAATCTTAGGCTTGCGATCGGCCTGCCCCTCGATGCTCTCGAAGCGGGTTTCCTGAACGCCGCCCCGCACGAGCATGTAGTAGGCCATCTGCGCGCGCGACATAGAAAGACGCCAGTTGTTGTTCTTCTCCGACCGGAATTTCTTCGCGTCCGTGTGCCCGCGCACGACAATGTTGCCGTCGCGCGCAGCCAGCACCTTCGCCACTTTCTCCATCACGAGCACCAGCTCAGGCCGCGGCTCTGCGGAAGCGCTGGCAAACATGCCGAAACGAAAATCGTCCGTGAGACTGATCAGATAGCCCTCGTCGACCTTCTTCACCTCGATGCTTGGCTTCTTCTCCGGCGCGAGTCCCTGAAGCTCCTTCAAAATCTCGCCTTCGAGAGCGCGCGCTTCCGCCTTGCTCTTTTCCGCGTCCGCGTCCTTTGCTGCATCTGCCGGCTGCGCTTCCGCGGGGACGGCCTTGGGCGCCGGCTCCCCCGCTTCTTCCGGCTTGACCTCGAGCGGCGGCTCGAGGCCCGGGGGCTTCGGATAATCACCCGCCTCGTCGAGTGTCATCGGCGACGGCTCGGCCTGGCCCGTGTTCTTGTCCGGAACAATGGGGCGCTCTGCGAACGGCTCGAACGGATTGCTGTAGGCGTCTCCCCCGGGCAGCGTACTCTCGCTCTTGGCGTCCTTGATCTGATCGTTGTCGCTCGCGGCCTTGAGCGCGAGCCGTGCCAGCACGCCGTAAGGGTCGTTGAACAGCTCCTCCTCGGCCTTCTGCGCCACGCCCTCCTTGAGCTCTCCGTCGCCTCCCGGCTTCGAAGCGCCCTGCATCTTGTCCTTGCCCTCGATGTCGCTGATGTTGGCGCCTTTGTCGGAGGGCCCGACCGTCGTGGGAGCGGTCTTCTCCGTCTCCTGCTCCTCCTCGACGCCTTTCGTGGTCGGCCTCTTAGAATTGAGCTTCAGCGGATTGAAGTAGGTGGCGATCTGCTGGATCTTCTCCTTGTCGGAAACGTTGAGGAGCCACATCACAAGGAAGAACGCCATCATCGCCGTCATGAGGTCGGCGAACGCGATTTTCCACGCACCGCCGTGATGGCCTTCCTCGCCGTCACCGCCGCGACGCCGGACGATGACGACCTCATGCGGGCTAGACACATCTCCGTCGGCACTCATGCGCCATCCCTCTCGATTGCGTTCGCCCAGGCGCCGAGCTGTGTTTCGATAATCGTCTCGTCGGCGCGCACGGTCACATCAACGCTCTCGGTCACCGAGAACGACACACCCTCATAGGCACCCAGCCGGCCTTCCATCGCCGAGATCAGATCATTCGGCCCAGAGACAGAGACTTTCGCGTACTCGCCCTTCGCCAGCAGACTGTTGAGGAGAGCGGATAGCTCCTCGATGGCCTTTACGCGGGACTGCTCGCTGATGATCGGAACGAGAATGCGGCTCGCTTGATCGGCAATGCGCCGCTCGACATCCTCCATGGACGACGAGAGAAGCTGCCCAAGAAGCGCGCCCTGCTCTGCCGCCCATTTCTGCCGCTCGGCGGCAAGCTTCTTTTCGAACGCGGCTGCTTGAGCTGCGAGGGCCGCGTCGGTTTCCACCTGCGCGGCTGCGCGCGCTTCCAGAATGCCGCGGGCGTGCGCATCGCTGATCTGCGCGGCGATATCTGAGTTGCCCTCTCCGCCGATCGGGGCTCGGCCGCCACGCCGTGACGGCTCCCCGCTCATCTCGGTGAGGTAGTAGGCGACCGGAAGTGCCGTCGTCATGCGGCCCGCTCCCGCATCCACTGCTTGAGGATGTTGGCGGCTTGCTCTTCATCGAGCGCGACCATCTGCTCGAGCCGGCGCTGCGACAAGCGCATGACGTCGGTCGTGATGTCCTCGATGAGATTGGGCTCGCGCTGCGCCTTGATGCCAAGCAGTTCGGCGGTCGCCGCGGAGTCGGCCGCGAGAGCCGCGATCTCCGCCTCTTCGTTCGAGGTGAGCAGCGACCCGTCGTCGACGGCCGCGCCACCTTCGGCCGCGCCAAGCGCTCCGCCGGCCACCTGCGCACCTTCCTTCTGGTCGAGCAGCAGCCGCGTCACGGGCCGCAGTCCGAACGTAACCACGATGAACACGAGGCCGAGCACCGTCAGTGCCTTGATCAGTCCCGTAGCGAGCCCGATCAGCGGCCCCATGAGGCTCGCTGTGTCGAAGCCCTGGTTCATTTGGGTGTCTTCGGCGAACTCGACGGCCACGACGCTGATCTGATCGCCGCGCTTCACATCCACGCCAGCCGCGGTTCCGACCAGTCTTTCGACCTCTTTCACCTGCGCCTGCACGGCTTCCGGCGTCGCGGATTCACCCAGCGTCGCCAGCAACCTCTTGCGGTTGAGCACGACCGCGATCGTCAGCGCGTCGATCCGGTAGCCCTCGCTCGTTGTGGAGATCGTCTTCGAGTTGAGCTCGAAGTTCGTGAGATCCTCGCGCCGCTCGTTGGTGCGCTTCGATTGATCGCCGCCCGAGCCGCCCGCGCTCTGCTCCGGAACGTTCTGCTCGACACCCACCGGCTGCTTGCTGGAGGTATCCTGCTGGCTTCCGCTTTCCTTTACGACGCGCAGCGAGCGCTCGACCTTGGAATCCGGATCGAACGAGGTCTCGTTGGTCTGGCGTTTGTCGATGTTGAGGCGCGCCGCGACGCTGACCTCGAAATTATCGAGGCCGAGATAGGGCGTCAGCGTCTTGCGAACATTGTCGGTCAGATCCTTGCTCACCGTCTTCTCGAGCTCGATCATCCGGCTCGATGACGTGGAGCTGGCATCGCCCGCGGAGGCGAGCACGGTGCCGTCGGTGCTCAGAATGCTGATGTCATCGACGGTCAGGCCCGGAACGGCCGCCGCGACGAGGTGACGGATCGCCTGCGCGGTCGAGGCGTCGGCCGCCATCTCGGTGCGGATGACGACGGAGGCCGAAGCGGGCTGGCGGCCTCGGCGAAAGGAGCCGGTTTCCGGCATGACGATGTGAACGCGCGCGGCCTTCACACCCTTCATTGCCTGGATGGTGCGCGCAAGCTCGCCCTCGATGGCGCGCACGCGCGTCACTTCTTGCATGAAGGAGGTGAGGCCGATGGGGCCGAGCTTGTCGAACAGCTCGTAGCCCGCGTTGGAGCTCGAAGGCAGGCCCTTCTCCGCGAGCAGCATGCGCGCCTGCGCCGTCTCCTCGCGGCGAACCATCACCTTGGTTCCCTCGGAGTTGACGTCGAAAGTGATGCCGGCATCCTTCAGAACGGCGCCGATGCGGCTGACATCCTGCGCGTTGAGGCCGGAGTAGAGCGTGTCGAAATCGGACCGGCTGAGGTAGTAGCTGCCGAAGCCGACCGACGCGAAAACGGCGAGACCAACCAAGCCGAGCGCTGCCAGGCGCTTCGTCCCGAGCGCCAGCAGATTTGCCCAAAGTCTGTCGAGTTGTTCGAGTCCGAGCATTGCCGACTCAACCCCTTGCGCGGCTTGTTGGATTTGTGCCGAAGGGATTCTGGGCAATTAAGCTTGCGTGGAAATTGCGCCGAGTAACGAAACGCCCTGAAACGCCGCCAAAATAGCGAAGGCCACGCCGGGGCGGGGTGGCGTGGCCTTCGGGGGCGCGGGGTGATGGGATCCGGGCCCGGAAACTCTTGGGACGGCGGTTAGCCCTGGAACAGCTGCAGGATCTGCTGAGCGGACTGGTTGGCGATGCCAAGCGCCTGGACGCCGAGCTGCTGGCGGACCTGAAGCGCCTGCAAGCGAGTCGATTCTTCGTTCATCTCGGCATCGACAAGCTGGCCGATGCCGGTGTCGATCGATTGAATGAGCTTGCTGACGAAATCTTTCTGCAGGTTGATGCGCGACCTAGCCGCGCCCAGCACCGTCGCCGCGTCCGTCATCGAGCTGAGCGCATCGTCCACGCCTCGAATCATATCCTCGAGGTCGGCCAGATCGGCCGTATCGTCGGTAATTGTCGAGATATCGAGGGTCGCAGCCGTGTAGGTGGTGCCAGCCGTGGTCGTCCGATCCTTGTCGAGCACACCCTGCAGGGTACCCGACGTCGTGGTGTCGAACAGCATGGTGCCGGTGGGGCCGACGTTCACCTCGATCTTGCCGATCGTGATCTCGCCGGTGCTGTCGCGCGAGTAGGAAGCCACGATCGTCTTGGAGATGATGCCGGTCGAATCGGTCATCAGCCAGTTCTCGCCGGAGAACACTGCTGATTCGGCCGTGCTGCGCAGCTCTGTCTGCAGCGCCGAGATTTCGCTTTGGATCTTGCCGCGGTCGAGGCCGGGGGCGCGGGCAGCCACCAGCTTGGCTTTGATTTTGCTTACAGTTTCGATCGCGCTGTTCATCGCCGTCACGGTGACGTCGGCGGTTGCCGCACCAAGGCCGAGCGCGTCCTGAACCGTTGAAACCGCCATATTGTCGGATCGCATCGTCGTGGCGATCGACCAGTAGGCGGCGTTATCGGAGGCGTCCTTAACCCTCAGGCCCGTCGAGATACGGTTCTGCGTGACCAACATATCCTTGTTGGTCTTGTTGAGGGTTTGCAGCGCGGTCATGGCCGCGACGTTGGTATTTAAGCTGCTCATTCCGGCGCCCTTTTACCGATTCGTGACTCATTGTTTCCTTTGAACCTTGTGTGGGGATTGCCACCCTGACGTAGGCCCGGCGCAGGACCACGAGGGAGTCACGAATCGGAAAAGCGCAAAAAAGCGAAAACCGCGCCCCTTTTGGGGGGGCGCGGCTTTCGATTGGGGGAACGGTCGAAGCTTGTAGAGGCTTACTGGAACAGCCTCAGGATCATCTGGGCCGACTGGTTGGCCATTCCGAGCGCCTGGACGCCGAGCTGCTGGCGAACCTGCAGAGCCTGGAGGCGAGTCGATTCCTCATTCATGTCTGCGTCGACGAGCTGGCCAACGCCGGTATCGATGGCGTCCATCAGGCTGTCGGCAAATCCCTTCTGAAGATCGACGCGGGCCTTCACGGCGCCGAGGACGGTCGCGGACTCGGTCATCTCCTTGATGGCCTCGTCGACGCCCTTGATGAAGTCCTCGATACGGTCGAGGTTCGTCTGCGAGTCATCGGTGAAGCTGCTGATGTTGATAGCATCCGGATCCGGCGTGCCGCTGCCGTCGTCCTCGGGGACGATACGGAAGTCGGCGCCGCCGCTGGCAGCGGTCCGCATCTTGTCGAGAATGCCCGTGGTGCCTGCGCCGGTATCGAGCAGGATCGTCTTGTTGAGGTCGACCGTGATGGTGCCGACCGAGATCGAGCCGGCGGCATCGCGCGAGAACGAGGAAACGAGCGTACGCTCCATTTCGCCCGTGCTGTCGACGGCGAGCCAGTTCTGGCCCGAGAAGATCGACGTCGAGACGGCGCTTCTCAGCGATTCCTGAAGCTGCGAGATTTCCGACTGGATCTTGACTCGATCGAGGCCCGGCGTGCGGGCGGCAAGCAGCTTGTCCTTGATGGCGGTCGCGGTCTTGATCGACGCTTCCATGCCCTGCATAGCAACATCGACCGTGGCGGCACCGAGACCCAGCGCATCCGACACCGTGGAGATGGAGCTGCGATCTGAACGCATCGTCGTGGCGATCGACCAATAAGCTGCGTTGTCGGACGCATCGTTGACCCGGAAGCCGGTAGAGATCCGGTTCTGCGTGGTCAACATTTCCTTATTGGTATGATTCAATGACTGCAGGGCAGTCATCGCCGCAATGTTGGTGTTAATGCTGCTCATCGTGTGTTCCTCTTCCGACTCGTCTGTCCCGCTCCCCAAGTCGGGCTTTCACGGAAGAAAATAAGCATTGTTGCTTACCGAACCGTTAAACAGTGCCCCAAATGCACCAAAACAATTCAAAATGGGACACTCCCACCCCCCGCGCGCGGTGGAAGTGCTGGAAAACGCAGCAGAATTGAGGGTGCCATACGGCCCGGCCGCCAAAAGCCGGACTATCCCGGCGCCGCAACGACGGGGCATCTGCCACCTCCCGGTGGCCCAAAAACAATAAATAATAAAAGGCCGCACCCAAGGGTGCGGCCTTCGAAATCGTCAAATCGAATCCTGACGCTGCTTATCTGAAGAGCGAAAGGATGGACTGCGCCGACTGGTTGGCCATGCCGAGCGCCTGAACGCCAAGTTGCTGACGCACCTGCAGAGCCTGAAGACGCGTCGACTCCTCGTTCATGTCTGCGTCGACGAGCTGGCCGATACCGGTGTCGATGGCATCCATCAGATTGTCCGCGAAATCCTTCTGCATATCGATGCGCGACTTCACGGCGCCGAGGACGGTCGCGCCATCGGTCATCTTGGCGATCGCCGAGTCGACACCCTTGATGAAGTCCTCGATGCGATCGAGGTTCGCCTGGGAATCATCCGTAAGCGTGCTGATGTTGATGGCATCCGGATCAGGCGTGCCGCTTCCGTCGTCCTCGGGGACGATGCGGAAATCGGCGCCGCCGCTGGCGGCCGTAATCATGCTGTCGAGAATGCCGGTCGTGCCCGAGCCCGTATCGAGAAGGCGCGTCTTCGACAGATCGACCGAGATCGTGCCGACGGAGATGTTGCCGGAGGCATCGCGCGAGAAGGACGAGACGAGCGAGCGCGTGCTGTCGGCGCCGTCTGCCGCGAGCCAGTTCTGGCCCGAGAAGTTCGACGTAGAGACAGCGCTTCTCAGCGATTCCTGAAGCTGAGTGATTTCAGACTGGATCTTGCCGCGATCGAGGCCCGGCGCGCGGGCAGCGAGCAGCTTGTCCTTGATCTGGCCGGCGATCTTGATGGCGCCTTCCATGCCCTGCATGGCGACGTCGACTGTGGCCGAGCCGAGCCCGAGCGCGTCGGAGACGGTCGACACGGCGCTGCGATCCGAGCGCATCGTCGTAGCAATCGACCAATAAGCGGCGTTGTCCGAGGCATTGCCGACGCGAAGGCCGGTCGAAATGCGGTTCTGCGTGACCAACATGGACTTGTTGGTCTGGTTCAACGACTGCAACGCGGTCATCGCCGCGATGTTCGTATTGATGCTACTCATTACTACTACCTTTACGCTACACCACCGCGACCGCGACTACGGCCGTTCTTTTACACTCGCGGCACCGTGCTTAGGGCCTTGCCCCCCAACCCAATCTGCCACTAATCGAAGTTATAGCGTCGAGGTATTGATCCACGGTTAATTCGGCCTTGCTCCCCTCCGTAAAATTCGGAGCTTTGCCTCATGGGAACGAGCGCACGAGCCCGCCAATGAGCAGATTCCACCCGTCGATCAGCACGAAGAACAGCACCTTGAACGGAAGGCTCATGACAGTGGGCGGTAGCATCATCATGCCCATGGACATGGTGAGCGTGGCGACGATCAGGTCGATGACGAGAAATGGCAGCACCACGAGAAAGCCCATCTCGAAGCCGCGCCTCAGCTCCGAAATCATGAACGCGGGGATCAAGACGCGCAGCTCCACCTCCGCATCGGCGGGACGGGGACCAAAGCGCTCCTGCGCGAGATCCTCGAACAGCTCGAGATCCTTGGGCCTCACGTTGGCCCGCATGAACTCCCGCAGCGGCTGCGTGATCTGAACATACGCCTCCTCCTCGCTGATCTTGTTCTCGGCAAAAGGCTTGAGTCCGTTCTGCCAGGCTTTGTCGAAGGTCGGCGCCATCACGTAGAAGGTCATGAACAAGGCCAGACTCACGAGGATCATGTTCGCGGGCGTCGTCTGCAGTCCGAGACCCGACCGCAGCAGCGAGAGCACGATCACAAACCGTGTAAAGCACGTCACCATCATGAGGATGCCGGGCGCCACCGACAGCATGGTGACGATCAGGATGATCTGCACCATGCGCCCGCTGACCGTCTGCTCGCCCGCCGGCAACAGGCCCTCGAGGTTCAACCCCTGCGCCAGAGCAGCGCTCGGCAGCACCAGCAGAAGCATGAGCACGGAGAAAGCGGCGAGACGTCTCATTCGATCACCACGCCATGAATGATGACATCTTTGATATGCGTGCGGTCACGAATGGTGGCGCGATCGATGAAATCCTCCCGGAGGTTCTGGAACCCGCTCGGCCCCTCGAACTGCGCGAGCGTCGCCGTGCGGAGGTAGGCAACGAAATCCTCGGCGAGCTGGGCCGCCAAGGTATCGGCGCCCTGGGGCATGTCATCCATCAACAGCGATGCCTCGATGCGAATCCAGGCATCCTTGGGCTCGGCGAGATTGGCCACGATCGGCGTCATGGTGACGAGCTTAGCGGTGGAAGGCACTGTGGATTTGACCGGCTCCTGCGCCTCAGGCTCCTTCGCCTTCTGCTTGGCGTTCGCTTCAGCCGCGCTCTTCAGCTTGCCGTCGAGAAAGAAACCGAACCCGGCTCCAAAGCCGAGCGCCAGCAGGGTCACGACAATGATCCCGATCAGACCGCCGCCACCGCCCTTCCCGTCACCCTTGGCATCGCTCTTCGCCACCGCCGGTTCTCCTTAGAAGGGCGTGAGAAGGTCGAACAGTTGCTGGCCCACCGCCGGCTGCTGCACTTCCGTGATGCGACCGCGGCCACCGTAGGAGATGCGGGCTTCCGCGATCTTGTCATAGGCCACGGCGTTGTCGGTCGAGATGTCGCGCGGCCGCACGATGCCCGCCACGCTGAGCTCGCGGACTTCGAAGTTCACCCGCACCTCTTGGCTGCCGCTGATGATCAGGTTGCCGTTCGGCAGCACGCCGGTGACGACGGCCGCCACCAGAAGCTCGATGCTCTCGGACCGGGTGATGCCGCCTTTGCTGTCCGTCGAGGTCTCCGCATCGGCCTCCACGTTGACGGACATATCGCCGGTGTGGTTGAGGCCGCCGGACGTCGCGAGATCGTAGCCGATCTTCGGCTTGAGCTTGGTCGTGGCGTCACGCGACCGCTTGGAGTTGTTGTCGAGGTTCGCCTTGTCCTTGATCGAGATCTTGACCGTCACAACGTCGCCGATCTTGCGCGCACGCGGATCGCGGAAAAGATCGGCGCTCCCATCCTGCCAGATCGAGTTTCCAGGCCGATAGGCCGGCTGCGGCGTCGGCTCCGCGGGCAGCGGGACGCGGTCGGCAAGCAATCCCGACCCCACCGCGCTCAGCGCCGGCTCGCGGTTAAAATCACGGATGTCATTCGCACAGCCGCCCGCAAACAGCGTGAGCGCAACAACGACGAGGGCCGGCCGCCTCGAGAGCGCCGGCTTCCGCCAAAGACAGATCCTCGTCATGGCTCACCTCGTCATGTTCCCGGCCGCTGCGGCTGAGGAGCTTCCCCCGCGGGCGGCTCCGGCGCAGCACCCCCCGCCTGTCCGGCAGCGCGCCGTCGTTCAGGCGGAACTTTCGCGGCACCCGAGATGATCGTCGCGATCTTGGCAGCCCGCTCAGGGTCCATCTCACCCATGATCTGGCTGGCCACCTTCGTTTCGAGCTTGGTCACCACGGCCGCGGCCATCTCCTCGTCGAGCGTTGCGAGTTGCACCGCCGCCGCATCGGGCCGCATCCGCGAATAAAACCCCACGAGCTTTTCGTGAGCCTTACGTGAGAACTCGTCGCGCCGTTCGAGCCAGCGCTTGTACTCCAGCGTTTTCGACTCGAGCAGCTGCGCGCGCTTGTCGAGCTCCGCTTCCATTTCCTTGATTTTCTTGGCCTGCCAGGCAAAGCGGGCATCTGCCGCCGTATCCGCGGTATTGAAGCAGTACTGTTGCGCCGCGGTCGCATTAGGCGGCAGCGCGTCCAAAGGACCCGGCTTCTTGAAGAGCGTGCCGTTGTCAGTTGCAGGCGCAGATTCGCCCGCGGCAGCCTCAGGCGCCTTCGCAGCCGCTGCATTTTCAGCCGCTGCCGCCACGGCCTGCGCCGGCGCAACCGGTTGCGCGGTGAGCGGCCTGATCGGCGTCGGCCCCGCAAGCGGTGGAACGGTCGCGTCCGGAACCGGGCGAGCCCCGGCTGCAGGCGTCGTAGCGCGAGGCTGCGGGATGGCCCCCGTTACGATCGGCGACCAGGCGCCCTGGGGAAGTGGGTTGCGCACATTTGGCGGCGTGTTCCGCTGCGCGGGGAAAAAGCGCGGATCGATCGTAGCGGCAGGCCGGTTGGCCGAACCCGGCGGCGGCGCGTTGAAAGTTCCGCCCGGCGTCGTGGCGACGGTCGGCATCCAGCCCTGCTGAGCGGACGCCGGCGACCAGAGCGCCGCGACGAGCAACAGCGCTGCAAGCCAGAAGGCGATTTCCAAACCGCGCGGCAGCGCCTGCGCCTCTATCCGGTCAAACCGCCAGTCATGAGCCTGCTGCCGCCTCATTGCACCACGAGCTCCGCCTGCAGGGCACCCGAAGTTTTGATCGCTTGAAGAATGGCGATGATCCCGGTCGGCCTGAGCCCCATCATGTTGAGCCCGCGCACGAGCGTCTCCAGGTTCGTGCCGCCCATGATCGCGAGATTCGCGCCTTCCTGGTTGACCGTCACGAAGCTTTCCGGAACCACCACCGTCTGCCCATCCGAGAACGGCTCGGGCTGCGAGACCTTGGCGCCCTCGGTGATGCGCACCGTGAGGCTTCCATGCGAAACGGCAACCGTCGCGATTTGCACGTCGCGGCCGATCACCACCGTTCCGGTGCGCTCGTCGATCACGACGCGGGCGGGGCCATCGGCATGGGTGAAGAGCTCCCCGATCTCCGCCAGAAAACGGGCCGCATTCACGTTGTAGGGCCTTTCGAGCGCGACGCTTCTCAGATCCTGCTCGCGCGCCGTCCGCTTGCCGTACTTGTGCGTGGTGTAGTCGTTGATCGCATCCGCGATGCGAACCGCCGTGCTGAAGTCAGGATTGCGCAGCTCGAGCACGAGCGTGCCTTCGTCGTCGAGCGAGCCCGCGACTTCCCGCTCCACCAGGGCGCCGTTCGGAATGCGCCCCGTCGTCGGCACGTTCTGGCTGAGCGATTCCGCCCGTCCCGTCGCCGAGAACCCGCTGACCGCAACCGGCCCTTGCGCAACCGCGTAAATGGCCGAATCCGCACCGTTGAGCGGCGTCATGACCAGCGATCCGCCCGCAAGCGACGTGGCGTCACCCAGCGACGACACCGTGACGTCGATGCGTGAGCCCGGCCCTGCGAACGGCGGAAGATCCGCCGTGACGAGCACCGCCGCGATGTTCTTGGTCCGCGAATTGGCATTTCGGATGTTGACGCCCATCTGGTCGAGCATGGATTGCAGCGACTGCGCCGTGAACGGCGAGTTGCGCAAGCTGTCTCCCGTACCGTTGAGGCCAACGACGAGACCGTAGCCGATCAACTGGTTCGCGCGGACGCCCTGCACGGCCGTGATGTCTTTTATTCGCACCCCGTCGCCGCCCGCGCTCGCCGGTAGACTCATCAGGATGAAAAGAGCGAAGAGCGTGAGGCAGCGCATCATCACATGCCCACCCGCACCGTTCCGTCTGCCTGCACGACGCCGCGGATCGTGGTCCCCGCTTCCGTATTGCGCAAGCTGATGATCTCGCCTGCCGAGCCGGCCTGAAGCGGCACCGCCACGGAAGAGATGATAAGCGCGCCCGACTGGAAGATGACGACCGCGGGCTGTCCTTGCTTGACGGCAAAAGGCTCACGAATGCCGGTTGCTGCGATCGGCGCATTCGGAAGCAGCGTCTGGCGCGCCACCTTGCCGATCAGCTCCTCCCGCGCACCGGCGAAGCCAGGGCCTTCGAAGTCGGGGCTCCGAAAAACCCGGTCGACCAGCATGGTGTCGGCGATCACGTCGCCGGGATAGATGGTCACGCGCGGAACCGGCAGCACGCGCTCGGCTGCGAGAGCCGGCACGGCGGGCAAGGCGGCAACCACGCAGAGAGCTAAGCACGCCACAGGCGCGAACCAGCCCCGCATTCTGGAAATGACGGGTCTAAAAGCCTGCACCATGGTCGTCACCGCTCCTTTTCACGCCTACCGCATGTTGTTGGCGACAGTGCCGTACATCGCATCGACCGTCTGGATGACCTTCGAGTTCATTTCATAGGCGCGCTGCGCCGAAATGAGCTGCGTGATCTCCTTCACCGCATCGACGTTGGAGTTTTCGAGATAGCCCTGGTGGATACGTCCGAAACCAGCATCTCCGGGCACGCCCGTGACCGGATCGCCGGACGATTGCGTCTGCCGATAAAGGTTGCCGCCCATGGGCTCGAGACCAGCGTCGTTGACGAACGCCGCCATCGTAAGCTGGCCGATAAGCTGGGGCTGCGTCTGGCCCGCGATCGTCGCGTAGACCTCGCCCGTCTCGTTGACGACGATCTTCGTCGTATCCTGCGGAACCGTCATCGCAGGCTGCACCTCGTACCCGTCGAGGGTCACGATCTGCCCCTGGTCGTTTTTGTTGAAGGCGCCATCGCGCGTATAGAACGTCTCGCCCTCGGGCCCGGTGATCTGGAACCAGCCCCGGCCATTGATCGCGAGATCGAGCGGATTGGTGGTCTGTGCGAGCGAGCCCTGCTCGTGCAGATGCCGGACGGCCGCCGTGCGCACGCCGAGGCCCACGTACGCGCCTTCCGGCACGTTGGATTCACCGCCGCGCGCCGGCGCTCCCAGCGCCCGCTCCGCCTGATACAGCAGGTCCGTGAACTCGGCCCGTGCCCGCTTGTACCCGGTGGTGTTGATGTTCGCGATATTGTTCGCGATCACCTCCAGGTTTGTCTGCTGCGCATTCATACCGGTCGCAGCAATCGAAAGCGCTCTCATGAAGGTGTCCTGCTTGTACCGTTAAATGGTCATACGGCTGATTTCGAGATACGCAGCGACGACCTTGTCGCGAATGGCGATACCGGCTTGCAGCGTCTGCTCGGCGGCCATCACGGCCTCGACCACCTGCTGCGTGGTTGCTTGTCCGCGAACGCCCGCGACGGCGGTCTGCTCGCCGGATTTGAGCGTCGTGATCGCATCGAGCGTCATCTGCCCGAGCACCGTCCCGAAATCGGTAGGAAGCGTCTCGGTCTTGACCGTGTTCGGCGTGCCGACGACCGGCGTCGGCTGGGCGATCTGGCCCGCGCCGACCGTTCCGGCAAATCCGCCGTAAGGAGAAAGCTTGCCGACGCCGTCCAGCATCACGAGCTCCTGAGAAGATCGATGGTCATCGAGATCAGCGAGCGGGCCTGCTTCACCACCTGCAGGTTCGCTTCATAGGACCGATTGGTCTCGCGCATGTCCGCGAGCTCCACCAGCATATCCACGTTGGGCAGCTTGACGTTGCCGTTGGCATCCGCCGCCGGATGGCTCGGATCGTATTCGATGCGATAGGGCTTGCGGTCGAGATCGACGCGATCCACCTGCACCATCTTGGCGCCGGACGCATCGTCGAGGGCCGATTCGAAGCTGACGGTCTTGCGCGTATAGGGATTGGAGCCCGGCGTCTTGCCAGTCGATGACGCGTTGGCCAGGTTTTCCGACACGACCAGCATGCGCCGCGACTGCGCCTCGAGCCCCGAGGCGGCCACCTTGATCGCAACTTGCATCGGATCGGCCATGTCTTACCCCCGCGACGCGGCTAGAAGCATGCGATGGAACGTCTTCAGCACGCTCGTGTTGCGTGCGTAGGCGCCGGCCACCTCGCCGGACTTGAGCATCTGCTCTTCGAGGCTCACGCTGTTCCCCGAATGCACCACCTGCCACTTCGCCGATTCCTCGGTGTCGGCATCGCTGCCGGCGCCGCTCGTGGGGCTGAGATGGTTGGCCTGCGTCTTACGCATCTCGATGCCGGTCGAGTTGAGAACTGCCTCGAAGGGCTCCACGTCGAGCGCCTTGTATCCGGGCGTGTTCGCATTCGCGACGTTCTGCGCGAGCACCGACTGGCGCACCGAAAGCCAGCGGTTCTGCTGAGACGCGATCGAGAAGAAGTTGATGGAATCCATGGGAAGCGCAGTCCCCTCTGAGCCTCCATCGGTTTTAGGTCTCTAATCTTGTCTGAACCTTGTGATTGTCCGCGCGTGCGACCCTGAGCAGGGAGAGAAATCATCGGCGGCTGAAAGTGTTAACGTCGTCTCGGTGAGCGTCCGCTAGCCATGCGCGGGGATCAGCCCGCTCGCGCCGATGCCGTTGAAGAGCGCCTGCACCGCGATGGCGGCCAGCAGAATGCCGAACACCCGCATCAGCACGCGTTGCGCAGTCACCCCGATGAAACGCGTCACGTCATGAGCGAGCATCAGCAGCGCGAGCGTGAGCGCCATCACGGTCGCGAGCGCGGCAAGCGTCATGGAAAGAGCGAACGCATCGCCGTGCGCGTTGGCCGCGAGCAGGATACCCGCACTCATCGCGCCGGGCCCTGCAAGCAGCGGCGTCGCGAGGGGAAAGACGGCAAGATCTTCCTTGTGCTGCGCCTCTGCTCCTTCCGGAGGAGTGAGCTTGAACGCACTAGTTGGCCGCGCGAACACCATGTCGAGCGCAATGACGAGCAGAATGACTCCGCCCGCGGTCTGCAAGGCCGGGATCGAAACGCCGAGTTGCTTCAGCAGCGGACCGCCTGCAAGCGTGGAAGCCCCCAGAATGACGCTCGCGATGAACGTCGCACGCATCGCGATTCGCCTACGCTCCGCCGCCGAGACCTTGGGGGTCAGCGTTGCGAACAGCACAGCCGCCTCGATCGGACCGATCGTGGCGAAGAACGTCGTGAAGCTTGTGAGCGCCGCGGCAAGCATCAGCTCGGCTCCGAGCGGAAATGAAGAGCCATCGCAAACGAAGAAAGCGAACGAGGTTTAGGCAGTCTAGCGAAGCGATGCAAAATCACTAGGCAAGCTGTTAGCAACACCACCGAGATGCTGCTAAGCAATTGATTGCAATAAATAATAATTGGAAATTTCTGAATTTCACGTACCCTGTTTGCGTGAACCTGGCAACCGGGGGAGCCAACCTTGAGCACAGCCGACAACGACTTTGTCCGCATGCTTGCGGGCTACAGTCTAACGACCGCCGAGATCATTTACCGCCTGCCCGACCACCCGTCGCTGATGCAGAGCTACATCTGGCAAGACTACGACCTGCACCCGCGCTTTCCAAAATTGAAGAGCTTCCTCGACTTCTGGTCGCACAACCTGGAAGGCAAACTTCATCAGGTTCTCGTTGCGCACTCAGGTCTCGTAAAGCCGTGCGAGCTGAAGTTGATTGGAGCCGAGTTCAGGCTCCAGTAACGAGCAATCCGCAGGGATCTAGTGCTCGGCGCGCGCGCCCGTATCCGCTTGCGGCCGATGTCCTCGGCTCGTCGGCACGAGGCGCGCGTCCTCGATCGCCTCGACGAGGCGGGCCGTGTTCTTGTCCGGATCTTCGGAGCCACCCTCGAAAGATACGTAGCTGATCTCGATCCCCGCTTGCAGGGATTGCAGCACCAGACGGAAGTAGGCCGAGACGTTGAGATGATGGAACTCCATGTCGAGCGAGATGCACGGCGCGCATCCCCACGGCAGATCCACCTCTCCTGAAAGTCCAAAGCAGATCGTCCCGGGCTTGAAGAACATCTCGGTGGACGAGTTGACGAGATTGCGGATGTTTCCGAACTGCTCCGTTCGGATGAAAGCGATGAAATCGGCAGGATCGACGAGCCTCAGCTCCGAGGCTACATCCCTCATGCCTTCGGCCAGTGCCTTTTCACGCTCGCGCGAATAATCTTTGCCCTGCTTCAGCATATCTCGATCCTCACACGGCCCGTCGTGGCTGTTGTCCCCGCTGCTGCAGGAACAGAATGACGCCGGCCACGGCCTTGTAGAACTCCGGTGGAATCATCTTATCCACCTCGACGCTTGCGTAGAGCGAGCGTGCCAGCGCCCGGTCCTCATAAATCGGAATATTATTTTGCTCGGCGATGAACCGGATCTTCAACGCGATGAGATCCTTGCCTTTAGCAAGAACGACTGGCGCGCCTCCTTCTTCCCGCACATAGCGCAATGCGACGGAATAATGCGTCGGATTGGCGACGATCAGCGTCGCTCTCGGCACCTCCGCCATCATCCGGCGCCGCGAACGGTCTCTCTGCAGAGACCTCAAGCGCATCTTGATGAGCGGATCGCCTTCGACCTGCTTGTGCTCATCCTTGACCTCCTGCTTGGTCATGCGCAGCTCTTTGCGCCAGGAGAAGCGCGACCAGGCGAGATCCGCCGCGACGAGGATAGCCGTCGTAACCACCACGGCCGATAGAAACCGAATGCTGAGATCCTGCATCAGGCCCGGGATTGCGGTCGGCTCCATGAACAGCGCGTTGAACATTTCGCGGTAAGAGCCGCCTAGCGCGATGTAGCCGCCCACCGCCACGATCGAGAGCTTGAACAGGCTCTTCAGGAACTCGACCTGGCCCTGTACGCCGAAAATCCGGCTCCATCCCTTGGCGATCGAGATGCGCTCGAGCTTGGGCTCGATCCGGTCCACGACGAATTGCGGCTGATTCTGCAGGAACGACGCTGCGACGCCCGCGACCGCCAGCACCAGAACGACGGGTGCGATCACCTTCGCCGCCTCGATCGCCACCACGAGCAGGATCGCAGATGCGTCCGCACCTGTTCCGACCGAGAAGCTTCCAGGATGATCGATGAAGCTCTCGAGCGAGAAGCGCAGCTTCACCACGTTGTCGGAGATCAGGAAGTAGACCGCGATGAGGATCGCGAGCATAGAGGCCAGAGTGGTCGCTTCGCGCGAGTGAGGGACTTGGCCCTTGTCGAGCGAATCGCGGATCTTCTTCTCTGTTGCCTCTTCTGTTTTACTCTCTTTGTCTGGCGCCTCTGACATCGAGATGAGACCTGCTCAGAATGGGCAATAAGTGGAAACGGGCGCCGCCGCTGAAAAAAGCACGGTTGCGCAATAGTCTCGCGATCAGGCTACCCGCGTCGGCGCCGAGCTGCCGATGACTTCCGTCAGCGACACGCCGAACCGCGAATTGTCCTCGTCGAGCACCACCACCTCGCCCCGGGCGATGACACGGCCGTTCACCACCACGTCGACAGGCTCGCCCACCTTACGGTCGAGCGGAACTACAGCGCCACGTCCGAGCTTCAGAACGTTCGCAACCGGCATCGTCGCCGACCCGAGCACGATCTTCACCGAGACGGGGATTTGCAGCACCGTCTCCAGATGGCGCGGCTTCTGGCCAAGAGCCGCCTTCGCGGCCCCGTCTACCTCACCCTGCCCCGGATCATTGATCGACTGCAGCTCGGCTGCGGCGGGACGAAAATCGGAACCTTCTTGGCTCATCGCGGGCTACCTGGGTTGACTGCGTTTCAAAAATGATCCGAAAGACTCGCGTTACGTAAAATCCTGCGGGCGCCCGTGCGGCTTACGCGGCCTTCTTGGCCTCGCCGCCGCCTCCGCCGCCCACCGTCTCTGCTTCCACCTCGTCGATGGTCGGACGCTCGTAGGCGGAAATGGTCTTGCGCCCATACTCGACCGCGACCTGCGGCATGGCCCCGTTCATGAAGGCCAGAAGCGTCTGCTTGGCGACGATGTAGAGGCGCATCTGCTTCTCGCGGCCCACCTTCACCTTTGTCGCGAGCGGGCCGAACACGCCGTAGGAGAAGAAAATGCCTGCGAACGTTCCAACCAGCGCCGCGCCGATCAGGTGACCGAGAACCTCCGGCGGCTCCGAAATCGCGCCCATGGCCTTCACGACGCCGAGCACCGCCGCGATGATGCCGATGGCAGGAAGGCCGTCCGCGACATTGGTCAGCGCCTGATAGGCTTTGAGCTTGTCGTGGCGCAGCGTCTGGATCTCCTCGTCCATCAACGCCTCGACCTCGTGTGTGCGTGCGTTGCCGATGATGATGAGACGGCAATAGTCGCAAATGAAGACGGTGAGATCCTTGTTCTTCAGCACCGTCGCGAATTTCTGGAAGATGGGCGATTCTGCCGGCTGGTCGATGTGCTTCTCGACCTCGTTGCGCGGCTTGCTGCGCAGCTCTCGCATGAGCGAGTAGAGAAGCCCCATCACGTCGAGGTACTGGCGTCCCGAGGGCGCGGCATTGCCGAATGCTTCGCCGAGGCCCTTGCCCGCGTCCTTGATCACCTTCATCGGATTGGCGACGATGAAGGTACCGAGCGACGTGCCGAGAATGATGACGAATTCCCACGGCTGCCACAGCACTTCCACATGCCCGCCCATGGCCATGAAGCCACCGAGCATACATCCGAGCATAACGACGAGACCGAGGATGATCGTCACGAGCTAACCTCGCGTTAATGGTTGTTAACGCATTACTAGCGGTGACCTCCTTGTGCGAGCCTGATCTGTGGTCCGGCCCTGGCAGGCCTCCCGGATGCTCCCGTCGCGTGCCGCGTCCCAAATCACTCGAGCTAGTTGCAGAACGAATTGACGTCAGCCTGAGGCAAGGCGGCTTGACGAAACTGGCAACCCGAGACACGCGAGGCCGAAAACCGTGCTCACAACGTCCGATAGCTACAGACTAATCGCCCAGAACCTCTCGAAGTCGCTCACCACGCTTTCGAAGGATCCGCAGATCGCGCGCGAATCAAAATATTATCTAGAGAATATCGGGCAAATCAAAACGGTCGACGATTTCATCAAGAACGACCGCATTTATCGTTTTGCCATGAAGGCGTTCGGCCTCGAGGACATGACCTACGCCAAGGCGTTCGTCAAAAAGGTCCTGAAGGAAGGCATTTCTGATTCGAAGGCCTTCGCGAACACGCTGACCGACAAGCGCTTCAAGGAGCTCGCCTCCACCTTCAACTTCGCCGCCAACGGTGAGACCACCACTCAGGCGGCGGACACCCAGCAAGGCACTGTCGACCGCTTCATGCGCATCTCGCTGGAGCAGCGCTCTGGAGAGCAGAACGAGGGCGTTCGCCTCGCGCTCTATTTCGCCCGCAAGGCCCCCACCATTTCGAGCACGCTCGGCATCCTCGCCGACAAAGCGCTCCTCAAGGTTGCGCAGACCGCTTTGAACATTCCCGCCGAAACGTCGCTGATGGACATCGACAAGCAGGCCGAAATGTATGCCAAGCGCATCGACGTCGCAGACTTCAAAGACCCCAAGAAGCTCGAAAAGTTCATCTCCCGCTTCACCAACATGTGGGAGCTCAACAACGCCGCGTCCTCGCTGTCGGCCTCGCTCGCCGTCCCGTCCATTACCGGCGCGAGCCCCGTGGGCATCTCCGTCGGCGTGCTCGCGACCTTGCAAACCCTGAAACTCGGAGGCCGCTGAATGCAGCCAAGTCTGTACGTCTCGCTGTCTGGCCAGTTGTCGCTCATGCGCCGTCTCGACACGCTTGCGCACAACGTCGCCAACGTGAACACGGCAGGCTTCCGCGCGGAGGAGATCAAGTTCGAGCAGTTGATCTCGCAGAAGACGGACGAGCCGACCGCGTTCGTCTCTACGGGACAGACCTATCTGTCGCGCCAGGCCGGTGAGGTCGTGCGCACCGAGAACCCGCTGGACATTGCCGTCACCGGCGACGCCTGGCTGGCTTTCCAGGGACCTAACGGCCCCGTATACACGCGTGACGGCCGCATGACCATGACGCCTGAAGGCGAGTTGCGAACGTTGACCGGCTATCCCGTCCTTGACGTCGGCGGCGCGCCGATCCAGCTCAATCCCAACGGCGGCCCGCCCAGCATTTCCCGCGACGGCACCATGACCCAGGGCCAGAACCGTGTTGGCGCCGTCGGTCTCTTCACCATTCCTGACCAGGCACGCCTCAGCCGCTTCGAGAACTCCGGCGTGATGCCGGACATGGCTGCCGAGCCGGCGCTCGATTTCAGCAGGGTAGGCTTGCTGCAGGGGTTCATGGAACAGGCAAACGTCAATCCCGTATCGGAGATCTCGCGATTGATTCAGATCCAGCGGTCGTTCGACTCAATCAGCAATTCCATCGCCCAATCCGAGCAGACCCTAACCACCGCCATCAAGACGCTCGGCGAGACGAGCTAGACCCAAGCGCCCGCCGCACAACGCCGGGTTCCTCTCGAGACTGAGCCAGCATGACAAAACCCGCGACCGAGACAGCGAACGAGCGCAAGGCCGAAAAGCGGCCTCCGAATGCGCTCGAACGGCTGGGTGATCGCATCGCGCACGCCACGTCGGCCGTTCCGCTGGTTCGCATCGGCGGCATCGTCACCCAAGTCACGCCCGCTTACGTTCAAGTCTCCGGTCTCTCCCAGCATCTGAAACTCGGCGATTGCGTGAGCTTCAGCTCGACCCCCGTGCCCCAGCTCGGCGAGGTCGTGCGCATCGACGGCAGTGGCGCCACCATCAAGCCTTTCGATGCCAATCTGAAGATCGGCCCGGGCGGCATCGTCTGGCAGCACGGCGAGCAGAGCCTGCGCCCGCATCCCTCGTGGAAAGGGCGCGTGCTTAACGCTCTCGGCGCCCCAATCGACGGCGCGGGACCGCTGCTCGAAGGCCCTCGCGCCTACCCCTTCGACGCAGAGCCTCCATCGGCCATGAGCCGCGAGCGCGTCCGCACGCCGCTCAAATCGGGCGTTCGCGTCATCGACCTGTTCACACCGCTTTGCGCCGGGCAGCGCATCGGCATCTTCGCCGGCTCCGGCGTCGGCAAATCAACCCTGCTCTCCATGCTCGCCCGCTCGCGCGGCTTCGACACCGTCGTCCTCGCGCTCGTCGGTGAACGCGGCCGCGAGGTTCGCGAGTTCCTGGAGGACGCGCTGGCGCAGAACCGCAGCCGCGCCGTCACCGTGGTCTCCACGGGCGACGAGAGCCCGATGATGCGCCGCCTTGCCCCGAAGACCGCGCTCGCCATTGCGGAAGCGTTCCGAGACGCGGGCGACAGCGTGCTGCTCATCGTCGATTCGGTGACACGCTTCGCCCACGCCACGCGCGAGGTTGCACTCGCTGCAGGCGAAGCCCCGGTCGCCCGAGGCTACACGCCGTCTGTCTTCAGCGAGCTGCCGAAGCTCCTGGAGCGCGCAGGCCCCGGCGCCGAAGGGACCGGTTCGATCACAGGCGTCTTTTCCGTGCTCGTCGACGGCGACGATCACAACGATCCCATCGCAGACAGCATCCGCGGCACCCTCGACGGTCACGTGGTGCTCGACCGCAAGATCGCCGACCAGGGCCGCTATCCCGCCGTCAACGTTCTCACGTCCGTCTCGCGTCTGGCCAATACGGTCTGGTCGGCGGAGCAGCGCAAGCTCGTGATGATGCTGCGCGCCATGATCTCCCACTTCGAAGACACCCGCGATCTCCGCCTCATGGGCGGCTACCAGCGCGGCGCCGACGCGGAGCTCGACAGGGCGATCGACATCGTGCCGAAACTCTATGAGGCGATGAAGCAGACCCTGACCGACCCGCAGAGCGTCGATCCGTTCCAGGAGATCGCGCGCGCGCTCGCGCCCGATCCCGCCAAGGACGATGGCCAGAAGCCGCCCGGCCGCTGATCTTTGTTCCCTGCGCCTGCTGCTGCGGCACGATCCTACAGCTTCGGCGGACCGCGCACGTCCTTCTTCGGAATGTAGGAGAGCTGGTCGATCAGGACATCCTGCACCATCTCCACCCCGAGCCGCTTGTTCACGTTCTCGCCGAGCTTTTTAGCAAGCAGCGGCAGGTCCTGCTTCTTCATGTTCTGGAAGTTGACCTGCTCGCCCGCGTAGATGGTCTTGAATGCCTCGTCGAGAACGTAGACTTCGGGGTTCACCGGCACTTTCTTGAGCGCGTTGGCGTCCACCGTGAACACGAACTGCGCCACCATGTAGCCCTGGATCGTGCCCGCGCCGATGATGGGCACGTTGATGGCCTTCGTCCGCAGCTCCTCGAGCTTCTTCTCGGATTCGGCGACTTGCCCGGTACCGCTGTTCTTCTGCCATTCGAGCACGCCGAATACGGCGGCCAGCGTCACCACACAGACCCAGATACCCGTGGCAAGAACCTTGATCATGATCGACTATAAGCGGCCGAAATCGCCCGCGTGTAGGTTCCGTCGGATTCCGATTGACGGATGGCATCCGACAGCGAAGTCGAAATCTCACGCACCGCTTCGAGATGGAGCTTGAGCATATGCTGGTTCGCCGCGAGCTTGGAGCGCAGCGAGCCCACGCGCGCTGCGAGCATCGGATTGGGCACCGCTCCCTGCATGTTGCGCAGCGAGCGGGTCAGCTCCAAAAGTGCCTGGCTCTTGCGATCGTTGTAGTCCTTGAGATCGATCGCCTTGCGATCGCGCAACGCCGCGGTCTCCTGATCCACGATCTCTTCCAGCCGCTGAATGGAAACCTCGAGCATCGGAATGACGGAGCCTCGCCCCGCGTTCGGCGGCAGAGACGCCGCTTGAGGAGGCGCGCTCTGGGCGGGCTGAGGTGTCTGAGGCGGAACGGAAAAGCGCTGCAACATAAGTTTACTCTCCAGTATTCGGCTCGATACCAAGTGCCGACCCCACCGAGCCGTTCAGGGTCGAAATGTGGCTCAGCACATCCGGAGAGGAGAACCCTCCGGGACGGACCGGCACCACATGACCGGCCCTCACGTAATCTGCGATGCCGACGCTACCGCGCTCGGCCACCTGCTCCGCGATCTTCTCGGACATCATCGACTTCCAGAAATCGCCTGAAATGCCCGAGCCGAAAACGCCCTCCGCCGTATCCGGCATCATCTCCTGGATGAACGACTGCAGCACGAACGCCTCGAACTTCTGCGCGACATCTGGCGTCTTGCGCACATGCGTGGGGTGCGGAGAAGGCAGAGCCTCGCTCGCGGCCTTCACATCGGAAATCGGACGGATTGTAAGATCAGCCGCCAAAAAGCAGGCCCTCCCGTAGGGGATGTCTTGACAGGTTCACCATGACTCAACGGTCTTGCTTGGAGCTTGCGCCGCTTTGCGCGAACCCGGCCTCGAGCAGCCGCTCCAGCTCCTCCCGCTCCTCCACCCGCCGCAACTCCACCGCAAGCTCCTCCGCAAGCCGCTCCGAGTTGCGCACGCGCCCGCCATGCGCCACCACGACCTGCATCTGCGCTTCGAGCTCCGGCAAGAGCTTGCTTTCCTCCTGCCGCAGGGACTTGAGGCGGCGCACCGTCACGTCGGTGAACAGCCCGTGCAGCGCGCCCTCGCCCGACAATGCTTCCGCCAGCTCTCGCTGCTCCGTCTGGCACCGCGTCATTTGCTGTTGAAGGCGCGCGTACTTGAGCTCCTCCATGCTGTGAAGGTGCTTTTGTACTTCCAGAATACGTTTGAGGCCGCGAACCCGATCCCGCATGGCGGTCACCCGTTGGAAAGAAACATCTGGAAGCCCGAGATGAACAGCGTGAGCGCCTCGCTGAAGGTGAAATAGAGAAGCAGAAGCCCTCCCGCGAGCACGAACGGCGCCGAGATGAAGTAGACGGGAATGAGCGGCGTCATCTTGTTCATGATGCCGAAGAGAAAGTTGACGATCAGCGAGTAGACGAGAAACGGGCTCGTGAGCTGGGCGATCAGGATGAACGAATCCGAAGCCGCATCCGTGACCTTCGCCAGCGCAAACTGCGGATCGAACATATCCACGACCGTCAGCACCGAGTAGGAGGCCACCAGCGCCCGCATCACCTCCACATGCAGCCCGGTGACGAACAGGAGAACCGTAGCGGTGAGCGTGAGCAGCGTGGCAACAGCGGGCGCAGGTTCACCCTCTTCGACAGGCGGATCAGCCATGCCGCTGAAGCCGACCAGCATGGCCGCTGCCGTCCCCATGAACTGCAGCGCAAGGAAGAAGATGCGCGCCATGATGCCGATCACGACGCCGATCATCGTCTCGGAAAGGATCAGCTGCGCGATGGCGGGCGGCGTGGCCTTCCCGAGATCGCCCTCCACCTCCGGTATGATGATCGGCGCGAGTGCGAGCGTCACCGAGACCGCCAGAAACACGCGCACCTGCACGGGAACGCGCGGGCTTCCGAACCCGGGCATGATCATGAGGCAGCCGCCGATACGGCAGAACACCAGGAAGGTGAGCAACACCGTTCCTGCAGTGATCGTGATCACGAGATCGTTCCCAAGGCCTTGACCTGCACGCCGCGTGCAATCTCGAGATGCGAGAGCACCGGCAGCGTCGGGAACAACCGTTCCGTCACCATGCGCACATAAGGCCGTGCGTCCGGCGCCGATACCAGCACGAACTGATGCCCTTGATCGAGAAGGCCACGAATGACCTTCGACGCCTCCGCGCCGAACTGCTCGATGAGGCGTGGATCGATGTCGAACTCCACCACCTCTCCCTTCGCGTCGCGCTTGAGGCTCTGGTGAAACGCCAGATCCCACCTGTTCCCGAGGCGGAGCACCTTCAGCACGCCGGCATCCGCGAGATCCCCGCAGATCTGCTGGGCCATGCGCATGCGCACATGCTCGGCGAGCTGCTCGGCACGGCGCACGTGCGGAGCGATCTCGGCGATACTTTCCAGGATGAGGTGAAGATTGCGGATCGAGATGCGCTCTGCGAGCAGGAGCTTCAGCACCGCCTGCAGGCCGGAGTAGGAGAGCTGCGAGGGAATGATCTCGTCCACCAGCCTGCGGTACTCCGGCTCCAGCCGGTCGATGAGCGAGCGCATGTCCTTGTACGAGAGAAGCTGCGACAGGTTCCCACGGATCACCTCGCGCAGGTGCGTGAGCATCACCGACATAGGATCGACCGGATTGAAGCCTTCGCGCTTCACGGTGTTGGCAAACATCTCGGAGACCCACAGCGCCTTCATGCCGAACGCCGGCTCCCGCGCCTCGTCGCCCGGAACGTCCGGCACCGGCCCATCGCCGGTGATGACCAGAACGTCGCCGATCCTGAGTTCTTCCGACGCCACGACCGTGCCGTGGATCTTGATCTGATAGGTCTTGCTGGATATCGCGATATCGTCGCTGATCCGGATCTCCGGCACGACGAAGCCGTATTGCTTGGCGAACGCGCGCCGCATGCGGCCCACGCGGTGCGCAAGCTCTCCCTGCGAGGACAGCAGCGCCGTGGAAAGCTGCTTGCCGAGAGAGATCTCCACCTCGGCCGTCTTGAGCTGCTCCTTGACCGATTGACGCGCTTCTTCCTTGGTGCGCCGTTCTTCTTCCTTCTTGACGGCCTCCTCCGCCGCTTTCGCCTCGGCGAGCTTCTTCGGGATCGAGATCGAAACGAAGATCAGGCCACCGGCCAGAAGAGCGAACGGCAGGAACGGAAGACCCGGCGCAACGGCGAGCGCAAGCAGAACGGCGCCGGCGACGCCAAGGGCGCGCGGATAATTGCCGAGCTGGCTGAACACGGCCATTTCCGCCGAGCCGCGCGTGCCGCCCTTCGAAACGAGAAGGCCCGCGGCCAGCGAGATGATGAGGGCCGGGATCTGGGTGACGAGACCGTCACCGACCGACAGGCGGACGAACACGTCGGCTGCGTGGCCGAGGTCCATATCATGGCGCGTGACGCCGATGATGATGCCGCCGAACACGTTGACGGCCGTGATGATGAGACCGGCGATGGCGTCGCCGCGCACGAACTTCGAGGCACCGTCCATCGAGCCGAAGAACGCGCTTTCCTCTTCGAGCTCGCGCCTGCGGCGCATGGCTTCCTTCTCGTCGATGTTGCCGGCCGACAAGTCGGCGTCGATCGCCATCTGCTTGCCGGGGATCGCGTCGAGGGTGAACCTCGCGCCCACTTCTGCGATACGCGTGGCGCCCTTCGTGATGACGAGGAAGTTCACCGTGATCAGGATCACGAACACCACGGTTCCGATCACGAAGTCGCCGCCCATGACGAAATTGGCAAAGCCCGCGATCACGTGCCCCGCCGCGGTATGGCCCTCGGCGCCATTCGAAAGGATGAGACGCGTCGTCGCCACGTTGAGCGACAGACGCAGCATGGTCGCGATCAGCAGCACGGTCGGAAAGGCGGAGAACTCGAGCGGACGGTGGATCCAAAGCGAGACCATGAGGATCAGCACGGCGAAGGCAATCGAGAAGGCAAGGCCGACGTCGATCATGATCGCGGGCAGCGGCAGGAACAGCACCGTCAGGATGATGACGATGCCGACCGCAAACCCGATGTCGCGTCTGCTGCTACGGTCCGGTGCGCCAGGTACGGCGACGGTCGTGGCCATGCTACCCCCGAGCCAGGACGATGATCACATCGGGCGCACGCCGCCCGAGGCGAGAATCATCGATCTCACAAAAAAGCCGAGGAAAGTCTGGCCGATCAACCTTGCGCGAAGGTCTCCGCCAGGCACACGCCGCAGAAAAACGCGTGCGCCTGCGCGGCCTTAGAGAACGGCGTCAGAAGCCGTTAGGGATGCGCGCGTAGGTCTGTTCGGCGAACGCGAAGATCACCGATCCGACGAACGGGGCCGTGAACGAGGTCACGACCAGGATCGCGATGATTTTCGGAACGAAGGTGAGCGTGATTTCCTGCACCTGGGTGAGCGCCTGCAGAAGCGCGATCAGGATACCCACGAACATTGCTGCAACAACCGCGGGCGAAGCCGCGATCACGACGGTCCAGATGGCCGCCTGTCCGATGTCGAGTGCGTCAGCTGGATTCATGACTAAGAGACCTTCACTCCGGCTTCCATCACGATCTCCTTGCCGCTTTCGAGCACGGCAACGGCGCCCGTCGACACGATGCGCACGGAGGCGACCTTGCCGCTCACCGAGCCGTCAGCCGACGTCACCGTCTTCCCGATGAGCCCGTCGGCCTGGTTGAGCGCCAGCGACGTGATGAGAGAGTCAAGCTTCGTGTTCGTCTTCATGGCCTGCTCGACGTTCGAGAACGAGGCGAGCTGGGCCACGAATTGGGTAGAGTCCATGGGCTTCGTCGGGTCCTGGAACTTCATCTGCGCGGTGAGAAGCTTCAGGAATGCGTCGTAGCCGAGCGTCGAGGTCCCGCTCGTAGAGGAGCTGGAGGACGTCGACGACGAGTTGTTGGTCTGCTGATTGCTCGAGGTCGAGGTAGAGCTTCCGACGTCCATATCAGCCGGCCTCCACCAGTCGGAGCTCGGAACCCTTGTTTCCGCCGAGGATCGCATCCTCGATCGGGACGAGTGTGCGGAGCGTCTTGAGCGCCGCGAACGGCGACCCGGCGTTCACCTGCTGGCCGATCGTGTCGAGGCCTGCCAGAACGATGGGATTTTCGAAGGCTACCCGCAGCCAGCGCATGGTGTCCTCATAGACGCCCCGCGCCATCGCCATGCCATCGGCTTCCATCACCATGGTCTGCAGGATGTAATAGAGCTGGCGGAGCGGCGTGATCGTCTGCTGCACCTGCATGATCTCGTTTTCGAGCAGATAGGGCACATCGTTCAGGATCTCGAACGACGACCTTCCCTCCGATTTCAGCACCGCGCCGTTGAGAAAAATGCGCTCGCCAGGGCGGAGCGTGACCCGCGTCGTCGTCATCTCAATCCCTCCGAAATGGTCCTTGATACTTCGATCAGCCCTGCAAAATTGGAGGACCGTCCGAGCCGGATCTCCTCCGCCTCGCGCATCACCCAAAGCCCCACCGACACCAGATCCGCCCTGAGCTTCGGCGGCAATCCGTTCTCGGCCTTGGCCAGATCCTCTATGAAAATCCCCCAGAGCTTGCGCACGAAATAGATGGCGTCCACAGCCTCGCGGGACTGGGAGCCATGCTTCTCGGCGATTTGCAGCAAGGCGATCGAACGCTCGAGCGCTGAGCGCTCTTGCTCCCTCGCCTCCTTGGGCGACTCGTCGAGGACCTCGTTGTAGTAGAACTTGTACATTCGGCTTCCCAAATCTCCGGACGCTCAGGCTGCGCTTTAGATGTGGCTGATGAGGCTCAAGTTCTGCAGGCGCGCCGTGAGTGCGTAGGCTGTTTCGATTTGCGTGAGCAGAGCGTTGACGTTTGCAGTGGCTTCGTAAGGATCTACGCCTTCGAGACTGGTGATGTGCTCCTTGAGGAGCGACACCTGAATATCCGTGCGATCGTTCGCGGCCGAGATACGCTCCTGCGACGTGCCGAGACCGGACCGGAGCTGCGTGAGGTCGCCGAGCGCCTGGCCCATAACGGCGATAGCCTTGTCCACCACGGCGTAATAGGCATCCGAGCCGAGGTTCTCGAGGCCAATATCCGAGATCATCGTATAGACGGAGGCGATCTTGCGAAGCCCCTCCTCGTTGGCATTCGTCGAGGTCTCGATGCGCTCGTTGGTCGAAATGCGCGTCGTGATGTTCTGGTCCGCAGCCGCCGACCACGTTGTTGTCCAGTTGGCATTGTTGAACAGATCGCCGAACGCGCCGTCGAGGAACGTCGTCATCTGAGTGCCGGTGATATTCTCGACGCCGGGCCCGGTCTGAGAGACACCGAACTCGCTGACGAACGCATTCTCCATTGCCACCCGGCCGGCCGATGGCGGCGTCCCGTAGTAGTCGGTGATCGGCTTCACGTCCGTGTTGACGCCCGCGAAGATATAGGCGCCGTTGACCGCGGTGTTCATCGCCGCGGTGAAGGAGGTCAGCTTGGCCTTCGCGTCTGTAATGGCGACGCCGTCGCTGCTGCGCGCGGCGCGCGCAGCCATCAGCGTCTGCATGAACTGCTGCGCCGCGTCTCCGATGCCTTCGAGCGTCGTCTGCGTCAGCTCGAGCCGCGACGAGGCGACCGAATTGGTATCCTTGAACGTATTGAGGCGATCGAGATCCTGCCGCAGCGAGACCGTGCGCTGTGTGAGATAGCCGAGGCTCAGCCCCACGTCGGCATGCCGCCCCGTCGTCGATTCCTTCTGCGCCTCGGCAAGCTTCGTCTGCAGATTGACGCGCGTCTCTCTTGTCGCGTTGGTAAGGGCCAGGGTCGATATCGAGGTTGTTTTCATGGCGTCTTACCTAGATGGCCCCGATAAGCGCGGTGTACATCGTGTCGACAACCGAAATCAGTTTCGACGATGTCTGGAACGACCGTTCCAGCTCGAGCATGAGCGAAAGCTCCTCGTCGAGGTTCACTCCCGTTAGCTTTGTGTAGGATTCAAAGGACCGCTGATGAAGCGTGTTCTGATACTGATAGCTGTCGTCGGCGACCTTACGCGCCTCCTGCAGCCAACCGGCGGAGGACGAGGAATAGGTCTCGAGCGTGCCACCGTTGGCGAGCTTGGCCGCGCCATCGAAGGCATACGTCCCGCCCATCTTGGTGATCAGCTCATCGAGGCGATCCGTATAGCTCGCCGCTCCGGTCGTGTTGTAGATGTAGTTCGAGACCGAAGGATCCGCGATGCCGCCGTCCCTCAAACGGGTCGCGACGCCGCCCTTGTCGGGATCGACGTTCGGATTGATCCGCAGCGCGGCCGCGAGACCGCTGATCAGCACACCGTCCGGAGGAACAGTCGTCGCGCCCGAATAGGTGAAAAGTCCAGGCGCATCGGGCAGAGCGGAGCTCGCGTCCGTCTCGGCGAAGGCCGTGACGAGCACGCGCGCCATCTCGTCGAGCTGAGCCTCGTAGGCAAGCGAGATATCGTCGCGCGCCTGCACGAGCCCCACAAGGCGGCCTGACTGCAGCGGCATGGTGGCATTGGCGCCCGTCACCGGAACGCCGTCGATGTACACCGCGCTGCCCGCCAGACCTGGCGTGAGATTTGTCGTCCGGTCGAAAACCACGCTGCGAGGCGATCTGTCGAACAGCGTCACGCCGCTGTCCGTATAGACCGCCATGTCGTTGTTGTCGCGAGACACCGTGCGGATGCCCACCTCGTTCGAGAGGCTGGCGAGAATCTGGTCGCGATGATCGAGATAGTCGGTGACGTCCGTGCCGGAGATCGTCCCCTTGGTGATCTGATCGTTGAGCGTCTGGAACTGCGCGAGCAGAGAGTTCACGCGATCGACGGACGACTGGATGCCGGCATCCGCGTCGTTGCGGACCTTCTGCACGGTTGCCGCCGCGCCATTGAGGCCGGTCGCCAAATCCTGGGCTGCCCGCACGGCCGCCTTCGCGGCAAGCTCGCTGTGAGGCTGCGTCGAATAGCTCTGAAGCGCCGTCGAGAGCTTGTTGATGAGCGCGGCGGGCGACGCATCGAGCTCCACGTCATTGACGGTGGCATCAAGAAGATCGAGGGAATCGAGGATCGCCGAATGCATCGCGGACGACGAGCTCGACGACAGAATCTGGCGAAAAAGAACGGGCTCTTCCGCCCGCGTTACGCCCGAGCTCCGCACGCCGGAACCCGGCATGGTGACGACTTCGACCGACTTGCGCGTGTAATAGGCGCGATCCGCGTTGGCAATATTCCGCGAGACGACCGAGGTGCGGTCGCCAGAGACCCAGAGGGACGAGTTCGCGGTGGACAAACTTGCCGAAAGGCTCATCGCGCGTGCTTCCCCCTAGATCATCTCAAGCGCTTAGCGCTTGAGGTTGACGAGGACCTCCATGAGCTCGCCACCGGTCTGGAACACCTTCGAGTTCGCCGTGAAGGCGAACTGAGACTCGATCATCGTGGTGAGTTCGCTTGCCGTATCGACGGTCGACTTTTCGAGTGCCGACGAACGAATTTTTCCGAACAGGGCCGTTCCCGGAAAACCGAGCTGAAGATTTCCCGAATCCGCGCTGACGGAATAGGCATTGCCCGCCTCAGGCGTAAGATTGTCCGGGCTCGGCACGGTAGCGAGCGGAATGCGATAGATGCCGACGCGCGCGCCGTTGCCGTAGACGGCATAGAGCGTGCCATCTCCGGCGAACTCCACGCTCTCCACCGAGCTAGGCTTGTTGCCGTTGACGTCCGACTTGAGGATCTGGAACTCGTCGGCAAGCTCGCTCGACTCGGCCATGTCGAGGCGCAGGGTCTGTCCGTTGGGCACGGGAATATCCATGTAGGTCGGGCTCGGCGTGGTGGTATCGAGCTGACCTGTGGTCGGGTCGAACAACAGCGTTTCCATCGCGAGCGGCGGATCGCCGGCCGAGCCATAGGGAAACGACTTTGTCGTCGGATCGGCCGTGGAGGCGTCGAAGATCGAGACCTCCCACGTGTTCGTCGCCGTCTTCGTATAATAGATGTCGAGCGTCACTTCGCGGCCGACGTTGTCGATCACCGTCATCGACGTCTTCGCGGAATAGACGGAGGTCGTGTCGTTGACCGTTCCAGGCGTCGAGGTCTGGATAGCCGAGTCTTCCTTGAGGTTCGCGTAGAACGTGCCCTGGGTAGAGGGCGTTGCCTCGAGCGACATCGCGCTGATGTTGACGTTCTGCAGGCCCGTCGTTCCGTTGGCGGAGACGGCGGCCACGCCGCCGTTCAACGGGTAGCCCTGGAGCGTAAGACCCGCCGCGTTGACGAGATCTCCGTTGGCAGCTTTGACGAAAGAGCCTGCGCGCGTGAGATACGTCACGCCGCTGCCGTCGTTGACCAGGAAGAACCCCTCGCCGCTCACCGCAAGATCGGTCTTCGACGTGGTGTAGTCGAAGCCGCCCTGCTGCGTGATGCCATAGCGGACCTGAACATCCACGCTGCCCGGCACGTAGCTTGACGAGCCGGACTCGAGCACCACCGTTGAGAACTCCGTGAACGCGCGCTTGTAGCCGTGCGTACTGGCATTGGCGATGTTGTCGGAAACAGTGCCGAGACGGCTCGATTGCGCAGCCATACCGGACGCACTGGTCCGCATCATGCCGGAAATGCTCATACGACGGGATCCTTCACGAATAGCTCTGACCTATCGAGTAGAGCATCCGCATCTTGCGCGAAGCTGGACGGATCACCAGTTTCGCCCCGTTTTTCGGCCACCGCGTCGACCACCAGCCGGTAGCCGAGGTAGCGTTTGGAGTCGATCGGATCATAGCCGAGCCGGTGGCGAAGCCGCTTCCTGAGCTTGCTGATGTGACTTTCGACGACGTTCTCGTCGATGTCCTCGCTGAACAGGCCGTAGACCGAGTTGAAGATCTGGGTCTTGTTGATGCGGCAACCGCGGTTGCTGACGAGATACTCCAGGATGCGCCGCTCGCGGCGCGGAAGCTGAAGAACCTCTCCCTTCACCTCGGGATCGCGCCCATCGAAGAACACGCGCATCTCGCCGACATCGGTATAGTCGGGCGCCCCCACCGCGCGCCGGCGGATTGCCTTGACGCGAGCGATGATCTCGCGCACGTGAATTGGCTTCCTCACCACGTCGTCCACGCCGACCGAGAACAGATCCAGCGTCTCCTCGAGAGACCGGTTCTCGTTCATCGCGATCACGGCAGTTGTCGCCGAGCGGCGACGGATGATCTTGGCAAGCGCGCAGCGGTTCCCGCAGTCACCCAGCAGAAACGCCTCGACGGACCGCATATCCGCCTCGGAAACAGCACTCACCCAGCCTTCGAACTCTCCCGGCGCCAAGCCGCACGCCGAGATTCCCTCCCGGTTAAACCAGGACGTGTATCCTTCCGTAACGGTCGCCCGCTCGTCCACCACGACGATCATTTGATGTTCCCCCGCACATCGGCACCCCCCGAATCAGAAACGCAACCCCACTTAACCGGGATGCAGTGCGTCGGCTTTTCGATCAACGATTTGTTGAGGATTTCTCGGACGCTGCCGCGAATCGCTCTTGAAGTGTTGCTGAAAGTGGTCATTCCGCCTTGGAGAGAGTCGCAGAATAAAGAACCGCGTACGGAGAAAACCTGGCGTCCCTCAAGCCTGGCACAAGCGCAGCCCGCTCTAATGCCCACCGCGTCCGGATTGCGAGTGGGAGCGGCAATGCGATTCAAGATCCGCGTATCGATGTGGCTGAGAAAGCTGGTCCTCGTCGCCCCCGCAGCGCTCGCGCTCGCGGGTCTGCCGCGCGCGGCCCTGAGCGACGGCTACCAGATCTCACTCGTGGCTCCCGGCATGAATCAGACCGAGCTTCAATCCGTCATGGGGCCGCCGAGTTACATTCAGGTCAAAGGACTCCGCCAGGCCTGGCAATACTGTCCGCCCCGCTCCCTCATCCGTTTCATCGACGACATGCTGGGCCGCGAGACCGAGCCGCCACTGTTCGTGACCGTGTGGTTCAACAGCGGCCGCGTCGAGCACATGCGCGCCTACCCCAGCCGCGTGATGGGACGATGCGAGGATTTCCTCGCCGCGTTCAGTTGGGAAGACACGATCGATGGTGGCGGCTTCGAATACGGAGGCCGCATCAAGTAGCGCGCCCCAGCCCCCCACCTCGCTCTAGGACGGCCTAGCCGTTTTCAAGGCCCGGTCGATCTCCGCATTGACCTCGGCCATCGCCGCCAGCGCCTCGGCGCGAAGCTCCGCCGGAACCCGGTCGGGATGGTTCTGGGCAGCGAACCGGCGCCTGAAGCGCCGCAACTCACCCGGCGAATGCACTTTGGACGTCAAAAGCTCCTTGAGCTTGCGCGCGGCTTCGCCCGGCGGCTCGACGGTCTTGGCCTCGATGGGATCGCGCTCCGCACTGTAGGCGTTCGCCAGCGATTGGTGCGCCACGTAGCCGGAGGCCGTCGCGATGTCGCCAAGACTTCCGATCGCGGGCCCGATCCCGGCACTCTCCTCGAACAGAATGGGCTGCCCGTCCGGATCGAGGCGTGCGTCTTCGAGCGCAGCCTCGAAGGCATGCTTCTGCTCACGGCGCCGAACGCGCGTTGGCCAGACCAAAGCGACCTCCCAGACCACGATCGATGTGCACCTGCCTGCCGGACCGAGGCCCGCTCACGAAAGCGGGGCCGCGCAATCTCTCGTGTCTGGAGAGATCGCGTCCGCGGACGGCAGACGTCCACGCACCCATAGTGCCGCCGTTCGCTTGTTTGGACCTTGCCGCCGCGTTGCAGGGGAGACCCGGTCGCAAGAACCTGCTACCGGTCCTCGTCTTGCACTGGCGCCCGCGCATCGCCCGTTGCATCGGCGACACCTGCGCTGCTGGCGTCTTGAGGAAGAAGGCGCACCGCCACCACCGTGGCGTTGTCCTGGTGCGGATCCTTGAGCGCCTCGACGGCGCGGATCAGCGCATTGGCCACCGCCACCGCCCCATCCTCGGCATAGGCAGCGACGATACGCTCAATCTCCATCGACTCGAGCGTCTGCAAGCCGTCACTCGCCAGGATGATATAATCGCCGGGCTCAACCTTGAGCGGACGGCGCGACAGATCGATGAGATCGATGTCGTCGCCGGTCACGGCCGAGCGCAGCATGTGGCGGCGCGGATCGCGGCGCGCCTCGTCCTCCGAGATCGCGCCCGCGGCGGCCAGCCGGTCGAGTTCGGGCGCGAGCGAATGGTCCTCGTTGAGAAGCGCGATCTCACCGCGCCGGTAGAGCAGCAGCGGGCTATCGCCCACGCTGACCCATTCGATCCCGTCCGCCCCGAAGGTCACGCCGACCAGCGTCGACCCCATGCCCGCCAGCATGGGATTGGCATCTACGGTATCGGCGATCGCCTGGTTCGCCGCCGTCAGCGCTTCGATCAGGCGCTCCGTGTTCGGGCCGTCCTGATCCGCGTAGGCCTTGATGAAGCTCTCGCACGCCATGCGGCTCGCAAGCGCGCCGCCCGCGTGCCCGCCCATGCCGTCGGCCAGCACGGCAACGACCGCGCCGGGAGCGGCTGCATCTTCCCCGCTCCAGAAAAGAGCGGTGTCTTCCTGGTAGCTACGCGCACCCTTGGTGGTGCGGCTGGCATGCTCGAAAGCTAGCATTCGTCCTTTTAGACCATGATCGCTCGGCCCCGGCTCGCGGGATCCGAAACGGCAGCGCCGGGCTCCTCGAAAACCTAGAGCGCTTCAACAGCAGTGTGAAGCGGTTTTCCGGCGAGGAGCCAGACATGACAAGTATTTAAGCCGTGTCGCCACGGCCCGTCGTCAAAGTCGTGAAAGCTTGTGCTCAACTCTGCTCCTGCAGCGCCGACCAGTCGAAGTCCGCCCCGCAGAACGGCACGAACACGAGTTGCGTCCGCCCCATCGTGATCACGTCCATCTGCGCGAGCTCGACCGCACCCGTAGGCCGCTTCTCGTTCACGGAAACGACATTGGTCTTCGCGAGGTTCGGCACGAACAGGAACGAGCGCTCCGCCGAATCGTAGCGGATATAGGCCTGCTCCTCGGACGAGATCGCGTCGTCACCGAAATCGATCGGAATGCGGTTGCTGCTCGCGCGGCCGAGAGAGTTGTTGCCTTCGAAGATCGGGCGGAACTGTCCGATGCCGGGCCCGCCCACGACGACCAGCCATCCCACCACCGGATCGTGCTCGAACGCGCCGCGCGTCACCTGCATCTTGCCGCGCACGAGCGTCGTGCGCTGAGGCGCATCCTGAGACGGCTTGCCGACCGCACGCACCACGCGCGTCGTCGGCGGCGAATCGGTCTCCACATGACGGCTCTCCACCGTCACCCGCGGCGTGCGCGCTTCACGCGCCGCTTCCGCGGCACTCGGCGTTGCTGCCTCGCCGCGCGGCGGAGGAAGCTGGACGGCCGCATCCGGCCCCGGCACGGCAACCGTCGCACCCTCGCTCGCCTGGGCCGCGGCCAGCTTTACCGCCGCCTCCTGCCGCCCGGTATCCTCCCGGCTGGCAGCCACCAGCGCATCCTTGAGCGACCCAAGAAAACGGCCCGAACGTTGACCTTGTGGCCCACCAGCGTTCCCAGACATGCTGCTTCGTCCTCCTCCTGATCCTGTGTTCTCTAAGCTCGCCAGTCTTAGCTCGCCGGAGCGGCCGAAAATTTCAGCCGCGCGTTGCCGAGCTCGATGACGTCGCCGCTGCCGAGCCGCGCCTCCGCCACCGCGCGTCCATTGACCACCACGCCGTTTCCGCCCGCGCTCGAAAGGTCGGTAATCACGAACTCCGCATCTTCGGTACGATGAATGGCAGCATGATAGCGATGCACCGTCATGTCCTCGAGGCAGATGTCGTTGTCGGTTTCACGGCCGATCCGGAGCAGAGTGCGCCGAAGTCCGTAACGCTGCTGAGTGGCGGATGGTGCCACCTCGCCGGCATTGACGATCTCGATCCACGCTTCCAGCGGACGCAATGGAATATGCCCCGTCCTCACGCCTTCACGAGGCTCGGCCGCCGCTTCGCGCGAAACACGGCGCACCTGCGTCTGAAGCTGCGACACCTCGAGCGATGCCGCTTCGCGTTTCCGAACCAGCAACCCGATCAGCGCCAACGGCGGCACCGCAATCAGCGCCACGAGGCCGAGCACCAGCGCGGGCGCCTGCGCATAGCTAGCAGCGATCCAATCTGTGAAAGCCGCCCACGAGTCGAAGGCCGAGCTGGCATTTGCAAAACCGCTCCCGCCCGGCGCGGCTTCCGGATTGGCACACGCGGACGTGCCGAGCCCGGCGAGCGCAAGTCCGCCGGCCACAATCAGGATCGTCGGCGCCCAACCACGGCGGAGCCTGACGGGTTCGCGTTTCGAAGGTTGCATGGGATATGCTCAGGCCCGAATCTGCCTCAAGTCTTCGTTGCGCTCTGCGGCAGCAACATGGCCGGACGGCGGCTCCCGCGCAAAATGGCACAACATTGGAGCGCCAAGCGCACGCCTCCGCCACATTCCTGCTTCACAAGGGGCAACGGAGGTGATTTGCACACGACGTGCTTTTCCGCGAGGAGCACAATTTGAAGAGTGGCCCGCCGAGAAAGATGGGTATTGATTGCCCCCTGCCGGATGAGCGCCCACCAAGATGCTAGACTGTTGGAGCGATTCAACAAAATTCGAGCCACAGGCCTCGAACACGCGTCCCGAGCCAACGCAGAGCCCGAGAGCTGATGACCAATCTGATTGCGCTAAAGAGCGGCACGGAGCTTGTCGGTGATTACCGCATCGAGCGCGTGCTTGGCGCGGGCGGCTTCGGGATCACCTATCTCGCCGAGGAGGTCGCGCTCGACCGCAACGTCACCATCAAAGAATACTTCCCGTCGGACTTCGCCGCCCGCTCCTCCACCGCGGATGCCGGTCCCCGCTCGCAGGACTGCGCCGGCGACTATCGCTGGGGGCTCGACCGCTTCATTGAGGAAGCCCAGACGCTCGCCAAGTTCTCGCACCCCAACATCGTGCGCGTGTATCGCTATTTCAAAGCGAACAACACAGCCTACATGGTGCTTCACTTCGAGGAGGGTCAAAGCCTCAAGTCGTGGCTCAAGGGTCTCGGCCGCGCGCCCCGCCAGAAGGAGCTAGACGCCATCATCGCGCCGCTCCTCGATGCACTCGAGCTCATTCACAAGCAGGATTTCCTGCATCGCGACATCGCGCCCGACAACATCATCATCCGCAAGGACGGCTCGCCCGTTCTGATCGATTTCGGCTCGGCGCGCGGAGAGATCGCCGCGCACTCGAAAACCGTCTCCGCACTCGTGAAGCCGGGCTACTCGCCCTATGAGCAGTACGCCGAGACGAGCCGCCAGCAGGGCCCCTGGACCGACATCTACGCACTCGGCGCCACGCTCTATCATGCGGTCACCGGCAAGCGGCCGTCCGATAGCCCCTCGCGCATGGTCAAGGACGAGCTGACGCCCGCGCGCGACGCGGCACTGTCGGCCTACCGCGCGGGCTTCCTCAAGGCCATCGATCACGCACTCGCCCTCCAGACGGAAGCTCGCCCGCAATCGATCGCGGCCTGGCGCGGCGCGCTGCTCGCGCCCGAGCCCGCGAAGCCGAGCTGGTTTGCAAAAGCCCCGGCTGCAAAGCCGGCAGATGCTCAGGAGGAGGCCGCTCCCCCTGCCAAGCCTGCGAAATCTCCTGCCGCCGCGGCGACACCGCCGCAACCCGATGCGCCGGGTCCCAAGGGCGGCATGCTCGATTTCCTCGACGGGCTGAAGAAGAAACCCGCAGCAGAGAAAGAGAAAAAAGAGAAGGTGGCTCCTGCCAAGGCGGAGCCTGCCGCCGCCGCAGCGCCAGCCGCGGCAGCGGGCGGCACCAAGAAACTGTCTCAGCCGCCCGAGCCCATCAAGCTCCCGCGCATCCTGCGCAAGAAGGACCCCGGCACCGCCATCATCGTCAAGGAGCCGAAGGCGGAGGCCAAGGAGAAAGATAAGGACAAGGAAAAGCGCAAACCCGCGAGCCGCCCTCGCCCGATCCGCGCGCGGCAAGGCGTGGGATGGCGCCCCATCCTGTTCAAGCTTCTCGTCGGCGTCGGCGTCGCGAGTGGCGCCGTCGCCATGCAGGATCGCTTTCCGCAATTCGAAAGCCGCGGCAGCGGCGAGACCACGGCTGGCGTCTCGACGGGATCGTCCATTCGCACCGCGTCCTTGCAGGAAGCCCCCGTCATTCGCCCCGTCGCCGAGCTGAGCGGACACGTTGGGCCGGTGACCGCCGTGGCATTCTCCAATGACGGCTCGGCCATCGCCACCGTCGGCGCGGACGCTCGCCTCAAGATCTGGAACCCAAGCTCCGGCATGCTCATCCGTACGATTGAGCTCGACAATGGCCCGGCGACCGCATTCGCCTTGTTCGGCACACACGCCCTAACGGGCCATGGCAGCGGCGAAATCGTGCTGTGGGATTGGCAGCGCGCCGAGAAGCTCGGCTCCTTCAAGCGCAACGAGGCCGAGATCTGGTCCGTGGTCTTTGCCGGCCGCGCGGACCGCTTCGCAGCCTCTAGCCACGACTGGAAAGTCACGCTCTGGGATACCGCGACGCCCGGCGGCCCAGTGCAGGTGATCGACGCCCACGCCAGCGCGGCGCAAGCCGTCGCCTACGCCACCACCGACAAAGGTCCGCGCCTCGCCTCGGGCGGCGCCGACAAAACCGTCAAGCTCTGGAACCTCGATACCCTCGATCGCATCCGCACCTATCGCGGCCACCAGGATTTCATCACCGCACTGGCCTTCCGGCCGGACGGCAAGGCGATCGCCTCGGCCAGTCTCGATGGCAGTATCCGTCTCTGGTCCACCAGCTCCGGCCGCTCCCAGCGCCGCCTATACGGCCATCGCGGCCGCGTAGGCTCGCTCTCGTTCTCGCCCGACGGCGCAAATCTCGCGTCGAGCGGCGCCGACGGGCAGCTTCGCATCTGGGATGTCTCACGCGGGCGCACCATCCGCACCATCACCGGCCATACCGGCGCGATCAACGCCGTCACCTACTCGCCGGACGGATCACGCCTCGCCTCCGCAGGCGCGGATGGCATCGTGCGCCTCTGGGCAAACCCGCTTCTGCGGCCCGCCACCAACTGACCGGCCGCCAGTCCGAAAAAGAAAAGAGCGTGGCCTCATGTGCGAGAACACGCTCTTTATCTGTTGCCTTTGGCCGGATCGCTAGACGATCAGCCCCGCGCTGCGCGCTCGTAGTCGGCGATATGTCCCTCGAGATCCACGTAAGCTGGGCACGTAGCCCCGCAACGGCGCTCGATCTCAGAAAGCTGCACACGAGCCTGCTCCGGCTGGTGCTTGGTGAGGAACGCCTCACCGAGATAGGCGCGCGCAACCGTGTAGTTCGGGTTGACCTCGAGGGCCTTCTGGTAGATCGGCATCGCCTCGTCGACATGGCCGAGCTTACGCGTCGCGAAGCCGATGTAGGTCAGAACCCGCTCGTCCTTCTTCTGGGCAAGAGTGAGATAGCCGAGCGCCTGCTCGTACTGTCCGTTCTTCGCCAGCCAGTAGCCGGCATAGAACAGCTCGTCGTCCGCCATCTTGGCGCTCGCTTGCCCAACGCAGGCCGTCCATGCAGCCGTTCCCTTGGCCAGCGCATCGCACGCCGCACTCGTGGGTCCCACATCCTTGGAAACCCGCTGTCCCTCAGCCAGCAGCGGAGACGCGCAAAGCGCGGCACCGAGAGCCGAGACACCGAGAAGCCGAACGGTTCTGGACGCAAGTCTGATCATCAAAGTCCCCCTTGGGAAGCGAGATGCCCGCCCCCGCTAGTCTCAATCAAAATCTGTGCGAGGTTCGCTCACCCGCGCTGCGGATGCGTCGCTTCGAACGCCACGATCTGCCGCTTGAGCTCCGTGAACGCCACGCAGCCTTGGCCGCACCGGCGCTCGATCTCACCAAGCTGCTCGGTCGCATGGGCGAGGTCACCCTTGGCCAGGAACGCCTCTCCCATGTACTCGCGCGCCTGAACATAATCGGGTTCGATCTCGAGTGCACGCGCGTAGTAGGGCAGAGCGCCGTCCACATCTCCCATCTTCCGCGTGGCGAAGCCTATCGCGTTGAGAAGGCGCGGATTTTCGCGATCTTGGACCGTACCGAGAAGAGCCAGAGACTCCGCCAGCCGCCCCGTATGCGCCAGCCAGTAGGCCCCGTTGATGACGGCATCGTCGGAGACGTTGTGCGGCTTGCAGGCAGGCTTCTTCTTGTTGACTGGCTTCGTGCAATCGATACGCGGCTTGGCGGGACCGTCGTCGTCGATGGCCAGAACCGGGGTAGCGGCCGCGAAAAAGGCCGTGACACCGGCTGCCGCAACGAGCTGACCAACCAAGCGCAAACCAACCGGCTTCATGAGATTTCTCCAGTTGCAGCAAACGACAAATCCAATTGGCGGGAATTTTATCCCTCGTCCGCGCTCAAGTCCATGTGGCGCCGGCTGGGGATTTTGAGCTTTTTGTGTCGTTCGGACAAAGCCCTGCCATCATTGGGGGACATGGGTCCGGCAGGAAGCGTGGCGCCCGCGTGTAAGCTGGCCCCTTCCCCATCGAAACATCACGGAAAGACGGCACGAGGATAGAGCGTGTTCTGGTGGCGAAAACGCAATGAAGGCTTCGAATGGCGCGACTACGTCCGCACCACCATCCTCGTGCGCCGTGAGCAGCGCCGCCAGCGCTTGAAGGACGTGCAGTCGGCAGCCGCCGCCCACGTGAAGGAGGCCGGCAAGCGCGGGCTCGACGCCAGCGTATCCGGCGTTCGCAGCGCCAGCACCGGCGCCTGGTCACACTTCAAGTCGCTTTCGGTTGCATCAGCCTCCTTTCTGGGACGGGCGAGCCTAGCCACAGGCTCCGCTTTGGCCGCCACGGCCAAGGGACTGGGGGCAGGCACGGCCACGCTGGCCCGGCGCGCAGGAGAGCCGCTTGGACCGATCCTCGAACCGCTTCTGTCTGTCGTCCGCGCTCCCAAGATCAATCTCGCGCTCAGGATTGCGGCCGCTCTCACAGTGCTCGGCACCGCGTATCGCACCTGGACATTCGGCTTCGATGGCGACGCCCTCGTCGCAGCCGTCATCGCAAGCGTTCTCGCTCTCCTCCTTGTGCTGGCCCACCTGACCGGTCCCGGCCGCGACCGCCGGTCTGGAGATCGGGAAGGCCTGCTGGCCAAGCTGCGCAACTACGAGGTCGTGTTTCCCGGAGATACGCGCGTATCCGTCACGACGGCAGGCCTCGCGCTGCTCGGCATCGTCTCCATCGCAGCGGCGGGCAGCGCTGCTCTTTATTATGCGGCGCCAAGCCAGATAGCAGGCGTCGTATCCGCGCCGTCCACGACAGGCGCCCTCCCCGACACGGATGCAGTAAAACTCGAAGGCCGAGCCATCGCCATCTCGGGAGATACGCTGCGTGTCGCCGGCACGCTCATCACCCTCGACGGGATCGAGGCCCCCGAGACCGGCCAATCCTGCCAGCGCAAGAGCGGCAAGTGGCGCTGCGGCGTAGCTGCCAAGGATGCCCTCGCCAACCTGGTGCGCGGCCGGCGTATCTCCTGCGAGCTGTTGAGCGACGGCGAAACTGGCAAGAAGGCCCGCTGCTACACGCGCGGCAAGGACATCGCCCGGCAGCTTGTGCGGGAAGGCAGCGTGTTCGCCACCGGAGGCTTCCTGAGCCGCTACGCCAGTGTCGAAAGCGAAGCCCAGACGGACAAGGTGGGGCTGTGGGCTGGAGACATCGAGCGCCCGCAGGACTACCGCGACAAACGCTGGGAGGAAGCAACACGATCCGCACCCGAAGGTTGCCCCATCAAGGGCCGCATCCGCTCGGGCGCACGCACTTACCTGCTCCCGTGGCAACCTTCCTACGACAGCGTGAAGCTGAGCACCGCAAAGGGCGAGCGCTGGTTCTGCTCGGAGAACGAAGCAAAGGCCGCTGGCTGGAGACGCGCCGCCCCATCATGAAGGGCGAGCGACGCGAGAGCCGCCACGATCCCACGACGACCTTCCAGAAAATGGAAAGCCCGCGACCGGGGGGGAGGTCGCGGGCTGAAGAACTGTGACGCCCCTAGGGGGGGATAGGTGGGACGGCGCCACGTTCGCAATTTTTATTTCACCCCAAATGAAACGACTTTGCAAGCTGCTGCGAAAACGACCGGAGATATTGCTTAAGATTTAGGCTAATAACTCCAAAGAACTGTATTTTAAAAATATACAGTATTTTCAACTAGATGAATGCCAGGGCACCCGCGCTCAATTCCCTAATCCGTCTCCTAACATCTTACAAGGATTTAATATTTGAAACGGATCGAGGGCGCTCTTGATTGCTCTCATCGTTTCTACGGCGGGTGCACCAAGTTCCCGGGCGAGATACGCCATCTTTCCCTGCCCGACCCCATGCTCACCGGTGCAGGTCCCTCCCATGTCGAGCGCTCGCATCACCAGCCGGTCGAGAAACGCGCGTACCCGAGCAAGCTCCGCGGTGCTCTCCACGTCCACGACCGGCAGCACGTGGAAATTCCCATCGCCCACATGTCCCACGATGGGAGCGGTCAATCCCGAGGCCTCGATGTCGGCAACCGTCTCCAAGACACAGCGCGCCAGCTCTGAAACGGGCACGCACACATCGCTCGCGATCACCGATTTGCCCGGCCACATGGTCTTGACCGCCCAGAACGCATCATGCCGCGCGCGCCAGAGCGTTCTCCGCCCTTCCTCGCCGTCCGCCCAATCGCAAGCCATGGCTCCGTTGCGAAGCGCGATCTCGCGAAAGTCTCGAAGCTGCTCCTCCGTGGCGGCCTCTCCGCCCGCGATCTCGACGAACAGATGCGGCTGCTCCGGCAACGAGAGCTTGGAATGAAAATTAACGGCGCGGATCTGAAGCGCATCCAGAAGCTCCACGCGGGCGAGTCCCAGGCCGCATTCGGTCGCCTCGATCGTCGCATCGCACGCCCCGCCGAGCGACGAGAACGGGCAGGCCATGGCGATGATACGCGCGGGGATGGGATTGAGCTTAAGGGTAAGCTCGGTGATGATGCCGAGCGTGCCCTCCGAGCCGATCAGAAGCCGCGTCAGATCCAGCCCTGCTGCCGACTTGCGCGCCCGTCCTCCCGTCACGACCACATCCCCGTTGGCCATCACCGCCTTAAGGGAAAGAACGTTGTCCCGCATCGTCCCATACCGCATGGCGTTGGTGCCGGATGCCCGGGTGGCAGCCATGCCCCCGAGCGTCGCATCCGCCGCCCCCGGATCGACGGAGAAGAAGAGACCAAGATCGCGGATATGCGCGTTCAATGAGGGGCGGGTAACACCGGCCTCCACCACGCAATCGAGATCGCTCGGCGAAACCGAGAGGATCCGCGTCATGCGGCTGAGATCGACCGAGATGCCTCCCCGCGGAGCATTCACCTGCCCTTCGAGCGAGGTTCCCGCCCCGAACGGAACCAGCGGCACGCGATGGCCCGCAGCCACCCGCACGATCTGAACCACCTCCTCAGTCGTGAGGGGCCACACCACCGCGTCCGGCGGCTCGGCCGCGATCCAGGTCAGCGTGTTGGCATGAGCACGGCGAACCGCCTCGCCCGTCTGCACACGCTCCCCGAACAGCGCCGCGAACTCCGCGATGGCCGCCCCCGGATCGATCCGCATCGCTCGAAAGTCTCCCATCAACGCGCACCGGGCTGAATGCCCCCGACCATAGGCGAGTTCGCCCGCCGATCCCACTAGTCCGGCATGTTGACCGCCGCCTAGGCCGTGAGCGGACGAGCAGAATACCGCCCGCTTCTTTTTCGGCGCTTTCTTGCGTAACACTGGCCACGCCAAAGCTTGGCATGTCCATAACGGAGACCATCATGTTCCGCAGGCTGGGAGTTGCCGTATTCGCCTTGATGGCGGCCGGCGCTCTGTCCGTCGCCGAAGCCGAAGATCGCCTCGTCCTCATCGGCACGCAAACCGTGGATCTCAGCGGGAGCGGCGTATCCATCGACGTCAGCGAGGCGCCGGGCGCGTTTCGCGGCATCCGCATTCGCGCCAAGACGGGGACGGCGAACATCGATCGCGTGCAGATCGTCTACCGCGACGGTACCGTCCACAACGAGACGCGTCCCATCGTGCTTTCAAAAGGCGAGCGCACCCGGCCGATCAACGACACATCGGGCGATGGCTTCATCGACACTGTCAACATCGTGAACTCGCCCGGCAGCGGCAAGGCGGTGATCGAGGTACTCGGCATCCAGACCGCCGAGGGCGCGAAAAAGCAACGCTCCGCGCCCTCCACCGGCGACGTGACCGACGCCAAATCCGGCACCCTGCCGGACAACTCCGTCCCGGGCACCGTCAAGGACGGCCGCGACGTCATGTTCGGATACCAGAACGTCGGCTTCGGCATCGACCGTGACGTGATCAAGGTCGGCGGCGACCTCGGCAAGTTCACGCGCATCCGCTTGCGCGTGATCGGCAACGACGTCCACGTCAACGCGCTCAGGGTGGTGTTCGTCGACGGGCAGGAGCAGAACCTCGCCGTCGACGCCGACCTCAAAGCCAACACGCGCTCCAAATGGTTCGAAATCGACGGCAGCAGGTTCATTCGTGAAATCCAGTTGACCTACCGTTCGCATCCGAATTTCCGCGGGCAAGCCCGCATCGAGGTGACGGGCGAATATGCAAAGGGCTGGCTCGATCCTGCGGGCGAAGGGCGCAACTATCGCCAAGGCTGGGTGCTGCTCGGCGCCCAGACGGCGGGCTTCACCGGCTTCGACCGCGACGTGATCACCGTCGGCGAGAACGAGGGCGGCTTCACGCGCCTCCGCATCGAGGCCGTGGACCGCGCCATCACGCTGAAGGAAATCCGCGTGAAATACGCGAGCGGCCCAGACGAGGTTTTCACGATGCGCGAGCGCGTGGACCCCGGCAAGCCCTACGGCCCGCTGGAGTTCAAAGGCGGCAAAGCGCCGATTAAATCCATCGAGGCCAGCTACCGGTCGCGCTTCGACCTCGCCAAGGGTCTCCGCAGCGCGCTCGACGGACGTCCGGCCGTGGTCCAGATCTGGGGTCAGCACTGACCGCCGGGCTGCGTAGCTCGCTGGCAAACCGGTAGAACGAAATGAGGCAGGGCTCATCCGAGTCCTGTCTTTTTTTGGGCTCCGTCGGCCCTTACTCTCCGAAGCGTCGAAAGCGTCCCGGCCAGGCGCACTTCGATGAAGACAATAGGCCTAACAGGGGAATACGCCGTGGCGCGTAACCACATCTCGCTCGCACTTGCCTCAGCTGCATTCGTATCGGCTCTGGCCGGCAGCTTCGCATCCGTCGCCCAGGCGGCAGACGCACAGATCCGCCTTGCTCAGTTCCGCGAGCGCGACCGGGGCGGCCCGCCCTCCCGCGAGCGTCCGCCGGAAATCATAGGCGAAGCGCGCATAAACAATCGGATGGCCAACGTCGTCTTCCGCATCGACCCGCGCCAGTCACACGTCTCCGAAATCGCGATCCGCTCAGGCAACCTGCCGGTCCTCCTCGAAGACGCCGAGATCGAATACGCCGACGGGACGCGCCAGAGATCGCCGATCCTGAACCGCGTCGCGCCCGGCCAGCAGAGCAAACCCATCGCCGTCGATCCGCGCCGCGCCGTGCGACAGATCTCTGTCACCAAGCGCCCCGGCCTCAGGCCCGGCGAGACGATCCTGCAAGTGATTGGCAAGGTCGAAGGCGGTCCGCCGCATGGTCCCGGCCCCGGTCCTGGCGCAGACGGCCCGCGTCCGGGGCAATGGGGCGGCATCGGCGGAAACATCCCGCCCGGCTGGGTGCTTTTCGGCGTGCAGGACGTAACGTTCCGCGGCGAGCGCGACGTCATCCGCGTGGGAGAGCAGTTCGGCCGCTTCGAGCGGCTCGCGCTCCGCGTCTCCGACAACGACATCTTCCTGCGCGAACTGACCGTGGTTTATGGAAACGGCGAGCGCGACCGCAAGGTCATCGAGACCGCCATCCCCGCCGGCAGCCAGACCCGGCCGATCGATCTGCGAGGCGACCGCTTCATCCGCGAGATCGAGCTGGTCTACAGGGCAGCCCCCAATCGCCGCGGCCCCGCCGTGGTCGAGATCTACGGCGACATCGCCAACGCCTGGATCGGCGACCGCGATCGCCCCGGCCGCAACGGCGGCTGGCTGATGCTCGGCGCCGAGCGCGTCTCCATGTTCTCGAAGGAGCGCGACGCCATCCGCGTCGATCCCCGCGTCGGCCGCATCAAGGCGATCCGCTTCGCCGCGCGCCGGTCGGACGTCACGTTCTACAGCGCCCGCATCGTCTACGAGAACGGCGAGGCCGAGAACCTGCCATTCGCCCGCAAGCTCAAGGACGGCGAATTCACCACGCCCATCGACCTCAAGGGCCGCGGCCGGCGGGTCGACCGAATCGAGCTGAAATACCGCTCGAAGCTTGGCCTCAAAGGCGAAGGCATCGTCGAGGTCTGGGGCCTGAACTGAGGAAAACGAACTTACGAACGAAGAAGGGGCGGAAACGCATGAAGTTTCCGCCCCCTTTTTATGCCGTCTGCCTGCGGCTATCCTGAGGAACACGGTATCGAGTCGGCGCCGCCGCCTACCATTCGCTCCCACCGCAGGTTCCGATCTCACGATGGCCATTCGCCAGCTCAGCCCAGAAACCGTCAACCGCATCGCCGCAGGCGAGGTGGTCGAACGGCCTGCGAGCGTCGTCAAAGAGCTGGTCGAGAACGCCCTCGACGCGGGCGCGACGGAGATCGAGGTGGTCACCGTCTCGGGAGGGCTGTCGCTGATCCGCGTGACAGACGACGGCATCGGAATGGACGCCCGCGACTTGGCCCTCTGCGTCGAGCGCCACGCGACCTCGAAGCTCGACGGGGACGATCTGCTGGCCATTCACACCCTGGGATTTCGCGGCGAGGCCCTGCCCTCCATCGGCGCCATCGCCCATCTCTCCATCGCCTCCCGGCCACGCGGTGCACGCGATGCGCTGGAGATCGCCGTGGACCGTGGCGCCAAGCAACCGCTGAAGCCTGCAGCCCTCAATCCGGGAACGCGCATCGAGGTACGCGACCTCTTTTCCGCTACCCCAGCGCGGCTCAAGTTCCTGAAATCGGAACGCTCCGAAAATCTGGCCGTTTCCGAAGCCGTAAAGCGTCTCGCGATGGCGCATCCCAACGTCGGCTTCTCCCTCACCATGGGAGAGCGCACGGGCTTGCGCCTCCCTCGCACGGACGCGACGTCCGAAGGTATGCTGCAGCGCCTCGGCCGCATCATGGGACGCGAGTTCATGGACGATGCCGTGCCCGTATCGGGTGAGCGCGACGGCATCGGCGTGAGAGGCTTCGCTGGCCTTCCGACGTTGCATCGTCCCGACGCATCCCAACAGTTCCTCTTCGTCAACGGCCGCCCGGTGCGCGACAAGCTCGTTCTCGGCGCCGTGCGTGTCGCCTACGGCGATCTCGTTCCCAAGGGGCGCCATCCCCTGCTTGCACTCTTCGTCGACCTGCCGCCGACGGAAGTGGACGTCAACGTACATCCCGCAAAGGTAGAGGTCCGCTTCCGCGACGGCGCAACCGTGCGCAGCCTTCTCATTGGCGCCCTGCGTCATGCACTCGAAAACGCGGGCTTCCGGGCCAGCGCGCAGGGTGGCGCGCGAACACTCGAAACGCTCGCGCGCACACCGGCCGCCACACCGCAGCAGTACCGCCACTACGACCCCGCGCCGTCGTCCTTCCGCTTCGAAGCACCCGCCCAAAGCGGAGGCTTCGCGGAAGAGCGGCAAGCGGCCTTCCAGGCGCCCTTCGAAGCGTTCGACACGCCGAGCGCCGACAGCAATGCGCACGACGAAGCGTCCGTTGTTCCCGGCAATGAGCACCGTCCCCTTGGCGCGGCCCGCGCGCAGCTTCACGAAACCTACATCGTCGCGCAGACGGAGACCTCCGTCGTCATCGTCGATCAGCACGCCGCACACGAGCGTCTCGTCTACGAGCGCCTGAAACGTGCCCTTGCCAATGGCGGTGTCGCGCGCCAAGCCCTCCTCATCCCCGCCGTCGTCGAAGTGGGCGACGACGAAGCGCTCGCCCTCGATGAGAAGGCCGAAGAGCTCGCGGAGCTCGGCCTCGTGCTCGAGAAGTTCGGCCCTGCCGCCGTCGCCGTGCGTGAGGTTCCGGCCCTCCTCGGCACCTCGTCAGTAGATGGACTCGTGAAGGATCTCGCCGCCGAGCTGCTGAACGAAGGCACCGCCGCGCCCTTGCGCGAACGCCTCGAAGCCATTGCCTCGCGCATGGCGTGCCACGGCAGCGTGCGCGCCGGCCGCCGCCTCACCGCAGCCGAGATGAACGCGCTCCTGCGCGAGATGGAAGCGACGCCTTTCTCCGGCCAGTGCAATCACGGACGCCCCACCTATGTCGAGCTGAAGCTCTCCGACATCGAGCGTCTCTTCGGCCGCAAGTGACACCCACTTGATACGTGTCTGGATACCGGCCTCCGCCGGTATGACGTTCGTTATGCTGAAGCCGCTCGCCACAAACTGATGCCACCCCGGCGAAGGCCGGGGTCCAGACACAGCTCAGTAAGAACGAAGCGGAAAGCCGACCAGAGCGCCACGGAAGCAAACCTCATCCGCCGGATCCGTTGAAGCCACCAAACACCACCTGCGTGTCGCCCCAGGTGCGCCGGTCGAGCTCGGTGAACCCGTCGGGCAGCACCGCCTCGCTGTTGGCCCGTTCCTCCATCACGACGACCGCGCCGGGTGTCAGCCACTTCCCGTCGCGCAGTGCGACGAGCGCCTTCTCACCGAGGCCCTTGCCGTAGGGCGGATCGAGAAACGCAAGCCCGTAGGGTTCCATGTTTCCGGCCGGACCGAGATCCGTGGCATCGCGGCGGAAGATACGTGTCGCGCCCGTGAGCCCCATCGCCTCCACGTTGGTCCGGATCAACGCCCTCGCCTCCGGGGCCTCTTCCACGAACAGGCAATACGCAGCCCCACGCGAAACCGCCTCGATGCCGAGCGCGCCAGTCCCAGCGAAGAGATCGATGACACGCACGCCTGCGAGCGTGAAATCTGGCACGCCATGCAGGAGGATGTTGAACACCGCCTCACGCACCCGGTCGGATGTGGGCCGGAGCCCGTCGTGCTGAGGCGTCGCCAGCGCGCGCCCCCTGAAAGTCCCGCCGACGACCCGCATCACGCGTCCTCGTGCTCGCCTTTGGATTTCGGATGCGGCCGCTGCGGACCCTTCTTCTTGGCGGGCTTGTCCTCGCTCGCATCCACCAGTCCGAACTCCGCCGCGATTTGCGGCCCGAGCTGGTCGGCAAGCACGCGCCGCCGCACCACCTCTGCCTCGCCCGGCTTCAGGTCCAGAAGCTGGAACGGCCCGAACGACACGCGGATCAGCCGGTTGACGTCGAGCCCGAGGCTCGAAAGCACCTTGCGCACCTCACGGTTCTTGCCTTCGCGAATGCCGACCGTCAGCCACATGTTGGCGCCCTGCATCGTGTCGAGCGTCGCCTCCACCGGCCCGTAGCGCACGCCGTCGATCTCCACGCCCTCCTTCAGCTTGTCGAGATCGACCTGCGTGACGCGCCCCTTCGCACGCACGCGATAGCGCCGGAGCCACCCTGTCGCCGGCAGCTCGAGATGGCGCGCAAGCTCGCCGTCGTTGGTGAGCAGGATGAGGCCCTCGGTATTGAAGTCGAGACGCCCCACTGAGATCACGCGCGGCAATCCGGGCGGTAGGTTGTCGAATACCGTGGGCCGCCCCTGCGGATCGTTGTGCGTAGTGACCACACCCTTCGGTTTGTTGTAGCGCCAGAGCTGTGAAGGCTCCGCGAGGGGCAGAGGCTGCCCGTCCACCAGCACGCGATCCTTGGGCCGCACCTCCACCGCTGGCGTTTTCAGCACCTGCCCGTTGAGGCTAACCCGCCCGTCCGCGATCCAGCGCTCCGCTTCTCGCCGCGAGCAGAGCCCAGCCCGCGCCATCGCCTTCGCAATGCGCATGGGCTCTGAGACCGAAGGAACACGCTGCTGCGGAGCGCCCTTCTTGCCGCCGCCAGGACGCGGCCCCGGCTTGCGGACGCGAAAACTGGTAGCCGGCGACGGCTTCTCTCTCCGGTCCGGACGCTCCCCCTCGCTCCCGCGCTTTTCCCCCTGCTCGCCAGTCCTTGCACGGAACTTGGCCGCAAACGGCTTCTTCTTGCCGCCCTGGCCGTCGCGCCGCTCCTCCCGACCGCCACGGCCTCCCGAGGCGGAGGTGCTGGAACGATCGCGATGTCGCGAACCGCCGTCTTGCGGCTTGCCCCGCGGCGGGCGATGACCGAATGATGACTTGCGCATGGACGTCAGGCTCTGGATTCGAATGGAAGACGACCTTATGGCACCCCCGGCCCGCCTCGGCCACATGGAACTCGCGCTCGCGGAGGCCCAAGCCGCCGCGGCGCGGGGAGAGGTTCCCGTCGGCGCCGTCCTGACGGATCAGAGCGGCGCTGTCGTCGCCACCTCGGGCAATCGCACGCGCGAGCTGTCTGATCCCTCGGCGCACGCGGAAATGCTGGTCATTCGCGAAGCCGCCGCCAGGCTCGGCAGCGAGCGGCTCATCGGCCACGATCTCTACGTCACGCTCGAACCGTGCCCCATGTGCGCGGCTGTGATTTCCTTCGCGCGCATCCGCCGCCTCTACTATGCCGCGCCCGATCCCAAGGGCGGCGGCGTGGAGCATGGGGCCCGCGTGTTCAGCCACGCCACCTGCCATCATCGGCCGGAGCTTTATCCTGGTCTTGGCGAGACAGAGGCCGCCGCGCTTCTGAAGACGTTCTTCGCCTCGCGCCGCGCGGACTAGAAAACGCCAGCACACCGCATCACGTCTGCCGGTCTCCATCCGACTTGGCGCGCGCAAGCAGGCGGCGCATCCGCTCTTTCGCGCCATCCGGCGGGGCGAGTGCTGCGTGCTTTTCGGGAGGCGCGATCTCCGCCAGTCTTTCGGAGCCGAGAACCCGCTGAAGCTTGGCGCGAAGCTGCGCTTTGGCAGGCTCCGCGGCCGCGAGAATCTCGCGGACCTTCCAGAACTCGAGCGCCTGGAACCGCCCCGTTCCGGCATCGATATAGATGTCGGGCTGGTGAGATTTGAGCTTCTCCCGCACGATCGAGCGCTCGAACAGGAACGAGGAGGAGAACAGCGCCTCGATCGCCGTCGGCCTCAAACGCGAGGGAGACGGCACCGGCGAGCCGGACACGTCGATCGCCACCACCACGTCCACCTGCCCCGCCATCAGATCGAACGGCAACGGGTTGGTGAGGCCGCCATCCACATAGCTGCGTCCGCTCATCAGAACCGGCTCGAAGATGACGGGCAGCGCCATGCTCGCCGCCACTGCCGGCCGCAAGGGGCCGGAGGAAAAGACCGCGGGCTCGAGCGCGTAGAAGTCGCTCGCCACGATGTGGAGCGGAATGGCGAGTTCGTCGAACGACCTTGGAACCCCTTCGGGAAACACGAGATCCAAAAGCGCCTCCGGCGTCAGAATGGCGTGACGCTCTGAAAACAGGTTCCAGAAACGCCCCGCTCCCTGCACGCGTGCGGCGAACAGATCACGCAGGAGCTCAAATCTGTTGGTTAACGTCTCTTCCGTATGCGCGCGAATGTCGCGGGCGGAAAGTCCGGCTGCATAGGCCGCGCCATAGATGGCGCCGATGGACGTTCCGGCGATGATTTTCGGTTTGATTCCAAGCTCATCGAACACTTCGAGCATGACGAGATGAGCAAGCCCTCGCGCGCCCCCGCCGCCGAGAACAAGACCGATCGATGGCGTTTTCCCGCTTTCCCTGGACGGGTTCTGGCCACGATTTGCCGCAATGCGCCCCGCCTCGCCGTCTGCCATGATCAAGCCTCAGAGATATCTTCTCTGCGCATCATAGGCGGGTCCGGTGTCCGGACAAAACACTTGTCGGACGAGCCCTCGCCTCAAGTTCTATGACCGATCCAAGAGCACGGCCTGGCTTCCCTCTCAACGCCGGCCGGAACGAATGAAACGAGCTCGGCGGTCATTCAACGACGGAGACGATCATGAAGACTACCTGGGCTTTCCGCGCCTCGACACTGGCGCTCGGCCTCTCGCTCATCGCCGCAAGCGGCGCATCCGCGAACACCGCCCGCTGGCCGGGTACGAAGGCCTCGATCGGCGGCGCCATCGCCGCGCGCATCATCGCCGTGAAGTGCAGCGGCCCGTTGACGCCCGCTGAGATCGGGGAGCTCGACACCTACATCGATGAAAGCCAGACGGCCTTCATGACGGGCAACAAGGCCAATCAGCGCCTGAGCGAGAGCGTCTTCCCGCAGCTCGCCCGCGACTACAATCAAAGCTATTCGAGCCGCGAAGCTTGCGATTTCACGGCCCGCGACATGGTGCGTGACATGCTCGCCCGCGTGCGCGCCGAGAAGTCGGAGCCGAAGAAGCAGGCCGAGCTGAAGCAATAGCCAACTTCGAGCGGTCCGAAAAAAATCGGGGCGGGATACGGTTTTCAAATCCGTATGCCGCCACGAAGCATATCTGGTCAGGCGATCAGGCCAGCTTGAACGGCATGTCCTTGCCCGCAAAGAACGCGTCGATGTTGTCGAGCGCTTCGAAGCCCATCTGGTTACGGGCCTCAATGGCCGCAGAGCCGAGATGCGGGAACAGGAACGTATTCGGCAGGTCGTAATAGCCCTCGTTGATCTTGGGCTCGCCCGCGAACACGTCGAGGCCGGCATACCCGAGGCGGCCGGACTTGAGCGCCGCGATCATGTCCTCGTCGTTGACGAGATCGCCGCGCGCCGTGTTCACGACGATAGCGCCGTGCGGCAGCTTCTCGATGGTGGCCTTGTTGAAGAAGCCGCGCGTCTCCGGCGTCGAAGGTGCGTTGATCGAGAAGAACTGCGAGACCTTGAGCAGGCTGTCGAGGCTGTCGTGATAAGTCGCGTTGTACTTCGCCTCAACCTCGGGCTTCGCGCGATAGATGTCGTAGTAATGGACTTCCATGTCGAAGCCGCGCGCACGCTGCGCCAGCGCCTGGCCGATCTTGCCGAAGCCGTAGATGCCGAGCTTCTTGTTGTCGAGCCGCTGGCCGACGAGCTGCAGCGGCTGCCAGCCCGGCCAGGAGCGCGTGCGGATCATCTTCTCGCCCTCGCCCGCACGGCGCGCAGCACCGAGCAGCAGCAGCATGGCGATTTCCGCCGTCGCGACCGTCACGCCATGGGGCGCGTTGCCGACCTTGATGCCACGAGCCTTGCAGGCCTCGAGATCGATGTGGTCGAACCCGATCGAGAACGTCGAGATGCACTTGATGTTCTCAGGCACGCGATCGATCACGGCCTTCGGGCACTTCTCGTTGAGCGTGAGCAGGATGGCATCCACCGACTTGGCGGTTTCCAGCATCTCGTCGACGGTGATCTTCGGGTTGTCTCCGTGCGCGATCACATCATAAGTTTCCCGCGCGCGGGCCATGACGGCATCCGGCAGAGGCCAGGTGATCAGGATCTTCTTTTTTGCCATGGGTCGTATGTCCTCCCCGGAAGTTCGACTTTGGTGTGAGACTGGCCGCGATCCATGCCGCATGGAACGCGCTCTGACAAGCCTTTCGCGGGCAATTCCCGGCCGAAACGCGGCCCTCGGCGCTTGCCGCACTGCGAAATGAGGCGGGCGGAGTGAGCCTCTTTCGCTTGCCGCCGCGCGCTCGCCGTAACTCTTTGTTCACCATGCCGGAGGCACTCTGGCCGCCTCTGAGATCAAACGCCGCAGCGTCCGCCCAAGGGCTGAATGCAGCGCGGCCCTGTCCGTTGGCCGGCCGCGAAAGGCCGAGATTGCGAATCCGTCATGAGGGCTCTCGTCCTGGCTTTGGCGTTGCTCGCCGTCCTCAAGGTCTGGTTTCAGGATAGCCTCTACCGGTCCGCAACCGAGGAGGCCCTCGTCTCTGCATATCGAACCCGCGCAGCCGATGCCTGCGCCCATCGCGCGCCCGCGCCTGCGGGGGCGGTCGATTGGTCGGCGGAGGCCGAGCCTCGGGTCGCCGTCGGCAACCCGGCCATTCCGGTGCATGTCTGGCAGTTCGAGCACGAGCTTTGGAACGCGCGCTTCCGCCAGCCCTACCTGATCCTGTCGGTAACGCGGACCGGGATCTCCTGCACCTACGACATCCTCGCAGACACGGCCGAGATCGCCCGCTCGTAGCGCCCCTCGAAAACCCGCATCCGTACGGCCTCGAAAGACGGAACGCGGTGCCTCTTTCGAGACGCCGCGTTCCGCCGTGTCGCAAATGCGGGAGAAGCGCAATAGCGATTAGAACTTGTACTTGAACCCGCCCCACACCGTACGGCCCTGGCCGGCTTTGATGCCGTCCTCGCGGTCTGCGATGTAGAGCTTGTCGAGCAGGTTATCGCCGGCGATGAAGAGGCTCGCTCCCGTATCGCCGAGCTTCATGTTGGCGCGGGCCGAAAGCAACCACACGTCCGGCACGAGACCGTCCTCGCCTTCCTCGTCGCCGCCATAAGGCGTGTTGACCTCGTCGGTGTAAAAGTTGCCGCGATAGGTCCAGGATACGCTTGCGTCCCAGCCCCAGCGGTGCTCGACACCGACGGTCAGGTGCGCGAAGTGCTTGTAGACCTCGGGCACGCGATTGCCGCCGACAGACTCCACCTCGAGCAGTGAGGGATCGGCCTGACAATCTTCCGCATCGTTCGGCTCCTCGCACTCGAACAGCGTGCCCTTCTTGATCTTGGCGTCCGAGAGCGTGTAGTTGCCCTCGAAGAAGAGGTTCAAGGGCCCGCCCGTGAAGGGGCGGCTGTCCACGCGGCCGTAGACTTCAAAGCCGTTGATTTGGACGCGATCCAGCGTGTGATAGACGTTGTTGCCGGCCGCATCCGTACCAGCGCCCTTGACCTGGAAGTTCTCGATGTTGTGGTGGAAAGCCGCGATGTCGAACGTCACGCCCCGGATCGCCGTCGAGCGAAGACCGATCTGGAAGTTGTCGCCGATCTCGTCCTCCGGCGGGAAGCCGGCGTTCGCCTCACGCAGAACGTGGGGCGTCAGGCCGCGGTGATAGCCGCCGTAGATCGTGGACTTGAAGAAGCCGGTGTAGGCGAAGGAGATGCCCGGCGATACGGCCGTGGTGTCGAAGGAGTCCGTGCGGCGAGTGCCATCGAACCCTTCGATCACGACGCATTCGCCATCCACGGGATCGAGGAACGGATCGAGCGGACCGCAATCGCCCACATCCTCCTCTTCACCTTCGCCCTCTTCCTCGGTGGACGCACGCGTGAGACGCGACACACGGTAGTGATCGAGCCTCAACCCCGGCGTGACGTTGAAGGTGTTCGTTACATGGATAGTCGACTGCAGGAACGTCGAGAAGGCGTTCGCGTTGGTGTCGGTGTCGAACACAACGGTTCCGGTCTCGTCGCCATCCTCCAGGATCTGCCCCTGGCGTCCAAAGAAGTTCTTGTTCGTGAAGTCGTTGTACTCGTAGCGGATGCCCACCTGGATATCCTGGCGCAGACCGCCGATGAACGGGCGGTCGGCGAACTCGGCGCGCATTTCCGCGCCGAGCTGGCGATAGGTGCGCAGGCGCCCCAGCATCACGCCTTCAGGCACGAAGACGTCGTCGCCGTCGATCTCCGCCGAGAGCCCATCACCGGGATCGCTCGGATCCTCGCCTTCGAAGTTCTGGTACCGGTCACGGCGATGATCGAAACCGTAGACGCGCGATGTAATCGTCGTCGTGTCGTCCACATAGTAGTTGTGCACGAGCTGAAGCTTGGTCACGTCGGCATTGTAGGTGTTGTAGTTCGCGCCGGGGTTCTCGAACGACTTGGCGTGTCCGATCGAGAAGAACTTGGCCTCGGCATTGCCCGGACCATCACCCTCCTCGCCCTCGATGTTGGCCTCGTCGTAGTTGTCGCGCTGGCGGAAGTGCGTCACCGAGAAGGTGAGATCCGAGTTGATCCCCTTCCAGCCAATAGCGCCGTAGAAGTCGTTGTAGCGCAGGCGCTCCGTATCCCACGCGCCGTCGGCTTCCGCGCCGCTGTAGGAGAACACCACGCCCACGTTGCCGATGCCCTGGCGCGTATGGAAATGCCGGGTGTTGGAAACGCCCCAACGATCCTGGCTCTTCGCCTCGCCGCGCCCGTCGTTCTCGGTGTGTCCGATCGAAGCGCCGATCACCGTCTCGTTCGGTCCGAACGGCGAGAGATTACGGAAGTTGACCACGCCATGGTTGTTGAGCGGGCCGTGGTTGATCACCGTGCCGCGCAGCACCTCGATGCTCTCGAGACGATCGACCGGCGGCACGTAGTGCACCGAAGGATCGATCCAGACGCTCATGTTGATCGGCTGGCCATCCTCGAGGTGCAGCACCTTTCGGCCGCGCCGCGGAGGCGAGCCGCGCACGCCGATGCCGCCGTGGCGCCCGAAGCCATCATCGTTGATCACGTTCACGCCCGGCACGCGCGTCAGCACGTCGTTGGTCTGCCGCGGCTGGAACTCGTCCATCTGTGCGGTGTCGACCCGGCTGGCCGCGGACGAGAAGTTCTGCAGGTTGCCCGGCAGGATGTTGGACGGGTTGATGGGAGACGTCGGCGAGTTCTCGGCCCGGGCCCGCGCCCCTCCGCTGTTGGCCGCACCGTAGGGCGAGTTGGATTCGATCGGGGCGTCCTGCACCGGCTCGGGCTGAGCGACCGGCGCGGGAGCCTGAGGCGGAGGAGCTTTCTTGGTCGCCGCCTTGGTAGCCCCCGGAGCCTTCTTTTGGATGACCTGGACTTCCGGAAGACCGCCCTCGTTAGCGGGCTGCGCGGCCTGCTGGCCAAACGCACTGGTTGAAATCAGGCAGGATGCACCTGCCATAAGTAGAGATCTCGTCGTGGTGAACCTGAAGGTCTGCATCCCGCCCACTCCCTATTCGACCCTGTTCTGGCGGACCAAGGCACCCCAGCGCCAATTGGCCTCTTTTTGGTCAAATTCAGAAATGTCGGAGAGTCCTGGCACCGACAATGGCACTATTTCCCGATATTTCTCGGGAACACGGAAACTCTTCAGATGTTGCACCTAAGCATCTTCGACTCGCGATCTATACGGTGGCAACAATACCTTATGCGTTACTTACATCAGTATTTGTACGTTACATGCTGAAGTGTGTATACTGATGTAATTATACGGATAAGAAATTTGCCCGGGAACTATTTGATGCCAGAAAACGCCCGATCGGATGAAAGGCCCTAGAGCGAAGAAGCGCTCGTCGCGAAGCAAGCCGGCTACCGATTCTTCCGCTCCGCCACGCAGACCGCCAAAAAAGAAAAGAGGCCGGTTGCTGAGCAACCGGCCTCTTAAGAGCCGCCTTTGGGAGAAAGGTGGGAGTTTAGAACTTCACCTTCACGCCGCCGTAGGCCGCGAAGGGCTGAGACGGGGAGATGGTGCGCGGGTCTGTGAGCGGGAAGCCGTTCAGCTCCTCGTTGATCGGGCTGACATCGCTCGTTTCGAAATACGTGCCGTAGAGGCCATATTTCCGATCGAACAGATTCTTCACGAGACCATAGATCTGGATGTTGTCCGTGATGTCGTACGACGTATGGAGGTCGACCCGAGTATAGCCTGCAAGAAGAGCGTGAAGGTCATCCTCTGCCGATTCCTCGTTGGGGAAGAACGGCGAGTTGCTGGCCGCAACGAGATCCGCGCCGAACTTCCACTTGGAGGTCAGCCAGTACTCGAAGCCTGCCTTGAAGCGATGGCGCGGAATGCCGGGGAGGCGGTCGCCCTGCTCCAGGAAGGCGCAGAGGCCGTCATCGTCAGGATTGGTGCACTTGTCGAGGGTCGCGTCGACGAAGGCGTACGTCGCATAAACATTCCATTTGCGCGTCTCGTAACCGGCGGACAATTCGACGCCCTGCCGCAGCGTATCGCCAGCGTTCACGAAGAAGATGCGATTGTCGACCATGACCGGCAGAATGTCGTCGGAGGCCAGGGTCCGGAACAAGCCGGCGCCCCAGGTGTAGCGGCCGCCATAGTAGTTGCCCTGTCCGCGCAGTCCGAGTTCTGCCGTATGTCCGACCACCTGCTCCAGCGGCGGGTCATCCGTCAGGAAGCTCTCGATAAGACACGGAACCTCAGGCTCGGCGCAACCCAACTCGGCCGGCGTCGGCGCGCGGTTCGATTCCGAGTAGCCACCGTAGAGCGAGAGGCCGGGCAGCAGCTTGAAGTTGGCGCCTGCCATCGGGTTGAACCGCTCATAGGTATTGGTGGCGTTGAGTTCGCTGAACTCGCCCGTCTGATCTTCGAGCTTGATACGCGCATAGTTATAGCGGCCACCCACGGTCACCGTGAGGCGGTCCGTGACGTCCAGCGCGTTCGAGAAATAGAGACCCCAGTAGGTGTTCTCGGTCTTCAGGTCGCGCGGAGCGAGTTCATCCGCCTCGTCCGGATCAACCAGGTTCTCCACGCCGCCGATCATCACGCCGGAGCCATCAACCACGTAGCCCGGCCCGATCTCGCCGAGTTCGCTCGACGTCTTGTAGCGCGAGCGTCCGTGATCGTACGACAAACCGGCGATGAACAGGTTCGGACGGCCGAACAGCGGGCTCTTCTCCTGCCCTTCAATAACGCCACCCCAGCTGTCGCTGTCGGTTCTGAGACGCTCGATAGAGCCAACGAGCTCCTCGTTGTCGCTAACGTCATCGATCGGGATGAGATTTCCATTCGTATCGACGATGGGCTGGTTATCGTCGCCCTCAAGGCAGAGGTACTCCTCGGCGGGGTCGCCACCGGGCGGCGTAGAGGGGCACTCTTCAGCCTCCGTGACGTTGCCGTCAACGACGCGGTTCTTATAACGGCGATAGTAGCCTGCGCCGGAGAGCGTCAGTGTATTGGTTGCCTTCACGGTGCCCGAGATCGTCGGCATCAAGACTTCAAGATCGGTCGTCTGAGGCGACGTGAACGTATTGCTCCAGCTCTTCTCGAGAAGCTGGATCGGCGCAGCAGCCGTCGCTCCGAAATGATTGTCGGCGGCGGTCAGGCTGAAATGGAATTCTGCAAAGCTGCCCTTGAGGCCGATGTCGCCGTAAAAGCGCTTGATCTCGCTGTCGGAGAAATCACGGAAGCCGTCTTCCTTGATACCCTCGGCCGCGACATAGATGCTCGCGTTTCCGCTCGATCCGCCCGCCTGAACGCCAACCTGGCGGCGTCCGTACGAGCCACCCATCACGTCGACCTCGGCACCCTCGTAGCTAAACCCGTCTTTCATGAGGATGCTGACCGCGCCACCCAGTGCGTTCAAACCGAACGACGGGTTGTTGCTGACGACCGACATCGATGCGATCGCGTTGCTCGGAAGAACGTCCCACTGAACCGTGTCGCCGAACGCTTCGTTGATGCGCACGCCGTTCTGATAGACGGCCAGGCCCTGAGAGCGGCCGCTGACCGGCGAGGCGTCGAAGCCGCGGAACGAAACTTCCGCGCGCATCGGGTTGCCGGCGGCGTCGGAGAGAATGACACCCGGAACCTGCTGCTGCAGCGCTTGCTGTACCTGTCCCGTGCCCTCGCGTTGGATGTCGCTGTCCGATACGGTCGTCACCGCGCTCGGCACCTTCACGGCCGGAGTTTCGGTGGGAGCCTCCGGCGCAGGCGTCGACGGTGCGCTCGAGAGCGGCGACACGGCGACGGCCTTCTTCTTGGCCCGCGCAGCCTTTTGAACCGGGGTTTCCTGCACGACGTCGATCGCGGGCAGCTCGCTTCCAGCGGCCCCTGACTGATTACCGCCAGCGGCGTCCTGCGCGGCGGCGCCTTGCGACCCGACGACAAGTGCTCCTGCGACCAGCGCGATCCGACTGAGATTCATTAGCCCCGTGCTCCCCTTGGTTACTAATAGTCGGTAGTGGGCTGGCGGTGCGCGTAACGTTGTATCCGCACAGTTCCTTGACAGCCGTTCCCCTTCCCTTCGGGAGGACTATGAGCCACAGGAAAAAACGGTCAACAAAGTAACAGTGATCTTTCCCACAAACGGCAGGATTTCATGGAGTATGTGACACTCTCGCATCGGGAATTTTTCCCGATTTTGCAATCACCTGCTCCCAATTACAGAACTTCATCCTATTTAGGGAATAAGTCCCGTAATAATCTGGGTGAAAATCAATCAGGATCGTCATCTCCGGATACACCTAAGGAACCGGAGTGGTGCAGGCAGGCACCGGCAGGTTTTGCCGCCTTCTGAGTGCCCTCCGCGAGGTATTCCTGGCCCGCCATGCCGGGTGTGAACGTGTTCGGATGAGTTGCGCCAAGGGCAGGTTTCGCGATATTGACGGGCAAGCTCTGCGCCCACCTCGAAAATCACCGGCCGGGGATGCCGGTTTCCAGGCACCACTCCGTTCTGTCGAAGAAGAGCGTGAGGACGACGCAAGATTCGGAATGCCGACCCGAGATTTCTGCTCAAGACTGCGGGGACTGCGGCTCGGTGTCAGGTTATAATGAAGCAAAGAGCCGGCATCCCGCAGTCGCCCGCGTGGCGAAGAGTGGGCAAAGCGGGCCGGAATTCTGAGGTCTAGGAGGCATTTCTTGAACTGGCCCATTCGCTCCCGAGGCACCGCGCTCGGCTTCGTCGCCCTTGCATCGCTATCCGTAGGCGCCCTTCCGGTCCTTGCAGGACCGCCCGCGCTGTCCGTCGAGCTCAACAAGCTGGAGCCGCAGGGCTCTGGCTGCCGCGCCTATCTCGTCGTCCAGAACGATGACGCGACGGCCTACCAGTCCTACAAGCTCGATATCGTGCTTTTTCAGCAGGATGGCGTGATCGGCCGCCGCTTCGCCATGGATCTGGCACCGCTCAAGCCCCAGAAGCGCACGGTGAAGCTCTTCGATTTGGACAACATTGCCTGCGACAAGATCGGGAGCTTCCTGATCAACGATGTCGTGGAGTGCAAAGCCGATGCAGGTCCGCTCGATAACTGCCTCGCGGGAATGACGGTGAAGTCGCTCACGAATGTGCAACTGTCGAAGTAAGTAAAGGGTATCCGTCGTGGAGCAGATCACGGTCGCGGCCGGTCACGATTTCTCGATTTACGGCCTTATCCTGCAAGCAGACCCCGTCGTGAAGACGGTCATGGCCCTCTTGGCGATCGCCTCGGTAGCATGCTGGGCCATCATCCTGGAGAAGTCGATCCGCCTCACGAAGCTAGGCCGCGACCTGCGCCGCCTGGAGCGTTCGGTGACCGACGAGAGCCCGGCCGAGGCCCCTCGCGGCCTTGTCCGCACGCTCCTCTCCGCGGCCCACCACGAGGCCGACGACGGCGCCAGCCGCAACGAGAGCCGCAGCGAGTTGCGAGCGCGCCTGGAGCGCGCCATGCGCTCCGCCCTCAAGGGCGAATTGCAGCGCCTCGAGGTCGGCCTGCCGTTTCTCGCCACCGTCGGCTCGGCAGCCCCCTTCATCGGCCTCTTCGGAACGGTGTGGGGCATCATGAACAGCTTCACGTCGATCGCCCAGCAGAAGGACACGTCCCTCGCGGTCGTGGCGCCCGGCATCGCGGAAGCCCTCTTCGCCACGGCTCTCGGCCTTGCGGCGGCCATCCCGGCGGTCATGGCCTACAACATGATCTCTGTGTCGCTCGGCCGCGGCGCCAATCGCGCAGGTTCCACCATCACTGAGCTGGCCCGCCGCCTTTCGCGCCCCCAGTCTGAGGGCTTCGCCCGCACCGCCACCACCGGCGAGCCCCTGCGTGCAGGAAAGTCTCACTGATGGGCATGGCGGTCGGAAATGGCTCGCCCCAGGGCGACGAGGACGATAGTGGCTATCGCCCGATGGCGGAGATCAACATCACGCCGATGGTCGACGTGATGCTCGTTCTTCTCATCATCTTCATGGTCGCCGCGCCCCTGATGGTCGCGGGCGTCCCCCTGGAGTTGCCCAACACTTCCGCCGCCCGCGTCAGTCAATCCAAGAAGGCCATGGTCGTCTCGCTCGCGGGCGACGGGTCTCTCTACATTCGCGAGGAGCAGGTCTCGAGTGACAATCTCGTGCCGCGCCTTCGTGAGCTGCGTGCCTCCGAGGGCGATACCGTCGTCTACGTCCGAGCCGACAAGAAGAGCAACTACGGCGACGTGATGGACGTGCTGGGCCGCGTGGGCGAGAGTGGATACGGTCGCGTGTCGCTTCTCTCCCAGCCCAAGCCCAAGAGCGCACAATAACGCAAATGCGGAGCCGCCAGGCGCAATGACGCTACGGGCTGTAACATGGCTGGTCTCCTTCCTCCTCCACGGGGCGATCGTGGGGTTCTTCCTGATTTCGCCCGGCGGCGCATCTCTGGATGAAGGAACCGGCGAGGACACCTTCGTGGTCGAGCAAGGCATCGCCATCGAAGGCGTGGCCAAGCTCGGCGAAGCGGAAATGAACGTCGACGCCGTCGAAGCCCCGCCCCCGGTCGTCCAGGCCGCCCCTCCCGTCGAGGAAGTAAAGCCGATCGAGGAGGACGTGCAGCACGTGATCGGGTCCGAGTTCGGCCCCGAGCAGGAGAAGATCGTTCGCGAGCCGGAGCCTGAGGAGATCAAGGAGGCGAAGCCCGAGCAGGTCGCAGCCGTCGAGCAGACAGAAATCGCCGTTGACGAGCAGCGCGCTGCCGGCGCCAAGCAGACGGGCGGCGATACGACCGCCATCTCCGCCTATCGCGGCAGGCTGTTCTCGCACATCTCGAAGAAGAAGGTGAACCCGCGCTCCCGCGAGGTCGGAACGGTCATTGTCCGCTTCACCGTCGGCCCGCAAGGCGAGTTGATCTCGCGCGAGGTGACCGCAAGCTCGGGCTCGAAGGTTCTGGACGAAGCCGCCGTCGCTTCGATCGACCGGGCCGCCCCCTTCCCCCCGATGCCGAGCGATGCGAACAACGGCCCCATGGTGGTCTCGGTGCCTTTCAAGTTCTCGGTGCGCTGACAGATCGCCCCGCGCGGCCGCACGGATCCGATTTCATCACGCCTCATTTCTTTTTTTCGCGGGATGTCGGAACGCAGGCGTGTCCGCCGTCTTCATTGCGAGAGCCGCTGATCGGGCGAACGCCGGACAGCCGGAGACACAAACCGTAAGCAGGAGAGATCCCCATGAAGGTCATGGTCATCGTCAAAGCCAGCAAGTCGTCGGAGGCGGGCGAGATGCCGGGCGAGCAGCTTCTGACCGACATGGGCAACTACAATGAGGAGCTGGTGAAGGCGGGCATCCTGCTCGCGGGCGAAGGACTCCATCCCTCCAGCAAGGGCGCGCGTGTGCGCTTCTCGGGCAAGGACCGCCTCGTCATCGACGGACCGTTCGCCGAAACCAAGGAGGTGATCGCCGGCTATTGGCTCTGGAAGGTGAAAGACCTTGCCGAGGCCATCGCCTGGGTGAAGCGTTGCCCCAACCCGCACGACGAGGAAACCGAGATCGAGATCCGCCCGGTGTTCGAGGCCGACGACTTCGGCGAAGCCTTCACCCCCGAGCTGCGCGCGCAGGAAGAGCGGATCGCCGCCGACGCCAAACGGAACGCCGGCGGCTGAATGTCAGGAGGAGGGCCGCTCAGCCCGTGAACGGTACGACCGTCTGGCGCTGGAGGCCGAGGCCTTCGATCTCGAGTTCCATCACGTCGCCGGCCTTGAGGTACTGCGGCGGCTTCATCACCGAGCCGACGCCGGGCGGCGTGCCCGTCGTCACGATGTCGCCCGGCTCCAGCACGCAGAACTGCGTGACGTACGCGACGAGATAGGGGATCGAGAAGATCATGGTCGCCGTCGATCCCTGCTGCTTCACCTCGCCGTTGACCTTGAGCGACATCTTGAGGTTTGACGGATCGGGGATCTCGTCGGTCGTCACCAGCCACGGTCCCAGCGGCCCGAACGTCTCGGCCGCCTTACCCTTGAACCATTGGCCGTTGCGCTTCATCTGGAAGCGCCGCTCAGAGACGTCGTTGCAGATCGCATAGCCCGCGACGTAGTCCATCGCGTCCTTCTCCTCGACATAGCGGGCGCGCTTGCCGATCACGAAGGCAAGCTCCAGCTCCCAGTCCATGCGGTCGGAGTTCTTCGGATAGATCACGTCGTCGAACGGACCCGAGACGGTGTTGCCGAGCTTATTGAAGATGATCGGCTCGGAAGGAATCTCGAGGCCGGCCTCCTTGGCGTGATCCGCATAGTTGAGGCCGATGGCGATGAAGCTCCACGGCCGTGCCACCGGCTGCCCGAGCCGCACGCCCTCCGGCGCCAGCGGCAGCGAGGCCGGATCGAGCGCCTTGAGCTTGGCGAGGCTCTCCGGCGAGAGCGTCTCACCCGTGATGTCCGCCACGTGCGCGGAGAGATCACGGATCTTGCCGTCCTTGTCCACCAGTCCGGGCTTCTCCGAGCCCTTGGGTCCGAACCGCACAAGCTTCATGAAAAGTCCCCCTCATCGTGTGCAAGCTGTCGTAGGATCGGCCAAACGTTAACGTGGCCAGCCCCTGTCCGAGATGTTCGAGAGCTTTACATCACACACCATCCCGGTCGGCAACGGCATTGAGATCGCAGCCGTGAAAGGGGGCTCCGGCCCGCCTTTGCTGCTTTTGCACGGTTATCCGCAAACGCGGGCCTGCTGGCGCAAAATCGCCGCGCCCCTGGCCGAGCGCTTCACCGTGGTCGCCGCCGATCTGCGCGGCTACGGACAATCGAGCAAGCCGCCGGGCGGCGCCGATCATGCCGCCTACGCCAAGCGCGCCATGGCCGCCGATCAGGTCGCTTTGATGCGGGCCTTGGGCTTCGAGCGCTTTCGCCTCGTCGGCCACGACCGAGGCGGGCGCGTCGCCCATCGCCTCGCGCTCGATCATCAGAGCGCGGTCGAGCGCCTGGCCGTGCTCGACATCGCGCCGACGGCCACCATGTACGCCGCCACCGACCGCGAGTTCGCGACCGCCTACTACCACTGGTTCTTCCTGATCCAGCCGGCAGATTTTCCCGAGCGGATGATCGCCAACAACACGCACTATTACATCCGCCACACGCTGGCCTCCTGGTGCCGCACCGACGGCGCCTTCGATGAGCCTGTGCTGCGCCATTACGTGGAATCCTTCTTCGATCCGATGGCCATTCACGCGGCTTGCGAGGACTACCGCGCAGCCGCCACCATCGATCTCGTCCACGATGCCGAAAGCGATGCGGCAGGCGTGAAGCTCACCATGCCGCTGCTCGCGCTGTGGGGAAGCCGCGGCATCGTGGGCCGCAAGTTCGACGTGCTCGCAAGCTGGCGCGAGAAATCCGCCGCCACGGTCACCGGCCACGCCCTCGATTGCGGCCACTTCCTGCCGGAGGAAGCCCCGGAGGATACGCTGAAGGCCCTGCTCGACTTCCTCTGAGCACGCGACCGCTGGCTGTCGGCAACACGCAGCGAGAAAGCTCTCGGATCTGCACCCCGTCCTGAGACGGGGTGACGGTGAAATGGGCCTGCCAAATCTTGTCCAGCAACGTCATCCCGGCGTCATGGCGGAGCCGTGCCTCGCAAGGTGGCCGGGATCCAGGCACGCCCTCAAGGCAAATCAAGCCACTCATGCACAGGGTTGCGCTCGGGCCTTCTTCTTTCCGTGCCCGACTCGCCCCAAGTTGCAGCGACGCATGAGAGAGGCCCCGGGGAAAGCGCATGTCCTTATTGTTCCGCATCGTTTACGCCGCCCACGCCAAGGGCACGCACCACAAGCTGGCGCTCGACGCCCTCCATCATCTGCAAAGCCCCGACGCTGATCGCTGGGAGCGCCTGTTCCTGAAACATGCCGACCTCTACATGGAAGGCTCCAAGGCGCCCGACGACCAGTTCAAGGACTTCAAGAACCACGTTCTTCACGTGCGTGACGGTTATTGGGGCGGCGCCCTGGACAAAGCCGAGAAATGGTATGGCGAGCTGACGGACGCGCTCCGCCGCAACGATTGGGAGCAGGCCATCTGGAACGCGGGCGTGCTCTCCCATTACGTCACCGATCCGATCCAGCCCTTCCACACCGGACAGTCGGACGCGGAGAACAGCATCCACCGCGCGGCCGAGTGGTCGATCTCGCGCTCTTACGATGCCCTCCGCACCCAAGGCCTTGCCGCCCATGGCGAGCTGAGACTTGGCGCGGGAAATGGAGAGCGCTGGCTGCGCGAGCTGGTCTGCCGCGGCGCGGAGAAAGCCAATCCGCACTACGAAGCGCTGATCGCCCACTACGATCTCAACACCGGCGTTATCGATCCTCCGGCCGGGCTCGATGCCTTGAGCCGCAAGATCCTGGCCGAGCTGGTGGTCTACGCAGCGGCTACCTTCGCAAGCGTGCTCGACCGCGCGTTCACAGATAGCGCCGTCACCCCGCCGGACGTCAGCCTGACGCTCGACACAGTGCTCGCCGCCTTGAAGATCCCGGCCAAGATGCTGGCCAAGCGCCTCGCGGATGCGGAGGACCGCCGCATCGTGACCGCCATGTACGACGAGCTGACCACCACCGGTCAGGTGAACGCAACGCTGCCGGAGGACGATCGCGTCGTGCGCGACCTCTACGCCAAGGAGATCGAGGCGCCGCAGCGCGCGCGCCTTGCCGAGCAGCGTGCCGCCGCCATCGCGCCGCCGAAGAAGGTCACGGCGCCGAAGCCCGCAGCACTGCAGGTCAAAGCTCACGAGCCTGCCGCCACGCAAACCGAGCCTGCTCCGCAGGACGTAACGCCCCCGGCCGCCGAGCCGCCATTGAACGAACGGCCGACAGAGCGGCACCGCCTCGCGCTCGCCGACGACATCGAGCGCGCGCCCTCCATCGGGCCGCGCATGGCCGAGCGCCTGGCCCCCCTGGGGGTTAAGTCTGTGGCCGACTTCCTGGCTGCCTCGCCCCGCGGGATCGCCGAAGGCTTGGCTCTGCGGCAGGTCTCGGAGGAGACGATCGCGCTGTGGCAGGACCAATGCCGGCTCATGCTCGAGATTCCGAGCCTGCGTGGCACCTACGCCGAGTTGCTGGCCCAGGCCGGCTACCGGACCGGCGATCGTCTCGCCGCCGTGGACGAGGCCAAGCTCTGCGCCGACGTGCTGGCATTCGCTGCAAGTCCCGCGGGCCAGCGCATCCTGCGCGACGGGAGAGCTCCCGATGTCGAGCGGGTAAAAGGCTGGCTCGCCGCTGCAAAAGCCTCCCGCGCCGCCTGATCCCGCGCGAGACAAGCCGTCCGGCGTCAGTCATCGTCTTTACCGGATTGACACTACCCGCGTGCGTCGTATCGGTAGGACGGACGAAGCGTTCCGCTATCGCACACGCAGGATCGAGACTCGCCAAAGGATAAGCCCGTGACCGACAGGACAGCAGACACCTCCAACGCTTCCACGAGCCAGACAGCAGGCACGGCGATTTGGATCGCTCTGATCGCTGGCCTCACCGTCATCGGCAGCTTCTCATTCGCCTGTGCCGCACCCCTGGCGGCCGTTGCCGCGCTTGCCGCCCTCAAGATGGGGCGCAGCGAAGGCCTCGCTCTCGTCGTCACTGCGTGGCTCGTCAATCAAGCCGTCGGTTTCCTGCTGCTCAGCTATCCGCACACCGCCGACAGCTACGCCTGGGGCGCGGCCATCGGCGTCTCGGCCGTTCTCGGTTTCCTGGCCGCCTGCATCGCAACGCGGCCTGCCATGCCTCAGCCGCTGTCTCCGGTCATCGCTTTCGCCGCCGCTTTCGTAACCTACCAGATCGGCCTCTATCTCGCGGGCGTGGCCTTCGCATACGAGGGCGATGCCTTCTCGATCGCCATCGTCACCGAGGTGCTCGTCATCAATGCCGTTGCCTACGTCGCCTTCGTGCTCGTTCACCGCGCAGCCATCGCGCTCGAGCTGGTGACCCCCGCGACTCAGGCAACGGCTTCGGCCGCATCCTAGCGGGGGCCCGCTCTCTTGCGGCGCTATCCCGCCGAACGCATCATCTGCCTCACCGAGGAGACGGTAGAAACCCTCTACCTCCTCGGTGAGCAGGATCGCATTGTCGGCGTATCGGGCTACGCCGTGCGCCCGCCGGGCGTCAGAAAAGAAAAGCCGCGCATCTCGTCCTTCCTGTCGGCCGACATCGAGCGGATCATCGCGCTCGAGCCCGACCTCATCCTTGCCTTCTCCGACATCCAGGGCCCGATCGTCGCCGATCTCGCCAAGCGGGGCCTGCCGGTCTACCTGTTCAACCAGCGCGACATTGCCGGCATCTTCGCGATGATCCGCACGCTTGGCGCGCTGATCGGATGCACCGGGAAAGCCGACGCGCTGGCACGCACGCTCGAAACCCGCCTCGCCGGAATCGCAGAGCAGGCGAAAGGACGAACGACACGGCCCCGCGTCTACTTCGAAGAGTGGGACGCCCCTATGATCTCCGCCATCGGCTGGGTGTCCGAGCTGATCGAGATCGCGGGCGGAACCGACGTCTTCGCGGATTTGCGTGCGAAGGCCGCAGCCAGCGAGCGCGTCGTCACATCGAAGCAGGTGATCGAGCGCGCACCTGACGTCATCCTCGCCTCCTGGTGCGGAAAGAAGGTCCAGCTCGACAGTTTCAAGACGCGCGCAGGATGGAGCGCAATTCCCGCCGTCGCCACGGGTCGGATCGTCGAGATCAAATCGCCGATCATCCTTCAGCCCGGCCCCGCCGCCCTGACCGATGGCCTCGACGCCATCCTCGCCGCCCTCGCTTGAGCGCGACTCACAAAAGGAAAGCGCGGCAAACCTGTCGGCCTGCCGCGCTTGAAATGTCAGAGATCGAACGCGAGGCTCAGATCACGCCCAGCGCACGCATGGCCTCGGCCACCCGCGTGAAGCCGGCGATGTTGGCGCCAAGCACGTAGTTGCCGGGCGCGCCATACTCTTCGGCCGTCTGCGCGCAGCGATCGTGGATGCCGTGCATGATGTCCGACAGACGCTTCTCCGTCGCCTCGAAGCTCCAGGAATCGCGCGAAGCGTTCTGCTGCATTTCGAGCGCGCTTGTGGCGACGCCACCCGCGTTCGCTGCCTTGCCCGGGCCGAACAGAACCTTGCCATCCAGGAACACGCGCACCGCGTCCGGCGTGCACGGCATGTTGGCGCCTTCGCCCACCGCGACCACGCCGTTCTTCACGAGCGTGCGCGCGTCGTTGCCCGTGAGCTCGTTCTGCGTGGCGGACGGCATGGCGATATCGGCCGGCACATCCCACACGCGTCCCTCCGGAACGAAGGTCGCGCTCGAACCCCTGCGAGCCGCGTAGTCCTTCACGCGGCCACGGAGGCGCTCCTTGACCTCCTTGAGCAGCGCAAGATCGATCCCGCTCTCCTCGACGACATAGCCGTCGGAGTCCGAGCAGGCGATGATGCGGCCGCCGAGCTGCTTCACCTTCTCCATGGTGTAGATCGCGACGTTGCCGGCGCCCGACACCACGACCTTCTTGCCGTCGAAGCTCTGACCCTTCGTGCGCAGCATGCGCTCGACGAAGTAGACGGCGCCGTAGCCCGTCGCCTCGGTGCGCACGCGCGAGCCGCCCCAGGTGAGGCCCTTGCCGGTGAGAACGCCGGATTCGTACTTGTTGGCGATGCGCTTGTACTGGCCGAACATGTAGCCGATCTCGCGCTGGCCGACGCCGATGTCACCTGCGGGCACGTCGGTATATTCGCCGAGATGGCGGCCGAGCTCGGTCATGAACGACTGGCAGAACCGCATGATCTCATGGTCCGAGCGGCCCTTCGGATCGAAGTCCGAGCCGCCCTTGCCGCCGCCGATCGGCATGCCGGTGAGCGCGTTCTTGAACGTCTGCTCGAAGCCGAGAAACTTGATGGTGCCGAGCATCACGCTCGGATGGAAGCGCAGACCGCCCTTGTAGGGGCCGAGCGCGGAGTTGAACTGCACGCGGAAGCCGCGGTTGATCTGCACCCGGTTCTTGTCGTCCACCCACGGCACGCGGAAGATGATCTGCCGCTCCGGCTCGCACAGACGCTCGATGAGCGCGCCGTCCGCATAGTCAGGATGCTTCGCGACGACAGCGCCGAGACTATCCAGCACTTCGCGCACCGCCTGGTGAAACTCGTCTTCTCCAGGATTGCGCCGCAACACCTCGGCAAATATCGGCTCCAGCTTTTCGTCGAGCATCGAGAATTCCCTATCCACGTCCAGACACGCGAACAGGCGGGTCCCCCCGCCTGTTTTTCATTCAGCGACGGGCCGGTTTCACAACCGGCCCGAGGTTTCGAGGCCCCGTATATACGGGGTTCACACCCCATTCAAAGCTTTTGTGACTGTTTTTGAGGCAGCCTCTGCTTAATTTTTGATCAGACCAAGGAGGGTATAGATCGCCCCCTGACCGAGCGCAGCCTTTCGATAAGCGAGGCTGGCCAAGCAATTGACGAAGCGAGGTTTATGAATGGAGGTGCATTCAAGCGGAGGTGAGCCTGCAAACTCTTGCCCGCAAGGCTCGGGAGCAAGGCGACCCGGGCCAAGTGGCCCGCCCTCGCGGAGCGCCTACAGGCGCGTGAGCGGAAGAACTTCAGCCCGAAGGGCTCGGGAGCAAGGCGACCCGGGCCAAGTGGCCCGCCCTCGCGGAGCGCCTACAGGCGCGTGAGCGGAAAAATGGCGGAGAGGGAGGGATTCGAACCCCCGGTACGGTTGCCCGTACTCCGCATTTCGAGTGCGGCGCGATCGACCACTCTGCCACCTCTCCGGCCGTGTCACGGATCGCGCCGAGGTGACAGTGGTCACATCACCGGGCATTTGCGAACCGAGCGGGCCTCAATAGCCGGTGATCGCCCGGGGCGCAAGAGCGCTTAGAAGGCGCTGCCACAGGCGGCCCGGAGACACGCGCTCCACGGCCCCGCCCGGGGGCTAAACCAGGGTCTAAGGCCGCAAATGGGAGGGGCGCACGAGCCGGGTCTTCACGTCCGCCTCGTCGAACTCGGGAGCGGCGAACGGGGAGACCGCCGCAGACACGGACGACGGCGCTACAGCAGGCGCCGCAACCGCGGTTACCGTTCCGAGCCACGCGTCCGAGAACGCCACGATCCCCTTGAACAGCGCCACCTTCTGCCCGATGGCGCGAAACGCCTCGTCCCGGTCGATCTCGTCCCATCCAAGATGCAGTTGAACGAGGGTGTCGTAGAGCTCCTTGAACTTGGCACCCCGGCCCTTGGCTTCCATGCCTTCGGCCAGGATCAGGAACTGCCCGATCTCCATCACCGTCTCTTCCGAAGGCCGCTGGCCGTCGGGATCGGAGAAGTGCAAGTCGAGATAGGCGAGTGTCTTGCTCAGCACCCGCGCCCGCGCCGCCATGGTCTTCTCGTCCGACTCCCGGTCAAATCCCAAGAGCGACGCCCAATCCTTGGCGGATCCGATCATACTGGGCTCCCTGTGCTGCGGCGGCTCGAAAACAAGCCCAAGAGGAAAGGAGGCGGACCTTATCCTCCACTGCCGGTCACCACAAATCCAAATCAAGGCGGCCCAAGGGCACGCGGTCCCCGGCGTCACGCGTCGTGAAAACGGGCCGTCTGCCGTATGAGCGTTCCGAACCAACGGTGAGAAAGCGTGAGCGTGAAGAGGAACGCACCGCCGCCCTCGTCCTTGTGCACGATCTCCATGTCTCCAGGCGCAATCGCACGCAGCACCGGGATCCGCCAACGTCCCAACGCCAGAAAGTAGCGCACCGAGCGGAACACGAGCGCACCGTTCTCCTCCACCACTGACAGCGACATGCCCACCCCGCGGCCAACGTGCTCCTCGAGCCCCGTCGGGCCGGAGAAGCACTTGGCCGAGTGGATCACCTGGGGAAACCGCCCGGCACGCGCATAAGTCCGCGTCCAACTCTGCCCGCCGAGCCCGGCGTTCTCCATCACCGCCACCGTGGCGCCACCCGTCATGCCGTCGTCGAGCGGAAGAGGCGCACCGAGGACGCGAGCGAGGAACGACAGAACTTTCCCGGCGCGTGAAAGCCGCGTTTCGAGAACCTCCCCCGCATAGATCAGCACTGCACCGGCAGCGAGACGTTTTGAGAAGCGGCGTTGCACGGCCATCGGCAGCCGCATCCAGCCTGCCTCTCCGACCAGGGCGCGGAACCTGAGGTCGACCACGCTGGTATCCAAGTCCGGACATTGCCCGGCGGCGAAAAGCGGGAGCGCGACCTCTTGCGGTCGAGCATCGGGGCTCGAATCCCAGTCAGGCTGGAAGGCTGGCAACGCGGTCATCGCAACATCCTCGACACGTCCACCGCCCGGACTTTCGGTCGCGCCCCGGCTGGCTCAGGCGCTTGGCGGGCCTCGCTTCGAACGGCGCCCGGCCGTGAGCCCGGCAAAGCGCGCCACCGCGCCCCCCATCTTGATCAGCTTGGCAAGCACGGGCGTTGGCAGTTGCAGCACCTCGTCGAAACTCCGCGCCACGCCCTCCGTGAAATCGAGCATCGCGTGGAACCGCTTGCGCACCTCGCCCGAGACGCGCGCATCGCCCTCGGCCGCAGCGATGCACTGACGAAGCGCCGCGATGGCCGGATCGATTTCCCGCGTCTTGCGGTTGGCTGCGATCCGACGCACCATCTCGAACACGTCCGCCTCGGCCTCGTAGAAATCGCGCCGGTCTCCCAACGCGGAGACGCGCCGGATCAGCGACCAGCTCATCAACTCGCGCAGGGAGGTGGATACGTTCGACCGCGCGAGCTTGAGCTTGTCCGCGATCTCTTCCGCCGAAAGCGGCCGGTCCGACACGTAAAGCAAGGCATGGATCTGGGATACCGAGCGGTTGACGCCCCAGATCTCCCCCATTTCGCCCCAGGCGACCACGAAGCGCTCGACGGCGGGAGGCAGCGAACCATTATGTACTGTTATTTCTGTCATGACAGAAATTAAAGAACGGAACGCCGCACTCGTCAAGGCCCGGCTGGCGTCTCCCGCGCAACGCAGCTCTGCGTTCAGGGAAGGCATGTGTGCGCCTTCGCCAAGGTGACCACGTTTTAATCGTGCACTGCACGCGAGAAAGGCAACTGTCTGCGAAATAAGCAGCGGCCTCTGACGAAATCCGCGGAAACATTGGCTTTTCTTTCGGCCTTCGGATTGGCCCGGCTCTTGCCATACACGAAGCATGGAGCAAATCAGGGCATCGGACTTGAAGCCAGCTTTTGACGAGATGAACGGACTCGGCCAGGGCGTGCGCGAGCCTTATGCGGCGGTTTCCGCATGGCTCGATACGATGCGCGTCGAGGACCTTCGCAAGAAGAGCGCCGAAGCAGAGCTACTCTTCCGGCGCACGGGCATCACCTTCGCCGTCTACGGCGACGCCGAGGCGGCCGAGCGCCTCATTCCCTTCGACATGATCCCGCGCATCATCTCGGCCGCCGAATGGCGCCGCCTGTCGACGGGCATCGAGCAGCGCGTGAAGGCGCTCAATGCCTTCATGTACGACATCTACCACCGCCAGGAGATCATCAAGGCGGGACGCATCCCCGCCGAGCTCGTCATCCAGAACAGCGCGTTCGTGCCGGAGATGATCGGCGTCGAGCCCGAGCTCGGCATCTACTCCCACATCATCGGCATCGACATCGTGCGGACAGCCGAGAACGAGTTCTACGTTCTCGAGGACAACACCCGCACGCCTTCCGGCGTCTCCTACATGCTGGAGAACCGCGAGACGATGATGCACATGTTCCCGAACCTGTTCGCGGAGAACCGTGTCGCCCCCGTCGAGACCTATCCGGATAATCTGAGAAAGACGCTCGAAAGTGTCGCGCCCCATCGCCTCGATACGGACCCCGTGATCGCCGTGCTCACGCCCGGTATCTATAACAGCGCCTACTTCGAGCACGCCTTCCTCGCCGACCAGATGGGCGTCGAGCTTGTAGAAGGCTCCGACCTCGTCGTCATGGACGGGTATCTCAACATGAAGACGACGCAGGGCCTCTGCCGCGTCGATGTTCTCTACCGGCGCGTGGACGACGCGTTCCTCGATCCCCTGACGTTCGATCCCAGCTCCATGCTCGGCGTCCCCGGCCTGTTCGATGTCTACCGCGCCGGCAACGTCACCATCGTGAATGCCCCCGGCGCCGGCATCGCCGACGACAAGGCCATCTACAGCTACATCCCCGAGATCATCGAATTCTACATGGGCCGGCCGCCCATCCTGAAAAACGTGCCGACCCACAATTGCCGCAAGCCCGACGCGCTCAAATACGTCCTCGAGAACATGGCCGAGCTGGTCGTCAAAGAGGTGCATGGCTCGGGCGGCTACGGCATGCTGGTCGGCCCCGCGGCAACCAAGGAGGAGATCGAAACCTTCCGCGCACGCGTCAAGGCCAACCCCGACAACTACATCGCCCAGCCGACGCTCGCCCTTTCGACCTGTCCCACCCTGGTCGAGGACGGCATCGCGCCGCGCCATCTCGATCTCAGGCCCTTCGTCCTGATTGGAGACGAGGTCCGTCTCGTGCCCGGCGGCTTGACGCGCGTCGCGCTTCGCAAGGGCTCACTCGTCGTCAATTCCAGCCAAGGAGGCGGCACCAAGGATACGTGGGTGCTCCAGGACTAAGACAAGAAACCGCGAGCGAAACGGGTCGCAGAACACATGCTAGGGCGCACGGCGAACGATCTCTACTGGCTATCGCGTTACATCGAGCGGGCCGAGAATATGGCTCGCCTCATCGAGGCGGGCTATCGCATCGCGCTCCTTCCCCGCGCGGGCGACGACCGCAATCAGGAATGGACGTCCACCCTCGAAAGCGCCGGCTGCGCCGCGCAGTACCACGCCAAGCACGGCACGCTCGACACCCGCAACGTGGTCGACTTTCTTCTCTTCGACGCGAGCAACCCTTCGAGCATCCACGCCTGCCTCGCAACCGCCCGCCGCAACGCCCGTGCCCAGCGCACAGCCCTCACGCGGGAGATGTGGGAATCACTCAACAGCTCGTGGCTCGAATTCCAGACCATCAAGCCGGATACGCTGCGCCCGGATGCGCTGCCCCGCATCCTCGACTGGATCAAGGAGCGATCGGCCGCCTATCGCGGCGCCCTCCTCAACACCATCCTCCGCAACGATACCTACTTCTTCAGCCAGCTCGGCACCTTCCTGGAGCGGGCGGACAACACAGCGCGCATCCTGGACGTGAAGTATTACGTGCTTCTGCCCTCCACCAGCATGATCGGCAGCGGCGTCGACAACGCGCAGTGGGAGGCGATCCTGCGATCCGTATCGGCGCACCGAAGCTACCGCTGGGTCTACAAGGACAGTTATCGCTCATGGCGCATCGCCGACTATCTCATCCTCAATCGCGCCATGCCCCGCTCGCTGCGCGCCTGCTACGGCGAGATCGAGAGCACCCTCGATGATCTCTCCTCCCTTTACGGCGAGGAGATGCCTTGCGCGAAAACGGCGAGATCCACGCTCGCGCTCCTCGACAAGGGCGACATCGACACCATCTTCCAATCGGGTCTTCACGAGTTCCTGATCGAGTTCATCGCACGCAACAATCGCGTCGCGCATGAGATCTCCGAGGCTTATCACTTCAATTCTTGAGGGGCGGATGCTGATCGAGATTCGCCACAGAACGACCTACCGCTACGAGACACCCGCGCGCTACTCGATCCAGAGTTTGCGCCTCACGCCGCCGTCCTTCGAAGGGCAGGAGGTGGTGAGCTGGGCCATCTCCGCGCCGGGCTTCGACAAGCACATCGAATACCGCGATGGCTTCGGAAACCTCGTCCACCTGGCCTCCCTCGGGGCCCTGCACGAAGGTATCACGATCGAAGCCTCCGGCATCGTCGAGACCGAGGATACGTGCGGCATCGTGCGAGGGCTTACCGAAATAGCCCCGCGCCGCGTCTTCCTGCGCGAAACACCCAAGACCGCCCCCGACAAGGGCATTCGCGATCTCTCCCGCAGCGTCAGCAACGGCAAGATCCCGACCGACACGCTGGATTGCCTGCATGCCCTCATGCGCGCCGTGCGCGATGCGGTGGAGTACGAAATCGGCGCCACCCACGAGCACACGAGCGCGGCCGAAGCCCTCGCCGAGGGAAGGGGCGTGTGCCAGGATCACGCCCACATCTTCATTTCCGCCGCCCGCCTCATCGGCATCCCGGCCCGCTACGTGAACGGCTATTTCCTGTCGGGCACGCTGGCACCATCGGAAGCCCACCACGCGTGGGCGGAAGCCTGGGTCGACGGTCTGGGCTGGGTCGGCTTCGATCCGGCGAACGGCATGTGCCCCACAGAGCGCTACGTGCGCCTGGCCTGCGGTTTCGATGCCGCCACCGCCTCACCCATTCGTGGCACCCAGCGCGGCGGCGAGAACGAGGCCCTTGACGTCAAGGTCGAAGTTGAGCAGCAAGGCGCTCAGCAGCAACAGTAGCTGCCTGAACCAGGAAGGATGCTCGCGATGACCTATTGCGTCGCGCTGAGGCTCGACAGCGGCCTTGTCTTTGCGGCCGACACGCGGACCAACGCCGGTGTCGACAACATCGCCCAGTATCGCAAGCTCCACTTCTGGCGCCAGCCCGGCGACCGCGTGCTCGTGCTGCTCTCTGCCGGCAATCTGGCCGTGACGCAGTCCGTCGTCAGTAATCTTAACGAGCAGCTTGCCTCCACCGACAACAGCGGCCCGACGCTCTTCACCGTGCCCTCCATGTATCGCGCGGCCCGCCTCGTGGGCGACGCCGTGCGCGACGTGCGCCGCCAGGATGGCGCCGCGCTCGAGATGAGCAAGGCGGGCTTCTCCGCGTCCTTCATCCTCGGCGGACAGATCGGCACCGAGCGTCCCCGCCTTTTCCAGATCTATTCCGAAGGCAACTTCATCGAAGCAACCGACGACACGCCCTTCCTGCAAATCGGCGAGCACAAGTACGGCAAGCCGATCCTCGACCGCGTGGCGCGTCCCGAGATGAGCCTCGGCGAGGCCGCGAAGCTCATCCTGCTCTCGTTCGACTCGACGCTGCGCTCGAACCTCTCGGTCGGAATGCCGATCGACATCCTGCTCTATGAGCGCGACAGCCTCGATGCGCGCCGCGAGAAGCGCATCTTCCAGGACGACGAGTATTTCAAGAAACTCTCGACCGCCTGGTCGGACGCCCTGCGCTCCGCCTTCGCCAACATTGAGGAATTCAAGATCTAGCGAACGCCCTCTCCTTACCTCCTACCTCGCGAGTAGCGCGGCGATCCGGTCGTGGCTCTCGCGCGCGGCGGAAAAGTCCCGCCAATGCGCGATACCCGCGTCGAAGCACGCGAAAATGCGGCCCAGGATGATGGAGGAGGCAATGAGCGCGCCGGGGCTCATGGCGCCTTCAATCACGAGCAGAGCGCCGACCGCGAGCCCACCCGATTGCAGCATGAACCGCAATCCCTTTGCGAGCGCACCGAACCGCAACGACCGGCGCGCCGCACACGCCCTGAGCCGATAGTACCCTCGTGACGCCGCACGCCAGCGGTGGGCGATATCGAGACAGCGCACGCAGCCATCAGGAACGGCGCACGCAGCCACGAGGTCGCGGACCAGAACCGCGCGCTGATGCCGCTTCCGCGTAAGCCTCCGGCTCACATCCCGCGCGTGAAGCTCCGCCGATACGGCCACCGTGACCAGCAGCAGAATTCCCGCGAGTGCGAACAGGCCGAGCACCGGATGCAGCAGTGCCACCGCCACCAGGAAGGCCGGCGCCCACACCATATCGAAAAAGGCCGAAGGGCCGGAATTGGTGACGAACCGGCTGATCCGCTCCACGTCGCCGAGTGCTTCGAGGCCTCGCCGCGCCGGAGCCGTGCGCACGACGTCGAGTACCTTGATGTCGAGGCTTTGGACGAACGTCAGCCCGGCGCGAAAAAGGAGGCGCGAGCGGACCATGTCGAGCAGCGCAAACCCTGCGTGCAGGCCCAGCACCAGCCCCGTCAGCATCCCGAGCGCCCCCAGGCTCTGCGACGGCAGCACGTGGTCGTAGATCCGGAGCATGTACGCCGAGGTCGAGAGCTGCAGCAGGTTGAGCACGCCGGACAGCAGAAGAACCTGTGCCATGAGGGGCGCGGCAAGAAAGGCGAACCCTCCGCCCGCGCGCGCACCGCCCCGCCAGTTCCCGGCCGAGGGCCGGGTACGCTCGACAGCCTCCATCGCACATACACCTATTAATTGTGCTCATAAGTATTATACACGCTAAAAGATATACATCGTCATTTGCTAAGAATTGTTCATCACATCGCGGCTACTCATAGGTGAGACTAAAGTTCAACCTTGCGCGAACGCCCGGCTACCCCTCGAATGAGACGAGGCAAAAGTCTCGGCAGGCCGGAAGCGGCCGATTAACGACCGGGAAGCCATGGGAGGAAAAGGCTGGATGACAGACCCGATGGATCTAGGGGCCTTTCTGGATCGCTGGGCCCACGGAGATCCCGCGCGGGCCGACATCGCCGTCACGGTCGTTCGCCTGTCCGAGGCCTGTGGCCGGATCGGCAATCTCGTGAGCCTGGGCGCACTGGCCGGCGCGCTCGGCTCGGAAACAGGCCGCCAGAGCGGTGTCGACGCCCAGAAGGAGATCGACGTTCGCGCCAACGATCTGATCGTCGCCGCGCTCAAGGACGCGCCTGTCGCCTCGCTCGGATCGGAGGAGCTGGAATGGGCGCTTCCTATCCACCCCGGCGCCCCCTTGGCGGTCGCCGTCGACCCCATCGACGGCTCCTCCAATATCGACGCCAACGTCTCGGTCGGCACGATCTTCACCGTGCTGCCGGCTCGCTGTAATGGCGTGGACGCGTCGAGCTTTCTCCAGCCGGGCCGCGCGCAACTCGCGGCGGGCTTTGCCGTCTACGGCCCCTACACCACGCTGGTTCTCACCCTCGGCAGCGGTACGCACATATTCACGCTGCAGCGCGTCTCGGGGCAATTCCTGCTGACGGCGGAGAACATCGAGATTCCTGCCACCACGCGCGAGTATGCCATCAACGCGTCCAACTATCGTCATTGGGACGAGGCGATCCGCACCTACATCGACGATTGCCTGCGCGGCAGCGAGGGACCGCGCGGCAAAAACTTCAACATGCGCTGGACGGCCTCTCCGGTCGCCGACATCTATCGCATCCTGGTCCGGGGCGGCATCTTCCTCTATCCGGCGGACCTCCGCGACAGCTACACCATGGGCCGGCTGCGCCTGGTGTACGAAGCAAACCCCCTCGCCTGGATCATCGAGCAAGCCGGGGGCGCCGCGACCTCGGGCTGCGAGCGTATCCTCGATCAAACGCCCGCCTCTCTTCACCAACGCACGGCTTTCGTCGGCGGATCGAAGAGCGAGGTGGAATATCTTGCACGCCTGCACCACGACCCGCACGGACTAGGCGAGCGCTCGCCGCTGTTCGGACGGCGCGGCCTGTTCAGAATCTGATCCGAAGCCACGCACCTCACCCTTTCCGCCAATCCGTACAAGACCGAACGAAGAAAAATGTCCGCCAAGCACCCCATCATCTCCGTCACAGGCTCATCAGGCGCCGGCACCACCAGTGTCCGGCGCACGTTCGAGCAGATCTTCCGGCGCGAGAAGATCACGGCGGTCTTCATCGAGGGGGATGCGTTCCACCGCTACGACCGCGATGAAATGCACGCCGCGTCAGAGGCCGCCGCGGCCCAAGGCAACTACACGCTCAGCCATTTCGGCGAGGAGGCGAACCTGCTGCCGGAGCTCGAGCTGCTCTTCAAGACCTATGGGGAGATCGGCACGGGCCGCGCGCGCCACTACGTCCACGACCAGGCCGAAAGCGAAATCTACGGCGCACCGCCCGGCACCTTCACGCCCTGGGAGGAGATCCCTTACGGCACCGACCTCATGATCTACGAAGGTCTGCACGGCGCCGCGATCACCAACAAGGTCAACATCGCCCGCCACGCGGATCTACGCATCGGCGTCGTGCCCGTCATCAATCTCGAATGGATCCAGAAGATCCACCGCGACAAGGAGGAGCGCGGATACTCGCCCGAGGCGATCACCGACGTCATCCTCCACCGCATGCCGGACTACGTGAAATACATCTGCCCGCAGTTCACAGAGACCGACATCAACTTCCAGCGCATCCCGACCGTCGACACCTCGAACCCGTTCGTTGCGCGCTGGATTCCCACGCCCGACGAATCCATGGTCGTCATTCGCTTCAAGAACCCGCGCGGCATCGACTTCTCCTATCTGCTGTCAATGATCCAGAACAGCTGGATGTCGCGCGCAAACTCGATCGTCATTCCGGGCGGCAAGCTCGATCTGGCCATGCAGCTCATCCTGACGCCGATGATCCTTCAGCTCATCGAGCGCAAGAGAAGAACGTTCTTCTGAGCAGCACAGCGAAAGATGACGGAACGACGACAAAAAGACGGGAATAATACCATATATTTCAGCAACTTGCGTGGATTGCGATTAGCGCGTCCTTAAGCTCTGCACCCTTAGGGTCCGCTCAAGCGGGTACAGGGTCGTGCAATGCCGAATGCAACAGCCGAAGTCGACGTCAGTTGGCAACGAGATCCGAACCTTTTTCTCATGCGCGCGGGCGCGGATCTCGACTGCGCGCTCCAGCCGATCGTAGACATCAACACCGGCCGCACGCTTGCCTACGAAAGCCTCGTGCGCCAGACGGACCGCCTCGGCTTTGCCTCGCCCGAAAGCCTGTTCGAGCACGCGCACGCAACGGGTGTGCTGCTTGAGCTCGAGCTCGTCATCCAGACCAAGGCGCTCGCGAAGTTTGCAGGCGCCCGGGAGAATGGCTGGGCCCTGCTCTTTCTCAACCTCGACGGCCGCCTCCTCGGAAGACGCCGCGAGATCGAGGCGCATCTGACGCAGCTTCTGTCCGCACACGGCATGAACCCATCCGACGTGTGCATCGAGTTGTCGGAACGCAATCAGATTCTCGAAGCAGAAGCCTTCGAGTGCGAAGTCGCAAGTCTCCGCAGAGCTGGCTTCTCGGTTGCCCTCGACGATTTCGGCACCGGAAACTCCGGTCTGCAGATGCTCTACAAATGCAATCCGGATTTCCTGAAGATCGACCGCTTCTTCGTCTCCTCGGTGCAATCCGATCCCAAGAAGCGCGTGCTCGTTTCATCCATCGTCGATCTCGCTCATGCGCTCGGCATCCGTGTCATTGCCGAAGGCATCGAGACGACGGCGGAGTTGCATAGCTGCCGCCGCATTCGCTGCGACCTGGCGCAGGGCTACTACATTTCCCGTCCTGTAATCGACACGGCCGAGCTGAAGACCAGCTACGGCGTGATCGGCAACGAGCAATGCCGGCGCGGCAACGGACTCTCGGCCGACGACGTGCGCGCCCTCGTCGAACCCCTCATGCCGCTGTCCGTGGAGGCGTCCCTCGCGGACGTGTTCGAGATCTTCGAGCGCAATCCCCGCCAAACCATGATTCCGATCATCGACGCCGGAAGAATGCCGAGGGGCATCGTCCGCGAGCGTGACATCAAGCCCTTCATCTACTCCCGCTTCGGCCGCGAGCTGCTGCGCAACAAGGCTTTGGGATTTGGCCTCAAGAACTTCGTCTGCTCAGCCGTCGTCGCCGACATCAACTCCCCGTTCGATCCCCTGCTCGAGCTGTCAGGAAGCGACGCCAACGATGCTATCATCGTCATCGATCAAATGGCCTATTGCGGCGTCCTGCCGACCACAGGGCTGCTCAAGCTCTCGAACGACATGCGCACGCGCGAGGCGTCCAACCGCAATCCTCTGACGCGCCTGCCCGGCAATCAGGCCATCCGCGCCTATCTGGACGAGCTTGCCGAACGCCAGGGGCTGCGGCGTCTGGTCTGCTATCTCGACGTCGACAACTTCAAGCCGTTCAACGACAAATATGGCTTCCGCATCGGCGACCGGGCGCTCATGATGCTCGCCAACATCTTGAAGTCGCTTCAGATCGAGCGCGATATTTTCGTCGGCCACATCGGCGGCGACGACTTTTTCATAGGCGGCGTGGAGGAGCACAGCGCACCTCTCCTCGCCCTTCTGCCCACCATCCGGCAGCGTTTCAATCTCGAGGCGGAAAGCCTCTATTCGCCTCTGGACCGCGAAGCCGGCGTCATCATCGGCAAGAGCCGCGACGGCCGCGATCAGGCCTTCCCTCTTCTCACCTGCTCGATCGCGGCCCTCGACCTCGATCAGCACGCACCCGCCATGAGCGCGGAGGAGGTCGCCTCCTATCTCGCTCAGATCAAGCTGCGTGCGAAAAGCGCAAAGACCGGAATTGCCGTCGCTCAGGTCGGCGCGAACAGCACGGCCAGCACGCTGGCCCTCGCCGACGTCGCCTGAAGCAGTCGATGCCGCGGGGCCGCCCCCTCCGCCTTTACCTTTCGTTTACCAAAGCCTCGTTAGCTTTTCCGGAAGGGACACAACGACCGACGACGCGTGGGGTAACGCACATGTACGATGCGCTGGCGTTCGATTACCATTGGCCACGCAAGACCCTCTCCACCGCACATCCCGATGAAACTGCCCAGCGGCGCAATCGAATGGCCGTTGGCGCGCTCCTCCAGGCGCCTCTCGAAGCGCTTCGCCCGACCCAGATGGCCGTCGGTATGCGCTCCGTGACGCGCAAGCAGCGCAAGGTCGAAAACCGCGCCGGCAAGCGCAAGAAGATCGAGAAGCTTCTCTGCAAGAGACCGATCCCGGCCGTGCGCGGCCCCGACGGCGCACTCTTCATTGTCGATCACCACCACTTCGGGCTTGCCCTTTGCCTCGCGCAGGTGAAGACCGCCTACGTCCACGTGATCGACGACATTTCGCAACTGTCCCGCCACGCATTCTGGCAGCGGATGGAAGCCGAAGGCCGCCTCTACCCCTATGACGAGTTCGGACGGCGCATCCCGCCGTCGTTACTACCGACTTCGCTTCATGCCCTGCGACATGATCCGTTCCGCGACTTGGCCTGGGAAGTGCGCGAGGCGGAAGGATTCGATAAGGCGCCCGAGCCCTACGCCGAGTTTCACTGGGCGAACTTCTTCCGCGAGCGAATCCCCCTCTCGACGATCCGCCGCGATCCCAAGGAGGCCATTCGTCTCGCCCTCAAGCTCTGCCGGTCCAAGGATGCCGCAGAACTTCCCGGATACGCCCACTGATCCGGGCCGAGAGCAACGCCTGAACGCACCCGCCTAACCCATTCCAAGGACCGGTCAACGGACAATCTTTGGGATGCGGGGCCTTCCGCACTTGTCGAGTTGCAGCTCCGCGTGTAGGGCAAGAGCCTGAAACCTCGAACGGATGGCGGAGATACGATGCCCCGGCCCCTCATCATCGCGCCTTCGATCCTGTCCGCGGACTTCGCGCGTCTCGGCGCCGAAGTGGCGGCTGTCGATGCGGCCGGCGCGGACTGGATCCATCTCGATGTGATGGACGGCCACTTCGTCCCCAACATCACCTTCGGCCCGCCCGTGATCAGTGCCATCCGCGGGAGCTCGAAGAAGACCTTCGATTGCCATTTGATGATCACGCCTGCCGATCCTTATCTCGAAGCCTTCGCCAAGGCCGGCGCCGAGATCATCACGGTTCACGCCGAGGCAGGCCCGCATCTCGATCGCTCGCTGCAAGCCATCCGCGCGCTCGGCTGCCGTGCGGGCGTCTCCCTCAATCCCTCGACGCACGAGAGCGCGATCGAGCACGTGCTGGATCGCGTGGACCTCATCCTGCTGATGACGGTGAACCCCGGCTTCGGAGGCCAGGCCTTCATCCCGGCGCAGCTCGAGAAGATCCGTCGCGTTCGCGCGATGGTGGGAGATCGCCCGATCGACATCGAGATCGATGGCGGCGTGACGCCCGACACCGCGGGCCTCGTCGTCGCTGCCGGCGCCAACGCACTCGTCGCCGGATCCGCCGTCTTCAAGGGCGGTACCAAGGAAAGCTACGCCGCCAACATCGCCGCCATCCGCGCAGCCGCCGAGGCAGCCCGGACGCCCACGATTCTCTACGCCTGAGTTTAGAGGTAGCGACGCAATGTTCCCGCTTTCGCACATGATGAAGTCGTTCGTTCGCGTCGGCACCCTCAAGGTGATCGACGCCGAGGGCCGCACCCACGTCTTCGGCGGCCGCGCACCCGGTCCCGACGTGACCATGCGCCTGACCGATCCGACGCTCTACCGCAGCCTGTTCTTCAACCCGGAGCTTGCCGCGGGCGAAGCCTACATGGACGGCCGCATGAGCTTCGAGAACTCGACACTGCGCGACTTCCTCACGCTCTTCTCCGTCAACCGACTCTCGCTCGGCTCCTATCCGCTGCAGAAGGTGTTGCGCTCAGTTTCTCGCGGACTGAAGCGCTTCCAGCAGGCGAACCCGATCGGCAAGGCGCAGCAGAACGTTGCTCATCACTATGACATCGGCAACGACTTCTACCGCCTCTTCCTCGACCGCGGCATGCAGTACTCTTGCGCCTACTTCACGAGCGACGACAACACGCTCGAGGAAGCCCAGCAGAACAAGCTGCGCCTCATCGCCTCGAAGCTCGACTTGAAACCCGGCCAGAAGGTGCTCGACATCGGCTGCGGCTGGGGCGACATGGGCCTTTATCTCGGCCGCATGGCGGACGTGCAGGTCGTCGGCGTGACGCTCTCAAAGGAGCAGTGCAAGCTCGCCAACGAGAAGGCCAAGGCCCTCGGCCTCGCTGACCGCGTCCGCTTCGAGCTGCGCGATTATCGCGATCTCACCGACCGCTTCGACCGCATCGTCTCCGTCGGCATGTTCGAGCACGTCGGGGTGCACCACTACGGCGAGTACTTCGCCAAGGTGAACGAGCTTCTGACCGACACCGGCGTGATGCTGCTTCACTCAATCGGCCACATGAGCCCGCCCGGCACCGCGAGCCCCTGGCTCAGGAAGTACATCTTCCCCGGCGCCTACTCGCCCGCTCTTTCCGAAGTATTCACGGCCGTCGAGCAGAACAGCCTCTGGGTCACCGACCTCGAGTTCCTGCGCTTGCACTACGCAAAGACGCTCGCGCATTGGGAAAGCCGCTTCCAGGCGAACCGCGCCAAGGTGGCCGAGATGTACGACGAGCGCTTCTGCCGGATGTGGGAGTTCTATCTCATCAGCGCGGAAATGATGTTCCGCACCGGCAGCCAGCTCGTATTCCACATGCAGTTGGCCAAGAAGCGCGATGCCGTGCCGATCGTGCGCGACTACATCACCGACACCCAGCGCGAGTTCGTGAAGCGCGAAGCCGAGCGGGGCATTTCCGCCCCGTAACCGGGCGGAAAAAACGCAAGATGTAAAAGCCGAAGGTAGCAGCCTTACTCGGCCTTCGCCCGGTCCGGCGCAGGCGGCACCCCGTCCTTGAGACAATGATACGCGGGCTTTGCCACCTTGCTCCAGACTTCCGTCGAGCCGAACAACGGAAGAAACACGTAGCCCCTCACCTCGATTTGGGTGGGGCTCAGGATCTGTGCATAGCCGCTGAAGCTCATGCCGAGATCGGGCACGTAGACGTTGCCGCCGCCCCAGGTGCCGTCGGGCTGCTTTGTGAACCCGTCGATCACGCGCAGCCCGCACACCTCGCGATGCTGCAGAGACTTGTCCGGATTACGGAAATCCTTGAGGGGTAACCGGTCGGGACCGTAAGGGAGACGGAGCCAGACGACCTTGGCGCACATCGCCTTTCCGCACGGCTCCACCTCCAGCACCACCTCGCCGTGGGAATCCATCCAGAACCCATCGAGCTCCGTCGCCCGCGCGCGGTCCGCCGCGAACGCGAATGAAACGAAGAGACCCAGCACTGCCGCCAAGCGAAGCATGAAAGTTTCCCTGAAAACGTTCCGGGATCCGCGGCCTCGGAACATGGCGCCGCAGCCCCTGGCCCTCGATATCCGCCAGCACCACGATGTTGTAAAGGCGACGCGAACAGTCTCACTCTTCACGGCCAAGCCGACGTGCTAAGTCCGCCACTATGACAGAGCCGACAATCTCGAATTCTCTAAGGCGATTCGCGCCTGCACTCCCGATCGACGACGCGCTCGCCCCGCTCGCAGCCGCGCTCGGCTCCCGCTCGTCGGCCGTTCTCATCGCCCCGCCCGGCGCCGGCAAGACCACCCGCGTGCCCCTTGCCCTGGATGGTGCGACCTGGCTCGAAGGCCGCAAGATCCTGCTGCTGGAGCCACGCCGCCTCGCCGCCCGTGGCGCCGCCCGCCGTATGGCCCAAACTCTCGGCGAGGACGTGGGCGAAACCATCGGCCTGCGCGCACGCCTCGAGACGCGCGTCTCCCGCAAGACGCGCATCGAGGTGCTGACCGAGGGTGTATTCACCCGGATGATCCTCGACGATCCGACCCTCGAAGGCATCGGAGCCGTTCTCTTCGACGAATTCCACGAGCGCTCGCTCGACGCGGACCTGGGACTTGCGCTCGCGCTCGACGCACAACGCAGCCTCCGCGAGGACCTTCGCCTTCTCGTCATGTCGGCGACGCTCGCGGGAGACCGCGTCGCGACGCTGCTCGGCGACGCGCCCGTGATCACCAGCGAAGGACGGAGCTATCCCGTCGAGACGCGTTACCTCGGAAAAGATCCCACAAAGCGCCTGGAAGACCGCATGGCGGACGCTATCGAGCGAGCCCTGCGCGCGGATACCGGCTCCATTCTCGCTTTTCTTCCGGGCCAAGGCGAGATCCGTCGAACCGAAGAGCGTTTGCGCGAGCGTTTGTCGCCCGATGCCGCTATCCTCGCACCGCTCTACGGCGCGCTCGACCGGCGCGAGCAGGACCGCGCCATCGAGCCTGCCCCCGCCGGACAGCGCAAGATCGTGCTCGCAACTTCCATCGCCGAGACCTCGCTCACCATCGAAGGCGTCCGCGTCGTCGTCGATTGCGGCACCTCGCGCGTGCCGCGTTTCGATCCCGATGTGGGCGTCACGCGCCTCGCCACCGTTCGCGTCTCGCGTGCTTCCGCTGACCAGCGCCGCGGGCGCGCCGGCCGCGTGGAGCCCGGCGTCTGCTACCGGCTCTGGGACGAGGCCGAGACGGCAAGCCTGCCGCCCTTCAGCGAGCCCGAGATCCGCGCGGCCGATCTCGCCCCGATGCTGCTCGATTGCGCAGAGTGGGGCGTCACCGATCCGCGCACGCTGGCGTGGCTCGACCCGCCGACGTCGGCCGCCCTCGATGCCGCGCGCGAGGAATTGCAGATCCTCGGCGCTCTGGATTCCGCGGGTCATATCACGGAAACGGGCCGCCGCCTGCGCGCGTTTCCCTTGCCGCCGCGCCTCGCTGCCATGCTCGTAGAGGCTGCGCGCCACGCCGCCGAGCGCGAGGCTTCCGAGATCGCAGCCGTTCTCGTGGAGCGCGGTCTCGGCGGCAACGACACGTCACTCGATCATCGTCTGGAGAACTTCCGCCGCGACCGCTCACGGCGCGCGACCGAAATGCGCCGCCTCGCGGAAGGCTGGGCAAGAAGCGCGCGCGAGGGTGGCTCAGCCAAACGCGACGAAGCGGCCGACAGCCACGCCGTCTCGACCGCAGCCCTTCTCTCCCTCGCGTATCCCGAGCGCATCGCAAAGGCGCGCGGCGCACGCGGCCAGTTCCTGCTCGCCAATGGGCGCGGCGCAACCCTCGATGCCGCGGATGCGCTCGCGCGCGCTCCCTTTCTCGTGGTCGCCGAGATGCAGGGCACGGCCGCCGCCACCCGCATCGTGCTCGCGGCTGAGACATCGGAAGCGGAGGTGATCGCGTTCGCGGGCGATCGCATCCTGGCGCGCGACGAGACGACGTTCGACCGGGAAGCAGCCGCCGTCCGCGCCCGGCGCGTCCGCCGCCTCGATGCAATCGAGCTTGCGAGCGAGCCGCGCGCCGCAGAGCCTGGCCCCAGCGTGGAAGCCGCTCTCGCCGCGGGTCTCGCCGCGCTCGGCGCCGCCAAGCTGCCCTGGAGCAAGGCCCAGCTTCAGCTTCGCGATCGTGTCGCGTTCCTGCGCGGTGCCACCGGATCGGAGGGCTCGAGCGACTGGCCGGATCTTTCGGATGCCGCGCTGACGGCCACGCTGCCGGACTGGCTCGGACCTTACCTCGCGGGCAAGACGCGCCTTGCGGACATCGGCGCCGACGATCTCGGCACCGCACTCGACGGTCTTGTCCCCTGGAGCCTGAAGCGCCGTCTCGAGGAGGAGGCCCCGACTCACTTCGAGGCTCCGACAGGCAATCGTCACGCTATCGACTACGAAGGCGCGGGCGCGCCGGCCTTGCACATTCGCGTGCAGGAGTTGTTCGGGCTGAAGACCCATCCGTCGATTGCGGGCGGGCGGCTAGCGCTCACGCTCAACCTGCTCTCGCCCGCCCATCGGCCGATCCAAATCACGCGCGACCTGCCGGGCTTCTGGAGCGGTTCGTGGAACGCGGTGAAGGCGGAGATGAAAGGGCGCTATCCGCGTCACCCCTGGCCGGACGATCCGGCGAGCGCCGCGCCGACGGCCCGCGCCAAACCACGCGGCACTTAGCGGCTCTCTGTTCTGGACGTGAACTCTTCGCCGAGAATGTTCTGAAGGCCCTGCACCAGGACGACAGGGGTCGCATTTCCAAGTACCAGCCCACATACTCCGTCACTCCGGCGAAGGCCGGAGTTAAGACACACCGCAACATGAGGCGATGGTCTCGCTCAAACCGGACAGGCGCCAACCAACGCTACCGCCCCTCCACACGCCGGTGTTGACCGGCACTCGCAGACACCTCTCCGGAATCCATGAGCGCACTGATGCACGCCGGGCTGAGCTTCGGTCCCACCTTGCGCATGCAGGCGCGCAGGCCGGCACTGCCGAGATCATGCTGGCTGCAATGGGCCATGTAATCTGCGCGGCAGTGCTTTCTCACCTTGTCGTCGTAGGCGGATGCCTCGCCCGAAAAAAGCAGTGGAACGAAACCAACGGCGGCAACCAGGCAGGTACGCAACATCGGGGGCTCCTCTCTGCGGGCTTGTCACGCTCCCCCACGAAACGATCTCGTACTCGCGACACGCACCTTCAAGGGCACAACTGCGGAGCCGGCATCATTCTTCGCAGAAGAATCCATAAAGCCCATGGAAATCCACAAAAATTTAGCACCAAAGATTGCGTGTTTCGAGCCCTTGCGGACTCCCTCGGCCATCTGCGGCGGGAGTGTTGCCGTGAAGCCCGTGCCAGAGCGGGTGGTGCCTGCTATAAGCGCCGCATGCGGGCGAGTCGGTTAGATTCTGTGCGCAATCGCGCCGGTCGCCACCCGCTCAAATCCAAAACTTCGAGGGAGAGAACGACCCATGGCACTGAAAGCTCCGGGCATCCTGACATTCATGCTTTCGGTCATTCTCACCGTGCTCGCACTGGTGACGTACGTCTTCGGTGCGTCAATTCCATACATTACGGGTCAAGAATTCTGGGTTATCCTTCTCGCTCAGTTCGTGCTCGTGTTCGGATGCATCATGCGGGGCTTGTAGGGAGGCCCCTAGGCGCCCTCTTGCCGGGGGGCACCTTTCCGCGCCGTGTCAAAAATTTCAGCGTCAGTTAAGTCGCGTGCGTTCGCTGTGCTCTTCTGTCGCGCGGCGTTCGGAACCCTGGATGTGGCACGTTCCTTTGCGCAAATTGGCACCCATGATGATACGCAAATTGCAGTCTGGCCCCTTTGCCGAGCGAGCGCGTCGTTCCGTGCGTGAAATCGCACTGGCCGTCGCCCTGACGCTTGCGGCTTTGGTCTTTGTCGTAGCGGCACTTCATAGCCACGCGCCGGAAACGGCTGCCATCTCCTCGTCGCAGGAGCCGGGTGCGAACAGTTCTAATTAACGAACGCACGCATCATCAGCACCGCTCGAAAGCGGCGCCTTAGAAACTCTCTAACAATCCTGAACTTTTTCACGCTGCCCTGACACCCGCCAGCGCATGCCCGTCAGGCCTTGATGGGCTCAGCCCGCACCAGTCCCCGCACCGAGTTCCCGACATAGACGGTCTTCGCACTTGCGAGATCAACTTGCGTCAGCACGGCCTCCGTGGCCTTGCCGGTCGCGATCAGCTCGCTGCGCAACACCCCCGGCAAAAGCCCGGACGAAAGCGGTGGGGTTAAGAGCGTCCCATCCTTCTCCACGAACACGTTGGTCCGGCTGCCCTCGGCAAGCTCGCCCCGCTCGTTGAGATAAAGCACCTCGTCGGCCTTCACGGTGTCGGCGTAGTGCTGCCACTCCCGGTCGTAAAGCTCACGCCGGGTAGTCTTGTGGAACAGGAAGGCGTTTGTGCTGTCGAGCCGGGTCTCGGAGATCACATAGCGCATCACCGCGTCCGGCTTCTGGGCGGGCTGCTCCGCCGTGGTGAGGGTGAGCGTCCCATCCTCGGCCAGCAGAACCCGCACTCTCAGCCGCTCCCCCTCCCGGCCCTTGACCGCATCAGCCAGCGTCTTGCGCACGGCCGCCTCATCGAACGCGTAGCCGAAATAGGCGGCCGACGCCTTGAGGCGCTTGATGTGCCCTTCGAGGAGCCAGTACCCCGCGCCCGCGTCATGAAGCAGCGTCTCGATCAGCTCGAAGCTCTTCGGCGGATCGGTGAGGAACTTCATCTTGAGCAGGCACTCGGCATACTCCTTCGCGCCGACCGAGTCGTAGACGACGCCCGACCCGATCCCCATCTCGCCGCGCCCGTCGCGGAAAATGACCGGCGTGCGGATGGCGACGTTGAACAGCGCCGTGCCCTTCGGGCTGATGTGTCCGATCGCGCCGCAATAGACGCCGCGCGGCTCAGTCTCGTAGTCGCTGATCAGCTCCATCGCCCGGATCTTCGGCGCCCCGATCACCGAACCCGGCGGGAAGATCGCGCGGATGAGATCGGTGAGGCCGATGCCGTCCTGGAGCGTGGCCGTGACGCCGGACGTCATCTGATGCAGCGTCCGGAACGTCTCCACGGTGAAGAGATCGGTGACGTTGACGCTCCCCACTTCCGCGATGCGCCCGAGATCGTTGCGCATCAAATCGACGATCATCAGGTTTTCAGCGCGCTGCTTGACGTCGCTCGCGAGCACCCGCCGTGCATCCGCGTCCGCCTCGGGCGTACCGGCGCGCGGCGCCGTGCCCTTCATCGGCCGCGTGGAAACGACGCGACCATGCTTTTCGATGAACAGCTCCGGGCTCGCCGACAGCACCGTCACCTCGCCCGTATCGACGATACCGGCATAGGCGACGCGCTGGCGCTGGCGCATGTCGCGATAGAAGGTCAGCGGAGAGCCTTCGAGACGGAAGCGCGCCTTGAACGTGAGATTGAGCTGATAGATGTCGCCGGCGCGGATCTTGTCCTGCACGGCGGAAAAACGGGATTCGTACTCCGCCTGACCCCACGCACACGCGACCGACGTGAACTGGTAGGAGCCGCTGCGCGTGTGCGTCGAGAGCCAATGATCGACCTCGGCCTCGTTCATCTCGCGCGGCCCGCGATAAAGGCCGAACCAGAGCAAGGGCACATTGCGCCCCTCGGGCAGCAGACTGCGCAGCTTGGGCTCGAGCACATAGCCGAGCTCATAGGCGAAGAACCCGGCCGCATGCAGCCCGGCGGCCGCCCCGGCCTCGAGCCGGGAAATGGCTTCAGGCACCTCCTCCGGCGCGAAGGCAGATACGATCTCGACCGGCTCCGAGAAGAGCAGCGAAGGCGCCCCGCGCCCGGTGCTGTTGTCGAGAAGAACGAACGTTTCCTCGAGCCCGGCACCGGTTTTCTTCTGACCGGCTTGGTCGGCGGCTCGCTTGGGGTCGGCTTTAGTCATGCGTGCGGGGTCTCGTCTCAAGTTCTGAGCACTGTTTTGACGCCAGCTTATACGAAACTTTCCCGCTCGTGGCCGATAAGAACGCGCATGAAATATGCAGCCTGCCGGGGTCTATGGACAGGTAATCCACGGCCTTTGCCGCACCCCGGTTGAGTGGGGTTCACAAACCCGAAAAACATGCTATAGACCCTGCCGAGCCGCACCGGAGCGGCTCCTTCGAACGGGCCGGCCCGGATTCACGGGATATGAGGGCCCAGATCAGCCCCTACACCACTCGGTGGCCGGATCGTTCGAGACGACGCGACAGGGTGTCCCATACGGAGGCCTCGTCGGGTCGGTGATGTCGGTATCGCGGGATGGAGCAGCCCGGTAGCTCGTCAGGCTCATAACCTGAAGGTCGTAGGTTCAAATCCTACTCCCGCAACCAACATCCTCTACAAATCCATCTTCTAAAATACGGACCGAGCCTGCCTGCGCCGAGCGATGCTGTCGCGTCCTCCGGCCGTGTCGGCCGCTGCGCCACGGCGGAGCGGGAGGCTAGGCGATATCGCCGAGCTGGCGCGTCACATCGCGCGGTGCGTTCGCCTCTACCAGCACCTCGCGCGGAGCCGCATGGCTGATGAAGTGGATGGGGCTGGCGGTCAGCCCATACGCCCCGCTGTTGTGGACGGCGATGAGGTCGCCTTCCTCGATCCTGGGCAGCACGACGCCATTGGCGAGCCGGTCGATCGACGTACAGAGCGGGCCCACGAGGTCGATCTTCTCTGCGGGATCTCCGCCGCCAACCTTGTGCATGGCGTAGTTGCGGTGGATCACCATCCCGAAGTGACCGGAAGCCGGCAGGTGATTGTTCATGCCGCCATCGCAAATGCCGATGCGGTTCCCGCGCGACTCCTTGACGGAAATGACACGCGTCACGAAGTAGCCGGCCTCACCCACCAGATAGCGGCCAAGCTCCAGAACGAGCTGGGTGCTTGCAAAGCGCGCCTCACCCTTCAAGGCGTCGAGATCGCCGATGATGCCGCCCGCGACCGCGGCGAGATCGAGCGGCTTGTCCCCATCGTGATAGGGAATGCCGAGCCCCGATCCGAACACCAGCTTTTCCGGCGCGAGATCGTAGCGGTCACAGACCTCGCGGAAAATCGAAAGGAAGGTGCGGTAGTTCTCAGCGATCGCATCGGGCTTGAGGCATTGCGTGCCGGAGTAGATGTGCAGCCCCGTGACGCGCAGGTTGGGAAGCGCCAGGATTTTCGGAAACGCCTCGTGGATCTCCTCCACGTCGATGCCGAATGCGCTCGGCCGTCCCGCCATCTGGTCGCCGAACCCTTTGGGCACGCGCGAGGGCGCAATACGCACCAGAACATGCTGAACGCGCCCGAGCGAACCCGCGATCCGGTCCGCCGCAATCGCCTCGCGAACCGACTCGAGAACCAGCTCGCCGAGACCGCCCTCGATGGCCTCCTTGAGCTCGAAGTCGCGCTTGCCGGGGCCGGTGAAGCTCGCACGCGCGGGCTCCCACCCGGCCTGCGTTCCGAGCCGGAACTCGCCTATCGACGACACGTCGAGAAATGCGACATGATCCTTGAGCCAGCCGAGCAACGCCGGATTGGGGTTGCTCTTCGCGGCATAGCTGAGCGCGAAGCGGCCGCCGAACGCGGCCTGCAAGGCCGCCGCCCGTGCCACGATGGGCTCCGTGAAATAGACGAACGACGGCGTGCCGATCGACGTAGCGACGCGCAGGAGGCATTCGTCGACGGAAGCGCCGCTCATATCACTGCTGGCTTTCTGCAAATCTCAGGATGCGCTGAGCGGAATCGAAATTCTCGAGCGTGACGTCTTCGGGACGCACACGCACCCCTGCCGTCTCCTCGACGAAGGTGATGAGCTGTAGCATCGCGACGGAATCGAGCGCGCCGGAGGAGAACAGCTCGCTCTCGAGGCTCACGTCGCCATCCACGTTGAGCGTGTCCTTGAGGAATGAAAGAAGTTGCGTTTCAGTCAAAGTCATTGTGTCCACTCGAGTGCCCTTCACTCACCAGTTTGACGAATAGATCAGACGCTGGCGCCCGAAAGCGCCTCCTGCCTGGAAATACGCTCCTTGCAGCTTCGGATCACGTCGGGCCGCGCCAGCTTGCCGCTGGACGTGCGCGGCATGGCCGTGTCCCACACATGGATCGAGCGCGGGATCATGTAGTGTGGCATGGCGATCCGGCAATGCTTGAGCAAGGCCGCCTCGTCGAAGCCCGCGAGCGGCGTGACGGCGACATGCACCACCTCGCCCAGATCGTCGTCGCTCACACCGAAAGCAACCGCCTCGCCCACGAGCCCGCTCCGGTAGATCAGATCCTCGACCTCGTCGGGACTCAACCGGAACCCGCTGGTCTTGATCATGGCGTCGTTGCGCCCGACGAACCAGAGATCACCATCCGCGTCGACCAGAACGGTATCGCCGCTGTAGACGACCGGCTCGGCACCTATCAGATCCATAAGCTCCGGACAAGGACGGATCTTCTCGCTCGTGATCTCCGGCTTCCCCCAATAGCCGAGGCTCACGAGAGGACCGCGATGGACGAGTTCGCCCTGCTCCCCCGGCCCCGCGACACCCTCGCCGGGCTTGATCACGTAGATCTCTGATCCGGGAATGGCCCGGCCGATCGAGCCCATCTTCGCCCTGAACTTCTGGGGCGCGAGATAGGTTGAGCGGAACGCCTCCGTCAGGCCGTACATGAGGTAGATGTCGACGTCCGGAAACACATCCGGCATGCGCTCGAGAATATTGAGCGGGATCTTTCCGCCCGAGTTGGTGATCCGCCGCAGCATCGGAAGGTTCGCGGGCTTCTCGTCGAGTAGCCGCACGATCTGGTTCCAGAGCGGCGGCACCGCCGCGACGCCGGTGATTTCATAGCGCTGGATCGCCTGCACGATCTCGGTCGCCATCGCGACCGGCTGATGCACCACCGTGCCGCCCATCAGCATCATCGTAGTGAGCTGGTTGAGGCCGTAATCGAAGCTGTAAGGCAACACGCTGAGCAGGCGGTCGTCCTCGGCAAGCTGGAGATAGCGCGCGACCGACCTTGCGCCAGCCACGATGTTGCGATGGCTCAACATCACGCCCTTGGGCTTGCCGGTCGATCCCGAGGTGTAGATGATCATCGCGAGTTCGGTCTCGAGACGCGCCACCTCCGGCGTGCTCGGGTTCGCCGCCGTGGCAGTCCACCCGTCGAAACGCGCGTCGTCCGGCGCATCACCGAGAACGAGCACACGCGCGACGGAGGCAGGAAGCGCACTACGCGCCAGAGCCTTCGCCGGACGCGGGTCCATGATGATCAGACGCGCTTCGCAGTCGTCCGCCACATAGCCGAGCTGCTCGATCGTCCATTGCGTGTTCACGTTGACGACCACCGCCCCGATCTTCGAGACGGCGAACATCGCCGTAACCTCGGCGATGCTCTTGCGCAGGTGCACGATCACCCGGTCTCCCGGCTTTATGTCCTGCGCCTTGAGATAAGCCGCGATGCGGTCGACCTCTGAGGACACCTCCTCGTAGGTCGCGGAACGGTCGGCATCCACCAAAGCCTGCTTGTGCGGACGAACCTCCAGGTTGTCCGCGAGAAGGTGATAGAAAGTCGTTGTCAGCGCGTTCACGACAAACTCTCCGGGAAGTCTTTCATCCCGCAATCGCTCTATCCCTGGCCGGCGCTTTGAGCACGGTCCTTCTTGGGAAACGGAGTGAGACGAGGATAAATTTTTGCGGGCGAGCCGACCACGATGGAATCCGAGGGAACATTCGTCGTTACCGCCGTGTTGGCGGCAATACGCACCCGGTCCCCGATCTTGATGCCGCCGAGCACCGTCGAGTTGACGCCGATGAAAACATCATCGCCGATCACGGGCGTACCCGGCCCCATATTGGTGCCGATCGTCACGTTGTGCATCACGCCGAGCCGCTTTCCGATCACCACCTCCGGATGGATCGAAAGCGAGCCCTCCGCATGGATGATGTGAAAATCGTCGCCGATGGTCACCTGCGGCGGAATCCAGATTTTGGTAACGTTCGCGACAACGACATTGATCGCGCCATAGATCTTCTGTGCGACGCGCCGCGCGATTGGATTGGGCAATTCGATCGCCCAGCGCCCGAAACGATAGACCAGAAGCGAGACGAAGGCGGCATTGAGAGCCGAGCGTCCATGCCGCTCGTAATCTCCCCGCACCAGATTCAAAAATTTCACGGACATTTCCCACAGGCTCCCGGTGAGAAAAGCCCCCAGCATGCGTGATGGTCATGCGGAACAATCATGTGTCGGCGCAGCCCTCGACCGCCTGAATTATCTGGAGCCCGCTTCTGCCGGACAGCCAAGAACGACAGCCCACTCAAGCCCCAGGTCATTTCCATGATATGACAATTGGGAGTACTTTTATGAGAAACAGGATTCTGTAACTTCTGTTTCGGGAAATGAAGTAAACGGCCGCAGAGTTTGGCGCCATCTACACCGGAAATACCAGGGAAACGCCGTTAACATTCTGCCCAAAATTGAGGCGCGCGATCAGCCCGAAACGAGATCCAGAGTTCGCTGGATCTCTCCGGCGTCCGCGATGAACTCGTTCTCCCCGCCCGTAGCGACCACGAACGCGAACGTCTGACCCTGCCGGTCGGTGATCACCTTCAGAGCCGAGACCGCCCGCTCCGGAGGTTGTACGACGAACAGCGTCGCATCGGGCGGCATGACGAGTAAGCCGTGGACGAGATGACTGCCCTCGACGCCCGCCACGACCCGCGCGCCCGCACAAGCCGAAACGATCTCCTCCACCGGCGCCGTCGACGGATCGAGAATGCGAAATCCCCGTTTTGACGCGAGTTCCTCCGCGATTGCGCGCTCGTTTGCGAGCACCCGGCGCATACCCGTGCTCCCGCGCAGCAGAAAGACGCCGGCGTGAGCGTCATGAGGAATGCCAGCAATCACCCGCTCCCGGAATTGATCGGCGCGCGCCTTCTTGTGGCTATTCTGGGAGAGATCTCGAAACAGGATCAGATGCTCGAAATGCGCGCGATTGATGCGGCGCGGCTTCATCCCGAGCTTGCTTTCATAGGTTGGAACGTGCCCGCCCGTGGTCATGGTCGTGGTGACCGGCGCGCCGTACTTTTCAGCCAGGCGATAGGTCAGGCAATCGTCCGAGAGCCAGGAGCCGAACCAGGTGTTGCCAACCCAGCTTTCATAGAGCGCCCCGCTTACGACCTCCCGCGGCTGAAGATACGCGGGCCATTTGCGGTGGCGAGGCCTCAGATGCTTGATGGCGCCCGACGCGTAGAGAACGCCATCCACCAGGTCCACATCCTTGAGGCGGAACCCGAGCGTGTCTTCCTGAACGGCGTCGTATCCGCCGCGAAAATCGCGCACGACGCTCGCGACCGACCCGAACTCGGCCTCGCGGATGCGCTCGATTTGCCCAGGCAGGAATTTGGCGGGCGGGATGAAGCGGGTTTCACTTGGCGCCACCACCCACCGCTCGACCGCAGCGGATTCGATCTCCGCCTGCGGCAGGCCACAGGCTTGCTTCAGCGCGTGCAAGGCGGGACGGAACGAGATCAAGGCAGAAACTCCGGCGTCAGGACCTCGCGCAAAGCGCAAGACCGATCAGACCAGAGAAGGCTTTGCCGTCGTCCGGCAAGCCTTTGATCGTTATTATATTAATTTAACTCCGGAGACCCCGCTCCATGGCCGGCTGGCCCACTCCCGCGCTTCAGAAGCGCTCGCCTTGCCTATGACACGGGCCTGGACCAGGATCGCGGTAAACCCTACTTTGTGAACCTGGATACGGCGCGTTGCGAGCGCGCCATCCGCCAAAACCCCGACACCCCCGTCGCCGCACCCACGGAGCCTAGCCTGCCGATCGCCCGAACATTGCTGGCATCACTGGCGCTGTTCGTCGCAACCTGGATTGCGGCGGGATCGACGCCTGCTTGCGCGGATGAATTCCGATCCTGGCAGGCGGCCACGGGCTACGAGCGCCCGCTCCATAAACCGCGGCACGCCGAGCAGGGCGAGGACACCAGCGACGAGGACACCCCCGTCGCAACCTGCCATCGCCTGCACACGATGAAGCCGGCAACGCAGCCGCCCGCAGTTCCGTGCCCAAAACCGTCTCGCGCCGCTGAAGGGGTTCAGCCGGGCGCGTCGTCGCTGCTTGGCACGCTGACCTATCACCTCCGCGAGACGAGCAACGCACCGCGAGCCCCTCCGCGCGCCGCCTGATCCGCTCGCCTGCGCAAGCCGACGACAATCCGGCAACCGCGTCTCGCCCGCCGAGATCGCTCGCAGCCTCCCGTCTGCGGCATGCGCAAGGCCATATCGCCAACCTCACCCTTTCAAGCCAACGGACACATTCCATGCTCACAATCGTCATTTGGGGCGCCATCGCTTTTTCAGCCGCGATCGCTGGTGCCATCCTCGCAAAGAACAGAAACCGAAATCTCTCGTCGTGGTCAGCCTGGTGCCTTCTGGTGCCCCCGCTCGTCGTCGTGCTTTTCCTTCTGCCGAAGGCCGAACCCGCTCCGCTCTCCGCCCGCAAGTCTCCCGGACTCGGAGGAAGGAAAGGGCGTCATGACAACTGACAACCGGCCTCCTGAAGCCGCAAGCAGGCTTCGCGCAGCGACGATGTGGGGTCCGGGCGTCGGCGAGGTGTGGTGGTGGGCGATCCCGCTCGCGACAGCCGCGATCGTCATGGCCGTTGCGACGTTCGCACCCGCGTTTTACGAGACACACGTCCTGCCCGAGCACGTCGGATACCTGGAACGCCTGCATTTCCTAATGCCGGCGGCAGGCGCCGTCATATGCTTCAAGCTATTGACGATGGAGCAAGTCCGGCGCCTGACCTATTTGCGCGCCGCGATCATCGTCTTCGCGATCGCCTGCATCTATATCGCAGGCGAAGAGGAAAGCTGGGGCCAGCACCTGTTCCAGTGGCAGACGCCTGAAGCGTGGTCTCAGCACAACCGGCAGGACGAGACCAATCTTCACAACACCTCCTATGTCTTCAACCAGCTACCCCAACTCATCCTGGAGATTGCCATCGTCGCAGGCGGCGTGATCGCGCCCTTCGTGACGAGACGCCACGGCCCTGTAGGAGGCGACCTCATTGCGTTCCTGACACCGCCGTTCGCGATGCTGCCGGTGTCGCTCGGCGCCATCGCGTTCAAGGGGACCGACCGGCTGCAGAAGAACAGCCTGATCTCTGAGATCATCGCTCGGCCGAGCGAGGTCACCGAGACGTTCTATTACATGTTCATTCTCTTCTATCTGATCATCCTCTACCGGCGTGTGATACGGCTCTGAGCCGATCTCCCTAAAATCCGCATAGCTGCGCGCTCGCGAGGTCCGTCCAATGGGCTTCGCGAGCGCGATCTCTTTGGAGAAAAGGAAGGATCCGAGCACCGGTTGATGGAGATCAAAGTTTGCCTCTCCCCTCGCACCTATACGGACAAGAGTGAGAAGAGTTCGAACGCCGACCGTTCGGGCGTATGCGGTTTCGTGATATCGCGATCCCGACGGACTCACACCGAGGGAGACGAGCCTTGCGATCCGGCAGCGGCCTAGGGCTCGATCCTTTGAGAAGGCGAAGCGCACGAAACACGGAGCGAATATCTGAATGGGTGGAGAGACCGTAGTCACAACCGGCAACCAGGGAACGAGCTCGCATTTGCGCCCCTGGCATGCGGAACCGGCCGAAACCCTCTTCAGCGTTTTGCAAACCACAACTGCCGGACTGACGACGGCAGAAGCGGCCCGCCGCCTCAAGACTTATGGGCCCAATAGCCTCCCCGAGCCCGCGCGGCGCCATCCCCTGCTCCGCTTCCTGGCACAGTTCAACAACGTCCTGATCTACTTCCTTCTGATGGCCGCCGTGGCCGCTTGGATTCTTGGCCACTACATCGACGCCTCGGTGATCGTCGCCGTCGTCACCATCAACGCCATCGTCGGCTTCATCCAGGAGGACAAGGCTGAGAAGGCGCTCACCGCCATCCGCAAAATGATCTCGCCCCATGCCAATGCCTGGCGCGACGGCCACCGCACCAGCATTCCGGTAGCCGGCCTCGTTCCGGGAGACGTCGTGCTCATCGAGGCGGGAGATCGCGTACCTGCCGATCTGCGCCTCATACGCGTGCGCGGATTGCTGATCGACGAAGCCATGCTCACCGGCGAATCCGTCACGGCGGAGAAACGCGAGGGCATCGTTGCCACGGACGCCCCCCTCGGCGATCGCACGGGTATGGCCTACTCAGGCACGCTCGTCGCCGCGGGCCAGGGAACGGGAGTCGTGGTGGCCACAGGCGGCGAAACCGAGATAGGCCACATCAGCGCGCTGCTCCAGGGCGTCGAGCTGCTCACGACACCTCTGCTTCGCCAGATCAACCGCTTCGGAGAGCGCTTCACCTGGGTCGCGATTACCGCCGCCGCGCTTCTCTTCGCGTTCGCCACGCTCCTGCGTGACTACCCGTGGCCTGATGCCTTGATCGCCGTCGTAGCCCTGGCAGTCGGCGTGGTGCCGGAAGGGTTGCCGGCCGTGATCACCATCACGCTCGCCATCGGCGTGCAGCGCATGGCGGCCCGCAATGCCGTGATCCGCCGCCTCCCCGCCGTGGAAACGCTCGGCGCAACCTCCGTCATCTGCTCCGACAAGACCGGCACCCTCACGCGCAACGAGATGACGGCGCGCAGGATCGTGACACCGGACTATGCCCTCCTCGTCAGCGGCTCGGGCTATGAGCCCGTGGGCGACCTCACGGCACTCGACGGCGATGACGACGTCGCAGCGCTCGAAGCCGCCGCGCCGCTCATTCGCTCGGGCCTGCTCTGCAACGATGCGCACCTTCGCCATGCGGACGGGCATTGGGGTGTGGAGGGCGATCCCATGGAGGGCGCGCTCGTCGCGCTCGCCATGAAGGCCGGGCTCAACCCGGAGCACGTGCGTGCCGAGTGGCCGCGCGCCGACGAGATCCCTTTCGACGCGCAGCATCGCTTCATGGCCACCCGCCATGCCACGGCAGCAAGCGTCTCGCCCGCTCCCACCACGCCGAACCACGGAACGAAGCACCATCACGGCGACGCGATCTTCGTGAAGGGTGCTCCGGAAGCGCTCCTGGCCATGTGCTCGGCCGAAGCCACCGCGTCCGGCGCCACCCAGCCCCTCGATCCCGCCTACTGGAGCGAGGAGATCGCCCGCGCCGCAGCGGAAGGCGAGCGGGTTCTTGGCTTCGCCATGAAGCACCCGGAAGGCACGGACCAGTGCCTCACGTTCGCGGACGTCGAGCACGGCCTCGTATTTCTCGGCATCGTCGGCTTTATCGATCCCCCGCGCGACGAGGTGATCGACGCCATCGCCGAATGCCGCTCCGCCGGCATTGGCGTCAAGATGATCACAGGCGACCACGCGGCAACGGCATCCGCTATCGCACGCCAGCTCGGCCTCGCGAGCACGGCCGAAGTCGTCACCGGCGCCGAGCTTGACAAGGCAACGGACGACGAGCTGCGGACCATCGCCACCCGCACGCAGGTATTTGCCCGCACGAACCCCGAGCACAAGCTTCGCATCGTGCGCGCGCTGCAATCAACCGGCGCGATCGTCGCCATGACCGGAGACGGCGTCAACGATGCCCCCGCCCTCAAGCAGGCAGACGTCGGCATCGCCATGGGCCGGAAAGGCACCGAGGCCGCGAAGGAAGCCTCCGAGATGGTGCTGCTGGACGACAATTTCGTCTCGATCGTCTCGGCCGTGCACGAAGGACGCACGGTTTACGACAACATCCGCAAGGTAATTGCCTGGACCATCCCGACCAACGGCGGCGAGGCTCTGACGGTGATCGCGGCCATTCTGTTCGGCTTCACCATGCCGATGACGCCGGCCCAGATCCTCTGGATCAATCTCATCCTGACGGTGACGCTGGGGCTCGTGCTGGCGTTCGAGCCGACCGAGCCCGGTGTCATGAGCCGCCCTCCACGCCGCTCCAACGCGCCGCTCCTCTCTCAATTCCTCGTCTGGCGCATCTTCTTCGTCTCGGCCCTTTTCACCATCGGCGCGCTTGCAATCTTCTTCTATGCCCTCAATCGCGGGCTCGGCATCGAGATGGCTCGCACGATGGTAGTCAACGTCGTCGTTGTGTTCGAGATCTTCTACCTCTTCAACGTGCGCTATCTGCACATGACGTCGTTTACCTTCCGAGGCACCATGGGCACCCCGCCCGTGCTGCTCGCCCTTGCCGCGGTCGTCATCGCGCAGCTCGCGTTCACCTACGCACCCTTCATGCAGGAGCTGTTCGACACGCGTCCCATCGCTTTCGCCGATGGCATTGTCATCGCGGGTGCGGGCGTCCTGCTCATGGTCATTCTGGAGATGGAAAAGATCATCCTGCGCCGCCTCCAGATCTTCGACGGACTTGACCCCGAGGTGGTCACCGTAGATCCCCATCAGCCGGCGACCCGGAAGGCCGGCTGAGCCCTCGCGCAAAGCCCGGGTTCGAGCCGCGGGATCCCCGAGCCAGCGCGCAAAGAAATAGTTGTGAAAGGCAGGAACCGTTTTCGCGGTCCGGAATTTAGTGCGAATGTCTCGCTCCTGAGGCATCCCAATGAATTCAAGTGAGATCGCGTTGACGACTGGCTCCGCCCGTGCACTTGACCAGGTTGGGGTGGGCATCACCTATTTCCTGCTGGCTAAGGGCGGAATGCTGCTTGCAGCGGCACATCCGAGCGCCAGCGCCATCTGGCCGGCGGCGGGCTTGGCTCTGGCTGCTATCCTGATATGGGGCTTGAGAATTTCGCCCGCGATCTTTGTCGCGGCCTTCCTCGCCGACTTTACCACCACCGGCACCGTGGCGCCGTCCCTCGCTATCGCCGCCGGCAATACGCTCGAAGCCATCGCCGCCGGGCTCCTCATCAATCGCTTCTCCGGTGGCATCCGCACCTTCGACACCGCCCCGGGCATTGCCGTCTTCGCGCTCGTCGTCGCTCTAATCTCGACCCCCATCAGCGCAACCGTTGGCGTGGGCGCGCTCCAAGTTGCAGAGGGCACGCTTTCGCAATCAGCCCCCTCGCTTTGGTTGACATGGTGGCTCGGCAATCTTGCCGGCGCAGTGCTCGTCGCGCCGGCTATCGTCCTCTTCCTGCGCGACCCCCTGGCATCGGGTGAGCTTCGTCCGCTGCTGCAAATCCTGGCGATCGCCTTCCTGGCAGGCGTCATCGCCTTCAGCCCGGCATTGGCGGCGTGGCTCGATCGCGGGCTCCTGGCGTTCATCGCCCTCATCCCGCTTCTGTGGGCCGCGCTCTACCAGAGCCCACGCAATACCGCCGCCGTGGCGCTCGTTCTCGCCACCGGCATGATTTGGGCCACGCTCGCCGGAAGCAACGCCTTGAGCCCCCTCTTTCTCAACAATGCCCTGCTGACCGGACTCGTCTTCCTGGCCAGCATCGCACTTCCGAGCCTCGCCTTGTCCGCCGAGAGGCGCGCCAAGCCCAACGAGCAGAAGTTGGCTCTCGCGGACTACGAGGAGACGAGCGGTGCCAGCGAGGCAAAGGACGGCGATACCGGCCTGCGTGAGAGCGAAGATCAGCTCCAGCGCCTGATCAACGGCATTCACGACTACGCCATCTTCATGCTCGACCCGCAGGGCCGCATCGTGAGCTGGAACGCAGGCGCCGCCCGCATCAAGCAATACACCCGCGAGCAGGCGCTCGGTAAGCACGTGAGCATGTTCTACACGCCCGAGGACAAGGCGATCGATCTCCCCGGCACAGCCCTGAAAACGGCCGCCCGCGAGGGACGCTACGAAGGCGAAGGCTGGCGGCAGCGCCAGGATGGAACGCGCTTCTGGGCCAACGTCGTGATCGACGCCATCCACGATTCCCACGGCAACATCGTCGGCTTCGGCAAGATCACGCGGGACGTGACGGAAAAGCGCGAAGCGATGCTCGCCTTGGAGAAAGCGCGCGATCAGCTCGCCCAGGCCCAGAAGATGGAAACCATCGGACAAGTGACGGGGGGCGTCGCGCACGACTTCAACAACCTGCTCGCCGCCATCATCTCGAGCCTTCGCCTGCTCGAAAAGAAGCTTCCCGCCGAGCCGCAATCGAAACGGCTGCTCGACAATGCCTTGAGCGCGGCCGAACGGGGCGCCTCCCTCACACAGCGCCTTCTGACGTTCGCGCGCAGGCAGGACCTTAAGCCCGAAACCGTCGACATTCAGAAGCTTATCGCCGGAATGACCGAGCTTCTTCGCCGTTCGATCGGCCCCTCCATCGCCATTACGACGAGATTACATAGCGACCGCACGATGGCGACCGTCGATCCCACACAATTCGAGCTCGCCCTCTTCAATCTTGCACTCAACGCCCGCGACGCCATGCCGAGCGGCGGATCGCTGACCATCGAGATCAGCGACGAGATCGTGACGCAGAGCCTGCCGGGCACCGAGCTCAAACCCGGCCGTTTCGTGTTGATTGAGGTCACGGATACGGGCACCGGCATGGACGCCGATACGCTGCGCCGCGCCATAGAGCCGTTCTTCACGACCAAAGGCATCGGCAAGGGAACCGGACTGGGACTCTCCATGGTGCAAGGCCTGGCCGCACAATCCGGCGGGTCCATGAAAATCGAGAGCGAGGTCGGCAAAGGCACCACCGTGAGCGTATGGATACCCGCATCCGACGGTGAAGCGACCCTCCCCTCGCCGCCCGAGCCCGATATGTACGAGGCCGTCAAGGAATGCCAGGTCCTCGTTGTCGACGACGATCCGCTCGTATCCATGGGCACCGTCGCCATGCTCGAGGATCTCGGCTATCGCACCATTGAGGTCTCGTCCGGCCGAAAGGCACTCACCGTTCTCGACTCCGGCGCACCCGTCGACATCGTGATCACCGATCAGGCCATGCCCGGCATGACAGGCATAGAGCTCGTTGCGAAAATCCGCGAGCAACGGCCCGACATGCCGATCATTCTGGCAACGGGCTGGGCCGACCTGCCGGAAAACGCCATGCCGGATCTGTTCCGTCTTTCGAAGCCCTACCGGCAGGAAGAGCTGGCACGAGCGATCAATCGCGTGCTGAGCGAGCGCGGACAGGAAGTCTGAGCGGCGATCTCTGGCCTCGCGCCACTCGCGATCCATCTATCCAGCCAGCACGGCCCCGCCGCACCGGATACCGTTCACCTGCACATCGACTTCGCCCAGGCGCACGCCCACGAGTTGAAGAAGAGGCACCAGCAGAGCATCGAGCGTCGAAGTGACGGGCGTCAGCGCCGCAAGAACCACGCCTTTAACGGCGGAGACCGAGAGGCCAACGCCGAGGCCCAGAATGTCGACGTGAAGATCCATCGTTTGCAAAAGATGCGAGGTCAGCGAAGAGAGAAAGTCGCGAACCTCCGCGCTCTTTATCACGTGCCCGTTCACATCGCTCATGGTGAAAGTGAGATCCGTCGCCGACGTGTTGCTCATCTGTGTGTAAGCGCTCCCCGTTACCTTCACCAGCAATGCCTGCACGATGGTGCCGCTCGTCACGGGAACGCTCGACCCGAAGGAGGAAAGCCCACCCGGGGCGACATCGCCGATCCAGGCCCTCGCTGCCGCGGGACGCGCCTCCACGGTCGCTTGCGCGTTGGAGGCTCCCCCCGTGCACGCAAGGCTCTTCAAGCGCGCCTCGGCGCTCGCGATCTCGAGGTACAGAGGCAGCCTGATCCGAACCCCGCTCAGGATCCCGCTTCCGCCGACTTCCGCGAGCAGCCGGAGCCGCGTCTGCGCCGTGCGCACGATCGCGCCGGGCTGCCCCACCGCGACCCAGCCCGAATGCTGGGCCGCTTCGCCGATGGCGATATCGACCTTGAGGCTGAGCAGACCTGGAATGGTCGTGCCGAGGTTCACCGCGACCTGCTTGTTCCCGTTGGCGAGCGAAGCAAGCGCCGTAACGAGAGACATTGCGTTGACGTCTGCCGCCAGCCCCGCCTGTGGCTGTCCGACCGCGGCTTGCGCCAGGGGTCCGAGATCGACCAGCGAGTGCAATGGCACCGTGACGGAGGCATTAGCCTGGCCCAGCAGCACGGTTGCCGCTTGAGCTGCTTGCGACTGACCGCTCGAAGCCGCGGCCTTGGCCAACGCGGAGAGAACTTGTCCCACCGTCGCGTTCGCATTGAGCACGTCGCTGTAGGTCCCCGCCGTCACGCCGACCTCCGTCGACAACGCCGAGAGAAAGCTCAACAGCGAGACGTTCCCGTTGAGAAGAGCCTGATAGTCCATCACCGAAAGAGAGACGTTGCCGCCGAGCAACGCACCGAGAATGGCATTCGACAGTCCGCCCTGAACCGAAGCCAATCGGCTGCCGATGGAGAACGTCGCCTGCGCATCCGCAGTACCGATCGCCGACACAGAAATCTCGGGCTCCGGCATGAACGACTTCGCGAAATAGAGCTGTCCCCCCATCGCCACATTGAGGCGAACCGCATTGAAAGGCTGCTTGCCGGCCTCGAAACGCCTCTCGTGCGACAGCGCCGGATCCATCTCGTAACGCCCCTTGATCACATCGAGCGAGCGGATCGCGCTGAAACCGTTTGCCGCAAGCGTGGCGTGCGCGGCCTCCTGGGCGCGCACAATGTCGCCTGCGGCCGCGATTGCGGCGAGGTCCGCCACACCCTGCGCGGTGCGCCGCTCTAGGTAGAGCGATGCGATATCGACCGCGATCGCGCAGCACCCGACGCTGACCGTGAGAAACAGCGCCATCAGCACGCCGATGGAGCCGCGCCGGTTACGGCATATTCTTCTCGCAAATGATTTGAGGGCCACGGGATGCACCTCCTCCTGGGGGACTGAGAAAGGCGGTCAATAGCCGCCGCGCTTGATGACGGCTGTTCGCTCGATGACTTTTCCCGGCAGCGGAACCAGTCCGGAGAGAAGCCAGATCGGCAGATCCTGCGAGTTGAAGGAAACCCTCACCTCGAACTGCGAGGGATCGGCGGCGAGAGGATGCGCTGCAACGGCGATGCGGTCGGCACGCAACAAGGGATAGACCCCGCCACTCGCCGCCACATGCGCACTCGCGATAGAGGCCCGCTCCGAATCGTTGAGGCCGCTCACCGACGCACGCGCCGCATCGGCGGCGAGTTGCTGGACGGAGTGCGCAGCTCCGAAATAGAGCCCGTAGGCGAGAAGGCCGCAGAAAAAAATCAACGCCACCGGAAAAATTAGCGCGAACTCCACTGCTGCGGATCCCGCATCGGCTTGCGCCGCATCTCGCACCCGTCTGTGAAAATTACGCATCACACACCCTCGCCATGACATGCGTCACAACCTAGGCGCCTAATGCTAAACGGCGAATAACGGATCGACGGAAAACCATCGATGAAGTCATGACAAACTTATTTTGCTGCTAAAGAGAAGAAGGACATCATTTAAAGAAGAACGCGCATCCACCGTCCGTTGTTGGATGGAGAATACTCACCCGCGGCGGATCTCCAGACACGCGGCCTTGCTCTCAGTTGAAGCGTACGAGATACCGTTCATTGCGCATGAAGCAGTGCGCCACCCGCCACTCGAGCACATCCTCGTGGTCCGAGTAGATGAGGCGATCCAGCCGCAGGAGAGGCGTGCCGGGCGGAACATTGAGGTTCTCTCCGTCCTCCTCACTCGCCATCACGATATCCACGCTCTCGTCCGCGCGCCCCACGAGAATGGCGTTGAGCTGCGCAAGCGCGGAAAGACGATAGCTGCCGAAATCCTCCGGAATGCGCGAAAAGAGCTTCGCAGGCAGTAAACAGATCTCCGACAAGAAGATCTGCCCCTGATGCTCGCGCACGCGATCGACCTTGATCAGCTCATCACCCTTGCGCACACCCATCCGTTCGGCTTCGTGCACAGACGCCTGAATGCGCGTCACCGACCGCGCACGCTTCTGGCCGGAGATACGGTGACCAGAGAAATCGTGGAACATCGAGAACGGAAAGGTATTTTCAGCAGCCGCATAGTCGTTGACGAAGGTGCCGCGCCCCTGCCGCCGCGTGACGATGCGCTCGACCTCCATGAGGTCCAGCGCCTTCCGCACTGTGCCGATGCTGATACCGAGCTGCTGAGCAAGCTGTGTTTCGTTGGGAAGCGTAGCACCCGGCTTCCAGTGACCGACAACGATGCGTTGAACGAGAACGTCGCGAACCTGCAGATAGAGCGGACGAGCCGCAAGGCGTGTTTCCAAATCAGGCATGCCGATCCCCCGAGCTCTTGAGAGCGAGCCTCAGCGACGCTGCGTTCAGCAAACTGACAATCTCACGAAGCGGCCTTTGCTCGTAAAAAGTCTTAGGGGTGAGAACACATTTATGCAACCATAAATTGTATATTTAAACAGCCATTCACTGAGCTTCTTCTTACATTTCGAAAGCATACGGATCGCTGCAGGATGATGGATAACCGTTGCAGGATATGACTTATGAGATAGCGAAGCGGGAATTCGGAATTGCCCGGGGCGCGCGGGCATCCATTCCGCGAGAAGCAGCGGAGATCCCGCGCGAGCAACGGCGCAACTTTAGCTAGAAGCGAAGTTTAGTGGCTTGGATCGAACTTAAGAGCGCGTCACTGATGACGCCCCCCTGCTGTTGGCCGAGCAGGATGGAAGCCGGCGATGAGGACGTCTGCTGATTGTTGACGTCGTAGAGTGCGGTGAAGCGCGCCAGGAATTTCTCGACCTTCGCCGGATCCTTGAAATCGGCAACGTCGAGCCGCTTGGAGATAGCCTTGGCCTGAGTGTCGACCTCCGCCTGCGCGATGCTGTCGGGCAATGCCAGCGCCGTGAGCACCACCTGGAGCAACGCCTTGTCGGCGAGGATGGAGTAGGGAGACACGATGCTGGAAGCCTTGCGCTGGAAGTAGAGCGCAAGCCGCACGCCTTCGTTCTGGCTGCCCGCCTGCTCTTCCATCGTTTGGCGGATGTACATGTCCTGAGTACGGATCCGCTCGTCCTTGTCCTGCGCCTCTCCCAACGCGATACGCTGCGCCTTGCCATCGGCGCCGAAATTGAAGGCAGCCGCCATATCCCGGTACTTGGTGTTAGCGCCCTTGTTCACGAAACTCTTGCTGTCGAACGGATCGCTCGTGAGGATCTGCCTGAGCGTTTGATCCGAGATGCTCTCCTTCTCGAACCCGAACGCCTTCTTGATGTACGCGACGACGCGCGTATCCTTGAGCAGCTCGTCGACGGACGTGATGGTGTCGATCTGCTGGTTGTAGTACTCGCTCTCGGTCTTGCCACGCGCCTGGTCGGCCTCCTCCTTGCCGAGCGTGACGGTGTAGCGGGTGATCGTCTCCGACTTGGAGTGAGTGATCTGCGCGCGGATGGCGCCCTGAGCCTCGCCATCGGTGCCGAAGTTGAAGGCGGCGGCCAGCGCGGTATAGCGGGAATCGCCGAGCTTGTTGGCGAAGCTGTCCCTGTTCGAAAGATCGCTCTTCAGCACTTGCTTGATCTTGGAAGCCGATTCCTGCGTCGGATCCAGATCGAACGCCTTCAGCGCATAATTGTAGAGCTTCGCGTTGGCCAGAAGGTCGTCGACCGACTTCACCTCCGACATGGCGAGCTTGTAGTAGCTGGTCTCCTGCTCCTCGGTGCTCACCACCTTGTTGTCGTAGTTCTCGATATAGCCATCGGCGAAATTATCGAGTTGAGCCGCCGTCTGCGCCGGCACGCCATCGTCCAGCGTACCGTCGGTGTTGAAATTGAAGGCCTCTGCCAGCGTCCGATAGCTGTCCAGCGAATTGGCGAGGCTGTCGGGATCGGAAAGATCGCTGGTCAGAACCTCGCGCAGGGTGAGGGGCGAGAGCAGGATCGGATCCAGCCCCGCGGCGGTCGCGGCGTAGGTCTTCAGGAAATCGTCGTTGACCACATCGTCGACCGACGTGACGCCCGCCATCAGTTCGGCATAAGCCTGGGACTTGAATGCCGCGGCGGCAGGCGAGGTGCCGTTTCCGGTGGCTTCATAGTGCAGAAGGATCGTGTCGCGGCGCTGCGCGGCCGTTTGCGCCGTCTGGCCCGCCGGAACGCTCCCGTCGCTCTCGAAAGAGAATCCGGCGGCAAGCTCGCGATAACGGCTGTCGTTGAGTTTGTTGGCCATGCTGTCCGGATCGGACAGATCGCTCGTCAGCACTTTCTTGATCGTTGCCTCGGACGCGGTGCTGGGATCGATCCCGAAGGACTTGAGTGCGAACGAGAACAGCCGCGAATCCGAAACGAGCTGATCCGCGGTGGTGATCGATCCGATGCGGGCCTGATAGTATTCGACCTCCGCCGCAACCGCGGCGCCCTTGCGCACGCGCTGCTCGGAGTAAAGCCCGACAGTGTCCTCCTCGTCCGAAGCGTCCTGCGCGATGGTCGTGCCGGAGGCGACATCTCCGGTCGTCGTGAAATTGAAGGCCCTGGCAAACGTGATGTAGCGCTGGTCTACGAGCTTGCGCACGAAGCTCTTGTCGTCCGTGAGATCGCTCTCCAGAACCTTCCGCATGAAGGCTTTGGCGTAGGTCATGTCCTCGAGGCCGTACGCCTTCATGGCGTAGGAATAGAGACGCTGATCCTTGAGGAAGTCGTCGACCGACGTAACCTTGCCGATGTTGTCGCGATAGTAGGTCTGCTCCCGCGACACCTGCGGATCCGAGAGCGTGCGCGCGACGCTCTTCGAAAGGTCGGAGGTGTACATCTTGTAGGAGAGGTATGTGGAAACCATTTCGGCTTTCCGATCGCGCCCAGCCTCTGTGTGTCGCTGAAGCAGATCGCGATCAGGCGCGCGGATGGCCGGAGCACGGCACGACGGGCCACAGGCCGCGAATCACGCAGGCAGCTTGCCGAGCTATAAGGTCAGGAGCTTATGCGAGCCTGCCGCAAATCGCGGGGCGGGCCACCTGGGAGAGCGCCAGGAACGATTGGGGAAGGGAAAAATCCGGGGAAGGAAAGACGGGGTCAAAAAAAAGCGGAACGGGACAGCCCGTTCCGCGCTCGTCTTGTCCGGAGTTACCGGGCCTCGCTCTCGGCGAAGTGACCATTGGCGGCCGGCGCCGCCGGGGGCGCCACTGCGCCGACGATGGTGCCGAGATCGTCAAGGAATTCCTCGACCCGGCCGCCCTTCAGCGAGGAAAGAAGCCTCTCCTCGATGCGGTGCACGATCGGCGTCACGGCCTTGAACAGGCGCGTGCCTTCTTCGGTGATCTTCACCTCGTAGGCGCGCGCATCCTCTTTGTCGCGCTTGCGCTGAATAATGCCCTTTTTGAGCATCCGGCGCACGATGTCCGCCATCGTAGAGCGGTCGATGCCCGTTGCATCGACCAGCTTGCTCTGGCTGAGCCCTTCCGAATGGGCGAGGGCGAACAGCACGGCATACTGCCGGGCCGTCAGATCGTAAGACGACATCTCAGTCTGATAGATCTCGGTGACCACTTGGACGGCTCGGTGGAACAGGTGCAAAGGAGACTGTCCGAGATCGGGCCCCGTAGTTTTTCGCGTCATGGCTGCTCTAAACGTCCTTTGCTCGCAGGGGTAGTCCTGGCCTGGGGATCGACAGTGGGCGGAAACCAAGATGGGAAAGCGGAAAACGCCATTCGACTCCTCAGTGGAGAAATTGTATTGAAATGCAAAGGGGAGCAGGGCGCTCGCACCACGCGGCGCTATTTGTCGACTGACACGGCAATCCGAGCACGAGAAGACGATCGCTATGATCTATTCGACCCAGGGCGTGCACCCGAGAGAGCGGCTCAGCTACTGGCGTGAGGTTGCCACGCGCGGCTACGTCGAGCACGATTTCCAGCCCGGCGATGCCCCCTCGTTCCGGGGCAGCGTGCAGATCACGAGCCTGCCCGGGCTAGGCCTCTCAACATTTAACGCAGATGCGCATCACGTGCAGCGCTCTGAGCGCAACGCATCCCACGAGGACAGCGGCGACCTCTTGCTCAGCGGCCTCTTCGCGGGAGAGGTCGGCTTCATGCAGGACGGCCGCGAGAGCACGCTCCAGGGCCGCGGCCTTTACCTGGTCGACCCCGTCCGCCCCTTCGAGCTGACGCTGCGCGAGCACTGCACGCACGTCATCGTCAAGATCCCGCGCTCCTCGCTCGAAGCGCGCATCGGCAATACCGCCGATCTGACCGGCCGTCCTATCGACACCTCCACGGGCATCGGATCGCTGACGATGGGGTTCATCGAGATGCTTCCCCAACAGGCCGAAACGCTCGACGGCGTATCGGGGCTAAAGGTGGCGGAGCAGATTCTCGATCTCGCAGCTCTCACGCTGAACGGCAGCCGCGAGCGCAAGACCACGCTCTCCTCGCCCAAGGCGACCGCGCTCCTTCACCTGAAAGCCACCATCGAGCGGCTCTTGATCGAGCCGGGCCTCAAGCCTGAGCGCATTGCTGCAGAGGCGGGTATTTCCGTACGCTACGCCAATGCCCTGCTCGCCGAGGAAAACACGTCTCTCGAGCGCTATCTGGTCGACCGGCGGCTCGAGCGATGCCGCAATGCGCTCGAGGATGCGGCTCAGTCCCACCGCAGCATCGGCGAGATCGCGTTCAAATGGGGCTTCTCTGATCTCTCCCACTTCGGCCGGCGCTTCAAGGGCCGTTACGGCCTGACGCCGACGGACTTCCGCCGCCACATGGAGCGGCAAACGGAGAGCGCGCAGGCGCTGGAAGCCCGCATCCGCAAGGGCCAGAGAACTTCGGCACTCTGCCTTCCCGGAAGCTGATCTCCCCCGACGGCGGACGAACAGTGCGCCGTGACGCAAGGTGACAACGTGCGCCGAGCGTGCTTAGACCGAAGCTCGCTTCGGACCCAATGCCTCCGAATAGCCAATCATCGGTGCGAGCCAAAGCCGAACGCCGCTTCGGAGCCTCGCTCTGAGAACCTGCAAGAAGCCTAGATGTCGAAAAAGATAGCCGGCCCCGAGATCGAGCGGCTTGTCCAGCTCCTAGCACGTCTACCCGGACTTGGGCCGCGTTCCGCCCGCAAGGCGGCGCTGGCCCTTTTGAAGCGGCGTGAGGATCTGCTCGTACCGCTCTCGGATGCCCTTGCCGTCGCCGTCCGCACCATTGTCGAATGCCCCGTATGCGGCAGCCTCGACACCGTGGCGCCCTGCACCGTCTGCCGCGACGAGCGGCGGGACAGGTCGCTCATCGTCGTGGTCGAGGAGATGGGAGATCTCTGGGCGCTCGAAAGAGCCGCCGTCATCAACGCGCCCTATCACGTCCTCGGCGGCCACCTCTCGCCGCTCGACGGCATCGGACCCGACCGCCTCAACATCGCGACGCTGATCGACCGCGCCGCCTCCGGAGAGGTGAAGGAGGTCATCCTGGCGCTCAACGCCACCGTGGAAGGACAGTCCACCGCGCACTATCTGACTGAGCAACTGGCCCCCACGGGCGTCGTGGTGTCGCGTCTCGCCCAGGGTGTCCCCATCGGCGGCGAGCTCGACTATCTCGACGAAGGAACGCTGGCCGCCGCCATCAAATCCCGCAAACGGATCTGAGCGAAAGGCCCCGGGCAAAGCCGGCCGAGCAGCACGCATCTGAAACACCTCGCGCGTCACCCCGAGCATCCGCCCGCAAGGACAACGATGAACGCCCCCACAAAAGCGGAAGCTCTCCCACGCGCGCCGGCGAAGTTCGTCGTGGGATCGCTCCTGCGCCATATCCTGGTCATGAGCGGCGCGGGTGGTGTCGGGCTCGGCGCGATCTTCTTGAGCGATCTCGCCAACATCGCCTTCCTCTCGCTCCTCGACGATCAGGCCGTGCTGGCCGCCGTCGGCTATGCGAGCTCCATTCTCTTCCTGATGATCGGAACCGGCATCGGCCTCTCGATCGCGTCCACGACGCTCGTGTCCCGCGCCCTCGGAGAGGGCCGCCGCCTGCGCGCCTGCCGCTTCTCGGTGAACGCACACATTGCAAACTTCGTCGCTGGCCTCGCTGCCGCCGCTCTCATCTACTTCGCCATACCGTGGTTCCTGACGCTCTTCGGCGCAACCGGGCGCACGCACGATCTCGCCGCGCGGTATCTCTACATTCTCGTGCCGTCGATCCCCGTGTTGACGCTCGCCATGACGTCGGCCGCCGTGCTCCGCTCCATCGGAGACGCGCGCCGCGCCATGAACATCACGCTCTACGGCGCCATCATCAACACCATCCTCGATCCCATCTTCATCATCGTGATGGGCCTCGGCATCGAAGGCGCGGCGTGGGCCACGGTCATCGCGCGCATCGTATTCATGCTGGTGGGGCTCTACGGCGTCATTGGCGTGCACGGGCTCGTCGCTAGGCCCCGGCTGCCCGCGCTCCTCGTCGACATTCCGGCCATGGCATCCATCGCCGTCCCCGCCATCCTTACCAACGTCGCCACACCCGTTTCCAACGCCTACGTCACCGCCGCCATCGCGACGCACGGCGACGACGCGGTCGCGGGCTGGGCCATCATCGGCCGCATCCTTCCGGTGGCGTTCGGCACCATCTACGCGCTCTCGTCCTCCATCGGCCCCATCATCGGCCAGAACTACGGGGCCTGCGAGGGAGACCGCGTGCGACAAGCGTTCAGGCTGGCGCTCGCCGTCAACGGCGCGTTCACGCTCGCCGCCTGGATCGTGCTGGCGCTGCTGTCAGCCCATCTCGTCCGTCTGTTCGGAGCGACAGGCGACGCCGCAGCTCTGATCAACCTCTTCAACTATTGGCTCGCCCCCCTGTTTGCCTTCATGGGCGCCCTGTTCGTCGCAAACGCCGTTTTCAACACGCTGGACTTCCCCCACTACGCGACGCTCTTGAACTGGGGCCGGGCCACGCTCGGAACCATCCCCGTGGTTCACCTGGGCAGCTCGCTCGCGGGAGCGGAGGGCGCACTCGCCGGGCACATGGTTGGCGGCATCCTGTTCGGGTGCCTCAGCGTCTGGCTTTGCAGGCACCTCATCGAGAAACTGCTATCCGAGCCCTTCCGGCACATCTGAAGCTGTGCATATCCCGGCGCTTATACCGGTCGCCTTTCCTTGGCGATGCGCGCTGCCGTGGGATAGGATTTACCCCGATATACGAATCGACATGAGCGGCCTCGCGCAGTGACCAAACCAGTATCGGAACGCATCGCCTTGGTCGCCCCATCGGCCGAGTCAGCCGCCATCCTGCGGCGGGATCTCATCGAGGCGCTCACCGCCCGCGGCCATCGCGTGCTCTGTCTCACGCCGCCCGGCCTCGGAAAATATGCGCGCATCCTGCGGGCCGCCGGTGCCCAGCAGCGCATCCTCGAACCGCCTCCCTCCCCGCTCCGCCTCGTGACCGACTGGCAGATGATTTCGAGCCTCGTCACCCAGTTCAAGGACTGGCAGCCCAACGTTGTCGTGAGCTTCGGCTTGAGAACGTCCATGCTGGCCGCCCACGCCGCGCGCCGGGCCGATGTCCGCCGCGTCGTCACCATGGTCAACGGCTTGCCGAGCGACGGCATCGAAAGCGTGGGTCGTCGCCGCTTCGCCGAGGCGCTCCGCGCCAGCGACGCCGTCGTGTTCCACAACCGCGACGACGAGCGCACGCTCGCAAGGCTCGGTCTGCTGAGGCCCAGCCTCGAAACCGTGGTCGTGCCCGGCAGCGGCATAAACCTGACCGAGTTCAGAGCCGAGCCGCTCCCCACACTCGATCAAGGCCTCGTCTTCCTGATGCTGAGCCGCCTGGAGCGCCGCCGCGGCGTCCTGGAATACAAGGCGGCCGCCCAGCGCATAAAAAAAGCTTGGCCGAACGCCGTCTTTCGCCTTGCAGGCTCACCGAGCGACGCACGCGACGCGGTGCCCCCCGAGAGCCTGGACGATGGCGGCACCCTCGAATACCTGGGCCAGCTGGACGACGTGCGCCCCGCCCTCGCCGCCTGCCATGTCTACGTCTATCCCTCCTACGCCGAGGGCATGCCCCGCTCCATCCTGGAAGCGCTCGCGACGGGACGCCCCGTCATCACCACGCGCACCCCCGGATGCGCGGAAACGGTCGACGAGAAGGTGAGCGGCTGCCTCGTGGCTCCCGCCGACGTGGCGGAGCTTGTGGTCGCCATGGAGAGCTATCTGCGAAACCCCGGCCTTCTGTCCGCCGGATCGCGCGCCGCCCGTCTCAAGGCTGAGCGCCGCTTCGACGTGAACGATGTCAACGCCGCGCTGCTGCGCACGCTGGGCCTTACTTGATCTGGTTCGATTGAAAAAACCCGGTTACGCGGGCGCGCGATAAAGCCGTGGGCTCAGCTTCGGCAGCAGAAACGAGCGCGCCGGGTCCACCAGCATACCCGGTCTGATGGCCTGCCGGCCTAGCAGCATCCGGTGCGCGAGCCCTTCGCGATTGGTGAGCCCGAGTTCGATCGGCCACTCCCGCATACCGACGCGCAGCATCGTGCGGATGATGCAGCGGTTCTCCCGCTCGCCGCTCGAGCTTGTCACGTCGCGCGCGCCGAGCAGCTCGGCCTCGCACCAGACTGCGACCTCGGGCTGTTCCAGAAGAGGGTGAATGAGAAACCGCACGCGCGGCGCGGAAATGGGGCCAAAGGTCTCGACCGCCTCGGCATGCAGCGCCGATGTCCTGGCTCCGGTATCGACCTTTGCCTTGATCGCATAAAGCCCGAGATCCGGCAGCGCCACCCACTCGCGGCGTCCGATGATCAGCGGTTTGAGATCATGCTTCATGCGTCCGTCTCAGTGCGGGACTCACGCAATATTACATGAGAGTTGAAGACGAATGCAGGAGGATTGTCGAGCTTGGTAATAGTACTTAGCCATTAACGAAGAAGAGGTCGCACCGGACTGTACCAGGTCAGCAGATTGACCGCCGCCCCGGACTTCCCTATTTCAAGACCATGTCCACGCTGCCCATCATCACCCTGCCCGATCCCAAGCTGCGCAAGATCTCGGACCCAATCGAGAGGGTCGATGCCGAGCTGCTGAAGCTCGCCGACGATATGCTGGAGACGATGTACGACGCCCCCGGCATCGGGCTGGCAGCCGTCCAGGTCGGGGTCATGAAACGTCTGATCGTGCTCGATGTTTCCGAGGACGAGAACGAGCCGCGGCCGCTGACCCTCTTCAACCCCGAGATCCTGAAGCTCGGCACGGCCACCCGCGTGCATGAGGAAGGCTGCCTGTCGATTCCCGATTTTCGCATCGATATCGAGCGTCCGGCCACCCTGACCCTCGGCTACATCGACCGTGAGGGAAAGCCGCGTGAACTCGAGGCGGAGGGCCTGCTCGCCACCGCCATCCAACACGAGGTGGATCATCTGAACGGCAAGCTCATCATCGATTTTCTGTCGCGGCTGAAGCGCGATATGGTCGTCCGCAAATTCAAGAAGGCGGCCCGCGGCGAAGCCCCGGCCTGAGCCGCCACCCCGTCGGGACAGCCGGAGCCCTCATGCCTTTGAAGCTCGTGTTCATGGGAACGCCGGACTTTTCGGTCCCGGCCCTGGAGGCGATCGTGGCCGCTGGCCACGACGTCGTCGCGGTCTATTCCCAGCCGCCCCGCCCGGCCGGACGCGGCATGGCCGAACGCCCTACTCCCGTTCATGCCAAGGCGGCGGCTCTCGGCATCCCCGTCCGGACGCCGCAGTCCCTGAAATCGCCTGAAGAGCAAGCGGCCTTCGCGAGCCTAGGTGCCGATGCGGCCGTAGTCATCGCCTATGGCTTGCTGCTTCCGGCCGCCGTGCTCGCAGCCCCCCGCCTGGGCTGCTTCAACGTGCACGCATCGGAGCTCCCGCGATGGCGCGGCGCCGCTCCCATCCAACGCGCCATCATGGCAGGCGACGCGCACACCGCCGTAATGGTCATGCGCATGGACGAGGGGCTGGATACGGGCCCCGTCGGCCTGACGGACGTGGTGCCGATCACGCCCGACCTCACGGCCGGCGAGTTGCACGACCTGCTCTCCGAGCGCGGCGCCGCCCTGATCGTGAAGGCGCTGGCGGACCTCGAAGCCGGAACCTTCGCCACGCTCGCGCAGCCCGCGGAAGGCGTGACCTACGCCGCCAAGATCGACAAGAAGGAAAGCCAGATCGACTTCTCGAAGCCGGCCGCCGAGGTCCATAACCACGTCCGGGGCCTCTCGCCGTTTCCCGGAGCCTGGTTCGAGGCGACGCTCCAAGGCGGCAAGCCCGAGCGCATCAAGGTGCTGCGCACCACCCTCGTGGAAGGCCAGGGCCACCCCGGCGCGGTGCTCGACGACAAGCTCGCGATCGCCTGCGGGGATGGCGCTGTCCGCCTGGTGGAGATCCAGCGCGCCGGTAAGCGGGCCATGACCGCGGACGAATTCCTGCGCGGCTTCACCATTCCTCGCGGCACCCGCATCGGCCGCGTGGATTGACGGCGAGCGCCGCATTAAGCATCGCGCGCGAACGTCCAGCACAGAGCGCCGTTGTCTCCTAAACTCGCGGCAAAACGAGCTTTTGGAGCCGACGATGATCCGTAGCCTATCAGCCGGCGCTGCCGCCCTTCTCCTCACCGCCGCAAACGTCCAGGCGCAGGACGCCCACACCACCCGTATCGAGCCGTCGAACGCATACGGCGCCACCGTAACCATTGAGGAAGGCGTCCGCGTCTTCCGCCCGCTGCCCTCCGAGCGCCATGTGATCGTGAACCCCGGCGGCCGCACGCCGCTGAGCCTCAACTACTACGATCCCGTCACCGGCGTTCCCGTCCGCGGCGCCGCCCCGCGCTGAGGCCGTGGCGGCACGCTGAGCCCGGGCGAGCCCCTTTTCGGCACGCCCTTGAGGTGCTGCGCCTGAAAGAGTAGGCAGGGGCCTTCGCCAACAAGCAAGTCTCCGCAATGCCCCGCTATCGCCTGGCTATCGAATACGACGGCACGCCGTTTGTCGGCTGGCAGATCCAATCTGCCGGCACCTCCGTGCAGGGCGCGCTCGAAACCGCAATCCTGAAGCTCACGGGATCGCCCGCCGGCATCCGTGGCGCGGGCCGCACGGACGCGGGCGTACACGCCCGCGGGCAGGTCGCTCATTTCGATATTGAGAAGGAATGGCCCGCTTCGCGCCTGCGCGATGGCATCAACTTTTATCTCAAGCCGCAGCCGATCGTCGTGATCGATTGCGCGGAGGTGCCGGGCAACTTCGACGCGCGCTTCAGCGCCACCGCGCGGCACTATCTCTACCGCATCCTGGCACGGCGCTCGCCGCCTGCCCTCGATCGCAACCGGGTATGGTGGGTTCCGCGCAAGCTCGACGGCGAAGCCATGAGGGATGCCGCCTCCGCGCTTGTGGGCCGCCACGACTTCACGACCTTCCGCGCCGCTCAATGCCAGGCCAAGTCGCCGCTGCGCACACTCGACCGGTTCGATGTGAGTTTGGACGGAGAGGAAATTCGCGTCGCGGCCTCCGCGCGCTCGTTCCTGCACAATCAGGTGCGCTCGATGGTCGGCAGCTTGAAGCTCGTGGGTGACGGAAAATGGACCCGTGACGATCTTCGCCAGGCACTCGAAGCGCGCGACAGAACGGCTTGCGGGCCGGTCGCCCCCGCATCAGGCCTTTACCTGATGGCGGTCGACTACGGCCCGTCTGCCACGACTGATTGAAAACGAAACAACGATCCCGTGAATGGAACGCGGATTAACGCGCGACCGTCACCGGGCAATGCGCCAGATGCACCACGTCACGCGACACCGATCCGAGCATCATGCGAGAGACGGCGCTCTTGCCGCCGGTGCCCACTACGATGTGATCGAAGTTGCCCTCGCGGGCATAGTCGGTGATCGCCAGCGCAAGATCGCGGCTCTCGATGCTCACCGCTTTCACGTTCGCGATGCCTGCGGACTTCGCCTCTGCGGCTGCCTTCTGAAGGACGTTCTGCAGCTCGTTTTCGGTCCAGAAGAGCGTTGCCGCTCCACCCCGGCCGTATCCGCCGATCAACTGGTTCACCGTCGCAACGGTGAGATCCCCCTTGAGAGCAAGGGCGAGCTTCGCCGCGAGATCGATTGCCGGCTTGCTATGCTCCGTGTCGTCAACTGCGCAGAGAATCTTCGTCATGATCCACCTCTTTCCTACTGACTTTCGCTCGTCGGATCACAGGATCGCAGCGACTATCATAGCAGACATTGAGTGAGATCAACCGAAAGGACGATTACTGAACGGGTACGCGGAGCATTGTAGAAAATGCTTCAACAAACGCGCGTGTTTTGCGCGCCTCGTTACCACGCATTGAAGAGGCGCCGGATGAGGCGCACATAGAGGTGACCTGGCACCCACCCGCGGCCCCACACGGTAAACGTTGCGTTGGGCTGATAGCGAAGGCGCGGCCAGATGCTGGTGGAGGCGCGCCAGATGCTGCGCGCGACCACATCGGACTCTGCGCCCGCCTCTTCCCACGCCTTCAGGTTGGGCGCGACCTGCGCCACGAAGTCGTCGTAGGCCGTGAGCCCCGGCTTCGTCGCCACCTCGCGGGAGCGCTCGAAGAAATCGGTCTTGATCATGCCGGGCTCGATGATCTTGACCTTGATGTTGTGCTGGCGGAGCTCGAACCAGAGCCCCTCGGAGAAACCTTCGAGCGCCCACTTGGTGGCGCTGTACATCGAATAGAGCGGCAGCGTCATGCGGCCTGCCGCCGATCCGACGTTGACGATCCGCCCCTGACGGCGCTCGCGCATGTGAGGCAGCACAGCGCGCGTCACGTTCAACACACCGAACAGATTGGTCTCGAACTGGCGTCGGATCTGCTCGTCCGTCTGCGCCTCAAACGGCCCCATCAGGCCATAGCCCGCGTTGTTGACGACCACGTCGATGCCGCCGCACTGGGCGATCACGTCGGCGACCGCCGCCTCCACGGACGCCTGATCCGTCACATCGAGCTTGAACAGGCGGATGCGATCCGACTTGCTGGCGAGATCGCTGGTCTCGGGCTTGCGCATGGTTGCAGCCACGGTCCAGCCGCGCTGTGCGAAAAGCTCTGCCGTTGCTCTACCGATTCCGCTGGATGCGCCGGTAATAAGTACAGTCTTGTCGGCGCTCACGCAGACAACTCCAAAGAAACCCAGGACTTACTCAGTCGATCATGGAAAGGAATTCTTGCCGGGTAATCGCGTTGTCCCGGAAAATGCCGAGCATGCGGCTCGTCACCAGGTCCGTGCCCGGCTTGTGCACGCCACGCGTCGTCATGCAGTGGTGCTCGGCCTTGATGACCACGGCCACGCCTTGCGGGTTGAGCACCTTGTCGATCGTGTTGGCGATCTGAGACGTCATCTTCTCCTGGATCTGGAGACGCTTCGCATAGGTCTCGACGACACGCGCGAGCTTCGATATGCCGACCACGCGCCCGTTCGGGATGTAACCCACCCAGGCACGCCCGACGATCGGCGCCATGTGGTGCTCGCAATGGCTCTCGAAACGGATCGAGCGCAGCACGATCATCTCGTCGTAGCCCTCGATCTCCTCGAACGTCTTCTGGAGGATGGCCTCCGGATCGTCGTGATAGCCGCGGAAATACTCCTGGTAAGCCTTCACGACACGCGAGGGCGTCTCCAGCAGTCCATCCCGCTCCGGATTATCGCCAGCCCAGCGAAGCAACGTGCGCACGGCCTCCTCTGCTTCGGCACGCGTGGGAGCAGGCGCCTCGGCGGCGGGAGCTTTGATGATCTTACTTTTCATGGGTGTGGGCGATTGCCTTGTAGAGAAATAACGGAACTGCTCGTGTTATACGAAACCGGTGCCGTCCCGGATCAGTTTCGCGGGACACGGAAAGCACCCTGCGATCCGCCCCACGAGGTCCGGAAAATAAAGGGAAGCCTGACGTTTGGCCTCCCAATAACATAGTGTCGCCAAAGGGAAAGAAAAGAAGTTGGGCCGCCCCTGCGCGCGCCCCGCTCGCACCATGCTTAATGCGGGAACGCGGCACCAGGCCGCAACCTTGTGCACCGCAAGATAGACGCCATATCCCGCCGAGACGCAGAAAACAGGCAGAGAGGGACACGATGGATTGGCGAGGCGCCTTCGTGTTGGCGATGGGATTAGCCATGTTCGCCGGCGAGGCCCGCGCGGATGCCATGCTGAAGGACTTCCCCTATCCACACCCAGTCCGGGAGTTCGTCTTCACCTCCCAGGGCCAGCCGCTCACCATGGTCTATATGGACATCGCCCCCGCAGGCACCCCCAACGGGAAAACGGCGGTGCTCTTTCACGGCAAGAACTTCTGCGGTGCCACATGGGAGGGCGTGATCGCGCCGCTGGCCACGGCCGGCTATCGGGTGGTCGTGCCCGACCAGATCGGATTCTGCCGGTCCACCAAGCCCGCCGCCTATCAGATGAGCTTGCACCAGCTCGGAGCCAACACGCACGCGCTTCTGGACAGCATCGGCGTCACCCGCCCCATCCTCGTCGGTCACTCGATGGGCGGCATGCTGGCGGCCCGCTACGCGCTGAGCTTCCCGGCCGCGACCGCAGCTCTCGTTCTCGTCAACCCCATCGGGCTCGAGGACTGGAGCGCCAAGGGCGTCCCCCCGAGCACCATCGACGAGCTGATCGAAGGCGAACGCAAGACCACGGCCGAGAGTATCAAGGCCTATCAGCAGAAAACCTACTACGATGGCCGCTGGAGACCGGAGTTCGATCGCTGGGTGGAAATGCTCGCATCAATGTACCAAGGGCCCGGCAGCGACAGCGTCGTGCTCTCGCAGGCCCGCGCTTCCGACATGATCTTCTCGCAACCGGTCGTACACGAGTTTCCGAGGCTCGCCGTGCCCACGCTCCTCCTGATCGGCGAGAAAGACACCACCGCCATTGGCAAAAACCGCGCATCCCCAGAGGTCGCCAAGATACTCGGCAATTACCCCGAGCTTGCACGTGAAGCCGAAAGCCGTATCAAGGGCGCGCGCCTGATCGCCTTTCCGAAGCTCGGACACGCCCCCCACATCGAGGAGCCGGAGGCATTCAATGCCGCGCTGCTCGATGCCCTCACATCGCTTCCTTCAACCCCTTGAGCCCTGACCGTTCCATGTCCTCACCGGATGAACCCGAAACCCGCACGCACACGCCAGACCGCATCTCCGCCCCCGAGGCGCTGATCTACGCAATGGTGACGGTGTCGGCCGCCGACCGCACCATCACAACGGAGGAACTGGCCCGCATCGGGTCCATCGTGCGCGAGCTGCCGCCCTTCCAGTCCTATACGGACAACTGGCTGGCGGATGCCGCGCAGGAATGCGGCAAGCTTCTGAAGAAGCCAGGCGGCGTTGACAACGTCCTCGCCCTCGTCAAGCGGAGCCTGTCACCGCGCCTCTACGAGACCGCCTACGTGCTGTGCGCAGAGGTCGCCGTGTCGGATCTCTCTGTTCACAATGACGAGGAGCGCTTCCTGACCCTGCTCGCGGACACGCTTGAGCTGGAAAAGCCGACCTGCGCCGCGCTCCTGCGTGGCGCCCGCGCGCGCCATCAGACAGTCTGAGCGCAGCGCTCGGCGAAACGCGCAATCTCGCCCGCTGCCATGGCGAGGTTATCCTCCAGCGTCACGCCGGAGCTGCGCCGCGGCGCCAGATCGTGGTCGCCGTCCCGCGCCCAAGCAACCGCGATCGAAGGCGGCAAGCCGTAGGTCGCAACCTCCTCCACGCCGCCGAACGGATCGCGCTCGCCCTGCACGATCAGCGTCGGGCAAGTGAGGCCGAGGAGGTGGGCGGTTCGCAGCGCATGAGGCTGTTTCGGCGGATGAAACGGATAGCCAAGGCACACGAGCCCCGAGATTCGCTTGGCGTCGAAAAAGGCCTGTGCCCCGAGACTGGCAACACGCCCGCCCAGAGACTTCCCGCCGATCAGGATTCGTTTTCCAGCCCCCGCTTCAGCGGAAATCCGCGCGAGCGCCGCGTCATACTCGGCGATCAGCGCCTCTGCCTTCGGAGGCGGCTTGCGCGATCCCATGGCAACGCGCGCCGCCATGTAAGCAAAATTGAACCGCACCACGCTGAGCCCTGCCTCGCCCAGAAGCTCGGCAACGCGCCCCATCCAGGGGCTCGTCATCGGCGCGCCCGCACCCGGCGCCAGCACCAGCACTGTCTCGGCGTTGCGAGGTCCTGTGATGAGCAGATCGGTCACGGCACACTCGGATTTGCGGGGCTGATGGATCGCAGACGAGCCGCGCGAGACATTTCGCGACAACGCCTCCGGATCATCACATGGGCTCTCGGTCGCGACGACAAAAACTGATCGCCCGTCAGAACAATTTCCACGCGATTCGACGAGGTCGTCGCAATTTGGCCCCGCCATCGGCTAGGATGACCCCATCTGATTTGCTGCGGGGTTTCATGGCATTCGCCCGACGCGTCGCAATTTGGCTGTTCACGCCGTTGCTCGTGCTGTCCGGACCCGTCGCGGCCGAGGACAGCCGAGGTGCGAGCCAGACAGCGAGCGAGGAAACCGCGCGCACGTGGCACGGCCCCGCCGCGGCCACCGCTGAAGCCGCCGCAGCGGCCGAGGCCGCCAAGGACGCCGTAGTTCCGCCCGCCCCCAAGCCTGCAGAGCGGCCCGCTCCTCAAGCGCCCGCAAAAGCTGCCGCCCCGGCATCACCCCCCGCAAAAGCGCCGGCTGCCGCCGCACCCGCCGAAAAGGCCGCGGCCGCGAAGGCGGACCCGAAGGATACAAAGGACGCCGCTGCCGACAAGGAAAAGCCGAAGAAGCCGGCTCTCTCCGCCAAGCAGCTTTTCGGCTCCGTGAAGTCGGCAGCTCCCCTCGCGGCCCGCGCCGTTGGCTGGTACGCCAAAGGCTGCCTGGCAGGCGCCAAGCCGCTCGCCGTCGACGGCCCCGGCTGGCAGGTGATGCGCTTGTCCCGCAACCGCATGTGGGGACATCCCGATCTCATCAAGATCATCGAACGCCTGGCACGTGAGAGCACCGCCAACAAGGAATGGCCGGGTCTTCTCGTCGGCGACATTTCGCAACCGCGCGGCGGCCCGATGATCTCGGGCCACGCAAGCCATCAGGTGGGGCTCGACGCCGACATCTGGCTGACGCCCATGCCGGACCGCAAGCTCACGCGCCGCGAGCGTGAGGACATGTCGGCCGTTTCCATGATCTCGAATTACAGCTCGGTCGATCCGAAGGTTTGGGGCGAAGGTCAGGTGAAGCTGATCAAGCGCGCCGCGTCCTATTCTGCCGTGGAGCGCATTCTCGTCCACCCCGCGATCAAGAAAGCGCTCTGCGAAGCCGCCCCCAAGGATGATCGGGCGTGGCTGAGCAAGGTGCGCCCCTACTTCGGGCACTTCTACCATTTCCACATGCGCATCGGCTGCCCGAAAGGATCCGCCAATTGCCAGCATCAGCCCCCCGTTCCCGGCGATGACGGTTGCGATGGGGAACTGAAGGATTGGCTGAAGAAAGTCGCGCCGAAGCCCAAGCCGCCGGTCGATGCGTCGAAGCCGCCGCCGAAGCCTTCCAAGCCTGCGCCGCCCAAGCCCGAGATGACGCTCGCCGATCTTCCGGCCGATTGCCGCACGGTGCTGACGGCAGGCGGAAACGTGCCGCCGACCGAGCCCGCTCAATTGGTTGATACGAGTAAGAATGCCGGCCCTGCGGCGCCTCCCGAGAAGGACGTGGCCGCGACCGACGCCGCACCCGCTGCCGGCAGCGCGCCGCCGCCGTCTAAAGCTGGGCGATAAGACTTAGACCATTGCGCCAGGGCGTAGCGGCGGATGGCCGAACGGCCGCACCGGCACCGTGTAGACGCGCTCGGCCGCGATGGCGACGATCTCCCGCTCGGGCCAGCGCAAGGCCGAGAGGTTTCCACCGAAACAGCATCCGGTATCGATGCAGATGGTGTTGTGGACCCAGCCCGCCGCAGGCACGGGCGTGTGACCGTAGACGATGGCTGTGCGGCCCCGGTATTCGGCCGCCCAGTGATAGCGGATCGGAAGCCCGAACTCATCGGTCTCCCCCGACGTTTCCCCGTAGAGACAGAAGCGGCGAACCTCGCCGGACACGCGCCCCAGCATCTCCTCCTTGATGCCGGCATGTGCCACGGCCAGCCGCCCGCCTTCGAGCCACACGTAGATCGGGAGCGTAGTGAAGAACTCCCGCACGCGATTGCGGAAAGCTTTCGTCTCGCCTTCGAATTGCGCGATCGTGCGGTCGAGCCCATGCGTCGGCTTCACGTCCTTGCCGTCGAGCCAGCGCAGGAACTTGACGTCGTGATTGCCGGGCACCGCAAAAGCCGCCCCGCTTTCCACCATGCTCATGACGATACGCAGCACGTCGGGAGAGCGCGGCCCGCGGTCCACGAGATCGCCGACGAAAATGGCCCGGCGCCCGGCAGGCGGAACAACCTCCACGGAAGCCGTGCCGGGCGTTCCGCTCCAGCGCACATCGTAGCCGAGACGCGTGAGCAGCGTCTCGAGCTCACCCGCGCAACCGTGCACGTCTCCGATGATGTCGAACGGACCGCTAACCTCTCTCCGGTCGGAGCGGGCCCGTGGATCGTCAAGCTCGATGTCAGTCATGGCGATGGTCAGATACGTGCGCACAATGTCGCGCACATGACGATTAAGTTTCAATAAAATCTTCGACTTGCCGCCTGGGGCGCGGAACGTCCGTCACGAAGGGCGCAAGGTGCGCGAGACCCGCCGGAACCGGGCCGCCATAGGCCCAATCCAGCAGCTCGACCGTATGCACGAGCGGAATATCGAGGCCCGTGGTGAGCTGGGTCATGCAGCCGATGTTCCCGGCCGCCACCACATCGGCCCGCGTGGAGCGAATGTGGTCCTGCTTTCGCTTCTTGAGCTGGCCCGCGATCTCAGGCTGGAGGATGTTGTAGGTTCCGGCCGACCCGCAGCAAATGTGACCTTCCGGCACATCCACCACAGCAAAACCGGCCTGTTTCAGGAGAGCGCGCGGCTCGTCATGGATGCGCTGCCCGTGTTGCAGCGAGCAGGCCGAATGATAGGCCACCCTGAGCGACGACCAGCGCTCCGGCGCGCCGAGCTGGTACTCGTAGAGGAATTCCGACACGTCCTTCGCAAGGCTCGAGATCTTCTCCGCCCGCTCCGCATAGGCCGGATCGCCGCGCATCATGTGCCCGTAGTCTTTGACGGTCGTGCCGCAGCCTGAGGCATTGACGATGATGGCATCGATCTCGCCGCGGTTGATCTCCTTCGACCACGCGTCGATGTTGCGCCGGGCGAGCTTCATCGCCTCGGCTTCGCGGCCCATGTGCTGCACGATGGCGCCGCAGCAGCCCGATCCGTTCGCTACCACCACGTCGACGCCACGCCGCGCAAGCAGCCGGATGGTGGCATCGTTGATGTCCGGGCGAAGCACCGGCTGCACACACCCCGTCATAAGGATCACGCGGGCACGCCGTTCGCTATGGGTCACGGCCGTTCCCGGTCCGCCGAAGCGCGCCTCCCGCGTGATGGCGGCAGTGGGTGCCAGCGCGAGCATCGCGGCCACTTCCTTGAGGCCGACCCGTTCCAACAGCGGAATGAACGGACGCGCGAGCGGCGCGGCCTTGAGCGCCAGCCGGAAACGCCTCGGATAGGGAATGAGGAACGCGAGCAGATTGCGCAGCGACCGTTCCTTGAAGCTGCGCGGGGTCTTCTCCTCGATCTCGGCGCGCGCCAGATCCACGAGATGCATGTAGTCGACGCCGCTCGGGCAGGTGGACATGCACGAGAGGCACGAAAGACAACGATCGATATGGTGGCGGATCTGATGCGTCGGCGCGCGCTCCGTCCCGCGCTCCATCATGTCCTTGATCAGGTAGATACGCCCGCGCGGAGAATCGCGCTCGTCCCCGAGCACCACGTAGGTCGAGCAGACCGCCGTGCAGAGCCCGCAATGCACGCACCGCTTCAGGATCCGGTCGGCCTCGGCCACACGCGGATCAGCGAGCTGCTCGGACGTGAAGTTGGTCTGCATCGTTGGTCATTCGCTCCGAAGAGATCTCGCCGTGACGGGTCGCGTCCTGCTCACATCGTTGCGTACATGCGGCCGGGATTGAGCAGGCGCAACGGATCGAACGCCTGCTTGATGCCCCGTGTGATGCGATCCACCGCGGGTCCGAGCGGCTGGAACACCTCGACGGTGCGGCGCACGGCTTCATCCGCGCGGATCAGCGTCGCATGCCCGCCGTGCGTGGCAACAGCGCGGCGGATATCGGCGCTGCCCGCATCTGCCGTCGCGGGCGTTTCGAGCCACACGAGGCCGCCGGACCAGTCGTAGAACGCTTCGACCTTCATATGCCTGCGGATCGCGGCCACCAAAGGAGCCGCCGCGCTTGGCGTGGTCGAAATCCGCCACAGGTGCGTTCCATTGGGCGGCAGGAACGACAGCCGCCGCACCTCAGCCCAGAACTCGAGCGAGCTTTCGAGCTCGAGTTCGAGCGGAGCGCCATAGGCCGACAGCACCTCGCGAAGCTTCAGCTTGCGATAGCTGATCGACCGGGTGAAGTTCTCGAGCCGGATTGCGGTGAGCGACCGCGGCTCCTTGGAAAGCCCCTTGTGCGCGAGCCGCCCCGCGAGCGCCTGCGAAAGATGCACGGTGCCCGACACCTCGTAGGGCTGCGCGAGCGCAAGGCTCATCAGCTCGACGGCGAGATCCTCCGTAAGATCGGGATAGACGAGCGTGAGCACGTCGTCCGGCAGCGGCAGCACCTTGAAGGTAACTTCGGAGAGAACGGCCAGCGTGCCCCAGCTCCCGGCGAGGCCGCGCGCCACGTCATAGCCCGTCACGTTCTTCATGACGCGCCCGCCGGATTTGAAGATCTCCGCCCGCCCGTTCACGCCCCTCACGCCAAGCAGATAGTCCCGCGCCGCCCCCGCCGCGATACGGCGCGAGCCCGAGATATTGGCCACGAATATCGCGCCGATCGTCTGCAGCCCTGCATCGGTCCCGAGCGCGGGCCCGAGATCGATCGGCTCGAACGGCAGCATCTGCCCGCGCGAAGCGAGCTCCACCTCGATCTGCGACAGCGGCGTTCCCGCCCGCGCCGCCATCACCAGTTCCGACGGCTCGTAGAGCGAGATGCCGCGCATGGCCCCTGTCGTCATCGCAACGGGCGCCGCCACCGGACGCCCCACACCGCGCTTCGTCCCGGCTCCCAGAATCTCGACGGGAATGCCGCGCTCGGAGAGCGCGGTCATCATGCTCTTGAGCTCCCACTCGGTCGCTGGCCTCATGATGTCGTCCATGATGCCTGCCCTCAAGCCGCCGCCGCGGGATTGCCGTCGACGTGTCCGGCGGGCACGCCCTGCGCTGTGGCGGCAGCCTTGGCCGTCTCCACCGCATCCAGCGGAAACACCTTCCCGCAATTGAGCAGCCAGTCCGGATCGAACACCGACTTGATGCGAAGCTGAACCGCCATGTCCTCGTCGTTGAATTGCACCCGCATGAGATCGCGCTTCTCGATGCCGACGCCGTGCTCGCCCGTGAGGCATCCGCCGACCGCGACGCACAGCTTGAGAATTTCGGCGCCTGCCTGCTCTGCCTTCTCCATCTCTCCCGGCGTGTTGGCTTCGTACATGATCAGCGGATGCAGGTTTCCGTCGCCGGCGTGGAAGATGTTGGCCACCCTGAGGCCATAGCGGCGGCAGATCTCCGAGATCTGCTCAAGCACGTGCGGCAGATGCGCGAGCGGAATGGTGCCGTCCATGCAGTAGTAGTCCGAGATCCGCCCGATCGCACCGAACGCGGCTTTCCGGCCCTTCCAGATCTTGGCGCTTTGCTCGGCCGATCCGCTGACGGCCAGCGCCACCGGCTTCAGCTCGTGGGCGATGCTGGCGATATAGGCGAGCCGGTCGGCGATCTCCTGTTCCGAGCCTTCCACCTCGATGATGAGCAGCGCATCCACGTTTGTCGGATAGCCCGCCTTGGCGAACGCCTCGCAGACCTCGATCGCCGGCTTGTCCATGAACTCGATCGCCACGGGAATGATGCCGGACGCGATGATGCGCGCCACGCAGATCCCCGCCTTCGCGCTCGATTCGAATCCGATCATCATCGGCCTCGCCCCTTCCGCGGCACGCAGGATGCGCACGGTGGCCTCGGTGATGATCCCGAACTGACCTTCGGAGCCGATGATCAGCGCAAGCAGATCGTACCCCTCCGCATCGAGGTGCGAACCGCCGATCTCCACGATCTCGCCGTCCATCGTCACCATCTTCACGCCAAGCACGTTGTTGGTCGTAACCCCGTACTTGAGGCAATGGGCACCGCCCGAGTTCATCGCCAGGTTTCCGGCGAGCGTACAGGCAAGCTGGCTGGAGGGGTCCGGCGCATAGAAGAAGCCCTCGGCCGACACAGCTCCCGAGATGGCAAGGTTGGTGATGCCCGCCTCGACCCGGGCGAAGCGGTTCTGAAAGTCGATCTCGATCACGCGGTTCATCTTCGAGACGCCGAGCACGATGGCATCCTCGAGCGGCAGCGCGCCGCCGCAGAGAGACGTGCCGGCGCCCCGGGGAACCACGCGGATGCGGTTGGCCTTGGCGTATTTCAGCACGGCCGAGACGGCTTCCGTCGAGGTCGGCAGCACCACCGCCAGCGGCATGCGCCGATAGGCGGTCAACGCGTCCGTCTCGAACGCGCGCCGTCCGTCCTCGTCAGAAATCACGGCGTCAGCGCCACAGAGGGCCACCAGATCGCGCACGATCGCATCCCGTCGCCCGACGATGGACGAATCGGGAAGCGGCAGCTCGATCGACGACATCTTTCTGTTCCTCTCGGATCGAAACCGGACTGTGGCAAACGGATTTGCGCCAAACGGAGAACGCGCGGAAACCGCGCCCCGTTTCGCGATGCGCGATCAATTCGCGCGGGAGTCTCGCATGCGCAGGGGAAAGCGGCAACATTCCGGCGCACGCGACGGGCGGCCAATCCCAAGCCGTTTCGTGACGCGATCGGAAAATTTCACAGCCTGTGGCGGAGATAGCGCCGCCGCTGTAGTCTGAACGGCAGCTCCACCTCCAGCAATTCGTGAGCGCGCCTTGAAGCCACGTGTCGGGCTGTTCGTCACCTGCCTTGTCGATCTGATGCGCCCCTCTGTCGGGTTCGCAGCCGCCCGTCTCATCGAGGAGGCTGGATGCGTCGTGGTCGTCCCTGCCGGTCAAACCTGCTGCGGTCAGCCCGCCTACAATGCGGGCGATCCCGAAACCGCCCGCGACTTGGCGCTGCAAACCGTCCGCGCCTTCGAGGGATGCGACTTCGTCGTCGCGCCGTCTGGTTCTTGCGCCGCGATGCTACGCATCCACTATCCCGCGCTCTTCAAGGGACGCGGAGGGGTCGAAAGCGAGGTCGAAGCCTTCGCCGGGCGCGTCCACGAGCTGACATCCTTCCTCGTGAACGTGCGCCACAAAACCGAGACCGGCGCGAAATTCTCGGGCCGCGTCACCCATCACGACGCCTGCTCGGGCCTGCGCGAACTCGGCATCCGTAGCGAGCCGCGCCAGCTCCTCGCTGCCGTCGAAGGCTTGGAGCTCGTAGAGGCGCGCGAGGTGAGCCCCTGTTGCGGCTTCGGCGGCCTGTTCTCGGTCAAATACCCGGAGATCTCTGGCGCCGTCGCGGACCGCAAGATCGAGGATCTGCGAGCCCCGGCGGCCGATCTCGTCACCGGCGGCGACTTGGGATGCCTGATGAACCTTGCGGGCCGGTTGCGCCGCACCGGCATCCACCTGCCCTGCCGCCATGTGGCGGAGGTTCTGGCCGGCGAGCTTCACGATCCCCCCATAGCCTGGGGAGAAGAGGACGCCCGGTGACGCCATCGACCGAGACATTCAAATCGAATGCGCGAGCCGCCCTCGCCGACGCCAAGCTCGCCAAGGCGCTCGCCGGTCTGCCCGGCGGGCTCGTCGCCCAGCGCACGGCCGCCAAGGGGCGCGTGCCCGAGTTCGAGGCCCTCCGCAACACCGCCCGCGACATCCGCGACCACACGCTCGCACACCTCGATCTCTACCTCGAAGCCTTCGCCCAGAAAGCCGAAGCGGCTGGCAGCCGCGTGCACTGGGCAGAAACCGCGGAGGAGGCCCGCGCCATCATTGCCCGCCTCTGCCAGGAACGCGGGGCACGCCTCGTCACCAAGGGCAAGTCCATGGTGTCGGAGGAGATCGCCCTCAACCGGCATCTCGAGGATCTCGGCATCACGGCGGTCGAGACCGACCTCGGCGAATACCTGCTCCAGATCCGCGGCGAGACGCCGAGCCACATCATCGCCCCCGCCATCCATCTGAGCCAGGACCAGGTGGAGGCGGATTTTCGCGTCCACCACAACCACCTCGCGCCCGATCGCGTCCTCACGACCGCGGAATCCCTCGTCGCCGAAGCGCGCGCTGTCTTGCGGGAACGCTTCCTGGCAGCAGACATCGGCATCACGGGCGCGAACTTCCTCGTCGCCGAAACCGGCTCCGCCATCATCGTCACCAACGAAGGCAACGGCGATCTTTCGGCCCATCTTCCGAAGACCCACATCGTGCTCGCCGCCATCGACAAGGTGGTGCCCACGCTCGCGGATGCCGCCACCCTGCTGCGCGTGCTCGCCCGCTCGGCCACCGGCCAGGACATGACGGCCTACACCAGCCTGCTCACCGGCCCGAAAGCACCGGGCGATCCTGACGGGCCGGCCGAATGCCACATCGTCATCCTCGACAACGGCCGCAGCGAAATGCTGAAGAACGGCCTCGGAGAAGCCCTCCGCTGCATCCGCTGCGGCGCCTGCCTCAACCATTGCCCCATCTACAATGCCATCGGCGGCCACGCCTATGGCTGGGTCTATTCAGGGCCGATCGGCGCGGTGCTGTCACCCGCGTTTCTCGGAATAGACGCGGCGCAGGACCTGCCCAGCGCCTCCACCTTCTGCGGAAAATGCGAGGAGGTGTGCCCAGTGAAGATTCCCATCACGCGGCTGCTGAGAGGCTGGCGCGAGAAGAGCCTGGAAACCGGCAAGCGGCGCCACGAGCGCTGGCTGCTCGGCGCCTGGGCATTCTTCGCGAGGCGGCCGCGGCTGTACCATCTGGCAACGCGCTTTGCCGTAGCCACGCTCTCGGTGCTCGGCCGTCCGCGCGGGGCGTTCAAGCGCCTGCCGCTCGCAGGCGGCTGGACGGCACGCCGCGACTTCCCCGCTCCGCAAGGACGCACGTTCCAGCAGCTCTGGGCTGAGCACCAGCGGGGTGTGCCTCGATGAGCCGCGAGACCATTCTTGCCCGCATCAGAAGCGCCCTTCCCGCTGCAGCGGGCCGGACGGACGAACGTCCTCGCGCCGTCGCACAACGCCTGGCAGACCCGCCCCACCATCCGCGGCCTGCGTTTGCGAGCCTGACCGGAGAGGCACGCCACGCCCGCCTGATCGCGGCGCTCGAAACCCAGGGCACGGATGTGATCGAAGTCGCCTCCCTGGGCGACGTACCGGCAGCGGTCGCGACCCTGCTCGGCCGAAGCCAGCCCACGCCGCCGCGTCTGGTGATTGGAGACGACGCGCGCCTTGCCGGGCTGTCATGGGAGAAAACGAGCCTCACCGCACGCCCTGAACAATGGGACGCCAGCGCGCCGCTCGAGGATGGGGATGCCGCTCTCACGCACGCCTGGGGCGCGGTCGCGGAAACAGGAACGCTCGTCCTCCTCTCGGGAGCCGCGAGCCCCGCCTCGCTCACGTTCCTACCGGAGTTTCACCTCGTCGCGCTGGCACGGGAGAGCATCGTGAGCTCGTTCGAGGAAGCGTTCCAACGCATTGCGGAAAGCCGTGTGGACCAGCGCTTCCCGCGCGCCGTCAATCTGGTGTCAGGCCCATCGCGCACCGGCGACATCGGAGGACGCATCGTAAAGGGCGCCCACGGGCCCCGCCGCCTCGGCGTGATCCTTTACGGCTAGACGCCGATCTAAGCGGCCAGCATCCGGTCGTGCTCGCGCCGCCTCACCATCCGTGCCACGCCGCCCCACGCCTTCGAGCGCGTGAGATCGCCGAGCTGCCGGTGCAGGAGCGCGAAGAACTCCGCGACATCCGCCGCGAACGAGCCATGCCGGCCTTCCAGCACAACAGCCATCAGCTCGGCGTCCTGGAGCGTGGACAGATCCTCTTTCTTTTCGGGCGACGAGCTACGCATTGCGGTCCTCTGAATTCGTTGTCGCGAAGTGAGGAGCAAGATCGAAGCCAACTGGCCATGCCAGCCAAACCGGGCCGAATACCGGGTTTGAGCCGCCCCGCAGCCGAAAACAGCGCCCGGCGCGAACGTTAACGTCCCATTTTCGGCAAAAAGCCAACCCGCCTCGCCGCCCACCTGTCCCAGCCTGAAATTCCACTTCCGGCCGTTAACGAACGCCCGAAGCATGTGGTCAGCTTGTCGCGGAGAAATGCCTTTTGCCCTTAGGGCAAAGCCGAATTGGCCTTCAGAGGCTTGGCAGCCGGCGCCTGGGCCTCGGAGGAGGCGTGCACCGGCTTCCGCGGCCGATCCCCCGGCGATACCTCGGCCTTGGCCTTCGCGCCCGCGGGCGCATTGTCCGGATCAGCCGCGACTTTGGTGGTGCCGGACGGAGCCTTGTCCAGCGTCTGCTGCTCGGCGCCGTCCGAGCGCTTCTTTTTCACGATCTTGTTCTTGCGCGGCGTCTTGCGGTGCCCGGTGCCGCATTCGAACGAGCGCACGTCATTGCGCACGCTCATGACGCCCTTGGCACTGTCCGCGAGCGGAAGCGTGTCGAGGCTCGCCGAGTGATTGAAGAGCTGCTTCCACTCATAGCTCTGGAAGCCGTGCTCCAGAAGGTTGGCGGCGCGCACTGTGCGCAACGCACTCGTCGACTCGCCGAGTACCACCGCCATCAGATGCCGGCCGTCGCGAGTCGCGCTGGCCACCACGTTGAACCCGGAATCGCAGATGAAGCCGGTCTTCATGCCATCCGCGCCTTCGAACGAGCGAAGGAGACCGTTGTGCGTGCCGATACGGATCTTACCGATCCGCGCATCGAACATCGACCAGTAGGCGAGATGCTCCGGATAGTCCCTGATGACCGCGCGCGCGAGCTTGGCGAGATCGCGGGCCGTCGTCACCTGTTCCGGCGCAGGCAAGCCGTTGGGGTTGACGAAGATGGTGCGCGTCATGCCGAGACCGCGCGCGGTTTCGTTCATGCGCGAGACGAACGCCGCCTGCGATCCGCTGATCGCCTCGGCCAGCATCACAGCCACGTCGTTGGCCGACTTGATGATGAGCGCCTTGAGCGCCTGATCGACCGTGAGGTTCGCCCCCACGTGCAACCCGAGCTTGCTCGGCGGCTGCAATTGAGCGGCCTCGCTATAAGGAATGCGCTGATCGAGCTTCAGCTTGCCGCTCTTGAGGGCCTCGAACGTCACGTAGGCCGTCATGATCTTGGTGAGAGACGCGGGGTGCCAGTGATCGTCGGGGTCTTCCGCGTAGAGCACCTTGCCGTCGGCCGCATCAAACACGAGCGCCGGGCCGCCGGCCCGCGCGGAGCTGGCGGAGAGCACAGCAACCCCGCCGGACATGAGTGTCAGCGCCGACAAAGCGGCAAGGATCCACCTGGCTCTCATGGCCTTCCTTAGAGAATGCCGAGACGAGTTCGGCACCTAACATATTCGGGGGCGCAGTCGCAATCCGCAGCGGGCGCAATTCCCCGCACATGTGGTCATGCTAACGCAAAAGAGAGCGCCAAGTCTCTAGGCCCACGGCCGCGCAACCGCATCGCGCCCTTCGAAATCCTTGATCGCTTTTTCCTTTTCGAGCGTCAGGCCAATGTTGTCCAAACCGTTCAGCAGGCAGTGCTTGCGGAACGGATCGATCTCGAAGCGGATCACGCCGCCGTCCGGCCCGCGGATTTCCTGGGCTTCGAGATCCACCGAAAGCGTCGCGTTGGCCCCGCGGTTCGCATCGTCGAGCAGCTTGTCCACCTGTTCCTGGGGCAGTTTGATCGCCAGGATGCCGTTCTGGAAACAGTTGTTGAAGAAAATGTCGGCGAAATCCGGCGCGATCACGCAACGGAAGCCGAAATCCAGAAGCGCCCACGGCGCATGCTCGCGCGACGAACCGCAGCCGAAATTCTCACCCGTGATCAGGATCTCGGCCTTCCGGTAGGCCGGCTTGTTGAGCACGAAATCCGGGTTCTCTTTGCCCGACTGGTCGTAGCGCAGCTCGTAGAAAAGCGCCTTGCCGAGACCCGTGCGCTTGATCGTCTTCAGGAACTGCTTCGGGATGATCATGTCAGTGTCCACATTCCGCAAAGGAAAGGGAGCCGCGACACCCGTCAGCTTCGTGAACTTCTGCATTTTTTATCGTCCCTGGGAGCGTTAGACGCGCAAGCTGTCGGCCAGCGCTCGAAAATATCCTTCGGCGGCAAGTAGGCGGTCGACCCGGATTAGAGACATCGACGCCGATGGTTCCTCAGCCTGTCCATGGGGACCGAGCTGTTCAAGCCGTCTTTTAACGCCAGCTAGCTTTCGTCCGTCAAGATGGTGTTGCAGCACGCCAACCAGTGTCTCGAGATACCCGGAAATCCGCCCCAACTCGCGCATGAGACCCCGCTGGGCCGACTTGTCGTCAGGCTTCGCCGTTAATCTTACGGAAAATCGCCCCGCCCGGGCCAGTGTTTCCGCCACCGCATCGGCGTAACGCGCGACCTTGGCGCGCCGTTTCCGGTCGAGCGCGCTGATCGCGCCGGCCCACCGGTTTAGCGTCTCCGCAATCGAGAGCAGACGTTTGGGAAAGTCCACGAGCTGCATGGGGCGCGGGCCAAAATGGGATCGACGCCCGATCCTAGGCCCTCACGTACGTGCGGGGACAACATCGCCCGTCAGCGGATGGAAGGATCCGCGAAGCACTTGCGCATGTATTCGCAGCGATGGGATCCCGCGAAATGCATGCTGTCGCCCTTGGCCGGCGCGATGAACTGGCAGATCTCCTCGAGCCCGCCCTCGTCGAGCCAGCCTTGACGGCGCCCGCGCTGCACGGCGAAGCAATCGGCCGTCTCCTCGTCCGGGCCGCGGAACTGGTGGCCGCACTCGTGCGCGAAGATCCAGAGCTTCACCGGCGTGGAGACCTTCGAAAGCAGCCTGGGGTTGAGGATGAGAAAGCCCGGATAGGCCGCGCCGTAGTCGTCGAGCTGGCTGTCGATCACGGTCGGCCGCTGCCCACACACCTGCTGGCGCCCGTCGAGCTTGAGCTCGCCCGGCTTCAGCACGTGCGCGTCCCCGCCCACATGCTCCGCATATTCCTCAGGTGTTGGAACGTCATCGGCCATCGCGACGGATGGCGCAAAAAACGCAAGACCCATGAGGCAAACGCCCAAGGCCACACGCCCGAACAAGCCGAGCACTGGACGGCAAGCCGTCGTCAACTGAGCACCTCTACGTGACACCCGCACGCGCCCCGGAGAATCTGATTTAGCTTTCGTTTTCCGATGAGAAGTACGTCCATCGGACGGCAGAATGATCCGAGCGCTGCATCGAAAGCCCCGGCACCCTAGCAGGTCCAACATCCGCTGCAAAAGTTAACAATCACCCAGACAAGGCGCGCACGAGGCGACATTCCGGCCGTGTGGCGGAATTACCGCGCATGACCAATTAAACGGCGGAGTTTCTTCCCGTGTCCTCGTGCCCCCTCAGTGAGTGGCCTGATCCTCGATCTCTTCCATATCGTCGTCGGAGAAGCCGAAATGATGGCCAATCTCGTGGATCAGCACATGGGTGATGATCTCGCCCAGCGTCTCCTCGCCATTCTCCGTCCAGTAGTCGAGGATCGCGCGCCGGTACAGAAACACCATGTCCGGCTCGCGCGGCACGTCGAGCACGCTTTTCTTGTCGAGGCTGAGGCCCTGATAGAGCCCCATGAGATCGAACGGGCTTTCGATATCGAGCTCGTCGAGAACCTCATCCAGCGCGAAGTCCTCGACGCGGATGACGAGATCGCCGCAAACCTCACGGAACTCGGGCTGGATCCGTTCCCAGGCACTGGCCGCGATGACCTCGAAATCAGCCAGGCTCGGTGCCGCTGCTGACTTCCAATCGATAGGTCCCGCCATTATTCGCCTCCCGCTCTTCTTTTTGCGAACGGGAGAGATAGGCGCTTCGCCCCCACGACTGCAAGCCCAGCCATGGGGGTGAGAATACGGACGTCAGGCCTGCCAGGTCCGGATATCGACGAAATGGCCGGCAAGCGCCGCGACCGCAGCCATTGCAGGCGAGACGAGGTGCGTGCGGCCGCGATAGCCCTGGCGTCCCTCGAAATTGCGGTTCGACGTCGAAGCGCAGCGCTGGCCGGGCTTCAACTGGTCCGGGTTCATGCCAAGGCACATGGAGCAGCCGGGCTCACGCCACTCGAAACCGGCCGCCTTGAAGATCTTGTCGAGACCTTCCGCCTCTGCCTGCTCTTTGACGAGGCCGGAGCCGGGCACGATCATCGCATAGGCGAGACGATCCGAGATCTTCTTGCCTTCCACGATCTTCGCGACCTCGCGCAGATCCTCCATGCGGCCGTTGGTGCACGAACCGATCCAGATCACGTCGAGCGGGATGTCCGTCATCTTCGTGCCGGGCTGGAGCCCCATGTACTCGAGCGCGCGCACCATCGAGGCGCGTTTGTTCTCGTCGGCCACATCGCCAGGATTGGGAACCAGGCCCGAAATGGACACGACGTCCTCCGGGCTCGTGCCCCAGGATACGATCGGCGGCAGCTTGGCGGCGTCGAGCTTCACCTCGCGGTCGAAGTGTGCGCCCTCGTCCGTGCGCAGCGTGTCCCAATACTTGAGGGCCATGTCCCAGGCCGCACCCTTGGGCGCCTTCGGGCGGCCCTTGATGAACGCATAAGTCTTCTCGTCCGGTGCGATCATGCCGGCGCGCGCGCCGCCCTCGATCGACATGTTGCAGACCGTCATGCGGCCTTCCATCGAGAGATCGCGGATCGCCTCACCCGCGTACTCGATCACCGAGCCGGTGCCGCCGGCCGTGCCGATCTCGCCAATGATCGCGAGGATGATGTCCTTCGCCGTCACGTGCGCGGGAAGCTTCCCGTCCACGGACACGCGCATGTTCTTGGCCTTCTTCTGCACCAGCGTCTGCGTGGCGAGCACATGCTCGACCTCGCTCGTGCCGATGCCGTGGGCCAGAGCGCCGAATGCGCCGTGCGTCGACGTGTGGCTGTCGCCGCACACGATCGTGGTGCCCGGCAGCGTAAAGCCCTGCTCCGGCCCGACCACGTGGACGATGCCTTGGCGCTTATCGAGCTCGTTGTAGTACTCGACGCCGAAATCCCGCGCGTTGGTCGCGAGCGTCTCGACCTGGATCCTGCTGTCCTCGTCGGCAATGCCCTTGCGCCGGTCGGTCGTCGGCACGTTGTGATCGACCACTGCCAGCGTCTTCTCGGGCGCGCGCACCTTGCGCCCCGACATCCGAAGCCCTTCGAACGCCTGCGGGCTCGTCACCTCGTGTACGAGATGGCGGTCGATATAAAGCAGGCACGTACCGTCCGGCTGCCGGTCGACAACGTGGTCTTCAAAGATCTTGTCGTAAAGCGTCTTGGCCATGGATAAGGCTCTATTTTCCGAGACTTAGGTGCTTCCAGAAAGCGGGAGCAGCTTTCCGGTGAGAAGCACGACAATCAAATGAGACCTATCAGATAGCGTCTCGCGGCCCGTGTTGCAAATCAGCAGGCCTTGTTCCGTCCATAAGTCGAAGCGGCGATTGCGCGACTTTTTGACCGTCCGGCCAATGAAATGGGCCGGACACCCGGAAAACCCCGTGCATCCGACCCAAAGGACACCGGTATCCGACGCTCTCGGGTGGTGGCAAATAACCCTGGAGCACGGACTGTCCGGATAACATTATTACATCCCAATCGCGCCTTTGGATCAGCGCCCGAGGCTTAAATTTTCGTCACTCCTATTCCCGCCAGTGCCGGGCCTTCGCGACGAGAAAATCCCTCAGTACTTGAACCTTCTTCGAGCTTTTCAGTTCTTCCGGATAGACGAACAGGACGGGCAGGCTCGGCTTGTCGGCTTCGCATTTGGTGAGCACCGGCACGAGATCGCTGTCCTGCTCGGTCATGTAGTCGGGGATCATGCCGATGCCGATGCCTGCGAGCACGGCCTGCTTGATCGCCACCACGCTGTTCGTGCGCAGCACCGGCGCCCTCGGCTCTTTTCCCTCCCGGCCCGCAGTCTCCAGCCAGCTTATGGCCGGCAGGAGCTGAGGCGGCAGCCCGCTGTAGGAGAGAACGCGATGATTGCCGCTATCGAGATCCGCAAAAGTCTCGGGCACGCCGAAGCGGCGCGTATATTTCGTGGACGCCATCGGCCGCACGCTGGCCGAGAACAGGGGACGGCGGATGAGATCGGACTGCTCGGGCTCGCGCGTCCAGATCGCCACGTCGGCCGCGCGCATGGCGATATCGATCTGATCGTCATCAAGAATGAGCTCGATGCTGATCTCCGGATAGAGATCCATGAACTCCCGGAGCCGCTGAGATACCCAGACCGTGCCGAGCCCCACGGGTGCGGCGATGCTGAGCTGTCCGGACGGCTTGGTGGTGGTGTCGGCAAGCAGCGTTTCCGCCGTCTGCAGCTTGCTCATCACCTCCGCGACCGTCGTATAGAGAAGCTCCCCCTGCTCCGTCAGCACCAGGCCGCGGGCATGGCGGTGAAAGAGAGACACTTTGAGGTCTCGCTCGAGCGCGGAAACTTGTCGGCTTACTGCCGATTGGCTCATGTGCAGCGCGTCGCCGGCGTGCGTGAAGCTGCCGGCCGCGGCGGCGGCATGAAAAATTCTGAGTTTGTCCCAGTCCATAAAGACATCCCCGGGGGCGCAATCGACCGACAACCGGGCTGGCGAGCGCTCAACCAGCACGCATACGCACCATTGCCCCAGCATTGCGATTATTTGATATCGGCAGCGCCGGAGCCATCGAAAAATGCATACCAGCGCCGTTCCACCGCAGGGATCGTAGGCGTTGGCAACAGCCGCCGCTATTGCCTATATGTCGGGCAACCGCTCGACGGTTCACGCCCGATAAAACAAATCCTCAACATCTGCCGGGCCTTCGCGCGCCGGCCCTAGCGGAGGTCATTTCCCCATGCGGCTTTACCATGTTGCAGCTCTAACCCTGGCGTCCGCCGTTGCGGCGTGCGGCGGCTCGAAAGAGCCCACCAAGCTGTGGGAGGCGACCGGCTTTCAGAACCCCGAATCCGCTTTGCCCGATACGGCCGCGAATGTCATCTACGTGAGCAACGTGGCCGGCGGCCCGGGTGATCGGGACGGCAACGGCTACATCTCCAAGCTGTCCCTCGATGGCAAGGTCATCGCCGAAAAGTGGGTGACCGGGCTCGACGCCCCCAAGGGCCTCGCGCTGTTCGGCGGCAAGCTCTACGTCGCAGACATCGACAAGCTCGTGGAGATCGATACCGCAAACGGCACCATCGTCGCCAAGCACGAAGCCCCCGGCGCCAAAATTCTGAACGACGTAGCCGCCGACGGCAATGGCCAGATCTACACGTCCGACTGGCCGGGCAACGCCATCTGGCGCCTCGCCGACGGCAAGTTCGAGAAGTGGGTCGAAGGAGAAGGTCTCAAATCGCCCAACGGCCTCCTGATCGAAGGTGACAAGCTCGTCGTCGCCGCCTGGGGCGAGGGCATGGGAGCGGACTTCTCCACCAAGACACCCGGCCATCTCCTCACCGTAAGCCTTGGCGACAAGGCCATCGCCAACCTCGGAGACGGCAAGCCGGTCGGCCATCTCGACGGGCTCGAGCCCTTCGACGCCGACAGCTACATCGTGAGCGACTGGGTGGCAGGCAAGGTGTTCCAGATCACCCGTTCAGGCAGCGCCAAGGAGCTTCTCTCGCTCGGCCAGGGAAGCGCGGACATCGGGTTCATCTCGAGCACGCGCACCCTCATCGTCCCGATGATGGTCGACGGCAAGGTCGTCGCCTACAAGCTCTGAAGTCGAGTTATACGGATCCCGGCGCGGGCCGGGATCCGTGATGCCCATCGCGACCAATCACTCCGCAGCGGCGGCCGTGGTCTCATGCTGGGCTAGGAAGCGCTCGGTTTCGAGAGCCGCCATGCAGCCCATGCCCGCGGCCGTCACGGCCTGGCGATAGACCTCGTCCTTCACATCGCCCGCCGCGAACACGCCGGGAATGGCCGTCGCGGTCGAATCCGGCGCCGTAATCAGATAGCCCGACGGAGTCGTCTCGAGCTGCCCCTTGAACAGCTCCGTCGCGGGCGCGTGGCCGATCGCGACGAACACACCATCCACCTTCCGCTCGGTGATCTTGCCCGTCTTCACGTTCTTGAGCTTCACGCCGGTGACCGAGCGCGGCTCCTCGACGCCGACGATCTCCTCGACCGCGCTATCCCACACCACCTCGATCTTGTCGTTCTTGAACAGGCGGTCCTGCAGGATCTTCTCGGCACGGAAATGGTCGCGCCGGTGCACCACGATCACCTTCTTCGCGAAGTTCGTGAGGAAGATCGCCTCCTCGACCGCGGTGTTGCCGCCGCCGATCACGACGACTTCTTTGCCCTTGTAGAAGAAGCCGTCGCACGTTGCGCACGCGGAGACGCCATAGCCCTTGAAGGTCTGCTCGCTCGGGATACCGAGCCAGCGCGCTTGCGCACCCGTGCAGATGATCAGCGCATCGCAGGTGTAGCGATCGCCTGAATCGCCATCGAGACGGAACGGGCGCACGCCGAGGTCCACCTTCACGATGTGGTCCATGATGATCTCTGTGCCGACGTGCTCGGCCTGGGCCTTCATCTGCTCCATGAGCCACGGACCCTGGATCACGTCGGCGAAGCCCGGATAGTTCTCCACGTCGGTGGTGATGGTGAGCTGGCCTCCCGGCTGGTTGCCCTGGATGATGACCGGCTTCAGCATCGCGCGGGCGGCATAGATGGCGGCAGTGTAGCCGGCCGGCCCCGATCCCAGGATGATGACGCGTGAGTGCTTGGTGGTGCTCATGATCGACCCTTCCGGACCGCGCGACCCGCGGCCCCCCAATGAGTCGCGCCGCCGGGCGCGATAGCTGCCCTCATATAATCAAGGAGACGGGCGAGCGCGAGCCCTGCCGAACGCAAGGGAAGAGTTGTCAGCCGTCCGTTAGATAGGACAACGCTGCGCGAATCACGGGCGGCGCGAACAAAATATTCCTGTGTCCCAGGCCATCGAACGCCCGCAGCTCCGCCTGCGGACACGCCGCCGCGATCTCCTCGGCATTATCGAACGTGACCTCCAAATCGTCCCGGGCATGGATTACGAGGGCAGGCCGGTTGACGGCAGAGAGGAGATTGGCGGCGGTGAAGGAGGCGATCGAGCGATGCGCGATCCGCTCCAGGTGCCGCTCGTAGGCGCGCCTCGCCACCCGCCCGAGCCCCAGCTCCTCGGCGAACTCACCGGTTACCGTGGAGAACCGGTTCGGCGAGGAGACGAGCACATAACGCTCGAAGGAATGCCCGCCCGGCAGAGGCGGGGCCCCTTCACCCACGAGCAGAACCGCGAGCCCGCCCATCGAATGGGCGACCGCGAACCGCAGCGGCCCGAGCGTCCGCACCACATCGAGCAGCGCGCGCGAGCAGTCGATGAGGCTCGCCCGCTCCCGGCCGCTTTTTCCGTGCCCGGGCTGATCGAACGCCACCACACGGAAGCCGGCGCGCCGAAGCTGCTCGGCGAACACGGCCATGAACGAGGCCTCGCTCGTCCAGCCGTGGGCGATCAGCACGCCGCCGCGATCCGGCACGCCCGCATCCGGCTCGAATACGTAAGCCTGGACGCAGCCCTGGGTCGTCGGCACGCGCACCCAGCGCGCGTTCCTGAGATGAAACCGCGCACGCTCCACCAGCACGGCATGGTCCGGCCTGCGCCGCGACGAAAACTTCGGCTGGCAGAAACGCCTGTAAGCGATGTCGCCCGCCAGCGCCGGCGGAAATCCGTCGAGCCGCACAGGCCGTGTCCTCAGCCGTCGATCGAAGAACATCGTCATCGACCGGAGATCTCCTGCAATTCGCTTTGCACGAGCCCTATCGGAAAATCATATCTCCACGAAAAAGGGAGAGAAGGGAAAGCCGATAGACTCTCATCGTGAAAAGGAATGGTGAAATGATTCAATCAAAACGCAGGTATCTTAGATCAAGCGGAGCGAACGGAAGCTCGCGTATCCTCCGCGCCCCACGATCACGTGATCATGAACCTGGACGCCGAGCGGACGCCCCGCATCGACGATCATCCGGGTCATATCGATGTCGGCACGCGAGGGCGTCGGATCGCCCGAAGGGTGATTGTGCACGAGGATGATCGCGGTGGAGGAAAGCTCGAGCGCCCGCTTCACCACTTCGCGCACATAGACCGGCGTGTGATCGACCGTGCCCTGGCCCTGGATCTCGTCCGCGATCAGGTGGTTCTTCTTGTCGAGAAACAGGATGCGAAACTGCTCGCGATGCTCGTAGCCCTGCACCGCCTTGAGATAGTCGAGCACTTGCGTCCAGGACGAAAGCAGAGGCCCGCTCGCGATCTCGCTCCGCATCAGCCGGAGCGCCGCGGCGCGGATCAAGCGCAGCTCCGTTATGACGGCGTCGCCCACACCCGAGATCTCCTTGAGGCGCGCGTCCGGCGCATTCACCACTTGGGCGAACGAGCCGAACCTGGCAAGCAGCCGCTTGGCGAGATCCTTGGTATCGCGGCGAGGAATGGCGCGAAACAGCACCATTTCGAGCAGCTCGTAGTCGGGCAGCGCATCCCCGCCCGCCTTGCGGAACCTGTCACGGAGCCGCTGCCTGTGCCCTGAGTAGAGCGGCTGAGAGGCTTCGAGAAACGAGCCTTGCACGCCGCTGCCCGGCGCATCGGCTTCCGCCTCCGGCGGCGCGACCGCGGCATTTGCTTTCGGATCTCTCGCGCCAGGACCCTGCATATGCCCGCTCGGCTATCCGTTGCGGGCAGAAGGCCACTCGAGGCCGGCCGGCGAATGCGTGAACACCTCGACCCCGGTCTCGGTCACGCCCACCGTATGCTCGAACTGCGCCGACAGCTCGCGATCGCGCGTCACCGCCGTCCACCCGTCCGCCAGGACCTTAACGTGCGGCTTTCCGAGGTTGATCATCGGCTCGATGGTGAACAGCATCCCCGGCTCCATCACCGCGCCTTCTCCGGCCTCGCCGTAATGAAGAATGTTCGGCCGGTCGTGGAACACCTGGCCGAGCCCGTGCCCGCAGAAATCTCTCACGATGCTGCAGCGTTCCTTCTCGGCGAATTCCTGGATCGCCGCGCCGATATCGCCGGTCGTGTTGCCGGGCTTCACCTGCGCGATACCGATCTTCAGTGCTTCGTAGGTCACCTCGATCAAGCGCTCGGCGCGTCGGCTGATGGCCCCCACCGCATACATGCGGCTCGTATCGCCATGCCAGCCGTCGACGATCAGCGTCACGTCGATGTTGACGATATCGCCCTCGCGCAGCGGCTTGGGTCCGGGAATGCCGTGGCACACCACATGATTGATGGATGTGCAGATCGACTTCGGAAATCCGCGGTAGTTGAGCGGTGCCGGCACAGCGCCGTGATCGAGCGCGAACTCGAGCACGCGGTCGTCCAGCTCCTCGGTGGTGACGCCGGGCTGAACGTAGGGTGCGATCATATCGAGCGCGGACGCCGCGAGCTGCCCGGCTTTGCGCATTGCGGCAAAAGCCTCGGCGCCGTGGCGCTTGATGGCTGTCGACTCGCGCGCCGCGCGTGTGACTTCGACGTTGGACATGATGGCGTGCGGGCCCTTGTGCGTGAGGGAACGAAAAACTCTCGACGTGCTCGAAAGTGAATGTAGTCCAAATCGGTCGCCGTGCAACGCTCCCGGCCGTAGACCTTTGCACGCGGCGAATAGCAAAACGGCGGCTGCCCGGAGGCCGCCGCCGTTATCTTGTCCCTTGGAGCGCCACAGAGCGGAGCCCCAGCCGGTCTTAGTTGCCTTCCTCGGCCGGAACCTCGGCAGCGGCAGCTTCCGTTACGATCTTCTGAGCTTCGCCAACCCAGTTGTCGCGCTCGATCTGGCCGTTGAGCTTCAGTGCCTCGTCGACGTTCGAGATGTCCTCATCCGAGAAGTTCGCGACCTGCTCGAACTTGTAGCAGTTGAGCGTCTTGAGGCGGGCCGCGAGATCCGCGTTGATGCCCTTGATGCGCGTCAGATCATCGACATCACCCTTCGGCTTCTTGAAGCCCTTCCAGGCGGCGTTGAGGCGGCGGGCACGAACGTCCGTGCGCTCGAAGATGCGCGCAGCGCGGCCACGGCGGCCACGGAGATAGTAGAGCTTCGCGCGGCGGACCTTGCCGCGGCGCAGAACCTCGATCTCGGCAATATAGGGCGAGTAGACCGGGAACACGCGCTCCACGCCCTCGCCGTAGGAAATCTTGCGGACGGTGAAGCTCTCGTTGATGCCACCGCCGGAACGGGCGATCACAACGCCTTCGTAGGCCTGGAGGCGAACCGACTGGTTCTTGCCTTCGCCTTCGATCACCTTGACCATGACCTTGACGGTATCGCCAGGCGAGAATTCAGGCACCGAACGGGTCCGGAGCACGGCATCCATCTGCTCGCGCTCGATCTCTTGAATGATGTTCATTTTCATTCCTTTTTGTTTGTATATCAATGCAGAGGAGCAGCGACGCGGAGCTAGTCCGGCGAGCGCGGCTCGTGCGGCTCCTTGTGGAGCAACCCTCGATGGGGGAATTTGTTGGCTGGGCCTATAACCGAATTTCGGCGGGTTGTCGAGGGCCGCCTTCACCCCGCAACCGGCCCCGACAAGCTCATAAGCGCACTCGAGTTGCCGCTCCCGCCCTGACGCGGGCCACCCCTAAAAAAAACGGAGTTAGTGCCCGCCCGCCGCACCGGTGTGCGCGGCCGGCTTGCGCATGAACATAGCCAGCAGCGCCATGCCTGCAAACAGGGCCGTCAGCACCAGAAATACGTCCGAGAAGGCGAGCACGCTGGCCTCGCGGCGAACCAGAAGCGCCAGTTGCTTGAGGGCCGCCTGGTCGCCGTCGGCGATCTGCGCCGAGAACTGCTGGGTGAGCCCGGCCAGCGTCTCTTCCGCCGCTGCCCGCCCCCACGAAACGCTTTCGTGCAGCCGGGCGAGGTGAAGATCCATCCGGTTGTTGAGCATGGTGTTGATCACGGCCAGCCCCACCGCGCCGCCGAGATTGCGGGTGAGGTTGTAGAGGCCAGAGGCATTCTTGAGCTGCTCCGGCGGAAGCGTGCCGAGCGAAAGATTGTTGATTGGAACCATGCACAGCATCAGCGAGCACCCGCGCAGGATCTGCGGCAGCAGCAGTTCATGGAAATCCCAATCGGCCGTGATGCCGGACGCCACATATGTGCCCAGCGCAAATCCCATGAAGCCGACGAGCATCATGACGCGCGGATCGAGCATCTGCGACAGCCGCCCCGCGATCGGCGCGGTCAGGAACATGGCGATGCCGGTCACGAACATCGTCTCGCCGATCATCAGGGCATCGTAGCCGCGCACCTGGGAGAGATAGACCGGGTAGAGGTAGGTGAGCCCGTAGAGGCCGATGCCCATGATGAAGCTGAAGGCCGAGCCGAACGCGAAGTTGCGGTTTCGGAACGCGCGCAACTCGACGATTGGCTGCTCAGCGGTAAACGCACGCCAGAAGAAGAGGAGGCCGCCCGCCGCGCACAGCACCGCGAATGTCATGATCGTAGCGTCGTCGAACCAGTCGTAGCGCGGCCCTTCCTCGAGCACGTACTCCATCGAGCCGAGGAACAGGGCCATGGCCGCGAAGCCGACGATATCGAAGCGGCGGAGCAGAGACCGGTCCGGCTTGTCGAAATCGACGAGAAAGAACACGGCGACCGCGACAAGGATGCCCGGCCCGACGTTCACCAGAAACAGCCAGTGCCAGGAGAAGGCGTTGCTGAGATAGCCGCCGACCGTCGGACCGATGGTGGGCGCGAGCGTCGCCACCAGTCCGATCATCGGCGAGACGATGCCGCGCTTGGAGGCCGGAAACAGGGAGAACGCGACCGCGAACACGGAGGGGATCATGCCGCCGCCGATGAAGCCCTGCAAAGCGCGATACACGATCATCTGGTCGATCGTCGTCGCCGTGGCGCAGAGCGCGCTCGCAATCGTGAAACCGACCGCCGATGCCGTGAACAGCACGCGTGTGGAGAACGCCCGCGCGAGCAAACCAGAAAGCGGAATCATCACCACTTCTGCGATCAGATAGGAGGTCTGCACCCAGGGGATTTCATCGGCACTCGCCGAAAGTCCAGCCTGGATCTCCGACAGCGACGCGGAGACGATCTGGATATCCAGGATCGCCATGAACATGCCGAACACCATCGCGAGGAAGCCCGCGAGCTGGCGCGGCGTGACGCCGATCCAGGCAAGCGTCTCGCCTTTTGCCGCCCCGGAAACCTGCGGGATCTCGTCGATGGTGGTTGAATGGGCCATGGCTGCGCTCGAACCGGCGAGGGCTTACTCGATGTGGCTGGCGGTTTGCTGTCCGTCCGACTTGTGCGCTGCGCGGGTGTCGATGCTGACGACCACCGAGAGGCCGGGCCGCAGTTTGCCCAGCGCATCCGGCGCCCGCACCGCGATCCGCACCGGAACGCGCTGCACGATCTTGGTGAAGTTGCCCGTCGCATTCTCGGGCGGCAGCAGCGAGAACTGCGAGCCCGAGGCCGGCGCGATGCTTTCCACGGTGCCGTCGACCACCTCGCCGCCCAGCGCATCCACACTGATGTGCGCGGCATCGCCGGCCTTGACGCCGCGAAGCTGCGTTTCCTTCAGGTTCGCATCGACGTAGACCTTGTCGAGCGGCACAACCGCAGCCAGCCGCTTGCCGGGCGTGACGTAGTCGCCCACCTGAACGCTCTTGTTGCCGACCACGCCGTTGAACGGGGCGCGGATCACGGTGAACGAGAGATCGCGCTTTGCGCGGGCAACCTCGACATCCAATTCCTTGGCGACCTGCTCGGCCTGCTTCTGCTGAGACTTGAGCAGCGCGATGTTCGCGCCCGCCGTCTCGATCGCGGCTGCGCTGGCCTTCGCCTGCGCCCGCGCCGTATCGCGCGCGGCAATTGCGGCATCGAGGGTCGCCTTCGACGTCACGTCGCGATCAACAAGCGGCTTGGTGCGCTCGTAGTCGGCTTCCGCCTTGAGCACGGTCGCGTTGGCGGCATCAAGCTGCGCGCGCATCTGCTGCTGCGTTGCCTCCGCCGCCCGGATCTGCGCATCGAATGTCGCGATAGCGGCCTGCTGTGTCGCGAGCTTCGCTTCGGCCTGCGAGACCGCGAGCTGGAAATCGCCATCGTCGAGCCGCACCAGCACGTCGCCTTCCTTGACGGACTGGTTCTCGACGACCGGCACCTCGGCCACATTGGCCGCGACCTTGGGCGAGATCAGAGCCATGTCCGCGCCCACATACGCGTCGTCGGTCGAGACCATGAATCGCCCGACCGTGATGTAGTCGTAGCCGAACCAGAGACCCGCCCCGAGCACGACCGCCGCAATGCCTCCAAGCAGGAGCTTCTTGCGAGAGCGCGGTGCCTCGCCTTGGGCCGCCCCGGCGCCGCCCTTCGTCGCATCTGACTCGGCGGGCGACACCTCACGATCCGCACGCGCCTCCACAGAAGACACGGCGTCATGCTGCGCCATGCCCTTCGGGGGCTGCGGCGGCTGAGCCGAGGGACCGGCCAGACGCGCACCCGGAAGGGGCGTTTCGACAGGCTCGAGCTTCGGATCCTTGAAGCGAATGGCTTTGGCGTTTGACATGGGTGTCGATCCAAACAGAATTCAATCTAAACTAAACAGTTCAGTTCGCTATTGACATAGAGCAGAAATACGACAATATCAATACCGAACTGAACCGTTTGGTTCGATCCGTGACACCTTTGCACAGGCTGGCGATGAGCAGATTGAAATCATTGCAAAAAGACGAACCTGAGAGCAGAGAGCCCTCAGACCTCCGTCGTGGCGGCCGTCCCCCGGCGGGGACAGACCCTCTCAAGCGCAGGCAGATCTTGGACGGGGCGGGGCGCGTTTTTTCCACCCTCGGGTTCGATGCCGCCAGCATGAGCGACGTGGCTCGTGAGGCCCAGGTGTCGAAAGCGACCCTCTACGTCTACTTCCAGGACAAGGAGCACCTGTTCACGGCCATTTGCGCTGAGCGGCGCGACCGCAACATCGCCGATCTGATCGAGATCCTGGATACCGCGAGGCCTCTGGAGGAAACGCTCGTCGCCTTCGGCACGGAGATGCTGCAGCGGATTTCGCAGCCCTATGTGCTGGCCGCCCACCGCGTCGTCATCGGCGTGGCCGAGCGGATGCCTGACGTCGGCAGCGAGTTCTTCAACGCGGGCGCGATGAGGCTGGTGGAAGCCTTCGCGCACTTTCTCGAGCACCACGTCGCCCAAGGCACGCTGAAAATCGACGACAGCGTACTGGCGTCGGCCCAGTTCCTCGAGCTTTCGCAGGCAACCGTCTTCCGTCCCCGCCTCTACGGCGTCACCAAGGAGCCCGTCTCCGACGACGAGATCCGCAAGGTGATCGGATCGGCCGTCCGCGTCTTCCTCGCTGCATACCGCCGCTGAGCGGCATGATCTGCAGAGAACCCTAGGGTTTCGGCGCCTTGTCCTTGTCCATCACCTCGGCCGTCGTGGGGCTCAATGGCGTGGCCTTGGTCTTCGGCTGCGTCAGCGGTGTCGGCTCCGGCGTCGTCATGTTCCCGCGCAGAAGCGAGCGCCCGGCCGTGAACCCGCCAACGAGCTGCAAAGCCAGGCGCTCGTCGTCGCGCTTGCGCACGTCCCGCGCCGTGGCCTCCGCCTCCGCCGGATCGAACCCGAGCCCCACCAGCACCGCCTTGCCGAACGCGAGCGCGGATTCGAACGTCTCGCGGATCTGATAATCCACCCGCGCCTCGATCAGCCGCAGCGTGTGACCTCGATCGAACGAGCGCACGAACAGCTTAGCGACGGGGAACTCGGACTTCACGAGCTGCACGATCTTGTCGGCGGCTTCCTGGTTGTCGACGCAGACGAGAATGGCCTCCGCCGTCTCCGCGCCGGACGCACGCAGCACGTCGAGCCGCGTCCCGTCGCCGTAATAGACCTTGAACCCGAAATTGCCGGCGGCCCGGATCATGTCGACGTCGATCTCGATCAACGAGACGTCCACGCCGCGCGCCAGCAACGGCTGGCTGACGAGCTGTCCGAAGCGTCCGAACCCGATGATGAGCACGCGGTTCTTGAGCCCTTCGGCCAGATCCACGCCGTCGAGCGAAACCTCCTCCTTCGGCATGACGCGATCGAGCAGCAGCAGGATCAGCGGCGTCAGCGCCATGGAGAGTATGACGATGGCGCTCATGACGGCGGCCGAGCGCTGGTCGAAAACGCCTGCGCTGAGCGCGGCCGAATAGAGCACGAAAGCGAATTCGCCGCCCTGCGCGAACAGCGCCGCGCGCAGCACCGCCTCCCGCCAGCTCGATCCGAACAGCAACGCGATCAGGAAAATGCCGGTCGCCTTCGCGACCATGAACGCGGCCACGCCCGCAAGAATGATCGCCCACTCGTTGAGCACGAGCGAAAGATCGAGCGACATGCCGACGCTGAGAAAGAAGAGGCCCAGAAGCAAGCCCTTGAAGGGATCGATGTCGGCTTCGAGCTGGTGGCGGAACGTCGATTCCGAGAGCAGCACGCCCGCGAGGAACGCGCCCATCGCCATCGAAAGCCCGCCCCATTGCATGAAGAGCGCGGCGCCCAGCACCACCATCAGCGACGCAGCGAGCATGATCTCACGCCCGCCAAGCGTCGCCACGAGATTGAACAGCGGATTGAGCAGCCATCGCCCGGCCGCCACCACCGCCAGGATGGCCGCGATGCCGATACCGATGCTGACCCACGCGGGCTGCGTCTCGCCCGCGCTGTTGCCGTCGAGCGCAGCAAAAAAAGCGACCAGCGCCAGCAAGGGCACGATCGCGAGATCCTCGAGCAGGAGAATGGAAACCGCGCGCTGCCCGCCCGGCGTCGCGGTCTCGCCGCGCTCGTCGAGCATCTTCATGATCACCGCCGTAGACGACAGCACGAAGCCCATGGCGCCGATCACGGCCACGGGCATTGAAAGACCGCCGAGATAGATGCCGACGGCCGACAGCATCGCCCCGCACGTGACCACCTGCACAAGCCCGAGCCCAAAGATGTCGCGTCTCAAGGCCCACAGCTTCGCCGGACGCATCTCGAGCCCGATGATGAATAGGAACATCACCACCCCGAGCTCCGCCACATGGAGGATCGCGACGGGATCGCTGAAGAGACCGAAACCGAAAGGCCCCACGATCAGGCCCGCCGTCAGATAGCCGAGCACGGAGCCGAGCCCCAGCTTGCGGAACAGCGGAACCGCAACGACGCTCGCCGTGAGGAGGGCCACGGCGTGGGCGAGATTGATCGACGTCGAGTCAGCAGCCATCGTCGCGTTGGTCTCCGGTCCTGGACGGTGTCACAACCATCCGGCGCTCGGAGCCGCGGTTGTATCACCTCGATAAATCGTCCGGACCGGATTGCGCAAGCAAAGGAAGGCAGAGCCCGGCGCCTGGAGAAGCTTCAGCGCCGGGATGTGACCCGCATGCTCCACGTTGCCGGGCAAACCGCCCGCAAACGCCCTTAGGCGGCGTTCGCCCTGCCGATGAACCCGGCCGCCAGCTCCTGAAGCTCGGCGGCCTTCGCCGCGATGTCCTTGGCCGAAACCGCGACCTGCTCGGCCGAGGCCTTGGTCGAGGACGCCGCGTCCGTCAGGCCGGTGGTGTTCGCGGCCACCTCGACGGTGCCCTGCGCGGCCTCTTGCACGTTGCGCGCGATCTCGCTCGTGGCCGCGCCCTGCTGCTCCACGGCCGAGGCAATGGTCGTGGTGACCGTGCTCATGTCGGAAATCACCGCGGTGATGGCGTTGATCGACGACACCGCATGTGACGTTGCGGCCTGGATTGCGCTGATCTGCGCGCCGATCTCGGCCGTGGCCTTGCCGGTCTGTGAGGCGAGCGATTTCACCTCCTGCGCGACCACCGCAAATCCCTTGCCCGCTTCTCCGGCACGCGCCGCTTCGATGGTGGCGTTGAGGGCCAGCAGGTTCGTCTGCCGCGCGATGCTGCTGATCAACTCCACCACGGCCCCGATCTGCGTGGCGGCCTCGGAAAGATCGCGCACCTTGCTGGACGTCTCCGTCACGGTCTGCACGGCGCGGCTCGCCATCTCCGTGGACGTCGCGACCTGGCGGCCGATCTCCTGCACCGACGCAGAGAGCTCGTCCGCGGCCGCCGCCACGGCGCGCACGTTGGTGGAGGCCTCCTCGGCAGCGGCAGCGACCGCCGTGGTGCGATCGGTCGAGGCCCTGGCGGAGGAGGAAAGCTGGTCAGCCGCGCCTTCGAGCAGGTTCGTCGTGCTCGCGACGGTGGAAGCCATCTCGACGACCGAAGATGCCAGCGCACCCAGATCACGCCGCCCCGCCTCGATGTAGACGCTGATGGCGTAGTCCATGTCGAGCAACGCCACGCGGTTGATGGCGATCTGCAGATCCGTCCGCGCGTCGCCGCCGCCCGTGGTCCGGCCGAACAGTCCCTTCGCAGCCGGTGCCATCTTGTCGGCAATCGCCTTCAATAACCCCGAGATGAGGGCATTGTAGCCGCCGATGTACCAGCAGGGATCGAGGCCGATACGATGATGGGTTTCTCCGATCCTCCGGATCGAAGTCTCGTAGGCGGCATCGAAGCGGCCGTCCATGATCGTCGCCCAGTGACGGATCTGAGCGGCCTTCGCCGCCTTCATGCGCTCGCGCGAGCCGAAAAACTTGAGCGTTTCCTCGAACCGTCCGACGTGATCGTAAAACGTGTCGAGGATCGCCGGCAGCTCGGCCATGATGAAATCTTTGTGCTGACGAATCGTCTCGCAGGTTTTCTCGTCGATCTGGTTGAACGCCAGCCGACCCTTTAGCGAAACCTGACCCTTCATTCCCGTCCCCCGGTGAAAATCCTTCATTCGTAGGAATCATTAGGGCGCAGGAGTTAAGCGGTGCTTGCGACGTGTCGGATTTCGGCGCGCCGCACGTCAGAAAGTCTCGCGCGCACGATTTGTCGCAAGCGAAAAATCAGACGCGCGCTGACGGATACTCCCAAGGTGGCAATCGCCCCTCGGCCGGCTCGCCCTGCATCGACGCGTAAAGCTTCGTGCGCTACGTCTTCGTCTTGCGCGCCAGAAGATCCGGCCGCCGCTCGCGCGTGATCCGCTCGGCTTCCGCACGCCGCCATGCCGCGATGCGCGCGTGATCTCCGGAAAGCAGCACCTCGGGCGTCGCACGCCCTTCCCACTCGCGAGGCTTTGTATACTGAGGGTATTCGAGCAGCCCGCCCTCGAAGCTCTCGTGCGTGAGGCTGTCGGCCGCCCCCAGCACGCCGGGGATGAGCCGCACGCACGCATCGAGAAGCGTCATCGCCGCAAGCTCCCCGCCCGAGAGCACATAGTCGCCGATCGAGATCTCCTCGATCCCCCGCCCTTCGATCACGCGCTCGTCGATCCCTTCGAAACGGCCGGCCAGCAGCATGACGCCCGGCCCTTCCGAAAGCGCACGTGCACGCGCCTGTGTGAAAGGTGCCCCACGCGGCGACATGTAGATCAGCGGCAGATCCGGCGCCACGCTACGCGCCTGGTCGATGGCCGCGGCGAGCACATCCGCCCGCATCACCATTCCGGCGCCCCCTCCCGTCGGCGTATCGTCCACTGCACGATGGCGCCCGATGCCGCAGTCACGGATCTGATGAAGCGCGAGCGACCAGAGCCCCGCCTCCAGCGCCTGCCCCACGAGCGAGAAGCCGAGCGGTCCCGGAAACATTTCAGGAAAGAGAGTGAGCACCGATGCCCGCCACGGCGTGCGGTCCCCGGCGGTCGGAATGTGAGGCATGAAGGATCCGTCTCGAAAAGGGATGAACGCGACTATAGCGCCCCTCCCAAGACCAGCGCACGCCCTATTCCCCGGCATCGTGAAGCGCGGGCACGGGTAGAGAAACACCGCAGACGGAGAGCGCCCTGCGCGAGCGGATGTTTCACGCGAATCACCCGTCGGCGAACGAAGGTCCACAAATGCCAACGCCGGCCAGGGGATGCCCCTGAACCGGCGTTCGACGGAACCGACTGTGATCGCTTCGAAGCCTGGAGCCTGAAGCAACCCGGGCTACCCCGGACGCGCAATCGCGCCCTAGTAGGACCCGTTAGGAACTTTCGCCCGGACGACGTCGCCAGCGATGGCGAACACGCGGCTGAGGACAAGGCTCAGCAAACCGGAAAGGTGGCCCTTACGCTCTACAGCCACCACATCGAAATGATCCTCGAGTGTGTACAGAAGCTTGGCCATTCATCACCTCTTTATCCAACCCTAAGATCGGAAAAGTAAAGAAGTACTGAACGATGAATTTGGCCGGTACAAGGCACAACCTGGGCTTCAAACGCCTTCAACCACAGTAATATCAATTGTACCAGCACCTTGGCGCAATGCCTTGGCCTCGGCGTACTCGGGGCTCGTGGCGTAGCCGACGGCATGCTCGTAGCTCGGAAACTCGAGCACCACGTTCCGCTGCGTGCCGTTGCCCTCGATGATCTGGCACTTGCCGCCGCGCACGATCGGCCGCCCCTCGTACTTGTCGAGCGCGACCTTCGACTTCGCGACGTACTGCCCCCACTTCTCCGCATCCGTCACGACGGCGTGCGCGATCACGTATCCCTTGGCCATGGCTCGTTCCTCTTTTCTGAATTCGTTTGATGGATGGTCGTCGGGCGCGCGGGCCTAATGGATGCCCTTGGCCCCGTTCGGGGAACGGGCCAACGCCTCTCGGATGTAGTGCAGAAACATTTCGGCAGCCGCCTTCGGATCGTCCGCCTGCGTGATCGGCCGCCCCACCACGATGTGGTTTGCGCCGGCCGCGATGGCATGATCCGGCGTCATCACGCGCTCCTGGTCGTCGGTCGTGCTGCCGACCAGACGAATGCCGGGCGTGACGATGAGGAATTTCGGCCCGGTCGCCGCACGAATCCGCGCGGCCTCCTGTCCCGACGCGATCACCCCGTCAAAGCCGGCGGCATAGGCGAGTTCCGCGCGGCGCAGCACGAGATCTGCGGGTGAGAAGCGCGATCCCTGCTCGGCGAGATCGTCTGCCGACAGATTGGTGAGCACGGTGACCGCAAGCAGTTTCAACCCGCTCCCGCCACGCCCCGACACGGCCGCCCTCAGCGTCTTGAGGTCGTGCCCATGGACCGTGAGAAACGTCACATCCAGCTCGGTGGCATTGGCGACGGCCCGCTCGACCGTGTTGCCGATGTCGAGCAGCTTCATGTCGAGAAACACGCGCTTGCCTTGCCGCCTCAGATCGCGCGCGAGATCGAGCCCGCCCGCAAACAGCAGCTCGAGGCCCACCTTGTAGAAGGTCACGCTCTCGCCGAGCACGGCCACGAGCCGGCGCGCCTCCTCGACGGTCGGCATGTCGAGAGCAACGATGAGATGGTCTTGGGGCGAGGTATGGGTCATCGATCAGCCGTGCAGGACATGAGCCGCGCGCGCAAGTTTCTGGATGAGCTGCTTGAACCGCTCTTGCGCTTCCTTGTTCTTGAGGTGACCGTTGTCCTCGAACGCCTCAGCCGCCTTCGGAACCGCGAACTGATCCGGCAGCACCAGCGCGTTGAGACCGAGTTCGAGAACGGTCCGCACAGTATTTACGCCACGAAGACCGCCCATGCCACCGGGGGAAGCCGATCCCAGGGCAAAAACACGAGTCTTGAAAACGGCCATCGGCTCCTCGCCGTCGATGCGCACGCGGCTCACCCAGTCGAGCGAGTTCTTGAGCAACGGTGTGATCGAGGCGTTGTATTCCGGGCACGCGATGAAAATGCCCGTGTGAACCTTCATGAGCGCCTCGAGCTTCCGGGCGTTGTCCGGAATGCCCTCGATCGCCTGCAGGTCCGCATCGTAGAGCGGCAGCGGGTAGTCCCCGAGATCGGCAAACGTCGCGGCGATGCCATTCACCTCCGCAATCTCCGCACCCAGCCGCGCCAGGCGCTTGTTGTGGGAAGCTTCCCGCGCACTGCCGGCGAAGAAGAGGAGCTTGGTGGAGGAAAGGCTCATGGGGTCTCCTTGATCGCGACAAATCCCATCGGCGAGCGAGCTTGCCCTGTCCCCGCCTCAGGTGGAACCGGATGTTTCCACCTTGAACGGAACAAATCTAGCCGCCTTTGCCTTCGAAAAAGTCTTTCACGCGCGCAAAGAAGCCGGCGCTCTCGGGGCTTGTACCCTTGTGGCTCTCCTGCTCGAACTCTTCGAGCAGCTCGCGCTGGCGTCGCGTCAGGTTCTTCGGCGTTTCCACGTCCACCTGGATGTACATGTCGCCCACGACCTTCGAGCGCAGCACCGGCATACCCTTGCCCTTGAGCCGGAACTGCTTGCCGCTCTCGGTGCCTTCGGGAATCTTCACCCGGCTAGCCGCGCCTTCGAGTGTCGGCACCTCGATCTGCCCGCCGAGCGCCGCCGTCGTCATCGAGATCGGCACCTTGCAGAAGAGGTCCGCCCCGTCGCGCTGGAAGAACGAGTGCGGCTTGAGCGAGAGGAAAATATAGAGATCACCGGGCGGCCCGCCCCTGAGCCCCGCTTCACCGTCACCGACGAGCCGGACCTTCGTGCCGTCCTCGACGCCAGCCGGAATATTGACCTGCAGCGTACGCTCGCGCGTGACCCGCCCCGCACCGGAGCAGGCCGGGCACGGATCGTCGATCACCTCGCCGCGCCCCACACAGGTCGGACACGTCCGCTCGATGGTGAAGAAGCCCTGGCTGGCGCGCACTTTGCCCATGCCGCCGCAGGTGGGGCACGGCGACGGCTTGGTGCCGGCCTTGGCGCCCGTTCCTGAGCATGTTTCGCAGGAGATGCTGGTCGGCACGCGAATTTCGGCCGCCTTGCCGGCGAATGCCTCCTCGAGCGTGATTTCCATGTTGTAGCGCAGGTCGGCGCCACGCTCGCGCGAGGAGCGGTTCCGCTGCCCGCCGCCGCCACGCCGCCCGCCCATGAACTCGCCGAACAGATCGTCGAAGATGTCCGACATCGACGAAGCGAAATCCGGCCCGAAACCGCCGCCAGGATGGCCGCGGCCCATGCTCTGGTCGAACGCGGCATGGCCGAACTTGTCATAGGCCGCGCGTTTCTGCGGATCCTTGAGCGCTTCATAGGCCTCGTTGAGTTCCTTGAAACGCTGCTCGGCATCCTTGTCGCCGGGATTGCGGTCGGGATGGCAGTCCTTGGCGAGCTTACGGAATGCGGACTTGAGATCCTGCTCGCTCGCGGTGCGCTGAACACCAAGAATTTCGTAATAGTCGCGTTTGGCCATGGGGCGGCATTCTATCCGGCGGGCGAAGACTGGAAGCAAGCACTATCGCGGAAAGCCCCACCCATCGCCTGCCGCAGCACTTCCGAGCCGGACGCAGCGCCAATCCACACGGGCCTCGAGTGCCTCCAGGAAAAAAGTGAAACGGCTTTCCTTCAAGAGGCACGCCAAAACAAAGGATTAGCGACAATCCACGCTTGGCTGCGCAAGGATTTGCGGCCAGCGAGGGCCGCAACTCGAACACGACGAGAATGGGATCTTCTGCGTCCTGCAAAAAACCCCTGCCTCTCCCCGCCCGACCGAAGCGTCGCCGCTCCGGACCCTACGGGGAGAGAAGGGGTCGCAAGCAGGCGTTAGCCTGCCTTCTTCTTGTCGTCCTTCACTTCTTCGAAGTCGGCGTCGACGACGTTGTCATCGGCGCTGTCCTTCGCGGAGGCTTCACCCGCGCCCGAGGCGTCACCGCCCTTGGCGCTGTAGATGGCCTCGCCGATCTTCATGGCGACCTGGGCCAGAGCCGTGGTGGCGGACTTGATCCGCTCCGCGTCGTCGGAGGCAATAGCCTCCTTCGCGGCTTCGACCGCCTTCTCGACATCGGCCTTGACCGCGGCAACTGCCGGGTTGGAGCCGTTGTCGGTGAGCTCCTTCTCGGTCGAGTGGATCAGGGCCTCGGCCTGGTTCTTGGCCTCGACCAGCTCACGCCGCTTCTTGTCCTCGGCCGCATGGGCCTCGGCATCCTTCACCATGCCCTGGATCTCTTCGTCGCTGAGACCGCCGGAAGCCTGGATCCGGATGGACTGCTCCTTGCCGGTTGCCTTGTCCTTGGCCGAAACGTGCACGATGCCGTTCGCGTCGATGTCGAACGTGACCTCGACCTGCGGCACGCCGCGCGGCGCCGGAGGAATGCCAACGAGATCGAACTGGCCGAGCAGCTTGTTGTCGGCAGCCATCTCGCGCTCGCCCTGGCTCACGCGGATCGTCACGGCGTTCTGTCCATCCTCAGCCGTCGAGAACACCTGGCTCTTCTTGGTCGGGATGGTGGTGTTGCGATCGATGAGGCGCGTGAACACACCACCGAGCGTCTCGATGCCGAGCGACAGCGGCGTCACGTCGAGCAACAGCACGTCCTTGACTTCGCCCTTGAGGACGCCGCCCTGGATCGCCGCACCGACAGCCACGACCTCGTCCGGGTTGACGCCCTTGTGAGGCTCCTTGCCGAACAGCTCCTTCACCACCTGCTGCACCTTCGGCATGCGCGTCATGCCGCCGACGAGCACGACCTCGTCGATCTCCGCAGCCTTGAGGCCGGCATCCTTGAGCGCCTGCTCACACGGGCCGCGCGTCTTGACGATGAGATCGTCCACGAGGCTCTCGAGCTTGGCGCGCGTGAGCTTCATCGTGAGATGCTTCGGACCCGAAGCATCCGCCGTGATGAACGGCAGGTTGATCTCGGTCTGCTGCGACGAGGAAAGCTCGATCTTGGCCTTCTCCGCAGCTTCCTTGAGGCGCTGCAGGGCAAGCTTATCGTTGCGCAGGTCGATGCCCTGCTCCTTCTTGAACTCGTCGGCGAGATAGCTGACGAGCTTCATGTCGAAGTCTTCACCGCCGAGGAACGTGTCGCCGTTCGTGCTCTTCACTTCGAACACGCCGTCGCCGATCTCGAGGATCGAAATATCGAACGTACCGCCGCCGAGATCGTAGACCGCGATCGTCTTGGCTCCCGTCTTCTTGTCGAGGCCATAGGCAAGCGCAGCCGCCGTCGGCTCGTTGATGATGCGAAGCACCTCGAGCCCGGCGATCCTGCCGGCATCCTTGGTCGCCTGACGCTGGGCGTCGTTGAAATAGGCAGGCACCGTGATCACGGCCTGCGTCACGGTCTCGCCGAGCTTGGCTTCCGCGGTCTCCTTCATCTTCTGGAGAATGAAGGCAGAGATCTGCTGGGGCGAATACTGCTTGCCGTGGGCTTCCACCCAGGCATCGCCGCCCGGACCCTTCACGATGGTGTAGGGAACGAGCTTCTTGTCCTTCTCGACCATCGGATCGTCGTAGCGACGGCCGATCAGGCGCTTGATCGCGAAGAACGTGTTGGTCGGATTGGTGACAGCCTGGCGCTTGGCCGGAAGGCCGACAAGACGCTCGCCATCGTCCGCGAAGGCCACGATGGACGGCGTCGTATTCACGCCTTCGGCATTCTCGAGCACGCGGGGCTTGCCCCCATCCATGACAGCGACGCACGAGTTGGTTGTGCCGAGGTCGATACCGATGACTTTTGCCATGTCTCCGAAATTCCTCTTCGTTGCGGCAGACCGTCCGGACCCAAATTAGGCCGGCGCCCGGTTTTGTCCGTTAGCCTCCGGATTTGGAGGCTTGGGATACGGTCCCCAAGGAGAACAATTGATGATGCGAACTTATATAGGGCGAGGTTTTCGGCGCACAACGGGCACCGCTCACCGTCGCAGCATCAATTTTGGGGCCACTGCTTTAACACTCCTCACGGCGCTTCGCGCAAGCCTTTTGCGGGAATGGCGCTCATGGCGCTGAAACCCGCGGGGGCAAATGGCGCCATGCCTGCAGTTGCCGGCGCAAATCGCTGGAAGACAACGGCCTGAGGCATCAATTCGACCCCAGAGCACCGGCCGCTACCAAGCGCCGCATCCGGCATGAAATTCAGCGCGCGGGAGACGGCCGGCTTTCACTCGATATGCTTGATCAAGTGTTACCGATCGGTACCCTGCCCGCGCGCCCTGACGTGAGAGCGCGCCCTCAGACCGAGGTGTCGCTCCCCGGCGAGGCCTCGGACGCGGGCGCGTCCCCGCCGCCGGCCTCGTCCGCCCCCTCCGCGGCCGGGGCCTTGGAAGGCTTCGATCCTCCTTTTGCCACGACCACCATGGCCGGACGGAGCACGCGATCCTCGATCACGTAGCCCGACTGGTAGACTTCGAGGATCGTGCCGGGGGCCACGTCCGCGTTCTGCATCTCCATCATCGCCTGATGCTGGTGCGGGTTGAACGGCTCCCCCTTGGGGGTGATGCGGCGAACGCCATTGCGCTCGAGCACGTTGAGGAACTCGCGCTCCGTCATGCTGACGCCCTCGACCAGCGCCTTGAGCGCGGCGTCCTGATCGGCCGCGCCGGCGGGCACCGCTTGGATGGCGCGCTCGAAGTTATCGGCGACGTTCACCACGTCGCGGGCAAACTTGGTGATCGCATACTTCGCGGTTTCCTCACGCTCGCGCTCGAGGCGCTTGCGGACGTTGTCCATCTCCGCATGCGCCCTCAGAAGGCGGTCGGTCAGATCCGAAACCTGTCCCTTGAGGGTATCGACCTCCGCTCCGAGCCGCAGCACCTCCTCGGCCGCGTTGGCAGGCGCATCGGAGGGAGCTTCGCCCGCACCACTTGCTGCATTGGGATTCGTCGTCTCGTCAGCCATGACATCTCCGCGTCGATGCGAACTGGGTTGAACGCCGTCTCGGGTGCGGCCGATCGAACGGCCACCGAAGGCGCACACGTGCGCCCGATATCAGCCGCCAACCAGGAAAAATCAAGCCAGCACGCGGCTAACCAGCCGCGCCGTATAGTCTACCATCGGAATGATACGGGCATAGTTGAGCCGCGTCGGGCCAATAACACCCAAAACGCCGACAACTTTGCGGTCTCCGTCGTGGAACGGCGCGACGATCAGCGACGAGCCGGAAAGCGAGAACAGCTTGTTCTCCGAGCCGATAAAAATGCGCACGCCGTCGGCATGTTCCGCGAGCCCCAGGATCTGCGACAGGTCCCGCTTGGTTTCGAGATCGTCGAAAAGCTGTCGAATCCGCGCCAAGTCCTCGATCGCCGTCAGATCCTTGAGCAGATTGGCCTGTCCGCGCACGATCAGGCTCTTGCGATCGTCCAGCGTGCCTGACCACTCGGCGAGCCCCGCCTTGATCACCTTCTGCGTCAGCTTGTCGAGCTCGGCCCGCGCCTGACCCAGCTCCGCCTCCATCGAGGCGCGCGCCTCGGGAATGGTGAGCCCGCGGATGTGCGCATTGAGATAGTTCGCAGCCTCCGTGAGCGCCGAGGGCGGAAGCCCGGCCGGAATGTCGATCAGACGGTTCTCGACGTTTTGGTCTTCGTCAACGAGGATGACGAGCGCCTTGGTCGGCTCGATCGGCACGAAATCGATGTGCTTCAGCCGCGCGACCTGCTTCTCCGCGAGCACCACGCCCGCGCAATGGGAAAGGCCGGAGATCATCTCGCCGGCTTCCATCAGCACCTGGTCCAGCGACTTGGTGCGCTTGACGGCGATCTGCGCCTCGATTTTCCGCCGCTCCTCCTCGCTGAGGTCGCCGACCTCCAAGAGGCCGTCGACGAACATCCTGAGCCCGGATTGCGTCGGCAGCCGCCCGGCCGAGGTATGCGGCGCATAGATGAGGCCCGCGTGCTCGAGGTCGCTCATCACGTTACGGATCGAAGCGGGCGAAAGGGCCATCGGCAGCACGCGCGACAGGTTGCGCGAACCGACGGGCTCGCCCGTCGCCAGATAGCTGTCCACGATCTCGCGAAGGATCGTGCGCGAGCGTTCACTGAGCTTTTTGATTTCGGATTGAGGGTCGGACATCGAGTTACCGGTCATGCGGCGTCGGCCGTCGCGGGAGACCCTAAAAAATGGCGAGGCTGCTCGTCAATGCAAGACCAAGTTCACCCCCGCGAACACCCGCCGCTAAGTTGAGCGTGCACGTCGGAAAGAGAGCCCCCGGACCGGCGAGCAGGCCCGGAATTGGAGGTTGATCCGGACTGAGCCCTCCCGTAGGGTCGCGCGAATTACCAGGATACGAGGGGTGAGGGCGCCTGCGCGCCCCTGATCCTCCATAGAGAACCGAGATCCCATGCGCCCCTCCAAACGCCAGCCAGGCGAGCTTCGCCGCGTCTCCCTCGAGCGCGCGGTGTCCATGCACGCCGAAGGGTCCTGCCTCATCAAGTTCGGCAACACCCATGTGCTGTGCACCGCGAGCCTCGAGGAGCGCATTCCGCCATGGCTCAAGGGCCAGGGGCGAGGCTGGGTCACGGCCGAATACGGCATGCTGCCCCGCGCCACCAGCGAGCGCACCCGCCGCGAGGCCGCGGTCGGCAACCAGTCCGGACGCACCCAGGAGATCCAGCGCCTGATCGGCCGCGCCCTTCGCGCCGTCGTGGACCTCCCCAAGCTCGGTGAGCGCCAGATCTCCATCGACTGCGACGTCATCCAGGCCGACGGCGGCACGCGCACTGCCGCCATAACCGGCGCCTGGGTCGCGCTCCACGACTGCATCCAGTGGATGAAGCTGCGGGACATGGTCAAGGACGGGGTCCTGCGCGACCACGTCGCCGCCGTCTCCGCGGGCCTCTACAAAGGCGCGCCCGTCCTCGATCTGGATTATGCCGAGGACTCGGCCGCGGACGCGGATTCGAACTTCGTCATGACCGGGGCCGGCGGCATCGTCGAGGTGCAGGGCACGGCCGAGACGGTCGCCTTCAGCCAGGAAAGCTTCGACCAGTTGATGGTGCTCGCCCGCAAGGGCATCGCCGAGTTGGTCGAGTTGCAGAAGCTCACGGTGGCCTGACGGCGTCTTGAACCAAGGCCTGCTGCCGACCGCCTGAGAACAGGAGCACGCCATGCTCGCTGGGCACTTGGCTCTCGTCACGGCCGCCGTCTTCACCGGCGCGGCCGTCTACATCAACTTCGCCGAGCAACCGGCTCGCCTTCAGCTCGATGACCGCGCCCTGCTGGCGGAATGGAAACCCAGCTACAAGCGCGGCTTCGCCATGCAGGCACCGCTCGCCGTGATCGGCTTCCTTCTCGCGCTCTCGGCCTGGTGGACCACCGGCGATTGGCGCTGGATCGCAGGCGGCCTCGTCATCATTGCCAACTGGCCGTTCACCCTCATCGCCATCATGCCGACCAACACCCGGCTGCTCGCCACGCCCTCCGGATCGGCCGGCCCCGACACGCGCGCACTCATTGAGAAGTGGGGCGGTCTCCACGCCATCCGGACCGCACTCGGCGCCCTGTCGACCGTGATATTCCTGTGGGCGCTCAACTAGCCCCTCCTCAGCCTCGCGGGAAAAGAGGAGAAATCACCAGATGCCGCCAACTGCGATCCTCGAAACCGTGCTTTACGCCGGCGATCTCGCCGCCGCGGAGACTTTCTACAGCGGTGTGCTGGGCTTGAAGCTTTATGCCAAGACCGAAGGCCGCCACATCTTCTATAAGCTCGAAGGCCAGATGCTTCTGATCTTCAACCCGCAAGCAACGCGCAAATCCATGGGCGGCCCCCTGCCCGTGCCGGCCCACGGCGCGGAAGGCGAAGGCCACGTCTGCTTCGCGGCAACCTCGTTCGAGATCGAAGCCTGGCGCCATCGCCTCGCCGACTTCGACGTCGCGATCGAGGCAGACTTCACCTGGCCATCGGGCGGCCGTTCGATTTACGTGCGCGACCCGGCCGGCAACTCCGTCGAGTTCGCCGAGCCGCGCATCTGGGGATTTGACGAATGAAGCAGTTGGCGCCTGGAAGCCGTCTCGTGGTGGCGAGCCACAATCCCGGCAAGGTGTGGGAGATCAAGGAGCTGATCGCGCCTTACGGCTTCGATGCCGTCTCTGCCGGTGACCTCGGCCTCGCCGAACCTGAGGAGACCGAGCCCACCTTCGAGGGCAACGCGCGCCTCAAGGCACTCGCGGCCGCCGAGGGCTCGGGCCTGCCCGCGCTCGCCGACGACTCCGGCCTGGAGGTGGAGGCGCTCGGCGGCGCCCCCGGCATCTATTCCGCCCGCTGGGCAGGACCGGGCAAGGATTTCGGCCTCGCCATGCGCCGCGTCCACGACGCGCTCGCGGAAAAGGGGGCCTGGAACGGCGCCGCCCCCCGCGCGAACTTCATTTCCGTACTCTGCCTCGCGTGGCCGACGGGAGAGCATCGCCTGTTCGAAGGCCGCGTCTACGGCACACTCGTCTGGCCTACCCGCGGCGGCAACGGCTTCGGCTACGATCCCATGTTCGTGGCGGACGGAGAGACCCTCACCTTCGGCGAGATGGAGCCCGCATCCAAATATGCGATCTCGCACCGAACGCGCGCCTTCGAGGCGTTCAAGCGCGACTGCCTGGAGCAGGTGAAGCCCCAGCACGCCGCCCCCAAATCCGGGCGCAATCTCGAAGCTCTCGAAGCCGCCGCCCGCAATCTTTCCACGCAGGCCGAGCTGGCTCGCTTCATTGGCAGTCTGCGGGAGGACTTCGCGCGGAACGCGCCGGAGTGGAAAGCGGCCGACCTCGCCGCGTTTCTCGCCGCCCTTGAAAAGGCGGCCTCCGCCGCCGATGTCCCGGACGCAGAGCCCCGCTGGCGAACCCTGGCCCGCGCGCTCCTCGCGGCCAGCCGATGACAACCGACACCACCATACGCCAGAACGACGGAGAGCCGGGCTTCGGCGTCTACATCCACTGGCCGTTCTGCGCGCAGAAATGTCCGTACTGCGATTTCAACAGCCATGTCCGCTTCGGCGGCTGGGACGAGCCGCGCTATCTCGCCGCCTACAAACGCGAGCTGGACCACGTCGCGCGCCTCATCGCGGGAGCGTCGTCCTCCGAGAGCGGCAGGAACGCGCGCACCGTATCGTCGATCTTCTTCGGAGGCGGCACGCCTTCCCTCATGAAGCCGGAGACCGTTGGCGCCATCCTCGATCACATCGCGGAGCTCTGGCCCGTCGATGCGGATGCCGAGATCACGCTCGAAGCCAATCCCGGCAGCGTGGAAGCCGCGCGCTTCGCGGGCTATCGCGCAGCCGGCGTCAACCGCGTCTCCATCGGCGTGCAGTCCCTGCGAGAAGGAGACCTGAAACGCCTGGGACGCATCCACTCGGTCGCCGAGGCCAAAGCCGCCGTGGAGATCGCGCGCCGCACCTTCGATCGCTTCTCCTTCGATCTCATCTACGCGCGACCTGATCAGACGCTCGCGGATTGGCGCGCCGAGCTTGCCGAAGCGATCGACATGGCCGGCGACCACCTTTCGCTCTACCAGCTCACCATCGAGCCTGAGACACGTTTCGCCGATCTCTACGCCAAAGGGCGGCTCGTCATTCCCGCAGCCGAGGCCGCACACGATCTCTATGAGCTGACGCAGGAACTGACGGGCGCCGCCGGCTTCGGCCAGTACGAGATCTCGAACCACGCGCGCGAAGGAGAGGAGAGCCGCCACAACCTGCTCTATTGGCGCTACGGCGAGTACGCTGGCGTCGGCCCTGGCGCTCACGGCCGCCTCGCCGCGCCTAGCGCCCATCTTGCCACCATGACCGAGCGGAGCCCGGAACGCTGGCTGGACCAGGTCGAGCGCACCGGCACCGGCATTGTCGAGACGGAGACACTCTCTCCGGCCGCGCGTACCGACGAGATGATGCTGATGGGGTTGCGGCTGTCCGAGGGCATCGATCTCGCGCGGCTCGCGAGCCTAGGCCGCCTCGCGCCACGCAAGTCCGTCGTCGATGCCCTCATCGCGCAAGGTTTTATGGAATGGGTCGACCCGCCGCGACACCCTGAAAGCGGCGGCCTGGACGAGATCCGCGCGTGCCTCGGGCCGGGCCTCGCCCCGTCCCATGTCACGGCAAAGCCCCGCCCGCTCGCCCGCGAAGGCCGCATCCGCGCCACGCCCTCCGGACGCTTCATCCTCAACCAGCTCGTACTGGAGCTGTCCGCGAGCTTCGAACCGCTCGGCCCGCCGTCAAGCTCATGACACAAGCTCCCGTCAGGACTCCGGCCACTTTTGCACCAGACGGCGCCCTTCCAATCGGAGCGATCCTGCTCTAATCAGCCGTTGGCGCTCTCCCGGGGGACACACAATCATGATGCGGCGTTTATACGATTGGATGATGGCCAAGGCGCGCAACGACCGCGCTCCCCACGCCCTGTTCTGGGTGTCCTTCATCGAAAGCTCGTTCTTCCCCATCCCTCCGGACGTGATGCTGATCCCGATGGTGATCGCTCAGCGCGCCAAGGCGTGGTGGTATGCCACCGTCGCCACGATCGGCTCGGTCATCGGCGGCGCATTCGGCTACGGCATCGGCTACTTTTTCTTCGAGCAGATCGGGCGTCCCATCCTCGAGTTCTACGGCAAGGCACAGAGCTTCGGCGAGTTCACCAACTGGTTCAACGAATGGGGCGTCTGGATCCTGATCATCAAGGGCATGACGCCGTTCCCCTACAAGGTGCTCACCATCACCGCCGGCGTCACCCACATGCCACTCATCGAATTCATGCTGGCGAGCGTCATCGCACGTGCCATGCGCTTCTATCTGGTGGCGGGCCTGCTCTATTTCTTCGGCGAGCCGATCCGCGAGTTCATCGAGAAGCGGCTGACCTTGGTCACCACGGTGTTCGTAGTCTTGCTGGTTCTGGGCTTCGTCGCCATCAAATATGTATTCTAGAGTAGGGGTCCGCCGGCAGGGCGGCCCCGAGGAGCCACGCGCATGCTGACAACCGAGCTACCGGAAAAAACCGCCGCCTATCGCTATGGCGGCCTGACGCTCTTCCTCGCCACCGGCGTCATTCTGGGAGCGCTCGCGTTCGAGCACCTCGGCGGCTTGGCACCCTGCCCGCTCTGCTTGATGCAGCGGTATGCGTACTATGCCTCGATCCCTCTGCTCTTCATCGCCATGGCGCTGGTATCTGAGAAGCCCCGGGTCGCCGCGCTGATTTTCTTCGTGGTTGCGCTCGCGTTCCTGGCCAATGCGGGGCTCGGCGTCTATCACGCGGGCGTCGAGTGGAAATTCTGGCCCGGCCCCGATACATGCGGCACGGCCCAGGCACTCCCCACCTCCGCGTCCGACCTGCTGAGCGGCCTCGACCAGACCCGCGTCGTCCGCTGTGACGAAGCAGCCTGGACCTTCGCCGGCCTCTCCCTCGCAGGCTGGAACGTCATCGCCTCGCTGCTCGCCTTCGCCGGCGCCATCAAGGCAGCCTTCCTCGCCGCCGAAGGTCCCTGACCTGAAAGGGGCCGCTTCTGCAAAGCGCCCGGTATCTCGAAGGCTCTAGGGTGCCGCGCTGAGGGCTGGCCAATCTGCTAGTGCGCGCGCCGCAACCTCATGCCCGGTCTCGTTCCAGTGGGTATCGCCCCAGAACCAGGGGACCCTTCCCTCGCGCGCAACCGCGATCAAGGGATCGGTAAGATCGAGAACCGGAACACCGGACTTGGCACCCCACGCTTCGAGCTGCCCACGAAGCTGGCCGATGTGTTGAGCCGGATCCTTGATTTCGCCCTCCGCGGGGAACCTGCAGAGCCCCGCCAGCACGTGCAGCTTGTTCGGCACGAACACCACCGCATACTGCCCGCCCGCGGCGCGCACCCGCTCTCCGAATTGATCGAGGGAGCGGGTGATGTTTTCCACCTCGCTCTCGACGCCCTCGAAGGAGTTGCGTGCCCACAGGAACGTGTAGAGCTGATCGTTGACGGTGCACACCCGAAGTCCGTGCACGCCCTGCTGGCCGTCCGTCGCCGCGGTCAGCATCTTCCAGATCTGATCGTGGAGAAGCCCCCCTTCCGGGGTCGGCGCCGCACCACCGCTCTTCATGCGCTCGAAGCGGCGTGAATCGAGAAGGTCGTTGCCTTCGAAAATGAACTGGACGACGCGCTTGCCCTTGAGGTCGGGCGCGGTCTCCCAGAAAAGCTCATGCTCCTCCTGCGGCGCGATGCCGATGAGTGCGATCTGCTGCGTAGTCCGCGATGTCAGCGCTTCAAGCCGCGCGCCGAGCGTCTTCTCGACCGGCACCAGCGCAGCGACGAGGATCGAATCCCCGAGCAGGATGATCTCACCGCCCTCGCGATCGATCGCGTTACGGAAGCCATGCCGGTCGGTGCGATACTGGAACGGGATCGGGTCGCTCGGCAGCCCCCACGCCGAGGCCGTGTCCTGGTGCGTGGTCCCGTGCTTATCAATGTTCGGCTCGCGCTTGGTGCCGAGGCTGCCTAGCTCGTCGACCCGAGGCTTGAACATCGCCTCCCAGGAGACGAGCCCCACGGCGCCGAGCGCCTCCAGAGCGCCGAGCGTCGCGACGATAGCAAACACAGAGGAAAGATAGGCGAGCAGGCGGGAACGCGACCACGCAGCGAGCAGGAACCCGGTTCCGATCACGGCGAGCGCGAGAGCCGGAACGATCGTCCGGATTCGCCACAGACCGAACAGCCGCCGCGTGGACGGTGTCGTCGGCTCCGTATCGGCCGTGAGCCACAACAGAAGCGTGAGCAGCATGAAGCACACGCTACCCGCGACGAGAAGCAGTCGCCGATTGTTTGCTTCAGCCACCATCGCGCGCCACCTCGTTGCAACCGGAAACGGAACTCCGCACGATCCGCGTCATCGCGGGCCGCGTCAGTCGAGCTCGAACTTGTCCTTGTAGTCGACGCGCAGCGACGGATCCTGCTCGCTCTTGTCGAGCACGCAATTGCCCACCACCAGCGTCTCCATCTCGCAGCCCATGAAGCAGCGGAACGCATCCTCCGGCGTGCCGACGATGGGCTCGCCCCGCACGTTGAAGCTCGTGTTGACGACGACGGGGCAGCCCGTGCGCGCCTTGAACGCGGAGATGAGCGCGTGATAGCGCGGGTTCGTCTCCTTGTGCACCGTTTGCACGCGCGCCGAGTAGTCGACGTGCGTCACGGCCGGAATGTCCGAGCGCGGCACGTTGAGCTTGTCGATGCCGAACAGCTTCGTCTCGTCCTCGGTCATGGAACGCCGGCGACCTTCGACCACGTCGGCGACGAGCAGCATGTACGGGCTCTCGCTGTCGAGATCGAAGTAGTTGGAAACATCCTCCGCGAGAACAGACGGCGCGAACGGACGGAAGCTCTCGCGATACTTGATCTTGAGGTTGAGGTTGCGCTGCATTTCTGGATTGCGCGGATCTCCAAGGATCGAGCGCGCACCGAGCGCACGCGGACCGAACTCCATGCGCCCCTGGAACCAGCCGACGGCATGTCCAGCCTCCAGCGCGTCCACCGTGCGCTCGAGCAGCCCCGCGTCGTCATAGGTCTTGAACTTGGCGCCTGCCTTCTTGAGGCGCTGCTCGATATCGGCCTGCGTGTAGGCCGGCCCGAGATACGCGCCGTGCATCCCGTCGAGGGCGCCGTTCGTCGCGACGCGCGGCTTCTTCGCGTGAATGCTGTGGGCCGCATAGGCCGCACCCAGCGCACCGCCCGCATCGCCCGCCGCCGGCTGCACCCAGATGCGCTTGAAATGCCCATCGCGCAGGATCTTGCCGTTTGCGACGCAGTTGAGCGCGACACCGCCTGCCATGCAGAGATTGGAGATGCCGTAGGTCTTGGCGAGATCCCGCGTGATGCGCAACATCACCTCTTCCGTGACAGCCTGCACCGAGGCCGCGAGATCCATCTCGCGTTGCGTGAGCGGCGTCTCGGACTTGCGCGGCGGCCCGCCGAACACGTCGTCGAAGGCGCGCGAGGTCATCGTGAGGCCGGTCGCATAGTTGAAATACTTCTGGTCGAGCCAGAAGCTGCCGTCCTCCTTGAGGTCCATCAGCGTATTGAGGATGCGATCCGCATATTTCGGCACGCCATAGGGCGCGAGGCCCATCACCTTGTATTCGCCGGAGTTGACCTTGAAGCCCGTGTAGTACGTGAACGCGGAGTAGAGCAGGCCGATGCTGTGCGGCCAGTGAATCTCGCGCACCGTTTCCAGCGTCGAGCCGCGCCCGATCGCAACCGAAGTCGTCGCCCATTCGCCGACGCCGTCGAGCGTGAGAACAACGGCTTCCTCGAACGGAGAGGGAAAAAACGCCGATGCGGCGTGGCTCTGGTGGTGCTCGGCGAACAGCAGCTTCTCCTCGATTCCCTTGCCGGAGCGGGAGAGCGGCGTCAGCGATTTCACCATGCCGACTTTCTGAAACAGCTTCTCCTTGATCCAGACGGGAAGCGCCATCTTGAAAGATCGATAACCGGCCGGCGCATTGGCGAGATAGGTCTCGAGCAGGCGCTCGAACTTCAACAGCGGCTTCTCGAAGAAGGCGATGTGATCGACGTCGTCGAGATCGATGCCGCCTTCATCGAGGCAATAGCGGATCGCATTCTCCGGAAATCCCGGATCGTGCTTCTTGCGGGTGAAACGCTCCTCCTGCGCCGCTGCAACGGGCTTGCCGTCCACGAGCAACGCGGCTGCGCTGTCATGATAGAAAGCCGAAATACCGAGTACGCGCATGAGTTTTGTTTCCAGGTTTCAGGGAGGGCGTGCGAAACGACCGCACGCCCGCGACGCAATGCCGGACACGAGCGAAGCAATGCCCGTCAGAAGACCGTGTAGATGAACGGAGCGATCGCCGATCCCTGCGCCAGCACGAGAAGGCCGCCGACGACGAGCAGCACGAGAATGATCGGGAAGAGCCACCACTTCTTGCGGGCCCCCATGTAGGCGAACAGTTCCTTGAACAGCGAAAGCATGACGTTTCCCCTATGACGATGGCCTGAGCAGCAGGTTCGATCCTGCCGCTAGAATTGGTTCTTCATGTTCGAAAGAGAGGCGCGCTCGGACGCGCTCGTCGCGATCCAATGCGTGTTGCCGTCACCCTTGCGGCGGCGAAGTGGATCGCGCGAAAGCTGCATGATGAGCCCTGCCGGCACGATGGCGATCAGGAACAGGATCATCATGACGATGGGGTTCATGATCTTGCTCACCAGCATCGCGAAGCGCATCCAGAGGATGTTCAACGGACGCAGGAGAGAAGGCTGAAGCAGGCTGATGGCAGCCAGCACCACCGCAAGCCCCGCCGCGATGGTTAATACCGCCGTGTGGGACCGCCAGAAAAAGGCCACGGCGAGCGCGATAGCCGTGAACACCAGTCCAGTGGAACGATCCGACGGCAGCGGGTGCTCTGGCCGTTCGAATTGCTCATGTAATTGTCCGCTCATGGGGCCGCTCTCTGAGGATCATCTGAGAACGGAAGCTATAGTGCCGCACCCGGCGCGGTCGACTGAGATCGCCTCTGTTGGTTATCGGGACTGGTATCCACCCGGCCCCTTTTCGAAGCCGCTTCCCCCGGCGCGCGAGCCGCCCGGCGCCCTTTCCCGAGAGGCCCCAACCTCGCCCCTGGAGCCGCCGAGTTATCAACAACAGCGGTCAGGAACGCGAAAAGCCAGACAGGTGAAGCGCTTGCATGCGTCGCATGTGGCGATTTCACATCAAGTCAAGATCATTTCGTCGGCCAGACAATTTTGCGCCTTCGCGTGGCCACAGTGTCACGGTTAATTGTTCTCATTCGCGGAACACAAAAGGAACTTCCAGTTGAGCGTACCGCGTGTGGCGAGCGTACCGTGCCGGGGTGAGGCGTCGAAGAGCAGGGGGAACGAGGGGCACCAGGAAACTGGATCCCGAGACACTGTCCCGCTCGAAACATCCCGGAACCGGATTGTCGTGCGAATGGAAGAGCTTCAGGGCTCCGGCCAGACGTTATCAACAGAAGTCCGTTCCGTTCTCAGGAACCATTTGAGTAAGCGTTGCGTCAGTTGCGTACCGAGTGCCGTTGCGTTGCGTAAGCGTTCCCCTGCGTTGCGTACAGTAGATTTTGCGTACCCCTCTGCATCCCCCAAGAGCACGCTCTGCGGCGTGTTCGAACGAATGAAGCGAGCTGCTCGGACCAAAAAGTTCGAGCGTATGGCCGAGCGGCTCGCACCCCCTAGTAAGCGTCCCGCGTATGCGTTCCAGCCGGCTCGATGGCCCGCCTCGAAGTCCCCCTCCGACGGGGCGAGGCCTACCCTCAACGCGCCGGACAAGCAGTGAAAGCGTCAGAGTGTGAGTGAAGCGTATGCATGAAGAAAGTGCGTGGCGTTCGTTGCAGGATGTCGTCGGCGTAATTTTGGCGGCGTCCAACCCTGGTGCCCGAGACGGAGGTACGGTCTCCGCGAGCGGCCAGCATCAGGACAGCAAGTAACGGGAATGAGGTCGAGCCCCGGAGTGATGCGTTTCTCGACCCTGAGATTCGGAGGCCCCGAAAGGGCTTCCAACGAGTAGGCAAGCATACCAGGCACCTGACATCAGTCCCAGTTGGTGCCACATGATCCGGTCACGCGTAGTGGCACTGAAGAAAACTGGTGTGCTTGCCGACATATTATCGCGTCAAAGAAGGAGCGATCCGATGATCCCCGAGCACATCAATCCCATGCAGTGGCATCAGGCTGTAGGCATTGCGCGCCAATCGTGCGCCCGTTTCTTCCGCGATGGCGGAACGGCCAAAGATGCCATGCGCGCATTCGGCGCCGAGGCCAAGACCGCAGACGCCGGAGATTGGAGCAAGGCCGTCGAAGCCATCGCCTTCGTCCTGTGCGCGAAGCCCGAGAAGCGTGCCGCCTGAGCTGCGCCCTGCCCGAGCAGACTTTGTTTGTTAGACCTTCCAATCCTGGCCCCGGAAACGGGGCCATTTTTTTGCGTTTCCGTCCGCGCGCGATAGACCGGTAGCTGACGAGCGCACGCACGGCACCCCTGCCGAGACGAGGGTCCAGGCAAAACGAAACTGTCGGTTTTCCGAAAGACGCACCGCAGCCTAAGGCTCGAGCTCCGTATCCCAGTAGAGATAGTCAAGCCAGCTATCATGCAGGTAGTTGGGCGGGAACAGCCGCCCGTTCCTGTGGAGCTCGAAAACCGTGGGCCGGTACGGCATCTGATACGGCTGCATGCCTGCATCCCACGGCATCTCACCACCCTTGGCGAGATTGCAGGGTGCGCACGCCGTCACGACGTTGTCCCACCGCGTCTGTCCGCCCCGCGAGCGCGGGATGAGATGATCGAAGGTGAGATCTTCGCGGCAGCCGCAGTATTGGCATGAGAAGCGGTCGCGCAGAAACACGTTGAACCGCGTGAATGCCGGATAAAGCGCTGGCTTTACGTAGGTTTTGAGCGAGACGACAGAGGGAAGCCGCATCTCGAAGGTCGTGCTCCGGACCGTCCGGTCGTACTCGGAGACGATGTTGACGCGATCCAAAAATACGGCCTTCACCGACTCCTGCCAGCTCCAGAGCGACAAAGGATAGTAGCTCAGGGGCCGAAAGTCGGCGTTGAGAACCAGTGCCGGAAACGCTTCCGGCGTGGCAGCATGAGCATTCACGAGCTTGCTTCCAGTCGGTTCGTCGAATCGAGGCGTCACCCCCGCTTTCGGGAGCGGATACTAGCGACGCATGTCACCTCTGTGAAGGTCCCGGGGACAACGGGTCCACTTTCGCGTTCGCAACCGCACCATCATAGAGCTATTACGAGGAAAAATGCCCTTTGGATGACCGCCTCACGCGTCGCGGTCCCGATAGGCATGGAGCGACCATAAGAGTCGCGCCGCGATCCCGCGCCAAGGACGCCAGCGCTCCGCAATGTCGACCAGCTCACGCACGCCGGGGCGCGCATCGAGCCCCAGCGCCCGCTGCGCGGCAAGCTGCAGCGCGAGATCGCCCGCCGCAAAGCCATCCTGCGCGCCGAGGCAGAACATGACGTAGATGTCCGCCGTCCACGGCCCAACGCCGCTGATGGCGAGAAGGGCTTCACGCAGGTCTTCTTCAGCCTCTGAGCGATCGAGCGAAAGCGCACCCGATACGATCGCATCCGCGATGGCGCGCAGCGTTTTGACCTTGCCTTGCGAAAGCCCTGCCGCCCGCAACCGGGCAACGTCGTGCCGGAGAAGCGTGGCCGCCTCGAATGGCTCCACCACCTGCGCCGTGCGCTTCCAGATCGCGCCCGCGCTTGCGACCGAAAGCTGCTGGCCGACGACAACCTGCGCGAGCCCCGCAAACCCGGGTTCGAGCCGTCGCAGAGGAGGATCGCCGACGAGGTCGTGCACGCGCCGCATCGCCGGGCAGATCTTCCGCAAGCCGCTCACGCCTTTGCGGATGTCCGCGATCGTTTCGATCGTCGCGGCGCCACGCTTGGATTTTTGTGGGCGATCGATTTTCCGCACGAGGTGTGACGCGCTCCACGCTTTTCGCCGCTTCCCGCTCAAAGTAATGTGGAACCCGGCGTTTGGAAACGCCGCGCAAGAGCATTGCGAATAGTGAGTGTGTTGCGCGTAGAGAGGGTGTGATGCGGCACAACCTGAGAGAACCGGGATCCCCACACATGCTGTTGGCCGCGCTCCTGGCTGGCGTATCGCTGATCGCACCGGAGGCATTGGCGGCACGCGAGAAGCTCAAAAACTGGGAGACCATCCAGAGCGACCGGCATGGATTCATGATCGCCTATCCCGGATCGGTCTTCACATCGCGCAACAGCGGCCCCAACGACGAAGACGGCCGTGTCCTCGTCTCGCGCGACGGCGGCGCCCGGCTCATCGTCGGCGCATTTCCCAATGACGCCGAAGCCTCTCTCGCCGAATACCGCGCTCAGCTTCTCTCCGACAACTACAGCGGCGCCGATCTCGACTACGCCCCCGTGAAGAAGCGCTCCTTCATCATCTCCGGCACGCGCGGCGACATGCATTTCTATGAGCGCGTGAGCTTCACCTGCGGTGGACGGCTGATCAACAGTTGGGCGCTCCTCTACCCGGTGTCAGAGCGGCACATTTACGACCGCATCGTCGAAGCGATAGCGCCCACCTATTCTCCCGGCGCCGGCCGCACCGGACAATGCGATTGACGGCATGAGCGCACAGCCCGTCCTGCGCTTCGCGCCGAGCCCGAACGGCGAGCTTCACCTCGGCCACGCGCTGTCCGCGCTCGTCGGTTTCGACATGGCGCAGAAACTCGGCGGACGCTTCCTGCTGCGCATCGAGGATATCGACACCACCCGTTGCCGCGACGAGCACATCACGCAGATTTTCGAGGATCTCGCCTGGCTCGGCCTAAAGTGGGAAGAACCGGTGCTGCGACAGAGCGAGCATTTCGGAACCTATCAGGCAGCGGCAAACTGGCTGAAGCGTGCGGGCCTCCTCTACCCCTGCTTCGCGACGCGCAGCGAGATCGCCGAGAAGGCCCAATCGGCGCCTCATGCCGTCGATCCCGATGGCGCCCCGCTCTACCCCGGCCTCCACAAGCACCTTTCGGCACCGGAGATCGCCGCTCGCCTCGGGCGCGGCGAGCCGTTCGCGCTCCGCATTCACATGGATCGCGCATTGAATGCCCTCGAGGGCATGACGGGGTCGCGCCTGGTCACCTTCACGGAGCTGGATGAGGACGGCCGCCCCCAGCGCATCGAGATGGACCCGGCGGAGTGGGGAGACGCCGTGATCGTCCGCAAGGATGTGCCGGCGAGCTACCACCTCGCCGTGACGGTCGACGACGCGCGCCAGGGCATCACCCACGTCACTCGCGGCCGCGATCTCTACCCCGCGACGAGCCTCCAGCGCCTGCTGCAGGTTCTGCTGGGATTGCCCGAGCCGATCTACCATCACCACAGGCTGCTGACGGACGCCGAAGGACGCAAACTTTCGAAAAGCGCACGCGACACGTCGCTTCGCGATTTGCACAGGCAGGGACTGGATGCGTTGCAGATCCGACAAAAAGTGGGATACTGAAGCAACGGGCTGAAACATCCGTCATGCCATCATTCGTAAACCAATTTTTCCGATGGTGAAACATCGGGTTATAACCTAGAATTGAGCAATTGATTTCTCCCGTATTTCGGGGATCGAGGTGAAGAAGTCGCGCAAGCAGAAGCCGAGGGCCAGGCACCGTGCTCCCAAGCCGGCGGCTCCGCCTCGCCGCGTCTACGCCGCTCCGCGAAAGCAGCCTCGTCTCGGTGACATCTTCCGCACGGCCGAGCGCCGCGTCTCTGCCTTTGGCGCGTCCAGCCTCGCCTTCATCCGCGGCGAAGCGCGCGATCTTTCCGCTCTCGCCCGCCGCATGTCTCCGCGTGACGTCGGCGCGAAGTTGCGCCGCATCGGCGCAGAGGCGCGCGCACTCTCGCTGCCTTATTCGTCCGACGAGCGGGAAGCCCTCGCCCTCCTCTTCCTGCCGTTCCTGCTCGTGGCATCGGCGATCGTCGTGCACCAATCGGTGCGCACCTTGCAGTCCTACATCGTCGTGGTCGGCGCCCCGGACATGGAGATCGCCCCGGTCCGCCCCAACATAACAAGCAGCCCCTCGCTCGCTGCGTTGCCTCGCACCGTCGCGCATGAGGTCACCCCAAACCTTGCGGTGCTGCCGCCCATAGCACTGATTGCGTCCGAAACTGTCGGCACCGCTCCGCTCGGGCGCGCAATCGCAGCCCGGCCTTCCGAAGCACCCTTGGCACTCGTTCCGCGGCCGGAGGCCGTACTAGCCCCCCGTACCGGGATCGCCGAGTTGGCTCCTCTTGCACCCGCACCGGCGCCATCGCGTGATACGAAACTGGCGCTCCTCTCGCCCGCGCTAGCACCGCGTGACGATCTCCCTGCGGTCCCGCCTGCCGTGATCGACACTTACGATGCCGACGAGCATGGCAATCCCGTGCTCGCGGGCATCTGCTCCATCGAGCAAGGAACTGCGAGACAAAGCGCATCGTCTCCGGCTTACGCGAGCTCCGGAGGCCAGACGCTCTCGGGAGACGCCTTCGGCCTGCACCTCGCGCAAGCCGCGGAGGCTCAGGCCGGCGGCTTCGTCATTTACAACGACGCCTACCGGCGCATTTCATTTCCCATGGGCGACGTGCCGAGCCTGTTCGGCGTCTGCACCGACGTGATCGTGCGCGCCTACCGCGCCTTGGGGTTCGACCTCCAGGCCCTCGTGCATCAAGCCCGCTCCGGCAGTGGCGATACCAACATCGACCATCGCCGCACCGAGGTGCTGCGCCGCTTCTTCGCCACCCAGGGCGAGAGCCTGCCCATCACCTCGTTCGCGGAAGACTATCGCCCCGGCGACATCGTCACCTACTACCGGCCTCAGAACCAGCGCTCGCGCTCGCACATCGCCATGGTGTCGTCCGTGATCGCGCCATCCGGACGGCCGATGATCATCCACAACAGAGGCTGGGGTCCGCAGCTCGAGGACGCGCTGTTCGTCGATCAGATCACCGGCCACTACCGCTATCGGGGTCCGTCGCCGGCGCGCAATGCGGCTCAGGAAAAGTTGCACGACAAACTGCCCGCCGGACATTCCCGCGGCAAGCTTGGGCCGCGCACGCCCGTGCTTCCCGCCTCCTACGCTCCCCCGCCGTCAGCCGAAGCCCCGCGCCCTGCCGGGCACTGAACCACGCGGGGCAAAAAAGGCGCGAAATCCGGCGGAGCTTCAATCTGGTTACGTTTTATTAGCCATACAATTTCAGAATAGTTTTCAAAATTTTGCGGCAGACAAAAACCTTACGAACTGAATAGTCTTGCTTAAAGCCGCGAATAAGCACAGTTTTCGAGTGCCCACCGAAATGCCGCGAAGACAGGATGCGTCGCCACGCGCCGCCATGGTTTTCGCGTTGGTGTTACAGCGCACGAGACGCCCATGCTTGGTTTCCGCCTCAATACGCCCGGTCCCTTCTGGTACGAGGATCTCCTCTTCTTCGTGCTGGACGAAGGACGCCGCCTGCCCGCCCGGGCCAGCAAGGCAGCGGCACAGATCCGCCGGATCGCTGAGACGGCCTGGACCTCTGTATCGGCGAGGTTCGACTCCGAGCTCGCCGGCCGCGTTCGCGATTGGACGGCGAAGGCCAGACCGGCAAACGAGACCGCACCCGCCCTGCGTATCGAGCAGGCCGATCTCCTCGACGAGCCCCTGACTTGGGCGCTCGCCACCGAGCCGCTTGTCGCGGCAGACACGGGAACCCACGCCGCGGTCGGCTTCCACAAATCCGCGGGCGAGCAACTCGACGCACTGACGTACGTCATCGACCGGATGCGCGATGAGCTAAGGCCGCTGATGAGCTACGCCAGCTTCGAGCAGGGGCGCGTCCAGACGCTGGACGACATCCGCCTCGAAACCTCGATCGAGGCGCTCCTCGAGCTTTCGAGGAAGAACGCGGCGACACGCCCCAAGAACCGGGCGCTCAACGCCGCCTGATCTGACCTGGAAAAACCGGATCGCAGCGCGCCACGCTACTGCGCGCCGACCGCCGTGACGCGGCCGTCTCCCGGCGCCGTGGCCTGGGCGGGGTCGAGCACGTTGCCACCGAAAGTCTGAAGCTCGAGCACGGCGAGAGCACGCTCCGGCAGCCCATCCGCACGGAAGCGCAGGCTACCGTCGATGCCCGTGAATCCCGAGGCCCGCGTCAAGGCCTGCGGCGTGAAGCGCTGCCCCGGTTCCGCTGAAGACAGCGTGATGGAAATGCTCACCGCGTCGTAGGCAAGGCTCGCGAGACGCGGCGGCGCCTGCCCGAAGGAGCGGGAGAATCGCTGCGCGAAGTCGGCCCAGCCATGCGGATCCGGTCCCGGATACCAGCCCTTCACGAAGGCCGGACTGCGCCCCGCGTTCGGGAAATCCCAGCCGCCCGTTCCGAGCAACTGCACGCGATCGGCGCTGATGCCGGAATAGGTGAGGATGGGATCGATCTGCGGCAGCACGTCCGCGCCGCCGGCAATGAGCAGCGCATCGATGGGCGCCGCCGAATCCTGGCTCTGCTTCAATTCGTCAGCCAGCGCCCGCACCGGTGACAGCATCGCGTTGGGCTCGAGCGGATAGCGGCTGATAACGGCGAGCGCCCCGCCATTCCGCTCCACCGCCCGGCGAAACGCGGGCTCGATCACCGCGCCATAAGCGTCATCCGGCACCAGCGCCGCAAAGCGGCGTTTCCCCCGGCCCACGGAGTAGGCGACGATGCGATCCACTTCCTGCTCGGGCAGGAAGCTCATCAGATAGACCCCGTTCCCGGCCACGCGCCGGTCGTTGGAAAACGCGAGCACCGGCACGTTAGCCTTGCGCGCCACCGGCGCCACCGCCTGCGTCGCCTGCGCCGTCAGCGGGCCAACGATGATCTCGGCCCCTTCTCCGATAGCTTCTTGTGCCGCCTGTGCGGCACCTTGCGGAGAGCCCTTGTCGTCCTTGACGATGAGCTGCACCAGCGGATTGTCGAGCTCGAACAGCGCAAGCTCGCCCGCCTGCTTCATGCCCTTCGCCGTCGAGGCCTGCGGCCCGAAGCCCGAAAGCGGCAGCAGCATACCGATGCGCACGGGCTTTTGCGGCCTCCCGCCCATTGCCGGCGCGCCCTTCTGATCGCCCAGCGCCGCCGTCACGTCGCTGGTCGGACTGCCGAGATTGGTGGCACAGCCTGCAACCAGGCCAGCCGCGGCCATGACCCCAGCCGCGCGGCACGCCAGACGCCCCGCCGCGCGAAGCCGCGCGCGCCATCCCGCAGGACGGACTGGAGGTCCGGCGTCGATCATGAGTGCGGTCCTCTGCAGCCGGTAGAAAACAACGTCACGCCGAGAGTACCATGACCAGGGAAGATGATTGCAAAAGATACCTGGCCGGCGACAGAGGCGGCCAAGCATCCTGAAGAGCCTCTGGTTACAGGCCAAGCGCCGGGGCGTGAAGTGAATTGTGTCACGGCAATCCAAATATCTCTTGGTTTTTCCACGGCAAAGGAGTGAAAGAGAGGTGCCGCGACACGGCCATCGCCCGACTGTCTGTCCGGATGGAGTGGGAAGCTAGTCCGGGTTAGGGGCGGAAAGATGAGAGACGAGCCTCCCGAGAACGAGAAGGTAAACAGCCTCGCGACCGCAAGCCGCGTCGGGTTCGAAATCGAGCGCCAGCTTGGCCTGCCCCTGGGCCCGGGCCTCTATCTGGTCTCGACCCCGATCGGCCACTTGGCCGATATGACGCTGCGCGCAATCGCAACCCTGGCGCGCGCCGATGTCGTCTACTGCGAGGACACCCGCCACAGCCGCACGCTGCTCGCGCACTACGCGATCCGCACGCCCCTGCGTCCTTATCATGAGCATAACGCCGAGGAGCAGCGCCCCCGCATCCTCTCGGAGCTGGAGGCCGGGCGCTCGATCGCACTCATCAGCGATGCGGGAACGCCGCTGATTTCCGATCCAGGCTTCAAGCTCGTTCGCGATGCCGCCGCGGCGGGGCATGCCGTCGTCGCCGTACCCGGCCCCTCGGCGACACTCGCCGCACTCACTGTGGGCGGCTTGCCGACCGACGCGTTCTTCTTCGCAGGCTTCCTGCCCGCCAAGGAGGGCGCACGAAAATCCAGGCTCGCCGAGCTGGCCGCCATTCCTGCCACGCTCGTCTTCTTCGAAGCCCCCACGCGAACGGCCGACACGCTCGCCAATCTGGCCGAGGAACTCGGCAACCGCGAAGCGGCCGTCGCGCGCGAGCTGACCAAGCTGCACGAAGATGTCCGCCGCGCGCCTCTCACCGGCCTGGCCCGCCACTTCGCGGCTGATCCTCCGAAAGGCGAGGTGGTGATCGTCGTCGGTCCCCCGCAGGAGACGGAGGTTACCGACGCCGCCATCGAAGCAAGCCTCGCCCCCGCGCTCGAAAGCTTGAGCATCCGCGACGCCACCCGCATGGTGGCCGACACGCTGAAGGTCCCCAAAGCCCGTGTCTACGACGTAGCCCTGGGTCTCAAGCGCCGCGCGGGGAGTTGAACGGGATGCCGGCGCCTCCTCCGCGCAAGGATCGTCTAAGGGAGGAACGCCGCGCCAGATACAAACTCGGCCGTCATGCGGAATGGATCGCGGCGCTGGCGCTGCGCCTGCGCGGCTACCGCATTCTCGGGCGCCGGGAAAAAACGCCCCTCGGCGAGATCGATCTCATCGCCGTGCGGGGCCGCCGCCTCGCGTTCATCGAGGTCAAGCAACGCGCCACCCTGGAAGCGGCAGAAGCCGCCGTCACCGCGAAGCAACGCGCCCGCATTCGCAGGGCTGCCGATCTCTGGCTCGCCCAGCACACGCGTTATCAATCCCATGAGCTGGGCTTCGACATCGTGTTCCTGATTGGGCGCGGCTGGCCCCGGCATCTCGAGAATGGCCTGTAGCCGGGAATTTTCTCGACCACACGAACATTTGTGATTGCCAGGACTTCCTGCCGGCACACCGGATGTTTTATACGCTACAGTGTAACGCATTTGCAAACTGAGGCCTCAATGGGCCCTTCACGGGAGTACGCCATGAGAAGATCGATTATCGCGCTAATGCTGGCAGCGGGCGCGCTGGCCGTGGGAGCCGGAGTGGCTTCCGCCGCGAGCCTCGTCTCGGCCAAGAAGCTTGAGCTCAACGTCGACGAAAAGAAGGTCGAAGAGGAGCGCAAAGCGCTCTGGGACAAGCTGGGCGGCTGGTGCGCGATCAAGGAATGGCACCCGGCAGTAGCAGCCTGCGACGAGAGCAAGGAGGGTGACGACACCTTCCGCACGCTGACCCTGAAGGACGGCGGCAAGATCAAGGAGAAGCTCCTCGACCGCGGCGCAATGAGCTACCGCTATTCCATCGTCGAGAGCCCGCTTCCTGTGAAGAACTACGAGGCACAGTTCTCCGTCACCCCCGATGACGACGACCTCGACGAGATCAACGTCGTATGGAGCTCCACCTACGATGCCGCTGACGGCAAGGAGGACAAGGAAGCTCGCAGCACCATCGACGGCATCTTCAAGGCCGGCATCGACAGCATCAAGGCCACCTACGGCAAAAAGGACGACGACGACAAGAAGTAGTCGCGCGAAGTCCGATCTCGAAGACGGCCGGAATAACGAAGGGCGCGATCCAACCGGGTCGCGCCCTCAATTCGTTCTGGAAAGGGATGGAAGATCAGTCCGCGGATGCAGTCTTGGAGCGGCCCGACTTCGCGGCCATCGCCGCAGCACGACGGCGATCGACCTCGATCTTGGAAACCTCTCCCGCGGAGATGAGCGCGTTGATGCAGCGGTTGGAGAGCTGCGGCCCATGCGAACGCATGCACTGGCGAACCGCGGTGCTTCCAGGCGCGTGCTGGCTGCAATAGGAGTAGTAATCGGAAGCGCAGGCGAGCTTGACGCCGAGACTGACGGCGCCGGCCTGGGAGTTAAGCGCGCCCGTGAGAATAATGGCCGCGATGGCAACGCGGACCGGTTTGAAAGTCACGGCTGTGGCAATCGAGGTCTGAGGCGTCATGGCAATCTCCATCGGCCTTGCATGACGCAGAAACTAGGTTATGTCGCGCCTGCGCGCTGTCCCGCAGGTAACTATGGAGAAAATCTGGTTTTTCCGGTTAAGATGGATTTAACGCGCCCCATAAAAATCGAAGCGTTGCCAAGACGCAGGGGTACGGAGAGGAACGAGAGACGAGGAGGAAATATGAGCAGGCTTTACGGACCAAAGCATCGCGAGTTCCAGGATCTCTTCGAGAGCCGCACGATGGCGGATCGCGTGGAAGCGATCGCCGCCAAGACTGAGATCGACGATGTCGCGCGCGCCTTCATCGAAAGCCGCGACATGTTCTTCCTCGCTTCCGCCGACCACAACGGCCGGCCGACCGTATCCTACAAGGGCGGCGATCCCGGCTTCGTCAGAGTGCTCGACGCCACCACGCTCGCCTTTCCGAGCTATGACGGCAACGGCATGCACTACTCCACCGGCAACATCGCGGGTAACGGCGAGATCGGCTGCCTGTTCATCGACTTCGAGCGCCCCTTCCGCCTGAGATTGCAGGGCAAGGCACAGGTGTTGAAGGAGGGCCCGCTCATGGGGCTCTTCAAGGAGGCCGAGCTTGTCGTGAAAGTCGCGGTTTCCGACGTGTGGATGAACTGCCCTCGTTACATCCACCGCTACAAGAAGCTGTCCGCCTCGCGCTATGTGCCGCGCGCGGACACCGAGACGCCCCTCTGCGAATGGAAGCGCATCGACGGGATGCAGGACACCTTGCGCCCGCACGAGACCGCAGCCGTCGAACGGGCCGGACATATCACGATCGACGAATGGATGGGCCGGGTCATGACCGGCGACGAGAAGGCCTGAGAGACCAATGCCGCTTCGCATAGCCTGCCAGATGGACCCCATCGAGCGGATCGACATCCGCGGCGACAGCACGTTTGCCATCCTGCTGGAGGCGGAGCGGCGCGGTCACCAGATCTTCTACTACACGCCGCCCAACCTCGCGCTCGAGGGCGACCGGCTGCTCGCCCGCGGCCACAGCCTCAACGTCGTCGACAAGCTCGGCGACCATTACCGGCTGAGCGACGCGCGGCGGGAAAATCTCGCCGACTGGGACGTGGTTCTGCTCCGGCAGGACCCGCCCTTCGACATGGCCTACATCACCACCACGCATCTCCTGGAGCGCATCCATCCAAAGACGCTGGTGGTGAATGATCCAGCGCACGTTCGCAACGCGCCCGAGAAGATCTTCGTTCTCGATTTTCTCGACCTGATGCCGGCGACCCTTGTCACCCGCTCGCTGGACGACGTGCTGGCCTTCCGCCGGGCGCACAAGGACATCATCGTGAAGCCGCTCTACGGCAACGGCGGCGCGAGCGTGTTTCGCATCCGCCCCGAGGACAGCAACCTCGCCTCCCTGGTCGAGCTGTTCCAAACCGTCTTCCGCGAGCCCTTCATGGTTCAGGAATATCGCGCCGAGGTCCGCAACGGCGACAAGCGCATCATTCTGATCGACGGAGAGATCGCGGGCGCCGTCAACCGCGTGCCGGCCGAAGGTGAAACCCGCTCGAACCTGCATGTCGGCGGCACGGCAGCGAAAACCGAGATCACCGATCGCGAGCGCGAGATCTGCGCCCGTCTTGCACCTGAGCTCAAGCGCCGCGGCCTGATTTTCACCGGCATCGACGTGATCGGCGGCTTCCTCACCGAGATCAACGTCACCTCGCCGACTGGCATCCGCCAGGTGAAGGCATTCGGCGGCACAGACATCGCCGCACGCATCTGGGACGTCATCGAGACGAAGGTCGCCGCCAAGACCGCTTGACGGCGACCCCGTAAGCAGATCGTTCGGCGCTCCGCCATCGAGCCGGAGCGCCGAAGCACGATCAGTAGCGGACCGACAACTGCGCCGACCCGATATGAGCGAGATAGTCTTCGCGGATATTGGCGTCGTAGTTGAGCTGGAACGTCGATTCCGGCCCGATCTGCGCCAGCAGACCCAGGCCCAGCGCTGCTGAATCGCGCCCAACACCTGGCCCCGCGGCCGTGAATGTCGCGCCGCCGGCCGCGAAGCTCGCCGTGACATCCTGCGCATCGTCCGAAAACTCGTGCAACCAAAGCGCCCGTGCCTCGAGCACAGTATCGACAGCGATCGGCACCAGCGCCTTCAGGCCGAGACCCGACACCAGCGAGTCGTTGTTCTGATCGCCGACGGAGAGCCCCATGCCGGCGTCGCTGGTCTCCTTATAGCCGTCCTGCCGCAGCTTGGAGTACGTCAACGACGCGACCGGCGTCAGAATGTTGCCGCCGCCGACGTGCATCGGCGCACCCAGCTCCAACGCAGCATTGTATTGATCGCCCTCGTGATCGCCCTTTGCTACGTCTTGCAAAGGCACGCTCAGAACGCGTGTCGTTTCGTAGTCGTGCCACGTGAAGCCGGTGCGGCCCGTCGCATACCAGCCCGAACCCCTGTAGGAGGCATAGAGTTCGGCCAAATAGCTGTCGATCCCGGTCTTGTTGGCCTTCGTGTCGCCCTCTCCGTCGATATCCGTGTTGGCATATCCGATCGCCACGCCGACACGAACGCCGGGTGCGGCCCAGTTGTCATAGCCTGCGAGGATGCCGTAGAGGCGCGCGTCGTAGCCGTCGACGTTTTCGATCTCGTCTTGATTGAAGCCGACGCCAAAGGCTCGGCCCCAGAGAGCGCCGCCTCCCTGCGACGGCCCCGCATCGACGCTCGGCGTGGATCCGCCGAGGTTGGACCGGTTGGGATCATTCTGCTTCATGCCCAGTCCAGACGGCTGAGGGAAGCTGTTTCCGCTGGACCCGGTTGCGCCGACCGAGGCAAGGCGCGCCTCGATATGCTGCCCGGTGACCTGGTTGAGCAAGATTGCAGCCTGCTGCGTGGCGTAGTTGGTCTCCGGCTTCAACTGCTCGCCGGCCTTGCGCACGTCGTCCTCTTCCGAGAGATTCTGGACGGCACCCGCCAAGGCACCCGCATCGGAGTCGCTGTCCTCGACGGATAGCAACCCGTTGAGAGCCGAGATGCCCGGCTTGGACAGGCCTTCAACACTCGAAGCGTCGGCAACGGTGGCTTGGATCGCAAGCGAATCCCCGCCCGCGCCCGCAGCGGCGTCCGCTGTCCAGCTCACGAGTACCGTGCCTTCGACTTCAGGAGTGTCTCCCACGTTCAGTGCATCGAGTTCTTTGGCAACGAGATACCACTCGCCGGATTTCACGACGCTGTCGATCACGGGAGCGATCGTCGTCGTCCGGCTGAGCGACCCACCGGTGACGTTGCCGCTGTTGTCCACGTCGACGACGGTGAGATCGTCGATGAAGCCGCTGTTCTCCGAAGGCAACGCGGCAGTGGACCCCGCGCCTCCACCGAAGATGTGCGGTTTGAGTACATTGCGGCTGTCGGCGACGTCGAACCCGTAGATCGTGGTCGCGGGGCTGGTGAAGATCGTGAGGTCGACGTCCTCCATGTCTCCGGCGTTTTCCAGCGTGAATGTTTTCGAACCCCAGATAGAGATATCGAATGTGGCGGACTGAGTTGCGCCGGCGGCAGCGCCTGCAATCCCGAGATCGGGATTCGCAATCACGGCGGCACTGTTGTCGACCGCGGTGACGATTGACGCCGAGTTTTCGCTGGCCGGCAGCTCACCGTGGGCCGGATTGCCTTGCACGGCATCGCCGACTGCTACTCCCGTGGCGAAGCAGCCTTCACTGCCGACCGTGCACGACCTGCCGGGCGCCAGCGTCCGTCTCTGATCGACATGGATGTCGCCCTCGATTGTCCCCTCGCTTTCGTTGCTCAGAACATGAGCGCCGTTCGAGTAGTAGAAATCGCCGGTGATCGTCCCGCTGTTGACGATGGTCGAGTCGAGCTGGCCGAATTGAGAGTTGATACGGAGGTAGTCTTTCTGAAGAGCCGTGCTGGCATCGATTGGGCCGAGCACATTGAGACCCCACCAGCGGAGCGCGTGACCGTTCGTCATCACGATATCGCCCGAGATCGTGCCGCGGTTCTCGATCTCGGCTGTGCTCGTGATGCCGGAATCGGAGACGGCGGCAATGGCGATACCGCCGCCAGGCCCATCCGTGTGCTCGATGAGGCCATCGTTGATGAGGCTGAATTCGGCAGCGCGGCTGTAGACTCCAGCAGCCAGGCTTCCGGAAACGGAAATAGTTCCGCTCTTTTCATTATCTAGCGAGAACGACTCGAGCTCTTCCTCCACGAAAACGCCAGCCGCCACTTGCAGACCGGCATTTGGGATCGTCCCGACACTCGCCGTGACATCGTCCGGGCGCGCCTGAATGGCGTCGCTCCTGAGGCGGGTGATGACAATGCTGTCGCGTTCGACCTCGATTTTTCCGGAGTTCGTGACATTGAGTTCCTCGACATCACCGTTTCCTGCGATGCCGTAAAGCTGGCCGACGCCGGCATGACTCAGTTTGATGTTCCCGGTGTTCTCGATGTTGTATTCGCCGTCGTCGTTTGCGTTGATCCCAATGATGTTGGCAACGTTGGACGACGAGGAAATGGTATCGGCACCGAACGTCCTCGCGTAGTCCTTGCTCCCGTCACCGTTGACGACCGGCGCGGCCGTGATCGCCCGGATCTCGGCCGCAGTAGCGGCCCTTGCCACCGTCGTTACGGCGCCATCCTTGTCAGTCACCGTGTATGTCGTCGTGCCGGAAGGCGTGCTGCTACCCCAACCTCCAGGCGGCACATGGACGGTTGTTTTCGCGGTCGTTTTGACCGCGTTGTCGAGGATCTTGTCGTTCGACATCGTATTTTCGATGTCGCCGCTGTTCTTGAGGTTTCCCTCCCCATCGATAGGGGTGACGAGAATACCGCTGACCGTGATGGCTGTCGCAGGCGTGAAGGATGCATTGAGTGCCGAGTTCGCGAACAGATCCGAGACCAGCCCCGGAGCAAACTTGTCGCCTGCGTTTCCTCCATCCGTAATGGTGATGTGGGACGTGTTCTCCTGCTCCCCCTCGCATTCGATGCCGACAGTCAAGGTTGAGCTCGGCGCACATGCGGCCATCGCCTCATGCGAGACGGAAACGCTCAGCATGAGCGCCAGCGAGAGTGAAGCGGCCGCACTGCCGAGACGTACAGGCGGCTTGAACGCAAAACGTGTCATATCTTCCCCCATCGAAGATGTTGGTTGGCGAGGTTCTTTTTTTCTGGAAGGCGAAGGTGTTGGAGCGCGTTAGCGCGCGGCCTCACACTGGCTTCAAAGCCAGGGCGGCCCCTCGGGCGGACAAGACGAATGTGGCAGATATGCTGGGGCGGATGCGCCAGGCGATACGCAATACATTGACTGTCCTCCCGTCAGACCCTCCCGACACCGATGCGGAACAGTTCCCGTCAAAAGGCGTCAGCGGGCCCAATCTGTACCGTTATTTGTCAGCTTTGCCCGCGCGCTGATGGCAGATAGGCAAAACGCAATAACGTTTCACCCCTACAGTGAACATACGGATGGAACTTGCCTACGGGACTAGTTCCCTACTTATGTAATCTCGCCAGAGTTACATCTTGCCAGTGGCAGAATGGATACAGGCCCGAGCAAGTGCAGCACCCGAACGATTGCATCACGTTCGATTAGAGCGGAGCATCAGACTCTGGGGACATGAGCCCGAAAGGGGCACGCGGGTGGACTACACGGCACTGTCGAAAATCGTTCTCTTCCTCGCCTTCGGGGCGGCGTCGATCGCCGGCATGCGCCGGCAATGGATCAATGATCCGCCGGGCTTCCGAAAGACGCTGAAGCTGGTCGCCGCTCTCCTGGTGTTCAGCCTCGCGGGCGTCGCGCTGATGATTGCCCTCGTGCCCGAGCCCCCCGGAAACGCAAGCGGCATCGCGACCCTCGCCCTGATCGGGTTTATCCTGAGCTGGATCTTTCTCAGCTCGCTCTGGCTGGCGCGTCATGCCCCGCGCTACAACGCCCTACCCCGATGGGTGGACCATCGCTTCGGCCCCGTCGAATCCACCCTGATTGCCGTCTGCGCAGCGAGCGTTTTGACGTTGCTTTTGCTCTAGAAACAGCAAGCCCATTGTTATTTGAACAAAGCCCGGAAATTCGCCGCACCTTTTTGGCTGCGACATTATCCGGACTGGAAATGGCGTAGCCGAATTACAAATCTCATTTTGTTGGTAGGGACGGGAAGTATCAAAACCTAGAGTCACTCCACAATCTTTGAAGCGCGGACCGCATGTCTGCGCTTCCAATAACGATAAGAACGACGATGGGAACCGAAACGTCCGGCCTTGAGGAGCGCTCAATGCCAAAGAAAAAGGGTCCCATCGATGATCGAGCTCGCACTGATTGCCTGCCTCACCGCCGAACCCGGCAAATGCAAGGATGTCGGCCTCATCTTTCAAGCGGAGAGCATGACGCCGATGCAGTGTGTGATGGGCGCCGCGCCTGAAATTGCCAAATGGACCGACGAGCATCCGCGCTGGTACGTGAAGCGCTGGACATGCCGTCCCGCAGGCACCGTCGCAAAGATTTGAGGACCTCTCTCCGTATCGCCGGCTCGCACTCGGCGATACGGGTTCGCGCGGTGATAGCGCGGAGTGGATTAATCGGACTTCACCAGTCTCAGCAGCTCGGCGCCGTCCTCTCCCTGCAATCTTAGGATGGACCCTTCCAGCTTGTAGCTGCGAGCCCGCGTAAGCGCGCCGAGGAATTTCTGCTCCTGGTCCATGACCGCGGGCGGGCACATCATGCGCGTGGTTGCAGGCGGCGCGATGGTGATCTTCTCTCCGGCGATCTTCGCCGTGCCGGAAATCCGATTGCAGCCGCCAGCCCCGCTCAGCTTTCCGGAGGCATCGATACGAAACGTGGAAGCGACGTTGTCGACGACGCCGCGACCCTCGATGTCCTCGGCCAGCCAGGTGATGTCTGTCAAAATCGCATCATCCGCAGCCGCTCCGGCAAATGGAAAACCTGCGGCAACAAGAAGTCCGGCCACAAATCTAAACGACCTCATAAGGACAGTCTCCCAAAGCACAGAAAAATGCAGGAGTGCGCCCTGCGACGATTGCGAACCGGACACGCACGCCCTATGGCCTAAAGATGCACACCTGAACGTGGCCGAATTCTGTAGAATTCGAACCGCTTATTACTCCTGCCGCGACTTCGTTGCGACGGCGACCGCCGACACCCGAGCCGACGATCCCGCCGCTCCTTGATCAAGGAGACGGATCCATGGACGCGTCCGCGTCACCCCCGCGCAAACCGCCTGCGCCGACCTTTCGCGAGCTCTTCACGCCGAAGCTGATCACGCTCCTGCGTGAAGGCTACGGCGCGAAAGACTTCGGAGCGGACGCGCTGGCAGGCCTCACCGTCGCAATCGTCGCGCTCCCCCTCTCGATGGCCATCGCCATCGGCTCGGGCCTTTCCCCGGAGAAGGGCCTGTTCACCGCCATCGTCGGCGGCTTCCTGATCTCGGCGCTCGGCGGCAGCCGCTTCCAGATCGGCGGGCCTGCGGGCGCCTTCATCGTGCTGATCGCCGCCATCGTGGAACGGCACGGCTACGACGGTCTCGTGCTCGCAACCTCCATGGCCGGCCTGCTGATGATGCTCGCAGGCTTCCTGCGGCTCGGAACGTACATCAAATACATCCCCCTGCCCGTCACCGTCGGATTCACGGCGGGCATCGCCGTCATCATTTTCGCGAGCCAGATGAAAGAGCTGCTGGGCCTCGATCTCGCCCATGAGCCCGCGGCCCTCGCCCCCAAGCTCGCGGCCATCTGGAGCGCGCTCGGATCGTTCAACCCGGCCGCAATCGGATTGTCGCTGCTTGCCGTCGTCCTCATAGTCGGCCTGCGCCGGGTAAAGCCCAAATGGCCCGGTATGCTCATCGCCGTCGCCGTGACGGCGCTGCTCACGGCGCTTTTCCAGCTCGATGTCGCCACCATCGGCTCGCGCTTCGGCGAGGTGCCGCGCATGCTGCCCTCCCCTTCGCTCCCCTCGTTCGATCTCGCCAAGCTGCGCGCCGTCTTCCCGGACGCCCTCGCCATTGCCCTCTTGGGCGCCATCGAAAGCCTGCTCTCGGCCGTCGTGGCGGATGGCATGACCGGACGCAAGCACCGCTCCAATTGCGAGCTGGTCGCCCAGGGCGCCGCCAACATCGCAGCCGTCACCTTTGGCGGCATGTGCGTGACAGGCACCATCGCGCGCACCGCGACCAACGTGCGCGCCGGAGCGCGAACGCCGGTCTCCGGCATGCTGCACTCGGTCTACATCCTGCTGTTCCTGCTGGTCGCCGCGCCGCTCGCCGCCTACATCCCTCTCGCCAGCCTCGGCGGTGTCCTGGCTGTCGTCGCCTGGAACATGGCGGAGAAAGAGGAATTCGCGGCGCTGTTGCGCTCCTCCTGGGGAGACGCGACCGTTCTCATGGCCACCTTCCTCCTCACCATCTTCGAGGATCTCACGATCGCCATCGCCGTCGGCGTGACGCTCGGCGCCTTCCTGTTCATGCACCGCATGGCGGAGAACGTGGAGGTCGAAACGGGGCACGCCCTCGTGGCGGACGATGCCGCCGATACGGCCGGAGAGCAGCGCACACGCTACGAGCCTGCCACCTATGGCCAAGATGTCGTGGTCTACCGCATCTCCGGCGCATTCTTCTTTGCCGCCACCGCCGCCGTGCGCGGCGTGCTGGACCGCATCGGAGAACATCCCAAGACGTTCATCCTGGATTTCGCCGACGTACCCCTCGTCGACAGCACCGCCGCCAAATCCCTGGAAGGCTTCGTGCACCAGCTCGAAGGCGCCGGCACGAAAGTGGTTTTTACCGCAGCCCGCCCCAACGTGCGCCGAACGCTCCTCAGCGCGGGCCTCAGATCTCCGCGCGTCCACTATGCCCCGAGCATTCAGGATGTTGTGGACGCAGCCCAGGGATCGTAGCTGCCGAAACTCCACGCGTGCCCCTCGGGATCGCGGACGGAGTAGCTGCGCCCGCCGTAGCTATCTCCCCGCGGCGCGATCACGGTCTCCGCACCCGCCGCGGAAGCCCGCGCATAGTGCGCGTCCACATCCTCGACGATGACGTAGAGGGTCTGCGTGCACCGCCCGCCCGCGCGCTCGGGCAGCGTCATGACGAGCTTCCCGAACTCACCCCCGTTGTCCGGCCCGATCATGATCATGCAGTTCGCGAACGTGAGCTCGGCATGAACCACCTGACCCGCGTCGTCGCGATAGACCGCATGCTGCTCGAAGCCGAACGCCTCGCACAACCAATCGACCGCCGCGTCGGCATCCTTGTAGCCGAGGCAGGGGATGAGACTGCACTTCGCACTGGGTCCGGCCATTTCGAAAGTTCCCTGAGAAAATCCAAGAGACGACGGAAGATAGAACGCACTTCGCGAGGCGAGGTTCTGGCGGTACCGGCGTTTCGCACAGCCTTTCGCGACGGATATTCCCGGGTCAGGCGTTCCCCCTACTGATGACAGCCGCGCCGGGGGTGAGATGTACGGGACCATCGCAACAGTTGCGTTCGTGGGCGTGGAGGCGCGCGCCGTCGAAGTCCAGGTGCGGATTACCCCGGGCCAGCAGACCTTCGCCATCGTCGGCCTGCCCGACAAGGCTGTCGCCGAAAGCCGGGAGCGCGTGCGCAACGCGCTGCACGCGGTCGGCCTGGGCCTCCCTTACAAGCACATAACCGTAAACCTCGCCCCCGCCGACCTGCCGAAGGAGGGCAGCCACTTCGATCTCGCCATCGTGCTCGCACTCATGGTCGCCATGGAGGCCGTCGCACCCGACGCCATCGAGCGATACGCCGCCATTGGCGAGTTGGCGCTAGATGGATCGATCCGCTCGATCCCCGGCGCCCTGCCCGCCGCCATTGGCGCCAGCGCCATGGGCAAAGGGCTGATCTGCCCGCAGGCCTGCGGTTCGGAAGCAGCCTGGGCCGGAGAGGACGCCGACATTCTCGCCGCTCCTCACCTTCTATCGCTGGTCAACCACTTCAAAGGGCTGCAAACGCTCTCGCGCCCCAAGCCCGCCCTCGAGCAGGACCGAACCGCTCTTCCCGATCTCCGCGACGTCCGCGGTCAGGAAAGCGCCAAGCGTGCGCTCGAGGTCGCGGCTGCCGGCGGACATAACCTGCTGATGATCGGCCCGCCGGGATCGGGAAAATCCATGCTCGCCGCCCGCCTCCCGTCGATCCTTCCCCCGCTCACGCCCGAGGAGATGCTCGACGTCTCGATGGTCCACAGCCTCGCCGGAGAGCTGATGGGCGGAAAGCTCTGCACCGAGCGTCCCTTTCGCGCGCCTCACCATTCCGCCAGCATGGCAGCCCTGGTGGGCGGCGGAACGCGGCCGCGTCCCGGCGAAGCGAGCCTCGCCCATCTCGGCGTCCTCTTCCTCGACGAGCTTCCCGAGTTTCAGCCAGCGGTACTCGATGCGCTACGTCAACCGCTCGAAACCGGCGAGCTGATCATCGCCCGCGCCAACCATCGCATCGCCTATCCGGCCCGCATGCAGCTTGTGGCCGCCATGAACCCCTGCCGGTGCGGAGGCGGAGCGGGGCAGAGCTGCAAACGCGGCCCGCGCTGCGCCGCAGACTATCAGGCGCGCATCTCAGGTCCCATGCTCGATCGCATCGACATTCAGATCGAGGTGCCGGCCGTCTCCGCCGCCGATCTCGTGCTGCCGCCGCCCAACGAAGGCAGCGCCGAGGTGCGCGCCCGCGTCACCGCCGCTCGCGAACGCCAGCGTGCGCGCTTCCTCGCGCACGGCGCCCCGAAACTGCGCACCAACTCCGAATGCACGGGCCACATTCTCGAAAAAACCGCCGAGCCCGATCAGGCAGGCATCACCCTCATTCGCCAGGCCGCCGAAACGCTCAAGCTCTCCGCCCGCGGCTTCCACCGCACCCTCCGCGTCGCCCGCACTCTGGCTGACCTCGACGGCGCCGAAACCGTCGGCCGCATCCACATCGCCGAAGCCCTCTCCTACCGCGGCGAGACGTTGAGGCAGGAGCGGGTTGCGTGAGGGAAGGGGGGAAATGGGAGAAGGCAGTTAGGCAGTAGGGCAGTGGTGGCTGGAATGATCCAATCCTATCGAGATTTGAAAGTTTGGCAGCTTGCGATGGATTTGGCCGAGTGCGCATATCGGCAATCGGAATGCATGCCAAACGCAGAAACCTACGGATTGTCGTCCCAAATCCGCCGTTCGGCCGCTTCAGTGCCCGCCAACATTGCTGAGGGATACGGCCGCGAGACGACCGGTGCCTACGTCTACTTTCTCAGAACTGCGCGCGGCTCTCTCAAGGAACTCGAAACTCACATCCTGCTTTCGGAGCGCGTGGGATTATTGGACCCCACGCGCTCGGGAGAGATGCTGAAAAGTGCAGAAAGCATAGGCAGAATGCTGAACGCGCTCATTAGAGCGCTCAAGGCCAAGCAATAGAGCAACCCCCTACTGCCTACTGCCTACTGCCTACTGCCTAATCCTTGATATTCTTCTGGATCTTCGCTGCCGTCACGGTGTTCTGCAGGAGGCACGCGATGGTCATAGGGCCGACGCCGCCCGGAACCGGCGTGATCGCGCCCGCAACCTCGGCGCACTCCGCGTAAGCCACGTCACCCACGAGCTTCGTCTTTCCGTTCTCGCCCGGCACGCGGTTGATGCCGACGTCGATGACGATCGCGCCCGGCTTGATCCAATCGCGCTTCACCATCTCGGGACGGCCCACGGCCGCGATCACGAGATCGGCCTCGCGCACCACGCCCGGAAGATCCTTCGTCTGCGAGTGGGCAATCGTCACAGTGCAGCTCTCGCGCAGCAGCAGAGCGGCCATCGGCTTGCCGACGATGTTCGAGCGGCCGATCACCACCGCATGGAGCCCCTTGAGGCTCGGAACCGCGCGCTTCGCCAGGATCGCCGAGCCGGTCGGCGTGCAGGGGACCAGCGTCCGCTCGCCGATCCACAGCCGGCCGACGTTCGTCGGATGGAAGCCGTCCACGTCCTTGTCGGGATCGATGGTGTTCAGAACCTTCTCGGCGTTGACATGCTTGGGCAGCGGAAGCTGCACCAGGATGCCGTTCACCTCCGGGTTGGCGTTGAGGCTCTGCACGAGCGCCAGGATCTCCTCCTCGGAGGTGCTCTCGGGCAGCTTGTGCTCGAACGACTTCATGCCAACCTCGACGGTCTGCTCGGCCTTGTTCTTCACATAGACCTTGCTGGCCGGGTCCTCGCCCACGAGCACCACCGCGAGCCCCGGGGTAAGCCCATGGCTGGCCTGAAGTGCCTTCACGTCCGCCGCCACCTGCTTGCGAACATCTGCTGCGATGGCTTTGCCATCGATGATCTGGGCTGCCATGGTTCCCTTCCTCTTTTTTGCGTTGCCCTAGTCGTAGCCGTAACTAGAAGGCGGCCAGCCTTTCGGCCAACCGCGCTTCGATCTCGTCTGCATTGCCGGTGATCTCGACCGACTTGACGCGCGACTTGCCGCCTTGGGCGAGCCGCAAGCTGCTCTTTCCCATTCCGAGCCATCCGCTCAGAAGCTTCAAGAGCGCAGCGTTCGCTTCCCCGTCGGCGGGCACCGCACGCACCCTGGCCTTCAGGGCAGGCCCCTCGGCGGTCGTTTCGATGCCGTCAATACTATCTTTGGACGATTTCGGCGTCAGACGCACGCGCACGATGACGCACCCGGCGCCCGCCCGCCGGTGAACGGAGGCCGGGGTGTCTGTCCCGGCAATCCCCGTCACAGGAACAGCTTAGCGATATTGGTCAGCACCACCTGCTGGATGAAGAAGCAGCCGAGCAGCAGCACGAGCGGCGAAATGTCTATGCCCCCGAGGTCCGGCAGCGCGTTTCGGATCGGCCGCAGCAGCGGCTCCGTCACGGCCGCGAGCGCCTGGGCCAGCGAGCTGACGAACCGGTTGTAGGGATTGACGACCCCGAAAGCCATGAGCCAGCTCAGAATGACCGAGGCCAGCACGATGTAGACGTAGAGATCGATAAGATAGCTGATGAAGCCGAGCAGCTCGATCATTGGGCGCAAAATCCTAGAGTGCTTCCGGAGAAGTGGGGACCCTGTCTCCGACAAGAAGCACGGCAAAACAGAAAGCTGGAGACGTTTCGCGATTGAACCAAGACCGAACCGGCTCCACGAGCATTTTCGACGGATCTTTCCCGTACGCCAAGGGCTTGCCGCGCTCCCCGTCGCCGCGTCGCCCCTTTTCGACCGGAAGCGGGTATCCGGATCGGATACCGCTTCATCTGACGACGTGTAACGGGTGAGGCGCTAGGCGGCAAGCCGCCGTGGGGCTTGGCGCACACCCTGCGCCCCCTCCGGACAAGCCAGTCCGCTGTTCCAAGCCGGAGCCGCCTATCCCCTTCCTTGACAACGCGGAAAAGCGGACGGTAAATGCGCGAACTTCAGGCAGCGACCGCACCGATCCTCTTGGGCCGGTGCAAACGTCGCCAAGATCCCATGCCTTTAGGGGCCGTAGCTCAGATGGGAGAGCGCTGCAATCGCACTGCAGAGGTCAGGGGTTCGATTCCCCTCGGCTCCACCAATTAAGCAATTGATTTTTTAAAGCTCTCTGGCCGCCTTCTGAAGCCCGTGCTCTGCAATGGCAGGCCTCGTGGCCGCAAACCCCGTGCGCGCTTGCCATAACGACGCCGAGCACCGTGCTGGAAGCGATCCGTAAACTGCGGGCACAGACAAAGGTCGCAATGGTCGGTGACGGCGTGACCGACGCGCCGGCAATGGCAAACGCCACGGTCGGCAGCGTCATGGGAGCGGCGGCTCCGACGTTGCCCTTGAGACCGCGGATGTGGCGTTGATGGCCGACCGCCGCGCACATCTTCCATTGGCGGTCGGATTGAGCCGGCATACCCGAAACTGTAATCCGGCAAAATGTCGTCGTGAGCCTCAGTGTCGCCCCTGCCGGTCTGTCATCGATAAAGCTTGCGTCGCTCAGCCGGCGCGCAACCAATGCCCGTCGAGCGCGGCGAGCCCTGGCCCGCGTGACGCGATCGGGATCATCGTCAGGAAGATGACATCCGTCAGCGCTTAAGTCGTGTCACCTTGGGTGGGGTGGGCTAAACCCGGCTGGCGTTAGGACGCAGCCTCGCGGCCGGCCAGTGGCCAGCACAGGCCGTGAAGAAAGCTCATCGCACAAAACCACACGACACCGCGCTCGAGACAGCGCGGGTCTTGGTCGGGGGCGTTATCCCGGCGTTGATTCTCTTGAGCGTTTATGAGAAGTGGCGACCGCGTGAGGCTAGTGCGGCTGGCCATCTTGGGGGGCGACGACATGTCTGGGTTTTTGCTGCTGCTTGGGCAGGCCATCGTCTACTTCGTCGGCTTGGCCTACATATTCTACAAGAGGAAGACCATCGGTATTGGCGTCTTCTTCTGCGTCATCGGTGCGATACATTTTCTCGAGACTTATCTTGCCGCCGTCTATTTCATAGAGCTTCCGTTCGGCCTGATTTCGCCCGGCTCGACAGTTATGTTCACGGGCAAGCTCGCTTTTTTTCTGCTTCTTTACATCAAAGAAGATGCGGAGAGCATGCGCCAGCCCGTTTACGGGCTCTTGGTCGGCAACCTCCTTATGGTGGCGTTGGCGTCGTTCCTACGCCTTCACAGCGACCCGGCGGGGCTGCCCGGCTACAATTCAGACCTCCAGTTCATTGACCAGATCGGCCTGCTCATGGTTTGGGGCACGGGCCTTCTCTTCATCGACCTCATTGCCCTGGTGCTGATCTACGAGCGTTTAGGCGCGGTTGTGACGAACACCATTCCAGGCCGCATGTTTATAAGCTTGGCCATTGTTTTGAGCTTCGACCAGGTTCTTTTCTATGCCGGCCTGAAGTACGTGACGGGCGTGCCGATTTCGGCGTTCTACGGCGGCTGGATTGCCAAGATGGGCGCAGCGGTCTTCTTTACGCTCATGGTATCGGCCTATTTGGCGTTTGTTGAGCGCGGCGAACTCCGCAGCGAGGCGCACACAACGGGAGATGTTTTCGACCGGCTGACCTACCGGCACCACTACGAGAAGCTGGTCGCGCGCGTGGGTAAGGACTCTCTGACGGGGTTGCAGAATCGCGGACAACTTGACGCCAAAGGGCCCGCGATGCTCCGGGTTGCATCACGTGCGGGATTGACGGTGAGCCTGATGATGATCGATGTCGATCACTTCAAGAGTATCAATGACAACTTCGGGCACCTTGCCGGTGACCGTGTGCTGCGTAGCGTCGCCGAGACGATTGCCAAGGTGAAGCGGGATGACGATGAACTGTTCCGTTTTGGCGGCGAGGAGTTCGTGCTGCTATGTCCTGAATCCCGCCCGGACGCGCAGACACTCGCGGAGCGCGTGCGTGCAGCCGTGGAACACAGCCCTCACCCCGGCCTTGACCAACTGGTGACCGTGAGTATCGGAATTGCGAGCTTTCCCAGCGATGCGCGTGAATTTGCGGTGTTGCTGAAGCGGGCGGACCAAGCGCTCTACCGAGCCAAGGCACTCGGCAGGAACAGAGTCTGCGATGCTTCGGAGTTCAGCGGATAGTCCGGCCCACCTCAACGAGATGTCCAGCCTGAGAGCCACGCCCCGCGCCGCCGACGATTGCGGCCCAAATTAAATCAGATCGTTATCACGACATCGGGCGGGCTAGGGCCTGTCCCAGGGCAGCCCCATGATCGTGACGCCCATGGTCACGCTCGAAAAGGTCAGCCCATTGAAGAAATAGAGAAGGAAAAGCGCGAGATAAGGCTCGCTGGAGCTCGCGATCAGATCCTTGAGCCCCGCCACGTTGGTCAAGAGCAAGACCGAGACGAAAGCGACGCCAATGGCCACCCCGAGAAGCGAGCTCAGCCCGAGTATCTGAAGGAGAAGGGGTATCTGTCGCCCGCTGACCGGGACTGGATCCTCGGTTGTCATGTGCGGCTCCGTCTAGCCAGGGCCTCTGTTCCCCGCCCGCCAGACAACACTAAAGAATGCCCTGATGTAAGACAACGAGGCGCGCGGCCGCCGAGGCGGACGCGCCTCATAAAACCCTAATCCAACACAAGGCACGCGTTGCGGTTCCGCGCCTCGCCGCCTCGCCTCACCCGGCAATCGGCCGCGTGCTCAGGATCGCGCCGATCTCGTCCAGGATCGCCGGATCGTCGATGGTGGCGGGGATCTTGAAGTCCGCCTTGTCGGCGATCTTCTTGATGGTGCCCCGCAGGATTTTCCCGGAGCGCGTCTTCGGCAGGCGCCCTACGACACGCACCGTCTTGAACGCCGCAACCGGCCCGATCCGCTCGCGTACGAGCGCCACGATCTCGCTTTCGATGTCCTTCGCGTCGCGCTCGACACCGGCCTTGAGCACGATAAAGCCGACCGGAAGCTCGCCCTTGAGAGCATCCGCCGCGCCGATCACCGCGCACTCCGCTACATCCTTGTGAGACGACAGCACCTCCTCCATAGCCCCCGTCGAAAGCCGGTGGCCAGCGACGTTGATGATGTCGTCCGTGCGTCCCATGATGAAGAGATAGCCGTCCTCATCGCGGTAGCCCGCGTCTGCGGTCTTGTAATAGCCGGGGAAATGGTCGGTGTAGCTCGGGCCGAAACGCTCGTCCGCATTCCAGAGCGAAGGCAGACAGCCCGGCGGCAACGGCAGCTTGACGACGATGTTTCCGAGTTGCCCCTGCTGCACGGCGTGCCCATCCTCGTCGAGAATGTGGATGTCGTAGCCCGGCATCGGAACTGTCGGCGAGCCGGGCTTCACCGGCAAGGCTTCGAGCCCGATCGGGTTGGCCGCGATCGCCCAGCCCGTCTCCGTCTGCCACCAATGGTCGATCACGGGAATGCCGAGTGCCTGCTCCGCCCAGCGCACCGTATCGGGATCGGCACGCTCTCCCGCGAGGAACAACGTGCGCAAGCCGGTAAGATCGTAGTTCGCGATCTGGCTTCCCGTCGGATCCTCCTTCTTGATGGCTCGAAGCGCCGTGGGGGCGGTGAAGAACGCCGCCACCTTGTACTCCGAGATCACACGCCAGAACGCGCCGGCATCGGGTGTGCCTACGGGCTTGCCCTCGTAGATGATGGTCGTGTTGCCGTTCAGAAGGGGGCCGTAGATGATGTAGGAATGGCCGACCACCCAGCCCACGTCGGACGCGGACCAGAACACGTCTCCCGGCGCGACGCCGTAGATGTTCCGCATCGTCCACGTGAGCGCCACCATGTGCCCGCCGTTGTCGCGCACGACACCCTTCGGCTGCCCGGTGCTGCCTGACGTGTAGAGAATGTAGAGCGGGTCTGTCGCCTTGACGGGCACACATGCCGCCTTCTGCCCGCTCTCGCGGGTCTTCGCGACAAGCTCGCTCCAATCGAGATCGCGGCCGGCCTTGAGCGCGGCCGTCTCCATCGGACGCTGGAGAACGACGCAATGCGCGGGCTTGTGCGCGGCCATCTCGATGGCGGCGTCGAGCAGCGGCTTGTACTTGACGATGGTCTTGGGCTCGATACCGCAAGACGCGGAGACGATGACCTTCGGCTTCGCATCGTTCAGCCGCACGGCGAGCTCGTTCGCGGCGAACCCGCCGAACACAACCGAATGGATCGCGCCGAGCCGAGCCGCCGCGAGCATCGCCACCGCGACCTCGGGCACCATCGGCATGTAGATCACAACGCGATCGCCCTTGGTGACACCGAGCCCGGCGAGCGCAGCCGCGAAGACCTCCACCTCGTCGAGCAACTCGGCGTAGGTCACCGTGCGCTTGGTGCCCGTGACCGGGCTGTCATAGATGATCGCAGGCTGCGCACCACGCCCCGCTTTCACGTGGCGATCGATGCAGTTGTAGGATGTGTTGCACTCCGCACCCGCGAACCAGCGGCCATATTGTCCGCTGCCCGCGTCGAAGATCTTGTCGGCAGGCTTGAACCAGTCGACCGCCTTGGCCGCTTCCCCCCAGAAAGCCTCGGGATCGGCCAGCCATCCGTTATAGACGTCCCAATATCTGCCCATCTGCCTGCTTCTTTTTTGACAGCACCCCGGAGCCGCTTTCCGGCTCCGGGGTGCTGGTATCACAAACTGTCTTAGATGCTGTCGATCGCTTCCACAGATTCCGGGAGGATCTGTCCACCGTCAACGACGATCGTCTGTCCGGTGATGTAGGAAGCTTCCTGCGAGGCGAGGAACAGCGCGGCGTAGCCGATGTCCTCCACCTTGCCGAGCCGCTTCAGCGGAATGGCCTTCGCCATGCCGTCGAGATAACTCTGGCCGAGATCCTGCAGACCCTCGGTGATGATGTTGCCCGGCATCACGGCGTTGATGGTGGTGTTGTAGCGCGCAAGCTCCATGGCCGCCGTTCTGAGGAAGCCGAGCTGTCCCGCTTTCGAGGCACCGTAGTGAGACCAGCCTGGATAGCCCGTGATCGGCCCGGTGATCGAGGAGGTGACCACGACGCGCCCCTTGCCCGCCTTCTCGAAGGCAGGAATGCACGCCTTCACGCAGAGAAACGTGCTCTTGAGATTGGTGCTGAGCACCTGATCCCAATCCTCGGGCGTCAACTCGACGATCTTCTTCTGCGGGAACACGCCGGCGTTGGCGCACAGGATGTCCACCTTGCCGAAGGCCTCGATGGTCTTGGCCACGAGCCCCTGCACGCTCTCCCAGTTGGAAACGTCGGACGCGTGGGCAACCGCGGTGCCGCCCGCGTTGCGGATCTCGTTGACGGTGGCCTCCGCATCGGCGAGCCCGCGCGCCGTGACCATCACCTTCGCGCCTTGGGCGGCGAACACCTTGGCGATGCCTTTTCCGATTCCCTTCGAGCCACCGGTCACGATGACGCTCTGGCCGGCAATTGACGTCAGCATTGTCTAAGTCTCCCGTATCAGTCCGAGGATTTGCGCGTGAAGCGGTTGATCAGCAGCGGCACCGTGAGCGCAAGCGCGACGAGCACGATGGACGCCGCCACCGAGAGCATGCCGACGGTCGGCACGAGCGGTGAGTAGCCAGATACCATCTTGGCATAGAGCCATTCGGGCAGCGTGAGATCCGCACCCGTGGTGAACAGCGAAAGCGGGAAGTTCCCCCAGCTCAGAAGGAAGGAGAACAGTCCCGCCGACACCACGCCCGGCATCAGCAGCGGAATGGTGACCTCCCGCAGGGTCTGCCACGTGGAGCACCCCATGTCGCGAGCCGCTTCCTCCAGCGCCGGATCGAAACTGTAGGCGCGGATCGCGATGATCAGCGTCGCGATCGGCGCGATCCAAACCAGATGCGCGATAATGGCGGTGTGCCACGTGGGCGTGATGCCGATGGCATTGAACCACATCAGCAGCGCGAGCCCGAGAACCGACTGCGGAAAGAAGATCGGCAGCAGGATGAGCTTCTGATAGAGCCGCCGGAACCGCCACTGGTAGCGCGCGAAAGCGAGCGCGCCGAAGAAGCCGAGCACCATCGACACGATGGTCACGATCGTGGCCACCTGCAGAGAGATCCAGAGCAGATCCGAAACCGTGTCGCTTTCGAGCGCCTGGGCATACCACTGCGTGGTGTACTGGCGGATCGGGAACGAGAGATAGCGCGCCGTCGAGACCGACGCGAAGCCGATGGCGACCAGCGGAAGATAGAGAAAGGCCAGAATGAGCACGCCATAGAGATAGAGGCCGATCCGGCCCGACTTGGAAGGATGCATCAGCGTTTCCTCCCCATGATGCTGTCGAGATCGATGCGCGTCACGCCTGCGATCGCGAAACACGCGACCACCGCGATCAGCGTCATGGCGAGCGCCGAGCCGAGGGGCCAGTTCTGGCCGTAGGTGAACGCGCGCTCGATCTCGTCAGAGATCACGATAACGGCACGGCCGCCGAGCAGCTTCGATTCCGCGATAGCGCCCGCTGTCAGCACGAAGGTGATGAGACAGCCGACGACGATGCCGGGAGCCGAAAGCGGCAACTCGACCTCGCGGAAGATCTGCCACCTCGTCGCGCCGAGATCGAAGGCCGCCTGCCGCGCATCATCGGGCACCATGGAGATGCCCTGCGCCAGCGGGAACAGCATGAACGGCAGATAGACGTAGACGAGGCCGAAGATGATGACGGGAACGTTGTAGAGCAGTCCGTCGAACGACTGTCCCGTCCAGTTCCGCCAGTAGCCCTCGATGAGACCACCTTTCATCAAGGTCAGCACCCAGCCGAACAGGCGGATATTCTCCGAGACGAACAGCGTCATCACCACGCCGATGGTGAGCACCAGCGTGAAGCGCCCGAACACCTTCGCCATGGCGAACGCGAGCGGCCAGCAGATGAGGAAGAGGATGAACGTCGCCGCGAAAGCCATCGCGAGCGAGATGAGCAGCGACTCCCAATATCCCTCCTGCAGCATGATCGCATAGGAGGAGAAATCCGGCAGGTTCGCGAGCGAGAACACCTTCTGCGGCATGACCGAGAAGGCAGCCACGACGCAGAGAGGCGCAAGAAATCCCGCCGCCAGGAAAACGCCGACCGGAAGAGCGCTCAGAAGACCGAGGCGCTGGTTGATCCGCTCCACGCTACGCCTCCTGGATGAGATGCGTGCGATCGAGGTCGAAACCGATGCCCATTTTCAAGCCCGGCTCCCAGGTCACCCGGTTCTCGCGCGAAAGCTCTACCGTCGCCTTGTAGCCGCTGTCGAGCTGTACGAGGTATTGCACGCGCGAGCCGAGCAGGTACTCGGACTCGACGAGCCCCTTGGCCGTCACGTCCGCGCCTTCGCCGGGCTTCAAGAGCCGCACGCTCTCCGGGCGCGCCATCATGTAACCCTGGAACCCCGGCTTCAGTCCGCTCTTTGCAGCCGCGACGGGATCCACCGTGACATGCTCGAAAGAAACGGATTTGCCGTTTCCGTTCGCGCGAAACAGATTCACCTCGCCCATGAATTCCGCGACGAAGCGGCTCTTGGGCTTGGCGTAGATCTCTTCCGCCGGTCCGAGCTGCTCGAACCGGCCAGAGCGCATGATCGCAATGCGATCCGACATCACCATAGCCTCTTCGAGGCTGTGCGTGATGTAGATGAAGGTCTTACCGGTTCTCTGGTGAAGATCCTTGAGCTCCTTCTCGAGCATCTTGCGCAGCCGGAAGTCGAGCGCGGACAGAGGCTCGTCGAAGAACAGGATCTCGGGATCGAACGCGAGCGCACGCGCAAGTGCCACGCGCTGACGCTCGCCGCCCGAGCACTGCTGGATGCGCTTATCGTAGTAGTGCTGCGGCAGCCTCACGAGATCGAGCAGCTCGAGCGCACGCGCCCGGCGCGCGGCGGGATCGACGCCGCGGATCTTGAGTGGAAACTCGATGTTCTGCCCGACCGTGCGGTGCGGAAACAGCGCGAGCGACTGGAACACCATGCACGTCGGCCGCCGGTTGGCGGGCACGTCGTCGATGCGCCGGTCGCGCAGCCAGATCTCGCCGCTGGTCTGCTCTTCCATGCCTACGAGCAGCCGGATGAGCGTCGTCTTTCCACTACCCGACGGTCCGACGATGGCGAGAAACTCGCCGTCGGCCACCGTGAGGTTCACGGAATCGAGGGCCGTGAAGCTGTCGAAAGTCTTCTTGAGATCGACAACGCGAAGGATAGGCGGCGCATTCACATTCATGTGGGTCAGTCTAGACGTGTCGCTAAAATTGGAAAGGTCCGCCTTCCCGTCGGGAAGGCGGACCGGTGCTGCGATATTCATCGACGCTTCGCCGCCGTATAGATCTTGAGCAGCTCGTCGTAGTCGGGAACCACCGAGAAGTCTGCCGAGCGATGAAGCTCTTCCGACAGGCTATCCCACTGGATCGCGTCCAGCTCGGTGTTGTTCCACAGCTTGAAGGTTTCCGGATTGCCCATCTGGCTCACCGGATTGTACGTGCCCTCCGCGAAGCTCACGGCCTTGGCGATCTCCGCCTTCTGCACGAACTCCAGGAAGTCCTCGGCGAGCGGGCTGACATTCGGGTTGTTGACGACCGAGGTCAGCTCCACCCAGACCACGCCGCCCTTGCCGTCCACCGGACCCTTCTTCGGCGTGATTCCGCGAATGTTGGTGGCGCCGTCGAAGCGAGCCGGGCTCGCGGTATAGGTGCCGCCCGTGAAGTACGCATCGATCTCGCCGTTGATGAGCGCGGTGTTCATCGCCACGAGATCGTCGCTGAGCATCTTGGCGCCGGCGAACACGGCCTTCGTCGTTTCCGTGAACTTCGTGACGCCCTCCGCGCCGACCGACTTGAACGGATCCACGCCCGCCGTGAGGCACAAATGGATGACGTTCCAGTTGTCGTAGGTGAGGATGCCGTAGCGGCCCTTCATTGCCGGATCGAGAAAGATCGACCAACCCTGATCCTCGGCCGTTTCGCGGCTGATCTTGTCTGTATTCACGACGAAGCAGAAAGGCCCGTAGCGTTGCGGCATTCCGATGAGCTCTCCGCTTTCGGCGAAAGCCAGCGGATAGGGCGCCGAAAACTCGGGCGACATCTTCGCGAAATAGGGGAGAAAACGATCCTTGTTGAGCGGCTTGATCAGCTTCTCGGGGAAGAGCTGCTGGCGCGCCCACGGCTGGTTGACGTTGATGAGGTCCCAGACCTTGAGCTCGCCCGCGCGCAGCTTGTTGATCATGTCCGGATCGGACGTGCCGCTTTCCGCGCGCGTCGTCACACCGGGAAACGCTTTGCGGAAGGGACCGAGCACGTTGTCGGTGTTGTAGCCCTCCCAACACAGAATATTCATTTCCTTCTCGCGCGCGGCGAAGGCCTGGCGCGCGGATCCGAACGCGGCAAGACCCGCGACGGCTCCCATACCTTTCGTGAAATGACGACGAGTGAGCTCCATCAAACCTCTCCCTGGGACGGTTAGGCGGTGTTTCCCCTAGAAACCTTTGGACCTTTGTTTTTGCGGCCCTTGTCTTGATCCGCCGCGCGCGTGTCGCGTCACGCCGGATTGAGCGTAGGATCAACGGGAATTGTTGTGAAACGCAAGCGGAATGTTGCAGAACGCAGAAATTTTCTTTATCTCCATCGGTAGCGAGAAAGCAGGGCGCGACCAATGGCAGGCATGTACGAGGACAATTTCGTCGAGCAACTACGCCAAGGCCTTTCCGGCCTGACGGAAGGATGGGGGCTTTCACCGCAGTGCAACGTAACGACGTTGAATCTCTCGGAAAACGCCACCTTCAAAGCCGTCGACCCTGACACCGGTCAGCCCGTCATCCTGCGCGTCCATCGCCCCGGCTATCACACCCGCCAGGAGATCGAATCCGAGCTCCAGTGGATTCACGACCTGCGGCGCGAAGGCATTGTTGCAACTCCCAAACCCCTCGCCCGCAAGGATGGCAGCTACATCGGAAGCATGTTCGCCGCCGGCGACAATCGCGATGTGGTCGCCTTCGAGTTCATGAGCGGCGCCGAGCCGTCCCAGGCGAGCGACGGCATCGTCGCCGGCTTCCGCGAGCTGGGTGCCATCAGCGCCCGCCTCCACCGCCATGCCCAGGGCTGGAAGCGCCCCGGCACGTTCCGCCGCAAGACCTGGCACTACGAAACCATGCTCGGCTCGTCTCCCCTGTGGGGCGACTGGCGCGAAGCGCTCGGCCTCAATGCCGTCGGCATGTCCATTCTCGAGCGGGCGAGCCGCGCACTCCAGAAGTTCCTCGCGGACTTCGGCGAAGGCCCCGAACGCTTCGGCCTCATCCACGCCGATCTTCGGCTGGCGAACCTGCTGGTCGACGGCGACCGCCTCGGCGTGATCGATTTCGACGACTGCGGGTTCAGCTGGTTCGTCTACGACTTCGCATCCGCCGTGAGTTTCTTCGAGCACGAGCCGATCGTCCCCGAGCTTCTGGAGTCGTGGACCGAGGGATACCGCTCGGTCGCGCCCCTGTCGGCAGCCGACGTAGCGGCCATCCCGACTTTCGTTTTTCTGCGGCGCTTTCTTCTCACGGCTTGGGTGGCAAGCCACGCCGAGACACCCACGGCACAGTCTCTCGGCGCGCCGTTCACGCACGGCACCGTAGAGCTCGCCGAGGCGTTCCTTTCAAAAACAGAGCGATAGGTGCTCGCCGACATGGCTAAGAAGAACGTAAAGGTGCTCCCGGCAGCACGCCAGATCCTGGACATGAACGCGTTCGATGCAGGTGCTCACACCGGCGCGCTCAACCCCCTTCTCGAACGGCGCATCGCCAACGTCGGTGCTTCCGCGGTGCTGTTCTATCGCGAGCCGATCGAGGTGGTCTCCGCCAGCGGCTCCTGGATGACGGCAGCCGACGGAAAGCGCTACCTCGATTTCTACAACAACGTCCCCTCGGTGGGTCACACCCACCCGCGCGTCGTGGCTGCGGTAACGGACCAGATCGGCCGCCTCAACATCAACACGCGCTACCTGAACAGCGTCGTCGATCTCTATCTGGATGCGTTGAAAGCCAGATTCCCCGCATCGCTCTCCAACGTGGTGTTGTCGTGCAGCGGTAGCGAGGCCAACGACCTCGCGCTCCGCATCGCGGCGGCCACATCGGGCGGAACCGGCATCATCGTGTCCGAGAACGCCTATCACGGAAACACCTCGATCATCTCCGACATCTCGCCCTCCGCCCTGAAGCGGCGCGGCCTGCCGGATCACGTGGTCACGGTCGCCGCGCCTTCGAACGCCGGACAGAGCGACTCGATCGAGAACGCCTTCGCCGCCGACATCAAGCGCGCCATCGCGGAGCTCGGGCGGCGCGGCCACAAGCTCTCGGCCTTCATCTGCGACTCGATCTTTTCGAGCGACGGCGTCTATGCCGATCCGCCCGGCTTCCTGCGCAAGGCTATCGAAACAGTTCACAAGGCCGGCGGCCTCTACATCGCCGACGAGGTACAGCCTGGATTTGCCCGCACCGGAGATGCCTTCTGGGGCTTCGCCCGCCACGATGTGATGCCGGATGTCGTCACCATGGGCAAACCCATGGGCAACGGCTTCCCGATGGCGGGCCTCGTGACGCGCCCTGAGCTGCTCGAGCGCTTCTGCGAGGATACCGGCTATTTCAGCACCTTCGGCGGCAATCCCGTCGCTGCGGCGGCGGGCATGGCCGTGCTCAACGTCATCGACGAGGAGCAGCTTCAGGAGAACGCACTCCGCCAGGGAAATCACATCAAGGAGCGCCTGCGCGACCTCGCGGCGAAGGACGACCGCATCGCCGAGGTTCGCGGCGCGGGCCTCTTCCTCGGCATCGAGCTTTGCCGGTCCGGGAAGAGGGACCAGCCGGATGCCGAGGTGGCATCGAGCGTGATCAACGGTCTCAAGGATCGTAGCGTGCTGATCGGCGCGGCCGGTAAGTTCGGCAACACCCTCAAGGTTCGCCCGCCGCTGTCGCTCTCGGAGGAGGAGGCCGACATCTTCGTCGACCGCCTTGCCGACACCCTCTCGGCCCTCCCGGCGGCCTGAAGCAGCGAACCGAGCTCCGATGCGGAACCCGCCGCATCGGAGGAAAGCTCTCTAGTCTGCTTCCGCGATCTTGAGCTCGACCTCGGCCGCCTGCATGGCCTTGAACAGTACGCTGTTCGGCGTCTCGTTGGTCACCAGCAAATCGACCTGGCTCCAGCTCGCATAGCGCGCCGTGAACATCTGATTGAACTTGGAACCGTCGGCCACGATCATCCGGCGGTTGGCGCGCTCGATCATCGCCGAATAGACGTCCGCCATCTCGATCAGGGCATCGCTGGCCCCTTCGGGCGCAAGACCGCTCGCCCCGAGAATGACCCACTGCGCATTGTACTGCTCCAGAAACCGCAGCGTCTGCGCCCCAAACATCGCCCCTTCACCGGCATGATAGAAGCCCGGCGTCATGAGCACGGTGATGGTCGGATTGGAGGCAAGCGCCGTCGCGATCGCAAAAGAATGCGTGATGACGGTCACGTTCTGCATGCCCGCCGCCATGCGCCTCGCCACATGCAGAGTGGTCGCGCCGGACCCCATCATGAACACGCGCGCACCGTCGCACATCCGGCACGCCGTCTTTGCGATCCGCGTGCGCTCCTCGATCAGAAGCGTGTGCCGCTGCGCAACCGAAGGCTCCGCGGCCTTGCGCAGGATCGCGCCACCGTAGGTCCGGCTGATCAGCCCCCGGCCGGTCAGCTCGTCGAGGTCGCGGCGAATGGTTTCCGTCGTGACGCGAAGCGCCTCCGCCAGCTCGCTGACGCGCAACGTCGGCTGATCGGAAAGCAAGGAAACGATTTCCCGCTGGCGAACACTCTTCTTGCTCATGTCTTGCTTCAGAGAGAAATGAATTGCGTCGCTCCAGCGGCTGCGCGTCGGAATAAGCCACAGCGCATCGAAGGCAAGCGGCCGGTGAAGGCCCATCTTACGCAATGCTGGCGCGTCGTCTAGGCGAGGAAGAAGAGCTTCGCACCGCTCGCCTTGCACCTCCCTCTCCGCAAACGCTGGCGCGCGAGCCACGATCCGCTGTTAACGGTATGGAAGCGCAAGGGCACGCTACCGCGATGCGGCAGCTCCCGTCTCAAACAGCTTTGTCCTCGCGATAGCGGCCGAATGTCTGGCGCGTATCGGCGTTGAACAGAATGACGTCGTAGGTCTCGGGCTCGCCGCCCTCCATTCCCGGTGAGCCGACGGGCATCCCCGGCACGGCCAATCCGCGCGCCTGGGGCTTATCCGAAATGAGACGCTTGATGGCGCTGGCCGGCACATGCCCCTCGACGATGTAGCCATCGATTTCCGCCGTGTGGCATGAGGCGAGATCGGGCGGAACGCCGAGCTTGGCTTTTACCGCTCTCATCCCCGGCACGTCGTTCACCGTGACCGGGAAGCCGTTCGCCACGAGATGCTCGACCCACTTGTGGCAGCATCCGCACGTCGGATCACGATGGACCACCATCTGAGGCAGCGCAGTCGCGTTCACGCGTCCCCCGCAGACGAGAAGCCCCGCGCCCGACACCGCCAGCCCGAGCACGAAGCGCCTGCTGAGGCTTGCCGAAAAATCGAATGACATGCGTCACACTCCTCTCGAACTCATCCGGGGGCCGAGCCTGTCTCGGACCCAGGTGTACCCGGACAATGGGCCGACTGATGGACTTAAGTCTAAGCCTTGGATCAACAATTTAGGCTCACGAATCAGGTACCAATTGCCGCATGACAAAGCACCCGTCTCACACCGCTGTGCTAGATCCGCTGTCGTCCTGCGCTTCCGATCCCGCAGGTTCAGGCGACTTGACCCCCATTGTAAAGGTATTCGCCGAGGAAGCGACAGGCGTCGGGCACCAGATCGTCGACATCGCATGCAACGCCAAGGTGCTGAGCACGCGCATGGCCACCCAGTCCGCCCGCATGATCGAGATCGGCACCGACATGCGCGATCTCGGAACCGAGAACGCCCGCGTTGCCACCAGCGCCCAGAACAGCCTCGAGGTTGCCCAGCGCACCAGCAAAGAGATCGCGGACTCCATGACCGCGATCCGCGCCTCCATCGCCAGCATCGACGCGCTAACCACCACCGTTTCCGAGCAGCGCGAGCTTCTGCGTCTCTTCCAGGACGCCCTGAAGAAGGTGTCGATCGTCGCGGCCGGCATTGAAACCATCACGCACCAGACGAACCTGCTCGCCTTGAATGCCACCATCGAGGCGGCGCGTGCGGGCGCTGCGGGACGCGGCTTCGCGGTGGTCGCGAGCGAGGTGAAAGCGCTGGCCGGACAAACGGCGATCGCAACCCGCGAAATCTCGATCACGGTCGGCGACCTGACCACCAAGGCCAACCTCCTGATCGAAAAAGGCACTAAGAGCGCGGATCTGGCGCACGCTGTCGACGAGAGCACCTCTCTCATATCCGCCACGTTCGACTCCATGGAAGCGACGGTGAACAACATCGTCGCCGACACCTCGGCCATCCAGACCGCGGCCGCCTCGATCGACACCCGCAGCCGCTCCCTGATCCAGGGCGTGGAAGACATGTCGGCGAGCTTCAGCCAGTCGGCCGAGAACATCGCGCGCATCGAGGGACGCTTGGGCGAGCTTCAGAGATCGGGCGAAGCTCTGATCACCATCAGCATCGGCTCCGGCGTCGAAACCGACGACAGCCCGTTCGCCAAGGAGGTGATGCGGCGCGCCAAGATCGTATCCGAAGCGCTCGAGGCGGCTGTCGACCGCGGAGACGCGACACTCGATCAGGTATTCGACACCACCTACATGCCGATCGCGGGCACCAATCCGCAGCAGTATCGCACGCGTTACATCGAGGTCTTCGACCGCATCATCACGCCGATCATCGATGAAGCGCTGCGCTTCGACAACAAAGTCGTCTTTTGCGCGCCGGTGGACGGCAACGGCTTCCTGCCGACGCACAACACGAAATTCTCATCGCCCCAGGGCAATGACCCTATCTGGAATGCCGCCCACTGCCGCAACCGCAGGATCTTCAACGATCGTGTCGGCCTCGGCGCCGGACGCAATCATCGCTCGTTCCTCGTCCAGACCTATATGCGCGACATGGGCGGGGGTAACTACGTGCCCATGGTCGACATCTCAGCGCCCATCATGATCAAGGAACGCCATTGGGGCGGACTGCGGCTCGCCTACACGGCCTAGCGCGCTCCCGGAAAAAACAAACCGCTCCTGACGTGCCCTGATCAGCGCGCGCTGCGCGCCAGCACGTCCATCAGCTCTTCGATTTTCTGCTTCTGCTCCGCAGCGTCGCCGCTGGCCATCGCATGCGCAACGCAATGCGAGATGTGATCGCGCAGCACGTCCTCCTCGACCCGCCGCAACGCGGCCCTCACCGCTGCGATCTGCGTGACGATGTCGATGCAGTAGCGATCCTCCTCGACCATCCGGCCAAGCCCGCGCACCTGTCCCTCGATGCGCGAGAGGCGTTTCAGACGTGCGGCTTTCGATGCTTTCATCATGCCTTGACGGATACCCTATGGGGGTATATCTGTCAATACATACCCCCACAGGGTATAGAGCCCCATGAGAGGCTGTCCGAAAGTTTGCGGCGGAGAAAACGTCATGACCCAGCAGGAAACGCCGAAACAGGGGTGCTGCTGCCAGCACAACGCGCCCGGTCACGCGGCCAAGCCTCATCATCATGATCACGGCGCACAGGCATCCGAGGGCGTCAAAGACCCCGTCTGCGGCATGACCGTCGATCCCAAGACGGCCAAGCACCAGCAAACCCACGCAGGGCACACCTACTATTTCTGCGCGGCGCGCTGCCGCGAGAAGTTCGCGGCCGACCCGCAGAAATATCTCGAGCCCCCCAAGGAGCCCGAACCGGTAGAACCTGGCGCGATCTACACCTGCCCCATGCATCCGGAAATTCGCCAAGTCGGCCCCGGCTCCTGCCCGATCTGCGGCATGGCGCTCGAGCCCGAGGTCGCGACCGCCGACGATGTGCCGAACGCAGAGCTCGCCGACATGACGCGGCGGCTATGGTTCGCGCTCGCCCTCACGCTCCCCGTCTTCGCCCTCGAAATGGGCGGCCATCTCACCGGGCTCCATCACTGGATCGGCCGGCAGAATTCCAACTGGATCCAGCTCGCGCTCGCCACCCCCGTCGTGCTCTGGGCGGGCTGGCCGTTCTTCGAGCGCGGCTGGGCCTCGATCAAGACGCGCCACCTCAACATGTTCACGCTCATCGCCATTGGCACGGGCGTGGCATGGATTTACAGCATCGTCGGCACGCTCTGGCCCGGCCTATTCCCTGCCTCGATGCGCGAGCATGATGGATCGGTCGCCGTCTACTTCGAGGCAGCAGCCGTCATCACCGTGCTCGTGCTCGTCGGCCAGGTACTGGAGCTGCGCGCCCGCGACAAGACCAGCGGCGCCATTCGCGCGCTCCTCAACCTTTCCCCCAAGAAGGCACGCCGCATCCGCTCCGACGGCGCCGACGAGGACATCGACCTCGATCAGGTCGCCTCCGGCGATCGCCTGCGCGTGCGCCCCGGCGAGCACATCCCCGTCGACGGCGAGATCCTCGAAGGCCGTAGCGCCATCGATGAATCCATGGTGACCGGCGAATCCATGCCCGTGACCAAGACCATCGGTGATGCCGTCATCGGCGGCACCACCAATCAATCCGGCGGCTTCGTCATGCGGGCCGATAAGGTGGGACGCGACACCGTGCTCGCCCGCATCGTGCAGATGGTGGCCGACGCCCAGCGCAGCCGCGCGCCGATCCAGCGGCTGGTGGATCAGGTCTCGGCCTGGTTCGTCCCGGCCGTCATCCTCGTTTCGCTGCTGGCCTTCGCGGCCTGGTCGATCTGGGGTCCCGAGCCCAAGCTCACCTATGGTCTCATCGCGGCGGTCTCAGTGCTCATCATCGCCTGCCCCTGCGCGCTCGGCCTCGCCACGCCCATGTCCATCATGGTCGGCGTCGGGCGCGGCGCAAAGTCCGGCGTGCTGATCAAGAACGCCGAGGCCTTGGAGCGCATGGAGAAGGTCGACACGCTGCTCGTCGACAAGACCGGCACGCTGACGGAGGGCAAGCCGCGCGTCGTCGCCATCCGCCCCGCGAACGGCGTAGCAGAGCTCGACCTCCTGCGTCTTGCTGCGAGCCTCGAGCGCGGCAGCGAGCATCCGCTTGCTTCGGCCATTGTCGCCGCCGCCGGGGAGCGCGGCCTCGCCCTCACCGAGCCCCAGGGCTTCGACAGCCCCGTCGGCAAGGGCGTCGTCGGCAAGGTCGAAGGCCGCCAGATCGTCATCGGCAACGTCAGGATCATGGCGGATGCCGGGATCGACACGCGAAGCCTCGACGCGACGGCGGACGAGCTGCGCCGCGAAGGCGCAACAGCCATCTTCGTCGCCATCGACGGCAAGGCGGCGGGCCTCATCGCTATCGCAGATCCCATCAAGCCCACCACGCCCGCGGCCATCGCCGCGCTGAAGGCCGCCGGCATCCGCGTCGTGATGCTGACGGGTGATCAGCGCACGACGGCCGAGGCGGTCGCACGCACGCTCGGCATCGCGAATGTCGAGGCGGAGGTGCTGCCCGAGGACAAGAGCAAGGTCGTCGAACGCTTGCGGCGGGAAGGGCGCATCGTGGCGATGGCAGGAGACGGCACCAATGACGCCCCGGCGCTCGCCGCAGCCGATGTCGGCATCGCCATGGGTACCGGAACAGACGTCGCCATGGAAAGCGCGGGCGTCACACTGGTCAAAGGCGACCTCAACGGCATCGTGCGCGCCCGCGCACTTTCCGCGGCCACGATGGCCAACATCCGCCAGAACCTGTTCTTTGCCTTCGTTTACAACGCGGCCGGCGTGCCGATCGCAGCGGGCGTTCTCTATCCCGTCCTCGGCGTGCTTCTCTCGCCGATGATCGCAGCCGCTGCGATGTCGCTGTCATCGTTCAGCGTGGTCGCAAACGCGCTGCGCTTGAACCGCGTGGAGCTATGAATGCCGGCCGCTTGGCAGGGGCAGACTTCGCAACGTAGCGGCGCTCGGCAGAAAGGGGCGCCTGCGCCCGCACCCCGCTTATGCGAACGGGCGCCCCACCTCACATCCCGCCGCGGACGCGAGGCTCTAACCAAGCCGAGTGTGAGAGTGATCGACAGTGCATGACGCACCCGCCCGCCTGCCGCTCCACATCGATCCAGCGCATGACGCCGTTGCCGAGTGCGTCACGTGTCTCGAAGTGGCCGGCCAGACCGGCCGTCGCCGCCACAGCGTCTCCGAAACCCGGAAGTTGCCTGCCGGGTTTCGGGTTAGGTCTGAGCGTACGAACGTATCAGTACTGCTTGGGGCACCAGGATTCGCCGGACGACTTGCACGACACGGGGAAGGCCTTCGCCATCTTCTCCGCAGCGGCCCATTCGTCCTCGTCGACGCCGTTGTTCACGTCGGCATCCATTGCCGTAAAGGTCGGCGCCGGATCGAGCTTCAGCTTCGCTACGTTGGCTTCGTATTCGGTACGGCTGATCCGGCCGTTGCCGTCGGTGTCGAGGGTCTTGAAGCTGCTTGCCCAATCGGCCAGAGCCGCAGAGGCCGGGATCATCGCCGCTGCTGCAATCAGAAGTACTTTCCTCATCGTTTCGTCTCCCAAGTATGGTTGCCTTGCCCTTCTGGGCATTCGCGCACCGGAGGCCTCCAGCCAAACGCGACGAAAACGAGCGAGCCCGGCCACGCGTCGGTCACTCTCAGTGCAGAGCAATTCAGCCAGCGTGTGCGACACTTTAACAAGGTCAGATGAGGCAATGATCATCGGGATATGTTGCACATATAGCCGGACTGAACGGCAATCATGTCGGGAAACACTTGGTGGGCAGGCTGATGGACGGCGTCCACACTGGCCTTTCGGCCCCTGAGAGGGGCTTTGCCGGAGGCATCCGGCCCCCATATTCGCTGCGGCCCAACGCAAATTTGAACGCCATGGAGCTCACATGAAAACCCGCAAGCTCGGCCCCAACGGGCCGGAAGTCTCCGCACTCGCACTCGGCTGCATGGGCATGACCGACTTCTACGGCCAGCGCGACGACGCGGAGTCGATCGCCACCATTCACAGAGCGATCGAGCTCGGTATCACTTTCCTCGACACCGCCGACATGTACGGGCCTCACACCAACGAGGAGCTCTTGGGCCGCGCGCTCGCGGGCAAGCGCGACCGCGTCTTCCTTGCCACCAAGTTTGGCATCGTGCGCGATCCGAAGAACCCAGCCGCGCGCGGCATCGACGGAAGGCCGGAGTACGTGAGGAAATCCGTCGAAGGCAGCCTCCAACGCCTCGGCGTCGATCATATCGATCTCTACTATCAGCACCGCGTGGACCCCGCGACGCCGATCGAGGAGACCGTCGGCGCCATGGCCGAGCTGGTGAAAGCAGGCAAGGTCCGCCACATCGGACTGAGCGAGGCCTCCGCGGAGACCATCGCCCGCGCTCACAAGGTGCATCCCATCACGGCCGTGCAGACCGAGTACTCGCTGTGGACGCGCGATCCCGAGGAGGACGGCATCCTGGAAGCCTGCCGCAAGCTCGGCATCGGCTTCGTCGCCTACAGCCCTCTCGGCCGCGGCTTCCTGACCGGCGCCATCAAGAGCCCCGACGATTTCGAGCCGGCCGACTACCGCCGCACCAGCCCTCGCTTCACCGGCGAGAACTTCGCCAAGAACCTGAAGCTCGTCGGCAAGGTGCGCGAAATCGCTGCCGCAAAAGGCGTCACGCCCTCGGAGCTGGCGCTCGCGTGGCTGCTCGGCAGGGACGAGTTCGTCGTGCCCCTGTTCGGCACCAAGCGCCGCAAATACCTGGAGGAAAATGCGCGCGCCGCCGACATCACGCTCACGGCTGGCGAACTCGCGGAGATCGAAGCCGCCTTCCCTGCGGGCGCCGCCTCCGGCACCCGCTACCCCGAGGCGATGATGACCGTCGTCAATCGTTGATCGCCACGACCTGCATAACCTTTCGCATGCGCCGCGGAGAGAGCGGCCTAAACTTGGGAGCCCTGATGAAGCATCTTCTCGCTATTCCCCTCGCAGCCCTGACGGCCGTCGCCCTGCCGCTTTACGCCCGGGCCGAAGACCCGCACGCGGGGCACGAGCACCATCACGCTGAGACCGCCGCCCAACCCGCAAACGACGCGGCGAAAGCCTTCGAGGCCGTGAACGCCAAGATGCACGCGGGGATGTCGATCCCGCTGACCGGCGACGCCGACGTGGACTTCATGCGCGGCATGATCCCCCACCATCAGGGCGCGATCGACATGGCCGAGGTCGTCCTGAAATACGGCAAGGACCCCGAGGTGCGGAAACTCGCCGAGGAGGTCGTCAAAGCCCAGACAGCGGAGATCGCCTTTATGAAGGAATGGCTGGCCAAGCGCGGCAAGTAACGCAGCAAATCGAAGGCGCTGGCCGCGGCGGCGCCTTCGCTTGTATCCGCCACTTCCCCGAAGATTGCTGTTGACCGGCAGGGGAAAGGGTGAGAACATTTAGAGAACATCGACTCGCGAAATCATCTGACCGGTTGCGTCGGCAGCCGCGCCTAAGTGAGCCTCCCCGAGAGGCCCGCGAGGGATTCGGATTCGCGAATCCGTATTGAACTCGAAAGCATCGAAAGGACGGCATGACCGAGCCCGCCATCAAATGTCCGAGCTGCAGCACCGAGATCAAGCTCACGGAACAGCTCGCCGCGCCGATCATCCAAGCGACGCGCAGGAAGTTCGAGCAGGCGCTCGCCGAGAAGGATGCCGAGGTCGCCAGGCGCGAAGCGGAGATCCGCAACCAGCAGGCGGCCCTCGCGAAGGAGAAGGCCGCCATTGCCGAGCAGGTCGCCACCCGCGTCCAGGCCGAGCGGGAGCGCATCGCCGCCGAGGAGACCAAGAAGGCGAAACTCCTCGTCGCCTCCGACATGGACCAGAAGAACAAGCAGCTCCAGGATCTCCAGGAGGTCCTGCGCGAGCGCGACGGCAAGCTCGCCGAAGCGCAGAAGGCGCAGGCGGACCTCATCCGCAAGCAACGCGAGCTGGACGACGCCAAGCGCGAGATGGATTTGACCATCGAGAAGCGCGTGCAGGACTCGCTGGGAGACGTGCGCCAGAAAGCGAAGCTCGAAGCCGAGGAGGCCCTGAAGCTGCGCGTCCTCGAAAAGGAGGAGCAGATCTCCTCCATGCAGCGCCAGATCGAGGACTTGAAGCGCAAGGCCGAGCAGGGCTCGCAGCAACTCCAGGGCGAAGCCCTCGAGCTCGAGCTCGAGAAGACGCTGCGCGGCAAGTTCCCCCGCGATCTCATCGAGGCGGTCCCGAAGGGAGAGTTTGGCGGCGACGTGCTGCAGCGGGTCATGGGCCCGCTCGATCAGCCGTGCGGCACCATCCTATGGGAATCGAAGCGCACGAAGAACTGGAGCGACGGCTGGCTCGCCAAGCTGCGCGGCGACCAGCGCGCCGCCAAGGCCGAGATCGCGCTCCTCGTCTCCAACGCGCTGCCGAAGGGTGTCGATACGTTCGATCTGATCGACGGCATCTGGGTCACGGATTCGCGTTGCGCCATTCCCGTAGCCATCGCGCTCCGCCAGTCGCTGGTCGAGCTTGCCGCCGCGCGCCACTCGAAGGAGGGCCAGCAGACCAAGATGGAGCTGGTCTACGAGTACCTCACCGGCCCACGCTTCCGCCATCGCGTGGAGGCGATCGTCGAGAAGTTCTCGGACATGCAGGCCGACCTCGATCGCGAGCGCAAGGCCATGACCCGGCTCTGGGCCAAGCGCGAGGCGCAGATCAAAGGCGTGATCGAAGCCACCGTCGGCATGTACGGCGACGTGCAGGGCATCGCTGGCAAGGCGCTCGACGAGATCGACGCGCTGACGCTGCCCATGATCGAGAGCGACGCGTTCGATACCGCGGCCGAGTGACAGACCACGACCGGCGCGATCCACGGGGGCTCGCGCCGGTTCAGGCCAATCGTCAGGTATCGTCACTTCGAGTAAATCGAGAAAACTCGCGCGTCCGTCCGAATCGAACGCGCTTTAATGGTCACAGGTAGGAAGCAAACCTCAGGAATGCCCTGACCCGTTTCTTGCGTAATCAGCCGGTGGGTACCAAATACCGAGCAAGTGCTTTCCGACAGGAGCCGAGCCCCATGACCCTGAAACCGCTGCTGACAATCGCCGCGCTTGGCATTGCCGCCTTCGCCATGACGCCGGCCGACGCCTTTGCCCACGGCAAGCGCAAGCCGGTTCGCGATCGCGAGGTCGCACGCGACTGCAAGCCTTACAATGGCCCCTACGGCTATTATGGCAATCCCTGGTGCGATGGCGGCTACAAATACGCCGAAGACTATGCGCCCGGCACCAGCCCTTATTTCGACGTGTTCGATATGCCCCAGGTCCGCCGTCTCACGCGCCGCTGGGATTGAGCGCACACGCTTCGATCATGGCCACCTAACGCAAACGGAGGGCACCGGCCGGTGCCCTCCGTTTTCATTCGCTAGAGCCTCGTGGCCCCCGCCGACCTGCCCGCTCGCGCGAGGCCGTCGTCTGCGAGCGAGCCCTCGCCTTACTTCGCCTTGTTGCGCGCGCGCTTGGTCGCCTTGGCTTCGCGCTTCAGCGCGTTCTTGGCCTTGCGCTGGCGAGCCTGGATCTTCTTGCGGCGCTGATCGGTCATCGTGGGCATGAGATATCCTTTCTAGGTGTCTATCGAGTTGGCGTTGAATGCGATCGTAGTGTGGCTGGATCGGCCTGCATCGGGGCTAGGCCGTTATCCCGGCGTCATGGCGAAGCCACGCTACGCACGGACGGCCGGGGCCCAGACACACGTCAGAAATTGTTGGTCCCGCGTCTGCGTCAGTTCTCGTCCATCTTGAGCGCGGCGATGAAGGCCTCTTGCGGGATCTCCACCTTGCCGAACTCGCGCATCTTCTTCTTGCCCGCTTTCTGCTTGTCGAGCAGCTTGCGTTTGCGCGTGATGTCGCCGCCGTAGCACTTGGCGATGACGTCCTTGCGCAGCGCGCTGATGGTCTCGCGCGCGATCACCTTGCCGCCGATAGCAGCCTGAATCGGGATCTTGAAGAGGTGCGGCCGGATCAGCTCCTTGAGCTTTTCGCACATGGACCGGCCACGGCTTTCCGCGCGCGTGCGGTGCACGATCATCGAAAGCGCATCGACCGGCTCGTCGTTGACGAGGATCGACAGCTTCACGAGCTCGTTCTCCTCGTAGCCCTTGATCTGATAGTCGAACGACGCATAGCCGCGCGAAACCGATTTGAGGCGGTCATAGAAATCGAACACCACCTCGTTGAGCGGCAGCTCATAGACGAGCATGGCGCGCGTGCCGACGTAGGTAAGCTGCTTCTGGCGCCCGCGGCGATCCTGGCAGAGCTTCAGCACGGAGCCCAGATACTCGTCCGGCACCAGGATCGTCGCTTCGATCCACGGCTCCTCAATGTGATCGATACGGACCGTATCGGGCATGTCGGCCGGATTGTGCAGCTCGACGACGGAACCGTCGGTCATATGGATGTGATAGATGACCGAGGGCGCGGTCGTGATCAGATCGAGGTTGAACTCGCGCTCGAGCCGCTCGGTGATGATCTCGAGATGCAGGAGGCCGAGGAAGCCGCAACGGAAGCCGAAGCCCAGCGCCGCGGAGCTTTCCGCCTCGAACGAGAAGCTCGCATCGTTCAGCCGAAGCCGCGCCATCGCATCGCGCAGATCTTCGAAGTCCGCCGCATCGACTGGAAAGAGTCCGCAGAACACCACCGGCTGCGCCGGCTTGAAGCCCGGTAGCGGCTCCGGCGTCGGGTTTTTCTCATCCGTCACGGTATCGCCGACGCGGGTGTCGGCCACCTCCTTGATGGCGGCCGTGAAGAAGCCGACCTCGCCGGGGCCCAGCTGATCCAGCATCTCCTGCTTGGGACGGAAAATGCCGACGCGCTCCACCTGATAGTGGCCGCCGGTGGCCATCATCTGCACCTTCTGGCCGCGCTTCAGCGTGCCGTCGATGATGCGCACGAGAACGACGACGCCGAGATAGGCGTCATACCAGCTGTCGACCAGCATGGCTTTCAGCGGCTTCGAGGCATCGCCCTTCGGCGGCGGCAGGCGCTCGACGATGGCTTCCAGAACGGCCTCGACGTTGAGACCCGTCTTGGCGGAAACGCCGACGGCGTCGGACGCATCGAGGCCGATCACGTCCTCGATCTGCTGCTTGACGCGGTCCTCGTCGGCGGACGGCAGATCCACCTTGTTGAGAACCGGCAGGATCTCGAGATTGTTGTCCAGCGCCTGGTAGACGTTGGCGAGCGTCTGCGCCTCAACGCCCTGGCTCGCGTCCACCACCAGGATTGCGCCCTCGCACGCGGCGAGGCTGCGGGAGACCTCGTAGGCGAAGTCCACGTGGCCTGGCGTATCCATCAGATTGAGCTGATAGACCTTGCCATCCTTGTGCCTGTAGTCGAGGCGCACGGTCTGCGCCTTGATCGTGATGCCGCGCTCGCGCTCGATGTCCATCGAGTCGAGGATTTGCTCCTTCATCTCGCGGTTCGAAACGTTGCCACAGATCTGGATCAGGCGGTCCGAAAGCGTGGACTTGCCGTGATCGATGTGGGCGATGATGGAGAAGTTGCGGATCAATGAGATGTCGGTCATGCGCGCGTCCTTATCACCTCGCGCTTGGGTCTCACAAGCTTGGGGCGCGGACCGCGTCGCTTTTCCCAAAATCGGCGAAAATCCGGGCCTCGGCGGAGTGTCGCGCCGGGTCTCGCGCCCTTGCATCGCATAGCTCTATTAATTAGAATTATTCTAAACTATTTGGGCAAAAAGGGGCAGTTCATGCGCAGGTTCGAGGATCTGGACGAGCGGGAGGTGCTGGCGCTTGCCATCGCGCTCGAGGAGGAGGATGGCCGCATCTACTCCGAGTATGCCCACGCCCTCGAGGAGACCTATCCCGCTTCCGCCAAGCTCTTCACGGAGATGGCGGAGGAGGAGAACCAGCATCGCCGCTGGCTTATCGACCTCTATCGCCAGAAATTTGGCGACCACATCCCCTTGATCCGCCGGCAGGATGTCCGCGGATTCATACGCCACGATCCGATCTGGATGGTTCGCCCGCTGGGGCTCGAGAAGGTGCGCGCCCAGGCGGAATCCATGGAGCAGGAGACGGGCCGCTTCTACCGGTCCATCCTTGCCCGCACCACCGACGCCTCCATCCGCAAGCTCCTGGGCGACCTGATCGCGGCCGAGGACAAACACGCGAGCCTGGCCGTTCGCCTTCGGGAAACCGGCATCTCGGCGGACACCCGTGTGGAGGAAGCGCAGGCGGAGAGGCGCGCGTTCGTGCTCCAGTACGTTCAGCCGGGTCTCACCGGCCTGATCGACGGCTCGGTGTCCACGTTGGCGCCCATTTTCGCCGCCGCCTTCGCCACCCACGACACCTGGGCGACTTTCCTGGTCGGCATGGCCGCCTCCGTCGGCGCTGGCATCTCCATGGGAATTGCCGAGGCCATGGCCGATGACGGCCTGATATCCGGCCGCGGACACCCATGGATTCGCGGCGCCATCACCGGCGTCATGACCGCCCTCGGCGGCCTCGGCCACACGCTTCCCTACCTGATCCCGGATTTCTGGACCGCCACCGGCGTCGCGGCCGTCGTCGTGCTGATCGAGCTTTGGACCATCGCCTGGATCCGCGCCCGCTACATGGATACCCCGTTCATGCGAGCAACCGTCGAGGTCGTGGCCGGCGGCCTCATCGTCTTCGCAGTCGGCATTCTCATCGGAAGTGCCTGAAACCCCTCCGACAAAACGGAAATGGCGCCGCGGATCTCCGCGCTGCGTCACTCTATGCGGCAACGGGCCACCGGTACTCACCGGAAATCATCAGCACTCAAGGAAAACAGCCGGGGGGCTTGAGTCTTGACGGCGCCACATGGGTCGGCATGAGTGGCGGCGAACCCGAGATCCGGAAGGACCGAAATGCGATTTGCTCTATTTCTTTCCGCCACCCTCTCAACTCTCGCCGCAGCCGCTCTCCTCCCCGCATCCTCCGTGATGGCAGGGGGCATCGAATTCGGCCCGACCGACCAGGCACCGAAGGCAAAGCCGCAGAAGAAGAAGGCGCAGCCCGCGCCCGACGCAGGCGCCCCCCTGGCGGGCGAGGCCGCGGCCCCTTCGGCCGCGCCCCCCGCTGGAACGCCGGCTGCTGCCACTCCGGCTGCCGTGCAGACCCCGGCTGTCGGCCAGGCGACCGGTGGACGCGTCTCGACCAAAGGCATGCCGCCGCCCGCCGCTCCGCGCAATTGCAAGACGAACTGGGCCTTCGACACCTGGATGCGTGACTTCCGCCGCGAGGCCGCCGCCGAGGGCATCAGCCAGCGCACCATCTCGCTCGCCCTCGACGGCATGACGCCCGACCAGGGCGTCATCTCGCGCGATCGCCGCCAGGGCTTCTTCTCGCAGAGCTTCCTCGACTTTTCCGCCAAGCTGGCCACCCCGAACCGCGTCACCAACGGGCGCGCGCAGATCCAGAAGAACCGCGCGGCCTTCGATCGCGCCGTGAAGCAGTTCGGAGTCGACCCCGGCGTCATCACCGGGTTCTGGGCACTCGAAAGCGACTTCGGCGCCGGTATGGGCAAGCTGCCGATCATGCGCTCGCTCGTGACGCTCGCCTACGATTGCCGCCGCGGCCCGATGTTCCGCGATGAGCTCAAGGCCGCGCTCCAGATCATCGATCGCGGAGACATGACCCCCTCCACGATGATCGGGTCCTGGGCCGGCGAAATCGGGCAGACCCAGTTCCTCCCCACCCGCTATCTTGAGCACGCCATCGACTATGACGGCGACGGCCGCCCGGACCTGTTCGACAGCGCGACCGACATCATCGGCACCACCGCGAACTACATGGCCCACCTCGGCTGGCGGCCCAACGAGCCGTGGATCCAGGAGGTGCGCGTGCCGGAGCAGATGCCTTGGGATCAGTCGGACCTCGCCATCACGCATCCGCGCTCGCAGTGGGCGGCGTGGGGCGTGACGCAGGCGGACGGCGCGCCGCTCGAGAAGGACGCGCTACCCGCCTCCTTGCTGCTGCCGATGGGCCGGTTCGGACCGGCGTTCCTCGCCTTCCCGAATTTCAACGTCTATCTGCAGTGGAACCAGTCTCTCAATTACGCCACCACCGCCGCTTACCTGGCAACGCGCATCAACGGCGCCCCGGCCATGCGGCGCGGACGCGAGGGCATCCCCACCCTCACCCAGGACGAGGCCAAGGAGTTGCAGCGCCTTCTCACCGCGCGGGGCTTCGACGTGGGCGAGATCGACGGCCTGATCGGCCTCAAGAGCCGGCAGGCCATCAAGGCCATGCAGCTGAAATATAAGCTCCCGGCCGATTCCTACCCCACCCCAGAGCTTCTGGCCGCGCTTCGCCGCGGATAGAATCGAGGCCGGGCGCCCCAACGGGGCGTCCGGCCCTTATTCCGCACGCAAAGCCCGCGCTTAATAAGAACCCGGAGCATTTTCCGCGGGCAGAGCTGTCGTAGTAGAATGCCATACTGGCCAAGGGGCAGTGCCCGTGTCGAAGCGGGCCGCGAGTAAGGGGGCGTGTTGTGCAACGGTCTGTCGTGACGGGACTTGAGGAGCGTCTTGCCCAATTCAGCATCGTGGCGGACCGGCAGTTCGAGACGCCCGATGAGCTGGCAGCCGCGCTCCGCACGCTCTACGACCTCCTCAACTCCATCGACGTGACGACAGGCAGCGGAGAGATCACAAAAGCCGCCCCCGCGCTCCTGGGCGAGCTGTTCAGGGGACGCATGCGTCTGCGCGACCGGATCGCCGTCTGGCATTCGAAAGGCCTGCTGACGCGCCCGGCCGAGATCGCGCTGCGCGACGTGTTCCGCATCGCACGCTACGGCTCCGACATCCTGGGCGAGATCGCCGCCGGCAATCCGCATCTTGCATCGGGCGAGAAAGGCGGACGCGGCTTCACCGGCAAGGCCTACAACACCCTCGTCAATCCCGCCTTCTACACCGGCCAGAACATCCCCTTCCGCTCGGGCGACGTGCTCCTCGTCCGCGGCAGCGCGCACAACAGCGCGGCCATCGCCCGCATCGGCGACGTGGACACCCAGTTCAGCCACATCGCGATCATCCACATCGACGGCAAGGGCCAGCACTGGGTCGTCGAGGCGTTGATCGAGGACGGCTCGGTGATCAACACGCTGGAGCACGTGCTCGACCACGGCCTTGGGCGCGCGGTGCTCTACCGCTTCCGCGATGCGGATCTTGCAGCCCGCGCCGCAGCCCTCGCATATGCCCGTATCCAAGCGACCAAGACGGGCGAAGCGCGTCACATCCCCTACGACTTCAGCATGCGCCTCAAGGGCCGCCGCAAACTGTTCTGCGCCAAGCTGGTCGCGCAGGCCTTCTCCGATGCCAGCGACGGCGCGGTGGAGCTGCCCGCCTTCAAGACGCGTCTCGATACGCGCAGCAACAAGGACTTCTTCAAGAGCGTGGGCGTCAAGGCCAGGGAGACTTTCGCCCCCGGCGACATCGACTTAGATCCCCGCTTCGATCTCGTGGCCGAGTGGCAGGATTACCGCCTCACGCCGATCCTGCGCCGGCAGGATATGATCATGACCAAGTTCTTCGAATGGATGGAGACGCGGGGCTATCGCTTCCGCGAGGACTTCTTCATCAAGCTCATCGCCGTGTTCGGCCGCCTGTCGAGTTATCTGTCGGACCGCGCGCGCAATCTGATCTCGAGCGCGATCCCGAAGGTCCCGCGCAACATGACCCGCTCGTGCGTCGCCACCATCGCCATGCTGCACAAGACGGCCGAAGGGATCATGCCCTCGCTCGCCGCGCTCGAGGACGATCATGTGAGGATGACCGGGCTTCCGCTCCATCCCCGGGAGCTTCTGGATCACCTGGAACGGCTGCGCGAGACCTCCGGCGGCCGCATCGGCTATCTGCGCGGCAAGCCCTAGCCTCGAACACCGAAAACCGGACGTACCCTACGACCGCACGGGCGAGGCGCGCGTCATGATGCGCAACGTCAGATAGCCGAGCAGATACAGGAACTCCCAACTCAGAAAAGCCCAGATCTTGATCAGGAGATCGTTGTAGGAGTCGTAGAACACCGCGTTGAGGACGATCAGCGCGACGGCGGGAACGAGCACGGCGAACGGAGCCCTGGCGGCACCTCGCCAGCCCCCGCCGAGCGCGGCCCAGGCCACGATGTGCGCTACGACGAACATTAAGACGACACTGAGCTCACACACGGGTGCGCACTCCATCGGATCCCTCATGGCCCGCGGAGTAAGGATAACAAAGCCCCGTCAATCCCTAGTTGAAGGCTTTCTTAAAATTTGAAGCAATAGTCAGCCGCCCGGCTTTCAAGCCTTCGGCGGCGGGGGCGGCGGCATCCCCTCGAAATGCGGCACGGCCTCGCTCACGAGATCCCAGGCCGGCTTGTTCTTCGTGTAGAGCACGATCTGCGGCTCGAACCAGCTCATGTCGTCGAAAGCCCCGGCCGCCATCACGATCATGCCCGGCCGCGCTGCACTGTAGAGAAACAGGCGGCCGCCGCACGTCGGACAGAAATGGCGGGTGAGCGTGTTTCCGCTGTCGGCCGTGCTCGCATAGCTGGCCGTCGTTCCTGAGACCTCGACGTCGGCCGTCTTGAAGATGGCATTCGACATGTGGCCGGTGCCGGACGCGCGCTGGCAATCGCGGCAGTGACACTGCGCCATGCGGATCGGCACGCCGTGGACCTTGAAACGCACGGCACCGCAGAGACAGCCCCCGGCCGCATTCACCTCTTGCACCATCTCCACGCCCCCACTGCCTTACTGCCCTGCCCGCTGCCTCCCTAATGCAGCTTGACGTGCGGCTCCGTGCGGCGCGTCAGAAGGCGCGAGATCGAATCCAGCATCACCTTCCAATATCCGTGCAAGGCCGTCTCGTGCATCTTGTAGAGCGAGCGATACATGAGCTTCGCGACGAAGCCCTCGATCAGCATCTTGCGCCCGGTCACGAAGCCCATGAGGCTTCCGACCGTCGAGTAGTCGCCGAGCGACACCAGAGATCCGAAATCGCGATAGACGAACGGCTTCAACGGCTCGCCATTGAGACGCGCCTTGAGCTGCTTCACGAGATGCGACGCCTCCTGGTGCGCCGCCTGGGCGCGCGGCGGAATGGCGAGCGTTTCGCCCGGAGGCACCAGATAGGCGCAATCGCCGAAAGCGAAGATGTTGGGATCGAAGGTGGTCTCGAGCGTCGGCTTGACGATGAGCTGGTTGGACCGGCTGACCTCGAGCCCGTCGAGGTTGCTCAGCACGTCCGGCCCCTTCACGCCAGCCGCCCACACCACGAGCTCCGAAGGAATGAAATCGCCGCTCGCGAGCTTCACCCCGTGCTCGGTCACCTCCGTCACGCGAGCGCTCGTGCGGATATCGACGTTGAGCCCCGTCAGGATCTCGGCCGTCGCCTGGGAAATGCGCGGCGGGAGCGCCGGAACGATGCGATCGTTCGCCTCGATCAGGGTGATGCGGATGTCCTTCTCCGGATCGATCTTGTCGAGACCGAACGCCACGACGCCACGCGCCGTGCCGTGCAGCTCGGCGGAAAGCTCGGTACCCGTCGCGCCCGCGCCGATGATCGCCACGTGGAGCTGCTCCGGCCGAATGGGGCCCGGCTGCGTATTGGCCCGCACGCAGGCGTTGATCAGGCGGCGGTTGAAGCGCTCCGCCTGCTCGGGCGTATCGAGCATCATCGCGTTCTGTTTCACGCCCGGCACGCCGAAATCGTTCGAGACGCTGCCGACGGCAATGATGAGCGTGTCGTAGGGAAGCCAGCGATCCGGCGTGATCTCGCGCCCGTCCTCGTCGACGGTACGCGCCAGGTGGATGAGCTTCCGCGCCCGGTCCAGGCCGATCATCTCGCCATAGCGGAATTTGAAGCCGTGCCAGTGGCCCTGCGCCATGTACTCGACCTCGTGCCGGTCGACGTCCATGCTGCCCGCGGCGATTTCGTGAAGCAGCGGCTTCCAGATATGCGTGCGCGAGCGGTCGACCAGCGTGATCGCCGCCTTCTTGCGCCGCCCCAGCTTGTCGCCGAGCCGCGTCGCCAGCTCCAGGCCGCCCGCTCCGCCGCCCACCACGATGATGTGATGCAAATCCGGCTTGGGCAGAACCAAAGGCTTCGAGGTATCCGTGCCGACGTCAGCAACCATCTCGTATCTCCCGCACTTCCGCGGGCAGTCTCATACCAGGAATGATCCTCTGGCAACAGGACTGTCGAACAGGGGACATCAATCCGAGACGGAGAGGCGGCGGCGGTGATGCCGGAGAAATTGAAACGTCCTAGCTCCGGATTTCTCCGCCGGTTGCCTTCTTCACATCCGCGATGACCTTCTGGGAGATGGCCTCGATGTCCTTGTCGGTCAGCGTTTCCGAGGTCGGCTGCAGCGTCACTTCGATCGCAACCGACTTCTTGCCCTCTGCCGCGAGCGCGCCCCCCTCGAACACGTCGAACACCGAGACGCCCGAGATCAGCGCCTTGTCGGCACCCAGCGCGGCGCGCACCACATCGCCTGCATTGACGCCGCGATCGAGAACGAACGCGAAGTCGCGCCGCACGGGCAGCAGATCCGATTGCGCGAACGGCGCTTTGGCGCGGCCCTTCTTCTTCTCGGGCGGCAGCGCATCCAGGAACACTTCGAAGCCCACGACAGGGCCTTCGACGTCGAGGCCCGCAAGCGTCCGCGGATGCAGCTCGCCGAAATGCGCGAGCACGGTCTTGGGCCCGAGCCGCAGCGTGCCCGACCGGCCCGGATGATACCAGGCGGGCGCATCGCGCGTGACCTGGGCCTTGCCTGCGTCGATACCGAGCGCCACGAGCACGGCGGCCGCATCGGCCTTGGCATCGAACACCGAAACTGCCTGAGCCTTGCCGTCCCAATGGCGCCCGCCACCTGAGACACCGGCCGTTCCGGCCCGCACGCCTGCCGCCGCAAGGTATTGATCCTCCGGCTTGTCGCCCCGATAGGCCTGCCCCAGCTCGAACAGCGCGACGTCCGCGAACCCGCGATTGCGGTTGCGCTCGACGGCGGTCAGCAGGCCCGGCAGCAGGCTCGGACGCATTACGGCGAGATCGACCGAGATCGGATTGGCAAGCTCGACGAGCGTAGCACCCGTCCCGAACGCGTCAGCCTGATCCTTGGGAAGGAACGACCACGTCACCGCCTCGACGAGGCCGCGTGCAGCGAGCAGCCGGCGTGCGCGCCGGGCGCGCTTCTGCTTGTCGGTGAGCACCGCCCGCGACACGCCGCTCATGCGCGGCAGCGCCGTCGCCGGCACGCGATCGATGCCCGCGATGCGCACCACTTCCTCGACGAGATCCGCCGAGCCATGAATGTCCGGGCGCCACGACGGCGGCGTGACCTCGAGCGTCTCGCCACCGCCCACCAGCACGCATCCGAGCGTCTCCAGGATCGTCTTGATCTCGTCCGCCGGCAGCGAAAGGCCGGAAAGCTTCTCCACGCGGGCAAGCTCGAACACGATCGCCCGCTTCGTATCCGGAACGCGCCCGGCAACCGTCGCCTTGGATGGCTTACCGCCGCAGAGCTTGAGGATCATCTGCGTCGCGAGATCGAGCCCCGGCAGCACGCTCTCGGGATCGACGCCGCGCTCGAACCGGTAGCGCGCATCGGTGACGAGCCCGGTCTTGCGGCCGGTCGCCGCCGTGCGCAGCGGATCGAAGTAGGCGCTCTCGATCAGCACGTTTGTCGTCGTCTCGGTCGAGCCCGACGCCTCCCCGCCGATGATGCCGCCGAGGCCGAGCGGACCGCTGTCGTCCGCGATCACGCACATCGTCTCGTCGACGGTGTGCTCCTTGCCGTCGAGGCCCTGGAACGTCTCGCCCCCCTTGCCAAGCCGCGCCCGCACTGCGCCCTTGAGCTTGTCCGCATCATAGACGTGCAGCGGACGCCCGCGATCCTGGCTGATGTAGTTGGTGACGTCGACCAGCGCATTGATCGGCCGAAGCCCCACGGCCTTGAGCCGGTTCTGCAGCCACTCCGGCGACGGCCCGTTGCTGACGCCCTTGACGAGACGCGCCGCGAACACCGGGCACGCATCCTCCGTGCCGTTCGCGAAGTCGAGCTTCACCGCGACCGGATTGTCGAAGCTGCCCTCGACACCGGAGATCGTCTTCTCGTCCTTGAGCGTGCCGAGCCCTGCCGCCGCGAGATCGCGCGCAATGCCGCGCACGCCCGTGCAGTCCGGACGGTTGGGCGTGAGCTTCACCTCGAACACGGGATCGTTGAGGCCCGCTACGTCGATGTAGCGCGCGCCCACCTGCTCGGCGAGCTCGGCCGGAAGATCCAGGATACCCTCGCTGTCCTCAGCGAGCTCGAGCTCCGCCGCCGAGCACATCATGCCGTTGGAGACGACGCCCCGCACCGGCTTCTTCTCGAGCGTGATCTTGGAGCCCGGGATGTAGGTGCCAAGCGGCGCGAACACGCTGATCATGCCGGCGCGCGCATTGGGCGCTCCGCACACCACCTCGAACAGCGGCTGGCCCTTCTCCACCTCGACCTGCACCACCTGCAGCTTGTCGGCGTTGGGATGCCTCTTGGCCTCCACGATGCGCGCGACGCGGAACGCGCCGAGCTTCGCGGCCGGATCCTCGACGCTCTCGACCTCGAGCCCGATGGCCGACAGCTTGGTCGAGATCTCCTCGACCGTCGCCTTGGTCTTGAGATGATCCTTGAGCCAGGAGAGCGTGAACTTCATGGACGTCTTTCCTCTCTAGACCGTAGTCGCCCGAGCCCATGTGGCCCGAGGCGAAAAACAACCGCCGGATGCCCGGCTGCGTCACCGGATCGCGACGCGATAAGTCTCGTGGCAGGCGTTGCAGGTCGCCAGAATTCCGCTGAGCTTGTCGAGCACGGCCATCCGCGTCGCCCCAGCCTTCGCCTCGTCTGCAAGCTCGTCGAACTTCTGATGCGTCGCCATGCTGGCCAGCAGAAAATCCGGCGGTAAGCCGACGATCGCCACGAGCGAGATATCCGACACCATGGCCGCGCCAGCTTTGCGCGCACTTTCCGCCACCGCAGCCATGTTGCTGCGTGCGAGACCGTCTACGATGCCCTGGACGCTGTCGAGATAGCGGCGCATACCGGCCAGCAGATGCTCCCGGTCGGCGCGCGCAAGCGAAACAGACTCACGCCCGTCCCCCGCTTCCGCAATTCGCGCCGCGCCCCCGCCCGAAGCGAGAGCGCCGAGGAGGCAGAGCGAGAAAGCGGCGATCCTGGATCTCATCGGGGTGAACCCACGCGCGCCGCCTAAGAGGAGAGTCCGCCGCCGAGCGTCGGCACGTCGAGCACGGAGAAGCCGTAATGGCGCAGCCACCTCAGATCCGCCGAGAAGAACGCGCGTAGGTCCGGCACGCCGTATTTCAGCATCGTGAGCCGGTCGAGGCCCATGCCGAAGGCGAAGCCCTGGTACTTTTCGGGATCGAGACCGCAGTTCCTGAGCACATTCGGATGCACCATGCCGCAGCCGAGAATTTCGAGCCACTGGCCGGGCTTGCCGATCGCCTCCGCGCCGATGTCGACCTCCATCGAAGGCTCCGTGAACGGAAAGTGCGAAGCGCGGAAGCGCATCTTCACGTCCGACACCTCGAAGAACGCCTTGCAGAACTCCTCGAGCACCCACTTGAGATGTCCCATGTGGGTCGTCTCGTCGATGACGAGCCCCTCGATCTGGTGGAACATCGGCGTGTGCGTCTGATCGCTGTCGCAGCGGTAGACGCGCCCCGGCGCGATGATGCGGATCGGCGGCTTACGGCTCTCCATGGTGCGGATCTGCACCGGGCTCGTATGCGTGCGCAGGAGCAGGCGCGAGCCGTCGGGCTTGGCCGGAAAATAGAAGGTGTCATGCTCCTGCCGCGCGGGATGCTCGGCCGGAATGTTGAGCTTGGTGAAGTTCATGTCGTCGGTCTCGATATCCGGCCCCTCGGCCACATCGAAACCGAGATCGGCGAAGATCTCGACGCATTCGTCGAACACCTGGCTTACCGGATGGATGCGCCCCAGCGCCTCCGGTCCAGCCCGCACAGGAAGCGTCACGTCCGCCCGCTCGCTCTCGAGCCGGGCTTCGAGAGCGGCCGCCTCGAGATCCGTCTTGCGCGCCTCGAGCGACTGGGTAACCGCCTCCTTCACCGCGTTGTTTGCGGCGCCGAAGGCCTTGCGCTGATCGGGCGGCAGCGTCGCGAGCTTGGACATCTGCTCGGCAATGCGCCCCTTCTTGCCGAGCGCCGCGACGCGCACCGCCTCGAGCTGCGCAAGATCCTTCGCCGCCGCGATCTGCCCCAGAAGCTCGTCCTTTAGAGTGTCGAGTTCGGTCGTGCCAGTCATGCCATGCCTGCCATCAGTGGCCCTTGGGTGGGCGGCGTAGGAAAAGGCCGCCGAAACCGGGGCGTCACCCAGGACATCGCGCGGCCAAGACTATCGAGCACGAAACGAAAGGTCAGGCAGCCTTGCCTGCCGCTGCAGCCGCCTGTTCGACGAGCGCCTTGAAGGCAGCCGCATCGCGAACGGCGAGATCCGCCAGCACCTTGCGGTCGATGTCGATACCGGCCTTCGAGAGGCCATGAATAAATCGGCCGTAGGTCAGGCCGTGCTCGCGGGTGGCAGCGTTGATGCGCTGGATCCAGAGCGCGCGGAACGTGCGCTTGCGGCGCTTGCGGTCGCGATAGCCGTACTGCAGCGCCTTCTCGACGGCCTGCTTGGCGACGCGGATGGTGCTCTTGCGGCGGCCATAGTAGCCCTTGGCGGCCTTCAGAACCTTTTTATGCTTGGCGTGAGCGGTAACACCGCGTTTTACACGAGCCATGGATTTGCTTCCTTAATGACTGGAATGGACTGAGGCGAGCTCGACTTGAGCTCAGCGGGCGTAGGGCATGTATTTCTTGACGATCTTCGCGTCGCTGTCGTTCAGCACCATGGTGCCGCGCGCGTCGCGAATGAACTTCGCGTGACGCTTGATCATGCCGTGGCGTTTGCCCTGGGCAGCCGCCTTCACCTTGCCGGTGCCAGTCATCTTGAAGCGCTTTTTGGCGCCGCTCTTGGTCTTCATCTTGGGCATTTTGCTCTCCTTGAGTTCGAAGCGCTCCGCAGTCCGGCCGCGAACGGCTGGACAAACCCTCCGCCTCGCCAGGCGGTTCGCCACGGGAGGAGGGACGCTTTTTGCGGAAAGCGCGGATAGTAAAAGCATGAAAAGCCGCCACGGCATGCCCCGCCGGGCGGCTCAGCCGGGACTTATACGGGCGTGTCTTCGCATTTGCAACTGCCCTTGAAAGCAGGTTGCCCGCCCCCGGACGGGAGGCGGCTCCGGGAAAACCCGAAGTTTGATCCAAAAAAAAATAACCCAGCCGGGAGAGCGCGTTACATAAGTTGCTTAGACCGATCTGAAAGAGGGACTTGCCTCTATTCTCGCTCTTGCGCCTTCGTCATAGAATTAGTGCCCGGATAAAGAGCAGACACCAGAGATGTGCTACAGAAACGCGTTCATTTACTCATGCTGTTCAATTTACCGACGGTAAAACAGCTTCGAGATCATGCTCCTCCGTCCCCGTGCAACATCTTGCCTTTATAGAAAAGCCGGTTCATATAAGGCCATCGAACACGCCTTGGTTCACTCTGCGACAGCGCCCCACGCTGAAACTAGAAGTCTCCATCGCGCGATTTGATGACTCTCCGGTCATCGGGTCCGGAGATATGACGATGCTTTGGAGGCACTATAATGTCGAACGGCACTGTAAAGTGGTTCAACGGTCAAAAGGGGTATGGATTCATTCAGCCCGAAGAAGGCGGGGCTGATGTGTTCGTGCATATCTCGGCCGTAGAGCGCGCCGGGCTGCAGACTCTCCGCGAAGGCCAGAAGATCGCGTACGAGACCGAGCGTGGGCGCAACGGCAAGATCGCTGCCGTCAACCTGCGCCCGCTCTGAGCCAAGAGAAAACGGACGAGCACGGGGAGCGGCGGTGTCTGCTCCCCGTTGCTTTTGCAAGATCGTAATGAGGCCATGTTCTGTCGGCTCGCGCCGTTGCCATCGGCAGGGCTGAAGTATCCTCTATACTTACTTTGATTGCTGTCGGGATCGCCCAGGGAGTGTGAATGGCGAAAGAAGAGATGCTCGAGTTCGAAGGTGTGGTGGAGGAGGTGCTGCCCGACGCCCGCTGCCGCGTGAAGCTCGACAATGGACACGAGGTCATCGCCTACACGTCCGGGCGCATGAAGAAGAACCGCATTCGCATTCTCGCCGGCGACAAGGTCACCGTCGAGATGACGCCTTACGACCTCACGAAGGGTCGCATCAACTTCCGCCATAAGGACGCCCGTTCGGGTCCCCCTCCGTCCTCGGTTGGCCCCGGCGGCGGACCGCGCCGCCCTCGCTGAGACGAGCGGTCGAGAGCCCGCTCTCAAGACCAGTCCCGAGCCGGTCTTTCAGGGAAAGGCAAACCCGAAGCGGTAACGCACGAGCTTGCCGTTCTTGAACTCGTATTCCGCGTAATAGACGGGAAAGCCGAACTTCGTCAGTTCGGGATCGCGATCGGCCTTTTCGATTTCGTATTCGAAAAACAGATCCGGTCCCGTCTTCTGGCGTGACTTGAAGCACGTTCCGAACAGCGCCTGGACCTCCGCGACGCTCATGCCGAGCTGAACACCCCGGCCCGTCTTGAAGCTCTCGATCGGCAGATCCTTGAGCACCAGCGCCTCGGGCCCCGCATACCGCACCTCGGCTTCGGCATATTCGTCCGCCACCGCTCCGTAGGGCGCGAACAGCACCAACTCTTCGACGCCATTGGTCGAGACGAAGCGCGCGTGCGGAAGATCGTCCTCGCTCTCGATCAGTTTCGCGTTGCTGCCCACGACCGCGATTGCGCTTTCCGCATCCGTCAGCATCACACCCGCGATCGACACGTCCGGATTGCGTATCCGGCACTTGGCCGCTGCCGCATCCGCTGCAAGCGGCAAGAGCAGCAACACAGCAAGTCCATGCACGCCGAGCATCCAACGAGATGACATGAAAGCCCGGTCCCCCCACCCGCGCAGCCGTGCCTGAGCGTGTATTCCTGCGGGCTGGCGAGCGAGCAAACCGTGCGCCTTTCCTTCCCGAGAGCGGGTGAGCATAGCCAATTCAGAATCGCTGGCCAGAGCAATTCCTGAGAATTGAGAATTTGTAAGAAGACAGAGCCGCAAGGCCCCGGCGGACGCAGGCCTAGACTGACCTGGCGCGTGCCATGGGGAAATTCCGCGAGACGCTATCGCCGCGCTGGCGCGCCTGCGCGAGCGCAGTGTCGATGTTCGCGAGAAAGAGCTTGGCGGCCGCCTGCCACGTGAATGCCATTGCCTTTTCGCGCACCTGCGCCCGGTCGAGCGCCTGCGCGGCGAGTGCGGCCGTCCTGAGATCATCGCTCAAAATGCCGGAGACGCCGGACGTGACGAGATCTTTCGGACCGATCGCCGGAAACGCCGCGACCGGAACACCGCTCGCCATCGCCTCCAGCATCACCATGCCGAACGTATCGGTGAGGCTCGGAAACACGAAAACGTCCGCCGAGGCGTAGCAGGCGGCAAGCCCCTCGCCTTCACGCACGCCCGTGAAAATCACTTCCGGATACTGCGCTTCGAGCTCCGCGAGCTGCGGCCCATCCCCCACGACGACTTTAATGCCGGGGAGATCGAGACGCAGAAACGCCTCGATATTCTTCTCCACCGCCACGCGGCCCGCATAGAGAAAAACCGGCCCCTCTCCGAAGAGCCGCACCGGCCGGGGACGAAACAATGCCGTATCCACGCCGCGCGTCCAGGGAAGCAGCCGCTCGAAGCCACGCCGCCTGAGATCGGCGGCAAAGCTCTCGGTCGCCACCATTACGCCCGCGCTGCGGGCATGGAAGCGGCGCTGGAACGCATAGACCCAGGACTCAGGAATGGGCCAGCGCGCGCTCACGTAATCCGCGAACCGCGTGTGAAAGCTGCTCGTGAACGGCAGGCGCCGGCGCAGACAGTGTGCGCGCGCCATCCAGCCGACGGGGCCTTCAGTCGCGATGTGGATTGCATCCACCCGAGCATTCTCGATCAGCTTCGAGCAATGGCGCTGATCCGGCACGGCAAGGCCGATCTCGGGATAGCTCGGACAGGGCACGCGGCGGAAATTCTCGGGCCCCAGCACCACCAGCTCGGACCCGATGAGCTGAAGCTCGTGGGCGAGCCGCTGATAGGTGCGCACGACGCCGTTGATCTGAGGGCTCCAGGCGTCGGTTGCGAGCAGGATTCGCATCAGGCGGCCTGAAGCGCCGCATCCGCCACGGGAGCCTCTCTACGCTCGCGCACCACATCCAGCCACCGGATCAGCTCCATCTCGCCGGTTTCGGTCTCGCCCACCGCCGTGCAGCTTTCGACCCAATCGCCGGTATTGATGTAGTGAACGCCGCCGATATCCCGGCTGGCCGCGTGATGGATGTGCCCACAGATCACGCCATCCACCTGATGCCGGCGCGCTTCCTCCGCCAGGTTCTTCTCGAACTCGCCGATGAAGCTCACCGCCGTCTTCACGCGATGCTTGAGGTAAGCCGAGAGCGACCAGTAGCCGAGCCCCAGCCGGCGCCGGATGAAGTTCAGCGGCCAGTTGGACCACAGCGCAAGCTCATAACCGCGATCTCCGAGGAACGCGAGCCAGCGCGCGTAGCGCACCACCACGTCGTACTCATCGCCGTGCAGCACGATAAAGCGGCGTCCGTCGGCCGTGGTGTGAAAGGCCTGCCGCTCGATCTCGATCCCGCCGAAGTGCATGCCCGCGTAGTCGCGGATGCCTTCATCGTGGTTGCCGGGGATATAGATCACCCGCGTGCCCTTGCGGACTTTGCGCAAGAGCTTCTGCAGCACGTCGTTGTGCGCCTGAGGCCAGATCGCGCCGCGCTTGATCCGCCAGAAATCGAGAATGTCGCCAACCAGATAGATCGTCTGAGCGTCGTTATATTTGAGGAAGTCGAGGAGCATTTCGGCTTGAGAGGCACGTGTCCCGAGATGCACATCCGAAATGAACAGTGTCCGGTATGAGCGTTCGATCCCCATCGGCAAGCCTCCGATCCGCGTCGTCTGCGGGTATCCTTAGGCTCCCTTACAAAGGGATTTGCATTTCAGGAGTATGACAATGGCCGGCCCGCGACGCCGCGGCGTGCCCCAACCGCAACGGTTGCGCCGGTCTTAGTAAATGCGGACCGGGAAATAGCGCTCGACGAGCTCCTGGAAACGCCCGCTTTGCCGGACCCGCTTCAAGGCGCCGTTGATCAGAGTTTTGATCTGTGGATCGTTGCGCGGCAGCGCAACCGCGAGCCCGTCCCCGAAGTACTTGGGCTCCAGGAACGCGTCCCCCTTGAACTCGCAGCACTGCCGCGAGAGCGACCCGTTGAGCCAGAACGCGAGGCTGATCGCATCTCCGAAGATCAAATCCACCTTGCCCTGCTGCAGGCCCTCACGCGCGAGCTCCGGGTTCTCGAACAGCACGATCCGGCTGTCGCGGAAGAACGCTTTGACGAATGCCTCGTGCGCCGTCCCTTTCGCCACGCCGATGCTGACGCCGTCGAGCGCGTCGGGGCTGATGTCCGTGATTCCGCTCCCGGTCCGGCTGACGAAACGCCCGGGCGTGTAGAAATAGCGATCGGAAAAATCGACCTCCGCGAGGCTGGTGGCCGTGACCATGTGCGCCGCGATCACGGCATCCGCATCGCCGCGCCGCAAGCCGATCAGCAATTCCTCCCAGGGGCGCACTTTGATATCGCAGGCCGCCCCCACCTCGAGGCAGATCGCGCGCGCCAGATCGACGTTGAAGCCCGAGAGCACGCCCTCGTCGTCGTAGTAGTTGAAAGGCGGAAACTCACCCTCGGTGAGAAAGCGGATGACGAAGCGGCGAGGCTCCGCCGGCGCGGCTTCCTCGGCGGCGCCCGGAATGACGCTCTTCTCTTGCCCGTGGCCAGATGCGGCGAGGAGGCCCACACCGGCGAGCAGACAGAAACACGCCATCGCCCACGCAAGCGCCCTGCCTCGCGTTCCCGCCGCGCCGCGTGCTGCAACGCAATGAGATGTCTCGGACGTCATGATGCAGCAGGCCTCTCGAAGAGAAACGGCGCAAACGCAATCTCCCTATTTAACATTGAAAGCAATATGGCAAGATCATTACATCTGCGCGCGGCCGAAAATCGCGCGCATAAAGCCGAGCGCTTCGGGGGACGAGGGTGCCTCAAGATTTCGACGGCAGTTGGGACCCGGAGCCCCGAGGCCCGGCCATGCCGCTGCAACGAGATGCGGCGGCGGCGCGAGCGAACATCCTCGGCACCTCGCGCAGTCCCCAGAACGTTCCGGCTTGGGATAGCTCGCGCGAGCGCGGCGACCTCGACCACGCCGTGAACAGCCTCCGCCGAAGCCACCCCGAGCTTTCCGCCGGAGAACCGGCGTGGAGATGGCAGAAGTGGACGCTCGCCCTTCTCCCTCCCGCGTGTCTCGCCGCCGCGCTCATCGCGCTCGATCAGCTCATATTTGCCCTCGCAGCCCTTCTCGTTCTGCCGTTCTTTTGCGTTGTCGCGCTCCGCACCGCTGCCCTTTGGCACACCGCCTTCGGCAGCAAGAGCCACACCGCTGAACAGGATATTGAAACCCACCCGGTCGAGCTGCCGCGCTACACGCTGCTCGTTCCGCTCTACGACGAAGCCGGCATCGTGCGCGACCTCGTCTCGGCGCTCTCCGCCATCGACTATCCGGCAGAGCGGCTTCAGATCCTTTTGATCCTCGAGGAGACGGACACGGCAACCCGCCGCGCGGTGACCGAGACGCCGCTGCCTGATCACGTCTCCATCGTCGTCGTGCCGGACGGAAAGCCACGCACGAAGCCCCGCGCGCTCAATTACGCTCTTCGACGCGCGACCGGCGATCTGGTCGTCGTCTACGACGCGGAGGATGTGCCGGAGCCGGACCAGTTGCGGCGCGCCTCACGCCTGATCGCGGCGAGCCCGCATCTCGGTTGCGTCCAGGCCCGCCTCAACGTCCTCAACGCGGAGGAGAACTGGCTGACCCGCCAGTTCGCAATCGAATACACGGTGCTGTTCGACTGCCTCCTCCCCACGCTCCAGCGGCTGGCGCTGCCGGTCCCGCTCGGGGGCACCTCGAACCATTTTCCACGCGCAGTTCTGGAAGAGGTTGGCGGCTGGGATCCCTTCAACGTGACCGAGGACGCCGACCTCGGCATCCGCCTCGCGCGCAGCGGATGGACCGTGAAGGTGCTCACCTCGACCACCTGGGAGGAGGCACCCGCCACCTTCCGCACCTGGCTGAAGCAGCGTACCCGCTGGCTCAAGGGCTGGATGCAGACCTACCTGGTCCACATGAGAAACCCGGTGCGGACCGCCCGCGACCTCGGTTGGCTCCAGTTCTTCGGGCTTCAAGTGCTGATGGGCGGCGTCATCCTCTCCGCCCTGGTGCACCCGTGGTTCTATGCCGTCATGGCGGCCGAGCTGGCGTTCGGCCCATTGAGCGCGCCGCACCACCACACACTGTCAGACGCGGTGAAAGTCATCGGGCTCACCAACCTGGTGCTCGGCTATGTCTCCGGCGTGGCTTTGGGTTGTGTGGCCGTCGCCGGCCGCGGACGCCAGAGGCTCGCGATTTCGGCTTTGATGATGCCCGTCTATTGGCTGCTCGTGTCGCTGGCCGCTTATCGCGCGCTGTTCCAGCTCGCCTTCACGCCCTACATCTGGGAGAAGACGCAGCACCGCCCGCGCGCCGCATTCACGACGACCAACCGCCCCAGCGCGTAGCCCGCATCTATCTGCAGTCCGCCGCTGATGCCCTCAGGGCTTCACCAGAACACCCCACGGCAGGCGGCCCACCGGCACCGACTTCTCGGGCTTGAGGCTTGCCACATCCACCACCGTCATGTCGTTGGTGAGCCCGTTGGCCACGTAGAGCTTCGCGCCATCCGGCGAGAGCGCCATGTGCCAGGGCCGCTGGCCGACCAGGATGTAATGCTTGGGCGTATAGGTCTCGACATCCACCACCGCCACGCGGTTCGCAGTCGAGAGCGCAACGAAGGCCGTCTTGCCATCCTTGGTGAAGCGGATGCCCATCGGCTGGATCAGCTCGCGGCGGACGCCCGGGATCTCAAAACCGAACTTCTTTACGATCTTGCGCGTCACGGGATCGATGACCGCAACCGTGCCGCCGATCTCCGCCGACACCCACACGAGCTTGCCGTCCCGCGTGAACTCCGCAACGCGCGGCCGCGTGTCGACGAGCACGTTCGCCGTCACCTTGAACGTCTCGTTGTCGATGAAATGCGCCATGCTCGTCTGCTCGGACGTAGCGACCGTGAACTTGTTGTCCGGCGACACCGCCATGCCCTCAGGCTCGACACCCACCGGAATCTCGGCGAGCACCTTCCCGCTCACGCGCTCGATGACAGTGACGTACCCTTCGTCCTCGTTGGCGATGTAGATCCGCTCGCCCTTGGGGTCCACGTCGAGCAGTTCCGGATCAGGACCGGATTCGAGCGTCCGTACCACCTCTAGCTTTTCCGTATCGACGACATCCAGCCGGTTGTCGTCGCCCACACAGACGAGAAGCTCCTTGAAATCAGGTGTGAGCACCATGCCGCGCGGGCGCGCGCCGGTCGGGATCACTTTCACGACCTTGAGCGTCTCGCTATCGAGCACCGTGACCGTGTTGTCCTTCTCGTTAGAAACGAAAATGGTCGCCGCGAAAGTGGACGACACAGACAAGGATACGAGCGCCGCCGCCATGGTTGCAGCAGCCAGGATACGCGTCATGGGGTTCCTCTCCTCGGATTATTTTTTTGAGATCCGGCACTTCGTTTCAGGCTCGTCGAAGCCCAGAGTGTCGGCCACGTGCTTCTGATGCAGGAAGCCCTCCTGCGGCGAGATCGAAACCAGCGCGCGCGGCCCCGAGAGCAGGATCGGCTGGCGCATCTGATGATCCCAGCTGCGGAAGGTGAGGCCAAGCCCCTTGAAGCCGGCCACCTCGAAATCCTTGGACAGGATGTAAGCGTTCACGTCCTCCGGCGTGTTCTTCGCCGTCCGCGTCACGGCTTCACCCACCACGCGCACGCCGAGCCAGGCGGTGTAGTCGCGCTCGGTCATCACGCGCTTGGCCTGCTTCTCGAAACGGTTCTGGAGCTGCGTGCCGGCATACTGTTCGAACGAGCGGTGCCAGGCCACGGCCTGCAGTCCCTGCGAGCCGACGACGGGGCGCGGCTCGTAGGTGCGGAACATGAGATAGTCGCCGAACGCCTCGCCCACATCCGAGACGAAGATCACGTCGTACTCCGGGGCCCCCTGCGTGAGCAGAGGCATCTGCGTCTGGATCTGCTGATGCCCCGAGTCGGTCCGCCGCGATCCGGCATCGAACTCGTAAGGGCGCTCCTCCACGATCTTCGCGCCGAACTTCTGCGCAGCGCGCTTGATCGCCGCCACATACTCCTTGTCACCCGGCGTCGTACCGTAGACCAGGAGCCAGCGGCGCCACTTCTTCCAGATGAGATATTGTGCCAGTGCATCCGCCCGCATCGCCCAGTTGGGGGTGATGTGGAACACGTTCACCCGGCATTCCTGCTGGCGAAGATCGTCGCTGCTCGAGCGGGCGTTGAAGATGACGGCGTTCTTGGCTTCGGCAAGATCCGCGACAGCCAAGAGGTCGGACGGCTCCAGATCGGCGACGATGAGCTTGTGTCCATTGGCAAGCTCGGCCCGCACTTTGGGGACGATGTCCTCCGTCTCTCCGGCCATCACCTCGACCAGCTCGAAGTGCTGCTCGACCAGCCGCCCGGTCATGTTGTTTTCTTTGATCGCGAGGCGTGCGCCCTGCAGACCCTCGTCGGTCAGAACCTTGTCGAGAAGAGAAAGAGGCGGCGGCTCGGCATAGCGCTTTCCGACGAACATGATCTTCGTCACGAGCGCGCCGGGCGCCGCTTCCGTGGGGGCCTCCGGAATGGCCCGCGCCGTCTGAACGGTCGCGAGCCACCCCAGAAGAACTGCTGCAGCGGCCGCCGAGCCGAGCGTGATACGTTTGCCCAAGTTCATCAGCCGCCAAGCGGTCATCTCACCACACCTTCTTTTCTTCGCGGCCCTTCCAGACACTGCGGATCCAAACGATCGCCTTCCAGAGCTTGGCTTCGTCGTCGATCAGATCCTTGTAGGGCGGCATCGGGCCCACGACGCCCTCTTGCCCCTTGCGCGCATAGCCGTGCTTCTGCAGCTCCTGGCTGCCGAGCACGATCAGGCGGAACAGCGTATCGTCGTCACCGCCGTAGACCCAGGTCTCGTTGGTCAAGGGCGGGCACATGCCGCCGCCGCCGCCACCACCGTGGCAGCCGTTGCAGGAGAGACCCATGTAGATCTTGTGGCCTTCCTCGACGATCTTGGGATCCTTGTAATCGAAGGGATTCTTGAGCTTGCCCTTCTCCGTCGCGTTCACGCGGTCGATCGGCTTCATCGGCGCGCCGCCGGCGGCGTCGGCCGCGGCCGGAGCTGCCGCGTCTGACTTCTTCTCCGCCTCGGCGGGCTCCGTCTTGGCAGCCGGTGCAGGCTCGTCGGCGGCGGCGCAGACGGCCGCGAAGGCTCCGCTCGAAACCGCTGCGGCGAGCAGCAGGGTGAGGAAATTGCTTTTCACGTTTAGGTCCCTCGTTTCATGGCAATTGATATCCGCCTCGAAGTTTCAGTTGAGTTGCAGTGAGGCACCTGCGCCTCTCTCCCCGTGCTTGCAGAGATTTCCAAAAAAAGCGCGGGCCAGGCGTGAGCTTTTCAAAGCTTCTCCTTTCCGCCGCGCGGCTGTGACCGCTCGGAAATGGTCGCCTCGAACAGCGTGATCGACTTCACGGCGTCCTCGTTGAGGTTCTCCCGTGCCACATCGATCGCCGTCTTGCCGGCTTTCGACTTGAGGCTTGGATCCGCGCCCGCCTCCAACAGCAGACCGATCATCGGAATGTTCCCGCGCGCGGCCGCGATCATCAAGGCGCTGACGCCCTGCGCGTTTACGGCGTTGACGTTCGCGCCCCGCTCGATGAGCGCCGTCGCGATATCCGTGGACCTCAGCCCCTGCCGCCGCTCGATCTCCTTGGCTGCTTCGCCCACCGCGAGCTGACTGGCCGTCACCATGATCGGCGTAACGCGATCCGTGCCCGCTGCGGCGTTGACATTGGCGCCGAGCTCGATCAACGCCTTCGCCGCCAGGAGCTTCCCGTCCTCGATCGCGAGCGACAGGGGGCCGAACCCGCCATCGACGGAGGCTTCGATATCCGCGCCGTTGGCCACCAGCACGCGGATGGACGGCACATGATTACGTTGCGCGGCATGGATCAGCGCAGTGAAGCCGTCCTTGTCGCGCCCGTTCACGTCGGCCTTGAGAGAAACAAGTAAGGGAATGATCTTGTCGCTGCGGTTGCGCGCCGCGCTCTGCAGCGCGCCATAGCCCTGCGCGTCGGGCTTGTTGATGTCGGCTCCCTTCTCGACGAGGAAACGGATACGCTCCTCGTCCGCCGCCAGCACCGCGTTCGCGAGCTCCGCCTGCACGTCTGCGCCTTCAGCGAGCCACGCCTCGAGCCGCTCCCGCGTCACCCGCTGATCGGGCGAGGCCTCGACTTTCGGCCCCTCGCTCACCTCGAATGGCTTGGTATAGGAGCCATGCGAAGGCAGATCGCCCGGCACCACGCATTTGCTGCACGAAACCAGCGGCACGCCGAAGTCGCGCAGGATCTTCTCGATCTCGGCGCGGTTGGCTTCCAGCGCGTAGTCGAGCGCATACTTGAGCACGACGTTGGTCGGCCGCACGCCAAGCGAAAGATCGAACTCGAGCGGGACGTCATCATCCATGAGATTGACGGGCAGAACCGACAGCGGCTCCCCCTTCATCTTCGGAAACCAGCCCGCGAACGGCCCCCACACGGCTGCAACGTCCAGCTTGCCATCGATGACCTGCTGGACCTGATAGGTCGGCTGCTGCTCGGGCAGCAGGTCGCCGTTGTGGCTCACCGTATGCACCACCACGTTGGTGCTGAGCCCGCGCCGCTTCAGAACCTCGCGGATCGCCGATGTCTGATAGACGCCGATTTTGAGATCGCGCAGCTTCGGATCGTCGAGCCCCTTGATGTCGAGCCCGCGGTCGCTGCGCCAGGCGAGAACATAAGTCGTGCGATAGACCGGAACCGTCGTCAGCACCCCGCCGTAGGCGCTCGGCATATCGACGAGCACGTCGCAATCGTTGGTCTCGAACGTCTGGCGTGTGATGCCGCGCTCGAGATAGGGCCGCCAGAAGTTGATCACCTCCGCGCCCATCGATTTTGCGAGCACGGCCATGATCTTGTTCTGGAAGCCCCCGCCGTCCATCGCCGAAAGCGGCATGTTGCCAGGGTCGCCACAGACGCGAAGCGCGCCGAAATTCTTGGATTCGAAAACCTTCTTGCCTGCCGCCCGCGCCGCCGTCTTTTCCGCGGCAGTCAGCTCGTCGAACTCTTTGTTCGCCCGAAAGCCCGGCTCTTCGGCGGACGCCGCAACGGCGGCAAAGCCCAGAAAGGCTCCCGCCGCGAGGATCGACGTCAGAATAGGGAACCGCTGCACCGTCACGCGCTTCTCGTACATGCGAATTATTGTAACTCTATATCGTTGCGATCACGGGCCTACAAGGCAATCAACCTGCTCCGGTTGATCAAGTTCCGTTGATCCCGAGCCATCTTTCCCGATCCGAGACAGCAAAAACGCCCGGCGTCGTCGACGCCGGGCGTTTCCTTTTCAGCGTGTGATCACTCGAAGACCCGGAAGGTGAACAGCGTGCCCGCCTGCGGGATCTTGTCGAGGTTGGCAGCCTTGGTCATCGCCGTCGCGCCGATCGCACCGAACTTGTCGTTGAGATCGAGGCCTGCCGTCACCGGCACGCCGATCCAGCCGCCGATGCCGGCCAGGATCGAGACGTACTGCTTGCCTTTCACCTTGTAGGTGATCGGGTTGCCGATGATGCCGGAGGCAAGTTTGCGGTGCCAGAGGATCTTGCCCGACTTGCGATCGACAGCGCGGAAGTCACCACCCAGCGAACCGTAGAACACGAGTCCGCCGTCGGTCACCATCGTGCCGCCCCAGTTCGGATACGGATCCGGAATCTCCCAGTCCGCAGTGCCGGTCAGCACGTCGAACTTCTTGATCTTGCCCGTCGTGCCGGGCTTCTCCGGATACATGAACACGTTGGCGAACACGTAGACCGTGCCCTGCTGCGTGTGCGTGCGCTCCTGCGGCTCGAGCTCCATGCACCAGTTGTTGGTGGGGCAATAGAACTTGGTCGGCTCCGCGGGATCGACAGCGCAAGGCTGCTGGTCCTTGCCGCCCATCGCCGACGGGCAAGCCGAGACGTTGCGGCCACGCTCGAGCGGCGAGTGCTCGCGAACCTTGACCGGACGGCCGGTCTTGAGATCGACCTTCTCGGCCCAGTCCACGGTCACGTACTTGTGGGCGCGCAGCAGCGTGCCGTCCGCACGGTCGAGAACGTAGGCGAAGCCGTTACGGTCGAAGTGAACGAGCGCCTTGCGCTTCTTTCCGTCCACGTCCATGTCGACGAGGATGTTCTCGTTCACGCCGTCATAGTCCCACTGGTCGAAGGGCGTCATCTGGTAAGCCCAGACGGCCTCGCCGGTGTCCACCTTGCGGGCGAAAATGGTCATCGACCACTTGTTGTCGAACTCGCCCGTGTTGCACTCCTCGTGCGTCTTCTTCGAGCAGCGGTAGGCGGGGCTCCAGAGACCCGGGTTACCGGTCGAGTAATACACGAGCTTCAGCTCGGGATCGTAGCTGAACCAGGCCCACGCCGCGCCGCCGCCGATCTTGTAGTCCTCGCCGACGTGCGTGTGGATGCCGAGGTCCTTGCCGGCCGTGCCGTAGTGCGGATTGGCCTTGTTGGTCTCGGGCGTCAGGCACACGTCCTTGTCGGAGCCCGTCGAGTGGCACTCCCAGACCTTCTTGCCGTCCTTGAGATCGTAAGCCGTGACACGACCGCGAGCTGCGAACTCGTCGCCGCCGAAGCCGAGGATCACGACGTTGTCGGCGATCAGAGGAGCGCTGGTGCTCGTCTCGCCCTTCTCGGGCCAGGCGTGCTTCACCACCCACACTTCCTTGCCGGTCGCGGCATCGAGCGCGATGAGGAAGCCGTCGAGCGTACCGTAGTAGAGCTTGCCGTCGGCGAAGGCAGGGCCACGGTTGACAGTGTCGCAGCAGGCGCGCGGCACGGCCGATTCATCGCGGTCCGTCGTCTTCACGTAGTTCCAGATCTGCTTCGGATTGTCGGGGTCCGAAAGGTCGATGCCCTGTGCAATGTTGCACTGAGCCATGTTGGGGCAGCCCGAAACGAAGAACAGCATCGGCTTGCCGCCGACGTCCTCGATGAACAGCGGCTGGCCTTCATGGCCGCGCAGCGCGCCCGTCGACTGCGACCACACCATCTGCAGCTTGCCGACGTTGTCGGTGTTGATGTCCTTGAGTGGCGAGTGACGTGTCAGGTGGTTGTCGCGTCCCGGCGCGGCCCACTGATTGGGGTCGGCCGCGCGCTTGTCGACCTCGTCGTTCGCAAACGCGGGGGCGGACATCCCCAGCATCGCGAGCATGAGGCCGCCCGCGAGCAGGCCTAGCTTATGAGTCATTGCGGTCTCCTCTCCTAGCTACAGAGGCTCGCTTCTCGCGCTCACCAGGCAAAGCTGCGCCATCCGCTGCACAAGGCGCTCCTCGGAGCCTCATGCGAAACGGCGCGCCACGCGAATTTTTGGCATTTCGGATGCGATCGAGACTCTTGGAGGTCTCTTGACTGTGAGCCTGCAGAATTCGCAGGAAAATCTCCCAGTCGAACCGCTCGTCTGCTCCCTGGTTTTCAAGAAACAAGCGCTGATGAGCGCCGAACGCCAGGACGACTCCATTGGAAACGTCCCCGCGGAATGCCCTCACCAACGGAAAGCACGGTAGGGATGTTATACCAGAACAGCGAGGGGGCATTTTCCTATAATGGCGGGGAGATATTCCTGATCACACAGACGTGAACAGCCACCAAAGCCGCAAAAAAGAAGGGCGTCGTTTCGGCCCGATAAACAAAGAAGCCGCCCGAACGGACGGCCGATAGGCATTTCAGGGAAAGAAGCCGAAGGTGGGAGGGGCGCTCAGCGCCCGCCGAAACCGAGCGACGCGAGCTCCACCTGGCACTTGCGGCCAAGCTGGAAATACTTGAGCGCGACGCAACGCTTCACCTTCGCAACCGTGGGATTTTGCCCAATGCAGAGCCGGCGGACATCCGTCTCGCAGGCCGCGCGCAACTGCGGCGTCACCTCCGGCGGCATCTTGAAGTCCTCAGCGGCAGCAACCGTCGCCACCACGAAACCGGCACAAGCCAAAAGGGAACGCTTTGCGCTCATGACACCCTCGTCTTTTGCTTATCAATTGGTTCATTCACTGCACAATAAGGGCCAAATTGTGCAGCGCACTAAGTCAATGGTGAATTGGGTAAATTTGAATCAGATCCGTAGCGCGCCAATCCTGTGAGAGCGCGCTGGCCCAAGCGGCCGCAAAATGCAGCCGCCAAACAATGGCGTCTCGGTGGAGAAGAATCGAGCGCATTGAGGTCGCACCGAAATTGACCATCGGCGCGACCTCAACCATCTGAATAATAACAGAGTTTACCTCACGCCGCGTCGACACCGGCCGGTGCGGCGCAGGTCACGCCCGTGCCGCCGAGGCCGCAATAGCCGTGGGGCACCTTGGCGAGGTACTGCTGGTGATAATCCTCCGCAAAAAAGAACTCCGGCGCCGGCAGAACCTCGGTCGTAATCCTTCCAAATCCGGCAGATGAAAGGCGCTCCTGAAAGGAAGCCTTCGAGGCCTCCGCCGTTTTGCGCTGCGCATCCGAGAAAACATAAATCCCGGACCGGTATTGCGTACCGACATCGTTTCCCTGCCGCATGCCCTGCGTGGGATTGTGATTTTCCCAAAACGTCTTGAGCAGCGCGTCATAGGAAATGACCTTGGGATCGAACACCACCAGCACCACCTCGTTGTGCCCCGTGCGCCCCGTGCACACCTCCTCATACGTCGCGTTCGGGGTAAAACCGCCGGCGTACCCGACGGCCGTGACCCAAATCCCGGCTCCGAGCTGCCAGAACTTCCGCTCTGCGCCCCAGAAGCAGCCCAAACCGAACATCGCCGTCTCGAGGCCATCCGGGTATGGCCCCTTGAGCGGCCGCCCAAAGATGAAGTGCTCGTCTGCCGTGCGAAGCGGCGCGGAACGCCCCGCGAGCGCGGTCTCTCGCGTCGGCATTTCAGTATTTTTTCTCGAGAACAACATTGTCACACCTCAGGGAATGCGTATGTGCATCAACCATTACGGAAATGGGCGAACCCGGTTGCAGAGTGGGCCGTAACGTTTCCGCGAGCCGACAACCGGCGCCGACGTTTTCCGCGGGTGGAGCTTCATGGACATCCTTGCTTGGCTGTTTTCTTTTATCCTGTCGGCCGTCGGATTTGCCTGGTCGCTGATCTGGTTTCTGATAAGCGGATGGGTCTCGACGCTCCTCCAGATCGCTGTTCTCATAGTCGCCATCTACGGAGTTAAATATGGGTGGAAGCGCGCGCCTTTCGAGATCTGGCGCCGCTCGCAAACGTTCTTCAAATTTTTCTGGAACTGGATACGAGCTCGCGAGCCGGAGGCGCGCGGCGGCGTCGAGACCCGCGAGGTTATCCGCGAGATCAAAGTGCGAGAATTCGGCGACATCAACCTGTCGACGGCAATGTCGATCGCCGCTCTCGTGGGCCTCGCCCTCATCTCAGCCACCTGAGCACGCACGGGCGCCGCAGCGGGGCCGCAAAACAACGAAAAACGCCGCCTTGGCGTGAGCCAAGGCGGCGTTTGAAATTTCATTGTGAAGAGGATGATGAATTCGAATTCGCAGCACGCTTCGGCAGACCTGGCGACGACCTACTCTCCCGCGTCTTAAGACGAAGTACCATTGGCGCTGGGGCGTTTCACGGCCGAGTTCGGAATGGGATCGGGTGCAGCCACCCCGCCATAATCACCAGGTCAGCGGAAGCGTGTAGCGAATTTCTGGTCTTTCCATGCTTGCTCCTACGCTCATCTTCGCGCGCCGTCACTCAGGCCAAAGCCCGAGCGCACAAGGCGCGCCGGCATAAATGCCGCCCCATCGGAGCAGTCTGCGCGTCAGCGCGGACATGCTGCGTGAGATCCAAGATGAGCATTGCTTAATGAGAGCGATCGAAGTTCGATTGAGCTATTAGTACCGGTAAGCTCCATACATTGCTGTACTTCCACACCCGGCCTATCAACGTTGTGGTCTACAACGGCTCTCAAGGGAGAACTCGTCTCGAGGTGGGTTTCCCGCTTAGATGCCTTCAGCGGTTATCCCGTCCGCACATAGCTACCCTGCTGTGCCGCTGGCGCGACAACAGGTCCACCAGAGGTGCGTCCAACTCGGTCCTCTCGTACTAGAGTCAGATCCTCTCAATTCTCCTACGCCTACGGCAGATAGGGACCGAACTGTCTCGCGACGTTCTGAACCCAGCTCACGTACCTCTTTAAATGGCGAACAGCCATACCCTTGGGACCTGCTCCAGCCCCAGGATGAGATGAGCCGACATCGAGGTGCCAAACGATTCCGTCGATATGGACTCTTGGGAATCATCAGCCTGTTATCCCCGGCGTACCTTTTATTCGTTGAGCGATGGCCCTTCCACACAGAACCACCGGATCACTATGGCCGTCTTTCGACTCTGCTCGACTTGTCAGTCTCGCAGTCAGGCGGGCTTATGCCATTGCACTCGACGGTTGATTTCCGACCAACCTGAGCCCACCTTCGCACGCCTCCGTTACCATTTAGGAGGCGACCGCCCCAGTCAAACTGCCTACCATACAATGTCCCGGGACCGGATAACGGTCCGCGGTTAGACAACCATGTTCATAAGGGTGGTATTTCACATTGCGGCTCCACAAGAGCTGGCGCCCCTGCTTCAAAGCCTACCACCTATCCTACACATGCAAACACGATTGCCAGTGTAAAGCTACAGTAAAGGTGCACGGGGTCTTTCCGTCTAACCGCAGGAACCCCGCATCTTCACGGGGAATTCAATTTCACTGAGTGTGTGCTGGAGACAGTGGGGAAGTCGTTACGCCATTCGTGCAGGTCGGAACTTACCCGACAAGGAATTTCGCTACCTTAGGACCGTTATAGTTACGGCCGCCGTTTACTGGGGCTTCGATTCAAAGCTTGCACTTCTCCTCTTAACCTTCCAGCACCGGGCAGGCGTCAGGCCATATACGTCGTCGTTGGACTTAGCATAGCCCTGTGTTTTAGGTAAACAGTCGCCACCCCCTGGTCTGTGCCCCGCCACTCTGGTTGCCCAGAATGACGGCCTGCTTATCCCGAAGTTACGCAGGTAATTTGCCGAGTTCCTTCAGCACACTTCGCTCAAGCGCCTTGGTATTCTCTACCAGTCCACCTGTGTCGGTTTCGGGTACGGTCTATGTGGGGGTTATTTCCTGGGGCACCTTCGCTGCCCGGGCAATCCGATAAGCCCAGACAACTTGCAGCACCCGTCACTCACCCACTGGCCCACGAATATTAACGTGGTTCCCATCGACTACGGCTTTCGCCCTCGCCTTAGGGGCCGGCTAACCCTGCGCAGTTTAGCTTTACGCAGGAACCCTTGGACTTTCGGCGGGAGTGTTTCTGACACTCCTGTCGTTACTCATGTCTGCATTCGCACTTCCGATACCTCCAGGCGCCCTCACGGGTCGCCCTTCGCAGGCTTACGGAACGCTCCGCTACCACGTGCATTGCTGCACATCCGAAGCTTCGGTAAACGGCTTTAGCCCCGATACATTTTCGGCGCAGGAACCCTTATCTAGACCAGTGAGCTGTTACGCTTTCTTTAAAGGATGGCTGCTTCTAAGCCAACCTCCTGGCTGTTTTGGGATTCCCACATCCTTCCACACTTAGCCGTTATTTAGGGACCTTAGCTGTCGGTCAGGGTTGTTTCCCTCTTCACGACGGACGTTAGCACCCGCCGTGTGTCTCCCGAGTAGTACTCCCAGGTATTCGGAGTTTGGTTAGGTTTGGTAACCCTGTGGGGGCCCCTAGCCCATCCAGTGCTCTACCCCCTGGGGTATTCACTCGAGGCTCTACCTAAATAGATTTCGCGGAGAACCAGCTATTTCCTGCCTTGATTGGCCTTTCACCCCTTGCCACAGTTCATCCGAGGCTTTTTCAACAGACACCGGTTCGGTCCTCCAGCAGGTGTTACCCTGCTTTCAACCTGACCATGGCAAGATCGACAGGTTTCGGGTCTAATCCGACGAACTGAACGCCCTGTTCAGACTCGCTTTCGCTACGCCTACGCCTATCGGCTTAAGCTTGCTCGTCAGACTAAGTCGCAGACCCATAATACAAAAGGTACGAGGTCACCCTTGCGGGCTTCCTCTGTTTGTAGGCATCCGGTTTCAGGTACTATTTCACTCCCCTCGTTGGGGTGCTTTTCACCTTTCCCTCACGGTACTGGTGCGCTATCGGTCGGTAAGGAGTACTTAGGCTTGGAGGGTGGTCCCCCCATGTTCGAACAGGATTTCACGTGTCCCGCCCTACTCGAGATTTCAGCTTGGCATTACGTGTACGGGGCTATCACCCTCTGAGGCCCGGCTTTCCTGTCCGGTTCCACTTGTCCTAACTGAAATACTGGCCTAG
>NZ_KB911255.1:0-165000 GCF_000383415.1 Hyphomicrobium zavarzinii ATCC 27496 | reverse complement strand
CCGGTGCGCGGCGACGATATCCGCCTCACCTCCGGCTTTGGCCTTCGCCGCCACCCCTTGCTCGGTGAGTACAAGATGCACACCGGCATCGACTGGGCCGCCCCCACCGGCACGCCCATTCTCGCAGCCGGCAACGGCACCATCGAAGAGGCTGGCCGCAAAGGCTATAATGGTAATTATGTCCGTATACGTCACGCCAACGGCTACCAGACGGCCTACAGCCACATGTCACGCTTCGCCCCCGGCGCGGCGGCTGGCGTCAAGGTGCGCCAAGGCCAGGTGATCGGCTACATCGGCACGACCGGCCTCTCCTCGGGACCGCACCTTCACTTCGAAATCCTGGTCAACAACCAGTTCGTCAATCCGCTCTCGATCGAGGTTCCGCGCGAGCGCCAGCTCGAAGGCAAGGATCTCATCGCGTTCCATAAAGAGCGCATGCGCATCGACGAGCTGATGCGCCGCGCACCCGTCCTCACGGCCAGCAAATAGCAGGCGCGACGGGGCCGAACCACAGCCAGACCTCCAAAAACGAAAACCCCTCCCCGAGGACGGGGAGGGGTCTGCTACCTGCTGCCGGTGGCCTGCGGCCTGACGTTAGGCGGCAGCCGCCTTTACCTGAGTGCCGTTCACGGTCAGCGCGCCGTCGCGCACCGAGACGCGAACCGTATCGCCATCCTTCACCGACCCGCGCAGGATTTCCTCCGCAAGCGGATCCTGCACGTTCTTCTGGATCACGCGCTTCAACGGCCGCGCGCCATAGATCGGGTCGTAGCCCTTGTTCGCAAGCCACGTGCGGGCCTGGTCGTCGAGCTCGATCGTGATCTTGCGGTCGGCGACGAGTGCCTGCAGCCGCTTGATCTGGATGTCGACGATGGCCGCCATCGCTTCGCGCCTCAGGCGGTGGAACACGACGATCTCGTCGATACGGTTGATGAACTCGGGCCGGAAGTGACGGCGCACCGCGTCCATGACGAGACCGTACGCCTCCTCCTCGCTCATCACCTTGTCCTTGTCGCCCGGAGCACCGAAGCCCAGCGGCTGACGCGGATCAGCGAGATACTCGGCGCCGAGGTTCGAGGTCATGATGATCAGCGTGTTCTTGAAGTCGACCGTCCGGCCCTGTCCGTCCGTCAGGCGCCCGTCGTCGAGCACCTGCAGCAGCACGTTGAACACGTCCGGATGCGCCTTCTCCACCTCGTCGAACAGCACGACCTGATACGGACGCCGCCGCACGGCTTCCGTAAAAGCACCGCCCTCCTCGTAGCCGACATAGCCCGGAGGCGCGCCGATGAGCCGCGACACGGAGTGCTTCTCCATGTACTCGCTCATGTCGATGCGCACCATCGCGCTCTCGTCGTCGAACAGGAACGCGGCTAGCGCCTTCGTCAGCTCGGTCTTGCCGACGCCGGTCGGCCCGAGGAACATGAACGAGCCGATCGGCCGGTTCGGATCCTGCAAGCCGGCGCGCGCACGCCGCACCGCGGTGGCGACGGCCTTAACCGCCTCCGGCTGCCCGACGACCCGCTTCTCCAGCGCCTCTTCCATCTTGAGCAGCTTGTCGCGCTCACCTTCCAGCATCTTGTCGACAGGCACGCCCGTCCAGCGCGACACGACCGCCGCGATCTGGTCCGGCGTGACAGCCTCTTCCACCATCACACCTTTGGCTTCGCTGCTCTCGATGGTCTTGAGCTTCGCCTCGAGCTCGGGGATGACGGCGTGAGCGAGCTCACCCGCGCGCGCATAGTCGCCCTTGCGCTGCGACTGCACGAGCTCGGTGCGGCGCTTGTCCAGCTCCTCCTTCACCTTCTGGGCCGAGCCGAGCTTGTTCTTCTCCGTCTCCCAGCGCTCGGTAAGCGCACGCGACTTCTCCTCAAGCTCCGCGATGGACTTCTCGAGCTTCTCGAGCCGGTCCTTCGAGGCCGCGTCCTTCTCCTTCTTCAACGCTTCGCGCTCGATCTTGGCCTGCATCAGGTCGCGATCGATCGCATCCAGCTCCTCGGGCTTGGAATCCACCTGCATGCGAAGCCGCGATGCGGCCTCGTCCACGAGATCGATGGCCTTATCCGGCAGGAAACGGTCGGTGATGTAGCGGTTCGACAGCGTCGCCGCCGACACGAGAGCCGAATCGGTGATGCGCACGCCGTGATGCAGCTCGTACTTCTCCTTCAAGCCGCGCAGGATCGAGATGGTATCCTGAACCGTCGGCTCATCGACGAACACCGGCTGGAACCGCCGCGCAAGCGCCGCATCCTTCTCGATGTGCTTCTTGTACTCGTCGAGCGTCGTGGCTCCTACGCAGTGAAGCTCACCGCGAGCGAGTGCGGGCTTCAGGAGGTTGCCCGCGTCCATCGCGCCTTCCGCTTTGCCGGCGCCCACGATGGTGTGCAGTTCGTCGATGAACAGGATGACCCGGCCATTCTCGGCCTGCACCTCGTTCAGCACGCCTTTCAGGCGCTCCTCGAACTCGCCGCGGAACTTCGCGCCCGCGATCAGCGCACCCATGTCGAGCGCGAGCAGCTTCTTGTCCTTGAGGCTTTCCGGCACGTCACCCGCAACGATACGCAAGGCGAGGCCTTCCGCGATCGCCGTCTTGCCGACGCCCGGCTCACCGATCAGCACAGGGTTGTTCTTGGTACGCCGCGAAAGCACCTGGATGGTGCGGCGGATCTCCTCGTCGCGCCCGATCACAGGGTCGAGCTTGCCGTTGGCGGCCTGCTCGGTGAGATCGCGCGCGAAACGCTTCAGCGCGTCGAAGTTTTGTTCCGCACTCGCACTGTCTGCCGTGCGCCCTTTGCGAATTTCATTGATCACCGCATTGAGACGGTCGGGCGTGACGCCCGCATCCGCCAGGATTTTGCCGGCCTCCGAGCCCTTCTCGAGTGCAAGCGCCAGCAGCAGCCGCTCGACCGTGACGTACCGGTCGCCGGCCTTCTCGGCGATCTTCTGAGCCGTGTCGAACACGCGGGCGAGCTCGGGCGCGAGGTAGAGCTGTCCGGCCCCGCCGCCGCTCACTTTCGGCCGCTTGGCGAGCAGACGCTCCACCGCATCCAACGCGTCTTTATGCCGCCCGCCGGCGCGCGCGATCAAACCCGCGGCCGCCCCCTCGCTGTCCTCCAGAAGAACTTTGAGCAGGTGCTCGGCAGAAAATTGCTGGTGTCCCTCACGGAGCGCCAAGTTCTGGGCCGACTGCACGAACCCTTTGGCGCGATCCGTAAACCTTTCGAAATCCATGGTATTACCTCCTCAGCGCGCTTCGCCGCCCTCATCTGAGGCTCGGTTCGAAACGCCATCTCGATGGACTGTTTCGTAGCCCGATCCGGACCCATTCCGGCGCCCGGCTCCAAACCACCTCAGCGAGATATAGGGCGGGTACCTCGCGTATAAAGGGGCTTCCGTCAGGTAGTATGAGCACGATCAACGGACCGCGGGGGATCGAATGGCAGGCGTGGTTTCCGGACTCTTTCGCTACCCCGTGAAGGGTCTCTCCGCTCAGCCGCTCGAACGGGTGGCTCTGTCCGCGGGCGAGCCCTTTCCCTTTGACCGCATGTGGGCCATCGAGAACGGCCCCAGCCGCTTCGACCCGGCCGCCCCCAAGCCGGTGCCTGACATCAGCTTTCTCATCCTGATGCGCGACGAGCGCCTCGCCGCGCTGGAAGCGCGCTTCGAGGAGGAGACCCAGCGCCTCATCCTGCTGCGCAACGGGCGGCAGGTGGCCAGCGGCATCCTCTCCACCCCCTCCGGCCGGCAGATCATCGAGCAGTTTTTCGCGGCCTTCATGGCCGACCGCCTTCGCGGCCGCCCCAAGATCGTGAGCGCCCCCGGCCACACCTTCATCGAGACCGGCGACAAAGTCGCCCACATCGTGAACCTCGCGACCGTGCGCGATCTCGAACGCGTCTCGGACCGCCCCATCGACCCGCTCCGCTTTCGCCCGAACATCATCGTTGACGGCTTCCCCCCGTGGTCGGAGTTCGACTGGCTCGGCAAAGACATCACGATTGGGCCGGTCAGGATGGCGGTTCTGGAAAAAGCCACGCGCTGCGCCGCCCCCAACGTTGACCCCAAGACCGGCAACCGCGACATGGACATCCCGGCGGCTCTCAAGCGCGAATGGGGCCACATGGATTTCGGCGTTTACGCCAAGATCCTGACCGGCGGCGAGCTCGCGATCGGCGATGCGCTCAGGCTTCAAGATTGAGCGGCCGTCGATACGCCGCCCAAAAAGGCACGAAGGCATGCCACCGTCCGGCGGCACGCCATCGTCGCAAAACACAACCGCTCAGAACCGGCCTGTCAGCGTCAAGCCGAACTGCCTCTCGTCGCCCGCCATCCCGTACGCAGGGTAGAGCGGCGGATCGTCAGTCCGTTCGACGGCCGTAAGATACTTCTCGTCGAACAGGTTCTTGGCGAACACCGTAAGCATGTAGTTCTCCCACTCCCAACCTGCCCGCGCGTCGACCACGGTGAAGCTATCGACGAACTGCGTTGGGCTGTTGTCGACATCGCCCGTGCTGTAGTAGCCGTCCGTGTGACGCACGTTTGCGCCCAAGAACCAACCGGCAGCCGAGCGATACATCGCGCCCGCCGCGAACGTATAGCCCGGCGCTTCCGGATACTCGTTGCCGGTGAAGTTCTCGCCCGGTCTGTTACCCCTTACGAAGTCGTCGAACTTGGACTGCATCAAGCCGAGAGAGGCGAAGAGCTGCAGCGGCGGGATCGGGCGCCAGCGCGCCTCGAACTCTGCGCCGTAGGCGTGCGAGGCAGCCGCGTTGAGAACTTCACTCACGCGATAGGAGCTGTCGAGCACAACGACCTGCTGATCGGTGTAATCGTAATAGAAAAAGTTGGAGTTGAATTCGAGCGTCTTGCTGAGCCAGTTCGAGCGGTAGGACAGCTCATACGCATCGAGATACTCGGGAGCGACCGTCGAGGTACGCCACCCGCCGCCGGCTTGAGGAGGCAGCGCAATCCACTGCTGGAAGCCCGTCCGGTAACCCTTGTTGTAGGATACGCCGATCGTCTGATTGTCCGTTACATCGTACGAAATACCTGCCTTGGGCAGAAATTCCTCGAACGTCGCCTTCGAATTCGTATCGGTCGGAAAATAGATGTCCCCCTGGAAAGGGATTCCGAAATAGTTATAGAGCCAGTTGAAGGCATTCATGCCAACCGAGGTCTCGGTCGACTTGACCTCATCCCTCAGCAATCGGCCACCCGCATTGAAGACCCAGCGATCCCACCGGTAGCGAAGGTCTGCATAGGCGGCGATGGTGGTCGTGTCGGAACCCGACGTCCCGTCCTGATACGGCAGGGTGATGTCCGGAAGCGACCTTCCTGTGAGATTGACGAGGTATTGAACGCTGGGAATACCCCCCAGGAACGGGATGTGCAGCGACGTGTCGTTGAACGCGGTGCGCTCGAAATTCCCGTAGAAGAGACCGAGCACGCCGGATAGTCCGTTGCCGCGGTTTTCGATTTCGAGCCGCAGATCCTGCGTGAAGTCCGTTCCCGCGACGTTGTCGCCGTCACGGATAAGTTCAGCGCCCGCGGCCGTGTAGATTTCGGAATCGGTTTCCGCATACGCGGTTATGCTGCGAACGGTAAGCCCCGGCGCAAACTCATATGAGAGATCGGCCGCATAGTTCTCGACCGTCGCCTCGCGGAAGTCCGTGAACGAGGAGGTGTAGTTGAGCTTGCGTTCGAGGAAATTGGGACCGGAGACGAGGCCGCTGCCCGGCGCATCGTGCGTGCGCGCGGCCGTGAACAGCGCGCTGAAGCCCGGCAGGCTGTCGGGCTCGATCAGAAGCTTGCCGCGCAGCGTATCGTACGCGTCGATCCCCATGTCCTGGTTTTCGGGATCGGCATAGTCGATGCCGCGATCACGCTCGGTTTTGTAACCGGAGATGCGAAAGGCCGACTGCCCCGCGACGATGGGAGCATTCAAAACGAACCCGGCGCCATAGAGATCGTTGGTGCCGACCGTTCCCTCGATGACACCGCCGAGCTTGTAAGTCGGATCATTGGTCTTGACGACGACCGTGCCGCCGATCGCGTTGCGTCCCTGCAGCGTCGACTGCGGCCCGCGCAGGACTTCGACCTGCTCGACGTCCCACAACGCACGCGCACCGCGGCGCACGGCATCGGGGTTCTGGGTCACGCCGTCAACCACGACGCCGATCGCCGGCACGCCGGAAATGTGCTGTAAGCCCGTCTGCCCTTCCGAGTTGAGACCCCGCACGGCGAAGCCGGCGTTCGGGTCTTGCGTGGTGACGACGTTGGCGGCTTGCCCGATCGCCTCGTCGAGATCGCGGATCTGCCGCTCGGAAATGTCCTGCCCCGTGACAACGGCGACGCTGGTCTGAGTGTCGCGGAGGGTGCGGACGACCTTCTCGCCCTCGATGACCTGCTGCTCGAGAGCCGTATCGGAAGCTTCCCCGGCGGCCTGACCGGCCGACTGCGGCGCGCTCTTCCGCAGCTTCGCCTTCTTGACGTTGCGCTTGGCGGGCGCCTCGACGACCAGGCCCGGCAACTCGGTGTATCCCTCCGTTTCCGTGGACGGAACCGCCTCCTGAGCAAAGGCGAGATGCGGCCCGCCCAAGACAAGCGCCAGTGCAAGCGTCGATAAACTCGATTTAACTGCGTTCATCCCTATAACCCCCCGGGAAACAACAACTTCGCGGGGTATTAAAACGGGTCACTGAAACATTGTCTACAAAATTAGTACACAATCGCGTTGCAGGCGAGCAAACGACCGTATGCGGAACACAAAAGATCAGCACGCTGCAAATGAAGTCTTTTTCCGAACCCTGCGGAATGACTCTGCAGCACGCATGTCGGAATGCAGAAGAACGTCCCCAGCCTCTCCAGACACGCGAAAGCCGCGGACGTCTGCCCGCGGCTCCCCGTAAACCCGATCGTTGCGAAGCCGTTGCTCAGTCCCCGCTGCCTTCCACGGCAGGGGTCGGCGTCGGCGCGCCGCCTTCCTCGCCCGATCCGCTCGCGGATTCGCGGCGCGGACGGCGCACAGGACGGCGCAGAAACTCGGGCTGCTCGTGGTGGGGAACGGCCGCCGCACGCTCTCGCCGCGGTGCCGGAACACTTTCCATATTCACGTCAGGCTGGGGCGCACGATCAGGACGATCCGCCCTGTCCACACGCTCTATACGCTCGGGACGGTCGCCGCGCGGCTCGCCCCGCTGGAAGCGCTCGCCGCGATCACGGTCGCGATCTCCTCTGTCGTGCCGCTCGGAATAGCCACGGTCGCCGCGGTCACGATCCCGGTCGCGGTCCCCGCCGTGACGGTCGCGATTGTGGAACTGACGGCCGCCCCCTTCATGCTGGGTGCGCGGGCCGCGCTCTTCGAAACGCTGCCCCTCGTGACGGCTCTGCCCCTCTCCACGCGAAGGCTGCGCCGCGTAAGGCTGCTGCGGCTGGCCCTCGGCATTGAAGTCGCCATCCTCGTCGCCGAAATCGTCGTTCATCGACACCGGCTCACCGAAGCCCGCCGGCCGCGGACGGCCCATGCCGTTCTGCATGTCACCGCCGCCTTGCGCCATCTGCTGCTCGCGGAAGGCCATGATAATGCGGTTATAATGCTCGGCGTGCTGAAGATAGTTTTCGGCAAGAACCGGGTCGCCGGAAGACTGGGCATCGCGCGCGAGCGCGATGTATTTCTCGGCGATATGAGCAGGCGTACCGCGCAACTTGACGTCCGGCCCCGTGCTTTCGAAGCTTCGCGTCAAAGGATTTTGACCTTTGCGGTTCTGATTATTGTTACCATTATTGTTGTTGTTGCGGCCGCGTCCTCTGCGGTTCTGCTGTCCCTGCCTCATGGGCTCCATTCTCGACAGTTGTGGAAAATAGGCTGCCGCGCTCAAACCGCAGCAGTGAGTACGATCGTTCCCTCGCGGTCCCCTCGGCCCGCGTCCTCGCTAAACCGGTTGCCCGGCAGACTCCAAAAACCCCCAAATAGGCTGCAGCATCCATGCAGCGACCAGGTTCATGCGGGACCCCGACGCCCGCCACCCAGATCCGTGTTCCTTTACGCGCTCGAACGACAGTGGCATGTCCGAAAGGGAGGAGCATGAATGCGAATGGCGCTCAAGGTTGCTGCCGTGTGCCTGCTAAGTGCGGCACCATCGACGGCACTCATCCGCCTGTTTCGCATTCCATCATGCGCTAAATAATGACAGCCGGGTTACCGAACGGGCCGCTGCCAACAACCAACTGCGCATGAAATTAAATTCTCTAGACCGCACATTAAACCTGCCGCCCACCAAATCCAAGTGATTTTAGTTTCATGGCTAACGATGTGTCCTAGCCGCAACACAGCGTGTGTGTTTCCCGAGATCCTGCCAGGTCCTTGTCTCCGCCAGTGAACCCATCCCCAGGGATTCGCGGAAAATTGCCTCGACATCCGGGGCTTGCCCAGCTCCGACTTCCAGCAACACCCAGCCCTCCGGCACGACCCTCGGCACCCCAGCCGCCAGCTCCCGGTAGATGGCGAGACCATCGGCTCCGCCATCGAGCGCGCCGAGCGGATCGTAGTCGCGCACATCCGCATCAAGGCCGCCGATCTCTCCGCTTGGAATATAAGGCGGATTCGACACGACGAGATCGAAAGTGCCTTCCACGCCGTCAAGCGAGCGGCGATTCTGAAAGGAGGCGCGCACCCCCACGCCGAGGCGCTCCGCATTGGCACATGCCACGTCGAGCGCGGCATCGCTGATGTCGGTGCCGAGCCCCGTCGCCAGAGGCAGCTCAGCGAGCAGCGTGACGAGCAGCGCCCCCGAGCCCGTGCCGACGTCGAGAATGCGGATCGGCCTGTTGCGCCAGCCTTCCCGCTCCACGACCTCCAGCGCCGCCTCGACCACGGTCTCCGTGCACGGCCTCGGATCGAGTGTCGCGGGCGTGATGTGAAAGGTTCTGCCGTAGAAGCCGCGCTCGCCGAGAATGCGTGAGACAGGCTCGTGAGCCGCGCGCCGGTTGGCGAATTCCGCCAGCCTCCGGGCCTCTTCGGGCCGAACGGCACGCTCGGGCTCTCTCATGAGATCGGTCGCCGAAAGACCGAGCGCGGCCAGCACCAGCAAGCGTGCATCGCGCGCGGCTCCGTCGATGCCGGCGTCAGCCAGCACGCGCGCCAGCGTCGTCACCGCCTCGCGCGCTTCGAGCCCGCCGAACAAAGACAAGCCGGGATCGCCCGCTTCACGCGCCATGGCCTTCCATCGCGGCAAGCTCCGAGGCCTGATGCTCGGCGATGAGCTGATCGATGATCTCGTCCAGCCCGATGCCTTCCATGATCCTGTCGATGCTGTGCAGCGTGAGATTGATCCGGTGATCCGTCACGCGCCCCTGCGGGAAGTTGTAGGTCCGGATGCGCTGCGAGCGATCTCCCGATCCCACCTGGCTCTTGCGCGCCTGGCTGCGCTCGCTGTCGGCACGCTCCCGCTCCGCTTCATAGATGCGCGAACGCAGCACCTGCATGGCGAGCCTGCGGTTCTGATGCTGGGATTTCTCGGCCGAAACCACGACGATGCCGGTCGGCAGATGCGTGATGCGCACGGCGCTGTCCGTCTTGTTGACGTGCTGCCCGCCGGCTCCGCCCGCACGCATGGTGTCGATCCGGATGTCCTGGTCCTTGATCTCGATGTCGATGTCCTCGGCCTCCGGCAGCACCGCCACCGTCGCTGCCGAGGTGTGGATGCGCCCGCCGCTCTCGGTTGCCGGAATGCGCTGCACGCGATGCACGCCGCTCTCGTACTTGAGCCGCGCGAACACGCCCCGCCCCGTGATTGACGCGATGATTTCCTTGTAGCCGCCGAGATCGTTTTCCGACACGGAGATGATCTCCGTCTTCCATCCCTTGGTATCGGCATAGCGCTGGTACATGCGGAACAGATCCGCCGCAAACAGCGCCGCCTCGTCGCCGCCGGTGCCTGCGCGAACTTCGAGAATGGCGCTCTTCTCGTCGGCGGCGTCCTTCGGCAGCAGCAGAATCCGTAGGCCCTGCTCCATCGCCTCGATCCGGGGGCCAAGCTGCGTGAGCTCCTCGCGGGCGAGATCCACCACGTCCCTGTCCTGGGCGGGATCCTTGATCAGCGCTTCGAGATCACGCACCTCCTGCTCGGCCGCCTCCAGCTCCCGCACCGCCGTGATGAGCGGGGTGAGTTCGGAAAACTCCTTGGTAAGCTTCACATAGGTCGCCTGAGGGGCGCCCTCGTTCAGCTCGGCCTGGATAGTTTCGTAGCGCTCGATGAGCCGTGCGAGCTTCTCTTTGGGAATGACACTCATGGTCTTCTTGTATTGGAGCCTTCGCTAATCCCGCGACATGCAGCCAACCGGGCTGGCCTGCAAGCAAATTCCCTCGGCGGATGGAGTACCGGCCTAGATTTCGACGCCGTGCTCGGCCGCGAACGCCTCGAGCTCGCTCCGGAGACTGCCCGACCGGCCGACCAGCAGGCGGTCGAGCAGCAGCGTGATCGCCTCCGCATTGAGCGAGCGGATCATGGTCTTGACCGGACCGATCGACGCCGGCGCCATGGAGAGCGTCCTGAAACCGAGGCCGATGAGGCACATGGCTTCAACCGGGCGCCCGGCCATCTCACCGCAGAGCGTGAGCGCGACCCCGTGCTTGCGGCAGGCCCTCGCGAGTTGCTTCAACGCCCTGAGTGAGGCAACCGAAAGCGAGTCGAACCGGCTTGCCACGCGCGGGTTCGAGCGGTCCGCCGCGAACAGAAACTGGGTAAGATCGTTGCTGCCGACCGAGACGAAATCGACCCTCTGCAGAAGCTCGTCCAGCTCGAACAGGACGCTCGGAACCTCGATCATGGCCCCAATCAGGAGCTTGCTCGGAGGCGCGATGCCCCGCGCCGCGGCGATGTCACGCTCTTTGTCGATCAGAACCCTGATCTCGTCCATCTCCGTGGCGACGGAGACCATCGGGATCATGATGCGCAGCTCTTTGCCGGCTGCGGCCCGCAGAAGGGCGCGCACTTGCATGCGGAACAGCGCCGGCCGGTCGAGCGACATGCGGATCGCCCGCCAGCCGATCGCCGGATTTTCCTCCGGCACGTGGCTAAGGTAGGGAAGCACCTTGTCGCCGCCGATGTCGAGCGACCGGAACACCACCGGCTTGCCGTCCGCTTCCGTCAGAATGGCTTCGTAAGCCTGCGTCTGCCGGTCCACCCGCGGCAAGCTGTGCGAGAGCATGAACATGAGCTCGGTGCGGAACAGACCGATGCCGTCGGAGCCGGATTCCTTGAGATGGGGCATATCCGCGAGCAAACCGGCGTTGATCTGCAGCGTGATGCGCTCGCCGTCCATCGTCTCGGCCGGAAGATCGCGCAGCGCCTCGTACTGCTTCTGCCGCCGCGCCCGGAAACGCACCTTGTCGGTATAGGCGGAAACCACCTCGCTCGAAGGGCGCACGTGCACTTCGCCGATCACGCCGTCGACGATGATCGCATCGCCAGCCGTCACCCGCTCCACGATGCCCTCGGCCTGGCCCACCGCCGGAATGCCGAGCGCCTTGGCGACGATCGCCACGTGGCTCTGCCCGCTGCCATCCTCGATGACGAGGCCCCTCAGCCGCGAGCGGTCATAGTCGATCAACTCCGCCGGGCCCATGTTCCGCGCCACCAGAATGGTATCTGAGGGCATTTCCGGCGGATTGATGAGGCCGGTGGGAACGCCCGCGAGAATGCGCAAGAGCCGGTCCGATAGATCGTCGAGGTCGCGCTGGCGCTCGCGCCAAAAGGGATCGGCCTGCTTCAGCATCCGCGCGCGCGTGCCGTTCTTGACGCGCTCCACCGCCGCATCCGCCGTGAGGCCGCTCTGCACCGCCTCCCTGAGCCGGCGCTCCCAGCCGCGATCGTGGGCGAACATGCGATAGGCTTCGAGCACGTCGCGATGATCTCCCGCGCCTGACAGAAGCTCGTGGCTCAGCATGTCGTCGAGCGAGGTCTTGAGCTCCAGGATGGCGTCCTCGAGCCGGCGCAACTCCGCCGCCGGATCGTCGGCCATCAGCTTGGTGACGACGATCCTGGGCTCGTGCAGCATCACGTGGCCGAGCGCGATGCCTTCCGAGATCGGCTCGCCGGACACCACCTTTGACAGCGCCCGCGAGATCTCGATCGCCGATCCGACCCCGCTCACCGCGCCGGACACGAGGTGCTCCGCAACGACCATCGCCGTTGCCTGCATCACCTCGACGTCCTCGTCCGAGTATTCCTTGACCGTGCGGTTCTGGACGACCAGCACGCCGAGCACCTGCCCGCTGCGCTGGATCGGCACCGCCAGCAGCGAGTGGTAGATCTCTTCGCCGGTCTCGGGCCGGTAGGAGAAGGCGGGGTGCTTCGAGGCGTCCGGCTCGTTGATCGGCACCCCGAGCTCGGCGCACCGGCCCACGAGGCCTTCGCCGCGCTTCAGCATCGTATTGTGCACTGCGGAAGCGTTGAGGCCTTCGCTGGCGAACAGCTCGAGCGATCCGTCCTGACGCCTCAGGTAGATCGAGCAGACGTCGGCCACCATCACGCCGGCGATCTGGCGCACGATCTTGTCGAGCCGCTGCTGCCCGTCCGCCGGCTCGGCCATGATGTCCCGCAGCCGGCGCATGATGACACGCAGCGCCGGCTCGGTTGGCATCACACGGGGCTCGTCGCCGCGTCTCGAGTGCATAAGGCAATAGCCGTTGAAATATGGATCCGCACCCCCCTAGGTACCCCAGGGGTCATGCGCCGTTATACGTTAATTTGAGCGCGAATGCGGAAATGCTGCCGGAAAAGCGATAGCCAGACCTTAACGGCTCGCGCCGGTCGGTCAGGCTGCGTCGAGACCGTAGATCGTGTGCAGTGTCCGGACCGCGAGCTCCGCATAAGCCGCATCGATCAACACACTGATCTTAATCTCAGAAGTGGAGATCGCCAGGATGTTGATCCCCTTCTCGGAGAGCGCCTTGAACATTTGCGCCGCAACACCCGCGTGGCTGCGCATGCCGATGCCGATCACCGAGACCTTTGCCACGTCCGCGGAGCTTTGCAGCTCGAAATCGCCGATGTCGGCGCGCGCCGCCTTGAGCACTTCGAGCGCCCGGGGAAGCTCGGCGGCCTGCACCGTGAACGTCATATCGGCGTGGCGGCCGTCTGCGGCGACGTTCTGGACGATCATGTCCACGTTGATCGAGGCCTCGGCCAGCGGCACGAAAATGCGCGCCGCGATGCCCGGTTTGTCCTCGAGCTTCAGCATGGTGATTTTCGCCTCATCCCGAGCGTAGGCGATGCCGCTGACGACTTGGCTTTCCACGATCTCATCCTCGCCGCAAACGATTGTCCCGATATTCTCAAGATTGCCGGCCCTGACCGGCGCCATGTCGTCGGGCTTGACGAAGCTCGACAGCACGCGCGTCTTGACCTGATACACCATCGCCAGCTCGACCGAGCGCGTCTGCAGCACCTTGGAGCCGGAGGATGCCATCTCGAGCATTTCTTCGTAGCTCACCTTGGGCAGGCGCCGCGCCTTGGGCACGATCCGGGGGTCCGTGGTGTAGACACCATCGACGTCCGTATAGATGTCGCAAACGTCGGCCTTGAGCGCGACCGCGATGGCCACCGCGCTCGTATCCGATCCGCCGCGCCCAAGCGTCGCGATCCGTTTGGACTTGGGCTCCACGCCCTGGAAGCCGGTGATCACCGCCACCTCGCCCGCATCGAGCGAGCGCTTGAGATCCTCGCCCGCGATGCCCGTGATGCGGGCCGAGCCGTGGGCGGTGCTGGTTTCGACCGGAACCTGCCATCCCTGCCAGGAGCGCGCCTTGACGCCCATCGACTGGAGAACGATCGCAGTCAGACCCGCCGTGACCTGCTCGCCGCTGGCAACGACCGCGTCGTACTCGCGCTTGTCGTGCAGCGGAGACGCCTCGTTCACCCAAGAGACGAGCTGGTTTGTCGCACCCGACATGGCCGAAACCACCACGGCAACCTTGTTGCCGGCGTCGACCTCGCGTTTGACGTGGCGCGCAACGTTCTTGATGCGCTCGACGTTGGCAACCGAGGTGCCACCGAATTTCATCACGACAACAGCCATGGCCTAACCGCTCGAAGCCCGGTTCTGAACAAAAACCCGGTTCTGTCTGGAAGATCGTCTTGAGGGCCTGTCCACTGGCGGAGCCGCAAGGGGACTTGACCTCGTTTCGGCCGTTCTCTTACCGGGAACGCCGGATCGCTGCAACGAAGCATTTTCCGATGGAGCACCTGGGGGTTCGCCTGCCGGAAGGGCCGCAAGCCGGCCTGGAGCAGACGGCCGACCTCGCGACATTGACAATCGCGTCCACCCTGTCACCTTCGCGCCCATGAGCCAGCCCGTCCAGACCTCCACCGAACCGAACTCCCCCGCAGCCGCCGGCGCCACTCCTGGCGCGGGGCCGGCCAATCTCGACGACGCGGAGATCGAGCGCTTTCAGCGCCTCGCCAAGGCCTGGTGGGATCCGCTCGGAAAATTCCGGCCGCTTCACCAGATTGGCCCCGCGCGGCTCACCTTCATCCGCGACGAGCTGACCCGTCACTTCGGACGCGAGACGTCGGGCCTTCGCCCCCTGAAGGATCTCCGCGTTCTCGACGTGGGTTGCGGCGGCGGCCTCATGTCCGAGCCCCTGGCCCGCCTCGGCGCGCGCGTAACCGGCATCGATCCGGGCGACAAGAACATCGCCATCGCCCGCGACCACGCCACGCCTCAGGGCCTCGACATCGACTACCGGGTGACGACGGCGGAAGCGCTCGTAGCCGCTGGCGAGCTTTACGATGCTGTGGCCTGTCTCGAGGTCGTCGAGCACGTCCCCGACGTTGGCGCCTTCGTGAAAACCTGCGCGAGCCTGGTCCGCCCTGGCGGCATGCTCGTGCTGTCGACCATCAATCGCACGCTGAAGTCCTACGCGCTCGCCATTGTGGCCGCCGAGTACGTGCTCGGATGGCTGCCGAGAGGTACGCATCAATGGGATCGCTTCGTGACGCCTGACGAGTTGGGCCGCCACATCGCGAGCGCGGGTCTCGGCGAGACCCGCTTCAAGGGTTTCGTCTACAGCCCCCTCCGCGATCAGTGGAGCCTCGCCGACGACACCGACGTGAACTATCTCGTATCGGCGGTTCGAGAACCCCAGCCCGTAAAAACCTGATCAGCATTTTTTTCTATTTCGAATGACGTTTTCGCAAAACGCGTTCGCGACATAACGTCTTTAAGTCGAAAAATACGAAAAACTGCGGCCGTATGGCACCTTGGCCGGGGCAAACAGCCTTGACGGCGCCCCGCCTTTCAATCTTTAAGAAGCCGCTGCTCGCGCAGATGAACCAAAAACATGGCAGGCCTCTCCTCCTTCGGAGCAACCCTCCGCAGGACAAGCGGCCGCTACGCAGCGAGCGGAGAAGGGGACGAATATGTCGAACGAGCCACGCCGCCCGGGCCGGCACTTCCTGCAAATTCCAGGTCCGACTCCCATTCCCGAGCGGATCATCGCGGCCATGGCCCGCCAGATCCTCGATCATCGCGGTCCTGAATTTCAGAAGCTCGGCAAGCGCGTTCTTTCCGGCGTAAAGACCCTGTTCAAGACGCAGGGCCACGTGATCATTTATCCCTCGTCCGGAACGGGCGCATGGGAAGCCGCTCTCACCAACACGCTCTCGCCCGGCGACCGCGTGCTGATGGTGGAGACTGGCCAGTTCGCCGTTCTCTGGAAGCAGATGGTTGACCGTCTCGGCCTGCGCGCCGAGGTCATCCAGACCGACTGGCGCATTGGCGCCGACGCCAACGAGATCGAAGCCCATCTCCGCAAGGACAAGGCCAAGACCATCAAGGCCGTGTGCGTCGTGCACAACGAAACCTCGACCGGCTGCCGCACGCGCCTCGACGAGGTGCGCCGCGCCATTGATGCTGCCGACCACCCGGCGCTCCTGATGACGGATTCCATCTCGGGCCTTGCCGCCGCCGATCTGCGCCATGACGAATGGGGCATCGACGTCACGGTCTCCGGCTCGCAGAAGGGCATGATGATGCCGCCGGGACTGTCGTTCACCGCCATTTCCGACAAGGCCATCGCCGCCTCGAAGACCGCGAAGCTCGCCCGCTCCTATTTCTCGTGGGACGACATGCTCGCGTTCAACGGCGACGGCTACTTCCCCTACACGCCGGCGACCGGCCTGCTCTATGGCCTCGACGAGTCGATCAAGCTGATCCACGAGGAAGGCTTGGAGAACGTGCTCGCCCGCCACGAGCGTCTCGCCGAGGCAACGCGCATCGCGGTCCGCACCTGGGGCCTCGAGGTCAACTGCCGTGACGAGAAATACGACAGCCCGGCCGTGACCACCGTGCTCATGCCCGATGGCCACAACGCCGACGCCTTCCGCAAGCTCGTGCTCGAAAGCTTCAACATGTCGCTTGGCACCGGCCTGAACAAGCTCGCCGGCAAGGCCTTCCGCATCGCTCACCTCGGCGACACCAACGAGCTCACCGTTCTCGGCGCCCTCACCGGCGTGGAGATGGGTCTCGAGCTTGCTGGCGTGCCGCACAAGAAGGGCGGCGTGCAGGCTGCGATGGCCTACATCGCAGACAGCGCACGCCCCCTCGCCAAGGCCGCCTGATCGGCAGCCACGAACGAAAAAGCCCTCCGGCTGCACACCAGCCGGAGGGCTTTTCTTTTGTCCCGTTCGGCGAGGAAGATCACGCCCGCCCGGCGAGCGATTCCATCGCGGTGCGAACCTCCGGCGTGAAGCTGCCGTTGATCGGCCCCTTGTAGGCGCCTTCGTCGCGAAGGACTTCCTGTAGCCACTTCCGGTCTCCGAGTGACAGCACGTTCGGATTGCGCATCAGCTCCGAGACCAGATACTTGTCGCCGAGCTTGAGCGAGCGCACCACCCAATAGGCCGCCTCCGTATCGCTCTTTTTCACGCCTTTGCCGATGCGATAGAGAACACCGAGATTGAAGGTCGCCACCGCATTCCCGAGCTCCGCCGAGCGGCGCACCTGATCGGCGGCACGCGCATTGAGACGGAAAGCTTCCGCCTCATCCTTGGGAATCCCGCGCCCCAGCTCATACTTCTCCGCGAGCCATGACGTCGCCTCGCTGAGCCCCTTGTCGGACGCCTCACGCAAAAGCTTCACCGCCTCCTGGTCGTCCTTCGGCACACCCTTGCCCGTCTCGTAGAGGAGCGCGAGCTTGTGCATGGCGAAGATATGCCCCTTGTCCACCGCACGCCGGTACCAGCGCGCCGCCTCGGCGTAATCCTGCGTCGCGCCCCGCCCCGTCTCGTAGAGCGTGCCGAGATTGGTCATCGCGGCTTCCTGCCCGCCCTCGGCTGCCTGAAGGAACCACTTGGCGGCCAGCGTCTCGTTCTTGGGGATGCCGATGCCGTCCTTCGCGAACAGCCCGTAGCGCGTCATGGAGGCGAGGTGCCCCGCCTCGGCGGCCTTGAGATAGTAACGGGCCGCTTCGGCGAAATCCTTTGGCCCCAGAACCAGCCCGAGCGACAACAGCCGCCCGAGGCTCGCCGAGGCGCCGACATTGCCCGCGTCCGCCCGCGCAATCAGGAAGCGCTTGAGATCCGCCGCACCCTGTCCCGCGCGCCAGACGTCGACCGTGACCGACTGATCCGGGTTGAGCCCGCGAAGCACGGCCGTCAGCGTGTCTGAATCCGTAACCTCGCGCCCATCGACCTTCTGAATCACGTCGCCGGCACGCACCCCGGTGTTGCCCTGAGGCGCATCGGAAACCAGCGCGCCGCGCTCGGTGCCGAGACCCAGCGCGTCGGCGAGATCCGCGTCGACGGTCGTCACCCGGACCCCAAGACCGCCATGCGGTTGCCCGTCCGTCACGGTCTTCGTCAGGGTAACCTTGAGCGACAGCTTCTCCGTCGCAACGTCCGTTGAAGAGGAAGGCGTGCTCTTGGCCGGCTCGGCCGGCGTCTTGGCGGGGGTGCTCCGCTCCGGCTCCTTGGTTTCTTTGGGGCGCTCGGTGGGCTCACCCTCGGGCGTCAGCACGCCGGTCAGCGGTGTCCACCGCTGCGCGAGCGCAGGTTGGGACGCCACGGCACACGCCGCAGCGAGCACAACAGCTCCCGCATTGAGAAACGGCCGCAACCGCACCCTTACCCCCTTTGCCAAAGAACTCGTAAAACCGACTCACACCTTCTGCGGCGGCTCGACAAAGAGCTCGCTCGAGAAATAGCGCTCGGCCGACGAGGGTGCGAACGTCACCACCGTCTTGCCGCGCATTTCGTCCCGCGCCGCCACCTCGAGCGCCGCAGCCACATTCGCTCCGGTGGAGATACCGCCCGGAATCCCTTCGAGTTTCGCCAACGATCGCGACGTTTCGAAGGCCTTCTCGTTCGAAACCCGCACCACCTCGTCGATGAACTTCGTATCGAGCACCTTCGGCACGAAGCCCGCGCCGATGCCCTGGATCTTGTGCGGACCGCGCGCGCCGCCAGAGAGAATGGGACTGCCCTCGGGCTCCACCGCGATCACCTTGAGCGACGGCTTGCGCGCCTTGAGCACGCGACCGCATCCCGTGAGCGTGCCGCCCGTGCCGACGCCGATCACGATCGCGTCCACGTTGCCCTGGGTGTCGGTCCAGATCTCTTCGGCCGTGGTCTTCTCGTGCACGAGCGGATTGGCCGGGTTCTCGAATTGGCTCGGCTGCACGGCGCCGGGTGTCTCAGCCAGGATCTGGTTCGCCTTGTCGATGGCGCCGGGCATACCGCCCGCCGCCGGAGTGAGCACCAGCTCCGCGCCCAGATGCGTCAGGATCTTCCTGCGCTCGATCGACATGGATTCCGGCATCACCAGGATGAGCTTGTAGCCGCGCGCCGCACAGACGAACGCGAGGCCGATGCCCGTGTTGCCTGATGTGGGCTCCACCAGCACGCTCTTGCCGGGCGTGATCTTGCCCTCGGCTTCCAGCACGTCGATCATGGCGACGCCGATGCGATCCTTGACGCTCGACAGCGGATTGAAGAACTCGAGCTTGACGAGCACGTCCGCCTTGGCACCGGCCTGCTTGGCAACGCGCTGCAGGCGAACGAGCGGCGTATGTCCGATTGTCTCCGTGATATCGGAAAAGACCCGTCCGCGGCCCCAGCTCTGGGTTGCCTTCAAGGTCTTGATTTCGGTCGCATCGGTCATCGCTCTAGCCTGCCTCGATTGGTCCGGGGTTTCCTAAAGTTTCTTTTCGCACATATTCGTGCCCATCCAAAGGGCTGCCTACGCGTTTCCTGCACCGGCAACCCTCTCCGTATCATGGCGGAGATAGGCAGCTAAACCTTACGCTTCAATGCCTTTTTTTGGCTTTTTGCGGGAGTGGCTGCGCGCCGCGCCAGGCCCTTGGCTCCGCGCGTGGAGCCAAAACCGCCCGCGCCCCGCCGGGTCTCGCCCACCACTTCGACGCGCTTCAGCGCCACGCGCGTGACGGGCGCCACGACGAGTTGCGCGATGCGCTCGCCCCGATGGATGGAGAACGGCGCCTCTCCGAGATTGACGAGGATGATCTTCACCTCGCCGCGATAATCGGAATCGATCGTCCCCGGGCTGTTGAGCACCGTGATGCCGTGCTTCAGCGCCAGCCCAGAGCGAGGCCGCACCTGCCCTTCGAAGCCGGGCGGCAATTCCAGCGTAAGGCCCGTCGGGATCAGCACGCGCTTGCGCGGCTTGATGACCACCGGCTCGCTCTCCGGAACGGCCGCGACAAGATCGAGCCCAGCCGCCTCATCGGACTGATAGGCCGGCAACGGCAATCCTTCGCCATGCGCCAGCACCACCACACGAATGCGCACGCGTCCCTTGGAAACCCCCTTGGCCATCCCCGCTACACCTGCTCCCGCGCTTCCGTCAGAAAACCGGCGGCGCGCGCGAGCAGCGCATCCGCGACTTCCGCCTTGCTCATCTCCGGCCAGCTCTCGACACCTTGCGGTGTGACGAGATGCACCCGGTTCCGCTCGCCGCCGAACACCCCGGTTTCCTCGGAGACGTCGTTCGCGACGATCCAGTCCACCGACTTCGACTTGCGCTTGCCTTGTGCGTTCTCGATCACCGCGCTGGTCTCGGCGGCGAACCCGACGACGAGCGTGGGACGGCGCGATGTACGCTTGGCGATGGTGCGCAGGATATCGGGATTCTCCACGAGCTCGAGCTGCGGCGGCCCTGCGTTGGGCGCCTTCTTGATCTTGCCCCGGCCCGGCGCGGCGACGCGCCAGTCCGCGACCGCGGCAGCGAACACCGCGACATCCGCGGGAAGCGCCGCCTCGACGGCAGCCAGCATCTCGTTCGCGGTCTCCACGCGGTGCGTCTCGACACCATCGGGATCGGCGAGCTGAACCGGCCCCGTGACGAGCGTCACCCGCGCGCCAAGACGCCGCGCGGCGACAGCGATCGCATGACCCTGCTTTCCTGAAGAACGATTGGCGATGTAGCGCACCGGATCGATGGGCTCGTGCGTCGGCCCGCTCGTCACCAGCACGTGGCGCCCCGCCAGCGGAAGGCTCGGCTCTGGTTTCGCGCGCGATCCGGAAACGTTGAGAAAGCCGAAGCCACTCGCGCTCTCCTCGTTGTCGGCGATAAGGCTCTCGATGCGCGCCACGATCTCGCCGACCTCGGCCATGCGCCCGACACCAGCCTCGCCCTTCTCCGCCATCTCGCCCGCGTTGGGTCCGATGAACTGGACGCCATCCGCTTCGAGCTGGCGCACGTTGCGCTGCGTCGCCGGATGGCTCCACATGGCGGGGTTCATGGCGGGAGCCGCCAGCACGCGTGCCCGCGTGGCGAGCAGCACGGCGGTGGCGAGATCGTTCCCCTGCCCCTGCGCCATCCGCGCGAGGAGGTCGGCCGTCGCCGGCGCCACCGCCACGAGATCCGTTTCCCGCGCGAGGCGGATGTGTCCGATCTCCCGCTCGCCTTCGAGGTCGAAGAGATCTGTCGCGACACGCTCGTTGCTGATCGCCCCCACCGCCAGCGGCGTGATGAACTCCTGCGCGGCCTTGGTCATGACGCACCGGACGGCGAATCCGCGCTCGCCCAGCCTGCGGATGAGATCCAGGCATTTGTAGGCGGCAATGCCGCCGCCGATGATGAGCAGCACGCGTTTCATGGAATTTCGAGCCAAGCCGACCTCGATGGAGCGCCTATATTAAGGGCAGGACGGACGACGCGGGCACGAGCATATCCGCGCATCCGGTCCCTGAAAGCCGAAACATGCCGCAATTGCGGCCAGCCGGCACCCTATCATTTATGCTACCATATCACGCGCTTTGCCGGTTCAACGACCGGACCACGATGGTTACCGATGAGGCTCCTCAGGATGGAACGCCAGAGCCGGAAACTTGTATTGGCCATCGCCGCCCTGCTCGCGGTGTGCGGGGCTCCCTCCGTCGCGTCTTCGAACACCGTCGCCGAATGCTTCAGCGAGAACAACCAGCGCCGCATCGCCGGTTGCACGGAGCTCATCGAGAACCCCAACCTGGACGCCGGCACCAAGAGCCTCGCCTACGCCATGCGCGCCCTCGCCCTGTCGCTCACCGGCGCCTTGAGCGACGCCCTGCCCGACTACGACGCAGCCATCAAGCTCGACCCCGCCTCCGCCATGGCCCTCAACAACCGCGCCTGGGTGCTCTACAAGCTCGACCGGCTGACCGAGAGCATGAGCGACGTCGAGCGCTCGCTCCGCTTGGCCCCTGCCAGTCCGCACGCGCATGACACCCGCGCCCACATCCGCCAGGCACTCGGCGAGCGCACGGCCGCGCTCCGCGACTACGAGCAGGCCATGCGTTACGGCGGCGAGCACCTCGTGAAACTCTACCAGTGCGGACTGGAGGCACAGGGCATCTATTCCGGCCCGATCGACGGCCTTTACACGCGCGATGTGCGCAAAGCGCTCGAAATCTGCGTCGCCTCCGCGTCCTGCGATCCTCTTCCCGCCGATGAGGAATGCCGCGCCGCCACCTCGTAGCGTGGCAGGATGAGGATCAGATCTGCGGCACGAGACCGGTCAGCATCCACGATCCGTTGACGAAGCTCAGCTCCGCCGTGATCTCCGCCTTGCCCGCCGTCGCGTCGCGCGCCACGCCCACGGAGAGCCCCAACGGTCCCGTCAGTGAAAAGTGCTTGATGTTGCCGAGCCCGTACTTCGGCCGCGCGCGGGACTCGTTGAGCGCCGGCAGAACCTCGATCTCGGCACCCGGCTGCGGCTGCACGTCGGTTGCCTTCGCATCCGCGCCGCCAAGAACTTTATGCGTATCGATGCCGAGCTTCCCGGCGATTTCGTCGAGCCGGCTGCGCCCGCCTCCGGACTGATCCTCGGACACGATAAGGAACCCGCCGAGCCCATCTGCGCGGGACGCCCGGTCCATCACGAGGCTGTCCAGCGCCTCCTTGAACGTTTTCCCGCTAGCGTGAATGCGGATGAGCATCTCCGGCGTGACCAGCGACGCGAGCACACCGTCCACGATCCGGGGCATCACGCGCGCCTTGAGCTGATCGCTCAGCGCACCGCCCGCAGTTCCCGCCTTGTGCAGCGTATCCGTGATCACCTTGTCGACCTTGGCCGCAACGGCGGGGCGGAGAGAAGCCCGCACGCTCGGAAAATCGATCCTCGCAACCAGCCCTTCCACGTTGTGGCCTTCGAGCGACGACTTGATCTCGTAGCCCGCATAGAGCGGCCAGGCGACATAGAACGCCAGCACGGCGACGAAGCCGATCGATCCGAGCGATCGCATCTTGAAAAGCCGCGAAACCGGCGTTCCCGTGGCTGGTGCGCGCGATCGGCTCATGAGATCCCCCCGAGGCATCCGGAATACGGCAGGCGCAGGCCCTATCCGCGGTAGTGCGAATACTGCCCCTTCGGTCTGAAGCGTTCGAGATAGGACGGCACCACCGATCCGATCGACTGCTGCGGCACGACACCGAGCCCAGCCAGCGTCCGCCCGTCCTTCGCGGCCTCGGCGCTCACGACGTTGTCGGATTGGAGCAGCCGCACCTGATCGACGGTGAGCGGGCGAAGCGAGTTCGGCAACGGCCACGTCATGAGCGCCTGAAGCTTCGCCAGCCAGAACGGCAGCGAGATGAAGCCGCGCTTGCGTCCCGCATAGGACAGCGTGCGCTCCAGAAGCTCGCGGAAGGAGAGCACCTCCGGCCCGCCGAGCTCATAGACCGCGCCGGGCTTCGCGCTTTGGAGAACCTGCACGACCGCTTCGGCGACGTCGCCCACGTAGACCGGCTGAAAGCGGGTGCGTCCGCCCCCGATCAGCGGCAGCACGGGCGACATCTGCGCAAGCGCCGCGAACCGGTTGAAGAACTCATCCTCGGGACCGAACACGATCGACGGCCTCAGAATGATCGCACCAGGAAACTCCTCGAGCACCGCGGCTTCTCCAGCGGCTTTCGAACGCGCATAGCGCGCGGGCGAGGAGGCAGACGCCCCGATCGCCGAGATATGGACGAAGTGAGACGCGCCGGCTGCCCGCGCCGCCTTGGCGACAGCCCGGGCTCCCTCGTCATGCACGGCCTTGAAGGTCTGCCGGCCGCTGCCTGCCAGGATACCGACCGCGTTGATGACGATGTCGGCGCCTTCCACCGCGCGGGCCACCGACTCGGGGAATCGCAGGTTGGCCTGCACCGGCTGGATCTGCCCCACATTGCCCATGGGTTGCAGATAGCCCGCAAGATCGGGGCGGCGCGACGCGGCCCGGATGCGGTAGCCCTCTCTCGCGAGCGCCCGGACAGTATGACGGCCGACGAAACCCGACCCTCCGAAAATCGTGACCAGCTTGTTGTTGCCGCTTCCCGCTGCCATTCCGCTTCTCCCGCCCCGGCGCCTCAGCCTTTGGAGCCGTAAGTCCCTCATATGCTTCCGGAAAACCGAGGCCCCGCTTTCCACCGGGAAGCACGATAAAACAAAGGTCTAGTCCGTTCCCGCACGCCGATCAAAACCGGAGCATCCGCAAGAGCGGCCCTCACCTGATCGCCAAGCCAGCCGAGCCTCCGTGTCCGCACCAGACGCGTGAATCAGACTCCAGAACAACGACATAGAGCACGTTTGCGCGCGCGACACCGATTCGATCAAAGGCCAAAGCGGCTCAGGTCAGGGACTAGCTTATGGACCCGAAACGTGACGAGTCCAACCTCGCGGGCGCGCAAAATGCGCACTTGCCCCCTTTGAGGCGGTACTCTCATTGACAACGGCGGCCACTCCCCGTAACTCATGGCGCCCGCGAGCTTACGGCTTGCCCAGATGGCGGAATTGGTAGACGCACTAGTTTCAGGTACTAGCGCCGCGAGGCGTGGAGGTTCGAGTCCTCTTCTGGGCACCATCACTTAAGCTCTAAGTGTACTAACGCGGGACTATTACGTCGACATATGCGTCGACTGCTTATCCGTCCACATTGCCGCGACCAGCGGAAGGACGGACATAGCCAACAAGCTCAAAGACGCACGACCCATCGAACGCAATGGCGTCCGGTACTTCGTGCGACGCGTGCCGAAGCACCTCGCACGTTTGGACGGACGCGGCACCGTTGTCTGGAGCACGGGCATCGCCGTGCACGACGACCCTCGTGCGATCCGCGCCAAGATCATCGTGCGCCAGCATGATCACAAGCTGCGACAGCATTGGAACAAGCTGCTCGCCGGCGCCGCGTCGAACCCGTAACAGGGCATAAAACCGAGAAATCTACCGCAAACTGCACGTTGACCTAGCGGCTACCCGCTGGTCACTTCTTCGCTGCGGGAGCGGCGGCCGCGCCCGCTGCGGCGGGCTGGGTTGCCGTAGGCGTCGCCGCGGTCGTGGTAACCGCTGGCTTCTTCTTGGTCGCCGCCGGCTTTTTCGCCTTGGGCTTTGCGGGAGGGGAGCTGAAAAGGCCGAAGTCGAACAGCGAAGACAACGGCATGGTCTCGCTCACGCCACCGGTATAAGCTTGCAGCACGCTCACCTTCGTGCCGACCTTCGCAATCGAGGCCAAGTGCACGACGTGCTCGTTCGTCAGGCGGAAGCAGCCCGACGAATTCGCGCGCCCGACCGTGCGATCGTTGTTGGTGCCATGGATACGGTACACGGTATTGCCGAGATAGAGCGCGCGCGCGCCTTGCGGGTTCTTGAGCCCGCCCGAGACCGTAAGTGGCAGGCCCGGCACACGCTCGTGCATTTCAGGCGGCGGGGTCCACGATGGCCAGGATGCGATCCGGCTGATGCGCTGTGTGCCGGTCCAGGTGAAGCCCTCGCGGCCGACCGAGATGGGATACTCGTAGGCTTGCTTGTTGGGCAGCACGAAATACAGCTTGCGCGATTGCGTATCGATTATGATCGAGCCGGGCTCTTCGCTGCGGTCGAAATAGACAACCGGCGGCGCGGCAGGCGCGATGTCAGGCCGTTCTCCGCCGTCCATATGCTTGGGATAGATAACGGGCTCGTAGGCTGCACGGCGCGCTTCGCGCTCAATGCGCTCCGCTTCCCGCATTTGCGCATCATGTTCAGCGACAGAGTCGCTGACGAACTGCGCCTCCGCCGGCCCCGCAAGCAGAGCGACGTAGGCCGCCAAAGCCAAGCACGTTGCGCGCAATTCCATAAGCGCTCCGCAACCGGTTGATCGCTTCAGCCCTGATAGGGCACCTCGCTGCCCCCGGACAAGTCCGATCACGTTCCAGCAGGTGCGCGCAGGGGTCAACTGTTGCAGTCCGGCCCCATCGCAGAGCCGTCTGCTGGTAACCCTGAGTGGACGATTCGTTGCTGAAGTACCGCGAAAAACTTCTGCAGTGCCGAGAAAGCTGACTTCAATACTGCCCATCACCAAGCTGAAGTGAGCTGACTTTGAACCAGCGCATTGGCTCCACAGCGAACAGGATCGGTAAGGGTCCGAGACCAAACCAGTCCAGATCTCGCCCCAAGGTATTCAGGCTTAACATCGTGGGCTTCCGTGACGCGCCCGCCTAGAGCTACGGCGCTTCACAATTCTGCGAAGCGGCTGACGACTTGTCGTGTTCCCCACGAAAGCCTCGTACGGCCTGTCTCGCCAATCCTTCGGCGTCGAAAAGGCCTAGCTTGGCATGAGCGGCTATAATGTCCGCCAAGCTCTGCAATTCCTGCTTGGCGCTGCGGGCTAGCTTGAGCCTGACCCGCGCAGTCTCGAGTGCAGAATTGAGAACCCTCCGAGTTTCCAGGTCAAACTCCTTCTGAGAAAATTGCATGGCGGCTCCTGAATTGACGGGCGTGGAGGAATGGGCGTGGATTAACTCGATCGCGCGGCATGCCGGATCTGGTACAGTCCGACATCCAGCCATCCTGCCTCGAAGCCGACCTCGCAATAGACGAGGTAGTAATCCCAGAGCCTCCGGAACCGCTCATCAAAGCCCAGGGCTTGGATCGCTGGCCAGGCTCGATCGAAGCGGATGCGCCAGTCGGCTAGCGTGCGCGCATAGCTCGGTCCGAAATGCTCGGATCGCACGACAGAAAGTCCGGCACGCTCGGCTTGCGAAGCGATGATGGTCTTGGTCGGCAACATGCCACCGGGGAAGATGGCCAGCTGAATGAAATCCGGCTGACGCCGGTAGCCGTCAAATCGCGCTTCATCAATTGTGATAGCCTGGATCACCGCCGTGCCGCCCGGAGAAAGGCACGAGGCAATCTTGGAAAAATAGGCCGGCCAGAACGCTTCTCCCACCGCTTCCAGCATTTCGATGCTGACGATCCGGTCGAACGTCCCGGTCACATCGCGGTAGTCTTGGAGGCGTATGTCGGCGCGACCGTCGAATGCGCTCAAGCGCCTGCGAGCATAGCTCAATTGCTGTGTGGAGAGCGTCAGGCCGGTTACATGGCAGCGATGCTCCGAAACGAGCAGCTGCGCGAGTGCGCCCCAACCGCATCCAATTTCCAGAACGCTTTCGCCGCTCCTGAGGTCAAGCAGCTCGGCAACACGCCTGAGTTTGGCCTTCTGCGCTGCTTCGATCGTGGTTTCCGGGGCGTCGTAAATCCCGGACGAGTAGTTCAGATCGTCGTCGAGCCATGCCTCATAGAATGCATTTCCGAGGTCGTAGTGAGCCGCGATGTTGCGGCGGCTGTTCGAGCGTGTATTGGCACGCGACGCGTGGCGAAGACGGGAGAACATGCGCCACGCGACATGCGAGTCTCCAACGGAGCGCCCGGGGTCCGTGTTGTCGATGCCCCAAAGCAGCAACGTGCTCAAGTCGTGACTGCTACAGTCGCCGTCTCCCAATGCCTCGGCAAACCCAACATCGCCTCCGAACGCAAGGCGGGGAAGTGCCCGCCAGCTATGCACCGCGATATGCGCATTGTGTCCAGGCCGGTCACCTGAGAGCTCGATGCGCCGTGCCGACGGCAGATCGATACTCAACGAGCCCGTTGGGAAGGGGCCGACGATCCGGCGCATAAACCATTCCCAGACCGTGCTCAACCGTGCGTCAGACGCCTTATTCGGCAGAGCCTTTACCGTCGCTTGGTCAGCCATTGTCCCCCTGCGCGTACCTTGTGTGGCTCCCAATTGTTGCACCATGACCGTCCACGGGAGTGCGTGGCCGGATGCGAATTCCTTTGGAGAAAATTCTGAGAGCTTCCCAGTGGATCGCGCCTATGACTTTGAACGTCAGCAGGGGATGGGAAAGACATCGGCGCAGCAGTTCCGCGCTCGTGAGCGGCATCCGCGTCCCATGCATGGCCGTGTGGATTACAGGTTTGGACCCGCCATCAAGCCCCGTTATCGTCACGACGATCCGCGTGTCCGGAGCGCGCAATCGAAACTTGTAGGTCAGCTCATCGTCGAGAAACGGGGAGACGTAGAACGCTTTCGAACTGGTCTGGTGCAGCGTACCCGAAGGATCGGCTGATGCCTCGATAAGGTAGGAATGACGTTCGCCGAACGTGTTGTGAACCTCGTAGATCACCGCCGCGACGCCGCCCGAATGGTCATGGCAAAAATAGATGCTCAGCGGGTTGAACGCGTAGCCGCATAGGCGCGGCATCGTGAGAAGCTCGATGCGCGCCCCGGCATGCGATAAGCCGGCTTCGCTCAGTCGCTCTTCTACGTACCGGCGAAGACTTCCTTTGCCGTGCCCGTAGTCGCTGTCGTACAGCGAGAAAACGTTGAACCGGTTGTGGGAGAACAGGCGCAACGCGCCATCGACACCCTCGAGTTCGTCGAGATCAAAGAGCATCCACCAGACGCGATAGCGGAAGGCGTGCACGCGCGGCATACGGCGGCTGTGCATGACCCATCCGCTGTAGATGGATGATCTGAAGCTCATGACACGGCCTCACGTACGAGGGGCGTGACACGTGAACCGCGCACGATCCGGCCGGAGTCGTTTTCCACGCTCCACGGCCGCTTAACGCCACCAAGATCCTCAGCGACGGCAAGCCCGGCCTGGAGCCCGTCCTCGTGGAAGCCCGACCCGAAATATGCCCCGCAGAACCACGTGTTTCGCTCGCCCTGCAGTGACCAAAGATGCTTCTGAGCCTCGACCGCCTTCCCGTCGAAGATTGGGTGCGCATATTCAGCGACTGTCACTACCGAGGCCTGCTCCGGCGGGCGAGATGGGTTAAGCGTTACGAACAACGGCGGAGCGGCCGGTATGCGTTGCAGACGGTTCATCCAGTACGTCACGTAGGCGCCGTCGCCGCTTTCAACGTAGTTCCAGCTCGACCAGACGCCCCGGCGCCGGGGCATTAAGCGAGAGTCGGTGTGGAGGAACGCGCGGTTGTTCGAATAGCGGAAGGCGCCCAGAAGCCGGCGCTCTTTGTCCGTAGCATCGCCCAGCAGGGCGAGGGCTTCGTCGGCGTGAGTGGCGACGACAACATGGTCGAAGCGCTCTGCTCGTCCGTCCGCCGTGCGCACAACGGCGCCGCGTGCGTCCCGCGCCACCCCCACAACCTTGTTTCCGCTCCGGATATTCCCGCCGAGCCGCTGCGCCAGTTTCTGGACGTATACCTTGCTCCCCCCAACGACCGTATGCCATGCTGGCCGCGCGTGAAGTTTCAGAAGACCATGGTTTTCGTAGAAGCGAATAAACGACGCCGCGGGATAGTCGAGCATCGTAGCGGGTGGTGCCGACCAGATTGCTGCCGCCATAGGCAAAAGGTGGTCGTTGCGAAACTGCGCTCCATACTTTCGCAGATCGAGGTATTCTCCCAGGCTGAGCGGCCGGACGGCGAGTTCCGGCAAGTCGCGCGGGGCGTTCGCGTAGAACCTGCGCAGCTCGAGCAGCATGGCCCAGAACCCCGGCCGGACGATATTTGCGGGCTGGGCGAACAGCGCCGCAACGCTCGTTCCAGCGTATTCGAGCCTCCCAGCATCCCGGGAGACGGAGAACGACATTTCTGTTTCGTAGGAGTCGATACCGAGGCAGTCAAATAGCGCTACGAGATTTGGATAGGTCTGATGATTGTAGACGATAAAGCCCGTATCAACCTCGATCTGCCCTTGGGGTCCGTCCACGACGACCGTGTTGGCGTGGCCTCCCAGCCGGTCCGTTTGCTCAAAAAGCGTCACGTCATGGCGAGCGCTGAGCAACCACGCAGCGGAAAGCCCGGAAACACCAGATCCCACGACGGCGATCCGGAGAGCTGGTGCTGATGAGACGTCCATTTATGCTCGCACGGTACCACAATCTAGAAACCCAACGAATGGCGGCGGGGGTTGGATCACAAGCGCCCGGTGATCCAGGTTACGATCCCGAGCGTTGTTTTGCGCATGTGGTCTCAGGCAAGACATATCGGTCCGCGGCGACCTCGAACGCGAGCGCGAACGCGCGAGCGGCCCGGGGCGACACCCATGGTTTGGGGCGTCAAAAAGGCGAGGCCGGTGGTGACATCTAGCCAGGAGAAAGGGGCGTTTGTGCCGGCTGACCACGCGGCGTTGATTGTGGCGATCGCCCAGACCGGGGACCGGGCCGCCTTTGCGCAGCTCTTCGAATATTTTGCGCCTCGCCTCAAGACGCTCCTCATGCGTATCGGCGCGTCGTCTGGACGGGCCGAAGAGATCACGCAAGACGCCATGCTTGCTGTCTGGAGGAAGGCGGGCTTGTTCGATCCGGCCGGAGCGAGCGCGTCAGGATGGATCTATCGGATTGCGAAAAATCTCTATGTCGACGAACTGCGCCGCGACCACCGATCCGCTGCCGCGATAGCCGACCTGCCGGTGCAGGACGATGACGTCCCGCAGCCGGACGCGATCGTTTCGGACCGGTATATGGAAGCACGCGTACGGACTGCAATCGCAGCACTCAGCCCCGAACAGCTCCGCGTGATCACACTCTCGTTTTTTGAAGAGAAGCCTCACTCAGAAATCGCCAAAGAGTTGAGCATTCCGCTTGGTACCGTGAAATCGCGCATACGGCTCGCGATGCAGAGGCTACGCGAATTGTTGGACGAACAATGAAAACCACACATCGCCATCCCTCCGACGAGACCCTCGCGGCATACATCCGCGGCAGCCTGGACGAAGGCAGGCATGTGCTCGTTGCCGCGCATGTCGAGCTTTGTGCGTCCTGTGCAGCCTTAGTCGCGGCTTCCGATCACATTGCGGGATCCATTCTGGAGGCAGCGCAGCCAGCGCCCCTTCGGAGCGATGCCCTGCAAACCGCGCTCGCGCGTATCGACGCCAATGCGGCTGGCCAGGAGCGTCGGCCAGCGGCGCAGAATGCAAAAGGCGTCTCATTCGGCCTCAACGCTCTTTCGAGCTATGAACTCGGTCCGTGGCGCTGGATTGGTCCTGGTGTGCACTGGCGGTCGGTCTCGGTGCCAGCCGACCGCGGCGCGCGCGTGTTCATGCTGAAAGCGGCGCCGGGTACGAGCCTGCCTAATCACACGCATACGGGGACCGAACTCACGCTCATCCTGCAAGGCGCGTACGCGCACGAGGGTGGCAGGTTCGGCGCCGGCGACTTCGAAGAAGCGGACGGAACGGTCGATCACCAGCCGGTCGTCGAACCGGGCGAGGAGTGTATCTGTCTTGTCGCGATGGAAGGGCAGTTGAGGCTTCTGGGGCCGTTGGGACGTATCATGCAGCCGTTCGTTCGGATGTGACGAACCGATGTCCATTTCGACAGTCCTCATCGCGGTTCTGCTTCAGTCGGTTGCCTTATCGGCCATCATGGCTGGCGCTTGGATCGTCCAGCAGAAAAGCGGAAACTCGGGCTGGGTGGATACGATCTGGACCTTCGGCCTTGGGTTGGTGGGCGTCATCGCAGCATTCGCTCCGAATGGCTTCAGCGAAGCCGGTTCGCGGCAGGTTCTCGTCGCCACGATGGTTTCGCTTTGGGCGCTGAGGCTCGGCGTTCATATTGCGAACCGGTCTCTCCGCATCACCGACGATCCAAGGTACGCAGAACTCATCAGGGGCTGGGGTGCGGACGCGAGCCGGCAGATGTTCTGGCTGCTGCAGAAACAGGCGCTTGTAACGATACCGCTGGCAGCGTCCATGCTCCTAGCTGCGCACAACCCAGCCGCAGAGTTGCGCCCACAGGATTGGCTCGGGGTAGCCGTGTTTCTAATGGCAATCGCGGGAGCCGCCTTAGCCGATCATCAGTTGCGCCGATTTCGCGCGTCTCCTGCCAATCGCGGCAAAGTGTGCGACGCGGGCTTGTGGCGATGGTCGCGCCATCCGAACTATTTTTTCGAGTGGCTGGGTTGGATTGCCTACCCGCTGATCGCCATCGACATCACGGGCGGCTACCCGCTGGGCTGGGTCGCCATCGCTGGGCCTATCTGCATGTATTGGCTTCTCAGACATGTCTCCGGCGTTCCCCCGCTCGAGGAGCACATGCTCCGCTCGCGCGGTGACGCCTATCGCCGCTATCAGGCGCGCACAAGCGCGTTTTTTCCGTTACCGCAGCGGACGACTTACGGAGACGCATCTCAATGACGCTCTGGAAAAGCGCATACGATCTCGCAGAACGCGTCCCGATTCCTGACGCCATCGTCCGGCTCGGAATTGGGGCCCTTGTCGGTCGGACGAGCCGCCAGCTTGCGCTGGCCGGGCAAACCGCAACCGAGAGCTTTGCCAGAGAGCTTGAGCTGCTCCCGATCGCGGTACACACGGATGCTGCGAACGAACAGCATTACGAGGTGCCTGCTTCCTTTTTCGAGCTCGTGCTCGGCCCCCAACGGAAATACTCCTGCTGCTATTACGAAGCATCAGACACGACGCTCGCCCAAGCCGAGGAGCGCGCGCTCGCTTTGACGGCCGAGCACGCTGGTCTGAGCGACGGCCAGACTATTCTGGAGCTCGGGTGCGGATGGGGCTCCCTCAGCCTCTGGATGGCGCGGACCTATCCGCGCGCGCGCATCCTGGCGGTCTCCAACTCGCATTCACAGCGTGCCTTCATCGAGGGCAAGGCGCGTGACGAAGGTCTGGACAATATCGAGCTCGTCACCGCCGACATGAACCATTTTGATACCGAGCGAAAGTTCGACCGCGTCGTGTCGATCGAGATGTTCGAGCACATGGCCAACTGGCGCGAACTCTTGAGACGTTGCCGGAACTGGCTTGCGGCTGACGGGCGCATGTTCATGCATGTGTTTACCCACCGCAGCACGCCGTATCGCTTCGATCACGCCGAGAAGGACGATTGGATCGCACAGCACTTTTTCACGGGCGGTTGCATGCCGAGCCGCACACTCATCCGCAGCTTCCCAGACCTATTCGATGTGGAGGAAGAGTGGTACTGGGCCGGAACGCATTATGCGCGCACGGCTGAAGACTGGCTCAAGAACCTGGACGGGGGGCGCGATGCCGCCGCACAGATCCTGCATCAGACTTACGGCACAGAGCAGGACATCTGGCAGCGCCGGTGGCGCTACTTCTTCCTGGCAACGTCTGGCTTGTTCGGGTTCGACAGCGGCCGCGAATGGGGCGTCAGCCACTACCGCCTCAAGCCGGCACTTGCACGCCGCTAGCCTCGCCACGCCATAAGTGCCGCGGCCACAACCGCGGAGACCAGGCCAGAGGCAACCGCCCCATAGACGATATCTATTACCGTGATCTGGAGCGTCCAATTGCGCAGTGTAGCGAAGTTGGTCAGCTCATAGGTCGCATAGGCGACAAATCCGAACAGCGCGCCATTAAAGAGGGCGAGTGCTACCGAGCCCGACTTCAGGGCCGGCATGATCGCGAAATAGACGAGAGCGACCGGATAAATAGCGTAGAAGGCAATGGCCGGCGCAATATTGACGGTTGGAAGGAGAATGTCGCCCAATGTCTGCTTGTAAAGACGCGCGCCCATCGTCATGAGCCAAGTGATGTCGACAGCGGCAAACAGAAGAAGAGAGGCGACATACGCGAGCGCATAGTTCACGGCGGACCTCATTTGTCGTTTTCACAACAACGCCCCGCCACTTGGTTTGGATCACGTGCCAGCACAGTCGTCCTCGATGTGGCCGATGGACCGTGCCGGAGTTCGATACGGCTAAGCCGAGAAAGCTGACGTGATGGGCGATGGCTGCGGCGTCCCCGATCGCGGCGAACCAGCTTCCGTTCTTGGGACCGTCATCCATCGTCACCCTGCCGACGCCGAGCGCCACGAGAGGTCACGCCAACGCAATGAGCAATATGAGTTTATGGTATGTCACCGGACACACGCGCCCTCGCGCGCAGCGAGATGGGGTTTTTCGGCCTTGATCTGATTGATGACGTCGATGGCCGACAGGGCTTCTCGGTCTTAATGCCAAGCTCTGCGAGCAGTATATGCGCTTCATCGTAAACCGGCGTTGCGGCCAGCTCGGCCTCGCGCCAGTGTTCGCGGATACAGAAAACCCGTTCCCATGGATGAGCGAGGTCATGGATCCCAAGAAGGAGAAGAACTTCTTCGAGACCCGCGTCATCGAGTACCAGAACGGTGGCGCACTGAGCTGGGAGTAAAGGAAGTGGATTGGCGGCATCACTCGCCGCCATTCCTTCTTTTTGCCCTTTTCTCATCCAGTCAGAGGGTGAGACACGATTGTAATCGTCGCGCCATGCCGCCAGCAGCGCTCTCGCTTCGTCGAGCGTGGAGAACAACGTCTCGTTCAAGAGCGTGTCGCGAAGCCGACCGTTGAAACTCTCGACAAACGCGTTCTGCTGCGGCTTGCCGTGCGAAGACCGGAACCGATATTCTGATGTCGCTCCGCACCGAACACGCGGCCCTGATCCAACTTCGGCACGGCGTTTCTGTGGAGCAATTCGAACGTGCCGTTGCGGCCTATCCCGATCCCAACAAAAGACATTATGCGTCGGACGTTAGGCTGCCGACACACTGCTCGGATGCAGTCCATCGGCGGCACTCCTTGATCGACGTCAATAGAGCGCTCCGAGCCGATTGCTAATTGAAACATTGAGCGGGGCGTTTCGCAGCGATGCAGGACCGGCTGGCCATGAACCAGAGGCTGGAAATCGAGGCGCCCGGCAAGAGCCGGCACTTTAGGACCGACCAGGAGCCTTCAAAAGCGTCTCCACCGCACCCCCACGTTGCTCTGCGTATTTTGCGAGGCGTATGGTCACATCGCTGGCGAGTGGCATCTGCAATCGCCGCTCTTGGCGCCGGCATCTACGCGGTCCCATTCTTGCTGTTTGGCCCCCTGATCGAGACGCGGCCCGTCGTCAGGGCTAATTTCGTCCAGACGGTCGTCGCGAGCGGCCACGTCGAAGCGCCCTTCCGGATCAATATTGGAAGCCAGATCACCGGCGTCGTCGCCAATGTTCCCGTTTCGGAGGGCCAGACGGTCAAGGCGGGCGATACACTGATCGAGCTCGACGACCGGGACGCGCGCGCCGCGGTTAGTCAGGCCGAGAATGTCGTGTCGGCAGCCGATGCGCGCATGAGACAGCTGCGCGAGTTATCGCTGCCGCAAGCTGAGGAGGCTCTGAAGCAGGCGCAGGCAAACCTCGTCAACGCACAGCAGTCCTTTGATCGGGCGCAAGCCCTCGCCAAAGACGGCTTTGGGACACAAGCGGCCCTGGATGACGCGACGAAATCTCTCGATGTCGCGAAGGCCCAGGCCCGCAATGCCGAATTTCAAGTCGCCACCAATCGCCCTGGGGGAAGCGACTACACGATGTCCGAGATGCTCCTCAACCAATCCACGGCCAATCTGGCTTCAGCCCGGTCGCGCCTCAGCTACACCGTCATTTCTGCGCCCCGCGACGGCACCCTGATTTCCCGCTCCGTCGAAAAGGGCAATGTCGTCGAGCCCTCCAATGTCCTCATGAAGCTAGCGCCTTTCGGCGATACTCAGCTCGTCGTTCAGATAGACGAGAGAAATCTCGGCCTCCTCGCACTCGGCCAAAAGGCAATCGCCTCCGCCGATGCCTATCCCAAGCAGTCATTCCCAGCCGAGGTGGTCTACATCAATCCGGGGGTCAATCTGCAGACAGCAGCGGTCGAGGTTAAGCTCGGAGTGAAAAACCCGCCAAGCTACCTGCGGGAGGACATGACGATCTCCGTAGATATAGCTGTTGCAGAGCATCCCAACACATTGATCATTCCTGCGGCCTGCTTGCGGAACGTTGACATCGAGCCGTTTGTTTTAAAGATCGACGGGGGACGGGTTAAGCGGCAAAGGGTGAAGGTTGGTATCGTCAGCGACGGCAAGGCAGAGATCCTCGACGGTCTGAGCGTGAATGACCTGATCGTCCCCACGACTGTCCCATCGGACTATGATGGGCGCCGAGTGAGGGCAAAGATCGCGGCTCCTTCCACATGAATAGATGGCTGCCCTTCGAATGGATTGCTGCGATCCGCTTTCTCAAGGAGGGTCGAACGCAGACGCTTTTCATCATCACCGCGGTGGCGATTGGCGTAGCCGTCATTGTTTTCATGTCGGCCTTGCTGGCCAGCCTGCAAGCCAATTTCATCAAACGCGTGCTGACATCTCAGCCGCATATCCAGCTTATTCCGCCCGACGAGATCGCCCGGCCGCAGCGCTTTGATCGACCAGGGCTGGCCGTAGCCGCAACGGTCCAGCGCCCCGCGCAGCGGATTCGCTCCATCGAGCAGTGGCAAAAGATCGCCGCGTTGCTGAAGACGTGGCCCGATATCACCAATGTGTCGCCAACGATGGTGACCTCCGCACTCGCCGTCCGGGGTGATTCAAACCGGTCGATTACAGTCACCGGGATCGACCCTGATATCTATTTCAGGATCGTGAAGATCCCCGACTACATCGTAGCGGGGCAGACGCGTGTCCTGACTGACGACATTTTGATCGGCACCGAGCTTGCCCGCGACCTTGGCGTGAAGCTCGGCGACAAGATGATCGTCTCGGCGGCCACCGGCGCCTCTCGCGTTCTGACGATTACCGGCATTTTCGATCTTGGCAACAAGGCCGCCAATCAGCGCTCGACGTTCGTTGCCTTGAGAACGGCCCAGACCCTATCGAATCTTGTCGGCGGCGTTACGACAATCGACCTGACCGTGAAGGATGTCTACGCGGCCGACAAAATTGCCAATACCATAGGTGCGGCCACCGGAGTGGAGGCGGACAGCTGGATCAAGACTAATTCCCAGTTCTTCACCGCGGTCAACGCGCAGACATTGTCGAACACGGTAATCCGGATATTCGTCGGCTTGTCGGTTGCCTTCGGCATTGCCAGCGTCCTCGTCGTCTCGGTCATCCAGCGGTCGAAGGATATCGGGATCCTGCGTGCGATGGGTACAGCCCAGGGTCAGATTCTCCGGATTTTTCTGCTGCAGGGCGGCCTTCTCGCCCTTGCCGGTGCGATTGTCGGAGCATCGACAGGCGGATGCGCCATAGTTTTCTGGCACAGCTATTTGCGGCAACCGGACGGCACCGAGCTGTTTCCGCTAGTCATCGACCCCATGCTGTTCGTGGAAGCAATTTTGATAGCGGCCGTGACTGGAGTGGCCGCAGCGGCGTTCCCCGCCTTCGGGGCCGCAAAGCTTGATCCTGTGGTCGCGATCCGTGGATGAGGAAAGTCAGGAAGTCTTGCGCCTCGTAGGCGTTTGCAAATCTTACAACGTCGGAACGCCTGTCGAGGTAGAGGTGCTGCGCGACATAGACCTCGTGCTCCGCCGCCGGGAGTTCGTCGCACTCATGGGTCCGTCAGGGTCGGGAAAAAGTACGCTTCTGAACATCATCGGCCTCTTGGATCGCCCGACATCGGGCCGCCTCTTTATCGAGGGAAGCGAAACGAGCACGCTCGACGATGCGGCCATTACCAGGCTCCGCGGTCGCAGTCTCGGTTTCGTGTTTCAGTACCACTATCTCATCAGCGCATTCACGGCCCTCGAGAACGTGATGATGCCGCTGCTCGTCGAGAACGAATTCCCCAGCGAGAAGATCCGTGAACGCGCCCGGGCCCTCTTGCACGAGGTTGGCCTGACGCCCTGGGAAAACAACCTCGCCAACAACATGTCCGGAGGGCAGCAGCAGCGTGTCGCTATCGCGCGCGCTCTCGCGATGAACCCGGCTCTCATCCTCGCCGACGAGCCGACTGGAAATCTCGACACCAAATCAGCCGATCAAGTGTTTGAGATGATGCGGGTGGTCAATCGAAGGGAAGGTACCGCATTCCTGATCGTCACGCACAACTTGGATTTGGCACGGCGCTGTGACCGTATCATCGAGCTTGTCGACGGGCGGATTTCAAAACTCTGAGAGCGATTTGTCCGCAGGACGCCCCGAAGCCAGATCAATACAGAAGCAAGGGCGAACAACCGCATTCAAGGAGCTAGGCTGTTCTTGTAGATCTTTCCGTCCTTCATGATGACGAGAAGGTTCTTCGCCGGGTCCTGAAGGAGCTCGATGTTGGAAACGGGATCGCCGTCGACCAGGAGAAGATCGGCGAGCGCACCTTCCTCTACGACGCCGAGCTTGCCCGGGTAGGGATTGCGTTTGCCCGACAAGGCCAGCAGCTCGCCGTTGGTCCCGGTCGCCATGGCGAGCGTTTCGGCCGGCGTATACCAGCGCGTGAACTTGACGAGCAATTCGCCCTGGCGCTGCGCGAGCCTTTTTGAAAACAGGATGTCGGTGCCGAACGCCGTCTTGAGCTTGTACTTTTTGGCCAGCGTGATGGACGTGTCCGTGCCGGCAAACACCGTGAATGCCTTGGCTCGCTCCTGAGACCCCGGAGGAAAGGCATCCGCCATCTCATCCGGAAATGCTTGCGTACTGAGCCAGATGCCTCGCTCCGCGATCAGCTTCGCCGTCGCCTCGTCCATGAGGTGGCCATGCTCGATGCACTTCACCCCGGCGCTGATCGCGCGCTGGATCGCGACGGGCGTGTAGGCGTGCACCGTGACATAGGTGCCCCAGTTCTCGGCTGCCTCCACCGCCGCACGTAGCTCGGCCTCCGTGAACGTGGAGACGTCGAGCGGGCTGTTGGGTGACGCGACGCCACCGCCCGCCGTGAGTTTGATTTGTGACGCGCCTTTCAGAAGCTGCTCGCGCACACGCACGCGGACTTCGTCCGGGCTGTCGGCGATCATGGAAGCCCCGGTCTGCTCCTGGCGTGACTGAGGGGCACCGACGACGCGGGGCAGCTCGTTGGCTTGGCGGAAATCGCCGTGACCGCTCGTGACCGAGATGATGGCGCCAGATGGAAAGATGCGGGGCCCGGCGACAATGCCTTCATCGATCGCGCGCTTGAGCCCGAACGAGGGCCCGCCCACATCGCGAACCGTGGTGAACCCGCGCATCAGGGTATCCCTAGCCTCGGCGCCTGCGACCAGGTTCAGGTAGCCGACATCGTCCGTGAGCAACGCGGCCGGCGTTGGCCGGACCAGCATCGCATGCCAATGCGCGTCTATGAGACCTGGCATGAGCGTCCGCCCGCCACCCGCAATGACCTGAACAGATGGAGTGCCATCGGTCGAAAGAGGGTCCTTCGAGATCTTTTCGATCGTGTTGCCGCGAACAAGGACATTCATGCCCTCTTCGAGGCGCTCGCTCTTACCGTCAAAAACACGAACGTTCTCGAAGAGCGTGAGGGCCGGCGGCTCGGCAGCGTAGGCAGCGGGCGTGAGACAAAAAAGGGCGGCAAGGAGAGTAGTCCGGCGAAGCATCGGTACCTCCGATCGGCAGCCCCCCGTTGCGCTCAACTCGTCCAGTGTGCTGCCAGTCTAGCGGAAAGTCGGCAATCAGCCTACCGCAGTGACACCCCGGCGCGCCGCCAGGATGGCTGAGCAGGGGTCGTCACCGGAATTGGCCAGCAATCCGCACACTTGAGGCCATGTACGAAGGCCTTGGCGCGAGGCCGTTAAGCGCGCGTTTACTGTGTGTGAGCGAGGCTGCTCAAACATTCGCCACGGTTGTCTCGCAAGTCAGAAACTCGTCTTAGCGAGCGGGCCCGCGTCACATGCCACGGGAAATGCATCCGCTGCGTAGAGCAGCCTCGGGTTTTGCCACGCATCGGCGGCTTACGCTGCCGGCCTGGATAGCTGTCGCCGCGGCCCTGACCGGCGGAACTGCCGCCGTGACCACCGCCGATGCCAAGTCTCCCGGCTCGCGCTATTGCTTCCACGGCCTATGTCACCGCGTAGGCACGCTTGCGCAAACCGACACACTCGTCGGATGGCGCGGCTACCTGCTTGCTTCCTACTACGATAGCTGCCGGCTCGACCGCTTGAACCCGTGCGGACTGACGAGCTCGGGCGCCGTGTTTCGCCCCGATCTTCCCGACAACGCCGCAAGCCCGCTGCTGCCGGACGGCACCGTCATCCTCGCCTACAATCCCAAGACCGGCGACGCCTCCGTGCTGCGCATCACCAACGCAGGCCCCTACAGTGGAAAGCGCAAGCTCGACGTCTCGCGCGCGGCCGCGGAAAAGCTCGGCTTCCGCAGTCAGGGAGTGGCGGCACTCGTCATCAGCGTTCTGCAATCTCCCACCGAGGCCGAGGCGAGCTACGTGCGCCGGCGCGTCTACCCGAGCGTTCCGGGCCATCTCGGCAAGTACGAGACCTTCGACAAGGCTATCGAGGCCGCGCAAGAGCGCCTCGACGTTCGTGAGGATGGCGAGCAGCAGCCCGCGGACGCGGCAGACGACATTGCCGCCCTGGTGCCGAAGCCGAGACTTGCTGTCTCCCCGTCGCTCGCCCGCGAGCTCATGATGTTGCGCTCACCCCCGCGGCCGGTGAGCCGGGGCGTCCGGCTTGTGCAGGGCCCGCGCCTCGTAAGCCGGGAGAGCTTCAGGCCCGAGCAGGCTCCTGCATCGGCTCGCGCGGCGCTGAACTTCGCGTCGGGCCTGCAGCAGTATCTGCTCGACACCGGCTCGCTGCCGGACGCCGGCAAATAATCAGCCGGCCCCGAAGCAGTCAGTCCCCAAGTTAAACATCGCCCTTCGCCTTCCGTTTGTAATCTATGGAAAATGCCGCCGCTGCGGAGCGGAGTTCCCGGTCACGATCCAGTCCATCGGAATGTCATGCGGCTGAGGATAGATGGTGGCAACTGCACCGCTCTCGTGCCCCACACCGATGACGAGCGGTCGCGGCCTGAGATTGAAAAGCGTGCGGTCGAAAAATCCGCCGCCGTAGCCCAGCCGGTAACAGGCGCGATCGAAGCCGACGAGCGGCGCAATGATCACAGCGGGAGCAACCAGATCGCCGTCGGCCGGATAGGGGATGTTCCAGACGCCCCGTTCGAGCCGCGCGCCGGGTGCCCACGCGCGAAACAGTAGAGGTTTCCCTTTTCCCGCCACTTCCGGCAAGGCCGGGCGCAGGCCCGCCGCGTACGCCCTCTCCATCCACGGCCTGAGATCGGGCTCACCGCGGAACGGCCAATAGAGACTTACGATCAGGTGCCGCGCACGTGGTACGAGTGCATCGAGATCACGGGCGACGCGCTCGGAATGGAGCTCTCGATCGCGCGGGGAGAGGGCGAGCCGGGCGGCAATGAGACGTTCTCGTTCCCCCTTGCGCCATCGGGCGACATCCCTGGCCTGTGCGGCATCCGGCATGATCATGCCGCTCGCGGGATCGATATCGTGCATGAGGCAGGGCGGGGAGGCGAACAGGCCGTGCTCGCTGGCATCTTCGTCATACTGCTGGTTGATCATCTCAAACCCTCCACGCGCCTGTCGCGCACGGCGCCACCTCGAAATAAATATCGTATTACGATATAAATTCGGAACGCAAGCCCTGCGTGACACAAGGGAGCTGAGAGGCGAGCGCACCCGAACTTCAGCGCGCGTCGCCTGAAGGCGCACTCTTTTTCTGGGAGTCCGCTATTACGGCCAGTTCCTCAACACGGCGCTCTGGCACTGCGCCCGCGAGCGGCAGCCTGGAGAGCATTTTCGAGACTTCGCCATTCGTGCCGGCCATGCGCGGCGGTCAGGAAACCCAGTCTCACTTGTCCGGGAACACCGTCTTCCAATCGCTCTTCATATCGACGACCGTCCAGCCCTTCGCCGTCGCCTCATCAAGCGCTTTGTCGAGCTTCCCGACATGGGACGCGCGGTCATAGGCCCACTCCCGATCCGCATCGGTATGATGGACGACCCCCATGAACCGCGCACCGTGTCCCGCTGCCGTGTACTGCAGCATCTGCAGATCGCCGTCCGAGTTGCCGAAGGCGAGGATCGGGCGGCGCCCAATGTAGCGGTTGATGCCGACCGGCTTGCCAGGACCGTCGTCGACGAACTCGATCTTCGGCTCCTTCGTCAGCCGCGCGATGCCATCCGGACCGATATCGAATTTCACGACGCCCGACGAGCCCACCACCTGCTCGGGCGGTATCCCGTAAACCCTTTCGGCGAAGCGGCGCATGAACTCCACTCCGCCGCCGGAGACGATGAAGGTCTTGAAGCCGCGAGCGCGCAGATAGGAAAGAAGCTCCAGCATCGGCTGGTAAGCGAGCGACGTGTAGGGACGCTTCAAGCGCGGATGCTCGGCGCTCTCGAGCCAGCCGTCGACGATGTCGCCGAACTTCTCTGTCGTGAGCCCGGCATGCGTGGCCGCCATGATCTCGAGCAGCCCGTGCTCCCCGGACGCCGCGACGCCCTTGATGTCACCCTCGAGCACGCTCTTGAACGGCTGCTTCTGCTTCCATTCAGGATTCTCGCTCGCCAGCGCAGCAATCCGATCCAGCGCGAAAGCGAGCTGGAAATATACAGGCTGCTCCGCCCACAGCGTCCCGTCGTTGTCGAACACGGCGATGCGCTCGGCTGGCGCCACGAAATCCGGCCCGCCTTCCTGGGTCACGCGGTCGACGAAATCGACGATCGCCGTCTTCGACTTGCCGTCGTTCCAGGAGGGCAGCAAATCCGATAGAGGGTCCTCGGCCCGGAGGGAAGCCGGGCCGGCGGCGAACGCGATCAGCGCCAAGAGCAGGACACGCGGCGCGAAAACGGCAAGACCAGCGCGCATAGTCGTCTCCATAGGCGAGCGGACCCTCGGGCCTCACGGGCCTGACGCGCGGCCCGCCGGCGTAAGCGGGCAATCAGTCCGAACCCTTGGAGCCGCTTCGAACGCCGTCAGAACTTGATCGGCCGAGAAGCTTCTGACGGCAGCCAGCGCTGATCCCGTGAGCCCGCGAAATAAATCAAGAAAAACAGCCAAACCGGCACAGGCGCATCGTCGAGAAACTTCAGTATGACAGGCCTTCGCGTCTCCGCTCGAAGCCCTTATCTAACACGCTTAGCCAACTCTCCGCTATTGGCCCGTCACGGCGACCAGTGGCTGTCGTCGGCGTAGTCGGAGGGCGGATCGGCTTCGAGCTCATTCGAGCGCGCGCGTATTCTCTTGATCCCATCCGCCAGCGCCTGCAGCGCGGCGGCCTCCGCAAGCTCCTCTGAGCTCAGCACGTCACCCAGCGCCCGCTTGTTCACGAGCTCTGTCGCACGCATCTGCGCGTTGAGCTGCTTGATGATGCAGGATTGCAGGTCGCCTCCGCCCGTGAGCGCGATGATCCGACGCTGAGCTTCGGCCCGCACCGTATCCGCCGTGACGACCGCCTGCGCTGAAACGCCTTCGAGCAGGCCCGCAGCCGCGAGACCCAGATACTGCTCCTCCGTGTAAAGGTTGCTCGCGCCGCCGCCGAAGTCCACGTCCCACAGTCTCTGCATTCGGGCCTCCTACACCAGCCAACGATTGACACCCGGAATGACTCCGATGTTCGTGTCCACATCGGTCAAGCCGCCCATGAGCGCCGGGCACGCAATGAGATAGCGGTGCCCCGACAGCGCTGCGTAAATGTTCATCGCCGACGGCTGATAGCCGGTCGTGAGATAGGGAGGCTGGCTGTCCTGATTGCAGAGCGAAACCCAGCCATCGGCAGGGCTCACGAGATAGTTGCCCGCCGACTGCAGAACGCCATCCTTGTACGATCGTTGATTGTCGACGACCCGCCACAGCACCGGGGCATCGAGCGCGAGCAGGTACATATGAAAGGTCGCGGCCGGCGGACGGGGACCGAACGACGGGAACAGAGAGAGATAATAGTTCGTGCTCGCGAGCGTCTGAGGCGACGACGCGGTGCCGGATCCCATCGTGATCTGCGCGACGCGAAACTCCACGCCGTAGCGGCGATAGGAAGCCCCCCGGATCTTGTCGATCAGCGCCTTGATGTTCGCGCTCAGCGCTCCTGCCGCACCGCCATAATCGTTGTTGTTGGTGATGAACTTCCCGGCATCGGCGGCAACCGAGCCATTGTAGACGGAGAGATAGGACGGGAACGAAAAGGCTCCGATGGTTTCCGATGCCGCCGAGTTTCCGCCGAAGCGGCCGCTATCCGCATAGAGATTGATGGCGAAGTTCGAGATCAGATTCGCGCGCGGAGCCTGCCGCCTGCGCGTGTAGCTATGGCAGGTCCAGTTGCCGGATGCGTCGGAGGCGAGCACGGCCGTATCACCCGCTTCCGTGAGAATGTTGTCGGAACCGGGGAGGATGAGCGACACCGCATTGTGCGTGAGGGTCAACGCCCCTGCGAACAGAACGCAGCGGAGCACGTTCGGAACCGTGCCGAGGCTCGTGATCGTCGTCGAGCCGGTGATGCGCACGCGCTGAGAGCCCGCCGCCCCGACGTCGCACGTCGCCGCCGACGCCACATCCACCTGACCGGACTTGAACGCAACGCCGCCCGTGCTCCTGCTGATGACGATGGCTTCTTGCCAGGCGCTCCCGTCGGCACTGACCTTCACATGAAAGTCGTCGTCGCCCGTGAGACCGAACTCCGCCCGTCCCGAGAACCCCGTCTGGAACAGCACGCTTCCCGTATTGGCAGCCGCGGCCTTGTTGATCTTGAGTTGGTGGCCCGCCCCCTCGTGATTGAAGAGAGACGCGGGCGATGCGACCGAAAGGCGATTGGTTGTATCCGCGGTCGCGTTCACGCCCACGAGCGGCACCGGGTTCACGCCTCCGCCGCTCGCCACCCAGGTCGTGCCGTTGAACGCGTAGACCGTATCCTCGTCCGCCACCCAGGCCCGCCAGCCCTCGAGCGGAACATGGAAGGCCCACGCGCCATCCTGGTAAGCCGCGATGTGAGTCGCATGACCGACCCAGGCCCCCGTCGGAGCCCCCGCGACGATGTAGCGGGCTCCCTCCGCAGGCGAGCCCGGAGGCGCAGCGAGATCCTTGTCCATCACCGACAGCTGCACGAGCGCATCCAGCGCGCGCAAAGCCTCGTTGTGCGTCACATGCTTCTGCGACTGCGCAGCGAGAATGTAGGGCAGCTTGAGATTCGAGGTCTGATCCATGGGTCGCAAAAACTCATCGGCGAGGGCGTTGGATCGACACTATGGCGGCGCGCGCATCGGCGAGGATAACTGCGTCCGCACGGGGATTTAGCGGATGAAGCGCGCCATTCCCTTGCAATTGACCGGCAGAACCGCTACACCCGGCAACAGATCCGGGCAAAATCCACGATAAATTTCAATGGGTTGAGTATTCGTGGGTGTGCCGCCATTCCGACCCCCGAGGCCCGAGCCATGTCAGCCCCCACCATCACGCTCCACACAGGCGATCTTCCCGCCAACGTCACGTTCAAGGGCAGCGTCGCCATCGACACGGAAACGCAGGGCCTCAACCCCCAGCGCGACCGGCTCTGCCTCATCCAGCTCTCCGCCGGCGACGGCACCGCCCATCTCGTGCAGCTCGATCCCGGCGGCTACGACGCCCCGCGTCTCAAGGCCCTCCTCACCGACCCTTCGGTGACCAAGATTTTTCACTTCGCGCGCTTCGATCTGGCCGTCATCGAGAAGTACCTCGGCGTCACCGTGTCTCCCGTCTACTGCACCAAGATCGTCTCCAAGCTCGTTCGCACCTACACAGACCGTCACGGCCTGAAGGACATCACCTCCGAGCTCCTGGGCATCGAGCTTTCCAAGCAGCAGCAGAGCTCGGACTGGGCGTCCGCAACGCTCAGCCAGCAGCAGCTGGCCTATGCGGCCGCCGACGTTTTGCATCTGCACGCCCTCAAGGCGAAACTGGACGCCATGCTGGAGCGCGAGGGCCGCACCCATTTTGCCAAAGCCGCCTTCGAGTTCCTGCCCACACAAGCCAAGCTCGATCTGGCAGGCTACGGCGAGATGGACATTTTTTCCCACTGAGCGGGGGTACCGCCTCGGCGGAGGCGTTGCATCTGAAAGAAGGAAACATCTGAGGATTTCAGGGGGCTGGCCGCTTTTACAGTCCCAATCTCACCCCAATTTCACGCGATTGTCCGCCAGCCTTCGCACGTGCAACACTGCCCGCCTTGAGCCGCCGCGCCATAGGCTGTGTGCGTGTACCCAGGGACTTGAGCATAGGAGCCCTCCGCCGGTTTGCTCGCGGACAAGGTCCGTGATGTCCGAACGCGGGAAACCCCGATGGTTATGACTGCCGACCAGAACATGACACCGATGGCAGGCCGCCGCACCGGCGATGGCCTCGTCATGGCCGAGGTCGACCGCACGCGCGAGTTTCGCAAGGCACGCCGCCGCACCATTGTCGTTCGCACGCTTCGCCTCGCCTGTCCGATCCTTGCGATCGGCCTGCTCGGCATCTACGGACTGACGATCGCGCGCACCGCAGGGCTCGTCGGCAGCGAGACTTTGCCAGAGATCGCCGTCCGCAAGATCCTCCCCGAAGACCTCTCGATGAAGAACCCGCGCTACGAGGGCTACAACAAGGACGGCGGTAGCTACGTCTTCATGGCGAAGACCGCCCAGCAGGATCTGAAGACCCCGAACGTCATCAAGCTCAACGGCATCACGGGCGAGGTCTACCAGGCCGACAAGACAAGAACCGACATCGCCGCCAGCCGCGGCATCTTCAACAACACCAAGCGCGTGCTCGATCTCTTCGACGAAATCAACGTCGTCTCGCAAAGCGGCCTCAAGGCGAAGCTCACGCGCGCGACTATTCTTATCAACGAGGATCTTCTGAAATCGCCCCAGCCGGTGGTGGTGGAATTTCCGAGCGGCTCCGTTCGCTCGAAGGAGATGACGCTGCGCCAGAAAGCGCGCGAGGCCACCTTCGTCGGAGACGTCCTGGTTGAGCTCACGCCTCCGCCGGACGAGAAACAGAAAGACCCGGCTGCCGAGGCCGCGCCCCCGAAGGATCCGAACAACAGCGCGCTGTTCACGCCTGCCAACGGCCCGATCAACATCGACGCCAACCGCCTCGACCTCAACGACGGCAGCAAGACCGCGCTGTTCACCGGAAGCGTCCGCGCACGCCAGGGCGACTCGCACATCACCACGCCCGAGCTCGAGGTCTCCTACGAGGGGGAGGGCATGATGGGCGCAACGGCGCCGAGCCCGCAGGCCGCCGACGGCGCCGCGCCGTCTCAGTCCGGCCCGGCAGCTCAGTCCGGTAAGGTGCGCCGTATCGTGGCAAAGAAGCCCGTGGTGATGAAACGCGCCAACGGCGACGTCGTCACCAGCGACACCGCCGATTTCGATGCCCAGGCCGAAACCGCCGTTCTCACCGGCGAGGTGATCATGACCTCCGGCACCGACCGGCGCGCCGCGAGCGAGCGCGTCGAGATCAACGAGACGGCGGGAACCATCCTGCTGACCGGCGATGTCGTCGTCACCCAGGGCGGCAACGAGCTGAGGGGCGGCCGCCTCGCCATCAACCGCACGCAGGGAACGGCCGAGCTGACCACCCCTCCCGAAGCCTCCTACGGACCGGGACGGATCAGCGCGCGTCTTCTGCGCGGACCCGACACGCCCAATCGCAAGAAGCAGCCGGCCAAATCCGATCAGGCAGAAGCGGATGGCGCAGGCGCTTTCGGCTCCTTCAAGACCAATCCGAACGCCCCCGTCGAAATCACCGCCGACAGCCTCGACGTGAACGAGCAGCGCAAGGTCGCCGTCTTCCGCGGTGACGTGGACGCCTCCCAGGACACGTTCAAGATCCGCTGCGCGCAGCTCTCCGCCTACTACAAGGGCGCCGCCGGTCTCATGGATGCCGCCAACCCAGGCGCCACCCCGGGCAACGGCGAGAAATCGAGTGCGGAGCTGACCCGCATCGAGGCTCGGAAAGACGTTCAGGTCACCTCCAAGGACGGCCAGACGGCGACCGGCGACTGGGCCGATTTCGACACCAAGACCAACAAGGTGACGATGGGCGGCAACGTCGTGCTGTCGAAAGGCAAGAGCATGGTACGCGGCACCCGCCTTCTGATCGACATGACGACGGGCGAGAGCAAGATCGACACCGCGCCCCAGAACACCGTCTCGGCCCCCTCGGGCGGCGGATGGGTGACGAAGACACCGGCAGAACCCGCGGGCGAAGGGAAAGGCCGCGCCAGCGCCGTGTTCTTCCCGCAGGAGCTGAAGAAGGACGAGGACAGCGGCGCCAAGAGCAAGGCGAAAGCCCCAAGCGCGGCGACCGACGGCTGGTCTGCGACGGCGGAACCCAACTCCGCGACCGCGCCGGCGAATTGACATCTGCCATCGGAACCGGCTCGAATACCGAGCATCGAGGTCGATGGTGCCCTATTTTGGATTTTGAGCACGGCAGATTGCCAGCATGAAATTGTGGCCCTTCCGCTCCGCACCCGTTGCACAGGACGCCGATCCGTACGGCGCGCAAAACGGAGCGGGCGACCCCTACGGATACACGGCCGACGATCAGACCTTGGCATCCCACCAGGGATGGCTCGTCGCCGAGAACGTTCAGAAAAGCTATAAGAAGCGCATGGTCGTGCGGGGCGTGAGCCTCGCGGTCGGCCGGGGTGAATCCGTCGGCCTCCTCGGCCCCAACGGCGCCGGCAAGACCACCGTCTTCTACATGATTACCGGCCTCGTTCCCGCCGACGCCGGACGCATCTCCATCGACGGCCAGGACGTAACCCGGCTTCCGATGTACCGGCGGGCCCGCCTCGGCATCGGCTATCTACCTCAGGAAGCCTCCATTTTCCGCGGCCTGTCGGTCGAGCAGAACATCATGGCCGTGCTGGAGCTGGTGGAGCCGAACCGCAAGCAGCGCAAAGAGCAGCTCGACAGCCTGCTTGAGGAATTCCACATCACCCGCCTCAGGAAGTCGCCCTCCATGGCGCTTTCGGGCGGTGAGCGCCGCCGCTGCGAGATCGCGCGCGCACTCGCCTCTCGCCCCTCGTTCATCCTGCTCGACGAGCCGTTCGCGGGCATCGATCCGATTGCGGTGGGCGACATTCAGCAGCTCGTCCGCCACCTGACGGACCGCGGCATCGGCGTCCTCATCACGGATCACAATGTACGTGAGACACTGAGCCTTATCGATCGCGCCTACATCATCTACGATGGTCAGGTTTTGACACAAGGTAAGCCCGCGGAAATCATAGCGAATGAAGATGTCAGGCGCGTCTATCTGGGAGATATGTTCGTTAACACACGTTGAGTATAGCCTGGGCCTTGGACAAGCCTTGGACCGTGGACTGATGAGCCTGGATAGGCCCGAAGCCTTGCGCACCCAGACACCGCGATGCATGCGCATCGCATCTCGGGACAAATTCGCCCCGGGCTTTCTTCGTGCAGTATCGCGCCTTCGGCTGCTGTCTGAGCGACCGCCGGAATTGAAAGTCTGAGCATGGCGCTGACGGCAAAGCTCGAGCTGAGGCAAGGCCAGCAACTGGTGATGACACCCCAGTTGCAGCAGGCCATCCGCCTGCTTCAGCTTTCCAATCTCGAGCTCGGCCAGTTCGTGGAAACCGAGCTTGAACGCAATCCCCTCCTGGAGATGGACGACACGCCCGAGGCGGCCCCCAAGGCCGAGCGCGAAGCAGAGCCCGAAACGCCGTCCGAGCGCAGCGAGCAGGCGGGCGACGACGAATGGCTGGATCTCGGCAAACCCGTGGCCGAAGCCGACGGCGGCATCGACGGTGACTATGACGGCGCTTTCGTTGACAACGGTGCCTCGCCCAACGGCCCCGACGGCGGCGAGTCGGGCTGGGCCAGCCTGCGCCAGCGCAGCAACTCGTTCTCGGACGACGACATCAATCCCGAAGCCTTCGTCTCGAGCGAGCCGTCGCTCCGCGATCATCTGAGCGAGCAGCTCCCGCTGGCCGTCAAGGATCACGTCGAGCGCCTCATCGGCCAGCACCTGATCGACATGGTCGACGAGGCGGGCTACCTGCACGCCGACCTGGACCAACTTGCCACCAAGCTCGGCGCACCCCTCGCTCTCGTCGAGAAAGTTCTCGCCACGTTGCAGACGCTCGATCCCCCTGGCGTGTTCGCGCGCTCTCTGGCCGAGTGCCTCGCCCTCCAGCTCAAGGAGCAGAACCGCTACGATCCCCAGATCGCTGCCCTGCTGGACAACCTCGATCTCCTGGCCGCTCACAATCTGCCCGCCCTGCGCAAGGCCGTGGGCGCGGACATGAGCGAGATCACCGACATGATCGAGGAGATCAAGCACCTCAATCCGAAGCCTGGCCTGAAGTTCGGCTCCGTCCAGCTTCAGCCTGTGGTGCCCGACGTGCTCGTCCGCCAGGGCTCGGACGGCGGCTGGATCATCGAGCTCAACAGCGACACGCTCCCGCGCGTTCTCGTGAACCGCACCTACTTCGCCCAGGTCAACAAGACGACGCGCACCGAGAAGGATCGCGGCTATCTGCTCGAATGCCTGCAGACCGCGAACTGGCTCGTCAAAAGCCTCGACCAGCGGGCCCGCACCATTCTGAAAGTCGCCGAAGAGATCGTCCGGCAGCAGGACGCCTTTTTCACCTATGGCGTCCAGCATCTGAGGCCGTTGAACCTCAAGACCGTCGCCGACGCCATCTCGATGCACGAATCCACCGTCTCGCGCGTCACCTCGAACAAATACATGGCGACCCCGCGCGGCATCTTCGAGCTCAAGTACTTTTTTACCTCAGCCATCCAGGCATCCGGTGAAGGCGAGGCCCATTCCTCGGAAGCCGTCCGCCACCGCATCAAGCAGATGATCGACGGCGAAAGCGCCAAATCGATCCTCTCGGACGACAAGCTGGTGGAGAAGCTGAGAGCGGAAGGCATCGACATCGCCCGGCGCACCGTCGCCAAATACCGGGAGGCCATGCGCATCCCGTCCTCCGTGCAGCGGCGGCGCGAAAAACAGCTCGCCGAGCGCATGGCGCGCTGACCCGCGTCAGAAACCCAAAGGGTATCCCAGACTTATCAACCGCAAGTCGCAGACGCCCAGGGCCTGCGAACACATACGCAGGCCACTGCGTAAGATTCTGAGTTCGCGCGTAAATCGAACCGGCTTGGTTTCAAGCGAACGGCCGCTTGTACGCATGAGTTGCCGCGACACATCACCTGTTCCGCGGCGCAAGATTGACTCCCCCCGCAGCCCGGCCTAGCGTGACGCAATCGTGCGCCGCGCAGGCGGACACCCAAAACTAAAGAATTGGAATAATTAAAGAAAATAGACGCGAGACGCCGCTGGAAAGCTATCCGATTTTGATGCTAGACAGCGGGGGATGACCCGAGAGACGGGAGCCGCGAACACTGGTATCCTCTTCGCACCGGAGCCCCAGAGGCCGAAAAGATCGGCGGGAACCGGACGCGGAATTCGATGTTACTCAAATCGCCATGATTGGCGGATAGGGAACGCAGGTCACGGCGAACTGAACGTTGTAAATCGACGAGCCGGCAAGCGGCTGGATTGATCCAATGTCGGGGGAAACTGTGGGGTGGGCCTCACGCGTTTGAAGCACCTGAAATCTCGTCGAGACGGACGTGTAACTGAGCGTCATTACGAGTGAGGTAGGGGCAGCGCGGTCTTGGAGCTGACAGCAGACATCGATTTGGCCGCCCCGGCCTGCCGGGCGGCACGATTGGTGCATAAATTGATGCAAATCGAGCGTTGATCGGTAAGACGCACGACGGCGTCCCCGTCTAGCGAGGGGCACCGAGGCGCCAAAGAGAAAACGTTGATCGACAGCCGAACACTGGCGATCACAGACCCGATGGGACCGGACACATGGACTTAGGCGATCTTCTGGCACCTGGCGGAATCTACCCCGCATTCGAAGCAACGAATAAGAAGCAGGCTCTCCTGGACCTGTCCGCGCACGCGGCCGAGGTGACCCGCCTCGATCCCCGGACGATCTACGACACGCTGCTTCAGCGCGAGCGTCTGGGATCCACGGGCCTGGGTCGCGGCATTGCCGTTCCCCATGTCAAACTCAATGGAATTCAGGGCATTGTTTGCCTGTTCGCCCGGCTGACGAAGCCGATCGACTTCGAGAGCCAGGACGGCGAGCCCGTCGACCTGATCTTCCTGCTTTTGGCCCCCGAGCACGCGGGCGGCGACCACCTGAAAGCGCTGGCGCGCATCTCCCGCCTGGTGCGCGAGCCGGCTGCCCTTGAGCGCCTGCGCACCGCCAAGGATCTCGCGAGCCTGAAGCGCGCGCTTCTCCAGCCCGCGACCTCTCACGCCGCCTGAGCGCCGGCCAAGTACCCCGCCTTCACAATCGACGTGAAGACGCGGCACCCACAAAAGAAAATGGCTGCCTGATTTAACAGGCAGCCATTTTTGCTTTTTTGCCGGATATTTGGGCAGGCAGCCCTAGCCATAGACCGCGAGCGCGGCCAGACCGACGAAGCCCACCGCAATGCGCCACCAGGCGAACGGGGCGAACCCGTGGCGGCTGATGAAGTCGAGTGCGAACTTGACCACCACCACCGCCGTGAGGAACGCCGTCACGAAGCCGATGCCGATGGGAAGCGCGTCTGCCACCTTGAGCAGCCCCCAGTTCTTGTAGAGATCGAAGGCGAAGGCGCCCGCCATCGTCGGCATGGCGAGGAAGAAAGAGAACTCAGCCGCCGTCCGCTTGTCCGCGCCGAGCAGAAGCCCGCCGACGATGGTCGATCCGGACCGCGACACGCCGGGGATCAGTGCCAAGCACTGGAAGAGACCGATCCCGAACGCGCGGGCCGGCGGAATTTCCGTTGCGTCGTCATAGCGAACGGTGAGCGCCAGCCTGTCGACGGCGAGCAGGATGACCCCGCCCGCGATCAGCATCAGGCACACGAGCACCGGTGTTTCGAACAGCACGTCCTTGATGAAATCGTGCAACAAGCCGCCCAAGACCGCCGCCGGCAGGAACGCCAAGGCGAGAGCGACCGCAAATCGCTGAATGCGCGGATCGGACGGCAGCGCCCACACCATGTCCAGCAGATACCGGAAGTAGACGAACACGATCGCCAGGATGGCGCCAAGCTGGATCAGCACCTCGAAAGTCTTGCCCGGGCTATCGAAGCCCAGAAAATGTCCAGCTAGAAGAATGTGTCCCGTAGACGAGACGGGCAGGAACTCCGTAAGCCCTTCCAGGAAGCCGAGCAGAATGGCATGCCAGATCGCCATATAGAGCGCTCTCCGGTTTGTTGCGAGAAATCCAGTCCAGGGGACATGGACAGGGAGGGAGGGGCAAAACTGAGACGAGGCTCGGTAGCACGTTTAGCCAAACGAGGATACGGTTCGTGCGCTGCAGTCCCATGACACGCCGTCGGACACCGGAAAGCGGCGCCAACGCGAGACTTGCCCGCCCTCGACACGACGGGGGAGACGCTCCGGTCCTGCGAGAAAAGCCCGCGGAATTTTGATGCCATGCACACGTTGACGCATTTCAGGCTCTGCCCAAAATCGCGCTCCATCCGCATCGCCCTCGCAGAGATCGGCGTCGAGGCGGAGCTGGCCGAAGAGCGGCCCTGGGAATGGCGCCCCGCCTTCCTCGCCCTCAACCCCGCAGGCGAGTTGCCGGTGCTGGCGCTCGAAGGCGGTTTCGTCCTCTGCGGCGCCTATGCCGTCTCGGAATATTTCGCCGATCTGCTCCACAATCTCGAGAAGGAAGGCCGGCCCGCCCCCTTGTTTCAAGGCTCCAACGAGGACCGCGCCGAGCAGCGGCGGCTGGTGGACTGGTTTCATGGCAAGCTCGATCGCGAGGTGACGCGCGAACTGCTATACGAGCGCGTATACGGGCATCTCATCCCGGACAAGGGCCACGCGCCCGATCCCGGCGCGCTCCGCGCCATCCGCGCCAACATCCGCTACCACCTCGGCTACGTGAACCACCTCGCCCATGAACGCCGCTGGCTCGCGGGCGACGAGATGAGCTTTGCGGACATGGCGGCCGCCGCTCACCTCTCCTCCATCGACTACCTGGGCGAGGTTGCCTGGGAGGACTACCCGTCGGCGAAATCCTGGTACGCCCGCATGAAGTCGCGCCCGTCCTTCCGCGCGCTTCTGGCCGACCGTATGCCGGGCATCTCGCCCGCACCTGTCTACGCCGATCTCGATTTCTGACATGCAGACCGACACGCCCGGCAGCGCACCGAAAACGACGAACCCTCCCCCGCGCGACGCTATCAAGCGTGCACTCGGCGAGCGCGCACGCGCGGCCGGCTTCGAGATCATGCGCATCACGCGCCCAGGCGCCATTCCGCAGGCGGGCGAGCGGCTGATGGCGTTCCTGGCCGATGGCCGCCACGGCACTATGGACTGGATGGAGGCAAATGCCGACAGGCGCGGCGACCCGCGGCAGCTTTGGCCCGAAGCCTGCACGGTCATCATGCTCGGCATGAGCTACGCTCCCGAACGCGATCCCATGGAAGCGCTCGGCGAGCCCTTGCGCGGCATTGTCTCGACCTACGCCAAGCGCGCCGACTACCACGACGTGATGAAGCGCAAGCTCAAGGAGCTGGCCGGATCGCTCGAGCGCGAGACGGGCGAAGCCGTGAAGGTGTTCGTCGACACCGCTCCCCTCATGGAGAAGCCGCTGGCTGCGGCCGCCGGCCTCGGCTGGCAGGGCAAGCACACCAACCTCGTCTCGCGCGATGCGGGCTCCTGGCTGTTCCTCGGCGCCATCCTGACTACCGCCGATCTTGAGCCCGACACACCCGAGCGCGACCACTGCGGAAGCTGCAGCCGCTGCCTCGACGCCTGCCCCACGAAGGCATTCCCCGCGCCCTATCAGCTCGATGCGCGCCGCTGCATCGCCTACCTCACCATCGAGCACAAAGGACATATCGCCGAGGAGTTCCGCGAGCCCATCGGCAACCGGATATTCGGATGCGACGACTGCCTCGCGGTCTGCCCCTGGAACAAGTTTGCGGGCGAGGCACGCGAAGCCCGCCTTTCGACGCGGATCGAGCTGGACGATCCCCCCCTCGCCGATCTGATGGCGCTCGACGACACGGCATTCAGGCTTCGCTTTCGTGGCACGCCGGTGAAACGAACAGGCCGCGACCGCGTGGTGCGCAACTGCCTGATTGCGGCCGGAAACGCCCGCGACACCGGCCTGCTTCCCTCCGTCGCCTCCCTCTTGGGTGACCCCGCGCCCATCGTGCGCGCCATGGCCGTCTGGGCTTACCGGCGCCTCGCTTCACCCGAGGCCGTCGCCGCGGCCCGCAACCTCCACTATCCGGGTGAGCTCGACCCCGACGTTCGCAAGGAATGGGACACCGGAACGACATCATGACCAAGCTCTTCTGCTTCGGCCTCGGCTATAGCGCCGAAGCCCTCGCGCGCCGTCTCGCAACTGCCGGATGGACCATCGCGGGAACCGCCCGCACGCCGGAGGGCGTGGCCCGCATCGCGTCGTTCGGATACGAGGCCATCCTGTTCGATGGCCTGACGGCGGCGCCGCAAGCCACCGCGTCTCTCGAATCCGCCACCCACGTCCTGATCTCCGCGAGCCCCGACGAGCAGGGCGATCCGGTCCTGCGCCTCCACGGAGACGACCTCGTCCGCGCCGCCAACCTGCGCTGGATCGGCTACCTGTCGACCATCGGCGTCTACGGCAACTCGGACGGCCAATGGATCGACGAGACGACGACGCCACAACCGAGGGCCGAGCGCACCCGCCGCCGCCTCGAAGCGGAGAACGGCTGGCTGGCATTCGGGGAGGTCAGCGGCAAGCGCGTGCAGGTGTTTCGCCTTGGCGGCATCTACGGTCCCGGCCGCAGCGTGGTGGACGACCTGCGCGACGGCACCGCGCGCCGCATCGTGAAGCCGAACCAGGTGTTCAATCGCATCCACGTGGAGGACATCGCCACCGTCCTCGCCGCCGCCGCCAACGGCGCGGGCCGCGAAAGCGTCTACAATGTCACCGACGACGAGCCCTCCCCCTCACAGGATGTAATCCTGCTGGCCGCCCGCCTGATGGGCGTCGAAGCTCCCCCGGAAATCCCGTTCGAGACCGCCGACCTCTCTCCGATGGCGCGCAGCTTCTATGCCGACAACCGGCGCGTCCGGAACCGGCGCCTGCACGACGACCTTGGCGTGACGCTCGCATTCCCCACCTACCGGGAGGGAATTGCCGGCATTCTCGCCGGTACTGAGGGATAAGCGGCGCGAAGCCGTCACGCTCCATCCTCTTTGTTGCCGAAATCGCGGTGAATGATCAGTCATATCGTTTGAGCACGGAAACGTCCGGCTCGAGCCAATTGGTATTTGTGATTTTTTACCGATGCAGGTCGCTCCATGACAGGTCGAGGACGCTTTCCGCTCTTGGCGATGATGGTTGGGGCGTGCTTCCTCGGAGCCGAGATCTCGGCGGCCGACGACAAGGCCGCCCACGCGCTCGCTGAAAGGTTCGCCGGAGGCGCCGAGAAGGAGGAGGCGAAGAGAACGGCCAAACGAAAGGCTGAGGACGCCCGGCGCCAGACGGCCGAGGAAGCCGAGATGCTGAAACGCGCCCGCGCCGAAGCGGAGGAGCGCAAGGCCGCCGCCGACAAGGCGCGCGCCGAAGAGGAAGCTCGCGAGGCGCGGCTGGAGGAAGAGCGCCGCATCGCTGAGGAGCAGCGCCTCACGGAGGAAAAACGCATCGCCGAGGAGAAACGCGCAGAGGAGGCCCGCCGCGTCGCGGAGGAGCAGCGCCTCGCGGAGGAAAAACGCATCGCCGAGGAGAAGCGCGCCGAGGAGGCCCGCCGCCTCGCTGAGGAGCAGCGTCTCGCCGAGGAAAAACGCATCGCCGAGGAGAAGCGCGCCGAGGAGGCCAGCCGCCTCGCTGAGGAGCAGCGTCTCGCGGAGGAAAAACGCGTCGCCGAACAGAAGCGTGCCGAGGAAGCTCGCCGCGTAGCGGAAGAGCAGCGTCTCGCTGAAGAAAAACGTATTGCCGAGGAACGGCAGAAACGTCTCGCGGCCGAACGGGAGGCTGAGCACACTCGCCTGACTGAGAAGCTTCTGAAGCTCCAGCAGCAACGAGCCGAGCGCAAGCAGCTCACGGAGAGAGCCCCCATGGGTCTCGGCGCGCCCGCAGCTCCCGTCATCGCGGCACCCGCAAAGCCGGAGCCGCCCCACACCGATGTCGTCACGGCCCCCGCGCCGGCCACGCGCGTTACAATTCTCCTGGTCATGGATTCCGGCACCAACGGCATCCGCCGTTTCGGAAAGAAGACGGCCGATCCCGTCATCTGCTCCGGCCCCACCTGCTGGGTGAGCTCCGGCACCAGCCGCGGTTCGCTCACCTTGGCGCGCGGCCAGGCGCTCGGCCCGGCCAACACGCTCGGCCGCCGCGCGGCCGCGTGCAACCAGCACCTCGCCTGCGTGTTTCGCGATGTGGACCTTAAGACGCGCGCCGCGTCGATCCAGCCCATCGATCTCCGGATCATGCGTCACGACCGCCGCCAGCCGCTGACGCTGGAGGCCGATCACTCCTGCCGAGTTTCCGGTGGCACACTCGTCTGTGACAAGGTGTTCGCCACCAGCACATGGCGCGCGTGGGTGGTGCCCGAGTCCGTCGCCGCCAAGGCCGGTCCCGCAGCCATCGAAGCGGCACTCGAAAGCCGCCTCGGCATCAAGCCCTCTGCGGCCCTGGACGCTTCGCGCCTCTGAGCGGCATCAAAAGCCGGTGTCTCCCTCGCTCGGGCGTCATGGCGAAGCCGTGCCTGCGCAACGCGCTCGCCCACTCCGAAACGGTCCGCAAGACTTTCCTAACCATTACTTCCGAGTTACGCCCGCAACCGCCCCTGCCGCACTCCGATCCGGAATAATTTTACGGGTTTGAGACGAACCTTGCTCATGGTTGACGCCAGAGTTTTGCGTAAGCGGACGTGCGACCATGGCTATCCTTTCTCACGATGAACCAGACGATCTTTCGTCATCCGCGAGGCCCCGTGCCCGCTCCGGTCTGGAGCAGGCAATAAAGGGCGTCGCCCGCGTCATCGACAACGCCTTCAGCGACAAGCGCCGCAGCATCTCGCGGCCGAAGCTGCTGTTCGCGACAAGCCTGGCCGACGCCTTCATTCTCGTCGCAACCGGTCTCCTCGCATTCCGGTTCGCAGACGCTAGTGCGGCATCACATCTCGCGAGCCTCACCTGGATCGCTCTGATCGCGCTCGCCACCACGCTGGAGCTGCGCCGCAACTGGTCCTACTCGATCCAGGCCCTTCGCCTGCCGACGGAGCAGATCGGAAAAATCGTAAAAAGCACAGTCACCGTGTTTTGCGTGGCTGCAGGTGCGGGCTACCTGATTGGCTTCTCGCCCTTCGAGCCGCTGACGGGAACCGTGTGGCTCATGTCTGCGATCGCACTCATCGCCGCCCTCCGCTTCCCGCTCGCCAGCGTTCTGGAAAACCTCACCGACGCCGGGCGGCTCGTACGCCGCACCGTGATCATCGGCGGAGGCCCCGACGCGGAAACGCTCATCTCCACCTTGATGGACGACAACCGGAAGGAAGTCTCGATCCTCGGCGTATTCGACGATCGCGCGGATGAGCGCTCGGCCGACAGCATCAAGGGCTATCCCAAGCTCGGCACCTTCGATCAGCTTCCGGCCTTCTGCCGAAACGCTGGCGTCGATCTGATGATCGTCACCGTCCCCATGACGGCCGAGAACCGCTTGATGCAGATCCTGCAGCTTCTCTTCACGCTGCCGGTCGACATCCGCATCTCCGCCTTGAGCTCCAAGCTGCGCCTAAGCTCGCGTGCGTACTCCTATATCGGTCGCGTGCCCATGCTCGCGCTGATGGACCGCCCGCTGACCGACTGGGATCGCGTGATCAAGAACATCGAGGACCGCGTGCTCGGCACGCTGCTGTTCCTGCTGGCAGCCCCGGTGATGGCGCTCGTCGCGCTTGCCATCCGGCTCGACAGCAAGGGCCCGATCCTCTTCAAGCAGCGCCGCTACGGCTTCAACAACGAGCTGATCGAGGTCTACAAGTTCCGCTCGATGTACACCGACAAGACGGACGCCACCGCGAGCAAGCTCGTCACCAAGGACGATCCGCGCGTGACGCCCGTCGGCCGCTTCATCCGCAAGACGAGCCTAGACGAGCTTCCGCAGCTTCTGAACGTCATCAAAGGCCAGATGTCGCTCGTGGGCCCCCGCCCGCACGCCACCGAGGCCAAGGCCAGCTCCGACCTCTACCAGACCGTGGTTGGCGAATACTTCGCACGCCATCGCATGAAGCCGGGCGTGACCGGATGGGCGCAGATCAACGGCTGGCGCGGCGAGACCGACACACATGAGAAGATCCAGCGGCGCGTGGAGGCCGATCTCTACTACATCGACAACTGGTCGCTGCTGTTCGACCTCTACATCATCGCCGTCACGCCGTTCGCGCTGATGACCGGAAAGAACGCGTACTGACCGTGGCGTCCAGCATCTCATTTCCATCCGCAGAGGCGGGCGACGGGCGGGCCGGCAGACGCCGGGCACCCGCACGCCTCCATCGCCCCGTTGACGGCAGCGCTGCGTGGACCATCTCCGCCAGCCTGCTCGCCGGCATTGCCGTGGCCGCTGCGTTGGGAACGAGCTCGATCGTCTTCTCGGAACCGGCCGTCGCCGACATCCTGATGGCGGCCGTCATCGTCGGCCTGCCGATGCTCGGCGTCATCCGCTTCGGCAACCTCGCGATCCTGAATGTCGTGATGTGGATGATCTTCGTCGCGCTCGGCCTTGCCGCCTGCTCGGTCTCCACCAACATGGGAACCGCCATCACGCATCAGGTGGTGACGCTGTTCCTTGCGCTCGGCGCTTTCGTTCTCGCCGGATACATCGCGCAGGATCCGGAGCCGCGCTTCCGGCTCATCATGATTTTCTACATCATCGGATGCCTGCTCGCGGCCGCGGCCGCCTTCGCGGGCTATTTCCGCATCATCCCGTCCGCCTACGACCTCTTCACGAACTACGGGCGCGCACGCGGCACCTTCAAGGACCCGAACGTGCTCGGCGCCGCGCTCGCGCCTGCCATCGTGGCAACAGCCTGGGCCACATTGCGCGAGCCCATCCGCAATGCAGTCATCGCCGCCGCCGTCTGCCTGCCGCTCTGCCTTGCGCTTCTCCTCACGTTCTCGCGCGGCGCATGGATCTCGACCGCGCTCTCGCTGCTGGTCGCCGTGTGGCTGGCCCTCGTCACCACGCGGCGCGCATCGGATTTTCGCCGCCTCGCGATCGTCGCCGCCATCGGCACCGGAACGCTGATCGCCGTGCTCGGCGCCGCGCTCCAGCTCGAAGCGGTCCAGGGTCTATTCCAGGAGCGCGCCAGCCTGGACCAGTCCTACGACGTGGGACCCGAAGGACGCTTCGGCGGACAGGCTAAGGCCGTAGGCCTCATCCTCGAGAACCCCTTCGGCATAGGTACGCATACGTTCCGTGACACCTATCACCACGAAGAAGCGCACAACGTCTACCTCAGCCAATTCATGAATGCCGGCTGGATCGGCGGCACGCTCTACGCCGTCTCTGTGTTCGGAACGCTGGCCGCGGGCTTCTATGGGCTCCGGAGGAGAAACGCGCTGCAAGGCCCCCTCATCATCGCCACCGCTTCCTTTGCGGGCGTGGTGTTCGAGGGCTTCGTAATCGATACCGACCACTGGCGTCATTTCTTCATCCTGATGGCCCTCATCTGGGGTCTTGTCGATGCTGAGCCGCCCGCGCCGAGCCAGGAGAGGCGACGCCATGATTGAAGCCCGCGGCGAGCCGCTGACCCTCTTGAAGACTACGCTCAACGAGCTGTGGAACAGCCGCGCCAAACACGCCGCGAGCTGGAACGCAATCGGCGTCTTCGCCATTCGCGCCGCGAGCGCCGCACTCCTGTTCGCCACGCAGGTCGTTCTCGCGCGCTGGATGGGCGCCTCCGAATACGGCCTCTACGTATCGGCCTGGACGTGCGTCCTCGTCGTCGGCGGCATCTCGCACTTGGGCTTCAACGTCGCCATGATGCGGCTTGCCCCGCAGTATCAGGCAAACCAGGACTACGCGTCTTTCCGCGGCCTATTGAATGGCGGGCGCCTCGTCGCCATTGCGTCCGCCGCCGCCATTGCAGGTGTCGGCCTTGCTGCACTCTGGATTTCGAGCACCGAAAGCGGCACAGCGCTTGCCGTGCCAATGGCGCTCGCCCTTCTCTGCCTCCCGCTCTACGCCTTGACCGATGTGCAGGATGGCCTCGGCCGCGGCCAGGGCTGGACCATTGAAGCCATCGGCCCGCCCTACATCGCGCGCCCCCTGATGCTGCTGACGCTTGTGCTCGTCGTCTCCATGCTGGGCTATGCCGCCAACGCCGTGACCGGCATGACCATCGCGCTCGCCGCGACCCTGTTTGCGGCCGTCCTGCAGACCGTCCTGCTGGAGCGGCGCGTCGAGAAGTCCGTACCCGCGACGCAGCCGGCCTATGCCTTCTCCACCTGGCTCAAGATTTCGCTGCCTCTGCTGGCGGGAAGCATCTGCGATCTGGTGATCCAGAACGCAGATGTCCTCATGCTCAATCTCTTCCGCCCCTCCGGCGAGATCGGCATCTACTACGCCGCAGCCAAGACGGCCGGCCTCGCGCTGTTCGTGCACTACGCCGTGGGATCGGCCTACGCGGGCCGCATCGCGGCCGCCCACGCCCTGGGAGATAACGCTCAGGTGCGGGAGCTGGTGCGCAATTCCGTCCGCTGGACGTTCATACCCTCGGCCGCCGTCACCCTCGGCATCCTGCTGGTGGGCTATCCCGTGCTTGCGCAGTTCGGCCAAGGCTTCACGGACGCCTATCCGCTGATGTTCATCCTCGCTGTCGGCATTCTCGCCAAGGCGGCCACGGGGCCGGCCGACACCATCCTCAACATGCTGGGCCATCAGCGCGCGAGCGCGATCTCCATCGGCCTCGCCGCCGTCATCTGCGTGACGCTGAACCTGATCCTGATCCCGCTGTGGAGCGTAGCCGGAGCCGCCGTCGCGACTGCGACCTCGGTCGTGGCCGCATCCGCCTTCAACTGGTACGCAGCACGCCGCCTCGAAGGCTTGAACCTGTTCATCCTGGCGAACATCAAGCGCCCGGAACCAGCGTCTCGATAAGCCCGTAGAGCTTCTCGAGGTCTTGCGGGCGCGACATGCGGTGCTCGCCATCCGCGACCTCCGTAATCCGCACCCAGTCTCCGGCCAGAACGGACTTGAGCTCACGCGCGTGCGCAATCGGCACATCGCGGTCCTCGCCCCCCTGCAGCACGAGCACCGGCCGCCCCGGATCGAACCCCGCGCCCTTGATCAGATGCCGTCGCCCGTCCTCGATGAAACGCTTGGTGATGGGGTAGCCGGCCGGATCATAGTCCGAAGCGCGCACCCACTTTCCCTTCTCCATGATCTCGCGGCGGATTTCCTCCGAGAACTCGTTCCACATCAGCGCCTCGGTGAGATCCCAGGCGGGCGCGATCAATACGAGGCCGGGCACGCGCTGCGCCTCCTCGGGCGCAGTCGCCATCAAGTGCCGCAGCAGAATGAGCGCCAGGTGCGCCCCCGTGCTCGATCCAACCAGGATCTGCGGCCCGCGCGTCACCTGCTGGAAAACGGCCGCGGCCTCTTCCAGCCAGTCGCTGAGCGTGGCGTCCTCGAACGCGCCGCCCGAGCGGCCGTGCCCGGAATAGTCGAACCGCGTGAAGCCGAGCCCGCGCGCCGCCGTCCACGCCGCCAGCGCCTCGGCCTTCGTCGACATCATGTCGGATTTGAGCCCGATCAACCAAAGCAGACCCGGCCCGCCTTCCTGGGCCGGCGCCTGGGATAGATAGGCAATCTTGCGCGCGTCCGAACCGCTGCCGACTGTGATGAATTGCGGATCGCTCGCGCTCATCCTATGAAACCCCCGTGCCCTGCTATCTAAGTGCTGTGTAATCGACGTGCTAACGATCGGAGGCCGGACTTGGCCCTCACGCGCCCCACCATACTGCAGATCATCCCGGAGCTCGACACCGGCGGCGCGGAGCTGTCCGCGGTCGAGATCGCCGACGCCATCGTCCGCGCGGGTGGGCGCGCCCTCGTGCTGTCGGAGGGAGGCCGCCTCGCTCCACGCATCACCGCGACGGGCGGAGAGTTCGTACCCTTCGCCGCCGCCACCAAGAACCCCGCGCGCATCCTCTGGAACGCACATGTCATCCGCCAGATGATCGAAAACGAGGGTGTCGATCTCGTCCACGCCCGCAGCCGCGCACCGGCCTGGAGCGCAATGCTGGCCGCGCGCCGCGCCGGAAAGCCGTTCGTCACCACCTATCACGGCGCCTACAATGAGAAGACGCGCCTCAAGAAGGCCTACAACGCCATCATGGCCAAGGGCGACACCGTCATCGCCAACTCTCAGTACACAAAGCGGCTGATCGAGGAGCGTTACGGGACGCCCTCGGACCGCATCCGCGTGATCTATCGCGGCGTCGACGGCAGCAAATTCGATCCCGCAGTCATCTCGGAGGAGCGCAAGGCCGCCCTCAGAGCCCGCTGGCGCGCAGCGCCCGGCACCAGGATCGTCCTGCAGCCGGCGCGACTGACCGCGTGGAAAGGGCAGAGCACGGTGATCGAGGCCGCCCGCCTCCTCAAGGCCGATAACCGGCTCGGCAACACCCTGATCGTGCTGGCGGGCGATGCCCAGGGCCGCGACTCCTACCGCCAGCGCCTCGAATCCGAGATCAGGGCCGCGGGCCTCGAGGACAACATCATCCTGCCGGGCCACGTGGAAGACGTGGCGGCGGCCCTGGCCGTCTCCCACCTCGCCATCGTCGCATCCGTCGAGCCGGAAGCCTTCGGGCGGGTGGCCACGGAGGCGCAGGTCATGGGCTGCCCCGTCATCGCGACGGATATCGGCGCCCCCCCGGAAACCGTGGCCGCCCCTCCCAAATTCAAAGCTGAAGAGGCGACCGGCTGGCTGGTGCCCCCGGGCGATGCCTCAAAACTGGCCGCCGCCATGGCGGAAGCCCTGAGCCTGACCCCGGACGCCCGCGCCGCCCTGGCTGGCCGGGCCCGCAACCGGGTGCTCCAGAACTTCAGCCTGGAAAGTATGCGCCTAGACACGCTCGACGTTTACGACCGCCTGCTCGGCACCCAACTTCGGGCGTCGTATAAGTAAATTCCTTAACTCATCCCCATGGCTCTGCGTTGCATAAACCCATCGCAGCTTGACTTGCGGCCGGTTCTTCTCAATTCTCCGCCCGGATAGTTCGGCAGTCCACGGCAGAACGGCCACCCAAATTGCGGGGCGAGGCCGTTGTTTTCTGATTGAAGGTGCCGTAGCTATTGCCGATTGAACTGAAACCACTGATGGAGACTTAACATCCGCAAGCCTATGCGAGGCGCTTCCGAGCGCGAGCCGACCGGTCCGAAGATCAATGATGCGATCCGGGCGCGTGAAGTACGGCTTATTGACGAAACCGGGCAGAACGTCGGCGTCGTATCGAAGGTTGACGCCATCGCCCGGGCTGAAGCGGCCGGATTGGATCTGGTCGAAGTTTCTCCGGATGCCGAACCTCCGGTTTGCAAGATTCTCGACTTCGGTAAGTACAAATACCAAGAACAGAAAAAAGCTGCCGAAGCCCGCAAGCACCAGAAAATCGTCGAGATCAAAGAGATCAAGATGCGTCCCGGCATCGATGATCACGACTATGACGTGAAGATGCGCGCCATCAAGCGGTTCTTCGAGGAAGGCGACAAGGTCAAGGTGACCCTGCGCTTCCGCGGCCGTGAAATGGCCCACCAGCAGCTCGGCATGGCCGTGCTGGTCCGCGTCAAGAACGATGTCGAGCCGATCGCGAAGGTGGAATCCGAGCCGCGCTTCGAAGGCCGCCAGATGGTGATGGTGCTCGCGCCTAAGTAGGACGAACCCTCCCTCACCGGGAAAAATGAAAGGGCGGCCGCACACGCGGGGCCGCCCTCGATTTTTTTGCGATCGAGGTCCCGGGCTCAGTACGCCTGCTGCACCTTGGACTTGTGCTGATCGTGGCGCATCACCTTTCGGGTCTTCTCCCAGCTCTCACCTTCCAGGTTATTGGCGGCTTCACGGCTCTTGGATTCGAGCTTGTCGAGTGCCGAGATGGAGGCCGCGGGCGCCGCAGCCGCGCCGGCGCCGAGCGCGCTCTTCTGCTTGTTGAGGTACATGGCGTTGTCCTCGAGCACCTTCCGGGCCGCCGTTACATCGCCTTTGTCACGCAGCTCCACCGCACGCTCGCTATTCTCGGTCGCCACCTGCTCGGTCACCTGGCTCATCACGGCCTTGTTGAGGCTCGCTTCCGCGTCCTTCGCGTTGTCCGTGAAGCGGGCCTTAACCCCGGCCTTGGCCGAGGCACGTGAGCCGCTTTCGAGGCTCAGATAGTCCACGTCTACGCTCGCGACCTCGCTGTCCCCGGCCGAGACTGCCGACGAGGGCGGATCGAGTTCAACCACCACATAGCGCTCGTTGTCCGCCTGAAGCTGGTTGAGCTTGAGCGTGATGCGGCTGCCCGAGATCTCCGCCTCGCGGCCGAGAACGCGCTTCGGCGTGAAGCCTGACTTGCACTCGATGGTGATGGTGATGTCGCGCGCCGCGATGGACAGGGCGTCACCGAACTCACGGTCGAAGATCTCCGCGAGATCGCTTGGCCGCTCCACGAACACGTGATTGCCGTCGCTCGCCGCTGCCAGCCGCTGCATCAGATCCTCATTGTATTCGAGGCCGAGACCGATGGTGGAAACGGTGATCCCCTTGCCGGCCAGCTCCCGCCCCAGCGAGGCGAGCTCGCCCGGCGTGCTGGGGCCGACATTGGCAAGCCCGTCCGACAACAGCACGACGCGGTTGACCTTCACGTCGGAGCGGAAGGCGCGCACCTGCTCGCCGCCCTCCTTCACGCCCGCATAGAGCGCCGTCGTACCACTGGCTTCGAGTTTGTCGATCGCGCGTTCGAGCGCTCCGCGCTCGGAGCCGAAACGGCCCGCCTTCTGCAGCACGTCGACCTCGTGATTGTAGGAGACGAGCGAGACGATGTCGTCGGACCCGAGCCGTTCGAGCGCCGCATGTGCGCCCTTCTTGGCCGCCGCCAGCCGCTCACCGCTCATGGAGCCCGAGCGATCGACGACGATCGCCACGTTGATCGGCGCACGCCGCTCCTTTGCTTGCGCGGCAAGCGTCTTGAGAGAGAGCCTGAGATAGACTCGGTCCCGGCTCTTGGTATCGATGACGGAGTGGCCGAGCTCCGCCCCTAGCTGCATCTCCGCAGCCCGGGCTTCGAGCCCCGGAACCGCGACGGCGCCGCACAAAGCTGCCAATCCGAAAAGAGAAGAAAGCGTGCGCATGGGCGACATGAAAATCTCCTCAAAAAATAAAAACGAAACCGCAGAATAAATGCGTGCGCGGGCGGAATAGTGCGAAACTCATGTCGGAATGACGCAGCGCCGATGGCAAAAAAAAGAAAGCCCGCGTGCGGCGCTGCCGCCACGCGGGCTTCTACGTAGAGACCGGCTCGTCGCAACAAAAAGCGGCCAGTCAAAAAACTAGTTCAGCGTGCGCTTCCCGTCGCCGACGGCGGCCTGCTGTGCATGTCCGCGCGACAACTGATGGAACACCACCTCGAGCCGCATCCAATCGCGATCGGTGCGGCGCGCGTTCTGTGCAAGCTCGTGAACGAGCCGCTGCGCGGTGAGAAGCAGAAGCTGCTCGTCGCTCCGAAGCGAGCCGGTCGCATTGTCCGGCTCAAGCTGCTCGACGAGACCCTGGAGCGCGGTCTCGTAAGGACCGTTCGGAAGCAGCATCAGAATGGGCAGGTTCTGATCCACCTCCTCGGACGCGCTGACCAGAAGCTGGCGTTTCCAGTCGTCGCTGGCCGAAAGCGAGCCATCCATCTGCGCGAAGGCCTGCGAGACAAGGCCGTGAGCCTGCTCGTCACGCTCCGCAAGCTCCTGGTCGAGCAGGCGGACGCTCTGACGCGACGAGAGGAACGCCTCGCTCGCCGCGGCCGCAGCCGCAACGGCGGGCCCCGAAAGGCCGAAATAGGTTTCCGGATTGATGCCGATCGCTTCGATCAAGGCTGCGAGATACTGCGCGCGCTCCTCCTCGTCGGAGAGCCGCGGCTTGGCCTCCTGGGTATGATCCACGAGCGCCGCCTGCTTCGGCGTGAGCGAGCCGCGGAAGCTGACTTTCTCGGCGCGCCGCCGCGCGCGGTCGAGTGCGAGCGGCCTCTGGCCCGCCCGCGCGACCTCGCGTGCCCGGATGCGCGCCAGCGTCTTGTAGAGATCCTTGTGAACGAAATAGCTCTCGCTGCCCTTCTCGCGCTGGACGTAGCGGAACGTCGCGCCCGTGTTGAGCACGTTGAGCATCACTGGCCGCACATCCTCGTCGATATCCTCCAGCGCCACGTAGGACGTGAAGCCATTCGCCTCATCCATCGGAACCAGCTCGCCCAGCACCGCTTCTGCGTTGTCGCCGACGTGAGGCAGCAGCGCCACCACGAGTTGATCGTCCATCTGGTCGATCAGCATGCCGGCTTCCGCTTGCGCCTTGTTCGTCTCCAGCTCGCGTTTGATCACCGAGTTCAGGAACTCGAGCAGCTCTGAGCGCACGAGATAGCGTCCCGGCTGATCGCCGCGCCGCACGGCGCCGATGATAGCGCCCGCGTTCAACACCTCGCGCACCTGCACGGCGGTCTCGGGATCCAGCTCGTCGAGCCTCACCTCGTTCGAGTAGCCTTCCACATTCTCGATCGGATGCATCGCCTGGCTGACGAGGCGCGCCTTGCGGAACATGTCCGGCAGCAGCGCCGTCTCGATCATCGCGTTCAGCTCCTGCGAGTTCCGCGCCTTCATGCTCGGAACGTCCGACAGCGGCGAGCGCACGGCGTTGGCGCCGAACAAGCCGGTCATGAAGATCAGCGAGTCGATGCCGATCGCAATGGCGAGCGCGAGATACGCGAGCCGGTTGCCGTCCTGAAACGCGTTGAGCGTCACGACGAAATTGTGGGCCTTGTCGTCGCGGTTGAGATCGATGGCCGAGAGCTTGGCGCCCATCGCCGAGGAATCCCCGCTCGGCAGACCCGAATCCTGCAGGCACTTGCGGCCGAACTGGAGCAGCGGATCGACGCCGCCCGTGTCCGGCACCTTGTCGCCGCCCGCGCAGTTCGCCTCGAACGCCTTGAGCCCGGCATTAAGGGCAAAAATCGTCGCGGCCGCTTCCACCGCCTGCTTGGGATCGCAATCGATGTCACGCACGCGGTCCTTCGTCGCCGCCGTGCTGATCATGGCGTCATAGAGCTGCGTGCAATGCTGATGAAGCGTAGAGAGCCGTTCGGCATCGGGCTGCTGGCGGAAATCCGCTCGCGCCCGCTCGAACGCGGCACGCACCCGCGCCGGATCGACCTTCTGGCCTTCCTGCCCGAGCTGGGAGGATTCTGCCGCCTGGATGCGCTGCTCGGCGGTCACCGCCTCGCCCTTGAGCTTGGCAAGCTCGCCGTCAACGCCCGCAAGCTCGCGCTCGATCTGGGCGACGCGCGTATCGACCGCATCGAGACGCTTCTGCGCATCGCGCACGCGCTCCTCGCCGATCTTGTAGTATTCCTTGAGCTTGCCCATCTCCGCCATCCGCTGGCGATAGATCGGCCCCTTGCCTTCCTTGAGAGTGCCTTCGACGCCCTTGTCCTCGGCCATCGCCTCGACGCGCTTGGCATCGACCTCCTTGGCCCGCGCATCGAGCTCGCTCTTCTTCCCCGAAAGGTCGGCCGCAAGGCCAGGCCGGTCGGCCTTCAGCCGCGACAGCTCGTCGGTGAGGACGGCTTTCTTTCCGGCAAGCCCCGCCTGGCCGCTGGTCGCAGTCGCGATGCGCTCCTGCTGGGCCGCGATCGACGAGCGATGCGCCTCCATCTGGCGTGTGAAATGCGCCTCGATCTCCGCTTCCGCGCCTTCGGAGGCCTTGGAGAGATTGGCAAGCTGCGTTTCGTAGGCGTTCCAGCCTTCGCTCTGGAACAGGCGCTCGGCTTCGGTCATGCGGCGGCTCGAAATCGTCTCGCCGATATCGGCGACGACGCCCGCCACCTGGTTCTTGGTGCGGATCTCGGCCGCGCGCTCACGCTGATCCTTCGGGAAGATGACGTTGAAGCGGCTATCGAACGAGAAGAACACGCTCGTCGCCATGCAGGCGAGGAACATCACCCACAGCATGGCGTTCTTGGCGACGATGCGAAGCCCTTGCGCGTAGGGCTGCACCACGTCGCTCTTCGAGAACATCATGAGAGCGGAAACGGCGAGCAGCACTGCGCCCGCCCCCGCGAACCCGTAGAGCATCTGATCGCTCGACACGCCCGCATGAACGATGCCGATCATCAGCGCGGCGAGCACGAAGCCGCCGCCCAGCACCGACAGGGCCACCATCGGCGGGCTGACGCTACGGCCCGAGCGGCCGCGCACCTGGTTCATGCCGGTGGCGAAGCTCTCGCCGATCAGCCACGCGACGATCAGCATGACGCCGTGGATGCCGAAGGTGAACATCGCGGAGAGCACCGATTCCCCGGTGAAGTTCCGCATACCGTCCCACGTGGTCCAGCCACCGGCGAGCGAGAGCAGCAGCGCCGATCCGCCAATCAGCGCGAGGCGCCAGTTCGTAAACAGCGTCTGCTCGATCGCGGACCAGAGTTTCGGCAACAGCCTGACCAGCGCGCTCGCGACCGCAAGCACGAGCAAGCCCATGATGACCCAGTTGGCCGCCTGCGGCAGCGAAACGTCGCTCGAAATGGTTGGAAGTGCCGGAAATGACTGAACGACTCCGTCCGCCGTGGCCTTGACGTCCCAGCCCATGCTCTCAAATCCTACATGGCGCTCTTACCCGAGAGCGCTGACAGTGCGATGCCCTTATGCGCACTGCTTGCATTCCCGGGCTTCATCACGGCGGGAATACGGCGATCAGTCCACATGAAGGCGAATTAATGTCTGCTAATGACGGACGAGGCGCCTTCGTTCCGTCGCAAACGCTGATTGCGCGTTGCGCACCGTTCAGGGAACCGCCTCGAACAACGCCGCGAGACCCAGCCCGCCGATCGCCCCCAGCGTGGCCACGCCATACTTCTGCGCCGCGCGCTCCCGCGCACGCACGAGCGTGGAGAACAGCCGCACCACGAGCACCGCACCAGCCGCACCCAGCGGATGCCCCCGCGCAATGGCGCCGCCATGCGGATTGATCTTCGAAAGATCGACGTCCAACAGCTCGGAGAGCGCGATCACCTGCGCCGCGGAGCTTTCGCTCATTTCGACAACGTCGATCTCCTCACGCTTGAAGCCATTGAGGCGATTGTAAAGTTTGCGCATGGCCTCGATCGGGGCCGCCCCGTCGTTGTCGGGGCCCACCCCTTGCGCCGCCGCCGAGATCAACCGCAACGCACCCGGCGCGCCGCGCTCTCGCCAGACGCGCTCGCTCACCACCACCACGAACGCCGCACCGTCATGCAAGCTGCTGGTGTTGCCCGGCGTGAGCGTGCCGTGCGGCGGCGCGAACGGCTGCATCTCCTCCAGGTCGTCAAGGTCAGGCTCCACCGCGCTCTGATCCCGCGCCTCTTCCGCGTTGGCGCGAAAGGGCACGATCTCGCCGACGAAACGCCGCGCCGAGCGCGCCGCCTCAGCCTTGAGATGAGACTGCATCGCCACCACATCCTGCCGGGCACGCGTAATGCCGAGCCGACGCGGCAGAAGCTCGGAGGCCTCGAACGTGGTGTCGTCGGTCAGGTCCGGCACGGGCTCAACGCGCATGAAGTGCGGAAGCTGGTAGAGGCTCTTGGGCTTCGCGACCCGCCACGGAGCGGTGGAGAGTGATTCGGCGCCGCCCGCCACCACCACGTCCGCCTCTCCCGCCTCCACGAGGCGCACGGCGGAGACGATGGCATCGAGCCCGGAGGCGCATTGCCGGTCAATCGAATGGGACGCGACCGTTTCAGGCAAGCCCGCCGCGAGCGAGATCAGGCGGGCGGGGTTTCCGCCCTCGGACGCGTTGCCCACGATCAGCTCGTCGACGTCCCGGGGCTTCAAACCGGCGTCCTCGAGCGCGGCAAGAATGACCGGCGCCGCGAGATCGGCGATCCGCCGATTGCGATGCAGTCCACCAATCCGGCCGAGAGCTGAGCGTCGTGCAGAAATGATATAGGAGGAGGAGAAAGGCATAGACCTAAAATGCAGCCCGCAATACATGACGCAACCGAACCTAACGCCGTCCGGATCTGCCGCGCGATGCTAGTAACTACGGAAACATGGCAAAAAGCAGGTAGGTGTAATACTGTTACTATACAGGCGGCAGGCACGGCTCGACCCGTTTCATTACACTTTCTGTTCACAATCAATTCAGCCGCTGGAAAAGGCCCGGGCGCGATTTCTCTAGGCAGAGGGATCGGTCATGATATTGTGTTGCGAAAGGTCACGAGAAACCGAATAGGCTCCGATGTCTGACGTCGCAAACCGCACCGCGTTTCCTCCGCCGGACAAATCGAACGGCAAGCGCCTCGCCAAGGCCGTCGAGCGCGCCGGTGAGGAGTTTGCGGCCAAGAACCTGCGCTTCACCAAGCTGCGCCAGATGGTCTACGAGGAGATCGCGGCCACTTACGCCTCGATCGGCGCTTATGAGATCCTCGCGCGCCTCGCCGACAAGGGCACCCGCGTCGCCCCCATCTCGATCTACCGCGCCATCGACGCGCTTCTCGAAGCAGGCGTGATCCACCGTCTCGAAAGCAAGAACGCCTTCTTCGCCTGCCGCCGGATGGACCACCGCACCGGCCGCCGCCCGCTGTTTCTCTCCTGCGAGAAATGCGGCGCCGTCGGCGAGGTGGACGGCCAGCACATCTTCGACCTGATCGGCGAGGCGGCGAATAGCGCGAAGTTCGTCGCCCGTGTTAAATTCGTCGAGGTTCAGGGGCTCTGTCCGCGCTGCGCGTCGGAAGAGAAAGACAAGGCATAAGGCTGCATCTCGAATGACCGAGCGTCCCGGAGAGACCGCGGGCACCGTCGGCGGCTCAAAAGCGGCCGTGCCTGCCCCTGCTCAGGCTCATGCCCACGATCATCAGTCCGGCGCCTGCTGCGGCCACAGCCACGGACCATCCGCCCGCCCCCTCGATCCGGCAGCCCTGATCGGCGCCCGCGGGCTCGAGATCGTCCGCTCCGGCCGCACCATCCTCTCGGACGTGGACCTCGATATCCGCCCTGGCGAGATTTTGACCCTCATCGGACCCAACGGCGCCGGCAAGACCACCCTGGTCCGCACCCTGCTCGGGCTCGAACGGCCGGATCGCGGCACGGTCTGGAAACGCCCCGGCCTCAAGGTCGGCTACGTGCCCCAGCGCTTCGACATCGACCGCGCGCTCCCCATGACGGTCGAGCGCTTCCTCTCGCTCGGAGACGGCGCCAAGAAATCACGCATTGAGACCGTGCTTGAGGAAGTCGGCGCATCCCGCGTCATCGCCCAGCAGCTCGGCCAGTTGTCGGGCGGCGAGTTGCAGCGCGTGGTTCTGGCCCGCGCCCTCTTGAACGATCCCGAGCTTCTGGTGCTGGACGAGCCCGTGCGCGGCGTCGACTACGTCGGCGAAGCCGAGCTTTACGCATTGATCGGCCGCCTGCGCGACCGGCGCGGCCTCGGCGTGCTTCTCATCTCGCACGATCTCCATGTCGTCATGGCGCAGAGCGACCGCGTCGTCTGCCTCAACCGCCACGTCTGCTGTTCCGGCGTGCCAGAGGCCGTGGCTCAGCATCCCGAGTACACGCGCCTCTTCGGTCCGGAGCAGGCCCGCAGCTTCGCCGTCTACCAGCACCACCACGATCACAGGCACGACCTCGCAGGCGAAACGGCTCCGGCCTCGCCCGCAAGCCCGCCCAGCGGAGACAGGAATGCTTGAGCTGGAGCCGTTTCTCCTGCGCGCGATCGCAGCCTCGCTCGCGCTTGCCCTCGTCGCGGCGCCCCTGGGCTCACTCGTGATCTGGAACCGCATGGCCTATTTCGGCGAGACCGTCTCGCAGGCGAGCCTCATCGGCATCGCCCTCGGCCTCTTTCTCGGCGTGGACATCACCGGCCCCGTCATTTTCGTGACGCTCGTCGTCGCCGGGCTGCTCATATTGCTCTCCCGGCAGAAGATCGTGCCGCTCGACGCCATCCTGGGCCTCATGCACCACGGCGCGCTCGCGCTCGGCGTCATCGCCACCTTGAGCCTGCGCGGCCCGGCGGTGGATCTCATGAGCTACCTGTTCGGCGACATCTTCGCCGTCACCACCACCGATCTCTACTGGGTTTACGGCGGAGGCGCGCTGGTGCTCGCCATCCTCGCCTGGCTCTGGCAGCCCATGCTGCGCCTTGCCGTGCACGAGGAGCTGGCCGCCGCCGAAGGCGTGAACCGGGACCTGGTGAAGGCGGTCTTCATCGTGCTCCTGTCGCTCACCATCGCCATCGCCATCAAGATCGTCGGCGCGCTGCTCGTGATCGCCTTCCTGATCGTGCCGGCCGTCGCCGCCCGCCCTTTTTCGTCGACGCCCGAACGCATGGCCCTGCTGGCGGCCCTCGTAGCCGCCGCGAGCGTCGTTCTCGGGATCACCCTCTCCCTCAATTTCGACGTGCCCGGAGGCCCCTCCATCGTGCTGTTCATGGCCGTGATCGCCGGGTTTTCCGTCGCCTCGGCGGCCCTGCGCCGCAACGCCTGAACTCGCCCCGCTGGCCGAGGCGCCAAACCTCGGCTACACCAAGGGGTGACAACTCCGGACGCCGCAATTGGCTTGGCCTGACCGATGACCGAACCTGCCGATCACGATTTCATGACTGCTCCGCGCCGCTGGTCGGTTCCCGTTGACGTGGGCGGCGTGGTGGTGGGCGGATCGGCACCCGTCGTCGTCCAGTCGATGACCAACACCGACACCGCGGATATCGCCTCGACCGTCACCCAGGTGGCAGCCCTCGCCCGCACCGGAAGCGAGCTCGTTCGTATTACCGTCGACCGCGACGAGGCGGCGAAGGCCGTGCCTCACATCAAGGAGCAGCTTCTGAGGCGCGGCGTGAGCGTCCCCCTCGTCGGCGACTTCCACTACATCGGCCACAAGCTCCTGGCCGAGAACCCCGCCTGCGCCGAAGCGCTCGACAAGTACCGCATCAATCCGGGCAACGTCGGCTTCAAGGACAAGAAGGACCGCCAGTTCGCCGACATCATCGAGATCGCGATGCGGCACGCAAAGCCAGTGCGCATCGGCGTCAACTGGGGCTCGCTCGACCAGGAGCTGCTGACGCGCCTGATGGATCAGAACGCGGCCTCTCCCAATCCGAAGGACGCCCGCCAGGTGATGCACGAGGCCATCGTGCAGTCCGCCCTGATCTCGGCCGAGCAGGCGGAAAAGCTCGGCATGGGCTCCGACAAGATCATCCTCTCGGCGAAGGTCTCCTCCGTGCAGGACCTTATCGCCGTCTACCGCATGCTGGCAGACCGCTGCCGCTACGCGCTCCACCTCGGCCTCACCGAAGCCGGGATGGGCTCGAAGGGCATCGTCGCATCCACGGCCGCCCTCGGCGTGCTGCTGCAGGAAGGCATCGGCGACACCATCCGCATCTCGCTGACGCCGGAGCCCGGCGGCGACCGCACGCTCGAGGTGAAGGTCGGCCAGGAGATCCTGCAGACCATGGGCTTCCGCTCGTTCGTGCCCGTCGTCGCCGCGTGCCCGGGCTGCGGGCGCACGACATCCACGGTGTTCCAGGAGCTGGCCCGCGACGTCGAGACCATGATTCGCGACCGCATGCCGGAGTGGAAGACGCGCTACCCCGGAGTGGAGACGCTGAACTTCGCGGTGATGGGGTGCATCGTCAACGGCCCGGGTGAATCGAAACACGCCGACATCGGCATCTCGCTCCCCGGCACCGGCGAGAGCCCGGCCGCCCCCGTCTTCATCGACGGCAAGAAAGCCATGACGCTGCGCGGCCCCAACATTGCCGCCGACTTCAAGACCATCGTCGAAGACTACATCGAGCGCCGCTTCGGCATGGGCGCAAAGCAGGAAGCGGTCTGAGTCCGCGCTCGACCGGATCCACGCCCATTTGGTACGAATCTGTACCTCGGGGTGACGGGATATTGGTGGCTTACGGCCAATTCGATTTCGACGTCATCCCGGTGCAGGCCGGGATCCAGACATGCCTGTAGTTTACGTGGTGCCTGGAAATGCCGACCGATCCCGGAAGCCCACTGCGTCCATGCGAAGCTTGGCTCTGCCATGACGCCGGCGTGACGTTGGTTTGGTGTAGGCCGGCTGCTCTTTAGAATTCCATCACCCCGACGGAGGTCGGGGTCCAGACACGTCTGAAGTTTCCAAACCGTGCCTAATCGACGGATCCCCAAAGCTACCCGCGTTCAAGAAGCATCGCCTCCGAGCATCTTCGATGAAACAGCCAGTCGTTTACATCCTCGCCAGCAAGCCGCTCGGCACGCTTTATATCGGCGTGACCAGCGATCTCAGCAAGCGGATGGCTGAACACACGCAAGGACTAATCCAGGGTTTTACAAAGCGTTACGACGTCAAACGCCTCGTCTATTACGAGACGCACGATCAGATGCTGGCAGCGATTGCACGCGAGAAGCAGATCAAAGAGTGGCGACGAGCGTGGAAAATCCGCCTGATCGAACAGATGAACCCCGAGTGGAAAGATCTCTTCGATAAACAAAGTGGCGAAACCGCCTTCGGCGATACCGACACCCATGCATTCGCCGAACCGACTTCTCCTGGATCTGGATCCCGACCTGCGTCGGGATGACGGCACCTTTGAAGGCAGAACGTCGCCGCCCCAAATAACGTCACCCCGGCGTCATGGCAGAGCCATGCTTCGCATGGACGGCCGGGGCCTAGACACGACTTAGGGTTGGCATAGGGCGCTACGGAAATAGGTCTGGTCACTCGCGCCCAACCAGCGCGCCATTCGAAAACCGCGCCCGTACAATCCCCGCACTATTTCGAATGCATCTGGATCCCGACCTAAGTCGGGATGACGGAGTTCAAAGAGGTATCAGCATATACCAACTCAACGTCACCCCGATGAAGATCGGGGTCCAGCCGCGTCAAAGTTTCAGCACCGAGACCGGCAAACTTTCCCTCGGAAGGCATCCGATACACCCAACGTAAGCTCCCCGAAAGCTTGCGCGCTTACCCCTGCATGAGAGTTCCTGCGTACCCTCGAGTTGTACCGACGGACCCAAGTGCTTCCGAAAAAGTGTGATGCGGCTTTTCGGCTGGAAGCACGAGAAACAAAGCGCGCAGCGGCATGCAGAAAGCCCTGACCCCACGTGGCTCGCTGAGAGCCATGTACGAGACGATGGCGCTGATCCGCGCCGTCGAGACCAGCCTTCTCGATCTCTTTGGCAAAGGGAAGCTGCGCGGAACGGTGCACACGGGCATCGGCCAGGAAGCGATCGCCGCCGGCGTCGTCGCCGCCCTCGACCTCGACCGCGACGTCATCTGCTCGAACCATCGCGGCCACGGCCACTACCTGGCCTATTGCGGCGACGCCAAGGGCCTCATTGCCGAGATCATGGGCCGCCCCGATGGCGTCTGCAAAGGCGTGGGCGGCAGCCAGCATCTGCACAAGAAGAATTTCTATTCGAACGGCATCCTGGGCGGCATGGCCCCCGTTAGTGTCGGCATGGCCATGGGCGAGAAGACCAAGCGCTCGGGCGCCATCGTCGTGCAGTTCGCGGGCGACGGCGCGCTGGCCGAAGGAGCCTTCTACGAAGCCTTCAACATGGCCGCGCTCTGGAAGCTGCCGTACATGCTGGTCGTCGAAGACAACGGCTACGCGCAAAGCACGCCGAAAGCACTCGAGCAATCCGGCACGCTAGCCGATCGCGCCAAGCCCTTCGGCATCCGCGTGATGGAGGTGGACGGCAACGACGCCGAAGCCGTGCACGAAGCCGCCGAAACGCTCTCCGACCACATCCGCTCCGGCGCAGGCCCGGGCGTACTCTACTGCTCAACGTATCGTCTCGCTCCCCACTCGAAGGGCGACGATATCCGCGACAAGACAGAGATCGCCGACGCTTGGACGCGCGAGCCCATTGTGCGAGCCCGCGCGAAGCTGCCGCTCGAATTCTGCGACGCCGTGGATCAGGCCGTCGCCACCCATGTCCGCGACATCATCGAAGCGCTCGCATGACACCTGACACAACGCCGTCCACCTACCTGCAAAGCCTGAACCGCGGTCTCCACGCCGCCATGGCAGCCGACGAGGCCGTTCACTTCGCGGGCGAGGATGTCCTCGATCCCTACGGCGGCGCCTTCAAAGTCTCGGCAGGGCTCTCGACGCGCTTCCCCGATCGCGTGCACACCACGCCGATCTCCGAAGGCGCCATCACCGGCCTCGCGAGCGGCATGGCGCTGCGCGGCCTGAAGCCCGTCGTCGAGATCATGTTCGGCGACTTCCTGACCCTCACCTTCGATCAGATCCTCAATCATGCCGTGAAGTTCGGCGCCATGTACGGCACGGAGGTTCCCGTGCCGATGGTGATCCGCACGCCCATGGGCGGCCGGCGCGGCTATGGCCCCACCCACAGCCAGAGCATCGAGAAGCACTTCTGCGGCATCCCCGGCTTGAAGGTGATCTCGCCGTCGCACGTCCACGCCGCGGGCGACCTGCTCGGCGCGGCCATCGCCAGCGAGACGCAGCCGGTGCTGTTCATCGAATACAAGAGCCTCTACCCGCTGCCGCTTTTCACCGGAAGCGAGCTGCTGAACGTGGCGCCCGCTCCCACCGGCTCCTACGCGACGCGCATCGTCCGCAACTTCGAGACGGGCGAGCCGGATGCTGTTCTGATCGGCTACGGCGGCGTCGCCCCGCTCATGCTGGAGGTCGCGGAGCGGCTGGCGGAGGAGGAGATCAACGTCTCCGTCGTGCTGCCCGCCGTCATCTCGCCGCTCGACATCGCACCCATCGCACAGGAAGTGGCCTGCGCGCGGCGCGCGCTCGTCGTCGAGGAAGGCGTGGCTGGATTCGATTGGGGTGCGGAGGTTGCAGCCCGCCTGCACGAAACGCTGTTCGGCAAGCTGGATCGCCCCGTGCGCCGCTTGGCCTCCAAACCGCAAATCATCCCGACATCGAAGGACGGCGAAGCCGGCACGCTGATCAGTGCCGACGACATCGAGGCCGCCGTCTACGAGGAGCTCGCGTGAGGTCCGGCACACTGCGGCTGAAGCATCTGGATCCCGGCCTGCGCCGGGATGACGGGGAGCATTTGGCAGGCGGCTCGTCCCCCATCTCCGTCACACCGGCGAAGGCCGGTGCCCAGACACGTCTCAGAACGACGCCAAGGTCACCCGTGTGGAACGTGGAACCGCCGCGTTTATCGGGAGCACAAGCATGATCCATGTGATGCGCATGCCGGGCGTGAACGCCAACGAGGACAGCGCCATGTTGGTGCGCTGGCTCGTGGACGAGGGCGCGGCGGTCAAGAAGGGCCAGCTCGTCTGCGAGATCGAGACCACCAAGAGCGCCGTCGAGATCGAGGCGGAAGCTGACGGCTTCCTGGTTCCCATCGCGGCTGCGGGCGCGAGCCAGCAGGTCGGCGCGCCCATCGCCGTCATCAAGGCCAACCTTGCGGACGCCCATGATCACCTCCTGGGCGCGGACGGCTCACCCGCTAAAGAGGCCGAGAAGCGCTGGACCAAGAAAGCCTTCATCGTCGCCCGCCGTCTCGGCATCGACATCGAGGCGCTGGCGAAAGCCAAACCCGGCGCGACGCTCACAGAAGCCGACGTGCTCGCAGCTCAATCCGGCTCACCGGCCGAGGCGCCTGCCGCGGCTCCTGTGAAACCCGCCGCCGTATGCCCGGTCCAGCGACAGACCGCGGCGCCACGCGCCTATCTCGGCGTCGGCCAGCACTTCGAGCGCGTGCTATTGATCGGCGGCGCGAGCGGGGCGGGCGCCATAGCGGTTGAAGCGATCCTGCGCACGTCGCACCAGAAGCCCGCCGGCATCATCGACACCAATCCCAAGACCCACGGCCAGATCGTCCATGGCGTTCCCGTGCTGGGCGACCGCACGGCGATCCCGGAACTCTGGGCCGAAGGCCGCTTCGACGGCGCCATCATCCTCTTCACCGACGACATCGACGACCGCGCGGAGCTGTTCAACAGCCTCGTCTCGGAAGGCATCCGCATGACCAACGTCATCGATCCCTCGGTCTCGATCCGCACCGACGTCAAGATGGGTGTGGGCAACGCCATCATGTCCAACGGCTTCCTCGCCCATAGCGCCGAGATTGGAAACAACAACTTCTTCGCCAGCCACAACGTGATCGAGCACCACAGCAAGGTGGGCGACCACAACGCCTTCGGCCCCGGCTGCACGGCCTGCGGGCGCGTCACCATCGGCAGCTACATCCGCTTCGGAATGCACGTCGGCATCGAGCCGTATCTGACCATCGGTGATCGCTGCATCATCGCCTCGGGCACCACGCTCACGCGTTCCGTCCCCGCCAACACCATCGTCAAGGCCCGCTCCACCAACGAGTTCCGCCAGCGCTGAGACCGCACTTGATTTTTGATTGGTCGCATTTTCTTGCGATGAACCAGCATCCACGTCGTCGGAAATGCTCCGGTTCGGGCAGAGTAAGAACGTCCCTATGCAGCAGCGCGTCTGGCCCCCGGCCTGCGCCGGGGTGACGTTGAGATTGGGCAGTCGGATTCTACAAAAAACGTCATCCCGGCAGAGGTCCAAGTGTCTTCCATGCATAGCACCGCTCCGCCATGACGCCGGTCTAACGTTAGGTAGGTGCTGGCCGGTGCCTCCCTAGCAACGTCATCCCGGCGCAGGTGCGGACACCCCAAAGATCATCACCTGCATTGAGAGGCCAACAACGGATGCGCCAACACATCCCCCAGTACCGTCATCCCGGCGAAGGCCGGGATCCAGTGACCTCGAAGATCAGCACAAATCTGCCGGGACCCAAATCTAGCGAACACTACCGATTGCGCTCGGCCACGAACCGAGCCGCTTCGATCAGCGTCTCGGCTTTCGCCCCAAATGGAGCCAGCGCATCGATCGCCGCCTGCTCCGCGCGCTTGAGCTCGGCGCGGGCACGCGCGATGCCCATGAGCGAGACGAGGGTCGCCTTCCCGGCCGCCGCGTCCTTGCTCACCGCCTTGCCGACGGTCAACGCATCGCCTTCCACATCCAGAAGATCGTCCGCGATCTGGAAGGCAAGGCCGAGCTCGGTGCCGTAGCGATGCAAGGCGGCGCGCTCATCCGGCCCACCTCCGCCGAGGATCGCGCCCGCCTCACAGGCAAAGCGGATCAACGCCCCCGTCTTGAGGCTCTGAAGGTGCAAAATGCCCGACAGCGTCGGCGCCTCCCGCGAGGGAAGCCGCTCGGCCTCGAGGTCGAGCGCCTGCCCGCCGACCATTCCGGCCGCGCCCGCCGCCTTGGCCAAAGCCGAGATGAGCGCCAGCCGCACCTCGGGGCATTCATGCACCTCGGGCGTGCTTAGAATCTCGAACGCAACCGTAAGAAGCGCATCCCCCGCCAGGATCGCCGTCCACTCGTCGAACGCCTTCCACACGCTGGGCATCCCGCGCCGCGTGGCGTCGTTGTCCATGGCCGGAAGATCGTCGTGAACGAGCGAGTAGCAATGCACGCATTCGAGCGCGACCGCGGTATCCAAAGCCTGGCGTTCCGAAAGCCCGAAAAGAGCCGCACTCTCGATGACAAGAAATGGCCGGAACCTTTTCCCGCCTCCGAGCGTCGCATGGCGAAGCGCGCCGAGAAGCCGGGGAGGAATAGGATCATCCCGTTCAGGATGCTTAATTTTTGTCCCGACGAGCGTACCGAGACGGGCTTCCGTTAGCCCTGCGATCTGATCGAGCCTTTGCGAGAAGGTCATAGACGAAGTACCTAAAGGCCTTGCGGAACAGTGTGAAGCGGTTATCCGAAACGACGCACGACCGAACAACGGGCTGAAAACGTTACAGTCCGGGACCAGGCGGGATCGCCAGCCGGAATGGGGGAGAAAATTGGTCTCGCCGACGTCAGCAGGTCCATGTTTTGCATGGCACTTCGCCAAGCCGGAAGCGAACCGTTTTTCGGACGTGAAGCACGAGCAGTCAAAGGCCGAGAGTGCCGGTACGTTACGGCGACACGCGAAAGCGCCCCGATTTGGCTGAGGGAAACGATGGTTGGCGCGGGATATAGCATCCGTGGCGGATAAGGACACCTCATACGAGTTCGAGGCACGTGGCGAGCCACTCCCTCTGCCCGAGGGTCCGCGCTCGGAAGGCGGCCCTGCCGCGCGAGGCCCAGACCTCGGCGAGGAAACCGACCCCACGACCGAAGCGCCGAGCCGCCCGTCCCCTGCGCCAACGCATGAGCCGGCCCAGGTGACGGCCGATCAGCCGTCCGCCCTGAACAGAAACGCGGAAGCGGAACCCGCCTCGGACATCCAGCTGCTCTCTCCCGAGCCGCTTTCACTCGAACAAGCCCCGCGATCGGCATCCGAGGCGTTCACGAACGCGCCCGCGCCGGAACTTACCGCATCCTGGCACTCGGCCATCGCGGAAGCCTTGGCGGATCCGGCACCGGCGCCTGCTCCTCCCCAGGGGGCTGAAGCACCCACCGCTGAAGCGCCCACCGCTCCGGCCGCCCCCGCTGCCGAGCTGCCCCAAATCCTCCCCGAAACTCCGGAGCCGGAACCAGTCTCCGAACCCGCACAATCGGCAACCGCGAGCACCACGCCAGCCGCCACCGACGACACGTCCGCCTCCTTCACCGCCGCGGCCGAAGGACTGTTCCGCCCATCTGACACCGGCCCTGGCGAGGGCACCCATCTCATCACGCTGGGGCGCAGGCTCGACCCATCGCTCCGCATCCCGCGCCCGGTCCCGCCGGTCATCGAACCGCGGGACGATTTTGCGCCACCCGCCGTCAAGCCGACCTGGAAAACCCGCCTTTTCACCTTCGCGCGCTATGCGGCCTATGCTGTGGCGGGCTACATGGCGCTCGTGCTGGTGCTGATCGTGCTGTTCCGCTTCGTGGATCCGCCCGGCTCCATGCTGATGCTCACCCAAGCGCTCCGCGGTAACTCGATCGACCGCACGTGGGTGCCGTTCAATTCCATCTCACCCGCACTGGTCCGCGCCGTGATCGTCTCGGAGGATGGACGCTTCTGCGAGCACAGCGGCATCGACACCGTCGCCATGAAGGAAGCCATCGAGCGGGCGGCAGGCGGCACGCCGCGCGGCGCCAGCACCATTTCCATGCAGGTGACCAAGAACCTGTTCCTCTGGAACGCGAAAAGCTATGTGCGCAAGGTGATCGAGATCCCGCTCACGCTGATCATGGAGCTGCTCTGGCCGAAGCAGCGCGTCCTCGAGGTGTATCTCAACATCGCCGAATGGGGGCCTGGGGTCTTCGGTGCGGAAGCAGCCGCCCGCCATCACTTCAACAAATCCGCCGCCCGCCTGAACGAGCGGGAGGCCGCCCTCCTGGCCGCGGTGCTTCCCAATCCGGTGGTGCGGGTGGCCGGTTCTCCCGGTCCGCAGACCTCCCGCAAAGCCCGCGTCATCCAGGCCCGCGTGAAGGCCTACGGCGCGGTGGCCTCTTGCGTTGTCGCAGCAGCCCCTCCCGCATCGGCACCCGCAGCCAAACCGGCAACGATCCGCAAGGCGCCCTTGCGCACGACGCCGCGGAAGAAAAAGGTCGACGACTGGACGCCGACCCTCAATTTTGGCAACTGATCGGGCCCCAAGCTCGTCCTTTCGCCGCGCGGAAAAGGCTCTGGCGCACGCCTGGGATTGTGGGTATAAGGCCGCAATCTTTGATTTTGGAGCCTGCGGCGCCCGATCATCCGGTTGGACGTCGCGGTTTCTTTTGGCGGCACCGTCGCCTCTGATCAAACCGAATTTGCCCTTCGAGGCGCCGAGATTACCGGAGTTAACCAATGGCCGTTCCTAGGAAAAAGACCTCCCCGATGAAGAAGGGGCAGCGCCAGTCCCACGACGCGCTGACCGCGCCCGCCTACGTCGAGGACAAGGAGAGCGGCGAGCGCCGCCGTCCCCACCACATCGACCTCAAGACCGGCAAGTATCGCGGCCGCCAGATCCTCCCGCCGAAGGCTGACGTCTAAGCCGACCTGGAGACGGGGCCGGCGTCCTGACGGAACGTAACCGCCCCGTACCACTCCGCCCAGCCTACGGCCTCAATTTTTGTCGAGGCCGGACACTGGCCGGACATTGGATTGTCGCAGAGGTCGTGGAAGATCGCGACAAGCAGACTGGGGCACCCGAACCCGGCCACGGGATCGACGGTCGCACTGGAACTCTTGCCAACGAAAGTGCTTGCAGGCGGAAGCCCGCTCCGGCGCAAGGTCGGAAGCGGAAAAGGCTTTCCAGTTAGCTGGCAAGGCGAAGACAAGAACCGGGATCGCTCCCGCGGGTTAGAAACCTGAGCGGTTCTGGCGGGGGTAGCGGTGTATCCGCCTCGGGCGCCGTCGTTTCTCTTGAGGTCCCTCGAAATCTTTCAGAGGATGGGCCACCAGCCTGCTTTGAGGCTATCAGGAGAGAACCATGTCGCTGCGAGCTATTCCGCTAACGATCATCCCCTTCATCATCTACAATCTCATCGTTCTGTTTTCCGGTTCTCCCGCGCCTGAAGTCGCGACCGACGGCGCAGCAGCGGCCCGCGCCCTGCTCGCCTCCGAGCTGTTCAGCATTCCGATGATCAGCGGCGCCCGCTGGTTCTTCACCTGGGGTGACCTGATCCTCATCATCACCCTGATCGTTCTGTTCATCGAGATCCTGAAGGCCACGTACACCTCCACCTCGTCGCTGGTCGATCACGGCCTGTCCATGGTGGTGTTCGTCGCCGCCCTGATCGAGTTCATCGTCGTCCCGCAGGCCGCGACATCCGTCTTCTTCCTGCTGCTGGTCGCGCTCGTAATCGACGTCATCGCCGGCTTCACCATCGGCATCCGTGTCGCGAAGCGCGACATCGGCTTCGGCACAAACGACTGATCTCAAATTCAAATCGAGCAAGCTGAGCGTGCGCGGAGATCCTGCCGATCTCCGCGCACGCAATCCATTGTGGGATCGGCGATATGGCGTTACCGTTCGCCTGCTGATTTACATCAACTGACGACCGTCCCCCACAGCACAAGCTTCATCTCGATGAGCAAGCAACATCGTGATTTGATGCCTCGCGCCGTTTACGGATACTCCTCGTGAGCGATCCAAACCCAATTGTTCCGCAATCCACGCGCAGAGCGGGCGAGCTTTTCGAGACAGCCTACGCCTGGGACATCGCCAACGACCGGCTGGAATGGCAGCCGAACGCCGTTGAGGTTCTCGGCGTCGGCACGCTCGCAAGCATCTCGACCGGCCAGCGCTTCGACGCACTCGTCGCGCCCGATCACCGCGCATCGCGTCTGTCCGCCATCGTCGATGCCCGCGCCGCAGCCGACGACACACACGGCGTGGCTTATCGCGTGCAGTTCAAGTTCGTGCCCGATGGAAGGCACCCGGGAAACTCCGTCTGGCTCGAAGATACCGGGCGCTGGTGGCCGGCATCCGGCGACCAGCCAGCACGCGCCCGCGGCATCCTGAGACTGATCGACGAGCGCTACATCGAGGATCAGCGCCTGATCATCTCCCTGCACGACGACGAAAGCGCAGGAGAGCTCCAGCGCACCCGGCTCTTCGAAGCGCTCGGCGCCGTGATGCGGCGCGCGGAGCGTACCGGGCGATCATGCGCGCTTCTTCTGGTATCCATCACCGGATTGGAAGCGCTCAACACACGGTTCGGCCTCGACATCGGTGACGAGATCATCGCGGCGGCCGGCCGCCTCCTGAAGGCGAGCCTCGGAGAGCAGGACAGCATCGCGCGCTACGCCTCCAACACCTTCGCCGTCATCGTCGACGATTGCCCTGAGGCCGCGCTCGCGGAAAGAGCAGGCCGCATGATCGGCGAGATCAGACGCGCGACGTTCCAGACGTCCGTAGGTCCCCTGGCGGCAGCCATCTCCATCGGTGCTGTCATGCTCCCCGGACAAGCGCCAACAGTCGGAGATGCCATCGCCAACGCACTGGCCGCGCTCGAAAACGCCAAGCAGCACCCCGGGACGTTCGTCGCGCACTGTCCCGAAGCCGCCATCGCGCGCGCTCAGAACCGCGCGCAGTCCATCACCGGCTCCGTGATTGCCGCACTCGAAGAAAATCGCCTGCTGCTTGCATTGCAGCCCGTCGTGCATGCGGCGAGCAGCCAGCCCGCGTTCTACGAGGCCCTGCTTCGCTTGAAGCAGCCCGACGGTACACTCCTCGCAGCTGCGGATTTCATCGAGGAAGCCGAGACGCTGGGCCTCGCCCGTCCGCTCGACAGGCGCGCCCTCGAACTCGCGCTGGATCTGCTCGCCGCCCATCCCGCACTCAAGCTGTCACTGAACATTTCGAGCCTCACCGCGGGCGACAAGGATTGGCTCGCAACACTCGAAGCGGCCTCCGCCAGGCATCCGGGATTGACCGAGCGCCTCACCGTCGAGATCACCGAGACGGCCATGATCCATGATCTCGACGAGATCGCCTCCTTCGTGGACCTGCTGCGCGCGTCCGGCTGCAAGGTCGCCATCGACGATTTCGGAGCCGGCTACACGTCCTTCCGCCACCTCAAGTCCCTGCATGTCGACATGCTGAAGATCGACGGCATGTTCATGAGCAATCTGCCGAACGACCATCAGGCGCGCGTGCTAGTGAAGACGATGATCGAGATCGCGCAGGCATTCGGACTTGAGACCGTGGCCGAATGGGTGAGCGACGAGGAGACGGCGATCTTCCTCCGCTCTGTCGGCATCACCTACCTGCAGGGATTCCTGCACGGCTCGCCGATCACTGTCGACGAGATGAAGCGGCGAGGCTTGCTTTAGGCGCGACAGACCACGTCAACGCTCTTCAGATGTGAAGAGCTGAAGACCTCGCCCTCAAGACAAAATACATGGCCGATTTGGGTCTTGGCCGAAACGAGGCTCACTCGTTCCCCTTCGCAAGCCGCTCGATGCGCTGCTGCATGGCGCTGAGCTGCGCCTTGAGCTCGTCGATCTCGCCCTTGGGCGCATCCGCACCGCCGGCGGCCTGGGCTTGGTCCTCGCCCGCCTCATCCCGCTTCGCCTGGAAGTTGGCCGCGCCGCCGAACGAGGTCCACATGTTCATGGCCTGCTCGAACATTGCCATGTTCTTGCGCGCCTGGTCCTGATAGGCCTCGAATGCAGCCGCCGGATTGGCGAACGCATTGGCGAACATCGACCGGAACTTCTCCTGCTCCTTCACGAGGTTCTCGAGGCTGAACTGGAGATAGCTCGGCACCATGCTGCCGATGTTGTCGTCGTAGAAACGAATGAGCTGGCGAAGGAACGGAATGGGCAGAAGCGTCTGCCCGCCCTGCCGGCTCTCTTGCTCCACGATGATCTGGGTGAGCACGGCGTGCGTGAGATCGTCGCCGGACTTCGCGTCGTAAACCACGAAATCCTTGTCGTTGCGAACCATCTGCGCCAAGTCGTCCAGCGTCACGTAGGTGCTGGTCTCGGTATTGTAGAGGCGCCGGTTCGCATACTTCTTGATGACGACCGCCTCTTTTTTCTCTGGGCTTACGTCGGATTTGTTAAGCATCGGCTGTGCCATCAACTTTCACCTCTTCGCAGTGCGTCATCGTAGCACAGTCCGGAGACGGGCTTCCATACCTAACTGCATACCTGCCAAGCAAAGTCCCGACATAAAGACCTAATTGCGAGCAGCGACACGCTACTGCTATCGTGCACATAGGGGCCGTTGGTCTTGATGCATGTCAAAGACGGCTCCCCCACCCAAAGGCCAAGAAACGCCCCAGATTTCCCCCCGAGGAGGAAGCACTCATGAGTGCGGATAACACCACTATCGTCATTGCCGGTGCAGCCAGAACGCCCGTCGGCTCGTTCAACGGCACCCTGGCGAGCCTTCCGGCTCACGAGCTCGGAAAGGTTGCCATCACCGCCGCCCTCGAGCGTGCCAAAACCGCCCCTGGTGACGTTTCCGAGGTCATTCTCGGCCAGATCCTGACGGCCGGACACGGACAGAACCCGGCTCGCCAGGCCTCTCTCGCGGCAGGCATTCCCGTCGACACCCCGGCCTGGGGCATGAACCAGATCTGCGGCTCCGGCCTGCGCGCCGTAGCCCTCGGCCTCCAGCAGATCCAGACCGGCTCGGCCTCGATCGTCGTCGCCGGCGGCCAGGAAAGCATGAGCCAGTCCAAGCACGCGGCTCACATGCGCGACGGCACCAAGATGGGCGACGTGAAGTTCGTCGACACCATGATCAAGGACGGCCTCTGGGACGCGTTCAACAATTACCACATGGGCACGACGGCCGAGAACGTCGCCCGCCAATGGCAGATCAGCCGCGCCGAGCAGGATGCCTTCGCCGTTGCCTCGCAGAACAAGGCCGAGGCTGCGCGCAAGGCTGGCAAGTTCAAGGACGAGATCGCGCCCGTCACCATCAAGGGCAAGAAGGGCGACGTCGTCGTCGACACCGACGAGTACATCAAGGACGGCGTGACGCTCGATAGCATCGCCAAGCTGCGCCCTGCCTTCGATCCGAAGGAAGGCTCCGTGACGGCAGCCAACGCCTCCGGCATCAACGACGGCGCTGCCGCCGTGGTTCTCATGACCGCCGAGGAAGCCAAGAAGCGTGGCGTGAAGCCGCTCGCGCGCATCGTGTCCTGGGCACACGCGGGCGTCGATCCGTCGATCATGGGCACCGGCCCCATACCCGCCTCCAAGAAGGCGCTGGAGAAGGCGGGCTGGACTGTCCAGGATCTCGATCTCATCGAGGCCAATGAGGCGTTCGCCGCGCAGGCGATCAGCGTCAACAAGGGCCTCGGCTGGGATACCGACAAGGTGAACGTCAACGGTGGCGCCATCGCCATCGGCCATCCGATCGGTGCCTCGGGCGCACGCATCCTCGTGACGCTGCTCTACGAAATGCAGCGCCGCGACGCGAAGAAGGGCCTCGCCACGCTGTGCATCGGCGGCGGCATGGGCGTCGCCCTCTGCGTCGAGCGCGACTAAGGAAAGCTATCCTCCCCCCTACCCAAGGGGGGAGGAAACGCCCTATCCACCGCGACCATTCTCCGCACGTGCTGCTTCATTTTGGTGACTTCCCGCTGCGTTGGCGGGAGGGCTACTCACCGGCACCGCAATCAAACAGAAATTTGCTCTAGGGAGATCTCCACTCATGACCCGCGTCGCAGTCGTTACCGGTGGCACGCGTGGCATTGGCCACGCCATCTCGATCGCACTCAAGAACAAGGGCTATCGCGTCGCCGCGAACTACGCTGGCAACGACGCCGCCGCGCAGCAGTTCCAGGTCGAGACCGGCATCCCCGTCTACAAGTGGAACGTCGGTGACTACGACGCCTGCGCCAAGGGCGTGGCAGAGATCACCAAGGCCCTCGGCCCCATCGACGTGCTGGTGAACAACGCCGGCATCACCCGCGACGCCATGCTCCACAAGATGACGCCCGAACAGTGGCGCGAGGTCATCAGCGTCGACCTCGACTCCGTCTTCAACATGAGCCGCCTCGTGATCGACAGCATGCGCGCCCGCAGCTTCGGCCGCATCATCAACATTTCGTCGATCAACGGCCGCAAGGGCCAGATGGGCCAGACCAACTACTCGGCCGCCAAGGCCGGCATGCACGGCTTCACCAAGGCCCTTGCCTTCGAGGGCGCTGCCAAGGGCATCACCGTCAACACCATCGCACCCGGCTACATCAACACCGAGATGGTCGCCGCTGTGCCGAAGGAAGTTCTCGAAAGCAAGATCCTGCCGCAGATCCCCGTCGGCCGCCTCGGCACCGTCGAGGAGATCGCTCGCGCCGTGGCCTTCCTTGCCGCTGACGAAGCCGGCTTCATCACTGGCGCCTGCCTCGACGTGAACGGCGGCCACTACATCGCCGTCTGATCTCGCCTCGAAGATCCGAAATTAGGAAAGGCCGCGGAGCACCCTCCGCGGCCTTTTTCTTTTCCGTGTTTAACGGACGCGTGTCTGGATCCCGGCCTCCGCCGGGATGACGTACTTATTTGGGCGGTCTGCTCTCTTACTCGTCACCCCGACGAAGGTCGGGGTCCAGACACGCAGAAGAAGAGGCGAGGACAAAGCTGCGGCCCAGGGCTCGGCTGGAAACAGGCTCTCACCGAAGGAACGTCCGGGATCACGCATATCCAAAAAGAAAACCGGCGGCCTCGTTATGAAGCCGCCGGCTTTTTTTCTGCGTGAGAGCGCGTCTTTACCCGCGCAGGCGCGAGCGAACGATGCGCGGGAACTCATCCTCGGGCTCGGCCCCGAACGCCTGCGAAGGCTGCGGCGCACTCGGCAACCCGCGGCTCTCCGGCGCCGGCCAGCGATCGGCCACCTGCTGCTGGGGCGGTGGCACACCATAACCCTGCGGTGCCGACGGACGAACCGGAGCCTGCTGAGCCGGTGCAGCCGCGCGCTGCGACGGCGGCGCGCCTCCAAACCAGGCATCGATGAGATCGATCTCGTCGGCCGAGAGGTTGAGCCCCTGCGAGCGGCAGCGTGCCACCACGAAATTGCGGAACCGGCTGGCGAACAGGTTGGGGGAAGCCCCCTGCTCGAACCAGGGATCGGCCTCGCTCACAACTTCCAGCACGAAGCGGACGTCGTCGCGGCGCACCTCGAGACCCATCTCGCGTGCGCGCTGCACGATGTTGATAAGCGTCTGCTGGCCGGAGAGATTGTTGGCCGTGATCTCCTCCGCCATCACCTCGAACAGCACACGATATTCGGGCGGCGACAGCGGCGGCGCCTGGCAGGCTTCGTGAATCCGCGCGATCGACTGCTGGATCTGCGAGGCCTGATCGACACTACGAGCCGACGGCTGCTGCGGCGGCACCGGTGCGCGCGGCGCGGCATAAGCTTCCGGCTGCGGAGCAGCGGGAGCCGGAGCCTGCTGGGGCGGACGCGCAGCGAAGGCGCCAGTCGCCTGCTGTGGAGTCGGAGCTTCAGGCATCGGCGCACGCGGAGCCGGGGCACCAAGCTGCGTACGATCCGGCGGCGGGGCGAAGAACGGCTGCGAACCGTAGGCTTGCGACGGCTGCGCTTCGCGCGCCTGAGGAGCGCGCTCCTGCCGCGCAGGCAGGGGCTCGTCACGCCGGTCAAACGACGGCTGCGGAGCCCGCGGCATCTCCCGCATCGGCTCGCCAAGCTCGGTCCGCGTTTCGCGCGGAAGCGCATAACGCGCCTCCTCGTAGCGCGCATCCACGCGAGGCTCGGCACCACGCGGATCGCGTTCGGCGATCGGGCGCTCGGCACGCGGCGCATCGAAACGCGCGTCCTTCTGGGTCTCGGGACGGCTCTCCACGCGGCGGCTCTGGGGCGCTTCGAAGCGCGGCTCGAAACGGGCCTCCGGCAGCTCGGGGGCGCGCTCGCGTGCAACCGGCGGCTCAGGACGCGTCTCGATCTCGCGCGAGATCTGCCGCGTGGGCTCGTAGGCGAAATAGGGAGGCTGGTCAGTGAGCTTGATGTCCTTGGGCAGCGCCTTGCTGAGGAGATCGCGGAAGCTTCCCGCACCTCCCCAAGAGGATCCCACGGTCTTGTCGTGCCCCAGCGTGCGCACGGCGCGATCCGCCAATGCCTCGAGCGGAACCGGCTGCGCTGCGGAGCGCACAGTTCCCACGACTTCGGCGACGATGGACTTGCGCATCCCTTCGAGCTCGGCGGTGCTCGGCGCACGCAACTCGCCGCCCGTCTTCACCTCGGCCTCGATGCGCCCTTCGAGCAGCAGCGAGATCAGATCAGCCTCGCGCACCTCGCCATCGCTGATGGCCGTATAGGGCTGTGCCGTATGATCGTTCGCGAACACCACGGTGCGGCGCGCATGCGCGCGAAGCCGGTGCAGAACCGGCGTGAAGTCCGCGTCTCCCGAGAGCAGGATAAACTCGTCGAAGCGCGTCTCGTGATTGAGCACGTCGCGCACGTCCATCACCATCCGGATGTCGGCGGAGTTCTTGAGCTGGGCCGTCAGCGGCGGGCAGTCGACCACCTCGAAGCCCGCGCGCAGAAAGTGGTGACGCACGAACGGAAACGAGTTCATGTCCGTCGAGTTGTCGTTCGCATTGCGGCGCGGAACCGGGTTGCCGTAGCACCGGCTCATCACGATGCGCCGCGGCGCCACGAAGTTCGAGCCGTTAGTCGGCGTGATCAGCCGGCCGCTCTCGATCTCACGCAGCCACAGCGCCGCGTCCTTCGCGAACCGCTTCGCGGCCTCTTCGTTCTTTCTTTTCAGCGACAGGTAGATGTTGTCGTAATCGACAAATACCGTACTGAGAACAGCCCCGGTGGACTCCACCTTCATGTTTAGCAACCCCCGCTGCGCGCATACTTTTCCCTATTGATTCGCACTCTTTACGAGTCGGGTTTGAGCGGCAAGCGTAGGGCGGACCCGGTCCCCAGGAATTGCTCGAAGGCTAGAAAAATCAATCGCCTGACCTCGTCGAGTTCACATAATGAGTGGTGGAAAACTCAAGGCATCGCCCCAACCGGTTCCAAATTGCCCCCGAACCTGACGGCCGCCATGCGAATCCGGCGTTTCGGACACCCCCGCTCAGCCGGTCGCGGCGAATGACCCAAAACGTATGACTGGGCCGCCGGTCAGGGCCTCTGCCGTGCTGGATCAGGAGGTTGCGGCGCCCGGCACGAAATCCGGCGGCGCCATCTCGAACCCTGCGAACTCGAACCCCGGTGCGACGGTGCACCCGACCAGCGTCCATGCCCCGAGCGACCTGGCCTGTTGCCAATGTCCCGTGGGCACATGTCCCTGCGGACGCTCCCCATCGAGGAGAGCGGGGCCAAGCCGCAGCGTTTGAGCCGTGGCTCCGGGAGCGGCGATCGAAAGCGCGAGCGGCGCCCCCGCATACCAATGCCAGACCTCCACCGCATCCACCCGATGCCAGCGCGAGACCTGTCCCGCCTTGAGCAGGAAATAGATCGCGGTCGACTGTGACCGGCCGCCGGTCTGCGCCGCATCACGAAACGTCTCGCGGAAATAGCCGCCCTCGGGATGAGGCGCGAGGCCGAGAGCCGCAATGATCTGATCGGCATCCATGCGTGTGGGCCTCTGCGTCTCAGAAGCGGTTCTTGCGCTCGCGAAGATCCGCGAACACTTTCCAGTCCGGCGCCGAGGAAAGCCCCAGCCGCTCGCGCAGATCCTGCCTGTCGACGCGCAGGAACACGTTGGTCTCCCGCTCGAGATCGATGCGCGTCGGAAGCGTGGCAGCCCCCGCGGCACGCGTCGCCTCCGCGTCCTTTAAACGCTGCTGGAGCAGGGCGTTCTCCGGCTCGATCGAAATCCCGAATTTCGCGTTCGAGACCGTGTATTCGTGGCCGCAATAGACGAGCGTCTCGCCTGGCAAGGCCGCGATCTTCACGAGCGAACCCCACATCATCTCGGCCGTGCCTTCCAGAACTCGGCCGCAGCCCATCGCGAACAGCGTATCCCCGACGAACGCGACCCCGGCCTTCTCGATCCAATAGGTGACATGACCTATGGTGTGCCCCGGAGTATCGAGCACGCGCACCGAAAGACTGCCGAGCGGCAGCACGTCGGGCTCGCCCACCGCCACGTCCAGGCACGGAATGCGTTGCGCTTCGCCACGCGGCCCGATCACCGTGCAATGCGTTTCCGCCTTGAGCGCCGCGATCCCGGCCGTATGATCGGCGTGATGGTGTGTCACAAGAATATGCGTGAGCCGCCAGCCCCGCTCGTCGAGCGCCCGGGTCACGGCAGCCGCATCCGGCGCGTCGATGGACAGCGTCACGCCCCCGTCCGCGTCATGAACGAGCACGCCGTAATTGTCTTTGAGACACGGGAACTGATGGATTTGCGGTTGGGTCATGTTTCTTGTGACTCGCCCGCATTGCATGAGGGGCTCTGGAGCAAGGCTAGAGTGCTTCCGGAGAAGTGTGAAGCGGTTTTCCGCGGTAAGGCGCGAAGCGGCGCCACTCCGGCGCGCCCGAGCTTGTCATACCGGGGCCGATCGGGCGAAAAGAGACCGGGTACGAGCTAGAACAGGACCCCCTGAGACGCATGCATCTCGACGTCGCCACTCTGCGGGATTTCTACGCGACGCCGCTCGGCCAGATCGCGCGACGCATTCTCGCTCGCCGTATCCGCTCCCAGTGGGGGCCTGCACCGGGCGAAACGGTCGCGAGCCTCGGCTTCGGCACGCCGTTTCTCGGCAGCTACCGCAACGACGCGCGAAGCTTCGCGGCCTTCATGCCCGAAAGCCAGGGCGCACTCATTTGGCCTCCCGCCTCGCCGATCCTTTCGACGCTGGTCGAGGAGGGATCTCTCCCCGTGCGGGACAACGCCATCGATCGCCTGCTCGTCATCCATTGCCTCGAAGTCGCCGAGCAGGTCACCCCGCTTCTGCGGGAGCTCTGGCGCGTGCTGGCGCCGCAGGGCCGCCTCCTGATCGTGGTGCCGAACCGGCGCGGACTATGGGCACATGTCGACACCACGCCATTTGGCTACGGACGCCCCTACAGCCGCTCGCAGCTCGACGTGCTGCTCGCGCAATCGCTCTTCACGCCACTGAGCTGGACCACGGCGCTGCACCTGCCCCCCTTCGACCGCAGCATGCTCGTGCGCTCCGCCACCGCGTGGGAACGCATCGGCACGCGGATGTCTCCGAGGTTCGGCGGCGTTCTCATGGTGGAGGCGCGCAAGGAGATCGTGGCCCCGGTCAACGGCAAGCCCGCACGCGCCAAGGCGTTCCGCAACCTCGTCACGGCCCGCTGACGCAGATCGACACGCCTCGCCCAGCTTACGGATAGAGGACCGAACCATGATCGCTTCGGACCCGTCAGTCCGAAACGTGACTCGTCGGTCTCATTAGAGACCTGGAGCTAGCCACGCCGCTTCAACTTGAACACGGCCTTTTCACCGAGCAGGTTCTGCAGCGACAGCGACCGGCGTATGGGCAGCCGCTCGCCTTTGCTGTTGAAGGCCACTCCTTCCTCCACCTCCGCATCGACCAGCGCGACCAGATCCACGAAATCCTTGATCGTGCAGAGATGCGCGTCCGCGGTCGTGTACCAGGGCTCGGGCAGATTGGGCGTCATCGGCATGCGCCCCGTGAACAGAAGCTGCGCGCGGATCTTCCAGTGTCCAAAGTTCGGAAACGACACGATGGCCCGCCGCCCGATGCGCAACAGATTGGTGAGCACCGTCTTCGGATCGCGCGTCGCCTGGATGGTGAGCGACAGAACCGCGTAGTCGAAGGCCTGATCCGGATAGTCGGCCAGATCCCGGTCGGCGTCGCCCTGGATCACGGAGAGCCCGTGCTTCACGCAGAGATTGACCTTCTCGCGCGAAAGCTCGACGCCGCGCCCATCGACGCCCTTGGTCTCCGCGAGCAGCTTGAGGAGAGCACCGTCCCCGCAGCCCACATCGAGCACGCGCGACCCGGGCGCTACCATTTCCGCGATCAGCAGATGGTCTGCGCGCTGCTGACCGGCGAAAGGAACCGCTTTCTGCATCAGATCCCCCTCGCGTAGGCGGCGAGGCCGCGCTTGGCCGCGGCCGCCGTCAGAAAGCCGCGCACCGTGGCGTGAAACTCGGGCTCCTCGAGCAGGAATGCGTCATGGCCCTTGTCGCTCTCGATCTCGACGAAGCTCACGTTAGCGGCAACCGCGTTGAGCGCCTTCACGATGGCCTTGCTGTCGCGCGTCGGATAGAGCCAGTCGCTCGTGAACGACACCACACAGAACTGCGTCTTCGTCCCGACAAAAGCGTTCGCGAGCTTACCGCCGTGCGCATTCTCGAGATCGAAGTAGTCCATGGCGCGCGTGATGTAGAGATAGCTGTTGGCATCGAAGCGATCGACGAACGTAGACCCCTGGTGGCGCAGGTAGCTCTCGATCTTGAAATCCGCATCGAACGAGAACGAGCGCGCCGCGCGGTCCTGGAGATTGCGCCCGAACTTGCCCTGGAGCGCCTTCTCCGAGAGATACGTGATGTGGGCCGCCATGCGCGCCACCGCGAGCCCGTTCTTGGGAACGACGCCGTCCTCGTAGTAGTTGCCGCCACGCCAATCCGGATCGGCCATCACGGCCTGCCGCCCGACCTCGTGGAACGCGATGTTCTGCGCGGAATGCCAGGGCGCCGTGGCGATCGGAATGGCCGTCGCCACGCGCTCCCTCTGCCGCGTCACCCATTCCAGCACCTGCATCCCGCCCATGGAGCCGCCAATCACCGAGAACAACTGATTGATTCCGAGATGGTCGATGAGGCGCACTTGCGCATCCACCATGTCGCCGATGGTGATGACAGGAAAGTCGAGACCGTAGGGCTTGCCGGTTTTCGGGTTGAGGGAGGCAGGCCCTGTCGAGCCCATGCAGCCGCCGAGGATATTGGGGCAGATGATGAAGAAGCGATCCGTATCGACCGGCTTGCCCGGGCCGACGAGCGCCTCCCACCAGCCGGGCTTGCCGGTCACGGGATGGCGGCTGGCCACGTGCTGGTCACCCGTCAGCGCATGACAGATGAGAATAGCGTTCGACTTGTCGGCGTTGAGGGTGCCGTAGGTCTGATAGGCAATCGAGAGCGGCGCGAGCAGCTGGCCGGATTCGAGCCGCAAGGGCTTGTCTTCGGGAAACACGACCGTCGGACTGGAGGGACGGCTTACCTCGGAAAGCCGCGCCTCTACCCTGGGTTCGCCGGAACGGTCAGCCCCTTCGGACGCGGAAAACGTGCCCATGCCTTGCGCACTCCCGACCCGTCCATGACGGGATCTCGACACCGGCCCTGACCTGAGGCCGGCCCAACCGAAATATCGGGTGTGCGACGGCCCATTTAGCGACTTATTTAACGTGGCTGCAAGCCGGCCGGCCAAATCACCACGAGCGAAGACATTCTGAATATCGGAGCTTGCCCGCCGCGGTCAAGGCCGGGGGGATGACGCACGTCGCCGGCCGGGAACCGGCCCTGGGTAACAGCGTTAACTAATCCTAAATCCCGGCTCGCCGATGGTAGGGCGAGCTTGGGTAAGAACGCGCCCCGCCGGAGGTTCTGAAAGCCACACCCGGCGGCCGAAAGAAGACCAGGACCACCGCCCCACATCGACATGCACCCCCAACCTGGGTTAATTTAGAGCTATGAAAACTCTTGGTCTCTTCAAAATGATCGTGGCCGCGGCTCTGCTCGCTGTGCCTGTCGCTTCCGAGCCGGCTTTCGCCCAGAAGGCCTATGCGAAAGAGAAGCCTTTGCGTGGCGTCGTTCGTCCGGCGCCCCGTCGTGGCGGATACTCCTACAAGTATCTGCAGGGCACCAACACGCGCCGCTTCGTGGACCCCACCGTCCAGGCTCAGACCAACGCCGGCCCGTTCGACAACGGCTTCTTCTTCTCCACGCCGAACGCGCCGCACGGCGGCGACAGCCCCTATATGCAGTGAGCTGCGGAGCCGGATCGGCTCTGCGGCATTGCCTGTCTCTCACGTCGTTCCATTGACGGAAAAATAGACGCTGGCGGAGCCTTCCCAATGGCCGCCAGAGGCTGAGCTGATGGTGGTCGAAAACACCATGTAGCCTTCGAGGTAGTTCCAGTTCGCCCAGAGATCTGCCGCCGGCAGGAACTTGAACGACACCTTTCGGCACCCGCTGTCGAACTTCACATACTCCAGAACCTGCCGATAGCTCGCCTCCACGGTGCAGGTGAGCCCACGGGGCGCGCCGTCCGCATACGCGACCTCGATCTCACCCTCCGGCTCGCTCGGGTTGCTCCGCACGAACTTGAAGGAAGACTTGGACGCGGTGAGCCCCGTGATCCCGAGCGCACCACCCCCGCCCGCGCTCGCCGCGGACCCCACGAGCACCGCCCGCCCGAAGTAGGCGGCGGCGACGCCGAGCATCACGCCTAGAACGAGACCGACCAGCAAAAAGAACAGATCCCGCGAGAGGGCACGCGATCGCGCGGGCAGACGCTCACGGACACCGCCATGCGCGACCGCTCCTCCGCCATGATGGGAGATCGCGGCGGCCGGCTCCACGGGCGCAGGCTGCGGGCGGCCGAACCGGCCCGCATGCTCACTCAGAACGCGCGAAGCCTGCTCGTCGAACGCCGCGAGCGCGCCCATTCTGGCGTGCTCGTCGTAGGCTGGGTTCATACAGATCTGCTGCCAGAAAGCATTCCGCTCGGCATGGATCAGGTGCTCGAGTTGCGCCTGGTTCGAAACGGCCGACGCCAGCACCCTGTCCCTCAGGTAATCGTAATACGTCGTCATTCCTCAATGCCATTGGCAAGCCGCAAGCTCGCTTCACGCCTAAGCTAGCGCTTCCCGCCATTCGGTTGATTGGGGCAACCAGACGCAGGGAATACGTCGAAATTCCGGGCAGATAGCCCGCGTTCCCCAGCTTCTACGGCGCGACAAATCTTCTCGACTTCGGCCCTCCGGCCCGCCTCGACCGGCAACGTGGCGGAAAATCCTCCGCCGCCCCCTTCCGGGCCCCAGGGCAAATGACCCGATAAACGCAAGGAAAAGCACCCACAAATCATTCAAATGACGAAGAAATATTCGTTCCAGCATTTCACCATTATACGCTGATTAATTTGCGATCCAATTCGGATCGAATTACAAAACAATGGCCAAAGCAAAACGGCACAAAAACTTAAAACGCGCCAAAGGAGAAACCAGCATGAAATCGGCTTGCATTGCGCTCGCAGCGACCCTTGCCCTCGCCATGTCCGTTCCGGCACAGGCCGGCGGCCGCGGCGGCAGCCACGGCCACGGCGGCCCCGCCATCGGCGTCGGTGCCGGAGCACAGGTGGGCGCCAAGCTCAATGTCCTGAACATCGTGAAAGTCAAGGCTGGCCTCGGGCTTGGCCTTGGTCTCGGAATCGGCGGCCGCTGACTCTTTGAGGGGGCGAGTACAGCCCACCCGACCCTCGCCCCCTCATTGGGCTACCGCATAAGTCAGCCCGATCGCCGCCGTAAAAGCGTCTGTCCGGATATCGCCGAACGAGCTCCTGTAGTCGAGATATCCGATACGCCCATTGAGAGAGAGGTCTTCCACAAGCGGCATCTCTCCGGATAGGGCCACTTCGAACTTCTCATCGAACCGCGCCAGCGCGACGAGATCCAGATCGTCGTAGGAGCGCCGCGTCTGCGATGCGGCGAGCGAGAGAGTTCCCTTTCCAACGGTCCAAACGACTCCCGCGATCGCGACCGATTCGTAGGCCGCGCTAGCGATCAGGAAGTCCGTCTCTTCGAAACCGTAGCGCGCGGAGGCGAAGGCCTTGAGCGTATCCGACAGCTTCATCTCACCTTCCACCGCGTAGCCGTGATGCCATCCATCAGCGAATAGATCGTCACGAAAGTCCCGCCAGAACGGCATATAAAGCCCTCTCAGGGTTCCGGTCTCGCCTGTATACGCGAGCCCAATCGCTGGAAAGAGTGAGACGCTCCCGCGCCGCACGCCGAAATCGTCCGTGCGGGTGAGGTAGTGCTTGGTGTCGACGCCGCCTCCCAGCTCGAGCTCCACATGCTCCGTGAGAGTCATGCGCATTCCAGCCTGTAGCCGGGACGAAAGACGGTCCCGGTCGTCCTGATTGCCGGAGGGCTGGAAGGGATCCGGCAGATCTCGATAATCGAGAAGCGCCGTCTCCGCTTTGAGATAGGGTCTCAGCCGGCCGCTGGTCCAGGCGTGCGAAAGCGACACGCTGGTCTCCCCCAGGCGCTCCTCCACGTCGCGCCCGGCAGACGTCGCAAAGGCGAGCAGCGTCTGCTGCCCGGCCCAGTCCTTAGAGAGCGACATCGCGAGACTGGCAGCCCGCTCGTTCGCGTCCTGGAAGGATACGTAGCGCCGCTCCGAGAGATTGAGACCGAGATCCAGCCGGCCTAGGGGCGTGGAGAACACGTGCGCATAGCCGAAGGCCCGGTCGTGAAACGCGCTCGGCACCTCGGCGAGGGTGGGGCCGGCGTTGGATGTGAAGCCGAGACTGCCGCCGAGAACAGCCGCCGAGGTAGCACCGTCCGCGTCGTTGATCCGGCCTTTGAGCCCAGGAGCAGGACGCGGCAGGTTGCTCGCGCCAATCTTGTCCGCGAGGGCCTCATGAGCACCCGCAAAAGAGATGACAAAAGACGATGCAAAAACAAAAAGCAGAAGACGATTTTCAAGCCGCAACGCCGCATCTCCGATAACTTATATTCGATGGTCATTTAGCGAATTGATTCCGCAATTTCGCATTGAAATGAGCTTTCGGCATTCGCGACTAAAAGTTTGTAAAACGGGAACTGAAAAAATCTCCCGTCAGAGATCACCCCTCTCCGCGCGCGGTCTGGAAGGCGCCCCATCTCGTCGAGGGCGTCCCAGCCCCTTGCGATGCTTAATCCTTTGCGCTTTGGCGGCTCCCTCGGTATCACGGGGCCTCGCCTGCGCCGCCCTGGCCAGGCCATCCTGAAAACGACCATCCTGGAAGCCACCCATGGCCCCTGCCGCTCCGAAACCCCGTCCTGGCGTCCTAGACATCGAGGCCTACGTTCCGGGCGAAAGCCATGTTCCGGGCGGGCTGAAGCCTGTGAAGCTCTCCTCGAACGAGACGCCCCTTGGGCCGAGCCCCAAGGCGGTGGAGGCGTTCACGCAGGCTGGCAATGCATTGGAGCGCTATCCTGACGGTCAGGCCTCGGCGCTTCGGCACGCCATCGCGCGCCGCTTCGGTCTCAATCCCGACCGCATCGTCTGCGGCGCGGGATCGGACGAGCTGATCAACCTCATCGCCCACGCCTACCTGGGGCCGGGCGACGAAGGGCTCTTCACCGAGCACGGCTTCCTGCTCTATCGCATCGTCATCCTGGCGGCCGGCGCGACGCCCGTGGTCGCGCCCGAGACCGGCCTCAAGGCCGACGTGGACGCGATCCTCGCCAGGGTCACCCCGCGCACCCGCGTCGTCTTCCTCGCCAACCCGAACAACCCCACGGGCACCTACCTCGGCATCGACGAGGTGCGCCGCCTGCGCGCCAGTCTCCCGTCCGACGTGCTGCTCGTGCTCGATGCAGCCTACGCCGAGTATGTGCGCCGCAACGACTACGAGGCGGGCCTCGAGCTGGTCGCCACCACCGAGAACACGGTGATGACGCGCACATTCTCCAAGATCTTCGGCTTGGCGGGCCTGCGCATCGGCTGGGCGTACTGCCCGGCAGCCGTCGCCGACGCATTGAACCGCATCCGCGGCCCCTTCAATCTCTCCGCGCCCTCCATCGCTGCGGGCGCTGCCGCCATGGACGACTGGGCCCACATCGAGGCCGCCGTCCACCACAACGAGCAATGGCTGCCCTGGCTCACCAGCGAGATCGAGAAGCTCGGCCTCCGCGTGACGCCGAGCGTCGCCAACTTCATCCTGATCCATTTCCCGGATGGTCCCGGCCGCGATGCTGCCGCCTGTGACGCCTTCCTGAAGCAGAAGGGCATCATCCTGCGCCGTGTGGCGGGCTACGGCCTGCCTGGCGCCCTGCGCCTCACCATCGGCACCGAGGATGAGAACCGAAAAGTGCGTGATGCCCTCGCAGAATTCGTGGGCTCTCACGCATGATGAAAGTGATGTTCGACCGCGTCGCTCTGATCGGAATCGGGCTTATCGGCTCGTCCATCAGTCATGGCTGCCGCCGCGGCGGCCTCGCCGGCTCCATTGTCGGCTCCGCCCGCACACCCGCGACCGTCGAGACCGCGATGCGCCTCGGCCTGATCGAGCAGGGCTTCGTCACGGCCGCCGAGGCGGTCGAGGATGCGGATCTCGTCATTCTCTGCACGCCGGTCGGACTTTGCGGCCCAATCGCCAAGGAGATCGCGCGCAGCCTCAAGCCGGGCGCCATCCTCACGGACGTCGGCTCCGTCAAGGCGTCCATCGTGAAGGACGTGAGCCCTCACGTACCGCAGGGCGTTCACTTCGTCCCCGGCCACCCCATCGCCGGCACCGAGCAGTCCGGCCCGGAAGCCGGCTTCGCCGAGTTGTTCGATGGCCGCTGGTGCATTCTCACGCCCGAGCCCCACACCGATGCGGCAGCCGTCGAGAAGCTGAAGAAATTCTGGGAGGCGCTCGGCTCCAAGGTCGAGATCATGACGCCCGAGCACCATGACCTCGTGCTCGCCATCACGAGCCATGTCCCCCACCTTATCGCCTACAATATCGTCAACACGGCCGCCCATCTCGAGCGCGTGACGGACAGCGAGGTGATCAAGTTCTCGGCCGGCGGCTTCCGCGATTTCACGCGCATCGCCGCCTCCGACCCCATCATGTGGCGCGACGTATTCCTCAACAACAAGGAGGCGGTGCTCGACATGCTGGGCCGCTTCACCGAGGATCTCACCATGCTGCAGCGGGCCATCCGCTTCGGCGACGGCGAGACGCTGCATCGCCTCTTCACCGAGGCCCGCGCCATCCGCCGCAACATCATCCAGGCGGGTCAGGACATCGCGGCCCCCGACTTCGGCCGCACCAAGGGACCGGCTCCCGCAACGCCGCCCTCCGCCAAACGCAAGTGAGGAGCAAGCGATCCCGATGCCCGTAGAGCCCGCCGACACTTGGGTTTTCGGTTACGGATCGCTGATGTGGAACCCGGGCTTCGCCTATGCCGAAGCCCGCCGCGCGCGCCTCACCGGCTTCCACCGCGCCTTCTGCATCTACTCCATTCACTATCGCGGCACCGAGCGCCAGCCGGGGCTCGTGCTCGGCCTCGACCGCGGCGGCATTTGCGACGGCATCGCCTTTCGCATCGCGCCGGAGCGGCAAGCCGAAACGGTCTCCTACCTCCGCCGCCGCGAGTTGATCTACGGCGTCTATCGCGAGACTCTGGTGCCTGTCGTGCTCGGCCACGAGACGGGCGAAGCGCCGCGAACCGTGTGGGCGATCACTTACATTGCCGAGCGCGCACACCCCGCCTACGCCGGCTGCCTCCCCCTCCGCCGCGAGGCGAGCCTGATCCGCCGATCGGCAGGGCGCGGCGGCACCAATCTCGACTATCTCCTGAGCACGCTCCGCCACCTGAAAGAGCTTGGCATCTCGGAACGGAGACTCGACAGGCTCCTCACCCTCACCGGCGCGCTCGCCGCGCGGGCAGCAAGCACCAACTGCGCACGCTCCCCCACGGCAGCCTTGGCACGGGCCTGGGCAACGCGGACATTTGCGACACCCCGCACCGTGCGCGACAACCGTTTCGGCTATCGCGCCAAGCGCGGCTGATCCTTGCGCCGATCCTTGCCAAGCCCCCGCGCATCGCGCAGATTGGCGCCGTGGGATGGGAATGGAGTCTCCCGACAACCGCCGCAAGGCTGATGGCTCCTACCAGGCGCTTTCGCGCGGGTAGGAGCTTGCCTCGAGCTTCCCGTGCGGGAGCCTAACGAGGCCCTATGCGGAGACAGGAATGAGAACATCCATTATCGTGTTCATCGGTGCCGGCATCGGCGGACTGATGCGCCATGTGATGAATATCTGGATCACCGCCCTTGCGAGCAGCGGGTTCCCCTACGGCATCCTGACCATCAACGTGATCGGATCGACGGCGATGGGCCTCGCCGCAGGCTGGTTCGCGTCCCGTGGAGAGATCCTGCCGGATCTCAGGCTGTTCCTCGCCACCGGCATCCTGGGCGGCTTCACCACCTTCTCGGCCTTCTCTCTCGACACCGCTCTCCTCATCGAGCGCGGTGAGCCCCTGCTGGCGGCCGTCTACGTTGCGGGCAGCGTGGCCATGTCCCTGCTCGGATTGTTCCTCGGGCTCTGGATGATGCGAGCGGTCCTCGCCTGAAGCGCAAGACGGTCTCTGAAATGCAAATCGCGCCGGACCATTTGAGGTTCGGCGCGAGCAAGGTCTCAAATTCAAAAGAGTTGAGTTCTAATGGCGCGTTCCGGAGATGCGCTCCTCGTTGGCGCCGCAGTCGATCTGACCGGCGCGCAAGTCGAGTTCCACGATCCGGCGCTGCTGAGCGGACGGGGCGAGCAGATGGACGTGAACCTCGTTGGCGCCGAGCCGGGCTCCGCGATGACGGATCTCCGCGAGATTGAGCGAACCCGCGTCGTGCGTCAGGTGGCCAATGGCCAGCACCGAGCGGCGGCCCGAACCATCGCGGCGGACGAGCAGGAAATTGGCAGCCGGAACTTCCGGGCAGTCGAGCAGGTCATAAACGGAATGAACGTAACGCCGCCCCGAAGCCCCGCTCCAGAAATGGAACCGGTCGTTGAGTTCCGAGGGGCTGTCCAGCGCCACGACGGGGGTCTGAGCCGAGCGGCGAGCTCTGATCTCTGCGAGTTGAATGACACGCGCTCCCATGACGAAGTTCCTTTGCCGTTTACGCGGCCTTTGACGCTACCGAACTGACCCTGAGAGTGCTGAGCATTTTCAGCCGAAATATGGCTCCATCTCAGTCATTTCAGGGCAATGACACTGCGGGAAACCTTAATGCGCCGCGCCCGCTTCGCGCTGTCACCTGGGGAACGCCCCTTGCGAGTCATTGAGTTAACCAGTTTCGGGCAGCACTCCCGCCAGGGCCGCGCCATGCCACGGATCTGTCACGTTTACAGCCCGCCGCGGCCCGACCTTACTCGCAACGCGAGAACCCGCACGAGCGGCAGACCCAGCACCCGGCTTCCTTCACGTAGGTCTGTGAGGCACATCGCGGACAGCTTCGGCCCAGCGTAGGGGCCACTCCGGCCCTCGACCCGGAACCGCCCGCTGAACGGCGCTCGGCCCCGTCCTCTCCGCCGCCGAGCGACACGGGCTCCGCGATCGGAAGCGAGATTGCGCCATCGGCCGGTGTGAGGAACCCGATCCGCCGCATATGCGTCTCGATCACCTCGCCGATCGCAGCAAGCAGGCTCGGCACGTAGCGCCCGCCGATCCAGCGCCCACCCTGCGGATCGAACACCGCCTTGAGCTCCTCCGCCACGAACGCCACGTCTCCGCCACGGCGGAACACGGCACTGATCATGCGCGTGAGCGCCACCGTCCACGCATAGTGCTCAAGATTGCGCGTGTTGATGAAGATCTCGAACGGCCGTCTGCGGCCGTCGCGCTCGATGTCGTTGATCGTCACGTAGATCGCGTGATCGCTCTCCGGCCATTTGAGCTTGTAGGTAAAGCCCGCAAGCACCGTATCGCGATCGAGCGGTTGCGCCATGTAGACGACATCGCCATGCCGCGCGGCGGAAATCTCCACCGGCGCCACCGCAGCAGCCACAGCCGGAGCCTTTCGAGGAGCTTCGTCCGCAACCGCTTCCTCCGCTCGTGGACCGGAGGAGGTATCGGGAGCCGCCTCGACCGGGGAGAGCACGGCGCCCGTCACCGCGTTCGGCCGGTAGACCGTGCAGCCCTTGAGCCCCAGATCGAAAGCATCCAGATAGATCGTCTTGAACGCCTCGAACGGAATGTCGGGCGGGCAGTTGATGGTCTTCGAGATGGAGCTGTCCACGTGCCGCTGCATCGCCGCCTGCATCACGAGATGCTCGCGCGGCGAGAGATCGCCCGCGGTGACGAACTGCGGCCCGAGCGGCTCTCGCTCTCCGAACATCCGCCTGAAGCGCGCGTGCGCGAGATCCTCGACCACCTCCGTCCGTGTCGCCCCGTCCTTACCGAGCACACGCCGCGTGTAGCGGAAATCGAAAACCGGCTCGACACCGGACGAAACGTTGCCTGCGAAGAGAGAGATGGTGCCGGTCGGCGCAATCGATGTGAGGCAGCCGTTGCGAATGCCGTCCCGCACGATGGCGCCGCGCACCTCTGCCGGCAGCCGCACCACGTTGGGAGATGAGAGAAACCGCTCAGCATCGTAGAGCGGGAACGCGCCCTTCTCACCCGCAAGCTCCGCACTCACGAGATAGGCCGCCCGCTCGATCGAAGCCATCCACGACTGCGCGAGCGTCTCGGCTTCCGGCGAGCCGTAGCGCACACCGACTGCAATGAGCGCATCCGCAAGCCCCGTGACGCCGAGACCGATGCGCCGCTTGGCCATCGCCTCTTGCCTCTGCTGAGGCAGCGGGTATCCCGAGACATCGATGATGTTGTCGAGGAAACGGACCGCGACGCGCACCCGCTCCTCGAGCTCCGCGGCATCGATCGCCGCGCCCGCCTCGAACGGATGCTTCACGAGCTGGGCGAGATTGATGGAGCCGAGGAGGCACGCGCCATAGGGCGGCAGCGGCTGCTCGCCGCACGGATTGGTGGCGCAGATCTGCTCACAGTAAGCGAGATTGCTCATCGCATTGACGCGATCGATGAAGATCACGCCCGGCTCCGCGTAGTCGTAAGCGGCCCGCATCAGGCGCTCCCACAGCGCACGCGCCGAGACCGTCCTGTAGACCTTTCCCTCGAAGACGAGATCCCACGGCTTGTCGGCCCGAACGGCAGCGATGAACGCGTCCGGCACGAGCACCGAGAGATTGAAATTGCGCAGGCGCACCGGATCCGACTTTACGTCGATGAACGCTTCGATATCGGGATGCGAGCAACTGAGCGTGCCCATCATCGCGCCGCGCCGCGCGCCCGCGGACATGATCGTTCGGCACATCGCATCCCACACGTCCATGAAGCTCACCGGCCCGGACGCATCCGCGCCGATGCTTCTGACCAGCGCCCCCTTGGGCCTCAGCGTCGAGAAGTCATGCCCGATGCCGCCGCCCTGCTGCATGGTGAGCGCGGCTTCCTTGACGTTCTGGAAGATGGAGCCGAGATCATCCTCGATCCGGCCCATGACGAAGCAATTGAAAAGCGTGACGGCGCGTCCCGTCCCGGCGCCGGCGAGAATGCGCCCCGCAGGCAGGAAGCCGAAGTCAGCCATCGTTTCGTAGAAGCGATCGGCCCAGCGTGCGCGGACGCGTTTTCCGCCTTTCTCGACCGAGGCACCCGCCTCCGCCACGCGCCGGAACGTCTCCGTCAGAGATTCGCCGGGCTGCCCCCCCTGCGCTCCACCGTTTGTGAACCGGTACTTGAGCCGCCAGATCTCCTCAGAGATCGGCGCAAGGAACGTGGGGGCGTCTTTCATCCGCGCCTCGAACCGTTGATTACGGCTCCAATATATAAGGGCTTACCCCCAAATCGTCAACAAAATGTTCTCTATAAGTTCCTATTTGTTCTCATCTAGACTTTTCTTCCCCTCTTCGACAAGCCGCTGAGAGGCGGCTTCCAGGCGTGCTTCGAGGATGGCCCGGAACTCCTTGCGGGGCAGCCCGGCCGGAATGGGATCGAGAAACTCGACGACGATCGTGCCCGGATGGCGCACGAGCTGGCGTCGCGGCCAGAAGAGGCCGGAGTTGAGGGCAAGCGGCACGCAGGGAAGCTCGAGAGCCTCGTAAAGCGCCACATACCCCGGCTTGTAGTCGGGCGGCGCGCCGGGCGCCTGGCGTGTGCCTTCGGGGAAGATCACGATTTCGCGCCCCTCGGCGGCACGGGACTGCGCATCCGAGATCATCTGCTTCAGCGCCTTCGCGGCTTTGTCGCGCTTCACCAGGATGTGCTCGAACTTCACGCAGAACCAGCCGTAGAACGGAATCCACTTGAGCTCGTCCTTGAGAACGATCGCCGGATCGCGGAACAGCGGCACGAGCCCGAACGTGTCCCACGCGGATTGATGCTTGGAGACAACGAGATAAGCGCCCTTGGGCAGCTTCTCGCGCCCACGCACCTCGAGCCTAGTCCCCGCGATCACGCGCAGCAGCCACACCGAGACGATGGCGTGCAGCTTGAGCCCCGCCATCGCCCAGCGCCTGGGTCCGAGCAGCAGCCACGAGCCGAGTACGAGGAACAGCGCCGTCGTGACGTAGAAGGCCAGCGCGAACAGATAGGAACGAACAAGAAGCATAGAAAGGCGGGGTCCAGTTCAGGGCAGACGATCCGGTCGGAACCTATCAATCCGACGGGGCCAACATTGTCTAGACCTATGTCTACGACTTGCTGGGCGTGCCCGACGCCGCAGTCACGGAGGTCGCCTGCCAGGGAGTGACCCCCCGGGCGACCACCAGCCGGATCGCCGCCGGCAGAAACTTGACGTACTCGGCAGCAAGCAGCCGTGCCGCCGTCGCGTCGAGCCACCAAACCTTCCGGCGCAGCACATCGGGCGCCACCGGATGCGGAATGAGCTCGATGTTGGGCATGGCGCGCGCGAGCTCCGCGAGGCTCCTCGGCATATGGTAGCTCGCCGTGACGACGATCAGACGGTCATAGCCCAGCGCCTCCGCCCACCGCCGCGTCTCGTCCGCATTGCCGACCGTGTTCAGCGCCGCATAGCCGAGATCCACGCAGCAGGCGAAAATCTTCTCGTCGAGCCCGGAGATCTTGAGCAGGGACGCCCGGCCGATCTTCTGGTTCACGCCGGAGATCAGCAGGCGCTGCGCGCGCCCATCCTGCAGAAGCCTGGCGGCCTCGGTGATGCGGGTCTGCCCGCCCGTGAGCACCACGATGCCGTCCGCGCGCGCGTTCTGAAGTTCCGGCTCGCGCATCACGGAGTTTGCGAACAGCACGAATCCGAATGCGACCAGCGACACGGCCGCACCGAGAAAAGCAACGACGAAGCGTCTCGGAATCATGACTGCCCACCCCGCTCTTGAGCTGGCCGAGGCCCGCCGAACCACGGACTCGAACCCTCTACGAGCGACCTACTCAGGGAGGAGACTAGCTGATTTGGCCTCCCTTGTGACAAGTCGTGCTCACGCCGTCTTCAGGATTGATTAATCGACGGAATTTGCCCCAGCCGGGCTGATCTCCGCCGGCCGCTCAATGCTTGCTGTTAAGGATACGGAAGACGCCGAAACGCGACGTCAGCATGCAAAGCGCAGCGATCACCACCACCACGATGCCCATCAGCACGTAGCCCGCCATATCGAGCGACCCGGAACCCACGAGCCGGTGCAGCTCGGAGAGCGTGAGAGACCCGCCGCCCAGGATCTGCACGATGGTTGGCATCAGCGTGAAAACCGCGAGCGCCAGGATCGCGCCCACGAGCCCCGCGCGCACGCCGAGCCGCAGGAAATGCTTCTCGAACTCGCGGGCAATGAAGCGGTCCGTGGCGCCCACGAAGTGCAGCACCTCCACGATTTCGCGGTTGGAGGCCATCGAGCTCTTGGTCGCCGAGACAATGATCGCCGTCGTCGCCATTGCGACCAGCGCCAGAATGGCGAGCCCGCCGAGCGAGAAGCTGTGCGTGATGGTCGTGATCTGCCGTTGCCAGCGCCGATGATCGTCGAGGGTGACGCCCTGAAACTGCTTTTCCACGCCCTCGCGCACCGCGTCCACGTTCGGCGTACCGGCCCTATCCAGCTCGATGGCGATGAGGCGAGGCAGGGGGAGCGCGTTGAGATCGTCGATAGGCCCGAGCCATGGCTCGAGCAGCGCCGCCGATTCGGCCGCCGACATCACCGTGACCTTGCTGATGCCTGCCTGCTGGCCGAGATAGGTCGCCACCTGCTGCGTCAGCTTCTCGGCATCCGTCCCATCCTTGGCCTGCACCTGGACGGTGACCTCGCTCGCAATGTCGCGCAGCCAGGCGTTGGCGGACTGGCGGATCATGTAGACCGCGCCGACCGTGAGGCACGCCAGGAAGCACATGATGGTGATGACGAGCGTCAGCGAGCGGCCCGTGACCGATCCCGCCGGCACGATCGGCGCCGTGAGCGACTGCACTTTGCGCGCTTCCCGCGTGGGCACGTAGATGTCCGGCCGGGAGACGCGCTCGTAGTCGGTCCTGAGGGAATCCGGACTGATCGGCTCCGGCTCGTAGGTGCCATACGCGGGATCGCGAGACTGCGTCGACGTGCGTCCGCCCTGCTGTGTCACGACGGCGCCGTCGTCATAGGCGTCATACTCCGGGGTGCGAGGAGAGGAGCCCAATCCGCGCATACCCGGCCGATCAGGGGGTCTGTCATACGATCCGGACATGGCCGTCGTGCAGCTCCAGGCGAGGGGCTTTGAACTGTCGCATCAGTTGATGATCGTGTGTCGCGATCAGAACCGAGGTGCCGAGCCTGTTGAGCTCGATGAATAGGCGAAGCAGGCGGCGCGCCATCTGCGGGTCCACGTTTCCGGTGGGCTCGTCGGCGAGCAGCAGCTCGGGCTTGCCGATCACAGCGCGCGCGATGGCCGCGCGCTGCTTCTCACCGCCCGAAAGCACAGACGGATAGCCGTGCATCCGGTCACCGAGACCGACCCACTGTAGGAGATCCGTGACGTCTTCCTTGTAGTCGTCGAGCCGCTTGCCGACCACGCGCAGCGGCAGCGCCACGTTCTCCCACGTGGTCAGATGCTCGAGCAGACGGAAATCCTGGAACACGATGCCGATGCGTCGTCTCAGCGGCGCGCGCTTGCTGGTCGTGATGCGGCTCACATCCTGCCCGAAGAGCTGGATCTGTCCGTGCGTCGGATGGAGCGACATGAAAAGCAGCCGCAGAAGCGACGTCTTTCCCGCGCCCGATGGGCCGGTGAGAAAGTGGAACGACCCCGGCCGGAGATGGAAGTTCACCTCCGACAGGATCTCCGGCCCCCGATCGTATTTGAGACCGACATTCGTCAACCGTATCACGGTCGCTTCGCTCCGGAATGAACTGAGATGGTTTCGATCGATAGTCGAGCGCCTATATGCGGGAAGGCGGCGGCAGTATCAATCGGTTACGAATATGGCGACGGCATGTACAATCGAGGCAGCACTGCGTTCACCGACATTAGGCCGCTGGCCTTGCACTTGGCCGCGGATCACTTGATACCTTGAGGACGGCAGAGCCCGCGGCCCTCGAAACCGGCCGGTCCCGTGCCCAGTCTCGGACAAGGATCAGGCTCTAAACTTATGATTTCGAGTGAGATTCGGTCCCGTCATTCTCACGGGGAGCCGGTCGCGCTCTGAACCGCTGGTAGAGGAATTGGCATGACGGAGCAGACATCCGGCGCACACTCCGAGGTCGAGGTCATTTATTCGGCGGAAAGCATCGCCGCCCGTCTCGAGAAACTGGCGCTGGAGATATCCGACCGTAAGCTCGAGCGCCTGCTGATCGTGGCCGTGCTCAAGGGCAGCTTCGTGTTTGCCGCCGACCTGATCCGCGCCCTTCATCGCATCGGGCTCGAGCCCGAGGTGGATTTCCTTACGCTCTCGAGCTACCGCAAGAGCAAGACCTCTTCCGGCAAGGTCGAGATTTTGCGGGATCTCGATCTCAACGTCGAAGGCCGCAACGTTCTGCTGATCGACGATGTGCTCGATTCCGGCCGCACCCTCGTGTTCGCGAAGGATCTGATCGCCGCACGTGGCGCCACCCAGATTCTGACCTGCGTCCTGATCAACAAGAAGGTCCCCCGTGCCGTCGACGTGGAGGCCGATTTCAGCGCCTTCGAAGGAAACCACGAATATGTGGTCGGCTACGGCATGGACGTGGCGCACCGCTATCGCGAGCTGCCTTTCGTTGGCCGCATGACGAAGGAATAGACTAGATCCGAACCCCACGCGTTGGCGTCATGAAGGAGCAGTAGTCTGGCCGTAACAGCGGCAGCAAAGTCCGGGAGGACGAGGGATGGCTCATATTCTGCTGGCCGACGACGACAAGGCGACGCGCGATCTGGTCAAGCGCGCGCTCGAATCCGATGGTCACAAGGTAGACCTCACCCAGGACGGCGCCGAGGCGCTCGATAGGCTCATTGCCGCGCCGGAGGGTATCGATGTCCTGGTTTCGGATGTCCATATGCCGGGGCTCGACGGCATCGATCTCGCCCGCCGCGCCATCGAGACCTCGCCGCGTCTGAAGCTGCTGCTCATGTCCGGGTTCGCCGAGGAGCTGGACCGCGCCCAGGCGTTGAAGTCGCCGAACCTCAACGTCATCATCAAGCCGTTCACGCTCGAGCAGATCCGCACCGCGGTCCGCACGCTTATCGCGTAAGAACAACGGACGGGCAAACGCCGCCCGCAGCAGGATGGCTTCGGACCCTTGCAGTCCGAGCATGACTCGTCTGTCTCTCTGGAGCCCTAGAGTGCGTTCTTGCGCTGCTGGATCATCATGTACGTGTCGCTGGTGTGCTCGGCGAGCTGGAACCAGAGGAATTCCTCCGCGCGCACCGCCGTCATCGCGTCGTAAGCTTTCTTGAAGCTCGGGTTGCTCGCGGAAAGCTCCGCATAGACCTCGTTCGAAGCCTTGAAGCAGCCGTCGAGCACCTCCTCCGAGAACGGCCTTAGGATGGCGCCCGCCTTCACCAGCCGCCTCAACGCAGCCGGATTGAGCATGTCGTAACGCGCCATCATGATCATATTGGCCGTCTGCGACGCGCTGCGGATGATGGCCTGGTAGGGCTTCGGCAGACTGTTCCATTTTTCGAGGTTGAAGAAGAAGTGCAGCATCGCCTGCCCTTCCCACCAGCCGGGATAATAGTAGTTGCGGGCCACCCGGTAGAAGCCGAGCTTCTCGTCGTCATAGGGGCCTACCCACTCGGCCGCATCGATCGTGCCTTTTTCGAGCGCCGGATAGATGTCGCCGCCCGCGATCTGCTGGGGCACCGCACCCAGTCGCGACATGATCGCCCCGCCGAACCCGCCGATGCGGATCTTGAGGCCCTTCCAGTCTTCCGGCTTGTTGATCTCTTTCCGGTACCAGCCGCCCATCTGCGCGCCCGAGTTCCCGCTCGGCAGCGCGAAAATGTTGTAGCGCTGATAGAACTCGTTCATGAGGTCGATGCCACCGCCTTCGTACATCCAGGCGTTCTGCATCCGGCAATTGAGGGCGAACGGAATGCCGGTCGCGAGCGCGAAGGTCGGGTCCTTGCCCCAGTAGTAGTAGGAGGCAGTATGCGCCGCCTCGACGGTGCCGTCCGAGACCGCGTCGGCGGCTTGAAGTCCACCTACGATCTCGCCCGCCGCGAACACCTGGATCGTGAACTTGCCGTCCGTCATCTCCCCCACGATCTTGGCGAAAACCTCGGCCGCGCCGTGAATCGTATCGAGCGATTTGGGGAAGCTCGAGGTGAGCCGCCAATAGAGCTTGGGCATCGACTCCGTGATCGCGGGAGCCGCAGGCTGCTCGCAGGCCGCCACCGTGGCGGCCGCCCCGCCCGCGCCCGCAATCTTGAGGAATTTCCGGCGATTGAGTTTCTTCATCTTGAATCCCTGCCCCACTTCCGGCGGGACTATAGACGGGCTTACCGTCAGAGGACAGACACGAGCGGAAAGCTTCAGAGGAGAACAGTTGCGCTCCCCGTGCCGCAAAGTAGGGTGACGGAGCGCCGTCCATGGCGCGCGAGAGGATCGGGCAGATGCAGAAAGTGTCGGGTTGGAGACTGGGAGGGCTGATCGTCGGTGTAGCCCTTCTGATGTCGGCCGAAGCAGGTGCCGCCGACTGGTGGATGTTGCAGCAGACGGAAAGCGGCCGGGAATGCGGCCCCCCGATCGAGGCCGAAGGCGTCACCCTTACGCCCGAGGAGCTGATGAAGCGCTACCCCGAATGCAAGCTGATGGAGGAGACCCCGTCGCTCGACCTCGAGGCGGTGATGGTCAATTGCGAGGGCGACATCGGTCGCGTCTTCGTCTTCACAAAAAGCAAGGCTGGGTGCGAGCGCCTCGCCAACGATTGAGCTGACCGGGCTCGGATTGCTTCGAGCCGGTCATGAAAAGCCGGAGTCGAAGAACGGGCATGATCGCGCGCGATGAAATTACAGGCGTGGTGCTGGCCGGAGGCCTCAGCCGGCGCATGGGTGGCGGCGACAAGGCGCTGATCGAGCTTGCCGGCCGCCCCCTAATCCGGCACGCCACCGAGCGGTTGGCCCCCCAGGTTGGCGCTCTCGCGATCAACGCCAATGGAGACCCCGCCCGCTTCGCAGCCCTCGCGCTTCCCGTCGTGCCGGACGAGACGGCTGATTTCCCCGGCCCTCTCGCAGGCGTGCTCGCTGCGCTTCACTGGGCGGCACGTGTGCGCCCGCAAACGCGCGCCGTCGTCAGTGTCTCCGCCGACGCCCCCTTCGTTCCGGCCGATCTCGTGCATCGGCTTTTGGAGGCATCAAGCTCCACGCCGGTGTTGAGAGCGGCCGTCGCCCAATCCCACGGCCACCGCCATCACGTGATCGGCCTGTGGCCGCTCGAAACCGCAAGCGAGATCGAAGCAGCCTTGGCGCGCAGCGAGCGGCGGGTAGAGGCGATCGTGGACCGCCTCGGCGCCGTGGCCGTACCCTTCCCCGATCAAGAGATCGCGGGCGAGCGCGTGGACCCGTTCTTCAACATCAACACACCCGACGACCTGGCCTTCGCCAACGGCCTGATGACGGCAAGCGCCCACCGCGGAGGCGTCGCATGAGCGGCCTCGCGCCCTTCGTCATCGGCGTTGCCGGCTGGAAGAATTCGGGCAAGACCACGCTCGTCGTGAAGCTCGTGCGGGAGTTGACGAAGCGCGGTTACCGGGTCTCGACCGTGAAGCACAGCCATCACGACGTCGAATTCGAAGCTCCCGGCACCGACAGCGCGCGCCACCGCGAGGCCGGCGCCCGCGACGCCGTGCTGGTCTCGCCGCGCCGCTGGGCCATCGTGCATGAAATGCGCGACGAGCCCGCCCCCGAGCTGGAGGAGATCGTCGCCCGCCTCACGCCGGCCGACATCGTCATCGTGGAAGGCTACAAGCACGAGCCCATCTGCAAGATCGAAGTTCGCCGGCACGGCCAAAGCGAAGGCCCGCCCCTCGCAGGCACCGATCCGCTCGTCGTCGCCATCGCCGCCGATCATGCCGTGACGGACGCGGGCCTTCCCGTTTTCGATCTCGACGACGCGCCGGGACTCGCTGACCTCGTGCTCGCGAAATCGGGCCTCGTGACGACGTGAGGCAGATGATGCCAGCCTTTGCTCCCGCGCATCGACGGCTCGCGATCGCGCTTCTCGGAAGCCTCGCGGCGACCCCGCTCTTCGCCGCCGATCCCCAACTGAAACCGGGCCGCGATCCCGGCGGCACCGCGGTTGCCGTGCTGGCTGACGGGTTCGACTACACCAAGCCCGAGCTCACCCGCGTTCTCGCCCGCGACGGGGAGGGCGAAGCCATTGCCTTCGATGTCGTCGATGGCGACCATCGTCCTTTCGCCCTGGCCAGCACCGGAACAAAAACCGCGAGCACCGCCGCGAGCCTCGGCGGGGTACGCATCATCGCCGTTCGCTTTGCCCCGAAAGATCGCGCGTCGCTCGCCAAGGCCATCGCATTCGCCGCCGGGACGCCCGCGCGCATCGCGCTGATCCCGCTCGATGCCGAAACGCGCGGCGAGATCGAAGTCCTGCGCGCCGCAGCAGCGCGCTTCAAAAATATGCTGTTCGTCGCCTCCGCACCGGACCTCACCGGCGAGGAACGCGCAACGAATGACACGGTTGAAAATCTTGTGCTGTTGGATTCCGCAGGCCGCAACGATGCAGCGGCCGAAGCCGCGGCCCGCGCGCTCGGATGCGGCAACGGAGATCTGGCTGGCGCAACAGGCGGCGAACGGAAGAGGAGTTTCCTAGACCGCGTTGGCAGCGGCGGAGAACCCGGCAACGCGCCGCCGGGCACCGACTGCAAGTCTGCCAAGCCCCAGCAGAGCGAGCAGCGCTAGGACGCCCGCCAGCTGCCGCTCGGGCACAGGCGCGCGAGCGCTCTCTTCATTCTCTTCATCGGGAAGCCGAACGAGGCGTGCCCGGCGCAGGCTCGACGGTTGAGCGCGCTCGGATGTAACAGCGCCAACAATCGCCGGCGCCTCCCGAGCCGCATCCGCACGCGGCTCGTTCACTTTGATGGAAAGCGTCAAAGCAGCCGCCAGCAGCGCACCGCCCCAGACAACGCACTTCGCCCACTGACGCATTGGCCGATCCCGTTTTGGGCCGCCAGACCTCAATGGAAGAAGACCAGCGCCTTTTCCACGGTCTGCCACACGCCCCAAGCAAGCGGCACGCCAACCAGCGTCCAGAACATGGCGGCCTTCGCATCCAGGCCGCCCTTGCCGATACCGTAGGAACCGCCCTTGTCCGCCTGGGCGGTGGAGCTGAGCTTGGCCTGCTCGACTGCCACCTCGGTGTCCTTCATGTGCCATTTCGGATCGACGGGACGGATCATCAGGTTCGCGATGAAGCCCACCACGAGAAGCCCGGCAAGAATGTAGAAGATCTCGCCGTAGAGCTTGTCCGGCGAAATGCCCTGCGCATAGCGCGTGTCGTGCAGATAGTTGACGATCACCGGACCTACGATGCCGGCCGTCGACCATGCCGTCAGCAGCCGCCCGTGGATAGCACCCACGAACTGCGTGCCGAAGATGTCGGCAAGATAGGCCGGCACGGTGGAGAACCCTCCGCCGTACATGGAGGCTATGACGCAGAAGCAGATGACGAAGAGCCAGAGCACCTTCCAGTCGGCCGCGGAAGCCGCGAGCACATACAGCACCGCGCCGAGCGTGAAGAAGATGAAGTAGGTCATCTTGCGGCCAAGATAGTCCGAGGACGAGGCCCACGCGAAGCGGCCGAAGATGTTGAACAGGGAGATGATGCCGACGAAGCCTGCGCCGACCGCAGCCGCGCCCGCGGCCAGCGCCGCATCCTTCTTCATCTCGAGATAGCCGAGCCCTGCCTGTCCGACGAGCTGCCCGCCGAACGTTTCCTGCAGCATCGGCGAGGCCGCGCCGATGATGCCGATGCCGGCCGAAACGTTGAGGCACAGCGCCAGCCAGATCAGCCAGAACGCGCTCGTCTTGTGCGCATTGTCGAGATGGACGTGATTGCTCGTGATCATGGCCTTGTTGCTGGCGGGCGGTGTCCAGCCTTCGGGCTTCCATCCCGAAGGCGGCAGCCGGTAGCCGAACGAACCGATGAGCATGAAAACCGTGTAGATCGCCGCCATAGCGACGAACGTCTGCCACACGCCCGGATCCGTCGCCGTCTTGAACACGCCGTCCATCAGCGCGGTTGCGAGCGGAGAGCCGATCATCGCGCCGCCGCCGAAACCCATGATGGCCATGCCCGTCGCCATGCCGCGCCGGTCAGGAAACCACTTGATGAGCGTCGACACCGGGGAGATGTAGCCGAGGCCGAGACCGATGCCGCCGATCACACCGGAGCCGAGCCACATGAGCCAGAGCTGATGCGTGTAGACGCCAAGCGCCGACATGAGAAGACCGCCACACCAGCACAGCGTCGAGACGAGTCCCGCCTTGCGCGGACCGGCGCGCTCGAGCCATCCGCCCCAGATCGCAGCCGAAACGCCGAGCAGCACGAAGAAGAAAGTGTACATCCAGCCGAGATCGAACTGGCTCCAGTTGCAGTCCGTGGCGGTCAGCGCGCGCATCGTGCCGACGGCCTTCTCCGCGAAGGTCACAGCGCCCGCGGAGCACTCCGCAAGGGCCTTGCCGTCCGCGCCCACCAGCGCGCCTTGCAGCGGCTTCCAGAAAACGGAGAAGCCATAGGCCATGCCGATGCACAGGTGAATGCAGAGCGCGGCGGGGGGAACCAGCCACCGATTGAAGCCCGGCTTGGCGACGATGGCCTCCCGGCTCAGCCAACCGGGCTGCGCCGACGCGACACCGGGAGTTCCATTGGTGCTTGCCATGGCGTGTCCTTCCCCCCAAACATCTGTTCTTGCCCCCCTTTTGGCGGGGTTTGCGCTAAAGCAGTATAATGCGCAAGCTTATGACACAAGTACGGATGGACTTGATGTAAGCGGGGACGTGGCTACTTTATGGGGTTAAGATCCGGGATCAGAAATGGCTGTTCAGCCACGATCCGATGGCTGACATGATAAGCCTGAAAGCAGACTAACGATCCGGCAAGGAAGCATGGACTTCACGACCCCCACATCGTTCGCCAAAGACCCTGGCCCCACTCCCGGCCTGCAGGACCCGTTCGGCCGCTACGTCACCTACCTTCGGGTGTCCGTAACCGACCGCTGCGACTTCCGCTGTGTGTATTGCATGAGCGAGAATATGTCCTTCCTGCCCAAGAAGGACTTGCTGACGCTCGAGGAGCTGGACCGGCTCTGCTCTGCTTTCGTCACCAAGGGCGTCAAGAAATTGCGCATCACGGGCGGCGAGCCGCTCGTGCGCAAGAACATCATGTCGCTGTTCAAGTCGCTTTCGCGCCATCGCGAGACCGGCCGCCTCGAAGAGCTGACGCTCACCACCAACGGCAGCCAGCTCGCCAAATACGCCGGCGACCTCAAGGCCGCCGGGGTGGAGCGCATCAACGTGTCGATCGACACGCTCGATCCAGTGAAGTTCAAGGCCATCACGCGGTGGGGCGATCTCGCAACCGTGCTCGATGGCGTGAAGGCAGCCCAGCGCGCCGGCCTCTCGATCAAGATAAACGCCGTAGCGCTCAAGGGCGTCAACGAGGACGAGATCGAAGACCTCATCCGCTTCTCGCACGGAGAGGGCCACGACCTCACGCTGATCGAGACGATGCCCCTCGGCGACATCGAAGGCGACCGCACCGATCAGTACCTGCCGCTCTCGGTGGTGCGCGCACGCCTGCTCGACCGCTGGACGCTGGAGGACATTCCGTTCCGCACCGGTGGACCCGCCCGTTACGTCCGTATCAAGGAAACCGGCGGACGCCTGGGCTTCATCACGCCGATGACGCACAACTTCTGCGAAAGCTGCAACCGCGTGCGCGTCACCTGCACGGGCACGCTCTACATGTGCCTGGGCCAGGAGGACGCCGCGGACCTGCGCGCGCCGCTGCGTGAGAGCCCCGACAACGGCCTGCTGTTCGAGGCTATCGACGCCGCCATCGCCCGCAAGCCGAAGGGCCATGATTTCGTCATCGACCGCCGCAAGCAGCGCCCCGCGGTCGCCCGTCACATGAGCGTAACCGGAGGCTGACGGCAGAGAGCGGCGCGCCGCAAAGGGGGGGTGTGTGGCCATGTCGAGGGGACTGCTGCGCTATGCCCGCTTAACGCGCCGCCAGATCGTCATGTTCGCTCTCGCCTCAGCCGCCATCAACGGCGTGATCACCGCGTCGGTCGGCGCCTGGCTCGCGCAGACCTACTCCGCCTACCAGAGCCGCCGCCAGGCCATCGAGACCATCGCCCACCTCGTCTACGAGCGCCGCACGCGCGCCGGCATGGTGGCCTCCGCCATTCGCCGCAACGCCGATATCGAGGAGGTGCGCCATCGCAAGCAGGCTTACGATGAAGCCTACGTCGACTGGAACAAGAACGTGATGCTCAACCTCTTCGCCATCCGGGAGGCAGCGGGCGATCTCAAGTTCTCCGCACTGGAGCCGCTGTTCGAGGATCACCTCATCGCGCGCATGGCGGATGTCGATCGCTGCATCACCAAAGCCTACGACGCGCGCGTGCTCGATCAGGATGCCAAGGCCGTGCTCGAAGCCTGCCGCATGGCGGAGCTGCACCAGTTCGTGCTCGATTGCGGCGCGACCTTCACGAACGAGCTCTACAAACTCACGCGCCTGACCTTCATCCCGTTCAGTGGAGAGTTCGCAGAAACGAAAGCGCTCGCCGAAACGCGCATCCGCGAAGCGTGCCTGGCAAAGGACACAGGCGCGCCTGTCGCTGCCCCCTCCTCGCCAGCTCAACCCGCAACGCCGACAGCCGCGACGAGCTCGGTACCCGCATCACCGCCGCAGGCGACGTCGCCCGCGCAGCCCGCTACTGATGCACCCACCAAATGAGCGGCGGCACGGCGAGGAACAGCGCGTAAAGCCCGTAGACATCGAGCACATAACGGGCATTCAGCAACACCCGCTCGCCGCGCCCGGCAGGCTTCTCGTCGAGCTTGGCACACATGAAATCGATGCGTGCATGGTTCACCGGACAGGCGCGCAAGGCCTCGTTGTAGCGCCGCCGGAACTGCTGCACCTCATGCGGATCGGAAGGCCGCGCGATCTTGAGCTCCTGCGCAAGCTCCGAGACCACGAGCGCGCAATTCTGAAGGTGGTGCGCCTTCATCTTGTAGTCGTTCATCGCCTCGAGGAGCCCGAGGATCAGCGTGAACACTGACGAGACCAGCTGGATGAACGTCATCAGACGGTTGGTTGCCTCGTCGATCTGGCCGACATAGACAGCCTGCCAAACGGCGAGCCCTACGAAATAGAGCGCCACCATCGATTGCGTGAACAGCGACACCGCCTGTTTCTGCTCGAGCCGCGTCGCCGCATTGAAGCGGGCCGCCTTCACGAGCCGCATGGTCTGCACGAGTTGATCGGCAGCGCGCGTATCAGGAGGAACCACGTGCAGGCGCGTCCGCTCCGCAGCCCCATCCCGCAACGGATGAGCCGAAACCGCGCCGGTGCGTTCGGCCCTCGGCATGTCTGCGGTCGAGATCATAGGCGCACAAGATCCTGCTCTGTCTGCAAGACACTTCGATTACCTGATTCGTCTCCCGCTCACCGCGGCAGGCATGTGACAGACGGAGGAGGATTGGACTGGAGCGCTCTGCGCGCCCGTTGCTATTGGCGCGCGGCCTGGAACTGCTCGAGATGCGGCGGCACAGCGAGATACCGCCCGGCCACGCCGAGGATGCTTCCGGCCACAACGAGCGTCATCACCCAGCCGAACGTATTGAGCATAACGGTATGCCAGCGTCCGCGGCGCGCAGCCCTCACCCACGGCGGCGGCGACACCACGCTCGGCGGCGGCGCCGGATGCACGACGGCACGCACAGGTGCTTGGGCGGGGGCGGTCTCCTCGGCGTCCTCGAACACGACGAGGCGCGGCGTAGTGAGCGGAGCACGCCGCTCCGGAGCGACATTGGCAACAGCCGCTCGCAAGGAAGAAGAAGCAGGCAGCGCTCTGTAGGGGCGCCGCTCGGACGCGTCAGGCGTCTCCGAAGAGGACTCGCCCAATCCCGCTTCCGACAGCGCATCCTTGAGCGAGCGGCAACCGGCACGGGCCGGTGCCGGAACCCTGCCGGGGCTGCCTCGCGTCACTTCTGTCCAACTGTCGGTCACTGACACACAGGGCCTCACTCGGTCACACGTTCCGCCCGCGCGCGATTATGCTAAAAACTCCCGTATTGGGTCAATCGCGGTTGCACTGCAAAAAATTGCGCGCGCCGAGGTTTGGTTCCATGCCTCACCAGCTTTACGCGACAGGGATCATCGCATGCTTCCGTTAACGCTCGGCCTCCTCCTGTTCTTCGCCGTTCACCTCGTACCGACCTCGGCCAGCCTGCGCCAAGGCCTGGTCGAGCGTTTCGGAGAAACGCCCTACAGGATCGTCCACTCGGTGCTGTCTCTGATCGGCTTCGCGCTGATCGTGGTCGGCTATCACAAGCTTCAGCTCATGCCAGGCAAGAACCCGGTCCTGTGGGATCCGCCGAGCTGGACGCGCCACGTCGCCTTCCTGCTGATGCTTCCGGCCATCATTCTGCTGGTGGCCGCCTTCATCCCCTCGCGCATCCGCACGGCCGCCAAGCACCCGATGCTGGCCGCCATCAAGTTCTGGGCGCTCGCCCACCTTCTGGTAAACGGCGATCTCGGCGCGCTCCTGCTGTTCGGAAGCTTCCTCGCCTACGCCGTCTACGACCGTATCTCCATGAAACGTCGCCCCTCGGCAGCCCCCCCTCCGGCGCCTCCCGGAGCGCTGAACGACGTGCTGGTCGTGGGGCTCGGCCTCGCGCTCTACGCATTGATCCTGTTCTGGGGACATGGAGCCCTGATCGGCGTGCCGATCACGAGCTTCAGCTTCGCGCCCTGACGGGCAGCTCGCGTCGCCCTATCGGGCGACGCCCCCTGACCGCCTGATGCCCGTCGCTCCCAACAGGACGTCATCTCGATGAAGATCGGGGTCCAGACGCGCCGCAACACCACGCGGCCCCACCCGAGGGATCGCCGTCCTTTCAGCGGATCGGAACGATGAAGTCCGTGAACTCGCCCGTCTCGTTGCCGATGCCGAGATCGGAGATCACGAGCGAGGAGCCTGGCTTCATCACGTCGGCGATCTGCTCGCGCACGTCGTCGGAGATCGTGAGCCGGTCGAGCGCCGCTTGCGGCGTCTGAGCCGCCTTCGACACCTGCACGGCAGGCTCGGCCTGCTTGGCCTTGCCCGTCTTGTCCTTCTTCTTGGACGAAGCACGCGACGGATCGTGCGGAACGGAGACGACGTTCCACGTCATCGTCGTCTTGTTCTCCGCATAGTCGAGCGCGGTGAACACATGCGTGCCGACCGGCTCGTCTGGACGATCGAAGGTCACCTCGGCGTTGAAGATGTCCTCATAGCCCTGGCGGACGTAGATCCGCTGCTTGGACCGGCTGACGAACACGGAGACCGGAAGCTGGCGCTTGGCCTCGCGCCGCTTGACCGCCTTCTCCTTGGTCAACGCCTGCGAAAGGCGCGCGTTGACCTCCAGAAGCTCCTTGGCTGCCGCGCGACGCTTGTCCTCCGCAGCCTTGGCGGTCTCTTCGGCCTTCTTGAAAGCCGCATCCGCCGCCTGCCAGGCCGTGCGCTTGGCTTCGAGCTCCGGCGGAAGCTCCGCGAGCTCCTCGGTCAGCTCCGCAATCCGCGCTTCGCGCTTGGCCTTGTCCATCACCTTCTTGTTCTTGCGCTTCTTCTTGCCGGTATCCTCGTCCTCCGGCTTCTGCAGCATCGCAAGCTCACGTTCGGCGCCCGCCTTGCCCTTTTCGAGCTTGCTGAGCTCGTCGCCCAGCTGTTCGGCCTCGGCGCGTGCCGCAATGAGAGGCTGGCGCGCAACCGCTGCTTCCTTCTGGAGCGCTTCGAGCTTCGCGGCCTTGTCGACCTTCTCGTAACCCACCGTCCGGATTTCGGCGGCGAGTTGCTCCGCCTCGAGTTGGCGGCGCTCGCGCAAGCTGAGCCGCGCGGGGGCGACCCCGCCATCGGTACCGGCCGCTGCGGCGGCGGAAACGCCGAGCACGGCCGAAACCCCGCCGGCCTCGTTCGTGACGCGCGAAGCATCCGCAACCTGCGTTTCGTGCGCGCTGGTGCTGCCCGTGACGACCGCATCTTCCGGCGGCAACGCGGTGAACAGGCGATCATGCGAGAACGCCGCGGGGCTCACCGGATCGCGCGTGACGATGACGCGCGTGCCGAGCTTGGTCATGCCGAACAGTTTCTTGGAGAACCCATGCGGCAAGCGAATGCAGCCGTGCGACGCAGGATAGCCCGGCAGCACGCCGGCATGGAGCGCAACACCCGACCAGGTGAGCCGCTGCATGTTGGGCATCGGAGCGCCGGAATAGAGGTTGGAATGATGGACGCGGTTCTTTTCCAGAACCGTGAACACGCCCGTGGGCGTGGAATAGCCCACGCGGCCCGAGGAAATGGGCGACTCCGCGATGCGCCCCGTCGAGTCGTAAACCGCAAGCCGCTGGCGGGCGAGCGAAACACTGATCACGAGGGGGCCGGTAGCAGGCTTCTCCGCGACGCTCTCTGATTTCGACTTCTTGCCCTTGGATTTCTCGCCCACCTCTTCCGTGACGGCGGGCGGCGGGCGCTTCACTTTCCGCACCTTGACCGGAGGCGAGTCCCAATTGCCGAAAAGCCCCTGGGCTTCGGCATGCGGGGCCGCGAGAACGGCGCCTGCCATCAGGAGAGCGAGCGTGCTGACGGCCCGAGGCCCCAGCCGCAGGGCGAAAGGATAAAGAGGCGTCCCGGAAAATTGAGGCACGATACAACCATCCCTGCAGCTTGATGAATAAAAAATATAGTGACGACAAGGATTAGTGGCGTTCGCCTAACACACGGTTAGCAGATCTATAAGGTTACCAGACGAAATTTGCCCCAGGCAATTCGTGACGCGCCGAGTTGGTGATCTCACTCCGCGGTGTGGCCCAATATCAACGCCCGCCGCGTTGACCCTGCATGAAAGCACAAGTGGCATCCTGCCACCCCGAGGTTTAGGATTCACCCTCGAATGGCTCCAAGGAGACGCCCCGGATCCCATGTCCCTTCATCCGATGACACGCCGCCTGATGGCCCCCGATATCACCGCCATGAAACGGGTCCGGCCCATCATCGCGCTGACGTCGTATCACGCGCACACCGCCGCAATCGCCGACAAATACTGCGATTTCCTGCTCGTCGGTGACAGCCTCGGCATGGTCATGCACGGCTTCGAGACCACGGTGCCGGTTACGCTCGACATGATGATCGTGCACGGCCGGGCCGTCGTGCGCGGCGCCAAGCGTGCGCTTGTCGTCGTGGACATGCCGTTCGGCTCCTACGAGGAAAGCCCCTCCGTCGCGTTCCGGAATGCCTCGCGCGTGCTGAAGGAGACGGATTGCGGCGCCGTGAAACTGGAAGGCGGACGGCGCACGGCCGAGACCACGCGCTATCTCGTCGACCGCGGCATCCCGGTGATGGGCCACATCGGCCTCACGCCCCAGTCCATCAACGTGCTCGGCGGCTTCAAGACCCAGGGCCGCACCCGGGACGAGTGGACCGCCATCGAAGAGGATGCCCGCGCACTGGCGGAAGCTGGTGCCTTCGCAATCGTGCTGGAAGCCATGTCGGCCCCCCTCGCAGCCCGCATCACGGACGTCGTCCCCATCCCGACCATCGGCATCGGCGCCTCCTCCAATTGCGACGGCCAGATCCTGGTGATGGAGGACATGCTGGGTCTTTCGCCCCGCGTGCCGAAGTTCGTTAAGAAGTTCGGCGCCGTGGCAACCGCCATCGAGGACGCCATCAAGGACTACGCCGACGACGTCCGCGAGCGCCGCTTCCCCGCCGAGGAGCACACCTACGCCATGAAGGACGACGCCCCCGGCAGCCTGGGCACCCCCGCACCAGTCACGAAAAAGCCGAAAAAGCTGAGCACTTAGACGTTCAGGTGAGAAAGGTCGGGGGTCGGCCTCACGCCATTTGCTCTCATTGGGGCTTACGGGCTATCAAGCAGGTTTCCGACTGTCGCCACGCAGGATCCGATCCCGCGTGACCGGTCGAGCTGGACAAACCAAAGGTGCCCGGCGGCCATCGGCTGCACGAGGCCCGGACAACAACGATTGGGGCACGGAGCTCAATGGTCGACAAAAACGACGCGCTGTTCCGCGAGGTTGAGGAGGAGCTGCGCCGCGAGCAATTCGCAAAGCTCTGGGAGCGCTACGGAATTTACATGATCGCCTTGGCTGCCGCGATCGTCGCGGTGGTCGGCGGCACAAAGCTGTGGGAAAGCCGCCGCATTGCGCACAGCCAGGCAGCCGGCGCGGAGTACGAAGCCGCGACGAGCTTGGCCGTTTCTGGCAAGACCGACGAAGCGGCCAAAGCCTTCGAGGCTCTCGCGGCCAGCGGCCCAAAAGGCTACGCCGCCCTCGCAAGTCTTGCGCAGGCAGGGGCTTATCTGAAGCAGGACAAGCGCGCCGAAGCGCTCGCCGTCTTCGACAAGCTCGCCTCCGATTCGTCCACCGACGCCATGATCGCGAACTTCGCCCGCCTCCAGGCCGCCTCGCTGCGCGTGGGGGAGGCGGACTTTACCGAGATACAGAATCGGCTCAAGCCTTTGACGGGTGACGACAGCCCCTGGCGCTTCACGGCCCGCGAGCTGCTCGGCACGGCAGCGGTCAAGGCCGGCAAGCTCGACGAAGCCCGCGCCGCCCTCGCTCCGCTTCTCGCCGATCCGGGTCTCACCCAGTCGGCATCAGAGCGGGTCAATCGCTTGATGGCCGAGATCGCCACCACGGAGCTCGCGGCCACGCCTGCTCCGGCCCCCGCCGCCAGCGAGCCGGAGAAGAAGAGTGAGCCGGAAAAGAAGACTGACGACGCTGAGAAACCCGCATCGGCACCCTGATAGCCGGTCCCGGAGGCTCCAACGAATGGCGCTCAATCGCTCAGGCCGGATGGCTACGCTGGGAACGCTCGCTCTCACGGCGGGCCTTCTTCTCGGCGGCTGCTCCGACAGTCTCCCGAGCCTTCCCAAAGTCAGCGAGCTCAATCCGTTCAAGGAAACGACGCCCCCGCTTCCGGGCAAGCGCATCCCCGTCATTCCAGCTCAGGAGAACACCCTGGGTGAGTTGGCCGACGCGAGCGCCCCGATCGTCATTCCCCCGCCGCGCCTCAACGAGGCATGGGCTCAACCGGGCGGCGAGCCGAACAACGCACCCGGCAACCTCGCGCTCACCGCCAACTCCCTGAAGCAGGCCTGGAGCGCCAGCGCCGGCAAAGGCACCTCCAAGGTCGGCCGCGTGACTGCAAGCCCGATCGTCTATGACGGCCGGGTGTTCGCCCTCGATTCGGACGGCGCGGTCAGCGCCTTCTCGATCTCCGGCGGCTCCGCTCTCTGGCGCGCCTCCCTGGAGCCGACCACCGACAAAGCCGGTCCCGGCTTCCAGGCCATCACCTCGAACATCATGAACCTCACCGCCGCGGATGGCGGCGGCTACGGCGGCGGCATCGCCGCCGACGGCGGCCGTATCTATGCCGCGAGCGGCTTCGGCGCCGTGATCGCGCTCGATCCTGCCACCGGCAAGCGCCTCTGGGAAAAAGCGCTCGGCATTCCAGTCCGCGCCGCCCCCACGGCCGTTGGCGACCGCCTGTTCGTGCTCACCATCGAAGGCAAGCTCTATTGCCTCTCGACCACAGACGGCACCGAGCTCTGGGTCGTGCGCGGCCTGCCGCAACAGGCGAGCCTCGGCCTGAACGCCAGCCCCGCCGTCGACGGCGACATCGTCGTGGTGCCCTATGCGTCGGGCGATCTCGTCGCCCTGCGCACCGCAGACGGCAGTGGCCTCTGGTCCGAAAGCCTCGCCCGCACGCGCACCACCTCGCAGTTGACCGCCATGAGCGACGCGGCCCGCCCGGCCGTCGACAACGGCACCGTGTTCGCGGTGGGCCATGGCGGCCGCATGGTTGCGACCGTCGCCAAGACGGGCGAGCGCCTGTGGTCGTTGAGCGTGCCCGGCACGCAGCCGCCTTGCGTAGCTGGTGACAGCGTCTTCGTGGTGGATACGTCGGGCCAGCTCATGGCCATCCATCGCCGCGACGGCAAGGTCCAGTGGAGCACCAAGCTGCCCGACTCCAAGACCTGGTCGGGCCCCGTCATGGCAAACGGCATCCTGTGGCTTGCCTCCAAGGACGGCCAGCTCGCCGGCGTGGACGCAGCCACTGGCCGTGTCACCGGACAGATGAGCATTGGCGGAGCGGTGTACATCCCTCCGGTCGTGGCGCAGGGAAAGATGTTCGTCCTGACCGACGAAGCCAAGCTGATCGCTTTCAACTAACCCCCGGTCCTGATCGTCGAGTTGTAAAGAAGCCGCCCGCACCGCACGTTCGGTGCCCGCGCGGAGAGCAGCCCGCCGTCCTGTCGTGATCGTATTAAACAATGCGATCACGCTCTAGCACCGCTCGCGTTTTTGCATTTATACTCACAATCAGTCGACCTCTTTGATGGGGCTGAAAATGTTCGCTCGAGCCGCAGCGAAGCCCATGGGCCTCGGCCTCATCGCGGCAGTCTTTCTAAGTTTAACCTTGGTGACGGTGAGTGAGCGCGCGAAGGCTGGCGAGGCCTTCGATACGTCCGCCATCGAGGCGAGCGTCGTTCGCGTCATCGTTCCGCAAAGCCAGCCGGACAGCTTCAGCCTCGGCACCGGCTGGATCGTCAGCGGCCGCCGCGTGGTGATCACCAACAATCATGTGGTCGAAGGCGGCACAGCCTTTCACCTCGGCGTTCTGGTCGACGGCAAGCCGCAGGTCATCGAGGCCAAGCTGCTGCGCCGCTCTCCCGAAAAAGACCTCGCCGTTCTGGAAGCGGTGAGAGACCTGCCCGGCAAAGCCCTCCCGCTTGCGGGCTACGAGACCAGGGCCACCACACGCGTCATCGCCATCGGCTTCCCCGGAACTGCCGACCTCGCGCTGTTCTCCGATCGCAGCACCGGAGAAATGAAGGCCGTGCGTTTCGGCCTGGAGGACGAGGATTTTTATCGCCCCACCTGGACCGAGGGCGTCGCCTCCCGCAATCTCAGCTATTTCCGCAGCATCGACGGCCCAGCGCTCCAGCATTCCGCGGCCATCAACCAGGGCAACAGCGGCGGCCCCTTGATCGATAGCTGCGGCCGCGTGCTCGGCGTCAACACCATTCGCGCTGTCGAGAACGATCCGCAGGGCGTGTTCTACGCCATCCATCCGAAAGAGATCACCCGCTTCCTCGAGGTCGCGAGCTTCTCGCCCACCATCGTCTCGAGCACCTGCACCATCACCGGCTCGTCGAGCGCCCTCGTCTTCCCGATGTTCTTCGCAAGCCTGCTGCTGGCCGCCGCTTCGCTCTGGGTTGCATACCGCCGTCAGGTTCCGGTCGTGGTGAAACCGCTCACCGCCGTGGCCGACCGCGTGAGCCGCGTCGCCGCTGGCGCCGGTTTCGGCGCGATCGGCCATGCCAACCGCGACGCCGGAAAGAAGGTCTCGCCACCTCCGAAGCGCGAGAAATCCATCACGCTCACGCCCAAGGCGGCAGGCCCCGAATTCGTCATCGACAAAGACAAGCTCGAAAAAGGCCAGTCTCTCGTCATCGGCCGATCGCGGAGCTGCGATGTCGTGCTCTCGCATGAAAGCGTGAGCCGCCGCCACGCGCGCATGTGGCTCGACAAATCCGGCGTGCTCTGGATCGAGGACCTGGGATCAAGCGCGGGGACTTACGTCGACGCCGAGCGCATCACGAAAGCAGCCGTGCCGCCGGGCAAGCATGTCCGTTTCGGCGCGGTCGGATACACGTTCCATCTGGGGCGAGATTTTTAGGCATTTTCCAACCGAGGCGGCCGGCCGCTCCTCATTTCAGGACGCTCAATGGAACACGAATACGCCCTTCCCATCGGCACGCTTCTCGCGGACGAATATCGCATCGACAGCATCCTGGGAGCCGGCGGTTTCGGCATCACCTATCGCGCGCATGACGTGAAGCTCGATATCGACGTGGCGATCAAAGAGTATTTCCCGCGCGATTTCGCGAGCCGCTCCAACACCGTCACCGTCCGCCCGCGCACCCGCAGCGAGGTCGAGCAATTCAAATGGGGCCTGTCGCAGTTCATCGACGAGGCGCGCCGCCTCGCCCGCCTGCAGCATCCCAACATCGTTCGCTGCATGCGCTACTTCGAAGGCAACGACACCGGCTACTTCGTCATGACCTTCGAGGAGGGCCGCACCCTCGAAACCTACTTCCCGAAGCCCCCGCAGCAGCGCGAGCTGGACGAGTTGCTGACGCCGCTTCTCAACGCGCTCGAAGCCCTGCACGCGACGGGCATCTATCATCGCGACATCTCGCCCGACAACATCCTCGTCCGTGACGACGGCAGCCCCGTGCTGATCGACTTCGGCGCGAGCCGCCAGGCCATGGCGCGGCGCACGCAAACCGTGGCCGCCATCGTGAAGCCCGGCTACTCGCCCATCGAGCAGTACGATCGCGAAACGCGCCAGCAGGGCGCCTGGTCGGACATCTATTCGCTTGGTGCCACCATCTACAGCGTCATCGCCGGCGGCCCGCCCCCCGATGCGCTTTCGCGCGTGCGCAACGATGCCTACGTCTCCGCCCGCCAAGCCGCGCGAGGCGCCTACCGAAGCGAGTTCCTCGATGCCGTGGACTGGGCGCTGGAGCCGGATCCCGACCGCCGCCCCGTCACCATCCGCGAATGGCGGCGTAAGCTGCTGCCGAATCCGTCCGGGCGCGCCGAGACCATGGCGACGCGGTTCGAGCCCGCAGGCGGCGCCAAGACGCTCGCCACGCGCTTCTTCGGCAAGAGTGAGAAGGCGGCCGATACGGCTCCCAAACAGCCGTCGAAGCTGCGCTGGCCCGACTACGTGCTGCGCGGCGCGGCTCTGGTGATGCTGGCCGTGTTCCTCGTCCGCATGTTCGACGGCGCCGAGAAGGAGAGCGCTGCGCCCCAACCCGCGGCACTCCTGGACGACGCGAGCGAACGCAACCTGCCCGCCTTGGCACAAAACCCCGAGGGCGTCTGGAACCGCGTGGAGCTTGTGATGCGCCGCCTCGGCCATCTGCGCGGCAGCGGCACGGCGTCGATCTCCGACATCCGCACCGCTCTCAAGAGCTATCAAGGCGCGATTGGCCAGCAAAAGACCGGCACGCTCAATCAGGACACGCTGAACCGCATCCTGGAGGAAGGCGTCGAGCTCGATCCCTACAGCGTCGCAGGCGCCGCCGTGGAGGGGCGCTGGTTCTTCGAGAAGAACCAGGAGGGCTGCCGCATCTCCACCGGTGCAACGCGCATCGAGGGACGTTCCATTCTCACCCAGCGCCCGGTGTTGGAGTTCGGCCGCAAGCGGAGCTATTCCGAGGACTCCTCGGGCGACACCTTCGACGTGGGTCTCTCCAAATCCGCGCTCTTCGACACCTCGAGTCCCGTGAGCCTCACCGCAGGCACCGATCACCAGATCCTCAAGTTCGACGGCGAGGACATCGTGATGGGCGACACGGCCGACGGCCATCCCTCGCGCGATGTCACGCGCACGCTCCGCTTCCATGAGGGTGAGGTGATCCTATCGGGAACCTCCGCCTATGGCGGCACGCTGAAGCTCTCCTACCCCACCAGCGGCTTCGAGAAGGCATTCCGCGCAATGGCGGCAGAATGCGGCGAAGGCATCCTCTACTGGATCGACGATTGGGGCGCCGTCGTCAGGGATTCGAACGCCATGCTCTGGCGCACGATGGCCTACGGCAGCGAGGAGGAAGCCAAGCAGCAGGCCATGGCGCTGTGCGTTGCCAAGTCCGAATCCGGAGGATGCGAGCAATATGCGTCCTTCAAGGAGCAGTGCTTCGCGCTTTCCGCGGGAGAGAAAAAGAAGGACGACTGGGCCTCGGGATGGGCGACCGACGCCGACGTGGAAGCCGCGAAAACCTTGTCGGCGGAGGACTGCGCGAAACAGGGCGGCAAGAACTGCGAGCTGATTCTCACCTTCTGCTCAGACGGCTCCAACGAGTACGCACCCTGAAAGCGGCCTCTGGAAATGCGAATCCGGACCGCTCCGGCGGCTGATGCAGCAAAAAGGCGTGTATTTACCATTCGGCAAGGCCCGCTCCCGCCAAATGGACGCGTGCGCCCATCGCCGCTTTGCATTTCCGGCAATTTCAGGCCATAGAGCCCCTTCGCTTGACTTGAATTGCGCAAACGCGCTCTGAGCGACGCCTGACGCGAGCCAAGATCATGATTCCGAAAATCGCCATTGTCGGCCGGCCCAACGTGGGCAAATCGACCCTGTTCAACCGCCTGACCGGCACCCGCGCCGCCCTCGTCTCCGACCTTCCCGGTCTCACGCGCGACCGCAAGGAAGGCGACACCACTCTCGGCGGCCACCCCATCAAGATCATCGACACCGCCGGTCTGGAGGTCGCCTCGCGCGGCTCCATCGCCGACCGCATGCGCCAGCAGACCGAGGCGGCGATCTCGCTTGCCGATCTCGTGCTGTTCGTCATCGACGCGCGCGACGGTGTGACCGCCACGGACGAGACCTTCGCCCGCACGGTCCGGTCATCCGGCCGTCCCGTTGTTCTCATCGCCAACAAGTGCGAGGGCCGCTCCTCCGACGAGGGATTTTACGAAGCCTTCAAGCTGGGCCTCGGCGAGCCTGTCGCCATCTCGGCGGAGCATGGCATGGGCCTCGGAGACCTCGAACGTGATGCCCTCGCCGCCCTCGGCCTCAAGCCGAAGATCAAGAAGCGCGGCGAGCACGATGAGGAAGAAGAGCCGGAGGAAGAGGAAAAAAAGAGGCCGCTGCGGGTCGCCATCGTCGGCCGCCCGAATGCCGGAAAATCCACGCTCGTCAACGCGCTCATCGGCGAGGACCGCATGATTACGGGCCCGGAGCCGGGCCTCACGCGCGACTCGGTCGCGAGCGACATCACCTGGAACGGCCAGGCGATCCGCCTGTTCGACACAGCCGGACTGCGTCGCAAGGCCAAGGTCACGGAGCTCGCCGAAAAGCTCGCCACCAGCGACACCGTCCGCGCGATCCGCTTCGCCGAGGTCGTCGTGCTTCTCATCGATCCCGAGCGCGGGCTCGAGCACCAGGACCTGAGCATCGGCGAGCTGGCGACCGAGGAAGGCCGCGCAATCGTGATCGCCGTCAACAAGTGGGACCTCGTCGAGGAGAAGCAGAAAGTTCTGAAGCAGCTCTTCGACAAGATCGCCATCGGCCTCGCACAGGTGCCGGGCGTCGCCGTCATCCCGATCTCGGCCGCGAGCGAGAAGGGCCTCGACAAGCTCCTGCGCGCCATCACCAACGCCGCAGAAATCTGGAACCGGCGCGTCCCCACGCCACAGCTCAACCGCTGGCTGGAGGAGGCCCTCGCACGCCATGCCCCGCCCGCGCCGTCAGGCCGCCGCCTCAAGATCCGCTACATGACGCAGCCGTCCACGCGCCCGCCCACGTTCGTCGCATTCTGTTCGCGGCCCGACGATCTGCCTAAGACCTATCAAAAATACCTGACCAATAGCCTCCGGGAGGCCTTTGATTTGCCAGGAGTTCCTATTCGCCTGAACCTGCGCGGCGGCGATAATCCGTTCGCCCCCAAACGCCGCCGATAGGCCGGTTCAACCTGATCAAAGGTTAATCAGAGACAGGCTGGTGCAGCACAACCGGGCAGGATAGTTTCGGGCTTGGATCGTGCCCGGCAATCGCATGTGAAAAAAGCAAAAGGGAACGCGTAGATGTTCAGAGAGTCCCACACTCAGTCCGCAGTGGCCGCGCTCGGCCGCGTGATGCGCATCGTTCCGGTCGCAGCAGCCGTGCTCGGCCTTCTGACGATCGAGGCCGCCGCCTACAGCAAGAAGGTCGAGAATTCCTGCCGGGGCGACTACCAAACCCACTGCCCCGCCTACAAGGAAGGCTCCGCTGCGCTGCGCAATTGCATGACGCTCGCCGGCAAGAGAGGAAACCTGAGCCCGACCTGCTTCAACGCGCTGGTCGATGCCGGCATGGTGCCGCGCAAGTATCGCAAGAAGTAGCAGCGGGAATGGGGGCCGGATTTTCCGGCCCTTTTTTATCGCAGCCCGAATCTTTGTCGGGGCCAAGAATCGCAGCGGGCGGGAGCACGACAGCGAACCCGAAGATGCTGCTGTGCTACACCGCCCGCACGGGCGTCACCCTTGATGGCGCCGCACCGGACCTCGACAGATAGGCGAGAGTGTTCCCCATATCAAGACCCCTCGATTGCCTTTTGTCGATTTGATTTCGAATGCGGAGGCGCGTGCGCATGCGTGCTTGATGCGCGTCAAGTTGCGCAAGCCGCGAAGCGGCCGGGCCTGCATTGAGTGCGGGCCTGCATCGGGATAGGAACGGTCTCAAGAAACGAGCCAAGAGAAGCGCGACGGCAATGGCGGATGCGGCTGAAGTTTTGTTCTACCACCTCGAGCGCGCGCCGCTCGAGCGTGTGCTGCCGTCTCTGCTCGAGCGCACGCTCGAGCGGGGTTGGCGCGCCGTTGTCCAATCCGGCAGCGCCGAGCGCCTCGAAGCGCTCGACCTCGCCCTCTGGACCTACAACGACGCGAGCTTCCTCCCGCACGGAACAGCACGCGATGGCGATCCGTCACGCCAGCCGATCTACCTCACCACCGGCGACGAGACGCCGAACGGCGCCGGCGTGCGCTTCCTCGTCGACGGCGCGGAGATGACGCACTTCGAAGGCTTCGTCCGCATCGTGTGCATCTTCGACGGACACGATGCGGAGGCGACCGGAAAGGCGCGCTCCCAATGGAAGGCAGCCCAGGCGGCCGGCTGCACCGTCACCTACTGGCGGCAATCGGAAAGCGGCCGCTGGGAGAAGCAGGGCTGACGCTCGCCCCCCGATCACGCATCGGATAGCTTCTTCGCTTCCTTGGTGAACGCCGCGCAGGAATCCGCGCAAGCCTTGCACACCTCGTGGTGCTCGGCGTGCTTGCGGCACGCCTTCTCGCAATCGGCGCAGATATCGCCACAGACCTTGACCAGCTCCTTGAGCCGGGTGGCTTGCAGCGAGGCAACCCGAACGACGGCCGTGCAGACAGGGCTCATGGCGAGAACGCTTTCGAGGCATTCGGCGAGCGACGTATCGCCCTTCGCGATCAAGCCGAGGCAGTGCGGCACGCACGCTTCGGCGCTGGCGACGCACTTCTGCGCAGCCTCGATCAGCGCCCTATGCTGCGAGGAGGCGTGCCCCTCGGCCCCGTGCATCTCCGCGTGATGCTCATGCCCCGCGTGAGGATCCTCCTGGGCGCTTGCGCCCGTCGCGGAAGCGAGCGCGCTTGCTGCGAGCACCGCCGCTCCACTCACTTGCAGCGCCTGGCGCCTGCTGAGCCCGGCCTGTGCCGTCGATGTTTCTACTGCCGTGATCATGCCCCGCCTCCTATTTTGGAATGGCTGCTGAGCATATTACTCCCGTTCAGCGTCGCAACCACCAAGTGATGTCCGCCGATCGGCCAGGAACTGACCGAGATCAAGCGTCATGTGATGGATGTGGTCCGGCAGCTCCGTCCACGTCTTCATCTTCTGCTGGAGGGGATGGTCGATGTAGCTCGAATGCACGAGCACCGTCGTCATGCCCAGCGCATGCGGCACCTCGAGGTTCATCGGCATATCCTCGAACATCGCCGCGCTGCCGGGCGCCACGCCATGGCGGCTGATCATCCGCTGGAACGCATCGGCCTCCGGCTTAGGAACGTAGTTGCACGCCTCGATATCGCAGATGTCCTCGAACAGATCGAGCACGCCGAGCTTCTCGGCCACCCGTTCCGCATGACGCCGCGAGCCGTTCGTGAAAATGAGACGGCGCCCCGGCAGGCTGGCGATCTCGGCGCGAAGCTCCGGCGCTTCGCTCACCACCGACAAATCGATGTCGTGCACATAGGCGAGGAACTCGCCCGGATCGAGCTTGTGCACGGCCATCAGCCCCGCGAGCGTCGTGCCGAACTGCCGGTAGTAGGCCTTCTGCAGATGCCGCGCGTGGACGTAGGGAACGCCGAGATAATGCGCGATGAACTCGCCCATGCGGTGGTCCACCTGCGCGAACAGGTTGCATTCCGCCGGATAGAGCGTGTTGTCGAGATCGAAGATCCAGACATCGGTGTTCGCGAACGAGCGCCGCTCGGCTCCGGCTCGCGGGGCAAGGATCTTCGGCCGCCCGTCGGGGCCGCCCGATTGCTCAGGAGTGTCCGTGCCGTGCGCCACGCCTAGGCCTTCTTCACCTTTGGCTTGCGCCGCCCGACCAGCGTGCCCGCGCCGTGATCCGTGAGAAGCTCGAGCAGCACGCTGTGGGGGACCTTGCCGTTGATGATGACGACCGCCTCGACACCCGCTTCCACGACTTCGATGCAGCCCTCGATCTTGGGAATCATGCCGCCGGTGATGGTGCCGTTGCGGATCAGGTCCTGCGCCTCGTCGATGGCGAGATCGGCGATCAGCTTGCCTTCCTTGTCGAGAACGCCCTCGACATCCGTCAGCAGCAGCAAGCGCTTCGCCTTGAGGCGAGCGGCCAGCGCCGAAGCGAACGTGTCGGCGTTGATGTTCAGGGTCTCGCCCTGCGGCGAAATACCGATCGGCGCGATGACGGGAATGAGATCCGACTTCGAGATCACGTCCACGATATGCGGATTGACCTGCAGCGGATCGCCCACATAACCGATATCGACATCCTTCATCTCGTTGCTGGTCGGATCGGCCATCTGCGTGATCTTGCGCGCGATCATCAGGTTGGCGTCTTTGCCGCAGATGCCGACGGCCTTGCCGCCCTGCCGGTTGATGGCCGACACGATGTCCTTGTTGATGCGCCCCGCCAGCACCATCTCGACCACCTCGACGGTGGGCTTGTCGGTGACGCGCAGGCCGTTCACGAACTCGGAGGTGATGTCGAGCTTCTTCAGCATGGTGGCGATCTGCGGCCCGCCGCCGTGCACCACGATCGGGTTCACGCCCGACTGCTTGAGATAGACGATGTCCTTGGCGAAGGCATCCGACAGGGCTTGGTCGCCCATGGCGTGGCCGCCGAATTTGACGACGACCGTCTCCTCGTCATAGCGGAGCATATTGGGCAGCGCCTCCGCCAGGATGCGCGCCTGAACGTGGGCCGAGACCTCTTTCGGATTGAAGCTGTCCTGCACGGTGCCCGGAGTGTCGCTCGCCTTCGCCATGTGTCTCTGTTCGATCCCTGCTACTGCCGCGTACAGAAAACAGCGGGATGGGAGCTTTTCAACGAAAAGCGGAAATCCCCTGGACGGCAGCCCCGGTCACAGGTCCGCCACGGCGAGCACATATACCGTGTGGATAGCCGTCCTCAATGGAATTCCCACACCTTCGCGCGCCAAGATTACGCGTTGAGTTCTGGGGAATTGAGGTCCAACCTTGCCCGCGTCTGCATCATAACGTCATATCCCGAATGATAGATTCGATCCGTTGGGGGCTCCGGCGGCCAGGCCTGGGACTTGGTGCCCGCAAACCGCGCTCGCCCTGGGAGAGGAAGCCGCAATGACGACGATGATCGTCGACGATCTCGGCAGAATTCCCATGTCGCCGTACCTCACGGCCACCCTGACGCGCGCCGCCGACTACGCCACCGCACAGTCCCACCGGGAGGTCACGCTCGAGCACCTGCTTCTGGCGCTCGCCGAGGATCCCGAAGCCACTGTCGTCCTCAAATCCTCCAACATCGATCTCGCCCGCCTGACGGCCGAAGTCTCGGATTTTCTGGGCCGTTCCGACGACCGGGTCGACCTGGAGAGCGGCCAGGCAATCGCCATCTCCGCCGATTTGCGCCGGATTCTGGAGGCCGCAGCCGCGGCCGCCCGCCAAGGCCGCCGCCGCGAGATCAACGGCGCCATCGTGCTGGCCGCCATCGTGGGCGACGGCAAGAGCACGGCCGCCAATCTGCTCCGCGTGCAGGGACTGACGTTCGAGGAAGCGATTCGGGCGCTCCAGCGCGCCACGGCCCCGCCGCCGCAGCCCGCACCGGCACCCGTTCCGCCGCCGCCTCCGGTCGCCCACCAGCCGCCGCCCAGCCGTCCTCCGCCCGCAGAGGTGCGCGAAACGCCGCCTCAGCCCGATTTTTCGCGCCCCGCGACCACCGAGGAAATTCTTGCCTCGGCCCGCGAGCGCCTACAGAGCCGCTCTCCCCAGCAACTCCCTGTCGAGCCTCCCGCGCAGGCGCCGCCGCCCGCGCTGCCACGGGCCAACTATCCCGATCTCGGAGGCCCGCCGTCGCGGCATGCGCCGCCTCAGCCGGCCCCCGCCGCCCGCGAGCTCGAACCCGAGCATCCGATCTCTGAGGGCCGCCCGGCCTACCACCACCCCGATCCCGGGGCCGATGACATTCCGGCCTATATCCGCAGGCGCCAGCCCGCGGAGGAGCGATTCGAGGAGCATCACGAGCCGGTGCTTCCGCACGCGCCGGCTCCGTCCGCCTCGCACTATCCGGCACCGCCTCCGGCACCCCCGCACGTAGCCCGCGCTCCCGCCGAGCACGAGCCTCCGGCCCCGCCCTCGGACGCCGCCGCGAGCGCGCGCTGGCGCCCATCGCAGACCGAGGCTCCGCGCACCGCGCCACCTCAAACCGAGCGCCGGCGCGTGGCGGGCTCCGGCCCCTTCGTAGGCTCCTGGCCGTTGATCGAGGCCGGCCAGCTGGTCGAGAACATTCCGCGCCGCATGCGCGTCGGCGTGCCTGTCGTCGTCGAAGCCCGTATCGCACGCGCCGACGTGAAGGCCCTCGCCGAGGGACTGCAGGGCGGCGGCGCAGCCTTCCGTCATGAGGTCGTGATCACCAAGGCCATGTCGGTGAGGCTCAGGGCTCCGGAAGGCGGCTTCTCCATCGAGAACCGGTCACCCGAGACGCAATGGATCGAGAACGTCCTCGGTCTCGGCAGCGACGACTTCGCAAGCTGGCGCTGGACCGTGACACCGCGCTCGCGCGGACGCCGCCAGCTCCAGCTCATCGTCTCGGCCCGCACCGTCGGCGCGGACGGCGTGACGGCGGAGACCGCTTTGCCCGACCAGCTCGTCGACGTGAAGGTGGCCATCAACTACGGCCGCACGCTCGGACGCTGGGCAGGCTGGATCGGAGCCGCGATTGTCGGCGGCCTTCTCGCCAAGTTCGGCGAGACCGGCTACGTGATCCTGAAGCTCCTCGCCGCGAAGTACCTCGGCGTCTAGAGCGTGCGATCTTAGAGGCTTGGATCACGGCTCTAGGTTTTGCCCGCGCATTGTCTTGCGGCGAACGCACCTTCACTTCGCCGGAAAATGCTCAAGACACCGCGCAATGTGGACGACCCGTCGTCCCTTCGAGGATCGCGCTCCACGCGTGTCCGGACACCGCCCCCGTCGGGTAATGCGTCAACCAGGCTGTCGGCGTGCCAGACAATAGGAGGTCATCCCGGCGAAGGCCGGGATCCAGTCACGTCTGTTGAGAGCGAGCGGCCTCATCCTTGTCAGCGGCGTCGGCGTTACGGCGTCCGTGCCGCACGAAGCCGGCGACCGCTAGAACGGCGCAGCTTCCTTCTTGAATGCCCCCGACACATCTCCCGAAAGCGCGCTGTTGTCCGGATCGAGCGCCATGACCGGTGCTCCCGGCGCAAGATCGAACTTCGCAAGATCCGCCCAGATTACGTTGGGGCTCGTGGTCAGCTCGAAGAAGTAGCGCTTGCCGGTGAGATTGAGCGCGGTGCGATACTCCGTATTGTAGATCCCGAACCCCTTGTACGGCGCACCGAACGGCACCGACACGTTTCGGATGATTGCGAGAATGCCGGCAATGGCCTCCTGCTCCGACTTGGGGTCCGGCAACAGCGCCGAGTAATAGGCCGCGCGCTGGAAGCGATCGCGAGGATTGACGTTGCCAGGCAGCGGCATCTCGCTTGTCGGCTTCGAGAAATCCAGTTCCGCAAGCAGCGCGAGCTGCTCGTCGTAAGGCGGATCGTTGGTCATGATGCGATAGTCGCGACCGTGATGGATCACGGGCTTGCCGCCGATGTACTCGACGATCGCCGAATCCCCGCCCGCATCCTCGAGCGCGAGGTGAACCGTAGCCTTGTGGCCGCGCGCTTCCGCCATCACCACCTGCACCTTATCGAGCGCGGCAAGCGCCTCCTCGACGGTCGCGGCGTTGTCGAGGACGTACTGCGCCCAGAGCCCCGCATGCAGGCCGGGCATTCCGGCATCGCGCGCGCCGAAATCCGTGGCCGTCAAAAACAGAAGATGCGCGCCGAGCCCCTTCTCGTTCAGCCCATCCACTGAGCCGATACCGTAGATCGTGGTGACGATGCTGCCGTACTTGGATGTCCACTTGGCCGGGTTCTCGGCAATGATGGTCTCGGGGCCGAGCCGCCCGCCGTCGCGCGCCATCCCGCGCGGAAAGACCGTAAGCTTGGGCTCGGTGCTCTCCGGCCAATCCATCGAGCGGCCGGTTACGACAGCGAGCTTGTTGTCGTTCCAGAGCACGCGCGTACAGGCTTCTGCCATATCGAAGAGAGAGACGGAGAGCGCCGTCACCATCACCCCGGTGATGAGCGGCAAACGCATGCTGAGTTGCATCGCGACCTCGTGCGAGAGGGGGCCAAACTGAAACAGTCCGGCTCGGACTATGGGCGATTTGCCGTCGGCAACAATCGCGACACGCGATGCTGATTAATAACGTCTTCCTTTGGAGGACCGCGAGAGCTCAGTCCCGAAGGATCGCGGCCAGCGTTGCCCGAAGCTCTGGAAGGCCCCAGCCCTTCTCGGACGAGGTGGCGAGCACGATCGGAAACGCCGCCGGATGCGACGAGAGCTCCTTCTCCGTCGCCGCCTTGATGGCCGCGAGCGCAGGAACGTTGATCTTGTCCCCCTTCGTCAGCACCACCTGATAGGGAACCGCCGTCGTATCGAGCATCTCCATGATCTCGCGATCGGGCGGCTTGATGCCGTGGCGGCTGTCGATCAGCAGGAACACGCGGCGCAGCGTCGAGCGGCCGCTGAGGTAGGAGCGAACGAGAGCCGTCCACGTCTCCACCTTGTCCTTGGGCGCCTTGGCGAACCCGTAGCCTGGCATGTCGATGAGATAGAGCGGATCTTCGTCGGGCACGAAGAAGTTGAGCTCCTGCGTGCGCCCCGGCGTGTTGGAGGTGCGCGCAAGCCCGCTCTTGCGCACCATCGCGTTGATGAGGCTCGACTTGCCCACGTTGGAGCGCCCGGCAAAGGCAACCTCCAGCCAGCCGTCGTCCGGCAGCCCGTCGAGCGCCACGACGCCTTTCACAAAGCGCCAGGGCCGGGAGACCAAGCGTTCCCCCGCCGCGATGTCCTCGGGCGTGAAGAGCGCCGCATCGGTCATCCTGAGATCACCCCTTCGACTCGCTCTTTCGCCCGAACAATCGCCCTATTGGCGCGAACGTGCGCTTGAGATTGTCCACCAGATGAACGTCCGCACCCTGCTTGTGGGAGATGTACCACTGCTGAGCGATGGACAGGATGTTGTTCCAGGCCCAGTAGATCACGAGGCCAGCCGGGAACGCGGCGAGCAGGAACGTGAACAGCAGCGGCATGAACGAGAAGATCTGCTGCTGGATCGGGTCCGGCTGCGGCGGGTTGAGCTGCATCTGGAACCACATCGTGATGCCCATGATGATCGGCCACACGCCGATATGCAGGAACTCCGGCACCACGAACGGCAACAGCCCGAACAGGTTGAAGATCGACGTCGGGTCAGCCGCCGAGAGATCGCGGATCCAGCCGAAGAAGGGCGCATGGCGCATGTCGATCGAGACGAACAGCACCTTGTAGAGCGCGAAGAACACCGGGATCTGCACCAGGATCGGCAGACAGCCCGCCAGCGGATTGATCTTTTCCTTCTGGTAGAGAGCCATCAGCTCCTGCTGCTGCTTGGCCTTGTCGTCCTTATAGCGCTCACGAAGCTGCTCCATCTGCGGCTGGAGCTTCTTCATCTTCGCCATGCTCTCGTAGCTCTTGTTAGCGAGCGGGAAGAACAAGCCCTTCACGATCACCGTGACCGCGAGGATTGCGAGACCGAAGTTGCCGAGGATGCCGTACAGCCAGTCGATCAGATAGTAGAGCGGCTTGGTGATGAAGTAGAACCAGCCCCAGTCCACAAGCAGCTCGAACTTCTCGATGCCGAGCGACGTCTCGTAGTCCTCGATGAGCTTGACCTGCTTGGCACCCGCGTAGAGGCGGTTCTCGGTCTTCTGCGTGGCACCGGCCGCAACGACGATGCCGCCGAGGCTATAATCGGTCCAGAACACATCAGGTGAGAGGCCCTTCTTCGGCTGCCCGCGGAAGCTCGCCGCATACGTCGCCTTCTGATCGGGAATGAGCGTCGCCGCCCAGTACTTGTCGGTGATGCCGAGCCAGCCGCCCGTCTTGCCGTCGAACGTCTTGGCGCCCCCGTCCTCGAGAACCTTGGCGTAGGCGATCTCCTGCAGGCCCGCGTCTCCCGGAACGCCGATCAGACCCTCGTGGAGCACGGCGTAGCCCGACGTGTGCGGCAGGCCGAAGCGGTAAAGGCGGCCGTAAGGCGTGAGAACGATGTCGCCGGAGGTGGTGTTCTGCACCTCGTCCGTGACGGTGATCATGTAGTGCTCGTCGATCGCGAGCGTCCGAACGAACTTGAGACCCTGCCCGTTGTCCCAGGTCAGTTTGACCGGCGTGGACGGGGTGAGCTTGGCGTTGGGCTCGGCCTGCCAGACCGTCTCGCTGTCAGGAACAGCCGTCTGCGAGCGGCCGGCGGCCTGCCAGCCGAACTCGGCGAAGTAGGCGTTCGGCGCGCCGAGCGGAGAGAACAGCACGACGTTCGGGCTCTTCGGATCGACCGTCTCGCGATAGTTGGCGAGCACGAGGTCGTCGACGAGGCCACCCTTGAGCGAAATCGAACCCGTGAGCGACGGCGTCTCGATCGGCACACGCTGGGTCTTCGCCAGCACTTCCGGGCGGGTGCCGACCGGCGCGGCCGACAATGACGTCCCGCTTGGCTGCGCGCCGGGAAGCGTCGCGCCGGGCGTTGCCGGTGCGGTCGCCGCGGCGGGATTTTCACCGGCGGCCTTAGCGGCCTCCTGCTGCGCGACCTTCTCGCGCTGCGCCTTTTCCTGCTGAGCCTTCATCTGCGGCCCGGCGTAGAAGAACTGCCAGCCGAGCATCACCGCCACCGAGAGAACGACGGCGATGAGAAGGTTCTTTTGATCGTCGGGGCGCTGGCTCATGAAGACCTCGGATATCGCGGTGCCGCCCTGAACGCCGGCGGGCGGCGGCCCGCAAATTTCAGACTGGCTCTCTTACAACCCTGGTAACGCCTATGGATATGGGCGATTTGAGCGCGGTGCGGATTAACCCCATTTGAGTGTGTCCGCAAACGTGGGAACCCGCAGCCGGCAAGACACCGGTCAGCCGGCACCCCCTAAGGGGTTTTTGCCTTTCTGCGGCGCTGCCGCAGGGTGATGCACGCGATGGAGAGCCCGTTCAAGGTCTTTCTTGATATCGGCGAACTCACGGTCGAGCGCCGCCAGCCGGGCGACCAGCACGTAGTCGTGCTCCTTGTGGGCGAGCTTGGGCGCCACCAGCGCAACGGCCGCCTTGAGGCGCCTACGAATACGATTGCGCACCACCGCGCCTCCGAGCTTCTTCGTGACCGTGAAGCCGAAGCGTGCGGCGCCGAAAGGCATCAACTCACTCGGCCCTTGGGACTGTGTTCCTTGGGATTTGGGCGCACGAGAACCCGCCCGCTCACGGGGGCGTGTTTCCAGAACGAAAGAGGGCGTCGCAAACCGCGCGCCCCCTCTAAGTCTCAGAAATTCCGCTCGTTTCTTGAGCGTCTCAAGCGCCACGACGAAGCCTCCAGCCCTGCGGGCCCTGCCGCGTCGCGAACAGTCTGGGCGCTAGGCCGACAGGCGCTTGCGGCCCTTGGCGCGGCGGCGGGCGATGACCTTGACGCCACCGGCCGTCTGCATGCGGGCGCGGAAACCGTGGCGGCGCTTGCGAACGAGCTTGCTCGGTTGATAGGTCCGTTTCACGGGTCTTACTCCAGTAGATCGATGCGAACAGCCGCAGCACGGCGAAAAGCGCCATCCAATGCTGAGCGTGATGGGATTGAGGGGCTTATAAGTTGCACGGGGCTAGAAGTCAATTGACGCCGTGGCCCTCCCGATACGATCGGCGCCTCCGGACAGGCGGCACAAAAGCGGCCCACGCCTTGCTGCCGCAACCAGCAGGATAGGCCTCAGAGCGGCCGCACGTTTTCGATAACTCCTTGCAAACCCGCACAAGACCAGGGAATCCTCCCAAACACCGTTAATGCCGCCGCACCACCTCCCGGGACCTGCGCCAGCCCATCTGGCTGGCAAGCTTCCAAAGAGCGCCGATTTGTGCCCCCGTCGCGAGGGCTTTCTGGAGCATCACAATGTCTCAACCGAGATCCGGGGCCCTGCCCGCACAGAGCGCCGAGACCCCATCCGGCGAGAGCTCCGTCGTCCTCGCCGGCGAGCCGCTCGCGACCGACATTTGCGTGATCGGCGCGGGCTCGGGCGGGCTTGCGGTGGCAACGGCCGCCGCAGCATTCGGACGTAAGGTGGTGCTCGTCGAGAAGAACAAGATGGGCGGCGGCGGCCTCAACGTCGGCAGCATCCCCTCGAAGGCGCTTCTCGCCACCGCGAAACGCGCCCACGCCATGCGCACCGCCGCACCCTTCGGCATCGCATCCGTGGAGCCGCAGATCGACTACCGCGCCGTGCAGCAGCATGTCCGCAATGTCATCTCGGCCATCGCGCCACAGGATTCCGTCGAGCGCTTCACCGGCCTCGGCGTGCGCGTCATCCTGGGCGCCGCCCGCTTCCTCGACAAGCGCACCGTGCTCGCCGGAGACTATCGCATCACCGCGCGCCGCTTCGTCATCGCCACCGGGTCCTCACCAGACGTGCCGCCGATCCCGGGCCTCGAAAGAACGCCCTATCTCACCAACGAGACGATTTTCGAAGCCGACCGCAAGCTGCCTCACCTGATCGTCATCGGCGGCGGCCCCATCGGCCTCGAGCTCGCTCAGGCTCACCTGCGCCTCGGCAGCCGCGTCACGGTGCTGGAAGCCGCTCGCGCCCTCGGGCGTGATGACCCCGAAGCCGTCGCCGTCGCACTCTCGGCCTTGCGCGCGGAAGGAATCGACATCCGCGAGGGTGCCAAGGTCGAACGCGTGGAGAGCATGGCTGGCTTCGTGCGCGTCTACGTCTCCACCTTGAACGGCATCGAGACGGTGGACGGCTCACACCTCCTCATCGCGACCGGGCGCACGCCCAACCTGTCGGATCTCAACCTCCCCGCCGCCGGCATCAAGTTCGGAAAGCAGGGGATCTCCGTCAATCGCGGGCTCAGGACATCCAACCGTCGCGTCTATGCCATCGGCGACGTGGCCGGCGGCCCCCACTTCAGCCACGTGTCGAGCTACCAGGCCGAGATCGTGCTACGCCGCGCCCTGTTCTGGCAGCCGGCCAAGGTCGACACCACGATCCTCCCCTGGATCACCTTCACCGATCCCGAGCTGGCCCACGTCGGCTTGACCGAGGACCAGGCCCGCGCCGCCAAGCACAAGCTCAACGTGCTCCGCGCCTCCTTCGCCGAGAACGACCGGGCCCAGGCCGAAGGCGAAACAACCGGCCATATCAAGGTCGTCACCAACGCCGAAGGGCGCGTGCTCGGCGCCACCATCGTCGGACCCAATGCCAGCGAGCTGATCCAGATCTGGGCCCTCGCCGTGGCCCAGCGCCTCCACATCAAGGCGCTGGCGAGCTATGTCGCCCCCTATCCAACGCTGGGCGAGATCGGACGCCAGGCCGCGCTCCGCCACTACGCCACCCTGCCGTCCAAGACGAAGGTCCGTAAGCTCATCGATTTTCTTGCCAAGCTTGGTTAGCGGGGGTTATCGCACCATATTCCTGGGATCGGGATGATAAGCGCCTCTCCCCTTGACCATGTCCCGAGAACTCGGCTCGTAAGGATACCCGCCGTGGGTGACATAGGCAGCGCGAAGTGCCAGAATCGCTTCCGAGCCTCATCTCGCGGAGGCGCAAGGGCTGGGAGGGGCTGCCGGCGTAACTGTCCTCAAGCCGAAGCGTGACCGGGGGCCGAATGGGTGAGCATGCCCCTCGATATGAACGAGCGTGTGATCGAAACGACGGAAAAACACTCCTTTGCCGTCTGGCCGTGGCTGCGCGAGCGCGCTTCCGCGATCCGGCGCGGCTGGCTTCGCATCGGCTTGCCCGCGAAGCTGCTGCTGCTCACGGCCGTGTTCGTCATGCTCGCGGAAATCCTGATCTTCCTACCCTCCATCGCCAATTACCGCATCAGCTGGCTGAATGACCGGCTGACCGCCGCCAACGTGGCCGCTCTCGCCGCCGAAGCCGTGCCGGGACGCAACGTGCCACCCGCTCTGCGGAACGAGCTGGTCCGCACGGCTCTCGTTCGCGCCGTCGCCATTCGCCGGGGCGGCGCGCGCCGCTTGGTCCTGCCGCCCGTCTCCGAGATCTCGATCGACGAGCATTTCGATCTGCGCCAGCCTCCCGGCCTCACAGTCGGCCAGGATCTCGCGCTCCGCGCCGCGCAGATCAAGGACGCCATCGACGTGTTCCTGGCCCCCGACGACCGCGTCATCCGCATCGTCGGTCTGCTGGGTCCCCGCTTCGACGACGTGATCGAGGTCGTGCTGCCGGAGGAGCCGCTGAAGCGCGCGATGGTCCGCTACGGCATGAACATCGTCTATCTCTCGATCATGATCTCACTGATCACGGCGGCGCTGGTGTACTTCGCCATCAGCGCGCTGCTCGTGCGCCCGATGATGCGCATCTCCCGCAACATGCTGCGTTTCGGCGAGAACCCCGAGGACGCGAGCCGCATCATCACGCCTTCGGGCCGCGCCGACGAGATCGGCACCGCCGAGCGCGAGCTCGCTCACATGCAGCGCCAGCTCACGCAGGCTCTCATCCAGAAGAACCGGCTCGCTCAGCTCGGCCTCGCCGTCAGCAAGATCAGCCACGATTTGCGCAACATGCTCGCCAACGCACAGCTCATCTCCGATCGCCTGACGGCCATCCCCGATCCCACCGTGCAGCAGTTCGCACCGAAGCTGATCGCCTCGCTCGATCGCGCCATCAACTTCTGCAACTCCTCGCTCCGCTTCGGCCGCGCCGAGGAGGCCGAGCCACGCCGCGAGCTGATGCGTCTGAAGCCGTTGCTGGAAGAGGTGGCGGAAGGCTTGGGCCTCCCGCGCGAAGGAAAGATCGCCTGGACGCTCGACCTCGACGACCAGCTTCTGATCGACGCCGATCACGAACATCTTTTCCGCGTCTTGAGCAACCTGACGCGCAACGCCGTGCAGGCCATCGAGAGCCAGGGCGATGCCAAGTCCGGCGAGATCCGCGTCAAGGCCTGGCGGGATGGCCGCAAGGTCTTCATCGAGATGTCCGACAACGGTCCCGGCGTGCCGAAGCACGCCCGCGAGAACCTGTTCCGTGCCTTCCAGGCTTCCACCCGCAAGGACGGCTCCGGCCTCGGCCTCGCCATCGCCTCGGAGCTGGTGGGGGTGCACGGCGGCAAGCTCGAGCTTCTCGATACCGGCGCCGGCGCGACCTTCCTCATCGAGCTGCCGGACCGGAGCGTGCGCTGATCGTCTCACCCTCCCGGGCCGAGGCCACCTTGGAAGTGCATCCGCACCCGAACGGTCCCCTCGGGATTCGCCCATTTCTCTGAGGGAACGCAAAGCGACATCGAGCAGAAAGAAACGGAGGAATGACGAGCGCTTCTTGCCCCTCATCGCCCGAATATACGGGGTATCCAGAGGGGTTATCCCGAAAGCACCCCCGGCGTCACCGAAGACACTTGCACTTGACGGACAGGCACATTAGTAGTTGCCGCCTTGCCGGACCTCAGGCGGCGCCGTGGCGCTACTCGACGGTCCCAGCCGGTCCTCAACCGGCAACATCGGCAAAGACGCGCCCGTAGCTCAGCTGGATAGAGCACCAGACTACGAATCTGGGGGTCAGAGGTTCGAATCCTTTCGGGCGCGCCAACTCATCTTTTATCGTATCTGCGTCCTCTAATAGCCTGAAAGGCATTGCGGTTTTGATGTTCGAAAATCCGCTTGCCCGCGAATAGGCGACCCCCTCCAGGAACGCCAATCGCAGCACGATCCGGCGCAAGTGGAACTGGCCCGAAGTCCAAAGCTTCCAAGGGTTTGAGAGGAACCACAGCGCCAGTTCGAACAACTCCTCGAAGGCGTGTTGTGGCTTGCTCTGCTTCTCAAGCTTTTCCGTCAGTCCCAACTTCTGCGTTTCAAGCTCGGCGATCTTCGTCTCATACGCGCGGATCACAGCAGGCGTGTCGGCCGCAACGACGCGCGCCAGCATCTGATCGACCTGCTTGGAGAGGTCAGCCAGCATTGTCTTGATCTGCGCCTGCACAGCCTTGCCTTGTGCCACGCGCTGGTCCCATGCCTCCCGAAACATGGTGCGGGCAACCGTCGCGACATCCTCGCTCGGCTGCAAGCCGGAGATGATCCCATCGAACGCGCTCTCGAGTTTGTCGCGCGGAATCGACTTGCGGCAACTGGGACAGTCGCGGTTGTAGCAAAGGTAGTACGGATGCTTCTTGCCGCTGCTGCTCGTGGACCAGCACGCCGTCAGAGGCTCGCCGCAATCGCCGCACCGGACGAACCCGCGTAGCGGGAAGTCAAGCCCGGTCCGCTTCGTGACAGGCGCCCGTACGCGGCCGTGAAAGCGCTCTTGGATGCGCTCGTAGGTTTCAATGGAGATCAAAGGCTCATGATGCCCCTTGCGGCGAGAGACGTTCCATTTCATCGCCTCGACCAAGCCAGCGTAAACCGGGCGCGACAGCAGATCAGTGACGCGCTGGAACCGGATCGTCTCATCCTTGCAGTCCTTGGGATAGGCCGGCTGGCTCTCGAGGAAACGCTTCACCTCGCCCTGGGTCTCGAAGCGCCCTGACGCGAAGCCTTCAAGGGCTTCCTGAACAATCGACGCAATGGGCTCGTCGCGGACCAGCATGTTGCCGTGGCCATGCACGCGCTTGTAGCGATATCCCACCGGAGCCGCAAAGCACCAGTAGCCGTTCATGGTGCGCGCCCGCATTCGGTTGATGGTCTGCTCACCGTTCTTCTGGCGCTGGTGCTGCGAGACGCTGGCGAGAAGGTTCTCGACCAGGATGGAGTCGGAGTCCTCGCCGAACTCAATCGTCGGGCTCTTCAGGATGCCGCCGGCACTGCCGATCGCGGCACGCAATTTCAAGTGCGCCTCGATCCCGCGCGCAAGCCGCGAGATGTCGTCGATGATGACGACGATCCGCTCCTTGCCCTTCTTCGAGTGCTTACGCAGATACGCGAGCATCGCCTGCATGCCCGGGCGCGTGGCCAGGCTGCCGGTCATGTCATCCTGGAAGATCGTTACGACCTCGAGCCCTTTGTAGCGCGCATACTCGCGGCAACGGGTTTCCTGGGAGCCGAGACCATCGCCGCGCGTCGTCTGCTTGGCGCTCGACACACGGCAATAGATGACGGCCTTCGTGTTGGGTGGAAACTCCGGCTGGTGTGACGTCATCAGCTCTCCTTTCAAATGAGCCGCACAAGTCGTGACTACAGACTGTTAAGGGCAAATGCGCTTGGAGACGCTGCAGTCTACCACAGCCTCCGAAGCGCTCGCCAATCAATCGGGAGCATCCTTCGAGTCTTGATCGGCTGCCTTCGAAATCTGCTGCAGCGGATGAAGATCGAAGCCGAGATCGACGAAACTCACGACGATGTTCCACATCGCTTCGAGGAACACGACACGCTCCTCATCCGAAAGATCGAACTCGGCAAGCAACGCCTCATAGCGGGAGACGTCGAGCGTGAGCGGCGGATAGAACCTTTCATCCGCCGTGACGGGCGCTGGCCACTGAAAATCGTGATCGGGGATATCCGCCGCGGCCGATACAGTTTCGTCACTGGCCGCGTCAGACGACTCGCCATCTATCGCGTGTTGGCGAGTCTGATCTGATTTGCGCTGACTGCTGCTCTCGCTCATCCTCGTCGACGTGGTCGCGCCCCTCACACTTGTCGCAGTGGATGCGACGAGCATCGCGGAGCGGACCGCATATCTCAATGGGCAATGGCAGGCATACGCGGGAACCGCAAAGAACTTCCGGGATCGGCCCAGGCTCGCATCGCCGAACGAGATTTCGATTCTCCAGACTACTTTGTGCATCTCAAGCGACGCAGCCCGCATCTGCCGAGGATCTCAAGAAGCCTCGCGATGTGCGAGATGACCACCGCTCATTCGAGACAGGGCACGGACAATCATCAGATGGTCGAACTTCCCACTTGGCGCGTGGGGACAAATCAGGCAGACTCCTTGTAGCAGCCACACGCTACGCAACATGCCTCGTCCCGCTCCGATCAATGATGCCGTCATCCGCGCCGCGCTTCATCACAAGCGCCTGCGCCAGCATAAGGGACATCCGGATACCATCGTCATTGACGAACTTGGCCTCGCCCATGCCAAGAGCCGGATCGACGTCGCCGTCATCAATGGCTGCATTCACGGCTATGAGATCAAGAGTGACGCCGACACGCTCGAGCGGCTGGGAAGCCAGATCGACATCTATTCCAGGACGCTGCAGAAGCTGACCATTGTCGCCTCCACCCGCCATCTGGACGCTGTCGCCCGGCGCGCGCCGGACTGGTGCGGCATCATCGAGGCATATCAGGGCGTGCGCCAGGCCATCCATCTGCGTCCCGTCCGGCCTGCAAGGTCCAATCCCGGACCCGATGCGGTGATGATCGCCCATCTGCTCTGGCGCTCCGAAGCGGCCGGGCTGCTCCAGCACCGGGGCTATACGCCCAAGCAGCTGCGCGCGCCCCGCCGCCAGCTCTATGAGATGCTGTGCGAAGAGATGACGCTCGCCGAGATCACCACGGCCATCCGCCTGGCTATGGTGAGCCGCAAAGTGTGGAGAGATCTTCCAGCACATGCGTGATGTGATGGTTGATCGCCACCGACTTCCAGCGCGTCTGGTTGCTGGCCGGCGCGCTCCTGACCGCGCATTTGGCGATGTAGTCATCCCCATGTGAGAATGCCGCCCCCCGGAAGGCGCTGTCACTCGCCAGTACGGCGCAATGGTCGTGCATCTGCTCCGGATCGTCGCGGAATGCCCCGCCCTTCTTGACCCACCAGCTCCGCGGCGTCGTGTAGATCAGCTTCCCTGCCGACTTGATCTTGCGCATGTCGGTCGGCGTGAAGGTGGGGTGCACAATCGTATAGTCGCCGAAAACCGGGCGCCGCATCCCAGCAGGCAACCGGCGGGTGAACTCGCCGTAAAACAGCCAGTCGTGGCGCTCGATCCCACTCGTACCCTTGCCGACATCCTTGAATGTCTCAGGTATGGCCGTCCCGAGCAGCACCAGATTGCGGAACCGGCCAAGGTCACCGAGCTTGCGCAAGGCCGCAATCAGCGCACCGGCAAAGGCCCCATAGGGCTCGAAATTGGGCGCGCCCAGATCGATGATCAGATCCGTCTCATCGAGCGCCGCCCCCACCTGAGCGATGAAGCCGAGCAACTCGCCCTCGGGCTTCGGCTTCATCAGATCCTCAAGCCGCAGCGTGATCCCCACGCCCATCCCGTCCCGGCCGACAATCGCCGACACGCTGGCCACCGTCGCGGCATCCGCGCCGAGCGGGATCGCCGGCACCGCGTTGCATTCATATCCCCTCAGGCCCTCGAACACGTAGCTGAAGACGTCGCGGCCATCGTCCATTGGTTGCATCACGATGCTGGGATGCACACCCACCCAGGCGGGCCGCTTGCCCCACTTCTTGTGAAAGCGCAGCGCGAAGGGGTGCACATGCTCGTGCACCGTCTTCCTCGGCCTCCATTCCTCGAAATCGAACTCAATCTCCGGAATGGTGACGAGGGGGACGATCCGGTCCTTCGCCGCGTTGCTCAGCCGCAGAAGGCTCTGATATTCCCCCTGCCGCCACCGCACCGCCGGGACATACATATCGTCAGTCAAGTTCATCGCCCGCTACCTCCAGCTGACGACGCACCTCATCTTGTCCGACGAGACTGTTCAGAATGGTCCAATCGCCGCGCTCCTTGCGGATGCGCCCCGCAATGATGCTCGGATGGATACCCAGCGCCTCGGCATCGATCAGCACCGCTTCTTCGGAGAGGGCGAAGCGCGACAGGCATTGATCCCATTTCTCTTCCGGGATGAGCGCATTCAACGCGAATTGATCGGCCTCCCGCTCCAATGCGTCGCTATTACCCGCGCCTTCCTCGTCGAAGAAGTCGTAGCGCTGGCCCTCGACGAGATGCAAAAACACATGGCCGAGCTCATGCAGGAGCACGAACCAGAAATTGTCCAGGCGGTCAAAGCGCAGCGTCAGGCCGATCACGGGTCGGTCGTTCGCATCGAGCATCGCAGCGCCATCTAGGTACGAGCCCGGCAAATGCCGCTCGACGACCAGCACGATGCCCTTCCTGGCCAACAGGCGGCGGGCAGCGGCCGCACCGTCTTCTTCCCGCGTCAGGGCGACAAGATCCGGCAGCCAGCTGTCATTCGGCTCGAATTCGCCAAGCTCCCTGGCTGCCTCGCGCGCCAACTCCAGAACGCGCGCTTGCCACGCCAGCAGCGCGTACTCGTTGGGGACGTTGCCACTGCGCATTTTCTTGCGATGAAGCGCGGTAACAAACTGTCCTCCCGCCGCTTCCAGGAAATAGCGCTTCGCGCATTCAACCGGGTTCGCGCCCTTGGGAGCGGAAAACCACTTGCGCCGGATCATCTCCTTGTATGGGAACTGGCCCCACGCGACATCCCCGCTGTCGGGCCACACAAACACCGAGCCTTCCGCCGCCCTCGCGCCGCCGAACGTACCGGATATGTTGACGCCGAGCGCGCGCGACACCTCGATGAGGCGGGCGAGGCTCGCACCCTTATATTCCGTTGCCTCATAGCGCTGGATCTGCTGGGGCTTCAGATCGAGCTTCTCCGCCAGGTCCGTCTGGCTCATGCCGGCCGCGATCCGCGCCTGCACCAGTACCCGTGGCAGCTCCTCGAGCGCGTAGGTCTTCGAGAAGGCCACCTGCCCCGACCGCAACCGGTCATACTCCTCAATCTCGGCCTCAATGTCTTCGATCTGGCTCTTCAGCGCGTCGATTTCCGTCTGCCTCAGCCACGCCTGCGCACCTTCACGCGCCTGCGCCGCTTCGAGGGCGTTCTTGAGATCGGCAAGCTCCGCCATAGACACGCTGTACTGTTTGTCACTGTAGATCATGGCTGCTGCACCTTTCGCAAAAGAACCGGATCGGCCGAGAGCGAAATCGAGACAATTCCTTTCTTTTCTCCGGTAAAACGGTCCAACTGAAAAAACTCGACGAAGCTCTTTCCCACATCCACGCACAGCATGGAGGAGGGAAAAAACTCACCGCCGAAGGCGCGCTTCTGCGCCGCCCGTTTGTTCCGGAAATCCCGGAACACCGGATCAAGGCGCAGCGGGTCCACACCTTGCGGGTCCCAGGCGGCGTCGAAGTCGTTGGGGCTCGGCTTGCCGGTCACGTAGCTCCCATCGAGGAAGACCGTTCCGCATCCCGCAAAGCGGAGCCTCGCCGAGGCGTCAACCAGGCCCCGATAGAGCGTCCGGCGCCGCAGGTTCGAGGCAAACGCCGCCTCAACCTCCTCCAGCGTCGCCGGATGGATCCCTGGGGGCAGGACGGACCAGGGGGACCCGGCCAGCATGGTCAGAGGAGGAATCATTCGTTACAACATATATGTTGTAATACTCGAAAGCAACTCCAGCAGCACCTCGCTCCATAAAGGCGACAAAAATATGTAGTTACATATAGATACGTGGTTTTGAGGAATTCTCAAATGCCCTGAACCGGAGCCCGTCTCTAGGCCGTAGCAACAAATACCGGACGTCCCGTTGGGCCTGACTTGTACGATGGGGGCGTCGTGAGATGACATGCCGATCAGCCTTCCACTGACTTCCGCAACTGAGACGTGACAGACCCGGTGGCGCTGGCACGTGCCTTGGTGTCGAATGGCCCCGTGCGCAAGATCATCCACATCGACATGGACGCCTTCTATGCGTCCATCGAGCAACGCGACAATCCCGAGCTGCGCGGAAAGCCGCTGGCAGTCGGCTCTGCCGCCAAGCGCGGCGTTGTCGCGGCGGCGAGCTATGAGGCGCGGGCGTTCGGAGTCCGGTCGGCGATGCCGTCGGCCACGGCGCTGCGCAAGTGCCCGGAGCTCCTGTTCGTCCCGCCGCGCTTCGACGTCTATCGGGCGGTGTCGGACGAGATCCGGGAGATCTTCCACGCCTACACGCCGCTGGTGGAGCCGCTGTCCTTGGACGAAGCCTATCTGGACGTGACCGAGAACCTGCGCGGCATTCCGACGGCGTCGGAGACCGCAGCCGAGATCCGCGCGCGTATTTTGGAGCAGACAGGCCTCACGGCCTCGGCGGGCGTGTCCTACAACAAGTTTCTAGCCAAGCTCGCCTCCGACCAGAAGAAGCCCAACGGGCAGTTCGTCGTGACGCCCAACCAAGGCCCAGTGTTCGTGGAGGGCCTGCCGGTGGAACGGTTTCATGGCATCGGGCCGGTGACGGCCGAGAAGATGAGGGCGCTCGGCATCCATACAGGCGCCGACCTCAAGCGGCAGACGCTGGTCTTCCTCGAAGAGCACTTCGGCAAGTCAGGCGCCTGGTACTACGGCATTGCGCGTGGGCAGGATGAACGCGCGGTGGTGCCGAACCGGGAACGGAAATCCTCCGGCAGCGAGACCACCTTCTCGGACGACCTGTTTTCTGCAGCCGACATCGAGGCTGGTATCGTCGCCATGGCCGACGACGTATGGGCATGGTGCGAGAAGACGGCCACCTACGGGCACACGGTCACGGTGAAGGTGAAGTATGCCGACTTCCGGCTGATCACGCGCAGCCGGACGGTTTCAATGCCGGTCACGACGCAAGCCAAGCTGCGAGAGCTCAGCGTGGCCTTGGTCCGCACGGTGTATCCGGTGACGGTGGGTATACGGCTCGTCGGAGTATCGGTCTCCAAGCTGGCAAGCGTCGATCAGACCATTCCGCAGCTCGAGCTGGAATTGCTTCGCGAAGAGTGAGCGTGCGGGGGCTTGCGCGTGTTTTGGCTGGTGATCGCTGATGTGAGTAAGTCTTCATTTGGGCGCCTTCGCGGCCGCCTGTGGCGGCCGCTGTCGGGCCCTACCTCGCGGCCTGCGGCCGCTCGCCCGAGTCCCGCACGGCGGGTCTCGGCCCTTCGGGTAACGGTCAGCCGGGCGCGGGACTACGATTGTCTCGTGGCGCGAGCTTTCTGTCGGGTGAGCGGGGGGCCTCAGTGCTCGACGGTGTTCAGGCCCAGAGCATCGTCGATCTCTTCGAGAGCCGCCTTTGCCATGCGCTCCCACAGGTCGGTATCTGCGTTGTGGCGATTCATCAGCGCGACCTTGGCCGATCCCAAAGCCGTGAGCAGCTCTTCCAAGACCGCCGCGGCTTCGCGCGGGAGACCGGGGTTCACGAAATCAGGCCCGAGGCTGTCGGAAAGAGCGTTGAGCTCTTGAATGAGACGTGCGCGCATCGTCAGGTCCTAGTGTCGCTTCACACAGACTCCTACCACCGGTCGACGTTGACTGTCATGTCGCCAACGTCTGCGTCGCGAGCAGGTCGCCGGAGCGTGGTGTCCTGACAGCCGGCCGGCTGCAGTAGAGGCGAGGCAGAGGCGGGTGGGGAAGCCATGACGGGCTCGAGGTGGCGAGAGAGAGGCTCTCGCCGGCCCGTCGTGGAGACCCACGATGTCCAAATCCACTTCTCCCGCCAGTGCCAAGGACAACCGGCCAACGTTCTATGACGACATCACTAACAAGATCATCGCCGAGCTGGAAGACGGCCGCGTGCCCTGGGTGCAGCCCTGGGGCACGCCGTCGGCCAAAGCCCAGCTCGCGATGCCGAAAAATGCCTCCACCAACCGCACCTACTCCGGGATCAACGTCCTCATCCTCTGGGGCGCGGTCATCGAGCAGGGCTACGCTGGCCAGAGCTGGCTAACCTTCCGGCAGGCCCTGGCGCTCGGCGGCAACGTGCGCAAGGACGAGCGCGGCATCACCGTCGTCTATGCAGACCGCTTCGTGCCCGGCGATGCGAAACGGCGCGCGGCGTCCAGCGGCGGCGAAGCGCGTGCCATTCCGTTCCTCAAGCGCTTCACTGTCTTCAACACAGATCAGTGCGACGGCCTTCCCGACGAGATCGCCACCGTCGCGCCGCCTCCACCGCCCGGCACCATCGCGCTGCGTGTCGAGGCGCTGATCAAAGCCACGGGTATCGACTTCCGCATCGGCGGCGCGCGGGCCTTCTATGCGCCGACCGAGGACTACGTGCAGGTGCCGCCACCGGCCGCCTTCTTCGAGCCGATCAACTGGCACCGGACGGCACTGCACGAACTCGGCCATGCCTCCGGACATGCCTTGCGATTGAATCGCGATCTCTCCGGATCCTTCGGCTCGCGCAAGTATGCGTTCGAGGAGCTGGTGGCGTTATCTGGACAGTCTGGCTGTGAATTATCTGGACAGTCCGGCGCGACTCGCAGCGAACTCTGATACGGGCGTTGAGGCCACGATTTCGCTGTCCATCGACCTCAGCGTTGGCCGTGGTTCTCCGCCGCTGAGGCCGGAGCTGGGACGCGTAGCGGACCAGCGGAGGGCTCAGCGGCGGAGCGCATCTTTTCAATGTCCAAGTGCGTGCGTCGAGAGCGGGGGCTCGTCTCATGATCACGCTGTTGGAGGCAAGTGCGCGGTCGGCCGCGGAGAACGGCAATGTCACCGCCTGGAGCCGGACGGCAGGGGCGCCGGCCATCCTGCGCGATGGCGCGCCCTACGATCCCCATCTCGATCGCTTCCTCGCGGACCTGCCACTCAATGGCGTGCGCTCGCAGCACAGCCTGCGCAGCTACGCCTACGATCTCCTCGTCTGGGTGCGTTTCCTCGACGAGGCACGCGGCAAGACCGTGTGGCTAGCGACGCGCGAGGATGTGGGCGCCTACCATCGTGCCCGGCGGCACGACGAGGCCGCGAACCGCATCTCCGCCGCAAGCTGGAACCGCGCAGTGGCGGCGCTCGACAAGCTCTATCGATGGGCGGTCGAGGAGGGTCTCATAGCCCAAAGTCCGTTCAACTATCGCGACGTGTGGCGCCGGATGCCATCCGGCCGTGGCCGCACGATGACCGTAACGCGCAACCAAGCCTACGAGCGCGCCGCCAAGCATTCCGACGTCAAGTTCATCACCATCGAGGATTACCGGCACTTCCGCGATGTCGGCTTGCTCGGGCTCACCCCCGAGGGCAGCGATCGGCCCGGCGCCCGCGACCGCAACGGCAGCCGCAATGCCCTCTTCGCCGATCTCCTGATCTCAACTGGGCTCCGGCTCGAGGAGGCCTCATCCCTGCTCGCCGTGGAGATCGAGGAGGCGATCCGCGCCAGCGTGGGCCGCGACAAGCAGGTCGCCTTCCGATTGCCTGCTTCACTGACGAAGGGCGACAAGGGCCGCACCATCCGCATCCCGGCCTCGCTGCTCGCCCGCCTGCGTAGCTACCTGGAGGTCGAGCGCGCCGTCGCCGTCGAGAAGTTCAAGATGCGCGGCGGCATCATGCGCATGTCGGCGGCCCTGACGTGCGGTGTCAACGCCGGCAGGATCGAGGTCGCCACGGCGAGCGGCGAGCGGAGGCCGATGCGGCTCGACACCGTGACACCGGACGAGCGCCGCCGGCTCGTCATTCGAGGCAACGACGACACGCCGATCGAGCCCGCCGCCCTGTGGCTCAGCGAGGTAGGCCTGCCCGTCGCTCCCAACACGTGGGAGGTCACCTTCACCCGCGCTTCCCGCCGCTGCCAGGCCGCCGGCCTCGCCTTCGACGTCAGCCCGCATCAGCTGCGGCACAGCTTCGCCGTGCACATGCTGGCGTTGCTGATCCGGCAGCGGTTCGGCGATGCGCACAAGGATCAGGATCTATCCGGCGCGGCCTATCGCCGGCTGCTCGGCGATCCCCTGCAGCAAGTTCAGCGCCTGCTCGGGCACGCGAGCGTCGCCACGACCTATATCTACCTCGATCATTTGGCCGGTTGCCAGGACACGGTCGACGCCGCCGTCGAGGATTTGCTGTCCGGCATCGAGACGCCGCAAACGGTCAAGGCGGCGGCATGAGCGGCAAGGGCAAGGCGCGGCCGCGCAAGGGGCAGCGGGTCTCATTCAAGCGTGCCGATGGCCAGTCATCGGCACGGAGATCCGATGCCGTCACCGGCTTGCGCTTCACCGTCGACACTGCACATGGCGGCACGGCCCTGATCGAACTCGTCGTGCTGCGACCGCGTCGTTTGGCGCTCGCCTTCGGATCGGCGCTGCGGGAGCTCGCGCCGACCATGGTGCGCTCGACCGTGCTGCAGCACCTCAATGGCCTGAAGCGCTTCTTCGTGTTCCTCAACGAGACCGCGCCCACGATCGACGGCCCCGAGCATCTGCGAGCTGAGCACATCGACGGATTCGAGAGCTGGCTCGAGGCTCAGGGTGTGACGACCATTCACCGTCACACCATTATCGCCAAGGCCATCATCGCGCTGCGCACCATCGATGCGGGCCGGCCAGGCCTGCTCGACGAGAAGCTGCGGCAGCGGCTCGGCTACACGAGCGCGCGATCGCTCGGCAGGTCGACGCCACGGGATGCCTACAGCGGCTACGTCGCCAAGCAGCTGCGTGATGCGGCGCGAGCCGATATCCAGGCCATCACGCGCCGGCTCAAGTCGCCAGCCCCGATCGAGCATGCCGACGCCACGTTGCGCGGTCACCTCGAGGCCGCCGCCGAGGTGATCGAGGCCGAGGGCACGATCGGCCATACGCATCCGGTCCTGCTCTCGTTCTACCGGCGGTTTCACCTGCTCGGTCTCGAGAACGGCACGCCGATCCGCGATCTGCACGCCCGCCGCCATCTGCTCGCCGAGGACGTGATCCCGTTCTTCGTCCTGCTCAGCCTGGAGACGGGGCTCGAGCCCGAGTGCGTTAAGGCTCTGCGCCTCGACTGCCTGCGCAATCCGGCGTCCGGCACGGTCGAGATCGATTATGTGAAGCGCCGCGCACGGGGATCGGAGTGGAAGCGGCTGCGCGTCCGCGACGGCGCGTCGTCCACGCCGGGCGGCATCATCCGGACTCTAATCGAGCTGACGACGGCCGCCCGCAAGCACAAGCCGAGCGACAGCCTATGGCTCTACTTCCACACTGGACGCCTCGCCGATCGCTTTCTGCACCCGCAGGAGATGATCGATATCTGGGTCGCGCGCCACAATCTCGTCGATGATGCTGGCCAACCGCTGCCTCTGCTGCTCTCCCGCCTGCGCAAGACGCACAAGGCGCTCTGGTACGCCAAGTCCCAGGGCGATATGGCCCGCTTCGCCGTCGGCCACACGCCGGAGGTCGCCGCCCGCCACTACGCCGATCTGCCATCGCTGCGCCACCTGCACGAGCAGGCCGTCGTCGACGGCCTCAACGATGCGCTCAGCTCTGCGCTGCAGCCTCGCATCGTCACGCCCGAGGAGGAGGCGGTCGCTCGCAAGGCCCCTTCAACGCTGCAGCTTCCCGTGCCGGCCGCCCAGGTTCGGTCCATGTTGAGCGGCAAGCAGGATGTCTGGCTGGCGAGCTGCAGCGGCTTTCACAACAGCCCGTTCGCGGCCGACGGCGAGCCGTGCGCCGAGCCGTTCTGGGGCTGCCTCGAATGCCGTAATGCCGTCATCACCGCGCGCAAGCTGCCCTCCATCATCGCGTTCCTCGACTTCATCGTCGTGCGCCGCACCGAGATGGCCGAGGCCGACTGGTGGGCCAAGTTCGGCCGCCCCTGGTCGCGCGTCACACAGCAAGTTTTGCCGGCGTTCTCGGAGGCCGTCGTTGCCGATGCGCGCGAGAAGGCCAAGGCGCTCGAGCATCAGCCCTATCTGCCGCTGGAGACGCGCGCATGAGCAAGGCAACGGCCCTGAAGCTCGTCCCGGCCGCCACCCCGCATCAGCTTGCTGGCAAGCCGGTGCTGGAGAGCGCAGCCCTGCGCCGCGGCCACAAGCGATCGGCCTTGTCCCGCTTCGAGGACAGCACCTGGGATTTGTCGCCAGCCGTGTTTCGCGAGAACGCACGGGTCTGCCACGTCACCGCGCATTTCGACGGCATCGAGGACGCGAGCGTCGCGCGCACGCTGCGGGAGTTTCTCTATGCTCGGCTCAACTTCGATATTCCCGGGCACCGCGGCCGCCTGCCGCCCGGCAGCATCCGCCAGCTGTTCAACCGGGCGCGCCGGTTCCTAGAGTTTGTGGCCGAGAAGAAGGGCAACTGCAATCTCGCCCGTGTCGATCAAGCCACGCTCGACGCCTACCGCAATCACCTGACGGCAGATCCGCAGCGCCGCCCCATTCAGGTCGCGCATCTGCTCGAGGTCGTCGTCGATCTCCACCATTTTCGGGATCACATGCCGTCCGGCGGACTCGTACTGCTGCCGTGGAAGGGACGCTCGGCGCATGTCGTCGCCGGCTCGAAGCAGACCGCGGGCGAGAACAAGACGCCGCGCCTGCCCGAGGCGGTGATCGCTCCCCTGCTGCAATGGTCGCTCAAGTACATCACCGTCTTCTCGGCCGATATCCTAGCCGCACGCGCCGAGCTCGAGGCGCTGGAGGAACGTCACAGAACACTAGTCACCGAGGATAGGCGCTTCTCGCCGTCCACCCGCAAGCAACGCCGCCGGCAGCGGCTCATCACCTATCTCGATCAGCTGCGCGCCAACGGCCGTGGCGTGCCGATCTGGACCACATCGCACAATGGTGCCGTCCGCCAGGATCCGATCACGGGCACCTCGACGCCGCCGGTGAATGCTCTCCTCATCCATCTGCATATCGGTCTCGACGCCCAGGCCGAGCCGGCCCAGCACGTGCTGCTCCGCAAGACGACCAAGGCACTCGTACTCGATGCGATCGATGCACTCGGCACCGAGGTTGGCGGGATGGACACGGCCATCTCGATCGACCCGGACACCGGCAAGCCTTGGCGGCTGCGCTTCGACGCCAAATCTCTGCTCCTCGAGGAGCGCATGCTGCAGGCAGCCTGCTATATCGTCTGCGCCTACTTGACCGGCATGCGCGACTGCGAGGTGCAGGCGATGCGTTCGGGTTGTCTCGATGTCGAGCGTAGCGAGGACGGCCTTATCGAGCGGTATCGGATCAAGAGCACCGTCTACAAGCGGCGCGAGGTGCGCGGCCAGGCGGAGAAGTGGATCACCGTCGAGCCCGTCGCCAAGGCCATCACGGTGCTCGAGCGCCTGACCGAGCACATCCGGCACCGCCGGGGTGGCGACACGCTGTGGAGGGTGCTCAGTGACCACGGCAGCAAGGATCACATCTCGGCCGAGATCGTGCGCCAGCTCAACACCTTTCGCGACCACCTGAACGCTCAGTTCGGCACGCCCGAGGCGCCGATCATCCCGCCCGGCCCGGACGGCAAGCCGTGGCGCATCACGACGCGCCAGTTCCGGCGCACGGTCGCCTGGCACATCGCGAACCGGCCGTTCGGCACGGTCGCCGGCATGATCCAGTACAAGCACAGCGGCATCGCTGCCTACGAGGGTTACGCGGGCTCGAGCCGATCGGGCTTTCGCAACGAGGTCGAGCGCGAGCGCGTCCTCGGCCAGCTCGACGACGTGCTCTCCTACTTCGAGCACCACCGTGCCGGCGAGGTGCTGATGGGACCGGCTGCAGCCCGCATCTCGAATGAGCTGAGCCAAGCCGCCGACAAGCTCGAGCCGCTCCCCGGCCACATCGCTGATCCCGCGCGCGTCCGCGCCATGCTCGCGCACGTGGCCAAGACGCTGTTCGTCGGCGTGTTGAGCGACTGCTTCTTCGACCCGGCGACCGCCCTCTGTCTCAACGGCAAGACCGACCACAGCCGGCCGGCCATGGCCCAGTGCCGCCCCGACCGCTGCCCCAACTCCTGCATCACCGACCGCCACCGCCCGCTGTGGGCCAAGGCCATCACCGACGGCGAGGAACTGCTCAAGACAAGGCGGCTATCGCCGCTGCAGCGCGAGGCGATCGATGCAGACATCACAAAATATCGCAAAGCCATCCGAGTGTTCTGAGGGCCGCGACCTCACCGCGCGCAAGGAGGTCTGAACTTGACTCCCGTCAATGCGTTCATCAAGCTATAGAAGCTATAGATTTTTGCATGCTACCATTGTCTGGAGGTTGACCATGCGCAACACACGTAAATCGCTCCTTGCGAGCATCCTTGTTTCCGCCACGCTCCTTGCCGGGGCCATCAGTGTACAGGCTCAGCAAATGCAGCATGGGCCGGGCATGATGGGTCCAGGAATGATGGGTCCGGGCATGCCCATGGGCGGCGGCATGATGGGGTGCCCCATGATGGGCGGCCAAGGCATGACGATGGGCCAGATGCCCATGGGCGGCATGGGTCCCGGCATGATGATGACGGGCCCGGCGATCGAGGGCCGTCTCGCCTATCTCAAGGCTGAGCTCGGCATCACCGAGGCGCAGACGGCGGCCTGGAACGGCTACGTCACGGCAGTCAAGGCGCGCCAGTCGGCCATGCAGGGCACACACCAGGGGATGATGCAGGCGTGGCAATCGGGCACCGCCGTTGCTCGCCTCGACGCTCATACCAAGGCTATGGAGAGCATGGTTGAGGCCCTCAAAGCCCTGAGACCGGCGACCGATGCGCTCTATGCCGTGCTGACACCGGATCAAAAGACGAAGGCAGATCAGCTGCTCGGCATGGGCTGCTGCATGATGTGAGGACCACGATGCTCCGCAGCTTCACCCTGGCTTTGGCCCTTGTCCCGGTACTCGCAGTGCCGGGCTGGGCGCAGACCAATCCTCAAGGCTGGCCAATGCATGAATGGATGTGGTGGTGGGGGCCATGGCACATGCTAATGCCCCTGCTGTTTCTCGGCCTCATCGTGGCCGGGGTCATCTTCCTCGTTCGCAAGCTTTGGCCGGATGAGCCGCGGCACTTTGGCGGCAGCCGCGCCCTCGACCTGCTCGACGAGCGCTATGCCAAGGGCGAGATTGATCGCGAGGAGTACCAGCGGCGCAGGCAAGACATTCTCGGCAGGTGACGTCATGACCTTCTATATTGCCAAGACCATCCGGGCGCCGTTCGACGCCGCCATCGACAAGGTGACGGCAGCGCTCAAGGAGGAGGGGTTCGGCGTGCTGACCGACATCGATGTAAGCGCCGCGCTCAAGAAGAAGATCGGCGTGGACTGGCGCCCCTATCGTATCCTTGGCGCCTGTAATCCGCCGCTCGCGCACCGCGCCCTGCAGGCCGAGGACAAGATCGGCACCATGCTGCCCTGCAATGTCATAGTGCAGGACGTGGGCAACGGCCAAGTCGAGGTCGCCGCCATTGATCCGGCCGCATCGATGGAGCGGGTTGGCAAACCGGAGTTGACTGAGCTCGCGCACACGGTTCGAACCAAGTTGCAGGCAGTCCTCGCCAGGCTCTGACGCCGTCTCAATCACCGGCGAGGATCGCTCAGTGCCTCCATGATCCGGCAGTCCTTCATCTGGCCGCCATGGCACGAGGTGACCAAATCCTTGAGTGCCCGCTCGAGGGCACGCAGCCGCGCGAGCCGCTCCCTGACGACTTCCAAGTTCGCTTCCGCGATTTCAATCACCTCGCCGCAAAGCCGGTCCGGCTTCGAAGCGAGATCGAGAAGCGTGACGATGGTTTCGATCGTGAAGCCGAGATCGCGGGCATTGCGGATGAACGCCAGCCGGCGCACGTGGTCGGCAGCATAGCGTCTCTGGTTGCCCTCGGTGCGCGACGGCCGCGGCATCAGGCCGATCTGCTCGTAGTAGCGGATGGTTTGCACATTGGTGCCCGTCCGCTCGGCAAGGCCGCCGATGCTCAGTTCTTGACCAGTCATCAATAACGATCCCCTTGAACCTATAGTAGCTATAGGTTGTAACATGGCCTTGAATGACAAGCCAAGATCCTCCGGAGCAAACCATGCCAGCAGTCCAAGAGCATCGCTTCCAAGTAAGCGGAATGGACTGTCCGTCCTGCGCAGCCAAGGTCGAGACCGCCGTCGGCCGTTTCGAGGATGTCTCGGACGTCACCGTCAACTTCGCGACGCAGGTTCTGACGTTCCGCGCTTCGGCTGACGGGACGCGTCCGGACGCCATCGGGGACGCCGTCCGCAAGCTCGGCTATGGGGTCGAGCCGATAGCGCCTCGGCCGATATCTCGCGTCGACGAGAAGTTCCGTGTGGACGGCATGGACTGTCCTTCCTGCGCGGCCAAGATCGAGACGGCTGTGCGGCAGCTGCCGGGCACATCTGACATCGCCGTCAACTTCGCGACACAGATCTTGAGTGTTCGCCTCGATGCGGCCACGACACCCCCGGATACGGTCATCCAGGCGGTGACGAAGCTCGGCTATCGCACCCAACACATCGAGTCCCTCGACGGTCGTGAGCAGGCCGAATCGCGTGCGGGAGCAGCGCCGGCAGCTGACGAGGATCAGCAGACATGGTGGAGCACACCGAAGGCTCGGCTCATGGGATTGCTCCTTGCGTCGGCGGCGGTTGGCCTCGTTGCGTGGCTGAGCGGAGTTGCAAGCGAGCAGCTTGCATTCCTGCCGACGGCGCTCATCGGCCTCGCTTATTTCGGCCGCCGCGCCGTCGCCAGCGCACGTGCGGGCACGCCGTTCAGCATCGAGATGCTGGTCTCGCTCGCTACCGCGGGCGCGGTCGTCATGGGCGCGAGTTCTGAAGCCGCCCTGGTCAACGTTCTGTTCCTTCTGGGCGAGCTGCTGGAAGGCCTTGCCGCCCGCCGCGCGCGCGATGGCATCCGGGCGCTCGGCAAACTGATCCCGCGCACCGCATTGCTGGTCGAGGGCGATGTGACGCGGGCTGTCGAGATCGACTCGCTGAGCATTGGTCAGGTCGTGCTTGTGCGTCCCGGCGACCGAGTACCTGTCGACGGCACCATCATCGACGGCTCGTCCGATCTCGACGAGGCGGCTGTGACGGGTGAATCGATCCCGGTTCCGAAGACGCCCGGCAGCAGTGTCGTCGCCGGGAGCGTCAATACAACGGGCGCTCTCAAGGTTCAGGTCACCCGGCGGGTCGAGGACAATACGATCAACCGCATCATCCACATGGTCGAGGAGGCACAGGCGACCAAGGCCCCGACAGCCCGACTGATTGATCGCTTCAGTAGGTATTACACGCCCATCGCCATCCTGATCGCAGCGCTGACCATGGTCCTGCCACCGATGGCATTTGGCGCGGACTGGAGCACATGGTTCTATCGCGGCTTGGGTCTTCTGCTGGTCGCCTGCCCGTGCGCGCTCGTGCTCTCGACACCGGCCGCCATCGCGTCGGCGCTTGCAGCCGGTGCACGCTCCGGTCTGCTGATCAAGGGCGGCGCGGCACTGGAAGCCATCGGCAGCGCTCGCACGGTCGCCTTCGATAAGACCGGCACGCTTACGGTTGGTAAGCCGGTCGTCACGGATATCGTGCCCATCGACGGCACGGCCGATGCGCTCTTAAGCCTCGCTGCAGCCGTGGAGCAGGGCTCGAGCCATCCCATCGCTCGCGCGATCACCGAGCGCGCCACAAGTGCCGGGATTGCGGTGCCCACTGCGACCGATCAGCGAGCGATCGCCGGGAAGGCTGTTGAAGGCGTGGTTGCAGGCGCGCGCATCGAAATACTGTCGCCGCGCCATGCGGCCGGCCTGGACTACGTGCCCGACACGCACCCAACCATCTCCGCGCTCGAGGAGAGCGGCAAGACCGTCGTGATTGTCGCCAAGGACAAAGCGCCGATTGGTTTCATAGCCGTGCGGGACGAGCCGCGCCCGGACGCTGCTGCGGCCATCACTCGGGTCCACCAGCTTGGCGTCACACCCATCATGCTTTCTGGTGACAATCGGAGAACGGCAGGCGCGGTCGGCAAAGCGATGGGCCTCGAGGTACGCGCCGAGTTGCTCCCCGACGGCAAGCTGCAGGAGATCGCGCGCCTCAAGAGCCAAGGCACCGTAGTGATGGTTGGTGACGGCATCAATGACGCACCGGCATTGGCCGCAGCTGACGTCGGAATCGCCATGGGTGGTGGCACCGACGTGGCGCTCGAGACGGCTGATGCGGCGCTGCTGCATGAGCATGTCGGCGGTGTAGCTGACATGATCGAGCTGTCGCAACGCACCCGCCGCAACATCGCTCAGAACGTCGTCATCGCTCTAGGGCTTAAGGCAATCTTTCTCGTGACGACGATCACTGGCGCGACGGGTCTGTGGCTCGCCATCATGGCGGATACGGGCGCGACCATCCTTGTCACGCTCAATGCCCTACGGTTGCTGCGCCTCACAGGCCGCGAGCAGGATCGCACCACCCGAGACCGCCGCAAGAACCTCCGCCCGGTGGAGGCCAGCGCATGAAGAGCTCGACAAAGCTCCTGCAGTCATCGCCGGTCGCCTTCGGACTAGTCGTTATGACAGTCGCGATGTTGGATCTGTGGTCGAAGTCAGCGATGATCGCTTGGCTTACGCCAGCCCGGCGCACCGTTGAGGTGACACCCTTCTTCAACCTGCGCCTCGGCTACAACCCTGGCATCAGCTTTGGCCTCTTTCCCGCAGAGAGCGACCTTTCGCGGATGCTGCTGATCGGATTCGCGCTGCTGGTGACCCTTCTCGTCGTGTGGCTCGGATTGCGATCGCGGGTCTGGATCGAGCGTCTTGGCTTTGCACTGATTGCTGGCGGCGCCGTCGGCAATATCGTCGACCGTGGCAGTGACGGCCTTGTTACCGATTTTCTCGATTTCCATGCCTTCGGCTGGCACTGGCCGACGTTCAATCTGGCCGATGTGGCGATCACGGGCGGCGTGCTTGTACTTCTTGCTGCCAGTTTCATCGGCGATCGTTTCGCCCAACCCAGTCAGGATCAAACGCGATGATAAGAGCGACAACAGCGGTCCGCCGGACGAGCGCTCACGTTACCATGACTAAAGGAAGGCGCATCGCACAGTTGCTGTCGTTTCTCGTGATCCTACTTCCGGCAGCGGCAAGGGCAGCTTCGGTCGAGATGATGACCACATCGGGCTGCTCATGCTGTCATGCCTGGGCTCGGCATCTGCACGCTGCTGGTTTCGAGGTGACGGTTAAAGACCTGGCAATGGGCCAACTGATGCGTGCCAAGCTGGATGCCGGGGTACCCGCCACGTTGGCCGCCTGCCACACGGCGCGCATCGGCGGCTATGTCGTCGAGGGCCATGTGCCCGCGCGTGAAATCCAGAAGCTGCTAACAGAGCGCCCCGACGCGATCGGGCTCGTCGTCCCCGGTATGCCGATAGGATCACCCGGGATGGAGTCCGGCGATCGTCGCGAGGCCTATGAGGTGCTGCTGCTCAAGCGGGGTGGCAAGACGGAGGTATTTGCACGCTACGAATAGCTTTGCGTAGTCGTTTTGCGACAGGACCACTTTTCACTATTCACCGTCTGACGCGATTTCAGACTGTCAGGATAAGT